>NZ_CM146340.1:0-2197500 GCF_055693685.1 Glaciecola sp. HA4-3
TAACCGTAGCCCAACCCCCGTCTACTGCCAAGTGATTTAGCATCGCATAATGTTCTCTTTGATAACTCATCGAGGACACTATGCCCAGAAAACGCCGAACCAAAGAAGAATGGAAAGCTACGTTAGAAGCCCAAAAGGCCAGTGGCTTAACAGCACCTGAATATTGCGCCAAGCATAAAATCCATCTGCAAACGTTTTACGCCAGAAAAAGCGACATCTTAAAGCCGTGGCCCAAACCCAATCCTAAGGCATGGGTAAAAGTGAGTAAAGATAAGACAGAGTTGACTGCACTCTCGCCGCAACTAAGTCTGCACTATCAAGGTGTGGTGATTAACGTGCTGCATTCGCCAGAGCCAGAGTGGTTAACGGATGTCATTAAAGGCCTTGCCTCATGAAGATGTTTGTCGAGCCTAACGATATTTATCTGCACACCCGTTTCGTGGATTTCCGCAAAAGCATCAACGGCCTGTTAGTGATCATCGAATGTGAGCTTGAGTTGTCTCCATTTGACGATGCAATGTTTATCTTTTGCAATAAAAAACAAGACAAACTCAAAATCGTCTATTGGGATAAAACGGGCTTTGCCATGTGGTATAAAGTGCTGCAAAAAAATCGATTTAAGTGGCCTAAATTAAGCGACATGAGTCACCTCAGATTAAGCGAACAACAGCTCACTTGGCTGTTAGGTGGCTATGATGTTATTGGGCACAGCACGCTTCATTACACGTCCATGGGCTTATAACGTATGATCATAAAAACAACTTATTGATCACGATTTAATCTACATAAAATCAGCTATTTAGGAGAGCATTGAGGTAAAATATAGGGCATGAAAAAAGCCCAGAGCACACTGCCGACTGACGTTGCCGCCTTGCAAGAGATGGTGCTTAAGTTGCGCGAGCAAAACCAAGCATTAAACGCGAAGAACCAGCGTTTAACCGAGATGTTTCGCTTAGCCCAGCAAAAACGCTTTGGCAAAAGCAGTGATACATTCGGTGGGCAAGGTGAGCTATTTAACGAAGCGGAAGAGATTGTTGAGCAAGCAGACAAAGCTGAGGCCGATGCTAGCGAAACTATCACTTACACTCGCCGTAAAAAGCGGGCTGAGAAGATAGCCGATGATATTCCTCGTGAGCGCGTTATCCATGATATCGCCGATGAAGATAAGTTCTGCGACTGCTGTGAGCATCCGCTGCATCAAATTGGCGAAGACACGAACGAGAAGATTGAGTTTATCCCCGCCCAAATAAAAGTGATTGTGAATGTGAGACCGAAATATGCTTGCAAAGCCTGCGAGCAGCAAGGGACTCACAATCGTATTAAACAAACCCCTGTGCCGCCAAGCATTATTCCCAAGGGCTACGCCACGCCTAGCTTAATATCCCAAATCATTACCAGCAAATATCAATATGGCTTGCCGCTTTATCGGTTAGAGAGCATGTTTGCGCAATACGGCATTGAGCTGTGTCGGCAAACCATGTCAAAGTGGATGATAAAAAGTGGCAATATCTTCGAAATCTTATACGACATGATGCGGCAAATATTACTGGAGCAACCGGTCATCTTTAGTGATGACACTACCGTGAAAGTCGTGGGCGACAATAAGGCAAAATCCTACATGTGGTTATATGGCTGCGGGGCAGATTCGCCTGCCGGTAGAATAGTGGACAGCGATATTCCCAATATCGTGCTGTTTGATTATAACAGTGGCCGAGGCGGCCAAGTGATAGTGGACTACTTAGACGGTTACAATGGTTACATGCATGCCGACGGCTACCCTAGCTATCATAAAACACAAGCGACCATTGTTGGCTGCTGGGCACATGCTAGGCGCAAGTTCACTGATGCGCAAAAAGCCATGGGCAAGAACAAAAGTGGCAAAATCAATTGGGCCATTAACCACATTAAAAAGCTATATCGAGTAGAAACCCTCATTAAAGATAAAACTATCGATGAGCGTTACCGCATTCGCCAAGAGCAAAGCCTGCCATTGCTTGATGAATTTAAAACGTGGCTCATTCAATCCAAAAGCCAAGTGTTAGGGCTAACCGACCTAAGTGATGCCATTCAATACTGTCTAAATCAATGGGAAAAGCTTGAACGTTATACATTAGATGGACGGCTCAGCATAGACAATAATCGCGCAGAGCGCTCAATAAAACCCTTCGTGAATGGCAGGAAGGCATGGCTGTTCTCACAAACTGCAAAGGGTGCTAAGGCCAGTGCGATACTTTATTCAATGGTAGAGAGCGCAAAAGCCAATGGGCTTGTGCCTTACGATTATATCACCCATTTACTCGAAGCCTTTACGCAACCTGAGCCTAACATCGAGCAATTACTGCCTTGGAATGTGAAGTTAGGTGACGGTCTTTAGGCGACGGTTACCTTATAGTTCACAATTTGAGCCGAATAAAACTTGTTATTCGGCTCAAAAAATGATTTGATTAATCAATTCTAATCGGCTCATTTGTGTTCACTGTGTATATTTGGGAATTAAAAAACTGGCCTTCTTTCTGTTATCAGCACGACCACGTAATGACTTTACTCAAAGAGTTAGACCTGCTGCACTCAAACTTAAAAGAACAAATATTATCAACGCCTGAAGGACTAGATTCTGAAGCACAGCTTAATGCGTTAATTCAAAATGCAATAAAAACCTCAGAGATCGAAGGCGAACAACTTGATGTAAGCTCTGTACGCTCATCGGTAGCCAAACATTTAGGACTAAACCAAGCAGGATTGATTTCGGGCACTAAACAAACCGACAACTTAGTTGATATGTTAATGCAAGCGACCTCGAATTTATCGGAACCACTTTCTCTAGATACATTACTTAAGTGGCAATCTATGTTGTTTACTAATGAATACGCATTAAAACCAGTAATTACAGGTAAGTTGAGAGGTGAATCACCAATGCAGGTCGTTTCTCAACGAGGCCGATTTACTAAAGTGCATTTTGAAGCGCCTCCTAAACAAACACTTGCTGATGAAATAAACGAGTTTTTATCTTGGTTTAATGAAAATCACCGAGAGCATTTTGTCGTTAAAGCGGCAATATCACACTTATGGTTTTTAACGCTTCACCCTTTTGACGACGGCAACGGACGGATAGCTAGAGCGATCACTGATAGATTGCTTGCTGTGGATGAGCAGACCTCAGTACGTTTTTATTCATTGAGTGCCGCCATTGAACAGAATAAAATTAGTTACTACGATATGTTAGAAGCAACACAAAATTTAAAGTCCGTTTCACAACAGCAAAATCAGCTAGACATTACCGATTGGATCATTTGGTTCTGTGAAGTTTTAAAGCAAGCATTATTGCAGGGACAATATCGAATTAAACGAGTATTAGCAAAATCACAATTTTGGTACTCCCACGCGCAAACGGTTCTTAGTGAACGCCAAATTAAAGTGTTAAATCGTTTGTTAGATAATTTGGGTGATGCGTTTATCGAGGGTATTAATGCATCAAAATACAAAGGTATAGCGGGCGTAAGTAAAGCTACTGCAACGAGAGATCTAACCGATCTTTTAAATAAAAATTGTATAGTACAACTTGATGGCGGAGGTCGAAGCACTCGCTACCATGTTAATATTCAGATATAAGCTTCGACGAATCACTAAGAATCACAAGGAATCAAGGAGCAGGTTCCTTGAAGAAGTATTTACCATGTTATCGGCGTTTGTCCCGGAACGATGGCTTAGTGACCATTGCCTAGCTTAACACTGTCTTATTGAGAAACAATTATCAGACTATATTTATTAGGGCGATAAGTTAGTTGCAAAAGTACTCACCAAGCTAAATGACAGCGCCACACCACCATCGGCTACGTTCGTAAGACAAGGAAACGTTCAAGGATTCAATCGGTATGCTTATGCTAACAATAACCCTTATAAATTTGTTGATCCTGACGGAAGTGCCCCCACTAGACTCGGGCAACGTTTAGACCAAAGAGTCAAAGACCTTGAGAGTGGCAGCATGACTAAAGAACGATACAATCAGGAACTAGCAGCGGAGGTAGAAGGGGGGATAGAGGGCTTAAAATTGGTTGGTGGTCCAGTGGGAAGAGCAGTTAGTGGAGCTGAGATGATAGTGGATATCGTCGGCGGTGATGCCCCAATAGCAGATATGGCTGCAATGGCCGGATCTGATGCTGCTGGGAATACTGTAAATGGTATTGCCGAAGGCTTCTCGAATGGAAGTAGTTCTTCTAAAAAAGTAAAAGTATTAAAGTTTGTCGCGGAAAATCTTATAGGAAATGGCGTCGGTGCTCTCTCTCAGAGCACCGAAGATCACATTAATACGACGATAGACAATACAGAGACAACCAAGGAAAAAGTATAGATGCTATATAAGTTGGTACTTATAGTTTTATTAGGCGCATTAACCCAACATTCTTTTGCTACTGGCAATGAAGTTATAAAAGCCAATAAATGGAGATGCGTTGACTCTTATATATTGGGAGAAACATTTACAATAAGTGAAAATTATTTATTCGAGATGTACGATGATTACTTTGTTCAAGAGGGTAAATTGGGAGTTAAGGACCAGCTAGAGCAAACGTCAACCTTGTATTATATTTCTACTCATCAGTATGTAGTGATAGGTAATAATTATGAGTCGTCTTTGACATCATTTAAAGTCGTAGAGATCGAGGACCCAATTGGTTTTTTTGATAAAAATACAATTGATAGTCTTGCGGATAAAACGATTGTGACTGAGACAGAGATGTCGTTGCTCGATGAAACTCATTTGGAAGCCGTTTTCGAAAATGGGGCGAAAGTCACGTGCAAAATAGAACAGCCAGCGATTTGATTGAGTAGAGTTAGTTAAAAGTGAGTCAGAGATGGAAGTAACGCTCGTTACCAAAACCGACCTACTTGGCAATGTCACTTAGTTCTCAAGTCTAGCTTGGCCAAAAACAATGCATTTGCATTACCCTTTTTATAATTTGAATTCGTAATAAGTGACAATGGTACTCACCTAAAAATAACCATAATCCACACCGAATCATCAAAAATAACCATATTTCACGCCTCGTAATTATTTTTAACGTAATTGATTTAAGTTTTCAGTCATAATATAGTCTGTAATCATTATTCATGGCGTGATGCTTTATATAATCGTTTATCATGTGCGATAATCGTTTTTCATGGTAAATCGTCATTTTTAGGTTGGTAGTATGGTATTAGCTAAACGCGCAAAGTTTTTTGATGAAGAAGTCTATCCAGAGTCTGAGGCCGAGCTGGTTGGATATGCTTGGCTTATAAATGAATTCCAACTAAGCGTTCCTGCCCCTAACGCTATATGCGCCATTGTCCCGGCTATAAACGCTAAACGAAGCAAAGGTAGGTGGTTAATATGGGGAAGCCGTTATCAGCCTGAAGCTCACTGGTTTGCACAATTAACATTTGCGTTGAAATACGAAGGCGTTGACTTAGCTATTATGAAAAGTTTATTTGGCGCTTTGGTAATCAAAGATATTACTGCTTCAGTTGAAAATGAAATAACAGGCGCGTATAGCCGCAGAATTTGGTTTTTCTATGAATGGCTTACTGAGCGAGTACTACCCATTGAGGATGTTACTGCTGGTAATTATGTTGACGCGCTAAATGAAAAGCTTCAATTTGGCTGCACCAAAACCAAGGTTTCACGCCAACGAATAAATAACAACTTACCGGGTGTTAAAGGGTTTTGTCCTTTAATTAAGAAAACAAAGACGCTAGTTCAGTATATTGGAGAAAACTTAGACGAAAAAGCGGCTAAGAATATCGGGGCTGTTCATAGCGATTTACTTGTAAGAGCAGCAGCTTTTTTACTGCTTTCAGACTCCAAGGCTTCATATACCATTGAAGGAGAAGCACCGCCTCATAATCGTATAGAACGATGGGGTAAAATTATCGGTCAAGCTGGTATGCAAGCACTGACAGTAGAAGAGATAGAGCGATTACAAGAAGTAGTCATTCCTGATAGTCGATTTATTCTGACGGGAATTCGTTGCTTTGGCGGTTTTGTTGGTGAGCATGATCGTGTGACGAACCTACCTATACCTGAGCACATATCAGCAAAGCCAGAAGACTTAGAAGAATTATTAGATGCCTTTCTAAATGCCTATGAACGAATGAAAGGCTCAGGGTTTCATCCTGTTTTAGCTGCTGCAATCATTGCCTTTTCGTTTGTAATTATTCATCCGTTAGAAGATGGTAATGGAAGAATTCATCGCTACTTAATTCATCATGTTTTAGCCGAGAGCGGCTTCACGCCTAAAGGCGTAATCTTTCCTGTTTCAGCAGTAATTCTAGAAAACATAAAAGAGTACAAAGCCGTATTAGAGCAGTTTACAAAGCCGCGTTTACAGTATATTGAATGGCGACCAACTCAAGACAATAATGTTCATGTAACAAACGAAACGGCTGACCTGTATCGATATGGTGATATGACGCGCTATAAGTGGAGTTTTTATTTGAGTGTGTAAAAGATACAGTAGACACGGTTCTCCTTGGGGAAGTTCTTTATCTCGAACGATACGATGAGATTTGGAACTATGTAAATAATCGGTTTGATATGCCTCAGAAAAGCTTAAGTTTACTACTAAATTTTTTACGACAGAGTAATGGGCAATTATCGAAGAGAGCCAAAACTAAGGAGTTCTCTGCACTAACTGAGGCAGAGATAAAAGAAATTGAAAATAAATATCAAGAAGTGTTTCTACTTCATTAAGTGAGCCATTTTGTCGGTGAGTAGTTAGTTATTGTATAAGAGATAATACTTACTAACTGTCCAATAAATACGCTAAGCTTGAGGCAATTCAGTGCCGAATCGATGATGAAAGCTTGCCAAATCAAGCAGACCACGCGTGGCGAAGTTCTTGCGCAAGAAATACTCTATACAAGGAGTGCACAGAAAGAGTTAATGCATGGCAAGATTGGGGTCCAACGTCAAATGGAACTCATCCAGTGGTTGTGCCCTTAATAATAGGTGGGAAAGAAGTTACAGCGAATTACATTTGTGTAGTAACTTATTGCCGCGCAAAAGGTGATATACCAAAGGGTGGCTACATAGACCCTAAAGATCTAATACCAGATCCGCCGATTAAGAAACCAGACCCCCTTGATTTATTAAATAATTAGGAGATTATCCATTGAAACGTATTTTGTACTTAATTTTTTTATGTGCCTTTGGCGTGGCTGAAAGTAAAGGAAAAGAGTCAACTTTTAGTTTAGCAAAACCCCATATTCCAAGTGATCAGCGCTGTGAACTTGCGAGTCAATATATTAATGAGACCTTACTTTCGGTTGAAGAAAATCTTAGCAATTATAAAATTCTTGGGAATTGTGCACTGAAAATAGATGATATTAAGATGGCCAGATATTACTGGGGAAAAGCAGCATTACTCGGCAATGAGTCAAGTTTAATTAACATCGGCATGATAAGTAGTTTAGATCCATCGTCAGAGCAAGAGAGATTTTTTGGTATAACGATTCTACAGAAAGTGGGGATGAAAAATGTAAAAGAAAAGTCAATGAGCAAGTTGTTTACCGCGCTTATGCTCATATCTTACCCCTATGAAGGTTTATCAGATGATATAAAAAAGCGCAAAACGGTTGCAGAACTACTTACACAAGCTGAAGAACTAGAACAGAAGCATGAATTCTATCTTTCGGCAATGGTTATTAAATATCTTGTAAATCTAGGTTATTTTGATAACACCGAGTCTACCGATCCGATAATCGAACAAGTCTTTCAAATTGCGAAAGATACGAAGCCATATTACTGTTATATGAGTGAAGTTTTAGAGAGAAATTTATATCGGGTTCCTCAGAAAAAAGAGCTGACTCAAAGGTACAATAATGGTTGCACAACTGAGGCAGAAGCGCGCAACAAAGAAATTGAAAAAATGTTGGGACTAAAAAGGGGGTCAGTGTTACATAATCCTTGAGTCTGGTTTTGCTTGGTACAGGCTTGAAATGTTGGCGCTAAGCTTTAGTATTTACTTGGTAATGATTTATCAAAGGAATGAATATGGCAAGGCGCAGAAGGATAGGGCCTAAAGATGTTACTCAGCATGTTGTTCAACGTGGCAACAATCGTAAAATTTGTTTTAGATGTGAACAAGACTTCATTGTTTACGCAAGCTGGTTAAAACAGTATAGCGAAAAATATAATGTGGCACTGCATGCTTGGGTTTTTATGACTAACCACGTACATTTGTTGTGTACACCTAGAGCGAGCAACTTAGGCGTGAGTCAAATGATGCAATCATTAGGCAGGCAATATGTGAGGTACTTTAACGACACTTACAAACAGACAGGTACGCTCTGGGAAGGTCGATTCAAGTCGTCTTTAGTTTGTACATCAAGCTATTTATTGAACGTTTACCGCTACATCGAACTAAACCCTGTTCGCGCTAAAATGGTGAAAGAGCCTAAAGAGTATAAATGGTCAAGCTATCATCACAATGCCTTGGGTTTCATGTCAAAGCTCTGCACGCCTCACGAAATCTATTTGCAACTAGGCGACACATTTATAAAACGAATGCATGCATACAGGGCTTTGTTTAAAGGTGGACTCCCCCAGTCTTTGATAAATGAGATAAGTTTGAGTGCTAACAAAGAATTAGTACTGGGAAACGGTGAGTTCAAAAATAAAGTCGAAATAATGATTGGTCAGAAATTAAAAACTGGGAAGATGGGTAGACCTTGCAAGCAATAAGTGACTCTGACCCCTTTTTTAGACCCCTTTTTTTCCTTTTTTATGTAACTGATGGCGCTGGTAAAACAACATGCGATGTTAACGTTGTTTGCCCTTGATTTTGATTACTCAAGCGTGGCGATAATGGTCTTTAGACGCTCTTCTACACTGCCAACTAATGTGACAAATGGAATTTTGCGATTCTTTAGCTGTGCAGTGATAAAGGCTTGAAATTCGTGTCGTTTAACATCGCCCGAACGCTCCCATGTATCTTCAAATGGGATTTCATCGCCACATAAAAAAACAATGTCGAAGCGCTCTTTGCTTTGGTCGGCAAGCTTGTCTAGTTCAGGGTGAGCGCATCCATAGTAGTCTTGGGCAAAATGCCATGTTGTTAATGCGTTTGTATCAACAAATAAATATTGCTTACTGTCCTTAATGGCTTCGTCTTCTTGTTTGATTTGGGTTTGAGCAATATGTAGTAATTGTTCTTGCGTGAGTAGACGGTCAATTTGATTTTTTTCCCAATATTCTCGACCATATTCAAGTACGTAGTTGGTACGATAAAAAGCCGCAGCTTCTTTTAATATAGTTGTTTTGCCCGTTGAAGGCGCGCCCATGAAAACGATCTTTTTGACTTGCTGTTGGCTCATTGTGCTAGCTTTGCCTCACGGTTGTCTTGTGCACGATATTCTTTGTACCAAGTGTACTGACCAAAAAAGCACATCACTAAAAATGTGCAGTACAGTATTGATGTGGGATAAAGACCTTTTTGAAAATAGATAACAATAGCAACCACGTTGACAATTATCCAAAACAGCCAATTAAACAAATGCCTGCGGGCCAACAACCACTGCGCCACCAAACTGGTAGCGGTAGTAAATGCATCAGGGTAAGCATAAGCAGCATCTGTATACCTAGCCATCATGTAGCCCAAAACTAGTGTGCCGGTAATAGCGACTCCTAGCCATATGGCAATATCTTTAGTCGCCGTTAGCTGGATAGCAAGGCTGTTATTTTGGTGGTCTTGATTATTTGTCCAATTATACCAACCATAAATTTGTAGCCCGATATAAACCACGTGTAAACCAGCATCGGAATAAAGCTTACTTTGATAAAACACCCACACATACAAGGTGACTTGGATAAGGCCAAAAAACCAACACCAGATATTCCGTTTGATAATAAGAAACACACATATAAACCCTGAAATAGCCGCGACTATTTCGATAGGACTTGCACCTAAAAAACCAGATATAAATTGTTCAAGCGTCATGAATTATTAAAGGCAGGAAGATATTATATTCATTATGAACGAATTATATTTATTATCAAAAACTTAAGGTATATAGTAATTAAAAAATATACAAAATAGTGTATTTGTACCTACAAGGAGTGCGATCATGCCAGAGTTTTTACAAAATTTTGATATAAACGAATATTTACCGGTGGCTTTAGCTTGGGCGACAAACGTTTTATTGGCCATGTTAATTTTAATTATTGGTATTTGGATAAGCGGCAAAGCTTATAAGGCCGTTCATAATATCGGTAAAAAGTACGACAAACTCGATGATACGCTTTTTAGATTCTTTGGCAGTATTGTACGTTACGCCATTTTGGCGATTGTATTTATTGCAGTACTGAATCGTTTTGGTGTTGAAACTACATCAATTGTTGCATTAATCGGTGCAGCCGGACTAGCTATTGGCTTGGCCTTGCAAGGCGCAATGTCTAATTTAGCCGCTGGAGTGATGTTATTAATATTTCGCCCCTACAAAGTAGATGATTTTATCGATTCGGCAGGTCAGTTTGGTAAAGTTACCGAGGTTGATTTATTTACTACCATCCTTCAAACGTTTGATAATCAGCAAATCATCATTCCAAACAGTCAGATTTGGGGCCAACAAATTATTAATCACTCATATCATGGAATACGTGGTGTCGATATGACATTTGGTATTGCTTATGATGAAAATATTGATGCTGCACGCAAAGTTATTGATACCGTGTTGGCTGAGCATCCTCATATATTAAAAGACCCAGCACCGTTTGTGGAAATCGAAACACTAAACAATAGTTCTGTTGATTTTATTGTGCGCCCATTTTGCCAAGGTGAGCACTATTTTGATATTCGTTATTCTGTACCCGAGCTAATTAAAAAAGCACTTGATGAAGCCAATATTGAAATACCGTTCCCACATCGCAAAGTCATTCTTGTAAAAGAAGACTAAACATTTGATTCACAAGCGGATTTCAGATTCGTTTGTGAATCAAAATAACCTCACCCTTTTAGTTGCATATGCGATTACTTAATAACTAAAGGTTTTGTCATAATTTCCCGATAACACATCAATGATTGTTATTAGGAAGTAAGCATGAAGATCAAGACTAGACTGTTAATTACCTTATCAAGTTTAGGCGCTACTATTTTGTTTTTGGGTATCGTTGCAAGCACAAGCGTTAACCTGCTTGAAAAACAAGATGCAATATTTTCAGGACTTTTAAAAGCTGACTCCCAGTTATATCAAGCACGCTTGGCTCAAGCTGATTTTATGATCACGCAGAACCAACGCTTTGTTGAACAAGCTAAGCAATCACTATCTGAATCGTACGAACAATTACGCTCTGTTGAAGCTTTATTAAAGGGTACTCAAAACCTTGCTAAAGTGTTAAAGATTGAAGAGGCGGTCAATAGCTATGGCGAATCGTTTGATAATTTGGTGAAAGAAGAAAAAAATGGTGGTGAAAAATCTTCACAAATTACCGAAAAAATGATGAAGGATGCGAATCATGCATCTACGCTTTCGCAGGAGCTTTTGAAAGAAGAGCAAGTTATTGTTGATGATTTACGAGCTACCATAACAATTACCAGTATAGTGACAATGGTTGTGTCGTTAGTGCTTTGCATAACTTTGGGCGTTTGGCTTTCACGGTCTATTATACAGAGCATTGAAACAGCACGTTCGATAGTGAAGGAACTTAAAGAAGGTAATTTAAATACTAATATAAAGGTTGCCGGCGACGATGAACTTTCAAAGTTGAGCAACGAGCTGTTAGCGTCAATGCAAACTATCAAAAATAGTATTGAGCATGTCCAATCATCAATGCATACGCTTTCAGATTTAAGTGGTGTAGTAGAGGGTTTAGTTGAAGATTCTCAAAATTCAATTTTGTCTCAGCAGGCCCAGACCGATGGCTTAGCCGCTGCAATAGAGCAGATGACGACCAGTAGTATACAAATCACTGAAAATGCTATCAGCGCTCAGCAAAGCAGCAGTGAAGCTGAAGAGCAAGTTCGTAACGGTACTAGCATCATTAATGAAGCTAAAACCTCGATGCAGTCTTTGGCTGACAAATTGACCCAAGCGATGGATGTGGTAAGTAAACTTGATGAGGACAGCAAAGGTATTGCCGATATCGTATCTGTAATTCAAGGGATTGCAGAGCAAACCAATTTACTTGCACTTAATGCTGCTATCGAAGCTGCTAGAGCCGGAGAGCAAGGCCGAGGCTTTGCGGTTGTCGCAGATGAAGTCCGTCAGCTTGCCCAGCGCACACAAGAATCAACCGCGCGTATTACTGATATTGTATCAATGGTACAAACAGGCGCGTCTGATGTGGTGGGGGTCATTAATGATTCAAATGAAAAGTCTAACGATGTTGTTAAGCTTACCGAGTCCGCAGCAAAAGCTTACACTAAAATAAATGATTCGATTGATCAGGTTGCCCAATTAAACATCCAAGTGAAATCAGGCGCCGAAGAGCAAACTACAACATGCCAGCACATTACACACAGTGTAACTAGTATTAAAGATCGAGCGTCGGAAAATACTCATGCACAAAGTAGTATCAAAGAAAAAGCACATAGCCAAGTACTAGAATCTGCCGAATGCTTAGAACGCATCGCATTTTTTAAGTTATAAGTGAAGCTACTTCTTAACGCTTTCTAGCAGGGTGCGCAGATTAATTTGCGCACCGACCTTATTAGCGAGTAAAACCATTCCTGTTACTTTACGGTTAATCAGTGCAACATCAAATTCTGGTGAGGGTAATGCATCATTTTGAATGATTAAACCTTGAGTACGTGCTTGAATGCGTTTAATCAGACCTGCTTGTTTAATATTATATGGTTGTGTTTGTAGGCACTCACTTGCTAAATTCGCCGCGTCTAATATAGTGCCAAGCATTTCTTTTGACATGTTTGATGAAATTAGTCCTAATTGCAATAATGCACTTTGCATTTTTTGCTTGTCTTGTTCAAGCATGCCAAATGCCATATCAAAATAACCATCTTTTGCACTTTGAGACAGTGGTCGGCAAGCACCAAAGTCCAATAATACTACTTGCTTGGTATCATCTTTGTATAAGTAGTTTGCAAAATTTGGGTCGCTTTGCATAAAGCCAAAATCAAACATCTCTTTAAATAATAAATCAAATAAGTGCTCGGTGATGATTTGTTTAGTGGATGGACTTTCAAAGCTTAGTTCAGCCATTGATGCACCGTTAACAAATGACATACATAGCACTTGTTTACTGCAGAGCGCGTCATAGACTTTTGGCACAAGAAAGCGCTCATCACCACAAATAAAGTCTTGGTATTTGAGTAGATTCTCGCGTTCAATATTGTAATCGGCTTCGGCTTTAAGCTGCTCTTTGGCTTGTTCCAGTATGGTATCAATGTCTAAAGATTTTGGGATCATTCGGCTCACTTTGAGCAAGCGGGCTACATTATCAATATCACTATCAATTGATTCAGCCACCCCAGGGTACTGGACTTTTATGGCAAGTTCTTCTCCTGATACCAACGTGGCCTTATGAACTTGTCCAATTGACGCTGCAGCAATAGCGTCATAATCAAACATACTGAATTGGCTTTGCCATTGTTTACCCCATGCAGCCTCCAATGTTTGTTCTAATTGTTCACGAGGCATAGGGTTGGCTTTTTCGCGCAAAATCGCAAGAATAGGCTCCCATTTTGCTGGCAGAATTTCTCCTGCGTCCATCGACAGCATTTGACCAATCTTCATTGCTGCACCACGCATATGCGCAAGATGTTTGGCAATTGATGTGGCGTTGTTTTCGTGTAGTAGTGTGTTTTGAGTGTTGGGTAGTCGAGCAGTGCTAGCAGCTTTGATTGAGTTTTTGACAATATTACCTGTCAAAGACGCTCCTAAGCTTCCCAGCGTCGCTAATCGTGATAAGCGAGAGCTGGGGACAGGTTTGTTTTTCATGCTAACCTAGCAAGATACTGGCAATTAAGGGTGTGAATATATGAAACATCATGCCAAATACACTGCCACCAAAAAAGCCAAAAGCGCTTTTTTTCCAATATAGCGGAATAAAAACATACCGAAGAGTCCCCACCACAACATTAAACTATAGATAGACGTTAATCCGCCACCTAAACCTTGAGGAAACAAAAACAATAAGCTAATGGTAATTGCCATTGCGCCGGATAATAAAGGCCACATAATGTTTCCTCTATCTTTAAAAGCTTCTACCTTTTTTTGTTGCTCATTGTCGCTAAGTGCTTGTTCAGCAAGTGCTGCTTCTTTTTTTGCTTCGCGTTTTTCAGTTCTGGCGGTCTTTTTACCCATAAGGATGCCCTTTTTATCACAAACCAAGGCCTAATTAAGGCGTATATCAAAACTCAATATTGAGTACTTCAGTATTGTCAGTAAAAGTGAGCGATGTCACCTCATCTGACAATTTGATGTTAACAGTATTTGTTTGTGCAAACCAAATATCACGCAATGCATTATGCACAACTTGCAAGCCTTCGAAACTTTGCGGAATAGGCGCTTCTTGATACACCCAAAAATGTTTACCTTCAATCTCAAAGCCAACAAGCGTAAGGGCAAGTGCTGAATCATCTGCATGGAAAAGACCAAAGCGCTCACTAACGTAGTCTGCAAAGGCTGTTTGGGTTTTTTCATTCCCAATTATATCTGCGTTTTGATCAAAAATTTCACTCACGGCATGTTCTGCATCATGTAGTTCAAATCGGTGCATAATTTCAAGAACTTGCGTTCTTGGATTAATTTCAATACGAGTGAGAGCCATTTTTTGTTGGTGGGCGCTTACACAAAGCATCAATTGCCCTGCCAACATAAAGGCAATAACGCTTATAAAAGCCAACTTTTGAATCACCGCTTGCATTGTTTATTGCGCCTCTTCTTCTGTGTCTTCGTCAGATTTTAAAGGTGTTTTAATTTCCTGCATTAAATCTCTTCTTACACCTGATGTGCTGCGTGTATTTTTGTAAGCTTCTATTCGAGATTCAATTATTTTACGCGGGTAGTGGTTGTTGTGAATATCCACATCGGCCGTTTCCCATCTAGGGTCAAGCTCTACACTTACTAACACTTTATCTGTGTCAGTCACTATCAATTTTTGTACTTGTTTTGGTGACCTACGCCATATTTCTGCAGGGATACGCATCATTTGTGTAGAGCCATCTTCAAAGGTCATTTCAAAAATGACCGGCATAACCAAGCCTCCTACATTTGAAAATTCCAATACATAGTAATTTTTATCTTCGGCGACCGCGCGTTCGAAGGTAGCGCGTTCCCAAGGTTCAAGCTCCTCTAAAAAGCTCTGGTAGGTATTTCGGTCTTTGTTCGTTACTGTGAATATATCATTTTCATCATAAAAATCAGTGATATCAGGGTTCTTATCAACCCACAACGTTTTTCCTTCTTCTTGGTTACGCTCTTGTGTAATTGAAAGGGGCTTGTCGTTATAGGCTTGACGCTTGCGATCAAAATCAATGTCAGGATTTTTTGTATCTAAGCGCAGTTTATAAACTGAATCGAGCGATATATCGACATGGTCAGTTGTGTAAAACCAACCTCTGAAAAACCAATCTAAGTCGACGCCCGACGCTTCTTCCATTGAACGAAAAAAATCTGCTGGTGTGGGGCGTTTATATTTCCAAGCTTGAGCATACTCTTTGAACGCAAAATCAAACAGTTCACGTCCCATTATAGTCTCGCGCAGAATATTCAAGGCAGCGGCCGGTTTAGTATATGCATTTGGACCAAGTCGCAGCACTGAATCAGATTGCGTCATAATAGGCACTTGAGTATTTGATGCCATATAGTCAGTAATATCGCTTGGTTCAACGCCCCATGGAATAGTGGGATCCCACTCTCTGCCAGCGACGCCGTCTAGAAAGCTGTTTAGGCCCTCATCCATCCAGGTCCATTGACGTTCATCAGAATTCACAATCATTGGAAAATAGATATGACCGACTTCGTGAATAACCACGCCTATCAAAAACCGTTTTTCGGCCAAGGAATAGGTTCGGCTGCCATCGTCTTGTAAGGTGGTGCGTGGGCCATTAAACGTAATCATTGGATATTCCATACCGCCAACAGGACCATTAACCGATTGTGCTACAGGGTAAGGATAGTCAAATGAAAAGCGAGAATAGACTTCCATTGTATGAATCACTGATTCGGTAGAATATTTTTTCCATAAATCACCGCCTTCTTTAGGGTAAAAAGACATTGCCATGACTAGCTCTTGTTCGTCGCCACCTTGATGATAACCTTTGGCATCCCACATAAATTTGCGAGAGCTTGCCCAAGCAAAATCACGCACATTCTTAGCAACAAATGTCCATGTTTTGGTGTCATTACTAGCTTGTTTTTCATTTTCTAAGGCTTCATCTGCGGTCACAATAAATACTGGACGTTGAGCCTTTTCAGCTTCTTTTAAGCGTTTACGTTGCGTCGAGCTAAGCACTTCTTTGGGGTTATCTAGATAACCGGTAGATGACACAATATGATCAGCAGGCACCGTTATGTTGACTTCATAGTCTCCAAACTCAAGCGTAAATTCGCCCCTACCAATAAATTCTTTATTTGTCCAAGCTTCGTAGTCTGTATAAGCCGCTAAACGTGGGAACCATTGAGCCAATAAAAATATATCATTACCACCTTCACGCTCATCGTCAGGAAAGTGTTCATAGCCAGCGCGAGCAGACACGGCATTTTCTTCGACAATGTTAAATGCGAAGTCTATTTCAAATGTAGTACGTTTGCCTGATTGTAAAGGTGTTGGTAAATCAATTCGCATAAGTGTGCCTACAATGACATGCTCAAGTGAATTGCCTTTGGTATCGCTTACCTTTTGAATGTCATAACCAAGTTCTACATCTTCAACGTAATGTTGACGACGAAGCGCAGCTAAACTTAATTTTGCTGGTGAATCTCCACTGGCAGACTGTGTCGCTGGACCGCGAGCGCCAATGCCACCAAAGGTCGACGTAAGCGCAGACATAGAATCGGATCTAAATTTATTTTGGTCTAGTTGTACCCACAAATAGCGCAAAGTATCTGGGCTATTGTTAGTATAAGTGATACGTTGCGATGCGCTGAGCCTGCGATTTTCTTCATCAAGTGTCACGTCAATAAGATAGTCGACTTTTTGCTGCCAATATTGATGGCCCGGCAAACCACCGGCGGTACGATAGACATTTGCAGTAGGCAATACTTCATCTAGTTGGCGGAATTTGTCTTTAAAATCGCCTTTGGTTTGTTCGATTGCTTGCGCCGCTACTAGCTGACTGAAAGTAATAAGTGTGAATACAAAGTAGAGCCGAATGATAGACCCAAGTCCATTTGATTGAGATTGCATGAGACGTCCTAGAAAGCGTTATTTATTATAGTTTTCAACAAAGTGTACTCTTTTTGGGAGCGTAAACCTAGACTAGCAGCAAGAATTTAATTAGTACCTTGGTATCAAGCTCTACGAATGTTCCAATTACACTGCATTAGTGGTTGAGTTATCAATTGAAGCGGTTATGCTTGCTTTTATGAAATAAAACTTATTGTTTGTTAGGCTATTTATGCTCAAAGGCATTGGAAAAAGACTTGTTATAAAAGTAGGCAGTGCTCTTGTGTCACCCCAAGGAAGCGGGTGCAGTGAACAATATTTAGCCGCCATAGCGCAATTTATAGAGCAGTGTCATCAACAGGATATTGATGTGATTCTTGTTTCATCTGGCAGTGTGGCAGCGGCGCGTGGCAGTATCAAAACAGGCCAACAAGCGACCATTGCCGAAAAACAAGCAATGGCTGCGGTAGGGCAGACAAAAATGATGGCGAATTGGGCGAACTTGCTTCACACCGAATGTGCCCAGGTATTGTTAACAGTTGAAGACTTGGCCCAACGCAAACGTTTCGTCAATATCAAAAATACCCTAGAACAGCTACTAGCAAACAATATCATCCCTATTGTTAACGAAAACGATACAGTTGCGGTCGAAGAAATCAAAGTAGGCGACAACGATAATCTTGCCGCGCACACTGCTATTGCCGTGCAGGCGTCATGTTTAATTATTTGTACCGATGTTGATGGCTTGTATAGCGCAAACCCTAATGAAGATACTGATGCAACCTTGATTCATCATGTCCAGGCTATTGATCAAGATATTTTAGACTTAGCATCTGGCGCTAGCAGCTCAGTAGGCACAGGCGGCATGATCACAAAACTACAAGCTGCACAAAAAGCTTGCGCTAGTGGCATCAAAACCCTGTTACTAAATGGCAAAAAGTCCACAAGCTTTGAGGCGCTAGTAAATGGTGAATGTGTTGGGACGTATTTTGCTGTTAAAAGCGTCAAGAAAAGTGCAAGGCAAGACTGGTTAACTCACACAAGTAAAAGCCAAGGCAGTATAAACATTGATCAAGGAGCGAAAAGCGCTTTGTTTGATAAAGGCGCCTCATTGTTGGCGGCAGGCGTGACTCACGTTACTGGAAATTTCAATACAGGTGAGTGTATTGAGATGTATTTTGACGGTGATTATATGGGTAAAGGACTTAGCAACTTTTCGCATTCACAGCTTAAGCAGATTTTAGGATATTCTACTGGCGAGATTGAAGCCTTATTAGGTACAAACTCAAAAAATGAAGTAATTCACCGAGACAACATGGTGCTATTTATCGAGTCTTCAGACAGCGATAGTGCTTAAACAGAACAATAACAAAAAAGGATTCGCACCATGCCAGAAATACAAAAGTTATTGGATAACAACGAGCGATGGGCCAATACGACAAAAGAAGAAAACCCTGAGTTTTTTAAACGCTTAGCACAACAGCAAAGTCCAGTCTATTTATGGATTGGTTGCAGTGATTCGCGGGTACCTGCCAATCAAATAGTTGATTTATTACTACAGGCGATATTTTTGTTCATCGTAATGTAGCCAATATGGTAATACACACTGATTTTAACTGCATGTCAGTATTGCAATATGCACTAGATGTTTTGAAAGTGAAACATATTATTGTTTGTGGTCATTATGGTTGTGGGGGTGCAAGCCGCATTAGAAAATCAGCGGCTAGGCCTAATTGACAATTGGCTGCTTCACATTAAAGATATTGCGAAGTCTGCACACAATGAGTTAGCACAGCTTGATGAGCAGCAAAAAATTGACCGTTTATGTGAATTGAATGTTCTTGCGCAAGCACAGAATGTGCGAGAAACCAGTGTATTTCAAGATGCAGTGACTCGCGGACAGGATGTGAAGCTCCACAGCTTTATCTATAGTTTAGACAACGGCCGTATTAAAGTGCTTGAACGAGATTAGAAATAAAAAAAGTGCTAAATGCTCAATAGCTTGTGGCACTGAGTTGTGTTAAATTCGCGCGCCTGTTTAAGAATTAAACACTCACTGTATAAAACTAAGGTAAATACCCAAAGATGGAAACGGC
Organism: Glaciecola sp. HA4-3; assembly: GCF_055693685.1. Taxonomy (NCBI): domain Bacteria; kingdom Pseudomonadati; phylum Pseudomonadota; class Gammaproteobacteria; order Alteromonadales; family Alteromonadaceae; genus Glaciecola; species Glaciecola sp. HA4-3. The sequence continues at coordinate 19,414 of NZ_CM146340.1, forward strand.
GCAAGTTAGTATAAATCCACCTCCACAGGCCAGATTGCCCCTAGTAGAATTTATTCTGCTTATGGCATTCTTGACGTCCTTGGTGGCATTGAGCATTGATGCTATGTTGCCTGCACTTGATCTTATTGGTAGTCAACTTGACAGCGGCAGTCCACAACAGACCTATTTGATCATTTCGATATTCTTTATCGGTATGGCATTTGGACAAATTTTCTTTGGCCCTTTTGCAGATGCGCGAGGCAGACGTCTGACTATTCTGGTCGGTCTCATCATTTTCTTGTTTGGAACATGGGTTTGCTATATTGCTAATTCAATGGAAGTCCTGATCATCGGTCGCTTAATACAAGCATTTGGCGTATCGGGTCCACGTATTGCATCGATGGCTTTGGTGCGAGACCTTTATGTGGGTGATGCGATGGCAAGAGTTATGTCTTTTACAACGGTTATTTTTATTCTTGTACCGATGATAGCGCCTCTTATTGGACAGGTTGTTATGATCCATTTTGGGTGGCGTCATATTTTTACTGTTTTCTCAATCGTGGCCATTGTATGTGCTATTTGGTTTTTTGCTCGCCAAAAAGAAACGTTAACGCGCCCAAATCGCACAAGGTTTAATATGAAACACTATTTTCACTCCATCGCTTGGTTAATCAAACAACCTTCTGTAATGGGGCCTTCTTTTGGCATGGGTTTTATTTTTGGTGCTTTTTTGGCGTACTTAAGCGGATCCCAAACCATCTTTCAAACAATTTATGATACTGGTGCTTATTTCCCTGCTCTTTTTGCTGTTTTGGCATTTGCAATTGGTGCTGCATCGTTATTTAACGGCATTATGGTAGTGCGTCTTGGTATGATTAAACTCGTCAAAATAGCACTGGTGATGACGCTAATGTTTGGGGTCCTATTGAGCCTAGTTGTCATTGTTCATAATGGTATTCCACCTTTATGGTTGTTTGTTACCACCATGTTTATCGGCTTTTTCTTTATCGGAGTGTTGTTTGGCAACCTAAATTCACTTGCGATGATCCCTGTTGGACATATCGCAGGAGTGGGCGCATCGTTTATTGGGTCATTTACTAGCTTTTTAGCGGTGCCAATCGCAATGTTTATTAACTTGTTTTTGGCGGATAGTTTAACGCCAATTGCATTGGGGTTTTTAGTATTTGGCGCATTGACTTATTTTTCAGTTTCTCTTGGCATAAAGCATACGCCGGTGGTTCCCGTAGCATAAAGAAAAAACCCGGCCATAAAATGACCGGGCAAAAGGAGCTTTAAAAGCACCTAACGACAGAACTGTTTTAAGTTTTACACAATGGCTTTCATATCTTTCATGTAACCGCGTAAAACTTCACCAATGGTTTCAACACCATGACTTCGAATAGCTTTATTGATAGCAACAAGCTGAGTGTTATCGACCCCGTTGCTTGTATTGCTCAAGCCGCCACCAATATGTTCTAGGGAGATTTTTGACATAAAGTCTTGTTTCATTAGTGGTACAGCGGCGTTTGCAAATAAATAGTTTCCATATTCAGCGGTGTCTGAAATTACAACGTTCATTTCATATAAACGCTTGCGTGCAATGGTATTTGAAATTAAAGGGGTTTCATGTAGCGATTCGTAATAGGCTGACTCTGGTAAAATGCCTGCCTCTACCATGACATCAAAGGCTAGTTCGACACCGCATTTGATCATAGCGACCAACAATATACCCTTATCAAAGAACTCTTGATCACTTATTGTGCCGGTGTATTCGGGCGCATTTTCAAAGGCACTTTGGCCGGTCTCTTCACGCCATTTAAGTAAGTTTGCATCACCATTAGCCCAATCTTCCATCATTGTGTTTGAAAACTCGCCTGATAAAATATCGTCTTGATGTTTTTCAAATAATGGACGCATAAGGCTTGTTAGTTCTTCTGAAAGCTCATAAGCGATGACTTTAGCTGGATTAGATAGCCTGTCCATCATATTGGTGACACCGCCAATTTTAAGCGCTTCGGTAATCGCTTCTAATCCATATTGAATAAGCGCGCCTGCATAAGCAGCATCGATACCCTCAGCCACCATTTTTTCATACGCTAGAATCGCAGCTGCTTGTTGCATACCGCATAAAATCGTTTGTTCGCCCATCAAGTCTGATTTTACTTCGGCTACAAAGCTACTTTCTAGTACGCCTGCTCTATCACCACCTGTTGCACTAGCTAATGCTTTGGCAATATCTAAGCCTTGGCCTTGAGGGTCGTTCTCAGGATGAACGGCAATGAGTGTTGGCACACCGAACCCGCGTTTATATTCCTCGCGGACTTCAGTTCCTAGGCATTTAGGTGCGCACATTACTACCGTAATATCACTGCGTATTTGCTGGCCTTCCTCAACAATATTAAAACCGTGCGAGTATGATAAGCTTGCGCCTTTTTTCATCAATGGCATTACTGCTTCTACCACACTAGAGTGCTGTTTATCAGGGGTCAGATTATAGACTAAGTCAGCATTGGGAATGAGCTCATCATAAGTTCCAACACTAAAGCCGTTGCTAGAAGCTCGCTTAAAAGACTCGCGTTTTTCATCTATTGCGGCTTGTCTAAGTGCATACGATATATCTAGTCCAGAATCACGCATATTCAAGCCTTGATTAAGACCCTGAGCACCACATCCAACAATCACGATGGACTTTCCTTTCAAAAAATCACATCCTAGAGAAAACTCTTCTCGTTGCATAAAGCGGCATTGACCTAACTGGTCACGCTGATGTCTAAAAGCTAAGCTGTTAAAATAATTTGCCATGTGTGTTCCGAATGCTTGCTAAGTCTTAGTACAAAAATTGTATCTATCCTTAGTCATTAATACTGTGTCTTTCGACTTGTACTTAAGCATACAGTACTTTTATATTTTATAAATTGAATTAAATGCAATATAATATTTCAAAAATTGAAATAAAAGGCACGCGATGGACATTAAAAATCTGTCTCATTTTACCCATTTGGCAAATAGTTTAAGCTTTGCTAAAACTGCGTCTGCTACCTTTGTATCACCACCTACCTTAAGTCGTATTGTCATGCGTTTAGAAGAGGAGCTAAATACACAGTTGTTTGTGCGTGATAATCGCAACGTAGCGCTGACGCCTCAAGGTAGAAAGCTCCTAGCGTTTAGCGATGAGGTGTTAAGGCAATACCATGAACTTCTTGCTGATGTCTCAAGCGATTACGAACAAGTTAGCGGTCAATTGTCGCTATATTGTTCGGTAACAGCAGCGCAAAGTTATTTACCCGCGATGCTAGATAAAGTAAAACGCCAATATCCATATGTCGATATAAAGCTTGATACCGGTGATCATGCGCTAGCACTTGAACGACTTAGTGCACCGGAGCAAGCCTGTGATTTGAGTATTGCGATTAAGACGCCAAACTTTCCAAGCCATATTCACTTTCAATTAATGGATACAGTGCCATTAGTGTTGATTGTGCCTAGTGCATCGTCAATACAATCCCTAGATACGCTTAATTGGCATGAGCATAATGTAATATTGCCAGCCAAGGGTCCTTCAAGACGAATTGTCCATCATTGGTTCGCTGAGCATGGTATTCGTCCAAAAATATATGCACAGGTATCAGGTAATGAAGCTATTGTAAGTATGGTAGCGCTTGGTTTAGGTATTGGTTTTGTTCCACAAATTGTGCTTGATAATAGTACGGCCAAAGATAAAGTAAACGCCTTAACTGTGCACGATATTGAATCGTATAAGCTTGGGCTGTGTTATTTAGCTAAAAGAGCAAAAGAACCTATTTTTGAAGCACTTTCTACTATGTTCACACACACCTAGCCCAAGGATTAAAACACTCCCTTTTAAACAAAAAAGCCGACAAAATGTCGGCTTAACAATATGAGCTAGTTGTTTAGTCTTTTGCTTTTTCGTCTTTGTTTTCTTCTGTGCTTTCGTGCGAACTTTGATATTTATCAAACCACGCAAGTATATTGCCAATCTTACGCCCTAGATTTGATGGTTTACGGGCAATTGAGTGATATGCGCCCTGTATGCGTACCAAAGAACTTTCGACACCTTCAAGTCGCAGTGCACCATAATATTGCTCACTTTCACTCATAGGTGTACGCACGTCCAATTCGCCCGTAAGAACCATAGTAGGTGTGGAAACGTTGCCAACTAAACGAAGTGGTGAACGCTCCCAATATTGATCAACATCGTTCCAAGGAAGATCAGTGAACCAATACTTTGTCATAAAGGTGTAAATATCACTTGTACCGACCATGCTTATCCAGTTAATGACAGGTTTTGCAACAACTGCTGCTTTAAAGCGGTCAGTTTTGCCGATAATCCAAGCGGTTAAAACACCACCACCAGAACCGCCAGTCACAAACAGATTGTTTTCATCGACATACCCTTTAGCCAACAAACCATCAACCATATCCATTAAGTCGTCATAATCTTCTGATGGATAATTTTTATCAATTAAATTTGCAAATTCAGTTCCCATTGAAGTTGAACCTCTTGGGTTACCATATAAAACAACGTAGCCGGCAGCTGCAAACATTTGTACTTCAGTTGAAAACTCTGGGCCATAAGCTGTGTGAGGCCCACCATGTATCTCAAGTATCATTGGGTATTGCTTGTTAGGGTCAAAATGAGGCGGCTTGACTATCCATGCCAATAATTCTCGCTCGTCAACGCTGCTTTTTACTGTCATCAATTCGGGTTTATTCATGATTTTATGATCAAAAATATCGCCATTTAAGTCGGTTAACTGTGTGACTTTACCTCGTTTATTCACCACCGCTAAGTCGGCAGGACGATCGCCGGTAGATAGGGTAAATACAACCTGTGCATCATCAGTGGCTACATAGTCACCAGAGGTATATGGCCTGCCCAGACTCTGGCCGCCTAGCGCATCAGTTTTTAAAGTGCGTTTACCTGATAAGTTAACATAAGCGACATGCTTCTTACCTGCATCATCATAACTAAAATATAAGCCCTTTGAATTATCTGCCCATTGGATATTACCAACAGAACGGTCTAAGTCTTTGGTTAAATCGCGCACATCAGAACCATCCTTATTCATGACGTACAGGTGGTTAATTTGGTTTGATTTACCATTATCAATAAAGCCCGTGAAGGCGATTAATTTGCCGTTTGGACTAATATGAGGGTTTGACTCTGGCCCGCTTGTTTCAGTCAATTTGGTCATCACACCGGTATTGATGTTCACCGATATTAAATCGCTATTAAATACATCAAACTCACTATCATCACGCGTATTGGCCGATAACATCAGCGCTTCACCATTTTGATGCCAGCTAAGTTGTCCTGCATAATCATGATTACCACTTGTAATCTGGCGAGGTGTGCCTCCAATACTAGGAACAACATACACATGCATATTGCTCTGGTCGATTCATTCCAGCGCCATCTCGCTGAAATAAAGTATGGTCGATATAATGAGCTTCCTCAGCCCACTTGGCGCCTTTGGGCTTGCCAGGCAAGGTAAACAGTGAATTGCCCTTACTGGGCGTGAACATGGAAAACGCGATATATTTTCCATCAGGCGAAAAGCTTAAGCTGCTGGGTCTCATGGCAACATCGCTTACTCGAGCGGTGTTTCCAACTGATAAATCACGTACGTATATTTGTGTTTGGCCTTCTTTGCTTGATAGGTAAGCTAACTTGCTTCCATCGGCTTATAAAACTGGGCTGCTATGGTTAGCCATATCTGACAAAAATGGCATATGTGTTTGACCGTCTAAAGATACAGTCCATAAGTTAATGCGTTGCGAGTCAGTCATGATATCCATGCTTCTGCGCTCGTATAATACCGTTTTACCGTCAGGCATCATTAAGGGGTTTGCGGCATGCTCTAGATTAAATAAATCCTCATAGCTTATATGTTTACTCGTATCTATTTGCATCTTGTCACTGTGATGCTCTGCTAGCACTGGCGCTGAAAAAGCAAAGCTAAGACTTAACACTAGCGTTGATAATTTTAATTTGGTCATCCCAATTCCCGTCGCGTTATTAGTTAGTTTATCGTTTTTATTATTTTATTAGGTGAACAATCTCAGTCCAAGGATGTCTTGATAACTAAGCTGTCAAATATGGCACTACACTGATTATAATAACCTACTTTCTATAGTTTGTTATTCAATAATAAAAGTGCCTTCTCCATGGTTTCATCTTCGGTTAATCCACTTTGATATACGTAGTGCTTCGGCACAAAATTTTCTCGTAAACGGCCGTCTATGTGATAGATTTTTTCGGCAACAATTTTGTAGCCAAAATTCTGATGTATAAATCCAAAGTTATAATCTGAACCCGCCAATCGCTTCATAGATGTACCAACAATATCGGCTCTTCGCATACCATCAAACCCTACCGCTAAACCTTCACCCATACTGCCGGTCCAGCGACCTACCAATATTACTACCGGTTTATCATAAAGCTTTCCTCTAGGACTGACTAACTCAACCCACGAGCGCTTTATTTTCGCTTGGCCATCCCAAGACTCAGTATACTCGTGCTGCTGATAAGCCTGCGTTTTGTCAATAAATCGACCCATGATACCTTTTGCAACATATGAATTACCACCATTGTTGGTGTTACGTAAATCAATAATTAAGGCTCTTGTATCGAGCATCTCATCTAATGCCTTGTCAAAAGCAGCAATTAATTGATTATTGCCTAATGAGTTATTTAGCCGAATCAAGCCAACATCGTCGATATCTTTGGTGCTCAGTAAGCTGTTGTCTTGTTTAAGCTTAATAGCATCAAGATCCCAGTTTATTTTTTGGCCATTTTTAAGTTGTAAAGTCAGAACACGAGCTTGTGTGTATTTCCCTGCAATAATCTTATTTGCTACCCATGACCTGATGCTCGCTTGCGTTTTGTCCAAGCAAAGACTTGGGAATTCATCTATTTTTTGTGAAAAAGGAGTGCCATTAAACGCTGAGATTTGCGCGCCGATTATATTGACATCTATTGGTGATAGCTGACTTTGCCATACATTTTTAATGTGTGTGACGTCTTTATCTGTGTGCACATAAATAGGCGCAGATAATCGATATGATTCATTAACATTGGTTGTTAGTGACATATGGTTGTCATAAAACTCATTGAGTAAATATTCAAACAACAAAACAGTCTCAGTTTTGGATTTAACTGTTTCAGCTTTGTTTATGTATTGTTGTTCGATACAGGCTAAGTCAATTTGCTTGTCATCTAAGTAAACATAAGCACGCTTAATGTTAGCGACGACTCCTTTGACATCCTCTTTTAATGCTTGGATGTTAATTTCATTGACAGAATGGACGTTGCTTGAAAACAACACAATGGTGCAACTAAGCAAAACTAAGTACGGCAAACGGATTGTCATATTGAACCCTTAGGGACATTAAATACTGTCATTAAACATGGTATTAATGCCTACGCGCTGAAACATAGAAAAGTACACTTAATTTATAAAACGTCTAAAGAAATTTTTGCGCATAAGGTTTTGTACAATTCGGCACAGGTCACTTGCCTGACTAAAGCAACTTTACTCAGTGAGTTGTTTTAACATTTTATCAAAGCTTCTATAAGACAATGACTCTGCCAAGTGTTGCTTTTCAATATTGTTTGATTGTTCAATATCAGCGATGCTTCGAGCCACTTTTAGGGTGCGATGATAGGCTCGCATCGATAGTCCCAAGGTATCAATTGCGCTGGTAACAAAGTCTTGGTTGTTGGTACTTAAACGTGCAAATTGCTCAAGCTCTTTATTGTTTAATTCAGCATTTAACTTCCCTTGCCTTTCAAGTTGCGTATTCCTAGCAATCGTTACTCGCTTTTTCACAGCATGACTGTTTTGATTTGTATCTAAAGCGCTTGTTGTTTGCGTGTTAATGGCTTTACTAATATCAACTAAAGGCATTAAAACCTGCATATCAATTCGATCAAGCAGCGGGCCTGAGACACGATTAAGGTAGCGTAATATTTGGTCGTTATTGCATCGTTTGTCGCTGATATCACCTGTTGGGCTTGGGTTCATCGCGGCCACTAGCTGAAAGTCCGCGGGGTATTTGGTCTTATGTTTAGCTCTAGACAGATTGATTTCACCTGTTTCAAGAGGTTCACGAAGCACATCTAGCGTATGTCTACCAAACTCAGGAAGTTCATCTAAAAATAACACGCCTTTGTGTGCCAATGTAATTTCACCGGGCATTGGAAAGCTACCACCTCCTACTAGCGCAGTTGCTGAGCTTGAGTGATGTGGTTGTCGAAAAGGTCGTCGGCTAAACGAATTGCCTTGAGATTGTTCACCTACCACAGAACGAATAGTGGCTACGGTAAGGGATTCTTCATCGCTAAGAGGTGGTAATATCGATAGCAATCGGTTTGCTAACATGCTTTTGCCAGTGCCTTAGCGGGCCAAATAGTAGAATATTATGCGCACCGGCTGCGCACACTTCTAATGCGCGTTTAGCGTGTTGTTGATCAATAATATCGGCTAAATCCCCGTAGTCTACGTTATCTGCATTTGTATTAGGTTCATACTTGAGATGTTCAAGCGTCTGCTTGTCAATCAAGTGCAAATAAACGTCCCATAGTGAATTTGCGCATAAAATGGTTGCGTCTTTAACGATGATGGCCTCTTGCGCGTTTATTTTTGGCAACACGAGTGTGCGTCCACTTTTAGCGGCGGCAAATGCCATGGGAAGTGCACCTTGAATACTGCGCAAGTCTCCTGAAAGTGCAAGCTCGCCAACAAACTCAAATTTTGATAAACAATCCGCACCTAGTTTTTCAGACGCTGCAATAATGCCAACTGCAATAGCAAGATCAAACCTTGCGCCTCCCTTTGGTAAATCAGCAGGTGCCATATTTACCGTAATGCGTCGATTAGGGAATTCAAAACCAGCATTCAACATGGCGCTTCGCACTCTATCACGAGACTCTTTTACGCTAGTTTGCGGTAAGCCCACTAAATGAAAGCCCGGTAGCCCATTGCTTAAATGTACCTCGATAGTTACTAAAGGCGCATCGATTCCTAAGTTGGCACGTGTATACACTACCGCTAAATCCATATTACCTCCTGCAAAACGACTTATTATGCAAGGGCATTATGCTAGATGGTACTGAACCTTATGATGGTACTTACTTAGCTAATAGCTATGTCATTGATATTTTGACTTGCCTTGGATTATGTTTAAAGGCAGACTAAAAGCACCTTAATTGCTTAAGAGGCCACAGTCTTGCAGGTAGCTGCACGGCCTTTGAGCAATACATCTGCACAATAAGCTAAGTAAACACTCAACATTATGTCTATCGCCAGTTTCGATTATCTAATTAAAATTCTCCAAGCCCCTATTTATGAAGCGGCAACCGTCACCGACATTAATTTGTTAGAAAGACTTTCCCAGACGCTCGATAATCAAATTTTTTTAAAGCGAGAAGACCAGCAGCCGGTCAAATCATTCAAATTACGCGGTGCGTACAATTGCATGTCACAGCTTTCAGATGATGAAAAACGAAAAGGAGTGATAGCCGCTTCTGCTGGCAATCATGCACAAGGCGTTGCCTATGCCGCAAAAGCGATGAAAATTAATGCAACTATTGTGATGCCTGAAACAACACCCGATATCAAAGTTGCAGCGGTGACACATTTTGGCGGGCAATGGGTCAAGGTTATTCAATATGGAACCAGTTTTGATCAAGCTAGTGAGCATGCACGACAATTAGCTACCGAGCAAGGCTTGGTCATGATTCCTCCTTTTGATCATCCAGATGTAATTGCTGGACAAGGTACAATAGCAAAAGAAATGCTAGAGCAGCTAAGCCATATTGATTACTTATTTGTTGCCGTTGGCGGTGGTGGCCTAGCAGCGGGGATGGCGGTATATTTAAAGCAAGTCAAACCCGAGATTAAAATTATTGGAGTAGAGGCACAAGAATCTGCCTGTTTACTTGCGGCAATGAAAGCTAAAAAGCCGGTTACTTTGCCCCAAGTGGGGATTTTCGCTGATGGCGTTGCGGTTAAAACAATTGGTACAGAAACCTTTAGGTTGTGTGATAAATACTTAGATGAAGTAATCACCGTCAGCAATGACGAAATTTGTACTGGGATTAAAGATATTTTTGATGATACACGAGTCATTGCTGAGCCCGCCGGCGCGCTTTCAGCGGCGGCAATTCGTCAATACTGTCGTCAACACAATATCAAAAATAAGCGCATGGCTGGTATCTTGTGCGGAGCCAATATTAACTTTCATACCCTGCGTTATGTTTCTGAGCGTTGTGAGCTTGGTGAGCAAAAAGAAGCGGTATTTGCGGTGAATATTCCTGAGACGAAAGGCGCCTTCAAAGCATTTTGTGCTTTACTTGGTGGTATTGTCATTACCGAATTTAACTATCGTTATTCAAGTAGTGACAGTGCGCATATTTTTGTAGGCGTTAAGCTCAAAAATGGTATTAAAGAATACGAAAATCTGTTGTTAAAATTAAAGCAAGCAGGGTATGAATGTAGTGATTTGTCAGCAAATGAATTAGCAAAGTTACATGTCAGGCACATGGTTGGCGGCAGGCCTCAACAAGCAATTAAAGAGCATCTTTTTAGCTTTTCTTTCCCAGAATATCCTGGGGCCTTAATGCATTTTTTAAATACGTTAGGTGAATCATGGAACATTACTTTATTTCACTACCGTAATCACGGTGCTGCACAAGGCATGGTGCTATGTGGATTTGAAATGGATGCCATGCAACGGCAAGTGTTCCAACAATATTTAGATAAACTAGATTTTGATGTGCAAGAGCACATTGATGATCCGGCTTATGAGTTTTTTTGGCGTCGAATTAATAGCAAGGAGCAAACATGGATAATTACAACACGGAATTTGACGATATAAGTACCTTACCTGAGACCAGTAAAGTCTTGGTGATGATAGGTTGGGGCGCAATGTTAGCGGGATGGCTCGTGCCAATGGCAGGAATTGTCACTTTGGTAGTGGGTTATATTGGTCGCGGGGATCACCTCGATAGAGCCTCTTATAGTCACTTTCAAGAGATGATAAGTTCAGCGTGGATAGGCGTAATAGTAACAACAATCGCTTTTGTTTTGATAATGTCTGTTGTTGGTATCGTTATTGCGATACCACTGGGCATCGGTATCAGTATTTATTTGACCTATAAGAGTATCAAAGGGCTGATACGCGCGAATGATTCGCGCGCATACTTCGATTGATTAGATTCTTTCAAGATGTTGAATTATTTCAGGCCAAACTAAAGGCATTACGCTTGCTTTTAGTTTGGCTGTCGCGTCAGAGAACTCTAAACTACCGTCATCTCTGGTCAACAACATATTATTTTCGCGCAATGCATTCACAAAAGTAGCAAGGACGTTCTTGTCATAAAATTCAGGCGAATGCATGCCAAATAGCACCGATAAACGTTCTGCAACAACGGTAGATTGCCTCTCTAATTGAGAACGACCAATTACATTTTGCGTTTCTAGCACTCTTAGCACTACCGCATAACGTTGCCAAGTCTCTTGCATGCTTCGACTCAGCAGCCAAGCACTATGAAATTGCATAGAGCTTGGTTCAGCATGCGTAATCACTTTGCCTTTTTGCACCAACATTTTTTGTTCTTTTAAGTAAACAATGAGTTGCTCAACATAGGTTTGAGCTTGTTCTTGAGAAAAGTACATGAAAAATTCACGTTGAAGCATTGGGTATAGGTGAGCAACAAGGTCTAAAATCGCGGATTTTTCAAGTTTCTTATGTGCAAATACGGCGGCCATAACTAGGCTAGGTAAGGCGAACATATGCATGATATTGTTGCGATAATAGGTCAACAACACATCATTGCCCTGCTTTGGAGAAACCATCTCTCCATAGCTGTCTTTAAATTGTACAAAACGATTTAATGCAAGCGTTCTATCGACAATTTCTAAAGCATCTTCTTTAGGGTATGTTGCGTCTTTTGAATAAGGATTATTAGCAAATAAATGAATAAAATCATGAACTGAAGCGACCAACTCTTTTTTGCTCATGATATGTGTCTTAGATGACAGTAAGCTGAAAGCTAACAAAGCAGTACCATTTAGGGCACCGCTGTGGTTAATACGCGTCATGATGTTATTTGCCAAGCTGTTGACAGTCGGCGTTAACCATTTTGGTTTTTTGTCATCATCTGGCGTGGTTTCTCGCCAATCTGGTACTTGCTGATCTAAGAAGCCATGCAAATTAATAGGCTCGCCAAAATTGACAAAAGCATGGCCGTAATTCTTGAGCTTTCTGATGGCTGAAAATACTTGGGTGGGTGATTCTTTCTTTTTCCCTTTTCCTTTCAACTCTTTTTGATAACTTTTCACCTCCATCACATGCTCATATCCAAGATAAACGGGTACGATTGATACAGGGCGATTAATACCTTTTGTCAAGGCTTGTAAAGTCATTGCAAGCATGCCCGTTTTAGGCGGTAACAATCGACCAGTTCGACTACGCCCTCCCTCAGGGAAATACTTAACCGAGTACCCTTTATTAAACAGTAGTTCAAGATACTCTCTGAATATTGCGCTATATAGTTTGTTTCCTGCAAAGCTGCGTCTTAAGAAAAATGCACCACACCGCCTAAAGATAGGGCCTGCAGGCCAAAAGTTTAAGTTAATACCTGCCGCAATATGAGGGGTAACTAGCCCTTCATGATAAATCACGTAAGTGAGTAAAAGATAATCCATGTGGCTTCGATGACAAGGCACGTAAATGATTTCATGGCCATTCGCGGCAAGCTCTCTTACTCGTTTAGCATTATGTATTTCAATACCATCGTAGATCTTGTTCCACACTCGACGAAGAATTCTTTCCCCAATACGTATTAAGCCTTCACGATAATCTGCAGATATTTCATCAACATAAAACTTGGCTTTTTTCTTGGCAGCATGCGCACTAATCTTTTTACTACTAGTTTCGTTCTCTATCGCTAATTTAACGCTTGTTGCACCAAGTACCGAGTTATATAGGGTTTCTCGCTCAAGTAAAGTTGGCCCACTTAAGGTTTGTCTTTTTCGCTGAAAATGAGTGCGAGCCACGCGAATTAATTTTTGCGCGATTTGTTGATCGGAACCCTTTAAGTTGGCCATTTGCCGAGTGGAAACTGGCTTTGAATAACTGACAAAATTATCTCGACCAAACCATAGCACTATGAAGGCTTTACGGAGCCAACTTGGTGATGCCTTTGAGGCAATTAACTGTGCAAAACCAGACTTTTCTTTACCTGCACTTCGGCCCCACGTGATAAAAACAGGCACTACTTGTGCGTCCAACTCTTCATTTTCACGATGTAAATGAAACATTTCTGTGAAATTGTCTTCAATCGTGGTTGCTTTGGCTTTATCGCTAAAAAAGCCTCTTGGGTGGGTAAGCGAGTAATAACGTTTATGTGTTTTACCATCAAGTTTGAGCTTATTGGTTGGCGAGGGAAGGCCAGCGGCCTTTGTTGACTTTATCAGTGCAATGGTATCTGTAAACGATGAACTTTGAAGTAGATAGACAATAGGTTTTGTAGAATCAATGCCAAGCTCTTTTTCAACATCCGCAGGGACCGTTTTGACAGAAACAAATGCACTGATAGGCGCCGACAATAATCGTCTAATAATATTACCTAGTCTATTCATCTTACCTCTTTAATCATACTTTGGTAAAAACTATACCAAAGCATATTAACATGAACCGACTCGTTGGTAGCACTCAAATGTCATAATTAGTTGAGCTTATTTGTTACAAGTCATGATCGACCCTAATTAAAAAGTGCTTGCTTATTGATTTTTAAAGGATATACTCAAAATAACTGTATAGAAAAACAGGCTGTTTATGCGTCCACTAACTCCTAGGCAACAAGAAGTCCTAAACCTCATCAAAAATAGCATCCTTGATACTGGTATGCCACCTACACGGGCTGAAATAGCTCGCACCTTAGGCTTTAAATCAGCAAATGCCGCTGAAGAACATTTAAAGGCGCTAGCAAAAAAAGGAATGATAGAAATATTACTAGGAACTTCTCGTGGTATAAGGTTGAACGTTGATTTAGAGGATGAGCTTGAAGATGGTCTTCCTTTGATTGGCCAAGTGGCAGCGGGTGAACCTATTTTAGCAACCGAACATATCGAGAATAGATTTAAATGTGATCCCGCCATGTTCCATCCACGCGCCGACTTTTTACTCAGAGTAAAAGGCGCTAGTATGAAAGATATCGGTATTATGGACGGTGACTTACTCGCTGTTCATAAAACAGACCAAGTAAACAACGGACAGGTGGTCGTTGCGCGTGTTGACGAAGATGTCACGGTTAAGCGCTTTGAACGCAAAGGAAGTGAAATTCTACTTCACGCTGAAAATGAAGATTTTAATCCAATAAAAGTTGACTTAGCATCTCAGTTTTTTACGATTGAAGGGTTAGCAGTTGGCGTTATTCGAGACCACGGCGACTTGTAGTTTGTAAACAAATTGTTATTCATGAAAAAACGAGCTAATAGCTCGTTTTTTTTGTTTTAATCTCCCAATTTTGTACATCAATCGTACCATCGGCAATATTTTTCGAGTAATAAACCAGAAATTTATATAAAAAACACTAGACTATTTGTTTCAAGTGCCCGATTATTAGCGGGTAATTTACAAAAATACAACAAACCTATTACGAATTATTAAACCTATGTCTAGTTTTCACTCAACTTTTGCACAAATTTACTGCATCGATACTACAGGCATAGATAGGAGCACACTGTGAAATTTCGGAACCTCATCCTAAGTCCACTTTTCTTGTTGCTTGGGTTTTCGGCATTTGCTGCAGACCCATCATATACAGGCAGATCTGACTTAAATTTACGCCCTGGCGTTTCAGACATTAGTAATGAAGTCTTTGGACTTCATATGTTGATGTTTTGGATATGCGTTGTCATTGCCGTTGTGGTATTTGGCGTCATGTTTTATTCAATGGTTGTCCACCGTAAGTCAAAAGGCGCTAAACCAGCAAATTTTCATGAAAATGTTTCGGTTGAGATTGCGTGGACGGTCGTTCCGTTCTTAATTCTTATCTTTATGGCAGTACCAGCAGCGAATACCTTGATAGAAATGGAAGATGTGTCCGAGGCTGATATCACCATCTTAGTCACAGGCTCGCAATGGAAATGGCACTACGAATATCGTGATAATGATATTGATTTCTTTTCGGTCTTGGCAACTCAGCCCGAACAAATACGCAATAAATTTGATAAAACTGCTAATTACTTGCTCGAAGTGGATAGACCTTTGGTTATTCCAACGGGTAAGAAAGTTCGATTTTTAATCACCTCAGATGATGTTATCCACTCTTGGTGGGTACCTGACTTTGCAATCAAAAAAGACGCAAATCCTGGGTTTATCAATGAGACTTGGACGAAGGTCAATGAACCAGGCATTTATCGAGGCCAATGTGCAGAGCTTTGTGGTAAAGATCACGGGTTTATGCCAGTAGTCGTTATTGCAAAAGAACCTGCTGAGTATGAAGCATGGGTTGCAGAACAAGAGGCTATGGCGCGTTTCGCTCGTGAAGAAGAACAGCGATTATTAGCAATGAACATGAGCATGGAAGAACTGATGACAGAAGGTAAGCGCGTATATGATGGAGTTTGCGCCGCATGTCACATGCCTAATGGTGAAGGTCTGCCAGAGTGTATTCCCAGCATTAAAAGGGTCAAAGATGGCCTTAGAAGATATTCCTGGTCATATCGATATCATTGTTAATGGTAGCCCAGGTACATCCATGGCGTCATTCGCAAGACAATTAACAATGTCTGAAATAGCCGCAGTTGTGACATATGAACGCAACGCTTGGGGCAATGACACTGGTGATATGGTGCAAGCCAAAGATGTAAACGCAATAATGAACGGCGAGGAGTAATCAGATGTCGACAGTCACTGAAACACAAGAAACGCAATCTGATCACCATGATGATCATCATCACCATATTCCAAAGGGTATTACTCGTTGGTTATTTACAACAAACCATAAAGACATAGGTACGCTATATCTTTGGTTTGCTTTTATTATGTTCTTGGTTGGCGGTGCAATGGCAATGGTCATTCGCGCAGAGTTATTCCAACCAGGCTTACAAATAGTTGAGCCAAACTTCTTCAACCAAATGACAACCGTCCATGGTTTGATTATGGTATTTGGTGCCGTTATGCCAGCGTTTACTGGCCTTAGCTAACTGGTTGGTACCGCTAATGATTGGTGCACCCGATATGGCGCTACCACGCATGAACAACTGGAGCTTTTGGATTTTACCATTTGCCTTTTTGATTTTATTATCATCGTTGTTTATGGAAGGAGGTGGTCCGGCATTTGGGTGGACTTTCTATGCGCCGCTATCAACCACCTATAGTGGCGATAGTACTGCCTTATTTGTGTTCTCTGTTCATATTATGGGTATTAGCTCAATCATGGGCGCAATTAACGTAATTGTAACGATTTTCAATATGCGTGCGCTAGGAATGACATTAATGAAAATGCCGATGTTCGTTTGGACATGGTTGATTACTGCATTTTTATTAATCGCGGTAATGCCGGTACTCGCTGCTGCGGTCACAATGGTACTTACTGACAAGTATTTTGCGACATCATTCTTCGATGCGGCCGGTGGTGGTGATCCTGTATTGTTCCAGCATATTTTTTGGTTCTTTGGACATCCCGAAGTGTACATTATGATA
This sequence comes from Glaciecola sp. HA4-3, assembly GCF_055693685.1. Lineage (NCBI taxonomy): Bacteria > Pseudomonadati > Pseudomonadota > Gammaproteobacteria > Alteromonadales > Alteromonadaceae > Glaciecola > Glaciecola sp. HA4-3. The sequence continues at coordinate 36,133 of NZ_CM146340.1, forward strand.
TTGCCAGCATTTGGTATTATTTCTCAAATTATTCCAACGTTCTCTCGTAAGAAACTGTTTGGCTATGCGTCAATGGTTTATGCCACTGCGTCAATAGCATTGCTTTCATTTGTTGTGTGGGCTCACCACATGTTTACGACTGGAATGCCAGTTGCTTATGAAATGTTCTTTATGTTTGCAACGATGTTAATCTCGGTACCTACAGGTGTGAAGGTATTTAATTGGGTTGCTACAATGTGGCGCGGGTCATTAACCTTTGAAATACCAATGCTCTTTGCCATTGCATTTATTGTACTGTTTACTATTGGTGGTTTATCAGGATTGATGTTGGCGATTACCCCGGTTGACTTCCAGTATCACGACACTTACTTTGTTGTTGCGCATTTCCATTATGTATTGGTAACGGGTGCTGTATTCTCAATCATGGCCGCTGTCTACTATTGGTTACCTAAATGGACAGGCAAAATGTTTGATATTACGCTAGCGAAATGGCATTTCTGGTGTTCACTTATATCGGTAAATGTCTTGTTCTTCCCTATGCACTTTGTTGGTCTAGCTGGCATGCCTCGTCGTATTCCCGACTATGCTTTGCAATTCGCCGATTTTAACAAGTGGATATCAGTAGGTGGATTTGCTTTTGGACTGTCTCAATTGATTTTCCTAGCCCTGTTGATCAAAGCTTGTCGTAAGCAAGGTGACCCTGTTACTGACCAAGTCTGGGAAGGTGCAGAAGGTTTAGAGTGGGAAATCCCATCTCCAGCGCCTTATCATAGCTTTGAAACGCCACCAGTCGTTAAGTAGTGATTGGGGCGTAGGTTAATGGAAAACGAACATAAGTCTATGCAAGCACAAGACTCAGGTGCCACTGGTGTGGTACGTGAGCAACCTAAGCATGGTAAAACGGTCGCTAAAATATTAGTGGTAGTTTTTGGTATGTTTGGGTTTGGTTTTGCGTTGGTTCCCCTTTATGACGTTTTTTGTGATTTAACGGGCATAAATGGCAAGACAAATGATCAAGCTGCAGTTTATGAAGCGGTAGAAGTAGATTTAAGTCGCACAATTACTGTCGATTTCATTACTAGAACAAATTCCGGTATGCCTTGGAAGTTTGAAGCTCAGACTAAAGAAGTAAAGGTCCATCCGGGTAAAATGGCTGAAGTGGCTTTTTACGTACGAAACCCAACCAAAAGGGACATCATCGCGCAGGCAGTGCCATCGGTGTCACCGGGAACCGCTTCACTATATTTAAATAAAACGGAGTGTTTTTGTTTTCAACATCAGCCCTTAAAAGCTGGTGAAGAAGCTGTTATGCCGATGGTATTTTATATTGACCCTCAGCTGCCTGAAGACATTACCTTTTTCACACTACAATACACTTTATACGATATTACTGAATCAGTTGAGCCTGCCCAAGAGTTGGCGCAAGTAGACTATTTAGACTCAAACGAATAACGGAGAACACAATGGCCGAACAACAATATGAAAAATACTATGTGCCAGAACAGAGTATTTGGCCGATCGTTGGCGCAGTTGCACTATTTCTAATTGCAGTTGGTGCTGGTAACTATGTAATAGAAGCAACCAGTGATAAAACCGGATACGGGTTCTATACTCTGATGGCTGGCTTAGCTGTTTTGTTAATAATGTTAGTTGGTTGGTTTAAAAACCAAATAGACGAATCTATGTCTGGTTTATATAGCGCTCAATTAAGCCGTTCATATCGCCAGAGTATGGCGTGGTTCATCTTCTCTGAAGTCATGTTTTTTGCAGCATTTTTTGGCGCATTGTTTTATGCCAGAACAATTTCAGTACCATGGTTGTCGGGCGAATCTAATAATGCGATGACTAATGAAGTACTATGGCCAGCTTTTGAAGCTGCATGGCCATTAGTTGTGACACCAGCAGGTGAAACGACTAACGCAATGGGATGGTACGGATTGCCGCTGATTAATACCGTTATATTATTAGTCTCTTCGGTTACATTACACTACGCACACGTTGGCTTAGAGCAAAATAAACGAAAGCAATTATCTGTCTTATTGTTTGCAACAATTGCTTTGGGTTCGGTATTTATTTACCTGCAAGGCGCTGAGTATGTGCACGCTTATCAAGACTTGAACTTGACCTTATCGTCAGGTGTGTATGGCAATACATTTTATCTATTAACAGGGTTTCACGGCCTTCATGTGACGCTTGGAACAATCATTTTGTTAGTATTGTTTTTTAGAGTCTTGAAAGGTCACTTTACCCCTGACGAGCATTTTGCATTTCAAGCTGGCAGTTGGTACTGGCATTTTGTTGATGTGGTATGGGTAATACTGTTTTTCTTTGTATATATTTTATAAAGATACAACGACTATATTAGTAAGGTCGCGGGTTTGGTTGAATTAAACCCGTGGCTATTGCAATTAGCATTAATGCAACGATAGCAACTGAAAGTAACACTCTTCTCCCAATAAATTTACTCATGGGAACCGTAGTATCACCTTTTAGCATGATCATCATAGCTCGAAACAAGTTGTAAACCATAAAAATAAGTAATCCACCTACAATAACTTTTAATAACATGATGACCCTTCACTAAGTGATAATAACAATTAAAGTAGTAGCGTAATAACAAAAGTAATGAAACAAGTGTCAAACAATTCGCCTTTCCCAATTATATCTACAGTAATCGCTTTAGCCGCGATTGTCATCATGTTGGTATTAGGTTTTTGGCAGTTAGAGCGTAAAGATCAAAAAGAAATTCGATTAGCACAGATTGAAAATGCGACTAAATACGACGTATTAGCCTTAGCAGAAGTAATTGACGAGTATCAATCCTTTGAAGATTTTACAATAAAGATAGACGGGAAACCTTTGGACACTTTGTTTTATATTGATAACAAAATGTATCATAGCCAAGCGGGATATCATGTTTTACAAGCCTTAAGAACCGATTATGGTATATTGATGGTTGACCTAGGTTGGCTTAAAGGAACTGGGATTAGAGATGAACTACCGGCATTTGAGAGTCCTTTTTTGTCAGAAGGTACGGGTATCTTATATGTACCGTTATTAAACACCTTGGTTAGCGAAACTAACCAGCAATATGGGATTTTTCCCGCGATTTTGCAGCAAATAGATTTGCAGGAAATACAAAAACATGTAAAAACACCCGTTCTACCTTTTATAGTGAGAGCAAATAATCCTAGTGATGAGTTTGTTAGGGATTGGCAAGTAGTCACAATGAGCCCAGAGAAACACTTAGGCTATGCAATACAATGGTTTGGGCTTGCAATCGCAGCGCTTACAATATTTTTACTTAGCTTAATAAAGCGATTGCAAGTAAAGTCAGAAGATAAAAAATAATAATAAGAAATTAGGCAAATCATCATGGAACATGCAAAAAGTAATCGTAGAAGTTTTATCCTCTTGGTCGTTGTATTTGTCGCGCCAGTTGTAATGGCATATATGGCACTGCAATTTGATTGGTTTAACAAAGCCGCCACAAACAGAGGTGAATTACTTGAACCTGTTATCGAAGCAGGTTCTTTACTAGAAGAGTCTTCAGCTAAATGGCATGTAGTATATATATTACCTGCTAATTGTGAGCTTGCTTGCGAAAACGCTATTTACAGCGCTGTGCAGATTCAAAAAGCAGCTGGCAAAGAAGCTGATCGCGTAGGAGTGCTGTTTTTACAAACCGAAATGAGTGATGTAAAAGGGGTAAACGCCATTGAGCAAAGTGCTGGCACGATGGTGTTACAAAGAAGTTTAACCAATGTAAATGAATTGTTTAAAAACGTAGATATAAATGCTATTTTCATCTCTGACACCTTACATAATGTGGTGTTACGCTATCCGGTGACCGACAATGCAGATAAAGCAATCATGGATAGTCGCAATATCTTAGCAGACCTCAAGAAGCTGTTAAAACTCTCTCGTATTGGATAAAAATTACAGGATAAGTAAGATGAAGAAGTTGGTGCTTGCGAGCATATTTTTAGCACTAGTAGTCATTATTTTAGGTGCCTACACTCGCTTAACTGACGCAGGACTTGGTTGTCCTGATTGGCCAGGTTGTTATGGCCATATTTTAGTACCTCAGGCTGAGCATCATATCGATGCAGCTAATCAAGCTTTTCCCGAGCGACCCGTTGAAGCGGAAAAAGCGTGGAACGAAATGATTCACCGGTATTTTGCTGCCGCGCTTGGTTTACTCATTTTGATTAATTTTTTAATTGCGCTTAAACATAAAATAGGCGGTAAAAAAAGCCCGTTTAAACTGCCTTTAATATTATTGCTTCTGGTTTGCTTTCAAGGCGCCTTGGGTATGTGGACAGTGACCTTGAATCTACTTCCTGTGGTTGTGATGGGGCATTTATTAGGCGGATTTACAGTGCTTAGCGGATTGTTTATTTTGTATTTGCGTCTGTCTCATTTTCGCATCCCTGGTGGCGATTCGAACATAAGACGCTATGCTAAATATGGGGTGGTCGGCATTGCATTGTTGGTTGGTCAAATAGCATTAGGTGGCTGGACTTCCGCCAACTATGCTTCCTTAGCATGCACAGAGCTGCCGATTTGTGAAGGCAACTGGACAAGTCGTTTGGACTTTGCTGGGGCATTTAGTGTGCCTGAAGCAGATAATTACGAATATGGTGTACATCCATATGAAGATCGCATGACAATGCATGTCATGCACCGATTTGGCGCGATATTGGTATTCTTGTATTTATGCTGGCTAGCGATAGCATTATACAAAGCTGCGAACAGTCAAATGGTAAAAAGCACAGTGACTTTGATGATTGTAGTGTTAGGCGTGCAAATTGGTCTGGGAATTAGCAATGTGGTTTATAGCTTACCATTAACGGTGGCAGTGCTTCATAACGCCGTTGCCGCCTGTTTGCTATTAGTGATGATTTTGCTTACATATACAATGTACCGAAAATATTAAAAACAAAAATAATAAATAAATGAAACAAGGAGTCAGTGGTGGCTAAAGCAACAAGCGTCAACGCAACAAAGCCTAGAAGCTTTTCTGAAAGCTGGGGCAATTATTATGAACTAACTAAACCACGCGTTGTGATGCTTTTACTTCTGACGGCGTTAGTTGGCATGTGTTTGTCTTCCCCGTCTTGGATAGACCCAGTAATCTTTATCGCCGGTATGGTCGGTATTGGGTTTTTATCGTCGGCTGCTGCGGTAATTAATCACGTAGTTGATCATAAAATTGATTCTGTAATGGCAAGAACATTCAATCGTCCAGTTGCCAAAGGTAAAGTTTCTGTCGAACGGGCCTTATTGTTTGCATTTGTATTAGCTGCGTCTGGTTTTGCCGCTCTTGCTGTGTTTGTTAATATGCTTACCGCCTGACTAACCTTGTTGAGCCTAGTTGGTTATGCAGTTATTTATACAATGTATTTAAAGCGCGCAACACCTCAAAATATTGTGATTGGTGGATTAGCGGGAGCCGCGCCTCCTTTGTTAGGATGGACGGCCGTGACAGGCGAAATCCATGCCTATGGCTTACTGTTGGTATTGATTGTGTTCACTTGGACGCCTCCTCATTTTTGGGCGCTTGCGATTCATCGAGAAAAAGACTACGCAAAAGCAGAAATTCCGATGTTGCCTAACACCCATGGTGTTGAATTTACAAAGACATGTATTGTGCTGTATACGGTTTTACTTTGTTTAGTGTGTTTACTGCCCTACTTAACAGGTATGAGTGGCATGATTTACTTAGTTGGTAGCTCTTTGCTGAATGCTTATTTTATGTATATGGCACTTAAGCTTAAATTTGCACCTACAAGCAGCACAGCAATGGCAACGTTTAAGTTTTCAATTTTACATTTGATGGTATTATTTGTTGTATTACTGGTTGATCACTATCTACCTTTTTAAGTTTAACAGTGTTAGTTTTTGAGATTGCAGTAGTTGTTGATTTACAAGAGAAGCAAATAAAATGAATAATAAATGGCTTGGCCTACTACTGGCAGTAGTATTTGGTTTAGGTATATATTTGGCCTTGGTTATTGCGCCGCCATCAAGCGATGATGCAGCAAAGCCACTATCTGAAAAAACAACGCACATGTCTTGGTATCCTGCACAACGTGCGCTATCGGATTTTACGCTAACTCATCATAGCGGCAGTGAATTTACCAACGCTAACCTTAAAAATAAATGGACTTTGGCCTTTGTAGGCTATACTTATTGTCCGGATATTTGTCCCGTAACTCTATCTGAGTTAAATAAAATATATCCGACTTTACTTGAATCAGTTCAAGATACGCCTTTGCAAATATGGTTTTTGTCGGTTGATCCAAAGCGAGATACTACCGAAAGACTTAACGAATATGTTAACTACTTCAACTCTGATTTTGTTGCAGCTTCTGGTCCACACGATCAACTATTTCCTTTGGTCCGAAGCATGGGAATGATGTATTCATTAAGCGAAAGTACAGATAATCCGAATTACCTTGTAGATCACAGCGCTTCAATCGTTGTTATTAATCCTCAAGGTAATGTAGTTGGTCGGTTTAAGCCTCAGCATACACCTGGACAGCTATCAATCTCTGATGTGCAGCAGCTAGCTATAGATGTGCCTATTTTACTAAATCATTCGTAAAATTATCGATGATTGAATTGAGGCAAGGTAACGCAAGTGATGCAAAATCGTTAGCGCCGTTAGTATTAAGCTCCGCCAATACATTACTGCCTTTTTTATTTGGTTCAGCCAAAAAAACAATCGATTATATTGAAAGAGCTGGTGCACAAAACGATGGACAATATAGTGCTAAACGTCATCAACTTGCTTGTGAGGGGAAAACGGTTCTAGCCTGTTTAACACTTTGGCACTCAAACATGCCCGATGACTTTACTCAAGGCACCATCGATAGTCTTACTTCTTTTTTAGACGCTGGACAAATTTCCCGTCTAGTAAAGGCTAATCCAATGCTCGTAAACGTCTTTTTACCTCCAGATGATCATCAACTTTGTATAGGGCACCTAGCAGTAAATGAGCATGCTAGAGGGCATGGTATTGGCAAAAAGCTAATTGCGTATGCAATAAGACAGGCAAAACAATTTCAAAAAGAAGAATTGATCCTTGATGTTGACGCTAACAATGATGAAGCTATCTCATTTTATTACGCGTGTGACTTTACAATCGTAAGCGAAAAACGATTTGCTCCAAGCAGCCAGAGCTTTTTGCGCATGCAAAGGCCTTTATTTTAGCGTAATTAGTTCATTGTGATTTAAATATCAGTGGTAGCGTTTGCGCCACGCAATCGGTATCTAATTTGTTTTTGTCGACATTTAAAAACTCTTCAACCAACATCCAAGTACAATTTTGGCCATTTTCTAGCTCAGTATAATTTGGAGTTCCGTGTCCGGCATATTCAAATAAAATGGCATGTTGCTTTGAGTGAATTAACTCGCTCTGAAGTTTGTTAAACCATAAGACGGGAGCTTGCATATCGAGTTTCCCATGAATCGCTAGAATGGGTAAGTCGCTTTGGAGCGAGTGACTTAATAATATTGGATCATCATGCAGTAACCATTGCTGACGCAACAAAAGGTATTGCTGAATTTGCGTATCTATTTCACCAAAGGGTAACACATCAATTCTATCTATAAGTGAACTTGGTTCACTCAATAAATCCACATACATTTGGTGATGCGTCATTAGCGGATTAAATTGAAACAAACGTTGAGCATTCTGGATGGCGTTGTCTCTTATTAGCAAAACCGTACTGTTGATTTCCAGAATGTCTTGTTCAGAACATCGCGCTAGCCTTTTAATAGTTAGAGGAAGCTCTACACGCAAATGGCTTGATGCCACACTTTTTATTAACATGCCGCTATTGAATGAGTCTGACAGTGCATATTGGCATTGCTTAGTTTTTGGTAATTGAAGATAAGATTGCAAGGTGTGTTTTGCACTATCTGGAAACATACTGCGACATTCATCTTGTGTTTGACATAAGTCTAGGATGTCTAACAGTGTGTTTTGCTCATAATGAGCGAAGTGCTCAAGTTGTGGGTTTAAGTTTGTGCCACTTAATAGTATTGCGGCGTCGATATCTTGCTCGAACAATTGAATAAACCGTTGTGCTAAGTATGTCCCATAAGATGTCCCCAACAATACAACGTTCTGATTATTTGTATTATTTGCACGAATTAGGTGTTGAAGGTCAAAAGCAGAGCCCGTAGCAGAAAACCAGTTTATATCTTTTGGATACTGAATAAGTAAGTTTTGCGTGCATCGTTTAACAAACTGCTCATTGAATGTTTGATGATTGAGTCCGCAATCTAGGTGAGTTGAATAACCTACACCGCGATGAGTGGGGATATATACATCCCAACCCATATCATGAATTAGTTTTACAAACTTCGGATCTGAGAAAGTAGATCCACTTGCTCCTGGACCGCCATCGAGAATCCATACTTGTCCTTTGCTTGCTTGAGACCTTTTAAATGCCCTTAAAAAGACATTGATGCTAACTGATGAGCCTGATTCCCAGTTAAGTGGGACAGTATATAAGCCACAAACATCATTGCCTATATTGGGCAACGCTTCAGGACAGCGCGCATTTATGCTATTGGCATTATCCATACTCATGGGCTTTAACGCATCCGTGCTATCACAACTTAGCAATAATAAAGTCATAATGACGCCACAAAACATACGGAAAACAAACTGACTAACAGATGCAAAATTATACATTGTAAATTAACTCATAAAACTTTATATTATTAATGTATGATCAAATTTAATTAATGTAAAACATTAATTAATTTAAAATAAGAGTTAGTATGTATATTAAAACAATGAGTAAAATGCTGTTTTTTGTAATGAGTGCAATGTTGGTATTAATCCCTATTTTGTGGGTTTATTTTTTTAGTTCATATGAGCTACTTAAAAGTATAGTGATGTCGAATATTCAAGTACCTATAATATGGATAACGGTTGAAGTTTGGCAGATATACGTAGTGGTTATAATTGCTATTTTCCCCTCAATAATACTAATGTGGGGAATATATAACTTAAGAGTTGCCTTTAGGCACTTTTCAAACGGGAACATTTTTGAGTTTGTTAATATTCGCTCAATAAAACGGTTTGCACAAAGCCTTATCTTAATTGCTATACTGAACTTGGTAATTTACTCTTTAGTGGTATTCATTTTGTCAATCAACCATCCCGATGGGCAGCAGATGTTATCCGTTAATATCAGTAGTCAAGATGTATTTTTGCTGATTGTAGGGGCTATCTTTTTCGTTATTGCCAAAGTATTTGATGAAGCCCTTGCAATATCGCTTGAAAATAAAGAATTTATATAGGTAAAACTTGTGACGATTGTCGTTAATCTTGATGTGATGTTAGCCAAAAGAAAAATGAGGTCCAAGGAGCTTGCTAGTATTATTGGTATTTCAGAACAAAACTTGTCATTACTTAAATCTGGCAAAGTAAAAGGCATCCGATTCAATACGCTGGCGAAAATATGCAAAGAATTAGATTGTCAGCCTTATGATCTATTGGCTTTTGATGATTGACACAATTCGTTCCTTAGGAACGAATTCTAGTTTTAAGCGCATGCAATTTTTGCTTAATTGATGAAGATATTGTCTTTGTTTGGTGCGACCATTTGATGTGAAAACCAATAAAAACGTGTTGGATACTTAACACTTGGTGCTGTGCAATTGTACCGTACTCGCCCTGCTTTAAAGGTGTGTTCTAGTGAAACGCTAACCATTGAACCTTCGGTTACAACGGGTACCTTTTTGCCTTTGAAAAAACAAGATAATGCATCTTTACGAACGTCTATGTCTGGTACTCTAAGTGTAACAGTCTCTAGTACTTCACCGTATTCAAATACATATCGATGCGGGCTAAGCATTTCAATGGGCATTGCTAAGCTTTTCAGTTTTACTTGTAAACTGTCTAAATTGGCATAGATACCTGACGCAGGAAACCGGGGTAGTGCTCCAAAATCACTATAAATGTTCACCGCCCCAGATTGCTGTCCAAATCCAATATAACCCCTTTCTTTGAGCGCTTGCTTAAGTTGGGTATTATATTCACCAAAAGGATAGGCCAACCACTTTTCACTATAAGAAAGTTTACTCGCAATTTGTGTTTCGGCTTGTTCTATGTCGTTGATAATTCGATTTAACCAAGCTTTTTCATCTTCGCCATTTAGTTTTTGCGTCAAATGAAGATGTGCAAGACTGTGATTTGCAAAACGAGCTAAGGGTTTCATTTTATCTATTTGAGACCATGACAGATGAACATTACTATCGCTTTGGACATTTGATATTTGAGTAGGATTAATAAAGACAGTATAAGGAAAGTTATAGGCTGCTAAAATGGGATGAGCATGAGTAAAATTATTCACATAGCCATCATCAAATGTAATGGCCACTGCGAACTCGGGTAAAGATTCGCCTTGGGCAATGCGTCCTAGTGCTAGTTTTAGATCAATCACATTATGATGCTTATTCAACCATTCCATGTGTTCTTTAAATATCTGGGGGCTTACAGATGTGCTTAAAGGTGTATCATTAGACACATGGTGATACTGTAAAATGACTAAATTACTATTACTATTTGAGCTCTTTGTATTTGCGCTAGCAGCGAAACCTACCGACGCAGATATCAACATAAGAAAAGTAAATAATAAGGGCAATAAACGCATTGAGCTTTTGTACCTGTATTAGAATTAAGAATCATATTTATGCTAATAAATACTAAGGATTAGAGTATTTCGATTAAAGCCAATCCTCACTATAGTTTGCTAAGTCTAGCGTTTCCGCTGATTCTTGCAAATATAACTACGCCCTTATTAGGTTTTGTTGACACGGCTATTTTAGGCCGAATGGATGACGTTTCGTTTTTAGCGGGCGCAGCGATTGGCAGTCTTATCGTAACTCAGGTGTATTGGATTTGCGGCTTCATGAAGATGTCTGTTACAGGCTTAAGTGCTGCAGCAAAAGGTAAGGGAGGCTTTGAGCCGATAAAAGTACTTACCCAAGCTAGCGCATTAGCTTTAGCTATTTCAGGTATATTGTTAATAGCAAGCCCTTGGATTCTATCTTTGGGGCTTCAATTTGCTCAAGCCAGTGAGGCGGTTAATCATAGCTTAAAGGATTATTTTTCGGTCAGAATCTGGGGGGCGCCTGCGGCACTTCTCAATATGGTATTAATTGGTTGGTTAATAGGCCAGCAAAAGACTAGTTGGGTACTTGGGTTGCAACTTGCCATCAATATTACCAACATCGTAGCAAGCTTAATACTAGTCTATGGTTTTGACTTAGCTGTTAAGGGGGTTGCCGCAGGTACTGTTATTGCTGAATACACAATGGTGTTTATTGCCTTTGGCGTTATCATTATTAAGGCAAGGCGTTCGTTAAATATGAACGCGCTTAACAAGCAAGTCATAAGTGCTTTATCGTTACAACAAATCCTTCCGCTTTTGCAATTAAATGGGCATATGTTTGTGCGTAATTTAGCCTTGCAGTTTACCTTAGCGTTTATCACCTTAAAAGGCGCTTCTTATGGCGCAAATGCTGCGGCGATGAACGCAATCATCATGCAATTTTTTGCTCTTATTGCCTTGGGTTTAGATGGGGTCGCAAATGGTGTTGAGGCACTAGTGGGTGAACAAAAAGGCAAAGGTAACCTTAAGCGACTGCACAAGTTCGTTTTGCTTGGCTTATTGTGGTCAAGCGTATTTGCGATTGCTTATACGGTGTCTTTTTATTTCATAGACGACTGGGTGATCAGTTTATTAACCACGCATCAGTCAGTTATCGAAACGCTTAATCAACATATTTACATTATTGTACTATTACCTTTAGTGGCTCACTGGTGCTTTTTGTTTGACGGTGTATTTGTTGGCCTTGGGAAGGGGGCTCCTATGCAAATCACGATGCTGATGAGTCTTTTCTTAGGATTTTTACCGGCATGGTATATCGCAAGTGAGCTTGAAAATACTGCCTTGTGGATTGGTATGTTTGTATTTTTAGCTTGTCGCGGCCTGTTTCTTGGCTTGTATTATATGTACTTATATATGCGTAAATCGCAATATTTATTACGCTAAAAGGGATATTTTGTTTAGCTGTTTGCTCGACTTTACACATAAAATCACATACCGTTTAAAAAAACGCACATTACTCAGGGAAGATACAATGTTTTCACGCACTCGATTTTCGTATATCTGCATTTCAATTTTGGCAGCTTTGCTAATTGTTTCGTGCAGCAATGACAAACAAACCTCAACTCAAAAACAAGATAAAATCGACGAAGTTAGCTTGCCTTCCATTGAATACGAAAAAGTGACTTTAGATAATGGTCTTGATGTTATTTTTCATATCGATCGCTCAGATCCTCTTGTCGCAATTAATTTGGCAGTTCATGTGGGTTCAGGCCGTGAAGAAATTGGAAAAACAGGCTTTGCGCATTTGTTTGAGCACCTTTTGTTCTTAGATTCTGAAAACCTCGGGTATGGCGGTTTGGATGAAATGAACACTCGGATAGGAGGCGAGGGTACTAACGGGTTTACCACAACCGATATGACCCAATATTTTCAGGCAGTTCCAAAGGACGGTTTAGAGAAAATTATTTGGGCCGAAGCGGACAAACTTGGATGGTTCATTAATACGGTTAATCAAAACGTGATAGACCGCGAAAAACAAGTTGTGAAAAATGAAAAACGTCAACGCGTTGATAATCAAGCATATGGTCATAATTTGTACATTATCGGCAAAGCAATTTACCCGCAGGGCCACCCATACCATCACCAAGTTATTGGCTCTTTAGAAGACCTAGAAAATGCGACATTAGAGGACACAAAGGCCTTTTTTGCAAAATGGTATCGACCCGATAATGTTACGGTCACTTTAACGGGTGATTTTGAGATTGAACAAGCAAAGCAATTAGTCGAAAAATACTTTGGCGATATTCCTAGTGGCGACAAGCCAACTCCTAGCACTTCAGTCCAGCCGGTTGCACTGACACAAACTAAACTATTTACTCATGAGGATAATTTTGCGACCGTCCCACAACTGACTTTAGTATGGCCTACCGTGCCCGAATATCATGAAGATTCCTATGCTCTTAATGTATTGCTTAATTATTTAACGCAAGGTAAACGTGCCCCTTTAAATGAAGTGCTTATTGATGAAAAGCAATTAACGACTCAAGTATCGGGCTTTAATTATAACAAGGAGCTCGCAGGCGAATTGTACTTGTTTGTTAGTCCAAAAGATGGCCAAGACATCGATGATTTAATGCCTGCTATCTGGGCTGGTTTTGAAAGGTTTGAGCAAAATGGTATTGACGAAAAGGCTTTGGTGCGCATTAAAACCGAGGCTGAAATTGGCATTTTGGATGCAATACAAAGTGCATTGGGGAAAGCTATCGCGTTGGGGGAATATAATGTTTTCACTGATAATCCAGGGTATTTACAAGAAGATATTAAACGACTACAAGATGTGAGTAGTGAAGATGTCATTGCAGTATACAAAAAATACATCAAGGGTCAGCATTTTGTGGCAACCAGTATCGTTCCTAAAGGGCAAATGGAGCTTGCTTTGGAAGGTGCGCAAATAGCGCAAGTGGTCGAAGAAGTGGTAAAACAAGGCGCTGAGAAAGAGGTGCCATATGACCCAAGTGCTCGCATATTTGAACCGAGTCCTTCATCTTTTGATCGCAGCATTGAGCCCCCTTTTGGACAGGCTTTTGAATTACCAAGTCCTAGCATTTGGCGCACTGAAGGCAAAAATGGGCTAGACATAATTGGTATGCAGTCTACCGAAGTGCCACTGATTGAATTCTCGCTTGAGTTCGACGCAGGCAAACAACGCGCTACTATCGAAAAACCAGGCCTTGCGGCGATGACAGGAGCGATGTTAACAAAAGGCACGCAGACCCTTGATTTAGCCTCTTTTGAACAAGCATTGGGCGAACTTGGATCTGAGTTAAGTGTATCAACGTCAAATCAGTCAACTGTGATCCGCGGCAAAACCCTTGTAAGAAACCTAGTAAGCACGGTTGAACTATTGCAGGAGATGATAGCCAATCCTCGTTTTGATGAAAAAGAATTCTCATTACTTCAAGAACGTTATATTCAAAGCGCAGTAGCGCAAAAAGCAAATCCAGCGTTTATCGCGACACGAGAACAACTCAAATTAAGCTATGCAGAACCTACGCCTCTTGCGATAGCAAGCAATGGTAACGAGACGCAAATTAAGGCCATTACACTTGATGATGTAAAAGACTTTCATACTAAACACTATGTAATGGCATCTGCACGTTTACACATTGTTGGAGACTTTGCACAAAACCAAGTAACACAGCTATTTGGTAAATTGTTCAGTGTAGGTGAAACTCCCTTAGACAAATTAGATATGCCTCGTTTAGCGAATGTTGAAAACACCAAGATATATTTTTATAACGTACCAGAAGCCAAGCAGTCTGTGCTGCGAATGCGTAGACCAGCGCTTGCTGTTACTCATCCAGATTTTCCAAAGTTGGAAGCGCTAAACTTTCCACTTGGAGGAATATATACGTCGAAATTAATGACCGAACTAAGGGTAAATAAGGGATATACATATGGTATAGGCTCATTCGCTTTTGGTAATGCACAACAAGGTCAATTTGGGATTAACACATCAGTAAGAACAAATGTGACAAAAGAAAGTATTGAGCTCATTAGTCAAATACTAGCTGACTATGGAGTTTCGCTTAGCGATGATGAACTGGCGCAAACAAAAGATGCACTTTTACGCGGTCAAGCGCTGAAAAATGAAACCTTAGGTGACAAGTTAGCGCTGGTACAAGGCATTGGCAGAAATAATCTGGCGGATGATGTACAGGCACAAAATATGTCGAGTATTCAAGCTATGACCTTAGAAAATGCAAAATCGATAATAGAAACTCATGTGAAGCCTCAAAGTATGAATATTATAGTGGTTGGTGACGCGGATTCTCAACTTTCACGTTTACAAGAGATGGCCATTGGAGAGGTAATCTTGTTGAATAAATAATAGATTGCTTATCATTACAAACACACGCGTATATGTTTTGATACAGACAAAATTCCCGAAAAAATGCATCCTTGTTAACGGATTCAAAAGAGAATATTTGGGAGATTTTTGTGACATTTGTTGGTTCTGTAGCCCCCTTGGAAGACCAAAAATATCGGTTGGTAACGCGCAGTGATTTTGATGGCTTGGTTTGTGCTGTCTTGCTCAAGCAGCTAGATCTAATTAATGACATCAAATTTGTGCATCCTAAGGATATGCAAGACGGTATTATTGATATTACTGACAACGATATAACAACAAATTTACCTTATGTTGACGGATGCTACTTAGCTTTTGACCATCACTTAAGTGAGATGTCTCGAAACGGCAATCAGCCCGAAGATAATCATATCATCGACCCTAAAGCGCCCTCTGCTGCGCGCGTGGTTTATGATTATTACGGTGGTAAAGATACCTTCCCCGAGGCATGGAATGATATGATGGCGGCGGTTGATAAGGCCGATGCCGCTCAATTTACAGAAGACGAAATACTTAACCCTCAAGGTTGGGTCTTACTTAATTACTTGATGGATAGCAGAACAGGCCTTGGGGCGTTTCAGAGACTTCACAATTTCTAACTATCAACTAATGATGGCTTTAATTGACTACTGCCGAAATCATACAATTGAAGAAATTATCGCCTTACCGGATGTCCAAGAAAGAGTAAAGTTGTACGTTGAGCAAGCAGAGAAATTTACTCAGCAAGTCAAAGAGTGTGCAACCGTTCATAAAAACTTAGTCGTGCTTGATCTACGTGACCAAGATATTATTTATGCGGGTAATCGTTTCATGATTTATGCTTTGTTTCCACAATGCAATATTTCGATACACCAAATGTGGGGCTTTCAAAAGCAAAATACGGTATTTGCAATTGGAAAATCAATCCTGGATAGAAGCTCAAAAACAAATGTAGGCGAGCTGTGTTTGCAGTTTGGTGGCGGTGGTCATATGGCTGCAGGCACTTGTCAGGTTGACAACAATACTTGCGATGAAGTCAAAACTCAGTTAATTGCTAGCATCAATCAAGACGGATAGTTTTAACAGCGGTCTACATGACGATTTTGTAGTCGTTTTTCACCGCCTTTGTAATCAAAGTGTTGTAGACTGACATAAAAAAGGAAGTGTTATGTCAGTTGATACCATCGAACTTTATGGTTACCCCACTAGTCCATATGTGATGAAAGTCGCCTGTTACCTTCAGTATAAGAAGTTACCTTTTACCTTTGTCCCTGTTAACCCAATCCATAGCAAAGAAATTGCGTTTTCTGAGCAAAAGCAAGTACCCGTTTTAAAAATCGGTAATCAGTGGCGAAAAGATTCGAGCAAGTTAGGTATTTGGTTAAACACTCTTTATCCGCAGCATGGACTGATGGGGGATAATGAAAAGCAAGGTTTGAAAATCCTTGAAATAGACAAATGGATAAGCGATGTTTTGATTCCTGCTAGATTTCGTGCCGCGGTAGATTGGGAGCATACAATTGATGCGATTCGAAATGGTTGGATTTTATCTCGCGCCGTGAGTGATGCCACACATCTACCTTGGTATGTCCGTTTATTATGGCCATTTTTTGTCAAAAAAGCGCCTTTCATTGTTAGAATGGTGAGTCGTTTAGACAGAACGAAACCAGTTAGTGAGATGCATCACCAACTTGCTAAAGAGTTTGTTTGTCACTTAGGTAGTGGCCCATTTTTAGGAGGGCAATCCAAGGTTTCGCTAGCAGATTTATCGGCCTATCCAATCATAGTATCGGGGTATTTAATGGGCATGCATGGCAAATCACCTTACTTAGCATCTGAACCTATTATAAAATGGTGCAAAGCAGTTCAGGCACATTTGCCAAGCAACCCCTTATTAGTTCCAGACTACTTAATCAAGCGGGCGCTTATAAAGTAGTCATGCACGTTACTGTAATCGCCGCCTTAGTAGTATGAATGCTCGCCTGCTTCATGCTCCGTTGCGTCTTTAACGCCCGTTATTTCACCAGCGAACGTTTCTAGCATTTGTTTTTCAATACCGTCTTTAAGCGTGACATCCACCATCGAACAACCGTTACAACCGCCACCAAACTGAAGTAGTGCAATACCATCATCAGTGAGTTCAGTTAATGTTACTTGGCCGCCATGACTAGCTAGCATTGGGTTTATTTCTGATTCAATAAAGTAATTAATACGCTCAACTATAGGCGCGTCGTCAGCGATTTTGCGTGCCTTTGCATTCGGCGCTTTTAGTGTAAGCTGAGAGCCCATTTGATCAGTAACAAAATCAATTTGCGCATCTTCTAAAAACGGCGCACTCTCTTCATCAACAACGGCGTCAAACCCGTTAAAATTTAAACGGATATCTTGTGGCTCAACAGCATCTGGTGGGCAATAAGACACACCGCACTCCGCTTTTGATGTACCTGGATTTATCACAAACACGCGAATGTTAGTGCCTTCGTCTTGCTGTGACAATAATTTACCAAAATGTGATTGTGCCGATTCTGAAATATTAATCATAAAACACCTCCAAAGCTTATTTGCGCGCAGTATAACAAATATTACTTGAGTAAAACACTCAAGTATTAAGTAAATTATATTTTTTTTGTGCTTAATTATACTTTCTTCTCATTTTGAGCCACAATTACTCCTTTAATATATTTGTATTTTTGAATGGGGTAAGCCATGCAAAAGGGCTTTATTGGGCTTTTACGTAATACTTTCTTAATCTTTAGCACCATGTTTGTTTTGAGCGTTAATGCACAAACAAAGGATCTGGACTATTTGCCAAGTGACCAAAACTACGATCCTGCTATTCCTTTGCCAGCTGATGTGATGGGATACCCTGTTGGAACTTGGCATGTTAGACATGATCAAATCGTTAGTTACATGAATGTGTTGGCACAGAAGTCGGATCGAATTACGATTGAAAAGATTGGTGAAAGTCATGGACAAAGACCACTTTTGCATCTAACGATTACCGCGCCTGATAACCATAGCAAAATTGATGCAATTAAAGATAAGCATCAACAGCATATCATGAAAGGCGAGGCCGCTGATTCAGACGACCCTTTGATCATTTATATGGGGTATAGCGTTCATGGTAATGAGCCTTCTGGCAGCAACGCTGCCTTGTTAGTGGCATACCATTTAGCGGCGTCAAATAGTCCAGAAGTCATGAAACTACTAAATGAAAATGTGGTTATTTTAGATCCTTCCATGAATCCTGACGGTTTATCTCGATTTGCGCATTGGGCAAATATGCATAAAGGGAAAAATGCAAATGCCGACCCTGCGCATCGCGAACATCGTGAAATGTGGCCCAACGGACGCACTAACTATTACTGGTTTGATTTAAACCGTGATTGGCTGCTACTAACTCACCCTGAGTCGAAAGCGCGAATTGATCAATTTCAAGCGTGGAGGCCCCATATTCTGACTGATTTTCATGAGATGGGTACCAATAGCACCTACTTTTTTCAGCCCGGTGTACCTTCTCGCAAAAATCCATGGACCCCTACGCAAAACGTTACATTAACAAATGCCTTAGGTGAGTACCATGCCAAAGCGTTAGATAGTAATAAGCAGTTATATTTTACGCAGGAACGTTTTGACGATTTCTATTACGGTAAAGGGTCTACTTATCCAGATGCTCACGGCAGTATCGGTATCCTATTTGAACAAGCCAGTAGCCGAGGGCATGTGCAAGAATCCATTAATGGAGAACTGACATTTCCAGCCAGTATAAGAAACCAAGTGATTACCTCGTTATCAACGTTTGAAGGTGCAATGGCAAACAAAGCGGCAATTTTGGCTTATCAAAGACAGTTTTATCGTGATACTCAAAAGCTCATAGCTCAAGACAAAAGTGCAGGGATTATTGTTTCTCAAGCCAAGGACCCAGCTAAATTTGAGCGAATGATCAATATTTTACAAACACATAAAATCGATTTAAACGTGGTATCTAAAAATGTTAGCATCGATGATAAAGATTTTATCGCAAATCAGTCGATTTATGTTCCGCTTGCGCAAAATCAATACCGATTAATACGCTCTTTATTTAGTGAGCGAAAAAGCTTTGCTGATAATACCTTTTATGATGTATCTAACTGGAACATCGGGTTTGCGTTTAATCTAGACTATAAAGAAGTAAGCGCCTCAAGTGCTAGGCGACTTGAATTAGCAAGTTGGACAGGCCTTCCTAATACAAATAATCAGATGCGCCCTGAAGCATACGCATACGCGTTTGAATGGCACAATCATAATGCGCCACGATTAGTGCAAAATTTACTAGATAACGGCCTTTCTGTGCGGGTAAGTAACGATGGTTTTACTGCTAATACAGGTAATACGCAAACAGTTTTTGATAAAGGTACGGTCATCGTCCCTATTGCTCTTGAACAGCCCAATGGATACGAAGACATCATTGCTGACTATGCTAATGAATTAGGTATAAAAGTGCATAGCATTACAAGCGGACTCACACCTAGTGGTATCGATTTGGGATCCGGTCAGATTCAAAATGTGGATTCACCACAAGTTTTATTGGTGGGAGGTCGTGGTACTGCAACTGGTGAGGTTGGAGAGATTTGGCATTACCTTGATACACGCATTGGCCTTCCTGTCACCATTTGGGACATAGAGGATCTTAATCGTTTGGATATTGAGCGCTATACGCACATTATTTTTGCGTCTGGGCGCTATAACGCCGTGACCGATAATGCCCTAAGCAACATAAACGATTGGTTAAATAAAGGTGGTGTGTTGATTGGTCAGAAGACGGCCTTACGTTGGTTTGCCGAAAATAACTGGATAAATAACGATATCTTGAGCAATGACGCAATTGATGCGGTATTCCCGACAAAAGGACTTCAGTATTCAGATCAAAGTGCCTTGCGAGCCAAAAAGCTTGTTTCAGGTGCCGCGTTTGAAGCTAATATTGATTTAAGCCATCCTTTATTTTTCGGCTTTGATGACAACACTCTACCGGTGTTTAAGACCAATAATATGGTGCTAAAAGCCAGTGATAATCCTTTTACAGACATCGCGACTTACACAGCAGCGCCTTTATTAGGCGGTTATGCAGCAGATGAGATGGTGGATTTAATCAAGAATACCACTGCAGTTGTGGTGAATAATAAGCGTCAAGGGCTTGTGATTGGTTTAGTTGATAACGTCCATTTTAGAGGTTACTGGGATGGTACGAATAAAATCACAGCCAATGCGCTATATTTGTCTACTTTAATGTAGATAAGGCGATTGTCCATACACTAATGTGTATATCTGGGTGCGACGCCAAAATCGTTGCACTGGCTTCATTTACTGTGCTACCTGTTGTGATGACATCATCTATTAGTGCAACATGAGTTATATTGTCTAACGAAGAAAGAGAAAAAGCGCCTTCAATATTTTGTGCGCGTGCTAATTTGTTTAAGGTTGCTTGCGGCTTAGTGTTTTTGATTCTGGTGAGTGCGTCGATATGCTCAACATCAAAGGTATCTGATAAGTGCTGACTAATCAGGCGAGCCTGATTGTATTGCCTTTTGATATATCGATTATGGCTTAATGGGATGGGTATAAAAGCATCTGGAACCTGTTGGCGTATTGTAAGAACTTGTAACAAATAATGAGTAAAGAGAATTGACATCACATCTGCACAAATCGCTTTATTTGCAAACTTTAGATCTTTGACAAGGCGCTTTAAAACCCCTTCATATAAACCCAAACTATGCAAAGTATGATATGCGGGTGTTTGTAAATTTTGTAGTATTTTTGTGTTCTCAAGTAAGTTGTGTCCAGGAGAAGGTAACAATGAGACGTGACAATCGGCAAGGCAGTCATCGCAAATAAGATCTGCTCCTGAATGACGGCAAAGGTAGCATGCTTGATGACCGATGAATGCTGCAATTTTTTGTTGTAAAGAATGAAAAAAGTACAAAGTATTTGATATGCAAAATTCACTAATAGATAAATCGTAAAGTATTAAAGAGACAAAAGATGCTGGCTAAAAGTAGTGATATAGATATTTTGCTTATCCACGGCTGGGGAATGAATCAGGGTATTTTTCTTCGCTTTGCCAACCAATTGGAGCAACAATTGGGAGTCGATACTCGATGTGTTGACTTACTTGGCTACGGTACCAAAGCCAAAGATATACCAATTGGGCAAGTTGATATAGCGGCTATGGCGCAGGATTTACAAAAAGATATTGGACCCAATACAGTCGTGATAGGCTGGTCTTTGGGAGGTTTGCTTGCACAATATATGTCGTTGTTTACAAACCAAGACAGTGATTTTGTATATATTGCTTCAAGCCCAAAGTTTGAGGCTAATGACGATTGGGCCGGCATAAAGCCAAGCGTTCTGAAGCAGTTTTCTCAACAGATTCACAGTGATTTCCCTATTCTATTAAAACGGTTTCTGACCATTCAGAGTCTGGGGCTTGATGCCCCTAAATTGGCGATTAAAGAGATGGCGAAATCTGTTTTAGATTTTCCGCATCCTAGTCATAGCGTTCTTAGTGACAGCTTAGACATATTATCACAGATAGATCTTCGCGAAGCGCTCAGGCAGCTTGATCCTAAATGTATGCGGATTTATGGGCGTTTAGATTCATTGGTACCCTATCAAGCAATCAATGCAATACAAGATATTAATCCTAGCGCACAATCTATCGTTATTGAACATGCATCACATGCGCCTTTTATTAGCCATCCTCAACAAGTAATAGATGCGATTTATCTTTTTATAAAAAATCTAAAAAAATAGTTAAAGAATGTGTAGTCGCGGCCGATACCTAAGTTACGAAGAAGTGTAACTAACGGGTTTACAGGTGATGGTTGAGATGATTTATAACACAAATGGTGTATCTCCATCGGCATTTACCAATGGCCTAAACGGATACAAAAATGCGTCTGAACAACTAACTAGTGCCGCAAATGATTTAGCAAATAGCCAGTTAGGAAATAAAGATATCACTAAGGCTAGTATCAGTTTATTGAGTGCCCAAACTCAGGCACAAGCTTCCGCAGAAATAATTGAACGCAGTGATAGTATGCTCGGTTCAATTATTGATATATATGTTTGACATTAGTAGGTCCTTAAAAAAAATGAATGCGGTTTTGCCTTTTGATTATCTTGCAAACTCTCAAGCGCCATTAGCTTTAGGGACGGCAAACGCACGTGCAGAAAACAGTCAAAAAGATGCCATTTCAGGCGCAGTCTCTGGACTCAATACAGGCACGTCTCAAAGTGCTTTGCCAGAACAAAGCAATCGTTCGCGCAATAATCAACAAGATGCTTATGCTGAAACATCAAAAGATAAGGTTACTATTTCAGAACAGGGTCAATCACGCCTTGGGCAAACACAGCAATTTGAACTAAGTCAAGAAGAACAGCAAGAGCTTGACGCTTTAAAGCGGCGAGATCAAGAAGTTAGAGCGCATGAGCAAGCTCATGCTGCGGTGGGAGGGCAATATGCCGGTGCACCAACCTACGAGTACGAGAAAGGGCCCGACGGCAACCGCTATGCTGTAGGCGGGGAAGTATCAATTGATGTGAGTGAGGAAGAAAAGCCCCAAGATACAATCGACAAAATGCAAATCGTTAGAGCTGCAGCGCTAGCGCCAGCCCAACCCAGTAATCAAGACCTAAAAGTTGCAGCGCAAGCTTCTCAAAAAGAAAGCGCAGCACGAGCTCAATTGGCCAATCAACAGACCGAGGGGCTGTCATCAGATACTGATAGGCCGAACCCTCACAGCGATGCGGCAAATGTAAGAACCCAAACAAGATTGGTCAATACTTATACGCAAATTCAAGACCAAGCGCTGGTTAATAGTTTTGTCACAAGCGCATAAGTGATGGTAAATCGCAGCCGCGTGCCACTATCATTTTTTCCAATAACGTGTTTTCATACTTTGCAAACGACTCATTGCCAAAGGATCTGCAATATGCTTCGAATCATCATCAGTGTGCTAGTGCTGTTTCAATGTAGTACCTACGCGATAGCTCAAGAAAATAATGAATCTGTACGCTCAAAGCCTGCTGTGGCTAAAGACATAGAAGAGCTAGAGCTTCAAATTTTATCCGTCATGGATTACCATTCAGTGCCGGGCCTTAGCCTTGCGATTATGGATAGAGATGGTGTTCGGTATGCAAAAGGCTTGGGACTTGCCAATAAAGAAACTAATCAAGCTGCAAGCTCAGATACTCTATTTAGAATGGGCTCTATATCAAAAATGTTTGTCGGCTTAGCCGCACTTCAACTTGTCGAAGAAGGTAAATTAGATTTACAAGCAAGAGTCCGAGAGCTAGCCCCTGAAATAAGCTTTACAAACCCATGGGAAACTCGTTACCCCGTAAGAGTGATTCACTTGTTACAACATACCTCTGGTTGGGATGACATACATTTAAAAGAGTATGCTAATAACGACCCCACGCCACTAAGTTTAAAAGCGGGTCTAGATTATCACCCTGCATCACGGACATCTCGTTGGAAACCAGGCGAGCGGATGTCGTACGCTAATTCAGGAGCGCCAGTAGTGGCGTATATTATCCAAAAAATAACCGGCCTGGACTTTGAGGATTACGTAAAAGCGAATTTGTTTGACCCAATTGGGATGACAACTGCAACATACCGGCTACCACAAAACAAGCAGGATCTTGCACAACTGTATCAAGGTAATACACCCGCAGAATATTGGCATATTTTGATGCGTCCTTCAGGGAGTCTTAATGCATCGGCAAACGATATGCTTAACTATTTGCAGTTTTTAGTGGGACAAGGAAAGACGAACAACACACAAATTCTGAGTCCAAGCGCTATGCAACAAATGGAAAAACCTGTCACAACGCTTGCAAGCAAACTAGGGCTTGAAATGGGTTACGGTATTACCAACTATACAACGCCATACAAAGCATTTGTGTTCCATGGCCACAATGGGGGCATTAATGGCGGTGCATCTGTTTTACAATATGAGGCTGAGCTAGGCATTGGTTTTGCATTTGCAATTAATCGCAACGGTGGCGAGCTGATGAACGAAATACAGTCATTGATTCAGGCATATTTGACCAAAGACTTAAAACCACCGATTGCACCTGAAGCTGGCGATATTTCCCAAGTGTTAGCAGAGCGTTATACAGGGTGGTATATGCCGGTTAATCCACGCCAAGAAATGCAACGCTTTATTGACCAAATTACTGGGGTAAAACGGTTTGAATTATTGCAAGATAGAGGGCTGCTATCCTCTAGCAAAAATACCCAAATACGTTATGTGCACTACCGAGATAACTTAATGAGAAGACCCGAGCACTCTCAATCTTCTCTTGCTTTGCTTGAAGATGATGACGGTTTAGCGATTGATGTTAATAATAAGTATTATCAAAAAATATCGGCATTTAGACACTATTCACAGCAAATCGGAATGTGGACCTTCGTCGGTTTAGTGGTCACACATTTTTTCTGGTTTTTTGTTTGGCTGTATCGTCGGCTTAGCAATAAAATAGAGCCAGGTGTGGCGATGCAAATCAGAATCTGGCCCTATGTAGCAAGCATGTGTATTGTTGTGTATATGATTGCGCAAGTTGCCGCTCAGTCCCAAGACGTCATCATGATACTTGGACAGCCAACGGTATATTCTGTTTCGATGATGCTAGCTAGTTATGCGTTTGGATTGGCGTCGCTGATTGGCATGGTAGTAAGTTGGCGATTTGTTTTGGCAAGTATGAACGTTTGGTCAAAGTACTTTTGCTTATTTAGTTCTACGTTTTTCTTTGTCGTAAGCTTATATCTTTGGTACTTTGGCATTATTGGCATTACAACTTATGGATAGTGAGAAAATACTGAGGCTTGAGTGTAGTGAAGGCTTAAGTGTAGTGAAGTTTGCTAAGTTCCCATTTAAAACAATGCTTTACTCTTTTCGTCACACCAAATCGACAACTTATCACAAGTCGCTATTAAGTGCCTAACAACCTTATATAGTAAAGGAGTATCTTGTTTACTCCCTAGACATTCGATACAAAAAGAAGGCTTTAGAGCCTTCTTTTTTTTGTGTGGTATACCATTATCTCAATGGGAGTAACGTTCAAACCAATCGATAATTCGTTCTAGTCTTTCTACTAAGTTAACAGGGGTTCCTGTGCGCGAAAGACCATGGGATTCACCTTCAAAAATAACCAGCTCAGTCTCGACATTATTGGCTTTAAGTGCGTAAAACCACTCTTGACCTTGTCCAATTGGGGTGATGACATCGCCGTCACTATGAATAATGAGTGTTGGCGTCGTTACCTTGTTAGCATATTTAAGTGGCGACCGATCCCAGTAGTAGTCAAAATTAGTCCATAAGTCACCACCAAACTCAGAACTCATTTGCGAAGGAGTAAAGGCTTGAGTTCCCGCTTCAGAAATCCATGAACTGACACTTCGTTGCGTTACCGCAGCTGTAAAACGATCTGTTTTTGTCGTGATCCAATTAGTTAAGAATCCTCCGTGGCTGCCACCTGTCACAAAGAGCTTATCTTCATCTAGCCAATCTTGTTGCGATAACACGGCGTCTAAAAACTGAATATTATCTTGATAATCGGCGCCTCCGTAGTCAAGACGTACGCCTTTACTATGTGCAATACCATAGCCATTGCTACCTCTATAATTAACATAAGCCACAGCATATCCTTTGGCGGCATACATTTGGTTTTCATGAAACCATTTATGCCCCCACATACCGCCTGGGCCACCTTTGATGTTTAATATCAATGGATATTGCTTACCTTTTGTGTAGTTGATTGGTTTGTGAATGAAACCTTGTACATTCATGCCTTTTTCGTTTTCAAACCAAAATGATTGTGCTGGTGATAGTGTCTTTTGGGCCAAAAGAGAATCATTGAAGGTGGTTAATTTTTCAGTTACACCGCTACTCAATGAAAGTCGATAAATTTCAGGAAGACTGACCGAATCCTCTAACGTCAAGTAGGCAAGATCGCTGCTTGATGAGATTCTCACATGATTAACACTTTTTTGTTTAGGACTAATTGCTTTGATTTCGCCACTGTCGATGTTAGCTGCAAATAAACGCTGTGTACCTTTGTCACTGGCCACAAAATATAAAAAACTATCGTTTGCATGCCATTGAGGTGCGCCTACAAAACGGTCAAAGTCTTTGCTTAGGTTTCTAGCTTCGCTACCATCGGTTTTCATAAGATAAAGGTCGGTTTGTTCAAAGTCCGCTTCACTATGTAAATAAGCGATGTAATCACCCTTATTCGATAAAACGGCATTGTATTGCGAATGGGGATGGCTTGTTAAAGGTCGAGTTGTTTTATTGTCTAGATTTACACTGAATATGTCGAAGTTTGAGTCGCCCTCGTATTCTTTTCCAGTCATATTTGCGGTGAAGATGACCTCATTAGTGTTTTTATTAACACTTGGACTCGTCGCATTATAGTCTTCACCTGAGGTTATTTGTGCCAGAGTTTGGTCGTCAATGTTAAATATATATATGTGCTCACGAGCATCACTTAAAAAGCCTCTACCGGATGCCATATATTTAGCTTGATTGAAAATCCTTACATTTGGCGCAACTCGGGTATTCTCAATGTCAGCTTCCTCGATTTTTTGGGGTGATGCATCTATGGATAAAAGTAGGCGTTTATTGTCAGCTAACCACTTTACGCTAACGATATAGTCCTCAATAAAAGTAAGCTGTTTTGCCTCGCCACCATCTGCTGGAATAATAAACACTTGGGGTAAATTATCGACTTTACGCAAAAACGCAATCTGTTTTCCATCGCTAGACCATCGAGGTGAATGGTCATTTTTACCACTGGTGAATAGCATTGCAGACTGTTCATTCTTAATTATATAGATTTGTGAATCGCGGCCACTACCTTCTTTGTTGGTACTTGATTTGACAAATAATAAGGTATTGCCATCTGGTGAGATTTGAGGATCTTTGGGAAAAATAAAATCAAAATAATCCTGTGGTTCAAGGCCAACTTTTTGATTTGCTTGACTTGCAATGATTGGACCTAGTGCAAGTATTAAAGAAATAAATACGACGTGTAACAAACTACGAAACATAATGCTTACCCTAATAGTAATCGCGTTTTTTATGAACGCAAAGACTAAACTACCAGAATATGCAATACAAGCATTCCTACTTTATGGTTTTGGCCTGTCGAGCTATCCAATCTACTGCTGTTGCAAATGTTTCGGGGATATTATTGTGCCCTACACCCGAGAAAAGCACATAATCAAAGTCATGCTCTTTATCTTGCAAGACCTTAAGTCTTTTAATCGATAAATCAACCGGTATGCTGCCATCCTCAGTACCAAAAAGCCATAAACCCGGCATGTCTATATGCTTCAAGCTATCTGATGGGTTAGTATCTTTGCCCAGAAAACGAGGCCAAATGTAAGGCGTTTTTCTCGCGTCGAGCGCCGATTGATAGCTTGGTACCACAGATGTGTCTTTGTCTTTAGTATACTTACTGTATATATCTTCTTCACTGACTTTAGTTACAGGTGCGCTCCACAGCACAATAAAATCAACATGCTCGTTTTCAAGTGCTGCTATGGGCACTATCCAAGCTGCTTGACTGATGCCTGTTAGGCCAATTGGAAGGTCTTTGGTGAATGAATGGCTACTTAACGCATTTATTGCCGCGCTAGCATCTGCCGCTAACAAACGGATATTTTTTTCACTAACACTTTGTTGCGATTCATATTCTCCCTCGGATTCTCCTACGCCTCTTTTATCATAAACAAAGGCTGCTACATCATGTTTGGCAAATAACTTGGCTAATTTTATACTTCGCTGTTGAGGCCCTGAACCGTGAACAAATACTACCGCAGCTTTTACATTTTGATCGCCCGGATAAACAAGCGTTCCACTCAATGTACTTGATTGGCTGACAAAGCTAATATCTTCAATTATCCATTGATTTGCGCTGACTCCAGCAGACATACCTAAGCTTAAGCAAAAACTAATGCAATATATTATATTCATATACAAGAATACCTATTCCTGTTCAACCTTGCTTGGTTTCAAACATTTCTTTCATTTGATGAGCAAACGCAACAAACTTTTCTTTAATGGTTGTCTTAATCATAATTTTCAGTTCACTCAACAGTATAAAACCTTCAACCGTTATCACTGGTGCTTGTTTGGTAGCAATTGAAGGCGCTTTGTTTTCAATCCCACTTAACACACAAACGGCTTTGCTGACGATATTTACGTTCTCAGGAACAAAAATTTTATCCCCACTAAGGATGCTATAGACTTTTACCGTCACATTAGGTGAGCTAAACCTTAGCATCAGTAAAATCTATTTTAGTGCCACCTAGAAAGCTAAATACTTTGATAGTTCGTGCGACTGTCCAGACGCCGCTTCTATCAGTCGAACTCAATATATTCACTATGCTGTCAGTATCGGCGGTTTGTTCGTCACTATAATTAACTGAAAACTGACTTTCTTTGTGTTTTTTGACAGTATCATCAGGAACAGGTTCTAAGTCAGCTATTTCGTCCATCATTGCTTGATGAGAGTTGGTTTCTATTACGACATCGAGCCTGCGTTCAAATGCTTCGTTAGAGATATAACCATGGCTGTAGTTATGTACCAAGGTATCAATCACTTCTTCTTTTACTGTTTCAATTGGTCTATCTTCAAGTTTAATGGGCATCGTCTAGTCCTTTTGTGCATGACTATTAGCATCAGCAGTTTCAGTCAACATGGTCAATTAGACCAATAATTTAGTGCAATCCTATTATAAAGCATAGACCATACCATTTATTTATTACATATTTATCAGTGGTTTATGTTTATTAAAGATTTGATTGTGTGTGAAATTAGCCACAAATTAACCAAAATATTAATCTAAAATAAAAAATGCCAGCATAATGCTGGCATATTTACTAACAGATCTCTTAGAAGCTAAAGTTTAGCCCAATTTTATAAATACGCCCTAACGTGTCGTATTGACTTGGGAAAGTGTTACCAGAATTAGCTCTTGTAGCGCCAATCTGATTACCTAGTACAGGTGGATCTTTAGCCAATAAATTATCAATACCTGCGGTAACCACTGCATAATCAGTTACATGATAACTTGCAAATAAATCAAAGTAATCATATGACTCTATGCTTCTGAACTCTTCAAAACGCAATTGTGCTTCTGGAAGTTCAACATCTACAGAGTTGATGTGACGCCATTGAAGTGACACGGTAAAGTCATTCATGCTCCAAGTCGTTCTTTGAATCCATCTTAAATCCGAGATTGGTGTACAACTTGTGCCATAAAACCCTTTGCAGTCCGTTACTGGGACATTATCAGAGCTTTGAGATTCTTGGGTAAGGTATTTATTGATATTGGCTGTAAAGTTAATCTCGCCATATTCGTCTAAATCCATTCCAATATTCATTGCAATTTCAATACCTTCTGCCCTTAAGAACTTCAGGTTGCTAGTAAACAAGTTAACGCCAGCAGATGAGCCCGTTAAATCACCGCCTACACGGTTTATTTTAGCGCAGTCCTCGACTAAACCTTGTATATAGCAAGAGTCCAATACCTCTTGAGCACTAAAGTTACCAATAATATCTGATATATCGATGTCATAGTAATCCGCTGATAGCGTAAAGGTACTAAAAGTATCAAAATCAGGTGTCCAAACAAAGCCTGCGGTGGTTGTATCGGCTTCTTCTGGCCCCGGTGGCTGGTCGGGATTACTACCAGCAAAGGTATTTATTTGACCTGAAATAATATCAGGGATAATACCCACTTGAGCATCGGACATGCCTGTTGATATGCATAATTGACGCAAAGTGTCATCGATATTACCAGCATTTGCTACCGAACATGGGTCTTGGGTTGCGTTACTTAAACCCGAGGTTACAGGCGAAGATAACTCACCGATATTGGGTGCTCGGTTGGCACGTTGTTTCATGACTCGCACTAATAAGCTATCGACAGGGCGCCAATTTAAGCCATATTTCCATGAATCAGTAGTACCAATAGTGTCATAGTCAGAGCTTCTATAGCCAACTTCTAAGTCAAGCTTCTCGGCAAAAGGTTTACCATCAATCATTGGTAAAATACCTTCAAAATAGATATCTTGAGTTTTGTAGCCGCCTTTTATGGGTAGTAAGTTTCCACCAGCACCCCCTTGACAACTTGCTGGCGCCAATTTTAAACACTCATCCGGCTCAAGCAAACCTGTTTCATTTCTAAATTCAAAGCCTACACTGACCGATAATGGCGCGTCTGCAGTTGGCAAAGTTATCGCATCTACTGGACCGGTTAGAACAATTGAACCTATCTCTTGCTCATATTTTTGTTGTTGAATAGCAATGGCTCGAGCAAATCCCGCTTGAGCTTCTGTGATGGTGCCAAAACCACCAAATAGGTCGATGGGTACACACGTTCCACCAGATGCGCAAGTTACGCCATCTCTTGTATCTAATGCGGCTTGAATGTTTGGAAGGTTAGTGTAGCCATCTCTTACGGTAGTTCTGTTTGATTCACCATATTGATACGAAACATCGTACTCCCAGCCATCTTTAATTTCGCCTCTAACTCCTAGATTCAGCTGCCAAATATCAGAATCAAAGCGCTCAGTTCTTGGGCCTAACTCTAATGTACGCCTGCGCAATCTGACGTTGAGTGAATCCTCAGAGTCTACAACGCCGTTAGCATTAGTGTCTGTCCAACTTCCGCCATCAACAAGCGAACCTCCTGCCACTGCATCGTTTGCACCATCTAGAATCCACTGGAGTGCTTGATCCCCAATAAATGGATTGTACAAAGGGAGATTAAAGGCTGCGCCAAACGTACCAGATGGAGCGACTTGTTGATCCACAGAGCTATTTGAGTAGTTAAACGATGCGTACACTTGCGCATGATCATTTATTTCATAGTTTGCTAATGCTGTTGCCGAATATCGTTGCGCCGGGGTTTGGTAAAAGTTAAAGGGATTGAAGTTAAAACGGCTACACTGCTCACCAAGGGTTCTATCATCTCTGAATTGGCCAGACACTCCAGTCCCAATGAGCTCAAAACGGGTGGGGATAGCGGTAGTGGAACCACTGCCGTTGACAAAATCTACGACATTGGGGCCGCCACAACCAGCGATTGGTTCAGCGGGTTGCTGACCGGCAAGGAATTCGGCATAGCCAGCACCGGTATTAGAATTAATGCCTAATTGACCTAGTGGGCGTTGACCTAATCGAATTGCTTCACGCTCAAACCAACTAATTGATACCACAGCATTGCCGCGACCGTCGTCAAAATTTGACCCGACTGTCAGGGCAATACTATCTTGATCGCCGTCAGATTCATCGGTCTGTGAATGGTTTAAGTCAAGAGCGACACCTTCAAAATTATCTTTTAGGATTACGTTAACCGCACCTGCTACTGCATCTGAACCATATACAGCTGACGCACCACCTGTCACAACATCTATCCGTTCGATAAGTGCAGTAGGAATATTAGTAGTATCTACTTGTCCGTTAAAGTTAAACGGCACCATACGTTTGCCGTCAAGTAACACAAGATTACGTTGTGCACCTAAGCCCCGTAAGTCTATTGTCGCAGCGCCAGCGGTACCGTTATTTGCGTTACTCCCGTCAGCAGGAATAGTCGATGGGAGTACTCTTAATACTCTTTCAAACTCGGGCGTTTGTAAAAAACCAATTTCTTCTTCTCCAATTGAAACAATGGGGCTTGTGGATTCGGTGCCTGGAGCTCTGATGCGGCTACCAGTAATGGAAATTTTTTCAACAGTGACTTCCGCTGCGCTGCCTTCTTGTGCTAATGCAGCGCTAGCGCCAAGCCCAGAGAATAAAGCGACGCAAAGTGCCGTATTCACTGATAAAGCGATTTTTGTTTTTGTGAACATATGTATCTCCCTTTTTCTCACGATAAGCATCAGTGCGTGGTGTGAGAAACTGTGTGGTTGAATGCGGACAAAATTGATGTCCTTCATTAAACTAGGCTAAAAAGTAGTACATGCACTAGTGCGGATACACGAAGCGAGGCATTGATGTGATAACTGGTATTGATGAAGGGACAAACGGGGGGAACTTAACAGCAATTACCATCAAAATGATAAGGGCTAATTTAGAATCAAACTATATAAAGTAAGGTAATTACATGAATTAATTGTATTTATTACAGAAGCTTAGGGTATGTCTTATGGCCGGTCTTACAAGGGCTCACTTGTATTGGTACAAATTGTCTATTCGGTGTGATGAGTTGGAATTTAAAGCATAAATAGATTACTGTGTTGAAAAGGCTGTATGGTTTTTTGAACAAAACAGGATGTGAACGGGGTCATCATGAAGGATACAGACACACTATTGACGCGTTATTTTTGGGTCATCAATAGCTGCTTTTGGATAGCGGTGCTGGGCATATTTACACATATCCAAGTTGGAGCAGATTTAGGCACCGAACAAGAGCGTTCGTGGCTGTATACGTGGGTGCTGTTGAGCCCTTGGTTTTTGACATGGATAGGAGTTAGTGCCTGCGTTTTTAAACTTGTCGATGTTTCTAATTTCTTAAAGCTTAGTGTGAAACAAAAAATACTATTACATTTGTTGTCCGCTTGTTTGCTATTGGCAATATATTGGATGATATGTACCTTCTTTCACATCATTTTGCGTGCAGAGGCACTAAGTGATTACATTGCTAGGTTAATTCGAATTGTCTCTGGTAGTGCGCAATTGGATATTGCAATATATGCAGGGGTGTTAGCAGTTGCTTTAGGTGCGAGTCTTTATCATGCGAATATGCATGAAAAGCTTGAAATCAAAAAACTACAAGCCTTGCTGGCACAAGAGCAATTAAAGTCATTACGCTCGCAGCTTAATCCTCATTTTTTATTCAACTCACTAAATACTATTGCCAGTTTAGTGCGCTTAAAGCGTGAAAAAGATGCCATTTCGGCCTTGTCGGAATTGAGTTTAATGTTGCGTCAAATTCTTGAGAGCAAGAACCATACTGATATACGTTTGAAGGACGAAATATCATTTATTAATAGTTACTTATGTATCCAGAAAATTAGATTTGCTGACAAAATCAAAGCTCAAATTGATGTGGAGCCTGCATGCATGGATATTGAAATCCCTAACATGTTGTTACAACCTTTAGTTGAAAATGCAGTGCAACATGGCTCACAATTAGAATCAGACCAAAATCCAATTAGCTTAAAAATTACGCGAGACGAACACGAACTAACATTTTTAATGATCAATAAAGTTGCGGCATGTGATGAACACAATGGGTTTGGTATCGGTGTTTCAAATACACGAGAGCGATTAACGCGATTGTATAAACACTTTTTATTCGAACTGACCCCTTTAAATGGAGGTTTATTTCAAACCGTTTTGACAATACCTATAGGAGCAAAGGATGCTTAATGTATTAATAGCAGATGATGAAGCACTCGCCAGAGAAACGCTAAAACTTCTGTTAAGTAATATTGGTTCAGTGGCCAATGTATATGAAGCGAGTAATGGTACCGAAGCACTTTCACTAGCTACGCAAAAGCAACCTGATATTGTGATATTGGATGTAGAAATGCCTAGGTCAGTCGGGATTAGAGTTAGCAAAGCATTTGCCTTCGCAATGCATTGTTATGTTTGTGACAGCTTATAATAATTATGCGATTGAAGCTTTTGAGTTAAGTGCAGTAGATTATGTGCTAAAACCCTATGAAGATGACAGGTTTATCGAGGCGTTTGAAAGAGCTAGCCAACGATTTCATGAACGTGGTTTTCGTCACTACTCTGAAATGCACGAAGCTTTTCAACAGCTTAGTGAAAAACCTAAGACCGATTATAAAGAACGACTTGTGATAAGAGATCCAGGCCGTATAAGGCTGATTGATATTGAGAATGTCAACTTCATCACTGGTGCAGGCAATTATGTCGAATTGCACCTAGATGACAATAAAACCGTGTTACACCTAGAAACACTATGTGAGTTAGAAAAGCAATTAGATCCCGATATTTACGTGAGGATTCATCGTTCGTCTATTGTTAGACGTAAACTTATTGTTGAATTACGACCAAATGATAAAGGTGACTATACCGTTATTTTGGCCACTGGTGAGACTTTAACCTTGTCTCGCAGGAATAAGCTTAAACTTGAAGAAATCACTCACTAGTACAGGGCTAGTGAGTAACACTTATCCAGAGCAGATTACTTTTTAGCTTTTGCAAACGCTTCTGCAAACGCATTACCCATCATTCCATTTGCAGGAGCTGAATTTTGATGGGAACGACTAGTTTTTGGGGCTCTGTCGGATCTGTTGCTTGCGGGCTTGCCAGCCTTAGTAGGTTTTGAGTGCGCTTGAGTTGGTGCGGATTGAACATCGTCATCTAAGCGCATGCTAAGTGATATTCGTTTGCGCTGAACATCAACCTGTGTCACTCGGACCTTTACAATATCACCTGTTTTGACTATCTCACGAGGGTCTTTGATGAATTTGTTTGTAATGGCTGATATATGCACCAAACCATCTTGATGGACACCGATATCGATAAAGGCTCCAAAATTGGCAACATTACTGACCACACCTTCTAAAACCATACCGACTTCAAGATCGTTCATGGTTTCTACGGCATCATTAAATTTCGCTGTTTTAAACTCTGGCCTTGGATCACGGCCAGGCTTTTCAAGCTCTTTCAATATGTCGTTTACGGTCGGTAAACCAAAGGCTTCGCTGACATATTCTTGAGGCTTTATGGTGCTAAGTGTGCTTTTATCACCCATTAGGTCATTTACAGCAATACCAGTATTTTTAACAATATTGGTAACAACTTCATAGGCTTCTGGGTGAACGCAAGAGCGATCAAGTGGATTATCACCATTCATTACTCGCAAAAAACCAGCCGCCTGTTCGAAGGCTTTGGGCCCTAAGCGTTCTACTGACTTTAAGGCTTTTCTATTGGCAAATGCACCTTGTTGATTACGTAGCATCACAATATTATTAGCCAAGGTTTTATTTAGTCCAGACACATGGGACAAAAGCGCAGGAGAAGCAGTGTTGAGATCAACGCCTACTGCATTCACACAATCTTCAATAACGGTATCTAGTGAAGTGGCAAGTTGGCTTTGATTAACGTCATGCTGGTATTGGCCCACGCCAATGGCTTTGGGCTCTATTTTTACAAGCTCTGCTAGCGGGTCTTGCAGGCGTCGCGCAATTGAAACTGCACCTCGTAAAGAAACATCCATATCAGGTAATTCATCACTGGCTAGCTCAGAGGCTGAATATACACTTGCTCCAGCTTCGCTTACAACAAGCTTTTCTAGTCCTAGGCCTTTGTTTGCCTTTATTATTTCGCCGACAAGTTTATCGGTCTCTCGAGACCCTGTTCCATTACCAATGGCAATTAATTCAACTTTATGTTGTTGACACAGGTTAATCAAAGTGCGCGACGATTTATCCCACTGATTTTGAGGTTGATGAGGAAATATTGTTGTAGTGGCTAATACTTTGCCCGTTGGGTCTAGCACCACTGTTTTAACACCGGTTCTAAGACCAGGATCTAGCCCCATTGTTACTTTTGGACCAGCAGGTGCGGCCATTAATAAGTCTTTGAGGTTTTTGGCAAATACATCAATCGCTTCAGTTTCAGCGCGCTGGCGTAATTTGGCAAACAATTCAGTTTCCATATATTGGCTGATTTTAACGCGCCATGTCCATTGAACCACCGAATTTAACCAAGGTAAGTCTATTACGATTGCTAGTGCTATCTGCAAAAGTGTTAGAACCAAGCGCATCTTTTATAATTTGTTCACATACCTGCGAAGAGGCATCTGGTTGAGCGGCGTTTGCTTCTAATTTAACGTGTAATACGCCTTCATTTCGTCCTCTGAAAACAGCCAGTGCCCGATGAGATGGTACACTTGATAGTTTTTCAGAATAATCAAAATAGTCTTTAAATTTCTCACCTGTACTTTCCATGCCCTTTATCACTTCGCTGACGATATGAGCATGTGACATCAGATATTGGCGCACTGCTTGGAGCACCTTTGCATTTTCAGCAAACTCTTCCATTAAAATAAAGCGAGCACCATCAAGGGCAGACTTTTGATCTTCTATCCCTTTGCTTACATCAATAAATTGATTTGCTATGTCTTGTGGATCTGCCTGTGAATCACTTAACAGCGTTTGTGCTAGTGGACCGAGCCCGTTCTCAATTGCTATTTGGCCTTTTGTTCGTCTTCTTGGCTTAAATGGTAAATATAAATCTTCAAGTTCAGTTTTATTATCAACACCAACAATTTGTTGCTTTAACTCTGGAGTGAGTTTGTCTTGTTCAGCAATCGACTTTAATATGACCTTGCGTCTGTCTTCAAGCTCTCTGAGATAGCCTAAGCGCTGTGCAAGTAATCTAAGCTGGGTGTCATCTAAGCCTTGTGTTACTTCTTTTCGATATCGAGCGATAAAAGGAACAGTTGCTCCCTCGTCTAATAGCTTAACAGCGGCATCGACTTGAGCTACTTGTGCGTTAAGTTCTTTTGCGATCTGATTAATGATCATGATTTGATTCCTAGCATAGTTTGGCTGGGTTAATATTTTTCATAACGTATCTCGATGATTTCCCATTCTGCAATACCCTTTGGGGTATTAACGCTTGCGACGTCACCTACTTCTTTTTTTATTAGCGCGCGCGCCATTGGTGAGTCAATTGAAATGGCGTCTTTACGGGAGAATATCTCGTCATAACCGACAATTTGAAAGCATTTTTGTTCGCCTTCTTCACTTTCTATACTCACAAAAGCGCCAAAAAATACTTTGCCTTCTTGTTGCGCAGAATAGTGAACAACTTGACAGTTTTCTAGACATTTTTTTAGGTAACGTACT
The DNA here is from genome assembly GCF_055693685.1 of Glaciecola sp. HA4-3. Lineage (NCBI taxonomy): Bacteria > Pseudomonadati > Pseudomonadota > Gammaproteobacteria > Alteromonadales > Alteromonadaceae > Glaciecola > Glaciecola sp. HA4-3. The sequence continues at coordinate 73,047 of NZ_CM146340.1, forward strand.
CGGCGGTCAATTTCGCGCAAGCGTTTCTTGTTGTATTGATAATCAGCGTTTTCACTACGATCGCCAAGTCCCGCCGCCCAAGTCACTTTTTTGGTGATATCGGGGCGTTCTTCTCGCCATAAAAAATCTAATTCTTTTTTAAGTGCGGCGTAGCCTTTAGAGGTTAATAAGGGTGTTCTCAATGCTCAAATAGGACCTTGTAAAACAAAAGAAGCTGCCTGAAAAGGCAGCTTCATATTGATAAATTGACTTATTGTGCTGCAACAACATCCAGTAATTCAACATCAAATATTAATGTAGAATTTGGCGGAATGCTACCTGCTGAACGTTCGCCATAAGCTAGCTCGCTTGGGATATAGAAACGATACTTTGAACCAACTTTCATTAGTTGTAAGCCTTCGGTCCAACCTGAAATCACGCGGTTTAATGGGAAGCTAGTTGGCTCACCACGACCATATGATGAGTCAAATTCTTCACCATTAATCAAAGTACCTTTATAGTGAACAGTAACAGTGTCTTCAGCAACAGGGCTAACGCCTTCACCTTCACTTATGACTTCATATTGCAAACCAGACTCGGTTACTACCACGCCTTCTTTGTTTGCATTTTCAGCCAAGAATGCTTCTCCTTGCGCTTTTACTTCAGCAGACTGAGCAATTGCTTGAGCCTGTTGTGCTTCTTGTAACGCCATATCAGATGCTTGAGCAAAGCCTTGAATTTCAGCTTCAGTAAATTGAAGCTTATCTGCCATGGCATCACTAAAACCTGCTTTAAGCGCAGTTTCGTCTACTTCAAGGTCTAACGATTTTTGTTGATCTAGACGGTTTTTGGCGAACAAACCCATGCTTGCGCCTAGCGCATAAGAATGTTGCTCGGCTTGGCTTTCAAATGTTGTTAATGTTTGTGTAGTTTCCTCAGCGCTTGCTGCAGGTGCATCGGCTTGTTCTTTTTTGTCGCCAGAACATGCAGCAATAGTCAGTGTAGCGCCTACTAATAGGGCAATTGATGCCTTTTTCATTTTTTTATTCTCCTTCAACATATAGTAAATATGTTTGGGTTAGCTTAGTTTGATGATTGATAGTGTTTTACAAATCATGGATTATACTGTGATACATGTTAATGCGGTTACCAACAAAGTGAAACCCTTGATAAACAATAGAGCCATATTTTTTTCAATTATTGCCATATTTGCGTTATTTCTGGCCGCTTGTTCAGTGCCAAGCTCCACGCCTATTGATAAAGTGAACTTATCACAAGATGGTGTATATGCAGCGGATATACATATGGCGTCAAATTTAGTTGTGTATTCACAGGTAAATGGTGAAATCATAGTGTTTGATTTGACTCAACAAGAGCAGTTATTTTCTTGGCGGCATCAGCAGAAAGGCTTAAATTTAGTCGACAATGTAAAATTTTCTAAAGACGGCCAATTTGTTATCACATCAGATAGTGAAGCATTTGCTATTTGGGATATTGCGAGTGGCGAGCCGACAGGCTTTTGGCGAATTAATGCGCAAGACGATGCTCCAGAACAAGCGACGACTATTCGGGACATTGCTGTTGCCAATGGTGGAAGAGCCGCGCTTATTGCCAAAGCTAATGGACAAGTCATGTTTTTTGAACCGCAGACACAAAGACGTCTTGAATTTATTGCGCACGAGGAAAAAATCAATAGTGTTGATTTGTCTGCCAATGGATTTTATGCCTTAAGTGGCTCTAACGATTATAAAGCTTACTTATGGGACACACGTGATGGGCAAATTATCCATGTGTTTGATCATCCTCATCGGGTAAGTCATGTTACTATTGATCAACAAGGAAAGTACTTATTTACATCAGATAGTCAAAATAAAGCGCAAGTTTGGGATGCACAAACAGGGCAAGCAGTTTCGCGCTTAGACTTTATAGAACGACAACTTATTTTTACAAGCGCAAGGTTTTCAAAAGATAGTAAGTATTTACTGACTGGGTCTCCAGCAAAGCGGCTTGCTTTGTGGGACGCAGCCAGCGGGAAGTTAGTCAATCAGTGGCGTGTGGCACCTAGCAATGGACCAGCTCCGCAATCTGCAGTTGTCTACGCAGTGGATTTTTCCGATGGACGCCCGGTGTCAGTTGCTAGCAGCGGTAATTTTGAGCGATGGGGCCTTGATTCAATCAGTATAGAACAGGATAAAAATGAACAATAAACCGCAAGACCTTCAAGCAAAGATAAGCGACCTTGAAAAACAGCAAGAATCATTAGAGGTAAAATTAGCCTATCAGGAAGACACGATAGAGGCTCTTAATGAGCAAGTTGTTGTGTTACAACAATCTCTAGATAAGCAAAGCTATATGCTGGAAAAGGTTGTTGACAAAATCAAGACAATCAATACCTCTGAGTTACCCACAAACGACCAAGTTGAGCTGCCTCCTCATTATTAAGTCTTTGTGTAAATACCTCGATTTTTCTTGGGGTTAAGCATCCTAATCTAGGGAGCTTTTTAAACCTTGAGTATTTTGTAAATACTTTAAAGTAATATCATCATTTTCAGATAACAAGATATCCTTTGTTAACACCAGTTTGAATGCACTTGCATACCCTTTTAAAAGTACTCATTAGTAGCGTCCTGATACTTGCATCAGCATATTGCTTTGCAAATAAGACGGCAGTGTTTGACAATACCGGCAAAATACTAGTACTTGATGAATATGTAGAGTACGCACTTAGTAGCACTCCATCACTAACAGGCAATGAAAAATGGCAATCTGAGCCCATCGAAAGTAATTCATTTTCATCGCAACAATATCTGCACTTCAGGTTAACTATTCGTAATGCATCCCGATTTGATAAGCCCATTTGGTTTTCTGTTAATTTTCCGGCTTTCTCAACGATTATGGTGAGTGATGGCGATCAAGCATGGTTAACTGGGGATGAGATGCCTTTTAGTTCCCGCCCAATAAAAGCACCAAACTATCATTTCCCGATGATATTAAAATCGGACGAAGACTTACAAGTGTCTGGCTATATGCAAGGCGAGATATTGCGTTATAGTTTTGCACTTGGCACGCCGCAACTGATAAGTGAGCAGTACAGAAAAGAGTTGCAACTTGATATGACCTTTTTTGGCGCGATGTCGCTATTAGTGATCATCGCCATTATGGTATTTTTGACAACCAAGCAGACTGTATTTTTAAGTTTTGCTTGTTTTGTTTTCACTGTCATCGCATGGCTTTTTAGAATTTACGGCTATGGATTTGAAGTAATTTGGCCCTCGTATCCAAGTCTAAATGATGTTACCTATGTCACTACTGTTTATGCTTTGATGGCATCAACTGCCTTGGACTAGTATTGCTTTTTTAATTGATCACAAAGTACCCATGATAGGGAAAAGGGTCATGCTTGCTTATCTAATGGCTTTGCCGATAGGCGGAATTTTACTACGGGTCTTTGAAGGCTTTGAAGCATCCATCGACTATCCATTGTATTGGTTTTTCGCTTTTTTCCCTGCATTAATTATCGTGGTAGCACTAAACATAAAAGCGGGCTCAAAAAAAGCAAAACTATTTGCGATTTCTATGCTGCCTTCTATCTTAAGCGGTTTGCTTGTGGCAATGTTCGTGACAGGTGTTGATTTAGGGCTTGATCCTAAAGCCGCCATTTTATGGGGGCTAGCAGCGACTAGCTTTTTGTTAATTTCGGTTACCTGTTCATATTTGATAAAAGTCTTGCGAGAAGACAGAAACAATCAAAAACAACTAAGCGAAATGAAAACCCGCCAAGCTGAACAACTTGAGAGCTTAGTGATTGAACGCACTCAAGCTCTTGAACAAAGCAACCAGCGCCTCAAAGATATCGCTCATATTGATAGCTTAACCAAACTCCCCAATCGCCGTAGTATTGACATTTTTGTAGACAGCTTACAAGACGCTGATTTGCCCATATATATTGCTATGATTGATTTAGACCATTTCAAACGCATCAATGATAGATATGGCCACGACATCGGTGATATTGTGCTAAGTAAAGTGGGTGAATTGTTTGGTCCATTTGGTGATAAAGATACGATGATTGGTCGCTATGGTGGTGAGGAGTTTTCAATTGTGGCAAGGCATACCGACAAACAAACTTTCGAAGATATGCTCAAGGCCTTGCATGCGCACATCAATACAACAAGCATAAAAGAGTGTTTGGCACTTAAGCTAGGGGTATGCATTGGTTGGGTGGTATGTGATGATATAAATACTATTACCGATGCATTTAAACAAGCAGATCAGGCTCTATATCAGGGTAAGCAAAGTGGTCGAAATTTGGTGATTGAGTATCAAACATCATTTAATCAGGCTTAAACACACCAATGACACCACTATCTGTTTTACTTGCCTGCGTTACCTCAGCAGTTGTTTGTGTTTCTTTGTAGTTGCAATTAACGCAGGCTAGCTTTTCAACATTGTTCTCAAAATACAGCATTAAGGTATCCAGGCTTTTGCACGATGGGCAAGTTGCCCCAGCGATAAATCGTTTTTTAGCTTTATTGGTCATCTTTGTCGATTAATTTGTGTGTCTTAGTCGTATTATACCCGAGGCAAGGATACAATGATCACCATTAATGCGTTTCATCCTATTTACGTATGTACAGGTCACAATACAGAGCTCTTTTATGATAAAGCTACAAAATCTTGGATTGCAAAGAGGCGTTAAACCTCTAATTGAAGATGCTAGTTTAGAAATTTATCCACAGCAAAAAGCCGCCATTATCGGCCCCAATGGTTGCGGTAAGTCTACTTTATTTTCTTTACTATTAAATGATATTAGTGCCGATGCAGGCGAGTGCACGGTTGCAAAACATTGGCAGATTGTTGCGGTTGCGCAATATATTGATGATACTTCGCGCACATGTTTAGACTACGTGATTGACGGCGATACACACTTGCGTGCTCTTGAACAGGCTTTATTAATTGCAGAGTCGGCTAACGAAGGTGAAAAAATTGCCGACTTACATGAACAACTTGCCCACGCTGGCGCATATGATGTTAAGTCTAGAGCGGCGACGATATTGGCTGGCTTGGGTTTCAGTGAAGACGACTTGCATCGCACGCTTGATAATTTCTCGGGTGGCTGGCAAATGCGTTTAAATTTAGCGCGAGCATTGTTATGTCCTTCTGATTTATTGCTATTAGATGAGCCGACGAACCATTTAGATTTAGATGCCGTTATTTGGCTGCAAGATTTTTTACAGCAATATAAAGGTACACTTTTACTGATATCGCACGATCAAGCCTTTATCGACGCTTGTGCAAGCATCATTATCAGTTTTGAGCATAAGTCGCTTGAGGTGTACACAGGTAACTATTCAAGTTATCAAAAACAACGTGCTCAAAAGCTTGTACTTGCTCAAAAGATGTATGAAAAGCAGCAATCAAAACGACAACATCTAAACGCTTTTATCACTCGATTTAAAGCAAAAGCAAGCAAAGCTAAGCAAGCGCAAAGCCGCGTCAAACAGCTAGAAAAGATGGAAGAGCTTTTGCCTATTCAACAGGCAAATGAGTTTTCGTTTGAATTTAGACAAGCTGACAAGCTCCCTAACCCGCTTATCAATATGGAAGAGATAAAAATTGGTTACGATGGGCAAGTTATATTGTCTGATATCCAACTTAATTTAGTACTCAGGTAGCAGAATTGGTTTGCTAGGTCGCAATGGGGCGGGTAAGTCTACTTTAATTAAGTTACTGGCAGGCGAATTAGCGCCAATTTCGGGTAATTACACAACATCTGCAGGTTTGACGATTGGATATTTTGCACAACATCAAGTCCAAGCTTTACATCTAGAAAGCTCTGCCTTTGAACATTTACTGCGATTAGACAATAAACTGAGCGATCAACAAATTCGTGATTATTTAGGTGGCTTTGGTTTTCATGGTGATGAAGCATTAAAGAAAGTTGAGCCAATGTCAGGTGGTGAAAAAGCCCGCCTAGTCCTTGCTTTGATTGTATATACTAAACCTAATTTATTGCTACTTGATGAGCCGACTAACCACTTGGATATGAACATGCGTGAAGCTTTAGCCTATGCTTTACAATCGTTTGATGGCGCAATGGTAATTGTATCGCACGACCGCTATTTGTTGTCATCAGTGTGTGACGATTTTTACTTAGTAGATGCTGGTGAGGTGAATCGTTTCAGAGGTGATTTGATTGATTATCAAAAGTGGTTATTTAGTACTAATGTGAGCGCTCAGAAAACATCAAGTTCTGAGCATTCATCGCCGAGTCTGGATAGAAAAACGATTAAAAGACTTGAAGCTGAGTTTAGGCAATCTACCAAAGCTTATCGTCAAACCATTGCTCAATGTGAAAAGAAAATGGCAGAGCTAGAACAAAGCTTACAAACAATCGAAGAGCAAATGTCTGATACCGCTTTGTATAGCGATGAGAATAAGGGTAAATTACATGCGCTTATCGAACAACAAACCCAATCAAAGAATGATTTAGAAGAAAATGAAATGTTGTGGCTAGATGCCCAAGAGCAACTTGAAAACGCAACGGATTCGTTTAATCAAAGCACGCAGGTATAAGATGCAAGATGTTCTTTCTTTAAAACAAGCATTTTGGGCCTTTTCATTAAACTTTTATCAAAAGCCGGGTAATCAAAAAGCATTATTAGCCTTGCAAGACAACTTTGATGTTAATGTCAATATTGCGCTGTTTGTATTGTTTTGTACGCATCAAACTTTGGCGCTAGACAAACAGACGATGTTTGATATCGTTGGTGAAATCCAACAATCTGACAGTACACTCAAGAGATTCAGGGATAAGCGCAGTAAATTTAAACAACAACATCCACGCAAAATTGATGAATACAAAGCCTTATTAAAACAAGAGCTTCTACTTGAAGAAAAACAACAAATGAGTATTGTAAGTGCCTATCATTTGCGTGCCGATCAAGTCAAAAAAAATACTGAGTCGTTGCCAGAAGCGCAAAGCATTTTATTACTTAAGGCGCTTGTGAATATAAGAACAAACCCAACGCAGATAAAACTACAAAACAAAGAGGATGCTATACGTCATTTGGTGCATTTGTCTGAATCTGTGGCAACGATGCTAAAGGACGAATATGACAGTGGAGCTTAAACCAAGTACTTTCGGTGATATTACGGTATCGTCGTTTGCCCCTACACAAACAATAAGAAACCGGCATTTACAAACCATATTACCTAAATATGCTGTTCAAAAACCTAAGATACAATACATAAAAGAACGCTTAAAAACACCTGATGACGACTTTATTGATGTATCGTGGTACATGCCCAAATCACCTAAGGCACTGGCCATCGTTTTTCACGGTTTAGAAGGTTCTGACCAATCCCATTACGTCTTGCATTGCGCTAATACCTTACATGCTAACAATATAGGCTTAGTCGTTATGCATTTTAGAGGATGTAGCGGCGAACCTAATGTGCAGCCAATCGCTTATCATTCAGGCGCAGTATTTGACCCCTTGTTTTTTATTCCCATTGTGCATGAGCGATATCCTAGTCTACCTTTATTTGGTCTAGGCTTTTCTCTTGGTGGTAACATGTTGATGAAGCTTATTGCTAATTATCCACAAATGCCTTTTACAGCATGCGTTTGTGTATCAGCGCCTATTGATTTAGCAGCCTCATCAGTATCGATTAATCAAGGTTTTGCACAGGTTTATCAGCGTCATCTGATGAAAAGCATGAAACGGAATTTGCTCAATAAAATGCAAAAAGTCGATATGCAAGCGCATCTTAAGGTTGATGCTCAAGCAATTAGTCAAATGACAACATTTAGAGAATTCGACGAGCATATAACATCGGTCTTGCATGGCTATCGTGATGCTGATGATTATTATCAGCGAGCCAGTGCACTTCATGACTTATATAAAATAACCATTCCAAGCTTAATCTTACACGCAAAAGATGATCCTTTTATGGATGAACGTGTGATACCTACTGCTGCTCAAATTAATCAGTGTATTGCTTATGAGTTAAGTGATTATGGTGGACATGTTGGTTTTCTTAGCAGTTTGACGGGACCAAATAAACTATGGCTACCCAATCGAATTGTTCACTTTATTAAGGAGTACTTATGATTGTTCCTTTTAAAGAGCTCTCAACAGAGGCCTTATATGCATTAATTGAAAGTGTTGTCTTACGTGATGGTACTGACTATGGCGAACAGGAGTTAAGCCTAGAAGAGAAAGTCGCTCTGGTAATGACTCAGTTAGACGCAGGCACTGCTGCGATTGAATATTCACAAGAGCACGAGTCAGTCACCATTATACAACTTCCTTAAACACGCGAAACTTTTGGTGCTGCTAAGCCCTTTAAATGAGCTCTTTAAATGAGCCCGTTAAATGAGCCCGGTAAATGAGCCAAACAAATAAGCCATAAAAGTAAAAACCGATGAATATCACAAGTTTAAACGAATAAATGCCAGTAAACTTTATCGAATGTTATACTGTAACAATATCCATACAGTATAATTCAACCTTATGTGAAGAGTAGGTGATATGAATCATGCTGTAAATACGGATGTTACGCATGGAGTCTACAGCGGAGCATCAATTAAATTAGTGTTTACAATTTGATAGGTGAAAAGAATGAAGTTAGGTAAATTAATCGGTACGGCTGCTCTTACATTTATGGCTGCTAGTGTGTCTGCTAATGTCACAGTGGTCAATCAAGGTCTTTCTGAACAAGAAGTACTTGATGCTCAAAACGGTTGGTGCGCTGCGTTATTGAATATTAGTGCAACCAATGAAGAAAAGGGCCAAGCAGCTGCCGAGAAATTAGCAAAAGATATCATCGATGCTGCATACGGTTATCAAATGGGTGGAGTACTGTTTAAACCAACTTTGACTGTTGTTCCACAAACATTTAGACCTACCAGTGAAGGAGCGCTATCGTATTTTGTAGGTGGCAATGAATCTTTTCCAAATGATAAAGGCTTTGCTTTAATGGGTTGGACAGACTGTAAAGTTGACAACAATGCAGTATTTATTGCTGGCGACAGCGCATCGACTATCGGTAAAGTCCACTTTACGGCGCCAGATGGTAGTGTCACATCAGTTGATAAAACATGGGGTTTTGTTAAAGATGATGCAGGTGCGCTAAGAATTGTGCTTCACCACTCTTCATTAGAATATAAAGGCTAGTCCTTTTTATCGCATTAAAAAAATGGCCCTTCAAGATAGGGCCATTTTTGATTGACAAACTATACTTCTAATCCATTAACTCTTGAGCTAAAAATGTATATTCAAGCGCAATACGTTTGGCGGATTCTGCTAAGTTAGCCGCAGCTGAATGACCACCATCAATATTTTCATAATAAGTGAAATCATGCCCTAGGTCTTCAAGCACATATGCCATTTTACGAGCATGAGCAGGATGCACTCGGTCATCTTTTGTTGATGTAATTAAGAATAAGTTAGGGTACTCGGTCTCTTTTTCTACGTTGTGCACAGGTGAAATAGTCTCAAGAAATGCGCGCTCCTGTGGGATATCGGGACTGCCGTATTCACCAACCCAACTCGCGCCAGCTAATAGTTTATGATAACGAAGCATATCTAATAGAGGGACAGAACTAATCACAGCATTGTACAATTCTGGACGTTGAATATACATGACACCAGTCAACAATCCACCATTAGAGCCACCCGCTATTGCCAATCGCCGAGGACTTGTGATTTTACGTTCGATTAAATCTTCAGAGACCGCCGCCATATCATCATAAATGACTTGGCGATTAGTTTTAAGACCAGCTTGGTGCCATGATGGACCAAACTCTCCGCCACCACGGATATTTGCAAGCACGTAGACTCCGCCATTTTCTAGCCAAAGTTTGCCACGAGTACCCGAATAAGATGGCGTTAACGATACCTGAAAGCCGCCATAGGCGTATTGAAGTGTAGGATTGTTACCATCATAAGCGATGTCTTTGTTGCGGATAACAAAGTAAGGTACTTGCGTACCATCCTTAGATGTTGCCATTAGCTGTTCAACAACTAAATTACTCGCATCAAAGCGCTCAGGAGAAGATTTAGCTACTCTTACAGTATTTTCTACAACGTCTACTTGTAGCAAAGCAGAAGGGCTTGTGAATGTCTGTTGATTGATAAATACCATATCGGTATTGTCGTTTGCAGAGCTTACAGATAAGGTACCATTTTGAGGTAGCTTAAGCGCTTCTGAAATCCAGTTATTATCTTCATCTTTTTGAAAGGCGTAGACTTTACCAGTGACATTTTCAAGTACCGTCACCAACACTCTGCTTTTAGTGATACTCATTGATTGAACTGTTGAGCGTTCGTTTGGTTCATACACTAACTGCACTGCTACATTGGTTTGATCTTGACGCCAAGCGTCTATATCCATCGCTACTAGGGCACCTGAAGGATAAATCTTACCGCCAATTGCCCAGTCTTCTTGCAAGTTGATCATAAGTTGTTTGTCAAAAACACCTAATAAACTTGCTTTTGCAGGGACGGGTAACTTGATCTTATCCTCGCCGTTTTTTAACCAATCATATGATGTCTCATAGAAGGTTTCTGCTCGGTATCCAAGCAAGATATAGTCGTCTTCATCTACCTTAACACTGTAAGCCCCAGCCGCTACATCAGATGTTTCACCAGAATATAATGGTGTTGCATCTTCAAGTTTTTGGCCGCGCTTTAGAGATTTTGAAATTAGCGGGTAACCACTATCTGTAAGAGAACCCTCGCCAAAATCGGTACCTACGATGATGGTGTCAGCATCGACCCATGAAACCCTGCTTTTTGCTTCAGGAATCAAAAAGCCATTCTCTACAAACGCCTTTTGATTATGGTCCCACTCTCGTATTTCAACGGCGTCTTTACCGCCATCAGATAATGAAACTAAGCATCGTGTATACTCGGGTTCTAAACAATTACTACCTTTGTAAACCCAATTGGCTTCTTCTTGTTCAGCTAAGGCATCAACATCCAAAAGGGTTTCCCATTGTGTTTCGTCAGAAATGTAACTTTCAAGACTGGTGCGTCGCAATACGCCTCTTACGTTTTTTTCATCACGCCAAAAATTATAAACAAAGCCACCTCGGTATGAGCCATAAGCTATTTTGTCAGTCGCATTAACGATTTCAAGCGCTTCGTTTTGAAATTCAGTAAAGCGTGGATCGGATGTTAAATGCGCAAGGCTTCGTTCATTCCATTGAGTTACTTTACCAAGTGCCTTTTCTCCTTCAACTTCTTCAAGCCACAAAGGTGCTGGCTCAACGACAAGAGAGCTTTGAGAGTCTGCTGAGTCAGTTGGTGGTGTCTCGACGGTTTCACTTGGTTGACTACATGCAGTCACAAGTAGTAGTGATGATGCTATTAAGGTGAGTTTATTGTTCACTAAATTTTCCTTTTTATTATTATACGTGCGCTATTAATTGGGGCCCTTGTGATTTAGGGGCTTGCAATAAAGGTATCAAGCGCTCTATTGCTTTTCAAAATGTACAGAAAACGTTAAGGGTACGGTTTTTGATATACTATTTAGCATGGCTACTTCTTGCAAGGCAGCAACGCCCGCGTCTAACCCAAAGGCCGTAGTACTCACAATGGTAGGTTTGCTTGTTGTGGCCATATAGCTACCATCTGCTAATTTGCTAACGCTAACATTAAACGTTGTATCAACATCCTTGCCGCTAATACTCAAAACACCACTAATCGCTTGATTTGAAGACTCTCCGCTGTTCATTTGCATTAGGTCTTTGTTCAAGGTGGCGGTGAATGTAGCACTTGCAAAATCAGACACCTTAAACAACATTGCTTGCATACGTTCATTACGAATAGGAATAAGTGTATTTACCGAACTTAAATCAATTTTGATTTCAAGGGCGCCTTTTTCACTAAGACTTCCCATTACTGTGTCAAAAGTATGCATTTCTGCGATATGTTCATTTTTAATCGAGATAAAATTAACGGTGCTGTTATCGTTATTTAAAGTGAAATCTGCAAAAGCATTTGTGCTAAGTGAAGCACTTACTAAAAGCGTAACAAAAAGCGATTGAATACATTGATGAAGTTTCATAGCTAACCTTAAAAATAGAATTTATTTATACTGAATTATACTTTCCCAATCGACTCGTTGATCACCTAAGACCACAAAGTCAGGGTTAGTTACAATGTCACGTTGGTTGTACGTAATGGGATCAAAATTAGCTGCTTTTATTTGCCCGCCCGCTTCATTAATGATGCATTGAGACGCACCAGTGTCCCATTCACCTGTCACCCCTAAACGCATAAAGACATCCGCTTTGCCTTCAGCAATAAAACAGGCTTTTAATGAACAACTGCCTGTTGGCAAAGTTTGGTACTGTCTTTTTTCGGTGAGTCGATCAAACACGCGTTCGCGGGATTGCCGGCGGCTGATAGCAATCATAATGACATCTTCGCTTGGTACTGCAAACTTTCTCACCTGAATGGGTAATGTCTCGCGAGAACACAATTTATATGCGCCCTAGTCTTTGCTGGCAAAATACAATGACTCACCACAAGGCCAATAAATTACGCCAATTACAGGCTGGTTGTTTTCAATTAATGCGATATTTACGGCAAAATCACCTGAACGAGCAATAAACTCCTGAGTACCATCAATCGGATCAATTAGCCAATAGCGTGTCCAATTGGCTCGTTGTTGTAAAGGAGCAATTTCTGTTTCCTCTGACATAATGGGGATATTAGGTGTTAAACGTGTTAATGCTTCAGTAATTATCTCATTTGCACGATAGTCAGCGCTTGTTACTGGGCTATTGTCGTCTTTCTCATATTCCTCAAAATCGCCTTTGTCATATATGCTTAGTACTTCAACGCCTGCTTGAACCGCAGCATCCTTGGCGATTTCTAAAAGCTCATTAATGGATTTTGACATCATACTAAGCTTTCCTCCATTTCATTAATAATAGTAAAGCAGCCACGCTGCGTGCTTCACAAAAATCGTCCCTGTCTAATAGGCTGTTTATATCCGTTATCGGCCATTTTATGACTTCTAAGGGTTCTGGTTCATCGCCTTCTAGTCGTGACTCACTTAAATTTTGTGCAATAAGCACATGCATATGTGCATCAAAAAACGTGGGAGCCATGGCAAGAGATTTTAAAGGGCTAAACTGCGCTGCTTGATATCCGACTTCTTCTTGTAATTCGCGATTGCCCGCTTCTACAGGTGTCTCACCAGGATCAATTAAGCCTTTGGGAAAGCCTAACTGGTAGCTATGGGTGCCGGCGGAATATTCTCGGATAAGTAAAAAGTGTTCGTCATCGATTAAAGGAATGACCATAACTGCACCACGACCAGAGCCTGCCATTCGCTCAAATTCGCGAGTTTCACCATTTTCAAATTCAAGATCCACTTGCTCTATTTTGAAAAACTTACTTTTAGCGACGGTTTCTCGCCCATGTATTTGAGGCAACTTTTTTTCTATGTTTATTTTACTCATGCCAACTTCACGCGATACACTATTACCCTAAACTTTAGCATAAGGAAAACCCCTTGGCACTCTTACCGTGGCATAAGATTGAAACTGTCTTGTTGGACATGGATGGTACTTTATTGGATTTGCATTTTGATACGCATTTTTGGATGCATCATATCCCTTTAAAACTGTCACAACGAAGTGGCAAACCCTTTGAACAATGCCAAAAAGAGATGCAGCAGATGTGCGCAGATGTACAAGGTCAGATTCAATGGTATTGTTTGGATTATTGGCAAGAAAAGCTTGATCTGGATATTATGCAAGCTAAGCGTGAAATAACACACCTTATCAGTATGAGGCACGACACTATTCCTTTTTTAGATGCCCTCAAAGCAAAAGGCAAAAAGGTTGTTTTAGTCACTAACGCGCACCCTGACTCCTTATCATTAAAAGTAGAAAAAACGCAATTAGACGAACATATTGATACCTTAATCTCTACGCATCAATTTGGCGTTACCAAAGAGTTCCAATCTTTGTGGCAAAAGCTTCAGGCACATTTGGGTTTTGACGCCAGCAAAACCTTATTTGTAGATGATGGCCAGCGTATCTTAGATGCAGCAAAAGAGTTTGGCATTGCATACACCTTAGGAATTACCAATCCTGATAGTCAACTTGAAGATATTAAAATTACTGGCCATCCTAGTACCAATAATTATCATGACTTGCTTGATTCAATCGAACATTATACATCATAAACACAATAAACCATTTGGAATACAAAAATGACTACAGCCTTACGATTAATTATTGCTTCAAAAAATCCAGTTAAAATAGAGGCAGGTAAGACGGCTTTTGAGGCTGTGTTTGGCGTCGCAGTTGACGCTATTGGGCTAAACGCAGATTCTCAAGTTAGCGATCAACCCATGAGCTTAGAAGAAACACGTTTAGGCGCGCAAAATCGCGTTATAAATGCCAAGCAAAGCGAGGACGCCGATTATTACATTGCCTTTGAGGGCGGCGTAGATGTGTTTGAAGATGGCCCTAAAACATTTGCCGTTGTGTGCATATCAAATGGTGATTTAACGCATCCGCGCACTTTGTTAGGACAATCAGCCACCTTACCCTTGCCCTTAAGTATTTACACGCAATTACTAGAAGGCAAAGAGCTTGGCGATGCAATGGATGAGCTGTTTAATACCCATAATATTAAACAAAAAGGGGGCGCAATTGGTCAGCTAACGAAGGGCTTAGAAACCCGAAAAAGTATTTATACCAGTGCCGCTATTTTAGCATTAAGTCCTTTTGCTTTTCCTGAACTTTATACCAACGCGTAACACTACATCGCAACCTTGGCGTTGCGTCATTACAAACAGACGCAAACTCACAAATCAATAATATAAAACCCTTGTGAGTTAGGTCCTTCAAAAAATTGTGTTGCGTTTCTTATGGTTGCCGGTAGCTCTGTGGATGGTAGAAACTGACCGTCGACTTTATAACTGCCATCAATTGAAAAGGTCGCGGTAGCTCCTAATTGAAGACTATTGCCGGGCTCTATGTTAAGAACAAATTCAGGGGTATTACAGCTTAAGCTGGCTTGAAATGCACCCAAAGGAATATTTTGGTTTTGGACATTCACACTAGCATTAAGCCATGAGCCTATGCCTTGTAATGACTGACAGCCCTTGTCAAACTCAAATTGGTCAATGTCGGCTCTAAAACGACCATCGGCTGTGACAAATACTGGTAGTTTGACACGCGCTAGAGCGGGCTTTGTAGGTACAAATATTTGCGCTTCTTGCGCCTTAATTTTCATCGGATTGAGCAATGATGCGCTGACATTACCTTTAAGATATATTTTATCGGCGTTTCTGATATTACCGCCTTGTACATCTAGATTCGCCCGCAAAGCAAGTAAAGACCATGCGGATAATTGCCACTTAACATTATCGATTCGCATACCTTGAAACTCAATTGCTTCTGCTTGGCCATCAAACAGACTGCCTTGAACAGAATAAAAGCTTATCGCTTTATTTGTGTTAGCGTTAAGGTACTCAGTAACAAAGGTGGCTGGCAAATATTTCACCAAAAAGAAGACATAAACAGCGATGATAAATAATACCCAATACAGCTTTTTCACGTTTTTATTTTCCTAACTGAATTCGTCTAACACGCACGTAACCTTGTTCATCCGCTTTGGAAAAATCGGTTTGCAAAATGATCACTCCACGGCGCTCAAGTGTGTCTATCCACGTGAGTAAAGTATTAAACTGTACTTCATCAATGGCAACTTGAAGCTCTTTACCCTGTGGCTGCATGCGCGCAATGGCAATACCTGCTGAACGGGTTGTTTGATTGACCACTTGGGTTAATGAGCCAGTAAAACGTTGAGCAGACGCGCTTTGCTTTAATAGTTGCGCACGGGCGCTTTGCTCTTGTAACCACTGCTTATTTGCTTTTTCTGCAGCAACGCTTGTTTGTGCATTTTCTAATGATGTATTTAACGGTGACCATATCGCAAAATAAAACGTGGCGATAATCGCCGCGATCCCGCCCAACATGACAATTTTCTGTTCTCTTTCACTTAGGCTTTTATACCAAGTTTTTAGTGCACTCATATTCATCCTTTGATCACCAATACACCTACCGTTTCGTCGCCACGATTGTTGATTGCACCTTGTTCTACCTCAAAGCCAAGTGCTCTGGCGTCTCTGCCGAAGCGTTCAAACGAATCAAAATTACTGGCAACAGATTGCATTCTAATTTCGCCTCGACTCATATCAAAGCCGATACTTTGTGGGCGAATACCACTTGAATTAAAGACATCACTGAGCCGATTTAACATTGCTAGCATGCTAGCATCGCCAGAGCTTTGCTCTAGTCGAGCTATTTCATTTTCGATGGTTTGCCGTCTAAATATCCGAGTATTAGGAAAGTTTTGCTTCATCAAGGTATTGATATCTTGTCTAAGCATGTCACGTTGGTTTTGTAATGAATTTAGCTCGACACCTTTTACAATCAAGTTAGCAAATAATGCCACTACTGCTAGGCTGGCAGCTAATTTCCATTTATCCCATCTTGGATTGGCTTTGCGTTTGACTTCATACTCTGCTTGCAACAGATTAAGTGATACACGAGCACTACCATTTAGTAATAACTGCATGGGCAATTTATCAAAATCAAATTCAACCGTGTCTGATTGCTCAAGCGTATCAATTTCACTATAAGCACAGATTTTGAGCTCTTTTGCTTGCGCTTGTTCCATAATCAGTGGCAATAGCCACTGTGTTTCGCCCATCATTGCAGTGCCATCGGGAAAACGTACTAATAGGTCATCGTCAATTTGTGCAACATTAAGATTCTCATTAAGAGGCAAGCAATAAGCATCGGGGAGTAATTCTTGACAAAAAATACCAGCATTATCAAGTTGTGTCTGCCACTGTTGCATTAGCGATTTGCTCACCACCGCTACTTCTACAATACTGTCAACTTTACTTCCTAGGGCAAAAAACTGAGTTTCTATAGATGAGCATAGTTCTTCCTCAACCATAAAGGGAACCGCTGATAATGCTTTACGAGATGCGCCTTTTGGCATTTCAACACGGGTATGATAAATAGCGCTTGCTGGCACAACCGCGGTGACCCTTGCATTATCTGCATGTGAGCTTAGTGTCTCAAGTTCACTTGCACCAGCAAGTCTACCAGACGCGATAATTTCGTTTTCATCTTCGCTATAAACGAGCCAATGAATGGGTTCTTGATCAGTTATACCTAACCTGACAATTAATCGCTGCATTTACAATGCGCCTCCAAATTCTCTGCCTATCACGGTAACCTCGGTTTCTTCTAATTTAAACAATGTCGACATTCTAAACTGCGAACCTTGGTACGTCGCGCGCGTATCGAGTCTAAAATAATCGCCTGTCACATCAAACCATGCTTGTTTTTCAGGCGACAATTGTAAAGCCTGTACCGTCGAGACATCTAAAAAACTTTGCTTATCTGCAAAGCCTTCTTCGGGTCTGTTGTCGATGATACTTATACTGTTATCTAAAGTGTCCCCTAAAAGAGCTGCAAGCACAACCGCGTTGTCTTGTGTAAAGGTGTTTACATTAACTGAAATAGTAGATTCAGGTAACACGCAAGTAACATCACTTAGATCTTTAAACCAGCCATCGGTCACCCCTTGGTCGACGCCATTGACTAATCGTAATTCTGATTTATGCGACATTAAGGTATTGGCGGCCAAGTACGGAATAGCCAAAGACTCATAATCGGCGTCTTCTGCTCCGTAATTAGTTGGAATGTCGTCTTCGTCAATCCAGTCGATTAATGAGTCTCGCAGTGTTTCTGCGGTAAAACTATCATCTATAAAGTTCTCAACAAGCGCTTGAAACGCTTCATGGGAGGCGGGTCTTTGTGATGGAGTATTAGGGTTTCTGTTAGGTGCATTATTGGTGCGCTGCTCTTGGGGGCGATTAGGCTCACCTGAATCATTGGGATCATCGGGATTATTTGCACTAAACTGAGAATTTATCGCATTTAAATTGAAGCACGAATGCATATGCACAATGCGCGCTTCAATTGACCCACCTTCCACAGGAAAAGCGAACTCTTCAGCCCAAGGCTGATTAAGATGAATGGTATCGCCAGAGAGCGCTTTTATTTGCAACAAGGATTTCTTGGCAAATTGCTCAGCGCCTAACGCGTACCAATATGCTTGGTTGTTGGTTTTGATATTTACAGTGCGCGCTAAATTCATTTGCAAGCGCGCGCCCATTTCTACCGCGACGACTGTAACCATTACCACAATGAGCATCACCACAATTAATGCAACACCTTTTTGAGGGGTCTTAGTGGATATATTTAGCTTTCTCACTAAACCTTCACCTTAAACACGCGGCGAATCTCACCAAAATTCTCAGTGTTTATTGTAATTGCAATCGCATAAGGCAATTCGGTAGCCACGATAGTATCTGACCACCTAAATTCTCTGGATAAGGTGCTTAATACCTCTACTTGAAAATCAGTTACACCCTCAACTAATACTCTTACTTTGGGTTCGGTACCAATGACTGAATCAACATAGTTGGTATGAAGACGCTGCAATTGATTATCTTGAATACGGTAGGCAACGTTTTGTAAATGACTACGCTTGAGCCGTAGTTGAGGGTTTTGCCAGCCTGTGCGCACAAAGCCAATGCC
The DNA here is from genome assembly GCF_055693685.1 of Glaciecola sp. HA4-3. Taxonomy (NCBI): domain Bacteria; kingdom Pseudomonadati; phylum Pseudomonadota; class Gammaproteobacteria; order Alteromonadales; family Alteromonadaceae; genus Glaciecola; species Glaciecola sp. HA4-3. Next base: position 91,687 of record NZ_CM146340.1, read on the forward strand.
ATAAGCATCGCTTTCAAGCTCAAATTCACCGCCGGTTATAACAAGCTCATTATCAAGACCCGGCGAACGAGGAACGCGTTGTTGTATTTGTAAGAAGTCTCGCTCCATGACCAACATCGCACGTTGTAAATCTTCAAGCTGCTTGCCTTTTTCAATGGATAATTCATTGGTATCTAACACCCCGCTTAGCAGTGCATTTGTCCCCAATGCAACCAAGGCGAAAATAGCCACAGCGATAATTAATTCAATAAGCGTAAAACCTAGCGATGTTCTAGGTTTATGTGAGCGTTGATTGAATAACAATATAGAGTGCTTTGACATTTACTCGCCTAATTAGGCTTAGGGCGAGCAATAAAGGTACTCACGCTGGTAATTTGGTTATCCATGGCTTCGTCAGTCGCAACACTGATAGTCACCATAAAAAGCGAATCATCTAGTGTGGCAGTAACGTCTTGCTGCCAAAACCAAATTTGTTCGCCCATTTCAACTTCACCTTTTGCATCTTTTCTTAATGGCCATTGCACTTGTGCTTTTAAGGTCGCTTCGGTTAATTGATTATTAGCCACCCAAGTAGCAAATGTCTGTTCTTGTATTGCGCCTAAGGAGCGTAGATGTTCTTGCGATGCTTTTAATATCGCCATACCAGCAAGTGCAAAAATAGACACCGCTACCATAATTTCTAGCAAGGTAAAGCCACGCTGTCTATAAAACTTGTTGCGTGGCCTTTTCATATTAAAGAGCCCGTGCGTTCTAATGGGGGAATTTCCTTACCCGATAAACTAAAATAAAATGGCTCGTTATCAAAGCCCTCAGGAAAGTAAGAAAATCTGAGCTCAAAAGGGGTAATTTCGCCGCTTGACAGAATAAATATTTGTGGTGGTTCTGGCTCTTTATCTTCTTCATTGCCAATATCTACGCCTTCAGTACTGACACTGAGCTCTTCATCAAAGAAACTCCCGTCAAAAAGGCTGTCGTCTTGTTGCCAATCAAAACCGTCTAGTGTGAGCTCAATCTCTGGCTCACCAATAAGTGTTTGTAAGGCAAAATGGGGTTGATTATCGATCGCTTGCCATTGGTCTTTTTCATTTAGCACGACAAACTCATAGGTCTTTTCTTCTTGATCGATACGCAAGCCCATTTCAAGCTGATTAAGTACAGCAAAATCACTCGCTAATTCAAATACAACTTGAAGACGTTGAATATCGCGCTCTACTTTTTCTGCTTCAGATACTGAAAATACAGTAAAACGAACAGTAGCCATGACAAGGGCCATAATGGCAATAACCACAAGGATTTCAATTAAAGTGAAGCCTTGCTGAGGTTTACTGACTTGGCAATGAAAATTCATGCTAATGGCAAACGGTATTCGCTAGTTTTTCAAATAGTCGTTAAGGTTCCACGTGCCGATATCATCTTCTGTCCCTTCTATTTGATCGGGCCCAAAAGAGTAAATATCAATTGCACCGATTTCGCCTGGATTAAGCAACACATATTCGTTACCCCATGGATCTGCAGGTAAACGTCTAATGAATCCGCCATCAGGGTAGTTACGCGGGATAGGGTCTAGCGAAGGAGCCGTCACTAATGCCTCTAAACCTTGCTCGGTAGTTGGCAATACATTAGTGCGTAATTTGTAGCGTTCAAGCGCGGTTTCAAGTTGCTGAATATCTACTGCTGCAACCCGCAAGCTAGCGGCTTCACCTTCGCCTAAAATTTGTGGAGCGACAACAGCGGCCATTAGTCCAATAATAAATAAAACCACCATTATTTCGATGAGGGTAAAGCCTCGTTGAATAGAATGTTTTAGCTTGTTAAGTTTCATCTTGGTTTTCTCTTTTTATAATAAGTTACATGCCAACTAGGCTATTTAAGGCCAGTATAGGCAGCAAAATTGCCATTACAATAAATAGTACTGTTAATGCCATTGATACAATTAGTACAGGTTCAAATATTTTCAAGGCCACATTGATGGTACTTTCAAATTCTCTTTCTTGATTACTTGCGGCGCGCGCAAGCATTTGTTGTAGCTCACCAGAGCGCTCACCCGAAGCAATCATATGCATCATCATCGGAGGAAATACTTTAGTTTGCTCAAGTGCGGCTCGCAAACTACTGCCTTCTTTCACTCGTTCAGCTGCTGTTTTTACCAGTCCTTGCAAATGTTTATTTTCAAGGACTCTACCGCCAATACGCATTGATTCTAACAAAGGTACCGCACTGGCCGTTAGTATACTTAATGTTCGAGCAAATCTAGCGGTGTTAGTTCCCCTTGAAAGCTTACCAATAATTGGCATTGTTAGCAGTGAGCGATGCCAACGCAATGACATCTTCGGATTTTTGAGGATTTGCGATATGCCTAACATCAGCACAGCAATACCTATCGCGATATAAATGCCATAGTTTTGCAAGCCTTCGCTAATAAATATCAAAATTTGCGTAACGGTTGGGAGTTCTTGCCCCATCGAATCAAACTGATCGACAATTTTGGGCACGACAACGGTTAACATCATGATTACCACGCTCAAAGCAACAACTACCATTACAATAGGGTATATCAAGGCTTGTGATATTTGGCTCTTTGTTTCTTGTCGGCGCTCTGCATAATCGGCTAAACGTGTTAATACTGAATCTAAGTGTCCAGATTTTTCACCAGCGGCAACCATGGCGGTAAACAGATTATCAAAGACACTTGGAAATTCAGCTAAGGCTTCAGCTAGGCTATATCCTTCTACCACTTTGCTTCGCACCGCCATCATCATGTTTTTTGTACGGGGTTTTTCTGATTGCTCAGCAACGGCTAGTAATGCCTCTTCAATAGGTAAAGAAGCTTCAATCAGCGTAGATAATTGGCGTGTTAGTAGGGATAAATCTGCAGTGGATATGCGCGGTTTAAAAAAAGAACGAAAAGACTGTTGTTTCTCTTTTTGTTCAGCGACCTGCTCGACTTCAAGGGGAATTAAATCCTTTTCTCTGAGCTGTTGTCGAATCTGACGAGCAGTATCCGCCTCAAGCACACCATTGTTACTTTTGCCTTTCTTGTCGAGGGCTTTATATGCAAATGCTGGCATTACTCTTCTCTGGTAACGCGAAGTACTTCTTCTAACGAAGTAATACCGGCAATGACTTTGTCGCAACCATCTTGGCGAATCGAAGGAGTGTTGCTTCGAATATGTTTTTCGATAGCTTGTTCGCCTCTGCCATCATGCATCATCTCTCGAACGTGCTCATCAACAATCAACTGCTCGTGGATGCCGGTTCGACCGCGGTAGCCAGTATGGTTACAATTAATACAACCAACAGGGTTATAAATTGTAACCTTATCGGTTGATGCTAAGCCTAGAATTTCTTGTTCTCGTTCGCTGGGAGTATGTGGCTTTTTACAATCAGGGCAGAGCGTTCTGACAAGGCGTTGCGATAATACTGACAATAAACTAGATGATAGTAAAAAGGGTTCGATACCCATATCTTCTAATCGGGTGATGGCGCCTGCAGCCGTATTGGTATGTAGGGTCGATAATACCAAGTGACCGGTTAAACTGGCTTGGACAGCAATCTGCGCGGTTTCAATATCTCGTATTTCACCAACCATTACCACATCAGGGTCTTGGCGCAATATTGCTCGCAGACCACGCGCAAAGGTCATATCGACTTTACTATTTACTTGGGTCTGGCCAATCCCTTCTAAATCAAATTCTATCGGATCTTCTACGGTTAGAATGTTTCTATCTTTGGAGTTTATTTCACTTAAGCCTGCATACAAAGTTGTACTTTTACCTGAGCCTGTTGGGCCTGTGACTAGCATGATCCCATGCGGCTTGCGAATAAGCTCTGAAAACTTCTCACGGTTAGTCGCGGTCATGCCTAAATCTTCAAGGTTGAGGCGTGCATTGTTTTTATCTAGCAAACGTAGCACTACTCTTTCGCCATGGCTCGACGGCATTGTTGATACACGCACATCTACCGCTCGGCCACCAATGCGCAAACTGATTCGGCCATCTTGCGGTACGCGCTTTTCTGCAATATCCATTTTTGACATAACTTTGATACGCGACACTAGCATCGACGACATTTTACGATTTGGGCGTAAAATTTCCCGTAAAACACCATCTACCCTAAAGCGGATAATTAGTTGGTTTTCAAAGGTTTCAATATGAATATCAGATGCGCCTTCTTTAATTGCTTCTCCTAACATTGCATTGATTAACTTGATTATTGGTGCGTCGTCTTCGTTATCTAGCAAGTCTTCTGTATCGGGTAAGTCTTCGGCTAAAGCAAATAAATCACTTTCATTACCTAAGTCTTCCATTAATTGCTTTGCTTCAGAAGAATCGCGCTGAAATGAATCGGTGAGCAGTGTTTCGAAGTCTTCTTGTGAAGAACGTTTAAGCAAAAAAGCTTGGGCACAATACCGCCTGACCTCAACGAAAGCTGACATTGGCGTATTATCTGTATAATACAACTCATACGGCTGTGTCGCGGTATCAAGCAAGACGTTAAAGCGCTTTGCAAAACTAAAAGGAATTTGTGAGTTAGACACTTCGTCAACAGTGGCTTCATTAGTATCCTCGTCGATAGGAGCTAACTCATCAGTGCTTAATTGCGCCGCAATATCATCAATTTCCTCTGACATTTCGTGTTGCTCAGAAACCTTCGATGACATTAGTCCTTATCCTCTTTTGCTTTTTCAGATAAAAATTCATCATATGAAGGCGGTAACACCAATTTATCATCCCATTGCGGCAGTTCAGGGCCAGTTGCAAACGGCATTAAGGGAATACCTTGTGATAAACGGTCTAATTGTTGGGCGCGGATATAATTATATTTACGATGACTGATTTCATTCATAGTGGCGGCATCACGCACAATAGTAGGGCGTAAAAACACCATCAAATTGCGTTTACGTTTGCTAGTACTGGTCGATTTAAACAGATGGCCTAAAATAGGGATGTCACCAAGCAGTGGTACCTTAGATACACTTTCTTGAACGTCCTCATCGATTAATCCACCTAACACGATAGTGCCACCATCATCTACGATAACAGTGGTTTTGATTTCTCTTTTGTTAATCGAAATATCAACTGAAGTTGCCCCGCTGACGCTTGACACTTCTTGTTCGATGGTCATCTGAACGGCGTCGCCTTCGTTGATTTGTGGTGTGACTTTAAGCTTGATACCGACTTCTTGACGTTCGACTGTTTGGAAAGGATTGGAGTTATTTGAACCTGTACTTGTGCCAGTAATTATCGGTACCTCTTGACCAACAATGAAAAAAGCTTCTTCATTGTCCATAGTCGTCAAATGAGGCGTAGCTAATATGTTCGAATTAGTATCAGTACTGACGGCTTGCACTACAGCACCCCAGCCATTTTCAATGACGCCTGCAATTAAACCGTTTGCCCCGCCTAAAATACTTGCAAGAGGTGTAAGGTTACCTTCCGTTGTATCGGTTGTTTGCACAGGTGAACCATCATTTGAAATATTCGTTACAGTTCGTTCTACATCTTCTGCTTCTCGTAATGCGACACCTAGTGAGCCCACACCGACAACGCCATTAGTAAACTGAGTTCCGCCGCCTTCTTCTGACACTAACTGTACGCCAAGCGTTACGCCGTCGCCTTCAAAGACCTCAACAATTATCGCTTCTACTTGCACTTGGGCGCGGCGAACATCTAGTTGTCTTATGACATCTTCAAGCGAGCGCATCATGTCAGGCTCTGCGGTAATGACTAATGAATTAGTATCTTCGTGTGATTCGATACTCACTTCACGATTATTAGATGAACGACGTTGCTGTTGCCCTCCGCCTTGTGCTTCTGCTTGAATGCCTGCACTGACTCCTTGAAGTACTTTTACAATATCTTCTGATTTAGCATAATCAAGGTATATAACGCGTGTGTTTCCGCTAGATTCTAGCTCTTGGTCCATGCGATTAATTAAGTTAATTAAGCGTTGGCGCGATTTTGAATCGCCACTAACAATAACGCTATTGGTTCGGTCATCAGCAACGGCTCTTGGACCCGAGCGCGCATTAGCGGCAGCTTTGCCTTGGTTACTATTGATGCTGGTAACAATACGGACAATTTCAGATGCTGAAGCAAACTTTAGTTTTACCACTTCAACTTCTTCATCACCAGCTTGGTCAACACGCTCTATAATTTCAGCTAAGCGATTCACTACCGCTGCCCGCCCGGTAATCATCATGACATTAGATGGATCATGGGCAACAACTTGTCCACCGCCGGCTTGGTCATTTAACTGGCGTAAAATTGGTGCTAAATCGCGCACTGGCACATTGTAAACAGGTATAACGCGAGTAATCATCTCATCACCGTTAAAATCGGTGGATTCGACAACGGGAATATTTGATGATTTCGCGTCTTTTGACCTAACGACTTTTAATATACCGTTAGGCATTTCAACTACAGCAAAATCATAGACTTGCAACACATTCAAAAAGAATTGATAGTATTGGTCTTCTGTCATCAAATCATAGCTTGTGACGCTTATCTTACCGCGTACATTGGGGTCAACAATGATAGTTCGCTTGAGGTTTTTACCAACAATATTGATAAACTCGGTAATTTCCGTATTTTTAAAACTAGGCTGATATTGCGGGCCTTCTTGTTGCGCTAGTAAATGGGTAGACCCAAGCGCTGCAACAATGCAAAGCGAGTAAGCTAGATTTCTTATTCTTCGTCCATGCTGTTTAAGCATCATAATAACTCGTACCTTATTAGTCTGCTATCTAAGCAGAGATATCAAAATCAATTGAAACGAACTCTTCGCCGCGCATTATTTCTAATTGCAAAGAGTCACTATTTTGTAGCTCACCTAGTGCTTCTATCGCCTGGCGAGGGTCGGTTAAATCATAACCATTCATTTGTGTCACAATATCACCGTTTTTTAAGCCCACTGAGTTAAACAGTTTAGGGTCTGAGCCTGGTGAAATTCGATACCCTACCAACTGGGAATCAATACGATGGGGCGCTAAAGCAATTAGCTTGGCAAAACTATCAGGAGACTGCAGTGCAGCCTGACGAGCATCAATCAACGCTTGGCGGTCTTGTGCCGTAAGCTCCGTCGTGTTGCTATTTGTAGATGAGCTAGTGTTTTGTCTTGGACTTTGGCTCGTGGCAAGCTGTGTTTGTTGCCGTTGGACAGCTCTATTTCGATTCGCTTCTTCGAAGTCGAGACCTTCTAACATCAAGGTCTCTAGATTGACGCGGTTTTTAATAATGACGCGGTCGGCATACACTTCTTCCAGTGTGACATTTGTGCCTTCGATTTTTTCGCCGATTGAATAGGTATTTTGCGTGTTTCTATATTCGATTATCGCGGCTGATTGAGGATCTTGATTACTTGCCACAACGCCCGAAAGTACCAAGTTTAGCTGAGTTTCAGGTGCGTCGCTAACATCATTAACGACTTCTTCTACAGGTTTTGCGCTGGCATCGCCAAACAGATTTAAGCGAGTAATATTGGCTATATTGACTTGCGAAGCGTTGTTGTTTTGAGATGAGTTTGTGTTGGCAGTATAATTAGCTTGGTCAGACTGCGCTTGTGGAACAGCCATCCACGTTAACCTAGCTAAAAATGCCAGTAAATAAATAAGCAATAACACGACTACCACAAAAATGAGTTTATTTTCGTGTTTGAAGTAGCGTTGTTGGATCGCATTAAGGTCTATACTTGTCATGTACACTTATTTTATTAATTTTATTGAATATTCAAGCCATATCATATCTAGTCAAAGAGGATGCTACAATACTTAGTAGTGATTCAGATGAAATAGTTTCATTTACACCTAGATAGATTTTGCTAGCTTGCTTTATATCTGTGTATATCTTGATTTGATAACGTTATTTTTTTAAGTGCAGTAGATTGAAACTATGATATTCGTCCCCACTTTCTTCACAAGTAAAAAGTAGGTCATACAGTGGTAAAAAAACACAGCACCAATAACAAACAAAGCGGTAACGATGTCGAGTCAGTAAGACTTGATAAATGGTTATGGGCCGCTAGGTTTTTTAAAACACGAGCCATTGCTCGCGAGGCAGTTTCTGCTGGTAAAGTGAATTACAATGGTCAACGATGCAAACCAAGCAAGGTAGTTGAGCAAGGTGCAATCATAAAATTACCCAGCGGTTACGACGACAAGACCGTAGTGGTAATGCAGATAATAGATAAACGACAACAAGCAAGCTTGGCAGCATTAATGTATGAAGAAACCGCTCAAAGCATTGCATTGCGAGAGAAAAATCAACAAGCACGCAAATTAAGCGTGTTTCATAGCCCAAGACCTGATTCACGGCCAGATAAAAAACAGCGTCGTCAAATCATCCAATTTAAACACCAATAACGAGACAGACATGAGTGATACTGTAGATAGATTTTTATTTGATAATAGAGATATCAGAGGCGAAGTAGTCAGTTTACAAGAAAGCTATCAGCAGATTTTGCGAAATGCTAATTATCCTTCAGCCGTTAAAACCTTGCTAGGGGAGCTAATGGCGGCAGCAAGTTTATTGACGGCTACCTTAAAGTTTGAAGGTGAAATAGCGCTTCAAATTCAAAGTGAAGGGCCTATTAAATACGCAATTATCAATGGTGACCACAAGCAGCAGCTAAGAGGTGTTGCTCGATGGGATCAAACTCAAACCTTAAGTAATACGTTTAGCGATTGGTTTAAAAAAGGGGTGCTGGCGATTACACTGACGCCAAAAGATGGCCAACGTTATCAAGGCATGGTCGCACTTGATAAAGCGTCGCTAAGTGAATGTATTGAAGATTATTTTTTGCAGTCAGAGCAACTATTGACGAAGGTTTCGTTAATGACAAGTTTCGATGAAGCACCGATGGCTGGTGGGATATTGATTCAAGTAGTACCTACCACTAGCGAAAGTTCTAATGTTGAAACTAACCCTGATTTTGAACACTGCTCGCATTTAGCCAATACATTAACAGCACACGAGCTATTTTCTTTGCCCGCAAACGATATAATTTATCGTCTTTTTCATGAAGATGATGTGCGTGTTTTTGAACCCCAAGCAGTTAGTTTTCATTGTGATTGTTCAAAGCAACGGAGCATGGCCGCGCTAAAGAGCGTGTCGAAACAAGAGCTTGATTCTATTTTGGAAGAAGATGGCAAAATCACAATGGATTGCCAGTTTTGTTTAACACAATATAGTTTTGACGCTATCGATGTTGCCAACATACATGGTCAAAACTTTGGTGCGGGCGAAGCGTAAATCAGTATTTGGATAGTGTGCACTTGCATTAGGCAATTGCAACTAAGCAGTTTCTGTATTTTGAACAGCTAAGGCAGACAAAGCGATACTTACGAAAACAAAAGCAACGACGGTCGACATAAAGCGCATGTATGTTGAGGCTCTTGTAAGCAAAAAAAGGGCACTTAGTAAGTGCCCTTTAAACGCTGAATTAAGCTAGTTATGATTCGCTTTTATGGAACGCTCTTGCTATCCGGTCTTGCAAATATTGCTTGTGAATTTTGCTAGCATTATTGCCTCTTGAGTTATCAACCATTTTGGCAACGCGGCGAAGTTCATAAATAGCCGTTGCTTGTGTAATGGTGTCATGGCTACTGTTCCCCTCTAATCCCGAAGCTGCAATCAAACGCTCGACATATTCAAGCTGAAGGTTTTGACGGTATGTATTAACGCTTGATTTAATATCAGCGCTAAAAATACCATTAGTCAAATCTTCCATCATTAAATCAATTGTGTATTTGTTACCAAATAAGGCCGTATCAGTTATGCGCATGGTTACGTTTGGATGCATGACATGATCAAGCACGCGTTGTTGGGTACGCAATAACATATTATGGATTCTGGGTGATTCGTCACGCCCCCAACCATTAAATCCACGACGCTGCCTTTGCATGTAAGCAAATAGTGGCTGCATTTCTTCTATCGCATCAGGTGCAAAGAAGAACTCGTTAAGTGTATTCATTGCCTTTTTCTGATAGTCCAATGGCACAGGTGTTAGGGGCTGAGTGTAGCCTTGTTGACCGACCATCGCGCGATTAAGATAAACACCACCAATGTATCGACTGACTACAGCTGCTTGAGAGCCAAACTCACGAAACAAAATATTCGCGCCAATGACTAAGTCATTATGAGATTTACCTTCGCTTAATACTCTATCTTTAAGTTTACCGGCTGAATGCTTGATTAATTTAAAGCGGTCTTGCGCATAGGCAACAGCGTCATTCGACATATCAAAAATGTTGATACGCGGGTCAACATGTCTGCCTGGAGAACGCATATCATCTGCATCATTACCAAAAGCCAACGCAGGCTCTGTTGAACGTGACAATATTTCATTTAAACGCGCTTCTTCGGCGTCAGCATCGGCTAGGGCTGGTGAGTAACCATATTCAATCACCCAATCATCATACGGCCCTTAGTCTTTCAGAATAAAAATCACCTTGCTTCATGCCAACAGGGGCATAGTTAACCGCAGGGTAATCCATAATAGATCCCGCTAGCAGGCCTTGAGTAACATCGATATTGTAGGCATCTTCAGGGCTATGTAGTTGCGTTGCCATCATATTGTGGTTTAGCCCAAGTGTATGGCCAATTTCATGCAATATTAAATAGTGCATTGACTGTCGCATTAGCCTGTTCTTTTCCATGTCGCTCATGCCATTTGCCATACCAGCAAATTTTGCAAATTGCTTGGTGAACTGTAACTCATGCCCTAATGAACAATGTTGGAAGCTATGTTCACCATCTGTATGTTGATGCTCAGGTAGATTTTGTGCTAATGCTGAATAGCCATCAGTAAATACTTTCTCTGATAACCATCGTCCTGATATAAAGCTATACTCAAGCATTATATCGGCAGCTAAAATTTGGCCTGTCAAAGGATGCGCAACACTTGGCCCATAGCCACCAAATGGCGGGTTTGGAGATGATGTCCAACGAAGCACGTTGTATCGAATATCATCAGCTGTCCATGTTGCATCATCTGGTTGCACTTTTACTACAATTGCATTGCTAAAGCCTGCTTTTTCAAAGGATGGATTCCATGCCAAAGCCGCATTTTTAATTGTTTCGCGCCACTCAAGTGGCGTGGTATTTTCTATCCACCATACAATAGGTTCAACTGGGTCTGACACTGCTGCAGTTGGGTCTTTTTTAACTAGATGCCATCTGTTGATGACATCACGGTAATAGGTAGTTTGATCGCTAGTCAAATCATCAAATTGTTGACCAAAGTAGCCAACTCTTGGGTCGTCACGTCTAGGTGTAAAGTCGTTTTCGGGTACCTGAACAAAAGCATGTTGAATACTTAAAGTTGTGTAACGCTGATCAGGAATTTCCGCGCCGCCTGAGGCTTTTGGCGTTTTATTCTCAAATACATAGTCAACAATAACATGTGTATTTTCAGGGAAATTGTTTATATCAACAATACGTGACTTGTCTTCTGATAAGCCGCCTACGCTAAATCGGTCACCGCCTGATGAGTCACTTGGTGGCATCGGAGCCACTCGGTGCATTGATTCATTTTTGATTAAATCACCTAATGATATAGCGATTTTTCCGTCTTCTTCGTGAGCAATTTCTGTTGAAACAAGCACTGACTCACTTATATTGGCGTCAGCTGCTCTGCTTACCGCATTATCAGGGTCAAAGTAAAAACGATTGGTTTTAGCAATCACATCGATACGATTAAAATAACGTCTAAATTCAATAAGTCGTGCTTGACGATATTGGCCTCTGAATGTGCCTGCAGCAACCACACCATCAACGGTTGATACAATATATAAAAAAGGCTTATCTAAATCGGCCTCTTCAATAAGAACAAGGCCTGAGCCGTCTTCTTTGTCTCGATATATGTCAAGAAACCCCTCGTATGCACTTTTTTCTGCAAGAGTTTCTGCCAAAGTAGGCTCTTTTTCTTCTTTTTCTTCGTCGCTTTCAAAGCTAAGTGCTATATGACTGTAGCTCGTTAAGAGAGCTGCAGCTAGCGCAGCGATCAAGGTTTTGTTGCGTAGTTTTGTCATTAGATCTAGTCCTATTTTTATTCATTTGTGTTTACCATAAATGATAAGCACGCCTGAAAGTATAGTTAATAGTTTAGTGTTTATGTGGTGACTTTATAATTTTTGTATCTAGTGGCAATGTAAAACCAGCATTCAATCCGCCTTGTGGATGATTGCTAAACTTCACTTTACCTTTGTGGCTCTCCACAATTCGTTTGATGATAGCCAGGCCCAAGCCCGAGCCCGAACTACCTCTTGCATCATCACCTTGAGTGAAAGGCGTGAACATTTTTGCTAATTTATCCTCGTTAATCCCTGTACCGAAATCTCTTATGGTGCATGAAACGCTTCGTGTAGCGTTATTTAGTTCAGTATAGATTTCGATCTTATCGCTACCATATCTAAAAGCATTTTCGATAAGGTTTTCAATGACGCGCTTAATGCCGACTCTTCGCATCCTAAGAGGCGCAAGAGAAGATAAGTGTAAATCTATTTGATGAGAGACATCGATGCTCCGCGCGGTCACTACTTCACTGATTAATGCATTAATATCGTGTAACTCAAACTCTTCTTGTTGATCTTGTCTGGCGTAATCAATGAATTGGTTAATGATATTATTCAAATCATCAATATCATGTTCAATTCCATCTTTGACCCAGTCATGTTCTTGAGGGAGCATTTCACTTGCTAGGCGAATCCGTGTAAGCGGCGTTCTTAGATCATGAGATATGCCAGCAGTCATGATCATGCGATCATTTTCAAGCTGCTTTATATCAGCAGACATTGTGTTAAACGCACTAGTAACGGCCACAATTTCTTTATTACCTTCTAGTGGTAAAGGTTCAGGAAATTTGCCATCACCGACTAATCGGGCCGCTTTTTGAAGCGCTTGAAGGGGGCGATTTAATCGCCTTACAAATAACCAGCCACCGATAACACTCAAGCCGCCTATCACTAAAAAGTACATCGTTAGAGGGGAAATCGCTTTTTCATTAACCCCTTTTAAAGGAATCGCAATCCATAGATTAGGTTTAAAAGACGGTTTGATCCAAACGACATATTGTTCGCCTGTTTTTATTCTAATTTCAGTATCACTTCCTAAGCTGTCACTAACTTGTGATGACATAAATGCATAATAAGAAGCATTACTTAAGCCTGCATGCATTGCACTAATATCATTGTGAAAGACAATACCTGTACGTTGTTGCAAATCAGCGATTTGCTGCTCGGTTAAGTCGTCAATATCATTGATTAAAAAAGTGTTTATTTGATTGGCAATGAGCCTGTTAATTTGTTCATAGCTAGGGCCAATAAAATAATGAGTAATGGATAGATAAGACACCAATTGGTTAATCAGTAACAATGCACCAATTAGCAAAGCGGTTTGACCAAAAGCGGTAGAGGGAACTAAACGGTTGAGCACTTAAATATCAAGCCTTACCGTCAGGCACAAAAACATAGCCTAAGCCCCAAACTGTTTGGATGTAACGAGGATTAGCGGGGTCATCTTCAAGCATTCGGCGTAGGCGTGATACTTGTACATCAATACTGCGCTCTAATGCACTATAGTCTCGGCCACGTGCAAGATTCATAAGTTTATCACGAGACAGAGGTGTTCTAGGATGAGACACGAGTGATTTTAGTACCGCAAACTCACCACTGGTCAATGCAATCGATTTGCCATCGTCGCTCATTTCGCGCGTAGCTAAATTGAGTGTAAATGGACCAAATGAAACAATTTGTTCAGATTGAGTGGGTGCGCCTGGGGCTTCGCTGGTTTTGCGCCTAAGAACAGCTTTTGCTCGCGCTAATAATTCTCTTGGATTAAAAGGTTTTGGCAGGTAATCATCTGCACCCATTTCTAGACCAATAATCCTATCTACTTCGTCACCTTTTGCTGTGAGCATAATGATAGGGATATTATTATCTTGTTGACGTAAGCGGCGGCAAATAGACAAGCCATCTTCGTCAGGAAGCATTAAATCTAGCACCATCAAATGAAAGTTTTCGCGCTCTAGCATGCGATCCATTTGCTCTGAATTGGCCACACTTCTAACTTGATAACCTTGTTCCATCAAGTATCGTTCGAGCAAGGAACGAAGTCTCATGTCGTCATCAACGACAATTATTTTAGTGGTTTCCTGTCCCATCTTGTTGGTGCCTTAATACCTTTATCTACCTGTTAATATACCCAACAACGACGATAAAACCTACGATAGACACATTCAAAAAGTGTTACAAAGTGTGAAATCTGTGGATTTATTTCTCGGCGACCCAATCAACTTGGTAACCGGCTCGACGTTTGGCTTCCATTAACTGTGCAATCAAAGGGCTTAGGATTAATTCCATAGCAAGGCCCATTTTACCACTAAGGCACGACCAAGGTATTGATACGAGACATGAAAGCACCATCTATCATTTGCAGTAGGTAGGGGAAATCGACTTTTTTCATGTCACGTCTAAATCTCACAACGACAAAGCTCTCGTCTTGAGACGGTATTTCTCGTGCGCTAAAAGGATTTGATGTATCAACGGTAGGGACACGTTGAAAATTAATGTGTGTACGTGAAAATTGTGGAGTAATGTAGTGAAAATAATCATCAAGACTACGCACTATACTGCTCATTACCGCATCTCGTGAATGCCCGCGATCTGTCGTGTCGCGAACTATTTTTTGTATCCATTCAAGATTCACAATAGGAACCATGCCTACCAGTAAATCAACATGTGAAGCTACATCACAACTGTCGGTTTTTACACCGCCATGAAGACCTTCGTAAAACAACAAATCGGTTTTTTCAGGCAAGTCTTGCCAAGGTGTAAAAGTCCCCGGCATTTGGTTGAAAGGTACCGCTTCGTCAAAGGTATGTAGATATTGTCGATATTGCCCTTGCCCTTGTGCAGAGTATTGCTCAAAAAGCGTTTCAAGCAATTCAAAGTCATTCGCGCGAGGACCAAAGTAACTAATATGTTTACCTTGTTCCTGTGCTTTACGGATTTCAACTTCCATTTCAGGGCGTGTAAAGCGATGAAAGCTGTCACCGCCAACAGATGCGGCGTTCACATCTAGGTTTCTAAAAATATGCCTAATAGCATTTGTGGTAGTCGTAGTACCTGCACCAGAAGAACCGGTAATTGCAATAATGGGATGTTTAGCTGACATGGTCTTCTTTTTTGTTGGCAATACCCATTTATATGCAAGCAAATGCTATTGGTCAAGTGCTTATTTGTTAGATTGCTCTCTTGCGATTGCACGATACCCTATATCTTGTCGATAAAACGCATCTTCAAAACTAATGTTACTTAGTACTTCATATGCCAAAGCTTGGGCTTGAGTAACATCTTCTCCAAGGCTGGTCACACATAACACGCGGCCACCCGATGTCACAACTTGACCATCGCTTATTGCGGTACCAGCATGGAATACTTTTGAATTGGATAGATTGGACTCTAAACCATTTATTGGCTTACCTTTGGCATATGATTGCGGATAACCACCTGCCGCCATCACTACACCAATAGATGCTAAAGGGTTAAATTCAATCTTAGCTTGGTCCAAGTGCCCATCACAAGCTTGCATACATAAGCTAACCAAGTCAGACTCTAAACGCATCATAATAGGCTGTGTTTCGGGGTCACCAAAACGGCAATTAAACTCAATTACTTTAGCTTGCCCGGAACTATCAATCATCAAGCCCGCATACAAAAATCCTTTGTAAGGTGTTCCTTCGTCAATCATGCCTTGCACAGTTGGATAAATCACTTCATCCATTATGCGCTTGTGTATTTCTGGGGTAACCACAGGTGCAGGAGAATATGCGCCCATTCCACCTGTGTTTGGTCCTTTATCTCCATCATATGCACGCTTGTGGTCTTGGCTAGTAGCAAAAGGCAACACATTTTTACCGTCTACCATAACAATAAAACTTGCTTCTTCGCCTGCTAAAAAGTCTTCAATCACTACACGGCTGCCAGCATCGCCAAATTTATTGTCGGCAAGCATATCATTTACCGCTTCTATTGCTTCTTGAACGGTCATTGCAACAATAACGCCTTTGCCCGCAGCTAAACCATCCGCTTTGACAACAATTGGTGCACCTTGTTGCTCGATATAGGCAGACGCTTTTTCGATTTCGGTAAATGTCGCGTAAGCAGCAGACGGGATGTTATATTTTGCTAAAAAGTCCTTGCTAAAAGCTTTTGAACCTTCAAGTTGAGCTGCCTGTTTGCTTGGCCCAAAAATAGCAAGGCCGTTGCTCTCGAACAAATCGACAATACCTAATACAAGAGGTTGCTCAGGTCCTACAATCGTCAAATCTATTTTTTGTTCAATTGCAAATTCCAACAAAGCATCTAAGTTGTCAGCTGCAATCGCGATATTCTCAAGTTTGGCTTCACTTGCAGTACCTGCGTTACTAGGAGCTACGTAAACAGTGTTAACTTGTGTTGATTGTGCGGCTTTAAATGCTAAGGCGTGTTCACGCCCGCCTGATCCAATAACTAATATTTTCATGTTCGAATTCGCTTTTTCAGTGCTGTGTTAAAAATCAACTTGTTAATATTGTACTAGTGCTTAAAGTGTCTCATTGAGGTAAATACCATGGCTAGTCCATGCTCATTAGCGGCATCAATGACTTCTTGATCTCGCATAGAACCACCCGGTTGAATCACTGCTGCGATGCCAGCTTTAGCCGCTGCGTCAATGCCGTCTCTAAATGGAAAGAAAGCATCCGAGGCCATTACACAGCCTTCAACCTCAAGGTTTTCATCTGCAGCTTTTATGCCCGCAATTTTAGCCGAATACACTCTGCTCATTTGCCCTGCGCCAACACCAACAGTTGCACCATCTTTACAATAAACAATGGCGTTAGATTTAACATATTTTGCCACTTTCCATGTAAAAAGAAGATCGTCTATCTGCTGTGGTGTTGGCTGCTTTTCAGTTACTACCGTCAAGTCATCGGCTTCTACCATACCAAAATCTCGCTCTTGGACTAAGACGCCGCCATTTACACGCTTTAAGTCAAATTCTTCAGTTAGCTGACCTAACCAATTACCGCAAGCTAACACTCGTACATTTGGTTTATTTGCCAATACTGTTTGCGCTTTATCACTAACGCTAGGCGCGATAATTACTTCAACAAACTGTTGATCGATAATAGCCTGTGCGGTCGTTTCATCAAGTTCTTGGTTAAAGGCAATTATGCCACCAAACGCTGATGTAGGGTCGGTTTTAAAGGCTTTTTGATAAGCGCTTAATATGGTGTCAGAAATCGCCACACCACAAGGGTTTGCATGTTTAACAATGACGCATGCAGCTTGTTCAAATTCTTTAACGCATTCAAGTGCTGCGTCAGTGTCTGCAATATTATTAAATGAAAGCGCTTTACCCTGCAATTGAGTTGCACTTGAAACAGACGCTTCTGCGATGTCATGTTCAACATAAAAGGCAGCCGATTGGTGGCTATTTTCACCATATCGCAGATCTTGCTTTTTTTGGAATTGCAGATTGAATGTGCGTGGGAAAATAGATGGTTCATCTTGTTCTGCATCGCTGTTGTCGTCGCCAACTAGGCTACCAAAGTGACTAGCTACCATGCCATCATAACGAGCAGTGTGTTCAAAGGCTTTTACTGCCAAAGAAAAGCGTGTTTGATACTCAACGCTGCCACCTGATTCATTTAATTGCTCAAGCACTTCTGTGTAGTCTTTAGGGTCGACAACAATCGTTACATCCTTAAAGTTTTTAGCTGATGCTCTGACCATTGCTGGACCGCCAATATCAATATTTTCAATGGCATCATCAAAACTACAATCGGGGTTTGCCACAGTTGCTGCAAAGGGATAAAGGTTAACTACGACTAAATCAATTGGCACAATTTCGTGTTTTTGCATGACATTAGCATCAATATCGCGCCGCCCTAAAATACCACCATGAATTTTAGGATGAAGTGTTTTTACACGTCCGTCCATGATTTCGGGATGACCGGTGTGTTCGCTTACGTCTTTGACATCTAAGCCTTCTTGACGAAGAAGCGTAGCGGTTCCGCCAGTGGATAGTAGTTCTACGTTCATGTTAGCAAGTGCTTTTGCTAATTCCACAATACCGGTTTTGTCAGATACGCTAAGTAGCGCACGTGTAATTTTAGTGTTGCTTTGCATGGTTAACTCTGTGTGATTGTGTTTAAGCGGGGAGTAGTTAACGACTTTTATGTTACTAGTGTGTTACTACCGATTCTATGCCAAATTATACAAAAAAAAGAGCGTTAAAAAACGCTCTTTTTTGTGACACTTTAGCCTAAGCCATACTGCTTAAGTTTTTTGCGTAAGGTACCGCGGTTGATACCCATTAAATTTGCAGCGCGTGTCTGATTGCCACGAGTGTAAGTCATTACTTCTTCTAGTAAAGGCGCTTCAATTTCAGCCAATACTAATTCATAAAGATTGTCGATATCTTGGTTATTAAGTTCTTTAAGATACTTATTGACGGCTTGCTTCACTGATGAACGAAGCGGTTTTTGCGCTTGAGTTTGCGAAGGAGTTGTAACTGTCGTACTAAATGGAGATGTAAGATTTTGATCGAACATAAAAATGACTGCTCTCTTTATTAAAATATAAACTTAGGCTGCATCACAGTTGCTTTCGCGAACTTGATCAGGCAGCGTTGAATAAAACTGTTTTATTGACTCAATTTGCAAGTCTTTACTTTCTATCGTATTAAACCCATTCCTAAACGTTTTTTCGTTGTCAAAATGAGCTACATACCAACCTACGTGTTTTCGAGCAATGCGCACGCCCATGTGTTCACCGTATAATAAGCAGATATCCTCAACATGTTGTATGCATGTTTTGGCTTGCTCTTCAATACACGGGGGAGCTAAGGTAATCACCCGTTGATAAAAAGTGTTCAACTTGTGAAAAAATCCAAGGATTCCCTTGCGCAGCCCTTCCAATCATCACGCCATCTGCACCGGTATAATCAAGCACAAACTTTGCATCATCGGCATTACGTATATCACCATTTGCAATCACAGGAATCGAGATGCTGTTTTTAATTTCGGCGATAGTGTCAAATTCTACTTCACCTTTAAACATGCATGTTCGAGTACGTCCATGAACGGCTAAAGACTGTATGCCACAGTTTTCAGCTATTTTGGCGATATGTACGCCATTTCGGTTTTCTTCGTCCCAACCGGTCCTTATTTTCAAAGTCACGGGAACATCTACCGCATTTACCACACTGTAAAGGATTTCGCTTACCAGCGCGGGCTGTTGCAATAAAGCAGAGCCTGCTAGTTTACGATTTACCTTTTTTGCTGGACAACCCATGTTAATGTCGATTATCTGTG
The DNA here is from genome assembly GCF_055693685.1 of Glaciecola sp. HA4-3. Lineage (NCBI taxonomy): Bacteria > Pseudomonadati > Pseudomonadota > Gammaproteobacteria > Alteromonadales > Alteromonadaceae > Glaciecola > Glaciecola sp. HA4-3. Next base: position 111,043 of record NZ_CM146340.1, read on the forward strand.
CGCCATGCTCGACATTAAAGCGCGCTGCTTGAGCCATTAGTGCTGGTTCATTTCCTGCAATTTGAACCGCTCTTATGCCTTGTTCGCCCTCGTGATTCATTCGATGCATAGACTTTGCAGTGTTCCAGACTCTAGGATTAGAAGACAACATTTCTGATACCACTAATCCTGCCCCTTTTTGCGCGCACAACTTGCGAAAAGGTTTGTCAGTAACACCCGCCATTGGAGCAAGTATCAAATTATTACGCAGTGTATACGGTCCTATTTGCATCCTTTACTCTTCTATGTTTTCGATTGATATATTTGTGGCAAATAATATCGCCCAAATAGTTACAATTTGAATCACACAACACTACATGTTGTGGTTGGTCCACTCACGGGGGGCGTATATTACTGATTTTTGCAGCGCTTGAAAAGGTTATTTTTTATACGAATCTTAAATAATCTACTTGACTTAGGTAAATTTCTTTTTGCCACACAATAGAACCCATTCTCCTTGCGTTTTGACCGGCTCAAAATCAAAAATAGAATCATAGACTTGCATAACTGATTGAGCTTGTTCTTGTAAAATACCAGACATAATAAGCCATCCCGACGGCCGGCAGGTCGCGGCGATTACTTCATGCAATTCTTTTAGGGGGGCTGCTAAGATGTTGGCAACTACTATGTCAGCTTGTATTTGAGGTTGTTCAGACGGCAGATAAAGTGATAGCTGTGCTGATACATCATTTTTGATTGCGTTGTCGCGGCTTGCTTGAATCGCTTGGGGATCAATATCAACACCTATGGCTGTTTGAGCACCAAGTTTTAATGCTGCAATAGCCAATATTCCCGAGCCGCAGCCAAAATCTAGTACTGCCTTGCTTGTTAGGTCGTGTTCGTCTAACCACTTTAGACACAAGGATGTTGTTGGGTGAGTACCCGTGCCAAATGCGAGTCCTGGATCTAGCATGATATTGACTGCATTGGGGTCTGGAATTGGTTTCCAGCTAGGGCAAATCCACAACGACTGACCAAACTTCATCGGTTCGAAATGCTTCTGCCATTCGCGCACCCAGTCTTTGTCTTCTAGCGGATCTATCTTAAGTGTCGATATGGCGTGACTGAACTTTATCTTAATCTGGTTCACGTCATGATTGATATCGTCAAGCGCGTCGAACAAGCCTATTACCTGAGTATCTGGCCAAAGCATCGTTTCGCCAGGTTTTGGCTCGTACATGGGGGTGTCTTTAGCATCTACAAACGTTACAGAAGACGCGCCAATCGACTCTAACATGTCACCGATGGCTTCTGCTGTAGAGGAATTTGTATTGATCTTGATTTGTTGCCAAGCCATTATTTGCTCTTTGTTATTGTGTCATTGGAATACTCGCGCCACAAAACAACAGCTCAAATGCCTTGCAACAAGGACCAATTAAAGCAGATTTGTATTATTGTGCTTTTTCTAAAGCTTCAATTTCTTTCCACATCGCTTCTGCTTCAGCTGTTAGCATTGAATAACTTTTTATATCGCCTTTTCGCTGAGCTAGCATTGCCTTTTCAAGTTTCATGTCATATTGCTTGCGTAATTTCTTAGTAGGGTTAGATTTGAACAGTCCAAACATTGTTATTGCCTAAATTTTTAATAGTGACTCTATATACGCTTTAAGCGGCGTTTTGATTACTTTTACATTACTATTTTCTTCAATTTCTATCGCTCGTTCTATTATTTTTATTAGATGCGTAAACTCTTGCTTATTACCGTCATCGATAAGCGCAAACATTTCTTGTTGCGTAAATTCGTTGGGCGTTAGCTGCTTGTACTGTAAACGCTTTTTCACATAACTTATCCATTCGGCCCGATAACTGCCTTCTAATCGTTCAGGAAATATTTGTAGATCTTGAATGTCTTGCACTAAATCGACAATGTCGCCTTTTTTATCCAAGACATAACGCAAGGTAAACAACGTATATATATCAATTGTGTCGTCAATCATCACTTATGCCTGTGTTATAAAGATATCCTTACTATATACATTTTTAGCTTGCAGTAGTTATCATGCGAATTAAAAAGTGAGTTAAGACTGTAAAGATCAGACAGGCATCAGTAAAACGAGTATTTTATTGAAGATTGTTTGGGTAGCGTTGCATTGCAACATGAATCTAGATTAGGGATCATTCTTTCACAATGAAGAAAAAACACTTTGCTGAATTAAGTAATTGCAAAGAAATATTAGAGGATTTACTAAGTTACTGACAAGATAAACTGGGGCCAGTGTTATTTAATTCATTCAAATAGGCGCATAAAAAAACCAGCATACGCTGGCTTTTTGTTTTTCATTTTTGTTGCTAAGACTCGTTCTCTAGCTTTTTCTCTAAGTAGTGAATGTTCGTTCCGCCATTAAAGAAGTTTTCATCATGCATGATGCGCTGTTGCAAAGGAACATTGGTTTTGATTCCTTCAATCACAAGCTCATTAAGCGCATGACGCATTCTAGCAATTGCTTCATCGCGACTTTCGCCATAGGTAATTAATTTACCAATCATCGAGTCATAAAATGGCGGTACCGAGTAACCCGAATAAATATGAGATTCCCAACGAACACCCAAACCACTAAGGCGCATGAAACATATTTATTTTGCTAGGGCTAGGGATAAAGGTAACGGCGTCTTCTGCGTTGATTCGACATTCAATCGCGTGGCCATTAAGCTTTATTTGAGATTGCTCAATTGACAGGGGTTGACCCGCCGCAATTCGCAGTTGCTCTTTAATTAAATCAACACCGGTGACCATTTCTGTTACTGGGTGTTCAACTTGAATACGGGTATTCATTTCGATGAAATAAAATTCGCCGTTTTCATATAAAAACTCAAATGTACCCGCGCCTCGATAGTTAAGTTCAATACAGGCTCGACGGCAACGTTCACCGATTTTTTCGCGCATTGAATCAGAAATGCCTTGGTGCTGGTGCTTCTTCTACTACTTTTTGATGGCGTCGCTGCATAGAACAGTCTCGCTCACCAAGATGTACTGCATTTCCTTGACCATCAGCAAGTACTTGAATCTCAATATGACGAGGATTCTCAAGAAACTTTTCCATGTAGACTACGTCATTGTTAAACGCTGCACCGGCTTCTTGCTTGGTCATTTTTATCGCTTCAACAAGCTCGTCTTCACTGCGAACAATCCGCATTCCACGACCACCACCGCCACCTGCGGCTTTAACGATCATTGGATACCCAATGCGTTTTGCAATTGCTTTGTTTTTGTCTGCATCGTTACCTAAAGGGCCATCTGAACCTGAGTACACAAGGCACGCCTGCTTTACGCATAGCGGCAATGGCAGATACTTTGTCACCCATTAAACTAATAGTCTCAGCAGTAGGGCCTATAAATACAAAGCCGCTTTTTTCAACGGCTTCAGCAAAGTCTGCACTTTCAGATAAAAAACCATATCCGGGGTGAATGGCAATCGAATTTGTTACCTCAGCCGCTGCAATTATACGAGGAATATTCAGGTAACTCTCGGTTGCGGGGGCATTGCCAATACAAATAGATTCGTCAGCAAGTAAAACATGTTTTAGATTTCTATCAGCTGTCGAGTGAGCTGCGACGGTTTTAATACCAAGCTCTTTGCACGCTCGTAAAACACGCAGGGCAATTTCACCACGATTAGCTATTAACACTTTATCCAACATTGTGGTGCCCTTATCCTATGATGAAAAGAGGCTGATCAAATTCAACTGATTCTTGATTAGCGACCATTATCTCTTTGACTGTGCCATCAACTTCGGCTTCGATTTGGTTCATCATCTTCATAGCTTCAATGATGCACAGTGTTTCGCCCGCTTTAACTTGTTGTCCTACTTCGACAAACGGTTTGGATTCTGGCGATGATGAGCGGTAAAAAGTTCCTACCATTGGCGATTTTTGAGTATGTCCAGCTACAACTGGTGCCGCTGGTGCTGCAGGTTCTGCGCTAGGGGCTGGTGCTGGTGCAACAGGTGCTTGCATCACTTGTGGCTGAGGCGCGTAGTTAACAGCTGCTTGGCTACCGCCTCTATGAATTCTCACTGACTCTTCGCCTTCTGTAATTTCAAGCTCAGCAATTCCTGATTCTTCAACCAATTCAATGAGTTTCTTGATTTTTCTTATATCCATCATTAAGCCTTTTGTAAAAATTTATTTTTGTAATTGTTCAACTAGCGCTTCAAACGCATACCTATAACCTGCTACCCCAAGTCCAATCACGCAACCTATAGCTGCATCACTGAAATATGAATGGTGTCTAAAGCTCTCACGGGCGTATACATTTGAAATGTGCACTTCTACAAAAGGAATTGCGGTTCCTAAAAGCGCATCTCGTAGCGCAACACTCGTATGGGTATATGCAGCTGGATTAATCACTATTCCATCTACGTCGTTAGCACTGTTGTGTATTTTTTCGATTAATGCGCCTTCAGAATTTGACTGAAAGGCCGATACCTTTACATCGATGGTATTGCCAAGCTCAATTAAATTTTGCTCTATGTCCTGTAAGGTGTGACTACCATAAACGGTTGGTTCTCGCGTACCGAGCAAATTGAGATTTGGGCCGTTTAACAATAATATATGCATTAATGTCCTATTTTGTATCGATTTGTACGGTATTGTGACGCTAAAATGCAGTGAACGTTCAAAATGTGTATTTTTCACCGCTAGCGAACGTCAAAATCCCTTGATTTTTTTCTTCTCTATTAAAATAACACACTTGTATGCACGTTTTCAGCATTTTACTGGTCTAATCAGCGAAGATGGCGTGTTTTTAGTTCTGTAAGGCTTTAACAACTTTAGTATAGTTTTTGCTTAAACTAGTTAAATTACATGATAAATATCAAATATTTTGCCAAATAGGCCGATACCATAATATCACTAGTAGATAATGACTAAGCGCGGAGCTAATTAATGTGTTTACCCGACGGGTATGAGGCCAAATATAAACAAGCCTTGATTGAGCTACGGAAAACTTGGGCTAAATCAAGAAAAAACCAACGAGTAGGGGACATCGATGTATTTAAGTCCTACTGCGAAGACATGTTGGTTGATGCTAAAGACCTATCATTAGACGTATTGGTGAACGTACTTACGAGTATTCTAAAAACTTGCGAACAGTTTAATTATAAGCAAAAGTCTAACAAAGAAGTGATCATTGAAATTGATTGGCTAATGAATCAGATGATCAAAGAAGACGGTGCTCAAGGCAATGTGTTCTTACAAGAATCAAATTCAAAAGAATTATCTGAACAAGCTAGTGCCTACTCCAGTAAGATATCTAGAAATGTCAAACCTCACATAGCTATTATTGATGATCAATTGTCGATGGCGCAATCACTCGCCATGACGTTAAAAGAGTTTTCATTGACCACTAGTTATTTTACCAGTATCGATGCATTCAAAGAGGTTGAAGATAAAGTCTCACCAGATTTAGTTTTACTCGATATCGTTATGCCCGATATTACACAAGAAGGAGTATTTGGTTTTGCTAAGGAGCTAGTGGATAAAGGTATAAAAGTCATAAGTTGTTCAAGTAAGTTTACCTTTGATACACGTCTGCTAGCCGTGCGCGCCAACGTTGCTGACTATGTCGTAAAACCGATTAATACTTATGTATTGGTAGAAAAAATTGGCAGAGTGCTTGGGTTACAAAAACGCAACAACTATCAGTTAGTTATCTTAGATGACCATCCCACTATGGGCTCGTTTTATAAAACAATGCTTGAGCAATTAGGCTGTGATGTAGCTTACTTTAGCTCGGCAAAAGAACTGTTTGAGAATTTATCCGACATTAATCCCGACATGTTTTTTTTAGATTTGATCATGCCTGATGTCGACGGGTTTGAAGTGGCTAAAATGTTGCGCCAAGAGTCAAAATTTGAGTTTTCACCTATTTTATTTGTCACTGCCGATGAGAAAGTTGAAACCCGACTCAAAGCAATCGAAGTAGGGGCTGATGATGTGATAAATAAATCAGCCTCATTAAAAACCATTTCGCATCAAGTAATGACGCGACTTGATAGGGCCTCTGCAATTAAATCCTTTGTAGCAAAAGATCCTCTTACAGGTGTGTTGAACCATGGGCAAATCATTGAAAGTGCCAATCAAGCTATCCGCAACGGTAATCGAAAGAACATTGCGACATCGCTTGTGATCATTGATGTTGACCATTTCAAACGTGTTAACGATGAATACGGTCATGTAATGGGAGATAGAGTGTTGTCAGCACTTGGGCAACTATTTGTAAGCTCGGTACGTGAAACTGATCATGTTGGGCGCTATGGTGGTGAAGAGTTTGTCATTGTATTTGAAGATTGTACTTTGACCGATGCTGCCAATAAAGTACAACTTATCAAAGATTCATTTGGGAAAATGCGCTTTAACCATAAAGGTAATAACTTTGGTGTTACGTTCAGTGCAGGTGTCATTGATTTAAGTGGTTATAAAAGCGTACAGCCTGCGATGGTCAATGCAGATAGAGCGCTTTATAATGCTAAAGAGACAGGGCGTAATAAAGTCGTAAAATTCATATCAAAAGAGCCTAAAAAATAACTATTTAGCTTTTCAGCAACTCGCTACATTCGAGTCCCGCTTCCTCTTTTTTCTATCGCTTGTATGAGTGCTGCAGCCATCTTCTCAAGTGGAATGCTATGCACAGTAGCACCTATTTCCATTGCGGCTTTGGGCATTCCGTAAACGACACAGGTTTTTTCATCTTGTGACATTGTGATGGCGCCAGATTCTTTTAAAGCGAGCATGCCTTTTGCGCCATCTTTTCCCATGCCTGTCAAAATGGTTGTAACCGTGTTTTTGCCGACCGTTTTTGCTAAAGAGTCAAACATGACGTCTACAGAGGGTTTATGGCCACTGACCAATGGCCCATCATCTAATTTCACGCGATAGTCTGCACCATGACGAACAATCGTTAAGTGTTGATCACCAGGAGCAATATAGGCGTTGCCAAGTAATATGCGCTCACCATCAACTGCTTCTTTGACGTTTATTTGGCAAGTGCCGTCAAGTCGTTTGGCAAACGATTTAGTAAATGCAACGGGCATATGTTGTGTGATAACCGTTGCAGGAAACGCGGGCGGCAAAGACTGTAGCACTTCTTTAATTGCTTCTGTTCCACCTGTTGACGCACCAATTGCAACGATTGTTTCAGTGCCAGAGTACTGAATTGGCCTTGTTCGAGCGGCAATTCTTGCCATTGAATTGGGGCGAGGCTTGGATTTCGCAGCAATCCGGATTTTTGCCAAAATCTCGCTTTCATAATCGGCAATATTGTTTGCAACATTGATTTTAGGTTTAGCAATAAAATCTATAGCGCCTAATTCTAATGAACGAATAGTAGCGTCAGCGCCACGCTCAGTTAAGGTCGATATCATCACGACGGGAGTTGGCTTCGCTTTCATTAATTTTTCTAGAAATGTTAAGCCATCAACCTTGGGCATCTCGATATCAAGTGTAATAACGTCTGGATGATGGGCCATGACCATTTCTTTGGCAACATAAGCATCAGGTGCTGCGCCCACTAATGTCATATCGGGCGCATTTTCGATGATTTGAGAAAGCAAGCTTCTGATAAGTGCGGAATCATCAACGACTAATACTCTAATATTCATTCATTACTCATTATGTTTAATGTTTTGATTAGCATTAATCAAACAAGTCAACATCACCTGTGGCAGGTGCTTGACTAACCTTGCTACTGTATTCACTTTCACGTTCCAGAATCGTTTTATTGTGCAGAGATTTCAGCTTTCGTACTTTGACTTCGCCCGTTTCAGGGAAGAAGTACACTTTACGTGGGTAAATTCCAAGCAAGTCTTCTGCGACGACTTCGATGTTTTCGGCCTTTAGATATTCTTTAACAAAGGCTGAATTTTTTTCGCCTACGCTTGTTGATTTGATTTGTTGTAATACGTTACCCCCACCAAACACTTTTGCTTGCAAACGCTGTCTACCGCCACCTATTTTCATTAAGTGGTTAATCAAAAGCTCCATTGCATAAATGCCGTAGCGAGCCGATTCAGAATTAAAGTTTAATTCATCTTTATTGGCTGGCAGTAAAAAGTGATTCATACCAGCAACACGTGTAATTGGGTCACGCAAGCAAACAGAAACGCATGAGCCTAAAACAGTCACTATCATGGTTGAATCATTAGTAGCAAAATACTCACTATAGGCAATATTTTGACAGCATCACTATTGAAATTTTTGTCAAAATAGCGATTAGACGCTAAGTGCTCATCAAATAAAACACTCATGTATTGTCTACCAAGGGACGGTAAATAGTTTTACCTAACGGATGGAGTAACGACTTAATATGCCCAAAATTTTCTGAGTGACCTGCAAAGTACAGACTGTTTTTGTGCATATGGGTCACGATTTTTGCCAAGATATTAAGTTGGGTCTCTTTGTCAAAATAAATCATGACATTACGGCAAAAGACAATATCAAAGCCTTTTGGTAGGTTCCATTTATCATCCATTAGATTGATTTTTTTAAATTCAATTAATGCCCGAAGCTCAGGCACAACTTTTACAAATCCACTATTGCTGCCTTTGCCTCTATGAAAATAACGTTGTTTCATACTGCTTGAAAACTCATCTAGCTGAGCAATTTTGTATATTCCTTTGCTTGCGGTTTCAAGTACGTTTGAATCAATATCAGAGGCAATAATCTTTACCGGAACATTAAATTTACCTAATGCTTCTACCACTGAAATCGCAATAGAATATGGCTCTTCACCAGTTGAAGATGCAGCGCACCATATTTTTAAGGGGCGCTTGGCTTGTGCAACATAGCTCTCAAGCTCAGCAAAGTGGTGTTTTTCTCTAAAAAACGAGGTTAGATTGGTTGTAAGTGCATTAACAAATTCTTGATGCTCGGCCGAGGTATTGTCGACATAGCGAAGATACTCGGCAAAGCTAGCCATTTTAAGTGAACGTATGCGTCTAGAAAGTCGGCTGTAAACCATCGAATCTTTGCTATCGGCAAGGTTAATCCCCGCGATTTTTTTAAGGCGTCTTCGCACTGCTTCAAAATCGGCAGTGACGAAGACAAATTCCTTATTCGATTTATCCTTAGCAGCATCTAAAGGCATTCTTAAAAGCTTTCCCACTCATCATCGTCTGACAAAGCAGGCGCTGCTTTGGTTGTCTTTTTAGGAGACGGCGAGCTTGAAACAGAAGGTAGTTCGTCAAATTGTTGCGATAAAGCATCAACTTTCGGCTTATGTGCTTTTGCAACGACTTCATGTTCATCCAAGGTGAAAGTACCCACACGAGTGCTTAAGTCAGAAGCTTGTCCTCGCATACTCTCGGCAGCTGCCGCTGACTCTTCAACCAATGCAGCGTTTTGTTGAGTCATTTCATCCATTTGCGTGACTGCTTTGCTCACTTCATCAATGCCGCTTGCTTGCTCGGCAGACGCGGCTGCAATCTCACTCATAATGTCGTTTACACGTTGAATAGCGACTACGATTTCTTGCATCGTATCACCTGACTGATTCACCAGATTGTTGCCACTTTCAACTTTTGACACCGAGTCAGAAATCAAGTCTTTAATATCTTTTGCGGCATTTGCCGAGCGCTGCGCAAGAGTACGAACCTCAGATGCTACTACAGCAAATCCTCGTCCTTGTTCACCGGCTCTTGCCGCCTCTACCGCTGCATTTAGAGCCAGTATATTGGTTTGGAAGGCAATACCATCAATCACCCCAATAATATCTGAGATCTTATTAGATGATTCGTTAATCGAGGCCATAGTATCGACAACTTGGCTAATGAGCTCGCCACCACTACCTGCCACTTGTGACGCTTGTGATGCAAGTCCATTGGCTTGGTTGGCATTTTCTGCATTTAAGCGAACCGTACTGGTTAACTCTTCCATACTAGAGGCGGTTTCTTCAAGACTTGACGCTTGTTGTTCGGTACGGGTTGATAAATCAGAATTACCTTGGGCAATTTCAGAAGAGGCATTGTTTATCGTATCGCTCGCTTCACGGATATTGCTGATAATATTAGCTAGGTTTTCTGTTGTGCTGTTTGTGTAGTTTTTCAGATCGTTAAAGGTACCTTGATAGTCACTGGTAACACGCTTGGTTAAGTCACCTTCGCTTAAGGCAAGCATAACGTTACTCACTTCATTTAGACCAGACTCGGTTGTTTTAATGAGCTGGTTTAGGCCTTGTGCTAAAGCAAGTAAGAAATCTTCTTTGCCTTCTTCTTTCGCACGTTTTGTAAAGTCGCCTTTAAGGCTAGCTTCCACGATTTCGGCAATCTCACGCTCTGCTAATACCTCTTTTGTTCTATCTAACCATTCAACAACGGTGCCGATGCGTTTGTTTTGCACATCCATAATTGGGCTGGCAGTGAGTCTGAAAATGCGTGCGCCGATTGTAATTTGTGATACAAACTTGTCGTTTAAGCGTTCAAGCAAAGCTTTTTGATGGCTTGGGTCCTTATGGAAGACATCCATATTTTTACCAATGACATCTTTGGCATTAAAGTGAGGCAATACCTTACGCAAGTCTGCCTCTGAATCGTCAAGCATATCTTGAACAGCGCGATTCAAGTAAATGATTTCGCGATCCGCATTGGCAATCATGACATTTGTCGAAGCAGAATCAAGAGCCTCTAACACACGTGCTACTCGGCGCTCTTCTTCATATATTTCTGTCATATCATACCATTCGACCGAATTACCCAAGTCTTTGCCGTTTTCGTCTCTTATTGGGTTAATCATCAGTTTAAATGAGAAGGCCCCTAAGTCTAACTTGGCTTCATGAACTGTTTTAAGGCCATCAAGTACTGCATGCTGATGTGCAGGATTAGTATGGAAACTATCAATACGGGTGCCAATTAGTGTTTCGACATTAAATTGCGGTAAGTCTTTACGAATCTCAGATTCGCATTTTTTCAGTAGATTATATACCGCATCATTCATATAACGAATGGTGCGATCGTTATCTGACATCATGAACGGTGTTGAACAATTATCCAAGGCTTGTTTAACTTTTGAGGCTTCAAGGGACACCTGAGCACCTTGCTCTAGTTGCTGTGATAATTCAGATAAGCGCGACTCCAAAACACCCATTTCATCTTTACGCGTAGTCGTAAAATCAACTTGAAAGTTTCCTTTGGCTAAGCTAGAAAAGACACCAATCAATTTATTGGCAGAGCTGGTGACCGAACTGACAATAATAAAGCCAATGACACCGCTTATTGCTAAAAGTGCGATAACGAAAAATAGCGTGCGGGTTCGCTCAGCAGCATTGCTGTCAACGCGTTCTTCAATAACACTGTAAAGTAAACCAACACTGCCCTCATGAACAGTGTATAGGGTATTGATAAGAGCGCTATATTCATTGAAAAACTGGTCAGAACCATAACTTGTTGAGGTTTTGTCGAGAATTTCAGCTCTTACCAGTCTTGAAAGTTGTTCTGCTTTATCGTTAAGAGCTCGAACATCATTTGCAAGGGAGTCGAATCGTTTATCAGCGTCAGCAGCTGATTGCATGTTGTATGTTAAATCTTGAAGTGGCGATACGATAGTATTTAAGTAGCCGCTAATAGCTGCTTTTTGGGCGGCTGAAGGTGCACCTGAGGCTAACGCCCCTGCACCTGAGCCGCGCACTTTACCTAATGCATCTGAAAGGCGAGGTAAGTTTTGGAAATTAGCAATAATCACATGATAACTGGCTGCTGATGGGTCATAACTTAATAAGTAGTGCTTTGAAATTTCAGACACCAGTAAATCAGCTTGCTGTATAAGGCCTGAGTGACTTGCAAATGACTCACTAGCAGGTATTTGTTGACTGGGTACACGGTTTTTGATGCCATCCCACTGTGATTTGATGTTGTTAAGTTGAGATTTCAGGCTACCGGTATCTTCGCCTTTGATCAGCCTGCTAACGACATTAAATTGTTCATCTACGGACCGTGATTTATCACCTAATGAAAGCCGAGCATTATCATTACCATTTAGATAAGATGCCGATAGCCCTCTGTGCTCTGCCATGACCTTCTTCAACATTACAACCGCAGAGGCCGGTTCAATGCCTTGTAACTCTATTTTTGATGAGGACTCATTGTCATACGACAACTGAGTATAATAGTAAGTAGGCAAAGCTAGACCGGCAATTGCCAGTACAGCAATCAGACCCATCTTAATGGGTAGTTTGATATTATCGAATATATTAAACACTTTCATTTTACTCTTGCTCCGATTTCATGCTGTTATCAAGTAATCCAAGCTCATCACTTGAAATCAACTTTTGAATATTGACTAAAATAATCATTTGTTCGTTTATTGTGGTTAAGCCATGCAAATAAGCACTATCAAAGGCTACACCAAACTCAGGCGGCGCTTTGATGTCTGATTCATTAACTTTTATGACATCGCTAACCTCATCTACCACAATGCCGACAATGCGTTCTTTGACCATCAACATTATGACGATTGTAAACTCGTCGTAGCTTGCTGTACCTACGTTAAACTTGAGTCTTAAATCAACAATTGGCACTATGTCGCCTCGTAGATTTAACACGCCTTTAATGTAGTCAGGTGCATTGGCTATTTTAGTCACATCTTCATAGCCTCTAATTTCTTTCACTGTCATAATATCCAGTGCATAGTTTTCGTCGCCTAACACAAAGGTCAAGAACTCTTGCTGAGTTTCATTGGTATTGTGTAAATCATGTTGTTGATTTTGGTGTTGTGCGCTAGCTTGCAATGGACACCTCCTGAGGAGTTAAAGATTTTACTTCTGTAGCGATGGATTCAACGTCTAGTATCATCGCGACGCTACCGTCCCCCATAATCGTAGCGCCAGCTACACCAGGGACTCGTTTATAATGTTGTTCAAGGCTTTTAATGACGACTTGTTGTTGGCCCTCAAGGGCATCGACTAAAACACCAAAGCGTTTACGGCTTGTTTCTACTAGCACAACAATCGCTTTGGTGGGCTCACTTATTGCCTTGTCAATCCCCATTAATTTATGCAATGCAACAAGTGGCCAGTATTCACCTCGTACCCACAACAAATGGTCATTTTGTAGTGTTTTGATTTGCTCAGTACTTGGTTGCATCGATTCAATAATATTGGTTAAGGGGATGACGAAGGTTTGATTGGCAACTGAAACACACATACCATCAACAATGGCCAGTGTAAGGGGGAGTCGAATTCTAAATACGCTTCCTTCTCCTTGCGTGCTTTCAATTTCAACCATACCGCCGATTGATTCTATGTTTCGGCGAACTACATCCATACCCACGCCTCTTCCTGAGACATCGGTCACCGCTTCTGCTGTTGAAAAACCCGCTTCAAAAATTAATGGCCAGACTTTTTCATCAGGCATATCAGGTGATACATCCAAACCATTGGTAATTGCTTTATCAAGTATTCGTTCTCGGTTTAATCCAGCACCGTCATCTGTGATAGTGATGATAATGCTACCGCCGCGCTGCTCTGCGCCTAAAATAACAGTACCTTTTTCGGTTTTTCCAGCTGCTTTTCTTACTTCTGGCATTTCAATGCCATGGTCGATACTATTTCTAATTAGGTGAGTGAGGGGATCAACAAGCTTTTCAATCATGCCTTTATCGATTTCAGTTGCGCCACCATCAATCACTAATTCGACTTGTTTATCAAGCTTATCAGCTAAATCTCGTATCACGCGAGGGAAGCGATTAAAGGCAAATGACATCGGTAGCATACGCATTGACATAACGGCTTCTTGGATTTCTCGAATATTGCGAGAAAGCTCGTTTATCGCGCCGTCTAGCTTTTCTTCAGCTTCCCCATGAACATCTTTGCCGACGATCTTTATCATTGATTGGGTGATAACTAATTCACCCACTAAATTGACTAAAGAGTCTATTTTAAGCGTATCGACTCGAATTGATGTAGATTCTTTGGTTTCACTTTTTGGTTTATTTTTAGCGGGAGCTTTTGAGGGTTTACTCGCTGCCGTTGCTTGTGGAGCGGATGCTTTTTTCGCAGATGCCGTTTCGGTCTTAGAAGCTGTTTTGCTAGCTTCTTTTGGTGAAGATTCGGCTTCTAGTGGCTCAAAAAAACCAAAATCTTCTTCTATGTCTTCACTTGCTGCATCTGTCGCGTTTACTGGGCTTTGTTCATTTTCTGAGCTTAGGTCATCTTCAAAAAATCCAAAACTATCTTCTTGCTGAAGCGGTACTTCAACTGCTTCAAAGAAGCCAAAATCTTCGTCTTGGGTATCAATAACAGGGTCTTCAAATAAACCAAAGCCTTGCTCTTGTTCATCAGCATCCGAATGAGCGTCTTGTTCGTCGTTTTTTAACAGTTGCTCAAGTGCTTGGGTTCCTTTTTCGATTGCGTCCCAATCAATGTCATCTTCGTTTTGATAACACTCTAATATTTGCTTTAGAATATCGACAGTAATCAGCAGCCTGTCGACAATCTCTTTTGTCATAACTATTTCTTGGTTTCGTGCTAAATCTAGGATGTTTTCCATCACATGAGTAAGGCCCGTTAGAGCGTCAAAACCAAACACACCGCTACCACCTTTTATCGAGTGTGCGGCTCTAAAAATGCTATTAAGCTCCTCGATGTCAGGATCGTCTAAAGACAGCTCCATAAGGAGATGTTCCATATTGTCGAGGTGCTCTTGGCTTTCTTCAAAAAAGACACCGTAGAATTGACTCATATCTACAGACATCAAATTATCCTTCTAGTGTAGAGCCTAAGTATGAAAGCTCTCTAGTACGTTATAATTACGATAATACTTTGGAAGCAACTGTGAGCAGTTTTTGCGGGTCGAAGGGTTTCACCATCCAGCCGGTTGCGCCGGCTGCTCGACCTTTTGCTTTCATCGCATCGCTTGCCTCTGTGGTCAATACCACTATAGGTGTTGCCCTGTATGAGGGTAAGCCGCGCAAGGATTTGATTAGTGTCAAACCGTCCATTCTAGGCATATTCTGATCGGTAATAACAAAGTCGTATCTCATCCTTTTGCATAAATCTAATGCGACCTGACCATCTTCAGCCGTCGAGACTTCATATTTTGCTGATTTAAGTGTGACTTGTACCATTTGACGGATAGACGGAGAGTCATCTACAACCAATATATGCTTATTCATGAACTATGCTTCTCGCTGTATTGTAATGTTTGTCTTATTACCAGGGCTGACTATTTCGACCTGTTTACATAATTTATTGATTAAGGTCATGCCTCTTCCAGACAACGCACCTTCATTTAATTGTTTAACGGCATCTGCTTCATAACCTGAACCACTATCTTTTATTTTAAATTTTATTTGTTCAGATGCAGGAAAGTATTCCATGCTCATTTCTAGTTTATCGCTATCTTGCAATGAACCTAATCGAGTCTCTTTTTGCTCAACATATTCTGCAAAGCCTGCGATGTCGTCTTTAAGCGCAGAGTCTAAATCTAGAATGCCATGGTCAAGCGCATTACTAATAAGCTCTGCAAACACTGTAAATGCGCGCTGTCGTAAATCACCTACAACATCAGCGGTTTGCATTAAACAATCGAAACTGCCAATGATGTCAGTCACGCCAAGTAATTGACCTTCGATTTCAATTGAAGCAAATAACCTGCCAGTTATTTTATTAGCGCGTATTGGTTTGTTCTCTTTATTGTCTTTGACCAGCATTTCAATTTGTAAATCACAAATAGACAAATCATCATGAAGCTCATTGAGTTCGTTAAATACTGTGAAGTGATTAACCACACGACTTATAAGGGGTTCTTTTGAAGACCAGTCAGATAAAATACTAATGGTGCGATCCATTCCAAAAGCTTCACCAGCGTTGTTTTGCTGTTCTATTAGCCCATCACTAAAGAAAAAGATATTTTGATAAAGACTGGTCGGTATAGTGATAATGCCCGCGTCAAAGTCTTCAGGGTCCATAATCCCCAAAGCCATAGAAGTACTAGATATTTGTTCGCATGCATTATCGTGAGTTAGGCAAATAATATCTGGCATACCACCATTAAAAACGGCCATTTCTTGCCGTAAAAAATTTACTTCAACCCCAATTAAGGCAACAAATTTATCATCAGGGAGCTCACGACAAAGCTTTTTGTTTGCTTCATGAACAATATGCGACAACGATAAGCCTTTACGAATCATCGCTTTGATAGTGCCTACCAGCGGTAAAATACTAATAGCTGCTGACAAACCGTGGCCGGTTGCATCGGCTAACAAAATAAATTTGTTACCGTTAGGGGCAGAGTCACAAATAAACACATCGCCATTAAATGCGCTAGATGCTTGTAAATAAGTATCTACATAATTTGTTGGCACAATTAAATTAGATGCAACATGCTCGTATACATAACGAGCCAATTGTTCTTCTTGCTCTTGTTTATTAAGTAGCTTGGTCAAATCTTTGGTTTGATCAATTAGCTTTTTACCCGATGCATATACTTGTAATGTGCGTTGAATTTTTTGCCACAATAAATCTAATGACAAAGGCTTGGTAAGATAATCATCACAGCCTTCTTTGTATGCTTTGAGCATATCATTTTGATTATCATCACCGGTGATCATGATAACGGGTAGAGGCGTTTTATAAGTTGATTTAAACTCACTGATATGATGCATACCATCGCCATCGGGTAGATGGTTGTCTAGTAAGACCATATCAAAATGGTCTGCGCTTAATTGCTCAAGCGCGCCACGAATCGTTGAACTGATCCAAGATGTGCATTCCATGTCACTTAAAAAGGTTTGCAGGATTTCTGCAAAAAGAGCGTCGTCTTCAACAATAAGAATGCGCATAGGTTGGGTATCTTAACTAAGAAATATCAAACAATCTGTCGAAGTTTGCTATTTGTAAAATCTCTTTAGCGCTTTGTTTAGCGCCGCGTATACGTACTTTAATATTTTTGGCTTTTGCTTTTTTCTGAAACAACACCATCATGCCTAAAGCACTACTATCTAGGTAGTTGACCTTACTAAAATCCAAGGCAATGGCATCGCTTGAATTGTTTTCTAAAATCTTTTGATATTGGTCAGTAAATTCTTTGTGGTAACTAAAATCAAAACGCTCTGGAATTTGAAGTGCACGTTCGGCCATTAGATGTTTCCTTTATAAATTAAAATAATTCTATCTCGCCGGCATCTATCGAATTGGCAGATACTGGATTATGGCTGTCACGTTTGCGCTGTTGAAGTTTTTCAACATGTTCGTGCAATTGTTCGACCACATGCTCAAGATTGTCTATGGACAGCGATTGCGCCTGAGCTTTAATAAAGCTCAAAGCTTCAAGCGTAAATTGTAAGTTTTGTCCATTTATGTCGCCAAATTGCAGGGCTCTAATCGCGTCACTAAGCGCATCGTCTAGTTCAAGTGCGGTTTTTTCAAGTCCCGCGGTTACCTCAGAATCAGCTTCTGCTTTTTCGATAATACTTTTAAGCGCTACATTAATATCTTTTTTGGCATCAATAACATAACTTACATCATAGCTTGCTAATTCACCAACTTCTGAAGTTAAGCCTTCAATTTGAGAAGACATCACTTTGAGTTTTGTTTGTATTTGCTCACTAAATTGTGAAGAACGGTTGGATAACGAACGTACTTCATCAGCGACAACCGCAAAGCCTCTGCCGTGTTCACCCGCGCGCGCAGCCTCTATCGCAGCGTTTAACGCTAGTAAATTTGTTTGATCAGCAATAGAGTCGATGTCTTTAACGGCTTTTAATACTTCTGGGACAGACTCATAGATGCCGGTGACTTGGTCAAGTAGCGCCATTGACGATGCTGACATGTCAACCGTTGATTTAATGAATTTATCTAATGTTTCGCCAGTACTATCAGCAAAAGTCTTCATTTTTTCACTGTACATAACATCATCCTCACCTTCTAAGTGAATCAAATTGTGGATGATTTTTGATTGCACACTAACCAAACCTTGCAAGGTATCAAAGCTATGACTTAGGGTAGCTACTGCATCATCTTGCGTACTTTTGATGTCTGCTATATTGTTTTCACACTCACTAAAGGCAGGCAGAAACTCCTTGCGAAGTTTTTCAAAGGCGGCTTTTTTTTGTTCTAGAGCATGTTGTTTTTGATAATCGTCTTGCGCATGTGTGCTGTTAGTTGCATTGTTATCTGTTTTAAATGCACCTAAATAAACGCTAAAAGATAAGCCAGATATCGCAATGAGCAGACTCATAGACGAATATCCAAGTGCCATGATTATAATGGACAATAAAATGCTACTTACGCTAACAACAAGTATTGGTATTTTTGCGGTGTTCATACGCTACTCTTTACACTGTGAAAACCTTGCTTATTGTTAATTCAAATCAGCTCAGCGTGTCACTGACCTGATTTAACGTAAAAAGCAATTTTGATAAGTAATAAAGGTATCGTATAGATTTTAGAAAAGTTTAATTTTTTGGTAAGGCGCCTCTTGCGTGGGCAGCAAATGCATCAGCTTTCATAAAACCAGTCACTCTAGAGCGGCTAAGTTCTTGTCCTTGTTCGTTAAAAAACATAATCGTGGGTAAACCTACGATATTGTATGCTTCTTGGAATTCAATGTTTTCTGGCGTGTTATCGGTAAGGTCTATCTGCATCCATACAGTTTCCGATAATGCATCAACGACAGCAGGGTCGGGAAAGGTGTATTTCTCAAACTCCTTACATGCCACGCACCAATCGGCGTACAAATCCATCATCACAGTTTTGCCTTGGGTATTGGCTTGCGCTAGTTTTTGTTCAAAGTCGCTTAAGCTTTTTACAACCATAAACTCTGGATGTTCTGAATGTTCCTGCCCGCTTATAGTGGTATTGCCTAGACCGATGTCAACGAGATCTAATTTTTGCAAAGTATGTAAACCATAAATGATGGAAAAAACTAGCCCTATCATCGCTATTAAGGTTCTAACGCCTTTACCTAAACTGGTTTGAGTGCTTTGGTTCATCGTGTACCAGTAAGTAAATAGCGCCATACCTAACAGTGCCCATAATAGCTCGGTCCACTGAGCAACAACAAAGCGCTCGATAAATAAAATAGCGACGGTTAGCATCATAAAGCCAAAGGTGACTTTGATGACGTTCATCCAATTGCCTGCTTTAGGTAGTAATTTACCCCCTGTAACGCCAAACATAATTAACGGAATGCCCATGCCGATGCTCAAAGCATAAAGTGCAAAAAAGCCAAAGACTAAGCTATCACTTTGGGCGACTACAATTAGTATTGCGGTAAGAGGCGCGGTAGTGCATGGCGAGGCAATTAAGCCTGAGATAGCACCCATAACAAATACGCCAAAATAATTACCTTGTTTTTGTTCATTACTTAAATTGTTTAGTTTTTCTTGCCATGTAGCAGGTAGGCGTATTTCGTATAAACCAAACATTGCAGCGGCAAGTAACACAAACAAAATGACAAATACGCTTAATAGGATTTCGTTTTGCAAGGCTGCTTGAAATTGCACACCAGCATATGCTGCAATTAGACCGATGATCGAATACGTAATTGCCATACCCTGTACATACATAAATGATAGGGAAAAGGCGTGTGATGCTTTAATTTCTTTTTTACCTTTGCCAATAACAATGCTCGATAAGATCGGATACATCGGGTACACACAAGGTGTAAATGCAAGCAAGAGGCCAAGGACAATTAAGGTCCCCATGCTGACGAACATATTTCCGGTCAGTAAGGTATCGGCCAAAGAAAATTGCTGTGATACAGGAGATGAATTATCAGCAAGTGTGCTACTGGAGCTGCTGGTGTCTTGGCCTACAATAGGAGCCGATAAATCGACTTTTGTGCTAACAGTTTGGTAGCATAATTCGCTGGTCGCACAACCTTGATGATAAATATCCACCATTGGCGGTGCACCTGACTCGCTATCAATTGAGATAATAGGAAAGTCTACGCGCACATCACCGGTAAATATGTTGACATTCGCACCAGTGGAATCGCTTGCGATTTCAGGCGTTTTTGAGAATGTAGGCTCATCAAGCTCATGGATAAGAGGGTCGGCTTTAAACCCTGACTCAAGTAAATAATACCCGTCGGTAATACGGTAACTTACGGATATTTGACCTCGCCCATTGGCATTTTCAGTTTCTTCAACAGAAACAACGCTAAAGGCCTCTTCAGCACTTAATTTGCCGCTATCAAAGGCATTTAGAAAGACTACTTTGGTGGTCGGTGGATAACACAACCCAGCTTCAGCACATCCTTGATAACGAATTTTGACAGAACCATCTTGTTTAGCCCTGATTAAAGGATAGGACATTTCCATGTCTTCAAAAAACACATCTGATAGACCAAAAAATTCATCCTCTATTTGTTCATGGGCGGGGTAACTAGGCTCACCAACGGCTGCATCTTTGGTTGTTGCTCTAAATTGTTTTTTGTATAGGTAATAGCCTTAGTTCAATATCCCACTTGATAATAAGTTTATCGCCACGCTGCTCATAATCAAAACCAAAAGCTTCATCTACTTTTAAAAATTTAGGGGCATCTGAAAATAAGGACTCAGGTGTGACTTGGGCTTGCCCAGTAATTGACAAAAAAAATGTGCTTATTACTAGTGTTAACGCAAGGCTCAATCGAGCCATAAAGTGTTTAGTTTTAAATGTATTGCATGCGCCATGAGCGAATTTTTTCACGCTAGGTTTCCTTATTTCACAACAAATGTGCGTTGATGTTTATCTACCTGTTTCTAGACCCACTTTTGCAAAGAAAAATTTCACTATGCTCTTTTCTATAGTGAAAATAATCTAGCCACAGCATTTAGCACGGTCAATTTTATACGATATCATACTTTAAGTTGTCATATTTAGATTGAAAAACTCACAAGGTGTCCCAAGGTATACCTTATTGCAACGCTCAATATGTGTTTGCTTTTTTCATCCCGGAGAATTTATGCCTTTTCTTTTTTTGTTGTTTGTTGTTTTACCTATTTCCGAAATCATGTTGATTATTAATGTTTCACAAAACATTGGCGGCGTGAATACCTTCGTTGTGGTGCTTATCACAGCATTTTTTGGTGCTTTTTTTGTTAAACAACAAGGTTTTGCCTTAATAGAGCAGCTAAAACTCAAAACGGCTAAAGGTGAAGCGCCTGGAAGCGAACTTGCACAGGGGATTTTGTTGCTAATTGCCGGCGTGCTTTTGATTACCCCGGGATTTATTACGGATATTGTTGGTTTTCTATTTACACTACCATTTAGTCGTGCACCTATTGCTGCATTTGTAATGTCAAAAATCAAAATAAACGGCGTTATCGGAGGTGATTTTAACTCAACTACATTCCACCAAAACCAGCAAGCTGATTTTGGGCAGCGAGCTAACAGAAGTGCCGATGATGATGTCATTGATGGCGAATACACTGATAAAACCAAAAATGATGAAAAAAATCGTTTAAATTAAGTTTTTTTTCATTTCTCCCCTTGAGTTTATATACCTTATCCCCCATTTACCTATCAACTTTATAATCGCTATGGCATTAACATAGCAAATCCACTTAGTTTGGTTTTATGCTAAAACTAAGCGGTTAACCTTAAACTGATGTGTTTAATTAAATTTTCAGGAGATTTGAAAATGGCAATTCGTCCCTTACACGATCGCGTAATCATTAAGCGTGAAGAAGTAGAAAGCAAGTCAGCCGGTGGCATTGTTCTTACTGGTTCGGCAGCTGAAAAATCAACCCGCGGTAAAGTAATTGCGGTCGGCAATGGCCGTGTTCTAGACAACGGTGATGTACAACCATTAGACGTTAAAGTTGGCGATAGCGTTATCTTCAGTGAAGGCTATGGCGTAAAAACAGAAAAGCTTGATGGCGAAGAAGTCTTAATCTTAAGCGAAACCGATATATTAGCGGTTGTTGAATAATTAACTTATCAAATATTGTCACGTATCAAAATTTGTTTGACGTAAAAATTTAGAGGAAAATAATCATGGCAGCTAAAGAAGTATATTTTGGCGATGACGCACGCACTAAGATGCTTAAAGGCGTTAATGTATTAGCAAATGCAGTAAAAGTAACACTTGGTCCAAAAGGTCGAAATGTTGTTCTAGAAAAATCATTTGGTGCACCTACCATCACAAAAGACGGTGTATCGGTTGCAAAAGAAATTGAATTAGAAGACAAATTTGAGAACATGGGTGCTCAAATGGTTAAAGAAGTCGCTTCTAAAGCAAATGATGAAGCTGGCGATGGCACAACAACAGCTACAGTACTTGCTCAGGCAATCGTAACAGAAGGCTTAAAATCAGTTGCTGCGGGCATGAATCCAATGGATCTAAAGCGTGGAATTGACAAAGCAGTTGCCGCAGCAGTAGAAGAGCTAAAATCGTTATCGACCGATTGTGCTGATAGCAAATCAATTGCTCAGGTCGGTACTATCTCTGCAAACTCTGACACCGTTGTAGGTGAAATCATTGCCGAAGCGATGGAAAAGGTTGGTAAAGAAGGTGTTATAACCGTTGAGGAAGGTCAAGCATTACAAAATGAGCTTGATGTTGTAGAAGGTATGCAATTTGACCGTGGGTATTTATCACCATATTTTATCAACAACCAAGAAAATGGCACGGTTGAGCTTGATAGCCCATTTATTTTATTAGTAGACAAAAAAGTATCGAATATACGTGAGTTGCTTCCTACTTTAGAAGCCGTTGCAAAATCATCCAAACCACTTCTTATCATTGCTGAAGATGTTGAAGGTGAAGCACTAGCGACATTGGTTGTAAATAACATGCGCGGTATCGTAAAAGTAGCTGCGGTTAAAGCGCTAGGCTTTGGCGATCGCCGTAAAGCGATGTTACAAGATATCGCTACCTTAACTGGCGGTACGGTCATCTCTGAAGAGATTGGTCTTGAGCTAGAAAAAGTGCAATTAGAAGACTTAGGTACAGCGAAACGTGTTGTTATCAACAAAGATAATACAACTGTTGTTGATGGTGCGGGTGACCAAGATGCAATCGAAGGTCGTTGTAACCAAATTCGAGCACAAGTTGAAGAATCATCTTCAGACTATGACAAAGAAAAACTTCAAGAACGTTTGGCTAAATTGGCTGGTGGTGTTGCAGTTATTAAAGTAGGCGCAGCAACTGAAGTTGAAATGAAAGAGAAAAAAGCACGAGTAGAAGATGCGCTTCACGCAACTCGCGCCGCGGTTGAAGAAGGTGTTGTACCTATGGTGGTGGTGTTGCGCTTGTTCGTGCAGCAGCGAAAATTGCTGACTTAACAGGTGATAATGAAGAGCAAACACTTGGTATCAAGCTTGCCCTACGTGCAATGGAATCTCCGTTACGTCAAATCGCATCAAACGCCGGTGCTGAAGCATCTGTTGTAACCAATGCCGTTAAAAACGGTGAAGGCAACTTTGGTTATAATGCGGGTAATGATACCTATGGTGATATGCTTGAAATGGGGATCTTAGACCCTACAAAAGTAACGCGTTCAGCATTACAGTTTGCGGCATCAATCGCTAGTTTGATGATCACTACCGAAGCAATGGTGGCTGACGCACCAGCTGATGATGCAGCAGCACCTGCAATGCCTGATATGGGCGGCATGGGTGGAATGGGCGGCATGATGTAAGCTGTCAGTTGTTAAACGAAAAACCGCAAACAGTTTGTTTGCGGTTTTTTTGTGTCTGTTTATCCTTAAAATACCAATATTGGTCGGTATACCATGTCTAATGAACAGCCTCATTTAGTAGACTATAAAACGTCTTTATCATCGTACTACGGTCTATCGGTTTGGCCATATATGCATCCATTCCCGCGTCAATACATTTCTCTTTGTCGCCGACCATAGCATTTGCCGTTAGAGCAGCAATAGGGGTGTTTGAAATATGCTTAAGAGCAGGGTAAGAACGAATGGCCTTAGTTGTTTCATAGCCATCCATTCTTGGCATTTGACAATCCATTAAGATCAAATCGAAATGTGTGTCGTTTTGATCTTTTAATACGTTAAGTGCTTCAAGGCCATCTTTTGCTAAGGTATATTGCATATTCAAATCGTCCAAAATATTAGTAATAATCAAAGTGTTAATTTCGTTATCTTCTGCTACTAATACATGCTTGTTATGCAAGGTATTTTCCATTTGACTTGTTCGTTTTTCATCTTTGTGGTCAATAGTGATGGATTCTTTTTCTTGTAAGGTAAATGGTAAGTTAATTACAAAGCGTGAACCTTTGTTTAGCTCACTACTAAGCTCAATCTTGCCTCCCATAAGTTGAGCAAGCTCATTTGATATAGCTAGGCCTAGTCCTGTCCCCTCTGCTTGCTTACTTGAGCTTGAGTCAAGCTGTTCAAATGGGTTAAACAATTGGGCAATTTTTTGCTCATCAATTCCGCACCCCGTATCGCTAACCGAGCAGACTAAAATAGCAGATGAATCGGATTGTGTTTTTAAACGTGCTTTTAGCTTAACACTGCCCTTTTGTGTGAATTTAAAGGCATTACTCAGCAGATTATATAAAATCTGTTTGAGACGGATAGCATCGCCAAGTACAAAATATTTGTCGGTATCGCGTGTTTCGAAGGACAGCGTTAAGCCCTTTTCTTTAGCTTGAAGTTGATAGCTATCTGACAAGTCATCAAACACGGTTTGCAGCATAAATACTTCATTATGTATGGCGATTTTTCCGGCTTCTATTTTTGAGAAATCAAGAGTATCGCCTATCACCTTTGACAGGTGTATTGATGTTTTTTTCGCAATGTTTAAGTACTCATCGATTTGCTTTTTACTAAATTGTTGCTGTGAACGGCCATCGATTAGAATATCCAATAAGCCAATAATTCCTGAGATAGGGGTTCGAATTTCATGACTCATATTGGCTAAAAAAGCACTTTTTTGCACATCGGCTGCTCGCGCTCGCGTAGCCATTTCTTGGGCTAACAAAGCATTTGATTTCGCTTTATTGATAGCCTCTTGAAGTGCTTTTTTAGTTTTTTCTGATTCAGTTAAATCAATATTAACTCCTGTGGTTTTAATAGGCTTACCATGTTTATCATAACTAGTAGATGCCATTCCTAGCACATATCGGACTTCACCAGAAGGCCTTACGACCCTAAAAGTATGATTAAAGTAGTCATTTTTTTCTACCGATTGTTGAAAGGCCGCTTCTGCAGCGTCTACATCATCTGGGTGTACTGACTTGCGCCAGTCCGCGTAGCTTTGGTCGAAATCCTCTGCTTCAATACCATGAATGTCTAATAGGCGCTTGTCCCAAATAAGGAGGTCGTTGGCGAAATTGTAATCCCATACACCGATTTTAGCTGCCTCAAGGGCAAGGACTACTCGCTCTTCCAAAGATTGCCTTTGCTGCTCATCTTCTTTTATTTGGGTTAAGTCTTTGAATGTACCGAAGTTACGAACCACTCTGCCATTGATTGACTCAGAAAAGCCCCTTGCATTGACAATTAAGCGACGATCTTTATTTGAGCGAAAAAATAATTCTGCATCATAAGGTTTACCAGTTGCTCCTAATTCTTCTAACGCTTCGGTTAATGTAGGTAAAGACTCAGGCTCGTAAAATTTCAGGCCATCTTCTAGTTTTGGCTTATAAGTGTGCTTATCAGTGTCATGAATTTCATGTATTTTGTCAGACCAAAAAAGGACGCCTGTATCAAGATCAATTTCCCAATAACCAGTATCAGTAACTTCCTCCAACGCTTTAAACGCGGATTCGATTCGTTTTGCTTCAGAAACATCTTCACCCATGAAGTAAATAGCAGCGTCATCCGGCGCGATTACTAGCTGCCATTTACACCAAATAAAGCTACCATCTTGTTTTGCGACTCGATGAGTAAATTGTTGGTTTGTTTTTTTATCACTTAAGACTTTTTGTAGATCTGTTTTATCATCACGGTGAAACAAGTCAAGAAGGGTCTTGGTCTGCAATTGCTCATGGGTAAAGCCAGTTAAATCAAGTATAAATTGATTGCTCGTTTGAATATTCCCACTTAACGAGCAACGCATATATAAATACGGCAAGTGTTCAAAAAAGTCTGAAGTAGGCAACATCGAAGATCCAATTTATCTGGTTTACGTTATTGTATCGGCCATGTGTGTGTGAAGATGATTAAAATTAATAAGTCCGTATACCAATATGTAAGTATTGTTCTAGCGGAACCAAATCTGCAATTAATGTGTCACAGCTAACAAGTCTATACAATAGAGAAGATAATGATAAAAAATCTAAAAGCGTTCTTTGATAAAAACAATGACAAAGATACTTCTGTAGATTCTCAAAAAGACCTACAACAGGCGTGCGCCTTGTTATTATTGGAAGTTGCACACGCTGATTTTGATAAAAATATTGATGAAAAGAATGCTATCAATGCCTTATTGCGAGAAAATTTCCAACTAAGTGAAGATGATGTCAAAACATTAGTTGCATTTAGTGAGCAACAAAGTCAAGACACAATATCGGTGCATCCATTTACTACCCTAATGAATGAACACTATGACTATGAGCAACGTTTAAATGTGATTAGTTTAATGTGGAAAGTCGCCTACGCTGACGGCAAATTAGATAAGTTTGAAGACAGTATTATTAGAAAAGTCGCAGACTTACTGTATATAAGACACAGCGACTTTATCAAAACAAAGCTAAGCGAAAATGGTCAGATTTAATTAACTTGCCTGCTCACCAGCAATGCCATCAACGCCCAAAATCTCTGGGCTTTGATAGATAAGGCCCACTCCTCGTTGATTTGCTTCAAACAACAGGTCATCAGCAATCTGGAATAGTTTGTGAGGCTTACCCCCTCCTGCTGGCGCGCCTACAGCACATGCTATAGTGCACGATAAGCCTCGTGCGTTTAATTGCTGATTGACTGCAAAATTTGGACTACGAAACTTATCCATGACTTGATTGGCTTTAAGCAACGATCCGTCTGTGCTGCAATCGGATAGCAAAAGCCCAAAGGTGTCATTTCCCAAAGAAGCAAATAAATCCCCGGGACGGCCACCAATTTGGGAAAAGTCATCTGCAATACTAGCGGTTAAGCTGTAATATTCATCTGAACCATTTTCTTGTTTATATTGCGCCATGTTGTCAATTCGTATCAACAACATTGAAATATGATGCCAGTACCGAGCGCATCTTGACCACTCTTGTTCAAGTACTTCTTTGAATTTGCTTGCATTTGGTAGGTGAGTTAACGGATCAATATAAATTAACGATTCTAAGCGCTTGGTTTTACGGTAAACCTCGATATGACGCCTAATACGGGCAATAAGTTCGGTTACCATTGGCGGTTTTGTTACAAAGTCAGCGCCACCAATCTCAAACGCTTGCGATTTTATAGTAGGACCGGTTAGTGCGGAAATAAAGATAATTGGAATGTCTTTGGTAAACTGGTTCTCTTTTATTCGGTCACATAAAGCTAAGCCATCTTCATTGGGCATCATAATGTCAAGAATAATTGCATCAGGAGGAGGTTGTCTGTTTAATAAATCCCATGCGTCACTGGCCGATTTTGCAAATATCATTGTAAAATGTTTAGCCAAGCCACTAGCATAGAGTTTCAGCTCTAATTCGTTGTCGTCAACTACCATTACCCGGTAAGCTTTGTCTCTTTGTTGTTCACCGCGCGCTAAATCCACTGCTTGCATTAGTTGTGCCTCAAAAGGTTTTTGCCGTAGTTACCGGCAAGGGTAATAACCAAACGTCATTTACCTACTATCACTTATAGCGAAGTAAGCACTGCAAATCAACTAGCTATAAGTACACTATTTACGTAGATTTAACATATTGACTACATTATGGGTAAAACGCTGAGATAAAGCGGATAGAATCGCGTTGAGTTGCTGTTAGCATCTTTTTTATTTGCGGCTTTAGCATGCGAAGATATACTAAACAGCTATTAGTTAATTAAACAGTAATGCGATTGCTGTTAATAAGTAGATCTTGTAAATATGCAAAAAAACAATAAACACAACCCATTGGGCTTTGATGAATGGTCAATAGCCCATGCTGAAAGAACCTATGGCGTTTCGAGCTGGGGCGGCGGTTATTTTAAGATTGGCCAAAGCGGCAATGTTCAAGTTATCCCTGACAATAATAAACCTGATATGAAAATAGATTTTGCTTCCTTGATAAGCGAAATACAAAGTGAAGGTATTCAATTTCCGATAGTGCTTAGGTTCCACGATGTGCTTCGCTCGCAAGTCATTAATCTAAATGAAACATTTGACGAGGTAATAAAAGAAGCAGCATTCACTGGTCAATATAATGGTGTTTACCCCATAAAAGTAAATCAAATGCGTGAAGTCGTTGAAGAAATAATTGATGCAGGCGCGCCTTATGATTTTGGTTTAGAAGCAGGCTCGAAACCAGAATTATTAGCCGTTTTAGCATTTAATACTAATGCTAATGCCTTGACGATTTTAAATGGCTACAAAGATGAAGAGTTCATGCGCTTAGCCTTACTTGGGCGAAAATTGGGGCGCAAGGTCGTTATTGTCATTGAGAAATATAGCGAATTAACCATGCTAATTGAGGTGAGTAAAGCACTAAATATAGAGCCAATCGTTGGTTTGCGCAGTAAAATGCGAGCCAAAGGTCAAGGAAGATGGCAAGGCTCTAGTGGTGATAGAGCAAAGTTTGGTTTGACCATATCAGAAATTATCAAAGCCGCTCGATATTTAGAAGAAAACGATATGGGGCATACTCTTCAGTTGTTGCATTTTCATATTGGTAGTCAGCTACCTGATATCAGAGCGATTAAAGACGCGGTGAGTGAAAGCGGACGTATTTATACTGAGCTACATAAGCTTGGTTTTAATATGAAATATGTGGATGTTGGTGGAGGGCTTGGTATTGACTATGATGGGAGTCAATCCACTAATGATTCTTCACGTAATTATAGCTTGCGCGAGTATGTGGCAGATGTTGTTTATGGCTTACGAGAAATCTGTGACCTAGAAGGGATACCTCATCCAAATATTGTAACGGAAAGTGGCCGAGCAATTACTGCACACCATTCTTGTGTAATTACTGAAGTGGTAGGTGAAATAAAACCTGAAGGCTTAGATATTGATACATCGCCCACGGCAAATGAGCATATTCTGCTTAAGAATATGCGCGAACTACACCAAAGCATTGACGATGAAATGAACTTTCAAGAAGTGTTCAATGATGCCTCACAGTGGAAAGAACAAGCATCCCAAGCATTTACTTTACGTGTAATCGGCATTGAGGAATTGGCAAAAATCGAAACCCTATACTGGCAAATCATGAGAGCTGTGCAATTACGCTATGCCAAGGCAGATTTTGTACCAGAAGAACTACAGGCTTTGGATTTCTCACTTTCTTCGCAGTATTTATGTAATTTTTCAGTTTTTCAATCTGCTGTAGATAGCTGGGCAATAGGTCAACTGTTGCCAGTAGTGCCCGTAGTAGGTTTACATAAGGCGCCTGTTAAGAATTGTTCTTTGGTAGATATTACTTGCGATAGTGACGGCAAAATCGATCAATTTGTCATCGACCATGCCATTTCAAATGTATTGCCTATGCCTGAGTTGGCGCCCCAAGAGAAAACTTATTTAGGCCTATTTTTAACAGGGGCATATCAAGATGTGATGGGAGATATGCACAACTTATTTGGTCGATTAAATGAAGTGCATATTTTTAGCTATGATGATGATCCTGAAGATTTTTACATTGAAGAGGTGATCAAAGGCTCAACGGTAGAGCAAGTATTAGGCATTATGCAATATCATCCTAGCGCAATGGCAATTGACGTTAAACGCATGATAGATAAACAAGTGAGCGTAGGTAATTTAAAGCCCAGAGAAGGTGTTAAATGGACGGATTTCTATGAAGCGTGTTTAGCAGGTTACACTTATCTGAATACGCCTGACTAAGCTAAACTAATTATTGATAAAGCCAGTGTTTTCGAAATGATATACTCTATTTCTGCCTTGTCGTTTAGCTTCATATAAGGCTGAGTCTGCGGCAGAAATAAGTTCTTTATTAGGTACCTTTTTAAAGGGCACCAAATTGGTCACACCCACACTAATAGTAATGCGCTTAAGTGATGTTAGTTTGGTACTTAGATGCTCAATTTTTGTATCTTGAATACTTTGTTGCAGCTTGTTGGCAAACGCCACTGCCCCTTCTAATTCTATGTTAGGTAAAATAATAGCAAATTCTTCGCCGCCGTACCTGCAGCGACTAAATCACCTTTTCGGCTGGCAAGTCGCTGGGCGATGTCAGCCACTTTGCTCAAACACTCGTCACCTGCAACATGACCGTATTTGTCGTTGTATTCTTTGAAACAGTCTACATCAAACATGAGCAAACATAGGGACTGATGATTTCTATTCGCTCTTCCAATTTCGATTTCTAGTACTTCTTCAAAATAACGACGATTAAATAAACCAGTTAAACCATCACGTCTGGAAATATCTTGAAGTTGTTTTTCGACTAATTTTCTTTTCTCTATTTCTTCTTTGTGCTGATAGCTAAGTGTAAGAGCATTTTTATAGGCTTGAGTAACAGGCCTGATTAACAAGAAAACGACAATAGTATAAGCGGCCATTGATAAGGCGATTAGCTTTCCTGTTTGATTACCCATCACGGCTAAAAAAACGGTTGAAGGGATCACCAAGGGAAGAAAAAAGCACATGATGGCATATCGACTAACACCAAAGGCAATCACACACGCAGCGCTAATTGCCACTACAAAAACAGCGATACCAACAAGGTATTCAGGCTGTGCTAAAGGGGAAAAGTAAATAATACCTGCGCAATACAAGCCACCGGAGATAACAGAATTCAAGCCCCATAAGTGAAGCCATATTTTTTGTTCATTTATTCGGTCTTTTTTGACAAAAAAATGATTCAAAACTAAACGAGAAACTACGAAAATCGCAATGCAGGTGCTCCATACTGCCAGTTCAACCTTGTTGGCAACACTGGCAAACCAAAGGCACATGATAACTGTTACGGTTATGTGACTCAAAGTAACACGCAGTGTTTGCGCGTATAGCGTGGCGACGGTATCTCGTTTTACTAATTGTGCAATACTTGCCTGCATATTATTGATTTGCCTTGCTACCTATTAAAAATTACGCGAACGATAGTATATACGATTTACTAAAAACACGAATGGGTTTGTATTTATACAAAGGTCTTAATGTTTAATCGTTAGGATTATTTTCATGGGCAAGTCGCCAAAAAGTGGCGTTCATTTCACTAATTATGCTACTTTCCGCGTTCATTAGTACCGCGATTCCAAGGTCTAAATCAGGTGAAAATGATACGCTGGCCCTGTATCCTTGTACCCAGCCTCCGTGATAATTTACCGTATTACCATCAAAGTTGTAAACGCGCCACCCAAGGCCATAATGAGCAGAGCGTAAATGGGCTCGCCAATGTTTACGGCGCATTTCACCTTTTGTTTGAACGCGCGCTTGCGTCATTTGATCTATCATTTGTTGATTGATAACGTCTGGATACTCTAAAAGTAATGCCCTTATCCATGTTTCCATATCTTTTATACTGGCATTGATGCCAGCAGCAGGGGCAAAACGATAATAGTCTTCTTTGACTGGGACTTTACGCCATCTGTCTCGAGCTAGGGCTGCATGTGGCCTCGCAAAATTTTTATTTTGTTCTAAGGATGCTTTGCCAACGTTAGCTTGTAAGTTCAGTGGGTCAAATAATTCTGTCTGTAGTTGCTGTGCGTACGAGGTGTTTTGGCTTACATAAAACTCCTCTAATACACCAAACAAGGCATTTTGATAAGTGTAACAATATCCTGGTTTGCATAAGCTATCTAAGTTTTCCAAGGCCGCGAGCACGCGTTTTCTATCATAATTTGCCTCAATCAAATTATCATAAGCATTTGGCGTAAAACCAGCAGATTGTCCAATAATGTGACGCAATAAAATGGGCTTTTCTGTATGATTGCTGATATTAAATTCAGGTGTCATGATTTCAACAGGGGTTTGCCAATCAAGTGTCTGATTAGCATGCTGTTTGGATACCAAAGCTGCGGTGAATGTTTTTGAGACTGACGCCAGCCGAAACAATGTGTCTTGATCAATACGTTGCCCATTTTTATATGTGCGACCGTAATAAACAAACATCGCCGGCTTACCTTTTTGCACCACTACCATGGTTAGTCCTGGTACGTTCATTTTCCTAGCATGGTCTGTCACTTCATCAAAGTAGTTTTGCACCCACAAAGAGGTTTCAACTTTCGCATAGCATAGATGATTTACAGTCAAACTTAATAAGGCTACAGATGCAATTTTGCTAAAGGTTGCTATAAAAATTATGATTATTTTTTTCAATACGCTCTCTTGGTAAATCAGTTCTGAAAACAACGTGTTTTAATATCAACATAGGCTATTATAACGCCAGATTATTAGTTTATCACTGTAGGCAAAAAAATGTTATCGCACTCACAATGTCAACAAGCAAGGTTTTCAAAAGATCCTCGTTTTGACGGTATGTTTTTTGTTTTAGTTAAAACAACGGGCATTTTTTGTCGAAACGTATGCAAGGTGCGTGCGCCGCTTGAAAAAAACGTGAGTTATTGTAGCACTTCTCAACAAGCGCTTCTTAAAGGCTATCGACCGTGTCTAAGATGCAGGCCTGACGCAGCACCAAGTTCACCAGCTTGGCAAGGCATTAATACAACGGTTAAGCGTGCTATGAATATATTGTCTTCAGATTTAGGCACTGATCTTAGCAATATTGCTGAGCGTTTGGGGATTTCAAGCCGCTATCTACACAAATTATTTGTTGAGCATTTGCATGTGGCCCCCAAACAGTTTGTATTGTTTCAACAACTGTTAGAAGCCAAAAGTCTGTTGCAACAAAGTCGTTTAAGTATAGAAGAGATTGCACAAGCTGTGGGGTTTAGTTCAAGTCGTCAACTCCAAGTGCATACAAAAAAAGTCTTAAAGTTAACACCAAGCCAAATACGAGCTAAGCAAGTAAAAAAAGCCAATGCTGAAGAGGGCTTAATGCAAAAAATGAATATAAGTCTGCATTACCGCCCTCCATATGACTGGGAAAATGTACGAGATTTTTTCTCAAGACGACAAATTAAGGGAAATGAATATATTTATGATACTGGCATACACAAATATGTGAATATTGATGGTAAGGTCATTTTAATTGAGATTGAGCATTTGCCTGAGCAACATGCATTTATGCTTCGCTTTGATGTTGCTTATTCAAAATATACACTGTTGATAAAGAAAATATGCGCAGACTGGCTTGACTTGCATGCTGACCCAAGCCTGATTGAACGAGCTTTGCTCAAAGCAGGGTTAAAAGCCGAAGAATTAGTAAAAGGGATCAGGTTGCCTTGGTGTAGTGGGTGACTTTGAAGCCGGGTGTCGTGCAATTTTAGGTCAACAAATATCAGTGACTGCAGCGGTAAATAAAGTCAATGAGTTTTATCAAGGGTTTGCAGAGCAAAGTAAACAAGCTTTTCCCCAGCCTTCTTTAGTGCTTAATTCTGATTTACAGTTTTTGAAAGTCCCTCAGGCTAGGCGTGATAGTATACTGGCTTTAGCTAGGCACTTGGTGGCAGTTGAAAAAGCACAAGGTGAAAATGTTAACGTGTGTCAATTTGCATTAAGTGAATGGTTACGCATAAAAGGCATAGGTCCATGGACAGTCAACTATGTAGACTTACGCGCTCGCAATAATACCGATATATTTTTAGAAACAGATTTGGTAATTAAAAAGCAAATGAAGGCAAAATTGGAAAGTGGACAGGTAATTCAGCCTGATAATGCTTCGCCTTGGCGTAGTTATTTGAGTTTAAATATGTGGAGTATAAGCGGATGACATTTGTGAGCGAAGTATCAAGTCCGGTTGGGTTTATCAGAGTATATGCCGATGAGCTTGGGCTGACACAGATTAGATTTTTTGATGAACCTTTGTCAGGCAAGCAATTGAGTAATGAGCATTGCGAACGCGCCAAAATACAATTGAATGAATACTTGCAGGGGAGCAGAAAATCCTTTGATTTACCCTTAGCGCCCAAAGGCACACAATTTCAAAAACAAGTATGGCAAGCGCTGCTAAACGTCAAATACGGTGAAACTTGTGCTTATATCGATATTGCAAAACAAATAGGTAAGCCTACTGGCTCACGAGCAGTTGGCGCAGCAAACGGCAAAAATCCTCTTTCTATTGTGGTACCCTGCCACCGTATTATTGGGGCCAACGGCAAACTAACGGGTTACGCTGGTGGTTTGTCCCGTAAATCCTTCCTTTTATCTTTAGAGCAAACACATTGAGTTTACTACATTTTATTGAGTTGTTATTACTTGGCGCGATTTGGGGCGCTTCGTTTATGCTAATGCAGTGGGCGGTGCCAGAAATTGGTATTTTTGCACTTGTTGAAATAAGGGCAATAGGCGCATTTATATTATTAATGCCTATTGTATATTTTAAACGACAACACAAAGATCTGTTTGTTTATTGGAAGCAATTGCTATTAGTTGGCTTGCTCAATACGGCCATTCCATTTTGTCTATTTAATTATGGTTCATTGCATCTGCAAGCAGGCCTTTTGGCTATTTTAAATGCGACCGCACCAATGTTCGGTGTATTGGTAGCTTATTTGTATTTAAAAGAGTCCATTGGCAAGGCTGGTTTGCTAGGTATTTTATTAGGTTTTATGGGTGTTATGTTAATTAGCTATCAGCAGTCCAATGTAGGAGACAACACGATTTTACCCATATTATGTATTTTGCTTGCGACACTTTGTTATGGCTTATCTGCCAGTTATCTCAAAGCTAAGCTATCTCAAGTCAAGTCCTTTGCTTTAGCCGGTGGCAGTCAATTGTTTGCAGCACTGGCCTTATTACCTATTGCCCTATTAAACCTACCAGATACATTTCCTAGTGCAAAAGCTATCTCCAGTGCGCTTGTTTTATCCTTTATTTGTACCGGACTAGCTTACGTTTTATATTTTGATTTAATTGCAAAGGTGGGTGCATCTAGAGCAATGACTGTTGGCTACTTAGTCCCTTTGTTTGGCATTCTTTGGGGGTATCTCATCTTGAATGAGCATCTATCTTCATTAGTGTTAATGGGGGGCAGTTTGATTTTGTTGGGCGTCATGTTAGCAACAAATGTGCTTAGTGTTTTTCAACGCAAGAAACGCAATGTAGTCTAATTAGAAATGTCATTTTGCTAATAGCAATTGAATATGGCCAAAAGCACGAAAGTAACTGACAAAAAGTCCAATTATTTGTACACTATTGCGCACTGAATTATTGAGGCTGACTTATGTCATTATCCGTTATCATTTTAGCTGCAGGGAAAGGCACTAGAATGAAATCTAAGCTTCCCAAAGTCTTACACAAAATTGCGCATAAACCCATGGTCGAGCACATAATCGACAATGTCTATCCGCTTGGTGCAAATAACATAAATTTGGTTTATGGGCATGGTAAAGATATGCTCAAAGAAGCCTTGAGCTCACATAATGTGAATTGGTGCTTGCAAGCCGAGCAACTTGGCACTGGTCATGCAGTGATGCAAGCAGTCGATAACATCAACGATAGTGATGATGTATTGATTTTGGTTGGGGATGCGCCATTAATATCAACACAAACGCTAGCGCGCTTAGTAAAAGCTAAACAAGATTCGGATTTAGCGCTATTAACCGTGAACTTAGACGACCCTACTGGTATGGGGCGAATTGTCAGAGACCCAACAAATAATATTACCGCAATCGTTGAGCACAAAGACGCTAATACAGAGCAATTAGCCATTAGTGAAATAAACACGGGTATGATGATTATGGCTGGCGCTGACCTTAAGCGCTGGTTAGATAATCTTTCAAGTGACAATGCACAAAACGAGTATTACCTCACTGATGTCATTGAAATGGCAGCAAAAGAAGGTAAGAGAATCAGTTCTGCTCAACCTGATTGGCACCGCGAAGTGGAAGGGGTAAATAACCGAGCACAGCTGGCATCTCTTGAATGCGCATATCAATTGCGTATTGCTCACGATTTAATGGCACAAGGCGTGTCATTAGCTGACCCTCATCGCATCGATGTACGCGGCCAGATAAGTGTAGGTGAAGATGTCTTTATTGATATCAATGCCGTTATCGAGGGTAAAGTCGTACTTGGTAACAACGTCAGCATTGGCCCAAATTGTGTGCTGCGCGACTGCGTCGTTGGCGACAATACGCATATCGATGCCTACTCCTTACTTGAAGACGCAAAGGTAGCCGACGCATGCACAATTGGCCCTTATGCTCGACTTCGTCCTTAGTGCTGATTTAAAAGAGGGCGTTAAAGTAGGTAATTTTGTAGAAATTAAAAAGTCCACTATTGGCAAAGGGGCAAAAGTCAATCACCTAAGTTATATAGGTGATGCCGAAATAGGTGCAGCAAGCAATATTGGTGCAGGTACCATCACTTGTAATTATGACGGTAAAAACAAATTTAAAACTACCATCGGCGATAATGTATTTATTGGGTCTAATTCGTCATTAGTGGCTCCAGTACATATCAGCGATGATGCTACAGTCGGTGCTGGCAGCACAATTACAAAAGACGTTGAAGCAGATGTCTTAGCAGTAGCGCGTGGTAAACAACGAAATATCTCTGGTTGGCAAAAGCCAGTCAAAAAAGACAAATAAAGGAAAACGCATATGTGCGGAATTGTAGGAGCGGTTGCTGAGCGCAACGTCACTAATATTTTATTGGAAGGTTTGCGTAGATTAGAGTATCGAGGCTACGACTCATCAGGCGTCGCTTTATTAGAAGGTTCTAAGTTATCGGTTGTTAGGCGAATAGGTAAGGTCAAGGCCTTATCTGATGCATTAGAGCAAATGACAGATGCCAACAAAGGCAGCACGGGTATTGCACATACGCGCTGGGCAACTCACGGTGGTGTAACTGAAGCAAATGCGCATCCGCATACAAGTGAATCACGTTTTGCGGTTGTTCATAATGGTATTATTGAAAACCATAATAGCTTACGAGCAAGTTTAAAAGCGTCGGGTTATGACTGTGTGTCTGACACAGATACTGAAACAATTGCCCATAGTATTGCGCTAAAAATGCAAGGTACCGATGATTTGTTTAAAGCTGTGCAGCAAGCGGTTAAAACATTTGAAGGTGCTTATGGCACTGTTGTTATGGATAAAAACACGCCTGATAAATTAGTTGTCGCCCGTTCTGGAAGTCCACTGGTTATTGGCTTGGGCATTGATGAGAACTTTTTAGCTTCAGATCAAATGGCGCTTTTACCTGTGACTCGCCGATTTATCTTCTTAGAAGAAGGCGATGTCGCGCAGATTACGCGCACCAGTGTTGAAATTGTCGATGCAAACGGCAATAACGTGGAGCGTGAAATTGTTGAGTCAAATGTAGAACATGACGCTGGTGATAAAGCTGGATACCGTCATTACATGTTAAAAGAGATTTACGAGCAACCTGTAGTGCTGCGCAATACATTAAAAGATAGAGTGACAGCAAACGGCCTAGCGCCCGGTATCTTTGGGGAAGGCGCAGATGAAATCTTTGCAAATACTCAATATGTTAAAATCATCGCCTGTGGTACCAGCTATCATGCAGGTGTGACGGCAAAATACTGGCTTGAGCAATACGCTGGTGTTCAATGTGATGTCGAAATAGCATCTGAATTCCGCTACCGCAAGTCTTTTGTACCAGCAAATAGTTTGTTAGTGACTATTTCACAATCAGGCGAAACTGCAGACACGCTAGCGGCCTTAAAACTAGCAAAGCAAAGTGGCTATATGTCGAGCTTGAGCGTGTGTAATGTTGATGGTTCATCATTAGTACGAGAATCTGCCCTTAAGTTTTTAACACGCGCAGGTGCCGAGATAGGCGTTGCTTCGACCAAAGCGTTTACGACGCAATTAGCCGCTTTGTTAATGCTAACAGTCTCTATTGGCAAACATAAAGATATGTCTGCCCAAACTATTGATAATATTCTTGACGCACTTGTTAGCTTGCCTGCGAAGCTTGAAGAAACCATGAGCTTAGCGGATGAAATTGAAGACTTGGCAGAAGAGTTTTCTGATAAACATCATAGTTTGTTCTTGGGCCGAGGCGACCAATATCCTATTGCGATGGAGGGTGCGCTTAAGCTTAAAGAGATCTCATATATTCACGCGGAGGCTTATGCTTCAGGTGAACTTAAACATGGCCCATTAGCATTGATTGACGCTGATATGCCCGTGATTGTCGTTGCACCGAATAACGAACTGCTTGAAAAGCTAAAATCCAATGTTGAAGAAGTGCGAGCAAGAGGCGGTATAATGTATGTATTTGCTGATAAAGATGCTCACTTTGAAAGTGATGAAACCATGAGAGTTGTGCAAGTCCCTCATTGTATGGAGTCTGTCGCGCCAATTGTATACACCATTCCACTACAATTGCTTTCATATTATGTTGCGCTAATCAAAGGTACGGATGTTGATCAGCCCCGTAATTTGGCTAAATCGGTAACTGTTGAATAATAATATGGCGGTGCGATGGCACCGCTGTTTGCTCATGCTCAAATAATAGTCTTATTAACTGAAACTTATAAATGTTTATATCAAACATGGAATAAGTTAATCATTTGCTCTCAATTTTAAATTGTCCGACGATATTTTGAAGATTTGAACTCAAACGAGTTAAATCGTGACTTGCTTCTGTGGACTGAGCAGAAGACAGTTTGGTTTGTGTAGTAACCGTTTTTATTTTTTCTAGACCGGATGAAACAATACCGAACGATTCTTGCTGCTCATCAGTCGCCTTAGATATATCGATATTACAGTCTTTTATCATTGCAATCTTGGTATTAATTTCGTCTATGCGCTGCTTAGCAATTTTGGCGGAATCGACAGTAGCAAATGCCTCGTTTTTATTTTTAACAATTGAATCTGAAGCAAGTCCAACATATTGATTAAGACTAGATATAGAACTTACAATCTCTTCGGTAGAATCTTTTGTCCTTTTAGCTAAAGTTCTTACTTCATCCGCTACTACTGCAAATCCTCTTCCTGCTTCACCCGCTCGGGCAGCCTCGATTGCAGCATTTAAGGCAAGTAAGTTAATTTGTTCGGTGATGCCATTAATGAGTTCTAAGACGCGCCCAATATTTTCATTCTCCTTTTGAAGCTCTTCAAACACTTTACTTGAATTCTCAAGGTCTGTGGCTAACGAACTAATATGGTTAAATGTTGAGTTCATCGTATTAGATACGTCACTAGCATCTTGAGATGTATCAACTGCGGTTTTAGATGCAACACCTGCTTGACTAGCAACATAGTTAACGCTTTCTACGACAGCATCTTTGGAATTTACAATATCGATTAACGCTGTTTCTTGGTCGATAAGGCCATTGTTGGTTGTTTTTGCCACTGTTGATAGTTCCTCCGCTGCGGAACTAAGTTGTAAGGTAGCGTTAGAAACTTCAAGCATTATATTCTGTATATTAGAAATGAACGCATTGAAATGATTACAAAGCTCACCAAGTTCGTCTTTACTCGAGTACTCAAGCCGCATCGTTAAATCGCCATTACCGCTCGCTATCTCTTGTAGCATTTTGCTTGTTTGTGTAATTGGTTTATTAATAGAACGAGCAACCACAAGCGCCACAAATATACAAATGATCAAAGATAAAACACTCAATATGATAAGTGTTACCTCGTTTTTTGTTACAACTTGACTTATTGCATTGGATTTCTCATCTATAGATAAAAGAGAAGAGGATGCCATTTTGCGTGCAATGGTTGCTACTTCAGGCCCTATCTTATCAAGTCTGTCTATCGCTTCCTTGCGCTCATTTAATGCATCAGCTATGTCGATAATTCCTTGTCGGTACTGGTTAATTAAGTCTGAGGCTTTACTTAGGTAAGAACGACGAGTCGGATTTTGTAATTCACCGTTTAGAATTAAAATTGCTTCAATTGCGATGTCAATCTCTTTTGTCGCGCGCGCTACAGAATCATCGTCTTCAGTAACGATGAACTTGCTGACATAAATGCGAGATAGTAGCAAATGTTGTTGGACAATTGCGGCATAATAAGCTGCCGCAGGGTCGTTATCTTGATATGCGCTTTCCATAATTGCGCTTAAATGCTGCCTTGCCGCTCTCCCCATTTCTGTAATTTTTGTCTCGAATAATTTGTCTTCTTTTTGTTTGTTAGGTAAAACGATGGTGTTAAAAAGTGCCGTATACTCTTTATTTTTTTCGAAAGCACTAGATAGCAGGTCACTTTGTTCAAGTGACATGTCTCTTGCACGAGCGTCCGTAATGGTAGCTTTCATTTCACTGGACATATCATTAAATACATCTGCGTATTTGATGTTAGATGTTTGAACGAAATTCTTCATACTCATTCGTTTGCGATACATTTGGTCTAGAAGCGTGTTTGAAGAAAAAGCGTTAGCAGATAATTTATTTGCGACAATATCAACATCATTGCCAATGTTCACTAAATTAACAAAAGTCACCACACAAATGGCGACCAGAAAAAAGAACGAAATGATAGGAGAAACAAAAGTTTTGCTTTTTATTTTTAGATGACTCAAAGGATTCATGGTGTTCCCTAGGTAAAATTTAATAAAAGACGCGTTAAAGATTAATGCTAATTATCGACTAAGCACCTTAATTCTGCAGAGACTTGTGATTTTAAAAAGTGGGGGACTATATACTCACATAAATCAACTTACATACCCAAGGCAGAGTCTTATATCTTCATAAGCATATGATTTATGATTATTTTTATTTCTAAAGTTAGATGGCGAGAAACTGTCTAAAATAGACAGTGCGACTGCGGGATATTTTCACTTTTTAGTTAGATTAAAAAAATTTAATAAACAAATAAGATAAATACTTTTGGCGTTTTGATATTTATTTATAATACCCAAGGATGAATTTCGCTATAACGCGCCATGGTCCTTGCCAGAAGGGATGATGCGACATAGCTTTAATTAATGATTTTATTCCTTTTTGTTTCCTTTTTTTACCGAATTCATAAACCGCTTTGCGGGTATAAAAGGCACTAAAGCCTCTTCTCCATTGCAGTGTTGATACGGCGTTTGGAAAGCGTTTTCGAAAATTTCGAAGTATATTTTCATTGGACAAAAAACGTTTGTCCTTGTCACTCGAGATTTGATTTTTCATGACCCTGTAATAAGCAATAAACTCATTTATGTATAAAAATTTGTATTGCGTTGACATCCTGAGCCACAAATCATAATCGTCCGCAACTGGAATGCTTGAATCAAGACCGCCCATAACATCAAAACACTTCTTTTTTACCATTGCAGTATTCATTGTAATGTAGTTATCTCGAAGTAAATATTGGGTTATCTGCCCTGAATATCTTGCCATACTTCGTTCTTTGCTAATTTCATTTCCTTGTTCATCAATGGTAACAAATTCCGCGTATACTATATCTATGCTAGGATCACTTTCAAACGCTTTAAGGGTAGTTTCAAGTTTGTGAGGCATCCACTTGTTGTCAGAATCTAAAAAGCAAACGTAATCGCCAGTG
This sequence comes from Glaciecola sp. HA4-3, assembly GCF_055693685.1. Classification (NCBI taxonomy): domain Bacteria; kingdom Pseudomonadati; phylum Pseudomonadota; class Gammaproteobacteria; order Alteromonadales; family Alteromonadaceae; genus Glaciecola; species Glaciecola sp. HA4-3. The sequence continues at coordinate 152,570 of NZ_CM146340.1, forward strand.
CAGATGTCTAGCGCAACATTTCTGGCAGTGCTTTGTCCCTAGTTTTCTTGATAGCGATAAATAATTCGGTCGTCTTTGTACGCATCGATTACTAACTTAGTATCATCGCTTGAACCGTCGTCAATGATAATGAGTTCCCAATTATCATATGTTTGCTCAAGCACACTATCTATGGCTTCTTGAATTAGCTGTGCTCTATTATAGGTAGGTACGATTATCGATACTTTAGCGTTCGCTTTCATGTTGATTTTCATCTGCTTCTGGATGGTTAAAATTTGTATTTATTTAGAGTGTTGATTATTTATTAAAATCACTCCTTACTTATATGTTACGCCATTGGCTTATTAAGCACTAGAGTGTAGCTAATTTATTGTGGGTATTATTTTCCAGCTTATTAGGGTACTTTTGAACAATATTATTTTGCAAGAGAGCAAGAAGTTGCACAAAGCTAGCCCATTAGTATCGATAATCACTGCTACATACAATAGAGCAGACTATTTGCTACTGACTTTACAAAGCGTTTTAAATCAAGATTATCAAAATATCGAGTACATTATTATTGACGATGGCTCGACTGATATGACAAAACATGTCATTTCACCATTTTTAGCCGATACAAGAATTACTTATCGTTATCAAGAAAATCAGGGGCAAGGTGCTGCTAGAAACCGAGGCATCGAAATGGCTAGCGGTGAATACTTGGCCATCCTTGACTCTGACGATTTAATTGAGCCTACTAAAATTAGTGAACAGGTAGCATATTTAGAAGCCCATAAACAATACGATGTTATTCATGCTGACGAAAAATTAATAGACGAAACAGGGGCATTTGTAAGTGATAAAAATATGCGACGTTATTCAGGGATGATTACCGAGCATCTGTTAAAAGATAACTCTGTCAGCATAACAACCGCCTTAATGCGGACGGATGCAGTAAAAGCAATAGTTGGGTTTGATGAAAGAATTAGATATGCGGATGACTATGATTTGTGGTTGAGGCTGTCGGTAGATCATCAATTTGTTTATCAAGCAAAAATAGTTGCCAGTTATCGTGTTATGAGGACACAAATTTCAAGCGATAAAATAGAGCGATTTATTTCTAATGAACAAATTTTAAGAAATTTTAGGGCTAAATATCCAAATGCAGTTTCATTCATAAAATGGAGAAGAGGGTTTAGTGCTTTTTATTCTCGAAAATCGGCGTATGAGTTTAGCCAAAGGTCATACAAAAGCGCTTTGGTAGCGCTGTTAAGAGCACTAGTATATCATCCATTTTGGCAAGGTCCTTGGCGCATAGTCGCAAAGGTAATCCTAGGTCACTTTAGATAGTCGTTAAAGGGATTGATGAAACTAATCCCTTTTGGCCAACGCTCCCAATCGGCCTTGCAAGCCGTCGACTAGATTTCCGTAGCGCTTCCATCGGCCGATAGAGCCTGAATATAATGGTTGTCGAACTTGGACAGAGCTTGCGGTTGACACTGCTGCTGTGTTTTCGTGAAAGCGTAAACAAGCCTCATCCCAATCAAGCCCGCAAAACGACAAGATTTTTCTTGTTTCAGTTTCTTGATTGGCAACGATATCCTCATAATATACTTCCATGAATCTATCATTTGGTAGGCTTTGTCTAAAATATGTCATCAGGCCGTCGAATTCTTTATAGAAGTCGGCTGTATTATCTAAGCTATATGTATAATCATAATAGGCGTGCTCAGTAGTAAGCAATTGCCGATAATTGCTTAAGCAGCTATCCATTGCTCCACGCCTCAAAGCAATGACTTTTGCATTAGGTAATGCTTGTAAAATTAGTCCAGCATAGAAGAAATTTAATGGCATTTTGTCGGTAAAAACCTCTGCATTTGCCCGTAAAGGAAGCGTAGAGGCCATATACTGCTGCCCAACCTTGGCTAAGTCGGTATTGATCGCTGATTCAAGGGTTTGTGCATCTAACACCAAATTCGATGAAGTCTGTGCTATCTTTTTTGTGAGTTCTGCAAAGGTATTAAGCTCACCGCACGATGTTGCATGCTGATGACTAGAAATAATTCTATCAACCAGTGTCGTGCCGGTGCGAGGCAGCCCTACAATAAAAATTGGACGATTATGACTAGGTTTGTCGTCAGAAATATTCTCAATATTGATACCTGTTCGTTTAGCCGCACGACAGATATTATTGTAGTCAAGCGTGCATGAATGTCCTAGTTTTGCCTTTTTTGCTTCTTGTAGATACTTAAAACTAGTTTTATAGTCGCCGAAATCTTCGTATGTTTTAGCAATAGCATGTCCTAAATACAATGTTGCATTTGCGTCATTTTTTATCTTCTGCTTAGCTGCTAATAAAGAATCTAAATGGTTTTGCTCTTTTGTTTGTTTCTTCAGACCCACTAATGACGATAAGGCTTTATAGGCATCTGGATTTTTCTTAAGAGTATTAAGATACGATTGTTCAGCAGCTGTAAAATCACCTAAGAATTGAAGTGAAACTGCCAAGTTATAATGATAGTTGGCAGGTTTTGAATCTATGCTGACGGCTTTTTCAAAAAAGACAACCGCCTTTTTATGATTGCCTGCCCGACTAAATATCACGCCTAAGGTATCAGCAAGATGAGCTTTTGAAAGGGATTGTTTTGCTGCTTTTTCGGCGGTAATGCGCGATTTATCATTTTGCCCAATATGTGAAAGCATTTGAGCAAAATAGATAAGCGTATAGACATTGGTCGGTTCTAATGATAAGGATTTCTCAAAAAGACCAATAGATTTTTCATAATTTTTATGATCAAAACAAAGTTTAGCTAATAAAAAATATGGTACCGGGTTATGAATATTGTCATGAATAAGCTTAATCGCGCTTTGGTGAACTTTTTCATAGTCCCCAATCGACATAAGGTATAAGTTGTTTTCAATAAGTGCTTCAGTTGACAAGGACATTGGATAATTAGTCGCGTTTTTATTATTGACGTTTTGCCAAAACACTATCATAGAGCTTTAGCAATTTGAATTAATAAGGGCCTTATTACACTAACAATGCCATTTGACTCATTTGTGATGTATACAGTAGACTCGATACAACTGCCTAGTTAATGCACACTAAGCTTGGTAGTGAAAGTTCTTACACGTTAGATCTCTACAATAATAATAAAAGCATTACGTGTTAATCAATATATCAACTAGAGACGCTTACATCATGAAAACCCTGAGTTTTACACCCAATATAGTTGCGCAAGCGGTTGCCATTACGCTTGCTAGCAGTGCATTAGTTGTTCCTGCTTTTGCACAGACAGACGAAGACGAAAAAGTTTCACAAATTGAACAAATCACCGTCACGGCTACTCGTCGTGCAGGTTCTGTGCAAGATGTGCCGATTAACATTGCAGCACTTGATGGCAAATTACTAGAACAACAAGGCATTGGTGATATCTCTGAGGCACTTAGGCTGGTGCCCGGTATCATAGCGTTAGACCAAGGCGGTCGAAACGGCAACCCAATTATCGTCAGAGGTATAAATGCTAACCCCCTTGGACAAGGTGATGGCAATACACAAGGCGGCACAGTAGCCACCTATTTAGGTGAGATACCATTAGCGGTAGATTTGCGAATTAACGACCTTGAACGTATCGAAGTATTGCTTGGTCCTCAAGGTACATTATATGGCGCTGGCACGCTCAGTGGCGCGATTCGTTATATACCAGTTAAACCAAAGTTTGATAGCGACGAGTTAGAAGTACGTACAGACTTGTTTAGCACTAACGAAAGTGATGACTTGGGCACGGATATTGGTTTTACTGTGAATACAGCATTAAGCGAAACCTTTGCATTTCGTGCTTCTTTAGACCGATATGACGACCCTGGTTTCATTGACCAGCCTTTTATTGTAAGGGAAATTGGGGTTTCTGAACCCGATTCACCACGGGGCAGTGACCAACTTGCCCCGCAAGAAGACGTTAACGGACAAGAATCATATACGGGTAAAATTGCGCTTCGCTGGCAACCAAATGAGTATGTTGATTCGACGTTGACTTACTACTTCCAAGAGGAAGAAAATGAAGGCAGAACTATTTCGAGCCATCGAGGTGAATTGCCTACTGGTTTGTATGAAAATGCTCAACGTGTGCTCGAGCCAAACGATGAAAGCACCAGTTTACTAGCGTTGGAAATTACAGCCGATTTGGGTTTTGCTGAATTAACCTCTGCTACTGGCATATCAGAATATGAAGAAGTGGGTCAGCGTGATCAAACTGATCTTTTGATCAGCCTTGAATATTCGTATGAAACCTTTCCGACTTTTACGGCTTTTACACTTGAAGAAGAGCGAGAAGAGGTCTTTAACCAAGAAGTAAGACTAGTTTCGACTTATGAATCTGATTTTTCATGGATTGTAGGAGCGTTCTACAACAAATTGGAAAACGTTTCTTCATCATCAGAGTTTACGCCAGGTTACGCGCAGTTTGCAGGCTTTGATCGTCCTGATAATTTAGAGTATTTCTCGGCAGGAGCGACAGATATTACCGAGCAAGCCATTTATGGTGAAGTTGCCTATCAAATTAATGAGCAGTGGCAAGTAACTTTAGGTGGGCGGTACTATGAATATGATATTGAAAGTCAATCAACGGTCGATTTCCCTTTATTTGACCCTGACTTTGTTGCAGCTGATCTTGACACTATCGCCGCGAGAGATTTTGACCCTACTTTGGCAGAAGATGATAGCGGTAGCTTGTTTAAAGTGAATACTTCATATGCGCTTAGTGATGATGTCAATGTATATGTAACAATTAGTGAAGGCTTTAGGATTGGTGGAAGCAATGGCGGTGGTCCATGCCCAGACTTTGACCCAAATGCGAGTCAAGGTAACTGTAATTTAGCCCTATAGCCAGCAATTTGGACCAGGTCCAAATGATTTTGCACAGTTCGACGAAAGAGCTTATGGGCCTGATAAAACTAGAAACCACGAGTTAGGAGTCAAGAGTCAATTGCTTGATGGTACCCTAACCTTAAATGGTGCCGTTTACTATATTGAGTGGGAAGATAACCAACTTTCTTCTGCTACAGTGAATGCATCTATTCCAATTACGATCAATGCAAATGGCGCAGAATCAACAGGGATTGAGGCAACATTTAACTGGCTGGCAACAGACAGTTGGCGTATCAATGGGTCTTTTAGTCGCGCTAAAAGTGAGCTTTCAGCAGATGTCCCATCGTTGATTAGAACAATTGATCCACCTGGTTTTGGTTCTTTGTTTATTGATGGTAGCTCTGGCGATAGGCTTCCGGGTTCGCCTGAAACGCAGATTTCACTGTCTACTACATACTTTCAAGATCTCGACCATGGAGCAGAGTTAAACTACTCGGCTGATTTTGCATGGCAAAGTGATATTTTATCTAGAACTGGTGCTCTTGGTGGCGCTTATACCTTACCTAGCTTTGGTGTGGCGAACGCAAGGGTTGCTTATACATTAGATAATTGGAATGTGACACTTTATGTGAATAATGTGTTTGATAAGTTTGCTGAGACGGGGGTGCAATCCACACCTTTAATCAATCAAACGGTTGAAGGGGCAACGGTCAGAAGCTTTGTTACTAATGTCCTAAGACCAAGAACCATAGGTGTTCGATTCAATTATTTGTTTGAATAAAGCAATTAAGTAAGACGCGTACCATGGTGTTAAGATGGTACGAATTTGGAGCCTCTTTGTCTTGGACCAAGAGGCTTCTTATTACCAAGTTAAAGGGAATTGATTGATGATACAAAAAATAACATCAAACGAGCAGGACAGTTCTGATCCCGTAGCGCCAAAAAAACGTGCTTCATTAAGCAAATATTTTATTCAAAAATATCACGCGATTAGGCGCTTAAATAAAGAAAAATTTTCACAAACGATATTTAAATATAACACTTCTCAAAAGTGCTATTTTATCGCCGCATTCTTATTTTTGATGATCGCTATTTTTTCATCGGTTAGTAGTACTGATATTTGGTTGATTGGCATAATTGCATTTGTAGGGCTCTTTAGAGAAATGCTCAACATGTTCCAGCGTTTGTGGGAGCATAATATTGGTAAAGCTATTGTATTAGTAACATATGCTGGTACCGCTAATTTTGCACTTGCCTTTGCCGCAGTAAAAATAAATGCCATTACTGGCATCGAACCAACTCCGTTTATATTCACCTTAGGTTTCACTACGCTTGTGATGTTACCTTTTTGGATGCTCCTCTCGAACGTCTTTTTTCTTTTGCTTGCTTTGATTTTGGCAAACTTACTTTTGTTTATTAGTATTCCATTTAAACTTGTTGGCATTACGCTTCCTGTCCATTGGGAAGATAAACATCGTGCTGGCACAACAATGGTGCTTAGAATCTGCTTGATCCCAGTGGTTATCTACCTTTTATTCACATTAACATCGCCTTATTTTAAGCAAATAAACATGAATTATGGCAACTCAATAGTCACCATAAATGCAGAGCACGAACAGGCAGCGCAAGAAATCCAAGAAAACAGCAATGAGCCTAGTCTTGGAACAGCATCTGAGGAACCTCATGATTCTGCGTTGTTTGGCCCTCATCGTACATTTGTTGAATCGTTAGAGATGCTCAGTCAAACAATAGAGGAAGCTGAGGCGAGCCAAAAAGAGATAGGAAACACATCACAACCGGAACAGGATGCTGAGCAGACAATACCTGAAGCTCAAAGCAATGCTAATCATATCGCGCAGCTTATTGCTGATTTTATTTTCCATTTTGAGTCTTATAAATTCTCAAGTTGCCACAAACAGGCGCATCAACATTCGGTCATTATTGACGATTTTTCGGTGTTATTAATCACGCCAAATGATGAAGAGCTATTAGGATATACTTATGAAGTCAAAGCGTGTGTTCCTGTTTATAAACAAGTTGAAGAGTAATAATCTTGATATTATCTAACGCCGTCTAATCGTTCAATCAGTGGAGCGAGGTAGGCTTCATAATGCTTCCATTGTTCGACACTTGTTTTAAAAATAGGTTGACGAACTTGTTCTGAGCTAGGTGTTTTGATTACTCGTTTGGTTTTATGAAAATCAACACAATTTTGCTCAAAGGGCAGGCCACAAAAATCCAAAATTCGGCTTACTTGTCCTTCAAGATCATCAATTACGTCTTCGTGTTGAACTTTGAGTACAAACTCAGGTAAAACACTATCCCAATGTGCCATCAATGAAACATAATCCTTATAATATTGGGCAATATCTTCTAATTGGTATGTAAAGTCTTGTCCCTCACCAAATAACTGCTTAAAACCACTAAAACAGCAGGCCATGGGTTCTCGTCTGGCGTCTATTATTTTTGCATTTGGTAGAATTAATTTAATTAGCCCCACGTGCATAAAATTGTTGGGCATCTTATCAATAAAATAAGGCGCCTTGTCACGGTAAACCATAGTATCTTTGATGTACTGCTCGCCAAAGCGCTTATAGTAAGTATCAGGCAAGGTATTTAATAGATCAGGATAAGGCGGATTGTTACCTCGCATGCGGGCAGCTAAGGCCATGATATTGTGTAGCTCCATTGTGCCGTCAACTTGCGAATGAGATGCAAGTATTTGCTCTAATAATGTAGAGCCCGCGCGTGGTAAACCGACAATAAAGATAGGATCGGAGGCGCTGTGTCCAAGTGTTTCATCTGCGTTGAGTTTTTCAAAGAAGCTTTGTGTAAAAATACGCTTTTGGTTAGCGACTTGCTCGCTGATAAATTCACTTTGGTAGCCATTCATGGCATGTTTAATATTATTCCCTTCGGCATAGTGATTGAACGACGACTTAAACGCTTTGTTATCTTCATACGCTTTACCTAAGGCAAAATGCAAGTGAATACGATCATCATCAGTGATGTTAGTATGTTTGAGCTGTGATTGCATGGCTTGTATTTCATCATCAGAAAACGAATATGTTTTGGTATTAGCAAGACTCCAATATGCATCTCCAAAATCAGGTTTCAGGGCGTATGCCTTTTGGTATGAACTAATCGCTTGTTTAACTTTACCTGCCGCTTTGTATGCGTGCCCTAGTAAAAGTGACACGCCCGCTTGTTCGGGGGCTAGGGCAAGTATTTCATTGTAAATTGATATAGCAGTATCAAGCTCTCCAAGTCCTACTAAGGCATTAGCTTTAGCAGTCATTATCTGAGTGTGTTTAGGTGAGTGCTCAAGTAATTTGTTGGCGCACTGATTAGCATCATGAAAGCGACCCATCTTTGCAAGAAGCTTCAAGTACTCTAGTCCAGCAGCTTGATGCTCGGGGTAAAGAGATAGCAAACTTTCCAGTATGAAGTCAGCCTCGTTATATACTTTCAGTGCTATGCCTATCTCTGCAAGTAGTAACATTGCCTCAGGGTGATGTTTATCTTTTTGAAGATAGGAGCGGCATACCTTATCAGCGTCTAATAATTTGCCGTCATACATCAAATCACGTGCTTGTAGCACGGCCTTAGGTAGCCCTGACAAATGTTTAATTTGAGCAGAAGCTATTTTTATTGCGTTTTGATTTTTAGTGTCTTGATAAAACTGTATCAGTGCTTTCCAGCTTGAAATAAGTGCAGGGTTGAGCTGTGTTGCGCTATAAAAGTACTTGGCTGCTTTTAAATTGTTACGCTGTGCTACATAGATGTATCCAAGTTCTTGATGAGCCCTAGCATGCTTGGCTTGCCTTTGAATGATTTGTTCGTTAATCGCGATTGCATCATTGAAATCACCGTTTAATCGATAAGACACAGCTTGCATGTACAATAGCTCAATTTGCTTGTCATGCTTCGATTCCTTGCTCAATGCTTTTTGGGATAAAGCAATCGCATCAACAAAGTTAGCTTGTGATATTGCGTGTCTAATTTGTTGTTCAATCACTAAACTTTGTATCATTTTTACCTATTAATCCTTTTGTATTCAGATGACATTTTACCGTTGATAGCCAATTTTAGATACAAAAAAAGGCAAGCATATAGCTTGCCTTTCATAAGTTAAATCCTAAAAGAAATCGTAAGACAATCGTAAACCGATTGTTCTAGGACGATTAGTCACGACTTTTGGCGTAAATTGCTGAGTATCAATATATAACACTGCGCTTTCGTCAAACACGTTGTCAATATAAAGCTCCGCTTTCCATTCATCATTAGTTACACCAAAAGATACGTTTGAAATAACGTAACTTTCTTGTACGTAACGGCCGCCTTGGAATGGGTTACCATTGGCATCGGTATAGGTTACGCCATCAAATACAGCAGCTTCTTGCTGAATAGGAAGGCCTGAACCTGTGCCATAAATTAGTCGAGTTGCATCCTCTACGACAAAGGCATCCATGTTCATGCCTGCAAGTCTGTCACCCGTATATGACATCGACGCATTTACATAACCTGTTAAACCGCCCGATAACTCATAAAAGTATTGTGCGCGAAGGTTACCAGAAAAACTTGCAGAATAAGGAAGCTCTGCACCAACAGGTAGGGCAATACCGTCTAGCTCTGGGTTAATCGAAGTAAGTTCAGTATCTAAAACGCTAAATGCTCCTGATATTACTAAGTTGTCAGTTGCTAGCCATGTAATATCGGCATCTAAGCCTGTAATTTCAGCATCACCCACATTATCGGTAAATACTAAGAAACTGATATTGGTTGGGTCAAACCTTGATGTTTGTAAATCTGTAATTTCAGAATAAAACGCCGTAGCATTTACGCGCAATATACCTTCTAAGAAATCACCCTTCATGCCCAACTCATAGTTTTTGAGTGTATCGGTTAAGGAGTACACGGGTATTCTGAAGTTCTCAAATGCGCCGCTTTGGTTAGTGGCTAATCCACCGCCTACACGATTGGTAACTGGTGGTCTGAAACCTTCAGAGTAAGTCCCAAAAAACAGGACATCATCTGATGCTTTCCAGTCTAATGAAAACTTAAATATTGTATCATCAACCGTCAGTACGCCATTATCATCTAACAAATCGACTTCTAGTTGACCACTAGCAACCGCAGCATTAACCGCCGCTGGATCAAGTCCAACTGCGCTTAGTTCGTTTGGATCTAAGGTACCAAATGCACGTAAACGTCGGCTAACATCAACCGTACTTGTTGAGCCTTTATATATATCATCGATTTGATACCAGCGAGCGCCAAAGCTTGCCGTTAACGTATCGCTAATGTCATATTCTAACTGTCCAAATAGAGCAATTTGCTCAATGCCATGCCTTACATCATTAATAAAGCTAATCTCAGATGGGAAAGGTCCGCCATCACTATTGATACCTTCGGTACCAACAAGTGTTCTTTGTAAGTCAGTGAAAAAACCTAACTCGGTATTAGCAATGTTAAACAAGCCAATGGTATTAACGTCTTGATCATCATAGAAAATACCAGCTGTAATACGCCAGTCTTTTTCAAGATCGGTGTTTAAACGTAGCTCATGAGTGACGCGCTTAGTTGAAGTATCTTCTTTGTAGAACTTAGTTGGGTCTAGGCAGCGTTCATCGGCAGGTGTAGCCGCTTCATAATGATTACATACGTAATAGGCTGAAAATAAGCCACCATTAGTGTAGCCTGTATAGTCTATTGTTGAATCTATATCTCGATTCAAATAACCACCGGTATACACTACATCTAACTTGGCAAGTCGTCCTTCCAATGTCCAAGTGGTTAAGCCAAACTCATCGTCGTTATCTTCTGGCGTGAAGCGATTTGTTGAGCTGTCGCCTGACAAGTTAGGATCGTATGAGAACACACCTTCTGTTTCTAAGGTTTGTTGAGTGTGTTGAACTAGTAAGGTCCAATCATCATTAATTAAATAAGATAGACTAAAACGCGCACCTGCATATATTGCGTCATTAATATCATCTTCAACCAATAAATCATTGTTTGGTGGGGTGACAGGCGTATTCGCTGGGTCGCTTAGTACACCACCAGAGATGCGATCAATAACAATTGCACTGCCGTTATAACCTCCTTCACTAAGGTCGATTTTGAATATTGTCAATCCAACCGCCTTGTCTAGAATTATATGCAGCCACACGTACAGCTAAATCATTAGTAAGTGCAAAATTCATAAAAGCTTCTACTGTACTGCTGTCTTCACCACCACTGGTAAATGCAAAGTCGGTATCAACGCCGGCTGAAAAACCAAAATGATCTGGTTTTTTAGTAATAAGTCTAACGGTCCCTGATTGTGAACTTGCGCCAAATAGCGTGCCTTGTGGCCCAGGGAGTACTTCAATACGTTCCATATCAGTAGCAAACACATCAAGGTTTCTACCTTGCATGGAGATCGGTTGTTCATCTAAATATAAAGCAACGGAGGGTTGTAGTGCTTGAACTGAAGATACTGATATGTTGGTTTGTGTTGTCGCAGCACCACGAATATAGATCTCATTTTGCCCTGGACCTGTTCCTTGGAATGTCACGTTTGGTAAGAACTCGACATAGTCACCAAAGTTATCAATTCCCAAGTTTTCCAGTGCCTCACCATTTAAGGCGGTTACTGATACAGGTACATCCTGAATTGATTCAGTTCGTTTAGTTGCAGTAACATCGATAGTTTCTATTTTTGCTTTTGCACTTTCATTTGCTTCTTGTGCGTATATCGAAGAACTTGCTAGCGCGGCAATCACGGCTAGACTGATTCTTGATTTAATCATGTGTGTGGACCCTTTTTAGGTTTCGTTATAAGTATTACAATGCAGAGTATTAAACTCAATCTTGCTTGTTGAGTTGATAACTTTCTACAAATTACGTTGTATTCTAACTAAATTTAAGTCCTTTTATTACCTTTATTTCTATTTTTAGCCCATTAAACTGACTTTTGCCATAATAATTGTAATAAAAACTACTTTGATATCTAAAAATTAGTACTGATGTGAATAGCAATTGTTTATAGAGTAAGATAATCTTCTCTTGTTTTTAATTTGTGGGACAAAACGTGCTTTCAACATCTACTTCATCACCTCTAAACAAGATGGTTTTTATCCCATCCTCTATCGCAATTGTATTGATATTGCTGTTTGCGGTCATTGCCCCAAAAACAGCTGACCAATTATTTCAAACGATGCAAGCAAGCATTGTCGTTAATGGCAGTTGGTTTTATGTACTAAGTGTGGCGATTATTCTTGTATCCGTAATATTTTTAGGTGTATCGCGTTATGGCAGTATCCGTTTAGGGCCAGATCACGCTGTCCCTGATTATTCTTTATTAACATGGTTATCGATGCTATTTGCGGCAGGAATGGGTATAGGGCTCATGTTCTTTGGCGTCGCTGAGCCGGTTATGCATTATCTATCGCCTCCAAGTGCAGCACTTAGCTCGACAGAAGCGGTACGAGAAGCGATGAGAACAACATTTTTCCATTGGGGGCTGCATGCATGGGCTATTTATGCAGTGGTTGCACTTATTTTGGCGTATTTTTGTTTTCGACATCAATTACCATTAACTTTGCGCTCTTCTTTGTATCCGCTAATTGGCGATAAAATATATGGTTGGCCTGGACATATGGTCGATACATTTGCCGTTATCAGCACTATCTTTGGTGTTGCAACATCCTTAGGTTTAGGGGCTGCACAAATCAATAGTGGCTTAAGCTATTTGCTAGGACTTGAAGTCAGTGCAACAAATCAAATATTACTCATGATTGGCATAATCGCGATTGCGATTGTGTCGGTTGTTTCTGGTCTAGACAAAGGCATTCGACGCTTGTCTGAAGCCAATATGATTTTAGCTGTCGCCTTACTTGTTTTTATCTTAATTCTAGGACCAACCGTATTTTTGCTACAGGCATATTTGCAAAATACCGGTGCATATTTGTCTGACATTGTTCGAAATACCTTTAACCTATTCACTTATGAAAAAACAGATTGGATAGGAGGTTGGACTATCTTTTATTGGGGGTGGTGGCTTGCGTGGGCGCCTTTTGTTGGGCTATTTATCGCACGTATTTCTCGTGGTAGAACAATACGCGAATTTGTCTTTGGTGTGCTGCTTATTCCCACCGCGTTTACTCTGCTTTGGATGACTGTTTTTGGCAATTCTGCAATCGAGTTCATTATTAATGAAGGCCGAACGGGTCTAAGTAGCATGGTAAACGATGATGCACCGTCTGCATTATTTTTGTTTCTAGCGTATTTCCCCTATTCAGAGTTACTATCGGGAATTGCGATTTTAATGGTCGTTATTTTCTTTGTAACTTCTTGCGATTCTGGCGCAATGGTAGTAGATATGTTGTGTTCACATGGGCGTAACGACACACCTGTTTGGCAACGTATTTATTGGGCATTAGGTGTAGGAATAGTAGCGGCAATATTACTTGCAGCAGGGGGCTTAACTGCATTGCAAACGATGACAATTGCTTCAGCCTTACCCTTTGCATTAATTTTACTAGTCTCGCTTATTGGCTTAATGAAAGCTTTGCGTGTGGATGAATTCAAACGAGAATCACAGCTAATGAATGTCATGACTGCTTATCCTTCTGACAACAAACAAGCATGGCAGGAACGTTTGGGTAACATTGTGGAGTTTCCAAATAAGACGACAGTTCAAAATTACCTTAATAATGTTGTTTGTCCTGCATTTGAAAGTGTCAAAGAGGAATTTATAAAATATGATATACACACCACCATCGAAGTGAACGATGGCGGGGTAGAAATTGTTGTGCATCATGGAGATGAGCAAAGGTTTGTTTATGCTGTGTGGAGGCGTATGCACGTACAACCAGATTTTGCCACAAATGACCAAGATAGTATGCATGATGATGACAATATGTATTATCGTGCTGAGGTGCATTTGAGCGAAGGCGGCCAAGATTACGATATAATGGGATGGTCAAAGCTTGCGGTAATAAACGATGTAATAGACCAATACCATAAGCATCAGCACTTTTTACACTTGTTGAGATAAACCTTGGGGTAAAATATAAGGCAAAGGAATGAAGGTGATAAACCAATGAAAAAAGACGAAGAATTGCTAATAGCAATACGCCGAGTAATACGTGCCATTGATCTACGTTCACGGCAGTTGAACAAAGAAGCCGGCTTGACCGGCCCGCAACTTATTGTCATGCGCAATGTTGGCGCTCAACCAGAGTATTATGATCAAGCAACTTGCTGAAAATATTAATCTATCACCTGCAACCGTCACTAGTATTCTTGATAGACTTGTCGCGAAAGGATTGGCGCAACGAGTAAGAAGCACAGAAGACAAACGAAAAGTTGGGGTGTTTTTAAGCAAAGAGGGCCAAGAAATGCTAACAAAAGCGCCTTTGCCTTTCCAAGAGCACTTTATCAATCGATTTGCACAGTTAGCTGAATGGGAGCAGAGTCAAATGGTTGCTACCATGCAGCGAATTGCTTTAATGATGGATGCTGAAAACATCGATGCCGCGCCTGTTTTAGAAATTGGTAATTTAAAATCAAAAGAAATAGAAGATATAAATTAAACCCAACAGACATACGAAGCCAGTTTTCTATTTTGAGTACTTTGTCATAATTTCACGATACGTTTCGCTTTTTTTGAACTTAGCCATTGACTGGTTAAAAGAGGCCACAAATTGCTCATCGACAGAGTTTTGGCTAAACATGACAAAAATATCACCCGTTTTGATTGTATGTCCATGCATAATTATGAGTTCACTTAAGCCTTTACGCCTTATGATTGATGCACCGACAAAGCTATCTTCTAAAAATCCATCAATATCCATATCAAGCAATCGAGCAATATTTAACTCGCCCATAATGGCAAACTCAAAGTATTTTGAACTTTGTTCATCATCTAACAATATTGAGATATCCTGACCATAAAAATAGTCCTCAACCACACCAATTTTACTTTGTGATTGGATGAAATCTGCAATGTTGGTTTTAGCTAAACTTTTAGTATCATCAGCTCTAATATACAACGCAAATTCTTCGCTTCGGTATGGCAAACTAAAATAAGCAAACTCTTCACGTGAAGGGGTTTTTGATGCGCCTAGCAGCATGTCTACCTCGCCTAAGCGAAGAGATTCTAATAACGATACCCAAGAATCTTGAACATACACTATGGTACAGTCAGTATCTTCAACTACTTTCGATATCAATTCAATATCCAAGCCTCTTGCTTGGCCATCAATATCTAAATATTGATAAGGCTCCCATGTATCAAAACCAAGTGTTAAAGAGCATACAGGAGATGTAGGTAGCGAGGAATTTTCCTCAGAGATGGGGACATTTTGATTGGAAGAAGAAGTCTCTTGTCCACATGATGCTAGGGCAAAAGACAACACTATGACTAACAGGCTATTGAGCGTTTTCATAATATTCGTCCTTATTGTGCTGTCCAGATTGTACAATAAATAAACAAATATTGCGAATAGGTTAACCAAATGTAAATATAATTAACATTTGGTTGTCGTTTCAAAGTTCTATCTTGGTCTGGCATAACTGGATAAAAGAGCCAAGATAAACTATTCTTTTTGTTAAGATTCATCTTTATTTAACGTTTACCATATTCACTAATTTGGAGTGCTACTGCATGCGTATTTGGATATTGCTATGTTTATTAATTACGGTAAGTCACCAATGCTTTGCTAGCACGGTAATTGTTGCTGACGCTTATATTGACGTCTTGAAAGGTCAATACGTTAAACATGCTCGCATCGAAATTGTCGATGAACGAATTGTAAGTGTTGAAAGTTCATCTGAACTCAATACTAAAGAGGGTGATACACTTATTGACCTTCGGGGCCATACTTTGCTTCCTAGCCTAATTGATACGCATACACATTTAACTTCCGACGCAAATGAACATGGTTTGCGTCGGCTAACAACATCACAAGCAAGAAAAGCATTTCGGGGTGTTAAATACGCCAAACAAACTTTGTTAGCCGGTGTTACCACAGTGAGAAACCTTGGCGCGGGCGCTTTTATTGACGTCGCCATGAGAGATGCTATAGCCGCTGAAGATTTTATCGGCCCACGGATGTTTGTCTCAGGGCCTTCACTTCAAATAACAGGTGGTCATGGTGACAATAATTTATTACCTCATGATATGCCTACCTCTACCTTGGGCGTTGTAGACGGGCCATGGTCAGCGATACAACAAGTGCGTGAAAATGTAAAATATGGCGCTGATTTAATAAAAATAAAAGCAACTGGTGGCGTGTTGTCGAAAGGTACAAAGGTTGGTGCACAAGAGTTTTCATTAGAAGAGATGAAGGCGATAGTCAGCGAAGCACATCGCAGAGGTGTCACTGTAGCTGCCCACGCACATGGTACACAAGGCATCTATGATGCTATTGCAGCAGGTGTTGATTCAGTCGAGCATGCAAGCTTTATTGATGATAAAGGAATTGCGCTAGCTAAAGAAAAAGGCACCTATTTATCTATGGATATTTATGTGACCGAATATATATTAGGTGAAGGAGAAGCTGCAGGTATTTCACAAGAGAGTCTAGATAAAGAACGCACAGTGGGACGTATTCAACGTGAAAACTTTACAAAAGCGCTTGAAGCAGGTGTGAATATGGTGATGGGGACAGATGCCGGTGTTTATCCTCATGGCGATAATCTAAAGCAATTATCAAGAATGGTAGAATTTGGTATGACGCCTATCGAAGCAATACAGGCGGCATCTATAAATGCTGCAACATTGCTCAAGCAAGAGGCAAATATAGGCGCTATTTCTTCGGGGAAATTTGCCGATATTATTGCGGTTAAAGGTAACCCTTTAGAAGACATTACCTTACTAGAAAACGTGTCTTTTGTGATGAAAGGCGGAGTTGTGTTTACACAATAAATATTTCAATTTACTACAGTCATACACAAGGATAGGGATGGCTGTATAGACTTAGGGTATATATGACTCAAGAGCAAGATACAGGGCGCTTGGTGACTACTCAAGAGAAGGACTTTCTCCAGCAGATAAGGCGATATCGCCTTATGCAAATCTGTGGTATTACCTCAATAGGTCTTATTGCATCTATATTTGTCGCGCGTGGTCTATCGATTTATGTATTTAGCGCCGGCATTGTTTTCTTACTCATCTCATTTTGTTTTGCATTTGTAAGACATGTCACGATTTCAGCCTACATATTACTAATATCAATGTCAGCGATGCTTTTCGTATTTAGTTTAATTGGTGCAGGTTTATTTGACCTCGCAGTATTGGGTTATCCTGGCATTTTAATTTTTGCAGCCTTATTAGGAGGAGTGGGTTTATTTTCATCGACTCTTGGTTTTGTTATTGCTCAGTGCATAATTATCGCTTGGTTGACCTTAAGCCAGACGATTGAACCAAATGTGCCAAGTTTAAGTTGGTCTCATTTGATTTTCGTTGTAGTCATATTCGTGATTACGGGTTTTAGCGTATATATTTTAGTTAGCGATATCAAAAGGCTCATGTTGTCTTTACATGATGAAAATATCAAAGTACAAAACAGTCGGGCTGAAATTCAACACCTTGCTCATCATGATTCTTTAACGGGCTTGCCCAATCGCTTATACGGACAGAGTCTCTATGATAGCGTTCTCAAACAATGTTTAGCACAGCAACAAGCATTAGCGATATTTTTCATTGATCTTGATAACTTTAAGCCGATCAACGATGTATTGGGCCATGAAGCAGGAGATGAGTTACTGATAAAGCTGACAACGCGGCTCAAATCTGCGATGGGAGCAAATTCTCATATTATACGATTTGGTGGAGATGAATTTTTAATACTTAATCCAACGCTTGGGTCAAAAGAGCAGCTAGATACAGTTGCTCATTCTTTAATTGCACAGTGTGCTTCGTTATTTGAGATACTTGAGACGCAAGTCTTAGTATCCGCATCACTAGGCATTGCCATTGCACCTGAGCATGGCACTGATTTTAAGCAGTTATGCCGCAAAGCAGATCTTGCAATGTATCAAGCAAAAGAAGCTGGTCGTAATACCTATCGCTACTACAACGATACCCTAGATAAAGCTAGTGAGGATAAGTTTGCTATTTTACAACTTATGAGACCTGCACTTGATAACAATGCGTTTAGGGTTTTTTATCAACCTATGGTCGATTTACTTAGTGATGAGATGATCATGATTGAAGCATTATTGAGATGGCCTCAAAGCGATGGATCACTGATCCCACCCGATAAATTTATCCCAGTAGCCGAACAAGGTGGACTTATTAATGAATTAGGACGTTGGGCAATAGAGCAGGCTTGCATAGATTGTCAAAGCATCAGGCAAAAAACATATCCAAACTTGCGTGTTTCAGTAAATTTATCGGTTGTACAATTTAAAGATGGTAAATTATGTACGACAATTAAGCATGCACTTGAAAAGTCAGGGTTACCCCCTCATGCACTGGAAGTTGAACTTACTGAGTCTATGCTATTAGATGAAGCAGAAGCGATTAGACAACAGTTGGCCCAACTGCGTGAATGGGGGTTGACAGTTGCTATTGATGATTTTGGAACGGGATATTCAAACTTAGGTTACTTACATAAATTTAACGCGACAAAATTAAAAATTGACCGCTCATTTGTGAGTGAGTTAGATGGCACAAAACAAAACAAACGACTAGTAAAGGCTATAATTAAAATGGCAGATAGTTTGGGTTTAAAAAGCGTTGCAGAAGGCATAGAGCATGAAGCCACTAGAGACCAACTTCGAAACCTCGGCTGTGATATTGGGCAAGGTTTCTATTGGTCGAAGCCTGTACCAATTGAGATTATCGGTAAGGCCTAATGACCCTACCTGTTTATCATTTTTAATCTTTTATAATAAGTGGTTTAACTTCATCAAACACATTTTCAATTTCAAATTGAATTTGGTAATTACCTTCGGCAAGCGCCTCATTTCGTGCCATTACGAATTCAATTTTATTTTCTATTCGTCCAGCCACTGATTTTTGTGCAATGATATCACCTCGCGGGTCAATTAGGCTCACAGCCATTTGTGCATTTGGGTTGTAATTAAACGTTGCATCGACGTTGATTGACACTATACATGCGAAATTACGCTCAACACGCAAGTCGCAGTATTCAGGTGTTAACGCGAAGTTTGCAAAAGCCAATGGGCCAAGTCTGTCTTTTTCTTCCTGAAGTGCTAGGCTGAGGCTTGTTACTTGTAAGGATAAGGCTTCATTTTCCGCATAAATGCTTTCTAATTCTGCCTCTAAGTCGCCTACTTTTATATCCAAGGAATCAAGGTCGCTTGATGCGCTCTCTAAAGTTCTATTTTGACTTGTTAATGCTGAAACCTTCGCTTTTTCTTCAGCTAAAGATGTGGTACACGCTATGTATTGAGTTTGAGTGTCAATTAGGTTCTTTTGTACACCTAAGACTTCTTCAGATGCTGGGACAACTGGACAATTGCCAGTCGCATCTATTTGGCCGCTTTCGCTGCCTAACAATGCGCTAGTTTCAGCAGCTTGTGCTTGAAGCTGAGCAACCGTCGCTACAAATTCTTCGTTTTCAATTTCGAGCTCTTTGACATTCAGCTCTAGCGCTTTGTTTTCGTCAATTAAACCAAGCACATATTCCTTTTCAAACGCTTGGTCATCACCAGATAGCACAAAAAAATATAATGCGGTGGTAAGCAAAAATACAACAACGCCAACAAGATAAAGCTTGGCGGAACTTTGAGATGCATTATCCATAATAGAAAATCAATCCATACTGTAGTGTTTAAAAACGCTCATAATTGCAATCTCCAATGTAAAAAGAAGGCAATATGCACTTAAAATTTGATTCGCTATACTAGGCTTTTCAATGACAATTTTCCATAGTAATCACCATAAAAGTAGGTAAAAACTGAAAAACATCCAAATCCTTGTAAATTAAGCGGATGTTTTTTACCACTTTAGTATGTTTTTTTGTACCTATACGATATACAAAACCGTTGTCATAGCTTGTGTTAGCTGGCTTTAAGATAGCTATGCACAACTCTATCAAGTTACGACTCCCATGCTAATCGCCTTTTACCTATTTTCCTTAGTAAATTACTACAGTATACTAATAAAGATTTTTGGTGTTATATTATTTTGCTTTGATTCATCTTCCCTAATTTTAAAGTATTGAGCTACTTCAAGCTTAAACTTGTACTGATTTGAGCCGTTACATTATTGTTGTCGGTAAATTCTCAAGTTCTTGTACGGTGGATCGTTTTATTTTTGTTTTTAACCACAATTAATGGTGTCGTAATAAATGGAATTTCAAGCTCGTTTTAGTAAATTTATTTTTGGGTTTATTGCCTTGTATCTGTTGCCAGCTGCGAGCGCCAATGCCTTTATCAGTAACTTGGTGAATACAAAAAGTCCTGATCAGGTAATCAACTTCATTTATTTTTTATTTGGAATACTGACACTCATATTAATTGTTCCCTTGGTTCAGTTCTATTTTGGCTCAGTTCGAGAAAACAATTTCAAAGAAGCACATAAGCAAAATGAAAGTATTTTAGCCCGTGTATCTGTGGGTATCGTACACGTTGCCTTTAATGGCAAGGTCACCTACGCAGACAAAACAGCCATAAATTTATTAGATACACAGAAATCAAAGCTTGTAAATGTCGACTTCATATCACATTTTGACGAGGCCT
The DNA here is from genome assembly GCF_055693685.1 of Glaciecola sp. HA4-3. Lineage (NCBI taxonomy): Bacteria > Pseudomonadati > Pseudomonadota > Gammaproteobacteria > Alteromonadales > Alteromonadaceae > Glaciecola > Glaciecola sp. HA4-3. The sequence goes on from NZ_CM146340.1 coordinate 173,115, forward strand.
TGCATGATGAAATTAAAACGCAGTTAGGCTCAAAAAAGCTAGGTGACAAGATTGATGCACCGGCACAAGATTTGACTATCTTGGTTGGCGATTCAATCATCAAAGACGACAAAACAGTCAAAATTGTGACTTTACAGCCATATACCATAGATCCACTAGATGAAGTCGATCAAGATACCTCAAATAGTGTGGATTCAAATAAAGGTATTATTGGTCACGCATACTTAGATGCTCACAAAGATGTTTTTATTTTTAGTCATTTGTTTGATGCCCTGTTAGGCTTAAAGCAAGTAAAAGAAGAAAACTCACTAAGTGGTGCAAAGTCAATTTTAGATTTAGAAAAACTGATCCACTCTGATGACCAAGACGCGTGGACTCAACTACTTGCACAAGCTAAGCAAGGCGGTAAAGCCAGTACAAAATTGCGTTTATCTTCGAAGGCCGAGGGGGCAAGCGAAGAATTCTCTGAATTTGATATCGAGCTTTTAAGCAACCAGTTAGACAGAGCCGAAGCTGCTACCAGTTACGAGCAATTTACCCTTCTTTTAAAAGCGCATATAGATTTTCAAATATTTGCTCCTAGTGAACAATTGCTTATTGAACAAGAAGCCGCGCAGCGTGCTAACGAAGCTTTGGAGAAATCAAATCAGCGCCTAAGCAAAGTATTAGATTTAGCACCAGTTGCTATTGCAACGATGGGACCAGATGATAAAATCATTAGTGCTAACAAAGCAATGTTAGAGCGCCTTAAGTATGACCAAAAATCTCTCAAGAAGGGAAATATTTATAAACTATTCAGTGAGCCAGAAGAAGCTGGTGTTACTGCCAGAAATCTTAATAATAGCGGTTATATACACGACTTCCACGTTCAGCTTGAAGGCAAAGATGGCAACATATATCCAGGCGAGCTAACGATTGATTTAATTGACGAAGATAGTCAAGAGTATTTATGTTGGGTTATTGATCGCTCTGATGAAAAAGTCCAGCGTGATCGCTTTAATAATATTCTGGAAAATAGCGCAAATCCAATGGCGATTATGACCAAGGATGGATTTAGTAGTCTAAATGATGCCGCTTGCAGTTTCTTTGACATCGAAGACGAAGATGAGATGTTAGGGCAATTCATGCACTCCCCTTCTTTAAACATTAATGCTGATGAGGCCTTAAAGTTAGAAAGTTTTTTCAATGATGTGAAAGAAGGCGGCAGAGCAGAATCGACACCTTGGATATTTGCAGTAAATAACGAACAATTTACTTGTGACTTAACTCTAGTTCCAGTTTTTAAAGACCACATGTTTGATTCGTTTATTTGTATGTGGACAGATACTACTGAACTGTTTAAAACAAGTTTAGCTTTGACTAAAGAGCAAGAAACGCGTCAAGAGTTAGAAGCGCACGCGAAAGATACCTCAAGCCGTCTAAATGAAAGTGAGGCTCAAGCCGGAGAACTAAGTGCTGAGCTAACAAAAGCAAAACAAGCTTTGGAAGAAGCGCGCACTGAGCTTAGTGACAATCAAACAGAACTTACCTTGGTTCAGACAGATTTTAATAAGCTAAGTGCAAAATTAGCGGACACTGAACAAACCCTTGAAAAAACGGGTGTTCAATTAAATGATGTTGAATCTCAAAGAGAGACCTTGAATTCTGACAATGCAGCGCTAAACGATGAGATTTCTGCACTTAAGGGACAGCTTGAAGAATCATCTTCAGACTTGACTTCAAAATTTGAAGAAGCGTCCAGTCAACTTAATGACATGAAAGAAAAATACGCAAGGCTTGAAGACTCAGTTAATGAGAAACAGAGTAAAGTAGATGAGGCCAAGGCGACTATTAAAGAGAAACAAGCAGCCATAGACGCCTTAGAAAAGGCAAAAGCAGAACAAGATACTTCACAATCACAAGTAACAGCCTCACTTGAAGCGGTTAACTCTGAATTAGCACAAAAGAACGAGCAGTTAGAAGCTAATGCTAATAAGCTTAGCGAGCTAGAGCTGGCACTTAAAGACGCGAATGAAAAACTAGACAAACATCGTCAAGAGCTAGATGGTCAAAGCGAACAAAATAGCGAAGCACAAGAAGTGTTGACGGCTAAACAATCAGTAATTGATAAGCTTGAAAAAGATCTTTCTGAGCAACTGGCAGCAAATAAAGAGGCCACACAAGCGCTAATGGCAAGTGAAGCCTTAGTCGCCAAAAACGATGAAGCAAGTCAAAAAGCGTCTAGTCAACTTACGCAGCTTGAAGAGTCACTACAAAAAGCTAAGCAAGAGTTAGATGAACATCGTAAAGCCCTTGAAGGCCAGAATAAAGAAAGCAGCGAAGCACAAAAACAACTTGAAACACTTCAAGCCGAGCATAAAAAGGTCAGTGACGATTACTCTGCAAAATCTGAAGAAGCCGACAAGTTGGCAAAAGAGCTAAAACAAATTCAAGAAAGCTTAAGTGAAGGCAATAAGGATGCTCAAGCTCAGAATGCTGCTGTCCAAAAAGAACTAGATCAAACCAATAAAGATTTAGCAAAAGTAAATACCTTATTAGACAAAACCAGTGCAGAGCTTGATAGTGCTAATACTCAACTTAGTGAAGCCCAAAAAGCGCTTGAACAAGCGAATAAAGTTGCCGAACAAGAAAAACTGGGTAAAGAAGGTAATAGCCAACTAATCGAAAAACTGACAGCTGAATTAGCAAGCTTGAAGTCTGAGGCAGAAGCTCAACAAGACTCTTTAAGTCAAAGTGATGAAAAATGGAATAAGCAAAAAGAAGCGCTTGAAGCTGAGAAATCTGCTCTTGAAACTTCACTTGCCGAGGTAAACAAGAAAAATGAATCACTTGAAAAGCAGATTGCTGAAAAGTTAAAAGATTTAGAAAATGCTAAGAAAAATGTAGAGTCCAAAGCTTCAGAGGAATCTCAACTAGCGCAAGAGCTTGAACAAGCTCAGCTAGTGGTGAGCTCTTTGCAACAGAATGTTGCTGATTTAGAAGAAAAAGAAAAGCATTTAGCACAAGAGCTCGAAAAGCAAAAAGAAATGGTTGCTAGTCAAGAATCTGCCATTATCGAAAGCGCACAACAGCAGCAAACTATTTTTGCTGATAAATTAGCGCGAGTTGAAGAAGACTACTCGGTTAGTAAGAGTTCGCTAGAAGAGCAAAGTGCGGCTTTATCAAAGTTAGAGACTCAGCAAAAAGCGCTTTCATGGTCATTGTCGATGAGTCAGCAAAGGTTAGCTGAAAAAACAGGTGCCTTAGAAGAAGTGTCTGAAGAGTTACAAAGCACTAAAACAGAAGTCGAGAAAAAAGAAGAAGAGCTTAAAGCGGCTTCAAATAAATCGGGTTACAACCGCCCTGATATCGAAAAACTGCCTCTGCCGGACAAGCCTGACCTTTGGTTTAACCTAGCGATGTATTCAAAAGCACAAGCGCCTATTGCTTCTTTACCGCCTAAATTAATTAAGTTAATTGAGGACTTGGAGGAGCAAACAAATAAAGCGGAACATGCTATCGAGTCTAATAACATACAGGCAATCCATGCGGTTACTACCGAGCTTTATGTCTTATCAGAGACGATTAATTCAGAACCGCTAATCGACCTGATGAAAAGTGTTAAAAAAGACTGTAGAGCTGGCTTAATTGATAACGTATCTATTAGATGGCCAGTGCTCAAAGTGGCCTTGCAAAGAAGTCTGCGCTCAATATATGCGCATTTAGAAAACTAATACTAATTAAAGGCTAAATCGCTCACGTAAAAAGTGAGCGATACCGTCTTCATGATGATGCCCAATTACCGCTGTTGCTCTATCCTTTATTTCGGTTTTTGCGTTTTGTGGTGCATAAGCCTCGTCAGATAATTCAAACATACTGATATCATTATCGCTGTCCCCAAAGCAAATTACTTTACTGACATTTAGATGAGTTTTTAATTTTTTAATTGCACTACCTTTAGTCGCTTTTTGGTGATGTACGTCCATCCAACTAAACTCTTTTCCTTCAATCGCAGCTCCCGAATAAGCAACGATATTAGAATAGGTATTCAATACTTGCCACATTTGATGAATTACGCTTGCTTCACCAATCATACTAATATTTGTAATCTGTGCATCTTTTGTTAGTGACGAGATTGGCTGTATCGAAGCTTTAGTGCGCGCAAGATAGGTTGAAATAAGTCGTTGTTCAATTTCATGTCGAGGCTCCGGATGGAAAATACTATGCCTATGGGAGTCAATCGTATTGATAAATGGACAAATCCCCTTACTCAAAGCAAGTGCTATAACGCTATCGCTTTCTTCTCGACTAAGGATATTATCAAGGCTAAGAGTATTATCCTGCGGATCCCAAATTGTGACACCATTATTGTAGATATGTGGTAAGTCAAAAACATGTCCGTCTAAGAGTTTTTGCGCCGATAACATTGTCCTACCCGTGGCAACAGTGTACGCAATATTATTATGGCGTAACAATTTCAATGTATCAGCGGTAAATGCTGATATTTGTGAGTCAGCATTGAGCAATGTACCGTCTAAATCAAAGCAAATTAGTTCCATATTAATAACTTAACCTTTGTTAGTGCTATTTTTTAAATACCAAGCTAAATGCGTTATCTAAATCCGCAATTAAATCTTCAGGGTGCTCAAGACCAATAGATAAACGAATTAGTCCATCACTGACGCCAAATTTTTCGCGCAAGTCTTTTGGTACACCTGAATGAGTGGTGCTGCTAAGTGTGGCAGACCAGGCTCTCGCTTCCGCCTAGACTAACAGCAGATTTGAAAATAGACAGATTGTTAATTAGTTCAAAGGCTTGTGTCTTTGTAATATCAAGGACAAATGCGAAGGTAGAGCTTGGTCCGCTGCATTGCTTTTGATATACACGTTGATAGGCGCTATCGGTCACAAAATCAGGATGAAGTACATGAGCTTTCATATACGGATTATCAGATAGCCATTGCGCGACTTTCTTGCCGCTATCTGCCGCTCTGTGCATGCGTATACTTAATGTCTCAAGAGAGCGAGAAATCATCCAACTGGTGTGTGGGTCCAAGTTTAAGCCTATTGCCCCGCGTGTAGAGCGCACGGCACTTAAGACTTCCCGGCTACCACACACAGCGCCTGCCACTAAATCACTATGACCACCGACGTATTTAGTCAACGAATACATGGCCATATCGATGCCTTGCGGGACAACTTGCTGAAATACGGGCCCCATGAGTGTGTTGTCACAAACCGTGAGTGGCCTATGGCCTGTTTTTGTTTCAATCTTGTCTAGTACGCGAGTCAGTGCTTCAAAGTCGACTAAGGCGTTAGTGGGATTTGCAGGAGACTCAATAAATACCATTGCTAGTCGTCCCATTTCTGTGGCTTTTAACGCAGCATCGAGTATAGCTTGCTCATCTAGGCCATCTTGAAACTCAGTGGTTTGAATATCAAATTGTGGTAAGAACTTTCGGATTAAGGTTTCTGTGCCACCGTATAAGGGGGCGCTTTGTACAATGACATCCCCAGGGCGAAGATATGCAAGTAATATAGCACTAATTGCGCCCATGCCACTTGAACATATTACACAACTCTCAGAGCCTTCATAAAGCGATAAGCGATCTTCAATAATTTCAACATTGGGATGGTTGAACCGGCTATAAATTAACCCCCCTACATGACCACTTGGTGCAGGTTTTCGGCCGGCCATAATATCAAAAAATTCCTCTCCTTCTTCAGGCGTCTGATAGGCAAAAGTTGATGTTAAAAATACGGGAGGTTTGACGGAGCCTTCTGAAAACTGGGGGTCATAGCCATAGGACATCATCATGGTTTCAGGTTTAAGTTTATGCTTGCCGATACTATTTTTCTTATAATTGTTGTTATTTGCCATTTGTGAATATTCTATATTTATGAGACCACACATAGTGTAGTCTGAAGCGGCAGATAAAGAAACGATTCAATAATATTGATACGTGTTATGCGCTGATACAATCAGATAAAAATAAGGGTTCATTGGACTTGGCAAGTGCGACAAAGTTATCCAAGCTCAGTGAGCGGGAAAAACCAAACCCCTGCATTGAATTGCATCCACAAGCTTTTAAATATTTCTCTTGCGCGTGGGTCTCTACTCCTTCTGCGACTACTTTGTAACCAAGATTGCTGCCTAGTTTAATCATGGCATCTGTAATGACAGATACATTTGTGTCAGTGCACAGATTCTGAATAAAAGACTGATCAATTTTGATGATATGAATATCGTACTCTGCCAATCTAGATAGAGATGAATACTCGGTACCAAAATCATCAATCGCGAATTTGAATCCCATTTTCACCAATTTTGCTACCATATTTTCACTAATGGTTGTGTTGAGTACTGATTCGGTAATTTCAAAAACGATAGTATCAGGCGATATTTGGTATTGTTTTAGTTGGTTTTCGATAAATTGGGGTAGTTCTAAGTCACATAATTGTAAGCCAGATAAATTGATATTTAATACCAAATTAACGCCATTATTCATGAGCACTCTTTGTGCTTCAAACGCTTTTTGCAATATAAGTTGCCCCAGCTTTCCTATCAAGCGGCTATCTTCTGCAACAGGTATAAATTGATTAGGCGAAATAAAACCAGCGTCTTTGTCATACCAACGACACAAGACTTCTGCGTTTACAATTTTATGTTCATGATCCACTATAGGTTGCAGTTCTATACTGATAATGCTCTCATCAATCGCTCGCTTTAAACCATGATTGATGAAAAGCCGGTGTTCAGTTTGTTTTGACATCATCTCGTTATAAAAGCAGTAATTGTGTTTACCGCCTTGTTTTGCTTGATACATGGCAATGTCTGCTTGTTTTAACAATACATCACCTAATGCTTTTTCTAGTGGGGATGTGCTTATACCGATACTGCAACCTAAATCTAATACAATGTCGTTTATTCGTATGGGGGCTTTAATCGCGTTGAGTAGTTTAACAGCGATACTAGATAAGTCTTTGCGAGGTAAATGACCATTTAGCACGATGACAAATTCATCACCACCTTGCCTAATGATAGGGTCACTCTCTCGGCAAGCTTTGCGTAGGCGATTCGCAAACTCTTGCAAAATTGCATCGCCAATATCGTGACCGAAATTATCATTAACTTGTTTAAAACCATCTATGTCGATGAACAATAAAGCAACTATGTCATTTTTGTTGCTTCCTACATGCTGCTCCATCTTTTGCAAAATAGATGACAAATAGCTTCGATTTCCCAAACCTGTTAAACCATCAGCAAGAGCTTTATATTTCATTTCTTTTTCTGCTTGCGCAATTTCACTGACATCGGTAATTGTCACCAAAATCACTTTTGTATCTTGATTAGCTGCTAGGGTAGTAGCGTTTAAAATAACATTAAAGCCTTCAAGTGAAGGGGATTTCAGCATAATACTCGTGTTCGGGTCATCAGACATTGATAATGCAAATAAGTCAAAACTAGGAACATCCATTTTGCGTGAATGTAAATAGAACTCATCAAAAAACCGACCAATGAGTTGCCCATGCCCACAATTAAATAATTGACATAGTGCGTCATTAGCAAGCGCTATTTTGTATTGATCGTCTAGCACCAAAGCACTCATACGCATCGTTTCTACAAGACGCACAACATTTTTGGGAATATTGTTCTTCATGCCATTGCTAACAGGGAGTTGAGTATTAGCAATGTTAAGTGCTTGATTTATCGTGACCTTGTCATTCACTTTTACATTGATGCTTGCCGGCTTATGATCTAATAGTTTTGGGGTAAGCGAGCACTTACACTTTATAGATTTTAAGTCAGCTGAAGTTGATACGAGTTCTTGATAACGCTGACTACCGAGCAACATGCCTAAATCTGATTTCCCCAAGGTTTTGTTTAAACCATATGTACCACAATGAAAATTTATATGTTGCTCGTCTCGCGTTTCAAAGTTTGAGATATGGTTTTCGATACTAATTTGGCCTTGGCTATCTGTATCAGAAGCATCAAAATTACACGTACGTAAGCTAGTTAACGCCTCTATTACGCTTTTAAGCTCTTGAGCAACAAAGGGAATGGGTAAATGCTTTATTTTACTTGTGTCTGGTACACCACCGGGTATGTATTTTTGTGAAGCAGCAAATAGCACGGGTACTTGTAGCTCTTTATGAATTAAAGAAGCTGAATCTGAGATTGATAACTCTTGTTTTGTATCAAATACAGTGATTAATACTTCATAGTTTTTAACTTCGTCAAGCGCTAAGTGTGACAAAGGTGAAGGCTCAAAAGTGCACAGCTTATAACTGTGATTAATCACCTCAGTAATCTGCTGTTGTAGCTTTTTGTTGCTACATAATATTACCAGTTGTAACTCTGCACTAGCTGCCAATTCATTCGCCTCAATACACAAAGACCAAATCAAACAATAGACTTGGTAAGTTATTAAGTAATAGTACATAAGTCATGATAAGTACAATTTATGCACAGTTATAAAATTGATTAATCTTCATAAGTTTATTTACATCTGTAGCAAACAATTCGGTATCGTTGCAGTTAATGAGTACTTACAGTGATGGTATTCTTTTTGAAGAAGCACTATTGGTTAACACAAAGAAGGCTTCTTAGCGTTTACCTTCTTTACACTTTTGATTATGCTAAAGGTACAACACACATACCCATCACACTATGAAACTATCTTTAAAGTATTTATTCATTTCATGCACCTCAGTATTGCTATTGGGCGCATGCATGCAAACAACATTAGAACCACCAAAGCTTCAAAGCCCAATTCAGCAGCAAATGGCACAAGTCGCACTTGCTAGTGGTAACAGTCAATTGTCTTATGACATTGTCGAATCACTGACAGTTGAAGTTGGCCCTCGTATCCCTGGTTCTAAAGGGGACAAAAGAGCGGTTGCTTGGGCAGAAGCAAAGTTTGCTGAGCTTGGATTTGATAAAGTTTACAAACAGCCAGTAAGAGTTAGAAACTGGGAGCGAGGCTTTGCCGATGCGACTATTGTAAGTCCATATGAACAAAAATTGTCTATTACTGCTTTAGGCGGCAGTGTCGCCACGCCTAAAGAAGGTCTAAAAGCTAAAGTGCTTATGTTTGAATCTTTAGCGGCATTGCAAAGCGCAGATGCTGACACCATAAACGGCAATATCGTTTTTTTGAACAGCAAAATGCAAAGGGATAGAGCGGGCAGGTTTTATGGGCAAGTAGTATCCAATCGAGTTGATGGAGCAGTAGCAGCTGCAAAATTAGGTGCCACTGCAGTCATCATTCGCTCGGTGGGTACAGATAACTCTCGCTTTGCTCATACCGGTATAATGAGGTATAGCGACGATGTAGATAAGATACCTGCTGGCGCCATTTCAAATGCGGACGCCAATACGCTAGAAGTCATGATGGCCAAAGAATCAGATGTGATACTTAATATCAATATGCAAGCCAAAGATGCCGGATGGCAAACGTCCTATAACGTTATTGGCGAATTCACAGGCTCTGAAAAGCCCGATGAGGTAGTGTTAGTTTCAGCTCATCTTGATTCGTGGGATGAGGGTACCGGCGCATTGGATGATGGTGCCGGGGTAGGTATAGTGATGGCGGCAGCTAAGTTGGTAAAAGAAACTATTGGACAGCCCAAGCGGACCATTAGAGTAATTTTGTATGCTGCTGAAGAAGTTGGCTTAGTCGGCGCTTATCAATATGTTCGAGCGAATAAAGATGACTTACCAAATATCATTATGGCTGCGGAATCAGATTTTGGCGCAGGTCAGATTTATCAGCTTGATACGCGCTTTAACAATGATGTTAGAGATAATGCCAGTGACTTATATGACACCTTACAAACTTACGGTATAAACTTAGGCAACAATACAACAAGAGGTGGTCCCGATGTGTCTATGTTACCAAATCATGGGGTGCCCGTAATTGCTTTAAAACAAGATGGTACATACTATTTCGATTATCACCATAGTCCAAATGATACGCTCGACAAAATAAAGCTTGAGGATATTAAGCAAAACCAAGATATTTGGTCAATCGTTATTACCTACATGGCAAACACTAATTTTGACCCTCGACCCGCGCCTTAATTAAATTAACGTGGTAATTTGGAGAATCCCATGGAAGAAAAGAATATTGTCTCAGCAAGTTTTGACCCTAAAGTAAAAATGTATTGGTTGGTATTTTGGGTTTTATTGAGTGTTGTTACGCTCTTTATGATCCCATTAATTCCATTGACGGTGTTGTTGGTATTAATATTTTCTAATGCGATATTAAAAGCGATGTCGGCAGAGTTATTTGAGCGTAAGTTGGTAGTAAAGCGTGGGATAATGTTTAAAGTCGAAAAGTCTATACCGCTTGAAAAAATAACGGATGTGGGGATGACACAAGGCCCCCTTATGCGCGCGTTTGGCCTATACCGTTTGGATTTTGAAACCGCTGGTCAGTCGGGTGCTGGTGCATTAGTTTCTCTTTTGGGTATTATTGATGCTAAGGACTTCAGAGAAGAAATACTGCAACAAAAAGACAAGCTGCAAGGGGTTAGCGAGGCAAAGCCAGCCGATGAAGCATCTTTAACAAGTCCAGCAAATGCGATAAGCGACTTAGTTGACAGCGTTAAACGAATTGAAGCTTTGTTAGTTGAAATTAAGGATAATGCGAAGCAAAAGTAGTTAACATGGATTGAATCTTGCTTAAAAAAAGTACATTTGATTTATAGACTTGTTCCTGACACATGATTAACACTGGTGTTCACAAATCGATTTTTTTGACTTTGTTAGCGGTCATGTGCATTTCGTTTGCACATGCTCAAACAACCCTGACTGGCTTATCTACGGCCGATAATGAATTTGACGTTTATTTATCAACCGATGATGCTGTCGCTGGTACTTATTTGGGTACCGGTAATGATCGTTTCACGACCTATCAATATTCACTTCCATTAAACCAAGGACAAGATTATTTCTTGCATATAATAGGGCGTGATACGGGCAGTGTCGCTGCATTTATTGGTGAATTTAGTCTTAGTACCAGCAATCATACCTTTCTAAATGGCCTTACTACAACAACAACTAACACCTCGGACTGGCGTGTTTCGACATCAGCATGGACGAACTATCAAACCCCTACTTCTTATGGTCCTAATGGCTCAGCTCCGTGGGGAAACTCAACTCCTTTAATCGATGCTAATGCTCAATGGATTTGGACAGACGACAATCAAAATGACAATCTTATTTATTTATCACTGCCCATAAGGGCCGCACAACCTCAAGTCATGGCTGAATATCGATTTGATGAACTAAGTTGGCAAGGTACAGCGGATGAAGTGGTCGATAGTTCAGGCAATAATCATGATGGTGTCGCAATTGGTATGACGACTATCGATACCGGCCAAATTTGTTCAGCGGGTGATTTTAGCTTAATTGGTACAACAGATTACGTCAGTTTAGCAAATACCGCTGTGGATGGATTGACAGATTTTACTGTATCAGTATGGGTGAGGACAGATGATATTGATGTTGCCACGATACTTTCGGGTGCAAATGCTAGTGAAGCAAATGAAATGCTCATGTTCTTCAATAATAGTACAAACTTTAACCCATTCATTGAAGGAAGAGCGGTAGCGTTAAATAATGGTTCAGTAGGCGATAACATCTGGCGTCACCTTTCATGGACCCGTTCAGGTACAACAAACTGCTACTATGTAGACGGTGCGTTAGTGCAATGTGGCACCATCAATAGCACAGGTGAAATCAATATTGATGCCGGTGGTTTAATCATAGGACAAGAGCAAGATTCTGTAGGTGGAAGTTTCGCAAGTCAACAAGCATGGGAGGGATTACTTGATGAGCTCATCATATTTGATCAAGCGCTTACGCAAGCTCAAATCAATACTATTTATAGCAATCAAGATAATGGGCTAAATTTTGATGGTAGCGCCAGAACTTGCCCTGTTCCTCCCCCGCTATTCCAATTGCAGAATACCGATTTGATGAGTGCGAATACACAACAGGTACTAATCAAGTCATTGACCAACAAGGCAGTTTTACTGCCGATGCTGTGGGCACTCAAACTACTAATGATGAAGTGGTCATAAACCGGTCTTTAGATTTAAGTGAGAGTAGTATCAATGATTATTTATCGCTTCCCAATACAGCGATAGATGGCCTTGATGATTTTTCAATTGCGCTGTGGTTTAAAACCGGAGTGACTAAGGCACAACAAGAAATATTTCAAGCCATTGGAACAAGTCAAAGCGATGATCAATTAGAGATTTACTTAGAAAATGCTAACACGGTTGTGGTGAAAGTCAGAGATAATTCTCAAGACCTAATTAGTAGTGTTGCCCTAACTGATGATATATGGCGCCATTTGACTGTCACTAGAATAGGCCAAAACATATGTCTATATATAAATGGTATACAAGAGGATTGCATTACCTCATCATCTGCCGGTGTGCTTTCTGTTCCCAATGCAAATAGTGTCATAATTGGACAAGAGCAAGACAGTTTTGGAGGTAGTTTTAATGCCGCCCAAGGCTTTGAAGGATTGATTGATGAGTTTAAAGTTTATGACCAACGTTTAAGCGCTTCTCAGGTGTTGGAGCTTTATCAAAATGAACTAGCGGGTAACAACTTTGATGAAAGCACACGCGATAGAGTAATCTGCCTTGACGACTGCGGTGAGATTGGCCTGTTTAATGCCGTAGGTTTAAAAATTGGTAGTGGTGGCAGTGATACAAGAATTAACACAACGACTGAGGCTATTGCGATATACGAAGCGTGGCTTGATGCCAACGAGCCTGCCACGGGCTTAGTTGATAGTGGTAATTATGAGATCAGCGCATCTGGCACTAGTCAAGTGGATAGAATTGATTTTGGAGGCAGCAATAATGACTTTAATGGCACCTTACCTTATCCAGGTGCAAGTAACGGCGTAGGTGGGAATGATTTTTTAGTAGCCACTACTGGCCAACTTACATTGCCAGCAGGTGATTACACCATTCATGTAGAGTCAGGCGATGGTTTCAGCCTCACACTTGATACTATTGTGGGGGATTCAATCAACTTTAACAAATTTGGATCGTCTAATGCGGGCAGTGCAAATGAGCTGAGATTTGAAAACCCAAGCTCTAACACCAATACTGGCGGCTCATTTACATTAAGTCAAATGTCAACATTTTCAGTCACGGGCATTTTTTTTGAACGAGGCGGGCAAGACTTTTTTGAAGTGGCCATTTCAAATAGTATTCGCACTAATCGACCAACAAACGGGTATGAAGTTTTAAGTAACGGCGCTTTGGGAGGCCAAGTCGAATTAGGTTGTCCAGCGCCCGCCGCACAAGTCAATCACTATCAAATTATTCACGATGGGCAAGGTCTTACCTGCGATGCAAAGAATGTTACTATTAATGCTTGTACAAATGACTACGATGGCACTTGTACCTTAAGCGACCAGCTAATATCTGTTGAGGTAAATGCAACAGGTTCACAAATAGTAGCCGATACTATCAGTTTTACTGGTAGCGGCAGCGCGTCGTTGCCATACACTGTGGCTGAAACGGCTACACTTTCGCTAACAAATCCTTCTATTTTGCCCACTAACCCAACGGTTTGTGAAGATGGTATGGGTAACAGTTGTAATATTGTGTTTGCTGATGCTGGTTTTCGCTTTCTTAATGCAAGCACTGGAGTTGATACCGCTATTTCAAATCAAGTTGCCGCAGTAAGCTTCCCTATTCGTATCCAAGCAGTAGAAAACAACAACGGTGTGTGTCAGGGGATATTTTCGGGTGATACTGCGATTGATATAGCTCAAGAGAATGTGAATCCAGGCACAAGTGGTGGTTTGAGTTTTGAAATTGATGGTAATGATATTGCTAAATTTCCTTCCCAAACGAACATAACACTTAATTTCGGGGTAGATAGTATTGCACCATTACCCAATGCGCTTTACCTTGATGCGGGGCAAATACGCTTGCGCGCCAACTATAATGTTGGCGGTATTAGTTTAACAGGCAGTAGTAATGCTTTTTGGGTTGCCCCTGCACAATTATCGTTATCAGCACAAAGCGGTTCACTGCAGTTAAATGGTTCCTCAGCTAATGCAAGTGTCACTAAAGATGCAGGCGATGATTTTCAGTTGACGGTGACGGCGCTCAACAATCTTGGCGTGATTACACCAAACTATAATCCGGGCCAAATCCAATTTAGTCTTGCTAGAACAGCTCCTACATTAGCATCTAGTGTAGATGGAGAATTTACCTTTAATACTGCAAATAGTATTACTTCGAGCGTGACTCCTAGTTTTCAAGACGTATCAATTGCTGATTTCGTTGCTGGCGTATCTGATTTTTCTCAAGCTAGATATTCTGAGGTGGGATTGCTCAATTTAGATGCTCAAGACAGTAACTATGGTAATGCAAGTATCGTGGTGTCGGCTGATGCAATAGACATCGGTCGATTTACACCTGATTACTTTGAACAAACAATCGCGCAAGACGGTGTGTTGCAGGCTACCTGCGGATCATCGATTGTATTTTCAGCATTTAGTGGACAACGAGATGCAACAAATGACACTTTAGGAGCAATCACTTATCTAAGTAACCCAGTTTTGGCAATCACTGCTTATAACGCGCAAGGTGGTATTACGCGCAATTACTATCAAGATACTCAAGGTAGTAGCAACGATTTTATGAAACTAGATGAATCAGGTATTCAAATTACCGCGCCTTCGTCAGACGCCTCATCAGCGGGCGTTGATGGCAATAACTTAGCACTTGTTTCTAATATTAATACAGGTAATTTGTCGCAGAATGATTTAGTTAACGGTGGAGTGAGCCCTCTACCTCGGGGCACACTTCACTATCAATTATCATCAGTTGATAACTATTATTATGAACGTTCAGCTAATGCGTTAGTTGCGCCGTTTACCTCTGATATACAAATTGTGCTTGCCAGTATATTTGATACAGATGGTACAGCTGTGACAAGTACAATAAATGCTCAACCTACTGGTGTAGATATAGTATTTGGTCGTATGGTGCTTGAAAACACATTTGGCCCAGAGACAGTCAACCTTGCACAACCACTAAGGTTAGAGGAATTTAATGGCTCTGCGTTTGTGCAATCACTTGATACTTGCTCGAGCTTTGATGCAAGTCTTATGTCGATAAATAATATTAGTTTAGACCCAGCGTTAAGCTCGGTAGTGGGAACAACAGGAGATTTTGTAAACGGCACTACCTTGGGTCTTGAGTTATCTGCACCTAGTAATGGAACACAGGGTCAGTTAGGAGTAATTTACAATGCGCCGCAGTGGTTAAAGTTTGATTGGGATAACGATGGAAACTTTGATGACAATCCAAATGCAATTGCTAGTTTTGGTATATATCAAGGTGACGACCGTACACTTCATTGGCGTGAAATATTTCAAAATGAGTAAGCTAATTGTTTACCTTACTCATTTGACCATAAATCCTTAAATATCAGCAATGCTCATATCATTGTGTAAGGTGATTGCTTGAGTCGCTAAACCATATTTTTGTAGATATTTTGCAATACTGGTAAAGGTAGCCGTTTTAATCTTACCTTTGTGATCTGCGATGCTGATATCTTCTTTTAATGCACTACCTAACATAAGCTTTAGTCGATTAATTTTCACTCGTTGAGGAGTGAAATGTGCAGCTGCATTTACTTTAAGTTGAGCAACATCAGTGGTGTTGTATATAGCTGCATTAATCATATCTAAAGTATGTTCAGTACAATTTTGAAACATGCTATTAAATGGATTGGCAAGCACTGTATATTTAGGGTTATGTAGTGTCGAATTTGCTCCAGTGCTAACCAGTTCAATAAGCTTCGTTTGTATCTGGGGTGTTGGAATAATAATACCGGCTTTTAAATCATGAGCCCCCCAAAAGAAGTCAACAGGGTAGTCCGTGATTAATGCGCTTTTACTCGGTTGCTTGGCATCTTGATATAGATTATGAATTGCATATCCATTGACCTTCTCTCCTGTACTTAAAACAATCTGCGAATATACTGCAATGGCCGTATGAGTGTAATGAATCCCCTTAGGAAGATCACTACTTGGTCTGCCCACTCTGGCAATAATGAATGCTCTAGCGCCTTGAGACGCTGCATAGCGCTCAACATTTTTAGCAAAAAGAGCAATATCTTCAGGCTCATGATTTGCTTGCGTAGTTTGTTGACTACCGGCGTTTACTTGCTGAACGTTAAACAATAGGCCAACTACAAATAACACAATTGTGATCAATGGGGATTTCATAATACTACTCCTTTAAGTATATTTTTACTGCTGCTTTTCTACAGTAGTAGTTGTTACTGTTTTGGTTTGAGTATACGAGCGCTCTATTGTGCTATTCACCTCTTGTTTAGTTGGTATTTGATTTGGTGCGGGGTCTGCTGTGATGGTAATGTCAGTAATAACCAACTCAGCATTATGATGGGCTGTTGAACCTGAGGCATTGGTCGCAATTGAGTCGCCTGCTTCCATTACTACACTGCCTGCAGCAATGCTTACTCCACCTGAAACTATTAATGGGACGGCGACGACACCACTGATAACTTTTGTACTTGTTTGCAACCCAGCTTGAGATGCTAAAGCACTATGTTTACTTGCTTGACTCGTATGATGAGCAGAACCACCTTCCGCTAGAACAGGTAATGCGAAAACAGATAACATGGTACTTACTAAGACAGTTTTGATGTTCATTGTGTTTTTCCTCTTTGTTGTAAACACCCTTACACCTTAATTCAGGTAGCTTATTTGTAAACCGATTAAAAATATGTATTAATAAATGCAACCTTTAGTATATTTTATCGATACCATATAGCCTATGAGTCAAATTTCTCTTGTCAGCAAAACCTTAAAGCAATTGCTTAAACAACATCAACTCACTTATAAAAATGTGGCTCAAGCCTTATCAATGAGTGAAGCAAACATTAAGCGTATTTTTGCCAATAATAGTTTTTCACTGGAGCGTTTGGAGCAAATTTGTGATGTGCTAGAGATATCACTAGCTGATTTATTTAGTCTTACACAAGATCAGGTTGAAAAAATCAGCCAGTTAACTCAAGAGCAAGAAGCTGAATTGCTCAATAACCCTAAACTTTTGTTGATTGCTGTTTGCGTTCGTGATGGATGGCGATTTGAAGAGATTATTGACTATTATGATATTGATCAGCATGAATGTGTGATGTTGATGGCGAAACTCGATAAGCTCAAAATCATAGAGCTGCTGCCTAATAATCTATATCGCTCATTAATAGCGCAGGATTTTAGATGGATACCCGGTGGTAAACTTGAGCAATTTATGCAACAAGAAGTAATGGTGAAATTTATGGCACCAAAACAAAACGAGCCATGGACGTTTCGTTTTTATTTAAGAGGGCGCTATTCTCAGAGTTCTATTGAAATTATCCAACGTAAACTCAATCAGTTAACAAAAGAAGCAGCGCAGCTAAATTTAGAAGACCAAGCGCTACCTCTAGACAAACGTCAACAAATGGGAATGCTTTTAGCCATGAGGCCTTGGGAACCATCTTTATTTGAAAACATGAAAAGGTAAGACCATTTGCAATAGGTAAGACCAATTTTCAAGTGTTTAATAAAATGCTTTGTATAAAAAAGACTTTGTACACTGATTACTGTCAGCAATTAGTTATTCGGGCTTTCTACACTTAGCGTATCTTGTGTGACATGTAGTTTTGATATGCAAATCTGATTTCCACCCGATTCCTTGGCCTGTTTGAGCGCCAAGTCAGCTTGTCTGCACAATTCAGGTATGTCGATTGGCTTGCCATTCACAAACTGTGAAACGCCAAAACTTAATGTGATGTGATCTACCTTGCTAACTTGTGTAGTGGGGTGGGCGATTGATTCTTCGTTAATGTGGTTTTGTAATTTTGTAACAAATTTCATTGCTTGCTGTGCATCTACATTGGGTAAAATAATGGCAAAGGTATCGCCACTAAATCGTGCCAGATATTCGCCTCCACGATGAATTAATGAGGCGATAAGTTGCGCAACTTCCTTTAATACTATATTGCCTGCTTCAAACGAATTATGTTCATTGTATTGCGCTAGATTATCAATATCAGCGAACACAAGCGATAGGTTGTTGCCTGCGCGCTTTGAACGATGCACTTCATTTAAAATAGCATAATCAAAGAAGCGACGATTAAATATACCTAAATCAATATCGTCCATTGCTCTGTTGGCAAGTTCAGCGTTTCGCTCAGATAGCGTAAGCATCTTTTTTTCTAATTCATTAATTTTTATGCGAGCTTGATTAACGATAGCTGCGTTTTTTTGAATATAGAATTTACACAGTGCCATAAACGCAAATAGAACAAGTGCAGTGATGACACTACTTAGGGTAATGTGGACGACAAGTGTAGCAATAGTGGTGCCAAAAACTGGCAAGGCAAAGTAAGCAAAGGCATTTGCCTGACGAGCAAAAACTAATGCATGAAAAGCACCTAATAGCGCGGCAATAAGCGCAATATTAGATAATGAATAAGTATTGGCGTCGACCATCAGTATGGCTAGGGCAATCGCAAAAAGCACCCCTTGAATAAATACAAGTAGATGAGAGTATTTGGCTAGCGTTTCTTTTGAATCATGTGAAAGTATTGGGTTATTTTTGAGCCATACAGATATCATTAATTGGCTTAATGCACTTAAACCAAGAACTGCAAGCCAAATTAAACTGATTGACGATACAATAGGTTGTGCATAGAGCATAATCATAACCAAAGCGATTAGCATCAAGCCAAAGACGTGAATAACTTGATGTCTTAGACCTTCAAACAAAAGGTAATCATTCGTTTGTGTTGGGTTTTTTATTTTTAGTAATCGTTTCATGCACTACTCTGTTATTCGCTCTAAAGTATAGAGTTATATTGCTTATTTATTCAACATCTATTTTATTTTCTGCCTGATACCTATAAATAGTGCGCAGCGGCTTTGGTAAGCAATAAAAGTGTCTGTATACTGTTACATCACGCTATTAATTGTTCATGAAAAGTCGATAGCTTCTTTACACTATCGGAAACACTATGAGGTTACGTCATTGGATACTGTTGAGTTTATTCGTACGCGTAAATTTATTGTCAAACTTGGCAAAATGCTCCACAAGTATGGAACGCCTGCGTTCAGGCTTGAAGCTCATTTAAATGAAGTGGCCACGTATTTAGACGTTAATGCGAGTTTTATTTCTACCCCTACATCTTTAACTTTCGTGATTTGGTCTGACAAACGAGAGGATGAATATAATCATGCCGCTCGTGTTGAGCCTTATGATTTAGATTTAGGTTCATTGGCTAGAACAGATGAACTTGTTAGTTCCTTAATTGCCGGTGAGACAACCTTAATTGAAGCAGACGCTCGTTTAAGCGAAATTGAGGCACAGGTTAAGTTTCTGCATCCTTTAGGCATGATGGTGGCCTATAGTTTTTCTACTGGTGCCTTTGCTGTGCTAATGGGAGCTTCATTGCTAGATGCGATTGCATCTGGGATGATTGGCATCATAATGTATTTGTTTGTGTTTTGGTCTGAGCGCTCAAAACGTGTCCGTTACATGTTAGAGCCAGCAGTTGCTCTGGCTGCAGGGTTGACGGCTTGTGCAATTGCACACTATTTAGAACCTGGGATAAATATACGGCTTGTTACCCTGTCTTCTATTATTATTTTTATCCCAGGATTGGCGCTTGCGATTGGATTAGCAGAACTGTCGTCGCGCAATGTCGTAAGCGGTACTGCGCGGGTCATGGATGCGGTAATGCAGCTGTTTAAGCTATATTTTGGCGCGTTTTTAGGGATATCACTAGGTTTTGCTATATTTAGCGAGGTAGAGCACAATCCACTTATTAAGTTACCCGAGTGGTCGTTATTTGTTGCGGTATTAGTTTTGTGTTCAGCACTTGTCCCTATTTTTAATCTGCGCTTAAAACATGCACCATGGGCAATATCTTGCGGTTTTGTTGGTTATTTTGCTACTTATTGGGCGTCAAAGTATCTTGAGTTCGGTCTTGGTACTTTTGTAGGCGCATTTTTAGTTGGTATATTTGCCAATTTATTTACCCGAATTGCTAAAGCCCCAGCAACCATTGTTCTTATGCAAGGATTAATTGTGTTGGTACCCGGTTCAAAAACGTATATAGGCTTGAATTCTTTTGTTTCTGGGCAAGATTTTGTTCAAGCAGAACACATTGGGCAAGAAACCTTTGTTATTTTCATGTCCTTGGTAGCCGGCTTAATATTTGCTAACGTGGTTATGCCCACGCGAAAAGCGCTATAACTATGTAACTATAACCATATAAACAAAGGATTGTGTATGCCAGAGGCATTTAAGCTTAAACTAAATTCTTCACTTGTGAAGCACTTATCTACCACAATCCAGATGCATTATATTGAATTTGATAAAGTTAGCTTTGATGATGAAGTGTTAGCGAGTTTAGAACAATTAGAGCTTAAAGCTCGTTCTAATTTAATCGTTGCGCATCTTGTTAAATTTATGCCACAAGATCTGCACCAAGTAGATAGGATTATCAGAGCTTCACTTGCTCCCATACAAGATTCGGTGCAGGACAACGAAACCATCATGTTTGAATCGACACAATCTGGTTTAGCAGGTTGGGTGCTAATGCCGGTTGGTGATTATATTGCTAAGGTTTTTTTGGCCAGTGCACAAGAAAATGAATTACATCAATCTCATACTATGGGTATGGCATTATTATTTGAGCTAACACAGCGGTTTTCTGCTGAGTTTGCCATACGCCCATTTTTACTGACTCATCCTCAATTAACCCTAAACCAATTAGACGAATGGACTAATGCGCAAAGTCCGCATGTTAGAAGACTAGTTAGTGAAGGCACAAGACCTTACCTTCCATGGGGGATGCAACTGAAAAAGTTTGCCGAAGAGCCCTCATTTACCTTGCCGCTTTTAGAAAAACTAAAAAATGATCGCTCAGAATATGTAAGGCGCTCGGTTGCTAATCACCTAAATGATTTGGCTAAAGATCATCCAGACTACATAGCAGATATTGCTACCCGATGGTGGAGTGAGCACGATATCAATATGACTAAGCTACTTAAACATGCCTGTAGGACTTTAATAAAAGATGGGCACCCTAAAGTGCTTAAACTGCTTGGTTTTGCGCCAAGCAAACAACTCATGGTTGAACTTAGTATTAACAATCACCTTGTGCGAGTAGGTGAGTCGCTTACAATTGATGTTAGCTTGAAAACCAACCACATAGGTTCCCAAGCACTTTTGATTGATTATGTGATTTATTATCAAAAAGCAAATGGAAGCCTTAGCCCCAAAGTATTTAAGTGGACCAAGCGAGATATTGACGCAGATAAAACCATAAATTTATCAAAACGTCACAGCTTTAAAGTCGTGACGACTCGTCGCTACCATCTTGGTTTACATAGGGTAGAGTTGTTAATTAATGGTCAAGCCATGGCCCAAACGGATTTTGAATTAGGTGAAGCATGACATCAAGAGCAGACTTTATAAATCAACAACTATGTTTGATAGACGGCGCATACGCCGCACAAGGTATCGCTAAGCATAAAAAAATGAGTATTAGCCCGTTTGTATTCTTTAGAGGCAGTTCACAGCTTTTTTACGCCGATTTAGCGGTAAATCATCTTCCAACACTCCCTGCTTTTGATAAGGTGCCGCTAACAACCATCATGGGAGATTGCCATGTATCAAACTTTGGTTTTTTTACTGAAGAAGGATCTCATGGCGATAATATTGTTTTTTCAATAAACGATTTTGATGATGCCTGCATAGGCAAAGCATATTGGGATATATTGCGTTATCTTGTTAGCTTAATTTTGTGTGTTGATCATTGTGCGGGCATAAAAAATCAAACCTATCAATCAGATAAAGATTATCAAGGTAAGGCACTTGTAAGTGATAAACAGCTCACAAGGGCAATGTCGACATTTACCCAATCATATATGGAAGTGCTTAATGATGGATTGACAAAAAAGCCCCTTGATGAAAATTTTTTACAAAAAGGGTTTGATGATTTTATTACGCCCTCTGTGCTTAAAAAACGCTATGCAAAAGCAAAATCAGTTGCCATTGGTGGCGAGCATTTTTTGCATAAAAGCGCACTTGCTAAAGCTGTTGACTTAAGTCACTTTCCACTGCGTTTTGCAAATAGACCTGACAAATTTGTCCGCATCGATAACAAAAAGGCGCAAATTATTGAACACTTACAAGCGTATTTTTTTGAAGATATCCTAGATATTGTTGCGCGGGTAAATTCTGGAACTGGTTCGGTCAATATGGAAAGGCTTTATGTGTTGATAGGCCCTAAAAATATAAAAGATGTATCACAAATACCTCTTTGTCATGTGGTCGAGATAAAACAGCAGCGTACTGCTGCTCCTTTGCACTATTTCGCCAACATGCATCACCAGAACAAGCTTAATCCAGCCCATTTGACCGTTAAATGCCAAAGACGAATGCAAAAACAGCAAGATCACTGTCTAGACGAAGCGTATTTTGATGATGCTCACTGGTTGGTGCGCTCTAGGCATCACGCAAAAGTCGGTATTGATCCTCAACATATTGGCTTAGGTAATATTGCTGCTCATCAAGAGGGATTATCTTTTTATGCAAGTGCATGTGGGCAAGAACTTGCTCGCGCTCATGCAAGGGGAGATAAACGGTCTTTGAACTTCGAAACGGCTATGTTGAGCGCACTAGAGTTGGCAATATCAGGACATGACACGTCAATATTTGATGTTGCACGGCGATACGCTAAACAGGTGATTAAAGATTGGCATTGGTTATGTCAAGAGCAAAAAGTGTAGCTTTGTCACTTATTGTTCATAAGGTATTTTTACAGTCTTCTTTTCCCAACACTTTCTTTTTCAAAACTTCTTTTCGCAAACTAGCGCCCCTGTTTTAACAGAGGCCTTTTGCTGGATGTCAGATGAACCTAGGTCTTATCTTGCTCTGATTTTTCGTGCGCTTTGGTGTCTCTTGTTTGCTGCAATACGCTATTATCTTGTGGATTGTTTGCTTCTTCGATGGCTTGCACGTCGCGCACGTTTTTTTGAACGGTGATTGCTGCGAATAAACTCAATGTAAACGCCATGCCAAAAAAGCCTTTTTCACTTAGTAATAATTCTGCGTTATACAAACCTACGCACAACAGTACTATTGCACTGGTAACGGCTACAATTGAGATCGTATGGTAAATACCAGATGTTTTGATGCCTTCTGCTTTATCTCGAACTGACTTTTGAACTGATACCGCTGAAAACAAACCAAACAAGATCACTGCAAGGTAATAGCCTTTTTCATTTAAGGCCATCTGGGCATTATATAAGCCTATGGCGTAAGATAAACCACCCACAATAAGCGCTGCTATAGCCGCTAGTCTAAATGCTTTGGTTGGACCTTGTTTTTGCGATGTTATGGTATTCATATTTTCTTCCTGTTAACCTGTTTTTTTGGCATCGGTGATGCTTAATAGTATGACTTTACTTTAGAATCTGGTATCAAAATTGTAAACCAAATTATCATATGTATACGATAAGTAGTCTATTGGTTTATTAATCAAATACCAATCGACCTACAATCCATCTGGGCGAGGTAATACAAAGTGACGGTTAGTATGTGTGGGGCGACCAGTTTTTATTGCTTTTGCCATGTGTTCAATACACGGACTTATCACATCTGCTGTGCCAATAAAGTAACTATGTCCTTTGGGTTTATCTAGGCTGTTATTAAAATTGTCACAGTCAACTTCAATGACATTACGCGGGGTTTTACTTAAGTCTTCAGGTCCAGTCATTCCGAGTCTTCTTGAAACACTTTTATGACGCAGGTTAGCGATTTTTGAAGCTGGCATAGCTAAATCATCATTTGCATAATATACAATAAGATTTCTTGTCATATAGGGAACACATTCACCGATTTGATTTGCCTCTAATGTGTGGTTTTCGACATCTGCAGCAAGCATAAAAATATTGTGAAACAAACGTTCAACCTGTTTGCCCCTAGTTCCTGCATAAGTGTTAATCGCATACTGAAGCACATTATTGCCCATACTATGTGCAATAATGCTGATTCGTTTATAACAAATATTGTTAGCAAGCCTACTCTTTGTGTTGTTTTTTTGTGCGTATTCACCGGTCCCCTTTCGCCAGCTATCAAATTTCTCTAATAAACGAGATAATACTAATCCGGTAGCAGTACTTGCTTTTACATCATCCCAGTAGTCATCTGCAAAGTGCAATACGCTGTCATCATCACATGGCCAGATAATGGGCACAACTTGACAGATATCCCCGTATTGCGTTTGATTTAGTCGTGTATCAAGGGCTTGAGCACTCGGAAAAATATCGGACTCGGGGAGGTTATTGAATCCATGCAAATAAAATAATATTTGGGGTTCATGGCTAGGGTTTTGACAATCAGGAGAAAGCGCTTGAAGTTTTGTGAAAAAAGCTTTGGAGCCAATCTCTTGATAAGTCTCTTTACCTGTGCGTTCGCAAAAATAGATTCTTGAGGAAACATCTGTATTTTTGGGATTAAATGAGACTTTGCGAGTTTTACTAAAAGTAGCAGCTGCGCCTTGCTCTGGTATTCGAGAGGTAATAAATAGCATGCTTGTATCCTTACACTGATAAGATGATTGAGTAAACATCGCACTGACTACTTTTTAGCATGACGTCAAAAGTAACTACATTTTTATCATAGCCAAATAAAAAAGCCACTTAAACTAGTAAGTGGCTTTTTATTAATTCTAAGCGAATTACACTGATTTTTTGACCGTTTGGGAAATTTGCCCAAATATCGATTCGCCTTTATCATCAAACATTTCGATTGCAATATGATCACCAAACTTCATAAAAGGCGTAGTTGGAGAGCCATTTTGGATCGTTTCAATCATTCTGATTTCCGCAATACAGCTATATCCAACACCACCTTGCCCTACGGGTTTGCTAAGGACCATCGTCTAGTTTATTTGATACAGTGCCTGACCCAATAATGGTACCGGCACATAAGGGGCGTGTTTTAGCAGCATGAGCTACTAACTGACCAAAATCAAAGGTCATGTCTACACCAGCCTGAGGTTCTCCAAATTTGTTACCGTTTAGATGTGATACCAACGGTAAGTGCAATTTGCCTTGCTTATAATGTTCGCCAAGTGCCTCTGGCGTGACACACACTGGACTAAACGCACTAGATGGCTTGGATTGAAAAAAACCAAAGCCTTTGGCAAGCTCTCCAGGAATCAGGCCTCGTAAAGATACGTCATTGACGATCATAATCAACTGAATATGGTTTAAGGCATCTTGAGCGCTAACACCCATTGGCACGTCATCGGTGATAACCGCGACTTCTGCTTCAAAGTCGATACCAAAACCCTCGTCTTGCGGCATTACAATATCGTCTTTGGGTGCTAAGAACGCATCAGAACCGCCTTGATACATTAAAGGATCCGTCCAAAAGCTAGCAGGAACTTCAGCATTTCGTGCTTTGCGAACTAATTCAACATGATTTACATATGCGCTACCATCAGCCCACTGATATGCACGTGGTAAAGGAGAATGGCATTGTTGTTGGTCAAAATCTAACGCAGATAAACCTTCATTTAATGTATTGTTTTCAAGTTGTTCGAAACGTGTTTGTAATTGCGGCTTTATTGCGCTCCAATTATCAAGTGCATCTTGCATCGTCGCTGCAATATCACTTGCATCAACCATATGCGTCAATGCTGTATTAACGATAACGAGTTGACCATCACGACCATTACGTAGGCTAGCTAATTTCATAAAAATACCTTTTTACTTCGCGTTGTTAAGTAATTTGCACTTATTGAGGAACGTTTTCCCCGGTGTGCAACCAAGCTGCATGCTTGGGCGCTTTCTTAGTTTGTGACCATTCTTCTAGCATCTGTGGCGCGACTCTTTTCAGCTCAGCCACCATTGCATCAGTGCCAGTGTTAACCGCTAATTCGATGCGGTGTCCATTGGGATCAAAGAAGTATATTGATTGAAAAATACCATGATCGGTAGGTCCTAAGACATCAATATTGTTAGCTTGTAATTTATCTTTTGCAGCTAGAAGGTCATCCATGCTAGCGACTTCAAATGCAATATGTTGCACCCATTGTGGCGTATTACCATCATGCCCCATTTCTGGAGAGTTAGGTAACTCAAAAAACGCAAGCACGTTTTGATTCCCTGCATCTAAAAATACATGCATATATGGATCAGGTGCTTGAGTCGAGGGCACTTTGTCTTCAGCAATCGCTAACTGGAAGTCCATGTTGAGCATAGACTGGTAAAACTCAACGGTTTCTTTGGCATCAATACAGCGATATGCGACGTGATGTATGCGTGACAGTTTCATGGCTAATCTCCTATTGCAACAACATCAAGACGCTTAAGCATCTTGGCCAGAAATCACACCTCTAGAGACTTGATCTCTTTCGATGGACTCAAATAAGGCTTTGAAGTTACCCTCACCAAAACCTTCATCTTCTTTACGCTGTATAAACTCAAAAAATACAGGACCAAGTTGTGGCGCAGAGAAAATTTGTAAAAGTAGTCTAGGTGTACCGCCTTCAGTGGT
The DNA here is from genome assembly GCF_055693685.1 of Glaciecola sp. HA4-3. Lineage (NCBI taxonomy): Bacteria > Pseudomonadati > Pseudomonadota > Gammaproteobacteria > Alteromonadales > Alteromonadaceae > Glaciecola > Glaciecola sp. HA4-3. Next base: position 199,737 of record NZ_CM146340.1, read on the forward strand.
GCCGTCAAGCAAAATACCGCGAGACTGAAACTCTTCGACAGGTTCTCCATGTCCTGAAGCCTCTCTTCTAACATTTCATAATAGGTAGCTGGTGGAGCAGTCATAAACTCCATGCCAAGTGCTTTTAGTTTATCCCAGCAAGCTGGTAAATCATCACATGCAAACGCAATATGTTGGATACCTTCACCATTATACTGCATCAAAAATTCTTCTATTTGACCGCCGCCGCCACCACCGGCTTCTTCGTTAAGTGGGATGCGTATTTTCCCATCAGGCGCAGTCATTGCTTTTGATAGTAGGCCAGTATATTCACCTTTAATATCAAAATATCTAATTTCACGGAAATTAAATAAACTTTCGTAAAAGTTCGCCCAATAATCCATTCTGCCACGATATACATTGTGCGTAAGATGATCTAGGGTGTGGAAGCCGCATCCCTCAGGATGCTTATCAACGCCCTCTATCCATTCAAAATCGATGTCATAGATGGTCTCGCCTTCTTTATAACGATCAATAAGATATAAGGCTGCACCGCCGATGCCTTTAATGGCAGGCAATTTCAATTCCATAGCGCCAGTTTGCATATCCATTGGCTGTGCGCCATTTTCTAATGCTAGTTTGTATGCGTGCTTGCTATTTTTAACTCTAAAGGCCATACCGCATGCAGAAGGACCATGTTCTTGAGCATAGTAAAATGCAGGACTATTTGGGGTGTAATTGGTAATGAAATTGATATCACCCTGCCGCCAAAGCGCCACTTCTTTAGATTTGTGATTAGCGACATGAGTGAAGCCCATCGCAGTGAATACGGTTTCTAAAATACCTTTTTGTGGTGCAGTGAACTCAACAAATTCAAATCCATCTAGCCCCATTGGGTTTTCAAACAAATCAGCCATATCTATATCCTCTATAAATGCATATGCAATTGTGACAATTAATACACGCTGAACGAGTATTTGGGTCAGCATTAGTTGTAAGTGCAACTAAATTAGTTGTTAAAACAACTAATGTCAAGTTAAACTAATGCATATGTATTTGAAAATTGGCAATGAAAAGGTAGAACGTAGTGGATGAGTCAAACAATAATGTCGATAAGCATGATCAATATGCCTTGCTGCAACTTGAAAAGTTTGTGCCTTACCGTTTGTCAGTGTTATCAAATAAAATAAGCTCTTTAGTAGCACAAGCTTATAAAGACAAATTTGCGTTATCTATCACTGAGTGGAGGATAATGGCTGTATTAGGCGAGTACCCCGGCGCATCTGCCGATGAAGTATCCGCAAAAACGCAAATTGAGAAATCCTTAATCAGCCGAGCGATTAGTAAACTGCTTAATCGTAAACTCATTGAGCGAGAGCTTTCAAAAGAAGATAAACGTCGTTCACAGATCCAGTTATCAAGCACCGGCTATGCTGTGTATAGCGAGATTGTGCCTTTGTCATACGAATATGAGCGTAAAATATTAAGTTGCTTAGATGAGCAGGAGCAAGCAAACTTGGCTGAGCTAATCAGTAAATTGCAAGGCCATGCAGATACACTTCGCTTGTAGTTATGTTTTACTTTTGTATATGTGCTATTAAAAACCAACCCATACTTTCGATATAAGCTGATACAAGATACGCTAGGGCTGGTTCAGATTCTATCTCAATTAGTTTGGTGTTATGGTTTGAATCAATCAAGCTATTGAAGGTTATTTTGGGAAATAAATCTTGTAAGTTGGTGTTTCCCGCAGTTTTGGGGTCAGCATGCACCTGAACTTTCCCATCGCTATCGACAATATATAACGAAACACTTTTTCCTAAATCGGATTTAGCAAGGTCTGAATCATTTATTTGTGAAAGCACTGAGTCAAATGATGTTGCAATACCTGATAAACCAGCTCCGTCAGTTTGTTGGTAATTGACGTAAATATCGACGCGTTTTTTATTTTTGTCATGATATACGCTGATCAGGTCTTGTTGTTCACTTGCTAAATAAGCAAAATACCAAGTGTCAATTTCAGGCTCTAATACACGTAAGAAACCTTCGTGATTCCAATATTGATTACTCGGTTTATGTGCATATGATGCGCTGGTCAAGTCATATTCTTGAACAAGAAAATTCAGTTTTTCTAATAACAATTGCTCTTTTGATTGCGCAAAGCCAGTTGTTGCCCACTCTTGGATAAAGCTATCATTAGCAATTGATTTAGCAATAAGCTTCATATTCGATACGCGGTTGTTTATGCTCAGCGCTAAATTTTCGGCTTGTGCGCTTAATAATTGATGTTCAATTGGCGGTTTATTGCCGGGCTCATAGGCAAGTGCATATTGTAAAAGCATAAAACATGCTACTGCACTTAACAAAAATCGCTTAACGATGGGACGTGATATTTCCAAAGAGGTGATCATCTTATTCACTGCAAAAATAAATAGTAAAAGTTAAACGCATCTTAAACATTTTTAGATGTTAATTCATTGCAAAAATCTTAATTACTCTCCCCAATCGTTTATTTAGATTAAAACAATCGCAAAAATCCATTTTTAACGATTAAGCCTTCATAGTATGTTTGTGCTCTGGATAACACTTATTTAAGATAAAGGTGAACAAAGACATGAAATTACTTAGCTTGCTACACATCAAACATTGGGTTGTGATGAAAGACTCAGATAAAACGCGTATTTGTAATTATGGGGATGACTATTATGGCGACCAAAGATGCTTGGATATTGCACGCAAACCTGCGCGCCGAGCAGTAAAATAGCACGTGAAGTTAGTGTATACCTTGCTCTAGTAGGTCAGTAAATTTTTGCGGGTTGACGGCATGGCTGTATAAGAACCCTTGAAACAATTCGCAATTCATTTCGAGCAAGGCTTGACTGTGTGCTTTAGTCTCAACGCCTTCTGCTATTAGCGATAAATTAAGTTTTGAGGCCAAACTAATAATGGTTTCGATGATAGCTTTATTGATATTTTCATCAAGCATTTGTTTGACGAAGCTTTGGTCAATTTTAAGCACATCTAATGGAAAGTCTTTAATATATGATAAGCTTGAATAACCTGTACCAAAGTCATCTAGGCACAGCTTAACCCCAAGTCCTCTGAGGGCATTAAACGTCGTTTTGGCGTCGCGCTTATTAATCAGTACGGTTTCTGTGATTTCCAATTCAAGCAAATCTGGCCGTATTTGCGTTTCAACCAAGACATTTTTGACTTCAGCAACTAAGTCTGCGACAAAGCGAAGACCAGAAATATTCACAGCCATGGTGAGTTCGGGATTAATTTGGTGCCACTTCTTTGCTTGTTTGCAAGCTTCTTCAAGCACATTTTTACCTAAAATTCCGATAAGCCCAGTTTCCTCAGCTAATGGGATAAACTGATCAGGATAGATAACGGTACCGTCTTGTTTTACCCAACGAACAAGGGCTTCACAACCATAGATAGCTTTTGTTGTCCCGCACACTTGTGGTTGATAGAAAACCTTTATTTCATTATCGATAATCGCCTGTTTTAATTCGCTAATATCTTTATAGCGAGTGTTTATTTGTTCTTCGATTGCGCTTGAGAAAAATCGAAAACTATTTTTCCCGCAGGCTTTTAGCTTGATGTAAAGCAGTATCCGCTCGTCTAAATAAGGTCTCGACGTCTTGTCCGTCGTAGGGGAATATGGCAATACCCATGCTACTTTGAACATGATCCTTTGCCGTTTCATGAGGCATTATTTGTGTTAGGCATTTTTGAATGCCCCGACAAATATGCGTAATGTGAGAGTGAGAATCGATATTGGTTAATAATATTGCAAATTCATCACCCGAATATCGTGCAAGCGTGTCTTGTTGTCCGATAAGCGTACTTAAGGTTTTGGATATATTAAATAATAGTTTATCGCCTGCATCATAACCATAGGAGCGATTCACTTCCCGAAAATTGTCAATGTTAACGATGATTAACGCACTTTGTTTTGCATCGACTTCATTTGCCTGAACAATCTCACGTTTTACTCTATCGATAATCAGATTTCGATTAGGTAGCCCCGTCAAATGGTCAAAGTCAGTATTTTTTGTATTTTGCAGTAAGCGACGGGTTCGCGCGATTATACTTAGATGATGCTCAACACGCTTTGCTAATACAGCAGGGTCGATAGGCTTTGAGATAAAATCCAAAGCGCCATAGTTAAAGGCATTTAACTGAAGTTCCGGCTCGTTTAAGGCGCTGACAATAATAACTTCGCTTTTCAAGTGATTAGCGCGTGATTTTAAATATTGGCATACTTCTAAACCGCTGATGCCCGGCATGGCGATATCTAGCAATATTAAATCAGGTTCTTGGGTTTGAGCTATTGAAATGGCCGTTTTGCCATCGGTTGCAATCAGTACCGTGCCAAGCGAGGCAACGGCTTGACTCATAATGCCGACATTTGTAGGGATGTCATCAACCACAAGTATTGTATACTTGGTATTAGAGAGGGTCTCACCAGACATTACTTCCATTACTTGGCTCTTTTGACAACAAAGTCGACTCACCGATAACAATATGCCGGATATAGCGATAAAGCAATTAGATCAAAGTATTAAATTTTTGTTACTTAAGCTTGTTTAGCTACTTTTTTGATGCAATCATGCAAGAAATAACACAAAAAGAATACATCATGCTTAATTGGGGCATCATTGGCTGTGGGCATATTGCTCATGAATTCATGCGATCTATTTCGCCGCTGGAGAATGCACAAGTCATTGCATGTGCAGCAAGCAATGACAAAAGGTCCAAAGATTTCGCGCTGAAATATGCGATTAATGCGAATTTTGATAATTATCAATCCATGCTAAACCAACGCAACATTCACGCAGTGTACATTGCGACCACTCATAACTTTCATTTTGACCATATCATGATGAGCTTAAGAAGTGGCAAGCATGTGCTATGTGAAAAGCCACTTACCTTAAATGCCGATCAGGCTCGCCAAGCATTTGCGCTGGCTAAACAAAACCGCTTATTACTTATGGAAGCTGTTTGGACAAGGTTTTTACCAGCTATATTGGATATATCGGCACAAATCAAACAGGGTGTTATTGGTAATGTAAGAGCAATTCAAGCAAATTTTAGTTTAGCTCGTGATTTTGATGATACCCATCGTTTGCGCAATAAACAGTTGGCCGGTGGTGCTCTTTTAGATCTTGGAATTTATCCTATAACGCTTGCTGATATTATCATGGATGATGTGCCTGAATCAGTTCATGGGCACGCCGCAATGACAAAAACAGGTGTCGATGAAAGCTCTTTTTATACGCTGATATATAAAGATAAAGTAATCGCCCAATTGTCTTCCAGTATTGATATGTGTGGCCCCATTTTTGCAAATATAATGGGAGATAAAGGCAGCATATATGTAGAACACTTTTTAGGTGCTAAGGAGTATCAACTTAAACTGAAGGACCAAGAAATGCGATTGTGCCAATTTGGTGAAATAGACGGTGGTAACTTCACACCAGAAATCAATCATTTTTGTGAGCTACTGGATAGGCATTATGCCAGTGGTGGCCACAATATCGAATTTAGCCAAATCATGCCGCCAGAAGCTAGCTTGCGAGTGTTAGATATCATGGATCAACTACGTGGACAGTGGGGCTTAGTATACCCTGGTGAAATTACCGACACCCTGAACTAGCTTACTATTTTGTTTGTGGAATTTCTTGTTTCAAGTATTGAAATAACTCTCTAGCAGCGGCAGGCGGTTTATTCTCACTTTCTTGTTTTTGTATCGCTCTTAGCAGTTGCCTAAGTTTTTGCCTTTCAAGCTGCGGATATAGTCCGACTACTTCATTTACGCCATCGTTTGTTTTTTCAATAATCAGATCGCGCAAACGCTCTAGGTTATGAAAATGACGATTAGCCATTGTGTCTGATGTTTTAAGCTGATTGAGCGCAGTCTCGATAGGTTCTACGTCCCTTACTCTAAGTTTTTTGCCAATCAGTTGGAGTTGACGTCTAAAGCCGTCTTTTTTACGATTAATTTTGGTACACAATTCAATGATTGTTAATAGCTCTTCATCTAAGGGAATTTTATCTCGCTCACCTTTGCTAAGGTCAACCAAGGCTAGGCCAATTTTTTTTAGCCGCTCTGCTTCTTGTTTTAGCTGAGTTTTACTGACGTAATGTTCGTCTTCGTTATTCATTTCAGGCGCTTTTTCAGCCTTGTTTCTACTCATCTGCAGTTTTTCATTTAATTAGTGTTAAACTAGGCTAATTGTAATCCCATCATCATCATAATCATAGTGAAACTTATTATATGCAAGTAGACCAGCACTTAAGCGAAATTCAAAATATTGTTGACGATACTCTTAACTTTGCAAAATCTAAAGGCGCCACTGCTGCAGAAGCAAGCATGTCTAAAGTCCAAGGTTTAGCGGTTAGTACACGGCTAAAGGAAGTCGAAAATATTGAATTTACAAATGATGGGGGCCTTGGCATTGTCGTTTACGTCGGAAAAAAGAAGGGCAGTGCATCTACCTCAGATTTATCTAAGGATGCTTTGGCGTTAACAGTGACAAAGGCGATTGAAATAGCTAAGTACACAAGTGAAGACGAGTGTTCAGGTGTTGCTGATGCTGATCTGATTGCTACCGACTTTCCCGATTTAGACTTATATCACCCTGAGAAACTAGACGCACAATATGGGCTAGAGCAAGCGCTTGAATGTGAAAGTGCGGGTCTTGAATATTCTGACTTACTAAGCAATTCAGATGGCGCGTCTTATAATGCTAATTTGGGTGTGCGTGTCTATGGCAATACGCATGGCATAAACGCAGGCTATCCAAGCAGTCGTTACAGTTTGAGTTGTGTATTAATTGCCCAAAAAGAAGAGGACATGCAACGTGACTATGCGTATTCAGTATCACGAATCGCTTCGCAGCTTGATAGCCCTCAAACGATTGGCATTGAAGCTGCAAAACAGACACTTTCAAGATTAGGTGCCCAAAAGCTTGGCACGCTTAAAACCCCGGTTATTTTTCACCGCGATATCGCATCTAGTTTATTTGGCCACTTAATTGGAGCAATCAGTGGTGGTAGCTTATATCGTAAATCCAGTTTTTTACTGGATAGTTTGGGAGAACAGCTATTTCCAGATTGGTTCAATTTGCAAGAGCGTCCATTGATTAAGCAAGGTTTAGCTAGCTCATCTTTTGACAATGAAGGCGTACGCACCAGTGATATGGATATTATTCAAGATGGGGCTTTGTGCCACTACTTGTTAACAAGCTATTCAGGTCGAAAGTTAGGTTTGCGTTCAAATGGGCATGCTGGCGGTATTCACAATTGTATTGTAAGTCATACTGGGCATTCAGAAGAGGCATTGTTAAAAGAAATGGGCACCGGACTATTGGTCACCGAATTAATGGGACAAGGTGTCAATATTGTAAATGGCGATTATTCACGAGGTGCTGCAGGTTTTTGGGTTGAGAATGGGGTGATTCAATACCCAGTTCACGAAATCACGATTGCGGGTAACTTAAAAGAGATGTTCTCAAATATTATCGCCATTGGTCAAGAGCGAGAAGTTAAAGGGGCATTGCAAACAGGTTCTGTGTTAATCGACAGCATGCAAGTCGCTGGTAGCTAAGGACTATTTACGCCAAGATTATTATTTCTATGTAACAACTAAATTTTAATATAAAAAAAGAGAGCCTAGGCTCTCTTCTTTTTGAGGGTTTATTGTTAATCGACTGCGCCACAAAAGCGATAGCCTTCCCCATGAATGGTGACAATTAACTCTTCTTCGTTAGGTTCTGATTCGAAGTGTTTACGGATACGCCTGATGGTAACGTCAACTGTACGGTCGTTAGGTCGTAATTCGCGTCCGGTCATTTCCATTATTAGCTGTTCGCGAGTCAGTATTTTGCTAGGGTTACTTAGAAACAAATGCAAGGCTCTAAACTCGCTACGAGGCAATCTAAACTCTTTACCTTCTGGTGAGATGAGGCTGCGACTATCGCCATCAAGCGTCCAACCATTGAAGGTTACTTTGCTTGGTAAATCGTCATCTTCAGCTGAATTGCTTGTGCGAGATAAAAGATTGCGCGCACGGATGGTTAACTCACGTGGATTAAAGGGTTTGGTAAGATAATCATCTGCACCAATTTCTAAACCAAGGATACGGTCAACGTCGTTATCTCGGCCAGTTAAAAATATAAGACCAACGTTTTTGCGATCTCTGACTTCACGGGCAAGAATCAACCCGTTTTTGCCAAGGCAAATTTATATCCATGATCACAAGATTAATATTATGGTTTGCAAAAAAGGTATGCATTTCTTCGCCATTTTCGGCTTCAAACACATTATAGCCTTCGGCTTCAAATAAGCTCTTAAGCGTGGTTCTGGTAACTATTTCGTCTTCGACGATTAATATATTGGGCGTTTGCATAGGTCTCTACACTTTCATAAGCTAATAAGGGCTTGCATAATAGGTATTGCAGAGTTTGAGTGAATGGTCACGTAAGACGTTTTTATTAGGTGACCATAATTGATAAAAGCAAACCCGCTACCACAATAGAGTATTTCAAAAAAACGCGCAGTTTGAAAGTAAATTTTATGTGAACACGACCAAAAGTGTATATTTATCAGTGTTTTTGATTTTATATATAGTTTGAGATGTGGAATCTAACATATTTATCACGATTTAACGTTTTTATCACAAGTGAAATAAGGTGAAAGGGACAAAGGTCAATATGTACGAATTACAATTGATAAAGGTGTTTGAATAACATGCGTAACATACACATACAAAATCGAGTCTCACAGTTTCCACAAGCGTTTTTCATACTGGTAGTAATCACATTAGGAGGCTGCGCATCAGCAAATTCTCGAATTGAAGGCGCTCAAGCACATGTAAATAAAGATATTCAATGTGAACATGCTCATCATGACGTGGCTATTTTAGAGAGTGAAAAAGCAAAAGACGGTGAACAGTTCGTTAATTCTGTTGCGAGTATTTTGCCAACTTCAATTGTCTACAACCTTTTGATTGGAGAACTTGGGGCAAGGCGTGAAATTGCCTTTGGTCAGCACAATGATACTTTGCAGATGAAAATTGATGATATCAATGAAACATGCGCATTGAATAAAGACGAAGCAGCAAACTTACCAAAAGAAGCAACCGACACTTGAGGCCTTAATGTTGATAAATTTGCTCGTAAGAGTCTGCAGCTTGTTCCCATGTGAAGCGTGTTTTCATTCCTGCCAAGCGCATCAATTGAATGGTTTTCGGAGATTCGTTATAGGTCAATAATGCGCCTCTGACGCAACTTAATAGTGCATCACTAGAAGGCGTCGTGAAAGTAAATCCTGTAGCGCCCTTGTCACTAATATCTATCACTGTATCAGCAAGTCCCCCCACTTTTCTTACAATAGGAATAGTGCCATAAGCAAGGCTATACATTTGATTTAAGCCGCAAGGCTCGAATTCAGATGGCATCAAAAAGAAATCAGCGCCAGCTTCAATCAGATGCGCAAATTCAGGCCTAAATGCTTCTAAAAAACAAAATTTCTTTGGGTGTAGCTTAGCTATTTCGTGAAGTTTCTCGGTAATATATTGCTCGCCGGTTCCCATTATTACTACTTGCACTTTATGCATAAGCAATTCATTTAATACTGGAAGCAAATAATCAAAGCCTTTTTGACGAGTTGCGCGGCACACCATTCCAATTAACGGGCTTGATTTAAGTGATGGCAACTTAGCAGTTTGCTGTAATGTTTTTTTGCATACGGCTTTGCCACTTAAATCTTGCAACGAATAATGGGCTGGTAAATATTCGTCGTTTTCAGGGTTCCATTGACTATAGTCGCAGCCATTTAGCACGCCAATTACTTTTTCAGGATGCTGATTGATGACATCACACACACCATGGCTACCAATAGGATCTTTTATCTCGTTTGCATAGGTGGGACTAACTGGGCAAATTTTGTGGCTAAAGTGCAGACCTGTTTTCAACATATTCACATGATAATTATCGACAAAGATTTGGTGATAATCGATTTGGTCTAACAAAGGAATATTGGTGATATTTTCAATTCCTTGAAATGCTGCATTATGCACAGTAATAACGCTTTTGGATTGTGCAAAGAAATCGTTTTGAGTCAGTAATTTATGACGCTGCATAAAGTCACTATGCAAAAAATATGGCGCCATGGCGGTATGCCAATCATTGCAATGCACTATATCTGGCGCGAAATCAATATTTTCAGCTAAATGAAGTGCAGCAACACAAAAAAATGAAAACTTTTGCGCATTACTAAATCTACTTTCATCCCCATAGGGAGTGTCAGATTGAGTAAAATAATCATGTTCAATGAGCAAGGTTTTCATGCCATGAAAGGCTAATTCTTTCACTTGATAATGGTAGGTTCGTTTATTTATCTCAAATCGCTGCGCGGGTATTGCATCAATTAGATTCATTTTAGCCGCGATGTCTTTGTAATGGGGTAAGACAATAACAACTTCGTGTCCCTTTGCTTGAAGCGCAATAGGTAGGGCTTTACCGACGTCAGCTAGCCCGCCGGTCTTGATGATGTCTTCCACTTCTGAAACGATAAATAGTATTTTCATTTGTTATCAACGCTTACTAGTACGATTAACAGCTTGGTAGACTTTATACTTTGTGCTGCTGCTAAGTTCTTCAAAACCTTTGTATACATCTTTTAGAACCGCCTCATAAGGCAAGAATTTGTTTGCTACCAACATGATAATCGCAAAGGGGTTTGACGCATTTTGCGTCTTTCTTATAAAGCTTTGTGTAATGCTGTAGTCATTTTTTAAGCCGTCATGAAAAGGAGGGTTAGTAATGATTGCGTCAAAAGGCTCATCGATATTTTGATCACTACCGGCAAGACCATCGCATGCAACAACGCGCGCATTGTTTAGTAAATCGGATAATTTGTCTTGATTATTTAACGATATTGTTTGCTTGCTTGAATAAACAGCCAATGCTGAAACGTCACTAAAACTTAATTGAGTGCGTTTTTTTCACCCAATGCCAAGCCAATATAGCATCCGATTACACCACTTCCACATGCAAAATCATATATATGACCTTTTAAAAAGTCGAGTTTTTGTGGGGTAAATTGCTCAAGTAAGAGCGCGGTGCCTGGGTCTAGTTGCTTGTGACCAAAGACGCCCTGGCAGCGAATATACCTTTAGGTCAATTCCATTAATTGTATAACTTCGAGTCTGAGCAAAATCATCAATGTTAAACTGCTTTAAGGGCTCAGCAATTGTCACCGCAATCAATCCGCAATGCTTGGCACTATCGAGTTTGTTTACATTGTTGCCTACTTTTTCAAGCAATTTTGGCACACTCTTGATACCACCTTTGTTTTCACCTACAACAAGAACGACGCCATTTGGCTTCATCAAATAACTTGTATTTGCAATGAGCATTTCAAGCTGTTGTTTTGATTTGGGCATATAAATAACAGCCCCATCTAAGGCTTGGTTGTCAATATGCGCGTGTTTAAAACTTGCGTCAAACCGATGATGGTGCGAAGAAGCCCTGCGTATGCACTCTTGGTAATGGTGATAATACTGATGCAGGCTTATTAGGTTTTTGTTGCGTATTTGGCTAAATAAATCCGCATCTACTGGGTTAATAAGCGCCCACTTACCTGTTTCTAAATAGTCAAGGTTGCGCATAAGAAGCTGCGTTTGAGGACTTGCCATTACGCGATTCGCTTGTAGATAATATCCCAGACACCATGGCCTAGCTTTTGACCGCGAACCTCAAACTTAGTAATAGGTCTATAATCGGGTCTAGGCACATAGTCACCGCTTTGCGCAATGTTTTCATATCCACTTGCATTATTCATAACTTCTAGCATGTGCACGGCGTATTCTTCCCAATCTGTGGCCATGTGAAATTCACCGCCTATTTTAAGCTTTGTTCTTATTTTTTGAACAAATTCTGCTTGAACAATTCGACGCTTATGATGGCGTTTTTTATGCCAAGGGTCAGGAAAAAACAACTGTAATCTGTCCAAGCTTTCATCATTAAAACATTTGTCTAGCACTTCTACTGCGTCATGTTCAAACACCCGCAAATTGTCCACATTTGCTTCTTGCGCAGACGCTAAACAAGCACCAACACCTGGTCTGTGGACTTCAATGCCAATATAGTCAATATCTGGTTCATTTGCTGCCATTTCCACTAACGACTTACCCATACCAAAACCGATTTCTAGCACGCGTTTTGATGTCCGTCCAAATACAGCATCTAAATCAAGTAAACCTTGAGCAATATCTAAACCCTTATGCGGCCAGTTTTCTTCAATGGCGCGTGCTTGTGCGTTTGTTAGACGACCCTCGCGTTTGACAAAACTTTTGACTTTAGACACGTATACACCGGCTGCGCGGGCTTCGTCGGCAGAATTAAAACGACTCATTTTACTATGAATTCCATAAAGGGATTGATGCTGTATTGATGCGCATTATCCTACGCCTATCGTTAATTGCAAACTTACATTCGTATTCATTGGCGATTAATCATGGCGCATATGGCATCAGCGATTTGTTTTGCGCGAGTTAAAGGGGTCATATGTCCGGTATTTGCCAATGTAACACATTGACTGCTAGCTTGATTTTTAGCGAATGTTTCAATCTCGTGGCATGATGCGATTTGATCATCTTGACCTGCAATCCATAATTGTTTGCAAGTTAATTGACGAAGCGCACTTGTAAGGTTTTGCCTTGGGGTAGTTGCTTGAATTTGATGCATTAGAACGCTATTGCCCAAATCGTTTTCCATATCGATAACTGGGCTTGTTAGAGTCGCGTTAGCGATTTCTTGTTCGTTAAAATAGCGCTTAAGACGAATCTTGCTTAAACTTGCGGTTTTATTGGATTTTAGTAATTTAAGTACTTGTTGTCTGCTAGATTGCTCTTGTTGTGATAATCCATTAGGGCTATAGGCAATCAATGAAATACTCGCAATTTTATTAAATATAGATTTATGTTTGTGATTTTTTGCAGCTTCTATCGCTGCAAGTGAAGCAATATAAGCGCCCATCGAAAACCCAATTAAGTGCACTTTTTCATCGCTTGGCTTGCTTGAACTTTCATGTATGACTGCGTTTAATGCATCTTCAATTGCGCAATAAGTAAGCGCTAGCATTTGATCTAAATCTTCCGCCCATTGCAAGGGCACATAGCTTTTGTTGTGAAAATCACAGCTATCCCAAATGGGTAACCAAATTCTTTCGTCACAAAGAGTGCTAAGGCAAAAAAATGCAAGGTTCGGTAATGATTGGGCGGTCTACTTTTGTCATGGGTATACAACTTATTTAAAAATCTGGCCTTAACGAATTATTATGGTCTATGTCCATAGTATTTGGGTATCATACACGTGTTTATATTCTGATGAGATTTTTGTGCATGGTTAAGATGGCTGATACGGGCTTTGATTTTAGTCGACACTTGCTGTCATGGTATGACGAGCATGGTCGTATAGATCTGCCATGGCAGCAAAACAAAACACGCTATAGTGTTTGGGTCTCTGAGATCATGTTGCAACAAACTCAAGTAGCAACAGTCATACCTTACTTTCAGCGCTTCATGAGCACATTTCCTAGCATTACAGATTTAGCCAATGCGCCTCAAGACCAAGTACTTCACCTATGGACGGGCTTAGGGTATTACGCACGTGCACGCAATTTACACAAAGCTGCAATTAAAGTGCGTGACGATTTTGCTGGAATATTCCCAAACGCATTTGATGATGTTGTTGCGTTACCCGGTATTGGCCGTTCTACCGCCGCTGCAATTTTATCCTTGGCTGATAACCAAGCTTACGTAATTCTTGATGGCAATGTTAAGCGAGTATTAGCTAGATACTTTGCCATTGAAGGGTGGCCGGGCAATAAAAAAATAGAAGATAAAATGTGGGAGTATGCAAATAGCCTCAGGCCAGAGTCTCGATATAATGCATACACACAGGGTATCATGGATTTGGGGGCAACCCTATGTACGCGTAGCAAACCAAAATGTGAGCAATGCCCGATACAAGCGCATTGCTTAGCATATGTACAAGGTCGACAAACAGAGCTACCACACAAAAAACCAAAAAAACAAATACCAACGAAATATACACAAATGTTTATCCCTATGCGCCACACTAGTGTTTTAATGCATAAACGCCCCTCTAGTGGCATTTGGGGAGGATTATTTGGTTTTTATGAAACGCCATATTTTGAAAACGAACAACTCATCAACCTTGATGATGAACTTGTTCCACAAACGCTCAGGACTATATTGGCAAATTGTGATTATCAATTGATTGAGTTGCCTGAATTCACTCATACTTTTAGTCATTTTAACTTGCATATAAAACCATTGCTTATTGACTTTAATCCTCAGTCAAAGGTGAGTGAGCCATCAATAATGAATAAGAACGAGCAGGCACAAATCTGGCTAGATATTCATCAGCCTAGTGAGGTAGGTTTGTCAACACCGACTACCAAAATACTAAAAGAGCTTAAAAGCAGGTTTTGATAGTGCGAAGCTTGATATTTCCATTATAATGTAAATATTACAGTGATTTGATGTGGCGCATAAGTCACTATCAACAATTATCCAAGAGGCATTAATGAGTAGAACTGTACAGTGTGAGTATTTAAAAAAGAAGAGCCTGGATTGGATTTTCAATTATATCCAGGCGAAGTAGGCAAACGAATTTTTGATAACATATCAAAAGAAGCATTTGGTATGTGGCAGAAAAAACAGACAATGTTAATTAATGAAAACAAACTAAATATGATGGAGCCAAACGATCGTAAATTCTTAGAAGAAAAAATGATCGCATACTTGTTTGAAGGAATAGAGCCTACGATTGAAGGATATGTTCCGCCCACAAAATAAACAGATTCTGCTTTTTTGTAAGACAAACTTATAAAAACAGCAAAAATCAGTTGACTTAAGGGCTCAAAATCCGTTTAATACGCACCCACAGCGAAATACCGTGCTTGCAAAAGCCACATTTCCTGCCTCGATAGCTCAGTTGGTAGAGCAGCGGATTGAAAATCCGCGTGTCCCTGGTTCGATCCCGGGTCGAGGCACCATTTATACCTAAGCCCTGCAAGAGATTGCGGGGCTTTTTAATTCTACGCCCCAATTCACATTTCCAAATAAAACCATTTTTTCCAAAAACTAAGCTTTGCTGCCAAATGGGTTTACTCTATCTGCAAGCATACAATAATGTAGCTTGGTTACCAACGGATTTGTGTGTCCAACCGTTTTGCTGGCCGTTTCTAAGTCAGATGCATCGGTTACCGCTTTGTTTCTGAGATACCTTTCTGCAAATGGTTTTTCAAGCTCATGCTCAGTCGCTTTTTTCATAGCACGCTGCCACGCGCTTTTGAATGAACTGGCGTTGTGTGGCTGACCAGTTTCGCTAACGAACAGATACTCTGATTCAGAATTGGATAATTGACATATTTTTGACAGAACGGCTTTCAAATCGTCAGTCCACGAAAATGTAAGCGCACCACCATTCTTTGATATGTCTTTCACATAGAAACCATCTTCTATGATCATCGATTTTTTCAATTTCAGCATGGCAGATTGTCGCAAACCAAGTATAAGTTTTAATTCTACGTATAGAGCCATCCAGTTCTAAGCATACGTTTTAAAAATTTCGACCTGCTCATCTGTAATGTACCTTTCTAGTTTCTTTGCAGCTTTTGCAGGTAATTCACTTTTTCGGCGTATGCTGGAAGTTGGGTTTACGATTGGCACACCCCAGAACGGTGCTTGCTTGAAGATGACCGACAACAGACTCATTTCTCGATTAACTCTAACAGGAGCTTCGGCGTGCCTGAGATTGTAATACTCGGCAACATCCACAGAAGTGACCTCTGTCGCATATAAATGACCCAGCCTATGACGAAGTTGCCTTGCAGACTTAAGCTCGTCATCGTGTGTTGTGGACGCCTTTTTAGGTGATTCTTCAATCATGTAGCGGTCAATTAAATCTGCCAATGTCATCATTCTCTTCTGTTCAGGCATTAACTTGTAATAATTGGCCATTGCTAAGCTAAGTTCTCGCCCTAATTGATGATACTTATTGTCGATATCGACAAAATAAAACATGTTCGATTTTTTGTCTTGGTATACCTTCGGTGGGAGATGATTGTTTGAAGTACGTGGTCTACCCATTTTGATTCTCCTTAATTTTATTGAGCGGAGTGAGGTTTACTCGAACTTGCCTTTTCGATGTCGTCGGTGCAGTTATCGTTGACGCTGAAATTGAATTGACCAGAACCTGTGGGTAGCCATTTCGATCTTGTTTGAATGGGATGTTGGATTTTACTAAATGTTCGATTTGAAGCTTTCTGATTTTTGTACCAGTAAGTTTTTCGATATCGTGCTTTTCGATAAAAATTGAAGTTTGCATAACATTTCCTAAGTTAACGTATTCCAAAAAGTAATTAAACTTCCCACGTTAACTTCAATAAGGCCGGGAAATGCCGCGATTCCATTTAAAAGCTAGGCTAAACGAGCAAAAGATGCAATAGCTTGAGCTATTCAAAGTATCGAATAAACATTTATCACGGTCTCTAAAAAAGCCTATTTTCTGTACCAATTTGGCCCACCCTCAGCCCAATAAAAACAAGGGAAAAGCCAAATAGTGTATGGATTCCTACACACGTTTTTTGTATGCACTCAATACCAATTTGACCCACCTTGAGGCCACGCCGTTGCTGGATTGTGGTAAGAAAAGATGGCATCCATCGGGTGTACAATAAAAAAGGACATGATAAAAAAGTTGAAAATAAATTAAATTAATTTTGAAAAGTAGCAAAATTGGTGTGCTTTGAGCGCTGAAAAGCGAATTTATCCACCCATATTAGGTGGATAAATTATATGAAACATGTCGATTTTTAAATTATGAAGTATATCGCTGCGACTAATATTGATGAGTAAACGAGTGCCAAAATCCATTCATCGCGGCTTTCTTTTTTTGCTTTTTGCTTGTAGTCATTCCAAGTTTTCATCGATTTCACCATTTCAATTTGTCTGTGGGTCAGTAAAGCCTTATATTTATTCCATACTTCATAACTCTGACGGGATATACGGTTCGATGTGACCGATAGTCGTCGTGACTTCTGTTAAAAAGCGAGCTGCTTAAATAATACTATATGACTAACTTTATACAAGAGAACAGTAATCAGATTCCATGGTTTACAAGCCTTGTGGATGTCTTTGATTGGCTAGAAATAAAAGCTGAAAATTTCGATTGGCATTTTTCAGACATTGACGGTGGTTGGGCAGAATTAGATGATCCAGCTTGGGTTACAGGGACAGATTTAGCAAAAAAGCTAAAGGAACATGATTACCAATTCGTGTGGGCAGTAATTTCGGCATATCCAAAAGGTACGTTTCCGTTCACAAATCATAGGCCTTTTTCAGATGGAAATCGCGAATTGTGGACAGGTATTCCCAAGAAGCAATTAAGTGATTCACTGTTTGAAGTGATATGCTGGGACAGCAGCGCTACGCTGTTTATTGATTTACCCAAAGAGCTTGGCCATAGCTTATTAAATAATGCCCCTGGCATAAAAGATTTGAATGAAGAAAACAAACGTAGGAATTAGTAATCAAAATTTGAAAGATGTCGAATTAATTTATTTCAAGCTAGTTTCTCGTGAAATCGAATTACACGAATTTGAGGATTGGGTTTATTCGGAACAACAGCTCGAAGAATTATTAAATTCAGACGATTATCTAGAATTAATTTCAATAAACTTTAAAACGCCCCACAGGTTTATACGAAGCAGAGAAAATACTTTCTAGTTATTTTTCTATTGCCAAATATCATGAATGGAATATTCGCAATGTACTTCAAAAAATAGTCGAAAAACCTGATGAGGTTCATAAGTATATTAAACAGTGTTATGACCTGTATTGTGACGGTTTTCACTTTATGGATAACCTTGGTTTAGGTTATGGTCTAGTGCTCACTTGCCCCGATGACTTTAACGAAAATGTTGATGATTACTACCCACAAATATTAGATGAAGTTGATAAGTTATTGAGTTGGTTAGACACTGGCAAAATAGTTATTACGGGGTCTAGTGGCGAGTATCAGGGGATACAGTTTGATGACAATCGTAGTCCTAATGAGAAGCAGCCGACAGGTTATAAAAATCTGAAAAAGAAAAAATGGTGGCAATTCTGGTTGTGAATCTAGTCCCTTGAAACCAGAAGTTAGTACTCTTTTCACTTTTTCGATAATGATACTAAATTGGAATATATACTGTATGTAAATACAGTTCATATTGACTATTCCCCATTAGTGTGCAACATTAATTAGGAAATAAAAAAAGCGCCTACTGCAGGGAGAGTTATAAGGAATGTTATGAATAAGCTCAAAAAAAGTATTACCGTGAGGTTTTTCTCTATTGACGCGCAAGGTTCTTTTTTCAATGAGTTTGTTTCAAACTATCAGGCTAATCAGATCACTGAAAATCGAAATAGAGTAGTTAATATTCGCAACAAAAAACACTTAATAAAAGCTTCAGAAAGCTTTGAAATTTCTGGTGTGGAGGTGTTTCAGCTAACAGTAGTTCGGGAAAGAAATACTTGGCAAACAAAAGCTACTAGCGATGGAAAAATTTCATCAATTGCTGTGAATCAAGGGATCATTGGAGACCCATATTTTTTCTTGGTATTACCAGAGGCTAAAGTGATACTTGGTTTTACTTCAGGCCCTAGTGTCAGTTTGAAAAGTGTAGGCACATCTCTTTTAGAACAATTTTGTAATGACCGTGCTAATCAAATTAAACTTGACCTTATACCTAAAGAAGAAGAGTTTTCGCGTTTATCAGAAGTTGAAGATTACAGCAGTCTCCACTTTAAGATTGGAACCTCCTCACTGTCAGACGTGTCGGAGCATGCACCTCAATTAATTAAAGATTTGAGCAGTGCACCATACTTAGCAAATAACATGCAACTTGCGTTGGACTTCGACATAGATGAGAAAAATAGCTTAGGCCTTTCAAAAGAAAACGTTATTGAAATTGTGAGTTATTTATCAAACCATGATGATTGTACAGTGCTAAAAGTGAAAGGTAAAAAAGAGGACGGCTCTAGTTTCCATCTGGATTTTGGCAATGCATTCTTGAACTTTAAAACAGATATCACAACACGACAAAAGTTTATAGAGGAGTCAGTAGCTAAAAAAGTACTAGCACAAGCTACTGTTAGTTACTTTGGAGAGAATTGACGTTTTCTTTCAACATTTATTCATTTAGATTTAATGAATTTATAATCAAATTTGTTTTAATTGTTTATTTTGTTGGCCATAAACAGTAATTCTTTCCTAGTTATTGAATGAACATTTTCTAAACTTCCGTTTTCATACAACTCTATTAAATTTTGTAACGAATCAATTGTAATATTACTAGCAATTTTGTCGTTTAACTCTTTTGCGGATTCTCTAGTTAGCCCAATGTTAATTAGATTTATCATTCTTTCGTCACTAGCCCCTATTTCCATGTACGTATGTAGCTTTGTAGTAGAGATATCAAGCTTTTTTAACGCGATAACGTTAGACATAAGAACATGATAGCACTTGAGGGCGTTAGCCATTCTAAAGCGTATATCGTTGTTGATAACCTTTATAACGTCTCTAACTGCTTTGTTAGGATTTACTTCAACTTCCATGGTCGTTTTTGTTACGTTCCATCCATGCAATTTGCTCAGTTATAATACTCTTTAAGCTATCACCCTGAATCCATTTGGCGGCAATCACGCACATATATTGAGTAAAATATTCACCGGTTGGTGTATAAACACCAAACAGCTCAAGCTTATCGCAGACTGTTACTAAAGTTTGATAAAGTTGTGTTGATTTTGGGTGCGGTAACGCCCACACCTCAAGATTTTTGGTACTAGTTAAAAAGTTAAAAAGTTTGTTCTGCTGTATGTAACCGATCGTAGGACTCGCTTCTAATGTAAAGGGAGCTACTTTTAATCCCTGATGAGCAGTTTGTGCTGCTTCAGCTAACAAAGATTTTTCTGTATCCGTTAAATCCAATTCAGGCGCTGAAAGTGTCTTTGCTAAATTGCCCTCAGCAATTTCCTTTATCAATTTATTCGCGATAGTGTAAAATTTATATTGGTTTTCTCCGTCATGCGCATAAACGCCCTCTAATGCTTCTAAAACTATGAGTAAGTCTTCGTTCAAAGCTTTAAAATATGTAGGGATTTTTTCTTCCTCATCGTCCTTTTCATCAAAGTAATCTTGAATTTGCCAGTCTTCCGGCTCAAAAATAAAAACGTTACCAGCAAAGTGCTCGAGCATTCTTCCTGCTCTACCTGTTATATTGTTGAGTTTTACATCTTCTAGCCTTTCTGGCGCTTCTCTTCCCTTTGATTGCATAGGTTTATGAAGAAATAGATTTTTTGCAGGTAAGTTTACTCCTTCAGCTAGTGTACTAGTGCAAGCAATAAAGCTAACTAAACCTTCCTTTACTAGGTTTTCAATCATTACTCTCAATGAGCTTGGTAACGGTCCATAATGGAAAGCAACTCCTTTCCGCAAGTTAGAAGCTAGAGTGAAATCTTCGTGAATGAACTCTTCAACATAGCTTGCTGCCTCTTCTAGCTCTGCGGTAGGTTCAAAGTCAATTATCTTATTTGCTATTGCCTGCGCCATATTTTCACAGTAATTAGTCTGATTCCTGTAGATAATATTGCTACTTCCTTGCCCGAGTTTATATGCGACGTCCGACAAATGCTTTCCTGTAAATCCTTTCGTGATTATTGCCTGATTGTTTGTATTAAGTCTTTTTAAAACAAGTTCTTTCTTAACAGCTCTCACTTCGATTAATATTTTTGCTACTGGTGATAAAGTCGTAATTGCTTTTTTAAATTCAATGTTCTTAAATACAGTAGAGAAGGAGTCTTGATAGCTTGGAGAAGGCATGCTGATTATTACTTGAGGTAGACTATCTTCTAATAACTTTTCTATTGTTAGATGCAGCAGAACGCCTCTACTTTCGTCCGCAATATTATGTGCTTCATCGATAAATAAATAGTTAAACGTTAAGTCACCAATCTGCAGTGCATCAAACAATCGCTCTTGTGTCATGACAAAAAATGTCATATCGGCGTACCCAGTATCCTTAGGGACAGTGCAGATCTCTATTTCTTTCTCGTAGTTTTGTTCTTTAGCAATTTCATATAATTTGTTTGCGACTTCGCTAATTAAAGCTCTGGTTGGCACCACAATAGCGGTAAATGCACCATCTGATTCAATCATTTCTCTAATTAAATAACTTAAGATTATATGAGTTTTACCTGCTGAAGTAGGTGCGACAGTTATAACATCTTCTTCCGATGTCAAGTCCTCCCAAAGTGTTCTTTGAAAATTAGTCAGTGGAAAACTTAAATGTTCAACGGTATTAAGTTCTTGCCTAAATTCTGCTTCTGCCTCAGCCACAAAACTGTATCTAAAATTCAGCTCAGGATATGCATTCCCCAGTAGCTTGAGGTTTGGAAAGTCGCCAGCTACTGAGAAAACTTTGTTAGCTATCACTAATATTTCTGGGTAACTGTTACCGCATACATCCAGAAGCATTGAGAGGATTGTTGCGCCTTCTATTCGGAATTTTGCGTTATTAACTCGATAAAGGTACTGCGCTATCAAAGCAATTTGAACAGCATGCTTACGATCTAGAGATATTTCGCTTCCAACCATCTTATGAATATAAGATTGAAATAAGGCTCCGCTAGCTTGTTTATAATCATCACTTAAAACCGCCTTGCTGGAAAGCTTTTCAATAAAATTGCTCATGGTTGAATATTCATATAGTCAACAAATTGTTGTACAAGGTCATCAACACAATTAAACGGTAATATCATCAATATAGTTTTATTGATATCTAAGCCTTGTTTTTCTATCTTTGTATAAAAGTCTCCAACGTATTCGTTAGCAATATCTATATACATTTCTTCAAAATTTTCAGATGGACACTGGACTAGATCGGGTTGGGTAAAACCTATAAAACATGAATTATTTAAAACTTGATCGATATCATTGTTTATCAACGGGTTTAGTATATCTAACAATTGGTCTTCCAAATGTGGCTCTAAATTAGGGAAATCCATATCACTTTCAATCAGATCAAATTCTATCTGATATTTATCGGTTGCAGATTTAATAGATTTGGCTGCATCTGATGCAGCGCCTTTGAAATTTTTATAAAGCTTTGATTCACCAAGGAATAATTTAAATTTGTTGTTGTAGAACTGGCCATGCACAGCATCAGCACCGAAAACAGGAATTCTTGGTGCTTGATTGCTCGAAAGTTTGCTGATTAATTTGGGAGCTTCTAAATAAATATCAATCAGTGTAAATAAAATTAACTCCCCCAATTCACCTTTAGCAGTGTGTTGACTTAGCTTACGAATTGCTTTTTCAAATAGTCGCTCGGCTGCTCCTTCCTTTTTGCGACCTAGTTGTTTCTCAATTTCAGAGCACTTTAAGACAAAGTTAACCATTATTTCGCTTTTGATAGCTTCAAAAAATTGAATTAAAGGTTCTGGATTTGTTTCTAAAGGTAAATATATTAAAAGAGTTTCGACATCTCTATTGTCTGCCAATTGATAGCTTACGTTGATTTTCCGAAGTACTTTTTTTAAAGCTTCGCCGTTTGTCAATTGAGGTTGAAGTCTGATGTCCATAAAAACTCTTTTCCATGTCTTGTTAAAGATAGTACCAAAACCCTCATAACTTTCAACGTATAGAAACACTTAACAGTTGGAAGCTATAGATGATAATCCAATCTTGTTTAGGATAGAAAAAATATGATTTCAAATTCGCGCTGTCACGAGAAGGTTTGAAGATACATAAAACGGCCAAAAGCTTTTTTCTAGGCTCCGCCCTCCTGCCGAATTCACCATAAAAACTGATGTTCTAAGCAAGATAGGCGAAACCAGTACTGGGCTTAAAGATCCACCGTCTTTCGTTGGTGTCGCTCCCATCTGCGCGCCCCAGCATCCTGTCGTATCCTATGTGTTCCTCTTCGCTGTTATTGGCCGCGTTTTCTCATACCACGCCTGAAACTCCACTCAACCTTAGACAGTTCGCTCCACGCTGCGCCCTATGCAAACACTCCCCGTTAGGCGCAACATCTAGAACTATTTTGCAACAAACACATGCTTCCAATCAAAATAGCTACGCTAATGCGAAAATCTAGATGCATTTTACGAAGCGCATGATTAATTGCGAAGTGATAGGTTTTGCTAGACACGAGTTTGCCCCTCAGTTAATAATTAACTGATTTTTAGAGATTAGTTATAGTCTGGCAACTACGACTGGTGAGGCGTTATTGGTTCGTTTACCTGTAACTTCACAATCAACATTAATCCGAGTTCATAGCTCGGTTTTTTGCTTTATGCGCTTCGTGAACGTGATTTTTCGATAAAACCTCCTTAAAAATGATTTCCAAATACGCAAGTCTGGTTGAACCAAAACATGCGGTCTGCAAGTCAGTTTTTGGAAGTTCTATTTGGAAGGGTTTTCAGTGTAACGCACTGAAAGTTATGTGAATTGTCGATTTGGGTTGGCGGATTGAAAATCCGCGTGTCCCTGGTTCGATCCCGGGTCGAGGCACCATTTATTCTAAAAGCCCTGCAGGAGATTGCGGGGCTTTTTATTATCCGTTTGGGACACGCGATGCGTGTCCCTGCCCATCCGGTGAGTCACGATCCCGGGTCGAGGAACAATTATTTTAAGAGCCCTGAACAGAAAAGTACGGTTTTTGTCGTAAAGTAATAAAATTAATACTAAAGGACCAAATTAGTCATTTTGGCGTGTTAATCACCTACCATCTTTGCACTTGTCAAATCACGCAAATCACCAAATACGCGATTCAAATGCACATTTTTACTAACGAAAATTACACAAATGACGAATTGCTCCTTATAAAAAGTGAGCATAGGTCTTCATATCTCAAACTATTCAAAAGCACCTTGGTAGTGCAGTTTTTCTTTCCCATTGCGTTATTTTTAGTCTTTTATGAGTATGTCTCAAAGGAAGTATTATTAACCTTAGTTAGCGTTACTTTTGTGTATCACAATACTCAGAGGTTTGCTTACTTTTGGTTGGTATAATAAAGGGCGCGACCAAAAGGAAACCTTTGTATTTGAATTAAGCTCCCAGATATTAACATTTTGTGCGGCGATACTGTGGGGGAGTACAGTCTTTATTGTAGATTTTACAGCCTATCCAGAAGCATCGGTTCTCTTAAACATAGTTATAGTAGGATTATCAGCCGGCTCTGTTGGGATCGGTAGTTATTGGTTTGGATATTTTCTTGTTTACAACATTACCGTTATATCAATTTACATTGCTGGCTACTTGTTTTCATTGGCCGAGTCATATGTGCTATTGCCAGTATCATTTGTCATGTTCTTTATATTCTTAGTACAAATAGCGCTAGAGTTTCATCGGGGTAATGCACAAAATATTTGGCTAAGGAAGAAAACGGAGAAACTCGCAAACAGTTTAGATTTGAAAAAACAAGAAGCCGAAAAGTATGCTTCGTCAAGAGCTAGATTTTTATCTTCTGCAAGCCATGATTTAAGACAACCGCTTCAAGCCTTAAGTTTTTTGCTTTCGGCTTTACTACCGCACCTAAAAACCCAAAAATCACTTAATCTATATGGTCAATTAGAAAAATGTTCAGAAAGTATGAACGAACTTTTAAATTCGATACTTGATGTTTCAAAACTCGACGCAAATATAATACCAGTTGATAAAACACCAGTGTGCATAAATAGCTTACTTAAAGATCTTTATCAACAATTTCTTATACAAACGAATAAAAAAGGCCTAATACTTTCGTTCGATAGTAGCGAATATTATGTATATACTGACAGCCTTCTTCTAAGGCGGATTTTAAGTAATTTGTTGGCAAATGCGATCACGTATACTAATAATGGAAAGGTAGAAGTTAATTTAACATTAAGACACGATAACCAACTTGATATCAGTATTAAGGATAATGGCTTAGGTCTTACGGATGAAGAACAGATAAGAGTCTTTGAAGAATTTTATCAAGTTGACAACCCCGAGCGCGACAAACAAAAAGGTTTGGGGTTAGGTTTGTCAATTGTTAAGCGACTTTGCGATATGCTTGATATCTCGCTTTGTGTTCAATCAATCAAAGGACTTGGCAGCAGCTTCACCTTAACATTACCAATTATCGACAAACCAAATGAAGGTTTCGCCCCTGCAACAACATGTTCTACTCAATTCTCGACTTCGCGCAGTATCGGAAAACGAATTTTTATAATTGAAGATGATATTTCAATAAGAGAAAGCCTAAGTCATCTGCTAGCGCAATGGGGTTGTAAAGTAATGACTTCAGCTTCATCAGAGGAAGCTTGCAAAACTATACAACAGTTCACATTTTATCCGGATTTAATTATTTCGGACTATCGTTTACGTGACAACAAAAATGGTATTACGGCGATACAAAGCGTGAAAAATTTCCTTGATAATCCAAATATCCCAGCGTTTATTATCTCTGGCGACACTGCGCCTGATCGATTAAAAGAGGTTTTATCGAGCGGTTATCATTTTATGCATAAGCCAGTTAAGCCAGCAAACTTGCGAAGCGCCATCCAAAAGGCATTCGGTATTTCATAATTACACTGTATCGCTTTGTATCGATATTTAATTCGTTCGGTCAAAAAAGCTCTTTCTTTACTACATAGCTATTAAGAGCTGCTCTTAACTTGGATGGCTTAAGTGGCTTTGTTAACAGGCTATATCCACTATTTGAAATGAGGTTGATTAGCTGTGAACCGGTGTCGCCTGACAATATTACACCTAGTATTTCTCGATTTAATTGAGCGTTAATTTGCTTTATTGTTTCGATTCCGTTTTCTTGATTTTGTAATCGGTAGTCTGAGATGATGATATCCGGTTTAAATTCACTATGAACAAGGATGTAGTCAATTGCTTTGTTAGCACTGGAAAAGCTTTTTACATTACAACCCCACGAATTAACAGATAACGTTAGGCTATTTCTAATTTCATCATCATCATCAATAAATAATATTTCTAAACCAGACAATATTGATAGTTCAGGCGCTGTAAAAGAACTTTGTACTAGTTCAGGGTTGCCTTTTGGAACCTGTATACTAAAAGTAACTCCCTTATCTTTATTGTTCGAGATATCAATATCCCAGTTTTGTAAGTCACATAATTTTTTTACAATAGCTAAGCCTAGACCTAGACCTTTCTTTTGTTGTCTTTCAGGGTTATTCAATTGATAAAAAGGCTTAAAGATATTATCTAATTCATTATCAGGAATACCCACTCCACTATCACTGACCCCGATAATGACTGTATCTTCGTTTTGTGAGGCACTTATGTTGATCTTTCCTTGGCTTGTATAACGCAAAGCATTACTTAAAAAATTGCTGAGCACTTGCTTAAGCAAAACCTTGTCAGCAAAGACAGTATTGGTATTGTAAATAGTAGAAAATCGCAATCCTTTTTGCTTGAATAGTGGATCAAATTCTTTCGTTAATTCGGTAAAAAAGGGAGCAATCAAGATATGTTCAGGCAATGGTTTTACCTGTTGTGCCTCTAGTTTAGAAATATCCAATAAGCTTTCCAATATACTAGACATACTCAAGGCACTTTTTTCAAGCTGAGCAACTATTTGCGTATCCAATGTTTGCTGAACGGGGTGTTTGAGTGTGTCGATATAAAAAAATATCGATTGAAGAGGTTGTCGCATATCATGACTAGCAGCAGCGATAAAATGGGATTTTTCAAGATTAGCTTGCTCTGATTCTAATCTAGCTTCTTCTTGCTGTTGCTTAAATATTAAGGTGTTTAACAAGTCTCTATTGATAGTAAATGAAAAAATAAATGATGAAAGCCAAAGGAACATAATAATAAAAATTAGTATTACGAAATCGTCTGGTTGAACATAATATAGTTTGATCACGAGCGAAAGCATAGGTAGTGTCAAAAACATTGTTTGACGGGACAAATAATAACTCAAACCATAAGCCGTGGTGCCGGTTAGTGAGATCAGGCAAACTAACATGGTATAGATAGGTAAAGGGCCATTGTTTTGAATAAATATCCATGGCGCAATTGTCAACGCAATAATATAAAACGCTAATGGAGTGTAACTAATCTGAAACCAAGTTCTGGAAGAAAATAAACTGGGTTGTCTGTTTATTAGTGTATATATAATCAGCGTACTGATACCCATCAAACTGCTTAGGGTAAACCATAAGGTGGTTTCCTGCAGATTCGCACTTTGTCGGAGTAAATAATAAATAAATGGTGTTGCCGTGAATACCCCCCAATGTAATTAGGCAACATTGCTTTATTGTATGCTTCAAAAACTTTCTCATTCGCAAGTTCTGACGAGTCGTTAGTAAACAGGCTTTTTAGTCTAGTTTTATTAGAATAATTACGGCGTGGATTATGATTTTCAATCGTCATTTGATACAAGTTGGAGTTCAAAAATAATTAAGGTTACAGTTTACACAATATAGGGAGTCTTGTTTTGCTACTAAGGAACTATTTATCAAATGTTGATACATTTTTGTGTAAGTATGTTACATATCATTTTATCTTTAACAAAGTCTGATACCTTAAAAAGTGAACTCAAATTTTAATATAGTCAGTATTGATGATCATCCAATGTTTGGATTTGGCTTAAGGCAATCTCTAGAAACGATAAATGAAGATTTCAGAGTAAAGACTATTTCAGATCCACAAAAAGCTCTCGACTATGTGGTAAACAATCACAATATCGATCTGATATTGTTAGATTTATCTATGCCTAGATTTGACGGTACCGCCTTTCTTCGGGCCATGCATTCAAATGGAATTCAGGCACCGGTTGCGATTTTGTCTGCGCAAGAAGATATCGATTTGTTAAGAGATGCATTGAGCTTGGGCGTACTAGGAATCATATCTAAGAATAGAAGAGTGGATGAAATTTCATTGGATATTAGAAGAATATTGACGGGTGAAATTGTCATTCCAGATCATTTATCGAGGTCAATCAGTGCCATCTCAAAATTTGCACAAGAAAATACGCAAACTGTATTGAGCAAACGTCAATTTGAAATTTTAAAAATGGTTCAGGCGGGGTTAACTAATAATGGTATTGGGTCAGTCTTGTACATTAGTGAATTAACGGTTAAGTCGCACTTAAGGACTATTTTTAAAATATTAGGTGCTACAAATCGTATTGATTGTGTGCGTAAAGCTGAAAATCTTAATATATTAAAAAAAACGACTATCAGGCGCTGAGACATATTTTGCTCAGCGCTTGATAACGTTAGCTAATTTCAACTAGCTGTTTTTCTTCTAAATAGTATAAAAAGCGCTACGCCTAGAATACTAAACACTGCTGGCGACGATACGTGGTCGATAACGTTAGAGCGTGTGTTAGTAAATGAAAAACTTAAATCATTATATAGAAATGGACCTTCAAACAGATCTTCAAAACTAACAAGTGTCTTTCCTGGTTGCCAATTCTGTTCAACTCTTGCATGAGTAGCTAAATCGGGATTTCGTGACGCTGCTCCTGTGAAATAATTTCTTCGTTCATTTTGCACGTACAGTCTGAAAATCAGTTCTGTATTTGGTGCAAAAGATCCTAAGTTAAATGTACTTCCTACCGCAGATGCTTTGTTATTGAAGATAAAAATATCATTTGAAAAATCCCCGTCATCTCCAGGATTCCCGAATGCATCAACTATTAAATAAAGATCGTTTACAAAACTGGCAGTGTTTCCTTCGTATGTTGCAATAACGTCAGAACTACTATTAACTCTTACTTGCAATCCTTCTGTTCCCGATACAGCAATGGGAATACTGTGTGATTTAAAAGATACTATGACAAGAATAAGTACCGTTAATATTGTTAAGCGCATGATTTTACTTCCTTTTATAGTTTGATTTTTAGACCACTTTGAGTCGACCGTTTGTTAATTAACGATTTTCCATCCAGTAGCCAAGTGGTAGCCTGAGATATTAGATCTCAGGCCAAAAGTTTAGTTTGTAGATTAGTTTAAGCAGGAGGTAGGCGATTCTTAAGAACAATCACAAACCCACTAGCTGCAACACCAAGTCGATCGGTTTTAGGTATGGCAAGGATATGGTGCGAATTACCAATGGGCGTCACTGAAATATCCTGATTATTTAATATAGTATCTGCGTCACCTTCAAAACTTTGCAATACAGTCCCATCAACACCACTATATACATCAGCTCTGCCAGCACTGGTAACACCATTTTCATCACTCCTAGTATCTACAACGACATAAAGGTTATTTGGTAGGGGAAAGACGCCGTCAATACCCAAAGTGCCATTGATCTTGTTAGAAGTAAGTGGGCTGCCTATTGCTGCTCCTGTTGTGCCATCAAATAAACGCACTGAACCATCGTTGACTTGGTTTACATCATCAAGAGGTGAAATAACTACATAGTTATTATTATTGAGGACAAGGCTTGGTTGACTTGCTGTATCTGAATCTTCAGAACCTACGAAAGTACTAATTGTCGCGCCAGAGTCGCCATTTACAAGCGCGACTGCGCCCCGGTCTCGATTAAAACGAGGTGAGTTAATGATATAATTATTGTTAGGTAAAGCATAAACTCCCGCACGACTAATACTATCTTGGTCTTGACTACCAACTATAGCATCACCAATAGTTCCAAAGGTTGTTCCCGAAAAAAGCTGAGAAAATCCAGCATTGGTGATACCTTGAATTTCGGTCAGCGCCGCGCTTACTACAAAGTTACTATTAGCAAGGGGAACAATACTGCTACGAGAGCCACTAACAGAAGAGCCTAGCTGTGAGTCATCAGATGGACCATCAAACTTAGAGATGACTAAACCTGTAATTCCGTCTACCAGTGTAACAAGGCCGTTATCTTGTAATCCTTCTGTGCTAGCTAATCTCGAACCAATTACGAAATTACCGTTGGCTAGTAGCTTGCCACCATCTAAGCCAAAGTTGTTTTGCGCATCACCAAAAATCGTTTGTATAGGTTGTCCGCTGCTACCGTTTACCATCGTGACCGAACCACCATTATTGACATTTGGAGCAGAAGCATCAGGTGAAAAATAAACGAAATTATTGTTAAGTAGCGCCAATAAACCTGCAGAACCAATACGGTCTTGAGCATTTCCTGTCAAACTAGTACCGATTAAAGCCCCCGTAGACCCATCATGCAAGTTAACTATTCCTGCGTTTATCCCTGCGCCATTTGGAAGATCAGCAATTGGAGAAGCGACTGCATAATTACTATTGTCTAAGGCTAAAACCCCTCCACTTGACAAAAAGTCTTGGGCGACAATTCCTGTTTGCCTAGTGCCAATCAGCGCACCACTTGTTCCATTTCTTAATTGATAAGCACCCAGATTAAGATTGGTCCCGTCTGTATAATCTGGAGAACTTATAACAAAATTACCATTAGCTAATGGATAAATACCCCCGCTACCTAGACGCTCTTCTCTAACAGTACCTTGTATCGTAGGCTGAATTATTTGTCCAGTTTCGCTATTGATAAGCATAACTAAACCAACATTATCGACTCTAGATCCACCCAAAGGCCCCTGACTTAACTTATCTGCAGCTGGAGAGCTAATTACTACATTGTCGTTACTGAGGACTTTAATATTTTGCTCAGCATTAGACCCAAGCCTTTCGTTTGATGTCGCTCCATAGAAACTGGTAATTATGTTCAGTGTCTTCCCATCATATAAATGTACTGCGCCTGCTCTGGTTCCATTAGTTGAGTCAAGTGGCGAAGTAACAATGATGTTATTATTTGGCAGCACTATAACGCTTTGTCCAAAATTACCGTTGTTAAATGGACTTGGATTAATTAATTCGCCTTCAGCTATACCAACGTCAATAGTATAACTTTGCGTGTCTGATACTGTTATTTCACCAAGACTATTGCCTGTAGTAGTAGTCGCACTAACATCGATGGTAGAGTCTTCATCGTCTACTAGATCTGATACGGGCACCAAAAAAGTAAATGCATTATTCGCAATGGAAGTTTGCAAGTTTGTGTTGTTGACTGATAGTACTGCTGTATCGCCGTCTCTAAGGTCACCACTGGTAGTGCCACTAACCGTTATTGGATTGCCTGTATCTATTTCAGATTGGTCTATAACGTTATCATCTGTAATCGATGAGTCTAGAAAAATCTGCGCTTCTACTTCAGGTTCCAGCGTGTAGCTCAAGGAAACATTTGCTGTTTGTTCTCCACCGGTATTCCCTGTCGAGGTGGTCACACTGGCTTCAATTGTCAAATCCGCATCATCTTCAAGCTCATTGCCCAATACGTCAAAAGTAAAGATGCCGCCGCTTGAGGTACTTGTTAATGTCGAACCATTTACCATTAGATTGATAACATCACTATCAATGACGTCACCACCTACTGTTCCGGTGATAACAAATTCTTTATTATCATCTAGCTCTTTTCGAGTGAGAAAGTTATCTGAGGTGACATTCTCTAGACTAATTTGTGCCGAAATAGCTGGTTCAACAGTATATGACTCTGAGTCGTTAGCAGTAGCTTCTCCATTAACATTCCCAGTACTGGTAGTAACGGACGCTTCTATTGTTGTGTCGGAGTCGTTTTCTAACGCGTCCACAGGCACGTCAATACTAAACGTATTTGTATCGACACTTCCCGTATAGGTCTGTGCATTTACAGTCAAGGTAACAACATCTCCGTTTGCTACGTCACCCCCGGGTGGTTCCGCTAATCGAAATAGGAGTGCCAGTATTTATTTCGGCACGTGAGACGATATCATCATCGGTAATATTATCGTTAAGACTAATTGATGCTGTTGCAGGTGGAATAGGGTCGGGTTTTGGTGGCTCGGGCTCGCTACTACTTCCTCCGCAAGCTGATAAAATAGTTACCGCGCTTAAGCCGGCAAAACAAACACGTAGACATGACGTTCTAAAGATTCTCTTCATTTTGTATCTCTTTTCATTACACTCTAAAATAATGCTTGAGTATATTGATTAGAGCTGACAAGTGAGCGTAATTCCTTCTAATGAACTAGTAGCTGGTACTATTGTGTTTCGCGCCTTTGATACATCCCTCAACAGTGTTGAAAACTTTTAGATAATTTAAGTCTCATTTTTTATTATTGAAAGTCGTCAAAAAGCAGAGGTATTTAACTCAATCAAAAATAGGTTTTAAAGCCTAGTTCAACGGTTTGTTGTGAAACAAGATCAAATGGCAATCTGCCCGAGGAATATGACGCAAAAATTCCCGATGGCGTCGATACACTAAAGGTGCGCAAGTGATATTTATCTAAGTTAGCCGTTTGCACGATGGCTGATGGACTAAGTTCTTGATGGGTTTGATAGCTAAAACCAAGAAAGTATGGCTTTTTTGTGAGTTGCGCAATTGGCATCCATAACGATACTTCTCCTGATAATCTAGAATACGATGAGCTGTCTCCTGCTATTGCACGCGGGGTTTCTGAATTTGGATTAACCTCATCAATAGCGATGCGCACGGAAGGAACGACACCTAAGGACCCTATGAATGAAGTGTTGTCCCAAGACTCGTATCTAGCAAAAGCAAAGGCAGAAATAATACTATTTTGTGCATCAAGTGCTTGGTCGCTTTCAAAGCTTGCATCTATTCCATATTTATAAAAGGTAAAGCCTCCTAGAGGTTTTGTAACATCATCCATGACCGCCCAAAATTCGTCCCGAAGTGCTTGATTATCGATATCTTGTGCAAAACGATAAGCTGCTTGGGTGACAAAATCAGGTTGGATAGGCACTTTGGTGTACGAGCCTCCTAAAAAGCTTAATTTAGCTTCTATTAGGTTTCTAGGATTGCTTTTGGCATCTTGTGTAATAAATCCCTTTGAATTAAACGAAAGAGACCAATATTTAACCATGTCACTGTTTTCGTCATCGGCCAAATAATTTCTATTAAACTCTTTGTCATAGTTAAAACTTAAACCGACAACAGAGTCTGCGTCTTTAACATCAACTACTTTAAGTTCTAGCAATAATGACTCATCTAGCTTCGATTGTAACAAGCCAGAAGCGTTTATTAGCTCTACCCACATATCTTTTGACTTCAAATTTTCTTGTAAATTTTCAACCAAGATACTTTCAAATTCAGCCAGTCTTGATTCACTTTCTGCTTGTTCAATTGAATCAAAAAAGGTCTCAACAAAGCTTTCACATAAGATAGTCGGTAAGCGATAGTTTTCACATGTTTCTAATGCTTTATTTTTTACGTTCTCGATAGTAGGAAAGGCTGGATTCTGCGCATTGACTTGCAAGCAAAAAAGCATACCAACAAAGCATGACAAATATGCAAAGCGTTTCATTATGCAAGCTCCCCTTTAAACAAGTAATGCGAGTCTACGATGTCACCGGCACTTTTTAGTTTTTCATCCGCATTAGCCAAAATATTGGTAAGTGCTTCAATGGCATTTGCTTTGGCTTGTTCTTTGTTTATGTCTTCGCTTATTTGCTCGTAAGTTGTTTTGTAAATGCCAACAAAAAACATATCTAGTTGCATAGCAACCGCTTCGGCATTACCTTTACGCATAGTTTGTGATGACCATAGGTGCAGTTTTCGTGACAACATCCATATCCCAGTCACCACCTTGTGCAAATTTTACAAAAGGTGCATGTTGCAAGGTGTCTTTATGCAGAAAGGTGATAAGTGCCCATAAAGATGTATGGGCGATATTATTTTTGCTCCAACTCATTTTGTTCTCCCTGTTTAAACGCAAAAATCCTGTAAATTTTGGTGACAAGCCGGCTAAACCACGAACAGCTAATGTGAAATTAGCCTGTCAAATCTATGGTTTCATTCTCTTGGCGTGAAGTCACAATAGAATAAATTTTATACAGTGTAAAGGATGTTAAATAGATGAGAATTAAATGATAGATTTGACAGGGTTTCACATTTGTGTCAAATCTACTTTTGGTGCGTTTATTAAATAGAGATAATCATGAATAAGGAAATCAAGGCTCCGGCCTTAAGCGATGATTTAGCTTCGGCTGTAGTGACGGTAAAGGTAGAGCAAGACACCGTCTTTAAAGCGCATCAAGTACTTTTTGAAATCGAAACTGACAAGGTTGTATTGGAAGTTGCTGAACCCTATGAAGGCCAGATACAAACGTTATTGGTTAAATCCGGCGACCAAGTTGCCAGTGAACAAGTGATGGCTATTGTTAAACTTGATGAAAGCACATATCAGCCTCAGCAAGACCGCCTAGCGCCGCCGACGGATAATAAGTCCTCCACAATGATGGGCTTTGTAGCTGGTGGGATTGCGCTAATGATGTTGATAGCGCTTATTGTAACGACTATAAAGTCTTAGCGCTTACACCTAAACAGATTGAAGTAAAGCCTTACATTGCAAGCGCTTAACATCACTGACTATGAACAGTTTTCATTGAATACTTGATCAAGAGAAGGCATAGTCGATGCTTAACTTAAATTCTCTTTATACTTGTGGTTGCGTGCATGTCCTTACCTGTTTATCAAAACTTCATTGATGGTCAATATTTGTCTAATCAAAGTGGTCAGTGCTTTGATGTTGTAAATCCTGCTACGGCGAAGGTTATCTATCAAGCTGAAATAGCAGATGAATTTGTCAAAAATCAGGCAATGAAAAGTGCGCAAAAAGGCTTTGCGCAGTGGTCTGCGATGACGGGTATTCAGCGAAGTCGAATTTTACTACAAGCCGTATCTATTTTACGTAAGCGCAACGATGAACTAGCTGCGATTGAAGTCAATGATACAGGTAAGCCTTGGCAAGAGGCTTGCGTTGTTGATGTGCACTCTGGTGCTGACGCAATTGAGTTTTTTGCAGGTCTAGCCCCTTCAATTGAGGGCAATCAACAGCAATTGGGTTCGGATTTTTACTACACTCGACCAGAGCCTTTGGGAATTTGTGCAGGTATTGGTGCTTGGAATTACCCTTTACAAATAGCGTGTTGGAAAGCGGCTCCCGCGCTGGCCTGCGGCAATGCCATGATTTTTAAAGCTTCTGAAGAAACGCCGCTTGGGGCGCTTAAGCTTGCTGAAATACTCCATGAAGCTGGTGTTCCAGCAGGCGTTTTTAATGTTGTTCAAGGTGATGGGGAGCTAGGTGAATGGCTAAGTCATCATCCAGATATTGCTAAAGTATCTTTTACCGGAGAGGTAGAGACAGGTAAAAAAGTGATGAAAGGAGCGGCCTCTAATCTTAAGGAAGTCACGATGGAGTTGGGCGGTAAGTCACCTTTAATTGTGTTTGAAGATGCAGATATCGAAAATGCTATATCAGCGGCAATGTTGGGAAATTTTTATACACAAGGTGAAATATGTACAAATGCAACCAGAGTATTTGTGCATGACTCTATTCATGACCGCTTTGTTAGTGAGCTGCTAAGCCGAGTTAAACGCAATATAATTGCAGGCGATCCGATGAATCCAAAGACCAATTTTGGCGCCTTAATATCAGCTAAACATCAAGCAAAAGTGTTATCAGATGTCACAAAAGCAAGCAGCGAGGGTGCAAAGCTTATTTGCGGAGGTGACACAATGAAGCCCGATGGCGCGCGCAATGGCTTTTTCTTTGCGCCAACCGTGTTTATTGATTGCCATGATGACATGAGTCTCTGCAAGCAAGAAATATTCGGGCCCGTTATGGCTGTATTGCGTTTTAATCACGAAGATGAAGTTATCCGTCGAGCAAATGACACTCATATGGGCTTAGCTGCAGGCGTTTTTACAAAAGATATTACAAGAGCACACCGAGTTATACATCAATTACAAGCAGGTATATGCTGGATAAATAGTTATGGTTTATCACCCGTTGAAATGCCGGTGGGAGGCTATAAACAAAGTGGTATTGGCCGAGAAAACGGTATGGCAACACTTCGTCAATACACGCAGTTAAAATCAGTCTATGTTGGGCTACAAGCTTTAGACAGTCCATTTTAAGCGATGGTTTCTTCATTTGACTACATAATTGTTGGTGCCGGTTCTGCAGGTTGTGTAATGGCAAATCGGCTTAGCGAGGATAGCCATACTCGCGTGTTATTGGTTGAAACAGGGGGTAGCGATAAAAGTATATTTATCCAAATGCCCACTGCCTTATCTATTCCCATGAATACCAGTAAGTACGCTTATCAATTTGAGACACAAGCTGAACCTTTTTTGAACAAGCGAAAGATGCACTGCCCTAGAGGTAAAGTGCTAGGTGGTTCATCGTCTATAAATGGAATGGTATATGTAAGAGGGCATGCAAAAGACTTTGAACAATGGGAAGCATCTGGTGCCAAAAATTGGGGATATGCTCACTGCTTACCCTATTTTAAAAAAGCGGAAAACTGGGCTTTTGGTGGCGATGATTATCGCGGGGATCAAGGTCCATTGGGCGTAAATAATGGAAATCAGATGCAAAACCCTTTGTATCAAGCATTCATTGACGCCGGTTATCAAGCTGGCTATAGCATCACACAAGACTACAATGGTAAAGAACAAGCTGGGTTTGGTGCGATGCACATGACGATAAGAAATGGACGACGCTGTTCCACGTCAAATGCTTATTTACGACCCGCTATGAAACGCAAAAATTTAACTGTATTGACTCGTACAATTGTTCATAAAGTGTTGATGAAAGATAAAAAAGCAATGGGAATTCGAGTACAAAAAGGTCGCAAATACCAAGACATCTATGCTAACAAAGAAGTCATTTTATGCGCAGGTTCAATAGGTTCTCCTCAGTTGTTACAACTATCTGGAATAGGCCCTAAAAAGGTGCTCGAACACGCTGGTATCGCCTGCGTCCATGAGCTTGCTGGTGTGGGAGAAAATTTGCAAGATCATCTTGAGTTTTACTTTCAGTTTAGATGCAAAAAGCCTATTACACTTAACGCAAAACTAGACTGGTGGAGCAAGTTTAAAATTGGACTGAGGTGGATACTGACAAAACAAGGCTTAGGTGCGACCAACCATTTTGAGTCTTGTGGTTTTATCTGCTCTAACAAAGATATCCAATGGCCTGATTTACAATACCATTTCTTACCAGCCGCGATAAGGTATGACGGCAAAGAAGCATTCAGTGGGCATGGGTTTCAAGTCCATATCGGACACAATAAACCTACAAGCCGCGGTGTAGTAAGAGTAAAGTCTTCATCAATACATGACAAACCAGTAATACAGTTTAATTACTTATCGACAACAGAAGATATCAAAGCATTTAGAGCTTGCGTTAGACTAACTCGAAATATCATCCACCAAGAAGCACTAGGTGACTATCGTGGAGATGAGATTCAACCCGGTAGTAATATTGTAAGTGATGAGCAAATTGATGCCTTTGTTAGGCAAAATGTAGAAAGTGCTTATCATCCAAGTTGTTCCTGTAAAATGGGGGATGACGAAATGTCTGTTGTGGATCACGAAACAAAAGTACATGGTATTGAGAGTTTGAGGGTGGTGGATGCATCTATTTTTCCAACGATTCCTAATGGTAATCTCAATGCACCAACAATCATGGTTGCTGAGCGCGCAGCAGATATCATTAAAGAGCAAGTGCTTGCGCCCCTTGGCACACCATAAAGGGTAAAAGAATGAAATATATAATACTATTGAGCGTGCTGATATTAGGCGGATGTAAGGCCACTGAAGGGATTTCAGTATATTCCTTAAATAATAATGATCTAGAGTCTGTACTCGCTCGACAGGTCCCTAAGTTCAACAATGATTTGAGCTTAATGGGCTTGCCAGTAGAGTTTGCAGTCACAACATTGAATGTTGAAATAGGGCCACAGCAACGCGATGTCGTTATGCTGGATATTGCAGCAAATGCAAACATATCTGCACTGGTCTTTAAATATCCAATCACAATGGCATTAAAAGTTGAGGGGAGCCCTTTTTTTGATAGCAAAGAAGACGCTATATATTTGCGTAATATGAAGCTAATTAATGCTCAACTTGATGCTGGGAATTATAAGGGTAATCTAGCGGCCCTTAATGAGCAAGCGCTTGCATTTATTGATGAATTCTTGAGCCAAAATCCTGTTTACCGTTTAGACAAAAACAATCCTACGATGGCTGTGTTAACTGCGATACCTTTAGACTTACAAATAAACGAAGGCGCATTGAGGCTTGTACCAAGGCTATAGGAAAGTGCAAGGTTTGGTGTATAAAAAAGGCTTCTGGATAAGAAGCCTTTTGACTTGGTCTAGGGAGTTATTAAATTAGGTAAGTAGGTACTAAGTGGTGCATACATTGCCACCATAAATAGCACAATGATCATGCTGACATATAACGGCAGCATTGGTTTAACCATCTTTTCAATCTTTGTTTTAGACACTGCACAGCTTACAAATAAGATAGCGCCCACTGGCGGAGTACATAGGCCAATACATAAGTTAAGTATCATCATAATGCCAAATTGTAAGGGGTCGATACCTAGTGAAACTGCAATGGGTAAAAAGATAGGGGTGAAAATCAACACAGCAGGTGTCATATCCATAAATGCGCCAATTAACAGCAGTATTAAATTAATGATAAGCAGTATCATTAATGGATTTTCGCTGATAGTTAATAGGGCATTTGTCAGGTCTTGTGGGATGCTTTCATACGATAACACCCACGATAAGGCCGATGAAGTAGCAATTAGAAAAAGCACAATTGCTGTGGTTTCAATCGTTTTACTTAAAATCTCACTGAATTTTGTTAAGTCTATCTCGCGATATACACCAGCGGCCAAGATAAATGCATAAATAACGGCTATTGCGCCTGCTTCTGTTGGTGTAAATACACCTGAGATAATGCCACCCATGACAATAAAGATTAGCGCTAAGCTTGGTACTGCTTGCCATACATAAGTCAAAACGGTTTTAATCGGTAAGCGTTGTGAGCTAGTAAAGCCTTTGCGTTTTGCATAAATTACACAGCACACCATTAAGGCAAGCGCTAACAGTAATCCAGGAATATACCCAGCTAAAAACAAAGCAGATATTGAAACGCCGCCACTGGCAATAGCATAAATAATTAAAATATTACTAGGGGGTATCAACAAGCCTGTTGTGGATGCCGCTGCGGTAACAGATGCAGAAAATTCTGGACTATACCCCGCTTTTTTCATTTGCGGCACCATAAAACTCCCTATTGCAGATGTCGCAGCAACGGCAGAGCCAGAAATAGCGCCAAACAGTGTACAAGATAGCACGTTTACTAGCGCTAATCCGCCAGGGAAAGCGCCTAACAGAGCCATCGCGCAATTGATTAAACGTTTCGCAATCCCACCTTGTGCCATGATTTGACCAGACAAAATAAAAAACGGAATTGCCATTAAGGCGAAGCTATTTACCCCGTTAGTCATCCTTTGCGCAACGGTTGCGGCTGCAGGGAAAAAGTCGATGGAGCTTACCATGAATATAAAGGTAGATAGACCAAGCGCAAATGAAATTGGCACGTTGATAAAAAGTAGTAGAAAAAATAGACATAAAAGAAAAAGAACGGTCATTACTGCTGTCCCTCTTGAGTAGACGCTTGTATATCATTTGATGGTTGTGCTTCAAATGGCGTTACAATTCCAATGATTGAGTAGAATAAAATCAGCACTCCGCTGACAGGTACAACCGAATATATCAAACTGATATCGATACCCATAACAGGAGATGATTGGCCAAGTTGCTCAGTCATATTCATGAGCAAGTACCCTCCAATAATCATCACACATAGTGCAAAAAAGCCTACACATAGATGAATAAATTTATACATCCACCTTTGATAAGTCTCACTTGCTTGGGAATACACCATATCTAAACCAAGGTGGCTATTATGGCGATATGCATATACACATCCCAATAAGGTGATCCAAATAAGCAAGAATCTAGCGAGCTCTTCGGTAAATGAGCTAGGATCATTGAGCACATAACGAGAAACCACCTGCCATGTAACAACAACAGTGACAAGCAACAACAGAGCTTGTAAAAAGCGAATTAGGCATAGATCAAGGACCTTAAGCGCTGCATTAAGTTTGTTCATCGTTTGGCCTCAATTTTATCCAAAATCTCACCAACAGGAGTACCAGTAAAGCTATTCTTGAATTCTTGTACACTGTTTTGGAAAGGTGTTTTATCTGGGTATATGATATTAATACCAGCCGCATCCAGTGCGTCTAGTGCCACTTGTGTTTCTGACTTCCACAAAGCACGTTGATAAACTGTTGTGGTCTTCATTGCCGTTTCAATCCACTGTTTTTCTTGTTCGCTTAGTTTGCCCCACACTTTTTCACTAAACATGACAATACTCAGGAATAGTATTGTGCTCATCTAGCGTGAAGTTTTTACATATTTCGTAGTGTCTTGCTTTGTAGTAAGTAATAGGACTATTTTCTGCGCCATCAACAACGCCTTGTTGCAATGCTGTATACAGTTCACCAAAAGAAATTGGCGTGGCAGAGGCTCCTAATGCTCGCATCAAAGACACCGCCGATTGGCTTTTCATCGTTCTAATCTTCATGCCTTCTAAATCAGTTGGCGATGAAATGGGTTTAGGGCATGTATAAAAGCTTCGGCTGCCGGCATCAAAGAATGCTATTCCTCGTAAATCTACCGCCAATGGAGATAGTAGTAATTCTTTACCTAAGTCGCTTTCAATTGTGCGCCAAAAATGAGCTTCGTCATCAAAAACATAAGGTAGGCTAAATACTTGCATTTGAGGAACAAATGCTTCTAATGGGCCAACTGATACTTTGGCCATCGCTAAGCTTCCAATTTGCAGCAGTTCTATTAAGTCGCGTTCAGTTCCTAATTGACCACTAGGGTATATTTCAAGATCTAACTTACCTTGTGACACCTTAGAAAGTTCATCTTTAAAATACACAAGTGATTTGTGAACAGCGTGTTCTAAATCAACTGCATGACCAAGTCTAAGAATTCTTTTTTCATCAGTTTGCGCCTTTGAAAACACTAGTATTCCAGTGGCAAATGCACCTAAAAAAAGAAACACTAAGAGGATTTTATAGCGAGCCAACATGGGCATTATCCTTACAATAAGCAAAATTCAGTGCAAAGACTGAATCGTATAAATAAAAGCTCAAAAACAACAGAGCATCGTTTTATCTATGAAAACAATAAGCCGCCATTAATGTCGATATTGGTACCCGTCATATATGATGAATCATCACTGACTAAGAAACTTACAAGCTTAGCCACTTCTTCTGAGCTGCCTTCTCGTTTTAAAACAGTAGAAGCAGCTACATTCACGCGGACCTCATCTTTTGTAAAGGTATCGTGAAAACCTGTGCTGATCATTCCTGGGCAGACACTATTGACTCGAATATCAGGTCCAAGTTCTTTTGCTAAGCTTCTTGTAAATGTTGTAACGGCACCTTTTGATGTTGCATATGCAACCGCTCCCGGCCCCCCGCCATCCCTGGCAGCTTGGGATGAAAACGTAACAATACTACTACCTTTATTTAAATAAGGTATTACGGCTTTAGACATTAAAAATAATGATGTTAAATTAACGTCCATTACTTTAGTCCAGTGTGAAACATCCATATCACTTACCGTATAGCGTCCGACTAATCCACCTGATACATGCACTAAAGCGTCAATTTTGCCAAAGCATTCAAGAGCAGTGTTCACAGTTCTATTGACATCGTCTAATTGAGTTAGGTCTGCTTGTAGCATCTGTGCGTCAACACCTAAGCCCTCAATAATACCCAACACCTTGTTAGCTTCAGATTCGCTTGAGTGATAAGTAAATACAATTTTTGCACCTTGTCGGGCTAAGTCTATGGCACAGGCTGCACCGATATCACGACCGCCTCCCGCTACAATTACTACTTTATCTTTCAATGACATATTGGTCTCCTACAAGAATCAGACCAAGCAAGATTAGAATCTTACTTGGATACCAGCAAACACTCTTGGTCCATAGACATTAATTTCAGAAAAATTATCGCGAGCTGGATTAGATTGCTTTCTTGGCTCGTCAAATAGGTTTATTGCTTCAAGTGATACCTTAACATTTCGATTTACACGATAAGACATACGTGCTTCAAATACTTCAGTGTCATCGATATATCGCAAATTACCTTAGTGTGGATATGAACTGTTGAAAGTACTCGTCTCTATACTTATAGTTCAATGAAGCATTGAATCCACCGTCTGAGTAATATAACTGCGCAAACATTACGTGCTTGGATAATCCAAACAATTCAGCTGGGTCAACAATACCAACACGCTCTATTGCAATGCCGTCATTTACAATGGTAGAAGCACCAAACTGTGCATCTTCAAACTCAAAGTCAGACTCAGCATAGTTATAGCTGATTTTGACTCCTAAATTATTGAAGTACTCTGGCAAGTATGTGAATGCATGAGTGGCAGTAATTTCAGCGCCATATATTGCACTGGTCTCGTTAGTGGTTTGAGTGGTTGTCACAATCGTATCAATTGCTTGACCATCTACGGTAAAGGTTTCTGTTTGAGAGGTATTTTCAAAGCCACCTTCAAAGCTCTTGTAATAGGTACTAAGTGCTAACAAGGTATCTTCATTAGC
Organism: Glaciecola sp. HA4-3; assembly: GCF_055693685.1. Lineage (NCBI taxonomy): Bacteria > Pseudomonadati > Pseudomonadota > Gammaproteobacteria > Alteromonadales > Alteromonadaceae > Glaciecola > Glaciecola sp. HA4-3. Next base: position 242,339 of record NZ_CM146340.1, read on the forward strand.
ATACCATTCTATCGCCAAATCGGCATTCCAAGCAGTTAGTGGTTGTAGATTTGGGTTGCCGTTAGCATTCGCTAAACCAATAGCGGTAATTAAAGTATCACCAGAGGCTTCTTCATCAAGACCTGAAAAAGAGCGACCAAAACCTAAGTCTGATGGGTCTGGACGAGAAAGCGTTCTGTATAAAGCGCCTCTTAGCAAGACGTCATCTGACAAATCGACGATAACATTTACACTAGGCAATATTTCAGAATAGTCACTGCCACCAGTTACTTCAACTAGCTCACTATTGTCAGGGACGATGTTTGTTAACGCCCCTTCAGTATCAAACACTGCAGTTAGTGTGCCTCTTAGGCCAACTGAAGTGACTTTGGTATCTACAAAACGCACACCAAAGTTGCCTCGTACGCCATAGTCACCGACAAAAGTGTCATAATCTGCTTGTAAGTAAAATGCGGTTGTTTCTTCTTCTACGTTAACATTTGAAATCTGTTGATTGGGCTGAGGAATGACAATATCACCACCAATGACTCCTTGGGCTAAACACGCCGCATCAAAGGTCGCGTAAGTATTGCCTGTACCAGCAGAAATAACGTTTCCGTTATCATCAACATTGGTAATCAAAGGTTGGCCACCTGAAACGGATGATAAAAAGTTAGCTTCTGGGAAAACATTATTACGACATTCTTGACTGATTGCAGCAATGTCCGCATCAGCAATGGTGTACTCGTCGCGAACCCTTGGCACACTGTCAAATTCAAGCTTAGATACGCGAACCCCCGCTTTAATCTGGGTAATTACCTGCATCTGTGGGATGTATTCTAAGTCAGTTCTAAACGCATCTATTTTGTTATTTCTAAATTGGTTTAAGTCGACGCGTGTTCTTGCTGCATCAGCATATAAATCGTGATTATTTACATCAAAATTTTGTACAGTAAAGATAGGAATATGAGAGCCGTTCTGGCCTATTTCAATCGCTGTTTCTACTCGGCCATTATTTGCGGCGCTAAGGCACATCGTTTCCGTTAATGTCTACCGGTTCAGACTGTAAACGCGTTTGGAATATGTTTTCTCTACGATTAGTTTCAGAGCTTGATATATCAGCGCTTATTTTTAAGCTTTCATTTATGTCGTAAGCAAATGAGAGGCCACCGCCTGTATATTCTTCAATTCTTTCTTGGAAAATAGAATGAGTTTCAATTCGTTGTTCATTTGTTTTTGATAACACAGCGCCGCTTTGGGTGACGATCAAATCGCCGGGTAAACGGTCGCTTAATGGTACGTCTGGTGAATCTATGCGTCTGTTTTCTGCAAATACAAGATCGTTTCGATTCTCCTGGAATGTTCTATCAGAACTTTGGTAATCCAAGTTAAATTCCATATCTTGATTTGGCTGCCATTGCAAAGCAACAAATATTGATTCTCTGTCATCATCAGTAATGTTCTGGCGATATGAATATGAGCTTGGCACAAATACTACTGGCGTGTTTGCATCTGGTGCTACACCAGAATCAGGATTGACGCGTAAATCAAGTCCATTAGAGTCACAATTGCCAGTTGAGTATACGCCTCTGCCAGGTTGTGAAGGGTCATTTGCACAATCTCTCCAACCACTAGTTGTTCTGGCTTCTTGTTCTGGGTTGGTCGCTTTGTTCGATTGAATGCCGATAGAAATACCGATTTCACCTAACTTGTCTGTTTCAAATTGATCAATGTAACTTGCAGTAAGACGAGACCCCAAGTCTCTGGCTGGATTCTCTAAGTTGTCAGAGTCAGGGTTCCAGTTACCTTTAAATTCCGCTTGAATTCTGCGCTTACCGAAATCTAAAGGCTTAACCGTTTCAAGTTGTATTTGCCCAGACACGCCACCTTCAATAAGGCTAGCTTCTTGAGTTTTATATATCGCAATTTTGTTGAATAACTCAGATGGAAATTGTGAAAAGTTGACAGAGCGGTCACCACTACCATTAGCGGCCTCTCGACCATTCATCACTGTGCTACCAAGATAAGGGCCTAAACCACGAATTGAGATTTCTGTCGCGCCGCCTTGTTCTCTATGAGATGAAGCACCAGTAATGGATTCGATCGCTTCACCAATTGATAAAGCAGGCAGTTCGCCTATATCGTCAACCGATAGTCCATCTACGATGGTAGTTGACTCTCGCTTTATATCGATGGCTTTTTGAATAGTACGACGCGCTCCGGTAACCTCAATGACTTCGGTTGTTGCATCATCAGCTTCTTGTGCAGTGTTATTTGTTTCTTGTGCATAAACAGCACTGACTGACAGCAATGCACTTGCGCATAGGCCTGAGCTAAGTAAAGGTTTCATTTTTGATGATCTAATTGCTTGATAGAGTTTGCTCACGGGCGTGTGTATTTTCATTATTTTCCTCGTCCTAGTCCTTGTAAACAACTTGCTATCAGTATGTAAACAATCATTGCGACAATTGTCAACCTTTAAAAAGACCAATAGTTAAATTAATTATTACCAAATGTTAAAATATTGGTAATACAAAATTTTTTATGGCATATTGATTTTGGTCTAAATGGTGTCTCAAAAGGAGAAAGGCTCTCATGAACTTGGAAGTGAAAAAAGATTGTCTGGCGTGCAGCAAGATATTTGTTAATAAAGTTTTTACATTTACGCCAATCCGAGGTCTTATTTTAAGTGCATTTTTAGTCTTAATTTCAACAGCAACGTTTGCAAGTGTTGATGTGGTAGACAATGATTTAAAAGATGGCGTTTTACTAGGCGATATCGATGCATTAGATCCAAGCTTAAAGCCTTCAGAAAATTTCGATTTACTTGAATGGCATCTTACACTTCCCATCGACTCAAACAAAGATGACAAAGCCGACACTATACATGAGCCCTATCTTGCCAATGGTTTCGAATTAAAGCCGCTTTTCTTTACCGCTGAAGATGGTGGTTTGGTATTTGTCGCGCCAAATTATGGCGCCAAGACGTCAAAAAATACTAAGTACACTCGAACGGAATTGCGAGAGATGTTGCGCAGAGGCAATACACGCATAAAAACTCAAGGCGTAAATAAGAACAATTGGGTGTTTAGTTCGATGCACCGTAAAGGGCAAAAAAAGCAGGGGGAGTCGACGGTACGCTAGATGTCACTTTATCGGTAAATAGGGTATCAACCACCGGTGACATTAAAAAAGTTGGTCGCGTTATTATTGGCCAAATCCACGCAATTAAAGATGAGCCTGTGCGCTTGTATTATCGCAAGCTGCCTGATAATGAGTTAGGTTCGATTTACTTTGCCCATGAAATTAATGGGGGAGACGACCAATGGGTGAATCTTGTTGGTTCTCGTTCACACACACTTGAAAACCCAATCGATGGTATTGCTTTAAACGAGCTGTTTAGCTACCGCATAAAAGTAGAGGGTGATTTGTTATCCGTCACATTGATAAGGCAAGGAAAACCAAATGTGACTCAGACATATGATATGAGTGACAGTGGCTATCACCGCTCAAATCAGTACATGTACTTTAAGGCTGGCGTATACAACCAAAACAATACCGGGGATAAAAATGATTTCGTTCAAGCTACTTTTTATCACATTGAAAACAAACATCATGGCTATGAATTTTAACACGCTTATTCGTAAACAAAGAGCGTTTAACCAGTTTCAGAATTAAGTACAAGTAAATAAATGTTAATAAAATGTATTTTTTTCTGGTAATAATTTAAATGACATGTTTACATACCAATTATTAACAAAATCTCGTTTTTGGTAATAATTAAAATTAATATTTGGTAAGTTTATAATTTAAGTTTACCCACTATTTGCTAAAGATACCTCATGGAGAACATTATGAAGAAGGTAAGCACACTGACTTTATGTGCATTAAGTTTCGCGCTAACTGCCTGTGGAGGCAGTGATTCAGAAGAAAACCGAAGAGGCAGCATCAGTATTTCTGGTACTGCTTTGGAAGGTGAAACACTCACTGCTAGAGCAAGTGATCCAGATGGTATCCAACAATCAACCCTCGTATATAGGTGGCTTGTAAATGGGCAGCAAATAGAAGATGCACAAGGGGAAACCTTCGTCCTAACTGCAGCACAAGCAGGCGAGCAAGTTTATGCTTCTGCGGTATATACCGACACCAAAGGATTACAAGAGTCACATACGTCAGCCTTAAGTGACGTTGTAGAAGCATTAGCAGTAAATTCGCCTAAGTGTGCTTAGTATTCAAGGTGCTCCGACGGTCGACCAGACCTTAAGTGCACAATTAACAGATGGAAACAACATATCTGGTGACATCAGCTACCAGTGGGCTGCAGATGGCAATGACATTGATGGCGAAACATCAAGTACCCTAGTCTTAACAAGTACGCTTGAAGGTGCACAAATTACTTTAACGGTTAGCTACATTGATGATGATGAATTTAGTGAAACAATTACCTCAGACCCAGTTGGCCCAGTTGTTAGTGCAGCAGTAAATACGCCGGCGACCTTAAGTATTGCAAATTCAGATGTGCTAACAGTTGGCGCGCAAATAGACCTTGATTTAGTTGATCCCAATGGCAGCAGTACTGCGGTTTACGTATGGATGGCAGACGGTGAAGTTATTGCTGATGCTGTTTCATCAAGCTTTACGCCAACGGCAGATCAATTAGGTAAAGTATTGTCGGTATCAACAACATACACTGATGACGACGGTTTTAGCGAAGATGTATCGTTTGAAGCACAGGGTATAGTATTTTCTACTGTTGTGAACAATCTTGCTGAGCTCATCTCTACCAGTGCATCTGCTCAGGATGGCGATATTATTGGGCTAAATAGCGGTGACTATGATAGTAGCGATGATGTTGCTAATGAAATTACGTTAGCGGCGAATAACAGTTCAGTAGTGTTAGTGAACGATAGCACAGCTAGCCTGTCTGGGAACTTGTGCTTACACGTCTCAGGTGATGACATAACACTTGATGGTTTGTCATTTTCAGGAATTTCTTTACTCGACTCTTCTACTTGCTCAAGCAACGGCCCAAGCGCCATATATTTGTCTGGTAGCAATATTGTTTTTCAAAACAACAGTATTATTGATGAAGCAGCAGCTAACGGGCTTAGTGATTTTGTTTGGATTGGCGTAAAAGGGGTCAATAACTTGATCACTCGCAACCTTTTTTCTGACACAACACAACAACGTGACAAAGAGAAAGGTGCCGTAATCTCTATCTACAATAATGATGATGCAGATAGTCAAGAAAACCATGTTGTAAGTTATAATTTGTTTAAAGACTTTGGGTTTGCGGGCTCCGATAGTGACGGTTCAAGAAGCAGCAGTTCATATATGATACAGGTGGGTCGCTCAACAGGTTCTTCTTCTCAAGCTGATGGTTTAAACACGGTTGAATTTAATTTATTCACTAACGTTAATCTTGACCGTCGATATATGCGCGTCCAGTCGGGTAACAATGTCATCTCTAATAATACCTTCTTAGATGGCTCCGGAATGATTGCCTTAGAAGACGGTAACAATAATACAGTGAGCAATAATATTATTATTAATACCGGTGAAAATTCTGACGATGGTGGCATCAGCTATGGTCCATATGGACATACTATTACCAACAATTACATTGCAGGCTTGCGCACAACATCGGGTGACCGTGGTGGTATTTTTGCCAATAGTGACATATTAGATGGCTCAGGTAATAGAACTGCAACCCCAGCGGTCGTTACTATTGCCAACAATACAATTCTTAACAGCCGTGAAGCGATTGAATTTGCCTCTAAAGAATGTCTTGATTCACAAAACCCAGTTGCCTTTCTTGTCGACTTTGATGACAACCTAGTGGCAAATGGCGAAACGGGTGCGCTTACCGGTAATGAAAATAACGGTGTGGGTCGTGAAGCGTTTCAAGATGACTGTGATATAGACCCTGCGTCTGATTTTGATGGAAATAATATCTACTCTTCTGTTTACACAAACAGCGGCAACAATTTTATGGAATCATTTACAGGTAGCAGCAACAACGTTGTTGGTGCTGAGGGCGGCGCAGATATCGTGGCTGCTAGCAATGGTTTATGGGTTGGACAAAATGCTGATGCAGGCAAAGGTGCTGATGCAAGCGAGTTGATTTTGCTCAGCGAAGATGATGTTGGTCCATATTCTCAAGACTAAGGTTCATACTGTGCAGCTACAGCAATTGCTGTAGCTCATTTTTACCCAAAGGATAAACAATGCGCAGTCTGATTAGCCCATTGATAATCATTAGTTGCTTGTTAAGTGCTTGTGGCGGTTCAAGTGATGAGCTTGAACCACCACCAGCAATACAACCAGATCCTCCAGTATCTGTTGAGGTGCCTACCGCCGAGCAATGCTCTGCAATGCCTCTTAGCATATCTAGTGTAAGTGATGAAGGTGATTTTACTCCTCCATATGTTCCGTCAAACGTTATTGACGGTGACACAGGCGCAAGCTCACGCTGGTCATCACGGGGGATGAATAAATCGCTAACTTTAGATCTTGGTGAAATAAAGCAAGTCGGAGCATTACAAGTCAAGTGGTATCAAGGGAGTACACGACAAGCGAAATTCATCATTGAGGTTTCTGATGATCAAACAAGCTGGGAAAATACAACAAATGATGCCTTATCTAGCGGCAGGCATAGCGGGTTTGAGCTGGTGTCCTTTGAGCAAACTGATGCAAGATATATACGTATTGTTGGTTTGGGTAATACTGATAATGATGTGAACAGTATAGTAGAAGTTGAGGTGTTTAATTGTGTTCAGGGCAATGGTTTAATTTCTCAAACCTTTCCTAATGAATTAGGCATTGATTTACAAGATTGGTATTTGAGTGTGCCTAGTGATGATGATAACTCGGGCACCGCCGACAATATTTTTGAAGATGAATTGGCAAACGGTTATACCAATTCTGAATATTTTTATGCTACCGATGACGGTGGTATTGCAATGCGCTCACCCACTCAAGGCTTTAAAACATCGCAAAATACAAGCTATGTTAGAGTCGAGCTAAGAGAAATGCTTAGAAGAGGTGACAATAGCATCCGTACGCAAGGAGTGAATCCAAATAACTGGGTTTTTGGCAGTGCTCCTGCTCAAGCTCAGAATTCAGCAGGGGGTGTTAACGGTAAACTCAGCGTAACGCTTGCCGTGAACGAAGTTACGCAAACAGGTGAAAGGTTTCAGGTTGGTCGATTGGTCATTGGACAAATTCATGCAAATGATGATGAGCCAATCAGACTTTATTACCGAAAATTACTAAGGCAATGATCTCGGTGCTATCTATTTTTCTCATGAAAGCAGACAAACCGATGGCAGTGGCGACAGTATTGAAACATGGGTAGAGATGATTGGGTCTAGAAGCAGCAGCGCGTCTAATCCTCAAGATGGAATCGCACTTGATGAAAAGTTTACCTACCACATAGAAGTCGTCGCAAATACGCTAGGCGTCACTATTTCAAGGGAAGGAAAGCCGGATGTGACGTCGGATTTTGATATGTCTGAAAGTTTGTATGATGAGGATGATCAGTACATGTACTTCAAAGTAGGTGTTTACCACTTAAACAATTCGGCAGTCGGCGAGTTCGCAAAAGCGACCTTTTATGAGATAAAAAATAGTCACAATGGTTATGCCGATAGTGAATAATAATTCACACATAGCAAAATGGTTAACTAATTTTATATAATTGGTTGACAAATTGGATAGTAACAAATACTGTTAAGAAACAATAAATGTCGAGATCATCGTAGCTTATGCTCATCTGTGTTTTAAATGCCGGTTGACTGATGTTAGAAACGATTTCACAAAAACACACTTAAAGACGTTAATTATTTTTATAAAAAAGACTACCTAAGCGTCTAGACGAACACATCGAGGAACTAAATATGTCAAAACCAACAATCGGGTTTATCGGATTAGGATTAATGGGTGGAAATATGGTTGAAAATCTCCAAAACAGGGGATTTCAGCTTACCGTTATGGATTTAAACAAAGAAGCGGTCGATGCGTGTATTGCGCGCGGAGCAACTACAGCAAATACGCCCAAAGAGTTAGCACAAGGCGTCGATATCGTCATGTTATGTCTAACAACCTCCGCTATTGTCGAAAAGCTAGTGTATGGCGCACAGGGTATATTGGAAGGTATCAAACCTGGCAGCGTATTGATTGATTTTGGCACTTCAATACCCGCTTCTACCTGCAAAATTGGTAAAGACCTTGCTGAAAAAGGTGCTGGAATGATTGATGCGCCTTTAGGTCGGACACCAGCGCATGCTAAAGATGGTTTGCTCAACATTATGGCTGCTGGCGATAAAGATACTTTTGAGAAAGTCTTACCTATTTTGGAGCAGCAAGGCGAAAATGTTTTTCACCTAGGTAAGCTTGGTGCTGGTCATACGACCAAACTGATTAATAACTTCATGGGGATGACAACAGTTTGTACCATGTCTCAAGCATTTGCAGTGGCCAAACGCGCAGGCGTTGATGGTCAACAGCTCTTCGATATTATGTCTACTGGCCCTTCTACATCGCCATTTATGCAGTTTTGTAAAAACTATGCTGTAGACAACGTTAGTGATCTTGGGTTTTCGATTGCTAACGCAAATAAGGACTTAGCGTACTTTTTAGAAATGGTAAATGATCTGGGAACGCAATCACAAATAGCTGAAGGTTCATCTGCTAATCTCAAAGCCGCATTTGATGCAGGCATGGGAAACGGTAACGTACCAGAGATTTTTGATTATTTTCTTGAATTAGATAAATAGACCACTTCGTACTGACCAATAAAAGAGAGCGTGAAAGATGTGCCTAAAACAAACAATTTCATTTTGTATACTTTCGCTGATATTTGCGTCAAGCCAAGCATTTGCCAAGCAGCATTTTGTAGACTCAGTAGAGGCATATCAACAAATCGCAGGTTCTCTTGAGGCTGGTGATACGATAACGCTTCAAAATGGCGAATGGCAAAATTTTGAAATTTTACTAAGCGGAACAGGAACCAAAGAGCAACCAATTACACTACAAGCTCAAGATAAAGGACAGGTTATTATTACTGGCCAATCAAACCTTCGGTTAGCGGGTAAGCATCTTATCGTTTCAGGTTTGGTCTTTAAAGATGGTTACACGCCAAGTAGCTCGGTAATTGAATTTAGGCAAAATAAAAACAACTTAGCGTTTCACTCTCGCGTGACAGAAGTTGTTATTGATAACTTTAACAATCCTGACAAGCAAGAGTCAGACTATTGGGTTGCTTTTTATGGTCAATATAACCGCTTAGACAATAGTAGTTTGATTGGTAAACGCAATAAGGGCGTAACAGTTGCTGTTCGCCTTAATGACGAACGAAGCCAACAAAATTATCATAAAATAGATAGTAATTATTTTGGATACAGACCGGTTTTTGGCTCCAATGGTGGAGAAACACTAAGGATTGGAACAAGTCATTACTCGCTTACCGATTCATTTACCTTGGTTGAAAATAATTTATTTGAGAAAACCAATGGTGAAGTTGAAATTATTTCAGTCAAGTCAGGTAAGAATACTGTTAGAGGCAACCTTTTTTACGAAGCGCGCGGCACACTAACAATGCGTCATGGTAATGGCAATATCATTGAAAACAATATTTTTCTTGGCAACGGTAAGGCACATACCGGCGGTATACGGGTGATTAACGAAGACCAAGTTATTCGAAATAATTACCTTCAAGATTTAACTGGTTATCGTTTTGGTAGCGGTTTTACAGTCTTAAATGGCGTGCCAAATTCACCTATTAATCGCTACCATCAGGTGAAAAATGCAAACGTTACGAACAACTCATTTATTAATATCCAGCACATACAATTAGCCGCAGGTAGCGACGCAGAGAGAAGCGCAGTGCCTATCGATAGCATCATGAAAAACAACTTGTTTTATAATGACAACGGTCAACATCCGTTTACGACTTTTGATGATGTCTCTGGGATCAAATTTGTTGGTAATGTCGCTAATAACAAGCCTCTTGAAGAGCTTTCGTACGGGATAAAAGTAAGCGATGTTGTTTTAGAGCAAGCGCAAAACGGCCTTAATTACCCTCAATCCCAATACAGTAATGTAGGTGCAAAAGGCTCGCTAAAACTCGTTGATAGAGATTCGGTAGGTGCTAGTTGGTACCCTAAGAAGCCCGCAGTTATAGAGTTTGACTCAGGTAAAATGATTGCTGTTGAAGCATCCGCAGATAGTTTATTAGCTGCGATTGAATCAGCAAATGATGGCGATGTTTTATCGCTAGCCGATGGTGAATATATAGTGCCAAAAATAGCAAAGATAAATAAGACACTTACTATCAAATCTGCAAATGCCGGCGGCGCAAAATTAAGTTATGAAAGAACAACACTTTTTGAAATTCAGAACGCTGGCAGCTTAAAGCTAGAGAGTCTTGTTATCTCTGGACAAGCGAGTCCAGATGGCGCAGGCAATAGCGTAGTTCGTACTCAAAAGTGGGGAATGATTGAGAACTACCGTTTTGTTATGCAAGACACAACGATTCAAGACTTAGATGTTAATCACAGTTTTCACTTTTTTGTGACAGGTAAAGGTGCTTTTGCAGATGAAATAACCCTGACCAATAATAGCTTTAGCACAGTGACCGGCGATATTCTATCTTTGAGCGCTGAAATTGAAGATTTAGGTATCTATAACGCTGAATATATTAACCTTGAACAAAATACTTTTAGCGATGTTCAAGGTGCTTTAGTCAAACTATATCGTGGTGGCACTGACGAAAGTACCTTCGGGCCCCATCTTTTAGTAGCAAATAATACATTTACTAATATTGGCTTGGGAAAACGTAACAAGACAAGTGCGAGTTTTTATCTTCACGGTGTTCAAGTAACAGATATTAGCAATAATGTGTTTACATCATCTGCTCCTATTATCGTTGAGCATACGGTAGGTGAACCCCAAAGCCAGATAACGAACAACGATTTTATGATGACAAATGCCCCACTGGTAACAGAGTTACGAGTAGAAGGGCCACACACTGCGGTACTAGAAAATAATCGAATAATCATGAGTAATTAATAGGGTAAATTTATGTCATTTTTAGTTAATACATTTGCGCGTAGTCTATTAATCATCACATTCTTACTTGCACTTGTTGCCTGCAGTGTAAAAGCCCAATCGCCTAATTTGGTTATCACCCAAAGTGCTGTTGAGTCGATGCGTGCGGCTATTTCGCAAGAAGGCCGGTTCAAGGATGCATTTTTGCGTTTACAATCTCAGGTAGACACACAAATGCAAAGTGATATAGATGTGCCTGTTCCTGCAGATGGTGGTGGTGGATACACCCATGAAAGGCATAAAAAGAACTATCAACTAATGTACGACGCTGCTTTAGTGTTTCAGCTTACCCAAGACCAAAAATATGCCGACTTTGTTAGTGGCCTATTAGTTGAATATGCAAATCTTTATCCAAGCTTACCCGTGCACCCAAAGCGGAAAGTCAAATCTCAAAATCCAGGGAAGCTATTTTGGCAAAGTTTAAATGAAGCCGTATGGTTGGTTTACACAATTCAAGCATATGACTTGGTCAAGGCCTCGTTAGATAGTGATACTGCTACTAAAATTGAAAACCAACTACTCAAGCCTGTTGTATTATTTTTATCTGAGGGACAGCCTTCTACATTTAATAAGGTTCATAACCATGGTACTTGGGCAACCGCTGGTGTGGGCATGGCCGGTTATGTATTAGACGAACCCGAGTGGGTTGAAAAAGCGCTCTATGATCTAGAAAAATCTGGGAAAGGGGGATTTTTAAAGCAACTTGACGTATTGTTTTCGCCGCAAGGTTATTACAACGAAGGCCCTTATTACCAGCGTTATGCACTGATGCCTTTTGTTACTTTCGCAGCAGCAATTGAGAATAATGAACCACACCGCAAAATCTTTGAGCACCGAGATGGCATTATGCTCAAAGCCATCGATACGACTATCCAATTGAGCTATGCAGGTCTATTTTTTCCTATTAATGATGCGATAAAAAGTAAAGGTATCGATACAATTGAATTGGTGCATGGTGTAACAGTTGCCTATGGACTGACTGGCGATGCTGGATATTTAGATATTGCTCAGCAACAAGGTCAAATTATCCTATCAGGGGATGGCCTAAAAGTGGCACAAGCTTTAGACGCAGGAAAAGCCGAATCATATCAGTTTAAATCCGTTGCCTATGGTGATGGTAGCGAGGGTCAAGACGGTGCCTTAGTCATTAAACGAAGCCAGTTGGATGGCGATCAGACTGTTTTATTTAAACCTGCAGCACAGGGCTTAGGGCATGGACATTTTGATAAACTGACGTGGCAATTTTACGATCTAGGTGAAGAAATAATCAGCGACTATGGCGCTGCTAGATTTCTAAATGTTGAAGCCAAATTCGGTGGAAGATATTTGCCTGAAAATGAAACATATGCAAAGCAGACTGTTGCTCATAACACCGTCGTTGTTGATGAAACTAGCCATTTTAATAGTGATGTAAAAATAGGGAATCAACACTCCCCAACCTTACATTATTTTGAGCACAATGAGTCTGGGACGATTTCTAGTGCTAGCATTGATACAGCATATGACTCAGTAGTACTAAAACGTACATTAGCATTAATTAACCTACCTGAGATTGAAAGTACCGTCACACTTGATATTTTCGATGTCCAAGGGGCATCTGAACATCAGTTTGATTTACCACTACATTATTTGGGTCAGTTAATTGATACCAATTTTGAGATCAATAGTGCCACTGAGACCTTAAGCGCCCTAGGTCGTGAAAATGGATACCAACATTTATGGTTAAAAGGCACAGCTACGCCTGAACAAGGGCTAGCAAGGGTGACTTGGTTGAATGATAACGGACGCTTTTATTCTCAGACTTCACTGGTTGATGGTGACGAGTCATTTTTGTTTACGCAAATAGGGGCAAATGACCCCAATTTCAATCTGCGTAACGAACAAGGATTTATCAGAAGGGTTTCCAGTGCTGCTACGCATAGTTTTATTTCCGTACTTGAACCTCACGGAGAATACAATCCAAGCAAAGAGTTCACGTTAGAAGCAACTAGTAGAATTAGAAATGTTGAGTCTATTAAACAAGACGAATTGCATATTGTTCGCTTAGACATTGCTGAACAATCGTACTTAATTGTGATTAATCAAACATCAGATATGTCATCCATTGAAGGTGCCCAGTTCACTTATCAAGATATGACCTTTAAAACAGATAGTCGACTAGCTGTTTTTTTATTAGAACAAAATTAGGAGCGCCTTTAGACAATGAACAAACAAAGTGAACACTTTTTATTTGGTGATAAAACACCTATTGAAGACCTCGGTGGAGGTTTAAAAAGGCAAATGCTGGGTTTCAATGATGAACTAATGGCAGTAAAGGTATGGTTTGATAAAGGTGCTGAAGGTTATGTACATAAACATCGACATTCCCAAGTGACCTATGTGGAAAGCGGCGAATTTAAATTTAATATAGGCGGAGCCGTCACCTTGCTTAAAGCAGGGGATAGCTGTTTGATTCCGCCTAATGTTGAACACGGCGCTATTTCGCCAACAGGTGGTGTGTTAATCGATACATTTAGTCCTGCTCGAGAAGATTTTGTTTAAGCTACTTTATGATATGCCAAGACTACTAACTATGAGCAAATGTATATGAATCATATTGTGTTTGCAGGCGAATGCATGGCTGAACTTAGGCAGCGAGATACTAATACGCTTAATCGCGCCTATGCCGGAGATATTTACAATTCAGCTTGTTATTTAAAACGATGTTTTAATGGTATTACCTCATCTGTCTTTAGTGCAGCTGGTAGTGACCTCCTTAGCACTCAAATGCTTGAATGTTTCAAATCAGAGCTGGTCGATATTGATTTTGTTTTTACCGATGAATCAAAATCAATTGGCATGTATTTAGTTGAAAATGACGATACCGGTGAACGCAAATTTACTTATTGGCGAAATGATTCAGCTGCTCGAAAAATGATGCAGTTTGCAAGTGACGAAGTCGTTGAACAGCTTTGCTAAGGCTGATGTATTTTTCTTTTCTGGAATTACCTTAGCGGTAATTGAAGAAACATCCAAAGAACAGTTTTGGAATATGATTGAAACACTTAAACACAAGGGTGTGAAGATAGTATTTGATCCCAATTTTAGACTTAGACTTTGGCAAGATAAAGCGCAAGCAAAGCAGGCTTTTGACAAAGCCTTTACTCTTTGTGATATTGCAATGCCAGGCGTTGAAGACTTTGACAATCTATATGGTATCAATAGCGCTCAAAAAACAATTGAGTTTTGCATGGCATACTCAATGACTGAGCTGGTAGTCAAAAATGGCCCTGAGTCAGTTGTCACTGTGTATAAAAATATTACTCAAGAGCATAAAATTATTCCTGTTACCAATGTGGTTGATACTACTTCAGCAGGAGACGCTTTCAATGGCGCATACTTAGGGGCAAGAATGTCAAATTATTCACTGGAAGATGCTGTTGCACTTGGCGCAAAAGCCGCTGCCACGGTTATACAGCATCCTGAGTGCGATTACCCCTAAGCATATATTTTTAGAAGCAATGGAGCGTTAATGAACGCCTTTTTGAGCAATATAGTGGAAATTGATTGAAAATCTGAAGCATCGCTAGTTTTTTTATTACCAATTTTGTGTATATTGGTAATAGAATCAAGATTTGCATAGTTACTTGTAGGTCCACACAAGAACCATCAACGTGCTTTCATATTTGCACTATAATATTTTTAAAATGGTGCATTTATGCTTTTAAGGAACGAGAAATGAAAAGTCGTCGCATGTTTTGGCATATAGCCGAAAAAATTGAAGCCTTAATTGAATCGGGTTTATATCCACTAAGGCAGTCGTTTACCACCTGAGCGCGAATTAGCTGAGACATTTAGTGTTAGTAGGCCAACAATCCGAGAAGCCATTATTGCGCTAGAAGTTATGCACTTGGTTGAAGTTAAAACAAGCTCTGGTGTTTATGTGCTTGAGAAAAACCAAGAAGTCGATGAAACAAGTGGCACTAATATTAGCGCATTTGAATTGACTCAGGCACGTGCTTTAGTAGAAGGTGAAGCAGCTGCACTTGCAGCTGTTTCGATTTCAAGTGTGGAGCTAGAAGCATTAGCCGCTACCTTATCTGCAATGGAATCAGGCATCGAAGCTGAAAAGGCTGATAGGGAATTTCATCTGATCATTTCTAAGGCAACTAAGAATAATGCTATTTTGTTATCAGTGAAAAAGTTTTGGGCTCTACGGGACTCACTGCCTCATATCAAATTGGCATATTCAAGCGTTTGTAGCCAATCTGATACCGACCGTTTAAATGAACATAAGGCAATCTATCAAGCGTTATTGGACGGTAATGCTCCGGCTGCTCGTTCAGCAATGCATGCGCATTTCAATCGCTTGATAAATGCGCTATTTGCAATGAGCGAAGCTGAAGCACTTGAAGAGGTGCGCAAGAAGACAAGCCAGACTCGAGATTTGTATTCGTTAAACCATTTAGTTGGGTAGTCTGTTAGATAAGTCTTAACGCGCCCTTTTGTTGCTTTATCGATACTCAAACAAGTCAGTGCTGTAATAGCGCTCTGCAGTGTCAGCAAAAATAGTCACTATTTGTTTTGCTTTATTTTGATTTCTCTTTGCTACTTGCATACATGCATACATAGCGGCTCCGCAACTAATGCCGACCGCTAGACTCTCTTTTCTGGCTAATAAACGCGCATATTCGAAAGCATGCTCATCACTGACACTGAGTATTTCATCAATCAAATCTACATCAAGTGTATCAGGTACATGCCCGGAGCTTAATCCTTGTATTGCGTGAACACCTTTTTTGCCTTTTGATAATACAGGACAATTAGCAGGCTCTACCGCGATGATTTTGACATCGGGTTTAAACGCTTTTAGTGCTCTACCGACTCCGCTTAACGTGCCGCCCGTACCTACACCAGCAATAAATATATCGATGTTACCTTGGGTGTCTTTAATAATTTCTTGTGCGGTGGTCGCCGCATGTTGCTCGGGGTTTGCGAGGTTTGAAAATTGATCTAGCATAACGGCGTGCGGTGTTTGTGCCAAGAGCACTTTTGCATGATCAATTGCACCTTTTGTGCCTAATTCTTTTGGTGTTGTCACAAGTTTTGCCCCGTAGTGATGAATCATTTTACGGCGCTCAATAGACATATGTTCAGGAATCACAATGGTTAATGGGATCCCAAAATAAGCGCAAATCCAAGCACAACTGACTCCATTATTCCCAGACGTAGCATCTATCACTTGGGTGTGTTCGTTAAATGCATCACTTTGCATCAATTTGTTGATCATCGCGAAGGCTGGTCTGTCCTTTATTGACCCTGCTGGATTAAAATATTCAATTTTAGCCATTACATCTGCCTTCAATGACAAGTGTTTTGCCATTTGCTCAAGACGTACCAATGGGGTATTACCAATAGTCTGCAAAATATTGTTATATATTTTTGCTTCTGTTGTAGGCGTAGCACCATCGTTGTTGGCTTCTATGTGGCGAGATTCAATCATCATGTTCATCGTGGGGTGTCCTATCAATAATATGTGTCAATCTTGACATAGAGGATATGAAAAAAGTTTCATTAAATTTATATAAGGGCTAATATATTGGAAATAAAAACCGCTGAAACCAAATATGACAAAAAATATTACTATCGATAAGTTAGATAAAAGAATATTGGCCTTGTTGCAAGATGATGCTACACAGTCAATTGCCGAGATTGCTAACGAAGTTGGTCTAAGTGTTTCTCCTTGTTGGAGAAGAATACAAGTACTGGAAGAAAAAGGCGTTATTGATAAAAAAGTCACCTTGCTTAATCCAGCTGCTTTGGGGCTTTTTATGACGGTTTTTGTCCAGGTAAAAGCAGCAAAACATGATAAAGCTTGGTTAGACAAATTTGCTGCTCACGCGAGTGCGTTTTCACAGGTCAGCGAGTTTTATCGCATGAGTGGCGCTTATGATTATTTGTTGAAAGTACAAGTAGCCGATATGACAAGTTTTGATCACTTTTATAAACGTTTTATTGCAGGCATAGATTTACTCGATGTCACTTCAAGTTTTGCAATGGAGAATATTAAGTATTCAACAGCTATGCCGCTTGATCACCTCTAATCTGACATAATCCAATCTGTTTGAAAGGGCGTATAAACACCCATTAAATCTTTTGTTTAGGGCTTTTATGTCAATGTTTAAAAGACTTCTTTTCGTCACCTTCATCAGCCTTTTACTAAGTGCTTGTGCATCGTATCACTACATCGGTACTTTAAGCGTAGGAGATACTATGATATCGGTAGACGGAGAGAGTCTCGACGGCAAATCCGTGAGTATCCCTGAAGACTTTGCCGGTAATAAAACCCTATTGTTGTTTGGATTTATACATAAATCGCAATTTGATATTGATAGGTGGCTCATCAGCTTAGACATGACATCTACTCAAGTGGCGGTATACGAAATCCCTACTTTGCAAGGTATGGCCGCTCAAATGTTTAATACCCAAATTGATAATGCAATGCGTGAAGGTATTCCACAAGAGATGTGGAAAGGCGTCATAACTGTTTATGCTGATGGTGACGATATTCAACAATTCACTGGGAACCAACAACCTAAAAACGCGAGAGTTGTTTTGTTAGATGAGGATGGGACGATTCTGCATTTTTATGACAGAGGTTTTTCGGTTGATGCACTTAACCAGCTTAGAGGCGTTTTAGCACGGAGCCAGCAATGAAAAACAAGGTAATGATTTATTTAGGGCTTTTTTTCGTTTCGTTTTTTAGCATTGCTGAGGAGCTAATCATGCCTAGTCTTGATTTTGCCAATGGGGAAGAACATAAAAACTGGGTCATTGTTAACGACACGGTGATGGGCGGGCGATCTCGTGCGCAAACTGTTGATGCTGGTCAGCATATGGTATTTGAAGGTTACCTGTCACTTGAAAATAACGGCGGTTTTGCCTCTACTCGCAGAATATACGAACCTGTATCTTGGCAACCTGGTAAAGCACTTAAAGTCCAAGTGGTGGGCGACGGACGCCCATATCAATTTAGACTACGAACAAACAAAGGCTTTGACGGCGTTGCTTATTCGGTTAGCTTTCCAACCAAAAAGGGAGAATTAACCAGTTATGAGTTTGTAGAACAAGATTTTAAGCCTGTTTTTAGAGGTAGACTTGTCCGCAATGCGCCTAGTCTATCGTTTGATAACATTACACAGTTAGGCTTTATGCTAGCAGATTATCAAACCGGTAATTTTTCATTACAAATCCATAATATTGAACAAATTAATAACGATAACTAGACAATTGATATAAGTATGAAATAGATGAAAATATACGCCCTCAAACGCCACAAAATAATGAAGCACACCAAGCAATGTTATCACGCCTTTTTAGTTGGTTTTTTACTTATTTTTACACTGTCATGTGCGCAACAAACCACAAGCCCCACGGAAGCTAATAACATGTCAAAAAGTGTTCGCTTTGCGCAATTTAATGTTTCATTTGCTCATGATGGCGACCCACAAGAACGCTATGAACGCTGGGTAAAATTTATGTCTTTTTCTGCAAAGCAGCAAGACGAATTAATACAAAAGTGGAAAGCGGGTCAACTTGATAGCGATAACGTTAAGTTAGCTGAACGCATCATTCAAATACGCAATATTGCAGCGATTATCCAAGTTGTTAGGCCAGATGTATTGCTGTTAAATGAATTTAATAATGATGGATTTGGTAAAGATTATCGAGCACTTGAGGGTTTTCAAACGAATTATTTAGCACACTCACAAAATTTAGGCAGTGTTGATGGCGGACAAAGCTTATCACCAATTCATTACCCATTTGTCCAAAACTATGCCACAAATACGGGACTAAATTCCGGCATGGATTTAAACAATAATGGCTTTAGCGAAACTGATCCTAATGATGCATATGGTTTTGGTTTTTATCACGGACATTACGCATTTGCTTTAATGTCTATGTATGAAATTGACACAGACAATACTCGAACTTTTCAAGCGTTTAAACGAAAAGACTTACCCGACGCTGTTATACCTATGGTAAACGTATGTGAAAGTGAACGCACTATGCCGGAAAATCGGCAATGTGGTGATACTTGGTTTGACCAAAAGCAGTGGAATGAATTGCGTTTATCATCAAAAAATCATGTCGATGCACCTATTATGATCCCCACATCTAACGGGACCAAAACTATTCATGCGCTTCTTTCTCACCCAACACCACCAGCGTTTGACACAGTCAGCGATAATAACAAGTATAGAAATAGCGAAGAAAATGCATTTTGGTTGCATTATATTCAAAAAGAAGCATTTATATATGATGACAAAGGCCAAAAAGGAGGGTTGTCTGGAGAGCATTTTGTCATTATGGGGGATTTAAATGCTGATGCTCAAATCAGAACTGGGGCAGACCCTCGCTTCAATGGCATTGCCCGATTAATGTCAAACCCTTTAGTTAATCAATCTGTTTCACAGGCTAATGGTGAATTTGCACCGATATCAATTGGCGCGGCGCAAGCAGATACAAGACGGCCTCATCCAATGCCTTCTATACGCACATCAACCTTTGGTGCGCGTGCGGACTACAGCGTGCCCTCAGCGACGCTTTCAGTTGTAGATTCGGGTGTCTACTGGCAGGCGCAAAATGAGCCTGGTCGTTTACTATTTAATGATGAGCGAATTGGTGAACGAGGAACAGATAAAGAAGTTTCATCGGACCATCGCCTAGTATGGGTCACCGTTGAAATTGATTAAAAAGTACTGACTTGCTAAGTCATTTCAACATGGCATACTTTAGTTTAACTTTACTACAAGACTGATAAATTTTATGTCCAAATTATTACCTGTTTTGCTACTGTGTTTTTCATTTATTGTGCCTGCCCAAGAGTTTACTCAAGGCAGAGTTATCGATGAATTACCCGACGTTTTGTCATTTAAAGACCGTGTTGAGCCAATCAACGATATGGTCGTTGATCGTTTGGATAATTTGCTGCCTTTATTAATGAATGAAGCTGATTTAGATATGTGGTTAGTGATTAACCGTGAATATGGTGAAGACAGATTGTTTTACACGCTTGTTCCTCAACCTACGTTTGCTGCACGACGCACAACGTTATTGGTGTTTTCAAAGCAAGCAGACGGAAGCGTTGAGCGATTTAGTGTCAGTCGTTACCCAATAGGAGATGTATACCCAACGGTTTGGGAAGGCGGTACAAAAGATGAGCAATGGGACAGACTAGCACAAGTGATCGCTGAGCGTGACCCTAAACGAATTGGTATTAATATTAGTCAGGATTGGGCTTTAGCTGATGGCTTAAGTGTCGGTTTACATAAAAAATTACTTACACATCTACCAAAGAAGTATCAAGAACGCCTTGTTAGTGCGCAAGATTTGGTTATTCGTTGGCTAGAAACACGCAGTGAAAAGGAAATGCATGTGTATCCTCAAGTGGTGACCCTTGCAAGGGGTGTTATCGCAGAAGCGTTTTCGAATAAAGTTATTACACCAGGTGTGACAACCACTGATGATATAGCATGGTATTTGCGAGAACGTTTTGAAGCGCTGCAACTGCGCCCTTGGTTCCAACCTTACGTCAATATTCAACGTAAGGGGGATAAGACAAGTAAGGAAGATGTGTTCATGGGGAAAGATGGGCGCACCGTTTTACCTGGCGATATACTGCATACAGATGTTGGGATTTGCTACCTTAACCAGTGCACTGATACCCAAGAAATGGCCTATGTGCTTAAAATGGGTGAAACTGATGCGCCTCAAGGTTTAAAAGAAGCGTTAGCGGTTGGTAATAGGTGGCAAGATATTCTAACGGGCAATTTTGTGACAGGCTTAACGGGCAATCAGATCTTAGCAAACACCATCAAACAAAGTGAAGATGAAGACATTTTAAGTAGTACCTATACACATCCCTTAGGATTTGTGGGACATGCTAGTGGCCCGACAATTGGCATGTGGGATAACCAAGGTGCAACGCCAGTTCAAGGTGATTGGAAACTATATCCAAATACAGGCTATGCAATTGAAGGGAATATTAGTACTCAATTACCAGAATGGGACAATCAATGGATACAAATAAAGCTTGAACAAAGTGCAATATTTGATGGTAAAAAAGTGTGGTATTTAGCCGGTAGACAGACCAAATGGCACTTAATTCATTAAGATTGTTATAAGGTGAGCAAGATAGTTCTTAACGACTATCTTGCATTAGGGCATTTAGCGTAACTTGTGCTTGTTTGGGCTTTGACATATCGCTTAGTTCAATCATTTCACAACCATCAGTAATCATTTCTGATACTAAACTGGGATAGTGTCGACAATCCTCAGGGCGATTTTGGTAAATACCACAAGTGTACCTTAAGGGCGTGTTTGGCTTAGTTTGCGAGACGACTTCTAAAAACGGACAAGTCGTTAATCTAACACCTGTTTGAGGATCGAACCAAATCTCTTTCCCTTTTACGTATTGATGTATTTCAGGATTGAATAAAGCCCACATCTCGATGTCATCTTGACTGGCTGATAAGCCACCATCGCCATATTTAATACAGCATTTTCCGCATTGATTACACTGTTTCATCGTGCACTTAAATTGTGAGTGAAGTGACCATGATAACATTATTAGGTATTTTAAGTTTCGTTTAAGGCGAAGTCGTTCTATTATATGTCTCTGATTTGTTAACAAGTAACGTTTATTTTGTCATCGATTATTCGCCAGATTATTGCTTATGATATTCTCATGCAAGAGCTAGAGGACTTGCTTATTGATGAATTATCAAGTGATAGTATAAGCGAGCAACAAAGCGATTTACTTGAACAATGCGTGGTGGCAGGAAATGCATTGATAAAAGATTTAGCTGTATTTTCAGAGTATGATTTTACAAAGTTATTGCTAGAGCTTGAGTTAGACGCAAAGCTCTCTAGTAAAAAATTATTCAAAATTCATATCAAACTGATTAAGTGGGTAATAGACTACTTTAACGCTAAAGACAAAGTAGCCAGCATCATGTCAGTAGACTTTTCCGAGCAGGCAGAAGTGCGTCTTGATTTATGGCAAACCAAAGCGGCTAAAGCGAAAAATCAAATTAAAACTCTTGCCAACGCTTTAGGTCAGCAAGAGTACAGGGACTTTCTTAATATTTATCGTTTAGCACATTCTGATTTAAATATTTATTAACCATGCACAGCAGCAAAGCCTAGTTCATCATCAAAATTATAAAGATTTTCTGTTTTTACAACATCGTATCCCGCATCATGCAATCGAGTTTGTAAGGCTAACAACTCAGCAAAATCTAAGTTGTTGTTAGGTGAAACAAAGCGACAGCGCCAATGGTCAACACAAAAAGTCTCAGGAAAACCTTGAGGCCAGACTTTCACACCTCTGTTGGTAATTAATTGCAACTTGATATTTTCACGTGATAATTGGTTAAGTTTTTCGCCAAGTTCGTTTGCTGTTCCATCTCGCCATTGTAAAAATATGTCTATTCCCACAAGTTCTTTGCTTTCAGCTTCTTTACGCTCAACTCTAGGCAATTTAAGTGGCTCAGAATTTTTATAACTTGGCGCATTGAGTGTCACAGGCGTCTTGCCAATGCGCGCAATCAGCGCATCCGTAAACTCATCAGTATTTACAAGTTGTTGGCTGTTTTGGGGCGTAAATATATCAGCAGTATGCAGACCATCTTCAAGCGTACATAACCATGCTCGGTGAATTTTTTCGGCAACCTCAGCTTGACCGATATGTACTAACATTTGAATAGCACCGTGTAATAAGCCTGATGGATTAGCAATGTTTTTACCCGCTAAATCCGGCGCTGAACCATGAATAGCTTCAAACATTGCACATTGGTCGCCAATATTTGCAGAGCCGGCCATGCCTACCGAACCTGCAATTTGTGCCGCAACATCAGATATAATATCGCCATATAAATTTGGCATAACGATCATATCAAAATCTTCGGGAGTATCGGCAACTCGTGCCGCACCGATATCTACAATCATGCTATCGCTTTGAATATCAGGGTATTGAGCAGCGATTTCATCAAAGACCGTATGAAACAGCCCATCAGTAAGCTTCATGATGTTATCTTTTACAAAGCATGTAATGCGCTTGCGGCCTTGTTGTTTGGCATATTCAAACGCATAACGGACTATTCGTTCGCAATCAGGACGCGTGATCAATTTTAAACATTGATATACTTCTTGAGTTTGTCGATGCTCAATGCCTGCGTATAAGTCTTCTTCGTTTTCGCGGATAATAACAATATCCATGTGTGGGTGTTTTGTTTCGACAAACGGTGAATAAGCAATACAAGGTCGTACATTGGCGTATAAGCCAAGTGCTTTTCGCATGCTGACATTTAAGCTTTTATAACCCCCGCCTTGAGGTGTGGTAATAGGTGCTTTTAGGAAAACTTGAGTGCGTCTTAAGGATTCCCATGCACTTTCGTCAATACCATTAGTTTGGCCACTTAGATAAACCTTCTCTCCTATTTCGATAGTTTCTGGCGCAATTTTGGCACCCGCAGCGTCCAATATCTTTAAAGTAGACGCCATAATAGACGGGCCTATACCATCCCCATAGGCAACCGTAATGGGTACATTAGTTTGTGTCATTTAAACTCCAAAATATTAGATAAAATTATGGAGGGAAATTGTAGAGAAAAACCTTTAGAGTAAAATGCGAAATAAACAAAGCTAATCATCGAAAAAAATTGCGGTTTCTTTCAAAGGCATCGAAATAACTGTAAATTGGTCTTGTGAGCAGACCAGTGGTTTTTCTTGCATCATAGTGTATCTAATTCGGCACACTAGCAGGACAAGTGAAGATTGCTCGTGTATCATCCGTTTCGGACTAATTAAGTACAGTGAAATATGCCCAACGCTAACCATACTTTCCTAAAACTGTTTTTTTTATTCATTATCACCTGCTCATCGTTGGTGTCACTCTCAAACCAAGCTTTTGCAACTGCAATTGATGTCCCCAGTTTACAAAATGAAGTCATTATTGATGGCATCATTGACGAAGCCGAATGGGAAGGCGCCAACGAGCTTGATTTAAACTACATCAGCCGCCCATTTGAAAACCTTCCTGTACCAGTAAACACTCAAGTTAAAGTGTTTGAAAATGGGACAGAGCTGCTTGTTTTATTTATGGCTGAAGATGACCCCTCTCAAATAAGAGCATTTTTAAGAGACCGAGATGGTAGCCGCGGTGAAGATTTAGTGGGCGTCAAAATAGATACCTTTAATGATGGACGTCTTGCATATCAATATTTTGTGAATCCTTTGGGTGTGCAGACTGATGCGATTGAAAACGAAATGACGGGGTCTGAAAGTGCCAGTTGGAATGGCATTTGGGAGTCGGCAGGGAGTATCACAGACAGTGGTTATGTAGTCGAGATGCGTATTCCATTGCGTTTAATGAATTTTGAAGAAACAGATGGTGTTAAGAATTGGGGCATAGAATTTGTTCGTTTTTATCCACGTGTGGATAATTACCGCCTGTCGCATGTACCATTTGATCGCGATAATTCGTGCGGTTTGTGTCAAATGGGGCAGGCTAATGGTTTTGCTGATGCCAAGCAGTTACAAAATATTTCTGTTGTTCCCACTTTAGTGCTTGGTAGCGCAAGGAATCGAGATCCCCAAAGCTCATTAGATTGGGACTACGAACAAAACCAAGAACTCGGACTTGATTTGAATTGGGGGATCACACCTGAGATAGGCTTAGCGGTCACGCTTAACCCTGACTTTTCACAAGTAGAGTCAGATGCAGGGCAGTTAAACATTAACAATACATTTGCCTTGTTTTTTGATGAGCAGCGTCCGTTTTTTGTTGAAAACGCAGAATACTTTAGTTCTGTTGCTAATCTGGTTTACACACGTAACGTCAATGCACCTGATTACGGCGGTAAAATAACAGGCCGAGTTGATGAGCATTCATTTGGTATGTTTGTGGCAAATGATGAGACAACGCAATTTTTGGTGCTAAGGAAATCGTGGGTCTCAAGTAGCATTTATTGAAGAAGAGTCAACTAATGCCGCTGGACGGTATCGCTACGATTATTCTGACGACTTATCATTAGGGATACTAAGTACATTTAGGGAATCCGATTCTTATTCTAATTTTGTTACCGCAGTTGATACACGATACAGGATTAGTGATAAAGATACTGTAAGAGCTCAATTCATGCGCTCGCAGACCCAATATCCTGAATTTCTACAAGCCACGTTTTGTGATGACGAGCGTTGTGAGCAGCGCCAAGATTTTAGTGAAGCTGCGCTTCGTACTCAAAACACAGAAAGCTTCAGCGGTAAGGCCTATCGGATTAACTACAATCGTAATACCGATGAATACTTTATTAATGCGAGTCGCAGCGTAACTGAGTCTGATTTTAGAGCAGATTTGGGTTTCATCTCTAATGTTGATCATCAACGTTATGTATTTGGCGGTGGATATAATTGGCGTAATGAAAATTACTGGTGGAATCGTATTCGAATTAATGGCGATTGGGATATTACGCACAATGATAATGATGAACTCATTGAAAAAGAGCTTGAAGCCTATATAAGCATCAGGGGCGACTATCAAACCTTTGCTAGACTTGGTTCAGATAAGCGCACTCGAGTTGGCCTTAGGTTTGACCCCTCAAGTTTGGACATCGAGGGCAATACAAGTCGCTTTGAAGAGACCTCGGATTCATTCTATTTTGAAACAACACCTAACCAATTGTTTGATTATGAATTTTTTATTCGTCAGGGTGATAGAGTCGATTTAGCAAATAATCGATTAGGCGAACAATTACTTGTTGAACATGAGTTAAGCCTTAATGTAGGTACTCATTTAAGGGTTGATGTAGACTACGTCAGAAATAAACTTGACGTAGCTCAGCAGGCACTCTTTTTAGCTAATCTAGTTGATTTTAGAGCAACATATCAGTTTGATCCGCGTCAATTCATTAGGCTAATCGTGACGTATTCTGATATCGAGCGTAATCAAAGTAATTATACGTTTGATGTAGATGCACAATCACAAGATATAGGTTTACAATTTTTGTATTCATATAAACTGAATCCTTTGACAAAGTTTTTCGTGGGATATTCTCAAAGTGCCTTTGATAATGATGCTTTACAAAGCATAAGAGCTAATAATCAGTCGGTATTTATGAAGTTTAGCTATGCTTGGTTGCCTGAGGTGTAAGGCATTGAAATCAAACCACTATAACGCTATAAAAATTTAGCATAATCGTGGCCTTCGTTTAAAATAAGCGTGGTGGTTGGTTCATCTTCAATGTATGCAAAGTCTAGGAAATCAAACCCAGGTGCAACACTACATCCAACAAAAGAGTAGTCACCGGTTGACTCTGCTGCTTGGTAGTGGTGTGCTGTGATTACTTTGCAATAATCATTACCGCCTTCACCATTGCCAATTTCTTGTTCACGCACGCATTCGTCCCTTAACTCTAAGATGCGTAAGGGGGCTCCTTCATACACGTTCCAAATTTCATCGTGACTAACGCGGTGCCAACGACTTAGCTGCCCTTTACATAGTAAAAAGTAGATATGGGTAAGACTAGGTCTTATTTGGCCATTTTCAGGAGACCTTAATGTTGATGAACTGCGATATACCTCAGTATAAAAACCGCCCTCTGGATGCGGTTTCATATTAAAAGCTTTAATAAGGTAATCAACTCGTTTTTTACTTGTTGCAAGCATTGCTTTTTCCTAGTGGTTTTTATACGCCTATGCTAACCTAACCACTAGTCATTAATAAAACAAGGAAGTCTAATTTTGAATGTATTATTCGATTATATTTTTACTGTAGAAGTTGCTTTTATCGTTTTAGTCTTAGTGCTATTGCGAAGCAGTATTAAATTTGTTCCCCAAAATAGAGCCTTTATCATTGAGCGTTTTGGTAAGTTTCAATCCACTAAAGAAGCTGGTCTAAATTTCATTATGCCTTTTATCGACCGTGTTTCAGCTAATCGGTCATTAAAAGAACAAGCAGTTGATGTTCCAGAACAAAGCGCAATCACCAAAGACAACATTTCATTAATGGTTGATGGTGTTCTATATTTTCGTGTGCTTGACCCTTATAAAGCAACTTATGGTGTTGAAGACTACGTATTTGCTGTAACGCAACTTGCACAAACAACAATGCGTTCTGAACTGGGTAAAATGGAGCTAGACAAAACCTTTGAAGAGCGTGACATGCTTAACGCAAACATAGTTGGTGCCATCAATATTGCGGCTGGTCCGTGGGGTATTCAAGTGATGCGTTATGAAATTAAGGATATTATCCCGCCTAGTTCTGTCATGGAAGCGATGGAAGCGCAGATGAAAGCCGAGCGTGTCAAGCGTGCACAAATATTAGAATCTGAAGGGGACAGGCAAGCCGCAATTAACCGAGCAGAAGGTGAAAAAGCATCTGTTGTCCTAGCGGCTGAAGCTGATAAATCTGAACAAATTTTGCGAGCTCAAGGTGAAGCCTCCGCGATTGTGTCAGTTGCTGAAGCACAAGCAGAGGCATTGAAAAAAGTTGGTGAAGCGGCCAATACAGACGAAGGTCAAAAAGCAATAGAACTTGATCTGGCCACAAAAGCTATTGAAGCAAAACAAGCCATAGCAAAAGACTCGTCAGTCGTCTTATTACCAGACTCCGGTACTGAAGCCGCTTCTGTTGTTGCTCAAGCGACCAGTATTATTAGTGCGTTGACAAAGTCAAAAGGAGCATAAAAATGAATTGGTTTGCAAATAACTTATTAGAAACGATATTAATTTTAGGCATAGTTTTACTCATTATTGAAGTACTTGTGTTGGGATTTAGTACCTTCTTTTTGTTTTTTGCAGGCCTTGCTGCTGTTGGCACTGCTGTACTGATGTGGGTTGGACTAGTCCCCGAGACATTTTTATATGGTGTGTTTTCAATTTCAATTCTTACAGCTGTTTTTGCAGCATTATTGTGGAAGCGCCTTTCAAATTTGCAGCAAGATGTTGATACAACGCGGGCATCAAGTGATTTAATTGGTCACACATTTGTACTACCTGAAGACCTCGACGCTGCAGCACAACTTGCCAATAAGCCCGACTACGATTTTTCAGGTATTACCTCGAAGCTCAATGCTCACACCAGTCTTGTCAAGGGCACGGTAGTAGAAGTAGTACAAACTGATGTTGGTGTATTGCTCGTAAAAGCAAAATAGCAAAACGAAAAAACACAGTAAATTCTTAAAAGCCACTCATTGAGTGGCTTTTTACTTGCACTGGCATGGTAAGTTCTGTATTATTCGCGCCCTTGCAGCTAACACCCAAACTCCTTGTCTTTATGATAGACAGCTGCACTATCCGAGACTACAACCGTAGGGAGCAGTAATGCGTCATTACGAAATCGTATTTATGGTTCACCCTGATCAGAGTGAACAAGTACCTGGTATGATAGAAAAATACAAAGGTATTCTAGAAACTGACGGCGGAACTATCCACCGTTTAGAAGATTGGGGTCGCCGCCAGTTGGCTTATCCAATCGAGAAACTTCACAAAGCACACTATGTTCTTATCAATGCTGAAGCAACTGCTGAAGCGGTTGAAGAGCTAGAAACAGCTTTCCGTTTTAACGACATCATTTTGCGTAACCTTGTTATGCGTACCAAAGGCGCTGTCACTGAACAGTCTCCTATGGCAAAAGAAGAACGTCGTGAAGAGCGTCGTGAAAGACCTGCTCCGGCAGCTGCTCCAGAAGCACCTGAAGCTGTTGAAGCACCAACTGAAGAACAAGGAGACAACTAATGGCTCGATTTTTTAGACGTCGTAAATTTTGTCGTTTTTCAGCTGAAGGCGTAAGCCAAATAGATTACAAAGATATTGCTTTGTTGAAAAACTACATCACTGAGAGTGGCAAGATTGTACCTAGCCGCATCACCGGAACTAGTGCTAAGTATCAGCGTCAGTTGTCAACTGCCATCAAGCGTGCGCGCTTTTTAGCATTGCTTCCATACACTGATTCACACAAGTAAGATTGGCCATTTAAAGAGGTAGCAAAGATGAATATCATTCTACTAGACAAAATCGCCAATTTAGGCGGATTAGGTGACAAAGTCACAGTTAAGTCTGGTTATGCTCGTAACTTCTTATTCCCACAAGGAAAAGCAGTTCCAGCAACCAAAGCTAATGTAGAGAAATTTGAAGCGCGCAGAGCTGAGCTTGAAGCAAAAATTGCTGAACAGCTTAAAGCTGCTCAAGCACGTGCAGAAAAACTTGACGCGCTAGAAAACGTTACTATCGCAGCTCCAGCGGGCGACGAAGGTAAGTTATTTGGTTCTGTTGGCACGCGTGACATTGCAGAAGCAATCACAGCAGCAGGCGTTGAAGTGACAAAAGCCGAAGTTAAATTACCTGACGGTACGTTAAGAGATACAGGCGAATATCAAATTGATATTCAAATCCACTCTGATGTAACGGCTAATGTAACATTGGTAATTATTGCTGAAGCATAAGTTTCAACAATACTAATACGTAAAATACCGCCAGCAAGGCGGTATTTTTTTGCCTGCTTTTTGGCAAGCTTAACCTTGAATGACTAATAATTGTAAATAAGTATTAAAAAGTATCAAATTACTCACTATTCACTATTATATAAAATAGACAAACGTTACTGTTAAAAGAGGTCATTCATGAAAGAAGCTGTAATCGTATCAACCGCTAGAACCCCTATTGGTAGAGCCTTTAAAGGCGCATTTAATAATACAAAGTCGCCCACAATGACTGCTCATGCTATTAAGCATGCGGTTGAAAGAGCGGGTGTTGAAGGTGCCGAAATAGATGATGTGATCATAGGTTCGGTACTCAATGCAGGTAGCGCAGGCGGTAACATAGCTCGCCTTGGAAGCTTGGCTGCGGGTTTACCTTATTCGGTTTCAGGGCAGACAATTGATCGCCAATGTAGCTCAGGGGTAATGGCGATTGCAACAGCAGCAAAACAAGTCATGGTAGATGGAATGAAAGTTGTTGTCGCTGGTGGTCAAGACAACATATCAGAAGTCCAACAAAAATATTTTGAATGGGCAAGTAAAAGTATGGATGAGAATGTCACTAAGTTGGCACCACATGCATATATGCCAATGTTGTATACGGCTGAAAATGTTGCAAAAAAATTCAATATATCTAGAGATTCACAAGATGAATATGGTTATCAGTCTCAGATGCGCACTGCAAAAGCACAGGCCGATGGCAAATTTGATGATGAAATAGTACCGATCAGCACCACAAAAGCAAACTTCAACAAAGAAACCAAAGAAATAACATTTGAAGATGTTACCTTGTCAAAAGATGAGGGTAATAGACCATCTACTACGCTAGAAAGTTTACAAGGTCTAAAGCCTGTAATTGAAGGCGGCTGCATTACAGCAGGTAATGCAAGCCAATTATCTGATGGTGCTTCAGCTTGCGTTGTAATGGATAGGCAATTAGCTGAACAGCGTGGGCTTGATATCCTTGGTACATATCGTGGCATGGCTGTAGCGGGCAACGAACCAGAAGAGATGGGCATTGGTCCGATATATGCGATTCCTAAACTATTAAAGCTACATGGTTTATCAATAAACGATATTGGTCTTTGGGAGCTTAATGAAGCATTTGCTTGCCAAGCGTTATATTGTCGCGACCATCTTGGAATTGATCCTCAGATATACAATGTAAATGGAGGTGCTATTTCTATAGGACATCCTTACGGGATGACTGGTGCAAGAACAGTCGGACACGCATTGATTGAAGGCAAGCGCCGAGGCGTGAAATATGTCGTAGTTACTATGTGTGTTGGTGGCGGAATGGGTGCAGCTGGGCTATTTGAAATCAACAATTAGTCTACAAAACTCAAATATTGTCACACAAAAAAATAAGCGCACTGTGCGCTTATTTTTTTGTGTTAAATAAGAGACCTGCTAAGCTAAAAGATGTAAAATAATGCACTTAAAAATGATTCACAAACATACATACTTTACTTACATATTACATAATAGATAGCACATAAAAACACGGAGTCAGTTTTTGTGCTAGAGGCAATAAATGCAAGCAAATCTTGAGACTTCCTCAATCGACATCACGTCAGCCCAACTAAAGGGTATGTACATGTTACCAGAAGAGTCGACTCCAATTTTTACTACTCATATGGAAATGTTATCTGCGCTTTGCCAAACTGACAATGCCTTTGTATATTTGCGGTCTTCTAATATCACATTGCATCATGGTGAAGACGCTACTCATGCAAAAGCAGACTATTTAGCTATTGTTAATTACTTACAAAGCAAATCAAAAAAGTTACATCTGATTGAGCAATCAATGGATGGTATTGTGTCGTTAGATAAATACAAACTACTGATATTGTCAGCAACCAACGCAGATGGTCAAATCGAGGCCTTGTTGGGATGTTTTATCGATGTGCTTTCAAACGCTTATAAAGATTCTGAATCGTTATTAATTTTATTACTAAATGAATTTGAAACGCAGTTAAGGCTCAGAGTAAAGGTGCAAGACGCCCAAGAGCTTAGAGCACGACATTTACAAATATCTGAATTAAATCAAGACTATATTTGCGTAAAAGATGCTCATCAAACAGTTGTATACGCAAATAGTGCCTTACTCAATACCTTTCCCATTGGTTTGCGTCATCAAGTTATTGGTCAAACTAGCGATTATTTTTATGATGATCAAACTTCTGCAACGTTAAATGAAACAGATCTTGCTGCCTTTACCGACGAAATAAGTCTTACGACTAACAAGGTAGTAATGGCAAATGGAGAAGAAAAAATACTCCATTTAACTAAAAAGTCCTTCGTGGGTTCTGATGGCAAAACGTATCTTCTGATCGTGGGAAGAGATGTAACTGAAAAAGAAATTCTAATAAATGACTTACGTCGTTCAAATGCTGATTTGGATAATTTTGCATATGTTGCTTCACATGATTTGCGCTCACCGTTAAATGTAATTAAACGCCTTGTTAGTTGGGTAAGCGAAGACTGCGAATCGATTTTGCCACAAGATAGTAAAGAAAATTTATCCTTAGCGCTAAACAGAGTGACGCGCATGGAAAAATTGTTAGTGGATTTATTGTCATACTCAAGACTGGGTAAGGAGTATCAGGAGGCAAGTGATGTCAATTTGCGCGAGCAAGTAGTTGAGCTTCTGTCTTTGATCGATTTACCCATGGGATTTGTGGTGAATTGCGATGATATTGATATTTGTGTCCCTTCAGTACCATTTAATATAGTCATGCTAAACCTTATATCAAATGCGATAAAACATCATGATTCTGGTAATGCAAAAATTCAAATCAAAGGCAAACGAAGCCTAAAGGGAGCCACTATCACTGTCCAAGATAATGGACTAAGGTATTGAAGAAAAGAATCGACACAAAATTTTCCAGTTATTTGAAACACTTAAGCCTCGTGATGAGGTAGAGGGAAGTGGAATGGGACTAAGTGTTGTGAAAAAAATTGTTGAACATTACGGTGGAAGTATTAAGGTGAAAGATAATGAACCACGAGGCACAAAGTTTATTGTGTCTTGGCCCATTACTAATATTGCTCGAACCGTATTGGCAAATCTGCACAAAGAAGCGTAACGAAATGCTCATTGCAAGCGAGAATGCTCTATGGAATTAAGAAGAAGTCTAAGTGTCTTACTGGTGGATGATGATATCGCTGATAGAAAAATCATCAAACGAACACTTGCTCAAAATACAGCCCAAATAAAAGTGGTTGAAGCAAGCTCTGTGCCTGAGGGGCTTGGTATTCTTCAAAGTCAAAGTTTTGATGTTATTTTATTGGACTATCGGATGCCTGACGTTAGCGGCATTGAGATGGTTCAAGCACTGCGCGCAAGGCCTGATCTTGGCAGCGTCGCTATTGTAATGATGAGTGCGTCAGAAAATGAATCTCTAGCGGTAAAATGTATTGAAGCCGGGGCGCAGGATTTTATTCAAAAATCAGACCTGCAGCGGCTTAATTTACATAGAGCGATTGTACATGCGCAAAAACGTTTTGAACTTGAACATAAGCTTCATCAAAATTATCTTAGCGTAAAACATCTTGCTGAAAAAGACCCTTTAACTGGCTTGTCTAATCGTCATCACTTTAACGAGATCATGGATATGATGGTGGCGGGAAATGACAAGTCAAATACTGATGCAGCATTGCTTGTCATGGATTTAGATGACTTCAAACACATCAATGACACTTTGGGTCATGATGCCGGCGATCGTTTACTAATAGAATTTGCAACGCGCATAAAGAAGCTGTTGCGCCGCCATGAAAGTTTCGCACGATTAGGTGGTGACGAGTTTGCTATTATCTTAACGGGTATACGATCAAGTCAACAAGTACGGCTAGTTTGCCAACGGATTCAAGATGCTTTATCGGTCCCAGTAATGATTGGCGACAATGAAGTGGTTTGCAAATCAAGTATTGGAGCGGCTATTTATCCATCTCAGGCTAGCTCAAAAGAATCGCTTATTAAGTGCGCTGATATCGCTATGTATCAAGCCAAGGAAGATGGCAAAGGCCAAATTCGTCTTTATGATGAAAGTATGAGTACCAAGTTTGCGCGTTTGTCGAAGATACAATCTGGACTCAAACAGCACCTAAAAGCATCCGCATTTGATATTTTCTTTCAACCAGTGATTGATTTGGTGAGCGACCAAAAAATTGGTTTTGAAGCACTAATTAGATGGCCGACAGCAGAAGAGCAATTTGTACCTGATGAGTTCATCCCCATCGCTGAGAAAAAAGGGGATATTCACGCTATTGGTGAGTGGGTAATCGATGAGGCAATTAAACAGATTTCAGTGTGGCAAAAGACTTATGCCCAAGAACGTTTTATTGCGATCAATATATCCCCTGTTCAACTTCAAAATCACTCAGTGGTGGAACATATTATAGAGCGTTCACAGGCATATTCGGTGAATCCAAATAACATCGTGTTGGAAATCACAGAAACCGCATTATTTGAAAATGAAAAAGTAATTAGAGAATCGATAGATACTTTGTCAGAGTATGGCTTTTTAATATCACTTGATGATTTTGGTGTCGGTTATTCGTCCATTTCACACCTAATTGAATATCCCATCAGTATTGTAAAACTCGACAAATCTTTATTCACCGTTGAGCATGGTGAGCAAAAGCGTCAAGCTGTGTTTGAGGCCTTAGCGCATATGCTTAAGCGCCTAGATATGACAGTAGTTGCTGAAGGTATCGAGACACAAGCCCATCTTGATATGTGCAAAGCTTTGCAGATTGATCATGGGCAAGGTTTCTATTTAGGAGAGCCTAAAGATGCAAGCAAAACAGCTGCTTTATTAATTGATACAGATCTAGCTTCTTAGTCCGCAAATTTGGTTTATCTTGTCAGTTTAAAAATAGCCGTTGCAACTCTGTGCATATGGGCTTGCCATTCAGGTGATAACGAAGTGTTATTGACTGCACTGTCAGCTATATCATGAATATACGTAGCAAACGCAGTTGTGCTTTCATCTTCTGGCTTATTTATGCCGCTTTTGACTGCGATGTCGTCAAGTGTAGAGATGGTTTTTAACTTTCTAAGCTGCCAAATCAGTTCTACTGATAAAGGGTCACTTTGACGCTCAACTAAGGCGATATTGTCATTTGTGCTTATTAC
Source organism: Glaciecola sp. HA4-3 (assembly GCF_055693685.1). Classification (NCBI taxonomy): domain Bacteria; kingdom Pseudomonadati; phylum Pseudomonadota; class Gammaproteobacteria; order Alteromonadales; family Alteromonadaceae; genus Glaciecola; species Glaciecola sp. HA4-3. Next base: position 277,085 of record NZ_CM146340.1, read on the forward strand.
GCCTTCTTTTATCACTTTATAGTACCAACCTGTAATATTCTCTTGGGCAACAAATTGGTCTATTCTATTCAAACCGTAGCGATAATTGATTTTTGAACAAGGCGCTCTAGGAGAAACCACTTCTAATATGCAAGAGCCTATTTCAAATTTATCGCCGATAAATACATTTTTTTCATGCATGTCAGGTGCTGAAATGTTTTCGCCTATGGTACCGATTGAAAAGGTAATTAAATTTGCAGTAAATTGCTTGGCCAACAAAGCATAACTTCTTTGTGCATATTGATGAATAGCCATAAAAGGGCCACCATGGAGCTTTTTGTTGCCTTGCTCATCTTCACGGGCACCTTCCCATTCAATATGTAGCTGTTCATATTCGTTTTTAATAATACTACTTGGAGCACCTTTAGCACCAAATGGCATGGGTTTACCGGCAAAAAGATGACTTACTTGCATATTGAGTCCTGCAAATGAGTAAAAAATTTATAGTAGTGCGTAAATTACAATAGCGCAAAATAAACCTACTACTGTTTTTAAAAAACATAAACAACAACAGGTATTTACAAAATGCGGCAAATTCTAGGGCGACAAAATTATTCAATTGTCGCATAATATTATGATTGATTGTTAAGTGGATGATAGCGTGGAAAACGCAGGTAACGATAATTATTCAAGCGCAAATGGTGGCGCTAGAGCAGACTCAAAAAGTAAGAAAAGTGACGACATTGCTCATTTAAATACACCTCCACATTCGCTTGAAGCTGAGCAAGCAGTCCTAGGTAGTGTCATACAATCAGTTGATGCATGGGATAAAATCGCAGAAATATTGATACAAGAAGACTTTTATAATCGCGCACATCGTACACTTTTTAGTGCAATAACCCGTCTTATCTCAAAAAATAGTAAAACTGACCCTGTAACTTTGAAAGCTGAATTAGAACTGCACAATGAGCTCGATGAAGTGGGTGGTTTTGTATACCTTGTTAACCTTGCTAGAAATACACCCACCTCTTCGAATATTGTTGCTTATGCCAATATTGTGAGAGAAAGAGCCATTGTCAGGGAACTCATTGGAGTTGCCAATGATATCTCTGATGCAAGCTTTAACCCAGAAGGTCGTGATAGCAAAGATTTATTAGATTTTGCTGAAACCAAGGTATTTGAGATAGCCGAGAAACGCACAGCTGCAAATGAAGGGCCGATCTCAGTTGGTGGTGCCTTGCGCAAAACGATAAGCCGAATTGAAGAGCTTGCCAAGCAAGACAAAGAGGTAACAGGTGTATCTACTGGTTTTACCGATTTAGATAAAAAAACCAGTGGTATGCAGCCATCTGATTTAATTATTGTCGCAGCACGACCATCGATGGGAAAAACCACTTTTGCAATGAACCTAGTTGAAAATGCTTTGCTTCTAGAGGAAAAGCCTGTGTTGGTATTTAGTCTTGAAATGCCTGCAGAACAAATAATGATGAGGATGCTAGCTTCCTTAAGTCGTGTTGATCAAACGTCTATAAGAACAGCACGGCTAGAAGACCAAGATTGGGCGCGCATACAATCTAGCGTGAAAATGTTAAATGATAAAGATAACTTGTTTATTGATGATTCGTCAGGTTTAACGCCAATGGAAGTAAGAACCAGAGCGCGCAAGTTAGCCAGAGACCGCGGTGGAATTTCAATGATCATGGTCGATTATCTTCAATTAATGCGTGTACCAAGCTTACAAGACAATCGAACGCTAGAAATTGCCGAGATATCACGCTCGCTCAAGGCGTTGGCAAAAGAGTTAGAGTGTCCTGTAATTGCATTATCGCAGCTTAATCGTGGCCTAGAGCAACGTGCAGACAAACGCCCAATCAATTCAGACTTACGTGAGTCAGGTGCAATTGAACAAGATGCTGACTTAATTATGTTTATTTATCGTGATGAAGTGTATAACGAAAATAGTGACTTAAAGGGAATTGCTGAAATAATTATCGGGAAACAGAGAAACGGGCCGATAGGAACTACAAGGTTAACGTTTCAGGGACACTTTTCGCGTTTTGATAATTACGCAGGTCCGGCTTACGATGAAGAATAAACATAAGAGCTTGATTAGAATATGAATGATGCAATGAAAAAGCTTGGAACGATAAGTATTCTAGTCGTTGATGATATGGAAGCTGTTAGAAGCATGATCAAGGCAAGCTTACGCGAGATTGGTGCACAAAATATCACATCTTGTTATGATGGAGAAAACGCTTGGAAGAGTTTGCATAATAAGCAATATGATTTGATTATCTCGGATTGGGATATGCCAAAGATGACCGGCATCGAATTGCTACACAAAGTTAAAGAATCTGACCTTCATAAACATATCCCTTTTTTATTGTTAACTGCAACAACCGACAAACAATTGGTATTATCAGCAATAAAGGCCGGTGTTAATGATTACTTGTCTAAGCCATTTCAGCCCAAAGAGCTTAACTTTAGAGTGATAAAACTCTTAAGTAAAATAGTGAAAGATTAATATAGTCATAAAAAAGCCCGCGTTTTGCGGGCTTTTTTTGCCAAAAACTAACTATCTTTCGACTGTTGTTTCAACAATCGTAGAAACGGTTGCTTCAATGCGACGGTTAATACGGTGTGCTTCAGCCGTGTTAGATGTGTCTTTAAGGCGAGTTTCACCAAAACCTACAGCTTCTAATCTGTCAGCGGCAATACCATAATCATCAATTAGCAATTGACGAACTGATTCAGCGCGTTGTTGTGATAATTGTAAGTTGTAGTTTGCATTACCTACAGCAGAAGAATGCCCTTCAATGACTGCTTTTGTATTTGGGAATCGAGCCATGAAATCTGCAAAATCGCGGACAATTTGCGAATCAGTATTCGATATCTCACTGCTGTTGTTGCCAAACAAGAGATCAAGTGCAACCGACACTTCTTCTTCTTGTAAAACACTACACCCTTTTTCATCTACGCTGTCTGTAGAAGGTGTGTTTGCACAGGCATCATTTTCGTCTGCTACGCCATCATTGTCAGTATCCAAAACGACCACAACTGTACAACCACGAGCGTCAACCTCGTCGCCCGCAGGCGTAGCTGGACACTCATCTTGTGCATTAAGGACACCATCGCCATCAACATCTACATTACAGCCTGTTGCATCAACTTGTGTGCCTACAGGAGTCGCCGGGCAACGATCCAGTGCATCATATACACCGTCATTATCGCTATCTAGTTGTACCTTAGGTGCAGCGTTTTTGCCGAAGATATATGCCAGACCAAGCTTGGCACTATATTCATTGTGTCGTTGACCAAAATCATAGTAACCAGCAAGCTCAGTAATTAAACGCCAGTTTTCAGCAACTTCCCAGTGTTTACCAATACCTGCGGTAGCCATACGATAGCTATCGGCAAGTGATTGCTCACGAAGACCACCAAAAACATAAGCGGCATCGTCTTCAAAGAAGTACATGACATCCGCACCCAATTGTGTGCCATCATCTGCTAGGGTCCTAGGATTATCAGAGTCAATTAAGACACGGCCTAACTCAAAACGCACAGCCCATGCTGGGTCAAATCTAAAACCTAGCTCAGCACCAAAACCTTTACCGTCATCTAGTCCACCAATTGGCTCAGGCTTATTGCCATCAGCCGCATAGTATTGATAAAAGCCACCAACCCAATTTTCATAAGCTGGTTTTTCTTCTGCTTGTGCAGTCATCGCTACCGAGCCTAATGCGGCAGCAACTAATAGTGTTAATTTTTTCATAAGCGTAGTCCTCTCCATTATTGGAATATCAACAGGTTTATTATTATTTAACGTCTAAAAAGAGGATTGAAATGATTTAATCGTCAAAGCAAATCTCTAAATACGCGTTTCCTTTCTCACTTTCAAATGTGAGTATTATTTTTGGTCCATCCACCTTATGTTCGATGGTATGATTCTCGCCCGAAACCACAACAGGGGTTGCCATTTCGAATTGATAGTTTTGCTCAGATAATGCGTTTTTGGCACCACCACAAACCATATTTGTAATTTCGCCAACCATGTCACCAGTTTGCTCTGCGGCTTCATCCTTTGCTAGCCCCAGCATCTTTTGCATTATAGCATCCACAAGTTCAGTATCAAAGGTTATCGCCATCGAACCTTTTACCTGAGGCCCAATCATGCCGATAATTCCAGAATAATCTCCGCACGCTTTTGCATCTGATTTTTTTTGAGGTTTATGGGCTGTTAAATTAATTTGAGCCATCGTGCTGATGACATGAGTTAACGAGATAATAAAAGGATTAATGAAAGCTACATTCACTCACTTAACTCTTCTTTTTGACATTGAGCACAAATACCATGTGCCTCGATGGTTTGACTAATAATTTGAAAGGTATTTTCTTTTGCTTGAGCCTCAAGAGTTTCACTTACACCATCAGAACTTATTTCTTGGACGTTGCCACATGCATCACAGATTAAAAACTGCACAGGGTGAGAGCAGCCAAAATGATGGCAAGCCTTAAAAGCGTTTGTTGATTCTACTTTATGCACAAGGCCTAATTCTAAAAAGAAATCCAAAGCTCGGTATACCGTAGGTGGTTTAGCAGATTCTTCGACTAATTTTAGCTTATCAAGTAAATCATATGCACCTATTGACGAGTCTTCTTGCAATAGAATCTCGTATATACGGGCGCGCAAAGGGGTAAACCTCGCTCCTTTCTCTTCGCAAAAGCTCTGAGCTTGCTTAAACAGTATTTTTTTACTGGGTGAAAGTTGGCCACTCATAATTGCGTGCTTCCTAAAAAAATCTATAGATAAGTATATCACTGACATATTTGTGAACAAGTCACAAAACGCGTAAAGTTGCCGACTTATTGATAAGTTATTCCTAAACGAGCAAAGACACCTAATGATTAGCAAAACCTCTAAACAAGTCATATTTATTTTTATTGACAATAATTTGTTGGTCAAAAAAACATAGAAAATACGTTCACGCTTGCAGACTTACCTGAATTACCCAATCAACTGGATGATTATTTTGACCATGCGCGGGATTTAAATGTGTCTAGTGAGTTTGGTAAACACAGCTTAATTGATATTCATCACTATGAAGAGCAACTAGATACACAATCATATGCATTAATTGACTTGCGGACGGCTTTGGCCTCGTTCTCTCATCAAACTTTTCAATACATTGCACAAGCTTGGCAATATGCGTTATTTTTAAGAACAAATCGGTATTGTGGTCGATGCGGATATGAGCTTCGTAAAGTGTCATGGGAAATGGCAATGCATTGTGATAAGTGCAACCATAGAGTATATCCTAGGGTATCGCCGTGCATCATTGTCGCAATTCATGACGGTAAAAGGATACTGCTTGCACAAGGAGCGCGCCATACCACACGAGGTTTTTATTCTACATTGGCAGGCTTTGTAGAAAGTGCGGAAAGCCTTGAACAAGCAGTTCATCGAGAGGTGTTTGAAGAAGTGGGCGTTAAATTAAGTGAGCTTGAATATTTTGACAGTCAAGCTTGGCCTTTTCCTCACTCGTTAATGGTTGGGTATATTGCAAAGTATCAATCTGGCGATATCACTATCGACAAACGAGAAATCCACGATGCACAATGGTTTGATATAGAGAATTTGCCTAATACGCCTCCTACGCTTTCAATCGCCGGTCGCTTGATTGAAGAAACCCTAAAGCGATTGGCAAAAAAATAAAGCGATGTTAAGCATCCTCTAAAAAAATAGCGTAATATTAGCGCTAAATTTTACTTCAATATAACCGTCTAAGAGATAAAGTAATTCATGACAGCATTAAAAAACGACCGTTACTTACGCGCATTACTTAAGCAACCCGTAGACACCACACCCGTATGGATGATGCGCCAAGCAGGGCGATATTTACCAGAATACAAAGCAACTAGAGCGCAAGCGGGTGATTTTATGGCTTTATGCACTAATCCTGAGTTGGCGTGCGAAGTCACTTTACAACCCTTAAGACGTTTTCCCCTTGATGCTGCTATTTTGTTTTCTGATATATTGACTATTCCTGATGCGATGGGACTTGGTTTATATTTTGAGACCGGGGAAGGGCCAAAATTTGAACGTCCACTTCGCACCATGTCAGATATTCAAAAGTTGCCCAATCCAGATCCTGAAATTGAATTAGCCTATGTCATGAATGCGGTTAGGACTATTCGGAAGAATCTAAAAGGTGAAGTGCCATTAATTGGGTTTTCAGGTAGCCCATGGACATTAGCAACCTACATGGTTGAAGGCGGTTCAAGCAAGGCTTTTACCCGCATTAAAAAAATGGCATTTAGTGAACCACAAGCGCTACATTTGTTATTAGATAAGCTCGCTGACTCAGTGATTTTATATCTAAATGCACAAATTGCGGCAGGCGCTCAATCTGTGATGGTGTTTGATACTTGGGGCGGTGTGTTAAGTCCGCGCGACTACAAATTATTTTCATTGCAATACATGGAGAAAATAGTGGCAGGTCTTACACGCACTTATGAAGGCCAAAAGATACCAGTAACTTTATTCACTAAAAATGGCGGCATGTGGCTAGAATCTATTGCCGCGACTGGTTGTGATGCACTTGGACTAGACTGGACTATTGATATTGCTGATGCAAAAGCTAGGGTGGGAGATAAAGTCGCTTTACAAGGTAACATGGACCCATCTATTTTGTACGCGCCTAAAGAGCGCATTGAGCAAGAAGTAAAAGATATATTAGCAGGTTTTGGTGAAGGCGAGGGGCATGTGTTCAATCTTGGGCATGGTATTCACTTAGATGTCCCGCCTGAAAATGCAGGGCATTTTGTTAATGCGGTGCACAAGTACTCTAAGCAATACCATCGTTAATAAGTCATAAATGATAGGCTTACGCGTCTCTGGGTAAGCCTTTTTCTACAATTCTAATTAATCGTTGATGCTGACGCGTGCTTGCGCCTGTCTGATATGGTTTATTTTGTTTGGCTTGCTGTTGCTCAATCGCCCATTGATAGTGCTCTTGCAAAGTTAATGATTGTGTTTGCTCTAAAGCACGCATTAAACTGGCCAAAATATCGGCATCATAAGATGCATTACCCATCGCAATTGATAAATTTCGACGCCATCTAATTATGCCGATGCGCCTAATAGGAGAGCCTTGTGTTTTTAATAAAAAAGCATCTTCGCTAAGCTCGAACAAGTCAATTAATCGTGCATTTTGTAAAAATTCCCGCGCAAAAAAATCTTTTTCGGCCGTTACCTCAGCATATCTATTCCATGGGCAAACTAATTGACAGTCATCACATCCATAGACACGATTTCCCATTGCTTGCCTAAATTCAAGTGGTATTACTCCCGCATGCTCAATGGTCAAATAGGAAATACATCGTCTAGCATCCAACTGGTAGGGCGCAATAATCGCTTGAGTAGGACAAATACTGATACAAGCGTTACAAGTGCCACAGTTTTCTTTGACCGGCTGGTCAACGGGCAGTGGTATATTGACAAAAAGTTCACCTAAGAAAAACCAAGAGCCATCTGATTCATTTAACGTTAGTGTATGTTTGCCCGTCCATCCCAAACCAGCTTTTTCGGCAATCGCATGTTCAAGCACTGGTGCAGAATCAACAAAGGGCCTAAACTTAAGCTCCTTACAATGTTCTGTAATTTTTTCGCCCAGTTTTTTAAGCTTTTTACGCATAACTTTATGGTAGTCTCGACCCAAAGCATAGCGGCTAATATACGCATTTTTATCATTAGCTAGGTTATTCGCAAATTGTGCATTTGGTGGTAAATAATTCATCCTAACACTGATTACTCGACAAGTATTTGGGTGTAATTTATCGGGATGTAGGCGCAAATCCACATTGTTAGCAAGATAGTCCATTTGGCCATGATGCTCACGCGCTATGTAATCTGAAAGATATTGTTTGTGTTGACTAAGGTCAATATCTGACACGCCAACTTGTTGAAAGCCTAGCGCCTGACCCCAAGCCTTGATATGGTTAGCAAGTTTATGAAAATCAATCGAATTAGACGAGGACATGGATTCATGTTGCAAAAGAAACTTGCTACTAGCTTAACACAAAAATTATATCGTGCTGACCAAGTTAGCTTACATGAAAAAACGGCAGCAGCGACAATGAATGTTGATATGTATAGTTTAATGCAAAGAGCTGGTGCAAGTGTTTTTCAACATTGTGTTTCCTTGTTTCCTAACATTGACAACTACTTGGTTTTAGTTGGCACAGGGCATAATGCTGGTGACGGTTATATCGCTGCTCTTTGTGCAGCAAATGCAGGAAAGTCTGTGGTAGTTTGCTCTGTTGAGCCCCAACGCGAATTAAATGATGATGCAGCCAAAGCAATGGATGCATGGAAGGCGTCTGGTGGAAAAGTAGTACCTTTTGAACAAGTGCATGCACAACGAGCCCAAATCATTATCGATGCATTGTTAGGTACTGGCTTAAATGGCCATGTCAGAGCTGAATACCTTGATATTATTACTGCTGTGAATGCGCTTGACGTGCCTGTTGTGAGTGTTGATGTTCCCAGTGGGCTTGATGCAAATACAGGTGAATCAATGAGTGGTTGTATTCAAGCAGACACGACAATTACCTTTGTTGGAATCAAACTTGGCTTAACAACAGGCGCGGGCAAACAATCATGTGGTCGCTTAATTTTTGAAGATCTTGGCATTGGTAAAGCCTTTTCTGAGGTAGCTAGAAGCGACGCCAGTGCACTTGATTTTAAGCATTTTAAAGGTTTAGCACCGCGTCCCGTTCATAGCCACAAAGGTAGTTATGGGCGCTTATTGTGCATTGGCGGCAATAAAGGTATGTCAGGCGCTATTCGCATGAGTGCAGAAGCAGCGTTGCGCACAGGAACAGGCTTGGTAAAGGTGTTTTGCCACGAAGAGTCTATTCTACAGATTTGCTCGGGTAGACCTGAACTTATGGTGTCTAGTGAAGGTCTTAAATCTGCTTTAGAATGGGCAACATGCATCGTAATTGGGCTATGAGCTTAGGACAAGACGAATGGAGTAAGCAGATATTTGATGAGGTGATGGAATATTGCAATGAGCAGCCAAAACCTATAGTCATTGATGCCGATGCGCTAAACTTAAAAGCGGTTAATACTACCTTTGTCGCGCTACCTGATTGTGTGATGACGCCCCATGTTGGAGAAGCGGCGAGACTTTTAAATGTGTCAATTGAAGAGATTGAAGCGAATCGTTTTAATTTTGCTCGTCAGTGCTCTCAACGTTATGACGCTATTTGCGTGTTGAAAGGCGCTGGCAGTATTGTCGATAATCAGAGTCATTCATGGGTCTGTCGCCATGGTAATCCCGGTATGGCAACTGCTGGAATGGGAGATGTATTAGCAGGTGTATTAGGGTCGCTGATGTCACAAGGTCTAGCGCCTGAAATGGCCTGTCAATATGGTGTCTCGATTCATGCTAAAGCAGGTGATATAGTAGCGAACAAGTTTGGACAAAGAGGCTTACTTGCAAGTGACCTTTTTGATACTGTACGACTGTTAATTAACGAGTAAAGTAGTCTATTTTAAAAAATGAAGATTCAACAATTTTGTAGTGATGAAAATGCTACCAGTCATCTAGCCACCACTTTAGGTAAAGCCTTTGTTCAATATGGTTATGGTGGTAGCTGTTGTTTTTTGCAAGGTGAGTTAGGCGCAGGAAAAACAACGTTCTCGCGCTCACTATTACATGCTTTGGGCCATGTAGGAAACGTCAAAAGCCCAACGTACACCTTAGTTGAACCCTACGAACTTGGCGAAATTACTTTATTCCACTTTGATTTATATCGACTAGCTGATCCCGAAGAGCTTGAGTTTATGGGAATCCGCGATTACTTCAACGCCCAAACCGCTTCTTTAATTGAGTGGCCTGATAAAGGTCATGGTTTGCTCCCTCAAGCTGATATTGTAATCAATATTTCGTATCAAGCCGGAGGGCGCCTTTTTCAATTTGAGAGTTTTTCAGACTTTGGCAATCACTGTCTAACGAGCATAGAAGCTGCGCAACAAGACTTACAAAGCTCGGTGAAAGTATAAATGAACGCAAATTACACGATATTAAAATATCTCTTTATTGTTGTTTTTGCTGTATTAACGACGAAGGTTGCTAATGCTAATGATGTCTTGGATATTCGATTTTCAGACAGCGGTGATACTTCGCGTTTGGTGCTAGAGTTCACAGATGAACCTACTTATTCATACTTTACTTTAAAGAATCCTAACCGCGTGGTGTTTGACATCCAGGGTATTCCCCAAGGTTATGACTTAAACAAACTCAATATTAAAGGCTACAAGGTTGATAAGGTTAGATACAGTACACCAAAAAGTAGCGATGACAAACGCATAGTTATTGAGACAAGTGACGCATATACCCTTAAAGTGTTTCCTGTTGCACCAAATGGTGATGCAAACCACCGCCTAGTTATTGAAGTGATCGATCCAAATCCAAGGCCAGTTAGGCAAAACACGAATGCATCTTCTGTCAATAACGAAGGCCCTGATCGCGACCAGGATATCATTGTTGTGATAGATCCTAGTCATGGTGGAGTTGATCCAGGGTCAATAGGACCTGCAGGTACATACGAAAAGCATATTGTATTGTCTATCGCCAAGATGCTAGCCAAGCAAATAAATGATGAACCTGGCATGCGCGCTGTTCTTACTCGCAATGGTGATTACTATATATCGCCGAACGACCGCCCAAAAATAGCGGCCAGAGAACAAGCTGATTTACTAATTTCTATTCATGCAGATGCATTTACCTCACCCCAGCCTCGTGGGGGGTCTGTTTGGGTACTATCTAAAGGCCGTGCAGACAGTGAGTTGGGTCGACTATTAGAGCAAACGGAAAGAAGCTCTGAGATGCTAGGTGCTGCCGCCGAGGTAATTGAAGATCGTGATACGGAACGATATTTTGCCGAAACCATATTTAATATGTCGATGGAGTTCTCGCGTGCATCGAGTTACGAGATTAGCAATGAAATGATAAAAGACATGAAGCAAGTAACTAAAATGCATAAAAGAACACCACAAAGTGCAAGTTTCGCTGTGCTGACAACTCCCGAAACGCCTTCTGTACTAGTTGAGGTGGGTTTTATATCTAATCCAGAAGAAGAAAAAAATCTGAATTGGGCAAAACATAGAGAACGGCTTGCAGATTCCTTGTTTTCTTCAGTAACACGTTTTTTTAAACAAACACCACCTGATGGAACTCTTTGGGCAAAGTGGAAAAATAGTGAGCCTATTGTGCACATCGTATCGCGAGGAGAATCATTGTCTTTAATCGCTCAGCGTTATGGTATCAGTGTAACTGAGCTTAAAAAACGCAATAATTTACGCTCAGATTTAGTCAGAATTGATCAAAAACTTACCATCCCTAATTCTTAACATAGAGCGCGCATGTGACGCAAAAACAATTAAGTACAAATACAACACAAACCATCAAGATACTGCCTGCACAATTAGCAAATCAGATTGCTGCTGGGGAGGTAGTTGAGAGGCCAGCGTCGGTTGTCAAAGAGCTGGTTGAGAATAGTCTTGATTCAGGCGCGAACATTATTCATATTGAGATTGAGCAAGGTGGGCAAAAGCGCATTTTAGTGCGAGATAATGGAAAGGGGATAATTAAAGCCGAACTTGCATTAGCTTTATCTAGACATGCTACGAGTAAAATTTCAAATATTGATGATCTTGAAGCAATCACTAGCATGGGATTTAGAGGAGAGGCTTTAGCCAGTATTAGTGCTGTATCTCGCTTAAGTTTAAGCTCTAAACCAGTTCATCAAGAAGATGCTTACAAAGCACATACTGAAGGTTTGCAAATGGATGTGACAGTCGAACCTACTGCTCATCCAGATGGCACGTCTGTTGAAGTTATTGATTTGTTTTTTAATACCCCTGCTAGACGAAAATTTCTGCGCACAGGCAAGACAGAGTTTCAGCATATTGAACAGATTGTAAAGCGTATTGCTTTAGCACGCCATGACGTCAAATTTATTCTGATTCATAATAAAAAGACGATTTTCAATTATCCAATCCAGCAAGACTTAGCTAAAAGGATTGAACAAGTATGTTCAAAGAAAATGCTAAGTAATACCGTAGATTTTTCATACGAATACGATGATATTAAGTTTTCAGGATGGTGCAGCAGATTGGGAGAAGGCGTAAACAATCGAGATTGGCAATTTACCTTTGTTAACGGCCGAATGATGAAAGACAAACTATTGTCGCATGCTATTCGACAAGTATATGAAGAAACACTGCCCCCTCAAACGTTCCCCTATTATGTACTGTATCTTGATTTGCCCCCTGAACAAATAGACATCAATGTTCATCCAGCTAAACATGAAGTTAGATTTCATGAATCCAGAAAAGTCCATGATTTAGTATTTAAAGCGATTAACGAGGCACTAAGTGATGAGTTATACAGCGGTGTAAACCTAGCCAATGATGTTGTTGATGGTGCTAACATTGAGCAAGAAAGTCCAAATAAGCATGACTATATTCAGCCTTTGCGGCAAGAAACATGGTCACCTAAAGCAAACGTGAGTTCACGACATATACCTAGCAAACATGCATACGCTAATGACAAAGTGAGCCAAGCTGCAATTAGTGCTACTGAGCAGTTTTATCAAAGCTCAACAGTGCAAACTAAAAAGCAAGCCAGTACAGTTGATTCTCTTTATACTAATCAAGGCTTTTTATTATTTCCAGAACACGTCGTATTTAAGCAAGAAAATACTCTGTTGGTCCTAGAAGTATCACATGTTAAAAAGAGCTTTATTGAACATAGACTTGCTAATTCAAGCATAGCTCAAACCCTATTGATGCCAGTATCTGTTGCTTACGATAAACAATTAAGTCAAGCTTCGATCGACTTCTTAGCTGCGCAAAATTTTCATCTTGAGTATAAATTTAATAAACTTGTACTGAAAAAAGTTCCTTCTTTATTACGAAGCTTGCCGTGGTCAAGCATCATGAGTATGCAATTAGTTTCTTTATTTGAGCATTGTGCAGACTATCCCGAAGAGCTGACTCTAACAAGCCTGCGTGATGCCATATACGAGGTATGGTTAAGCAAAGATAGCAATGCGACGGAACATTTACTTGATTATATTAATGAAATAGACGCGCAAAGCCTTGATAAGCTTATGCGTCATTGTGGACGCTCGATACCATTTGAGCAATTGTTGTCTTTGGTAAGCAAAACGCAATGTTGAAAACAAACAATCAAAATAGCTCATACGACTGCAAAGAAGTTCCCAAGGTAATATGTATCATGGGCCCAACAGCATCAGGTAAGACTTCGCTATCTATCGAGCTGGCAAAACATTATGAAAGCGAAGTGATTAGTGTAGACTCTGCGTTGATATATACTGGCATGGATATTGGCACAGCGAAACCAGACGCCGAAGAACAATCGGGCATTAAACATCACTTAATTGATATTTTGTCTCCGATAGAAAGTTTTAGTGTGGCAGATTTTTTGTCTTATGCTGAAAAAGCGATTAAAGATGTGGTGGCCAAAGGGAAAATCCCAATATTGGCCGGTGGCACAATGATGTACTTTAATGCGCTAGTAAATGGCTTGCATCAAATGCCAAGTACGACAGAAGCGTCTAGAACAAAAGTAAAAGACTTAATAGCGGAAAAAGGCCTTTATCAAGCGCATCTTTTGTTGTCGGACGTTGACCCTTTAAGTGCCCAAAAGATAAACCCTAACGACTCTCAACGCATCACACGTGCACTTGATGTATATTTTTCGACAGCCAAGCCATTAAGCTATTTTCAAGCTCAAGAGAAAATCAAACTCCCCTATCATTTTATACAATGCAGTGTTATGCCCAAAGAACGCGCTACCTTGCATAGGAGTATTGAACGTCGTTTTGATATTATGCTTGAAAAAGGATTTGTTGATGAAGTAACTTCATTGTTGCAAAAGTATGATATTAAAGATGATATGCCTTCTTTTAGAAGTGTCGGATATAGGCAAGTCTGGCATTATTTACAAGGCGATTTAACTTATGCGCAAATGCGCGATAAAGGTATAATCGCTACTAGACAATTAGCTAAACGCCAGTGCACGTGGCTAAGAGCTTGGGAAAAACTGCTTCAATTGGACTCAAATGATCCGCAAAAGCTTCAAAACATAGTTGAAAAAGTAAGTGCAACCTAGGATAAATTTGTTACACTGAATATGAAAGGTTATTAACTATGACCCAACAATAAAAATAATAAGCACTTACTAACAGTAAGATTCCCATGTTACTTATAATAATAATTAAGGACGACTAATGGCAAAAGGTCAGTCTCTTCAAGACCCATTCTTGAATGCACTAAGAAAAGAGCGCATCCCCGTGGCAATTTATCTTGTTAATGGGATAAAATTGCAAGGCCAAGTTGAGTCATTTGACCAATTTGTAGTGCTACTTAAAAATACAGTTAGTCAAATGGTATACAAGCACGCGATATCGACAGTTGTTCCATCTCGTGCGATCACAATGCCTACGAACCATCCAGACGACGGTTCACAAGACTAAATTTAGTGGAGTAAATATTTGTTTGATCGTTATGAAGCCGGTGAACAGGCTGTATTAGTTCATGTTGATTTTTCAGACGAGCAAGACAAAGAAGATATTCAAGAACTGCAGATGTTAGTGTCTTCTGCTGGCGTGAATAACGCTGGTATTGTTACTGCATCGCGCAGTGCGCCTACCGCAAAATTCTTCGTTGGTACAGGAAAAGCTGAAGAAATTGCTTCAACAGTTCAAGCTTTATCAGCAGATGTTGTGATATTCAATCATTCCTTAAGTCCATCTCAAGAGCGTAATTTAGAAAAAATATGTAAATGTCGTGTTTTAGATAGAACCAGTCTTATTTTGGATATTTTTGCCCAACGCGCTAGAACACATGAAGGTAAATTACAGGTTGAACTTGCGCAATTACGTCATTTATCAACCCGCTTAATTCGGGGCTGGACACATTTAGAGCGTCAAAAAGGTGGTATTGGTCTTAGAGGTCCGGGCGAAACTCAGTTAGAGACCGACCGAAGATTACTAAGAGGTCGAATTAAAGCAATATTGCGTCGACTTGAGAAAGTTCAAAAGCAACGAGAGCAGGGGCGACGCTCTCGCAAACGTGCCGAGATTCCTACGCTGTCGCTAGTAGGCTATACAAATGCAGGTAAATCTACTTTATTTAACACGATTACAAATGCGGGTGTTTATGCTGCAGACCAACTTTTTGCAACTTTAGATCCCACACTACGTAAACTGGAATTGCCTGAAGTAGGACAAGCAATATTAGCGGATACAGTTGGGTTTATTAGACACTTACCGCACGATTTAGTGGCAGCCTTTAAAGCCACCCTTCAAGAAACGCAAGAAGCTACGCTTTTGCTTCATGTGGTTGATTATTCAGACGAACAATATGCGCAGAATATTGACCAAGTCAATGAAGTCCTTGCGGAGATTGATGCTGATGAGGTACCACAGCTGACCATTTGTAATAAGATAGATAGGTTAGAAGGCGTTGTACCAAAAATTGATAGGGATGAAAGTGGGCGGCCAATAAGAGTATGGCTTTCTGCTCAAGAGGGGCAAGGACTTGATTTATTAAAAGTTGCCCTCACTGAATGTCTTAGAAAAGAAATGGTTAATTATGAACTCAAAGTTCCGCCTTCTGACGCAAAGGTGAGAGGTGATTTGTTTGAACTTAACTGCATTAACCAGCAATCATACGCAGATAATGGTGATTGGCTAGTAGATATTACGATGCTCGAATCAGATTGGAATCGCCTAGACAAAAAGTTCGACAACAGGCTCTCGAGCTATATTCAAGCATAAAGGCGTATATTTAGAAACTTCCTACATAAGCTTGAACAATTGACTATACTTTATGTCAAATATGTTAAAAACGTCACTAACTAAGAAATGTGTTTAGTGCTTTACAGATTTAGTATTTTTTTAAATTGTCCGTAAATCTGATTGCTAACGGACATAGTATAAAACAGTGTAATTACAAACTTCGGAGTAAAATTATGGCTTGGAATGAGCCGGGTGGTAATAATAACGACCCTTGGAAAAATCGTGGTGGGAAAGATCAAGGACCACCAGACATTGATGATGTGCTCAAGAACCTTTTTGGTAAATTTGGGGGCAAAGGCGGTGGTTCTGGTGATGGTGCCGGCGGCCCTGCATTATCTGGCAAAATGATAGGTTTGGTAGTTGCTCTTGCCGCTACTATATATCTACTTAGTGGGATTTACACAATTAAAGAAGCAGAACGAGGTGTTGTACTTAGGTTTGGTGAGTTTTACGCCTTGTCTGAGCCTTAGTTTACAATGGCGTCTTCGAGGCATTGACCAAGTAATTCCAATTAATATTCAAAGTGTAAGAACCCTTGCATCGTCAGGTTCTATGCTAACTGAGGATGAAAACGTCGTTAGTGTTGAGATGGAAGTGCAATATCGAGTTATTGATCCTAAACAGTTTATTTTCGCGGTTGTTGACCCTGAACAAAGCTTAAGTCAGGCTTTTGATAGTGCTATTCGATATGTTGTTGGTCATTCTCGTATGGACGAAGTATTAACTGACGGTAAAGAAGTTGCTCGTCAACGCGTACTTGAAGAATTACAGGGTATTATTGGGCCATACAGTATGGGTATCGATATTATTGACCTTAACTTTTCAAACGCAAGACCACCAGAAGAAGTAAGAGCCGCTTTTGATGATGCGATTGCAGCACAAGAAGATGAAGAGCGTTTTATAAGAGAAGCAGAAGCGTACGCCCGTGAAATCGAACCACGTGCTCGCGCTCAGGTGAATCGTATGAACGAAGAAGCACAAGCATACAAAGAGCGCTCAATCCTTGAGGCTCAGGGTGAAGTAGCACGGTTTGAGGTTTTACTTCCTCAATACGAAGCAGCGCCTGTTGTTACTCGTCAGCGTATCTACCTTGAAACGATGGAATCTGTATTTGCCAATACGACAAAGGTAATGATTGACGTCGAAGGCGGAAATAACATGATGTATCTACCATTTGATAAGATTATGGAACAACAGAATCGCGGTAATAATACAAATAATAACATATCGAATACTTTGCAAGGTTTACAAAACCAAGGTGCTGATTTGCAGCAACAGTTGCCACAATCATCTGTGACACGTTCTTCAACTAGACGTCAAGGGAGGAACTAAAAATGAAAAACTTAACAGCAATTGTGATTGTTTTATTGGCAATTCTTACCTATAGCTCTTTGTTCGTCGTCTCAGAGGGACAACGCGCCATTGTTATTACCTTTGGTAAGATTGCACAAGATGCGCAAGGCAATACCAAAGTTTACGAGCCTTAGTCTTTATTTTAAGATACCAATTTTCGATAGAGTCCAGTCCTTAGACGCACGGATCCAAACATTAGATGAAAGACCTGACCGTTTCGTTACTAGCGAAAAAGAAGATCTCATCGTAGATTCATATGTGAAATGGAAAATTGAAGACTTCGGACGTTACTATCTTTCGACGGGTGGCAATAAATTGCAAGCCGAAACACTACTAAAGCAAAAGGTGAATAATGGTTTACGTGCAGAATTTGGTACACGGACTATTCAGCAAATTGTATCTGGTGAACGTAGTGAGCTAATGGATGATGCGATGAATCAGGCATCTGGTAGTTCAGATGAACTTGGTATTCGCATTATTGATGTTAGAGTTAAACAAATTAACTTACCTACCGAAATTGAAGACTCTATATTTAACCGTATGCGCGCAGAGCGTGCCGCGGCGGCTAGAGAGTATCGTTCACAAGGTAAAGAGCAAGGCGAGATCATCAAAGCGAACATTGATGCGCGTGTTGAGGTAATGCTTGCGGATGCCGAGCGTAATGCTAGACAACTGCGCGGTGAAGGTGATGCAGAGGCAGCTCAAATATATGCACAAACATATAACAAAAACCCTGAGTTCTATAGTTTCTTAAGAAGTATGGATGCCTACAAGGCAAGCTTCAACCAGAAGCAAGATGTATTGGTTGTAGAGCCTAATAGCGATTTCTTTAGGTATCTTAATGCATCAGGTGGTTCTAACTAGTCTAAGATATTAGTTTGCATTAAAAACGGGACATATGTCCCGTTTTTTGTGCTTGTCTTATGACTTGTGTTTAGCTAGAGTTTGGATCGCCTGACATTGGTTCAGCAAGCCCCTTATTTTGCATTTGCTTAAATAAAACCTTTGAATACTTTACTGGCGCACTGCGTGCTAATAAGTCTAAAGCTTTAGCGTCGATTCCCACTAAAATACGTTCTTTTTTAGTTTCGATTCCGTTAGCGATTATTTTAGCGGCTTTTTCTGGAGGCATGCTTAATTGACGTTTAAATGCGGATATTTCTTTTTCACGCTCGGCAGGTGTTCGATGACCTGCTTCAATAGCTGCATCTGCAATTCCTGTGTTAACACCACCAGGTTGAACAAGGCATACGGTCAAGTTCGGGTAAAACCGTAAGGCTTCCATTCTTAAGGATTCAGTGAACCCTTTTACGGCAAATTTTGATGCGCAATAAGCGCTTTGCATGCCAATACCGACCGTGCCAAATATAGATGATATATTGATAACATAAGACTGTTTTTGCGCTGCTAAAAGTGGCAAAAATATTTGCGTTCCATTTACTACACCATAAAAGTTTATATCCATTACTTTTCGTAGTACTTCAGTTGATAACTGTTCAATAGCAACGGCTTCGTGGGCTATCCCTGCATTGTTTATAATTCCATCTATACATTGATACCGAGTTTGGACTTGATGTTGAAATGTTTTCCATGCGGCTAAGTCATCTACTGAAAACGCCGCTAATAAAGCATTTTGCTTCAACTTTTTATTCGTTTCTTCCAATTCATGTTTATTAATATCACATAAGGCTAGTTTGAAACCCCTTTTATCTAACTCACAAGCAAGCGCTCTACCAATCCCTGAGCTTGCTCCTGTTACTACAAAAATCATGTCTTTTTTGATCTTGTTATTTTTATTTTCTGTGAGCACGTTCGTTGTCCTGATATTTACAATTTAACTTTGATGGCGATATAAAGTGAAAAAACTTCGTAATTTAGGTATCATTTAACATTAAAGTAACATAAATAAATAATGCGTTTTGCTAAAATTAAAGTTCAATGCGATCACATGTCAATGACTTGCAAAACAGATACTTAATGTAACGGGGCTATTTTGTCTAATATAGAACAACAACCAAATACACCTGATAATTCTCCAGAAACACAATCTGGTTGGTTTTCAAAGTTTTTATCAACAGTAGAGTGGCTTGGGAACTTGCTTCCTCACCCCATTACGCTGTTTGCATCATTAGCCGTTTTTATTGTTATTTTAAGCGGTATCTTAGGCTACTTTGAAATGAGTGTTGCTGACCCAAGACCGATTGGTTCGTCAGGGCGTGAAGCAGATGGCATGATTGAAGTGATCTCCTTACTTAATGCTGAAGGCTTGCGAAGAATTGTCACAGGTCTGGTAACAAACTTTACTGGTTTTGCTCCTTTAGGGACCGTATTAGTGGCCTTGCTGGGTGTCTCCCTAGCTGAACATTCTGGCTTGTTGAGCACTATTATGCGCTCTATGGTCATGAATGCTTCAAAACGTTCAGTGACCGTTGTAATTGTGTTTGCTGGGGTAGTATCAAATACTGCTTCTGAGCTTGGCTATGTGGTAATGATCCCACTTGCAGCCATGATATTCCATTCATTAGGTAGGCATCCCTTAGCAGGACTTGCTGCTGCTTTTGCAGGTGTATCAGCAGGATATAGTGCAAATATACTTATTGGTACAGTTGATCCTTTACTTGCAGGCTTTACTGAATCATCAGCCCGTATTATTGATCCCGAATATACAGTGAGTGCAGAAGTAAATTGGTACTTCATGATCATAAGTACCTTTGCCGTTGCTGCCATGGGTGCATTTGTTACAGAAAAAATCGTTGAACCTCGTTTGGGTAAATATAATCCGCAAGATGCGTCTATAGATTTAGGTAAACAACAACTTGATAAACCCACTGCGCTAGAAATGAGGGGAATGAAATGGGCCGGCGTTACCTTTGTCGTTTTACTAGGGCTCTTGGCGCTTACGGTAGTGCCTGAAAATGGTATTTTACGTGACCCTGAAACAGGTTTGGTAAAAGGTTCTCCGTTTTTAAAAGGTATTGTTGTGTATATCTTCGTGACATTCGCTATTCCGGGATTTGTTTACGGTAAAATTGTTGGAACAATGAAAAACGACCGTGATGTCATTGATGCAATGTCAAAGAGTATGAGCTCTATGGGTCTATATATTGTATTAGTGTTTTTTGCCGCACAGTTTGTTGCCTTTTTCAAATGGACAAACCTAGGAACTGTATTAGCCGTAAAAGGAGCTGCATTTTTACAAGCTACTGGCCTAGATGGCCCAGAAGTATTTGTTTTAT
This sequence comes from Glaciecola sp. HA4-3, assembly GCF_055693685.1. NCBI lineage: Bacteria > Pseudomonadati > Pseudomonadota > Gammaproteobacteria > Alteromonadales > Alteromonadaceae > Glaciecola > Glaciecola sp. HA4-3. The sequence goes on from NZ_CM146340.1 coordinate 297,550, forward strand.
TTATTTTGATGTGTGGGTTGGTCAATTTATCATTAGGTAGTGCGTCTGCTCAATGGGCAATTACTGCTCCGATTTTTGTACCTATGCTTATGCTTATTGGCTACGCGCCAGAGGTGATTCAAGCTGCATATCGTATAGGTGATAGTGTGACAAATGTTATTACGCCAATGATGAGCTACTTTGGTTTAATATTGGCCATTGGAGTGAGGTATAAAAAAGACTTAGGTATTGGAACGCTTATTTCAACGATGTTGCCATACACACTTGTCTTTATCGTTGGTTGGACTACCCTGTTCTATTTGTGGGTATTTGCATTCGGTTTGCCAGTGGGTCCAGGTGCTCCAACATATTACCCTGCAATACCTTAAGGAAAATGTAAACGCTTGCCAATATGGACTAGCACTTGGCTAGTCCAAATTGTGAGTATGTTCGTAATACCTATTAACATTTAATAACTTTGACGAATTCAACTTTATGAAATATCAGTCTCAGACTGCATTTACCCACAAGCAAGCTGACAAAATAGGGGTGTTAGTGACCAATCTTGGCACACCACAAGCACCTACTAAAAAAGCCCTAAAGCCCTATTTAAAGCAATTTTTATCCGACCCTCGTGTTGTAGAGGTTCCTAAATTGATTTGGTGGTGCATTCTTAATCTTATTATCTTAAATTTTCGTCCAAAACGCTCTGCCCAAGCTTATGCTACGGTATGGAGTGAACAAGGTTCGCCTTTGTTGGTGCATACGCAAAATCAATCAAAAGGCATTGCTAAGCGCTTCGCAAACAAGTGGGGAGATGATGTTATCGTTGATTTTGCGATGCGTTATGGGCAGCCAAGTGTTGATAAAGCGCTCAATAATCTACTAAATGAAGGAGCGCGCAAAATCGTTGTGCTGCCATTGTATCCCCAGTATTGTGCGTCAACCACAGGATCTACCTTTGATGCCATTGCGGCAGATTTCACAAAGCGTAGGTGGCTACCTGAACTACGTTTTATTAATCAATATCATGACCATCATGCATATATTGAGTGCGTTGCTAAATCGATTAAAGCACATTGGGAAAAGCATGGAAGAGCGGACAAACTAGTATTTTCATACCATGGGATTCCAAAACGCTATCTACTAAATGGTGATCCCTATCATTGCCAATGTTATAAAACTACTCGTTTGGTTGCCCAAGCACTTGACCTAAACAAAGATGAATATATGACGTGTTTTCAATCTAGATTTGGTCGTGAGGAGTGGCTCAAACCTTATACTGATGAAACTTTGAAGGGCTTGCCTGCCCAAGGTGTAAAATCTTTACAAGTCATATGTCCTGGATTTAGCGCCGACTGCCTTGAGACGATTGAAGAAATTGGTGAAGAAAATCGTGAATACTTTATGGAAAATGGTGGTGAGCGTTACGAATATATTCCCTCACTAAACGACAGCGATGAGCATTTAGATATGCTGTTTGAATTAATTGAGTCACATATGCAAGGCTGGAAAGTAGGAGACGATTATCAACAGCGAGAGACCCTAGCTAAAGCACTAGGCTCGTCAAAATGACACAGTCTTCTTCTGACGAATCAAAGAGTAAAGACGGTGTTGTGCATTACAAGCACTCTTTGCCTTCGCTCGAAGAAACAGACGTGCTACCTGACCCAAATTTTAGAGCGCCTGATGAGTTGTTACAAGCCCAATCCTTAGGGCACCTTTTAGATACAGCTGTTAAGTTGCCTATTATTCCAATTAAAGTTGGCTTGGACTCATTGGTTGGGTTGATACCGGTAATAGGCGACTCCATCATGTTAGCAGCGTCTTTAAGAATCGTATATTTAGGGCACAAAATTGGTGTCCCAAAAGCGCTTAGAAACAAGATGTTAAGAAACTCCATGATTGATTGGGCCTTAGGTTTCTTTCCAGTTGTGGGAGACATCATTGATTTATTCTTTAAGGCCAACCAACGTAATGTCCGTATAATGGAATCGTGGTGGGTTGCTCAAAATAAGTCTCAAATTGATGCACTGGCAAAGCAAAAAGTACAGCAATGGGAAAGTGAACAAAACAAGTAGTATGCTAAGGTTTGTACTCATAGGTTTTCAGTACTTCAAGCGATACAATATCTAAAGCTTTGATATTTGTTGCTTCTAGCACTATAGGAGGAGCAACTCCCGCTGCGATGGCATGATACCAACGAATGGCACATAAACACCATTTGTCTTTGGCTTGCAAACCTTTAAACGAATAAAGAGGGTTAGGTGTGATCAGGTCATTTCCTTGGGCTTTTGAAAACTGTAAAAATTCATCGGTCATAATTGCGCAAACACTATGATTTCCAAAATCAGATTCGGGAACATAACAAAACCCTTCACGGGTATATCCCGTATTACCACAACATAGTTGCAAAGGTTTGCCCAATACATTGAGTTGATTTGCCATTAATTAATCCTTACATGATAAACGTTAGACGAAAAGATACGTTTATTTATCGTTAAAACAGAGGTTATAGATATATACGATGTTAGACAAAAGTAAGCTTAGTAGTATTAATAATAATTCAGAAAATTCCTCATCGGGAAATTTTAGCGCCAAAGAGGTGGCCAAATTTAATGCCTTGGCTGAAAGTTGGTGGGATCCAAATGGTGCTTATAAAACAGCTTTGGAGTTTAATCGAGCTAGAGTGGAATATTTTATTGAGCAAATTTGCGCTTTTTATGGACGTGATCCCAATAAAATTAGATGTTTAGAAGGACTCAGTGTATTAGATGTTGGATGTGGCGGAGGTTTGGTGTGCGAACCACTGGCAAAAGCAGGTGCAAAAGTAACTGGCATAGATGTGAGCGAAATGAGCATTGAAGTGGCAAAGAGACATGCTCATAAATCCAAATTAAATATAACTTACATTCATGAGCACGTTGAACAAACCGTTGAACGCGAAAAAGGCCAGTTTGATATAGTCATTAATGCAGAAGTTATTGAACACGTGCCGAATCAAAAAGAGTTAGTTAAAAATTGTAGTAGCCTTTGTAAAGTCGGTGGTTGTGTTGTAATGGCGACATTAAGTCGGACATTGAAATCCTTTTTAGTAGGAATTATTGGAGCAGAATATATTATGCGATATTTGCCAATAGGTACGCACAGTTGGCATTTGTTTGTGACGCCTTTCGAGCTCAATAGTATGGCGTCTATTGCACGTATGAAGTTAGTCACTGAAATGGGCATGAAGTACAACTTGTTGACTAAACAATGGAAAACGACAAAGTCTACTGCTGTGAATTATGTACAAATCTACCAAAAACTTGGCAGTATTAGAGATTAATAAATAAGGAACTAAGATGAAAATTTACGATACAAGCACTGCCCCTACACCTCGAAGAGTTCGTATTTTCTTAGCCGAGAAAGGTATTGATATAGAATATGTACAAGTTGATTTAGGCGCTGGCGAGAACTTAAGTCGTGAAATGCGTGCCAAAAACCCTATTGGCAAAATTCCTGTATTGGAGCTCGATGATGGTACCTGTATCAGTGAAAGTGATGCGATATGTTTATATTTTGAATCTCTTCAACCTGAGCCATCGCTGATGGGCACAAGCCCACTGGAAAAAGCAACTATTGCAATGTGGCAACGTCAAATTGAGTTGTGTTTGTTCAATCAAGTTGGGATGTGTTTTCAGCATTCTACAGGTCATTTCAAAGATCGTATGACGCCAGTACCTGAATATGGAAAAGTAGCAGGTGAAAATGCAAGTAAGTACCTTCGTGTCCTTGAAAAAAGACTAAATGACAATGAGTTCATGGCAGGCGATGCGTTTTCAATTGCAGATATAACGGCATTATGTGCGATTGATTTTGCCCGAGTAGTTAACATTCGTTTGACACAAGATCACCTTAACCTTAGTCGTTGGTACAAGCAGGTGAGTGGGCGCCCCTCTGCAAAAGCCTAAACGCCTTTTATTGTTTATCAATAATGTTGTTACGATAACGTTTAGTCAGTGCACTCAAGCGAAGTTGGTCTTTAATTAAACTAAACAAAGCGGCGCTATTTTGCCTTAGGTGGTTTGCCTTTACCTAAACGCTGTAATTGGCGTTTTACAAGTGCCATAGTTGCTAGGGCGGCCATCGTTTTATTACGCCAATTTACAGATGGTATAAAGCCCGCATGCTCGCTTGAATCTTGCCACCTATTGACTAAATCTGGTGTATAAGCCAAGGCACTAGCAATTCCCACTAGTGAAACACCTTCATCAATTGTTTTTTGGGCAACCGCTAGGCGTCTAATGCCGCCTGTTGTCATCACAAGCATACTAGTATTTGCCGCAATATCCTTAGCAAACTCTAAAAAATAGGCTTCTCTTGCTAAGGTTCTTTCATCTGCAGTTCTGCCTTGCATAGCAGGTGCTTCGTAACTTCCGCCTGATAGCTCAACAAAGTCTAGATCTAAAGGCGCTAACAAAGAGACTACTTGTTTGGCATCATCGATATCAAACCCACCACGTTGAAAATCAGCAGAATTAAGCTTGACTGATATGCTGAACTCATCGCCTACCTCAGCTTTGATAGCACGTATTATTGTGAGCAATAGACGCGCTCTGTTTTCAAGGGAACCGCCCCATTGGTCATTTCGTTTATTGACTAAAGGCGACAAAAACTGAGACAGTAAATATCCATGAGCTGCATGCACTTGCACACCATCAAAGCCAGCTTCTTTTGCTAAATTGGCACTGGTAACAAAACGCGATACCAAGTCATTAATTTCATTCTCATCCATGGCTTTTGGTTGTGTAAATAAAGAAGAGTGCTTGCCTAAATCTAAGGCGATATTTGATGGTGATAGTACTTTTCCACCCATACGTTTATATACTTGGCGCCCAGGGTGATTTAGCTGCATGATCATCTTGGCACCACCTGATTTACCTATTTGAGCCCACCTAGTAAATTGTGATAGGTCTGATTTTTCAGTTAATGCTATGCCGCCCGGACCTGTCATAGCCATAGGATCAACCATGACATTTCCTGTGATAATAGCGCCTACTCCACCATTGGCCCATGCGCGATATAAATTAAAAATGTCATCACCTTGGTTCTTGTTTCACGGTTGCCATATTCTCTTCCATGGCGGCTTTGACAATACGATTTTTTAGTGTGATTTGAGAGGGCAGCTCAAGAGCGCTAAAGACATGTTCGTTATTCATAAGTGGTACGTAATATATTTACAAGGTTCAGTACAATAGTGGATAAGTATTTAACTAGCAAGGTTGTGTTGTTAAAGGTAATCACAAGGTGATTAAACAAGCCAGTAGCAAAGCAGCGCTGCTGGCTTGTGTGATTACATTACTCTTTAGGTTGGGTTTGCGAAGTATTGTCGCTATCAGGTGCTTTGGGAGGTAAAAATACTTTTACACCACATAGCGCGATGATTGTAAAGATACCGACCAATAGCCCAGCCCAAGGCTCAAACAAACTAAATGCCATTGCTGTGATCACCATCGCGCCTCGTTCGGTCGCATCACTCACTAGTGATAAAGCAAGTGTTGCGCACGCAAAAGCCGTTAAAATTAAGGTCACTGCTAACGCAACAGGAAGCAAGGGTTCAAGCAAGGTCACTAATGGCAAGAAAATAAATAAGATTGGTAAGCCAAATAAGTAAAAGCTACCAATGCTATCGTAAAAAGAATTTATCTTCCCTTTGCTTTCTGCCCAACGTTTAAGCAGAACAACTTGAATACCGGTCCACAAAACCCCTTGGGTACTAAAAAATGGCGCTACTATGCCCATTGCTGCATTCCTAATACCAGTTGCAATATGGGCTCTGCTGCTGTTCACATCAAGCTTCTCATCAGGACGTGCAGGTTGCGCTTGTTCAATCATTTCATTGCCCGTAACGACATCACCAAAAAACAATATGTATGTGATTAGTGCTAATGGAAAGGATGCTAAAAAGACATCAATAGATGGCCAACCAATCATAAACGGAGATGCTTTCGCCCATAAAGAAGCTGCTCCAGCTGTGACGTCTAAAATTTCCCATCTAATGTTATATTCAAATTCACCGGTAAAATAACCTACGACACCAGCAATAATAAACCCAGGTAGAAGACCTAAGCCTAAGACTTTTGCCAAGCTTGCGTTTCGCACTGCGATAGCTTGCAGAGGTTTAGAAAAAGCAAATATTAAGCAAATGACAACCCCAAGTGTGCCGGCGATGGGGGCAGACTCAAATACATTAGCCGCATCACCTTCTTTAGTGACACGCATAAATGCAGCAATTGCAGCACCTAAAATGATACCGCCTTTAAATACATTGGGGACACTTTTAATCAGCTTAGCGCCTAAACCCGTGACCCCCAGCACGACTAATATAAAGGCAAAGTTAAGGCTTAATGCAGTCATTGCTTGAAATTGTGCTGTGTGATCACCTAGGTAGGCAGGAGCTGTGATAAAAGCAACAACAAATGGAATGGCAGGTGTCAGCCATCCTGGTGCATATGGGTCGCCAAATAGCATCCACGAAAACGAAATCAACATACTATGGAACATTGCCATTACAACGGCTTCTTCAAAACTTAAGCCTAAAAGGGCCATAAAGTAAGGGACTAAAGCTAAGCCTGTTGCTCCAGCTACAGCGAAACCTTGCAGCATATCAGGTAAAGAAAACCTCATATGCACGAAGGGGATTCGCATAGTAAATGGTCCCCATTTAAAACCGGGCTGAACTTCTCCATCAACTCGTGTTTTCGCCATTGCATTATCCTCTTATTATAGTGATTGGTATTTACATCTATATTAATACATAAATTTTACACTTTAGTCTCAAAAAAATAACAAAAATCATCATTTTTGACGTCCAAATTTAAAATATAACGACAATAATTAAGGATTCTTCAAAATATGCCCACATTTGGGCTATTGACCTAATAAACAAAGAGCGGTGGCAAATACCTTATATGTAATAACTTTTTAACATTTATTTTACATACGTATTCAATAGATTAATTAATACAACAAGCATAGTTTACATAAAGCGAAGAGACACAAGTACTTCGCGCTTATTGCCGTGCAGAACCTTACGTTGATGTCGTTCGGCTTAATTTAACTATTATTTTAGTAATGAGTACGAACATGAAATCAACGTTTTTAATGGCATCAGCGCTGCTATGTGCTAGTGCTTTTCAAGTCGCGAAAGCTGAACCTACTACCTTTGTTCATTTGTTTGAGTGGTCATGGCAAGATGTTGCTACAGAATGTGAGACATTTTTAGGGCCTAAAGGGTATGCGGCGGTGCAAGTATCACCGCCTAATGAGCATATTGACGTACCTCAATGGTGGGCTCGCTATCAGCCTGTCAGTTATGCACTTGAAAGTAGGGGTGGTAATCGCGCAGAATTTATTGATATGGTGCAACGATGCGAAGCGGTAGGCGTTGATATTTATGTTGATGCGATTATCAATCACATGGCGTTTGGAAGTGGAGTAGGCACTGGAGGAAGTAGCTTTGGAAACAAACAATATCCCAATTATTCACCGCAAGATTTTCATTCAAGCTGTTCAATTTCAAGTTATAACAATCGATGGGAAGTTCAAAATTGTACTTTAGTTGGTTTGCCCGATTTGGATACTGATGCCCCTTATGTTCAAGCGACCATCAGTGACTTTTTGAATGATCTTATCAACATTGGAGTTAAAGGGTTTCGCTTGGATGCGTCAAAGCATATGCCATCATCTGATATCGCCAGCATTAAATCTAGGCTAGTAGGTTCGCCTTTGATTTTCCAAGAAGTTATCGACCAAGGCGGTGAAGTCATTGGCGCAAATGAGTATTTTGGAAATGGTTTAGTCACAGAATTCAAATACAGTGTTGAAATAGGAAATACCTTTAGAAATGGGCAGTTAGCTTGGCTAAGCAACTTTGGAGAAGGTTGGGGCTTTATGCCATCGATAAATGCGGTCGTATTTGTTGATAATCACGACAATCAACGAGGACACGGCGGTGGTGGTAATGTAATCACCTATGAAGATGGAAGGCTGTATGATTTAGCCAATGTCTTTATGCTTGCTTATCCCTATGGGTATCCAAAAGTCATGTCAAGCTATGACTATAAAGGAGATACTGATAGAGGCGGCCCCAATCAGCCTGTTCATAACAATGGACAACTAGCATGCTTTGGAAATGATTGGCAATGCGAGCATCGTTGGTCTTATATCGCAGGTGCGGTAGATTTTAGGAATAATACCCACGATGCTTTTAGCAAGCAAAATTGGTGGAGCAATGGTGTCAATCAAATTGCATTTAGCCGCGGTACAAGTGGTTTTGTCGCAATAAACAAAGAGCAAAGTCAATTAAATACTAATCTTCAATCGTCGCTGAGCCCAGGTGTTTATTGCAATGTGTTAAAGGGGCAGCTTGCTCAGGATAAAAAAAGCTGTTCGGGTGAAACGGTAACTGTAAACAACGCTGGCGAAGCTCAATTAAACATCGCCCCTTGGGATGCAATAGCCATTCATAAAAATGCAAAAATACAAGAGCCTAATGTTGGCCCAGATTGGCAACGTACAGTCATATTTATCGAGGCGCAAACACAAAGTGGTCAAGATATGTTTGTTAGAGGTGGTATTGACCATCAATATGCAGCTACTGCGCTTGGGAAAGTTTGTACACAAAGCAACCGTGAGTGCACTATCCCCATTATTCACAATAATTTGCGTAATCAAACAACCGCGCCTTGGAAGGAAGCTGACTCCGAATTGGATTGGTATGGTGTGCAGGCTGGACAAAGTCAACAAAGTGAAGGGACAGCACTTGACTGGACTACGAATAATTGGCCAAGTACTTGGGGTTTGTTACGATCAGTGATAAATGATGGATTTGGTGAAGAATCTCTAAATATTTGGGGACCACATCACTGGATGCTTGATGTTGAGATGGATTGCAGTAAAACGGTGAACGGCTGGTTCGAACTAAAGGCCTTTGTTAAAAATGGTCAAGGCTGGGAGTCTGATATTAATCAAGTCGGTAAACCTTATCCGTCAAATAATCATTTTGCACAATGCGGCAAAGTAAATCGTTTCCGCTTTAGTCAAAATGAAGCAAGTATTTCAAACTTTTAAGCTGTTTGCTGAGCGAATTTGCATGCGAAAACGGGGTCATTTTTTGGCCTCGTCTTTTTTGTTTGTCGTATGAGGCGATAACTTTATACCAGTCTACAGGCAATCATGGTAACTTACACATATCAAGACATTATTAAAATTTGTATATGACTATTGTCTATGAACCACTGTCGCAACGACATTTTGACGAGCTAATTGTGTTAGCAAATCATGTTCACGGCGAAAACTACCTAAACCATGAAAGCCTCAAAAATTTATACGAAAAGAGCTTCTATAATAACATCAACGCAAGTTGGGTTGCGCTTGCATCTTATGCGAGCAAACAAGTACTTGTTGGGTTTCGACTTACCATAGCAGCCCCTAATTGGTCATCGGACAAATGGTGCTCTCCACGTTTGTGGAACTACCAAGAGAATCAAGTTTGCTATTTCAAGTGTAACACTGTGGATGAGAGGCTTCGCGGCAACGGAATCGGTAAAGGACTTCTTAATCATTCCATACAAAGTGTCAAACAACAAGGTGCTAGCGCTGGCCTTGCACATATATGGCTAAATAGTCCCAAAAACTCAGCTTTTGCTTACTTCAGTGCTTGTGGTGGCAAAGTGATCAAAGAACATCCTAACAAGTGGCAGTCATTATCCATAGACGAGGGTTACGAATGCCCTGTATGTGAAAGTTTATGTATATGCACTGCTGCTGAGATGTTGCTGACATTTGAATGAGCATTAGCCATGTATGACCCTTTAGTTGATAGTATCAGTGCTGCAAAAGGAAACGTAGCTGATAGCTTTTGGGCGCGAACAAAGCTACCTATATTCTATCCGCCTGTTCAAAAGAATATAAACACTAAAGTTGCCATAATCGGCGCAGGCTTTACAGGTTTATCTGCAGCACATCACCTCAGTGAGCACTATGGTCTTGACTGTACTGTGATAGACGCCAAGCAACCGGCGTGGGGATGTAGTGGCAGAAACGGAGGCTTTGTTCTGCCTGGGACAGGGCGTTTAAGCGTGCCTCAATTAAAGCAAAAATGGGGAGAGGAGACTGCCAAGGCAATTTACGCTGACTATTTAGATTCTGTTGAACATACTAAGTCCGTTATTGACTCAGGTATAGAGTGTGAACAAGTAAACGGTGGGTATTTGAAAGTGGCGCATAAGCCTTCTTTGGTCAATCATTTACACGCACAATCAACGATGCTTCAACGTGATTATGGAGATTCAAGTATTGCAGTGGATCAAGCCGATATCCGGCGTAACTACTTAAGTTCTGTGAAATCCTTTGGCGGTGTTTACTATCCAAAAGCAGTTGGCATAAACCCTTGGCTGTTGTGCCAAGGCATGGCAAAAAAGGCGCAAGAAAATAATATAAAGATTTATGGGGACTCTCCCATTGTTAGCAGTCAGAGACAGCAAGGTAAGCATGTTTTACGCACAGCACAAGGTATGACAGTGACTGCTCAACATCTTATCATTGCCACTAATGCATATGCTCCCAATGCGACTTTTCAAGCCCTTCAAAATAGATTGTTTCCAGTGTTATCCAGTATTTTGGTTACTCAAGTACTAAATGCCGAGCAATTATTGCAAGCAGGCTTTCAAAAGCCCGGACTAATGGTCATGGATACACGTGCGCTAAAATACTATTATCGTTTATTGCCGGACAATCGTTTGCTATTTGGTGGTCGAGGGGCAATTGCTGGTAACAAAGCAAATAACACTCGTTATCAGCAAGCCTTATTACAAGGGCTAAAAAATACCTTTACCTCTTTGGATGCAGTCAAACTCGAGTCCTTTTGGAGTGGTTGGGTTGGTGTATCTTATGATAATTATCCTCGCATTTATCATGATAAGGACAACGATATTTTATATGCTGGAGGATATTGCGGTGCTGGCTTAGCATTTTCTATCCAATCTGGTAAGAGGCTTGCGCAACTTTTATGTGAACCACAATCGTTACCCAAACTTCCCTATTGGCAAACACCCTTGCGACGATTTCCTTTCCCATCGATGCGTCGACCAGTTTTGTCTGCATTTTACCAACTCGAGGCCTTTAAAAACAAACTAGGGATTTGAACGTATACATCGCTACAATAATAGCAAACTTCCTAGGCCTAAAAATGCGACAAAACCTACAATATCTGTCACAGTGGTGAGAATAACTGAGCCTGAAAGCGCAGGGTCAATTTTTAAACGAGACAAAATCAAAGGTAATAAAACGCCTGTCACTGCGGCCGAGATAATGTTAAGTAATATGGCAATAGCAATGACTGCGCCTAGTAGATGGCTATCAAACCAGATAAATGCGATTAAACCTACCACAAAGGCCCAAATGAACCCGTTTAGTATGCCGACTTTTAGCTCTTTATCTAACAAGGCTTTGCGGTTGCTTTTGGTGACTTGTCCTAGCGCAAGTCCCCTGACAATAAGGGTTAATGTTTGACTCCCTGCTATGCCGCCCATACTAGCTACAACCGGCATCAAGACAGCCAAAGCAACGACCTCTTGCAAGGTCGCTTCAAACAGGCCGATAAACCAAGATGCTAAAAATGCAGTGACAAGATTAATACCTAACCAAACTGCCCGTTTTCTTGCACTTAACCCTACAGATGAAAATAAATCTTCATTTTCATCCATACCCGCTGACGCCATTACTTGACGTTCGTAGTCTTCATTAACAAGCTCACAGGCCGTCACTATATCCACTCTTCCGATTAACTTGTTGCTATCATCAACAACCGGCAAAGAACTAAATCCGCTGCTTTGTACTTCACGCGATGCTTGCACGGTATCCTGCTCAGCTTTGAGTATTTCGATATATTCTTCACATAACTCTACTAGCGGAATATGATCAGGAGCGCCAAATAAACGGCTTAGTTTCACGGCACTAGAAAACTGTCCAGCTCTGTTTATCAAATAAATACATTGAGTTGAATCAGGGATATTTCTTCTTAGTAGGCTCATGCCGTCTCGGACTTTTGCATTTAGGGGTAAAATTAAAATATCGTGATTAACCCAGTGGCCTATTTGCTCATCTTTGTATTGACTGGCATCTTTAAAATATTGGCGTTGTTGCTTTCCCATTGCTGAGAGTGCTAAGTCAACAAGCTGATTAGGTAATGTGTCAGATATTTCTAAAAGTTGCTCTGAATCTACGTCTTGGAATATTGTTTCCCATTGTTCCATGGGGGTTGATTCGATGACGGTTGCTCTAGGGTCGCCACGCATTTCGACCAATACATCAAGTTTTTTAGCATTAGGAACTTGTTGCCAAGACTCTATACGTTGCTCTAGGGGAATAGATTCTAATAATAGGGCCAAATCCTCGGCGTCGGTCGCTGCAATTGTACTAGCAATCGCCGCATCTTCATTTAAGTTATCACATGCAACAACTTCTTCGATGAGTTCAGGTAGCGCTTGATCAGCCATTATCGTTTTTGTTCCCTATATTGTTACTGTGTATGCTAGGCAAATATTGAGTATTTGTAAAAGAAAAGGCTTATAAATTTAGGTTTGTCACGTTCAATTGATTAAGGCTTTGAGGGTCTCGAGTTGATCAGCATCATTTGCTGGTTTATCCCATCTAATTCTTTTTATGCGAGGAAAGCGCATAGCGACTTTTGATTTGTGTCGGTTTGATTCATGTACAGAATCAAATGCTACTTCAAATACGAGCTCTTTTTTTACCTCTTTGACTGGCCCAAAGCGACCTATACTATTTCGTCTTACCCAGGAGTCTAGCTTTTTTAGTTCTTCATCTGAAAATCCAGAGTAAGCTTTGCCAACGGGTAACAACTGGCCATCATGCCAACATCCAAAGGTAAAATCAGAATAAAAACTAGAGCGTTTACCATGTCCTCGTTGAGCATACATAATAACAGTATCGATGAGCAAAGGTTCACGCTTTAGTTTATACCATTGACCTTTAGGTCGCCCGGCTACATAAGTCCCCATTTTATGTTTGATCATCAAGCCTTCGATGTATCCTTCACCGATTTCACTGGCACTGGTTTTTTAAAGCCACTAGTTCATCAGTATCTTTAAACGCTAATGGTTCAGACAATCCCAGCCATGAATCCAGCGCTTTACAAGATATTTTTGCCATATATTGATGTATGTCATGCCCTCGTGCTTGCAGCGGTTTTTCTCGGATGTCTTTATCTTCAATTTGCAATGCGTCATATATCAGCATGCCGGTAGGGTGCGTTTGTAAAATCGCTTTTGAAGGTCTTTTTTTGTTCAATCTTTGTTGAAGTTGGTTAAATGAGCCAATGCGCTCAAAAATATCAGTATCGTTGTCAACAACATTGGGCTTCAATGCAATTAATTCTCCATCAAAACGCCCAAAAAGATTTGCAGATTTAGCATTATCAATAATATCAGGAAAGCTTTTAGAGATATCATCTGCGTTTCGACTAAACAAGGCTACGCCATTTTCATTGCACACCAGTTGTGCGCGGATACCATCAAATTTCCATTCTACTTGCCATTCGTTGGGTGTAATTGTGCTCAATTTATTTTCTTCTAAAGGATGAGATAGCATCACTGGCGCAAAGGTTAGGCGACCGCTGACATCGGGAATGGCTTGTTTACCATCAAGCCATGCAAACATATCTAAGTAAGGAGGCGATACACCGTGCCATACTCGCTCTATTTGCTCAATTGTAATATCTGTTTGCCCCTTTTGTTGCGCGTACTGTGCTAGGATTTTCTTTAAAAAACGTGCCGATACGCCGATACGAAGTCCTTTTGTCCCCAATTTAAGCAGGGCCCAACGTTGAGTGGGCGTCATAATATCTAGTAAGTTGGATAGATAATCGGGCACTTGTTTTTTGGGCAGGCTTTGAAAATTTGTAACCACTTCATTCAAACTCTCAAGTGTGCGTTGGCTTTCAATATTCTTTTGGGCGGCAACGCTTGACCATAGATGAGCAACGGTTTCACTCATTTCGCCCACATAGTCATAACTTAAGTCAAACAGCGTAGGGTCTATATGAGTCGTGATCAGATCTTTGATGACCTTTCGTTTAAAAAACTCAAAATCAAGGGTACCTGCAATTGCCGCAATAGCCCAGCCGCGATCTGGATCTGGGCATGACGAAAGATATTCAATTAGTACACTTGATTTAGCGTTGTTACTATTTAAGAAGTACAAGGTATCGACGAGTTTAGAGAACGCTTCCATATTAGCTTTCATCCTCTTCATACCCGATCAGACTAAGCGCTTTTGCTTTGTAGCCCATTAACTCTACTTGATGCACTAAGGCGGCTTCGCGGCCATGTGTTACCCATACCTCCTGAGGATTAACTTGTTTAATGGTATCGAGTAAATCTTGCCAGTCACTGTGATCAGAAATAATAAGAGGGAGCTCTGCGCGACGCTGTTTACTGCGTGCTCTAATTTGCATCCATCCCGATGCCATTGCGGTTAATACATTTGGTAATTTTCGTGACCACCTATCTTGCAGTGCAGAAGGGGGCGCAAGCACTATTTCGCCAGCCAAACTGTTTAGATCCTCAACCTTTGAAACTTCAATCAGTTCGCCCAGATGGATCCCAAAGGATTCGTATAGGTGACACAGGTTTACTAGTGCTCCGTGCAGATATATTGGCCGGTGGTAGCCTAAAGCACGCAAGGCCAATATCAGTCGTTGACATTTCCCCAATGCATAAACCCCTACCAAATGACAAGAGTCAGGCAGCCTTGTGAGTGAATCAAGTAGTTTTTGCGTTTCATCTTCGATATCGGGGTGTTTAAACACGGGCAAACCAAAGGTTGCTTCGGTAACGAAAACGTCGCAAGGAACAACACTAAAGGGCTCGCAGCTTGGATCAGCTTGGCGTTTAAAGTCGCCAGTATGAACAAGTCTTGCACCTAAATATTCAACCAATATTTGCGCTGAACCTAAAATGTGACCAGCAGGATATAGCGTAAACTTTCCTTCATGCAATTCAAAAGTCTGCTCATACTCAAGCGCTATCGTGTGCTGAGCATGATCTTCACCATAACGCACCGCCATTATCGCTAAGGTTTCTTTGGTTGCATAAACAGTTGTGTGTCCGGCCCGCGCATGGTCGGCATGCGCATGAGTAACAATTGCATGTTCGACTGCTTGCATTGGGTCTAAATAAGCGTTTAGGGGCTTAATATATAAGCCTTTATTATCAGTTTTAATCCAGTTCTGGGGATGCAAAAGAAACTTATCCTTAGGCTTGCTTATGACGGTTTTCTTAAAATGGGTACGTTGCTAAGCCCATAATTGATTAGCGCTTATTCAAATTGGCTAATCTAATGTAGCTAATCAAGAGTATTGATACTGATAACTAATTTAACCAGTACATGTTTTTGATATTAGGGTCTCGCTTATCGCAATGCTTTTTAAGACTAACAATTCGCAGACAAACAATTTGCAGACCAAAAAGCGCGGGCATATTCCGGCTAAGTTCAAAGCATGGTTCGAATACAAACAATGGCGTATTAGGCCCTATCAGCAAAAAATGGTTAGCGCGTTTGCACAAAAACAATCTACTTTACTTATTGCGCCAACAGGAGCGGGCAAAACACTATCTGGATTTTTACCTTGTTTAATTGATATCGATAAACAAAGGCTAGCGGGCAAAAGTGAGAAACAAGTAGGCTTACATACCTTGTACATTTCACCACTTAAAGCGCTTAGTTATGACATCAATAGAAATCTTGAAGTTCCCATAAATGACATGGACTTAGATATAAGTCTTGCTACTAGAACCGGAGATACCAGTAGCTATCAACGTCAAAAGCAGCGTAAAAACCCGCCAAATATTTTAATGACAACCCCTGAATCTCTTATGTTGATGTTATCTTATGTGGATGCTCGGCAATTATTTTCAAAACTCAAATGCGTCATTATTGATGAAACTCACTCGTTTGCACATACTAAACGAGGTGATTTTACCTCCTTGGCTTTAGCTCGCTTAAGCGCACTAAATCCCCATTTTATCCGTGTAGGTTTATCAGCTACGGTCGCTCACCCTGATTCACTTGCTGCATGGTTAGGAGTAAGTGGCGAGCCTACCAATGTGATTGTGGCAAAAACGAGGGTTAAACCCAGAATAAATATTCTAACTAACAAAAAACATATCCCCTTTGGCGGATATATGGCCAAATACGCAAAAACTGAAATACTAGATGCCATCACCCAAGCTCAAAACGCCCTAGTTTTTGTCAATACGCGAGCCCAAGCAGAGCTTATTTTTCAAGCATTATGGGAAGTCAATACAGATGCATTACCCATTGCAATCTATCATGGGGCACTGAGCAAAGAACAACGCCTTAAGACCGAGCAAATGATGGCCGATGGCTTAATCAAAGCGGTTGTGGCGACTTCAGCGCTTGAGCTTGGTATTGATTGGGGTAATGTCGATTTAGTTATTCAAGTAGGCGCACCTAAGGGGGTTAGTCGCTTATTACAAAGGATTGGACGCTCAAACCACCGTATGGATGAACCTTCAAGAGCCCTGCTTGTACCAGCAAATCGCTTTGAATCTTTAGAATGTTTGTCGGCCATCACCGCCATTAAAAACGGTGAGTTAGACGGTGAAGCGCCGGTAGCAGGCTCATTAGATGTTATTGCTCAGTTTATTATGAATTGCATATGCAGCGAACCTGCCGGTAAAGATGAAATATATCAGCAGATACTTTTGTCGAGTCCATATTCTGGACTTGATGCCGCTACATTTGATCAATTGTGGCGCTTTACTCAAGATGGCGGCTATGCACTTCAGTCGTACGAACGATACCATAGACTCAGTGACGACAATGGTGTGTTTAGACCCGCCAACAAGCGCGTTATTATGCGTCACCGACAAAACATAGGCACCATTGTAGAAGCTGGACGTTTGCGAGTTAAACGCTTGCGGCGCGCTCATTCTGGCAAAATCATTGGAGAAGTCGAAGAGTATTTTGCGCAACAACTAAGTAAAGGCGATAGTTTTTATTTTGCTGGTGAGACCCTTATATTTGAAGGGATAAAAGATATGATTGTTGAAGCGAGAGCTAGGAAAAGCAAAAGAACCTAAGATTCCTAGTTTTATTGGGGGCGAAATGCCGCTATCAACATACTTAGCTGAAGCGGTAAGAGAATTGATTAATCAACCACAAAGATGGTCCACCTTGCCGAAACTGGTGAGAGACTGGTTGGGATTGCAGCAAGCGTTCAGCCAGTTACCTAGCAATGATAAACTACTAATTGAGCATTTTGCTTATCGAAAAGCACAAAGTACGTTGTTTTATACGTTTGAAGGAAGAAAAGCTAATCAAACCTTGGGGATGTTGATCACTAGAAGAATGGAGAAGTTAAACCTTAAGCCCCTTAGTTTTTCAGTGACAGATTATGGTTTGTCAATCTCTAGTGTTTACTCAATACAAGAGCATCATATAAAAGGTTTGTTTAACCCAGATGTGCTAGGCGATGAACTGGAAGATTGGATGTTGGAAGCGAGTATGCTTAAACGTTCGTTTCGGCAAGTTGCTGTTGTTAGTGGGCTGACAGAGCAGCAATATCACAGTAGCAAAAAGACAATGAAGCAAGTTACTTTTTCAACAGACTTAATTTATGACACTTTAAAAGAGTATGACCCTGATCATATCCTATTGAGGGTCACCCGAGAAAATGCGCAGCGAGAATTACTGGATTTAGATCGAACAAGTGACCTTTTGTTTAAATATTACGATAATTTCAATTTTGTTGAACTAGAAAAGCCATCGCCGATGGCCATTCCTATTGTGCTTGGCGTAAGAAGTGAAATTGTTGCAGGTTCTGGTACACAAGCATTACTTGAACAAGCAAGTCTTTATCAAGAGGCCGAGATGATGCTTGAAGATGTTAGGGCGCTCTTGTCCGAAGGCGACATTAGCGCAACTTCACAAGACACCGGTCGCGTATGATTGACGCTAGTGTATTGCAGCAACGTATGTTGAGTCACCAAGTTATTCCAATCAGGTTTTGTGGAAATAAGTTTTTGCTTGATGCAGCAGGAGTGCTAGTTTGGCCAAAATATGACTTACTAATATTTAGTGACTTACATTTGGAAAAAGGCAGTTTCTTAAGTCAATTTGCTCATCCATTACCAAGATTTGATTCGTCTGAAACCATTAAACGTATGGCCGGGTTAATTGACAAATACCACCCACAACATGTTGTTTGTTTAGGCGACAGCTTACATGATCAAAACGCGCATCGTCGCATGCAAGGGCATGACTTAAATATGCTAAATGAAATGGTAGGTAACTGCAAAAGATGGACATGGATTTTAGGCAACCACGACCCACAGATTCCACCAGAGATATTTGGCGAGCAATTACCTTATTTGCAACTTGATAATATACTACTTGTGCACGAACCTGAAAATATTAGCACTTTTGACACTTCTCAGACTCTAGATGGTCAAATTATTGGACATTATCACCCAAAAACAAGACGAAAAATAGCCAGTCGACTAGTAAGCGGTAAGTGTTTTGTATGTGCTGAAAAAAAACTGCTGATGCCTGCCTTTGGCAAGTATACAGGGGGGTTAGACATTAATGACAAAGCCTATAATGAGCTGTTTGATATTCAACATATTAGCGTATTGCTAATTTTTAATAAGCGAATTTATAGTTTGTAAAAATAGCATAGCGCCCTTTGTTAAACTCAGTTTTTTGTTATGTGTCATTCACCTTTTCTCTCAATAAATTCATAGAGATACCGCCAAGACTCGGAATCCTACCGTCATCAAAAAAAGAGGTGCTAATTTGTGTTGCTGGATTTCCAGTCATGAAAACTATGGCTCTTTTTGGTATTTTTGGTACTGACAACTCTTCATCATAGATGTCACCAACTGCGTAGTACAGCTCTACTCCTTCGGCTTTTTTCAGCACTTCCTCAACAGTACTGACATAGAAGTTTTTTTCAATTTCTTCGATTCTTAATATCAGTATCGCTGTTGAAGACGCGACTTTTTCATCAACTGTCATTTCATGAAAGTCTGTTGACGGGTAAAGCAACTGTGATGAACTTTTTGTACCTATCCCCACGGTTACTGGCTCTTCTACAGGCTTCATAAATGGAGGAAGTATGTAGAGTATCCAAATTGTGTAAAGAAAAATCGCTGATAGTGAGAAACCAGCACCGAAAAACAGGCCAGAAGTAAATTTCTTAAACACTTATTCTCTCCAAAGTCACATAACACCATTTTAAGATACGCTGCTCGCTCTTGTTTTTAGCCGACATCAATCGTTTGCTATGCAGCGTTTTCACTTTCAACATCCCAACCAGGGAACTCAAGAACCGCAGGATGACATCTTAAAGCTCTAGCTAAAGATTTGGCTCTTTCTATGCCAAGATTAAGGCGGGAAGAGCGAAGTCTTTTCCAATTTCCATACTGCTATTGGATTTCAATTGGTGCATTCGATAACTGCTTATCTAGCTTTTTATGTTCAAGTATTGTTCACATTTTCAAAAGTATATATCTTTTTAGGTATATCAAACCTTGAACCTAACAGTTTGGATTGTCTCATTCAAAGAATAAGGCTGAATTACCAAAATTAATTCGCCATCGTTTATATGAATTTCGGCTTCTGACGCCTTATATTTATCGAAGATTCTGTCAACAGCATTTAAATCAAAAACCAATCTGGATTCCTTTCGAAGCACCAATCCATAGGAGGTAGTGGCTCCGCCATTCGTTCGGTATAGTCTAAAAAATTTTCTTCAACAACCACCTCATCAATAAGCTCGAACGAAAAGTCTTGGCCTGTCTGATATGTCTTAATACCATCGGTATAAGCAAAATATCCAACTATACAACAAAAAAATCCCAAAGATGCTGAAGTTTCAAATGCAACAAAAAATCTCTAACTTATCTTTAGCATTAGAATTTTAATCATTAACAGGATTGGTAACGCAGCACACAAGCTTGCTATAAAGAAATAATTTCGGTGGCTTTCTTCAAATCTTAACTCAACAGGCCATCCAATCCAATTTACAATTGCAAATCCAAAAAAAAGTAAAATAAAACATCCAGAAGCTTCCGCATAACTCTCATGGCATATAACACCAACTTAAGCGGCGCTGCCGGCTCTTGGCAATGTCCGCTTTAATTTTTTTGTTAGGCATACTCACGCAAAAATACCCTGAAAGTACAAGCCAACGACTATCCAAATTGTTAAGCCCAATAAAGCACACAAAACACCCGAATTTTCTTCCTCGCCCCAATAATTTTTCCCTTTGGGTTTAGGGTAGTGACCGAACGTAATGATTTTACAAAAAGGCCAGCCTGTCCAATAACAGATAAACCAAAAAAAGACATCAGCCAATATATAGCCAATACCTCTTAAAAATCCTTTTACTATTTCGCCTCCAATATCTTCCATCGTTACTGTCTCATCCCGTATGCATAACACCTGATTAAGCGGCGTAAAACCGCTCTTGTTTTATGTGATCTTGACCCGATTTAAAGGACACCTTATTTTTCATCCTATTGTTCGCTCATATTCTAGGGGCGATAAATAGCCCAGACTCGAGTGTAACCTCACTCGATTATAGAATCCATTAATGTACCCCTTCAAAGCATTACGAAGCTCTTTAACAGACTTATAGCGGGCTTTCCTTATCAACTCTCCTTTCAGAGAATGGTAAAACGATTCCATAAACGCATTATCTGTGCAGTGCCCAGCTCGATTAAAGCTTTGCTTAATACCATGCTTTTTCAGTTCATCCCTAAATTCATATCCTAGATATTCAATGCCACGATCTGAATGAAAAATTAATGTATCTGATATTTTCCGTTTCTTCACAGCATTTCTGAGAACCGCAACTGTTAAGCAAGCTTTGCGGTCTTTTGATAAAGACCAACTCAATATTCGTCGGGAGTATACGTCCATTATGGTAGCCAAATATTGCTAAGGCCCCGTTCACTTTTAAATAAGTTATGTCACCTACCCACACTTGGTCAACCCCCGTGGGTTTATTCAACTTCAGAAGCAAATTATCACCACTTCGTTGAAAGCGTTTAAGGACAGGCTTTCGCGGGCATACTCTTGCACAACGACCCACTAAACCAGATGCTTTCATCAGTCTCGCTATGCGTTTTTTCCCCACATCAAGCCCTTGTCTTTTGAGCACGTTGAAGACCCTTGGACTACCATATCGTCCTTGGCTCTTTTGATAAATCTCTGTGATTTTCATCAATAGCTCCTTATCCGATTTGCTCCTATTTGATTCGTCTCGCGTGCACCAATTGTAGTATCCGCTTCTTGACACGTTTAACCACTTACAAAGAGCTTTCACGCCTAAGTGTCGGTATCTTTGGATGAATCCAAATCGTTCTGATGCTGCT
Source organism: Glaciecola sp. HA4-3 (assembly GCF_055693685.1). NCBI lineage: Bacteria > Pseudomonadati > Pseudomonadota > Gammaproteobacteria > Alteromonadales > Alteromonadaceae > Glaciecola > Glaciecola sp. HA4-3. The sequence continues at coordinate 318,999 of NZ_CM146340.1, forward strand.
CCACAAGATACCGTTGCCACTTTTTTAGTAGATCATTCTCCTGCTTTAGCTTTTGGTTTTCCTTTTGCAGTTTTGCCAATTCTGTCAGCTCTTTCCGTGAAGGTGTTTTTTTACTTTTAGTCACCGAGACTCTCCCTTGTGGATCAGACTCTATCTTGCCCTCTCGATACCATTTTCGCCAGCGTGAAAGCATAAGTGGGTGAATATCAAGCGCTTCAGCGACCTGCTTACTCTGGATCCCTTCTTGAAGGCTAAGTTTTACCGCTTTGACTTTGAAGTCTGCTGAATATTTCCATGTTTTTCTAGGTTGTGTATATTTTGGCATTGGCCATCTCCAGTTAGTTGGAGGTGTCCACTAAAACGGGGGAACTACAATGTCCGCTTGAATCATTTGTTATGTGCAATCGCACAATATGCCTCCTTGCCGACTTTTAGCACACCATAGAGACATACAGCAACGAGGCCAACTATTGCTCCTGCTTCTACGCCAACCATATCCCCTATAAAAGCAGAGATAATACTGATGATTGCTGTAGAGGTCGGGGTTACCGCCTCATCTAACTGCGTTCGTAATTTCTCATAGCGTTCATCATCAGTACAAAAAAACAGATGAAACTCACTTTTTACTGAAGTCCAATATGATTTAGGAGGACGCTTATCCGCAGACCTTTGATGGATGGTACCCTTTATCAATCTTAATTTGTCTTCATCTTTTAAGGCAGCAAAATATCTTGGACTATCATTTAACATCAAGTGCGCGGCATCATCGATAGTATATTCATCACTCCAATCCAATATTTGTACTGGCGTGGCGTGCAACATCACTTCCTCTGCGTGTAAATGTTCAACCCATGTCAATGGAACCTCCTTGCACATAACACCAGCTTAAGCGGCGAAAATTGCTCTTTATTTTTGTCCGCTTAAAGCTTTTGTTATTTGCTGGTTTATCTAACAACATCTTTCTTGCTCAAAGCCTTTTTTTTAATATTTTTCAATTTTTGTTTATATTCGCCGAACATTATTTCCACTCCGTCTTCGATCTCATCATAAACAGGCAGTAGCTCAGATATCCCCTCAAATAACCATTGAACAGGGACGCCTTCGTCGCCTCCTTTATAGGGTTCAGTTGCTAATTGTGCCTCAGACTCGACTTTATCGTAAGCTTCATTGATGTCATTCGCTTTTACTAATATTGTATTTTCCCAAACAGTGAACTGTTTTTCTTCATCGTAATTACCTTCTTCGTTCAATTCTACAAATCGAAGTAAGTAAGATGCTATATACCAGCCAACTGGAGAATGGTTTGGGTCACTCATGGATTACTCTTCAAGCAAATAACAACTTGCATAAGCGGTTTGGCAGCGCTTTTCTGACAAATCCGTCTTCATGCTTTTGTTAGTTTCCATATTCCACCTCGTAACCTATTTCTAACGATTGTGGTAGCTCACCAATGACTAAAGATTCGAAATTCCCAGCCTCAGAAAATAAACATTGTACATACTTGCCACCAAATAACCGAACTTTGCGAGTAAAGGACCAAGGCCCCAAATCAGCAGTGGCCATAATTACTTTTCGACCTTCATCAACACTCAGTATTTTCTTCGAAAAATCGATTTCAGGAAGTGCTTGCTTAACTACGTCGATATCTATATCGAATTCATCTTTCACAAATTTATCTAGTATGGTCTTTTTCATTGAATCTATTTCGCCGGACTCTATGAAGCCTTCAACAAGTGATAATTCAACCTCGCAGGTGTTACTAATATTCAATCTAAACTTTAATTCATTTCTAGGCAAATTAGCCAATATGGATCCACAACCTACCAGTAGTATTGCTAAAAAAATCACAAATTTTGACATGGAAACTAACACCAACTTAAGCGGTGGCGCGTTAGCGACATCCGGTGACCGAAGGGAACGTACTTTAAGTTTTTGTTAGTTGCTAATTTAACCTGTTTTCTTATTGGTAGCATCCTTACTCCTAAAACAACGCTTTATACTCAGTGGTGGATGTCGGTGAACAGCCCAAACATCAATATATCACTTAAATGTGAGCTTTACCTTATGCTCAAACAACCTTGTCCATGTCAACAACATACCATGAAAAGTCATTTACCATATCAATTCTGCATGCTAATGCGTGAAAAATAGTTTTGTCAGAAAATCCTAGCAGGCTAACTGACTCAACATCCTCGTTTAACATGTCGGTATGCAAACCGTTGCGAAACCTTCGACTAATTGATCAGAAGACAATGCAACTAACACCATTTTAAGCGGCGCTGCCTGCTCTTGGCAGTGTCCGCTTCAAAATTTTTGTTATGTGTCATTTAAACCTCGTTTTCCCTGAGCATTGCATCTCGCCACTCTTTAACAGTTTTCCATTTCTCATTTGTAGCTCCATTGTGCGACCAAAATACAACTTCACCCCAATCTGTTAGGCAATAATAATCACCATTATCTTCGCAAATCGGCAAAAACTCTTCCGGTAAATCGTGATATTCGCGAGCGTCTTCTAACACATGATAAATATTTGCGTAACTCGGCGGGTTTACAATTTCAAGAACTTCCATAGCCACGTCACCCAAATCATAACCCGATTTCAAAAAATCGATATATTCCTTTGAAAAGTCGAACCCTAACTTTTTCTCTGCATCTTTTATTTCAGAGTTAGTTGGCGGATCGATCTTAAATTCGTCCAATGTATTTACCTCGCCTCAAACACATAACACCAACTTAAGCGGTGGCGCGTTAGCGTCATCCGGTGACCGAAGGGAACGTACTTTAAGTTTTTGTTAGTTGCTAATTTAATCTGTTTTTTTATTGGTAGCATCCTTACTCCTAAAACAACTCTTTTTACTCGGTGGTGGATGTCGGTGAACAGCCCAAACATCAATATATCACTTAAATGTGAGCTTTACCTTATGCTCAAACAACCTTGTCCATGTCAACAACATACCATGAAAAGTCATTTACCATATCAATTCTGCAGCCTAATGCGTGAAAAATAGTTTTGTCTAAATAGCTTATCAAGCTAACTGGCTAAACATCCTCGTTTAACATGTCGGTATGCAAACCGTTGCAAAACCTTCGACTAATTGATCAGAAGACAATGCAACTAACACCAAATTAAGCGGCGTTGCCCGCTCTTGGCAATGTCCGCTTCAATTTTTTTGTTATACATCAATGACCTCTGTTGCCAACAATTTGATCACAGAGAATGATTTCCAATTTGCACAAAGACTCATACTATTGCCTTCAATATCACTAAAATTGTATGAACCGACTAGTCTAGCCTCACTTAATAGAGATTCGTTAATTGAGACCTCTGCCAAATAGTAACCCATGTAAGAATCAGATAAAGTGAAGCTTAGATCAACTGTCAATTTACTTGGTACGTGCAGTGCTAAACTACCCAAATACTTGGGAGAAGCTGATTTATCATTAATCGGAAAGAGTACTTTCATTTCGACTAATCCATCAATACTCGATACTTCTATTGCAAAAGGTTTAAAGTCCTCTGCAGCTTCAATCGAGCAAGCATGCGACTCGAAGACGCAAAGTAGAAGAATCGCTAAAATTAACCTCAATGTTTTGCCTTTGATGTATAACACCAACTTAAGCGGTGGCGCGCCAGCGACATCCGGTGACCGAAGGGAACGTACTTTAAGTTTTTGTTAGTTGCTAATTTAACCTGTTTTCTTATGGGTAGCATCCTTACTCCTAAAACAACTCTTTGTGCTCGGTGGTGGATGTCGGTGAACAGCCCCAACATCAATATATCACTTAAATGTGAGCTTCAATGTATGCTCAAACAACCTTGTTCATGCCAACAACATATCATGAAAAGTCATTTGCCATATCAATTCTGCATGCTTTAGTGTGAAAAATAGTTTTGTCAAAACAGCTTATCAAGCTAACTGGCTAAACATCCTCGTTTAACATGTCGGTATGCAAACCGTTGCGAAACCCTCGACTAATTGATCAGAAGATAATGCAACTAACACCCAAATAAGCGGCGCGCTTGCAATGCCAAGACAACAACTAGACTCAAGCCGCGTCCGACTTGATTTGCTTTGTTATGTACCATTATATGCACTCCAAACCTAAACCACATAAAAGCATTAGCATCCCGATTGGCCACGCTGCCATATAGAAAGCAGACGTGGTTAAAGCAAAAATCACTTTTAATCCCAACGGAGTGTTGCGTGAAAAATGAATGACTGCAAAACCCAAAAGAATTGGTAAGCTATAAATTATTAAGACAAAACTACCAAACTTCAATGCATCGTCCGAAGAAACACTTTTATGGTGATTAAAGAATGAAACTATAATAAATATCAAAAATACAATGGCACTAAATATCTCGAGAGCTCGTTTTCCGAAAAAAGCATGGCAAGCATAACCTAAGGTAAACAAACACAAACTCACAAAGAAGATATCGAAAAACATACTCAAAAACGAGTGTCCCCTTTTGGTACATAACACCTGCTTAAGCGGTGGCGCGTTAGCGTCATCCGGTGACCGAAGGGAACGTACTTTAAGTTTTTGTTAGTTGCTAATTTAATCTGTTTTTTTATTGGTAGCATCCTTACTCCTAAAACAACGCTTTATACTCGGTAGTGGATGTCGGTGAACAGCCCCAACATCAATATATCACTTAAATTTGAGCTTTACCTTATGCTCAAACAACCTTGCTCATATCAACAACATACCATGAAAAGTCATTTACCATATCCATTCTGCATGCTAATGCGTGAAAAATAGTTTTGTCAAAACAGCTTATCAAGCTAACTGGCTAAACATCCTCGTTTAACATGTCAGTATGCAAACCGTTGCGAAACCTTCGACTAATTGATAAGAAGACAATGCAACTAACACCAACTTAAGCGGTGGCGCGCCAGCGTCATCCGGTGACCGAAGGGAACGTACTTTAAGTTTTTGTTAGTTGCTAATTTAACCTGTTTTCTTATGGGTAGCATCCTTACTCCTAAAACAACTCTTTGTGCTCGGTGGTGGATGTCGGTGAACAGCCCCAACATCAATATATCACTTAAATTTGAGCTTTACCTTATGCTCAAACAACCTTGCTCATATCAACAACATACCATGAAAAGTCATTTACCATATCAATTCTGCATGCTAATGCGTGAAAAATAGTTTTGTCAAAATAGCTTATCAAGCTAACTGGCTAAACATCCTCGTTTAACATGTCGGTATGCAAACCGTTGCGAAACCTTCGACTAATTGATCAGAAGACAATGCAACTAACACCCGCTTAAGCGGCGAAAATCGCTCTTCATTTTTGTCCGCTTCAAGCGTTTGTTATTTTCCGTTGTCATACTCTTCCCTGAGCTGTTTCCACAACTTTTCACCTTCACCTATATTATCGAATTCAGGATAATGTTTCTTTAAATAAAACTGCAGGCCAGTTGCCCCAGATAAAAGCTCTTTTGTGGATTGCTTTACGGTTTCTCTATCTAAATCAGTTAATGAGTCATCATCTTTGATAGTATCAATCGCTCTTTCACATACTCTCTCAATAGGTGACATCACCTTTGCAAGTGCATGAAACAGATTACTGGCTTGTTCTCTATCCATTGACATATCCTCTAGGACAATAACACCCGATTAAGCGGTAAAAACCGCTCTTGTTTTTATCCGTCTTCAATCGTTTGTTATTTGCCATCTAAATTTAACCACCCATAACTAGATTAATAAATTCGATAAAAAACTAAAATAAAGATTAGAACTGCAATCCAATTCATAGCAATAGCCTGACATTTGCGCTGCCGCATGACGTTAAGCATCTCTTCAACTGAACCTCTTTGCGCCCCGAGTTTATTTAATTTAAATTTACTTTGCCCATAGACCGCTGTCGCAAATTCCTTATTGGATTTTAAAAATGACCGTATCTTTGATTTACTGATACCAGTTTCCAAGGATAAAGAGATAATTCCACAGCCTTTACTGCCATGTGTCGCAAGCGCCTCCAGAATAATTTTCGCTGTATCTATGCTAATTCTGTGCATCGTATTATCGATTTTCCTTTGGCAAATAACACCAAATTAAGCGGCGTTGCCCCGCTCTTGGCAATGTCCGCTTTAATTTCCTTGTTAGGCTTAGCAACGGTCTTCATAAATCCGCATATTAGTAATGTGACCTTTCCCATCAAATAGGTCGCCGTCTTTAAGGTCGATTTCGATACTTTTCCCCTTCTGCAGTTCAGCGCGAAAGTCATCATGTACACAAATCAGATTTAGAATTTCTATTTTCCACGCCTCAGCGATCTCCTTTTTATTTGGTCTTACGAAATCAAATTTCTTTAACTCAGTCCCATCCGAGTAACTAAAATATAGCTTTACAGAGTTATCACTACTCCACATGCCGATATAAGTAACATTTTCGATCAAGGGATCAAAATAACTTTTCAAAGCTTTGTCGTATGATTCCTGTTCCCACTGTGGATAGTTACCAAACAAAGAGACAAAAGCAAAACTCCCAATAAAAACAAAAAGAATAACCCAAGCCCCCTTGGCATCCCAAAAAGTTAAAAATTTTAGCATTATTTTTTCAGCGCGATTAACTTTCAAGGAAGCCTAACACCTTACATAACCGGTAGCTGGGCGCTCTTCCCAGATATCCGTGTTCATGTTTTTGTTATATTTCATTCGTCGACCTCAAGTAGAGAAAAGCCATACTCGTCGTTCACTACATCCTCAGAGGTATCAACTTTAACAGAGAGGTCCATGGCAAACTCCCAATCGAAGCGCTTTCGATATGCACAATGCTTTAGTGGAACAATTGTCCCTTTTGGAAAGACTATGCCGTTCTCAGACACCATATCTTCTGTAAGTACGTGCGGACTTGGCGAATCACATAGAAAATCGAACTCATTGTAAAAGCTCCCAATAAAAGCTCCTGAAATAAATATTGCGCAGGTCCCTATGGATAAAACTACGTACTTTTGAAATTTCCTCATAACTTCCCTGAAATATAACACCTGCTTAAGCGGCGAAAATTGCTCTTTATTTTTGTCCGCTTCAAGCTTTTGTTATACACGCGGTCTTAATTTATTCGAACATGTACAATAAAGTAAACGTGAGTATGGCTGATAAATACCCTAAAAATAGAAAAAAACCTCGTGGAAATAACTTACCGACTGATGTCGGAGACCATTCGTTGTATTTAGCTACAAAATAATTTGGCATAAACAAAAGCACTATTGAGCAAACGGCTGTTATGTAAACGTAGGCAAATCCTCTGCCAGCTCTATGCGAATAAACATCATACTCGATAGCGGTTGCTTTTTGATAGCCGACAAAATAGTCACTAACACCTAAAAATACGCTACCAAAAAATACAATTAAAACAATGGATACTAATTTGTGAAACATCAGCTTGTATAACACCAAATTAAGCGGCGTTGCCCGCTCTTGGCAATGTCCGCTTCAATTTTTTTGTTAACTCTTTCCACGATTGTTTATAAACTCCATTAATTCATAATGTCCATTTAACATGTTAGAGCACCATACTTTTCCTAAATCTTTGACAACAATATAATCGGCTTGTAGCAACCATGAATAGCCGACTTCCTCAAAATTAGACCATGGCACGGTTTTGTCGCCAGCAATCGGACTCTTAAAATATATATTATCGTCGTCATATGAAAATTTAATTAAAAATGCTTGATAAGGAAAAAATATGGAAGCGGCAAGAAAACCTACGCCGACCAGAATTGCAGCGACTTCTTGACCGTCAAAAGATTGGAACATCGCATAAAGAATGAAGATCGTGAAAGGTATTAGTAATGCTGAGAACGTTTTGAATAATATGCCAAATTCCAAAACTCGCACGTCCCCAATTCTTTTGCTACTTGAGTTAGTGAGAAATACGATTGCAAAGACTACTAGACCACCAATTAGACCGCTGTAGATTGGACTCCATACAAAACCTGATTCTTCCACTTTCTCTCCCTAGAGTTAACAACCTTATTATCTGCACTGCCGAATAAGTCCATTTGGGTAGTTTTCGGCGGTGATGAATTTTTGTATCTTTTTACAATATATCAAGGGTTTGGCTAAGTCTAGATGTCTTTGCGCTTCGTTATTGTATGTGATTTCCGAGCGTAGCGACTTAGCGTGAGGTCTCGGTTTGCCTATTTTATTTAGTAAGCTCTCTAGAACAGTAGTTGCAGCTACTTTGTATTAAAGCTTATGCCTATCCGGTATGTATTTAACGATACCCAATCCACTAATTTGCACTATTGTCATTATACCTATTTGATTTATAGATTCATAAAAGGAATTTATGTCTGAACTAGCAGCATTGCTATTTCCCAGGATAGCAATGCTCTTTTTTGGGAATATGGCCAAGTTTTTCACTCACTCGGCACTCTCATTGACCGATTAATTGGCGTATGCTAACTTCAAAGGGTACCAATTCGGTGTGATGCGTCGGGCCCTTGCGTTAGTGTCAACATTGCTTTTATTAGACAGGTTCAATATATGTCCGCTCATCACTTGTTCTATGTATTCACTATTAATTTTATTTTGAGCGTAAAAGGAAAAACCATGCAATTTAAAACTACACGAATAAATCACAAAATCAGTCGCATTAGTTGTTGTGCAATATTTATCGGCTTTTTGGCTGGCTGTGCAGGAATGCCCGGCTCAGTAACTTCTGAAAACGATGCGACATTGGTCAATTTTAACGAGCTTGATACGATAACAATACAGCAACAAGAAAGTGTTAATCAAGCGCGTTGGGCGGGCCGTATCAGTGAGGTATATTTTCAAGAAGCATCGACCATTATTGCTATCGATTATTTTAGCGGTGATAGCACGACTAAGCCCATTACAACAGCACCCAGCCAAGGGCAATTTATTGCTATTATCCCAGAGCTTGTAGACCCAAGCATTTACCGAAAGGGTAAATTAATTACAGTGTTAGGTGAGATATCAAGTTCGTTGTCGGCACAAATTGCATTGCCAACACTAGCTGCGCAGGGCGTTTATGTTTGGAAAGATTTAAACAGCATTAATACCGATCCAAACGGCCTATTGGCGGTTGGGCTAGATTCTAATGTACAAAACACTGATGCTAGTACATATTCTCCCTGGAACCAAAATGCAGTTGGTATTAATAGTGATATTAGATTTACGATAACAACAAACAATGGCAAAAGTGACAGCGCGACCTATGACTAGCTTGATTGGTCTGTATTCTAATTAGTTAGCTCTTTTATGTGCCCAGTGCTCTTTGAAGTGCTGGGCTGCCCATTTATTATGTATACGTAATACGGGATTTATCAGCTAAATCATTCTTACATGAGCAACGATATCGCAAGCGATGCCATAATAACACCCACGAAAAACTCTAACACTTTCCAAGCCTTTGGTTTTTCGAATACGGGGGCAAGATATTTGGCGCCGAATCCTAAGGCAAAGAAAAACACGAGCGAAGCGCTTATTGCACCTACTCCAAATGTTACATGATGTGGTTGATACTGGGTTGATATTGAACCAAGCAATATTACTGTATCAAGGTATACATGGGGATTTAGCTAAGGTAAAAGCAAGGCACATCACAACGGCGTTAAACAGTGAACCTTTGGGTTGTAAATTTGAATCTAAAGCATGATTGTTTGTGAACGCTGACTTAAAGCTAATTAAAGAATAACATGTTAAAAATATCGCGCCGCCGTATCGCGCAATGATTTCTATCTCTGGGAAACGACTGACAATGACACCAAATCCAGCTACGCCAAAGCTAATCAAGATGGCATCGGAGACCGCGCATACAAGGCATACTGCAAATACATTTTGACGCTTAATACCTTGCTTTAATACGAAAGCGTTTTGTGAACCTATTGCTAGAATAAGTGATAAGCCTAAAGAAAAGCCGGCGGTAAAAATTGATATGTCATTTAACAAGCGATCCTCCCTTAATTATAAATGGTGTAGTCCCATCGTTATATTAATCACTTTGTCGAAACAAATTTTAACAATCTTTTGCTTTACTACGTTTTACCGCTCCTGCATGATAAAAAAAATGATGAGTCATATTCAACATAAAGGATTATTTATGAAGTCTGCAAATGCAGTTAACGCTTTGGTCTATATTTACATCAGTCCCACAAAAGCATTTAATGCCATCAACGAAGCCAAGGCTTGGTCTTGGTTGGCGTTTTTAAGTGTAGCCTCAATGTCCGTAGCCAGCATCTTGGTATTTTATTCAATGGTCGATATGCAGTTTTTTATAGACGAACAAGTTGCTATTGCCGGTGCAGACGAAACCAAAAGTGTTCGCGAAGCTATTCGGACCAATATCGAACAGACTGCGCCAATGATGAAATGGTTTGGCGTAGGCGGCGCAATCGTTGGTATTGCAATCATCAATGCGCTATTTGCCTTATATTATATGTTAGTTGCAAAACAAGACCCAGAGTCTGTTCAAAGCTATGGCGATTGGTATGGTTTTTCTTTTTGGACGATGATGCCGTCAGTGGTGAACTCGCTTGGCGCAATTATACTAGTGCTCACTGCGGGAACCGACCAAATTTCTCAGTCAGTGCTTAATTATGCTTCCATAAATCAAATAGTGATGGGTTTTGACTCCACACATGCGTTTTATTCTTTCTTTGAAGGGCTCAACTTGTTTACGTTCTGGTCTATCGCATTAGGCGCTATTGGTTTGAAAGCGTGGACTAATTTCTCGATGAATAAAGCAATATTGTTTTCAGTCTTACCTTTCCTCGTCATATTCGGTATTTGGGCAATATTTATTATCATTTAATTTGTCCAACAATTATCAGGTGATCATGCCGTGATGGCATGGTCATTTATTCATATTATAAACATATAAAACGTCTTATTAATACGAGCTAAAGCATGAAAAAAAGTATCATTATTACTCTTGTGGTTATCGGTTTTGTTGCCTTGTTGGTCACTCGACAAGTCAGTAATGTAAATGAATTACCGAAAATGAATGTTGCAATTGCACAAGAAGGAAGCATTGCTGATTCAATTCTAGCTTCGGGTAACCTTGTATTTAATACTCAAGTGCAATTGCGCTCAGAAGTTACCGGGCGGGTAGACAAAGTATTTGTAGAAGAAGGGCAAAGTGTTGAGCAAGGTGATGTGTTAATGCGCCTTGATACAACAGCATTTGAATCAGAGGTGACCCGTAACAAAGCAATTTTGCGTGCTACCGAGATTGCAATAAAGCAAAGTAAAATTCGGTTAAGTAATTTAGAGCGTCAACTTAAAAGACAAAAAAACTTATATGAAGATGGTCTTGGTAATGAAGAGACCTATGAAAATTTAAAGAGCTCACGTGATCTAGCAAAAATCGATATTGAATCAAGCACGGAGTCTTATAATCAAGCCTTAGCTTCCTTACAAATCGCACAAGATAGACTCAACAAAAGTGTATTTTTGGCACCCATGAGCGGATTATTAGCGTCAGTCAATATTAAAGAGGGCGAAACAGTTATTGCTGGTACGACTAATATTATTGGCTCGGACTTAATGTTAGTAGCTGACCCAAGTGCGATCTTAGCTGAATTAAGAGTCGATGAGACCGATATTGCGAGCATTAAGCTTAATCAAAAAGCAGATATTTATGCAGCGGCTTATCCAAATGCGCCATTTACTGGTACGGTGATTAATATTGGCACCTCTGCCAAAAACCAACCAGGCTCCCAAGGCTTATCGTTTAAAGTCAAAGTGTTACTTGATAGCACAGAGCGTCAGTTATATGCAGGGATGAGTTGTCGTGCTGAAATCGCGACAAATGTGGCTGAAAGTAGCCTGAAATTACCAATAGAAGCGGTTCAAAAGGATGGTGATCGTACGTTTGTTTGGCGTTTAAATACCGACAATACGGTAACGAGTGTTGATGTGAGTGTGGGTATTTCTTCAGATATTGAACAGGCAATTACTTCAGGTCTAGAAGCAGGAGATAGGGTTGTTATTGGTCCGGCAAGGCCAATTAGCAAACTTAAAAACAAAGATGAAGTTGAAGTAAATGCATCAAGCGATAATGAGGATGTGGGCTAGATGTCGGCGGTTATTAAGTTAGAAGGGATTAATAAACACTACAAAATGGGCGATCAAGTCTTTAAAGCGCTTGATGATGTCAATATTCAAATTGAACTTAATGAATATGTAGCGATTATTGGACCGTCTGGCTCTGGTAAATCAACGCTAATGAATCTTTTAGGCTGCCTCGATACACCTACTAGCGGCGATTATTACTTGAAAGATAAGCTAGTTAAAAAAATGACTGAAACTGAGCTTGCCCATCAACGTAACGAAAGCGTAGGCTTTATTTTTCAAAGCTTTAACCTTTTACCGCGCGCCTCTGCCTTAGAAAACGTGATGCAGCCTTTGGTTTATCGTTTTATACCAAGTAAAAAGCGCAAACAAGACGCAACTAAAGCACTTAGCCGAGTTGGTTTAGCCGATAAAGTCGATCATCTTTCAAGTCAACTCTCTGGTGGGCAGCGCCAGCGTGTGGCTATTGCTCGCGCACTTGTGACCAAACCTCATATTTTGTTAGGTGATGAGCCTACTGGTAATCTTGATAGCAAAACCACTAGCGAGATTATGGCCTTATTTGACGAATTACATAATGAAGGGCATACGATTATTCTGGTCACTCATGAGCAAGAAATCGCTGATCATTGTCATCGTGTTATTCGTTTGGTAGACGGTAAAGTCGTCAGCGATGTGCGAAAAAAGATGGAGAGCGCCAACATGTTTAAATCGGCCCTTGCAGTTGTTGAAGGAACTAAGGCAGCATTATCAGCCATTAGAGCCAATGCAATGAGAAGCGCATTAACCTGTTTGGGGATAATTATTGGGGTTGCAGCCGTCATTACGGTTGTAGCAGTTATGCAAGGGTTTACCAAGCAAATCAATGATCAGCTAGCTGATATGTCTCCAGATGTGACCAATATCAAACCCTACACCAGTAGGGAGCAAGAGATGTTAGGTAAGCGGGCGAAGTTGACGTATGACGATTTTCTTGTACTTAAAGCCCGAATCAAAGAAGCCGAAACGATGACCGCTTTGATGTTTACTTGGCGATTTTCAGGTGGAGCTGAATACGGCAATAAAAGCCATTCATCTCGAGTCATCGGTACGGAGCAAGATTACCAAAAAGCTTATCGTACTTACCCTGAATTAGGCCGTTTTATTCGTGCTGAAGACGATGAAAAGCGCCGCAGGGTTGCGTTTATAGGCCCGTCCATCATTGATAAGCTCGATTTGCCCGAGAATCCTGTAGGCGAATACATAAAGCTAGGCGGTGAATGGTTTAGAATCATCGGCGTAGCCGAAAAACAAGGTAGCTTGCTAGGCTTTGATCAAGATGATTATATCAATATTCCTATTAGCACGATGAGCGCACTAGAAGGAGCAAGCTCGCAAAGTAACGTACAAATCATGTTTAGGCTAAATGACGATGCTAACGAAGAGCAAACTCTTGCGAAGATGACGAGAATATTACGCCAACAACACAAACTTGAGGCAGACGAGCCTGATGATTTTGAATTTGAAACAGCAGAAAAAGCACGCGAGCAAATAGACACTTTTACTAATAGCGCGACGGCAATTACTGCAGGCATTGTAGGAATTAGTCTGGTGGTTGGTGGCATTGGTGTGATGAATATTATGTTGGTATCGGTAACTGAACGTACGCGTGTAATCGGCACATTAAAAGCGCTTGGGGCAACACCCGGTTTTATCATGTTACAGTTTTTGGTTGAAGCGGTTGTTTTATCATTGTTTGGTGGTTTGATTGGACTAGCTATTGGCTATGGTTTGTCGGGTCTTGTGTCCTTTTTAGTACCCAGTATGCTCAGGCACCTATATTCCTGTTTGGGCGGTTATGCTTTCATTCGGTTTTACGTCGCTTATTGGAATTGTATTTGGCTTAGCACCGGCGATAAAGGCAGCTAGACTCAATCCAATTGATGCCTTGCGCTACGAGTAAAATTTATCCCCGTGCGAAGGCATAACTATGACAAATCGAGTCATTAGGTGTCGCGCCAACGCTTAATTATATCGTCATACGCATCAATGCGTCGGTCTCTAAAGTATGGCCAAATTCGTTTGATGTTTTCGCTACGTTTCATATCTAAGGTGACAAGCAATGTCTCTTCTTTTCCATCGCTGGCCATAGCCAAGATTTCCCCTTGAGGACCCGCTACAAAGCTATGCCCCCAAAACAAGATACCGGGTTCTTGAGTGTTTGGAGAGGCTTCAAATCCTGTTCTATTGGCAACGACTACTGGTATAGAATTAGCAACGGCATGAGAGCGCTGAATAGTTACCCAAGCTTCTTGCTGTCTTTCTTGTTCCTCTTTGCTATCGGTCGTGTCCCATCCAATCGCGGTTGGATAAAATAGAATATCAGCTCCTGCCATTGCCATAAGTCGAGCGGCTTCTGGGTACCATTGATCCCAGCAAATGAGTACGCCTAATTTACCGATACTGGTTTGAATCGGCTCAAAACCTAAATCTCCTGGCGTAAAGTAAAACTTTTCATAAAAGCCTGGGTCATCTGGAATATGCATTTTACGATATATACCCGCAATTTTGTCGTCACAGTCAAATACCACTGCCGTATTGTGATACAAACCAGATGCCCGCTTTTCAAATAATGATGTAATTAGGACGACACCTAATTTTTTAGCTATGGAGCCGAAGTAAGCACTAGCTTCACCTGGTATCGGTTCGGCAAGCTCGAATTGATTGACGTCTTCACTTTGACAAAAATATTGTGTTGAATGCAGCTCTTGCAATAGCACGCATTGGCAGCCTTGTTCGGCTAATTCAGTTATTTTAGCCGCACTGGCTTGCCAATTTTTTTGTTTATTGTTGTCAGCGATAGCTTGTTGGACAATACCGACTTTTAAGGTTTGAGCTTGTGATGACATTGCTTTACCTATGTTGAATATTCTAAATCGTAGACTTTAATTGGTCTGCATAAACACTTCTGGTTTGAGTGTATCAACTGGAATTTGCATAGTCACGCAATGCAAAGAACCATTTTGTTCAACAAGTGCCCGACAATTAATGGGCACAATAGTGTAGTTTGGAAATGCTTTTTGCAGCACATAAAGCGCCTCTTCATCTTCAGCTTCGCCATAAATAGGGGCCAAAACATGTTGGTTTACAATCAAAAAGTTTGCATACGATGCTGGCAGTCGTCTCTTGTCACTGTCGGTCACAAAAGGCAATGGTAAGCTATACAGTTTATGTTTTGGTAAGGCCTTAGCAATCTCTTGTTGCATAGCAAATAAGGAAGTAAAATGTGGATCGTTTGGCCGGTTGTCACAACCTTGTGCAACCACTCCCATTAATGGTGTAAACCTAGCTAGGGTGTCAATGTGACCATCTGTATCGTCCCCTTCAAGTTGCCCTTTTGTCAGCAATGTTACAGACTTAGCACCTAAGGCTTTTTGAAAAATTGCTGTGTAGTCGCTTGTGCTCATATCGCCATTTCGCATGGGGTTCATAAGACATGAAAATGTACTGAGGATATGCTGATTTTCATCTATCTCTATTGCACCACCTTCAAGCACAACATCGCTAGTCAAAATAGGCAAACGGCATAAGTGGCGCAGACTTTTATTTACCGCATTGTCTTGGTTGGCAGCATACTTTTGGCCCCAAGCATTAAATTCAAAACTTATCCCTTGATTTCCTTTTGGCCCACTGCATGTCAAAAATCCATAATCACGCGTCCAAGTGTCATCATATTCGCATTCAAATATAAAGATATTAGCTTGTTTGGGAAGCTTCATTTTGACTTGTTCAACAAGCTTTGCTGGACACAAGAGCAGCACTAGGCATTCGCAGCGATTAATTGCATCAATCAGTTCAAGATAAGTAGCTTGTACCTCAAGTAAATTATCCACCCAATCAGTATCCTGATGAGGCCAAGCTAGCAAAACTGCTTCTTGTTCGGCCCATTCAGGTAGCAAGGTTATCATTCTAGTATGTCCACTTTATGTTGGCAAAAACACGCCGAGGCTGTCCTACAAAATAACGGTATCCACCAAATGCAAAATCAGCACGTTCGGCATAATCAGTATCTGTGATATTTAAAATATTAATCCCAACTTTTACGCGTGGACTCACTTGATAATTTATATGTAAATCAAGTAATTCATGGCCTTCATATTTGGCAGAGTTTTGAGGATCTAAATAGTAATCGCTTAAATATTGAAAACTCAATTGTGCTTCTAGCGCGTCTATCCCAATATAATTAAGGTTAAATTTTGACATAAGCTCGGGCGAAGTATCGATTCTGTTGCCACTAATAGGGGCATTAGATGATAACGCGTTATTTTCGTATGTATGTTTCGCTAAGCTAATGTGCCCAGATAACATCCAACTAGTATTCAATACATGAGACATTTCAAGTTCAATACCTTGATGCTTTGTTTTTGCGCCTGTTACATTTTGACGATTACTATCTTGAAAAATAACATCATCCTTTGTCATATAAAAGGCGGCTAAGTGAAGACTAGACTGTTCGTTTGTATGTCTGACACCAAGCTCGATGGCATCCATGTTTTCATTGTCAATATCGGTAATTTGTTGATTATTTTGTAATCGAAATAACTCTGTAGCCTGAGGGGCTCTAAAACCTTGTGAATATTTAGTATATACAAGCATATTGGGTGCAAATTGATACTGTATACTGGCACTTGGTGATATTGCATTAAAGCCTTTTGATTGGCTGTCAGGTGGTGTAAATCGACACAAAGCAACACTGATGTCACATGCGCTGTTAAAGCCAGCTAAATTATCATAATCATAATAATTTCGTTCTGCTCTGGCGCCAAACAAAACCTTCCAATCCTCATGGTTCCATGTGGCTTGGCTGTATAGTGCTAACTGATATGCCCTAACAGTATAATCATAATGCAAACCTGCTGGTATGGATGGTGAGAAGTCTTCTGCTTGCGTTTCTGTTAACTTGCCTTGAGTGCGGTCATAGTCGATACCACTGACAATATCCCATTGGCCGATTTGTTGGCGCAACGTAGACTGTATTCCAATGCTTGTATGGGTATTTTGTTCTAGTGCTTGCCAAGGCAAAAAATGCTGCAAAAAGCGCATGCTATTGTATCTAAAGTACGGTCGAAGGCTTAACTCTCCGGTATCGGTGTCGCGCGAAAAGTCGCTATAGGCACGAAAAGACTGAACATCTCTGAACGCTTCTGGATTGGGGTTAATGCGTCTAAACTGTTTGTCTTTGAACGCTTCAAAGCCTCTAATAAAGCCCGCTGTTTCTTGGTTTAAATTACTCATGTCGACCAGAGTTTTATTCTGCCATACATCACCCGCGTACTGATAAATACCAGTAATCTTTTGTTGGTCATAACCGCTTTGAGTTTGGTAGCCATTTTCTTGGGTCATGTTGAACAAACCTAGCCAAGCATGTTTTTTATCTTCACTTTGTTGTCCATAAACCTTAGATATGCGCGCAAAATCATATGCACCAACCTCGATACCAAATTGATTATTGTCATGACTAAAAGCATTAGGACTAATAATATTGATTACACCGTGAAGTGCGTTAGCACCATACAAGGTGCTAGCAGGTGAGCGCAAGACATCCACTCGCGCCGCTTGTTCATAATTTATATCAAACAATTGATTCGTGTTACAAAAGCCTGGAGCGCGAATCGATATGCCGTCTAAGCCCATAAAAAAAGCACCGCAGCTCCCTGCACCTGTTAGCACCGGAGAACGGATAGCGGTAAGATGTTCTTGTCCGTTACCGCGACTGATCCATGTACCTGGAATATTTGATAGAGCTTGATTGATGTGTTGCGAAGAAATTAATGCTATTTGCTCATTTGTAATGGTGGCAATGCTATCTGCGGTTTGATTGATTTGTTGGGCTTGCTTAGTAGCGGTGACACTAATAGTCTCTAATTGTGTTTCATCATCGTTTTGTTTAGCAACACTATAGGTATTTAAGGTAGTAACAAGAACTGTTAAAAAAAGTGTCGGTAGTGTCAATTGTGCTTTCATTATTTAAGATGCCTCCCACCATTTAGGTGTAAAGTTTGGCCGGTGACATAGTCACTGCTGAGCAAAAAGTCTACTGCTTTTACTGCTTCTTGTGCGCCTGGGCATATTCCTAATATGGATTTTGATAAGGCTTTTTGTTTATATTCAGGTGAATCACCTTCATTGAACATCAATAAAGATGGTGCGATTGAGTTGACTTTGACTTTGGGTGCTAACAAGCTTGCAAACGATAGTGTTAAATTGTGCAAGGCAGCTTTACTGGCGGCATACGCAATGTGTTTGTTACTGCCTTTGTCCTGGACAAAGTCAGTCATATGAATAATATCTGACCCATCAATCAGCATCTCTTTACATGCTAAATTTATTTGGTAAGGCGCGCTTGCATGCACTTGCATCATTTTTTGCAATAGTTCAGCAGGACTTGGATGATGCTTTTCGCTATCCCAGTCACTCGCATTGTGAATGATCGCGCTAAGGCTTGAAGTGACGTCTTTGAGCTGTGAAATGAATGCGCTAATACCTTGGTTATCAGCAAAATCTGCATGAAGCGCGATTGCTCCTTTTGCAATTAATGTGTCAATCGCTGGCTTTTTCGTACGATATGTTATAATTACCTTAGAGTGTTTACTAAGTAATGACTCTGCGATGGCCAAACCGAGTCGCTGAGCGCCACCGGTTATTAAGATAGGAGCGGTCATATGTTTGTCGTTTTCCTGTACGCCGAATGAAAGAATAAAAAAGTACGTAAAATGAATAAGCTAGGATCCAGTTCATTTACTTTTTATCCATTCATTGTAAACCAGCTTGGTTTTTCTGCGTATAAAATTCAAAATAATTCATTGGACACAGAATGTTAGCAAACGAAAAAATTGTAATGCATGGAGCCAATCATAACATCGCTTTATCACCTCAGGCCGTTTTAGTGCGCGATGCACTTTTAGCTAATGGTCTAGAAACGCCTATGGTGGATAATGGCTTAAGTGCAGAAGAAAAACGTACTATCATTAAAGCAAAAATGACCGAAGTGATGCAGGCATTGGGTCTAGATTTGAACGATGATAGTCTTCAAGACACGCCTAATCGAATTGCAAAGATGTATGTAAATGAGATTTTTTCAGGACTCGATTATAGCAATTTTCCTAAAATAACTCAGATTGAAAACAAAATGAGTATTGAACAGCCTGTTCAAATAACCGACATTAGCTTAACGAGCACTTGTGAGCATCATTTTGTAACGATTGATGGCACTGCTACAGTGTCTTACATCCCAAATAAAACAGTTATTGGTTTAAGTAAAATTAACCGATTGGTGGCGTTTTTTGCACAACGTCCGCAAGTACAAGAACGGCTCACACAGCAAGTAATGGTAGCTCTACAAGCCTTAACTGGTACAAAGGATGTTGCAGTATCAATCAATGCGACGCATTATTGTGTAAAAGCGCGTGGTATTAGAGACACTAACTCTTACACAAAAACATCGTCATTAGGCGGAGCCTACAATACTGACCGAGACTTAAGAAGAGAGTTTTTTCAATCCTGATACAGCTGACTTCATGAAAGCCCGCATATTTTGCGGGTTTTTTTATGTAAAAATTTGATAAATGATGCCGATAAATATGTACTTTAAACACAATTAGAAAACTCAAATGTTTAGTATTATTAAAGGCAAAGTTAACTATGTTCACTATATTGGGCTAATGGTGGCATCTACAGTCTTATTAGCAATGGTGGTATATGCAACGACGGTCCTTCATTACAATGAAGGCATTATTCAAGTGCTAGTGCTTTTTTTATTTGGCTGCTCAACGGTATCTAGTTATAAAGTAATTAGTCATCATTTAAACTATTCAAAATAGTGTGGATTGGCCTTGTTGAAATAATACTACTACGGACTAGAGAACAAGCTACATATGTTATATTACTGCGTTTTCCAGCGCAGTGCGCAATGCCCCTTCAATTGGAACTGGTTTGTTGGTTTGTCTATCGACAAACACATGCGTCATTTTGCCAAGCGCAGCAGCATGATCGGCGTTGTTTTTAAAAATACCTAGTTGGTATTCGACCGAGCTATTACCTATTTTATTGACACTAAAACCGCCAACAAATTTTTCTGGATAAGCAATACTTGAATAATATTGGCAGCTTGAACTAACCATTAATCCTATCGTTTTACTTGTGTGTATATTGAGCCCTGCATGCTCAATGAGATACCAATTAATAATAGTGTCAAAGTAGCTGTAATACACAACATTATTAACATGACCATAGGCATCATTATCGTTCCAACGAGTATGCATGTTGTAGGTATAGTGAAAATCATTGATGTGTATTTTCGATTCATTGCGCATAAGCGTTCTTGTTTCCTTAATAGGCCTGTTGATACAAACTTAGTGCTTGAGTATATGAAACATCTTTTGGATTATTAACCAGTAAACGTGTTTGTTTCATGGCTTCTTCGGCTAAGGTGCTTAAATCATCTTCAGTAACATTAACTTGTCGTAAACGAGTGGGTAATGCTAATTGTTTAGCCAATTCATAAAAGTGACTAGCAAGCTGACTTGTAAGGTGCTTGTCGCTGCTTGATGCAGATACTTTATTGATGATATAAGGCGCAAGCTGAGCGTACAAATCACTTGCATGACTTGCATTAAACCGAAGCACATGGGGTAACATTAGTGAGTTACTCAAGCCATGGGGAACATGAAAAATTCCGCCAAGAGGATAGGCAAGTGCATGTACGGCACCTACAGGCGCGTTAGCAAAAGCTTGTCCAGCTAGTGATGCTCCCAGCATCATATTTTCTCTTGCATTGACATCTTTGCCATTAAATGTGGCTTTAACAATATTGTCACTTAGCAAGCTCAAAGCGTGGGTTGCCAATAAATCGCTGTAACGATTCTTTTTCAGTTTGCTTGTATATGCCTCAATAGCATGAACCATTGCATCAATTCCGGTTGCTGCGGTCACGTTACTTGGTAAATCTAGTGTCAAACTGGCATCCAATAAAGCAATGTCAGGTAATAAAATAGGCGAAACAACACCGGCTTTTGTACTTTTTCCCGTTGTGACGATTGAAATTGGGGTAACCTCAGACCCTGTGCCAGCGGTAGTTGGTATTAGGATCAAAGGAGCTCTTGTAGAATGAATGCAATTAACGCCATACAGCTCTTGTAAGTTTTGAGTTTGCTGCATTAAAACAGCAACTAACTTTGCACAATCCATAGAACTGCCGCCACCAATACCTATGACACAATCAGCACCTTCCTCTATGGCTAGGGCAACAGCTGCTAGAATAATCGCCTCAGGAGGATCTGCAATAACCTCATCAAATACAATGGCGCTGATCTTGGAACGCAATAAATATTCGTTTAATTGGTCAATAATACCCAAGCCAACAATGCCTTTATCTGTCACGATAATGGGCCGTTTACCTCTTAAGGAGCTGCAGTACTCCGGGCAATTCGATAAGCCTCCAAGCTCACATATAATTCTTTTTGTAGTAGAAAACTCAAATGATTGCATATGGTCCTTTTACTCAAGTTTTATAGCTGTGCCGATTAATGTTATCGATTAATTTCGATATCACGATAATCAAGTAATGTTTATTAACTATAGAAACTATGCCAGAACATGCAAGAAGTCGAGGTGCAAACCTTGCATTCGCTTTACTCATTGTCATATTATAAATACGAAACAACTGGAGAAACGTATTTGTTAAAGATAAAAGCGATGCTGATTATCCCATGCTTGCTAAGTTTAGGAGCATGCTCATCTAGTCATGTCTTCCATGAAGATGCTTTAGCGGTGGGGGATGCTGAATCATTGTTTTCGGCCAACAAAGCCGACCACAAGAAAGCAAACTATGCACACATCGAAAAGCCTTTGGTAGCGCCGACTGTTCATAGTGAATTGTTCTCTTTAAGTGTTCCATCAAAGGATGATATCTATACATTAAGCGATGAACAAAAAGACGATTTTTTAAGTTATTTTAATCATCCTAAAAACGCTTCAATTAGGCCTCATCAGCGCGTTGCTGATTATCTTTTGGCAGTAGGCCATGATTTTTCATACCACGGTAAAACCTACAATGCATCTGATGCCTTAGCAAAGCGCGCAGGCAATTGTATGTCATTAGCTGTTTTATCAAGTGCGCTTGCCGAGTTAGCTGGGCTTAAATACCGGTATACAAAAGTGCATAGTGCCCCTGTTTTTGCTGAGCAAGCAGATATTCAATTAGTCTCAAGCCATGTCAATGTGAGACTGTTTGATACTTACATGGCACAAGACAAGGTAACAAAAGTCTTTGGGTCCATTATCATTGATTATTTTAGGGATGCTGGAAATGTTCGCTCTTCTAGGATCTCCACACAAGAATTTGAGATTATGTATTGGCATAACAAAGCAAGCGAAGCCTT
This sequence comes from Glaciecola sp. HA4-3, assembly GCF_055693685.1. Lineage (NCBI taxonomy): Bacteria > Pseudomonadati > Pseudomonadota > Gammaproteobacteria > Alteromonadales > Alteromonadaceae > Glaciecola > Glaciecola sp. HA4-3. The sequence continues at coordinate 341,473 of NZ_CM146340.1, forward strand.
GTTAGAGGGACAAGTAGATTTGGCATATCGTTATGTCATGCGTGCTAATACATTAGATCCTCGTCACCCAGAGACGCTTAATATTCTCGCTATTTTGTACAAGCGAAAAGGGCATGAGCAGTATGCATTTGATATTTACGAGTTTATGGAGAGTGAAAACATTGCTTCGTTTACATCGGTAGATAATTTTGCCGCTATGCTAGAGCAAAGAGGTGACGTCGAACGAGCTGCAAAGCTTTACGAGAGGATTAAGGATATTAGCGATCAAAATCCATACACTTGGATAAACAAAGGCAAATTACTTTGGGAACAAGGCGACTTGCGCTTGGCACAAAGCTACTTCCAAAAATCGATCGAAAAAGCGAATTATCTCCACGAGCCTTACTTTTACCTTGCCAATGTTTATGCACAACAAGCAAAATATGGCATGGCGCGTGAAGCGCTTGAGCAAGCTCAAGCTTTAGCTAATTTGCCTGAAGATCAGAAACGCTACCAAGCTAAGCTTAATGGGCTGACATCTAGCTTATAACCTTGTTTTGTGCAGACACCATCCAAATTGCTTAAGGTAATGTGAATTCTAGAAGGAGATTTTGCTACCACTGCGGTTGTTTGGCAATTTCATCTTTACGCAAATATAATAATCGTTAACGCGATGATGCAATTGGCAATCGCAATTCCCCATACCAAAGGTAGATTTGTACCTTTATCATTGTTGGATTGTTTACTTTTGCTGACAATAAGCGGTACGCCCAAAACACAGAGCGCACCAATTATCAACAAGACTGTTGATACTGTATCCATTAGTTATTGAGATCCCACACATCGTTGCCTGAAAGGCCACTGCCAATAAGTGTTCCGCCAAAGTAGGAAAATGCTGCTGCGCCGGCCATGCCTATTAATCCCACAGGTGTCGCTGCAACCGCTACTGCTATGCCTACTGCAGCAAGTCCTGCCCCAGCTTCGGCCCAATTTGCTTCACCGCCAGTCACACTTTGCATTTCGTTGATACTTAACTCATTTATATGGTTCATGATAATTCCTTTTATTGAAACCGTTAATTTGAGCTTAAATAATACTCCAATTTCGTATCGTTTAGCACTGAACAAAAGGCCAGTATTTTAGACATAGCTCAAATTAATTACGCTTATATTCTACAATGCAAAGGACTGACTAAGCTGTTGACCAAGATGATTAGATGCCGCTACCTCTATCGCTGCTAATTGAGAAAATTCTTCAGGTGTGACGATAAGTCGGTAAGGCGCACTGGTATCATATGCAATTCGCTTTTTCTCACCGTTATCATTAACCGAAAAGATATCAATTTGCGCCATGTTAAATACATTTTTGTTGCTAAACTCAACATCAAATGGCACAACCACGCGCTCGTTTTCTTCGTAGTGAGATAACATCGACACTTTCAAAATTTCACTACTAGCAAGTGGTTTTGTGGCCTGCAGAATGACAAAGTCTAATGGATTTACATCTACCCGTAATTGACCGTCTGCGTTTATTTTACGCTTGTCTTGTTTTAAAGATAAATATGTACCGTTCACCTGATTAAGCGTGACCGATTGCACTTGATCAGAAAAATTAAAGACAAGAATATGGTCAATTAAGTCTTCATGCATAATGCGGCTAAATGCATAGACCCTGTTATCGTCATCGACAAAGCGATTAATATGCTCACCTTTTCGTAGTGCTTTGTATTGAGTTCTCATAGATGAGAGATTTTGTAAAGAACGATAAAGCGGGTGTTTCATGTCAAAATTGCTTTGAGCGGTAGTGGCATCTGTGCCGATAAGATTATTATCGTTATAACTGGCTACTTTTGATGCATCCATATTTTCACGAGCATCTACATCACCACCGTCACCTGTAAAGCCTTGCTCATCACCATAATAGACAACAGGTATACCACGCGACATGTACATTAGTTCATGAGCAACTCGGCTCAAAGCCAGTTTCTTATCTTCAGATACATCAAGTTGGTCAATCATATTACCTGGCCTGCCAACATCATGATTACCAATGAAGTTCAGTAAATCGTTAGGGCTTGTGTCGGCGTCTCGATAATAATCGTCGTCTTGAAACACCCTAAACACGTTACTGACAGCGTTGTTCTCAAATAAAACGCCACGAGTATTAAATGCAAAATTGAAATCTAACACTGACGGCATTTTACCTGCACTTGTAAATTTACTTAATCCAGCTGGGTTACCATCAAAAACCTCCCCAAAGATAAAAAACTCTGGCAAGCCTATTTCTTTGGCATGGGCGGTAATGGCAGGACCAAATTCTTGCCAGAACACTAAATCTACATGTTTGACTGTGTCAATTCTGAAGCCATCGGGCTTAAATTCACTAATTAGATCTTTGAACACCTCGGTGAGCCCTTTGATCACATCGGGATGTTGAGTATTTAAATCATCTAGCCCAACAAAGTCACCGGTTATGACACTCTCGCCTTGCCATATTGAGTCACCTTGATTGTTGTAGTACTTGGGATCGTTTAACCAAGCTGGGACTTTAACTTCTTTTTCTTCAGGTAAAAGAAAAGGCGTATATCGGTCACCCTGTGCCAGTTGAGATTTGGTTTTAAATTCACACCCTGTTTGGTCTTTTAATAAAAATGTCCCATCTTGCTTATGACACTCTTCGTACTTAATGACATCTGCGGTGTGATTGGTGATGATATCAAAAAACACTTTGATATCTCTTGCATGCGCTGCCTCTATTAATTGCTTAAGGTCGTCATTACTGCCAAAGTGAGGGTCGATTTCAGTGAAATCAACGACCCAATATCCATGATGACCAAAACCATCTTGTTGAATTGCTCGGTTACGCAAAATGGGTGTCATCCATATTGCGCTTATCCCAAGCCCTTCAATATAATCAAGCTTAGCTTCAACTCCTGCAATATCACCACCGTGGAATGCCCATTTTGAGCTTGTATCTAATCCACCATATGAAATCGGTCTACTAGGGTCGCCATTATCATTGTCTGTTTTACCATTGTGAAAACGGTCTGGCATTACAAAATAAAAAACCTCATCTTGAATATCGCGAGTTAAATAGTGTCCCAAATCAGTTGGTGACGACACGACTGAAGTGGGCTTTTGTTCCAAAGCTCGTGGTGCTTTTTCTTTGTCAGGATTGGAGCATGCACTTAATAGCGGGATGACGATAAGTAATACAGTGAAAATGTCTTTTGGGTAAATTTTTTTATTCGTCGTGCTCACAAAGGTTTCCTTAACTTTTTATGGAATGGGTTGTCCGCGACTGGTCTCTAGTAATTGATACCACTGATGTCTGGTCAATTTAATATCGATAGCCGAAGCGGCATCACTTATACGTTCTGGTTTTGTTGTGCCTATAACAGGCTGTATGTTACTTGGGTGTTTCAATAGCCATGCCATCATAATAGCGCTAGCTGACGTACCATATTCTGTCGCTAACGCATTTAACAAATCAGCGGTAGCTAGGGTGTTTTTATCACTACTTTCATCAGGTGAAAAATATTTAGCATTTGCCAATGGACTCCAAGCTTGAATTTGCATTTTGGTTTGTCCACAAAACTCAATTGTCCCTCTTGGGAAGCCTTGCTCAGAGTTTATTCTCATGTTGGTTGTAATTGCATCTTCGACAAAATCGTGATGTGCTAAGCTCATCTCTAGCTGATTAGCGATGATAGGTATACTAAGTGCGCTTTGTAACCATGCAATTTGTCCAGCGTGCATGTTTGACACCGCAAGGTATTCAAATTTCCCTTGTTCATGCAACTTGGTCAATGTTGCAGCGGTTTCATCAAGTTGCATTAGCGGATCAGGGCGGTGTAAAAATAAGATATCTAAGGGATTGTCGTGCAATCTTTTTATACTTTTTTCAACAGCAGTTTGAATCCACTGTGCTGATAAATCATATTGCTGAACGCCATATTCTTAGCCAAGCTTTATGCCAACTTTTGATTGCAACAATAAATGTGGTCGCAGCGAGCGCTCTCGTTTGAAAAGCTCACCTAGCACTTGTTCTGATTTTGAGAAAGTATATATGTCAGCGGTATCAACAACGTTAATGCCTGACTCTAATGCTTTGGTGACGACATCAAAGGCTTGATTCATATCTTGTGTAGAGACGGGTTCTTGGTTCCAACCACCTCCTAAATGCATCGTACCAAGTATAAGGCGACTTGCTTCAGGATAATATTGATGTAAGGGTAAGCTCATGAATAATTGTCTCTATTTAAGTGAATTAACTTTAACAAAGTATATCATTTTTACCTTGTAGAATACGTATGCATAGCTACATTTATCCTCTAAAATCTATTTAAACACTGAACAAAGGAGTTTGTTTATGAGCGTATCGACCTTCGCTTTTTATAAAAAGCAAGGGTGCTTGATTAGCATGTTATTGTTTTTGAGCGCTTGTACGGGTATACCTAAAGGAGTTGAACCCGTATCTAACTTCAACAAAGCCCAGTATTTAGGAAAATGGTATGAAATAGCGCGACTTGATCATAGTTTTGAAAGGGGGCTAGAGCAAGTTACCGCGCATTATTCAATGCAAGAAGACGGTGGGATAAAGGTCCTTAATCAAGGTTTTAACCCACAAACCAATGAGTGGAAAGAAGCTGAAGGCAAAGCATATTTTGTTGATGATGAAACAACGGGGCATTTAAAGGTATCTTTTTTTGGCCCTTTTTATGCAAGCTATGTGATTGCGCAGCTCGATGCAGATTATCAATATGCATTAGTGACAGGTCCAGATACTGACTACTTATGGATATTATCTCGTACGCCAGCCTTAGATAAAAAGACAGTTTCAAAATTAGTAGAATCTGCTAACGCTTACGGGTTTGATACCCAAAGCTTGATCTTTGTTAATCAAACTTCTGAAAATTGATAATTTTTACTTAAATGAAATATTTTTGTGATATTTATGGTCTAGACTTATATCAATTGTGAGTAACATAGTTGTTTTTTGTCTTTTATGCTTGATTGTGTAATTATTACGCAACTGTGTTGTTTAGCAAAACCATATAGAACGTTAGCCAAGGGAAAATAATGTCAAATAGTTACGTGGCCATCATTAATCAAGCCATTGATTTGTTGGATGGGATGACAACGCAAGAATATCAAAAAGAGTTACCGCCACATTTTTCAAGTAGTATCGGTGCACACATTAGACACATAGTCGATCATTTTTTAGCCTTGATGAATGGTGTCACTGAAGGGCATATCAACTATAATAATCGCAATAGACACAACCAAATTGAACAATTTCCAGACCAAGGTCTTGAAAGCCTAGAAACGATCAATACTTGGCTAAGTAGTATTGATGAGTCGAGTTTAGACATGCCGCTAAGTGTAACAACGGAAGTGGACGTCATTCGTACACACTCGACAACGTGTCAATCTACCCTTGAAAGGGAGCTTGTGTTTGCAAGTTCTCATGCGATTCACCACTACGCACTTATTCGCATTATATGCAGTATGCAGAATAAAACAGTTCCTCAATTCTTTGGTTATGCGCCCGCGACAATTACCCATTTAATTAAAAGCGCCTAGGCACTTCCACATACAAAATACTCAAGCAAAACAACAGTGAAGTGATATGCAATACACTGTTGTTTTGTGTTAGCATGCCCGCATAAAATATAGGGTTACTTTTATGCTAAATATTCTGTTAGAACGAAGTGGTCAGCAATGTGAGCTTTGTGGCTCTAGTACATCACTTAGTGCCTATGCAATTCCTAACTCGCCTGATTCCACCGCTAATTGTCACGTATGTGTATGTCAGATATGTCTTGAAAACATTGATGCTGGGCAAGCTTGTGATTTTCAACACTTTAGGTGCTTAAGTAATAGTATGTGGTCTAGTACTGACGCTGTTCAAGTGCTAAGTTATCGTTTACTACAAACATGCAATTCTGAAGCGTGGGCGCAAGATGCATTGGAGATGTTATATCTAGAGGATGAGGTGAAGCAATGGGCTGATGCAGGTATTGTTAATCAAGATGAATTAACGCTAGATGTTAATGGTGTCGCTCTAAAAGCTGGCGATGCAGTGACTATCATCAAAGATCTACCGGTAAAAGGTACCAGTTTTGTGGCAAAACGAGGCACACCCGTGAGGAATATTGGTTTGTCAAACAACCCCTTGCACATTGAAGGAAAAGTCAATGGTCAGCGGATTGTCATCATCGCGGCATATACAAAAAAGAACTAAATGCTACCTAATTATTAGTCAGTACCGTGTTAACTAGTGCTTCTTATACGCCAAATACTTAGGATACGTTTCTCCCATATAAAGTTTTAATAAGCGCTCTGGCGATTTTGATAAATCGACACTTAATAGCAAGCCTGATGTGTGGTTAAAGCTAGTGTCGATGCCTAAACAATGAAAATGTGCTCCCATTTTTAGGTATTGCTTAGCCAAGATGGGAATATCTTTACCGTCTGACTCTAAAGATGCCAACATGCAACTAAGCTGTTCTTTTAAATGCCCATCACTATGTAAGGCTGCTATTTCGTCATGCAATTTGCACTCAAACTGATTCCTTGCGCTCACGTCAAGTGGCCTATCGACCAAAGCTTTTTCGATTAATTTGACGCTTTTAGGGTCATATAGCTTACTAATCGACACGGTTCCGTACAAAGTTCGATACTCAGGGAATTGATTTGCAAAACTACAAATGCCTTTCCAAAGCAGAAGTAAACCTTGATACGATCCCTGAAATTCAGGAATCAAAAATGAGCGGCCCATCTCTAAACAAGGCTCTTGGCGATTGACAAATGATGGTTCAAACTCAAACATTTTGTGTAAATAGAGCCCTTCCACACCATCTTTCTCAATAAGTTTATCGGTCTGCCCCATCCTGTACGCGCCCATTATTTGTGCTTTATCACGTTTAACAATAAATAGATGGGTATATGTTGCATCAAAGTGGTCAGTGTCAATAGCTTCGCCACTGCCTTCATTATGCTCTCGAAATACTAACTCACGCAGGCGCGCTATTTCGGTTACAACATTCACCATTTGTGACTGGTAGCCATAATAGACATCAAAATCGCCTGAGGATAATAACTTTTGTTCGCTAGGTAGCGACGAAATCTCTTGCGCTAACAATTCGGAATTTACCGGTGCCAACAAGGGCTTGTAATTCATATGCGTGTCAGCTGGCCATGTGTAGTTCCAACTGGGGCATTGTGCATAACAAAGCGCGCGGCAAACTTCGGCTTTTTGTGATTTGTCCGTTCCTTTTATTTGCTTTTCGGCAACTGGGTTACCTGCGTGTATACCGATATTTGCACCGGTTTTGTTTAATAATTCACGAGCAAGCATTAACATTCGTAGGCGATAATACACTCGACCTAAGCGATAAAATAACTTGCTATTAGTCCCAGAAACAAAAATTGGAACATATTGGCATTGTGGAATACTCACTATTCGGCCGACAATCTTGTTCCATTGATGATCTCTAATCGCTTTTTTATCGCTTTGATAATAGGACACTCTGCCTGCTGGGAAAATTAGTAAGGCATTTCCATTTGCAACATGCCTAATACACTGTCTTAAAGAAGGGCCATTGGCTGGGTCTTTTTCTGATAGCGGGTTGGTAAAAATAAAATAGTCGCTGAGCTCTTTAAAAATACCTAAGCCTTTATTTGCGAGTACTTTTAAATCTGGACGCACTTGGCCAATTACACGGGCTAATATTACCCCTTCAATGCCACCAAAGGGGTGATTGCTAGCAAGCAAAACAGGACCCGTTTTAGGAATCTTTGCTTGTAGCTCCTCTATTCCTGTAATATTAAGTGCAAGTAAATCGATTAGCTTATCTGCAAAAGCTTCTTTTTTAAGTCCTTGCATTTGATGAAACTGATACAAGCTATTCATTTTTGCGATGCCAAGCATACGGTCTAAAAACCATATCAACAGTTTGGTCATACGCGAATTACTTTGCACTAAATTATTGATGCTGATGTGAGAAACATTTGAGCCGGACAAGCGTTCTTCCTTTCTTGTTTTTGTAAAATACAGAGGTCTATTATAAAAGACCTAAGACATAGCAAAATCTTTCATATAGTTTATCACGTGTTCGCTTTTATGTATTAAATAGTAAATTCTAACGGTGCATTTGAATGCCCTTTAGGGCATAATCTGCGCGTTTGAAAGCGGTCAGATTTTGTTTTACGCGAGTCTCTACTAAGCTATAGAGCTATACCGCAATTTTTTATATAACACTAGGAAAGTTCATGCGCTCGATTACTATTCAACAACCTGATGATTGGCATCTACATTTTAGAGATGGAGATATGCTAAAAGAGACAGTGCCAGCGACTGCTCGTTGTTTTCATCGAGCGATTGCCATGCCCAATTTAGTGCCTCCCGTTACCACAACCGAAATGGCTTTATCATATAAGGCGAGGATTCAAGACGCAGTGCCAGCATCGTTAAACTTTGATGCTTTGGTGACATTATACTTAACCAATGATACCACTGCGGCAGAAATTGAAAAAGCAAAAGCAGCCGGTATTGTGGCGAGTAAATTATATCCTGCTGGCGCAACGACGAATTCTGATGCAGCAGTCAAGGGCATTAAAAGCTTGTACCCTGTTTTTGAAAAAATGCAAGAAGTCGGGATGTTGTTGTTGATACACGGCGAAGTCACTGAAAATCATATCGATATTTTCGATAGAGAAAAAATGTTTATCGATACTTATCTACATGACATTGTTAATCATTTTCCAAATCTGAAGGTCGTTTTTGAGCACATTACAACAAAAGATGCAGTTGAGTTTGTGCTTGGCGCGTCAGACAACGTAGCAGCAACGATTACGCCTCAACATTTGCTGTTAAATCGGAATGACTTACTTGTTGGTGGGATTCGTCCACATAATTACTGTCTTCCTGTGTTAAAGCGAAATATTCATCAAAAAGCCTTGCAAGATGTTGTGGCATCAGGCTCGTCTAAGTTCTTTTTAGGCACCGATTCTGCACCACACGAGAAACATGCAAAAGAATCTGCATGTGGTTGCGCAGGTTGTTATAGCGCTTGGAGTGCGATTGAATTATATGCCCAAATTTTTGATGACTTAGGAGCGCTAGATAAGTTAGAAGGTTTTGCAAGTCATTATGGTCCTGATTTTTATGGGCTGCCCAGAAATGAAAACCACATTACATTAGTTCAAGAACAATGGATGGTACCTGAGCTAGTTAGCTTACCGAATAATGATGAGATTGTACCATTCTATGCGGGTCAGTCTCTTAAATGGAAATTGGCATTACAGCCAAACTAAACGATAAACTTATGACGACATTTGCAGAGCTTGCATTAAAACAGGCGTTACATAGCGCCCTAGATGATTTAGGTTTAACAGACCTTACTAAAACACAAGAGGCTTGTTTACCTAGCTTGCTCGAAGGTAAAGACGCAGCCGTAAAGGCAAAAACAGGAAGCGGTAAAACTTTCGCTTTTGGCTTAAGTGTATTAAATAGTCTAATTGACGCACAAGACTCAGGTCACAAAGGCGTTTATTCATTAGTTTTATGCCCAACGAGGGAGCTTGCGCAACAAGTCGCCGACCAACTTCGCTTGCTAGCTAAACATCACGCTAATACCAAGATCCTGACACTTGTTGGCGGCATTGCGATCGGGCCACAGATAGCATCATTAGTTCATTGTCCTAGTATCGTGGTTGGAACGCCTGGGCGCGTGATGGATTTAATTAGAAAAAAGAAACTAGACGTATCTACTATTCAAAATTTGGTGCTTGATGAAGCGGACAGGATTTTGGATATGGGTTTTTCTGATCAAATGGCTTGGATATTAAATGCATTACCTAAACCTAGACACACTATGCTCTTTTCTGCCACATACGAAACAGAAATTGAGAAGTTAACCAGACAGTATTTACGTAATGCAGTGATTATTGAAGTAGAAGATAGTAGTGCTCAAAGGCAAATTGAACAACAAGCGTATATTGTTCAGCAAGGGCGCGAGCAATACGCGGTGGCTGCGGTATTGACCGAGTATCAAAGTCAGTCAACGATGATATTTTGTCAAACAAAAATACAGGTACAAGAAATTGCTGATGAGCTCTTAAGTAAAGGTTTTAGTGTAGAAGCCTTGCATGGTGACCTTACCCAAAGTCAGCGCCAGCAAGTACTGACTCAATTTTCGATAAAGTGCGCAAATATATTGGTTGCTACCGATATTGCCGCTAGGGGCCTAGATATCGATCAAGTTGAATTAGTCATAAATGCATCGCTTGCTGATTCGCCACAAACCCATACACACCGTGTCGGGCGCACTGGTCGAGCAGAGCATAAAGGGCAAGCAGTCACGTTAATTACTGAGTCTCAGCAAAAAGCACTGCAAACTATTGCTCAAGAAACAAAAGCTCACATCCCCAGTAAACACGCGCAAGCGTTGCGCTTTCACGCCAACAGGATTCTGTTACCAAGCTTTGATTGTGTCATGGTCGATGGCGGTAAAAAGCAAAAGATCAGTAAAGGTGATTTGCTAGGCGCGCTAGTTAAACAAGCTGACATTGTAGGTGTTGACATAGGTAAGATACAAATTACGCACGATAAAGCCTTTGTTGCTATTAAACAACGAAGTGTAAAAAAAGCATTGGCGTTTTTCAGAGAAAAGCGTGTCAAAGGCAAGCGTTTAAAAGCGCGTAAATTATAATATTACCTGTTTACCTATTCCATGGTGCCATGGCTAATACTCTAGCCAGCCCGCAAAAACCACTAATGCCGGCGAACATAAGTCCTGCTCCAAAAAAGGCTGCTCCATAGGCAAAGGCCGGCGAAACAAACAGACTTAGCATAGAAAATGTGAAGACAGATGTGCCTATGGTTATTTGCACTTGGCGATCTAAAGGTAGCACTTTTCTATCGCCACTTTTTACTGGATGACCGGCTTGTTGCCAAGCTTCAATACCACCTGCTAGATTCACAATATTGGCATCTGGTTTGTCCGCTAATATCTTTTCACAAGCCTTATTTCCTCTTACTCCTTTTTGGCAATATATAATACAAGTCTTATCTGTATGCTCACTAATATCGTCTGCTTTGATTGAGCCAAGGCTGTGCAGCGTCGCGCCCGCTATATGTGTGCTATGAAATTCAGCAGGTTCTCTTACATCAACAAGCACCGCACCAGCTTCAAGAAGCGCTAATGCTTGTGTTGTATCGATTTGTTTAATTAATTTAGTAGACATTGTTTCTCCGGTTAAAATTGAAGGTGCGGACCTAGGATATATCTTATGTAGTTATTACCGTGGGCAATATATGAGTTGAAGTACCGCAATTATGGCGTTCACTTCAGGATTATCGATGCTATAAATTACTTGGGTGCCAATTGAGCGAGTGTCAACTATCTTGGCTTCTCGGAGTTTACCCAAGTGTTGTGATACAGCAGATTGTGACATGCCAACTTCGTCAACTAACTCAGACACACTAAGCGGATGCTTAATCAACAAACATAAAATCATCAATCTATTAGAGTTTGCTAATGTTTTTAATAAAGACTCTGCTTTTTTAGACTGATTTTTTAGACTTTTTTTATCCATTAATACTCTTTTGGTGTATTTTTATATTAGTATATTCTAATGTAATAAGTACTATGTTGGCAAGTGTTCACTGCAACACAATGTTGCGAAACTATTATTTTACAAAGTAAACTTCAGTTTGTGCTAATGTAAGCAAGCTTTATTAACAATCATCTCACTTGAAGAGTCTAAACATGAACGAAACCATTATTGCCGTTGCATTTTATATTACTTGGACAATGCTACTTACCCTTGCGCTAGCAGGTGTCCGCTCATATTTTAATGCATCAAACAATAGAAAGGCATTACAATTCAATGCTTCTGGCGAAGGCATCGGTGATTTGGGGTATCGCATTACCCGCGCGCATGCAAATTGCTATGAGTCATTAGTATTTGTTGTTGGACCAATGTTACTCGCCCTTACCACTAATTCTGCTGCGATAACTGATGGTTTAGCTTTGGTGGTTATTGCTGCGCGCGTGATCCAAAGTCTTGTTCATGTGATATCGGTAAGCAATCTTGCAGTCACTATTCGCTTTGTCTTTTTCTTAGTCCAGTTTGCTATTGCAGGGTATTGGCTGGTGTTACTCTTTATAAAATTTTTATAGGCTAATAGTATGAAGTATGGGACTGTTTTCTTTTTTGTATTATTTTATTTAAGTGCTTGTTCACAGCAATCGTCTGACAACAAATTAGGTGATCAAGAATCGCTTAGTTCTATTGATGATGAACAAACACAGTTGGTTGATATCACTAATTCTAGCGATGTGCGACTTGTTCCTCAAAACGAGTTACGCGCCCATTGGGCATTAAGCGATGATATGTTTACCGTCAAAAGTGAAGCGATTGCGCCTGAATATGATGGTGTTGTTGAGGTGGGTTTCATTATTCATCCTGACGGTAGTACAACTGATTTTGAAATAGTGCGGGCTCAACCCGAAGGACTTTGGGAACAACAGGCTTTAGATGCCGCGAGTCATCTAAGATATGAGCAACTCACGCGTCAAATTATTACATATCGCGTTTACACCACTCATACCTTTAGATTCAAAGGTTCGCCCTCATATTGAAATCTGGTTTTTAGTAAAGGGCTATTATGTTTTCTTTTTTGAAAAACTAACACGCGCATTTCCCGATGACAAGGTCGAGCAACCGCCTAATTCTTTGTATGCTTTTTGTAAGCATTATTCTCAAGGAATGTGGCATGTTTTGCTAAGTGTTTCATTATTGAGCGCCTTAATCGCTGTACTAGAAGTGTCGCTTTTTGGTTTTATGGGACAATTAGTCGACTGGTTTGCAACTCGCGACCCAAGTACCTTTATTGAAGAAGAAAAGACAAACCTAATACTAATGGGCGTATTAGTTTTAGTTGTATTACCGGTGTTTGTCATTCTTGAATCCCTGCTTACCCATCAGTCAATTTTGGGCAACTATCCAATGAGAATTAGGTGGCTGGCCCATAAATATTTGCTTAAACAGAGCCTATCGTTTTATCAAGATGAGTTTGCAGGAAGAGTGGCCACTAAAGTAATGCAGACAGCGTTATCGGTTCGAGAAACGGTCACCAAAATACTTAATCTAGCGGTTTACATTTGTGTTTATTTTATTTCGGTAGTGGTGTTAGTTTTTTCAACAGATTACCGCTTAGCCCTTCCTTTAATTATCTGGCTGAGTTTGTATGTTGTGATTCTTAAAGTAATGCTGCCCAAGATCAAAAAGATATCGCAAGAACAAGCAAATGCTCGCTCTATTATGACAGGTCGGATTGTCGATAGTTATACCAATATCGCAACGGTTAAATTGTTTTCACATCATAAGCGTGAAGAGGATTATGCTAAGGAAGGGATGAACGGATTCTTACAAACTGTTTATCCCCAGATGCGATTGGTGACCGTACTACAGGCCTTAGTTTGGTCAATCAATTCAATATTAGTTTTTTCGATATCAGCGCTGGCTATTTACTTATGGGTCAATGGAACAGTCACACTTTAGTGATATCGCAATTGCAGTTAGCCTTAGCCTAAGGCTTAACGGTATGTCCCAATGGATAATGTGGGAGGTCTCATCATTATTTGAAAACATAGGCACAGTGCAAGACGGTATGGACACATTAGCCGTCTCTGCCAATATTCAAGATAAATCTAATGCTACTGATTTAGAAGTCAATGGCGGTGAAATCGATTTTAAATCGGTTGACTTTGCCTATGAAGGAAAGCATGACAATACAATAGACGTCTTCCAAGAGCTTAACTTTACAATCAAACCGGGCGAGAAAGTTGGCTTGGTAGGGCGTTCGGGGGCTGGAAAATCGACACTTGTCAATTTATTACTGCGCTTTTACGACGTTGACCGGGGTGAGATCGCCGTTGATAAGCAATCTATTAGTGATGTCACCCAAGAGAGCTTGCGCAGCAACATCAGCATGGTAACTCAAGATACTTCACTAATGCATCGCTCAGTTAGAGAAAATATAATGTACGGTCGTGTTGATGCCACAGAAGAGCAGATGATTGCTGCAGCAAAACGAGCTGAGGCGCACGATTTTATATTACAATTAAGTGATGCAAAGGGTCGTCGTGGTTACGATGCCCATGTCGGCGAAAGAGGTGTTAAACTCTCTGGTGGTCAACGCCAACGAATTGCTATTGCAAGAGTGATGCTCAAAGATGCGCCGATTTTAATCTTGGATGAGGCTACATCAGCGCTTGATTCAGAAGTGGAATCCGCTATTCAAAAAGACTTAGACCATATTATGCAAAGTAAAACGGTATTAGCCATCGCTCATCGACTATCAACGATTGCCCAAATGGATAGGTTATTGGTATTGGATAAGGGTAAGATAGTTGAGATGGGCACTCATCAAGAATTGCTAGCAAACGAAGGAATATATGCAAAGCTATGGTCTCATCAAACAGGCGGATTTATAGGTTTAGAGTAGTATTGATCAAAATTTGTTCTTTTTGTAAGGCAATGATAGTCTTTAGTCTTAGGTGAAATATCGCCATTTGAAAAGATGTAGCCAAGATAATGCTTAGAGAAAAAGACGTTCAGATTATTTATGAACCTCCTATAACAACACTGATTGACTGGGATTTTATTAGCCAACTTGAAGGTGGCAATTATACCAATGCCTACGTACCTGATCCTGAAAACAGTCAGGCAGGAGTGACTATCGCATGTGGTTTCGATCTGGGTGCTGCAAGTGTAGAGAGTTTACAAGCGATTGGCCTAAATCCTGTCTTGATTGGCAAACTTTATCGTTACTTAGGCTTAAAACGGCAACAGGCAGTAAGCTGTTTGATGGATAAACCCTTGAGTTTATCGCAAGCAGAAACGCAAGCTATCAATACTGGGTTTCACAATGTATTTGCACGTTCGCTTATTACACAGTTTAACAATCACAGCCAACATAACTTTTTAAGCTTACCTAGTGCAGCGCAAACGGTGATCGCATCTGTTGCTCTTCAATATGGAGAACTTGCAAAGCGCTTTCCTTTTTTTGGGAACATGCGATTAGCACTAATTGGGAAGAGACGATAAAGGCGCTTAGAAACTTTAACGACCTCTATCCGACTCGTCGAAACAAAGAAGCCAAGTACTTAGAAACCCTCCTATAAAAAACTACTAATTTCAGCTAAGCTTTTTTCTTTAGTGCATGTTCGGGCACCGTCGCATCATCAGCAGGATAACCAACCACTAATAACATATATGGTCGCTCATTGTCAGGACGCTCACATATTGAGGATAAAAAACTCATTGGCTTTGGTGTATGTGTGAGCGTTGCCAAGCCTGCATTATGAAGAGCGGTTATTAAAAACCCTGTTGCGATTCCCACGGATTCGTGAACATAATAATTTTTTTCGCAATGCTTTTGTCGGCATCATCAGTTTTTTGGCTAAAAATGGCAATCAGCCATGGTGCTATCTCAAGATAAGGTTTTTGATCATTTGTACCAAGTGGTTTGAGTGCATCAAGCCATTCGTCGCCTGCACTACCAGCATAAAACCTCTGTTCATGCGCCTCGGCTTGTTCTCTTATTTGCTTTTTAACTTCAGCTGATTCTATGGCTGCAAAATGCCACGGTTGATGATTTGCGCCATTAGGTGCTCTTCCAGCGGTCAAAATTGCGTTCTCAATCAGCGCTTTGTCTACTGGCTTGTCACTAAACTTTCTTACGCTGTGGCGAGTTTTCATCAAAGATAAGAAGTCCTGACTGCGGCTTAGCATTTGCTCTTTGGGGTAGGTCGTAAAATCATCAAGGGGGTGCTTTGTTTCATTACTCATATAAACTCTCTATTGTCATTTCGCTTACAAGTGATAAAAGGCCTTGATAAAGTGCTTGTTTAGCCACATATTTTACTTGTAAGATTTGTGATGGTAAGTATAATACGCGTCCCTCCCTTATGATACAGAATTTTTCCTAAACGAATAGTAACTCACAAGGGTAGTGTAACTGTTAATTAAGTGAATGAATGGTCAAAGCTGAGATAGGGTTTGCGCCATTAATAACTTACAAAAGGGGTGTAGTTCTAATTGGTAGAACAGCGGTCTCCAAAACCGACGGTTGGGGGTTCGAGTCCCTCCGCCCCTGCCATTTTTTGAAGTTTGGTACAGCAAAAGTGCTGTGTATATATAGGTAACACCAATGAGTGATAAGGCTGAAAACGTATCTAATCCCCTCGATTTAGTAAAGTGGGTCTTAGTTGTTGCAATGTTAGGCGGGCTAATTTATGCCTATAACGAATTTCAAGACATCTCTGTTTTATATAGAGCCTTAGCTGCAGTTGCTGTGGTGGTTATTGCACTTGGGATTGCTAGCACAACATTCAAAGGCAAAACATTTTTAACATTTGCTAAAGATGCGCGAACCGAAGTACGCAAAGTCGTATGGCCGTCTCGTCAAGAAGTGGTAAGAATGACGCTCATTATTTTAGCTGCTACTGCGCTTGTAGGACTAGCATTATATATTATTGATATGATCATCGTTTGGGTTGTTGGTCTAGTTACCGGTATCGGAGTGTAAACATGGCTGATAAAAAATGGTATGTTGTTCAAGCATTTTCACAGTACGAAGGTCGCGTAAAAAAGACACTTGAAGAGCATATTAAAATGCACAGTATGGAAGACTTCTTCGGTGAAATTTTGGTTCCGACAGAAGAAGTAGTTGAGATGCGCGCTGGTCAAAAACGTAAATCAGAGCGTAAGTTTTTTCCTAGCTACGTACTAGTCGAAATGGAAATGAACGAAGATTCTTGGCATTTAGTAAAAAGTATTCCTCGCGTATTAGGTTTTATCGGTGGCACATCAGACAGGCCTATGCCAATTACTCAACGAGAAGCTGATGCAATATTAAATAGGCTAGAAGAGTCAGTTGATAAACCAAGACCTAAGACCTTATTTGAACCAGGTGAAGCAGTACGGGTCACTGATGGTCCATTTGCTGACTTCAATGGCGTGGTCGAGGAAGTAGACTACGAAAAGAGTCGCTTGAAAGTATCGGTTCTTATTTTCGGACGTTCGACACCCGTCGAGTTGGAGTTTGGCTAAGGTAGAAAAAGGCTAAACCCTCTGATAGATCCCCAAAAAAACCGACCTTATGGTCGGTTTTTTTATATTGATACGTTTATTTTACGGCAACAAAACAAAGAGCTTCTATACTAAAGATATTGCACACAAGCCCGATAAAGGTATTGGGGTTGAAGTGAGGAAGCCATCTTATCAAATCGTTATACGATAAATACAACATAAAGCAGTTTGGCAAAGCATCTTTGTTGATGTTAGCTATGTGTTTCTGTTTGTTTTCGGCATCAAGTAGTTACTCTCAAGCAGCAAAGCAGATCGTGGTGGTGGTCAATGCTGCTAATCCAATTTCTGAGCTAAGTAAAAAAGAAGTTGTTGATATTTACATGGGACGGTTTAGCTCTTTTCCTGATGGTGGAAATGTGCAAGCTTATGATTTTCCTGATGGGCATCCAACAAAGCAGGATTTTTATTTAGCCTTAGTTGGCAAAAATGAACGAAAAATCAAAGCTTATTGGTCCCGTCTACTTTTTTCTGGTCGCGCAACTCCTCCTATTTCAGCTGAATCACAAGGTGCACTTATTCTTATGTTACGTGACAACGAAAATGGACTTGCTTACATGCCACTTGACCAAATAACTCCGGAGATGAAAATTGTTTTCACATTTTAATTGCAAGAATTGGCTTTATATTTGCCTATTAGTGATTGCGCCAACAAGCATTACTTACGCTTCTCCAGAGGTGAGTTTTAACGGATTCGCAAGCCTAACTTTGACCCATTCTGATAGTGATAACGTGACGTATCGAACCTCCTTAATTAATGATACTAGCGAAGGATTTTCGGTGTTGTCGGATAGCATTTTGGGCTTGCAAAGTAATATTAAATTTAATGATCAATTTGATGCGGTAGCACAAGTTGTTATACAAGATAGGTTAGACGACAGCATAAGTAATTATCTTGAATTAGCGTTTGTTCGGTATCAGATGAATAGAAGTTGGTCTATCAGAGCGGGTCGTTTCTCTGCTAACAGCTATTTATATACAGATTCACGCTATGTAGGGCATGTGCTTACATGGGTACGCTCTCCTATTGAGATGTACTCGCTAGCTGGTTCCTTGGGCAATATGAACGGTGCGCAAACAAGTTATACTAAAGAAACAGATTTTGGCGTTATAAAGTTTGGCGCATCTACTGGAAGCAGCGATATTCGTAATGACGATAATTCCAGTGGCGGTCGAGGTAAATTCAGAGTGTCTTACAACGATGTCTTTGGTGTTAGTGTAGAAATGCAGTCTATTGATTGGCGGGTTCAAGCTGCTTATTTTAGCGCGAACATTCAAGATGTTGCTTTTACTGGTGACCAAGAGGTGCTTGTTACACCCTCATTAGTACCAAGCATTTTTGTGCCATTTGTAGAGGAGGCCGTTGAAACCATTATTCCCGAATCTGACGATATTAGTTATTTGTCCGTCGGCGGGCAGTATAATTTTGGGCGCACTGAAGTGATTGCTGAATACTCAAGTTACGATGGCGACTACGGTATCGCAAAGTCCTCTGAATCAGCTTATCTGTCAATCTCCACAGTAGTGAATAATGTGACTCCTTATGTTGTGTTTGCAATGGCAAAACGAAAAGAGTCACCTGAAGTCATCGATTTTCAAAGAGCTCAACAAGTATTACCAAGCGCTGCAGCATTTGCCTTACGTGAATTGCTAGAGCCACTTGATGTTGTTGTTCGTGGAGCCTCAGTGAGCCAACGCTCTGTAAGCTTGGGCATAAGATGGGATTTTCATGCTAATTGGTCTGTAAAAGCACAGTTTGATCATTTCAAATTTGACGAGTTTGGTACAGGTTTATTTTCTTTAAATAATGACCTCCCTGCACTTGCTGATAAAACTGATTTGAACGTCACCAGCATTAGTTTTACAACGACGTTTTAAGTAGTTAAGCGTGAATCTTTCCCTACGAATTGGTTTAATTATTGGCATCATCTCGATTGCGCTATCGAGCGTCTTTGCGACATTTACTTACTATAATCAACAAAACGATTTACTGGATCAAAGCGAACAACTCGCGACACAATTTGCTCAAAGCAGCACACGTACAAGTGCAATAGCAGCATATATTGGTGATACCGAATTAGCCAATGAGATTGTCATGGGCTTGGTGGATAATGACTTAATTGCCGGTGCTGAGATTATATTTTACGATGGTGCACAAGTCATCAAGGCGGGCAATGTTGAACAAATAAGAAGCGGGATCAGGTTGCAACTTGATAACCCATTTACTCAAAGTGAGGTAATTGGTTTTTTGCAAGTATTCCCTGACCTAAGGTTCATTCAAACGCGCGCAAGAGAGCAAAGTCTTCAAAGCGCAATGTCTTTAATATTACTAAGCATTATCACTACTGTCGTTGTTGGCTTTTTGATTCAATATAACTTGCTGCGACCAATCATTAATGTTGCAAAAGCGTCTAGAAAATTAGACGTAAAGTCGCCTGAAAATATGAAAGTCATGTCGATTGCGTATACAAGGCGTGATGAGGTGAGTTTTTTAATTAAAAATATTAATCTGTTGATCAGTCGTTTGCAGCAACAATTCGCAAGCGAAAAAAAGCTTAGGCAAACAACTGAAGAGCTTCAGCTAAGATTTAGATTAGTGTTTGAGAAAGCAACGGCTGGTATTTGTCTGTTATCGAAGTACGGAATAGTGTCAGTTGCTAATCCTGCTTTAAACGAGCTATTTAGCGAGGATGTGACCGGTAAGCCTTTATTTCAGTATTTTGACTCGATAAGCGCCGTCCAAAATCAAATAAAATTACTTGTTGATAACCCAGAACTAAAACAAGTAGAAATTGATTTAGTTAGCACACACTTAAACAAAAAACGTTTTTTACATTGTTTATTTTCATTAATAGACGACCAAAGAGCCAGTGGCAGAGAAGACACCGAACAATTAATTGAATTAATTGTTTATGATGTAACCGACAGAAAACAAAGAGAATTACAAGCGCGTTATGAAGCAGATCACGATTCGCTTACTGGCCTTATGAATCGACGCTCAGGTCAAAAAATGCTTCAATCACTTTTATCAACAGCTAAGCAAAAGCGTAAATACTTTGCTTTAATGATGATTGACTTGGACAGTTTCAAGCCGGTAAACGACCAACATGGCCATGATGCAGGTGACGCTGTTTTAACAACGATAAGCGAGAGAATCGCAAGTGCCATACCACAAGAGATGAGTGTTGCTATTCGTTGGGGCGGGGATGAATTCCTTATTGGAATGGTATGTGCCAAAGTTCAAGAGCTTGAAAAAACCGCCAGTGTGATACTTAACACTATTCAATCCGATATCAAGGTGACAAGCTCGTTGAAGGTAAATGTTGGGGCCAGCATCGGTATCATCTCAGTCGAAGACTATATTCATGATAATGAGCAGACTCAGGATTACCCTATTGAAACCCTAATAAACGATGCTGATGAACTGATGTATGATACCAAGCAAACTAATAGGAATAATTACACTATCCGCAAACTAGCCACATCAAGCTAATTAATTTACCTTTCAGTGCAAGAATACGCTTGCATAATAATTGTTCAAAGCATATAATTTGCGCCCTTTTTTATGTACGGGAAGCCGTTTGAGAGGATATTCTCTGTATTCTCAAGGCGTTATACCCACAAAATAGAGAGCTTAAAACAATGGCAAAGAAAGTTACTGGCTTGATCAAGCTACAAGTTGCTGCTGGTTCAGCAAACCCAAGTCCACCGGTTGGTCCTGCATTAGGTCAACACGGCGTAAATATAATGGAATTTTGTAAGGCGTTTAACGCTAAAACAGAGTCATTAGAAAAAGGCGCTCCTGTACCTGTAGTTATCACGGTATATGAAGATCGTTCTTTTACCTTCGAAACAAAAACGCCACCTGCGTCTTATTTGCTTAAGAAAGCAGCAGGTATCAAGAGTGGTTCTGGTCGTCCTAATACTGAAAAAGTAGGTACGGTCACTCGCGCGCAATTAGAAGAAATTGCTAAAGTGAAAGAACCTGATCTAACTGCAGCTGATATGGATGCAGCAGTAAACACTATTGCGGGCTCTGCTCGTAGTATGGGCTTGAAGGTAGAGGGATAAGAGAATGGCTAAATTATCAAAACGCGCTCGCGCCATCGCCGAGAAAGTAGATTCGACTAAAGAATATACATTTGAAGAAGCGGTTTCATTACTCAAAGAGCTTTCGACAGTTAAATTCGCTGAAAGCGTTGATGTTGCAGTAAATCTTGGTATCGATGCTCGTAAATCTGACCAAAATGTTCGTGGCGCTACTGTGCTACCAAACGGAACAGGCAAAGACGTACGTGTTGCTGTGTTTACTCAAGGCGCAAATGCTGAAGCTGCAAAAGAAGCGGGTGCTGACATTGTTGGTATGGAAGACCTTGCTGAGCAGGTCAAAAAAGGCGAAATGAACTTTGATGTTGTTGTTGCTAGCCCAGACGCAATGCGTGTCGTTGGTCAGTTAGGACAAATCTTAGGTCCACGCGGCCTTATGCCAAACCCTAAGACCGGTACGGTAACACCAGATGTCAAAACAGCAGTTATTAACGCCAAAGCTGGTCAGGTAAGATACCGCAATGATAAAAACGGTATCATTCACGCTAGTATCGGCAAAATTGCATTTGAATCAGATGCGATTAAACAGAATCTTGAAGCATTAATGGATGCATTGCGTAAAGCAAAGCCTTCATCTGCTAAAGGCACATATATTAAAAAGGTAAGTTTAAGTACTACTATGGGCGCCGGTATTACGGTCGACCAAGGTACTATTAGCGAAGGCTAAATAGCTTATCTCTCTTGTAAAAGGTTGTGGGTAAGAGTTGTCGTTGAATCACTGGTTTAGTTAAGCGCTAAATAGCGAAGAAACGTGCAACTCTCGTCCAAGACCGCAGGCGACTTATATTAGAAGAACTAAGAGACCTTCTACCCTACAAATGTAGAATTATAAGTCTTAATACGTACCTGCGCAGACGGTGAATTCAAACCCAGACTCTCTGGGACATGAACACCGTAGTGCGGTACTAAGCGTTGAGAAGCGTGGACGTATCAATCTGTAAACCTGATATGAATCTTAAAATGATGATTATCAGAAATAAAAGAGGTGAACTCAGTGGCACTAGGCTTAGCAGCAAAAAAAGAGATCGTAGCGGAAGTATCCGACGTCGCATCTCGTGCTCTATCTGTTGCCGTCGCTGAATACCGTGGTATGGAAGTATCTGAGCTTACTGACCTTCGTGTTAAGGCTCGTGAGCAAGGCGTATATCTAAAAGTGATTAGAAATACTCTTGCAAAGCGTGCATTAGCTGACAGTAAGTTTGCTGATATCGACTCTGCGTTAACGGGTCCATTGATTTATGGTTTTTCTATTGAAGCACCTGGCGGTGCTGCGCGTCTTTTCAAAGACTTCGCAAAGCAAAACGATAAATTAAATGTAACTGCGTTATCGATTGGTAGTGGTTTATTGGGTCCAGAGAAATTGGATGCAGTGGCTTCATTGCCTACTAGAGACGAAGCATTAGCTAAACTACTTGCTACCTTTAAAGCACCGGTTGGGAAATTCGTTCAAACAATTAACGAAGTACCTACCAAGTTTGCACGTGTATTGGCGGCGATCAAAGACACCAAGTAATTGGCGTTTTTGGCAATTTGAATTTTTAACATTATACCCAGGAGTTTAGAGAAATGGCTCTAACAAAAGAAGATATATTAAACGCAATCGCTGAAATGCCAGTTATGGAATTGGTAGAGTTGATTGAAGCAGCTGAAGAAAAATTTGGTGTTGAAGCAACTGCAGCTGTAGCTGTAGCTGGTCCAGCGGCAGCAGCAGAAGCAGCTGAAGAGAAGACAGAATTCGACGTAGTTCTTACTTCATTTGGCGGTAACAAAGTTGCTGTAATCAAAGCTGTACGTGGCGCTACCGGTCTTGGCTTGAAAGAAGCTAAAGAAGTGGTAGAGTCTGCACCTAAAGCAATAAAAGAAGGTGTATCAAAAGACGAAGCAGAAGAACTGAAGAAGCAGCTTGAAGAAGCTGGTGCTGAAGTTGAAGTTAAGTAATTAGCTACGGCTATTTACTGGCCTTCTATAAGGTCTGGGCTGATGATTTTTAATCATCAGCCTTTTTGCGCTATAGCAAATAAGAAACTTTATTGCGAATTTTTTTCCCTTTATTCGTAATATTACGCTAGCATTAGTATGGATAAGTGAATGATTATTAAGCTTTATCGGCTAAAATCGATTACACTTTATACTAAACCCTAGCAATAAAAGGGTACTGGAAGTTTGTTACATCTATTTTTCGGCTAAAATAAGCCTTAGCTGGAAGAGTTTGTGTGAGCACAAACAATAGCGTAGCAAGTTGGGTCAAAAATCAGTCGGCTGAGGAACCCATGGTTTACTCTTATAGTGAAAAAACGTATCCGTAAGGATTTTGGCAAGCGCCCTCAGGTATTGGAAATTCCATACCTTCTCTCAATACAACTGGATTCATTTAAAAAGTTCATCGATCAGGACCCAGAAGGTCAATACGGCCTAGAATCTGCATTCCGTTCGGTGTTCCCAATAAAGAGTTACTCTGGTAATTCTGAATTACAGTACGTTGCTTATCGCTTAGGCGAGCCAGTATTTGACGTTAAAGAATGTCAAATTCGAGGCGTCACCTATTCAGCACCTTTGCGCGTCAAATTAAGACTAGTCTTGTTTGATAAAGAGGCTGCTCCAGGTACTGTAAAAGACATCAAAGAGCAAGAAGTGTATATGGGTGAAATCCCATTAATGACTGACAATGGTACTTTTGTTATCAATGGTACTGAGCGAGTCATCGTTTCTCAATTACACCGCTCGCCGGGTGTTTTCTTTGATCACGACAAAGGTAAAACTCACTCATCTGGTAAAGTACTATATAACGCTCGCGTTATTCCTTACCGTGGTTCGTGGTTAGACTTTGAATTTGACCCTAAAGATAACTTATTTGTGCGTATTGACCGTCGTCGTAAACTTCCAGCGACTATCATTTTGCGTGCACTTGATATGAGTACTGAAGAGATACTTGATGTATTCTTCGATAAAGTTTCTGTTCGTATCAATGGCGATAACTACATGATGGATGTAGTTGCTGACCGATTACGTGGTGAGACTGCTCAGTTTGATATTTTAGACCAAAAAGGCGAAGTGCTTGTAGAAGCTGGACGTCGTATTTCAGCTAGACATACTCGCGCTCTTGCTAAAGCAAAGGTAAAAGAGCTTGTAGTACCAGCTGAATATCTCATTGGTAAAGTACTTGATAAAGCGTATATCGATGAAAGTACTGGCGAAGTCATTGCTGAAGCTAATCAAGAACTAACACTTGAATTACTGACCACGCTTAAAGAAGCAGGTATCAAAGAGTTCAATACATTGTATATAAACGAACTTGATCACGGTTCTTACATCTCAGATACCATCAATATTGACCCTTCGAATAATCGCTTGGAGTCGCTTGTTGAAATCTACAGAATGATGCGCTCTGGTGAGCCACCAACAAAAGACGCAGCTGAAAATCTGTTTGATAACTTATTCTTCTCTGAAGATAGATATGATTTATCTGCCGTTGGTCGTATGAAGTTCAACCGTCGCTTAGGTCGCAAAGAAAGCACCGGTGCAGGGACTCTTGGTAAAGAAGATATTATTTCTGTCATGCAGCAGCTTATTACTATCCGTGATGGTAAAGATGAAGTCGATGATATTGACCATTTAGGTAATCGTCGTATTCGTTCTGTTGGCGAAATGGCAGAAAACCAATTTAGAGTTGGCTTAGTACGTGTAGAACGTGCTGTTAAAGAGCGCTTATCATTGGGTGACCTTGATGCGATAATGCCTCAAGACCTAATAAACGCTAAACCTATCTCTGCGGCAGTAAAAGAGTTTTTCGGTTCAAGCCAATTATCGCAGTTTATGGACCAAAACAACCCGCTTTCTGAAGTGACGCATAAGCGTCGTATTTCTGCATTGGGTCCTGGCGGTTTGACACGTGAAAGAGCTGGATTTGAAGTTCGAGACGTACACCCAACTCACTATGGCCGTGTATGTCCAATCGAAACTCCTGAAGGACCAAACATTGGTCTTATCAATTCATTGTCTAGTTTCGCTAGAACAAATGATTTCGGATTTCTTGAAACACCATATCGTAAAGTTGAAAATGGCTTGGTAACAGATGAGATTGAATATTTGTCTGCTATCGAAGAAGGTCAATTTGCGATTGCACAGGCTAACGTTGCCCTAGATGGTACGAATAAGCTTGTTGACGATTTGATTGCATGTCGTCAACGTGGTGAGAACGTATTGGTGAAAAAAGAAGACATTAGCTATATGGATGTTTCTCCACAACAAATCGTTTCAATCGCTGCAAGTATTATCCCGTTTCTTGAACACGATGATGCTAACCGTGCATTAATGGGCTCAAACATGCAACGTCAAGCAGTTCCGACGCTGCGCGCTGACAAGCCTCTTGTTGGTACGGGGATGGAAAAAACTGTTGCTGTTGATTCAGGTGTAACCGTGGTAGCAAAACGCGGCGGAACGGTCGACTATGTCGATGCATCTCGTATCGTTATCAAGGTACATGAGTCAGAAATGACGCCTTGGTGAAGCTGGGATCGACATTTACAATTTAACAAAATACACGCGTTCGAATCAGAACACGTGTATCAATCAACGTCCAATTTGTAACGTGGGTGACCCAATTAAAATGGGTGACGTGCTGGCCGACGGCCCGTCAACTGATTTAGGTGAACTTGCACTAGGGCAAAACATGCGTATCGCATTTATGCCTTGGAATGGTTACAACTTCGAGGATTCGATTCTAATTTCTGAGCGAGTTGCTCAAGAAGATAGATTCACAACTATCCATATTCAAGAACTAAGCTGTATCGCGCGCGATACCAAATTAGGTCCTGAAGAGATCAGTGCAGATATTCCAAATGTTGGTGAATCAGCATTAGGTAAATTAGATGAATCTGGTGTGGTATATATTGGTGCAGAAGTTAAAGGCGGCGATATATTAGTAGGTAAGGTTACGCCAAAAGGTGAAACGCAACTTACACCAGAAGAAAAACTACTAAGAGCAATATTTGGCGAAAAAGCCTCTGATGTGAAAGATACGTCATTGCGTGTACCTAACTCTGTTACTGGTACAGTTATTGATGTACAAGTCTTTACCCGAGACGGTGTAGAAAAAGACAAACGCGCATTAGAGATTGAAGATCTGCAATTACGTGAAGTTAAAAAAGACTTAACGGATGAGTTTGATATTCTAGCTGACGGTATTTTCGCCAGAGCCCTATCATTACTTCAAAAGTCAGGCGTCGACCAAGCTAAGCTTGATAGCATGCCTCGCGAAAAATGGTTTGATATTGCACTTAAAGATGAAGACTCACAAAATGAGCTTGACCAGAATGCGGAGCAATTTGCAGCAATCAAAGCTGATTTTGATAAAAAGTTTGAAACTAAACGTCGTAAAATCACACAAGGTGATGACTTAGCCCCAGGTGTACTTAAAATAGTTAAAGTATACCTAGCTGTTAAGCGTAGTATTCAGCCGGGTGATAAAATGGCTGGTCGTCATGGTAACAAAGGTGTTATCTCGACTATCCAACCTGTTGAAGACATGCCTTATGATTCAGATGGCACACCGGTTGATATTGTACTCAACCCACTAGGTGTACCTTCACGTATGAACATCGGTCAAATCCTTGAGACTCATTTGGGTATGGCTGCACATGGTCTTGGTGTGAAAATCGACCGGATGGTTAAAGAACAGCAAGAAATAGCAAAATTACGTGATTTCTTAAAAGAAGTATATCAGTTAGGCGTGTCACATCAGGAAGTTAACTTAGATGACTTTAGTGATGACGAGATCAAACGTCTTGCTGATAATTTACGTAAAGGTGTACCTGTAGCAACACCAGTATTTGATGGTGCTACCGAGAGCGAAATCAAGAAAATGCTTGAGTTAGCTGATATCCCAGCATCAGGGCAAATAACCTTGTTTGATGGCCGTACTGGCCGTTCATTCGAGCGTCCTGTAACTGTGGGTTACATGTATATGTTGAAACTCAACCACTTAGTTGATGACAAAATGCATGCTCGTTCTACTGGTTCTTACAGCCTTGTTAAACAGCAACCTCTTGGTGGTAAAGCACAATTTGGTGGTCAGCGCTTCGGTGAGATGGAAGTATGGGCACTAGAGGCATACGGTGCTGCTTATACCTTGCAAGAGATGCTTACTGTTAAGTCAGATGATGTCAACGGTCGTACTAAAATGTACAAAAATATCGTTGATGGAGACCATAGAATGGAGCCTATGGCATGCCAGAGTCATTCAACGTATTGTTGAAAGAAATCCGTTCGTTAGGTATCAACATCGAACTAGAAGAGCAGTAAGCCTTAATAAGGCAAACCTACAGGTTGGCCTAACAGTGTTCTGTTAGGCCTGTGAATAAAGACTCCGTTGGGAGAGAAATGTGAAAGACTTATTAAAGTTTATTAAACAACAACACAAGACAGAAGAATTTGATAACATCAAAATCGGTCTTGCGTCACCAGACATGGTTAGATCATGGTCGTTTGGTGAAGTTAAAAAACCTGAAACGATCAACTACCGAACATTTAAACCAGAACGCGACGGTTTATTTTGTGCGCGTATTTTCGGTCCTGTAAAGGACTATGAATGTTTATGTGGTAAATATAAGCGCCTTAAGCACCGTGGTGTTATTTGTGAAAAATGTGGCGTTGAAGTTACATTAACAAAAGTACGTCGTGAACGTATGGGTCACATCGAACTTGCTAGTCCAGTTGCACATATTTGGTTCTTAAAATCATTACCATCAAGAATCGGTTTGATGCTTGATATGACGCTTCGTGATATTGAGCGTGTATTATACTTTGAATCATATGTAGTGACTGAACCTGGCATGACTGAGCTTGTGCGTGGTAGCCTACTAAACGAAGAAGAATACTTAGATTCATTAGAAGAACATGGTGACGAGTTTGAAGCAAAGATGGGTGCAGAAGCTGTATTCGAATTGCTAAAAGAGCTAGATGTTGATGCAGATGTTTCTACAATGCGTGAAGAATTACCAAGCGTAACGTCAGAAACTAAGCGTAAAAAGATTACTAAGCGTTTAAAACTATTAGAATCATTTCAACAGTCTGGCAACAAGCCAGAGTGGATGATCTTGACAGTGTTACCGGTACTGCCACCAGAGCTTCGTCCATTAGTACCACTAGATGGTGGTCGTTTTGCTACATCAGATTTGAATGATTTGTATCGCCGCGTCATCAACCGTAACAACCGTTTGAAGCGTCTATTAGATTTAGCTGCTCCAGACATTATTGTACGTAATGAAAAGCGTATGCTTCAAGAAGCAGTTGATGCCTTGCTTGACAACGGTCGTCGTGGTCGTGCCATCACAGGCTCAAACAAGCGCCCATTAAAGTCACTTGCTGATATGATCAAAGGTAAGCAGGGCCGTTTCCGCCAAAACTTACTTGGTAAGCGTGTTGACTATTCAGGTCGTTCTGTAATTACCGTTGGTCCTACATTGCGTTTACACCAGTGTGGTTTACCCAAGAAGATGGCACTTGAGTTATTTAAGCCATTTATTTATGGAAAATTAGAAGGCCGTGGTCTTGCAACTACAATAAAAGCGGCTAAGAAATTAGTAGAACGTGAAGCTCCGGAAGTATGGGACGTTCTTGACGAAGTCATTCGTGAGCATCCTGTCTTATTAAACCGTGCACCTACACTTCACAGACTTGGTATTCAAGCATTTGAACCTACTCTAATTGAAGGTAAAGCTATTCAATTGCACCCATTAGTATGTGCGGCTTATAATGCCGACTTCGATGGTGACCAAATGGCTGTTCACGTTCCTTTGACTATCGAAGCACAGCTTGAAGCTCGAGCTTTGATGATGTCAACGAACAACATTCTATCACCTGCAAACGGTGAACCTATTATCGTACCTTCACAGGACGTTGTATTGGGTCTTTATTACCTGACGCGTGACCGTGTTAATGGTAAAGGCGAAGGAATGGTGTTCACTAGCCCACACGAAGCTGAAAAAGCCTACCGCACTGAATCTGCTGAACTACATGCTCGCGTAAAAGTACGTATTACCGAGTACGATGTAGCTGAAGATGGTTCAAAGGTAGAGAAAGTGACCTTGACTGATACTACGGTTGGGCGCGCTATTTTCTCTTTGATGCTGCCTAAAGGCTTACCTTTTGAAATTATTAACAAGGCAATGAAGAAGAAAGAAATTTCTAACTTATTGAATGCTTGTTACCGTACGCTTGGTTTGAAAGACACCGTTATCGCGGCTGACCAAATCATGTATACAGGGTTCCATTATGCAATGATCGCAGGTGCTTCTGTTGGTATCGATGATATGGTTATCCCAGAGCGTAAAAAGCAGCTTATTGAAGACGCAGAAGCAGAAGTAATTGAAATCCAAGAGCAATTTAACTCTGGTCTAGTTACCGCTGGTGAGCGCTATAATAAAGTAATCGACATTTGGTCAACCGCAAATGACAAAGTCGCTAAAGCGATGATGGAAAATCTTGAAAAAGAGACTGTTATCAATCGTGATGGTAAGGAAGAAGAGCAAGCCTCATTTAACTCAGTTTATATGATGGCCGATTCTGGTGCTCGTGGTAGCCCGGCTCAGATTCGTCAGCTTGCTGGTATGCGTGGCTTGATGGCTAAACCAGATGGTTCGATTATCGAAACGCCAATTACCGCTAACTTCCGTGAAGGTTTGAACGTACAACAGTACTTTATTTCAACTCACGGTGCGCGTAAAGGTTTGGCAGATACGGCGCTTAAAACGGCCAACTCTGGTTACTTAACGCGACGCTTGGTAGATGTTGCACAAGATCTCGTTATCACTAATGATGATTGTGGCACTTTCGAAGGGGTAAAAATGACACCGCTTATTGAAGGTGGTGACGTTGTTGAGCCATTGCGTGAACGTGTACTAGGACGTGTTGTTGCTGAAGATGTAATTAAACCAGGCACTAAAAACGAAGTGCTTGTTGAGCGAAACGTACTACTTGATGAGCAATTGGTAGACATGCTTGAAGCAAATTCTGTCGACCAAGTAGTTGTGCGTTCAGTTATTACATGTGACAACGACCATGGTGTGTGTGCTAAGTGTTACGGTCGTGACCTAGCGCGTGGCCATATGGTTGGGTCTGGTGAATCTGTTGGAGTTATTGCAGCACAGTCGATCGGTGAACCTATGGCACACAGCTTACAATGCGTACTTTCCACATCGGTGGTGCGGCATCTAGAGCATCTGCTGAGAATAACGTACAAGTTAAAACCACTGGTACACTTAAGTTACATAACGCTAAATCAGTCCGTAATACAGATGGAAAACTAGTGATAGTTTCTCGTTCAACTGAATTGACTGTAATTGATGACCAAGGTCGTGAAAAAGAGCGTTATAAAGTACCGTATGGTTGTACATTATCAGTTGATGATGGCGCTGCTATAAATGCAGGCGATATCGTAGCTGGATGGGATCCGCACAGTCACCCAATAGTCACTGAGCGTCCATCTAAGATCACGTTTGCTGATATTGATGATACTAATACAGAAACTCAACAAGATGAGTTGACGGGTATTGCACGTGTTGTTGTGAAGGATCTTTCTAAAGCAAATGCGAAAGAACCAAAACTTATTCTTGAGAGTGAAAGTGGTGCATTGCAAGAAATTCGCTTACCAAGCTTTACTACGATCGAAGCAATCGATGGTAAAACAGCTAGTGAAGGTGATGTACTTGCACGTATTCCTCAAGAAAGTTCGAAAACACGTGATATTACTGGTGGTCTTCCTCGTGTTGCAGACTTATTTGAAGCGCGTAAACCGAAAGAGCCAGCTATATTAGCTGAAATCTCAGGTGTTATTGGTTTTGGTAAGGAAACGAAAGGTAAAAAACGTCTTACTATTACACCAAAAGCAGATAGTAAAGCGCAGCTTACTGTTAACTTGAACGCCAATGGTGCATACGAAGAGATGATTCCAAAATGGAGACAACTCAACGTATTTGAAGGAGAATCTGTAGAGAAGGGCGAAGTTGTTTCTGACGGACCTGAGTCTCCACATGATATTCTTCGCTTACGTGGTGTGAGCGCTGTTGCAAATTATATTGTTAACGAAGTACAAGAAGTTTACCGCCTACAAGGTGTTAAAATTAACGACAAGCATATCGAGGTAGTTATACGTCAGATGTTGCGTAAGTGTTTGATTCTTAACCCTGACGATACTACTTTCCTAGAAGGTGAACAGCTAGAAGTTTCACAAGTTAAAATTGCAAATCGCGAGTTAGAAAAAGCGGGTAAAATCCCGGCTACTTACGAAATTCAGTTACTTGGTATTACTAAAGCGTCACTATCTACCGAAAGCTTTATTTCAGCTGCATCTTTCCAAGAAACAACGCGAGTGCTTACTGAGGCCGCTGTTCAAGGAAAAGAAGACGATTTACGTGGTCTAAAAGAAAACGTAATTGTTGGACGCTTAATACCTGCTGGTACTGGTTTTGCTTATCACCAAAAACGCTCTGCAAGAAAAGCGGCTATGTTGGAAGAGCAAATTTCGGTCTCTGCTGAAGAAGCGCAGGCACAACTTGCTGAAGCACTAAACGCTGGCGAAGACGACGCTTAATTATTAGCAAAAGTCTTTACTAGATAAAACGGATTCTCATAGGGTAAAATACCTTATTAAGAATCCGTTTTTTTTTGCTAAAAAAAGTCTTGATTAAATACCCCTGAAGCCAATACCTGCTTGACATACATACAAATGATCTATACCATTTCGCGACCCAAATTAGCACTTCCTTGTCTAACACAAAGGTGTTTGTTTGGTTAAGAGCAAGAAAACTGTATGTATTACAATTACTTAAAGTTTTCATTTTCGCGCCCAAGTAAATTAATACTGGGTATTATAGTTTTAATCAGGAGCTAGTTAATGGCAACAGTTAACCAGTTAGTGCGTAAGCCTCGTAAAAAGCCGGTAGAGAAATCTAACGTAGCTGCTTTACAAGCTTGCCCACAACGTCGTGGAGTATGTACTCGTGTATATACCACCACTCCAAAGAAGCCAAACTCGGCCATGCGTAAAGTATGTCGTGTTCGCTTAACAAACGGTTTTGAAGTGTCTTCATACATTGGTGGTGAAGGTCACAACTTACAAGAGCACAGCGTGGTACTTATCCGCGGTGGTCGTGTAAAAGATTTACCAGGTGTTCGTTATCACACAGTTCGCGGTACGCTTGACTGTTCAGGTGTTAGCGATCGTAGACAAGCCCGTTCTAAATACGGCGCTAAAAGGCCTAAGTCTTAACGGTTCTCCGTTAGTAAGGCCAAACTATTAAATTAGAGTTTTGGGAAACCCCTGAATTCCACGGAGAATTAAGATGCCAAGAAGAAGAGTCGTAGGTCAACGTAAAATCCTACCAGATCCTAAGTTCGGATCAGAGTTGCTTGCAAAATTTATGAATGTCGTAATGCTCGACGGCAAGAAATCAACCGCTGAAAAAATCGTATACGGTGCCCTAGATATTGTTGCTGAAAAAACCGGCAAACCACACCTAGATGTATTTGAAGATGCACTTGAGAACATCCGTCCAACAGTTGAGGTTAAATCTCGTCGTGTTGGTGGTTCTACTTATCAGGTTCCAGTAGAAGTTCGCCCAGTTCGTCGTAATGCCTTAGGTATGCGTTGGATGGTTGAAGCGGCACGTAAGCGTGGCGAGAAATCAATGGCTCAGCGTTTAGCTGCTGAGATGGTTGATGCGCAAGACAACAAAGGTAGTGCGGTTAAGAAACGTGAAGACGTTCACCGTATGGCAGAAGCTAACAAAGCATTTGCTCATTATCGTTGGTAGTCTGACTTTACGTCATACACTTGTAACAGTCTGTCTGTAAAAGACAGGCTGTTTTGCGATTTAAGACTTGAGAATTAACCCAGTAAGTGACGATAGTTGTTGGCACGTACAATTGATTACCGACACTAACAGGATTAGTTTTTATATTAGAAATGATTCATTGAGGATAAAATGGCTCGTAAAACGCCAATTCAAAAGTATCGAAATATAGGCATTGTTGCGCATGTAGACGCGGGTAAAACCACTACTACTGAGCGTGTATTGTTCTATACAGGTATTTCGCACAAAATTGGCGAAGTACATGACGGTGCGGCTACGATGGATTGGATGGAACAAGAGCAAGAACGAGGTATTACGATTACTTCTGCTGCCACCACTTGTTTTTGGTCGGGCATGCAACAACAATTTGACCAACATCGTATCAATATAATTGATACACTAGGACACGTAGATTTTACTATCGAAGTTGAACGCTCTTTGCGAGTGCTAGACGGAGCTGTTGTTGTATTTTGTGGATCATCAGGTGTAGAACCACAATCTGAAACAGTGTGGCGCCAAGCTAATAAATACGAAGTACCTCGTATGGTTTTTGTTAATAAGATGGACCGAGCTGGTGCTGATTTTGAAAGAGTCGTTAATCAAATCAAAAAGCGCCTTGGTGCTAACTGTGTTCCAATTCAGCTAAACATCGGCAGCGAAGAAGAATTTCGTGGCGTAATTGATTTGATAAAAATGAAGTCAATCAATTGGAACGAGTCCGATAAAGGCGCGACATTTACCTACGAAGATATTCCAGGTGATCATCTAGAAAAAGCACAAGCGTTTCGCATGGATATGGTTGAAGCTGCTGCTGAAGCAAACGATGAGTTAATGGATAAATACCTTAATGGCGAAGAATTAAGCGAAGATGAAATAAAATCTGGTTTGCGCGCGCGCACCCTAAACAATGAAATTGTCTTAGCGACATGTGGGTCAGCGTTTAAAAATAAAGGCGTACAGGCAGTACTAGATGCAGTGATTGAATACTTGCCATCACCAACAGAAGTAAAAGCCATTACTGGCGTGTTAGATGATGGTAAAGAAACAGAAGCTCAACGTCACTCTGACGATAATGAACCTTTTGCTGGCCTAGCTTTTAAGATTGCTACTGATCCTTTTGTTGGCACGCTTACATTCTTTAGGGTTTATTCTGGCGTTGTTAAAACGGGCGATGCTGTTTATAACCCAATCAAAGGAAAAAAAGAACGCATTGGCAGACTTGTTCAAATGCATGCAAATGACCGTGCCGAGTTGAAAGAAGTCTATGCAGGCGATATTGCCGCTGCAATAGGGCTAAAAGACGTTACCACAGGGGAAACCTTGTGTGATCCAAATAGTGTTATCACCTTAGAAAAAATGGATTTCCCAGATCCGGTGATTTCGATAGCAGTTGAACCAAAGTCAACCGCTGACCAAGAAAAAATGGGTATTGCGTTAAGTAAACTAGCAGCAGAAGATCCCTCGTTTAAGGTGCACACCGATATTGAAACGGGGCAAACAATTATTTCTGGTATGGGTGAGCTACATTTAGATATCATTGTCGATAGAATGAAACGAGAATTTAATGTTTCTTGTAATGTGGGTAACCCACAAGTATCTTATCGCGAAACTATTCGTAATAAAGTAGAAGCAGAAGGCAAATTTGTTCGCCAGTCAGGTGGTAAAGGGCAGTTTGGACATGTTTATTTACGAATGGAACCACAAGAAGAAGGTGCAGGCTTTAGCTTTGTAAATGAGATTGTGGGTGGTTCAGTACCAAAAGAATTTATTCCGGCTGTGGAAAAAGGCTGTGAAGAACAAATGCAAAACGGTGTTTTAGCTGGATATCCGATGTTGGATATCAAGGTCACGTTGTATGATGGATCTTTCCATGATGTTGACTCTTCTGAAATGGCGTTTAAAATTGCAGCGTCGATGGGTTTTAAGCAGGGGGCGCAAGATGCGAATCCAGTCCTTCTAGAGCCTATGATGCAAGTAGAAGTAACCACTCCAGAAGATTGGATGGGTGATGTTGTCGGCGACTTAAATCGTCGTCGAGGACTTATCGAAGGAATGGAAGAAGGTGTCGCAGGCATTAAGATAGTGCGTGCTAAAGTGCCTCTTGCAGAAATGTTTGGATATGCCACTGCTTTGCGTTCAGCGACACAAGGCAGAGCGTCATATTCGATGGAGTTTTTTAATTATGCGGAAGCGGCGAATAACGTAGCACAAGCTATCATCGCAAAACGCATGTAAATTTTTGATTCGGTCCGGTCTAATGTTGGAACGGGCGTTAAACTTAGGAAATAAAGGCAATGGCAAAAGAAAAGTTTGAACGTACGAAACCGCACGTAAACGTTGGTACTATTGGCCACGTTGACCACGGTAAAACGACGCTAACAGCAGCAATCACTACAGTACTAGCAAAGACTTACGGTGGAGCCGCTCAAGCATTTGACCAAATTGATAACGCACCAGAAGAGCGCGAGCGTGGTATCACGATTGCAACTTCACACGTAGAGTATGACACGCCAGAGCGTCACTATGCTCACGTAGATTGTCCTGGGCACGCTGATTATGTAAAAAACATGATCACAGGTGCGGCGCAAATGGACGGCGGTATCTTAGTAGTAGCAGCGACAGATGGTCCTATGCCACAGACTCGTGAGCACATCTTGTTGGGTCGCCAAGTTGGTATTCCATACATGATTGTTTTCATGAACAAATGTGACATGGTTGACGACGAAGAGCTACTAGAGCTAGTAGAAATGGAAGTTCGTGAGCTACTAACAGAATATGAATTCCCAGGTGATGACTTGCCAGTTATCCAAGGCTCAGCATTAAAAGCACTAGAAGGCGATGCAGAGTGGGAAAAGAAAATTGTAGAGCTAGGCGAAGCGTTAGACTCATACATCCCGACACCAGAGCGTGACATCGATAAGCCGTTTATCCTACCAATTGAAGATGTATTCTCAATATCAGGTCGTGGAACGGTAGTAACAGGTCGTGTTGAGCAAGGTATCGTAAAAGTAGGTGAAGAAGTCGAAATCGTTGGTATCAAAGAAACAACGAAGACAACGTGTACGGGCGTAGAGATGTTCCGTAAGCTTCTAGACGAAGGTCGTGCTGGTGAGAACGTTGGTGTTTTACTACGTGGTACTAAGCGTGAAGATGTAGAGCGTGGTCAAGTATTGGCTAAGCCTGGTTCAATCAACCCACACACTAAGTTCGAAGCAGAAGTATACGTACTAAGCAAAGACGAAGGTGGTCGCCACACTCCTTTCTTTAAAGGATATCGTCCACAGTTTTACTTCCGTACAACAGACGTAACAGGTGCAGTAGAGTTACCAGAAGGCGTAGAGATGGTAATGCCTTGGTGACAACCTTAAGTTTGTAGTAGAGCTAATTGCTCCAATCGCGATGGACGAAGGTTTACGCTTCGCAATCCGTGAAGGTGGTCGTACAGTTGGTGCGGGCGTTGTAGCAAAAATCTTAGACTAAGATTAACGCACACCCAATCAAAAAAGCCGCTCAATTGAGCGGCTTTTTTGATGCTAATACACATATCTTTGCTAACACTCCCACTTAAGTCTAGTCTACAAAGCGTTTTTTCTAGCGTATATTTTTACAATATATTAACGATTGTAGTGTGATTTGATTATGCACTTGTGCTTTTAAACAATGTCTTTGTGGAGTAGAACATGAAAATGATGATTACCATATTTATGCTAGTAAACATATCTTGCGCTATAGCGGTTGAGGATTTTTCGGGTGGCCCTCTAAGTTCATATGCAAAAGAAAATGGCGTTAATCAATGCTATGAAGATATTTATGCCTTAGATAAGTATGTGAATGAAGGAGTGAACGAAAGCGGTGCATATACATCTACCGCGAAAGAGTCAGCGGATGAAAGGCTATATACAGGTTTAAATGTTAAAAAATATGATGACAATACATGGGGATATGCTGCCATTAATGTTGTGCCTAATTCCAAAGGAAGCTGCGATGGATCACTCATGCGCGTATTGACTTACCCTAATAAGACCTGTCATATCGTAAGAGAAACAATATTTAGTGAATATAAGTATGCTGGGGAGATCGCTGGCAAGTCACTATATAAGCTTGGCGCAAGCAAGACTCTATTAGAAGATCTTACAGGAAGTTGTGTTGCGATTCGTTTTGAAACCTTATATCCCATCTCCAGTAAATAGTTAAAGATAAAGATTGCGCATAGTTGCATGATCCGCTAATTATGTTTATGCTCGCCCTCTTATTTTTTCAAGGCTATTTGATATGCTGTTAAATGATGTATTAAGGCGTTTACGTTTTGCTTTAAGCTTGGACAATCAAGCAACGATAAAAGTATTTAAATATGCCGAATATGATATTGAAGAAGCTTATTTAACCAGCATGATGCTTCGCGAGGAAGAAACAGGCTTTTTGCCTTGTAGAGATAAGATACTGAGCGTCTTCTTAGATGGTTTAATTATTAAAAATCGCGGTAAAAAAGAAGGGCAAGCTCCGGTCGTGCTTACATCGGGTCAGCGTTTGACAAATAACGACATTCTGCGAAAAATCAAAATAGCGATGAACTATCAACAAGACGATATGATGAAAATTTTACGTGCTGCTGGGTTTGTGGTGGGTAAAAGTGAACTGAGTGCCTTGTTTAGAAAGGCATCTCATAGAAGCTATAGAGAATGCGGAGATCAGTTGCTAAGAAACTTTTTGCAAGGCATGGTAAAAACTCATAGGCCCGATATAAATCATAAAAACTAAGCTTTGTTACAAAGTGCGTAAACGTCTTGTTGTGCTATCACTCTTGCCAGTCTTCAAAATACTTAACTAAGAAATCAATAGCAAGTCTTGCTCGAGCAGGCAAGAATTGCCGATTTTGATAAATTATCCAGCTATTGATTCCTGAATACCAATATGGCTTCAATATAGGGACCAGTTTTCCTGCTGCAATATGCTTTGTAAAGTTAGTCTTGGGTAAATAAGCAAGCCCTAAACCTGCGATACAAGCATCGACCAGTACATTTGCATTATTGCTTTGAAATTTTGGATGTACTCGTATGGGAACGAGTTTGTTATCTTCTTGAAAATTCCATATATCATTATTGACGACGCAGTCGTGATTTCTAAGTTGATCAAAATGGCTTACGTTGCCACGGCGAGCAATGTAATCTGGACTTGCGGCAGCCATGAGTGAGCGTTTTACCAATTTACGCGCAACTAGATTTGAATCTTTTAATTTTCCAACCCTGACAGCAAAGTCAAAACCCTCATCAACAAAGTTGATAAGTTTACTATCGTAATTAATTTGTACACTAAGTTGTGGATGGTCTTTTACAAAGCCAATAAGCGCCTTTGAAAGATGTGTCTCAGCAAATGTGCCTGCAGCACTCACGCGTAAAACACCGCTTAATTGAAATTGTTCTTTTCCAACGGTTTCATTTGCGTCCACCATACCGTCGACGAGTTCACGACACTTTGTGTAATATTCTTGTCCAAGCTCAGTAAGTTTGATGGAACGGGTGCTTCTAGCCACCAATGCTGCGCCTAAGCGTTTTTCTAAACGGCTAATTTGCCTACTTACATGACTCGTGCTGCATCCTAACAATTTAGCTGCGCTAGAAAAGCCTTTTTGTTCTGCAACACTGACAAATTCAATTATACCTTCAAACCCTTGAAGCTTATTCATAGTGTGTTTCCTACATATTAATTGCAATTTTTGCCGCTACCATATTATCAACATCTTTGTTGCTATATAGCAATAATGATTTTACGAAGTGGCAGATTATCATTCATTCAGAGATGATATAACATGCTCACATAAAGTAATCCATTTATTGAACATGAAAAGGAAATAGATCATGAAAGTACTCGTTTTAGTTACAAACCACGCCACCCTTGGAGAAACCAATGAAGCAAACGGTACGTATTCGCCCGAATTGACGCATGTGGTTAATGTCCTACAGGCGTCACAACTTGAATATGATATTGCTTCAATAAAAGGGGGAAACGCGCCTTTGTATGGGACTGATATAGAAAATGACCCAATCAACGCGAGCGTACTTGCAGATACAGTATTTCAGAGCCGTATTAGCAATACCCTTGCAATATCGCAATTAAATTCAGGCGATTACCAAGCTGTATTTTATCCTGGCGGTTTTGGCTTACTTTCAGATCTTGCTATTGATTCTCAAGCGGCAAAAATTTCAGCTGAAATATATGAAAAAGGCGGCATTATTTCTGCTGTCTGCCATGGTCCAGCAGGTTTGTTGCCCATCATACTGTCTAATGGTGATGACTTACTGGCAAATAAATCAGTGACTGGTTTTACACGAGAAGAAGAAATTGATTTTGGCACAATAAAAAATATTCCCTTTTTATTGGAGGAAAGCTTAACACGTAAAGCCAAGCAATTTTCTAAAGTGCAACCATGGCAAGAGTTTGTAATTGTCGATGGTCAAGTGATCACGGGGCAAAATCCATCCAGTGCACATGCGGTTGGCAAAGCTCTAGTAGAAAAGCTAAGCGCCTAACAAAAAAGTCTAGTAGATAAGGGGCGAATGCCCCTTATAAGCATTGAACTTAACTAGACACCACTAAGACAAGTGCTTTTGAAAGAAACTCAAGGTGCGTTCCCAAGAAAGATCAGCATCATTTGGACTATAGCGACTTGTCGAATCATTATGAAAACCGTGTTGAGCACCCTCATAAAAGTGGGCAAGATACTGTGCATTGTTCTTTTTAAGAATAGCTTCGTACGCTTCCCATGTTGCGTTAACTCTAGCGTCGTTTTCAGCAAAATGGATCATTAAAGGGCCAGTTACTTTAGTTTGAAGCTCTTCTCTTGCCGGCGTGCCATAGTATGGTACTGCGGCATCTATTTGTTCTGGCATCGTTGCGGCTAACAAATTACTGATATAACCACCAAAACAATAACCAACAACTCCTAGTTTGCCTGAGCCGCTTTTATGGTCTTTTAGCCATGCTGCAGCAGCCATAAAGTCTTGTTCAATTTTCACGCGGTCAAGTTTACGTTGCATTGTGCGTCCTTCGTCATCATTGCCCGGATAACCACCTAGCGGAAACAAAGCATCAGGTGCAAAAGCGATAAAGCCAGCTTTGGCAAGCCGTCTTGCAACATCTTTGATGTATGGATTAAGGCCTCTATTTTCATGCACAACTAATACAGTTGCTGCTTTGTCATGAAGATTACGTGGAACGACCAAATATCCTTGGCCTTTTTGGTGTCCTTTAGGTGAATCAAACTCTTCATAAGTTGCTTTGATATCGGGATCATTAAAGCTGACTTGTTCTGCTTTAGCATAGTCAGGAATAAGCGCGCTAGATATGAGACCAAGAGAAATACCTGTAACCGATAGTGTGCCTAGTCTAGATAAGAAAGTACGGCGATTGATATCACCGTGGGCATATTCATCATACCAATCAAATGCTTGTTGAGGAATTTCATTAGCATTGACACTTGTGGGTCGTTTTTTATCTGTCATAGCGTTTGGCCTTGTAATTATTGTTAGTAAACATATTTAAGTTTTGTTAGTAAAATTACTGACTACTATGATTAGTATAGAACATCTTCACTTTGACGCATGGGCCTTAGGTCAATATCATCATTTGAGTTGTGAATTGCTCCATGGTTTTAGTAGCTTTGAAATAAAACTTTCGCTAAATGAAAAGTTAGGGCAAGTATAGATATCACCATAATCATTAAGCTCCTCTAAATCATCTGTGGCAGCGTTATTTCCTAGGGATCTTGCCTTCATTAAAAAGGGTTTAGCCTCACTAACCTTATCATTGCAGGCTAAAAATACTCCTATTGTCCTTAACGCTTTTGGGTTTTCGCGTTCTATTGCTTTGGCCATATAATCTTCATAGACAGTGCTATTTTTGCGATTAAGTAATGCCAGCTCATAAACGGCGGTATCATCGGCGTAAGTTTCATCCAAGTATTTTAAGACTCTTATGCGTTTTTCGTTCATTGGTGTGATTTTAATGCGGGGACTAATAATATCAGGGTGCCCACTATCAAAGGTGAAATAACCCACTTTCAAGTCATGTAAATAACGATGAAGCTTTTCAAGGCTATGTAAACTCAGGTTATCGAATGCTGAATCTATTCGACTTTGCCAATTATCTTGATGTGGGATGTTCTTAAAGGCATTAACATAGGGTTGTATCGCTAGACCATTTGTTTTTCTCAAGTGAGCGGCATATTTACTAGCATTTTTATGCTCGTTTTTGCTCGGTAGTGAAAAAGGACTCAGGGTTCTTTCAATGTATTGTGCCATAGCAAGCTCATAACCTTGTT
This sequence comes from Glaciecola sp. HA4-3, assembly GCF_055693685.1. Taxonomy (NCBI): domain Bacteria; kingdom Pseudomonadati; phylum Pseudomonadota; class Gammaproteobacteria; order Alteromonadales; family Alteromonadaceae; genus Glaciecola; species Glaciecola sp. HA4-3. The sequence goes on from NZ_CM146340.1 coordinate 382,890, forward strand.
CTGCAGATTTGCCAAGCCATTGCAAGGTACTCTGTCTTACTTGCGAATGGCTGTCATCTCGATCTTGAGGCGACACTAGCGTGAATTGACTAAGGCCCATTAAATATTGAGCAATCATATCACCTGAATTAGCGTAATCTTGCAAAAGCAAGCCCGCCTCAGATAAAGCGCCAACCGAACCAAGGTGTGAAAAGTATTGGCGGTTCACAATCGCTTCGGTCCAAGAACGTCCGTATGTGTCAGTACACGTTAATAAAACATCGTCATAACGCTTTTGTTTAATTGTTTGATAACATTTTTCACCAACAGAAGAGGCCGCAGATATTTGTGGTACACCAATAGTGCATAACATAAAAGTTGCTATTAAATAGATAATATTTATTTTCGCGCCATTTTTAGTTCGTCCCATTTCTTTGATTATCCTTGTCTTTATTCTAAAACGGTAAATCGCGTGTGCTTGTGATTTAAATTGGAATACGCTATGTGTTAACTTGTCTAATTTACCTTATATTATAAAGAAAATTAAGCGTATTTGAGTTGGATAAGAGCTTGTGTAAATGCTATGTGATGACTATGCTTAGTCATCGTTTAAAACTACCAAGGCATGATAATGTTCAATAAACCTATCGTCACTACTAAGATATTTCTCGCATCTTTTTTGTTATCAACAGCAGCTATATTTGGAACATCGGCTTATGCTCAGCAGGACTTACCAGAAATTAAAGCGACAGATTTGGGGAATGGTGTTTATGCACTAGAAGGCTCTGGAGGCCATGTTGGCGTCTCAATTGGTGATGACGGTGTATTTGTCATTGATTCACAATTTTCTCGCATCGCTGATAAGTTGATTGAAAAAATTAATGAGCTGAGCGACCAAGAAATTAAAGTGCTTCTTAATACTCATTGGCATGGTGATCATGTTGGTGGAAACGTTCAATTTGCGCAAGCCGGTGCAGTTATTATGGCGCATGAAAACGTATTGCCTCGTGTTAGCTCTGTGACACCTAGGCCCACTCTTCCAGCACCTGAGGCTAAGCCAATTCCAGAAAAAGGGCGCCCAACTATACTCTTAGGTGATGAAGGGGCGAAAATGGCAATGAATGGTCAGGATATCATTATCGTGCATGAACCTGATGCTCATACAGATGGGGATCTGTGGGTGCATTTTAAGCAAGCTGACGTTATTCATACGGGAGATTTACAATTTCATGGCGTATTTCCGTTCATTGATGTAGATACCGGCGGTACTATTGATGGCTACATTCGTGCACAAGAAAATATGATTGCCGCATCTGGGCCAGATACAGTCATTATTTCAGGCCATGTCACCCCAGGGGGCTTACCAATTGGCAACAAAGCCCGCCTAGAAGAAGATGTCGAGGTATTAAAACAAGTACGCGATATTATGGTTAAAGTGGTCAAATCAGGTATGACACTAGAGCAAGCGCAAGAAGCAAGGCCTCTGCAAGAACTTGCGAAAACCCATGGTAATTGGTTTATTACCGAAGAACGCATGGTAAGGCTAGTCTATACAGATCTTAGCCGCCGTCTCAATTAACGCGCGACTTTGTGATTAGCCGCTATAGTTTGAAGAACAAAATACAAACTTACCGTTGTTCAAAGTATAGTGGCGCTATCTAGACTATTCCTCTTGTTAATACAAAAATGAGGCCGAGTATTTGAAAGCATAGCGCAATGTTTACTAATACATCGTTATCAACTTTAGTTAGTTGAACTTGCTCTAGATAACCCTGTTGGACTAGAAATTTGTCGTCAATTTGTTCAATTATTTGGTCTTTATAGGCGGCAAAGCTAGCTTCAAGAAATTCGTAATCAAGCTGGTTTTGCATGGGGGTACCAAGTAAATCTAGTGTATCACTTACAAAGTCTTTGGTTTGCTCATGCTGTGGGGCACTAATGAGTAATAGTATGGCAGTATCTTTTCTTCGTTCTAAAGAGCGACTATTTTCCCAAATTTCTTCAATTTGAATAGATACATTTGAAGCATCACGCTCCCAGTCACCAATACGCTCATTGTTTTTGGCTATAAAGTAATTGGAAATAATTGCGGAACTAATAGTGAGCAATACACCTAAAAAAACAAACGCCCACTTTGATACAAATTTTTTGAGTGTTTTCTTCTTGCTCATTAGATTATGTCCTATTAATCGATTTGTGTAGCAATAGAAAGGCAAGAGCCTAGTATTATTTCATGGCAATTTGATTTATTAGCTAGCGGCTCAAATAATCTTTAATGACTTCTTTATAATTGCGACTGACTTTAATTTTATCAAACTCACCTAATTGTAGAAAAAACTCTCCCTTAGTATGGGGAAGTACTTTTTGGATGCAATTTAGATTAACAATCGTTGAACGATGCACTCGTTTGAACATCGTTTCGTCAAGCTCCATCAGTAGCTCTTTAAGCGTACTGCGTTTAATTAGTGTCTCGCCTTTGGCGTGGATACACACATAGTCTCCAGCAGCATCAATCCAATCAATATCTTTTTGCTCAATAATATGAATTTCGTCTCTATCTTTTACGACTATTTTGTTGGGTTGAATATGCGACTCATTACTTTGTTGAGTTTGGTTTGCGTATTTGATTGAGTTAATAGCATCAATTGCATCTAGCAATGATGATTTTTGTTGAAAGGATTCAAACTCTTTACTAATTAGTCGTTGTCTAGCTCTTTCAACGGCGCGGGCTACACGCTCATCATCAAGTGGCTTAAGAACATAATCTACTGCATTTGCATCAAATGCATCTAATGCATACTCCTCATAAGCGGTCGCAAACACAATCAGAGGCATATTATCGCTTTGTAGTTTTTTGGTAACGTCTAGACCATTTATGCTAAGGCATTTGTATATCCAAAAAAACAAGGTCAGGGGCTCGTTCTTGAATAACATTTAATGCTTCTCTGCCATTTACGCATTCGCCGATAACTGATATGTCAGATATTTTGCTAAGTTTGGCTTTTAGTAGCTGAAGTGCTAAAGGTTCATCATCTACAATGACAGTCCTAATTGGTTTTACCATACAAGTATTGGCCTTAATATTCACATGGAATGGAAATAGTTGTGCTTAATCCACTTTTTTTCTTATCAAGTACGATTCGATAATTGTCATTATATAAAGCGTGCAAGCGTTGCTTAATGTTACTCATACCAATGCCTTTTTCAGATGCTTGTATAATTAATGGGTCGATTTCTTGATCGTTACCGGTGTCAGTTAATTGCAATTGCAACATGTCTCTAATAACTTTAGCATGGATTGCAATTGTCCCGCCATCTTCATTTTTGGCAACGGCATGTTTCATTGAATTTTCGATAATCGGTTGTAGTAATAAGCTAGGTACTTTTGCTTCGCGTGCGCTTTTATCAATATCAATATCTATTTTTAGGCGATCGCCAAAGCGTGTTTTCTCAATTTCTAGATATAGACTTAATGCATCAATCTCGTCTTGCAATGGGATAATAGAGTCAGGATCATTATCAAGTGAGTAGCGCAAAAATTCACTAAGTTGCACAGACATGATTTGTGCTTTTTTCGATTCGCCTATTTCTATAAGCGAATTTATTGCATTAAGTGTGTTACACAGAAAGTGCGGGTTTAATTGGTATCTAAGCATTTTAAGCTTTGCGTCTCGGGCTTCGCTTTGCGCTTTGATACGTTTGAAATGCTCTTCTCTAGAGGTCGCTTCTGCTTGTAGTGCAATTTTGTGCTCGCCTTGCAACAATTCATAGTAACGAATACCGTGAAACAAACCCGTAAAACACAAAAACACAAAAATACCACTGAAGTACCAACCGCCAAATTCGTCCCAGACATCATTGAAACCTGTTAACAATACAAATACTTGCATATGTAAGATAGTCCATATAAATGCGGTGGTAAATACCAACATTAGACCCGTTGCGACTCGTACAAATAAAGAAAAATGGCTAATAAAATTAAATGCTTTGTGCAGTAAAAGCGTACAGCACAAGCCAAATATAGCTTGCATGCATACATGCCCGATATATGACAAGGTGACTTCGCTATACCATAAAATTAAGGTAAAAAAGCCCACGACACACATGAAAAACCAAAATCCAACTTGCCAAAACCAAAAGCGATAGCGTGGGTTTTTCTCTATCACGTTTTGAATATTCATGATCAATGCTTCTGACATTACCTTATTACCTTATTATGAGCGGGTTTTGGCCTCAATAAAGCATTAATTGCTTCAGATATGCTACCCATATTTTGCGGACCTAGCGCCACTTTGGCGTCTATTTGCCGATATGTTTACGTAAAGTAAACAAATTGTAAATAAGAAACAATCACAATGAGATTATGTGGATTACCAAGCGACGAAAAGTATAATTATTTCATAACCCTTACACGCAAAGAAGCGGTCGCTAAACTTACTTCAACAAAAAAGCACAAGAGTCCGACTGAGAGTAAAACTAATGTTGAAGCAAAACTAATTAAGACCCAATTATCCCATACAACTAGGTAATAGCCTTGTAAAACCAACAAGATAATGTTGACACACACCATAATAGCCGCACCGCACAATAAGTTAATTGACCAATTGGCCCATCTCATGCGCTTGGCTAAAATTCGTAATTCTTTATTCCGCTTTTCTTGAGATTGCGCGGCTTCGGGTAAATCAAACCATCTCACTCTATCTACTATTCTTGCGAGACGAGATGTGAGTGTATTGAGTAATGTCCCGATACCAACAATCAGAAAAACAGGTGTCAATGCTTGTTGTATGATGAGTATTGCCGTTGCTTGGTCTGACAAAAGTGTATTCCGACTGGCTGTGTATATATAGAGTATGATTAATGTTTTACTGTGGTCAACCTAGAATGAAAGATAGGGGAGAATTTAGCTTTTGACATAAAATAAAATTTTGGTAGGCTATCAACGTCAATTTTTTGACACCCTGATATTTATTGGATAGTATCAGAATGAATCAAGTTGCTGTTTTTTCGACAACTCTTGATTCAAACAAGGAAGGTAGCACTGTTAATGGAACAAAGCGATAAAAAGCAAAGAGTTTAAAACTCTAAATAAAAACAGCTTTTTTAATAGTATAAACCTCGCTCTTATTTGCCATAGAGCGACTTGTTAGCAAGGGCCTTTAGCCCTTAGGTAGTAGTATGAAGTTATCTCAAATTATTTTTCGTGTCACTTTTTTTATGTTGGCAGTAATTTATGCCGCGGTACTGATCGAATTTGTTAATCCTCAATTTTTTGCCTTTAGTATTGACGTTAGGCCTGATGCCTTAATCCTAACGGCACTTGTAAGTTTGTACTTATATTTCTTTTTGCGTAGAGCACGCTAAGCTGCCATTGTTGATACTACAGCGTAAATTGATTGGGAAGTAATTCGCCAAGTGTTGATTCCCATCTATCTGTTTGGTTTTGGTTGACACAAATAACAGGTGCATTGGGCTTATGCATAAATTCACTCAAGACTTGCCTGCAAGCACCACATGGTGATATCGCCTTTAGCTGGTTGGACATAACATAAACGCAATTTATTTTCCGTAATCCTTTGCCAATGCCTTGTGAAATGGCAGAACGTTCTGCGCAGACCGTGAGTCCGTAAGATACGTTTTCTACATTGACACCATATTCTATGTGTGTGCCTTGTTCGTCTTCAAATTCAATTGCACAGGATACTTGTACCTTTGAATAAGGGCTATATGAGTTTGACAGTCGTTTTGATAGTTCAGTAAAAATGTCTGATTGTTTATTCAAACCTTATGTACCTCCGCCAAATAGTTTAATCCGCCTATAATTGCGGCCACCTGCGCGTCAATGCAATTTTCGGGTGTTGTCTTTGGACTATCGGGATAAACTTCTGTTGTTGTGACATATTGTGCGCTTGTAAAACCGCCGCACAAATTTAAGGATGATTTATCGTAGGCAATTATTCCATTATCAAGCACATCAGACCCAATGAGCTGATTATTGGTATCGGGCGGCGCAATATGTGTCACCTTCGCCACTGATTTTATAATTGCTTTTTGAAAATCTAATTCGAGCCGATTGCTATCGGCGACGGTATAAAAGCCATCAGGGATGCCCCAATCACTAAATTCAATGCCATCTCGAGCAGCAAGAGCGGGCCTAAACTCCGAATCATCGGTATCTGTTGTTTCGTGTAAATCAAAATGCGCTAAAATCGGATGGGCTAATTGCGTAATGAATTCCATTAGCTGTGTAGCTTCGGCAGATCCAGAGTGTGCAAAAAAAGACCTATTTGGATCGATTGCACTTGAATTCCAACGGTTTATCGTCTCATATCCCCATGGACTTAAGCACGGCGCAACAATAAGATTGTATTGCGTTAAATATTCTTGTGCGTGATTAAGTAAAAACTTAATTGCACCTTGAACACCGCTTGTTTCATAACCGTGTACACCGCCTGTAATTAATACACAAGGTAATGCGTGTTGAAACACTGTTGGTGTAAAAGCGAACAAATCATAAGCTTCGCCATCAACGTCGATTTGTCCATATTGATGTGTAGCAAACTTTTCGGAAACGCCTTGTAAAGCCGATAATACTTCTTGTGAGTAGCTGCGCTTTTTTGTTTGAAGGTCTTTCCACAGTGTTTTTTCGACATGAGTCCATGGTATACCAGGAGTGCCTATTGGGTAGTTAGACATGTTCGCCTCTTGATTTGTGTGACTGAAATATTATTTATGCTACGATACCACAGCAGATTACGGATGTTCACGTGCTATCTGTACATAAGTGACTTTCTTTTGAGTTTTTAACGGCTGTATAGCAAAAACATGTTTCTACTTTTAATTTATATCAGTGTCGCGTTAGGGTTTTCTTTTCTATGTTCGATTGCAGAAGCAGTCATTTTAAGTGTCTCTCAAGCATATATTTCATTGCTTGAAAAAGAAAAAAAGCCCTCAGGTATATTACTTGCTAAATTGACAGGCGATATCAACAAGCCCTTATCTGCTATTTTAACGCTAAATACCATCGCTCATACTATGGGGGCTGCAGGCGCTGGAGCTCAGGCGATGGTTGTGTTTGGTGATGCCTATTTTAGTTTGATTTCTGCAATTCTAACGTTTTTAATTTTGGTTTTTTCCGAAATCATTCCTAAAACACTAGGTGCAACATACTGGAAAGCGCTAGCCCCTGCGACGGCATATTTCTTAAAATATCTGATTATTGCTCTATATCCGCTTGTCAAAATGTCCCAAAAACTCACCAGCGGTTTTACTGAAGAAAGCCCCTTGAAAGGCTTAAGCCGAAATGAGTTGCTTGCTATGGCAGAATTGTCAGGCAAAGAAGGGCAGTTGGCGCAGCAAGAAGCTTTGTTTTTGCAAAACTTATTAATGTTACATGAACGCCAAATAAAAGATGCAATGACTCATCGTACAGTCATCTTTTCTGTTTCTGAGACAATGACTGTACAAGAATTTAATGAGACACATAAAGATATTAGTTTTTCCCGAATTCCCATTTACGAAAACGAGCATAGTGAAAGCATTACCGGTTATGTCATGAGAATGGATATTTTACTCGCTGGCGCCAATGGTGAAGGTGACAAAGCGCTTTCAGAATTTGGAAAGCCTCTTATTACTTTGTTAGGTGATATGCCTTTATCCAAAAGTTTTGACCATTTTTTAAATTCGCGCGTGCACATCTTACTTGTGGTAGATGAGTATGGAGGACTAGAAGGGATACTGACTCTAGAGGACCTTTTAGAAAGCCTGCTGGGTATTGAAATCGTAGACGAAAAAGATACCACAGTGAGTATGAAACGGCTTGCAAAAATAATGTGGAAGCGACGTGAGAAACGAATGGTAGAGCAATTCAAAGATAATAGTTCGAATAAATAGGATGGTATGGTCTAATTTTAGCAATTTTCTTTTTAAAAAATAGGTGTAAATTAGTAAGCAAGTCACAACACAAAGCTAAAACTGGCTATGTGTTAATGAATTAATTTACTACTTAATATTTTAACCGAGGAATCTAAAATGAATACATTACTATCACAACTTTTTGTAAAAAATAATAGCTTGGCTCCCATCGCCCTTCGCATTGCCGCGGGTATTATCTTCTTTGCCTATGGCGCACAAAAACTATTTGCTTGGTTTGGTGGTTATGGCCTAGAAGGTACTGGGCAATGGATGGAATCTATCGGTTTAGCACCTGGATTTTTAATGGCTCTTGGCGCAGGAAGTGCGGAATTCTTTGGGGGATTATTCTTTATATTTGGTTTAGCAACCCGCCCAGCTGGAATAGCGCTTGCGTTTACCATGGTAGTGGCCATTGTTACTGTGCATTTACCCAATGGATTGTTTATGGCTAACAATGGTTATGCATTTGGCTTAGCCCTATTGGCGATTTCGGTATCTTTGGCTGTTTCTGGTGCAGGTAAGTTTTCACTTGATAATCTGATCGCCCAGCGAATGAATTAATTTTATAGTCAAAAAAACCGGTCACGTTTTACGTGACCGGTTTTTTTGTTGGTCAATGATTAGAAGCTATCTGGGTTCTCGCTAAGATCCTTTGCAATATATTCCCACGTTTTCATATGGTGATGAAACTTATCTTTTAGCGCTTTGGTGACCGTATCGTTATCGCGAAGATCAGTTGGTATTTCGCTAAGTATTCTCCAATGGTTCAAAGCACTAATGGCAGATGCACACAACTGTGCTCTATTTGCAAAAGCTTGGTTACGTTGTTTGATAACTTCATCTGTTTGTTCACACAAAGGTTCAAGTTGTGAGCCTTCGATTACAGATAAGTTTTTAGTTACTTGATAGTCGCGTAAAAGCTGCTGATAATCCATATTATCAACTTCGATATCGTTACCTGTTCGCTCAACTTGTTGCTGGATGTTTCTTGCGTATTCCATTGTTTCAAACGTACTTAAATGTAACTGCTGAAACATGTGCTCTCTTGCTTGAAGACGAGGATCAATAAATTTTGTTTGCGTCATTAGCTCTTCTCCACAGACCGGTTTGTATCTTATGTGCAAAAATGTGATATACAAAAATGTTATGTTCACTATTCATGCACAGACAATGTCTATGATTCCTTTATTATACAAGACATCTATGTGACTTAATAGAAGCAGAAGCTATACTAAAGACTAAGGTCGTATTGGGCCTTCAATTGCTTCCAATTATCCTTCCAGAAAATTTTAGAGTTCCCCCTACGCTAAGGAAACAAGCATGTTTACCGGATTCAAGGTGCTTTTGATAAGCTGCTTATCATTGGTGCTGTCAGCGAATGTTTACGCTAGTGATGTTGCACTGACCAGCCAAATTCAAGATTTAACTCATTCAACAACGGGTTATCTGGCACTTGCAGTGTTTGCTTTGGCATACATCTTTGTTGTTTTTGAAGAGCAAATTCATTTACGAAAATCAAAACCCGTATTAGCAGCTGCTGGTTTAATATGGATATCAATCGCTATCGCCTACCAAGGTACCGATAATCAAGCAGCAGTAGAATCTGCTATACGGCACAACTTCTTGGAATATGCAGAGCTGTTTTTCTTCTTGTTAGTCGCAATGACCTACATCAATGCTATGTTGGAAAGAGGCGTATTTGATAGGCTTAGACAAATACTGGTCGCTAAAGGGTTTAGTTATAGAGGCCTGTTTTGGTTGACAGGTGTGCTTGCATTTTTTATTTCGCCGATTGCAGACAATTTAACCACCGCACTTGTAATGTGTGCTGTATTGATGGCTGTGGGTAAACAAAAGCCAGAGTTTATCGGTTTAGGATGTATTAATGTTGTCGTGGCAGCTAATGCTGGTGGTGCCTTTAGCCCCTTTGGTGATATCACTACATTAATGGTTTGGCAAAAAGGAATTGTTCAGTTTACCGAGTTTTTCAATTTGTTAATTCCATCTATTGTTAACTTTATTGTGCCTGCTACCATTATGAGTTTTGCCGTCCCTAAAGGTATTCCTAGGGTCGAACAGCAAAATGAAGAAAATCTATTAAAACAAGGTGGATTGGTCATAGTGGTCTTGTTTCTTTTGACTATTGTGACGGCAGTTAGCTTTCATAGTTTCCTGCATCTACCACCTATATTTGGTATGATGTTCGGCCTTGCCTATCTAAAAATTTATGCTTACTTTTTAAAAATCAAATCAAAAAATATGGAACAAGAGTCTGATCTTTCGCCTTAGTAGCACGCCTCATGGTTCTCTTGGCAAGTTTGATATTTTTAACAAAATTGCTATGGCAGAGTGGGATACTTTATTCTTTTTTTACGGTGTTATTCTTGCGGTTGGCGGCTTAGGCTTTTTAGGGTATTTGTCATTAGCGTCACAGTTTATGTATGTCGAATTAGGTGTATTACCGGCTAATATTCTTGTCGGTATCTTATCAGCGATTGTGGACAATATTCCTGTGATGTTCGCCGTTTTGACTATGAATCCTGAGATGGATCTTTCGATGTGGCTTTTGGTTACATTGACCGCAGGTGTTGGCGGTAGTTTGTTATCAATTGGTTCTGCTGCAGGCGTTGCATTAATGGGTCAAGCACGAGGGTATTATACTTTTTTTGGTCACCTAAAATGGATGCCGGTTATTGCACTTGGATATTTTGCAAGCATTGGGGTTCACATGCTTATAAACACCTAATGTGTAATTTATATATTATATCAATCCGGGTCTAGCGCTTACGAGGTAAGCTAGTATAATACTACCACCAATAAACGACGCTTCGCGTCGTTTTCTTTTTGACTTTTTTGGGAATAGCATGAAAGCGCTTGATATCCATAGCCTTAAAAAAACATATGCGGGTGGTTTTACCGCGTTAAATGGCATTGATTTAGTTGTAGAACAAGGTGATTTTTTTGCCTTGCTGGGCCCCAATGGTGCTGGTAAATCAACAACAATTGGTATCATTTGCTCACTTGTCACTAAAAGCTCAGGTGATGTTTCAGTGTTCGGTTATGACTCTGTCAAACAAGAGGTAGATGCGAAAAGCTGTATTGGCTTAGTTCCTCAAGAGTTTAACTTCAATCAGTTTGAGACACTGATGCAGATTGTCGTTAATCAGGCTGGTTATTATGGTGTCCCGCGCGGTATTGCTAAGCAAAGAGCTGAAAAGTATCTAAAACAACTCGAGTTATGGGATAAGCGAAATGCTCGTGCGCGTGAACTATCTGGGGGGATGAAAAGACGATTAATGATTGCTCGTGCGCTGATGCATGAACCGAAAATGCTTATATTAGACGAACCCACAGCCGGTGTAGATATTGAAGTTAGACGCTCGATGTGGACATTCTTGAAAAAAATCAATGAACAAGGTATTACGATCATTCTAACGACTCACTATCTAGAAGAAGCTGAGATGCTATGTCGAAACATAGCCATTATAGATAAAGGGATAATCGTAGAAAATACTAGTATGAAAAAATTACTAGCAACCTTGAATATTGAAACCTTCGTTTTTGACTTAGAGCAAGGTGCTAAACAAGTCAATATTGTGGGTTTTGAGTCTCGTGCGCTAGATGATCAAACGTTGGAAGTTGATGTTCCTAAAGAAACAGGCTTGAATTCAGTATTTGAAAGCTTGTCAAAACAAGAAATTAAAGTCATGAGTATGCGCAATAAATCAAATCGACTCGAAGAGCTTTTTGTGCGCTTGGTACAAGCTAGTCAGGCGTCAGCGAAAGAGGGCCAAGCATAATGGGCAGTCGTAATATAGTTGCTTTAAAAACAATTTGGATAAAAGAGTGTACACGTTTTCTAAGAATCTGGGTGCAAACCTTGGTGCCACCTGCCATCACTATCTCTTTGTATTTCGTTATCTTTGGAAGCTTAATTGGCTCAAGGCTTGATGATATTAATGGCATTACCTATATGGAGTTTATCGTCCCAGGGCTTATTATGATGTCGATTATTACCAATTCCTACTCAAACGTTTCCTCATCTTTTTTTAGCGCTAAATTTCAACGAAATGTTGAGGAACTACTAGTAGCACCTTTACCTACTTGGGTAATAATCATGGGGTTTGTAGGCGGCGGTGTCGCTAGAGCTAGTATTATTGGTATCATTGTGACACTGGTATCGACCTTGTTTGTTGACGTTAATATCTATAATTATTGGGTATTGGTCGTCACGCTGTTACTTACATCAGTATTGTTTTCAACGGCGGGCTTGATCAACGGTGTTTATGCAAAAACGTTTGACGATATCAGCGTTATTCCAACCTTTGTGTTAACGCCCTTAACATACTTAGGTGGAGTGTTTTATTCTATTACGATGTTGCCTTTATTTTGGCAAAGCGTCAGTCAAGCAAATCCAATTGTTTATATGGTCAATGGCTTTAGATATGGATTTTTGGGCCATTCAGACGTTAATTATCTTGTTTCCTTAGGTTTGTTGATAGGGTTTAACGCTATTCTACTGAGTTTAGCTTACTACCTAATTAAAAAAGGTGTTGGTATTCGCAGTTAATGCGAGCGCTTAAGTAGTATGAAATCTCAAGCAAGTGAAGTTACATCTAGTCAAACTACTATTCATGATGACTTATCATCGATGGTCCAAAAGCATCGGCAAAGCGTTTTTAAAAGGCCAATTGCTACACATACGCGTATGGCGTTTGAGCAAATGTTGTCTTTTTTACAAGGCTGGGAAGGAGAAGTTATATTAGATGCTTGCTGCGGAGTAGGTGAAAGCACCATCAACCTTGCTGCTCGATACTCTATGAGCAAAGTGATTGGTATTGACAAATCAATTGCTCGATTAGATAAACACCATAGTTATCAGGTTGCGAATCAAGATGCATTGTCAAACTATATTCTTTTACAAGCAGATTTGTTTGATTTTTGGCGTCTGTTACTTGCGTACTTAAAGGAAAATCCTCAGAGATGGTATCTTGGGCAGCAGTTTATTCTGTACCCGAATCCATATCCCAAAAAGTCGCAAGTTGGAAAGCGTTGGCATGCAAGCCCTATTTTCCCAGCAATTATGGCATTGAATACGCCTATTGAGGTTCGCTCAAACTGGTTAATATATTTACAAGAGTTTCAATATTCTGCTGAGCTTTATGGGTTTTCAGGCAGTATCGTTGAAATTCACGCAGCTCCTTTGACTCCCTTTGAGCGCAAATATCAACAGGCCGGTCAGACGTGTTTTAAGCTGGCCATGCGTCCACTTGGTTCTGATAAATAAAAACCTTGTCCATAGTGTAAACCTAGTTCAATAATAGCATCTAAGGTTTTATCATTTTCCACATGTTTTGCCGTCACACTACAATGATGTTTGTCACAAAAGGCCTTGATATGGTTAATGCAATCAATGTGAGAGCCAGTTTCAGTATATTCACTGATCAATTTACCTGAAAGCTTAACGTTACTTATTCCTAAGACAACCAGTTTTTTAAATGCTTCTGTGCATTCGTAAACGTCGTCAAGGTCAATATGAATCCCTGGAACTTTCTTTATTACGTGTGTAATGAGCTCAGGAGCGCTTTTCACGTCATCATAGTTTAACTCTATTCCGACCATACCATTTTTGTGTTCTTGAGATAATTCAAGTAGCCAGTTTACAAGGCTAGAATCAAGTAAGTCATCTTGAAATAAATTGACACTCCAAGGCATGTTGCGGCTTTGACAATACGCACTGCTTAATTGCAACATGCGTCTTGTGAGTTGCAAATTCGCCTTGTTGTGATGAATGATAGACAGAAATTGCTCAGGCAAATAAATATGCTCCCCCGTTTTTATCAATCTTGATAAGCACTCGTACCTTACGACTTTGTGCTTATGGATATCAAACATGGGTTGAAAGTAGGGTACAATCTGTTCAATGGAAAATTGAACGTCTACTTGCTGAGTTGGCATTATATGTCCTTTAATCAAGTGGTGTTTCTAGTCAACGATTTTGTTACGAGTGTTTCATGCGAAAACCTGCCTTTCATATTGCTATCGTAGTCATTTCACAATAGCTTTAGCAAAAATGCACTTTTAATGAAGTTCGACGCTATTAATTAACTTTTTAAGACGAAATTTGGTGTTTTTAGGATTTTGGGGTAAAGTGCGCAACACTCTTTTTTTGAGTGAAAGTCGTAGTTTAGTATGCCGAATTATGGCAGTGGTGGTGAGGTACTAATTTGTCAAAAGCTGAAGTTAGTCTAGAGTACTTGTTTAAGGTTTTTACGAAACCAGAACATGATGACTCCACGCTTGCAAAAATAGAGCGTCATTTGTCAGATAACGTGTCAGATTTTCTTTCTCAGCATGTTGTCACCAAAAAGACCTCGTTAGAAGAAATTGAAAAAGACTATATGGAACACTTTGTTCCACAGTCGCCTGATTTTGTTTCTAGCCATGCTGAAACGCTTTTGGATAAGTTGGTGGCTCATTCAGTTAACACTTATTCTCCGACGTTTATTGGGCATATGACATCCGCCTTACCCTATTTCCATCTTCCTTTAGCGAAATTATTGGTAGGCTTAAACCAAAACCTTGTCAAAATCGAGACCTCAAAAGCATTCACGCCATTAGAGCGGCAAACCTTAGGTATGATGCATCATCTTGTCTACGAGCAAGATGCTGCCTTTTATGATGAGTACCAACATAGTGCAAAACATTCCCTTGGGGCTTTTTGCTCAGGCGGAACAATTGCTAATATTACTGCACTGTGGGTAGCACGTAACAAACTATTGGGGCCTCAAGGTAGTTTTAAAGGCGTTGCCAAGGAAGGTTTAGTTAGTGCATATCGGCATTATGGAATCAATAACCTTGGGATTATGTCATCAAAAAGAGGTCACTATTCACTTGGTAAAACAGTTGACGTTTTGGGCCTTGGTCGCCAAAACATGTTAACTGTAAATCATCAATATCATCAGCTATCGCCTAAAAGAGCGCTGCAAGCAGGGCTAGAATACCAAGCTAAAGGTAACAAAGTACTCGCAATTATTGGTATTGCAGGTACAACCGAAACAGGTCACGTTGACCCACTTGATGAGTTAGCTGATGTGGCAAAAGAATTAGGGGCTTGGTTTCATGTTGATGCCGCTTGGGGTGGTGCTACCTTATTCTCAAATCGACATAAGCATATCCTTAAGGGGATAGAGCTAGCTGATTCGGTTACAATAGATGCTCATAAACAAATGTACGTGCCAATGGGCGCTGGCATGACTTTGTTTAAAGATCCCCACAGTGCTAATGCGGTTAGACATCACGCCCAATATATTTTGCGTGAAGGCTCTAAAGATTTAGGGGCAACTACGCTTGAAGGGTCGCGCAATGGGATGGCGCTGATGGTCTATTCTTCTTTGCACATATTAGGTAAAGGTGGCTATCAATTATTAATTGATAGGGCGATGGAAATGGCGCTACGATTTTCAGAAATGATAAAAAGCCATGATGATTTTGAACTGATAACCAGTCCGACTTTATCTATTTTAACGTATCGTTTGCGTCCAAAATGTCTTAAAGAACTCCTTGAAACAGCAGGTCAATCACAAATTAGTCAGATCAACAAACGTCTTGATACACTCACCGTCAGCGTGCAAAAACAACAGCGTGAAGCTGGTAAGTCTTTTGTATCGCGCACACGCATTGAATCTCAGCAATATGATGGAACGCCTGTGACGGTATTTAGAGTGGTGATGGCAAACCCTCTTACCACAAAAGAAGACCTTGCCGCGATATTAGAAGAGCAACTGACGATTGCTCGCAATACCAACATATGGTCAGATTTACATAACACCACGTTAGAAAAAATCGCCTAATCTCAACACTTCCGTGATACTTTTTTGATACTTATCCAGCACCATAGTAAATAACGAAATTATTATGAGCACAAACGGGTCTTGTAAACAGATGCGTATGCTTTTTTATGTTGGAGAGAAGACGATGGATAAGGTCTTAGTAGTTGAAGATGATATTGACATTGCCAGTTTGATTAAGGTGAATTTAGAAGAACTATCATTGTCGATAGAGATACAAGGCGATGGCCGCGATGGCCTTCAACGGGCCCTTGCTAAAGACTTCAGTTTAGTCTTACTTGATGTGATGTTACCCAGTATGGGAGGCTTAGATATTTGTCGGCAATTGCGCGAAAAGAAACCAGAGCAAGCGATCATCATGTTAACTTCGAAGGATTCAGAAACCGATAGAGTGCTTGGTTTAGAGCTTGGGGCTGATGATTACATGACTAAACCATTTAGTATCAGAGAATTGCAAGCAAGAGTCCGCTCTCAAATACGCAAAGCACATTTATTAAGCGACATATCAAAGCAACCAGCAAATGCCGCAGAACAGCTTCGACAAGGTAACATTAATATTAATCAACAAACGCGTGAAGTTGTTTGTAATGGCAAAGCCATTGAGCTAACTGCTACAGAGTTCGATTTGCTATATCATTTGATGAGACATCCTAACCAAGTATTTTCGCGAACGCAGTTACTTGAATCTGTATGGGGATATCAGCATAGTGGCTATGAGCATACTGTAAACTCCCATATTAATCGTCTGCGAGCCAAGGTTGAAAAAGATGCTGCAAATCCTGATTATGTGCAAACTGTTTGGGGTGTTGGATATAAGTTTAATGCATCTTGCGATAAGCGCACGGAGCAAATGTGATGCCTAAATTGTGTTTTTATCAGCGTTTGGCAATCAGCCTAGTCATTGTGTTTTTTGCTGTAATCGGCCTATTTGTATGGGCCTCATCTTATCTGCAAGAATCTGTTAAACATGAAGGTGAACAGCGCCTGCATATTTCACTTGCTCAGCACCTTGTCACAGATAATCCGCTTTTAAAAATGGGCGTTTATGACTACGAAGCCCTAAAGAATCTTTTTCATACCTTGATGGTCATGGGGCCTAGTTTTGAATTTTACTTTGTCGACCCTCAAGGTAATGTTCTTACTTATTCTGCACCCAAAGAAGATCTTATCGCCAATAAAATTGATTTGGCCCCCGTGCTAGAGCTAATCGCTGATCCACAGCGACTGCCTGTGTATGGGACGGACCCTCGTTCGCGTTATACTCAGAAAATTTTCTCAGCAGCGCCTGTTTATAACAATGATAAGCTACAAGGGTATTTGTACGTCATTATCGGCGGAGCGCAATATGATTCAATCGTCGATGGTTTGCAAAAGAGCAAAGGAATACAGCAGTTTGCCATGGTCATTATTGCAGGCACACTTTTTTTGTTTTTCTCCTTACTGATATTGTTTAGGGTGTTTACATTGCCGCTTAAGCGCTTAAGTGATGATATGGACAGCTTCAGAGGCAGCGGATTTAACCTTCAAGCATCGGGAGTAAGTCTATTACCTTGGAATGATGATTCTCGCAACGAAGTACAACGTTTAGGGTATTCATTCAACGAAATGCTTAAGCATATCGATACACAATGGCAACAAATTAAATCTACCGATACTCAACGTAAAAGTTTACTCACTGATTTATCACATGATTTACGTACACCATTGGCAAACCTTCAAGGTTATATAGAAACCCTTAGCTTAAAAGGGGAATCTTTGAGTGCTGAGGAACGTAAAACGTTTGTCGATATTTCACTAAAAAACTTACGTAACTTAAAGCGTCTAATTGATCAAATTTTTGAGCTGTCTTACCTTGAAAGTGGACATGTAGAGTTAAAACGTGAGCCTTTTATTCTTACCGACTTGCTTCACGATATTGCCGCTAAATTTCAGATGAAAGCCAACGAAAAAAATATTTCCCTTAGTGTAACGGCATGTTCCGTAAATGATTACATATCAACCGATATCGAAAAGCTCGAACGAGTGTTAACAAATTTAATTGAAAATGCTTTGAGACACACGCCTAATGAGGGTGATGTGACAATTGTGCTTGAGAATGTCAACGATAAGTTATGGATAAAGGTAGTTGACACAGGTATCGGTATTTCAAAAGAAGAGATTAACCTTATCTTCAATGCTCGCTATCAAGCGAGTAACTCTGAGCGTGATGCAAATACCCATGTCGGCTTAGGATTAGCAATTAGCCAAAAGCTCATTGCCTTATTGGGGAGTGAGCTTTTGGTAAGCAGCGAACTAGGAAAGGGAAGCGTGTTTAGTTTTGAGCTTTGCTAGTCAATGTCTAATTCTTTGAGCTTTCTTGTCAGCGTATTGCGTCCCCAGCCAAGCTTTTTGGCTGCCTCTTGCTTATGTCCTTGGGTATGTTCAAGCGCTATGCCAAGCAAGGTGCTCTCTAACTCATGAACGGCCTCGGTTAAAATATCTACTTTTCCTAAATTCAGTTGTTCTTGCGCCCAATTTGCAACTAAGTGTTTCCAATCTCCAACGACTTTGGTGCTTGGTAAGGCAATGTCGTGTTCATGACTGTTAATAAGCTCTGCCGGTAAGTCATTTGGAAGCACTTCTTGGCCACTGGCCATAACAGTTAGCCATCGGCACATATTTTCAAGTTGGCGAACATTACTAAGGCCAAGGAAGCCTAGTAATGATCGTTGAGGTTTCTTTGTTTAAAAATTTTTGTTCAACGCCTAGTTCATTCGCTGCTTTTCCTAAGAAATGCTGTGCTAGTAGAGGGATATCTTCTTTACGTTCATTAAGAGAAGGTATATGTACACGAATGACATTAAGTCGATGATATAAGTCCTCTCTAAATTTACCATCGCTGACTCTTTTTTCGAGATCTTGATGAGTTGCCGCAATGATTCGAACATCAACAGATACTGGGTTATGTCCGCCTACACGATAAAATTGTCCATCGGCTAACACTCGCAATAAACGAGTCTGCACACCTATTGGCATATCACCTATTTCATCTAAAAATAGTGTGCCGCCATTAGCCTGTTCAAAACGTCCAGTGCGTGTAGTTTGAGCGCCTGTAAAAGCGCCTTTTTCATGACCAAAGAGTTCCGACTCAATCAAGTCAACGGGAATTGCTGCCATATTTAACGCAACAAATGACTGTTTTGATCGCGGGCTATGTTTATGTAAAGCATGTGCAACCAGTTCTTTTCCTGTTCCAGACTGACCATTGATAAGCACACTAATTGATGAACGAGAAAGTCGACCAATTGCCCTAAACACTTGCTGCATTGCAGGGGCCTCTCCGATAATTTCAGATGCAGGGTTTGTACTAATTGTTTCTGTACTTTGGACTACTTCTTTGGCATATTCAATCGCACGACGAGTAAGTGCAACTGCATCTTCAATATCAAATGGCTTGGGTAAATATTCAAATGCGCCACCTTGATATGCGTTAACCGCGCTATCTAAATCAGAGTGCGCTGTCATTATAATTATAGGTAATTCAGGAAGGTGATGGTGCACTTGTTCTAGCAATTGCAAGCCGTTCATTTGTGGCATTTTGACATCAGAAATAATCACCATCGGAGAGTGGCCTGACTCTATTTGTAGCAGGACGTCTTGTGGGTTATCAAAACTTAGGCTTTCGATTTGTGCCGCTTTAAGTGCTTTTTCAAGTACCCATCTAATTGAACTATCATCATCTACTATCCAAACAGCTTGGCTCATATTATTGCTCTCCTTGTAACGATGATGTATTTATTCTTTTAGCTAAAGGTAGATATACAGTAAATTCCGTATAGCCGGGGAAACTCTCTAGATCGATCTTTCCGTTATGATGATCAGTGAGTGTTTGTGCGATGGATAAGCCTAAACCACTACCATTGTCTTTGCTACTGACCATCGGGTAAAACAAGGTGTCTTTTAACTTATTTGGTACACCCGGTCCATTATCGATAATGCTGATCTTAATTGCTAAGGGGTGACGAATGCCCTTGATCACGCATTGTCTATCGATTCTTGTTTTAAATATTAGGCTAGGATTATCAGTATCGTCGTCTCGTAATGCTTGTATGGCGTTTCGCGCAATATTCAAGATTGCTTGCTGCAACATATCTGGGTCAGCATGCAAATTGGGAATTGATGGGTCATAGTCTTTCTCGATGTCGACAGTAAAGCGCAGATCTAGCGATATCAATGACGATACTTTCTCAATAATTTCATGAACATTGAAGTCTACTTTTTTAGGCAAAGAATTTGGCCCTAATAGTCTATCGACTAGGTTACGAAGACGGTCGGATTGATCTATGATCATTGTCGTGAACTCTTTTAATTCAGGACTAGGTAATTCTTTTTCTAATAATTGAGCCGCGCCTCTAATGCCTCCTAGTGGATTTTTTATTTCATGGGCAAGGCCCCTTACAAGATCTCGAGCGGCTAGTTGCTGCGAATGTTGCATCGATTCTAGTGTTATTTTGCGTTGCTTATCAACGGGTAGCAACTCAATTAGTACATGTCGTCGACCATTCGTCTCTATAATATTTGCGTTAACATCGGCAAGTAAACAACGGCCATCTTTAAAGCATAGTTGTACTTCTGTTTCACGAAAGTCCTCACCATTAGCCATTGCTTTTATAAGCTGCTCTTTGTTTAAACTTTCGTCCATGAAAAAATCGTCCAAAGGACGTTCTCTTAACTGACTGATGCCTGTTTCAAGTAAACTTAACGCAGAGTCATTGACGAAACTAATTGTGAAATCATCGTCAATCAGCACCAAAGCCGTTTTTAAAGAATGTAGAAACAATTCATATTGTTTTCGGTCGTCGACCACTTATGGCTCCATTAATATTAACTTTCACAAAATATAAAGAAAGTAATTGCACCTCATTGGTGCAATTATGATATTAATGCATTTGGTCAAAGAGTACAGCGAATTTTAGTACCAATGCGCTTATTGTAGATCCCTTATGGAATAAGGGGCTTAACGAGCGCGATTGATTGGCAGTGACGCTCTTTGCAAATGCAGTATTCTAGAACCACTAGATGCAATTACCGAGCCTGAACTGTCAATAAAAGATATTTCGTATGAATGTGAACCACGGTTGAAGTTTTCTAACTGAAATGCGCCAGAATTTGAGCGGTAAGTTTCGCCATTGATGGCTAGTTGATAAGTCCCCGCAGCCATAGGATCCATTGACGCGTTAATGCTTAAATCACCACTATTGCTTCTTATCGTTGCATCATTTGCTGGACTATTCACTTGTAAACGGTAGTCGATGCCGTCGGGCGCTGCACCGGGCAAAGGTGGTAAATCAGGCGCAGGACCTGTGATAGTATTATGATTCGCCTTTAACTCAAATGGGATAGCACCAGGAGAAGGAGTATCTGAGTAACTGATAGTACCATCGGGGTTTACTTTGCGATAAATCGTACTCAGGTCGAAACGAAGGCGTCGCTGCTTGAGAAGTAGTATTTGGATCAGGCTGGGCGCTTTGCGCATTAGCGTTTGCATCATTTGCTTGAGTATTTTGTTGGCTTGTCTGTTGAGCAAATGCACTGGACACTGTCAGTGAAATTAGCGCGATGCTAGCAAACCCTAATATGCTTTTTGCGTTCATAATTATTATTTAATCCTAATACTAACAAGCTATAGTGTACTAAATCGACAGCAAAAAAAAGCCCGTTTTAACGGGCTTTTTGCTTATATCAAAATTTATTGCTAATTAAGCATTCAATCTAGTGTTAAACACTGTAGTACATATCGAACTCAAGTGGGTGAGTTGTCATGTTAACTGCTTGAACTTCTTCAGATTTTAGATCGATATACGCATCAATCATTTCGTCGCTCATTACTCCACCTGCAGTTAAAAACTCTCTATCAGCACTAAGCGCTTCTAACGCTTGTTCTAACGAGCTTGCTACGGTTGGTATATCAGCCGCTTCTTCAGGAGGTAAGTCATACAAGTCTTTATCTGCAGCATCACCAGGATGGATTTTATTCTTAATACCATCGATCCCAGCCATTAACATAGCAGCAAAGGCTAAATATGGGTTTGCAGTCGGGTCAGGGAATCGCACTTCTATACGACGCGCTTTATCACTGGTGACAAATGGAATTCGTATTGATGCACTTCTGTTACGCGCAGAGTAAGCTAGCATTACTGGTGCTTCAAATCCAGGAACTAGACGCTTATATGAGTTGGTTGATGCATTTGCAAACGCGTTAATTGCGCGCGCATGTTTGATAATGCCGCCAATGTAATATAAAGCATCTTCTGATAAACCGGCATATTTATCGCCTGCAAAAATGTTTTTACCATCTTTGCTGATTGACTGGTGGCAATGCATACCTGAACCATTATCACCAACCAAGGGTTTTGGCATAAATGTAGCTGTTTTATCATATGCGTGAGCAACGTTGTGCACAACATACTTGTAGATTTGTATTTCGTCTGCTTTTTTCACTAAAGAATTAAACAAACAAGCAATTTCGTTTTGGCCTGATGTAGCCACTTCATGGTGATGAGCTTCTACCGTCAAACCCATTTCTTCCATTACTGTGCACATTGATGCACGAATGTCATGGCCTGAATCTACTGGAGGAACCGGGAAGTAACCGCCTTTTACACCAGGACGATGACCAAGGTTGCCTCCTTCGTACTCAGCACCTGAATTCCATTTTGCTTCTTCAGAGTCAATTTTATAAAACGAACCCGCCATATCAGTGTGGAAACGAACATCATCAAATAAGAAAAATTCTGGCTCAGGACCAAACAATACTGTGTCGCCAATGCCTGTCGATTTGAGGTAATCTTCTGCGCGCTTAGCCACGGAGCGAGGGTCACGTGAATATCCTTGCATGGTAGATGGTTCAAGAATATCACAACGTATATTTACTTGAGTTTCTTCAGCAAAAGGGTCTAATACAGCTGTTTCAGGGTCAGGCATTAACACCATGTCTGACTCGTTTATCCCTTTCCATCCAGCAATTGATGAACCATCGAACATTTTCCCTTCTTCAAAAAAGTCTTCATCGACTTGGTGAGAAGGGATAGAGACGTGTTGTTCTTTACCCTTAGTATCTGTAAAGCGCAAATCGACAAATTTAGCTTCAGTTTCTTTAATCAGTTCCAATGCTGATTCGTATGACATAACGTCCTCCGGTTATAGTATCCATTTTTGTGTGTGCTGAGCATTGAATACCAACATTTTATCAATGCCGTCCCGATACAAGCTATTTAAATACAAACTATATATCGTTAAGCATCATGCTTGTACTCGTTACAAGTATTTGCTCGCGTAAATCTTCATACATCATAAGCCAATTTCATGCCATAGTGCAATCAAAATAAACATTATATAAAACAGTGTGTTAGAAGGTTAATGCCAAAATATAAATAACAGAATTGCACTAATTTTGTGCCATTTTGCCTGTCTTTGCATTTATATGGTGCATTGCTTCTTTTGCGTAAAATAAAGTTGATAAATTGTGTAAATTTTCCTCTGTTTGTTAAACGTTCTCGTGTATAATGCGCGCTCATTTTTTTGCGTACTAAAAAACACGCAAGCTAGTATTCCCCGTCGCAGCTAAATAGATACGTTTAGTTTGTTTAAGGGTAACATTAAGTAAAGGCTAATAATTTTGTCGAACGATATCAATAATTTACGCAATATTGCGATCATAGCGCACGTTGACCACGGTAAAACTACGTTGGTTGATAAGCTGTTACAACAATCTGGTACTTTAGAAAGCCGAGGAGACGCTGAAGAGCGCGTCATGGACTCGAATGATATCGAAAAAGAACGCGGCATTACGATTCTGGCTAAAAATACTGCCATCAACTGGAACGGCTACCGTATTAACATCGTTGATACTCCTGGACACGCCGATTTTGGTGGTGAAGTAGAGCGTGTTATGTCAATGGCCGATTCTGTGTTGTTGCTGGTTGATGCTCAAGAAGGTCCAATGCCGCAAACTCGTTTTGTAACTCAAAAAGCATTTGCCCAAGGCTTGAAGCCGATTGTGGTGATCAACAAGATTGACAAACCTGGTGCGCGTCCGGATTGGGTTATGGACCAAGTGTTTGATTTATTCGACAACTTAGGTGCAACGGACGAGCAACTTGACTTTGAAGTGGTATATGCGTCAGCCTTAAATGGTTGGGCGTCAAATGATGCCGATGTAGTAAGTGATGATATGACTCCTTTGTTTGAGACGATCGTTAAACAAGTCGCACCACCAGATGCAGACGCTCAAGGTGCGCTGCAAATGCAAATTTCTCAGCTTGATTATAACTCCTACGTAGGCGTTATTGGTGTGGGTAGAATTACTCGTGGTACCGTTAAAATTAATCAACAAGTCACGGTTGTCAATGCAAAAGGCGAAACCAGAAATGGAAAAGTCGGCAAAGTACTAGGATATTTAGGACTTGAGCGCCATGACGT
This sequence comes from Glaciecola sp. HA4-3, assembly GCF_055693685.1. Lineage (NCBI taxonomy): Bacteria > Pseudomonadati > Pseudomonadota > Gammaproteobacteria > Alteromonadales > Alteromonadaceae > Glaciecola > Glaciecola sp. HA4-3. The sequence continues at coordinate 407,093 of NZ_CM146340.1, forward strand.
AGAAGATGCTGCTGCAGGTGATATTATTGCAATTACCGGACTAGGTGAGCTAAAGATTTCCGATACCATTTGTGACATTACTAACGTTGAGGCTTTGCCGCCACTTTCGGTAGATGAGCCAACTGTAACAATGACATTCCAAGTAAATACTTCACCATTTGCGGGCAAAGAAGGTAAATATGTCACGTCACGAAATATCCTTGAACGCCTTCATACCGAATTAGTACACAATGTTGCTTTGCGTGTTGAGGAAACGGCTGACCCAGATAAATTTAGAGTATCAGGTCGAGGCGAGCTTCATTTAGGTATCTTAATTGAGAATATGCGACGTGAAGGTTATGAACTTGCAGTTTCTCGTCCTGAAGTTATCCTCAAAGAGGAAGATGGCCAATTACTCGAACCATATGAATCATTAACGGTTGATGTTGAAGAACAAAACCAAGGTTCTATTATGGAACAGCTTGGTTTACGTAAAGCAGAAATGACTAACATGAGCCCTGATGGGAAGGGAAGAGTGCGTGTTGACTTTATGATCCCTAGCCGAGGATTAATTGGTTTTCAAACTGACTTTATGACGCTTACTTCTGGTTCTGGATTGCTTTATCATACTTTTGATCACTACGGTCCACACAAAGGCGGTAACATTGGTCAACGTAAAAATGGCGTTTTGATTGCCAATGCAACTGGTAAAGCGCTAACCAACGCACTGTTTAACTTACAAGAGCGTGGACGATTGTTTATCGGACATGGTGTTGAAGTTTATGAGGGAATGGTTATTGGTATTCACAGCCGCGATAATGATTTGACTGTAAATGCACTTAAAGGCAAACAGTTAACTAACGTACGTGCATCTGGTACCGATGAAGCTCAAACCCTTGTTCCGCCGATTGTATACACGCTCGAACAAGCTTTAGAATTTATTGACGATGATGAATTGGTAGAAGTGACACCGCAAAGTATTCGAATTCGCAAAAAATTACTGACGGAATCAGACCGTAAACGCGCTTCACGCGTCAAGAAAGACTAAGTAATATCGCTAGACATCGGCTACGATGTCTAGCTCTTTCTTGAGTGTTTAGCCACTATCAGATCTCCCACCATATCCTCTATAAATGCCGGCGTGACTTGCGCCAAATAATATAAAATCTTGGCTCGCATACCGATTACGATAGTTCTTTGTTTGCCGCAAAGACCTTTGATAATTTGTATTGCTGCGTCATTAACACTCATTGTGCCAGCAACATCCTTTAGCGCTTTGGTAGCCGGATGTATTGACTGGGCTTCAGTTTGTACCATCGGTGTATCGACACTTGGCGGGCAAATTGACACTACATCAATATTTTGGTCTTTTAGTTCAAGCCTGACATTTTGAGCCAGCCGATGAACCGCGCTTTTCGAACTTCCATAGGCGCTATAACCATATACTTTCATAAAAGCAGCCATTGAGGCAACAAGCGCTATTTTGCTACCTGATACCATGTAAGGAATAACAGCCTCCATGACATTGCGCGAGCCAAAAAGATTGACTTTGATTTGGTGTTCAAATTCATCTTGGCTGGTATCCATAAAAGGTTTTGACACTAGAATCCCTGCGCAGTGTATACAAAGGTCAATCTTTCCAACATTGTCACAAGCATCTGTGATTGCGTCGCGCAATGTTCGACTATCGCAAATGTCAGCGCAGTAGTATCGCTGATTATCCTGCTTCACTTGAGGGGCATGTTCGGACAAGTCGATAAGAATTAGAGTATTGTTTAATGATGCTTCAGATAGGTAGTTAGTGAGTGCTTGTCCTAAACCACTGGCACTTCCCGTTATTAACACCGTTTGATTGTGAATCATCATTTACCTTTTAACAAAATAGATTTTTTCGGTAGTAGATAGATTAATAAAACATAGTTTAAGACTAATAAAAACCTTTTTGTTAGGTTAATATTTCGTCAAGACGATAGGATTTTACCAAGGACAAAATACCTGTGAGCAATCCACTTTTTGATAATCTCATCGATAGAAGCCCAACTCATGCTTTTAAATGGGAAAAGTATAAAGGCAAAGATATATTACCTGCATGGGTTGCCGATACAGAGTTTGCTTGTGCAGCCCCCATTATAGAAGCTCTACATCACAGAATTGATGAACAGATATTAGGCTATACATTACCTGCTCATCATGCACCAGCATTAGCGGCAATAAAGCATTGGTGTGCTCAACAATATTCATGGAATATTCAGACTGACTGGATAGTATGGACACCCGGTGTAGTTCCTGCATTTAACATGGCATGTAAGGCATTTTGCCGTAAAGGTGATGCGGTGATGGTACAAAGTCCCAATTATCCGCCCTTACTTGCTGCTCCTGCTATTAACGGGTTAAAAAGAATTGATATTGGCTGCCAACAAATCAATGGTCGCTACACGATAGATTTTGAGGCATTGGCTGAACATGCTGCTAAGCCCGAAACTAAGTTATTTATTTTATGTAATCCAATGAATCCGAATGGCTCGGTTCTTAGCGAACAGGAGCTTGATGATATAGGGCGTATTTGCAACGAAAACAATGTAATGGTGTGCAGCGATGAAATTCACTGCGATTTAATTTTAGATGATCTTACACATGTTCCAGTGAGCTCATTACCTAGTATTAGTCAAGGATCAGTGACTTTAATGGCAGCAAGTAAAACCTTTAACATTGCAGGCCTAGGTACTTCATTTGCGATAATTCCTGATCCCAAAGTCAGATCAAAGTTCACGAAAGCTGGCTCAGGCATTGTGCCTTGGGTAAATGTTATGGGCTTAGCGGCGACCCAAGCTGCATTTACCCAGTGTGATGATTGGCTGACTCAACAAAAAGCATATTTAGTTCAAAACAGAGACTATTTAGTAAACGCAATCAACCAAATAGATGGTTTAAAGGCGCTTTCCCCACAAGCTACATATCTTTTGTGGGTAGATGCATCACAGCTTAAGACCGATACTCAAAAATGGTGTGAAACGCGCGGCGTCGGTCCCTCCCACAGGTAAAGATTTTGGCAACGCCGATTTTTTCAGAATAAACTATGGATGCCCGCGTTCAATGCTTGAACAGATTGTATCGCGATTAAAAAAATAGCCACTTAACAAAGTGGCTATTTTAACAAAAGACTTCTCTTGTAGACTTGTTAATGCCTTATAAGTCTTTGAGTAACTCTTCAACTGCAGTTTTAAGCTGTGGATCTATTCCTTTTGCTTTGTAAGCAGGTGGGTTAAATACTTCAATGTCCGGGACAGCTGGTACAAAGTCCATATTGTCGCCTGTTTCTTTTACCCACCAGCCTCTAAACGGCATACGCACAAGCGAGCCATCAACCAATCCATAACCGCCAGTACTGATGACAGCACCAAATGTTGGACGACCTACAAGCTTACCTATGCCAAGTGCTTTATACGCATGTGAAAATATTTCAGCATTAGAGTAGCTATTTTCATTACTCATTGCGATAGACGGCTTAGTCCAAGCAGATAAGGGCAAACGTTCAGCAAAAGGATAATTGTTTACAAATTTACCGTGATCTTTTTCTAAGTCGCTAGCTGCACCGCGAGGAATGGTATATGCATGTTGTTTAACGTTTAGCACAGCCATCAAATAGTCAGTTGTCCATCCACCGCCGTTATAGCGAACATCAATCACAATGCCTTCTTTGCCATATCCAGCAGCCATCAACTCTCGTTCAAAGCGTTCAAAACTGGTCCAATTCATACCACGGATATGTAAATAGCCTAAACGACCACCAGAGTACTCATCAGTGAGTCTTCGGCGCTCTTCAACCCAGTCATCATATAACTGACTGTTTAAACTATCTGTTGGCCAAATAACGAGTTCTTGCTGAGCATCTTCGCCCTCATTGACGCTTGCGCGATTAAGCTTAAGTAATACTGGCATGTCAATCTGATTATTCAGCAAGGCATATAGGTTTTGGCCATTGACGGCTTGCTGATTTACATGCGTGATTAGATCACCCACATAAAGTTTGCTATCTACTCTATCTGCCGGGCTGCCAGGCAAGATTGAAGTAATCTCAAATCCTTTACTTGTACTTATTCCTTCTGCACCTATTAAGCCGGTGCGCTGTCGTTGTGTTTGCTTAGGGTTTTCTCCCCTAAACAAGCCCATGTGACTTGCATTAAGTTGCCCCAACATTAAATTAAAGATGTATTGAAAGTCTTCTTTAGTCGATGCATTTAAGGCAATTGGCTTGTATTTTTCTCGTAAAGCATCCCAGTCTTTTCCATGAAAATTAGGATCATAGAAACCAGAGTTGAGTGCACGCCAAGCATCATCGAATATTTGTTCGCGTTCCGCACGGCGATCGATTATTTGCTGAGAGCTAACGTTTAGGCTTTGAGACTTATCGCTCTTGGTGTTTATTTTCATGATTTTACCACCACGAGTAAGGGCATATAAACTCTTACCTTTATCAGCAAGTGATAACATTCGTGGGCTTAAGTTACCTTTGATAACCGTCTTTTTGTCTTCACCGTCCCATTTGATTTTGTATAGGTTTCGATCAATTTCAAAGTTTTGCCTGCCCGAACCACCAATTGCGTAATAAATATGTTCGCCTTTTTGGTCGAACATTAATTCGGTCTCATTACCCGTGAAACGTGTTACTTGCTCTAGTCTTTTATAAATGCCGTCAAAGTCGATTGTGATAACTTCTTCTTTTGCTTCTTCTGCACTATCTTCATCACCTTCGTTGGAATCTTCATCCTTAGTTTCATCATCCTCTTTTTTCTTTTTGGCATCTGGTTTTTTATCATCCATTTTATCCATTCGACGCCATTCTTCCCTTGAACGTTCATAGTCAGCTTTGTTTAACCAAGCAAACCAAATATCAAAGTCTCCATTGTTACGCATCGAGCTAAAGCCTAACTTACTGCCATCCGGGCTCCAAACTGGATTGATATCATATTTAGGGTGCATACTGACATTAACAGGTGCTTGAGAATTATCTGCAGCATGAATATATATTTCATCATTAAAGCTAAGGTCGGTTAATGAATAGGCGAGCCATTGACTATCAGGTGACCATGCAATGCCTTCAGGCGTTGCCCAACCATCTAATAATGTTATTTTATCGCTCAACGTGCCTTCTTCAGAGATGGCAGCGCTAATAAGCGTGCCTCGACCTTGCAGATATACTAAGCGCTGAGAATTAGGCGAAACAATCGGCGACGTATCTTCCGTTTCACTATTGGTAATAGCAATTGTTTTACGTTTTAACGAACTAAACAAATTACTGTCATTCTCATCATCAGACACAAGCATATACAAGTTATTGCGGCCTTTTGCATCCGAGACAAATATTAGTGTGTCGTCATTGAGCCATGTGACATCACGGTCACGCGGGGCTCCTTGGGTTAATCTGACACTGCGCTTGTCTTCTTTGTCATTACGAGTGACATAAATATCACCACGAAGCTCATAAGCTGAGAGCTTACCATTGGGTGAAACAGCATATTGTCCCACTGAATTGTTAATCTGTTTTGCTACCACGGGGTCAAATCTGAAATCGCTAGCCACATCGATGTTTATTTCACGTTTTTGTTTTTTATTTACATCAAAGGCAAACACTTTATTGCCAGCTTGATAGACCACGGTGTCACCGTCTTCATCAATTGAAAAGTGATTAACGCCAAACTCTGTTTCTGAGGTGATTTGTGTTAAATCTCCCTGTAAGTTACTTTTAAATACATTATATTTTCCTGCATTAGGGGCAATATAAAAAACCGAACGATTACCTGCCCAAAGCGGCTTAAATTCGCTACCTGCATATTGACTTAGTTGGGTATATTCGCGTTTATCAATATCATAAATCCAAATGTTTCGATTGGCGGGGCCTCTGTAATCCTCGCGAGATGTTCTTGCCGTCCCTCTAACAAATGCAACTTTATTCCCGTTAGGGGATAAAACAGCATCTAATCCTAAGGCATCCATGAATCTGTTTTCAGTTTTCTGGCCGCTAGTATCAACTGTAAATATTTCAGCTTCACGCTCAACTTGCGCATATAAACGACGGCTCATAAACATTACATTATTATCATCGGCAAAACCGGTAACGCGATCTGAAGACGAATGATATGTTAAGCGTTTGGGGGGCCTCCTTTGGCAGGCATCACAAAAACATCACTGTTGCCAAAGCGATCACTGTTAAATGCAATATATTTAGCATCAGGATGCCAAACGGGATTAGATTCATAACCTTCGTGAATTGTTAATCGATTTGCTCTGCCACCATTGATACTCACGGTCCAAATATCACCTTGATAACTAAAAGCGATGGTTTTACCATCTGGACTAACACTTGGTTGCAGAATAAGAGCTTGTTGGGTTTGAGCTGCTGCTACACTAACAATAGCGCTTATCGCTAAAGTGGCTGTAAGCACAAATGTTCGCAGGGTAGCGATGCGCAAAATGAACGTCATAAAGAAACCTTAATGAATAATAGTTATATGGTTTTTAGTAATAGTTAGCATAAATTTCTACATCGATACTATACTTTCGTCTCGGGCTTTTCAAATAATGCTAAGTACTAGATATAGCATAAAACTTTACAAGCAAGAGGAAATAGTAATATGTGTGGTTTTGTCGCGTATGAGCAAGCTACTATTAAAGAATCTCCACAGTGGATTGAGGTGCTTAATAAACTAAAAATAAACTCACCTGAACTCGCTTTTCAACTTACTAGTTTTCCAGAGTTTCAGGCCTACCCAGCATTTGGTGGTGATATTAGTCGACGCATTCCATTGTTGATCAGTGAAAATGGCCAAGCAAAAATAGTCAACGCAATTTGGTGGTTCGATGCATATACACAAGCTGGTGAGACCGTGCTAGGAAAGCGAACAACGTTTAATGCACGAAACTTAGCCAGTTCTTTTTGGTCACACGCGTTGCATAGCGCGCGCGGGATCGTAATTGCTGATCAAATTGGTGAATCGAAAAAAGTAGATAAAACCAAGCAGCAATTTTTAATGAGCAGTGCCTCTGCTTTTATGCTTGGAGCACTTTATCGCAGATTGCCAAATAATGATTATTGCTGCGCTATTATTACCCGCGACGCTCACCCTAAAATGACACCCTACCATGACAAAGCGTTTCCTTTATTCTTGCCAATTGAATCTCACTTTTTAAGTAGTTGGATTCAAGGGCTTAACGCAGACAATATAGAGATTCAAACCTTACTTTCCCATCCTCGATTATTTCCTACTTTGCATGTACAAAGAGTGAAAACTTATAAATCAAAACTTCCTATTGGACAAAAGAGTGATACTTTAATTTCAGATTTGGCATCAGATTCAGCAACAAATACTGCATACTAGCATCCGCATCGTAAATTTGTGCACACTTATTGCTTTACTATTGATACCTTGGCTTGTTGAACGCATTAATTGAGTAATACTTGAATTTATAAAAAGGATTGGTATGCTTTGTCAAACTATAAGAAAGTAACACTGTGCTAAAACAACTTTTATCTATATTCATTTTGCTTGTGTTAGGCGCTCATAGTGCATCATCTTGGGCTGACCAAGCGAAAGTTCAAATAGCGATTATCATTGATGATATAGGCGCGAAGCCTTCTGACGCTAAAGCTTTTGCTCTATCACGTAAAGTAACATTTTCCATACTTCCGCATACGGATTATTCGACTGAATTTTCATATTGGTCTTCCCAGCAAAACCGCGAGGTCATGCTTCATATGCCTATGGAATCTTTGCACAAAACAAACTTAGGCGTAGGCCCTATTCTTGCAAATATGTACCCACAAGAGGTAGAGAACGCGCTGCTATCTGCATTACAAACCGTGCCTCACGCGGTGGGAGTGAATAATCATATGGGCAGTAAATTGACACAAATGTCACTGCAAATGAATGCATTTATGGCAGTATTAGAAACCAATAATCTGTTTTTTGTCGACAGTAAGACGACTCGGTATTCAAAAGCCAAGCAGATTGCATTACAGCATGAGGTAACTTCTGCATCGCGACATATCTTTTTAGATCATGAAGCAAATGAACATTTTATTGACCAACAATTTAACCGCCTGGTTCGTATTGCGCGAAGGCATGGTAAAGCGATAGGAATAGGTCATCCCTACCCAGTAACACTTGAATATCTTCAACACAAACTTTCAAACTTGCCAAATGATATCGAGTTAATAACCATTAGTGACTATCTTCAAGAGACAAACAAGTTTAGGGTGAACCCCCGTCTTGCAGCGGCTGCTCAAAAGAGTGATAGTAAAGCGAAGTTATTTTTAGATGAAGCACAAACGGGAACTTCGGTATTACCTGATTAGCCCACTTTATTAAAGTTGTTAAAATGTAGTCATTGTGCATCCATACGAACACAGTTCTTACCTTGAGTTTTTGCTTGATATAGTAACTTGTCTGCACGGGATATTATTGCGTCTAGACTTTCATCTGTATGATTACTTGTTGTGGCTGCGCCCATTGAAAAGCTAATAAATGGCATGTCTTCATAGCTCATTTTAATTAAATGATTGAGTTCACTGCCAATGCGCTTAAAAATACTATGTATTTGATCTGTTGATTCAATAGACAGCACAAGTAACCATTCCTCGCCGCCATAACGACCAAATCTATCGTATGGTCGAAGTACATTTTTACAAGCTTGAGCAAATGCGCACAATACAGCATCTCCCGCTTTATGACCTAAGTTATCATTGATTCTTTTGAAGTTATCTATATCAATGATACAGATGAAGATAGGCATTTGTTTACGTTTGAATTCCTCTAACCGTAATTGCGCAAAATCCATAATAGCGCGGCGATTTGGACTAGCGGTAAGATAGTCTTGAAGCGCGATAGTTTTAAAGTGATTTCTATTTTTTGTTTGAATCACAAGCAGCGCTATTACCGCCAGTAATAATAGAAATGAAAAAATAAGCACAATCAGCCACATTTTTTCTTTCGCTCTTTGTTCCTTAAGTTGTAATTCATTTAGCTGGTTTTGAAGGGCTAGCGATTTGTTCTCATTTTCACTAAAGGCGGTATGAAATTTTATTCTGTACCGCTCAACTTCAGTTTCTTTTGCATCTTGAGCAGCCTTTTCAATGTAACTAACGGCTTCTTCTAGCAATAGAAATGCCGATTGGTAATTTTGCTTCATGAACTCTATATCTTTTTTAATTAGATAGTAGTCTCGCGCTAAGTTGGAGGGATTATCGAGTTTTGTCAGATAGGCTTCACTTAATGCTATCATTTTTTCAGCCCGACTTATGTCGTTTAGCATGACGCTGCTACGAGCAATACCAGAATAGATTTCGAAAAGCATGACTGAATTATTAATCGATAGAAAGCTAGGAATAGTAGAATCATATATTGCAATAGCTTCGGTATGCTCGCCTTCAATAGCAGAAAAATCTGCTAGCTTTTTCTGTGCAAAAGCAACGCCTATTGGGTCATCAATTTCTACACTGATGGCCATTGCTTCGCCCATATGTTGTCTAGCCATTTTTATGTCATTACTAAAATAGTATGAATTTGCAATGTTGTATAAAATTATAGATTCTTCAAACTTATCATCTAGAGTACGCGCGATACTTAAAGCCTGATTGAGATAATCAAGCGCAATGTCAGTATTGCCAAGTTCATTATTAACATTTGCTAAGGTATTTAATACCTGACCAATTTGGGCATTACTACCAATCTTCATAAATGCTTCATATGCCTGTTCTAGGGTTTTAAAAGCATCGGCATATTTCGACATATTATATTGGCTTCGTCCAACGCCTAAAAAGATTTGCCCAAGTAGATTTTGATCTTCAATGTTTTTAGAAAATTCGACCAATTCTTTTTGCAGTGCAGGGCGCTTTCCATTTCCACCTTGCACATCATAAACATATAGCTGCAAAAGCATAAGTCGAGCGCTCAACGATGAATGAATATCTAATTCAGCAAATGGCTGATAAGCACTAATAATATCATTCACCTGCTTGGTTTCTTCAAGCTCACCAAGCAACTCAGCTTGTAATACATTGGCACTAATTACAATGCTGCTAAATGGGTTTTTAACATCTAATCGCGCTTTTATAGGCAAAAGAGCTTCAAGTCGTTCGCTTGGTGTTGATGATTCGTCAAGATAGATTGTATTTATCTGTAATTGGATATTGTTGAGATCATCTTGGCTTAGCGCAAAACTTTGTTTTACGAATAGCAAAAAGATAACAGACGCCCAAAGCATGGCGTTAAAACTACGCACACATTTCATAATGGCTCGGGTGTTGTGAAGAGAACATGGCTATAAATCTATTTTTATTCTATTAAACGCTATATAACGACATCTTATAATACACACAAGAGCGTTTGTTTGGGTATCGATTTTTGTTTGAAGGTTTTGAAACACATAAATAAATTAGCTTGAGCAATGATATGTTTGGAGAAATAAGATGTGATAATGTTTCATTTGCTTAGTAATAACGGTATACTTCATCACTTTTTTTAATCGCTCAAATCGATCTAGATGCGGATTGAGTGAGGGCGAAAAGCATAATGATTGATATTACATACGTTTAGCTTCATTTTAGGTTGATAACTTTGAAAATTACGAGTATTAAATCTCCTGGTTTAGGTGGTAAATTAAACGCAGGCACTCACAATTCGCTTATTTCGAAAGGCGTTGATGGGCCTAAATTTCGTCTAAAGTCATCACAAAAAACATCGTTGAACGGCGATAAAGTTATTAACAACAGTCCATTAGACAAATTAGGTGTGTTTATCACTGGGATATGTGCGCTGCATTGTATGTTGCTGCCATTACTTTTACCCCTTGCGCCATTAATAGCGAGTACCTTTGTTGCAGAAGCATGGTTTGAAAGAACAATTCTCAGTTTCTCAATTTTAATTGGGTTTGTCGCTTTATTTGTCGGGTTTAAACAGTACCATCGTCAGTTGTATCCCTTATATTCGCTTGCTCTAGGGGCTTTGATATATTGGAATAAGCACATGTTTGGTGAAGCCTACGAGCCTTTAACAATTGGCGTCGGTGCATTGTTTATTATCGGTGCTCATCTAGTTAATCTGCATTTGTGTAAAAAGTGCAAACAATGCGAGACTTGCTAGTCTTCTACTCTAAGTGCTCGTAACGTAGGGTAAAGATGACTAAACACGGCATTAAAGTCGTCTAGTTTGTTCAGCACATAGTCATGTGCCTTATCAGCAAAAATGACACGCCCCCCAGCCGTTTTTCTATTTGTTGGCATGCTCGTAAACAAGTTTCAATATTTTGATAATAGATTAACCATTCATCACTTAATAAACTGTGCTTTACCTTGTCAAACCTTGGCGAAATGTAAACATCACAGCGCTCTAATTCAGTATAAAATTGACTAAACAAAGCTTCTGGTTTTATATCAGAATGTTTATGCCACTGTTGGCAAAGCAAATGGTCAAAGTACACATCTATAATGATGCCAGAGATTCTGCGAAGTTCGCTTGGAAATTGACGACGAAGCTCAACTACATGGCGGTGATTATCGGTAACGCTGTCTATTTTTCGATGTAGCTTTATGCCTTGAATCAAAGGCACGGTGAGTGTTTCTCGTGAGCCCATTTCTGACCACTGCTTTAGTTCGCCTTTGACAAAATCACCCATGAAGTTTCCTAGCATACTAGTTTTTGAGGCATGGGCCAGCTGAATGTGAGCAATAAAGTTCATAATTAAGACTAGTGATGTTTGAGAATTAAAGGGCGTTTAGCAACAATTGCGGATCGTTACTAAATACAGCGTCAACGCCAAGTGCTTTTAATTGCATCGCAAAATCTATGGTATTTACAGTGTAACACCATACCTCAAGGTTATGTTTATGCGCATCCAAGACAAATGCTTTGTTAACTAAATGTGCTTCTATGGCTGCAATGTCCACTTGCATATTGACCGCATACTGTGCAAAGTCTATGGGTAAATGGGCAATCAAGGCAGCCGTTTTAACTTTGCTTTGAATACGTGTTTGGCGAAGTAACAATTGCACTTGCTTTATCAGGTGATGGTCAAACGATGATAAGACAAGTTCAGCGTCGTATTGATAAACATAGTTAATGACAACTTGTATTAATAGAGCAGGATCTTGTATCGATTTCAGCTCTAAATTTAACATTGTTTGCCCTTTTACTAGTTCAAATAAATCGGGTAAAAGTGGAATATGTTGACCATTTTTTAATTCAGTTGTATTTAATTGCGCAGGTGACAACTCACTTATTTTACCCGTAGTATCGGTTAGTCTGTCTAAGTCAAAGTCATGAAACAAAGCAAAGTGATCACCAATTTGATGCAAATCTACTTCTATGCCTAGTATGGCATCATTAATGGCAGCTTTGTATGCTTCAATAGTGTTTTCGAGGAAGTGTGCGCTTACTCCGCGATGTGCGATCACTTGCATAAGATACCCCTGAGTTTAGTTATTTGGATGAGTTTACTTCGGATTGACGACTTTCTCTATGAGTATTTACGGTTTCATAAATGGCAGCTGATATGACTAACAAACCGCCGACTAAGGTTTGCCAACTTGGTGACTCGCCTAGCAAGACAACCGCAAACAAAACGCCATAAAAAGGTTGCATGCAAGCGACTAGGGAAAAAGTCTTAGCTCGCAAGTGTTTTAAGGCAGTGGCTACCATTGCGTGTGGTAATGCAGTAAAAATCGTCCCTAGCAAAAGAAGTAAGAGTGTTGTTTGCCAACTCATTGTCACCAAGTCATCAGATACAAAAAATATTAAACAGGGGCAAATAACCATTATTTGATAGGCCATTGCTTTTGAACCCTTGTAATGCGAAAAATATTGACGATGCATGAGATTCCTTATGGCGTATAAAAAGGCAGAAAAAACACCTATTAACACTCCCAAAGTAACATCATCAGAAAGAGACACACTTGGTACTATTAAATAAATCCCTACTAGCACGACGCACCCGCTAACTATGTCTTGCCACATAATTCGATTTTTTTCGAAAAAAGGTTCGAGCAACACTGTTATGACAGGAAAGGTAAACAATGCGATTATGCCAACGGAGACACTTGAGTACTGCATTGCGGCAAAATATGTAACCCAATGAACGGCCATTATGATGCCTAAACCCGCACCAATAAAATAGTCTTTTGTACTGTTTAGTCTAAGCGATTCACCACTGAGTTTCACAAACAAAAATAACAACACAAAGGCCGGAAGTGAGCGCCCAAAAGTGATATCCAAGGCAGATAGTGGAATTAGCTTTGAAAACAAAGCCGTACCACCGAGCAGCATGACGGTTAGATGCAAATTTATAAGACTACGCTTTACAGGAGTCACTATATTATTTTACTCGCCATAGGGAACTAGCACTTTTTGGCAAGAGCTTGCCCTAAACGGGTAATATCGCCTGCTGACAGGTTTTCAAATTCAACTTTACCGGGCTCAAAGCATAAGACTACGGTTGAGCCGAGTTTAAATCGGCCCATTTCTTCACCTTTTGCTAAACGTATATCTTCGTTCTCGTGTGTCCAGTGTTGAACATATTTCCCCGCCGGTGGAGTAATATTGCCAGCCCAAACTGTTTCGATACTAGCAACGATAGTAGCTCCTACTAGGACAAGTGCTACTTTCCCTACAGGCGTATCAAATAGTGTTACGACTCTTTCATTACGAGCAAATAAACCGGGCACATTAGCCGCGGTCAAGGGGTTAACCGAAAACAGTTCACCGGGCACATGCAAGGTGTCGGTGAGGGTACCTTCTATTGGCATATGAATTCGATGATAGTCGGTCGGTGCAAGGTAGATTGTCGCAAAACGTCCACCTTTAAAACATTCAGCCAGTTCAGGTTTTCCGCCAAGTAAGGTAGTCACACTAAAGGTGTGTCCTTTTGCCTGAAACACATCATCTGAGATAATGTCACCAAATTGACTGATAGTCCCATCTACAGGTTGGCAGAGCAATTCGTCATCTTCATCAATAGGGCGAATGCCGTCTTTTAATGGGCGTGTAAAAAAAGCATTAAAGGTTTTGTATGCTTCTGGCTGTTCATATTTTGCCTCTTGCATATTTACGTTAAACGCTTTGATAAATTGTTTAATAAAAAATTGCGTTACAGCACCCGCTTCAGCTGCAGCGAGCTTTCCTACAAGTCGTGATAACAAGTGCTTTGGTAAGATATATTGCGCACGAACTTTAATCCAATCAATCACGGTATCTATTCTCCACATTCAATGGGTATATTGTATAACAACTCAAAGCATAACGTAGGATTAATCCTTTATGATTGATTATTCTTTGATATAAGCAGGGCGGTTTTGCTCAAGAGAGTCAACTATTTTGATATAACTTTGGTATCGTTGGGTGCTAATTTTGTTGTTTTCAACGGCTTCTGTGATTAAGCACCCTAGGTCTTTACGATGCTTACAGTCACTGAATTTGCAGCCACCTAAGAAGGGTTCAAATTCAACAAATGCGTTTGTAATATCATCAACAGGAAGATGCCATAAACCAAACTCTCTTACCCCGGGCGAATCAATCAATTCACCCCCTTGGTCAAAGGGGATAAGTTTGGCAGCAGTGGTGGTATGTTGCCCCAACCCTGAATTATCAGATATTTCGCCAACGACTTCTTGTGAGTCTGGTAGCAGTTGGTTAATTAAACTAGATTTACCAACGCCACTTTGTCCGACCAAGACATTGATTTTGTCCTTAAGTGCAAGGCCTAGTTCGTCAAGTCCTTGGTTGGTTTTACAGCTTGCAAAAATGACGCGATAACCAATGTCTTGGTATATTTTGACAAGTGCTTTGGTTTCAATTAACTGCTCTTCATTTAGCAGCTCTATTTTATTTATCACAATAATAGGTTTAATTTGAGCGTGTTCACAGGCAACTAAATATCGGTCTATGATGTGGCAAGAAAGTGCTGGTGCAATCGAACTAACCACTACTATTTGTTCTATGTTGGCGGCGACAGGCTTGACCCCATCGTAATAGTCTGGTCGACTAAGTGTGCTAAACCTATCTTCAACAACTTCAATAATGCCTCTATCACGCTCCTCATTTGACAAGCTAGGTTTAAAGATTACGTTGTCGCCGCAAACCACCGATTTTATAGTTCGACGTATGTAGCATTTATGAAGTGTTCTAGTCTGATCGATGGTTTCTACAATAGCTTGTTTACCAAAGCGACTAACGACTCTACCTGGCGTAGGTTCACCTAAAAGCGCATTGTTGCCTGATTTATTTTCGTCACTGCTAACTGCTGCCTCAGCGTTAATACGCTTATGACGATTTTTGGCAATTTGACGTTGCTGATTTTTTGATAACTTGGGCTTTTTTGCCACGTAGTACGCTAACTCTATTGGCGAATATTGGTCAGCATGATACCTTGTTGCACAATGTTCGACTAGTATATTCAACTATTTTTAATCGTCGGGCGTCACAGAAAACTTGGGAGCATAAAGTGATTGATGAACAAAACTTGGTATGGATTGATTTAGAAATGACTGGATTAGATCCAGAGTCTTGTGTGATTTTAGAGATTGCCAGTATCGTCACTGATAAAGACCTAAATATACTTGGTCAAGGCCCTGTTTTAGCTATTCATCAACCAGACGATATTTTAGATAATATGGACCCTTGGTGTGTCAAGACACATGGCGAATCTGGCCTAACGCTTCGATGCAAGCAAAGTGATATCGGTATAGATGAAGCGGCAGCGCAAACCCTCGCGTTTTTGTCTCAATATGTACCTGCGGGTAAATCACCTCTTTGTGGCAACAGTATCGGACAAGACCGTCGATTTTTAGTCAAATACATGCCCACGCTAGATGCGTTTTTCCATTATCGAAATATCGATGTGAGCACAATCAAAGAGCTTTGTGCGAGATGGGAGCCGAAAATTGCGAAGGGATTCACAAAAAAAGGCGTACATTTAGCTTTGGACGATATTATTGAATCGATAGATGAAATGAAGTATTACCGCCAGATGGTATTTAAGATTTAAATTAACGATACTCTTTGTTAATGGTAAATCATTGAAAACGAGGTGATTTTAAAAAAATTAGTAAAAAGCACTTGCACGAAGCGTTTATTTTTCTATAATGCGCTCCTCTTTTGCGGGAATAGCTCAGTTGGTAGAGCACGACCTTGCCAAGGTCGGGGTCGCGAGTTCGAATCTCGTTTCCCGCTCCAATCTCTTTTTTTATCAAAAAGTCGTAGTGTCTACTGCTACTTACTACATCGTTCATAAGTGCGTTAAGTTACTAAATATAAAACCATCACCCGCTATTGTTTGACACCTAAGGCGATAGTGCGTTATTCATTTCACTGAGCCAAAACCATTCAAGTAATAAAGTTTCCTAAACGCGGCGTCATTCGTATATTGATTGTATCGTATACAAATTTGTCGAAAGGTTAACTTATGTCAATTGATTTTACAGGTAAAACAGCACTTATCTCGGGCGCAGCAGGCGGTATTGGGTTTGCACTTTCCCAAGAGCTAGGCGAATTAGGGGTGAATATCGTAATGGCAGATATTGATATCAATGTCCTTGAAAACTCAGCTAAGATTTTGACTGACAATGGTGTAAATGTATTAGCGTGCCCTTTAGACGTTACAGATTTTTCTCAGTGGGAAAACGTCGTAAATGATGCCAAAGCTCGTTTTGGTAATATCCACATGCTAATAAATAATGCTGGAGTTGGCGGTATCCCCAGTAGCATTGATAAATCTGACAACAGCATTTGGCAATGGGTGATTGATGTTAATGTGATGGGGGTTATGTATGGCGCACGCGCTACAACACCTGCGATTAAACAAACTGGTGAAGGCGGCTGGATTATCAACGTTGCGTCTATGGCCGGTATGAATGGCGTACCTTATTCATCTGCTTATGCAGCAAGCAAAGCGGCGGTTGTCTCAATGAGTGAAAGCTGGGCGGTCGAGTTAAAGGCTCACAACATACATGTGAGTGCCTTATGTCCTGCTTTTGTAAAGACGCGTATTCATGAATCTTTAAGAACAAAACAAGCTAAGTATCACACCAATGTGCTAAAAGATAAATCTGACGAACTGAAAAAGGGATTTGGGCAAGCCGCCGCATTAGTAGAGTCAGGAATTGATGCTTCATTGCTTGCTAAGCGCGTAGTGGAGGCGCTCACATCAAAGCAACTCTATATATTTACTCATCCTAATTATCGTAACCCCATCGCTGGCCGAGCAAAAGCGATTGACAATGCATTTGCCGATGCACAAAACAGCCCATTGGTTCAACATCTGATTGATGAGGATATTGTGAGCCTCTAGCGCAAATTAATATGCGCTAGCTCCTAGAAACTATACTAAGGTATATTTATCATATAAATATACCTTCAGCGGTTGTTTAGGTTTAATTCTCTGATATACTGCGCTGCTCATCAGACCAGTGGTTAAAAATTGGTCAGTCATGTGTATTATAGAAGGTAGTGATAATAATGGCGGTTAAAAATCCCTTACGCACATTTGCAGAAAAAGCGCTTGGCTATCCCAATTGGTTGAGTATGCGCTTGCTTACTTGGGTTTTCAGATTCAAGGTAAAGCTAGTAGGCACAACGAAGTTGCAGATCATCGAAACTGATTTGCAAAGCGTGACATTTTTTGTCAAAAACAGAACAAAAGTAAGAAACCACATAGGCCAAGTCCATGCCGCTACTATGGCCTTGTTAGCAGAATCATCTACTGGTTTTGTTGTTGGTCTTAATTTACCCGGCGATAAACTGCCTTTAATCAAAACGATGAATCTTAAGTATGTTAAACGCTCAATCGGTGATATGAAGGCTGTCGCTAGCGTTAGCGATGAACAAATAAAAATGATGCAGACTCAAGATAAAGGCGACATATTGGTTAAGGTTATCGTCACAGATGAATCAGGCGACGAGCCTGTAATTTGCGAAATGAATTGGGCATGGGTTAATAAAAAATAGCGATTGAAATGTTAAAACGTAATTTATTATTCGCCTTGGCTATTTGTGTGGTCGTTATTTTATTTTTGATTGCTTGTTTTGCGGTGTACAAACCCAATGACTTTTCAATCAAAGGTATGTTTGGGTTTAGTAGTACTCGATTGGTATCAATTAACGCTCAACAACGCATGCATCATCAAACAATGTGCACAGTATTGTTAAGTGACACTTTAGTATAATTCTTTGATGAGTAGTTGACTCGCTTTTGCTTCGCGTATAAACACATAGTTCATAAGAAAAGATAAAGCCTATTGTGCGCTTGATTTGATTGAGAAAGGATCAACATCCTCTTTTGATCCCCTATATATAGGTTGTATTGAAATATTTATCCTAAAAAATGCCGCTAATGAGAGATTTATTTCATAAATTTACCTTTCCCTGTTTTTTCTTTTCGTCGGCTGGGGTATATTGCTCTGGTGTATATTTTATATTGAACTAGGAGTAATGAACGTGAGGATGATGTCAGGCGCTGCTATGGTAGTAGAAGCCCTAAAAGATATAGGTGTAAGCCACGTATTTGGATACCCAGGTGGAGCGGTATTAGATATTTATGATGCGCTGTTTGCCCAAGATGACGTCAAGCACGTTTTAGTAAGACATGAGCAAGCTGCAGCTCACATGGCTGATGGCTTTGCTCGTTCTACTGGTAGAACGGGAACCGTATTGGTTACGTCTGGACCTTAGTGCAACCAATACGTTAACCGGTATTGCAACTGCGTATATGGATTCGATTCCAATGGTTGTTTTGTCAGGGCAAGTCCCTTCTATGCACATTGGTGAAGATGCTTTCCAAGAGACCGACATGGTTGGATGTTCTAGGCCTATCGTCAAACACAGCTTTTTAGTAAAAAAGCCTGAAGATATTCCGATTGCTATTGCTAAAGCTTATTATATCGCTAACACTGGCCGACTATAGGTCCTGTGGTGGTTGATTTGCCAAAAGATATTGTTAACGTTCAAGAAGAACACCCCTATGTGTTTCCTTCTGATGTTACGATGCGATCATATAATCCTACCTTGAAAGGGCATAGCAAACAGATCAATAAAGCAGTTGCAAGTCTATTAAAAGCTAAAAGACCTGTGCTTTATGTTGGCGGTGGTGCTATTACGGCCGAAGCCGAAAACTTAGTTACTCAGCTTGCTGAAAAACTACAATCGCCTGTGACTTGCACCTTGATGGGTTTAGGGGCTTTTTCAGGGGTGCATAAACAATTTGTGGGCATGTTAGGTATGCATGGTTTGTTAGAAGCGAATAAGTCGATGCATAATGCTGATTGCATATTGGCCCTTGGCGCTCGTTTTGATGACCGAGTAACTAATAACGTCGATAAATTTTGCCCACATGCGGATATCATCCATGTCGATATTGACCCTGCTTCTATTTCTAAAACGGTAAATGCGCATATTCCCGTAGTGGGTTCGGTTGATAAAGTATGCCAACAAATCCTAGCTGCCTTGGGTGAAATTGATCAAGCTGAGCAAGCCGAAAAACTCAAAGACTGGTGGGAGCAAATTGAGCAATGGCGTACACGCAAGTGCCTAGACTACCAGCAAAGTACACAGGTAATAAAACCGCAACGCGTCATTGAAGAGGTTTACAAGCATACCAAAGGGGATGCATATGTATCATCTGATGTAGGACAACATCAGATGTTTGCTGCATTATATTACCCATTTGCTAAACCAAGAAGATGGATCAACTCTGGTGGACTGGGCACAATGGGCTTTGGACTGCCTGCGGCCATGGGCGTGCAGTTTGCCCACCCTGATGCATGTTCAGTGGTTATCACCGGCGATGGTAGTATTCAAATGAACATTCAAGAGTTATCTACATGTTTGCAATATGGCTTGCCCGTTAAAATCATATCACTAAACAACCGAGCGCTTGGGATGGTCAGGCAATGGCAAGATATGAATTATAAAGGCCGACATTCTCATTCTTATATGGATTCAATGCCAGATTTTGTCAAACTTGCCGAAGCCTATGGGCATGTGGGTATTCGAGTTGATCATTTAGACGAGCTTGATGATGCTATGGCACGCTGTTTTGCGCAAAAAGATAAGCTAGTGTTTATGGATGTCTTAGTAGATCAAAACGAACACGTATATCCAATGCAAATAAAATATGGCGCCATGGATGATATGCGCTTAAGCAAAACGGAGCGTACATAATGCAACGAATTTTTTCAGTATTAATGGAGAATGCTCCAGGTGCACTTTCACGAATAGTGGGTGTGTTTTCGCAACGTGGGTATAACGTAGATTCGCTATGTGTGGCGCCAACTAGTGACGAAAGCCTTTCGCGTTTAACGATTATCACACAAGCGGATGATAAGGTTAGCGAGCAAATTACTAAGCAAGTCAATAAGCTTGTTGATGTGCTTCGAGTAACAGAATTAGCGAGCGCCGCGCACGTACAGCGTGAACTTATGCTAATTAAAGTGGCTACTCGTAGTGAAAACGCAAGGGCTGAAGTGAAGCGAAATGTTGATATTTTTCGCGCCAGGATACTTGATGTAACTGCAGCGCATTATACGATTGAAATTACTGGAACAAGCGAAAAGCTCAGTGCTTTTGCCGATGTGATGCAACAGTCAGCTGATATTACTGAATCAGCTCGAACTGGAGTATGCGGTTTATCAAGGGGCGACAGAGCCCTTCGGCCATAGCGCAGGAAAAGAAGCGTGTTATAAAATACTTGTAAGCATCTCCAAAAAAGCACTTATTTTTTGGGGATTTACTGTTTTTCGCTAATTAATTGATATTATTTTAAAAAAAGTTACTAATTCTTCTTTGTTTTTCAGAATATGTGCTACACTTCACTTGTTTTTGATTAAGACAGTGTTTTTAGGTTCGTTCTTAACCCCTTATAACCTCTCGTTCCACCTGTAGTACTAGTGTAAGACGTTGTTATTGTAAGTTATTAAACTCTTCAAAACTCTCTTAGCAAAAATTTTTACTGCGCATTCTGCGCGTCATAGATTTATTTATTGAGGTTTACATGTCTAAAGTTACAGGCACAGTTAAGTGGTTTAACCCTGAAAAAGGTTATGGTTTTCTAACTCAAGATAACGGTGGAAAAGATGTATTCGTACATTTCCGCGCTATCGTTGCTGAAGGTTATAAAACGCTTCCAGAAGGTCAACGCGTATCTTTTGAAGTAGAAGAAGGTCAAAAGGGCTTACAAGCCGCAAACGTTGAAACTATCTAGTTTTAAAGTTTGAGAATTGATTCTTAAAAAAATGGCATCCTTCGGGGTGCCATTTTTGTTTTTGCAGCCCAGCCAGAACGTACTTATTTCATATTTTCGCTTTTTATTGTCTTTATAAGGCAAAAATTCCTAATTTCCTGCTATTTTGCATCACTTTTAAAGAGAATTTATCGTACACTTAGGATATACGTAACGTATACCTATTCTAAATTATATTCGAGGCAAGCTTTTCAATGAGTGATGAACGTAAATATTCCTCTCGTATCGTAGATGGTGTTGAGCAAGCGCCGAGTCGAGCGATGCTGTATCCAGTTGGATTTAAAAAAGAAGACTTTTCAAAACCACAGATAGGCATCGCATCTACTTGGTCGATGGTCACACCGTGTAACATGCATATTAATGAATTAGCCGAGCAAGCCCGCTTAGGCGCGGATGCTGCAGGCGGTAAAGGAGTCATGTTTAATACCATTACTGTTTCTGATGGTATCAGTATGGGCACACCAGGCATGCGTTATTCGCTTGTTTCTCGTGAAGTAATTGCAGATAGTATTGAAACGGTGGTAGGAGCCCAAGGCTTTGATGGATTTGTGGCACTAGGTGGTTGTGACAAAAATATGCCCGCTTGTGGTATTGCGATTGCTCGTTTAAATCGTCCAGCTGTTTTCGTGTACGGCGGTACGATAATGCCAGAGCAAAGAACGTCGAGATATTGTTTCAGTATTTGAGGCTGTTGGAGCGCATAGTGCTGGAAAAATTGGGGATATAGAGCTTAAAGAAGTTGAAACAACGGCAATCCCCGGTCCAGGCTCGTGCGGGGGAATGTATACTGCAAATACCATGGCTTCTGCGCTAGAAGCCATGGGCCTTTCCTTGCCTAATAGTTCTGCTCAAAATGCAATTTCTGATGCAAAACGTATAGACTGCTTTAAAGCTGGTGAAGCGGTGAGGCACTTAATTAAGCGTGGAATAAAACCAAGCGATATTTTATCGCCAGAGGCTTTAGAAAACGCAATTACAATGACAATTGCTTTGGAAGGTTCAACAAATGCAGTGTTACATTTATTAGCTATTGCACACGCTGCCAATATTCCTTTGACGCTTGATGATTTTAGCCGCGTGGGTGAGCGAGTCCCTGTTTTAGCTGATATGCGACCAGCAGGCGTGTATGCGATGAGTGAATTAATCGAAGTTGGTGGTATTCAACCATTGATGAAAATGCTGCTAAATGAAGGACTGTTGCATGGCGATTGTATGACGGTAACCGGTAAAACAATGGCTGAGAATCTGGCCAGTGTTGATGATTATCCAAAAGGGCAGAAGGTTATTAGATCATTTGATAATCCGATCAAAAAAGATAGTCATCTTGTAGTCTTGCGCGGCAATTTAGCTCCTGAGGGAGCAGTAGCTAAGATTACCGGCCATGAAGGCTTAAGCTTCACAGGGAACGCGAAGTGTTATCACGGTGAAGAAATGGCAATGAAGGCAATCATGAACGGTGATGTTGAAAAAGGCGATGTTGTCATTGTGCGCTATGAAGGTCCCAAAGGTGGACCAGGTATGCGAGAGATGTTAAGTCCTACCAGTGCAATTAACGGCCGCGGTCTTAGTAATGATGTAGCCCTAATAACCGATGGGCGGTTTTCTGGTGGTAGTCATGGCTTTGTGATCGGGCATGTTACCCCCGAAGCTTTTGAAGGAGGCACTATTGCATTGGTAGAGGATGGAGACTCCATTACTGTCAACGCTGAAACTAAGGAAATTACCTTGCATGTAGATGATGCAGTAATTGCAAAGCGCAAAGAAAATTGGCGTAGACCTAAGCCTTATACAAATCGAGGCATATTAGCAAAATTTGCTAAATTAGCGGCCAGTGCTAGTGAAGGCGCTGTCACGGATAAAGACCTTTAAATAAGAAAGCCAAGTCTATGACTTGGCTTTTTTAATCCTAACTACTTAGTACTTATACGCGTTCAAAGACGGTTGCAATACCTTGGCCTAGGCCTATGCACATTGTAGCTAAGCCAATCGTTTTGTCGTTATCTTCAAGCACATTAATCAGTGTGGTTGAAATTCTTGAACCAGAACAACCTAAAGGGTGACCAAGTGCAATAGCACCACCTTTTAAGTTAACTTTTTCTTCGTATTCATCCAACCAACCAAGTTGTTTGATGCACGATAAAGCTTGCGCTGCGAATGCTTCGTTAAACTCAGCCAATTCAATGTCTGCCATTGTTAAACCAGCACGTTGTAACGCTTTTTTAGTCGCTGGTACCGGACCATAGCCCATAATTGCAGCATCGCAACCTGCTACCGCCATAGCACGAATTTTAGCACGAGGCTTTAAGCCTAATTCTTTTGCTTTATCTGCTGACATAATCAACATCGCAGATGCACCATCCGATATAGCTGACGATGTACCTGCGGTTACCGATCCATTTACAGGGTCAAATACTGGGCGCAATCCTGCTAAAGTTTCTACCGTTGTTTCAGGACGAATAACTTCATCATGCTTAACCATCGTAAGCAGGCCATTTGCATCGTGACCTTCAATTCCTACGATTTCATTATCCCAACCGCCATTTAAATGTGCTTGATGAGCTTTTTGGTGTGAGCGTGCGCCAAAGGCGTCTTGCATTTCACGGGTAATACCATTTTGACGACCTAATAGCTCAGCCGTCATACCCATGCTACCAGATGCTTTTGCAGTGTTTTTGGATAAGCCCGGGTGAAAGTCAATGTTATAGTTCATTGGGACATGACCCATATGCTCAACACCACCGATCATATACACATCACCACGGCCAGTCATAATTCCTGAGACTGAGTCATGTAAAGCTTGCATGGATGAACCACACAAACGGTTTACCGTGACCGCGCCAGTAGAACGAGGAATGTCGGTTAATAGCTGAGCGTTTCTGGCAACGTTAAAGCCTTGCTCTTTTGTTTGCTGTACGCATCCCCAAATAATATCTTCAATTAGTGAAGGATCTAAATTAGGATTACGCTCAAGTAATTTTGTCATCAGTTGTGCTGATAGAGTCTCGGCGCGGACGTTACGAAAAACGCCCCCTTTTGAGCGGCCCATTGGGGTACGAATACAATCGATAACCACTACATCTTTCATGTTTATTCTCCTTTATTCTTGTTGGCGTTAGGCAAAGTAAGACTTGCCAGATGACGCCATTTCGCGCACACCGTCACTGATTTGATAAATAGGTCCCAACTCTGCATATTTGTCAGCTAAAGCAACAAAGTTCGCTAATCCCATGGTTTCGATGTAACGGAAAATACCGCCTCTAAACGGAGGGAACCCTAAGCCATACAGTAAAGCCATATCAGCTTCAGCAGCGCTTGCAACAATTCCTTCTTCAAGGCAACGAATCGCTTCGTTTGCCATAGGTATCATGACTCGAGCAATGATTTCTTCTTTGTCGAATTCACGCGTAGGCGCAACATGATCCTTAAACAAGGCGTATGCGTCTTGTGAGGCCGACTTAGTTGGGCGACCTCGTTTGTCGGTACCATAATCATAAAAACCTTTGCCATTTTTCTGACCAAAGCGTTGGTTTGAATACAATAAAGTAACAGGGTCATTATCAATCTTTTGCATACGCTGTGGTATACCATCAGACATTACACCCGATGCGTGATCAGCGGTATCCATTCCGACAACATCTAGCAAATATGCTGGACCCATTGGCCAACCAAATATTTTTTCCATGACTTTATCAACAGCCGTAAAATCGGCACCATCAATTACTAATTTACTAAAGCCAGCAAAATAAGGGAACAATACTCGGTTTACCAAAAATCCTAGGCAGTCATTGACCACAATTGGCGTTTTACCCATCTTAAGCGTTGCTGCTACAACGGCTGATATTGTTGCATCATCCGTTTTTTCACCTCGTATAATCTCAACCAATGGCATTTTATGAACAGGGTTAAAGAAATGCATACCGCAAAAACGTTCAGGTTTATCTAACGCTTGTGCTAATTGATTGATGGAGATGGTAGATGTATTTGAACAGATAATGGCATCATCAGAAACAGTCTGTTCTGTTTCTTTCAGCACTGCTGCTTTTACTTTTGGATTCTCAACAACCGCTTCAATAACAAGGTCCGCATCGGCAATTGCATTCATGTCTAAAGTCGCAGAGATATTGTTCAAAGTCGCCGCCATTTTATTCGCGTCTACTTTCCCGCGCTTCATGCCTTTACCTAAAATCTTTGCCGCTTCACTTAGACCCAAATCTAACGCAGGTTGTGCAATATCTTTCATAACGGTTGGAACGCCTTTCACCGCACCTTGGTAGGCAATGCCGCCGCCCATAATGCCCGCGCCTAACACAGCATGAGATTTGACTTGTTTTGATGCACCTTTTGCGACTTTTTTACCTTTGGCTTTGACAAGTTGGTCAGCTAAAAAGATACCCACTTGTGCTTGGCATGCATCAGTTTTTGCCAATGCAACAAATCCTTCATTTTCTAATTTTAGCGCCCCATCTCTTGATGATGCGGCTGCCTTTTGTACCGTCTCTACCATTTTGTGAGGGGCTGGGTAATGTCTACCTGCTTGGGCAGCAACCATCGCAGCTGCAGTGGGAAAGCTCATCATCGCTTCATTTTGATTTAATTGAAGTGGTGCTTTTTTCTGATCTCTTCTAGATACCCAATTGATATCGCCATCGATGGCACTTTTTAGCATTGTGCGCGCTGCATTATGGAGGTTGTCTGATGCGACAACGGCATCAATTGCACCTTCATTTAGGGCTTTTTGACCGTTTCTATCACGGCCAGTGGTCATCCATTCTAATGCGTTGTCAGAACCTATAATTCTGGGTAAACGAACTGTACCGCCAAACCCTGGCATTAGGCCAAGCTTTACTTCTGGTAATCCAATGCGAGTTGTTTCATCACCAACGCGCAGGTCACATGCCAGTGCCATTTCACAGCCACCGCCAAGCGCAAAGCCGTTAATTGCACAAATA
This sequence comes from Glaciecola sp. HA4-3, assembly GCF_055693685.1. Taxonomy (NCBI): domain Bacteria; kingdom Pseudomonadati; phylum Pseudomonadota; class Gammaproteobacteria; order Alteromonadales; family Alteromonadaceae; genus Glaciecola; species Glaciecola sp. HA4-3. The sequence goes on from NZ_CM146340.1 coordinate 433,300, forward strand.
CTAGGTACAGGAAGATCTTCAAAACGGTCAAATACCTGTGAGGTTTTAGCTACCCAATCGAGTATTTCGTTATCAGGCATGGCAAATAAGCTGGTGAATTCAGTAATATCTGCTCCAACAATAAAAGTGGATTTAGCTGAGCGTACTAACACCCCTTTAATCGCATCGGTGCCTTTAATGGCAACAGTGGCTTGGTCAAGCTCTGATACTGTTTGTTGGTCAAATTTATTTACCGAGCCTTGTGCATCAAACACTAGCTCAGCAATCCCGTCATCGGTAAGCGTTACCGATAAACTTTTGCCCTCGTATATCATCATTATCTCCTGTACTGACATTACTATTATTCGCTTAAGATTAGACCACCAATGTTGCAAATGTAAGCTATGCTTAAAGTAATTGCATGTTAGCAAGCATTTGTCTTAATGTTTGAAATGGTCATTATTAATGTTGCAACAATTTTCACACTATATCAGATTAAATCGTATCGTTTATCCGAACTAATTATAAAAGCTGTTGTATAAATTAAGCCCGTGCAAATATTACGCGAAACTAGCTCGAATGGTCTTTATTATTTTTTAATATTGACTATTTTTGGTGAATATAGTCCACGTGCCGATATAAGCGTATCGCACCCATTTTAACCAAAAAGAAGATACCACTTTGTTTTTAAACAAAAATGATTATGTTTTACCTGTCAGTTTTAGCGTGTCGAACAGCGGCTTGAGTGTTTGCGTTTTTCTGATTGTGATTGTTTTATCGCCACTTGCGTTGGCTAAAATTCCCACAATCAGTGCGCCAGAAACACAATCGCCCCTTTATCTTGATAGTGAACACAGAAAAACACAAAGGGCGGCGTTTTTGCGAGCTGAAAAATCACTTTGGTCAATGGATGATGCTACTTTTTCAAACCTTATTACTTCATTGGGTGATTATCCTCTTATTCCATATTTGTATGAACGAAAAATCACCCACAAACTGCGATTGAACCAAGCGGAATTAATAAGGCAGTTTTTTAAACGTTACGCGGGAACCCCAATTGCAAAAGAACTCAGACGTGAGTGGCTTGAGTATTTATTAAAACGTAAGCAAAACAACTTATTTATCGAGTTTTACCGTCCGTCCAACAACGCTAAATTGGCATGCGCTTACCTAGATGCGAAGTTATCTAGTGGGGTCGCTTTAGAAACAATGCTTGAAGATATAACTAGGCTTTGGCTTGTTGGAAAATCACAAGCAAAACAATGCAACAAGGTTTTTGAAAGATGGATGCAAGCAGGACATTTAAGTGATGAATTAGTACTATCGCGAGTCGAGAAAGCTGCTAATGGTGGCAGCCACACATTGATACCTTATCTGCGTTCTTTATTGCCAGAAAACAAACAATACTTGGCTACGTTATGGCGTAAAGCAAGGCGTAATCCAAGTATGCTGGAAAATCTACGAGCCTTTACTGGTGCTTATCCTCAACATGAAGCAAAGATTAAAACATATGCCCTAGCTAGGCTTATTTGGCGAGACGAAGCCTTAGCAATTCGATTGATGAATAAGCTAGATTCGGATTCTTTGTTTACTACAGCACAACTAGGTCGAATATATTCACAGTTTGGGATAAAACTTGCGATTGACCAACATCCTCAAGCTGAGGTTTGGCTTGATAAAGCGCTGCAAGTTGGCGCGGACTCAGAATCAACTAGATGGCACTTAGCTTATCTATTGAAACAAGCTCAGTGGTCAAAAATTGTTTTGCTCATCGAAAACGCCCCGCCACAAGTTGTTTCTTCCTTAGACTATTCTTACTGGTTGGCAAGAGCTTACGAGCAGTTGGGTAGAGTGGCCGAGGCTAATACGCTTTACGAGCAACTTTCTACACAGCGCCATTATTATGGATTTTTGGCTAGTGCTCGGATAAATAAACAAGCCAATTTACAGCACAACCCTATCATGGTTGATGATGCATCTATTGACCGAATTTTATCACTTGAGTCAACACACCGGGCATTTGAATTAAGACAGTTGAAACGATTTCATTGGTCGCGTTTGGAGTGGCGTTTTACTCAACAAAGCTTAGCAGAAACTGACCAGTTAGCGAGCAGTGTTGTGGCAAGTGAGTGGGGTTGGCATGACCAAGCGATCTTCACTTTCTCAAGAGAAGATTATTTAGATGATGTAGAGCGCCGCTTTCCACTAGCGTATTCCAAGAGCATCAAAAAGGAAGCCAAGAAACAGGGAATAGACGCTGAATGGGCGTTTGCGATTGCACGACGAGAAAGCTCATTTATGTCAGATGCGGTATCAAGCGCAAATGCACGAGGCCTGATGCAATTGCTACCTTCAACAGCAAAGTATTTAGAAAAAAACAAATAAGTTCGCGGCAACTCTTGGATGCTGATATTAATATTAGACTGGGTAATAAATACCTTCGATATTTATTAAACAAGCTGGATAACAATGTCATTCTAGCAACCGCATCGTACAATGCTGGTTGGAGAAGAGTTCGACAATGGTTGCCCGAAAACACACCGCTTGAATCAGATATCTGGGTCGAGACCATACCTTTTAAAGAAACAAGAAACTATGTAAAAGCAGTGACTGCCTATAAACAAATATATCGCACGCAGTTAGACGGTGAAGATTTGTCAAAGGATGTCTCTGCTGATGTGTTTTCTGAGTTTATCCAAACAGCCATTCCCGTTTCGAACTAGTTTGCATCGATTATTGTTGACAGTGGCAGTCAATGTTTAGGCTGTGCTAACATATATCTTAATGGTTACTGGCATAACGATGTTTCAACGAGGCACCACGATGACGCAAACCCCACTAGGGCAAAATTACAAAGAGCATATTCAGGTTTTACAAGCAAGAACATCTCAAGCACTGGCGCGCGAGAGTATTGATGGTTTAGTCATTCATTCAGGTCAGGCGAAGCGTCACTTTTTAGACGATAATAATTACCCGTTTAAAGTAAACCCTCAATTCAAAGCTTGGGTGCCAATTATTGATAATCCTAATTGCTGGTTGATTGTGAATGGCATCGACAAACCCAAGTTAGTATTTTATCAGCCGGTTGATTTTTGGCATAAAGTCCCACAAACACCTAATGACTTTTGGGTAGATGAGTTTGATATCGTTTATCTTAAACAAGCAAATCTAGTCGAAAAGCATTTGCCTTACGATAGGAGTAAATACGCTTATATTGGTGAATACATAGAGGTTGCTAAAGCATTAGGATTTGATTTAGTTAACCCCGATAGAATCATGCACTACTTGCATTACCATCGTGGGACAAAGACGGAATATGAACTTGATTGCATGCGAAAGTCTAATAGTATTGCCGTTAAAGCTCACGAAGCTGCGCGCGATGCGTTTTTTGACCATAAAAGTGAATTTGAAATTAACCAAGCTTATTTGCTTGCTGCTCAACAGGGTGATAATCAAGTACCATATGGGAATATCATCGCATTAAATCAGCACACCTCAATATTACACTACACCGTGCTTGAAACATCCAAACCAAACGATAATCTATCATTTTTGATAGACGCAGGTGCTAATTATCATGGGTATGCATCAGATATTACACGCACATATACCACTTCAAATGGTCAATATGCCGATTTAATTAAGGCGGTGAACGAGCTTAACCTACGTCTTGTTGATATGCTAAAACCATAGGTCGTGAATATACCGACGTTCACATTGCTGCCTACCACGGCGTTGCGCAAATACTGATAGAATTTGGTGTCCTTAATATGTCAGCTGAAGATGCTGTGGCAAGCAAAATAGTCAGTACGTTTTTCCCTCATGGTATTGGCCATATGCTGGGGCTTCAAGTGCATGACGTTGCCGGTCACGTGATGGATGATAGAGGTACGCCAAATCCTTCGCCTGACGCACATCCTTTCTTGCGATGTACACGGATGATTGAAGCAAAACAAGTGTTTACCATTGAGTCAGGCGTATATTTTATTGATTCGTTGTTGGCGGATTTGAAAGGCACACAAGACTCAAAATATGTCAATTGGAATGTGGTAGACGCATTTAGACCATACGGTGGTGTGCGTGTAGAAGACGACGTAATTGTGCATCAAGATCATAATGAGAATATGACGCGTCACTTTGGTCTTGATTAACTCGAAGAATTAACTCGCTCTTGACACAGAAAAGTCGGCTAAAGCAATCAGTGCGTCTTTGTATTTTGACTCAGGTAAAATCGAAATCGCGTTTTTTGCTTTTTCTACCTCTTCGACTGCTTTGGCTTGAGTATATTCAATCGAGCCTGCGTCCTTCATAAGCTCAAGTATGGTGTCAAAACTTGCCATACCATCAGCGTTGATAATCGCGTTTCTTATCAATATGGCGCCTTGTTCTGATGTGTTCCACATAGCATGTAGCAAGGGAAGAGTGGGTTTACCTTCCGCTAAGTCATCACCTGCTTTTTTACCCATATCATCGGCATCTGCTGTGTAGTCAAGGACATCATCTATTAGCTGAAATGCTGTTCCTAAATATTTGCCGTAGTCTTGCATTGCTTTTTCAATATCTGGCGATTGATCTGTTAACACAGCCGCTAACTGGGTTGCTGCTTCAAACAGGCGAGCTGTTTTACTGTAAATTACATCGAAATAACTTTCTTCACTGGTTTGTGGATCGTTGCAGTTCATCAACTGCATGACCTCGCCTTGTGCAATTCGATTTGTCGCATCTGATAAAATATCCATCACCGCCATGCGTTTTAGCGAAACCATCATTTGAAATGCGCGTGAATATAAAAAATCACCGACCAATACGCTGGCTTGATTGCCAAAGACAGCATTAGCAGTTTGGCGACCACGGCGCATTGTAGACTCATCTACGACATCATCATGTAGTAGCGTTGCGGTATGAATAAACTCAATAATAGCTGCCAATGTGTGATGCTGGGTCGTTTGAATATCAAGCGCACGAGCGGCCAATACAGTTAACAGGGGGCGCAAGCGTTTACCCCCACTATTAACGATGTAAAAACCCAATTGATTAATTAATACGACATCCGATTTTACTTGGCCTTGTATCAACTGATTAACAGCTAGCATGTCTGGCTCAGAGAGCTTTGTGATTGTATTTAAATCCATGACACTTCAAAAAGAGAATTCAATTGATCGGTATTTTACATTAACACTCGGTTATGGCTAGATGTAAGTCACTAAAACGATTGCTTTTACTACAACTTTTGCAGCTAAACATGTAACATTCTCAGCACAGACAATATTTGTGTAAATAAAACGCAAATTATCCTTGTATCAAGTGACAACTTTCCATATAATCTGCGCCCTGTTTTTTGAATTGAGCGCATGTGTGCGCAGAGCGGAGATAATTATGTACGCGGTTTTCCAAAGTGGTGGCAAGCAACACCGTGTGGCTGAAGGCCAAACCGTTCGTCTTGAGAAAATTGAAGTGGCTCCTGGTGAGTCTGTAGAATTCGATGATATCTTGATGGTGAGTAATGGTGACGATATTAAAATCGGCACTCCATATGTATCAGGCGGCAAAGTAACTGCAGAAGTAGTGACTCATGGTCGTGGTGAAAAAATTAATATTGTGAAGTTCCGTCGTAGAAAGCATTCGCGTTCTCAACAGGGACATCGTCAGTGGTTCACGGAAGTGAAAATCACTGCGATTAACGCATAATTCTAAGTTAAGTATTAGGAGACGAACACATGGCACATAAAAAAGCTGGTGGTAGTACTAAAAACGGTCGTGACTCGGTAAGCAAACGCCTTGGTGTTAAGCGCTTCGGTGGTCAAGACGTATTAGCAGGAAATATTATTGTGCGCCAACGTGGAACGAAGTTTCACCCTGGAGACAATATGGGTATTGGTCGTGACCATACTCTTTTTGCACTTACCGACGGTAAAGTACAATTTGAAGTAAAAGGCCCTAAAAACCGTAAGTTTGTCAGCATCGTTGCTGAATAACTCGGTTTAAAGTGATTCAGAAACCCCGCTGATGCGGGGTTTTTTTTGCCTGATAAATTGATAAAAGCTGATATAATATAAAAGCCTCTTTGGGCTGACTTGATAGAAATACAGGATAAACCAACGAAATGAAATTTGTAGATGAAGCGGAAATACGCGTTGAAGCTGGTGACGGTGGAAATGGTGTCGTTGGATTTAGACGAGAAAAGTATATTCCAAAAGGCGGTCCAGACGGTGGTGATGGCGGTGATGGTGGAAGTGTGTTTTTAGAAGCAGACGAAAACTTAAATACCTTAATTGATTATCAGTTTGAGCGTTTTCATCGTGCCCAACGCGGTCAAAATGGTCAAGGAAGTAACTGTACTGGTCGTAAGGGTGAAGATCTTTACTTGAAAGTGCCAATTGGGACCCGTGCAATTGACAAAGAAACCGCAGAAGTATTAGGTGATTTGACCAAGCACGGCCAAACAATGAAAGTTGCTCAAGGTGGCTTTCACGGTTTAGGTAATGCCCGTTTTAAAAGCTCCACTAATCGAGCGCCACGCCAAAAATCAGACGGATCGCCCGGGGAAATACGAAGTCTGCAATTAGAACTTATGTTGCTTGCTGATGTTGGCTTATTAGGTTTGCCCAATGCAGGTAAATCCACTTTTATCCGCAGCGTATCATCAGCCAAACCCAAAGTAGCAGATTATCCGTTTACTACACTTGTACCCAATCTAGGGGTAGTACGCTTAGACTCACAAGCAAGCTTTGTTATTGCAGATATTCCAGGCTTAATCGAAGGTGCTTCTGATGGCGCAGGTTTGGGTATTCAGTTTTTAAAACATCTTGAACGTTGCAGAATTTTATTACATTTTGTCGACGTTATGCCTGCTGATGGTAGCGATCCTGTTGAAAATGCACTGACAATTATTCATGAATTAGAATCCTATAATCCTAAATTGGCATCAAAACCACGATGGTTAGTTTTTAACAAAGTCGATTTAATGCTAGAGGAAGAGGCAGACGCACTTTGCCAGCAAATTGCCGAACAAATGGGTTGGGAAGAAGATTATTATCAAATTGCTGCGTTTCATAAAATGGGGACGTCCGAAATCTGTCAAGATATCATGCAATATCTTGACGAGCTGCCAGTGCAAGAAGAAGAGGACGAAGCACAGCAAAGCAACGACTTTAAGTGGGCTTCCTATCAACAGGCGCAAGCGTCAGATGAATTTGACGAAAGATTTGACGATGAAGACGACGATGATGAAGATGACGACCACCCTAATGTTGTTTATGTGCGAGATTAAAGAATGAAAATAAGCATGATTGCAGCCATGGCCCATAATCGTGTGATTGGCAAAAACAATCAAATGCCGTGGCATTTACCAGCAGACCTTAAACACTTTAAATCAGTGACGTTGGGTAAACCGGTAATTATGGGAAGATTAACATACGAATCCATTGGCAAGGCCTTACCGGGTCGCAAAAATATAGTAATTAGCACTAATAAAAACTATCAATTAAGTGATGCACATGTGGTAAATTCTTGTGATGAAGCATTACGTTTAGCCGGTTTAGATTCCCAAGATGTCATGATTATCGGTGGCGGGTCAATATATCAGCACTTTTTACCTTACGCCGATACCTTGCACCTTACTTTTATTGATTTAAACATTGATGGTGATACCCAATTTCCCGATTATGAATCTTATGCTAATTGGGCATTAATAAGTAAAGAATCCCATCTACCAGATGAAAAGAACAAATACCCTTATGAGTTTGTCACTGTAGTGCGCAAGGCTACGGACGGCTAATCAATCACCACTCGGAGTAATTTATTTGATTACGCTTATTAAAAATGCCAACGTTTATTCACCTAAAGCGCTTGGTATTAAGCATTTGGTCATTGCGCATAATAAGATAGTGCATATTAGCGACACAGTGCCTAATATTGATTTGCCACATTCTGTTTTGGATGCAAATGGATGTATCGTTTGCCCAGGTTTTATTGATGGACATACGCACATTACAGGCGGTGGTGGTGAAGCTGGATTTTCAACTCGAGTGCCACCTGTTCCTTTAAGTAAGTTTACTCGTGCTGGTGTGACAACTGCTGTTGGCTTATTAGGAACAGATGATATTACGCGCAACACTGAGTCGATGGTTGCCCAAGTATATGCGCTTAGAGAAGAGGGCTTTTCAGCCTATTGTTACACGGGCGGGTATCATCTACCACCAACAACACTGACAGGTTCAGTACAAACGGATATCGTTTTTATAGAGCCAATTATTGGTGTGGGAGAATTGGCTATAAGCGATCATCGCTCGAGTCAGCCGACTCTTAATGAGTTATTAAAGATAGCGTCTCAAGCCCATGTTGCACGATTGATGACTGGTAAAGCAGGAATGTTACATTTGCATTTGGGGGATGGTGAAAGAGGTCTATCGCTTGTGCGCGAGGCCCTAAACGAATCAGAGTTACCACCACGCACGTTTAATCCGACACATATCAACCGGCAACGATTTTTATTTGAAGAAGCGTGTGACCTTGCACAACAAGGTTGTTGGGTGGATGTTACCGCTTTTGAGACAGGCCCAGAAGGCTTTGAACCTTCAGAGGCCTTAGCGCGTTATATGCATCAAAAGGATCTTCCACAAGACAAATTAACCATCAGCTCAGATGGTGGTGGATGCTTACCTGACTTTCATGCTGATGGCAGACTAAAAAAAATGGATTTTGCCGAATCAATGGCAATGACTGAAGTGTTTTATACCTTATTAGATGAGGGACATTCACTTGAAGCCTTCTTACCATTTTTTACGCACAACGTTGCAAGTCTTATGAATTTTGAACACAAAGGCAGGATCAAAGTAGGCGCTGATGCAGATTTAATTATTCTTGACGAAAACAAACGTATTGACCATGTAATAGCCTTAGGGGTACTGCATGTTCATCATAAGCAACAAATTAAAAAAGGCACATTCGAGTAAACATTATGCCCTCACCAACAATTAACGGCACCCCTAGAGGATATGTTATTCCAATAGGCGGTGGTGAAGAAAAATTTGATAACCCCGAGATACTGGCGAAGTTTGTTGAAGTCTCTGGCGGCAAAGATGCTGTGATCACCGTGATTCCAACCGCTTCACAATTAGATGACACCGGGCCACGTTATCAAAAAATATTTGAAGAGATAGGTGTGAAAAAGACCTATAGCTTACCTATTACTGAGCGCAGCGATGCGCAAAATCCTGACTATGTGAAAACACTTGAAAAAAGCACAGGTATTTTTGTGACAGGGGGCAATCAGTTGCGGCTATCCACGATTTTAGGTGGTACGCCAATTGCCAAAGCAATTAGGCAACTCAATGCAAAAGGTGTCAATTATGCGGGCACATCAGCTGGTGCTGCAATTGTTTCTCAACATATGATAACCGGCGGTAGCACTGGGATAGTGCCAACCGAAGATGGTGTCAATTTGGCACTAAGGCATGGGCCTAATCAATACGATTGTAGTAGATCAACACTTTAACGAACGAAATCGTTTAGCTAGATTGTTATCCGCCGTTTCCTACAATCCATTTTTGATAGGTATAGGCCTAGACGAAGATACGGCAGCATTTATTGACCACAATGAGGAGTTTACCGTAGTGGGTAGTGGTGCAATTACGGTAGTGGACCCTAGTGATATTGAATATTCGTCAATGGCTGAAGCTAGGACCGGGGATGCGTTGACGCTGCTTAATTTAAAAGTACACATATTGGCATCTGGTGGTCGGTTTAACATTGGCGAGCGCAAGCCTTATGCTAGTTAAACCGATAACAAGCACAAAGAAAAACGTGTACAAAAGCTAATACTATTAGCGTTAATAATTTATAAACAAAGGTGGCATTAGCTGCCTTTTTTATGTACTTTGGTATAAGTATTACTCAAACAAATATCGCGTTTTGCCAGATAAAATAAATACCAAGGTACTCACTCTATGAAAATTCTAAGTCGCAATGTATATGTTGGTCCCAACGTGTATGCAAACTTCCCTGTAATATGTTTTCAAATTGATATTGGTGAGTTGGAAAACTGGCCCTCAGTGAAATTGGGTCAAGACTTTATTGAGGGATTGGTATCTGCCATACCTTCTTTGCAGTCTCATGGATGTTCGTATGGTAGCGAAGGCGGTTTTCTGCGCCGGCTAAGAGAGGACGAAGGTACTTGGATTGGTCATATTTGGGAGCATGTGGCGATTGAATTACAAAATTTAGCGGGCTCTGATGTCAGCTTTGGACGCACCCGTAGTTTGGAAGACAAGGGGTGTTACTATGTTGTTTATCAATACCAACAAAGCGATGTAGGGCTTGAAGCCGGGGCCCTAGGCATGCGTTTATTACAACATCTAATGCCGCAAAAGGTTCAGCAAGCCATTGGTGCTGATATTGACGATGATTTTAATTTTGAGCAAGAGCTCACCGATTTTATTAAAATGGCACAAAGAAAAGAGTTTGGACCTAGTACAGGCTCATTAGTGTCAGCTGCGCAAGAACGAGATATACCTTGGTTAAGGCTTAATAATTATAGCCTTGTTCAGTTTGGTCATGGCAAATACCAAAAGCGTATTCAAGCTACGATTACGAGCGAAACAAAACATATTGCGGTTGAAATATCATGCGATAAAGAAGACACCCATAACCTATTAAATGACTTAGGTTTACCGGTTCCTCAACAATTAATGATTTACAGTGAGCGCCAAGCAGTGCGCGCCGCCAAACGCATTGGTTATCCAGTCGTTCTTAAACCATTAAATGCGAATCATGGCAGGGGCGTAAGCATTAATTTGAACACCGATGAAGAAGTTGAAATTGCGTTTGGCGAAGCGCAAAAACACGGTACGAGCCGAGCCGTTTTAGTCGAAAGTTTTTTAACCGGATACGATCATCGAATGTTAGTCGTAAACAACGAACTTGTAGCGGTTGCTAAACGAGTGCCTTAGTCATGTAATTGGTGATGGTATGCATACCATTGAAGAGCTAATTGATATTGTGAATCAAGATCCTCGTCGAGGAGTAGGGCATGAAAAAGTATTAACCCGATTAGAGCTTGATAATCAAGCTAATCGTTTGATGGAAGAGGCTGGTTACACCAAAGAAACAGTGCTTGAAAAAGAGCAAACGTTTTATCTACGCTCTACTGCTAACCTGTCTACTGGTGGAACTGCAATCGATGTAACAGATATTGTTCACCCAGATAATCGCGATATGGCGGTACGAGCCATTAAAGCCATTGGATTAGACATTGGTGGCGTGGACTTTTTGACCGACGATATTAGTAAGTCATATAAAGAGATCGGTGGTGGTATCTGTGAATGTAATGCCGCGCTAGGATTTAGAATGCATGTTGCGCCAAGCGAAGGTACGCCAAGGGATGTATCAGGTAAAGTAATGGACATGCTGTTCCCTCCTGGTAGTAAATCACGTATTCCCGTTGCTGCAATTACAGGCACAAATGGTAAGACGACAAGTTCTAGAATGCTTGCAAGCATTATGAAAAGTGCAGGGTTTACCACCGGCATGACATCTACTGATGGCGTTTATATTGATGGCCACTTAACGGTAAAAGGTGATATGACAGGCCCTACGTCTGCGCAAATAGTGTTACGAGACCCCAGTGTCGATTTTGCCATAATGGAAACGGCTCGCGGTGGGATTGTTAAACGAGGTTTAGGCTATACCAGCAGTGATGTTAGTGCCGTATTGAATATAGCCGCAGACCATTTAGGACAACGAGGCATTAATACCTTAGAGCAATTAGCTCAAATTAAACGTGTTGTAGCTGAAGTTGCGCAAGACTGTGTCGTGCTAAATGCTGATGATATTCACTGCTTACAAATGGCAGAGTTCTGTCAGGCGAAACAAATTTGCTATGTCACCATGGATTCTGGGCATGGCCTAGTGCGCGAGCATATCAGAACAGGTGGTATGGCTGTTGTACTTGAAAAAGGTATTAACGGAGATATGATCACCATATATGACAAGGGGGCGCATATTCCTTTGTTATGGACTCATTTGATTCCTGCAACAATAGAAGGAAAAGCCTTACATAACGTTCAAAATGCTATGTTTGCTACTGCTATGGCATATAGTTTTGACACATCACTTGAGGATATCAGGCAGGGTTTACGGATTTTCAATACCTCTTTCTACCAAGCGCCTTAGTCGCTTAAATATTTTTGATGAACACCCCTTCAAAGTGATACTTGATTACGCTCATAACCCTGCCGCCATTCAAACTATTGCTGGTTTAGCTGAGCGTTTGGAAGTAAAAGGCAAGCGTCGTTTAGTGATAGCAATGCTAGGCGATCGTCGAGATGAAGACATTATTGAAGCGGCAAAAAGTGTCGCAGGAACTTTTGACTATATAGTGTGTAAAGCTGACGATGACAGGCGCGGGCGAGGGTTTGATGAAGTTCCATTATTAATTAAACAAACTCTACTTAAAGCCGGTATGAAGGATGAACAGATCGCTGTTATCCCAAGTGAAGAAGAAGCCGTTACTCATGGCTTAGACGCATGTAAAGCGGGTGATTTGTTAGTTATTCTTGGTGATAACATTACACGTTGTTGGAAACAAATTGTGCATTTTAATGAAGATGGTGAAAAGCACTTAGAGGCAGAGCATGAACCATCAGAAGACTTCCCTGAAAAGTTATTTGAGCCTGTTGAAAACAAGTTTGAATTGGAAGTAGGGCAGCGCATAGTAAAAGACGACCGTGGCGTTCATATCGTGGTTGAGCGCGATGAAGAGTCAGACTAAGTATAAAGTGTGAATGTAAGGGGTTGATAACGTGCACATAGAGCTTGATGAAGTCAGAAGACTAACAGGACCGAATTTACTTAGTGATGAGCCTGGGGCTATTATCGATGTGTTTGTTGAGGGATTAGATACTCAAAAAGTTATGGCATTACTTTGTGAGCACGCAAAGCGCCTGAGCAATGAATTGGGGTGGCAAAGTGAGTGTTACTCGCGTGATTACTATACAGGTATAAGTGTATCTATCTCGGCTCAAATGGATGTATTGTATAGTGCATGTGATGTTTTAGAGCTTGCACTAGCGTGTACAAAAGATGAAATATTTAAGTTAAATACAGTAGATGTAGACGCTCAAGTAGCCTTGCTAAAAGATGCGATTACTCAAGAGTCTAATCAATCACTGTTAGATATATTGAACGAAGCCAAACAGCACAACTGTCCATGCCTAGTTGACGATGATGAGATAAGCTTAGGTTTTGGAAGTACTTCTATGACTTGGCCAATTAATAAACTACCAGATGTTAATCAGATCAAATGGCAAGAATATTCTTCTATTCCTGTTGCACTAATTACGGGTACAAATGGAAAATCAACGAGTGTTAGATTGGCAGCTAAGATCGCACAATGTGCAGGTCTTAATGCCGGTGTGACGTCTACTGACTTTATCAAAGTTGGTGATGATATTATCGATGAAGGTGATTATTCTGGACCATAGGTGGTGCAAGAATGTTGTTGCGCGATAAACGAACGCAATTAGCATTTTTAGAAGTCGCTCGAGGTGGTCTATTACGAAGAGGGCTGCCAATTGAACTAGCTAATGTAGCATTAGTAACCAATGCAGCTGCTGATCATCTGGGGCAATATGGCATCAATTCGGTGGATGACATTGCGCAGGTAAAACTCATGGTAAGTAAAGCCATTCGTTCAAATACTATGTTAGTGCTTAATGCTGATGACAATCGCTTAGTGCAATACTCAAAAATGCTGAATGTTCCTATCTGTTGGTTTAGTACGTCAGCGCACAACAAGATGATAGAGCATAATCAATCATGGGGTTTACCTTGTGTATTTGTTGAAGACGGCAAGCTTGTATATAGTCAAAAGAACAAAGAAATAATGGCAGATATTGCACAAATCCCTATGAGTATGAACGGTACTGCCATGCACAATATCCAAAACGCACTTGGCGTGATTGGCTTGTGTAAATCCTTGGGTATATCGAACCAAGCGATTCAAGAAGGTTTACACAGTTTTGGCCAATCTAGCCATGACAATCCTGGTCGTGGCAATTTGTTTTCAATCAAAGGTATTGATGTTTTAGTCGACTTTGCTCACAACGCCCACAGTATGCAAGCCATCGTTAATATGGCAAAAAACATGCGTACCGAAAACATACATGTTTTATTTAGCCATGCTGGTGACCGCTCTGATAACGATATGCAAGATGTGGCAGATATCGTATTTGAATTATCGCCAAAGACATATATCTTAGCTGAAATAGAGACATATCTTCGAGGTAGACAAATCAACGAAATTAGTCAGATAGTGAAGCAGCATTTGTTGTCAAAGGGAGTGCAAGACTCGCAAATATTGTGTACGCCAGATCCCGTAAAAGGTACATCATTGGCAATGGAAAAAGCGAAGCCTTAGTGATCTTGTCATTCTTTTCATTCTGACGGATAGAGAAAAAGTGCAATCGTACCTGCACAGTCTTAGTTAGCATCAGCCTTATCTTTTTTCATCAAAGCAATACTATAACTATAGCCATAAATGGCACTAAAAAATATTGAGGGTGCTACCGTCAGCCAAAGATTAGGGGTAGCAAATAATATATTAATAGCAACAACAAGTATTGATTGAATGAATAAAGCGGGTAACGGAGACAAAATGGCGCCTGAGTAAACACCTGCCATTGCACCGTTTTTTGACCTTAGTCAGGCTCGATTGAAAGGTTTCGCGAGTAGTGCATTTTTGTTCGGATGTTGGACGAGGACTTATTTTAGGGACAATGAATGCTAGACAATAAGAGTTTGCACCATATCGTTTGTAGAAAAGTTCTAACAAAAAGGTAAAAAATAAGGTCACAGCGCTACTATATGTGCCTTGGACAAAAGCGGCTTTTAGTAATATTTGTGTGTCATCAGTAACTAGGCTATTGGCATAATAAGCCCAAGCAGCGTAGCTAACAAAGGCAATAATGGCAGACAGAAGTAAGCGAGTAAATACGTTTATTTGCATGTGTAATCTTAAGTAAGTTGCCGCTTAAGCGATAACTTAAACGGACAGATTGAATGCTTTATTTTTCAGCAAATAAAGCTTCAATACTAAGACCCTGATGGCGCAGTATTTCTTTCAGACGTTTTAATGCTTCGACTTGGATTTGTCTTACACGTTCGCGCGTCAAACCTATCTCAACGCCGACCTCTTCTAAAGTTGCGGGTTCGTGGCCTAGCAAACCAAAACGTCTTGATAATACTTCACGTTGTTTAGGGTTTAATATTTCCAACCAATGTACAATATCAGATTTTAAGTTGCTATTTTCAAACTGCGTTTCTGGTGAAGCATCATGTTCGTCAGCAATCACTTCAAGCATTGCTTTTGTGCTATCTCCTGCAACTGGGCTATCGACACTACTAATTCTTTCATTTAATTTGAGCATACGCTGGACATTTTTTACAGGCTCACCTGTCGCTTCAGCGATATCCTCTGGTGTGGGTTCATGGTCAAGCTCTTGTGCCAACTTACGAGCAGTACGTAAATACAAATTAAGCTCTTTTACTACATGAATAGGTAATCTTATGGTTCGCGTTTGATTCATCAACGCGCGCTCAATGGTTTGGCGTATCCACCATGTTGCATAGGTTGAAAAGCGGAAACCACGTTCTGGGTCAAATTTTTCAACCGCCCTTATTAAACCTAAATTACCTTCTTCGATAAGGTCAAGTAGCGCTAATCCGCGATTGTTATAACGTCTTGCAATTTTAACTACCATAGGCGCAAATTACTCACGATCATGCGTTCACGCGAGGCGACATTGCCTTTTAGTGCTTCACGAGCAAACTTGACTTCTTCTTGAGCCGTTAGCAAAGGAGAGTAACCAATTTCATTTAAATAAATTTGTGTTGCGTCTAAGGCTTTTGGTGCGGGTGCTTCTTTTGTTGCAGCTTCAAAATCCTCATCAGATGATTTGGTTTCATTTTTTGGCGTCGGACTATCTTCACGTTCGTCTATTTCGTCATAGTCGAAAGCGTCAACTTCGTTGCTTGAATTATCGTTAGAGTCAGAACCCTGTGCTACCATCATATCTAGTCACCCGCTGTTGCTTATTGCATAAATTTTGCTAAAAACTACAGGTTTAGCGTCTTGGTAGGTATCTGAAAGGATCGACAGATTTGCCTTTTTTCCTAATCTCAAAATGCAACATGACTTCACTGGAACCTGAATTTCCCATTGTTGCAATTTGTTGACCCTGCCTGACGTAAGTTTGTTCACTTACCAATATTGTCTGATTGTGAGCATAAGCGCTGAGATAGTCATCGTTATGCTTAATAATGATGAGGTTCCCATATCCTTTAAGTGCATTCCCAGCATAAACTACTTTACCGCCGGCGGATGCCAATACTTCAGACCCTATTGTTCCTTTAATATCTACGCCACGTTTACTGCCATCACTCCCTACGGTTGCAATAGCATCATTGCCTAACGCTGGCCAAATCCATAATAAGCTAACATCAGTTTTATTCGATGGTTCTAGCGACAACGCTTCGTTTTTTCTTTCCTTAGCTTCACCATACTCTTGCGCTGAAGGTGAGTCAACCTTGCTAGGGTTCGAAAGGGGCTTAGTTTGTGCTAGATTAAGGTTTTGGACGGTATTTGCTGACTTGGCAACTAAATTGATCTCTTGACCAATTTGGATGTTGTAGGGGGCTGTAATGTTGTTAATTCGTGCTAAATCACGATAGTCATTACCAGAGTAAAAGGCAATGGCAAACAGCGTATCACCAAGGTTCTACGCGGTATGTATCGCCTTCGATAACGGTTAAATTTTGTTCAGTCGCTATTTTTGTATCTAAGCTAACGACAGGAGCTGGGACATGATATGAACTACAAGAAAAAAGCAAAGTCACGGTTATACTAACCATTAGTATACTTGTTACGTAATTCTTAAAATTGTGAAAAAAAATGCTCATTTTTACTAAATAAATGCTATTTAAGTATTAAGTACGCGACTAATGCCAACACAATGACAGCCCATCCCAAATATTCAATATAGTGTTTGAGTTTAGCTTCCATTGGTGGCCCACCATATTTCATAAACGCAGCAACTAGAAAAAAGCGCAACCCTCGGCCTACGGTCGAAGCAATTACAAAAGGCAAAAATGCCATACTCAGGGCACCGGCACTTATGGTAAAGACTTTATAGGGAATTGGAGAAAAGCCCGCAATAAAGACTACCCAAACACCATACTGGGAAAACCATTGTTGGGCTAAGTCTAATTTTTCTGTGTAACCCCATTGGGTAATTAAGGGAGCTATGATTGAATCAAACGCGAAGTATCCCATGACATATCCCAAAATCCCTCCAACGACAGATGCAAGCGTCGTCACCGCAGCAAACCGCCAAGCCTTATCAGTATTGCTAAGTACCATTGGAGCTAACATAACATCTGGAGGAATGGGGAAGAAGGTGCTTTCAGCGCAGCTCAAACCTGCTAAGTATTTTTCTGCATGACGATGCTTTGCCCATTTTAAGCAATTGTAATATAGGGGAGTAAAGATTTTCATAATACTGCTCCGGCGACTAAGGGCACAAATTTTACGTTTTCAATATGTTGGGGGTGCAATTGTTCACCTTGCTTATCGATGCATAATAGCTTTTGCTCATCATCGCCAACTGGAATGACTAAGCGCCCGTCATGAGCAAGTTGCTCACCTAAAGCTTGCGGAAGTTTCGAGGCAGCTGCGGTGACTAATATCCCATCAAATGGCGCTTTACTTGGCCAGCCAAGCCAGCCATCAGCATGTTTTAGTTTTACATTGTGTAAATCTAGTTGGTTAAATTTTCGTTTAGCTTGAAACTGTAAGGTCTTGATCCTCTCTACACTGCATACTCTTGCGAAAATGCTGGCTAACACTGCTGTTTGATATCCTGAGCCTGTTCCAATTTCCAAAATAGTGGAGTCTCGCCCCACTTTTTTAAGTAATAGCTCGGTCATTTTGGCAACCGTATAGGGTTGTGAAATAGTCTGACCTTGCCCAATTGGTAATGCAGTGTTTTCGTATGCTTTATGTGCTAGTGCATGGGGCAAAAACAACTCACGAGGCAATGCTGCGATAGTATCAAGTACTAGAGTATCTTTTATCCCTTCTTGACGAAGGATGTTAGCGAGTTGTTGTCCCTTTTTTATTCGCATGGGATAAATACTTCCTATGTGCTAGTACAGACTAAGCAGCAAACTTTTAAGAATGATGGTGAAGTAAATTATTATCCTGTTGAGTGTTGCTAGGTTTCCACTATTTCTCGTAAAACAGAGGTAGCGAAACATCCACTTGGTAGGCTAAATTTAACTTGCAGCGAATTATCGCTTATTTCCCATGTAAAATCTTGTGGAAATACACAAAAATTGCGTCTTTCTTGTGATAGGCCTAATTGCGCTAAAGTTTGACATACTAACTGATGCTCATCGGCCAACTTGCTTTCAAAGCTTAAGGCTTGTTCTACTGTTTCAAGCTCTCCTTTTCCCCATAAAGGGCAAGTAAGCATAAGGTCTTTTTGGGATACTCGCTTAGTAATTGTATCGATATCTTCCTTGTCTTGAGTGTAAATAAAATAACTATTACTGTTAGCTAAGCTTAATGCATCACCTTCTAAAATCGTATTGCTGCCATGCTCAGACAGTCGCATGCTCACGGATTGATTAAATAGCCAGCTTCTTAGGGCTGAAATTGCCATCGAGCGTTTATTTCGATTGCGAATAACTTCACCATTAAGCAATTTCTCAGCAAGCGCTAGATTACCACCTAATTGACGGCTACCGTCAGCTTTGATCATTTCACCAAAACGTTGATTTCCATAATAATTAGGTACGCCACTTTGCTTGATCTTATTAAACAATGCCGTAAGTGCTGTCTTAAATTCTAGTTCACATGGACTTTCATGTTCTATTTCTTTAATAGTGATATCAAAGTGATTTACTTTTATTGCGCCTAATCGCAACTTTTTTTGATTAAAGGTATGCTCTAGAATGACAGCACCCTCAAGTGAGAAATCATCCCAGCTAATATCGGTTTGTTTACTAGGATAAATGCTAAACCATTGTGTGGTTGTGGCATATTTGTCTTTGCGGCCTGCATAACTTACATTGCGAAGTGGGATATTGGCATGCTTTGCAAGCGCCTCTGCTACAAATGCGGTATTTAAACCGGTTTTTTCAACAAACAACAGATGATGTTCGCCGTCCCCAGAAGGCGTAAAACTGAGTTCTTCTGATACTTTGAAGTCTTGTAGGCTCTGCTTGAGTTTCCCTTTTGCTATGGGGCCGCCGTGCAAAAACGTCAAGTTATTTACCGTTATATTTAGCATCAGCTTGCCGACTCATCACTGATTATCACAACAGCATGTGCTTCGATTCCTTCTTTACGCCCAACAAACCCAAGCTTTTCAGTCGTTGTTGCTTTAACGCTGATTTGGTGGCTTTCTACTTTTAAACATTGCGCAATATTATTTCGCATATTATCGATAAACGGTGCTAATTTCGGAGCTTGTGCAGCAATTGTAATGTCAGCGTTATTCAGATGATAACCTTCATCACGAATTAATTGATACACATGCAAAAGTAGTGTCATTGAATCTGCATTTTTGTATTGGCTGCTAGTATCAGGAAAGTGTTTACCAATATCACCTAATGCTAAGGCCCCTAATAATGCATCGCACAAGGCATGCAGCGCTACATCACCATCAGAGTGCGCCACAAGACCTGTTTCATGCGCAATTGCTTCACCGCACAAAATTACAGGGCCTGAGCCACCAAATTTATGCACGTCATATCCGTGCCCGATTCTAATCATTATGTTGTTCCAAATAAAAGTGGGCTAGGGCCATATCGCTTGGTCGCGTGATTTTTAAATTACTTGATTTACCTTCTACTAAAATAATATCTTGCTTCATCAGTTCCATTGCAGAAGCTTCATCGGTAATTGTCGCCTTTGTCTTTTTTGCGTGACTTATAGCGACAGTCAAAGCTTGTAACTTAAACATTTGAGGTGTTTGTGCCTGCCATAGCTTGTCTCTTTCGACCGTCTTTTTGATCACTAACTCATTTTGCTTTTGCTGTTTTAACGTATCTGCTACCGGCACTGCTAATATTGCACCACTGTGAGTTGTTTGATTAATACAAGCGTGTATTAACTGCGTTATTTGTTCATGATCAATACAAGGCCTTGCGGCGTCGTGAACTAACACCCACTCTTGTTCATCAAACCCGTTTTCTTGCAATAACTGCAGGCCTGCCAGTACCGAATCTACCCGTTCATCACCGCCAATGGTGGTCAATACTTGAGGAGATTTTGAGACTTCAAGTGTTGAGAAATCGTGATCGTTTGGATGCAGCACGACCACTACTTTGTTGATTAACGAATGAGACAAAAAAGAGTCGATAGTGTGTTCAAGTACACATTTTCGACCTATGCGTAAATATTGTTTTGCTTTGCCGTGATATTGATCATGGCTGTGCATTCTGCTACCAATGCCCGCGGCAGGGATCACTACATTATATTGGTTCAATGATATTACCTGTTAAGGTCAGCTGAGCTTAGCAATAACGCTACTCCTTGGGTAGGATACGATAAAATGTTTCACCATCTTTTATTAAACCAAGTTCATGTCGGGCACGTTCTTCGACTGAATCAATACCCAATTGTAAGTCTTCTATATCCGCTTGTAATAATTCATTTCGCTGTTTTAGCTTGGCATTTTGTTCTTCTAACAGCTCAATTTGAGCTTGCATTGCGTGATAATCAGCAACACTACTTTTACCAAACCAAAGACGATATTGGAGCACAGCAATGAGTGCAATTAACACAATCATAATCCATTTGTTCTTCATGCTGTGAATACCTAATACTATTGTTGTTTATTAATTAAACAGTTTGTTCTTTAATTTATCAAGTACTTGCTCTTTTTTATCCGCCATTTGAGCGTCTAACAATTCATTTAAAGCACCTGTATCACCTTGCGCGGCTGCTAGTAAATCGCCAATTGCATCTAATTGCGTATTTGAAGTACCGAGCTGCTGGGCTGCCTGCGCATTGAGTTTTTGTTTTAGCTCAGCAAGTTTAGGGTTATCTGCAATTCCAGCGCCAAAGGCACTCATCAATTTAGCATCTAGATCTGACTTTACTTTAATAGATGGACTGCTCAACTTTCCACTAAATATTCCTTGTAGATCTAAACTGCTTTGATCATTAAGGGCAGCTGCAACGGCATTTGTTATTTGGTTTTGTCCTTGTGCACTGATATCAAGCTGACGCAATAAAAACGCTGAGGTCCCTGCTAGGTTGTTATCATTGATATTTAAAGTACCAGTGCTATTGAGTAAGCCACTATTTAATACGGCGCTGAGTTTTTGTGCGGTATCTTGTGGGATTAATGCGAGATTTTCTAATGCAGCACCTTTTATATCCCATTGTTGATTGGCATTTAGCATTCCCTGCAAGATTTCTAGTTGACCATTTAAGTTAAAACTATCCCACGATGTAGCATCGGTTGATGCGATTTCAAATATAGTGGGCGAGCCAACTTTTGCATGATTTTCGGTAATGTTTGACCAGACACTTGATAAACTTTCCTGACCAAGCTTCATGCTAATTCTTGCATTTTTCACCCAGACTTTTGGTAATTCTGGATAGCTATCATTTGCAACGTCTTCTTGGGCTGCTTCACCTGAACTATTAAGTAGCATGTCTGCTGCTAACACAAGGGCTTTTGTGTAGAGCTGAGCTTGTTCTCCAAAAACTTGTTGCGTAACTTGACTAATAGCCGCTTCATCACCGGCAACTAAACCGCTTAATAAGGCATAATCTTCTTGTGGGGCTGTTTTTAAATTACTGACGCTTTGTGCTACTTCACTTTGAGCTTCTTGGGCTAAGGCGACAAAGGCCTGAATTTTTTCTTTGTCTGCTTTTATTTCATCTTTGAGCGCTTTAAAGTCTGCAGTTGCAGTGGCAATTTTTGCTGGGTCTTTAAAGTCCATTGTTTTAAACGATTCAATGCGCGCCTTGTATTGAGCTAGTTTATCTTTGTTTGGAACAGTGGCGTATTGCGCTTGGAGTGCTTCATCGTACTTTTGATAAACGGTTTGCGCTTCTTGTACTGCTGCGGTGGTTTTTAATGGAGATTTTGCAAGGACTTCGTCTACGCTTGGCAAATCTTCAAGTGAAGGGAAACCAAACGAGCTTTGAGCATCGCTTTGTCTATAAACTTCACCGGGTGATGTTCTTGGTGTGCCAAACGCAATGTTATCAGCCACAAGCTCTTCAATCATGACTTTGCTAGAGATAAGTGGCATAAGGGCAATGTCAGCAGATATAAAGTCGATTTCCACTTTATTGGTGCTTGGCTTAGCGTTATCTGTTATTTGTAATCTTGAAATTTCTAAGCCAAATGGAAACAAACTGTGATCAAGATCATCAATATCAACCTGCGCCCCAGCTGAATTTCCAATTGCTGATTCTGCGATACTTTTTAAGAAAGTATTGGCAAACAATAAATATACCAGTACTAAACCGACAATAGAAATAGTTGGAATTAACAGCCAAATTGAAACCTTTCCTTGCTGTTTTTGACATATTAGGGGCTTATTGTGCGCGACTTCATATTGACTAGACATTACTGCATCTCCATGGCGGTGTTTACATCGTTTTGTATTGGAAAAAACACAAACGAAGTTGATTCTATTGCTTAGTGTATTAAAGAACACAATTAGTTGCCACCAATGCATAACTTTATTTAACACTAAGGTGGAAAAACGCGTCAATTACGATTATTGTAGCCGCCAATTTATGGTGTATTGCTTATAAGATTTGTGAGGTGTTTGGCTTATGTTAGTAAATAAAGATTTAGCGACTGATTCGTCTATTCGTCAACGAATTAGAGACTACTACAGAATTAACGAAGCGCAGGCCATTGAGCATATTTTGCCAGAGGCTGAGGTGAGCATGCGCGCCCGCAGCCGAGCATGGGAAAGAGCACGTACCATGGTCTTAAGAATTCGTGAAGAACAAGAAGGCCACGGCGGTGTTGACGCTCTATTAAATGAATATTCACTTTCGACTGAAGAAGGTGTTGTTTTAATGTGCTTAGCAGAAGCTTTGCTGCGTGTGCCTGACAAGCGCACTCAAGATGAACTAATAAGAGACAAACTTTCACAAGGTCAATGGTCTACGCATTTAGGCAACAGTGACTCTATCTTTGTTAATGCTTCCGCATGGGGCTTAATGTTTACCGGCAATATGGTGAACTATGCCAATGAACGCAAAAAAGCACAATTTGGCTTATTAAAGAAAACCCTTGGTAAAGTGGGTGAACCTGTTATTCGTAAAGCGATGAATATCGCGATGAAAGTAATGGGTAAGCAGTTTGTTATGGGCGAGACAATTGAAGATGCAGTTGTACGAGCTCAAGAAAAAGAAAAAATAGGCTACGTGTATTCATACGATATGCTTGGCGAAGGAGCTCGCACGCATCAAGATGCCATGCGTTATTTTGATGCCTATGAAGATGCAATAGAAGTCATAGGTAAAGCGGCAAAAGGAAAAGGACCGCGTTTAAGCCCCGGCATATCTGTAAAATTATCTGCTATTCATCCTCGTTATGATTTTGTCAAAGAAGATACTGTGGTGGATGAAATTTGTCAGCGCTTGAAACAACTTTGTATGCAAGCCAAGCAGTATGATATTGGCTTGACCGTTGATGCAGAAGAATCAGAGAGACTTGAGATATCGCTTGATATTATCGAAAGGGTATTTAGTGACCCGGACTTATCTGATTGGCAAGGATTTGGTCTAGCTGTTCAAGCGTATCAAAAACGCGCCATATTTGTGATTGACTGGCTGCGAGAATTAACGACCAAAGTCAATAAAAAGATGATGGTGCGTTTAGTGAAAGGGGCGTATTGGGATACCGAAATCAAACATTCTCAACAGGGTGGCCATGAAGACTTTCCCGTATTTACCCGAAAAGCATCGACCGATGTGTCTTATCATGCATGTGCTAATCGCTTATTAGCATATCGTGATTCGATTTATCCTCAGTTTGCGACTCATAATGCATATACCGCGTCGGTGATTTTAGAGTTAGCCGAAGATGATAAAGAAGGATTTGAGTTTCAATGTCTTCATGGCATGGGTGATACTTTATATGATCAAATAGTAACGCATGACAAAATTCAATGCCGAGTGTATGCGCCTGTTGGACAACATGAGGATTTGTTAGCCTATTTGGTGCGCCGACTACTTGAAAATGGTGCGAATTCTTCGTTTGTTAATGCAATCGTTGATGACTCTAAAGAAGTAGAGGAATTATTGACAGATCCTGTTGAGCACACTCAGCGCTTAGCGAAGCGTCAGAACACCCAAATTGTGATGCCAATCGACTTATATGGTGATACTAGAGACAACGCAAAAGGCTTCGATATTTATGACTTAAATAAAGTCAATGAACTCGCGCTGGATATGAAGCGATGGTATTCGCAGCACATTATGACCTTAGAAGCACCAGATGATGCATCTCAAACGGTAGTAAACCCAGCAAATACCAATGAAGTACTTGGTTATCATCGTTATGATGATGAAAAAAGCATGCTTGATAAACTTCAGGCGACCCATAATGCATTTAGTTCATGGTCTCAAACTAATGTAGAGACGCGAGCTGATATTCTGATGCGCACCGCTGATATTTTGGAGCGTCACATGCCAGAGTTAATTGCTTATTGCATAAAAGAAGCAGGCAAAGTGACCCAAGATAGTATTGATGAAATAAGAGAGGCGGTTGATTTTTGTCGATATTATGCGGTTGAAGCTAAGAAACTTGACGTTGATAATCGCTTGGTTCCTCGTGGTGTAATTTTGTGTATTAGCCCTTGGAATTTTCCACTGGCTATTTTCTTAGGTCAAGTCGTGGCTGCCCTTGCAACAGGTAATACGGTTATTGCAAAACCTGCCGAACAGACTAGTTTAATTGCGCTACGCGCCTTAGAGCTGATGTATCGCGTAGGATTACCAAAAGACGCTGTACAACTTGTCATCGCGCCGGGGCCTGATGTTGGTAAAGTATTGTTGCCTGATGACCGCATTCAAGGCGTTATGTTTACCGGCTCCACGCAAACCGGTACGCTAATATCAAGAGTATTAGCCCAGCGCGCGACAACTCAGATACCGCTTATCGCCGAAACAGGCGGGCAAAACTGCATGATAGTTGATTCGACGGCACTACCAGAGCAAGTAGTTGATGATGTGATCATGTCTGGTTTTCAAAGTGCAGGGCAGCGATGCTCGGCGCTTCGAGTTTTATTTGTACAAGAAGACATTGCAGATGATTTGATCACCATGATTACAGGCGCAATGAAAGAGCTTAGCGTGGGAGACCCACAATG
Organism: Glaciecola sp. HA4-3; assembly: GCF_055693685.1. Taxonomy (NCBI): domain Bacteria; kingdom Pseudomonadati; phylum Pseudomonadota; class Gammaproteobacteria; order Alteromonadales; family Alteromonadaceae; genus Glaciecola; species Glaciecola sp. HA4-3. Next base: position 458,695 of record NZ_CM146340.1, read on the forward strand.
GCTATCTACGGATATTGGCCCAGTAATAGATACTAAGGCCTTAAACGCGCTTGAAGCACATGCACAGTTTATGCAAACTAAAGGCAAACTGCTTTATCAATGCCCAATCGCCCCAGAATTAGAGGGCCATTACTTTGCACCAAGGCTGTATGAAATTGATAACTTAAATGTGCTAACAAAAGAAGTCTTTGGTCCTTGCGTGCATATTGTGCGCTTTAGCGCAAAGCAATTAGATTCGGTTATTGAGCAGATTAATAATACAGGTTTTGGACTCACTATGGGCATTCATACTCGCATTGAAGAGCGTGCATACGAGCTAGCCAAGTTATCTCGAGCGGGTAATGTTTATATTAATCGCAATATGATTGGTGCCATTGTTGGGGTACAACCATTTGGTGGGCGCGGATTGTCTGGTACTGGCCCTAAAGCCGGTGGTCCTAATTATTTGCCTCGTTTGATGATGGAAAAAGTGACGCCTGATTTAGATGGAAATACTGATGATTTCTCTGATGACCAAGCACTTGGCAGTGACAAAAGCTCTTTGGTCGAGGCTACTAAGATGGTTGATATGTCAGTTGCTCAAACCCAAAACTGGCGACTTACCAGCTTGACATCGCGCTTGTCTGCCGTGCGCCAGTTATTGGCTAAGATAGCGACAGTTGATATTGTTGAAGACCTAGCAGAGGACCTAAATAGAACCCTAGCTAGTGCGCGTTCCCAATTAATTGCCATCGAAAAGCGTTTGAAAAAGCCAATGATCTTGCCTGAGCCAACAGGTGAATCAAATACACTTCATTTAGAGCCTCGCGGAGTATTAGTAAGTTTTGCCGATAAAGAAGTAACCTTTGAATATTGGACGCTATCAATTGTGACTGCGCTGGCAACAGGAAACACGGTAATAGCAGTAGTATCAGATTTATTTTACGAAGAAGCATTAGCGTTTAAAGATAAGTTCGAAAGCACCGGCGCTGCCAAAGGTGTTTTCCAAGTCGCTAGACTAAAGCATACTGAAGCCCTTTTAGAGCATAAAGATATTGCGGGCATGATAGTCGATAGTAATACTTCTCGTATTAAAGGCTTTGTGCAAAAAATGGCTGCCAGACAAGGCGCAATTTTACCGGTTATTACCGCTGAATATAATGATAATATGATTCAGCGATTATTGACTGAAAAAACCATTAGCATCGATACGACGGCTTCAGGCGGTAATACATCGCTAATGACATTAGAAGAAGAGGATGAGTAGCCTTTGGACGCATCCTTGCTTACACTAGGGTTATCATTTGCTGAATTAATAGAAGACATGTTTAATGGAAATAGAGCTTAAACTTGCTTGTCAGACCGATGCGCTTGAAATCTTTGAGCGCAAGGTCATGCCCATCTTTGAACAACAGAGTCTTGCAATAAATAAGTCTACAGCCAAACTCTATAACGAATACTTCGATACCCAAGAGCAGTTTTTTGGGAAACGAAAAATGGGTTGTCGTGTAAGGGCTAAAAATGGTCAATATGAACAGACGATTAAAACTAAAGGTGAAGTAATTGGTGGCCTGCACCAAAGGCCTGAATATAATGTGCCTATTGATAGCACTACGCCTGATTTAAGTAAGTTTCCAAGCGATATTTGGGATAAAGACATTGAGGTCTCAGCCATCAATAAACAGCTTGAATCACTGTTTTCAACCAATTTTACGCGTACTACTTTTGAAATATCTGATTTGCACTCACGTGTTGAACTAGTATTTGATATGGGCGTCATAGAGCGCGGGCAAGATAAAACACCGATTTGTGAAATAGAACTTGAACTTGCTATGGGCGATACATCATTTTTATATGACATTGCCCAGCAATTGATTGAATATATTCCTTGTAGACTCAGTGACGAAACCAAAGCTGCGCGCGGTTATCAATTGTTGCGTGGCTTGCAATTAGAAAGTCGCAATTTACCTCAGTTTTTACCCTTAAATAATGCAGATACCACTGAGCAGGCCTTTATAAAAACTGTCAAGATAGCGTTGAGTCATTGGCAATACCACCAGCAAGTGTTTTCACAGACAGGCAACTTGAAAGCCTTAAGCCAAATTACAGAAAGTCTATTTTTGTTACTACAAGGGTGCGCGCTATATCTGCCAGTATTGCAATGTGAAGAACTACTTGGACTTCATCGCGATTTGCTAAGATTGTGTCAGGATTGGGAATGGGAGTCGCAATTACAAAGTATTCGTCAACTTCGTTCAAGAAAAGGGCCTTTTAGTCGCAAAATCCCTAAAAACCAAAATTTGATGAATTATTTAATGGGACGCCGTGAGGGCTTAATCAATGCGCATCGACCCGATTTACTCATTATGGATAAAGCCAGCATTAAGGTGCAAGTGCTAGCCTCGCGTATATTATACGAGAAACCATGGCGCTCAGCGCAAAGCGGAAGTGATGTTGTTGTGCGTAAACATGCAAACGGTTGGTTATCTCAAACCTGGCAAACTGTGCTGCAGTCATTACCAACACAAGCAGCAATGGATGACAAACAATATCTAGTGCTTGATGTGTTGCTCAGGCAATCTCTACTAAATGGTTTTTTGCTGGCCGATTTGTTTGTTGAAAGTCGCGGTGAATTTAGAGCTCCATGGTTAGATCTAGAAATGGGCATAAAAGAACTAAAAGCAATTAAGCTACTTTATGAGTCGTTCGACGATGTAGAGCTTGATGACAAATCAGAGTTTATTAGTTGGATGGAAGATAAAACACATTCGGTCATTACGGTGATGGAAAAAACTCGTCACATTGCGATGCATGCTGATACCTATTGGTAGAGCGTACATTGCTGTTTTTAAACAGTAATTTATGCGGCAATTTATTTTAAATTTTCTAATCTACTAAAGCGATTAAGTCTATCGTTTCTTTTTGTTTTAATTAAAACAAAAACATCTATATCTTTGTATTCAACGTAAACACATTCGTAAAATAACGAACTCGTTAATTACTGATGATTTTAAACCATAATCAATATTAACTTACTTAAAAAGGAAACAAACATGTCAATGATTAATCAAATGATCCCAGACTTTTCAGTAGAAGCTTTTCACGATGGTGAATTCAAAACTATCACGAGTGAAGATGTAAAAGGTAAATGGTCAATTTTCTTGTTTTACCCTGCTGACTTTACTTTTGTATGCCCAACTGAGCTAGAAGATATGGCGAATATCCACTCTGAGCTAAATGAGCTTGGTGTCGAAGTATATGGTGTATCTACTGATTCTCACTTCGTGCACAAAGCATGGCATGACACTTCAGATGCAATTGGTAAAGTGACTTACCCATTACTATCTGACAATGTATTTGCTTTATCTCGTGGGTTCGATGTTTTGATTGAAGAAGAAGGCCGTGCATTACGTGGTACTTTCTTAGCTAACCCTGAAGGTATTGTTAAAGTAGCAGAGATACACGACTTAGGCATAGGCCGTAGCGCTAAAGATATGCTTCGTAAAGTTAAGGCAGCTCAATATGTTGCAAATAACGATGGTGAAGTATGTCCTGCAGCTTGGGAACAAGGTCAAGAAACCTTAACTCCTAGCCTTGACTTAGTAGGTAAAATCTAAGATTGATTTTCCCTAGACTGTCGCTCGCAGATATTGTCTGCGAGCGCTATTACCACCGAGGCAGGAAGTAAAGAATTATCGTTTTAGATAAATCTGTTTAAACGCTAATTGTTTACTTCTTATGACCTCACACCTTTAATTTTGGCTGACAATACAGCTAGGATATGATCTATCCGAAAATTGCCAGCCTTTGCTGATGCACACCAATTTAAATCGGTGCAAAGTGCACAGCAAACAACGTTTATCAACGTAGGAGTTTTATTATGTTAACTCAAGATATTTTAAATGCCCTAAAAGGCTATATGAAAGACTTACAAAACGATATTAATTTTGTTGTGCAAGTTGGCGAGCATGAAAAGCGTAAAGAACTAATGGACATGCTTGAGCAAATTGCGACGACCTCTGTTCGTATCAGCGTAACTGAGCAAGACAGATCAGAAGATCTGCGAAGCCCAGTTAGTTTTTTAGTTCAAGCTAACGGCGAAGATACGGGCATTACTTTTTCTGGTGTGCCTTGGTGGGCATGAATTTAACTCACTTGTATTGGCGATACTACAAGCCGGCGGCAGCGCGCTTAAGTTAGATGAAAGTATCCAAAATATGGTGAAAAAGGTGAATAGTAAACTCAAATTCCAAGTTTATGTCAGCTTAAAATGCCACGCTTGTCCTGATGTTGTGCAAGCAATGAACCAATTTGCTTTACTAAATCCTAATATTGAAGCCGAAATGATAGATGGCGGTGTGTATCCTGAACTGATAGAAGAAAATAATATTCAAGGTGTACCTACGGTATATATGAATGGAGAAGTCTTTGCCAGTGGTAAGGTAGAGATTGCTGGCATTATTGAGAAATTAGGCACTGCTGCTCCTGAAATCTTAGCAGCCGATACACAAGCGCCTAAGATGCCATTACAAGATGTAACCGTTATTGGCGGTGGCCCTGCGGGTATCTCGGCAGCAATCTATTCAGCACGTAAAGGCTTGAAAGTCACTATTGTTGCTGATCGTTTTGGTGGTCAAGTTAAAGATACAATGGGAATTGAAAACCTCATTTCAGTTAAATATACGACAGGGCCTGAATTAACAGGTTCATTAGTACAACATCTTGATCAGCATGATGTGACTAAAAAAGAACATATTCGTGTTGAGAAGATTGAGAAAGGGGCAATAAAGACAATTACTTTAAGTAATGGTGAAGTGTTTAAGACCCGCTCGATTATTATTGCAACTGGCGCTAATTGGAGAGAACTTGGCGTACCAGGTGAAAAAGAGAACATTGGTAATGGAGTCGCTTATTGCCCACATTGTGATGGACCATTTTATAAGGGCAAAGACGTCGCTGTTATTGGTGGCGGTAACTCAGGTGTTGAAGCTGCGCTTGATTTGGCGGGCATTGTGAAATCAGTAACGGTATATGAGTTCTTACCAGAGCTAAAAGCCGACCAAGTATTAGTTGAGCAGCTCGCAAAGCGCGATAATATTAAAGTTGTTAAAAATGCAGCAACAAAGCAAGTGCTTGCTAAAGACGGCAAAGTAAACGCGATTGAGTTTATTGACCGTGCGACAGATGAGGTGCATCAGCAGGAATTACAAGGCATATTTGTACAAATCGGATTAGTGCCCAATTCTAAAGTGGTTGAAGGGCTTGTAGATTTGACTAAATATGGTGAAGTGGTGATTAATGAAAAAGGCGCAACAAGCGAAGAGGGTATTTTTGCTTGTGGCGATGTCACGACGGTTCCTTATAAGCAAATAGTGGTTGCGATGGGTGAGGGTTCAAAAGCGTCTTTAGCTGCGTTTGACTACTTGCTAATGAATCCTGCTCCTATTGAGTCGGAAGAACAAAGCGAGCAAGCCGCATAGGTGATACTTTAAAATACCTTGCATTAAAAAACGCCTCATTTGAGGCGTTTTTTTTGACAAAAAGGTTTAGTAAACAGAATTATGCTTTAATGACCTGACAGCTAAATCCTGTTAACTCAACTATCTGCTCAGTGTCCTTGCGTTGCATAATACAGGTACCATCTTCAAGCCATAAACTCAAGACGATTATCTTTGTTTGGTTTTGTCTACCATCTAACAGTCTACCTTGTTCATCACTTGCAAAATTGCGTTCTATTGTAAGCTCATTAGTTAATGAAAATGCATTTAATGAAATGCTAACCTTGTGGCCAAACATCAGCTTTGTAGCCGCACTTTGTAATACATCGTGACTAGCAGCATTTTGCTGTGTTACTACTGCTGCTTGTCTTGGCGCCATAGATTCCTGTGAACCTATGGCGTTTGTTTTACATGCACTAGTGAATACAACTACACATGCTAAAGAGGTGATGATTTTAAATGCATTCATTTGTCATCACTTTCTTTGATTGGGGTATTAATTTTGTTTTCTAACAAAATTGAGCGGTACCTAGGGTCAAATACGCTAAGTGAGTTATCTGACTCAAGCGGCGTCGTGAAGTCTGCGCGCTCCTGCTTTTGTCCAATTGATTCAGATGCAAAACTAGTACTAGGGCATTCACCTTGCTCTATGCGGTATAGGGCAGTGGCAAGCATCGCTTCGTTTTCATCACCTAGTTGATTGCTAAAGTCATCACTTACAGTACATCCGGGTAACTCATCATCAAAAGTAGGATTTAAGCGTGGTTTAAAACCTTCTGCGAAATCTCCAAATCCCTTGTCATTTACGCCTTGAAATTGAATAGTGAAGTAAGTGGTACCACAATTATCTGTTGGGAAGAATCCATAAGGTTTACCACAGGTTGTTCCACCAATTTGGACGACTTCAATATCAATACCGCGCAAGCCATTAATTAAGGCTTCGCTTGCAGAGCAGCTATCTTCGGTAGTAATTACATACACGCGCGACAAGCCTAAGTTGGGTAGCTGGCGATTAATAAAGCGACCCGCTTCCCAATCGATTTCACGGTCATAAAAAGGAAGTGGTTGAATCGCGTTGCCCGTGACAGGATTGATGTTGGGGTACTTATCATTAAATCGAGACGTCTCAAACGTTCTATTGTTAGTTTGATTGGGTCCGGTCACCATATAGCCAAGTTGAGATGCCATTGCTAACAAACCACCACCGTTATAGCGCAAATCGATAATAAGCTCGTTTACGTTTTGATTCACAAAACTTGAAAACGCGTCGATCAAAGGTGTTTGCCCAGGGCTTTGGAAACCATTAAAGCGCACATAGCCCACACGTCCAGCCTCAGTTTCAAAAACAGTAGTATTGTCGACAAATGAGGTCGTGAAATTTCCAGAAGTAATATTTACGGTTACTTCAGACCCATCGTTACGCCTTAATACTAGCTCGGTTTCTACGCCTTCCTCACTGGGAAATATAGCGGCATTGATAGCATCAACTTCGTTGGAATTGATAAAATCAATCCCATTGACGGTTAATATTCTGTCGCCGCGAAGCATACCAGCATCATCTGCAGATGAATTAGCTTCAATTGTACTTACACGAAGGTCGCGAGGAGGCGCTCCACTGATAAACGTCCAATTGATACCATAGCCACTGCGCGTGCCAGATTGAGAGAATGATTCATATTCTTCGGTTGATTGAAAAAAGTGAAAGTTATCTTTTGGTACGCCAGAAGCGGTGCGCTCATTCGTTAACAGCACATTGAAATAATCTTGTGGACTATCAAAATTATCTGGGTCTTGGTCGTCTATTTCGTCGTACCACAAATAAGTATCATTACTCCAAGACCGTAGCCACATTTTTTCATCAAAGCTTGTTCCTTGAGAGTCAGGAAAAGCATCACCATTGATATCTACGCCTGAGCGCGGCGCAGCGCAGCTATCTTTAAAAAGGTTTTCGTTGGGAAACACACCTGATTGCCATCCGCTGCTGGTAGGCGGGGTTATAAAGTTGGGTATATTTACTGGCGAGTCGTCACCGCCACCACCGCCGCACGCACTCAATAGCGCGCTCACACCTAAAACTGCTAGTATTCTCATATGTACTCCCGTAACGTCCATGCTTGTTATGACAATATTTAATGAATAGAGTTTACTAAAAATTTTAAAAGACTAAAATTTAAAAATAATTAATCATATCGACAATTTTTTTGTCCAAACCACATTCGTTTATAAGATATCGTCTATTTATGTTTCAAAAACTTATTATTGTTGTTTCCCTAGCTTTTTTTGCCTTTATTTTATGGGCGATTTATATGGCAAATACAGGCCAATATAACCCTGTGTTTGCTATTATTCGTGGTGTTCCTAATGGAGACAAAATCGGACATTTTTTGTTATTTGGCGGACTTAGCTTTTTAGCTAATTTTGCATTTAAATGCAAAGTGGTAAGGCTGGGCCGGGTGTCTATTTATTGGGGAGTTATCATCGTTGCAATGTTTGTTATTGCAGAAGAGCTTAGCCAGTACTTTTTTCCCACAAGAACATTAGATATACTCGATTTGCTAGCAGACTTCGCGGGTATCGCTTTGTTTGCTTTACTGACATGGCTTGTTCGTTATTTCTTACTTTCGCGAGGCAAGGTAAAACAAAGAAATTGAACAAGTTGAAACTATTATGACAAGGATGAAACTCATGAAACTTTACGGAACTAACTTTTTATTGTTTATTGCAATTGCGGTGTCACTAACGCCATTTAATACAAACGCGACGGATGCTCAATCAGACCAGATTGTTGACCTTACTACTGAAGGAATCATATATAAAGCATCACCAATTCCATCTGACTTAAACACGACGTTTCCAACCTCCTCTAGACTTACTAAACAAGAATCACATATCAAAATACGCTTTGATATTGATGAACAAGGAAACGCGACAAACGTACAATTCGTAAGAACAAGTGGCACGGTCAGTTTTGAAGAGTTGATGCTTGTTAATACCAAAAATTGGCAATTTACGCCTGCACTAATAGATGGTAAACCCACTGTGCAAAGAGGTAATACTTTCGAAACGACGTTTTATATGACAAAGCGAAGTGGCAGAGAGCTTGCGCCTACCATGAGAAATAACTTTAAACAGATATATGATAAGTTAAAAGAGCACTTAGATAATCAAGACTATGCAGCATTTTCTGAATTAATGGAGTTGCTAATGCAAGCCAATATTGCCAACTTCACTGAAAGTAGGCAAAAATGGATTTTACAGTATACTTATTTGCAACGCACCAACGGTTCACTTCACGATAAAATTCATGCCTTAACCAAGGCACTTAATGGCAGACCAAAAACACCAAAAGGATACCAATTAGAAGCGCGCATGACTGCGATATTGCAACAGCTGTATATGGATAATAAGCAATTTTACAATGCCATGTTAGCGTATCAAACAATTGAAAATAATGAGCAAGGTGCGCAGGTACTGAAAAGTGTTGAACATACTATCGATAGCATTACTCAAAACATACAAGACCAAATAAACAATGCAAACCCTATCATCGCTAATATTCGGATTGAAGCACTTGAGCTCCTTTCACATCACTTATTGTTGCCAGTTTTTAGTATTGAATCAAGCGAGCCCCTAGATTACGTAGAATTAAGCTGCGGCGAATATCGGGTCAAATTTGAGTATCAAGCGGGTGTTAAGTATTTATCGCCTAACAATTTAGATAGATGCCGATTGCTTATAGAGGGTAAAAGCGGCACAGTAGTATCGATAAGCGAAACAATGAACTAAAAGAGAGATGACATAGTGAAATGGTTAGTAGGAATAGTAGTAACAATACTTATTTTGGCATCGGGCGTTTGGTTTAGTATCGATAAACACATTCGATACTTAGTACTAAATCAACCTGAAAATGAAAACGTATTGTTTTGGACGGTTGGTCAAAGAGATGCCGGTTTTCGTTCTTTTGACAAGTTGGATGTACTGCAAAAACGGATTATTAGTAACAACGCAAATGTTCAAAATTTACCGCTAGGCGAGCCCTTGGCTATTGAAGGTTCTACGCTAAATGGATTTATGGATGAACAGCGTATTGCAGCGTTAATTGTCATACACAATGGAAACATTAGACTTGAAGAATATGGCTTAGGCTTAAATAGTTCTGATAAGTGGACAAGCTTTTCGGTGGCGAAGTCGTTTACCTCTACCTTAGTCGGTGCGGCAATTAAAGATGGGTATATTAAGAGCCTTGACGATAAAGTGTCAGATTATATTGTGGATATGCGCGGCAGCACATACGATGATGTGACAATTGAACAGCTTCTCACGATGACCTCAGGTGTTCAATGGAATGAGGACTATAGCGATCCTAATTCAGATGTTTCAAAGTTTTATTTTAGTCAAGCTGATGAGGGTGTGGATGCCACAGCAAGCTATTTGAGAAAACTACCGCGAGCAACTCCTCCTGGTGAAAACTGGGTATATAGTACAGGTGAGACTAATTTAATTGGTTTGCTTATTAGCGAAGCAACAGGACAGCCTTTGTCAGATTACTTGTCACAAAAAATTTGGTCTAAGATCGGCGCACAACAGAATGCTTCTTGGGTACTGGGTTCAACTGGCCATGAAATTAGTGGTTGCTGTATTCAAGCAGCGCCAAGAGACTTCGCAAAGTTTGGTCAATTCATCCTAGATGGAGCGATAGTAGAGGGTGAAAGTATCGTGCCCGACAATTGGTTTGAAAAGGCGACCACCAAGCAAGCTGATATTGGTTCGCCCGGAAAAGGTTACGGTTTTCAATGGTGGACACAAGATGATGGGTCGTTTCAAGGGCGTGGTATTTTTGGGCAAGGGATTTTCATTGACCCTTCTCGAAACTTAGTCGTCGCAGTAAATAGCAATTGGCCAACGGCTTCAAGTGCGCAGCAAACACAAGCAAAGCAGGATATCTATAACCATATTCAAGTCTTAATTGATCAAGAAAATAATCGCAATGAGTGAGGTTCTTCACATATTCACGTTTTTGAATTTACACGTTTTGTTTGGAATCTAATCGCCTATCTTTTACGCAATATTATGTGCTAATGTTGCGTAAACTAGCACCAATAAAAAGAACAAATATGGCGAAAGGCACACATCAATATCAAGACGACCCCCGTAATGAAGAGATTTTAATCAATATAAATAACGAATTGTTTCCTCGTGCTGAAGCAAAAATATCTGTGTTTGATAGCGGTTTTATTTTAGGCGATGGCGTTTGGGAAGGTATTCGCCTTCATAAAGGAAGGCTAGCTTTTATCGACATGCACATGAAGCGTTTATTTGATGGTGCAAAGGCTTTAGATATGGATATTGGTGTCAGTAAAAACGACCTTGTTAAACGTATTTATGCGACCTGTGATGCGAATAAAATGTACGATGGTGTGCATATACGTTTAATGGTGACTAGAGGTATCAAAGCCACGCCTTATCAAGACCCAAAAGTCACTATATCCGATGCGACTATCGTTATTATTGCTGAGCATAAAAAAGCACTAGGCTTGGCAAGCGGAGATGGCGTTAGCTTATTTACGTCTCATGTGCGCCGCGGATACCCTGATGTGCAAGATCCAAAACTCAATACGCATTCAAAACTTAACTGCATCTTTGCGTGCATTCAAGCTGCCAAAGCGCAAGCAGACGAAGCTTTAATGCTTGATCCCCATGGATTTGTTGCTACTTGTAACTCAACGCATTTTTTTATTATACGAGATAATGAAGTGTGGACCTCTAGCGGTGACTTTTGTTTAGATGGCATCACGCGTCGCAATGTCATCAATGTATGTAAAATGCACGGTTTCTCAGTATTTGAACGAAACTTTACTTTGGCTGATGTTTATGGAGCCGATGAAGCTTTTATTACAGGGACGTTTGCAGGACTCACTCCTGTTAAGCAAGTTGATGGCCGCTTGATTGGAAAAGGTGAGCAACATCTGACAAAAATTCTAGAAAAGCATTATGTCGATTTGATTGAGAGTGATCATGCTTAAGCGGATTTGTATGTGGTCTGGTCCTCGCAATATATCTACCGCTATGATGAGAAGCTGGGAAAACAGATCTGATTGCAGTGTGATTGATGAGCCTTTCTATGCTTATTACCTAGCACAAACAAAAAGTCCTCATCCGATGTTTGATGATATTTTGGCAACGCAATCGTCAGACTACCAAGCAGTGGCAAATATGCTGACGCACGCACCATGTGATACTGCTGTTCAATATCAAAAACATATGACGCATCACATGCTAAATGACTGCGATTTGCAGTGGACTGCCAATCTTTTGCATTGTTTTTTAATTAGAGAGCCATCACACGTCGTAAACTCATATACAAATAGCCGTGGAACATGCTCAGCAAAAGACATTGGCATCATACGACAACGTGAGCTTTACGATGCCATTACTAACATTAGTGGGCTTCAAGATATTCCTGTGGTGAATGCAGCAGATGTGTTAGCTACGCCACATAAAACACTAAGCAAATTGTGCAGAAGCTTAGGCATTGAGTTTGACGATAAGATGTTAAGCTGGCCAGCTGGAAAACGCGACAGTGACGGAGTGTGGGCGAAACACTGGTATCATTCGGTCGAGAAATCAACAGCGTTTGGTGATGCCAAAAAACAAACTATCGAGCTAAATAAACAGCAACAAGCCATCGTTGATGAAGTAATGCCTCATTACGAGGCACTTCAAGCTTTGGCGATTTAATCAATTAGCTTTGATAATCGTCAGGTAATGAGTCTATTTGTGCCACGCCAGAATCGATTGCAGCTTGCGCAACCGCTGTTGCAATAGTCTTACATAGACGAGGGTCCATAGGCTTTGGAATAATATATTGTTTGCCAAATGTTAGTGATTCGCTATTGCTAGCAATAAGCACCTCTTTTGGTACTTCAAGTTTTGATACGCTTCGAATTGCCTCGACCGCAGCGACTTTCATTTCATCGTTGATTTGTGATGCTCTAACATCTAAAGCGCCTCTAAAAATGAAAGGAAAACACAATACATTGTTCACTTGATTAGGATAATCCGAACGGCCCGTTGCCATAATCAAATCATCCCTGACTTCATGCGCTAATTCGGGTGTAATTTCGGGATCAGGATTTGAGCAAGCAAAAACAATTGGATTAGGCGCCATTAGTTTAAGTGCTTCTGGTGGCAATAAATCAGGACCTGATACACCCAAAAAGACATCAGCATCTTGCATGGCATCTTCTAAGGTGCGCTTGTCTGTGTTATTGGCAAATAAGGCTTTATGTTCAGTGAGTGATTCACGGCGGGTATGGATAATTCCCTGTCTGTCTAACATGTAGATACGCTCGCGTTGAGCGCCACATTTTATTAACAGCTCCATGCACGCTATCGCGGCGGCACCAGCTCCTAAGCATACAAACTTACTTTGACTAATCTCTTTACCTTGAATCTCAAGTGCATTTAGCATGCCTGCAGCTGTCACAATTGCCGTACCGTGCTGGTCATCATGAAAAATTGGAATTTTGCAGCGTTTGATAAGCTCTTTTTCAATTTCAAAACACTCTGGTGCCTTAATATCTTCTAAATTGATTCCGCCAAATGTGTCAGCGATATTTGCAACGGTACTAATAAACTCTTCTGTTGTGCGATGTTTTACTTCAATATCAATTGAGTCCAAGCCAGCAAAGCGCTTAAACAAAAGTGCTTTGCCTTCCATCACAGGCTTTGAGGCCAAGGGCCCTAGGTTACCTAAGCCAAGAATTGCGGTGCCATTAGATATAACGGCTACCATATTTCCTTTAGCGGTATAGCGATAGGCTTCATTTGGGTCGGCAGCAATTTCGCGAACAGGTTCAGCAACACTAAGGACTATATGCCAAGGCTAAGTCATCGACAGTCGCAGCAGGCGTTGATAATTCAACACTAATTTTTCCAGGAGTGGGGAAGGCGTGATAGTCAAGTGCACGTTGGCGAAAATCAGACATCTCAGTAGGGTCCTTAACAGAGAATATTAAAAATAAAAGTCACTATGTAATAGTACATACAATAACACAGATAAGTAGACATAAATTCAATTTATGGCGAATAAGAGCTTGATTTTAAACTGGTTAGACCATGCGTGGTATAGCTTACAGCAAGATATAATTAACGTGAATGTTTATGATAGATGACAGTTGTACGATGAATATATGATAGTGAATATTGATAGCGAGTAAAATTTGGGCATAAAAAAACCGCATAGCAAACGCTTATGCGGTTTTTTCGTTTGGTGTCGCTTACTTCTTGCTAAGTGCACCAAAACGTTTCTTAAATTTGTCAACACGACCACCAGTATCAACATTACGTTGCTTACCAGTATAGAAAGGGTGACATGCTGAACATACGTCTAAGTTGATATCTTTACCTAGTGTAGAGCGCACTTTTAAAACATTACCGCAAGAACAAGTTGCAGTGATTTCTTCGTACTTTGGATGAATGTCAGTTTTCATGGGTTACCTAATTTGTTGTAGGCCGCCTCGCTATACAATCTAAAATTGAACACCAAGCGTCGTTAATATTTAAATCAAGCACGGATCTACCCTGCTTGGAAAATTTGGAATGCGGATACTATACAAAAGCATGGCGATCTTCAAGAGATTTGTTATCCTTTATGTCGATTTTCATCTATGTGACATTTATCTAATTAACTATGGTTGTTCTTTGAGCGCTCAAAACTCTTGCACTGTTTATCTTCAGGTCGCCTTGCGTGTGCCCTTAGACCGCTTTTTTGACTACGCTTATGAATTGCCTTGCAATCCAAAGTCACTCAACTTAGAGCAGGCTAAGGCTTTATTGATTGGCGCTAGAGCAAAAGCGCCTTTTGGCAAACAGCAAGTGATTGGTGTAGTCGTGGATGTGATGTCACAAACGACGCAATCCTCATAGGCAAAATAAAAGTATTAGATACTGTGTTGGACGAAACACCGCTATTTGATCCCACGCAGCAAAGACTCGCTAAGTGGCTTTCACATTTTTACATCGCGCCCTTAGGCGAAGTTTACGGTGCGATGATGCCCACCCTTTTGCGAAAAGGTCATTGTGCACAGCTACCATCAATTGATTTTGTTCAAGTTAACGATATCAATAGTGAGATACAAAAAACGCTTGTTCGAAGCAAAAAGCAGCAGCATTTGTATCAGATATTAAATGATGAGGATGATACCCATAGAGGTGCGCTTGATATCAAGCAATATGATGAATTGGGTTTTCGTTTAAGTAATATCAAAAAAGCGTTTTCATCTTCCATCATAAAGGGCTTACAAGATAAAGACGCTATTAGTATTTCCTCTCATGTACCTGTTGCAGGTGCTTGGCAAAAAAATGTTTTGTTAGGAGAGAAAAAGCGAGCAAACCCCGAACAGTCGATGGCGATTGCTGCGATCAATATTGACCATGACTTTAAAGTCCACCTTATTGAAGGCGTGACAGGAAGTGGAAAGACAGAAGTTTATCTTCAAGTTATTGAAGAGGTAATATTGGCTGGTAAGCAAGTACTTATTTTAGTACCAGAAATTGGCTTAACTCCTCAAACAGTAAAACGTTTTGAACAACGCTTTGGGAACATTGTATCTGTTTGGCATTCTGCGTTGACCGACCATGAAAGACTTGAGGTGTGGCGCCAAGCAAAATTCGACCAAGCCGGTATCATTATTGGTACCCGTTCATCAGTTTTTTTACCTTTTCGTTCCCTTGGTATGATCATTGTTGATGAAGAACATGATGAATCGTTCAAACAGCAAGACGGCTTGCGCTATCATGCTCGAGATGTCGCAGCATTTAGAGCAAAACAAGACAACATACGTTTGATCCTTGGCAGCGCAACACCATCCCTAGAAAGCTTACACAATGCATTGTCTGGTAAGTATCAACATATTATTTTAGACCAGCGTGCAGGTAATGCCACTATGCCCAGCCAGCACATTGTTGATATTACTGGGCTAGAATTAACAGCAGGTATTGCCCCTGCGATGTTAAATCGTATAGAACAACAGTTAAAGCAAGGTAATCAAGTGCTGATTTTTGTTAGTCGTCGCGGCTATGCACCTGCACTTATTTGCCGTGCGTGCGGACATGTTGAAACATGTAAAGACTGCGAATATCCTTTCACTTACCATATGAGTCAGCAAAACTTACAGTGCCATCGTTGTGGAGTTGTTAAACACTATATTCCAAAATGCCAAGCTTGCGGCTCGGCGAATATTACGACTCAAGGCATGGGAACAGAGCAAATACAACAAGCCTTAGCCACGCATTTTCCAGACTATTCCTGTGTCAGAATTGATAGTGATTCAACTAACACCAAGCGTAAATTAAATGTTTTGTTAAGTGAAATTAATCAGCACAAGCATCATATTCTGGTGGGTACACAGATACTTTCTAAAGGGCATCATTTTCCTAATGTGACCTTGGCACTAATTTTAAATGTAGATTCATTTTTGTTTGCAAGCGACTTTAGAGCATCTGAGAAGCTTGCCCAATTGCTCACACAAATTAGTGGGCGCGCCGGACGAGAGCAAAAACCCGGTGAAGTTTGGCTACAGAGTTACCAAGCTGGACACCCATTGCTGCAAGACTTAGTAAACAATGGGTATCAACATTTTTCTCGTTTATTATTGCAAGAGCGGGTTGAAGCTAATTTGCCTCCTCAAAGTTATCACGTCGCGATTAGAGCTGAACACAGCAATCAAAACGAAGTATTACAGTTTTTAAGTTATGCTAATCAGCTTTTAAGCCAATTTGATAAAATACATTTTGTAGGGCCATTTCCAGCTGGTATCGAGAAAAAGCAAACTCGGTTTAGGTTTATTATCATCGCTCAATCAGATTCATCGAAGTATATTATTTTAGCCATGCATCAAATCAAAAAGGCATTAAATGATCATAAAGCATCACATAAAATCAGGTGGGCAATTGATGTGATGCCAAGTGACTTTAGCTAAGGTGCTTAGGTTTTAAGCGAAGGCAAAATAAACCAGACAAAAGAAGAGATTTGTCACACTTATTTATTCTATAATACTTCAAAGCTATATGATTTAGAGAATGTGCGCGTTGTTATGGCAACTAGAGACTACGTTAAAAGACCTTATAAAAAGAAACCAAAGAAACCACAGCGCCCGCCCGTGCCATGGTTCAAGATGGCACTTGCTTGCACAATTTTAGTTGCATTTGCTTACGGTTTATTTGTATTGCAAGGCACCAGCGTTAAACAAGAAGATAAGCTTGGCGTTGATGATGACGAGCCTAGCGCTGTTGCAAGCAATCCTATCGAAACTGTTCTTGAGCCGTCCACTGGTGCAGCTGATACAACGACACAAAATACACAAACACCAGAATCTCAAGCTCAAGCAAATCGACGTGTTGACGTGACTGATGAGTTAGAACAAGTCGCGCAACAGCTTGAACCGCTGCCGCCATTGCCGGTGTTAAAAGAAGAGGAATGGGCATATATCGATTCATTGCCGGAATTTTCTGTTGAAGTTGATGCAAAAGGCCCTAAAAAAAGCAGCCAACTTTTTATACTGCAGTGTGGGTCTTTTAAAACGCCTGAACGAGCCAATGAACTGCGCGCTCAAATTGCGTTTCAAGGCTTAGAAGCACAAATCAAGCAAAGTAATACTGAAAACGACTTATGGTACAGGGTAGTGCTAGGGCCTTACGAATCTAAACGCCAAGCTGAACAAGACAGAGGTCAACTAAGAAAAGCCAATATCAATGGATGTAAAATCTGGTAATTCAGTGTAAAGGCCTTGAAAAACAGCTTAGCTTCCCCATTTATTTACTATTGCATCGCATAAGCGAATTTTTAGGAGTAAATAAATGACCACTATTGTTTCAGTTCGTCGTGGTAACCAAGTTGTAGTCGCTGGCGATGGCCAAGTTTCCTTGGGGAATACTGTCATGAAAGGCAATGCTAAAAAGGTACGTCGTCTTTATCATAATAAAGTATTGGCTGGATTTGCTGGCGGTACTGCCGACGCATTCACCTTGTTTGAACGATTTGAAAGCAAGCTTGAAATACATCAAGGGCACTTGACTCGCGCAGCGGTAGAGCTTGCCAAAGATTGGCGCACCGACAGGGCGCTTCGCAAATTAGAGGCGCTATTGGCAGTTGCTGATCACACTGCATCTTTTGTCATTACGGGCAACGGAGATGTAATTCAACCAGAACATGACTTAATTGCAATTGGTTCAGGCGGTGCATTTGCGCAATCTGCAGCAACTGCATTACTTCAAAATACCGAGCTTAGTGCACAAGAGATAGCTGAAAAATCACTCACTATTGCAGGTGATATATGTGTCTTCACCAATCAGCATCAAACAGTTGAAACGCTTGATTACTAATCAAACAACTCCTTAAGCGCACATCTAGAGCTAAGCAAATTACGTAGGAAATAAACAATGTCTGAAATGACCCCAAGAGAAATAGTACATGCTTTAGACAAGCATATTATTGGCCAAGCAGATGCCAAACGTTCTGTATCTATTGCCCTAAGAAACCGTTGGCGTAGAATGCAGTTAGAGCCTGAACTGCGCCAAGAAGTTACCCCTAAAAATATATTGATGATTGGTCCGACAGGCGTAGGTAAAACCGAAATCGCCAGACGTTTGGCAAAAATGGCGAATGCACCATTTATTAAGGTAGAAGCGACTAAATTTACCGAAGTAGGGTATGTGGGTAAAGAGGTCGAAACTATCATTCGTGATTTAGCGGATATCGCCGTCAAAATGACTAAAGAGGATGCCGCAAAAAAAGTAAAATATCGCGCGGAAGAAGCGGCAGAAGAGCGTATTTTAGATATCCTTATTCCAGCGCCAGAAAACGCATTTGGAGATAAAGAGCCTGTTGAAGAAAAAGGCACAAGACAAATTTTCCGTAAGAAACTTAGACAGGGTGAGCTGGACGACAAAGAGATCGAAATTGATATTGCACAGCCCCAAGTAGGTGTTGAAATCATGGCGCCCCTTGATATGGAAGAGATGACGAACCAACTTCAAGGCATGTTTCAAAATTTGTCAGGCGATAAAAAGAAAAAGAAAAAGCTCAAAATTAAAGATGCATTTAAGTTATTAGTTGACGAAGAAGCCAGTAAACTAATCAACCAAGAAGATTTGAAAGAAAATGCTATTGAGTCACTTGAACAAAATGGCATTGTGTTTATTGATGAAATCGACAAAATTTGTAAACGCGAAGGTAACAGCGGCGCTGATGTATCGCGCGAAGGTGTCCAGCGTGACCTATTGCCTCTTGTTGAAGGCTCAACTGTATCGACTAAACATGGAATGGTAAAAACCGACCACATCCTGTTCATTGCCTCAGGTGCATTTCAAATGGCTAAGCCCTCAGATTTGATACCAGAGTTACAAGGCCGTTTACCGATAAGAGTGGAGCTAGCTGCGCTGACGGTAGAAGATTTTGTTCGCATACTAACAGAGCCTAGCGCTTCGCTTACCGAGCAGTACAAAGCATTATTGCAAACTGAAGGTGTCAGTATTACATTTGAAGAATCAGGTATTAAACGCATTGCACAGGCTGCTTGGCAAGTGAATGAAAAAACTGAAAATATAGGTGCTCGACGTCTCCATACGGTACTTGAACGCCTAATGGAGGAAATATCATACGAAGCGTCTGACCGAAGTGGTGAATCAATTACAATTGACGAACAATATGTCAATGATCATTTGCAGGCACTAGTTGAAAACGAAGATTTATCACGCTTTATCTTGTAAATAATCGGCATAAGTCTAACTAACAAAATACAGGCAACAAGCTTAAAGGCTATGTTGCCTTTTTTATGCCAGTAATAAATCAACAATCCATTGGTTAAAGGGCAAGCCAAGCGCCTTTTGTGCATTGACAAATAATGGCGCGGGATTAGCTTCTAAAAATACAAAGCGTCCATCGTTCGTCAAACGCCAGTCAATAGCCGTCCATGACATATTAAATTCCCGCATAATATCAAAGGCAAGTTTTTGTGTATTGATGGGTAAGTCAATTTGTTCTAATAGCAGTTTATCGTGCTCCCTGTAATCGCAAATGTCTTTGCTGATAGGCTTGTTTACGTGGTTAATTCGAAAGCTTACTATCTGTTTACCAATAAGGTAGCTACGAATGTCATCTCCGGCAATATGTTGTTGCTAAGGTCATTGGCATACTTGCCAAATTAGATATGATTTCTTGATTTGATTGACGGTCAATAAAGCGTGTTAATTCGCCGCAAAATACTGGCTTAACGATGCATTGTTGGTGAGTTTGAATAAACGCGTTAACTTTGGACACGTTTCGCCCAATGTATGTGTTAGGTATATTTGCACCAAGTGATTTTGCAAGGCTCAACTGCAAGGGTTTGGTTTGATGAAACTGAATTGCTTTAGCAGAATTGACCCAATTAATGCCAGCGCCTTGCCTTTGTTGATTGCTTTGGAATTGTTCCATCATTAAAAAGCACTGCATCAATGATATACAGTTTTGTCTATTATTTGCTGTAAGTGGGTGAGGAGCATCAACTTTGGCCCAGTACACTGCTTTGATACTTTGAATATCAATCGTCTCGTGCTCAATAATGAGATGGCCATTTTGTGTAGTAGAGTAGTAGTCGAGTCCATAATCATGCGGAATGCTGCGCGTATCATACACCCATGGTTGATAACCGTTTTCATAGACGGTTTTGTAAATTGACTGAACCTCTGGGCTTGTGTGTTGCCCTAATATAATGATGTTTTGCATTTCGATACTTGTTGCCTTAAAAGCAAAGATGACAAATGCAAAAGGTAATGTTGCATTTGTCATAGGAGGTGGCACGGTTAAATAAAGATACTGTTATCACCGCCGTTTTCAAAGGCAGATAAAGTGATTGGACCGCCGGGCAGTTGACCTGTTGGTAAACGTGTTTGTGTTAATAATTTATCGCCATAAGAGTCTGTGACACAACCGCCCGCGATTATACCGCCTGTGATTTGCTCGGATTCAGATTGCGTGAGTGTGTCGCTTTGGCAATTGTTTATCGGTGTTTGAAACTTGTTTGTTTGAGTATTCATTATAACTCTCCATAGTGCTTATAAGTTGAAAGTGTTAAAATGTGTTACTCAATAATGTTGAATAACACATCCGTGTGCTGTTGACTGCATCCTTGCAGTGATATTTATAGTAGACGTGCGGCAGGCAAAAGAATACTGACCATCGTGTTGGAAATGTTTTAAAACTAAGGAATTGTGTGATTCGCGCTTTATTGCTTACTGTATTGTCGATTTTTCTGCTGTTCAGCGCTTTGCCATGCTATGCGCTTGCTGCTAATGAAAACATCAAAATTAGTATTGTTGGCATCGATGATAATCAAATATCAGATAATATCAAAGCTCACTTGCGCCAAGTCAAAGCCCCCATCTCAATTTACGAAATTGAAAGTTATCAAGCAAAGTTACTCGAATACGCCCATACATCATTGCAAGCTTTTGCTTTTTACAATGCTCAAATTGACATCATCGATTTTGTGAATGAAGGCTCGCTAGTTACTAGCTTTACATTGCAAGTAAAGCCAAACAAGCAAGCTGTGGTCAATAAAGTAATTCTAGTTAGCCCTAATTTGACCTTAGATGACTTACCTAAAGATGTAAGAGCCGTCATTGATGAGCTAAATGCCAAACAAGGCCAATCTTTGGATCACGATAAGTATGAAAGGTTAAAAGCACAACTTCGCAGCTTTGCACAGCTTTATGGTTATTTTGATTTTAAGTTTATCTTACACAAGCTCATTATAGAGCCGGTTAATTCAAGCCAAAGTTCAGTCACAATTCACTGGATTTTTAATATGGGTGAACGCTATAAATTTGGAGATTTGGTGTTTTTGCGCGAGACCCGAGGACAAGATATTGTAGCGGAGTTAGTGCCCTTTAATACAGGAGAGTACTTTGACCAAGCAAAAATAGCGGAGTATACCCAAGACATTTACCAAAGTGACTATTTTGATAGCGTTATTATAAGAGCGAATGCCGCCGCAGCAAAAAATAAGATAGTGCCTATTGAAGTGATATTAAGGCCTAAACCAAGCTATACCATGAAATATGGCGTGGGTGTATCAACCGATACTGGACCGCGCTTTAGTGTTGAATGGGACCGCCCATATGTGAACAGACGAGGAGATTCCGTTGGCGCCGATTTGTATTTATCTCGTCCAGAACAAAGCCTCACTTTTGACTACCGAATCCCTGTTGCTAACCCCCTAAAGGATTTTATTGATTTCAAATTAGGTTATAAGCGAGTCGATCAAAACGAAACACTTAGTGATAACGTTACAGTAGCCGTGCAGAATCATTGGGGGGCAAAAGATGATCAAGCTTGGAACAAGATTTACGGTTTGCGATATGAACAAGAAACATTTACTCAGGGCCTACAAACCGAAGAAACAACTCGTCTATTGATACCGAGTTTTACTATCAATCGAACGCGTAAGCGCGGCGATATATTTATTGATTGGGGCGATTCTCAAATTTTAAAATTTGAAGGAGCTAGTACCTCAGCATTATCAGAAATTGATTTATTTAAAGTCACTGCCCGCACCAAATGGATACGAGAATACGGATTACACCGCTTGATTGCCAGAGCCGATGTTGGTGCGTTGTATACCGATAATTTTGAAGAGCTGCCCTCCTCGTTGCGCTTTTTTGCCGGTGGTGACAATAGTATTAGGGGCTTTGGTCAGGACAATATCAGTGATTCAATTATTGAAGTGTCACAAGACGGTAATAAGATTATTCCCTTAGGTGGCCGCTACCTAAGTGTGGCGAGTGTCGAATATGCTTATCAGTTTGCAGACAAATGGCGTGCAGCCATGTTTTTTGATGCAGGGAATGCAAGCCGGGAGCCTTTTGAAGATACCGCCATTGGTTACGGAATAGGTGCGCATTGGTTATCGCCCATTGGTAATGTAAGGTTTTACCTAGCAAGAGGTGAGTCTGTCTATGAGCGTAAATGGGATTTCCACTTAGTAATTGGGGCGGGCATTTAAGCATGTTGAGTAAAATGAGCAAAATCCTCAGCTACGCCTTTTTAGGTGCGCTCGCCCTAGTCACATTAGTTATAATATTGGCCTTATCGCCTGTTGGGCTTGGTATTTTGGTTCATTTTGCTAATGAACAAGAAAACATAAACATTCAGGAAGCACATGGCAGTATTTTTAGCCAGCTACAGTTTGGCAACCTTAGGGTGGATACACCACAAGCTTTAGTCAATATAAACAAGCTGGATATCGATGTGTCTTTATCATGCTTGATGAATGCTCAAGTTTGTGTTGAAAAGCTCCACGCACATTCAATTGATGTTACGTTGCGCAAGTCTGAGTCTGCACAAGTGAGCCAAAGTGCTACTAATGAATACATCGCGCTTGGCTTTGAAATCTTGCTTAGTGATATCGATGTTAAAAGGCTTTTGATCACGCAACAGACGTCACCAAATGCGCTCAATTACCAAGGTTCAACGAACAAAGCCTTACTACTAATTGAAAACCTACAAACCGACGTATATGCCTACCAAAATATTGTCATTGATAAGCTTAATGTTGAACAAGTAAGCTTATTTGACAATAAAGACTTACAAGTTGATGGCGTATCGACTGACAAACAAAGCCCGTCACTTGATATTGATGCTTTGCTATTAAGCTTACATGAAATGGAATATCCCGGCTTAGTTTTGCCGAGTATGTTCATACCAGTAAATGCGGATATTACGCCTAGTATGATCAAGAAAATGTGTATCAGTCATAATATTGATTCGAATCCATATGCATGTACAAATAATTCTGCAATCGAGGCAAGTATTAAGCAACAAGTAGTCACCGCATCGCTTGTCACAAGTCCGCAAGACCAAGTTTTATCACAATTCAGTGTACTCGCGGCGATAGACTTAAACCGCGATTTTGAATATGAAATAGATGCCAGATTATTGCCAAATATCACCAAAACAAGTGAACGAGCACAATCGATTGCCTTTTCGTCGCGGGGAAACATAGATAGTCATACTATCGCGGTGCTAAATAATGTTGAAAGTGCGCCGCAATCTGTATTAACAGCATCGCTTAACACCAGCTTAAGGGACAAGACTTTGCCTGTAAGCTTAACAATAAACAGCTCTGATGGCGGCAAAACGTTTACCGATTGGTTCAAAGGTTTAAGTCTTCCCGTCGCTCAATGGAACTTAAACATTGAGGGGCAATGGGATCAGTACGTGATTAACGCTAAGGCAAAATTTGATGAAAGTAAGCTTACTGATGCACAACTATTGGCTGAGGTCTCTTTGCTTGAAAGCAATATTCGTATTTCAGATCTCATTATTAGTGGTCCGCTTGGCAGCACCAATGCCGATGCTTACGCGACCATAAAACTGCAAGACTCATTACCGCGGTTGAACATAAACAGTAACTTACAGATGAGCGCATTTTCTATCGATACACCTAATGTTAATGTCAGTGACTTATCTGGAAAAGGTATGATTAGCCTTGAATATTTTGACCAGAAAGTCTCTGGTGCGCTTTTATGTAAACAAATAACGGGAAGTGTTAACCAGTACGCGTTATCTGCAATGTGTGATCTTAATATTGATAAATCGGGCAAGCTTGAGGTTGAGCGGTTTAAGTTGTCTCAAGGTGAAAACAAACTTAATGCTCAAGGCACATTATTACTGCCGCAGGACTTGAGTATCGACAAGCTTGGTGGGCAGCTAAGCCAACTGGATTTACTAAATAATGATAAAGCCCAAAGTGATTTTATGTTGCTGATAAATGCGCCAAATTTAGCATCAATAAGCCCTACAATTAAGGGTAAAGTCAAAGGTGAAGCAATTATAAGAGGCTCGGTTAGCAAACCTCTTATTGATGCAACACTTAAGCTTGAAGGGTTTCAAAGCAATGATGTGCGCCTAGAGAATGCTAATTTAAGCATTAATAGTGATTTTGCAGATGATTGGCAATCAGCGTTAAATTTAAATGGACAAGGCCTTAGCCAAGTTTCGGTGGTTGATGGGCAAGCTCAAGTGCGCTTATTGATAGATCAGATAAATATGACGGGTGCAGGAAATCGACAATCTCATGAATTAACATTTATTCTGCAGCACCCAGAGTATTCGTTTAATGCCAGCGTCGCTGGAAAGTATAGTCAGTCTACTTGGACGGGTTTACTCAATGACGCACGCATCAAATTACCGTTTGATGAACTGGGTATTAACGACCCTGTTCACATAAGTATGCAATCAGATGACATTAAAATAGATAAGCACTGCTGGTATGCCAAGCCCAATGACAGTGGTGTAGTGAGTATTGGTAATATCGAAACAAGTGAGCAATCACTATGTTTTGACGATATTACGGCGCAAGGCCAGTCATTAGCGATAGCGGGTGAACTATCTTATGACTTGGTAAGACCAATTGATTTTTACATTGGCGATATTATTGCGCAACAGACACATTTACCTCTTTCATCTACCTTTGCTGTAATGATGAATCCGCAAGATGGCTTGTCTGCATTTGCTTATAATTTAATCCCTGAATCTAGGCTGGTCACGCCAAGACACAGCATTGATTTAGTTGCTTTGGTCACTAATCTTCAACTAGAAAAAAACATCCTTAGCGCAAACCTATTTGCAGGTACTGCAACGACAGGCTCTGTAGGTGCTAGCGCGTCAGTTGATATTGCAAGTGATGATCAAAATATAGATGGGCTGCTACAAATAAAACAAATTCAATTATCAACATTGCGTCGTTTTTTGCCAGAAGTCCAAAAAATACAAGGGTTAATAGATGGTGTAATAAGCGTCTCGGGTGATTTAAATACACCACGCGTGAATGGACGTCTAGATACGCAAAATGGCCTGTTAGTAATGCAAGATTATCCCTATCCTTTGTCTAATTTTAATCAGAATATTCAAATTAGCGATAATAAAGCGACAATCGAAGGTAGTTTTGAGCTAGGAGAAGGGCCAGCTAGCTTCCAAGCGACAGTTGACTTTGATGAAAATTTGCAACTAGTGGGGAGTTTAAAAGGAGAATCTTTAAAGCTTGGCTACGATAACAATACGATAGTGGCGTCGCCCGATTTATTGTTTGATATTAGCCCAAATATGTTTGTCTTATCAGGAGATGTTGTGTTGCCAAGTGCAAACATTAAGATAAATACTTTGCCACAAAGCATAAAAACGCCCTCAGATGATGTAGTGATTGTTGGGGCTCCCGCTAAACCGCCAACAGTGCCTATTGGTCTTGATATTGATATTAATCTATTGATTGATCCTGACAAAAACGAAACCTACACTATTGATGCTTTAGATTTAGAAGCTGCATTAAACGGTGAGCTGGAACTTAAAGTTACACAAGCCAAAAGTAAAACTAGCGGTCAGTTTACCCCAATGGAGACGCTGTTATATGGGCGTGTAAGCACCTTAAAAGGCGATTATCAAGCATATGGTCAAAACTTAATTTTGCGCAAAGGGAATATCGTTTTTAACGGCTCGCCGTCATTACCACGTTTTGATATTGAAGCGATTAGAAACCCTGAAAATACAGCCGACAATGTTACTGTTGGCCTTGCTGTGTCGGGTAATCCTGTTTTACCTAAGGTCGATATATTTTCAGAGCCAGGCATGACCCAGGCTCGACAACTGTCGTATTTGCTACAAGGCACTGATTTAGATGCTCAAGGTGATGGCACCGCAATGGATGTGCAATTAGCCAATTTCTTACTGGGCTTTGGTATCAGTAATAGCGAAAACCGAGTGAGCAAGTTGGGACAAAACGTTGGGATTGAGCAATTACGCTTTAAAACGGCCGGGCAAGGTAATGATACCCGCTTTCAAGTTACCGGAAGAATTGCTGATGATATACAAATCACTTATGGCGTTAACCTCTATGATTCAGCCACTGAGGTGATTTTAAAATACCAATTAATGCCTAAGTTATATATCGAGGCAGTTTCAGGTGCCAGTAACACCTTAGACTTAATTTATGAGGTAGTTGGGCGCACGCAAGTAAAGGCTCAACAATCATCAAATACTCAGACATCTAGCACTCAAACAACAACGGCAGTAGATTAAACATTTACACACAAGGAATTTTACAATGAGAATCCTCAATCTTAGTACTTTTGTTTTACTTAGTTTAATAAACTGTGCGCTGATGGCGCAGGATGATCCAAATTATGATCGTGAACTAGCCGAGCGTTTAGGGGCAGATGATTATGGAATGAAAAGCTATGTGATGGTAGTGCTGGTAACTGGCCCTGCAACAATCGATGACAAAGCAACTTTAGATAAAGCCTTTGCAGGACATTTTGCAAATATGAGTAAATTGGCCGAAGAAGAAAAATTGGTAATGGCTGGCCCTTTTGTCGACGCTAGACCCAAAAGAGGCTTATTTATTTTTAATGTTGAAAGCTTAGAAGAAGCCGAAGCATTGGTAAAAACCGACCCAGCCGTACAGTTAGGTATTTTTGATTACCAACTATCAAAAATATACAGTAGTGCCGCACTTATGTTGATTAATGAACATCACAAGAAACTTCAAAAAGTACAGATGTAATATTGATTGTTTCTATATTGTCATGAGTTTTGTTATGAAGGCAATTTATCTTGTAGTTAGCATGCATTTAGTTTCACCCGTGTAGGAGTTTTTATGTCTTTAAAGCGATACGATTTACCTGTTTACATCTTTTTCTCTTTGTCTTTAAGCTTTTTTCTGTTTCTCTATTTTGTTTCCGAGGGCTTTACTAATTGGTTAGCAATTGGTGAACAAACTAATCTAAAGTTGATGTTGTTGTTTAGTCCTGTCATCTGGGGATTTTTTGCCTACATACTTTTATTTGTAGTCGTTCAACCAAAAAGTATCGAAATTTTTCTTGACGAAAAAGTGATGATGTTGGGTAAGAAAAGACTCACATTTGATGAGTTGAAGTTTTTATACCTTTACCCCGTTCAAGAGGAAGAAGAAAAGAAGAAGTATTTGTACAAAATAAAATATAAAGCTAATCGTTTTAAGCTATTTTCTTCTCGGTATTATTTGACTTATAAAAGCGACGAAAAAATAGAACATCTCGAAATAAAACTTAACAATGATTACAAAAAACACTGAAGCAAGCCAATATAAGTTTTTACTTTGAGTAGTGAACATAGTTCTGGTCTCAAGCTGTGATAGGGTTTCGAGGTGGACAGTGCCTATATCGCACAATTCAGTGGTGATATAGAAAATGACACTTGGCTACGAGACTAAACCTGCTATTTCACGGTAGTATTGGGCAATCAGAGCATGACGTGAATGAATGTTCAGTTTTCGGTAAATATTTGCACAATGAAATTTTACAGTTCGTTCACTGATAAATAGATCACAAGCAATGATTTTGTTGGGTAAGCCGTCCATTATTTTTAACGCAATTTGTTTTTCTCTTTTTGAGAGAATTTCGAGTTGATTTAACATCATGTTTTCCTTGTTATGTGTGAGTGTGGTGTGTTGTTGTGTATTCTTTAGTGTTCTGATTGGCCGATAGGCGCTAAATCTTTTGATAAATCAAGCACTCTGTTTGCTATAGCAATACTCTGCGGGCGATGCGCGACCATAATTATTGTGCAAGATAGCGATTTAAGCCGGTTGCACACTTTTAATTCGGTACTTAAATCTAAATGGCTAGTTGCTTCATCAAGAATGAGTAAATCGGGTTGTTGATATAGGGCGCGTGCCAACATTAGTCTTTGTTTTTGGCCACCACTTAAGCTATCACCCATATCACTCAATAAGCTTTGATATTGCATTGTCATTTGCATGATGTCGTCATGTATACAAGCAAGCTGAGCAGATTTTGTCGCCAATTCGACATTCGGATAAGGCGCAAATTGACAAATATTGTCTAAAACTGATCCCCTAAGTAGTTGGTCATTTTGCATGACGGCACTTATTTTATGATAGTGCCGATTTTGCGGATTGATGGCGATTCCATTAAATGAAATCTTGCCACTAAGTGGCGTTGCTAAGCCCAATAAGCAATCAAGAAACGAGCTTTTGCCACATCCACTTGGACCAACAATGGCGACTATTTCACCTTGCGCTGCTGACATAGACAAGGATGTAAATATAGGAACTTTTGCATAACTGAGGCTTAGCGTTTGAACATCAAGGTTTTTAGGTAAATTTTCCTTATGTTCTAAGCTAGCATGTAGTTGTTGCTGTTGATGATATTTGAGCGTGTTTTCGATGCTCAGCTGATTTTCATTTGGAGTGAAAAATACGTCTGAAACCCTTTCTAAATGTACATTTAAGAGTTTGTATTCGATGAACATATCAATTAGTGAAGAAGATGCACTTGAGAATCTATTTTTAAAACTCATAAAAGCGAATAGCATGCCGATGGTCATGTGGTTTTGCACTACCATTGTCGCAGCAATAAAGACAACAATAATATTCTCTAGGCCAAAAATTACTTTATTTATACCGCCAAAGCCAATATTCCATTGCCCCAATCGTATGCTTTGGTTAAGTGCTTGTATGTATTTGTTGTGCCAGCTTTCATGAGTTAAAGCGATAGTATTAGCAATTTTTATTGAGCGCATTGCTCGAATGGACTGCATAAAGTATGAGTGCTGTTTGGCGTTTTGTTCGATATACGCTTGATTGGCACGCCGCATCGGGAAGAATAAAACAAGGCGGCAGATTGAATAAAATATAAATGCTAGTAGCACAATCAAAGCCAGTATTGGACTATAGATAAATAGAACAAAAAGCGTAAATATTGCTAAAACACCATCCACTAAAGTGCTAACTAAACCTTGTGTAATTAGCTCTTTTATATGGTTCAAGGAATCAAATTTGCTGACAATATCGCCCATGTGTCGTCGTTCAAAAAATTGAATAGGCAGGTTTAATAAATGACGAAAAAACATATGCTTGATATTTGCATCAAATTGATGCGAGAAGCGCAATATGACGGTTTGGCGCAGCATGTAAACACTGGTTTCGATTAAACTTAGTATCGCAAAGCCCAGTGCTAAGGCCATTAGCAGACTATGTTGTGATGCGATGAGTACTTTATCTACCACAGTTTGCATATAAAAAGGTGTCGCAATTGATAAGGCTAACAATACTGATGACAGCATTAGCAATATACTAAACTGCGTTTTATATTGACTAGACGCTTGAACAAAGTCTCGTAAGCTCAAATGCAGCTGGCCTTTTGCTTTAACAAATGAAGCGCTAGGTGTTAGCTCTAGCGCAATACCAGTAAAGTGTTTACTCATTTCACTTATTGAAAGTCTGTATTTCCCTTTTGCTGGATCACAAATGTATGCATATTTTGAGTTGATTTTTTCAAGGACGACAAAATGAGTAAAGTCCCAATGCAAAATGATCGGCACTTTAAGGTTTTGACATTGGTCAAGTGACGCTTGAATGGCTCTTGATGAAAAACCCAGGATGCAAGCAGTCTGACTGACTTGATGCAAATTTACACCTTGTGCATATTCTGGATGCGCTAGCCTTAACTCTCTTAACGAGACCTGATTCCCATAATACTGACTAATCATGGCAAGACATGCTAAAGCGCATTCACTGGCTTCATTTTGCATTATCAATGGCAGCTTTTTACGCCATGTAAAGTTCAAAGGCTCAAACATGGTCAATCTGCTTTTTTAGATTGTTTAAGATTAAATACGCTATCAAACAACCATGCCATAATAGACTGAGTCTCAAGTACAATATCAGCATTAACTGTCATGCCGGCTCGCAGCGGCCACTGGCGGCTTTTTGCGTGCATATACTGATCATCTAGTTTGATATGTATCATATAGCTTGCTTGGGTGCGTGTTGCTTGATAATTGATGTCATTCAACGTATTCACACTTTGCTCACTTATTAGGCTAATCGCACCATCTATGCCACCATATTGTCGATAAGAAAACCCATCAAGTTTGACTTCGACATCTTGTCCAAGCTCAATAAACCCTGCTTTAGATGCTGGTACATAGGCTTTGACATAGAATGTTTTTGTCTTGGGTAAAATATGCAATATATGTTGTTGCGCATTAAGGCTACGACCAATATCAACTGATAAATTGTCAATCATACCGGCGATAGGAGCACGAATATAATGGTAGTCCGAGCTTGCATGCTGGCTTAATTGCGCACTTAGTAAAGCTTTTTCACTATCAAACTGTTCACGTAAACGTTTTATTTGCGTGTGTAATTTAGCTTTGTCTTTTTGGGCTTTGGTGACCAAAAAAGTGGTTTCATTGAGTGAATGTTGAAGTTGCTGCTTCTCATTTTGCTTGCCCAATAAGCTCAATCGCATATTTGCTAAACTTTGTTGAGAAAGTAATTTTTGGGCCTTAAGTGATAAGCCTGCATCTACATTTTGCTGAAGGATGGCAATACTGTGTTGTGCATTAGCTAGTTGTTGCTCGAGGTTGTTTTTTTGGTTTTGATTATGGCGAATGTGTTCGTTAAGGGTGTCGATGTCCAGTTGCAAACCTCGATGACTTTGCTTGTATTTGTCAGATGCATTGTTGATATTTCGTAATAATGCCTCGCTTTGCTGTTGTATATAAGAATCGCCATGTAAAAGCGCTTGAGGGCGTTTTAGTTTTACGAGTATTTGTCCTTCTTCAACAAACTCTTTGTTCCTGACTAAAATGGAGTCCACTACACTGCCATTTTCAATATTTAATACATGGGCACTTGGCACACTACTGCTTATCCACCCACTTACCAAATAGGTATGCGTGTATTGGTAAAAGCTAAATATAAATAGGGCGATTAACAATAAAAGTAGAATAATAAGACTTGAGGTAACATAGCTTGATTGAGGTAAAGTAAGCACACTACCCATCTTGTGCTCGCTAATAGCTGCAAGCGCGTGTTTTCTATAAAGTGATTGTTTGGCTTGCATAATGTCAGTGCGTAAATAAGTATGGCGCTAGCTTAAAAACGCTGGGTAATATATGCACACAAAACTAAGACAAAAGAATGTTGATTCGAGACAAGGGCAAAAGATGTCCTGTGATTGCCTAGACTTTTATTCAGTAAAGTAAATAAAAAAGCCCAGCATAAGCTGGGCTTGGTAAGGTAAAGCTCACCAAATGCTTAGTGCACCCAATGGAAACGATGCGCTTTTTCATGCATCATTTTATGAGTGTGCTCTGGCATGAACAACTTGTTGTTGTTTTCAAAGAAGAATGGATTACGTTTTTTATCGCTGCCCACTTCATTCATGGTTGCACTTTCATATACGCGGCCATTTAATACTGTGTAAGTCACATATTCGCTACGGCTTAAATCATTGATAACATCGCCATCAATAATGGCCATATCAGCCAATTTACCTACTTCAATAGAGCCTATATCAGCATCCATCCCTAAATGCTCAGCGCCATCAATGGTAGCGCCTCTAATGGCTTCAAATGGCGTAAAACCACCTTGCTCCATTATCCACATCTCCCAGTGCGCAGCTAAGCCTTCACGTTGGCCGTGGGCGCCTATCATTACGCGCACGCCTTCGTCGCGTAATTCTTTAGCGTATTGTGATACTTGTATGTGATTATAAAAGTTCTCAGGTGCTGTTGGGCGGCGTATAGCGCGTCTCTCTACTAAAAAAGACGGGGTATAGCGCATCAAGCGTTCGTTTTTCCAAACCTCGTATTTATCATAAAAATATTCCTCACCCATCATGCCGCCATACGCTACAACAAATGTTGGTGTATAGCCAAAGTCTGTGGCTTTCCACAGTTGAGTTAAATCGCTGTAACCACGGGCAATCGGAATATTATGTTCAAGCCCAGTATGTCCATCAACCAAAAAGCTGATGTTTTGTTGGAATTTACCGCCGCCTTCAGGCACAACCATCATCTGTTGTTTTTGGGCTGCAACAATGACTTGCTGGCGTTGATCTCGACGAGGTTGGTTATAACTTTTGACAGAAACCGCCCCCATCTCTTTTAACCGTTCAACGTGAAAATAAGCATCGTCATAATCATTAATGATAGCTTTAAAACCAAGCGCTTCAGCACCATATAAAATCGTGCCGGTAGAATACATGCGTGGCGCAATTATTTTACCTGCGCGTTGTAACTCAGCGGCAGCCATTATTTCACTTGTATCATTAGACGGGTCATGAAAGGCAGTCACACCAAATGACACTTTGGAGTATTGGCCCCAGTTTTGTTGTGGAATGATCTCAGCGGTCCCTTGAGAACCATGGTCATGGGCATCAACTAAGCCTGTAATGATACTTTTGCCACTTGCATCAATGATTAAGGCGTCATCAGGAATAGTGACATCGGCTTTTGTGCCTACAGCACTAATACGATTGCCGTCAATTAAGACTACCGAATCTTCAATCACCTCTTGTTGATTATTTGCATCACGCATTGTAATGAGCTTGCCCCCAACAATTGCAGTCATGCGGTCAGGCTTGTCGGTTTTGGTTTTAAACGTTACATCAATACCATCTTTTACCGGGTCTGGTAGGTCGCTGACACCTGCAACAAACTCAAATGCGTCGCCTAAACCACGTTCATAAAATACCGAAGCATTAGACCAACCAACTGTATTACTTTCGTCACGCCAAGTCATATAGCTACCAGCGCGAGCAGATAATTGTTGTACCGGCAAACTAGTCATATTTGGACTGATGTTAAAGGTCTTACCATTTGTCTCAAAGGGCGTAACATACGTTTTGAATTGGTGAACAAATGCAAGCCATTCGCCACTTGGTGATAGGCGATATTCGCTGACTTTATCGCCACCATTTAAATGTACACGTTTGTCCATACCATTAATATCAACACTTGAAAAACGAGTTTCGCGATATGAATTAAACGCATTTTCGGTAAAGTAGATTCGTGAATTATCACCACCAAAATGTGGTTCAAAGCCACTATTTGCAACACGTCTTGTTTCTTCTTTTTCTAGATCTAGTACGTAGATGCCAGGCTCGTTAGAATACTTCGGATTTAATAAGAAACCGCCAGTTATCTTACGGTAAGTTACCATTTTGGCGTCGTTTGAAACACTAGGCTCAATGTAGTGACCGGGTTCAGTGCTGATGACTTTACTTCTACTTCCATTTGCACGTGCCATTCTCACTGTACCTAAGTCCATGTCATTCCATGTGGTATACACAATATATTTACCACTGGGTGAATAACGAGGATAGTACTCGTCATGGTCATTTTGCTTGGTCAGGCGTTTTGATTTACCCGATTTAATGTCATGCACATATAATTTGCCTAATGCTTGAAATAAAACTGATTTACCATCTGGGGATTTTTGTGCCCAGCGAACAGCCTTTACGTCAAATTCATCTGGTGCGACTTCAACGGTAAAACGCAGCGCATCAGCATATTGCAATGTCGATTCAATATTTACCTCTAACGTGCTTAGCTCTTTTGAAGCAACATTTAGTCTATGAAACTTACCGCCTGTCCAAAAAACGATATTTTTAGAATCAGGTGTCCAATCAAAATAAGCGAAATAACCCTCTGTGCCAAAGCCTTCTTGCATGTCGCGTTCTAATTCAAAAAACAAAGGCTCTTCTAGACCAGTCTCAAGATCCTTGGCAAATAGCACGGTTTTATTTTTGACACGTTTCACAAAGGCAAGATGTTTACCATCAGGCGAAGGTGTTGGCACAACCGCGCCACCGGTGCCAGAAACAAAGCGTTCTTCTTCGCCAGTTTGGCGATCATAGCGGGTGATTGCAAAGATAGATTTTAAAGGGTCGCGATTATAATCAAAGCGTGAACCTGGAGATATATCTTGTGTGTAGTAAATATAGCGACCATCGGGTGAAAAAGCAGGATCAGCTATATTTTGTTGTTCCACTTTACCGTTTTCGCGCTCTTTTATCGCCACACCTGAACCACCGGTATGGTGGTAAAGCCAAATTTCACCAGCAGGGATTGAACGAGATGACATAATCCCTTTGGTTACCACAATATACTGAGAGTCTGGACTCCACTTAGGAGCGTGAATAAGATACTTTGACTCTGTTGTAACTTGCTTAAGGTTAGTACCATCAATATCCATGACCCATACGTTAGACAAACCATCACGGTCTGAAATAAAGGCAATTTTGCTACCATCTGGGCTAATTGAGGGGTGTATATTCCACGCAAAATCTTGGGTTAAGGCTTTTGCGTCTCCGCCCTTAGCGTCAACAATAAATATATCCCCTAGCATATCAAATACCATTTGATTGCCATCGGGCGAGATATCTAAACTAGACCATGTTGTTTCATTCGTTTTAATCGTAATGGAATTCAATTCCATTGGCGGTTCTAATACATTCCAATCTTGTAATGGGTCGCTTGGCGCACTATCTTCACTATTGGCAACGGCGATATTGCTTAAAGAAAATAAGCTAATGCCAATCGTCGCAATGAGTGCGCTTATGATGTGGTGTGTTTTCATGTTGTCGTCTTTTATTGTTATAGAAACATAACAATAAAGGGATGTCAGTGTTTTCGCAAGTTAATGGCGCCTTGAAGGCAAAGAGAATAGAAGTGCAAAAAACAAAAGGCCCAGTTAATTGGCGATATGCCTCAATAGGTATTTCTATAAGTCTACGATAGAGTATTGTCTGTTACGAAGGGCTAAAGCTGTCTCGTCGCCCACTTCTCCAATTTTCATTTGTGCAGGTCCTGTCGGTTCAATTAGCACAAATTCGGTAAAGTTATGGGTCAGGGTTAATTCTCCTGATTGTTTTCGCATGCCAACCGCTAATAAAGCGTGATTAGGTAAGTACACCATACTGACTTGCAAGGCGGGTTGATAAGCTTGAAGTAAACCAGCCATCAATGTTGCTTTGCTGTCACAGTCACCTTGGTTTTGCAGCAATAAATCACGAGGCGATACAAAGCCTGCACCATTTGACGTAATACGATCATTTAATTTTGAGTATGGGATAGTTTGTATCCACCCTAAAGCAATCTCGATAAATTCTCTTGAGTCATACTGATTTTTCATCATTTGTCGAATGCTAGCAACGACAGGTGCTAGTGCAGCAGCACTTAAATCACTGTATTTTTTATGATCATGTCGGATCCCTTGAGCACCTTGCGGCGAAACATATCGCGTATAAAAATGTTCATCCCAATAATCTTGTTCTGCCTTATCGTGAGCGGCTTTTAGTTGTTCAAGTACAAGTTGTGCGTTGTGGTCGGTGCGACTAGCGACATTATAATTCAAACCTTGAGAATTTCGTTCTACCGTAATTCGGCCCATTTGTGGCTCGATGGTTTTTGCTAGTTGCATGACTTTTGAGTAAATGTAATCTTGCATGACTCTGCGATTATAACTAGCCGGCGAGTCTGGCATCGCATAAAGCTGCTTTTTATTCATCGCAAATTTAAGATTATACGTGCCTCCATGACTACTCCATTGGTAGGCAAATGTTTTTTTATCAAAGTTATCTTTTACGCTAAAGCTAGCTTGGCTCGCAAATGCGTTTTGACTAGCGATTGACACGAATAATAATAGGCTTAAGCATACATATGGAATAGCTTGGGTATTAATAGCAAATTTGCTATGTCTGTTTGATGACAAAAAAGAAGTTTGAGAGAAAAAATGTTTTATCACTGCTACTGATATCCAATGAATATATTACTGACTACTTACTATCGACACATATCCTAAAAACATGCCGAGAAAATAAGCTTGATCAGGAATTATCGCCTTTAAACCAATTGAGTCTATCATGCAGATGCACTACACCACCAACAATTATCAAAGTAGGTGGCTTGAGTTTGTGCGTTTCAGGCTTGTTGCTAATGTCTGCTAAGGTACCAGTGACGACTTTTTGCGTAACACGAGTTGCCCCTTCAACTAAGGCGATAGGCGTGTCTTTACTGAGCCCGTGTGAAATTAGTTTATCGCAAATAATCGGTAAACCAGTTAAACCCATATAAAATACCAGTGTATGATTAGGCTTAACTAATGACGGCCAATCAAGGTCAACTGTGTTGTTGCGTAAATGACCAGTGGTAAAGGTAACAGATTGAGCATAATCACGATGAGTCAGCGGAATGCCTGCGTATGAAGAAGCACCATTAGCTGCTGTTATACCAGGTACCACCTGAAAATCGATGTCTTGTTCGATAAGCGTTTCTATTTCTTCACCGCCACGTCCGAAAATAAAGGGGTCACCGCCTTTTAAACGTACAACTCGATTACCTTGTTTTGCCAAATCTGCTAGCAGTGTATTGATTTCATCTTGTGGTATGGTGTGATTACTGCGCGCTTTACCGACATATATTTTTTCTGCATCACGCCTGACAAGTTCTAGTATTTCGTTGGATACTAGGCGGTCATACACAACCACATCAGCTTTTTGCATTAAGCGTAAGGCTCTGAACGTTAATAAGTCGGGATCACCGGGACCAGCGCCAACCAAATAGACTTGACCTTTAGGCTTGTTATTAGTGGCATAGGCATTTAAGGCTTCATCAAATTGCTGCTGGGCGAGTTCACTATTACCCTGCAGCACATTCTCACCAATATCACCATCAAGTACACTTTCCCAAAAATAGCGTCTGTCGGTCACGTTATCTAGCTTTGCTTTAACTTGGTTTCTGAACTTTTCGGAAAAAGCACCTAGCCGGCGAATATTTTGGGGAATGACTGATTCTAGTTTTTGGCGAATATAACGTAGTAAGACCGGCGCAACTCCGCCACTTGCCATCGCGATAATGACCGGCGAACGGTCGACGATAGAAGGGGTAATGAACTTACATAAAGGCGTATTATCGACTACGTTGACAAGTATGTTTTGGGCATGGGCTAGATCATGGATGTGCTGATTGACTTCTTCTTTGTCAGTGGCAACAAATACCATCTTTTTGCCTGCCAAGTCACCTTCTTCAAACTCTCTTTCAATCAACGTTACGTTTTCTGCTTGAGATAATCGTCTGACTGTATCACTGACCCAAGGCGCGACAATGGTCACCTTAGCGGGGGTTTTCATGAGTAACTCACATTTTCTTGCAGCTACTTCGCCTGCACCCACAACTAATGCGTGGATGTGTTGCGCATCAACAAAAATAGGAAAGTATTTCATAAAACCTCGGTAAACAGTGCCCATGCATGTGCAGGGGAGTCTTAACTATATGTCATCTTATAGACATAAAAAAAGGAATAAAACTTTCGTATTTATTCCTTTTTTTATATAGGGCATGAGCTATTGCATCATGTCATTATTTTTTCTTGCGTCTTTTAGGTGGTTCGTCGCTCCACTCACGCATGTTTAATCGTTGACCAGCAACCCGAGTTTTCATCAAGGTTTCTTTAGTTTTAGCTGGCATAGACGCTGGCAAATCAACAAGGGTAAAATTATCATTGATGTCAATTGCACCGATGTTTTTACTACTCATATCACCTTCATTTGCAATAGCACCCACTATGTTTCCAGGTTTTGCACCATGTACATACCCAACATCGATGCGATAGCGCTTCATGCCTTGTTCTGGTTTACCGCGAGGTCTTGATGGTTTTCTATCACGGCCTCCATTTGCGCCACCTTCTCGACGGCCGCGACCATCGCGAGGTGCACGATCACCGCGATCTTTAAATGATGGTTTTGCGTGTACATCTGGACGGTCTTTTTCACTTAAAATAAGCGGCTCATCACCTTGTGCAACTTTTGCAAGGGCTGCCATGACCATCTCAACCGACGCTTCTGATTCCTTCATGATGCTCTCAATCACGGGCATGTAAGACTCAATTGAATCATCTGCCATTGCTTCAATCACAGAACTTTTGAATCGACCTAAGCGTGATTCGTTAAGTTGCGAGATAGAAGGAATTTCCATATTGGTAATTTGTTGTTTGGTGGCTTTTTCAATGGCAAATAACATGCGTTTTTCGCGATGAGATATAAATAAAATTGCATCGCCTTGGCGCCCTGCACGACCAGTACGACCAATACGGTGAACATATGATTCAGTATCATGTGGAACATCGTAGTTAATTACATGGCTAACGCGTTCTACATCTAATCCACGCGCAACAACATCTGTTGCGACCAATATGTCGATTTTACCTTGTTTAAGTTTATCAACGGTACGTTCGCGTGCAGCTTGTTGTATATCGCCGTTTAAAGGCTCAACATCGTAGCCGCGTGCTGCTAACTTGTCAGCAAGCTCGACAGTTGCTGTTTTTGTTCGCACAAAAATAATCATGCCATCAAACTCTTCAACTTCCATGATTCGGGTAAGTGCTTCAAGTTTATGATGACCCGCAACTTGACAAAAACGTTGTGAGATAGTGCTTGCAGTACTGACTTTTGATTCAATCTTGACGTGCTGAGGATTACTCAAATAACGCTGAGTAATTTTCTTGATTGGCGCGGGCATTGTTGCAGAAAAAAGTGCAGTTTGCTTTTTCTCTGGTGCGTGACTAAGGATCAGTTCAACGTCATCAATAAAGCCCATACGCAACATCTCGTCAGCTTCATCAAGCACTAAAAATCGTAATTGGTCTAATTTGAGTGTTTTGCGCTTTATATGGTCGATGATACGACTATAGGTGTACCGACAACAACTTGTACGCCACGTTTAAGCTGGCGAATTTGATTGTCATAGGATTGTCCACCATATACTGGAAGGACTTTAATTTTTTTAGAAAAACTTGCGTACACCTGAAACGCTTCTGCGACTTGAATCGCTAATTCACGAGTCGGTGCAAGTACTAAAAGTTGCGTATGCAACTGGTCGGGATCAATATTAGATAACATAGGTAAAGCAAATGCAGCTGTTTTACCGGTGCCTGTTTGTGCTTGGCCTAGCAAATCGTGGCCTTCAAGTAAAAGCGGGATGCTTTTCGCTTGAATAGGAGAAGGCTTTTCATAG
The DNA here is from genome assembly GCF_055693685.1 of Glaciecola sp. HA4-3. Classification (NCBI taxonomy): domain Bacteria; kingdom Pseudomonadati; phylum Pseudomonadota; class Gammaproteobacteria; order Alteromonadales; family Alteromonadaceae; genus Glaciecola; species Glaciecola sp. HA4-3. The sequence goes on from NZ_CM146340.1 coordinate 498,073, forward strand.
CCTACTTTTTCTAGTGCTTGTAATATTTCACTAGGTAAATTTAAATCTTTAAATGTCAAATCGACAGTGTCGGTCATGGTATATCCAGTAGTAAACAAAGAACGGCGGCCTAACGGGGAGAATCGATGGCCAATAACGGCCGCTATTGTACGTTATTTTACCTTCATATACTATTAATCATACAGCGACTTGATTGATTAGGTCATAAAAGACGTGATTATTCGGTATGACTGAGCTTATAATCATTTACAATGATTTTACATATCATCGAAAAGGGAATAATAACACATGCAAACTACACCTAATTTTTGGTCGTTTGGCGCAAAAAATCTTTCCAAAACACTAGCACTAATTTTAATAAGTATTGCTCTTGTGGGCGGTTGTGCTCAAAAAACTGCAGATGATTACTTGCAACAAGCACAAAGCTTTATTGATGAGGGCGATGCCAACTCGGCAGTTGTCGCATTGAAAAATGCGATTCAACAAGATCCAACCAATGCAAATGCAAGGTTTTCACTTGGTAGTTTGCAACTTGCCCTAAAGGACTTCGAGTCAGCTGAAAAAGAGCTAACGAGAGCGATTGACTTAGGTCACCCAAAGGCAGAGGTACTTCCATTATTATCACAAGCCTTGCTTCGCACCGGTGCAAACGTGCAATTATCGACCTTAGATATCGATAGCGCGGGTTTAAACGACGAACAAAAGCTTGAAGTAGGCTTTCGCAAAGTAACCTCATTATTGCAACTAGAAAAACAAGACGAAGCCAAAGAGATTGTAGCCACGCTTGTTGCGCTTGAACAGACCTCACCATACAAAGATATTTTAAATGGCTACGCTATGCTCATCGAAGAAGATGTTGCTGGTGCATTGGAATTTGCGAAACGGGCTAACGAAAAAGCGCCGACAAATCCAGATGTATTAAATTTTGTTGCACGTATGTATATCGCTAATGAGCTGCCTGATGAAGCGGCGAGTGTTTACGAGGAGTATTTAGCGCAAGCACCCGAAGATTCACAAGTTAAATTTACGCTTGCTTCCATGCTGGTAGAAATGGGGCAAACAACTCGTGCCGAACCTTACGTCGATGAATTGCTAGTGATCAGTCCTCGCAACGCATATTTGAAACAGATGAAGGGTGTTATTCGTTCAGCTGCTGAAGACCACCAAGCGGCCTTGGACTTTAGTAAAGAGGCTTTATTAGAAGGCGCTACAGATCCTTCAGTAAGACTTGTAGCTGGTTTTTCAGCTTATCAATTAGGCTTATTTGAAGAGGCTATTAGCCAACTTTCAATGATTGCCGACATACTGCCTGATAATCACCCAGGCTTGCGTATTTTAGCGGCAAGTCAATTACGTTCTAACATGGGCGATGAAGCTAGTGAAGTATTAGAGCGAATCACCGATGCGCAAATTGGCGATGCAGGTCTATTGTCTCAAGCAGGTTTTGCGTTAATACAATCGGGCGATACCGATGGTGCTCGACGCGTTGTTGACCAAGCGCAAACGGTAACAGAAACTGCAGAAGAACTCACTCGTTTAGGGATACTAAAATTATCCTTAAATGATGTTGAAGGCTTAGTCGATTTAGAAAGTGCGGTTGAAAAGGCCCCTGAGTCGGCAACAGCCAAAACGACACTTGCCAGTGCTTATTTAAGCACCGGCCAATTGGATAAAGCGCTTGAGTTGGCTCAAAAATGGCGCGGCGAAGAACCTCAAAGCCCATCTCCCTACTTGGTGGAAGTCGAAGTATATAAACAACAAGGTGAATTTGAAAACGCAAGTATCGCACTTGAAGCGGCGCAACGTTTAAATCCCGACGATTCGGCCGTGCAGCTTGCTGATATACGTTTAGACTTAGCGCAAGAGCAGTTCAGCGGTGCAGAAAGCAAGATCGAAGCTTTTGTAGACGCACAACCTGAAAATCTGACCGGTTTGGCGAGCTATTTTGCGATTAAAAATCAATTGCAAAAAAGCCAAGAGGGCGTGGCTAAGCTTACGCAATCTGTTAATCGTTTTCCTGAAAATACAGAGCTAAAATTATTGCTAGCAAGAGTTCATATGGCCTTGAATGAGCCTCAAGCTGCTGTTGAGGTACTAGCACCAATCACTCCTGATAGAATGTTACCTAAAAACTATTGGGCATCAAAAGGTATGGCTTTGCTGCGCGCCAATCAAATTGAAGAAGCGCAAGCTCACTATGACATATGGACACAGACCTTCCCTCGAGACGCCGATGCGGTGATTGGTCAGCTGCTTATATCAGATGGTCTGCGCAATTATGAAGGTGGTGCTAGGATTGCCGAGGAATATTTAAACCGTGCAGATTCTCAAGCCATCAAAATAATGAGCAGTTACTTTTTTGTTATGTCAAATCGTGTTGCTGACGCCAAAGCCGTGCTTAATGAATTTGATGCTCAAACAATGACTTTACCTTTTGTAAGGGGGGTAAAAGCACGTATTACATTGTCTGAAGGTAGCGACTTGAGTACCGTAGAAGCAGATGCTCGTGCCGCTTACGATGCTAATGGCAACGGCGCGAATTTGTTTTTGTTAGTTGCTGCGCTTGAGGCAACTGGGCAAGCTGAAAAGACGGTCGAAGCTTTAGAAGCGCACCTTGAAAAATCACCCACTGATGTGCAAGCTAAGATGCTTCTAGCGGAGCGCCAGATTGCATCTGATACTTCTGAAGCGATAGCAACTTATGAAAGAGCGCTTGCAGAGGCGCCTGAAAACCCAGTTGCGCTTAATAATTTGGCGTATTTATATATGCAATCTGATGTATTGGATAAAGCATACGATTTTGGCAGTCAAGCCTATGCACTAGCACCAAATGAACCTGCAATAGCCGATACTTATGCTCAAATATTAGTGCGCCAAGACAAAGTGTCTGAAGCGGTTGATATTTATAATAAAGCGGTCACTCAACAAGAAACAAACGAAGAGATATTGTTGAATTATCTTGAGGCTTTGTTAATGAATGACCAACGGGCCGTCGCTTTACGTCGTCTTGAATCAATGAAAATTGAGTCTAGTGAAGCGCAGCAGCGTTTGAATGAATTAAAAGGGCAATATAGCTTTTAAGTGAGAATGCGCTTTGTCAGCAGCTATTTGAAGATAAAGGCTCACATCATTTAATGTGAGCCTTTTTGTGTTTATACACTATGGTTAATACAAGCTGTGTTAATTATTTACTATTTAGAGATATAACGTGTTATCGACAATCCAATCTGCGCTTTATCGTTTGCGCCATAATCGAGTATTTGAATTCTTTGTTATTGCCGTCATTATTATTTCGGCACTTGAAATTGGAGCAAAAACCTACGATTTAAATCCCACTACACTATATTTATTGTCTTATCTTGATGTGTTCATCACAGTATTCTTTTTAGTTGAAATTATCATTAGGTTTATCACCGAAGAAAACAAAAAGCATTTTTTTAAGTCGGGCTGGAACATCTTCGACACATTAGTTGTTGCAATTAGTCTAATCCCCGTAAATGAGTCTGAAATGGCATTATTAGCAAGACTTATTCGTATCTTTAGAGTATTGAGGATGATTTCGATTGTGCCAGAGCTGCGTATCTTAATTAACTCCTTGCTAAAAGCCTTACCGCGCTTGGGGTACGTAGTGTTGTTGATGTTTATAATTTTTTATATTTACGCAGCAGTAGGCAGTTATTTATTTCAAGACATCAATGAAGAATTATGGGGTGACATTGCAATATCAATGCTAACCTTGTTTAGAGTCATGACTTTTGAGGATTGGACTGACATTCAGTATGAAACGATGGATGTGTATCCCATGAGTTGGATGTTTTATATGAGTTTTATCTTTTTCACCGCCTTTGCATTTTTAAATATGGTGATTGGTATCGTTGTAGGTGTTATGGATGAAGAACACAATAGTGAAAGAAATAAAGGTCAGCCATCAATGCTTGATTTACAAACTCAAATTACCCAATTGAGTGAACAAATAGCATTGATGCAAAACGGTACCACTGACGGTGCTAAGATCAATAAGAGGGAGTAAAGAGATGAAATCAATAATCGTAAAACTAGCAGCGCTTGTTATCGTCATATCGGCTATCAATGGATGTAAATCAACATCCACGTCCTTATCAACCTTAAGAATGGACAGGCCAGAGGTGAGCTCACAACCTTATAAAGCGGTTGCTAAGTTAGGTGTTGGCGCTCGGGCAGATGCGAATATTGATGTTGATGAAAATGGTGATGTGACATCAGAGCCAGATGGCACAATTGTCACCGGATTTGCTGGTTTAGGAATGGTCGTTTTGCCAAAGCTAGAAGTCTCAGTTAGTACCATTGATGATTTCCGTTTTGGCGTGAAATATCAATTTAGCGGTGATAGTGCAGACAATGCCAAAACAGGCAATTTCTCTCAAGCACTAGCGGTAGGATATAGTCGATTTAGTGACGAAGGGCGTTTTTCGTCTTTTAGCGGTGCTATTTTTGGTGGCAGTGACGATCGCGTAGAGATTGAGTTTGATCAAGATACGGACGCCTTTGATATAGCATGGGTATTGGGATATCGCATTTCTGAGTCGCAGTTAATATACGGTGGCCCTTTTTATATTTACGGGACCTTAGATGGTAATGAGACCCGCGCTAATGTTGATTTAGATGATAATACGATTCGAAACGTGATATCAGATGATAGCATCGATAGTAACGGCGCGATGATAGGTTTAAGCTTGGCTTATGAATATCGGTTTGAAAACGGATTATTTATTACTGCCGAATCTGGGATCACAAACTTAGAGTGGCAAAACTCATCACGCACAGGCTCGCATTTTAATCTTATTGCAGGTTTTAACTTTTAGTTAATTACAATACCGCATTGGACAGCTGGTCATTACGTTTGCCTTGTTTGTATTCGTGAATGTTGCTTAAGGTACTTTGCGCAATATTCGCAAGCGCCTCGTGTGTTAAAAAGGCTTGATGAGACGTGATAATAACATTACTAAATGTGAGTAAACGCGCTAACACGTCGTCATCGAGTATTTGATTGGACATGTCGTTAAAAAATACACCCGCTTCTTCTTCGTATACATCTAGTCCAGCGGCACTAATTTGTTGAGTCTTCAGCCCTTGAACTAAAGCCTTGCTGTCGATTAGTGCGCCTCGACTGGTATTAATAATCATGACGCCTTTTTTCATTTTATTAATACTGCTTTGACCAATACAATGATGCGTATCTTGAGTAAGTGGTGCATGCAAAGTAATAATATCAGCGCTTGTGAGCAACTTGTCTAAATCGACATATTCAACATTATCAAGTTGCGAAAGCGCTTGGTTTGGGTATTTATCATAGGCGATTATTTTGCAGCCAAACCCGAGTAAAATGCGTGCTACGCATTGACCAATTTTTCCTGTGCCAATGATACCAAGTGTTTTATCGTGCATATCAAAACCGACTAATCCATCTAATACAAATTGGCCTGCTCGGTTACGCATATATGCTTTGTGAAGTTTTCGATTCAGCATTAGCATCAATGCAACCGCATGTTCTGCAACAGCATGAGGTGAATATGCTGGGACTCTAACCACGTCAATGGCGTGCTTTTTACATGCTTGAAGATCAACATTATTAAAACCTGCACAGCGAAGCGCAATTAACTCAATTGAGGCATCAGCAAGCATGGCGACAACTTGCTCATCACATATATCATTGACAAAGATACATATTGCTTTGCATTGTTGAGCAAGTGATACAGTCTCGTTACTAAGTGAACTTTCAATAAACTGAATTTCGATATCAGGGGTTTGAGCGCTTGAAAAAGCATCGATATCATACTGTTTAGCACTAAACATAGCGACTTTCAGAGCGCCTGTTTGGGTATATCCGGCTTTTGTTTTTTGCTGTTCAATAATACGCTTAATTTGATTGAGGGAATCAATACTCAAATCAGGCGTTTGATTTAGTAATTCTTGTACTTGTTGGCGTTCATGCTTGCTCATAAGGGATTCAATGAAAAATACAATTTGTATCTTTATATACGATTAAGCTGTATCAAGCAATTTGTCTAAAAGGCAAAGTGTAGCAATGACCAGCAATGGCGTGTTATCGCAAAATCGCGACGACTTGTCTCATTAGGTCTACCTTAAAAGTGTAAAGGTGGTAAAACTATTGTTAACATAATATTCACATTTTTGTTTGCATAGAGCCAAGCAACGTTATAGGTATCATAAACACTATGTCTCAATATAAAACACCAGCTAGCGATATTGTCTCGCTGCGTCAAAAAGGTGCTTATGGCACGGGCACACTGGTACTCAACTTACTGCCAGCATCAATTAGTATCTTTGCGTTCTTTTTAGTCACCGCTTATGGCATGGATCCGGTGTTAGCGGGATTACTCACTGGTATTCCGCGTATTTTTGATGCAATCACCGACCCTATTATGGGCTTTATTACTGATAACACCAAGTCACGCTGGGGGAGACGCAGGCCTTATATTGTGATTGGAGCGATTCTCAGTGGGATATTCTTTGCCTTACTGTGGCAAATGGATCCCGAGGCTTCTCAGCGTTTTAACTTTTGGTATTTTTTACTTCTGTCGCTTGCTTTTACTATTGGCAATACAATGTTTGCGACGCCTTTTGTTGGTTTAGGCTACGAAATAAGCTCTGACTACAACGAGCGTACGCGTTTGATGGCTATTGCCCAGTTTATGGGACAAATAGCGTGGATGATTGTCCCTTGGTTTTGGGTGCTAATTGCTAATCCTGACTTATTTGAAACCCAAGCTGAAGGTGTACAGCAAATGGCCTTAGTCGTTGGCGGTATATGCATTATATTGGGAATAGTACCTGGTTTATTTTGTAAAGGGATTCCCGATGAAGCAATTGAAAATCGACGAGAAATATCGTGGGGAACCTTAGCGTCAAATTTAATTGAAATTGTTCGTGGGATCATTCGTACCTTTAAAAATCCGTCTTTTGTTAAGTTGTGTGGATCAACTTTTTTGATTTTTAATGGCTTCCAATTAGTATCTAGCTTTGCTTATTTTATTATTGTTTTTCATATGTTTGGTGGCGATTTTGGTGCTGCGGGGAATTGGCCTGCATGGTTTGCCACTGGCAGTGCACTAATGACGGCATTTTTTGTTATCCCAATAGTGTCGTGGATGGCAAGTAAATGGGGTAAGCGAAATGCATTTATTATTTCAACGCTTATTTCAATTTTTGGTTACTGCTTAAAATGGATTGGCTTTAGCCCAGATAATGTTTGGTTAATATTCTTACCGATTCCTTTTATGTGTTTTGGTATAGGCGGCTTGTTTACGCTTATGTTAAGCATGACAGCAGATGTATGTGATTTAGATGAACTTGAAAATGGCATGCCTCGACGCGAAGGGACATTTGCGGCGATTTATTGGCTAATGGTTAAAATTGGTCAAGCCATCGCGATGATATTAGGAGGAGTTGTTTTAAGTTTTGTAGGCTTTGATCCATCGCTAAGTACCCAAACTGTCGAGACGATGACACGCTTGAGGATTGCAGATGTAATTATTCCTGCAGGCACCGCAGCATTGGCGATTTGGGTAATGTGGTCATATGATTTGAGTGAACAACGTGCTCACGAGATTAAAGCAGAGTTAGTGGCTCGCCGAGGCCAAATTTAAATACGTAAATAAATGATAAAAAAAACGCCCTCTATTTAGGGCGTTTTTTATGTTTAAAAAGCAACAGACTTATTCAGCGTCTTGCGTGCTTTGTTCAGGTGCAGCTTTTAAAGAGCGGTTGATTTGCATAAGGTCTGCTTCGGTTAATGTGCCTGCAGATTGTTTAAGGCTGACAATGGATGCAATAAATGAGTATCTCGCATCTGCTAGATTGCGTCGAGCGTCAAATAGGTTACGTGTGCTATTAAGCACATCAACAATAGTTCTTGTACCGACATCAAAACCGGCTTCGGTAGCCGTTAGTGCGCTTTGTGCAGATATTACAGATTGCTCAAGTGCTCGGATAGTTGATATAGATGCTTTTACATCATTAAATGAACTACGAACCAAACGCACAGTTTGGCGATAGCTTAGCTCTAGGTTTTCACTAGCAACAATGTAATTTGCGCGGCTACGCTCGGTATTAGCAGAAACAGAACCACCCAAGTATATTGGAACACTTAAGGATATGCCGATACTGCTGTCATCAAGACGCGGCGGATTACTCGGTACATCGTTAAATACTTGTTCGTTGTCAGTCACGCCATATGTCGCGCGCAAGCCTAATGTGGGTAGACGACCACTGCTTGCTAAATCGATATCTTGTTTAGCAATATCTTTTGCAAAGCGCTGAGCTAGTAAATCAAGATTTGATTCTTCGGCAATAGTAAGCCATTCATCTGCTGATGAAGGCGCTGGTGGTGCTGGATCAAATCGTTCGGTGTCTAAGATTGAAATGCGACTGTGGTATTTACCCGTGATTTCGCGTAACTCCTCTAAGCGAAGCTCTAATAGGTTTTCGGCACGAATTTGTCTAGCGACGGTGTTATCAAAATTAGCTTGTGCTTCATGAACATCGGTTATCGCAGTTAAGCCAACATTAAAACGCTGCTTAGTTTGCTCAAGCTGTCGTTCAATTGCGCGTAGCTCTGCTTTAACAAACTCAACGTTATCTTGTTCACGCAATACCGCTAAATATGCACTCACAGTACGTTGCATTAGTAGTTGAAGAGAAGCTGCAAGAGTGGCATCGCTTTGTTGTGCAACTAACTCTGCACGGTCAAGTCCTAACCAGTTGGCGTGATCATAAAGTGACATGTTAAGCGTAAGGCCTGCCGATAAGGTGGTATTTTCGATATCGACGACCTCAGGTCCAAACAGTGTTTCACGAGTGCTGTCAGAATATGAAATTGAACCGGTGATTTGAGGCAACAAGTTTGCGCGACTGACCGTTACGCCTGCGTAGGCTGCATCTTTTTGAGCTTTAGCACGATTAATAATTGGGTCGTTGGCTTGTGCAAGCTCATAAATAGTGGCAAGGTCGTCTGCCATTGCTGTGCTAGCCAAGCTAAGCCCTAAAATGATGGAAATAAGTGTCTTTTTCATGGTGAGTGCTCTGTATGTGTCAGTATGAATTAGCTAAGATTGAGTCAGTGTACGAAATTACAAGTATTTTATATCACAAACAATGTGACAGAATATGTACTAAGTGTAACAGAATGTGAGAATTTTGCAGAATTAAGATAATTTAACCATTGATTTATAAAGCATTATAAACTGCATTGTGTTGAATATAGTATTAATCGATTACGGAGTGAATATGCAACCGAGCTTTGGTAAGCAAGACGTAGAAATCATTAAAAAAGAAACTTTGTATAAAGGTTTTTTTGAGTTGAATCGATACCATATAAAGCATAAGTTGTTTGCTGGTGGAATGAGTGAGCTTATACAACGTGAGGTATTTGAGCGAGGCCATGCAGTTGCAGTGTTATTATATGACCCAAATCTTGATGAGCTAGTACTGCTTGAGCAGTTTAGATTTCCAGCATTTGAAACGGCTGCTTCGCCTTGGATGATTGAAGTGGTTGCTGGGATTATCGAACCGGGCGAAACCCAAGAAGATGTAGGGATCCGAGAAGTAAAAGAAGAAGCCGGCCTTTTGATAAGTCAAATGACAAAAGCGACCAGTTTTTTGACAAGCCCAGGTGCTTGTACTGAGCGTGTTCATGTGTATATCGCTAAAGTGGATGCAAGCTTAGCAAAAGGGATTCATGGTTTAGACCATGAGTCAGAAGATATTAGAGTATTGCGAGTGCCTTTTGATAAGGCGCTTGAAGGCTTAAGCGACGGGCGTATTGATAATAGTATCGCGATGATTGCGATACAGTGGTTAGCGCTAAATAAAAAATCCTTACTTGCCGCTTGGGCGTAATGAAGCGGTTAGTACAAAAAAAGTTTTAAGTTGGAGACGTTTTGCCTAAAAAGTATGTACCCCATTTACCGAGTATTCTGGCAACTTGCGAGAACAATTATGTGTGCATGCTAAAACTGCTACCTGACTGTGATACCCAAGATTTAAGTTATCAATTTCAGATTAATGACAAACTTAAATATAAACTCCAAATTGTAGATTCCAGCCGCTATACCAGCACGATTGAAATGTCACAAATAAGCGCCAACACTCCAGTGTTTTTGCGCCCTAAAATGCTGATTAGGTTATATCACGACGCAAAAGTGGCAGAAGTACTAGAGGCACAACGAACCGCTAGACTTAAACCCTCATACGAATATCCAAATTTGCACATGCATCAACGTAATGAAAAATTTATGGTAAACGTATTTTTAGCCGAGTGGTTGCAGTTTTGCTTGGCACAACGTCACGCTATTAATAGTTAATTTTCGCCAGTTAAAGGTTTACCACTGATATGCATCACCTTGTTTACTTACATGGATTTTTATCTAGTCCTCAATCCCAAAAAGCTCAGCAAACGATTGAATATGCTGCTAAGCATTTCCCTAGCATGACAATTCATTGTCCGACGTTGCCCGGTGACATATATCGTTCAATTTCAATTATCGACCATCTAGTTAAGACCTTAAACACGCCTAAGGTAGGCTTTATCGGTAGTTCGATGGGAGGGTTTTTATCAAGCTATTGTGTCGAAAAGTATGGCGGTAGGGCCGTGTTAATTAACCCTGCGGTCGAGCCGTTTAATTTGCTAAGCGATTATTTAGGTAGGCATCAAAATCCGTACACCAACGAGATATTTTATGTTCGTTGCGAGCATATAGATGTGTTTAGAGATTTATATGTCAGCAAATTAGAGCGCCATGATGCTTATAAGGTATTGTTACAAACTGGAGATGAAACGCTTGATTATCGTTTGGCTGTGCAAAAATATGGCGACAAACAGTGCGTGATTGAGCAAGGCGGTGATCACAGCTTTGTAAATTATCAAAGGCACTTACCACTGGTCTTTAGGTTCTTGCTACAGGGGCACTAGCTTGCTACTATTGGACATATATACAGGTACAAAAACAATAACTCCTGCCTAGGTGAGTAATAATCATGTCTGAACAATATAATTCTGATGCCATCGAGGTGTTAAACGGTCTTGAGCCAGTAAAACGCCGCCCAGGGATGTACACCGATACCACACGCCCTAATCATTTATCACAAGAGGTAATTGATAACAGTGTAGATGAGGCTTTAGCCGGTCATGCTGCCAATATAAAGGTGGTTTTACATGAAGACCAGTCTCTTGAGGTTGTAGATGATGGGCGTGGTATGCCTGTGGATATTCATCCAGAAGAAGGCATGAGTGGCGTAGAACTTATCATGACAAAACTGCATGCCGGCGGTAAGTTTTCGAACAAAAATTATGAGTTTTCAGGTGGCTTGCACGGCGTTGGGATCTCGGTTGTGAATGCTTTGTCACACCGCGTTGAGGTGACCATACGCCGAGGTGGGCAAGTGTATCAAATAGCCTTTGAAGAAGGCGATAAAAAAGAAGATTTGGCTGTTATTGATACTTGCGGCAAACGCAATACTGGCACGCGCGTACACTTTTGGCCAAACCCGAGTTATTTTGACTCGGCAAAATTCTCGGTCACTAAACTTCTTCATATTTTGCGTGCTAAAGCCGTTTTATGTCCTGGCTTAACCATTAAGTTTGACAATAAAATCAGTAAAGAGTCGCAAACTTGGTATTTTGAAGATGGATTACGCGATTATCTTGTACAAGGCTTAAAAGACTATATTACGCTGCCTGATGATGCACCATTTGTTGGGGCTTTCTCTGGTAATGGTGAAGCTGCTGATTGGGCGGTGATGTGGCTGCCAGAAGGCGGCGAGATGGTCACAGAAAGTTATGTGAATCTGATACCTACGGCGCAAGGTGGCACCCACGTTAATGGTTTACGTCAAGGATTACTTGATGCGATGCGTGAGTTTTGTGAGTTTCGAAACCTACTGCCACGTGGCGTAAAAATCACCGCTGACGATATATGGGAACGCTGCAGCTATATTTTATCGACTAAGATGCAAGACCCTCAGTTTGCAGGGCAAACAAAAGAGCGTTTATCGTCGCGACAAGCATCTGCGTTTGTATCAGGAATTGTTAAAGATTCGTATAGCTTATGGCTTAATCAGCACACTGATGTGGCTGAGCTTCTTGCAGAAATGTGTATTAACAATGCACAAAAACGATTACGACAAAGTAAAAAAGTCGCGCGCAAAAAAATCACACAAGGGCCTGCGTTACCCGGAAAACTTACGGATTGTTCGGGGCAAGACAACGAACGTTCAGAGTTATTTCTAGTTGAAGGTGACTCTGCTGGTGGTTCAGCAAAACAAGCGCGAGATAGAGAGTTTCAAGCGATTATGCCTTTACGTGGCAAAATCCTTAATAGTTGGGAAGTAGATTCCTCACAAGTCTTAGCGTCACAAGAAATTCATGACATCTCGGTTGCGCTAGGAATAGACCCTGATTCTGATGACTTGTCAGGCCTTCGATATGGCAAAATCTGTATTTTAGCGGATGCAGACTCAGACGGCCTGCATATTGCGACCTTACTATGTGCCTTGTTTGTGAAACATTTCAGATCACTTGTTGATGCTGGGCATGTTTATGTTGCCATGCCGCCACTGTTTAGAATAGATATTGGTAAAGAAGTGTATTACGCGCTGGATGAAAGTGAAAAACAAGGCGTACTTGACCGAATCGAAGCCGAGAAAAAACGCGGTAAGGTTAATGTTCAGCGCTTTAAAGGCCTAGGTGAAATGAATCCCCTGCAATTGCGTGAAACTACCATGGATCCTAATACTCGACGCCTAGTTAGATTAACTAGTGAAGATGCTGAGGGAATGCTAGAGCTAATGGACATGTTATTGTCGAAGAAACGTTCGCCCGATCGCAAAGCTTGGCTAGAAAGCAAAGGCAACCTAGCTCAAGTATAAATGGTGTTAAAGACAGACAATTAATATGCGTACGTTTTTTAAATATTCACTTATTAGTATTGTTGTTTGTCTTGTCAGCTTGTTTGCATTAACAGTCGATTTCTCAAGTCACATCGACCCTTTAGCTGACCCTAATGCGGGCTTAAATAGCGCCGATTCTATTCAACCGTTGTTAAATAATATTAAGCAATTGGTTCGCCAGCGAAGTGTTGCGCAAACTCTGACTATCAGCGCCCCGCAAGCATCAAGTTTAAGTGCGTTTGTAAAACGTGCAATGGAACAAGCTGAAGCGCAAGTGTTAATTGGCGAGCGCAGTGCGGTAATACATGCCTCATATCGTATCAATTCCGTGGTAGGAGATTTGTATATTAATACAAGCGCTTATGTGTATGAAGGCCGCGGTGTTAATGTATATAAAGCCAGTTTGGGAAGTCTTAGTTTACCAGGCGATTGGGTATTAAGTATCGCTGAATATTTGTCGAATCAGTACACCAATAGTCAAATCGCCACCAAAGCGATAGAGACAGTTGAACATATCGATATTTCACCACAGCAAGTAATTGTGCGTTTAAAGCCACTTGATGGTTTTTTAGCTGAAATCAAAAATGTTGAGCGACCAAGCTCAGAAGAGGGCGAAGTATTTGCTACAAAAGTGCGACACTATCTAGACGTATTGTCGAGCTTGCAAAGTACTAAGTCAGACGCTCGTGTTCCTTCTTTGGCGTATTATATGCAAGGGTTAATGCAAGAAGCATTTTTACTTAGCACCGAGCAAAGCGCTGCATTGGAAAATGAAGCAGCCCTTATTGCATTATCAATATTTGCTGGCAATACAGCATTTAATCGTTTGTCAGGAAGCCCCGCAGGTAAATCGTCTGATATTACTATTGCAAGGCCTCGGCCTGTCGTGTTTGCGCGTGAAGATCTTAGCTTGCACTTTGTCTATTCTGCTGCGTTTAAGCTTTTATCACAAAAAGGCGTAAGTATTGCGATAGGCGAATTCAAGGAGCTTATGGATAGAGCACATGGTGGTTCAGGATATAGCTTTGTTGATTTAGCTGCAGATATGTCGGGTACGCATTTAGCTAGTCTTGCTGTTGATCCAAAATACGCGCGGAAAATTCAACGGATACTAATGCAAAGTACCGATGAAACTGCGTTTGTCGCTAGTATTAAGGGGCTAGAAGAAGGAATGAATAAACAGATGTTTGAAGCCAAATATAAGCATGTCGATAGTCCAGAGTATTTGGCGGTACTTGATGTGATTGACTTACGATTATCACGTCTACCCATAAGCCCTTAATATTCTGTATATTTATTAGGCGATAGTAATCAAAAAAAACGCACCTAAAAAGGTGCGCTTAAAGGGAAAGGTAAATTCAATGTTTAGCTTTCAACAATATTTACTTTGCTCGGCTGTTCACTTACTAACATTAATGAACAGTTCTGCCATGCCTGTGGGAAACTATAGGTGTTGCCAGATTCATATGTAAATTCAGCGCTAAAACCATCACAATTCAATACACTAAAGCTAAATGTTGCGTCTGTTTGTAAACTGAAGGTGTTTCGAGCTAACGGGTAATACACCATATTATTGCCATCGCTTATGACTGTAGCTTGAAGTGATTGTGCTGTGCTTAGCATTTCAGAAGCTTGCTCCCAAGTGCTGTTGACTTGTTCAAGTACACGTTCTTTGCCTAAAGAATTCAATATATCATCACGTAAAGTTTGCGCTTGCGCTAATTGATTGTTTTCAACGTACAAACCGAATAGGCGAGCCTTGATACGTGTTTTCAACTTTTCGCTACTTTCGCTTCTTGTTTGGGTTTTTAAGGCTTGCTCAAGACTAAAAATTTTGTCTTCGATACTGCCGTTTGTTTTGTTTTCATAGGCATTTTTTGTTAACCACAACTGACGTAATTCGTCGAAGTTCGCCAAAGATGCTTGCTCAAGAACCTTGTCAAATAACTCAGCAAACTCAGTAAACTCGTCGTTTTTTAAATGTTCACGTAAATCACCATAAACGGCGTTAAAGGCTCGTCTTACAGACGGTGGTAGTTCTTTGCCACTAGGTGTTGTGTAGTAATGTTCAAAGGTAAAACGATTATTACGTTGCGCACTTACTTTGCCATCTGCTTGTGCAGGCACAAATTCAAGACTATTTAAATAACGGTTGACGACCTCTTCATGGCCTTACTCACCGATTAGTCGATTCATGCGGATGTTAGATATATTGCCTTGCTCATCTAAATCATAAAGTGTTTCAACCAACACATCCATGCGTTTACGATTGAGTTTAGTAGGCATTACGGTTTCTGGTAGCGCAGTAATAGATGAGTTTTGAATCAGGCTTGCATTTTGTTGCAAGTCAACAACGCTGTTTTCACTTGTTTGCGCTAGAGCAACGCCTGCGCCTAACAATGAAAGGCTTAGCATTGAAGCAAGGGTCGTTTTTCTAAAAATAGCGGTACGCATGTTTGATGTCCTTTTACTAATAAATCTTAACCATGTTGATTAGTCGATATGGTAGACAAATTGTTAGCAGTAAAGAACATGTTCTTTGTAACAGATTACTACAATCGAAACATCTTGTACGTATTTGTGTGTAATTGGTTTTTATTTAAGTGTTTTTTTAAATTCATTTAATGTGCTTAGCATGAGTTCTATTTTGCGCACAATATCAGGCAATTTGTTTGCAAGGGTTTGCTCGTCAGCATCGACTAATACGGCTACTTGACCTGCTAATTCTTCGACGTATGGCCCAAAACGTTTACTGCTACTGGTAAATCCAGAATCACTTGCAAAAATAGTATTAAACTTACCTTTGCCAGACGCTTGTAGGCTATTTAAGGCATTGTCTGCGTCTACCGATTTACGATAAATGACGCGTAAGTTCTCGTTTAAGGCTTCAATTATTTTATTCATACTCACTGTGCTTTTGCCGATATTAAAACGCGGGCAATTGTGCCTGTAAATACTAATTGCTACAAGCAATTAAAGGAAAGACAATGGATATAACAGGCGCATCTGGTGTCGCTTATACCCTTGAAGTTAAATCTGCTCAATTGGCAAACAATCAGCAGAAGCAAGAAGGGCAGGCTGTTTTAGAACTACTTGAAGGCGCTCAAGTTGCACCATCAAGTAGTAATGGAGTCAGCGGTAGTATCATTAATACTTATGCCTAGGGCTCAAGCCCTAAATCAATCGGTGTCTTACCATAGTTGCCCAGATAATTCTTTAACTAATTTGGGTATCAAAAACCTTAGTAAGCGCTTTATCAATTCAGCCATGATGTTTAGCGCAGTGTCTTTATCGACATCAAAGTGTGACGCGCCTTTAACCGGGTCTAACATGTGTAAATAGTAGGGCAATATATCTGCTTCAAATAATCGCTCGCTCAATGCTTCAAGGCAATCCGCGTTATCGTTAATGCCTTTTAATAGTACCGACTGATTGAGCAAAGTCACACCTGCTTTTTTCAGTAAACGGCATTTATGTATTAGTTCGCTTCCAATTTCGTTGGCATGGTTAATATGCAAGACTATCACTACTTGTTTTTTGAGCTTACTAAGCCATGTTAAAAATTCATCGTTAATACGACTTGGTATTACAACTGGCAAACGGGTGTGTATTCGTATGCGTTTAATTTTTTCTATCTTATTGATGCTAGTACACAAAGCGGATAATTGTTTATCTTTGGCCATCAGTGGATCTCCACCAGATAAAATCACTTCGTTTAATGCTGCATCACTTTGAATATATTGGGTAATTTCGTCGATACGCGCCTTACTTAGGTGATTGTCTTGGTAGGGGAAATGACGTCGAAAGCAATAACGACAATTGACAGCACAAGCTGCACGCACAATAAGTAAAACACGGCTTTTGTATTTATGTATCAGTGCTGCTTGTTGGCCGTTTTGCTCTTGCAAAGGGTCAGACACAAACCCTGGTTTGTCGATAAATTCTTGCGCCGATGGTAACACTTGCAATAACAAAGGATCATCGGGGTTGCCTGCTTCCATAAGATCAGCGAAAGGACGCGGTACGCGCATGCTAAAGAGGCGTCTTGCTCGCGCATTTTCATTAAGGTTTGCATCTTTTATGCACAAATACTCAAGTAGACTTTCTAGTTGGGTAAAGCAATTGCCTAATTCTTTTTGCCAATGAGTCTCTACAGCGAGCTCTTTTTTCGGTATCATTTGGATGTTATGCATAATTTATACTAATTTAAACGACAGTGTTAGAGGGTTGAATGGCTAATTTCAGTACCAATGAATTTAAAGCAGGGCTTAAGATAATATTAGATGGCGAGCCTTGCAACATCTTAGAAAATGAATATGTTAAACCGGGTAAGGGCCAAGCCTTTAATCGTGTCAAAATCCGTAAACTCATATCAGGTAAAGTGTTAGAAAAAACATTCCGCTCGGGTGAATCTGTCGAAGGCGCTGACGTACTAGACACCGAGCTTGCATATCTTTATACAGATGGCGAATTCTGGCATTTTATGAACAATGACACTTTTGAGCAAATAGCAGCAGATGAAAAAGCGCTTGGTGATTCAAAACAAT
Organism: Glaciecola sp. HA4-3; assembly: GCF_055693685.1. NCBI lineage: Bacteria > Pseudomonadati > Pseudomonadota > Gammaproteobacteria > Alteromonadales > Alteromonadaceae > Glaciecola > Glaciecola sp. HA4-3. The sequence continues at coordinate 515,565 of NZ_CM146340.1, forward strand.
GGCTTGTTGAAAACGACATTTGCACTATAACACTTTTTAACGGCAGTCCTATTGTTGTTACGCCTCCTAACTTTGTCGAGATTGAAATTGTCGAAACTGATCCTGGGCTCAAAGGCGATACTGCTGGTACAGGTGGTAAACCAGCTACTCTTGCAACTGGAGCTGTTGTTCGAGTGCCTTTGTTCGTGCAAACAGGTGAGGTGATCAAAATAGATACACGTAGTGGCGAATACGCTTCACGTGCCTCAAAATAACTGGCAACCTAGCGCTTCAATTGAGGCGCTGCGCCATCGTGCAGCGCTGATTGATAACATTCGCAGCTTCTTCGCTCAAAAACAAGTGCTTGAAGTCGATACTCCTGACATTTCTCAGTATTGTGTGACCGATCCATTTGTAAACGGTTTGCTTGTCAATAATACCTTTGCGTCATCATTACACCAAGCGTCCTTCTACTTACAGACATCACCAGAATATGCCATGAAGCGTCTGCTGGCGGCTAATAGTGGCGATATATTCCAAATATCAAAAGCCTACAGGCAAGATGATATTGGGCCTAATCATAATCCTGAATTTACCATGCTTGAATGGTATCGCCTTGACTATAGTATGCAGGATTTGATTGACGAAGTCCTTGAACTTGTAATGCGTGTGTTAACGCTTGGCAAAGCACTAAGTGGTTGTTCTGACATAAATATTGAATTGGGAGGTACACCTGAGCAATTCACGTATCAATCATTGTTTGAACAATATTTTAATATTAATCCGCACAGTGTAAGTCTTAAAACCATGATGATATTGGCAAGTCAGCATGGATTATCAGATTATGCCAAAAGCCTTGGCGCGCAATCAAAAGATACCCAAGGTAGCTCCTGTGAGCAGATGCAAATTGACGCTATCCAGCAAGTTCTATTTAATCAAATAATTGAGCCTCAAATAGGTCAACATTCACCTTGTGTTGTTAGTCACTACCCCGTGTCTCAAGCCTCGTTAGCGATGATAGACGAACCAAGCAATACAGCGTTACGTTTTGAGCTTTATTATAAGGGGGTGGAGCTGGCTAACGGATTTCAAGAGTTACAATGTAGTCGTACGCAGCAACAGCGCTTTGAACGTGACAATGAACAGCGAAGAAATTTGAATTTACCAACACATGATATCGATGTTCGCTTATTAGCGGCCTTAGAGGAAGGCTTACCTGCCTGCAGTGGCGTGGCATTAGGAGTTGATAGATTAATAATGTTAGGATTAGATAAATCGTCTATTAGCGATGTACTTGCCTTTGATTTTTTGCGGGCATAATGGCAAGCGTTTGAGATGAATACAATTACAATAATGAATATATAGAGGAAGCAATTATGGGTTTATTAGATGCACTGTTAGGCAATGCCAGCGAAGTGGATGTTGGCGAGGTACAAACAGAGTTAGCGCCTGTTATGGCAACAGGCGAAGAAGTCACGCAAGCATATAAAATGGTCAGGGATTTATTTGTCTTTACCAATAAACGTGTCATGTTCATCGACAAACAAGGGATGACAGGTAAAAAGGTTGATTATTTAAGTATTCCTTATAAATCTATTACCAGTTTTAACGTGCAAACTGCAGGGCGCTTTGATGCTGACTGTGAGCTTACTTTGTGGATTTCAGGTAGACACGAAGCATTGAAAGTTGAATTAGCGTCGAAGTTAGCCGCTGATTTACAAAAAACACTTGCTGATTGCATGTTTAATTAACTCCATCAAATAGAATGCGGATTCCATACTCAAGCGAAGAAATCGATAGGTTTATTGCTTACGCCAAAGGCAAGGTGTTGATGGCAGGGTATGGCAGCTTGCTAAATCATGATTCGCGCCTGCATCATAGTAATATCGATAGTATTGGCATTCCTATTTACGTCAACAAGTGGGAACGAAGCTGGATTACGCGCTCGCAAAATGAAAAACAAACTTATGTTGGGGCTATTGCTAACAGCAACAAGCGCTTAAATGCACAGCTTATTCCTACTGTTTTTGATGAACGCTTTGAAACACGAGAGCAAGACTATCAGTTTACCCGTTTGAAACTTGAAGACATTGAATTTGAAAATGCAGATTTACTTAAATTCACTAACTTAATAAAGTTTATTGAGCGCACGCCAGTTTATATCTGTGAAAGTCTAGACATACAAGTATCAAGCAAGGCCTTTCCTGTAAACTTTTCTTATATCAATACCTGTATTTTAGGATGTGAGGAGGCAATGGATAAACGAAGCGTTGAGGACTTTTTTGAACTGACTAGCGGGTGGGATACAGGCGTGTTTGTAAACGATCTTGATACGCCGTTATATCCAAGAACTGCAAAAGGCCAAATGAGCGAGCGCAGCTTAAGTCTTTTGCACAAAAAGATTTTATAGCGCAAGCGCTTTTGCTTGTAACCAATTTTGCGAATGATATTGGGCACTTGCACAAGTAATATGCAAGGTAAAAGCATGTCTTGATTTGTCAGACCGATTAGCTTCACTAAAGTGAGGTAACACGCCATTAAACACCACTAAGCTACCTGCTTTTACTTCAAGAGGTTTCGCATGACTGAGAGGAGGCCAGTCCATATCGATTAACTGCACAAGTTCGGTAGTATCATCATCATAACGCTTAAATTGTTCTTTTAAGGGAAACCTTGCTCCTGCATTGTCTATTTGTAGACATCCATTTTGTATTGTGGCGTCTTCTATTGCTAACCAAAATGTAATCACCGATTGAGGTTGAGTGTAAAAATAGGTGGCATCTTGATGCCAGCGTATTTCACCACCAATTTTGGGTTGCTTAAAAATGTACATAGATTGACGAACTTCTGGTGATTGCTGTCCTAGGTCCTTGGCGATTTGTGCAAATATAGGCTGTTTGGTAAATGCAGAAAAAGTGGGATTTAAGCTATGTAGGGCATGACCAATTTTATTGATGCTATGTATTTTAGCTTGTCTTAAATGCCCACTATCATCAAACGCTTCTTCTTCGAAAAAGCATCTGATTTTATCACCCGAGCCTAAAAAATAATCATCCCGATTAGTGTCAGCCGTTTTGGTAGAAAAAATTGACTTGCTTTGGCGCGGATCAAAATCGTCGACTATTTGAAGTGCGGCACTTTTGAGTGCTTGCATTTGGCCTGCAGTAAACAAATTATCAAATGTAAGATAACCATGTTGCAGGTAATGTTGCTGCTGAGCATCACTGACAATAGTAGACGACTGATCCTTCAAAGCATATTCTCCTTGGGCTAATTCTTAGTAGACGAGTGACTATTAGGCTAACATAAATTACTTACACAATTATGCCACTATTGTTCGCGTGTACGCAGCACCATTAGGCGGATCTCGGTCATATCTTCAATCGCATAACGAATACCTTCACGGCCTAGACCAGACTCTTTGACACCGCCATAAGGCATATTGTCTACTCGCCAACTAGGGACATCGCCAATCACAACGCCGCCTACATCAAGCTCATCCCACGCTTTATGCGCTTTATAGATATCGCGCGTAAATACGCCCGCTTGCAAGCCAAATTGGCTATTATTGACTGCTTTGAGTGCTTGGTCATAATCGCTGAATTTACTTAATACGGTCACAGGGCCAAAGGCTTCTTCTGCATTTATATCGGCATTATCGGCAACGTTTTCTAAAATAGTGGCGCTTAGCATGGCACCGTTTCGCTGACCACCGCATAATAAGTTAGCACCTTGTTTCACTGCATCATTAATCCAAGATTCGAGCCGCTTTGCCTCAGATTCAGCTATCATGGGTCCAATAAAGGTATTTTTATCAAGCGGGTCACCTTCTACCAATGATGCTACTTTTTTGACAAACTTTGCTTTAAACTCATCAAAGATATCTTCATGGACAATAATACGCTGAACGCTTATACAACTTTGGCCACTTTGATAATAAGCCCCAAATGTAATGCGTTCGATGGCATCTTCAATATCTGCGTCGCTATCTACTACGCATGCAGCATTACCACCTAACTCAAGAATGACAGGCTTTTTCCCTGCCTTGGCTTTTAGTGCCCAACCAACATCGGGCGAACCGGTGAAAGACAATAATTTAAAACGCTCATCGGTAGTAAACAAATCGGCACCATCACGCGAGCAAGGTAATACAGAAAAAGCGCCTGCAGGTAATTCGGTTTCTGCCAGTACTTGAGCAATAATAAGGGCGCCAATAGGTGTACGACTTGCAGGTTTAAGGACAAAGGCACACCCTGCAGCAATTGCTGGCGCAATTTTGTGAGCGGCAAGGTTAAGCGGAAAGTTAAACGGTGATATAAATGAGCATGGGCCAATAGGAACCTTTTTTGTCATCCCCGAGTAGCCTTTGGCACGCGGTGTTATTTCAAGTTCAATGACTTCGCCGTTAATTCTAACGGACTCTTCAGCAGCAATTTTGAAGGTATCTATTAGACGTGTGACTTCGCCTTCGGCATCTTTAATGGGCTTACCTGCTTCTATGCATAGCGCGTATGATAGTTCGTCAAATCGTTCTTTGAATCTGTTTACGCAATGTTCAAGTATTGCTTGGCGTTGATACGCTGACATTTTGTTTAATGCTGGCTGTGCATCTTGTGCTGCCGCTATTGCAGCGTCGATAGCGTTGGCATCGGCTAGTGCAACTTGAGTGGCTACTTCTTGGGTGTATTTGTTTGTAACGTCCAAATCGGTATTTGCATAAACAGCTTTGTTCGCAAGATAGTATGGATAAGTTTTTTCCAGTTTCATGTTCGTCTCCCTTTACGCAATGTTGTTATAATTTGGCACTAAGCGAAGCAATCGTTTTGTTTAGCGTCTCGTCATTTAGACTATAGTCAACAGGCACATCAATTAGGTGTACAGCCGGGGTTGCTAAACATTCTTTTATTTGTGCTTGCAACTCATCTGCACTGGATATTCTCCAACCTTTACCGCCGTAGCTTTCGACATATTTTACAAAGTCAGGATTGCCGTAGTCTAATCCGTAGTTGTCAAAGCCCATATTAGACTGTTTCCATTTGATCATGCCATAGGCATCATCGCGTAAAATGATGACAACGATATGAAGCTTTAGTCTAACAGCGGTTTCAATTTCTTGGCTATTCATCATAAAGCCACCATCACCACAAACAGTGATGACATCGCGGTCAGGATATACCAACTTAGCCGCCATGGCCGAGGGCAAACCCGCTCCCATTGTTGCTAATGCGTTGTCTAATAGTAGGGTGTTGCGCAATGCGGCAGGGTAATTGCGCGCAAACCAAATTTTGTATACGCCGTTATCAAGTGTGACAATGCCGTCTTTGGGCATTGCGCTACGAACATCTTTTACCATACGCTCTGGCAAGATAGGAAAGCGTTTGTCATCTTCAGATTCTTGCTTATGTGACATATAGGCATCATGTACATCAGAGTAAAAGTCTAATTCCCATTTACAATCGGCGTTAATTGCTTCATTAATTTGCCAAATACTATTTGCAATATCGCCTACTACCTCAAGTTGTGGAAAATACACAGGGTCGACTGCGGCTGAGTCAAAATTAATATGAATGACTTGCTGGCCATCTTGTTCCATGAAAAAGGGCGGTTTTTCGACCACATCATGACCTACATTAATGATGAGATCAGCACGCGCAATCACGCGATGGACAAAATCACCAGAGGATAAGGCGGTGTTTCCCATAAATTTGGGATCGGTTTCATCTAGTACACCTTTACCCATTTGGGTGGTAATAAAAGGGATCCCTGTTTTTTGAACAAATTCGCCGAGCATTTTTGAGGTAAGCTTGCGATTTGCACCTGCACCAATTAATAAAACAGGTGATTTGGCTGCTTCAATCATCGACACTGCGGCGTTAATGGCTTTGTACTCTGCAATAGGACGCCTAACTGTGCTCGGTGCTAGCAATGGTGCAGACGTATCTTCAGCTGCAATATCTTCGGGCAATTCGATATGAACTGCGCCAGGACGTTCTTCACTTGCAATTCGAAAGGCTTCACGCACAACGGAAGGAATACGGTCGCCACTGACGATTTGCGTTGTGTATTTTGTAATGGGGCGCATCATATCGACTACATCGATAACTTGAAAGCGTCCTTGTTTACTTGTTTTGATAGGCTTTTGGCCAGTAATCATTAAGATTGGCATTGCGCCCAATTGAGCATATGCAGCAGGTGTTACTAAATTAGTTGCGCTAAGGCCCAAGTGTTGATAAACAAACACCAACTTTTCCAGTTAAGCGGCCATAGGTGGCAGCCATGAATCCTGCACCTTGTTCGTGACGAGTTAAAATTAGCTTTATTGAGGAGCCGCGCAATGACTCCAAAAGATCGAGGTTCTCTTCCCCAGGAATACCAAATATATATTCAACACCTTCTGCTTCTAGTGCCTTGACCATTAAATCAGATGCTTTCATTGCCATATCCTTACTGTTAGCTAATTAAGTGATACTAAATTGTTTGCTATTGGTATATTTTACATTGAGGTATTTGCTTATCAGACTAAGCAAATTACAATACGTACACTAGTAAATAAGAGTGCATTTTAGATTGAGTAATAACTATAGCTTGTTGACTGCAGATATCAAAGGCGAGCCAATTAGCATATTAACCAAACACCTTAAGGAGCAATTTATTGCGCCTATACTTGATCAACATTTAAAAAGTGATTTGGTTCTGACGCAGGCGTTTGATACTGATAAATTAGGCACATTTGATCGCACTATCGCTCGTACCAAAAGTCCTAAAGAAGCAGCTTTAGAAAAAGCACGCTTAGCGTGTGAACATACCCAAACACGGTTTGGCCTTGGTAGTGAAGGCAGTTTTAGCTCCTTCATGGGCTTAGGCGTAACATGCCAAGAGCTTCTTGCTTTTTATGATAGTCAATCAAAGCAGTGTATTTATGCATACGCCCAGTCCATGTTGCCATTAGATTCTATGCATTTTGATGATGAGGCCCAGTGGCAAGAAATGCACGGCAAACTTAAGTCCGCTGAGCCTAAGATTACGCAGCAAAAGTGGATGTATAAGCATGATGATAAGTGGTATAAAGGCTTAGAGTTTGCACAAACATTGGTCCATATAAAGCAGTGGCCATGTACCTTAGAGCCTGATTTTAGATCGATGAATAGTCCATTAAGGCAAGACGTGATAATTCAGGCATGTGAAGATTTGATGGCGCGATTAACTAGTGAATGCAAAAAGTGCGGGCAAGTTGATTTTGTGTTTGATAAGCCAATTGATGGCTTGCCATGTGAGTTATGCGCTTTGCCAACAAAACAAACAAAAGCCTTGCAAGCAGACTGCGCTTCTTGTGCTTATTCGCAAACCAAGACACTCGACAAGACGCATGCAAACCCTGCTAATTGTGATTGGTGCAATCCCTAATCAATGCATTATGCCGGAGGGTATGCTTTATCCATTTCGTCAAGATCTGCCTTTATCAGTAGCTTAAGCACATCAATGTTGATATCTGCTAATTTGTTAATGTTGAGGCAAGATTTGCCATGTTTATGCTTGCCCAACTTTTCAAGTAGCTCGGGGTGTTTTTCAACACCTCGCATTAAATATAAACTGCAATAATTTTTACGAGCTGAAAAAGCACTGCGCATCCATGTACAGGGTTTATTGGCAGAATTTTGATAAGAATAAGTCCCAAAACCAACAATATTACTCCCCCACATTACTGCACACTGTTGGGTAATCTCTTGATAAATTGCCAATAGGGTTTTCGCATCTTGTTGTCTAACAGGGTGTTCGATTGTGTTGATGTAATCATCTACAGAGCTGTTGTTAACTTGGGTCTTTAATTGGCTCATATTGTTCCCTTGTTGTTAGCATTGCGATATCAATATCGTTCACTTTAGCACACAGGTGTTGACAAGCTAAGCGTATATTTTGCTGAATTTGTGCATCCGCTAATAGTGTCTTTTCGGCATGCGTGGGAGGCAGTGTATTTTTGCTTTTAAATGTGCAGGTGCCACATACGCCGCCTCCGCCACAATTATGTGCGATGGGCATATTTAAGGTAATAAGTTCATCAAGTAAACTGCGTTTTGCGCGCACATATACCGGTGTATCAGCATTGTTAATAGTAATTGGATGAGTTTTGCGCTTGGCAAACCATGCCAAAGGTAAAAGCAAGCCTTCTTTGATTAATAGCATTAACCAAGTCATGCCGCTTATTGCAAAGATTAGGGTTAATACTGCAAATATTTGAATCAGGATATTATTGAAACCGTCTTGACCGAAATAGTCCATAAAATGCAATTTAAATAGAAGGTTTTGGATGCGTTTTGTATCGTTAACATGGCCGATAAATTGTGCAGATTGATGCCGTATGTAAATGGATGTATTTTGCGAGTCGTTAATACTGACTTGCCATACTTGGTTTTGTTCGCTGGGTAAATCTGCTATTGGTGGCGTCAGTAATGTTGTATTGATAATTTCATCACTACCTTGGTAGCTTAGTTTAGCAAGCGTATTTACGATGGATTCGCTGAGTATGATACGTTTACCAGTGTAGGCATTAACCAAGGTATGGCTACTTGCACTATAATCATGGCCTCCATATAGACTTGTTAAACGATAAACAGGAATACCATTTATATCGACCAAATCTACTTTGCGGATGTTTTGATGCTGTTGAAGAATGTGACTAATACTTAGTATATTTGTTGCATCTAAAACGCTTGATGCCGGCGGTGGGTTTAATGTGTTTTTTGGTTTAGGAAATACGGTAGTAAAGTGCCCCAATAACAGCCCCGACACTAACCAGACCAATATTTGTATGCATAATAATAAGGCCAGCCATTTGTGCGCAGCTTTTAAAAAAGACACTAATGAAAATTTACTCATTTTATGGCCCGCTTGACGGCGGGAGGTGAATCAAACGAATTCATAAAGAGGCGTTTGTACAATAGAATAAGCCCTGCAATACTGGCGCATAAACTCAACAATATAATCAGGGTAATAAACCAGTTTGCTGCATTAGCGCCATCGTCATAATCCATAATATGAAATCGCCAAAACCAATCAAAAATTCGCCATTGATGATGCCTGACATTTATTACTTCTGCTGTATGTTGGCTAAGGTACAGCGTTAGACTATTCCAGTTATCAAAACGTACTTGCCATAAAGGTAGGCCACGACCACTAATTTCATCTGGTACATTGTGTGTTAACAATGTTATTTGATAGGGCGTATCAGGCAAGGTAATCAAAGTAGGCAGCAAAGACACAACATCATCATGGCTTGAGGGGGAAATTAGTTCGCCCGAATTAGCATGAAGCATTAAAGGCTTACCGCTAATAGTAAATCGATAGATAGGGTCTGTACCCAGCCACGATAGCTGAATGTCGCTGGCAAGCGGATAGCGGTCAAAAACATCAGTAAATGATAATGTCGGCGCTTTTTCAGCGGTAAATTGAGGCGAAGGAGTAAGTAAGGTATGGCCATGAATATCGTGGATATCCATCACAACCATATAAAGCCCTGTGATGCTCCAAACTAAAAATTGAAGTCCCACAAATGCCATAAGCCACTTATGGATTAAACGTGATTTTCGAGATGTGCCGCTCAAGATGAAATAAACCTGCTCCCTGGATAGCAATATGATGCAATGTAAAAGACATATAATCAAGCACGACAAAATAGGGTATATGTGAAATCACGCTAAAAGCACCAAAAGATATCGATTAGCCGCAAGACTTATCTGCGCCCAGACAAAAGACAGTGCCGCAATGCGAAGTGCAGAGGGTTATTGTAATAAAAAAGGAAAAACAAGACTTCTCGATAAACAGTTACTCACGCTTTCTTGCAAGCGAATTTTACAAGTAAGTCCCTAGACTTTATCTATATCCTTGATATATTGGTATTAATTAATAAAAAATCGTTATGTCTGAATATTTGCCTTTGTGCTTATCCGGAGGTAAAGATAATAAGGTTGTTAGTTGCATTATCTTCTGATCAATTAGTCGAGGGTTTCGCAACGGTTTGCATACCGACATGTTAAACGAGGATGTTGAGTCAGTTAGCCTGCTAGGATTTTCTGACAAAACTATTTTTCACGCATTAGCATGCAGAATTGATATGGTAAATGACTTTTCATGGTATGTTGTTGATACGAGCAAGGTTGTTTGAGCATAAGGTAAAGCTCAAATTTAAGTGATATATTGATGTTTGGGCTGTTCACCGACATCCACCAACGAGTAAAAAGAGTTGTTTTAGGAGTAAGGATGCTACCCATAAGAAAACAGGTTAAATTAGCAACTAACAAAAACTTAAAGTACGTTCCCTTCGGTCACCGGATGTCGCTGGCGCGCCACCGCTTAAGTTGGTGTTATGTATCACTGTAAGGATGTGTAGTTGAAAAAGGAAGTCATTGGGAAGTTAGTTGCGATAATAGGGTTATTGCTTCTGTTAGCTTTACCTTGGGGTGTTGCTAATACTTTTTACTCTTTTTATTTATTGTTTCAGGAAGTAAGCCTTACTGGTACAGGCGATCCCAAATTAATGGCTGGCGGTTTGTCGTCGGCTCTAGTTTCCACTGTCCTTGGTTTAGTGTTGTGTATTCCAGGGTTGGTACTCCTACTAATTTCGATCATGGCCTTAAACTATCGGCCAAATTGGGTATTTTGGTTCACTCTTGCTAATTCATTTTTGTTATTGTTCATGATTCCTATTGGGACCGTGTTAGGGTTAATCGGATTAACAACATTGATTATAAAAAGGGAAAGTTTTGGTTCAGAGCAAAGCGATACATAACAAAAAATTTGAAGTCGGACAAAATACAAGAACGGTATTTCGCCGCTTAAATTGGTGTTATCTCTCAATTTGACTAAGCGGTATTTTGTACATACACTGTACATATGATTGAGTTCGAGTGGGACGAAGCTAAATCAGCTTCGAATATAGTTAAGCACGGAGTTTCTTTTCAAGAGGCTAAGTCCGCGTTCCATGACGAAAATGCCTTACAATTTTACGATGAATCCAACTCTATTCTAGAGGAGGATCGGTTTCTTCTTCTAGGTATTAGTAATTCATCTAAACTTCTCCTTATATGCCACTGTGAACGCAAGGATGGTCAGGTCATACGAATAATTTCAGCACGGAAGGCTACTAAATCAGAATCAAAACTATATGGTGACTTATGAAAGCTGAATATGATCTAACGAAACTCCAATCACGCAAAAATCCATATGCGAATAAACTGAAGAAGTCGGTCACGATAAGGCTTGGAGAGGACATCATCGGCTACTTTAAAAGTATGTCGGAAGAAACTGGCGTGCCGTATCAAAGCCTTATAAATTTGTATTTAAAAGACTGTGTTCAACAACATCGCAAGGTTGACATTAGTTGGCAGTCTGAGATAACAAAAACATGAAGACGGACACTGGCAAGAGCGGCCAGCGCCGCTTATGTAGGTGTTAGCTAACAAGATGAACATTCAACCGTTTATAGGTATTTCTACTTTTATTCTAGGTATGAGTCAAGACCAAGTTGCGGCACAAAATTTGAGATGTGACAGCAAAGAAAGTGTATTTCATGTGGATGGTTCATCGGAAGAACTTTGGTACTTCTCAAATATTGGTATCGAACTAAGCTTTGATTCAGACGACAAGTATTTGTTATCGTCCATAACAACAATGTCCGAGCATAGTGTTCTTTTAGAAAAAAATAGTTGGTCTTACTGAGAACGAATTGATTCACGATTTTCCCGAAGCGATCTTAGATGATGACTTTGAAGAAAATGGAAAAAGTTTTACTATTGATGATTTAGGTTTGATGATTTGGTTAACTGATGGCGTTGTGTCAAGCGTTTGTGTTTTCCCAAAGTACAAAGAGGACGGCAATGAGGTTGTTTGGCCAAATGTTAGCTAACAAAAGCATGAAGACGGATTTTGTAGTTCCCCCGTTTTAGTGGACACCTCCAACTAACTGGAGATGGCCAATGCCAAAATATACACAACCTAGAAAAACATGGAAATATTCAGCAGACTTCAAAGTCAAAGCGGTAAAACTTAGCCTTCAAGAAGGGATCCAGAGTAAGCAGGTCGCTGAAGCGCTTGATATTCACCCACTTATGCTTTCACGCTGGCGAAAATGGTATCGAGAGGGCAAGATAGAGTCTGATCCACAAGGGAGAGTCTCGGTGACTAAAAGTAAAAAAACACCTTCACGGAAAGAGCTGACAGAATTGGCAAAACTGCAAAAGGAAAACCAAAAGCTAAAGCAGGAGAATGATCTACTAAAAAAGTGGCAACGGTATCTTGCGGAGCAGCATCAGAACGATTTGGATTCATCCAAAGATACCGACACTTAGGCGTGAAAGCTCTTTGTAAGTGGTTAAACGTGTCAAGAAGCGGATACTACAATTGGTGCACGCGAGACGAATCAAATAGGAGCAAATCGGATAAGGAGCTATTGATGAAAATCACAGAGATTTATCAAAAGAGCCAAGGACGATATGGTAGTCCAAGGGTCTTCAACGTGCTCAAAAGACAAGGGCTTGATGTGGGGAAAAAACGCATAGCGAGACTGATGAAAGCATCTGGTTTAGTGGGTCGTTGTGCAAGAGTATGCCCGCGAAAGCCTGTCCTTAAACGCTTTCAACGAAGTGGTGATAATTTGCTTCTGAAGTTGAATAAACCCACGGGGGTTGACCAAGTGTGGGTAGGTGACATAACTTATTTAAAAGTGAACGGGGCCTTAGCAATATTTGGCTACCATAATGGACGTATACTCCCGACGAATATTGAGTTGGTCTTTATCAAAAGACCGCAAAGCTTGCTTAACAGTTGCGGTTCTCAGAAATGCTGTGAAGAAACGGAAAATATCAGATACACTAATTTTTCATTCAGATCGTGGCATTGAATATCTAGGATATGAATTTAGGGATGAACTGAAAAAGCATGGTATTAAGCAAAGCTTTAATCGAGCTGGGCACTGCACAGATAATGCGTTTATGGAATCGTTTTACCATTCTCTGAAAGGAGAGTTGATAAGGAAAGCCCGCTATAAGTCTGTTAAAGAGCTTCGTAATGCTTTGAAGGGGTACATTAATGGATTCTATAATCGAGTGAGGTTACACTCGAGTCTGGGCTATTTATCGCCCCTAGAATATGAGCGAACAATAGGATGAAAAATAAGGTGTCCTTTAAATCGGGTCAAGATCATAAAAATGAAGTGCAATTTTCGCCGCTTAAGAAGCTGTTATATACCAAGCGTAAATTTTATGTCTGTCGGTTCTTTGTCGCCTATTTGTCGTTACCGACAGACCATTAGTAGTTTATAGTTACTAAGAATCAATTATACGAGGCGGTACCTGTGACATTACTCAGGTTAGAAAAAAACTGGTCTCAAGAAGAATTGGCGCAATTATCCGATTTAAAAGTAAGGACGATCCAACGAGTCGAGAAAGGAGAAAGTGTTGGGATAGAAACACTTAGATCTTTGGCGTCGGTTTTCGAAATTACAACGGATGAGCTTACAGATGCAATAACTTATCGAAAGCAAACGTTAGCAAATGAGAACGATGCCATTCCTACAGTTCAATCTCAACAATGCGAAGCTAGAGAGAAGGTTAAATCTATAAAGTATTTTTACGCACTCTCTGCATTTCTAGTCGCGATATTCTTTGTCTTAATGGTGCCTAACTACAACGCAGGAGAAAATTTAGGCGCTTTGATTGCGGTATTTCTATCGTTCAGTGTAATCATTGCTGGATACGCATATGTAGTATTCCAGCCATTCGGTGAAAAATGGGAAAATGAAAAAATATCCCAGATATTAAGTAAACAGGGCGAGAACAGTAGGTCAAGTTCTGAGCAATAAATAGACAATGGTATATAACAAAGATATGAAAACGGATTTGTCAGAAGATCGCTGCCAAACCGCTTATGTAAGGTGTTTTTGCCAAGGACACTATGAGCTCTTTAAATAAACTTTTTAAATGGAAAAAAGGTCGCCAATTATCTGGTTACTTCGCATGCAAGCAAGTGCCCCTTAGCTTAGTTAAGCACCTGTTTAAAAAATGACATACGAAGAATTTAATCAGTTATGTAAATCTCTTCCCTCAACCACGCATGTCATTCAGTGGGGTAACTCTCATGTCTGGAAAATAGGTGGTAAAGTTTTCGCTATTGGCGGTTGGGGAAAAATGGACAAACCTGCATTTACTTTCAAGACTTCAGAGCAAAACTATTTGTTTTTAGAAGCGAAGCCTGGCTATCAACCTGCTCCCTATTTGGCGTCACGGGGCATGAAATGGATACAGCAATTCGACTGTGGCAGCTCAGAAGATGAAGAGCTAAGTTATTACATCAACGAGTCATACAAACTGGTTTCCACGGGCCTTACTAAGAAAAAACAAAAGGAGCTGGGGCTTGGTCAGTTTGGTTAGCAAGGCACCTAACAAGGGCTTCATCGCATATTTTACGAGAAAAAGGCCCAAAAATTGATTGTTCAGGTAATAAAGGTCGGCCACAGGTCTGATGTATGCAAAAGTACATAACAAAAATCTGAAGAGGATAAAAATGAAGAGCGATTTTTACCGCTTAATTTGGCGTTATGTTTCCTAGATGGGATTGCAATAATGAATTTTTTTAGTGGGTTACAGAGAGAAGATAGTGCTCCTTGTCCAAACTGTCATAACTATGCAGTTAAAAATGCGCTAATTTGTCCTCATTGTCAGCATAAGTTTTCGGCAAAAGAAGTAAGACTAAGATTCTTATATATTGAACATGTACGTCGAAAAGCTATAAAGATGGGCCTTATAATTAGCCCTGTAATACTTCTAGCATTTGTTTTACTTTTTGTGCTTTTATGAATAAATCAACGCCTATAGATGAGACTTCAGAAAGCGAGGAAAGGCGAACCTAACAAAAGTTTGAAGAGTAGCTTGCCAAAAGCGGGCAACAACGCTTAATTTATTGTTATATACCAAGGGAGTAAATATGGAAATACAGGTTTATCGACCTGAGCAATACATTGATATGACGAGAGATTATCAGCTATTTGCAGATAATGTTGAGATTGCTATTTTGAAGCGTGGAGATACACAAAGTGTCTCTATTCCGGAAAATACTAAGGTGCTCCAAGCACGAATAGACTGGTGTACAAGTCAAAAGTTTAAAATGTCAGAGCTAACGGATACACAACTCACTGTAAAAAATAATTTCTCGGGTAATTTTTTAAAAGTACTTTTACTAACCTTATATTACATTTCTTTGGGTAGGAGCAAGTACTTGAAGATTGAGCAGGGCTCAAAACAAAATGTTTAAACGAACAAAAATAAAGCGCAATTAATGCCGCTTATTGCGGTGGTATGTTTTTGGAGACAATAGATGTTTAAAAAATTTGCTTCAGGCTTGTTTTTTGGTGCTGGTTTTTCACTATCAGCAATTTTTCTTTACACGGTTTGGATACTCTACATACTTCCACCGTTAATGAAACCTGCAGAAGACTCGCCATCAAAGCAGATGGACACAAAAAATTTATCGCAGTTGCATTACCCATCGCCAGACTTTCATGAAATGACGGTTGATGAAAAAGTAGCGTCGTCAACAGCGATACTTATATTACGCATCGAAGAGGTTGAGACGAATTTCTATGTCAGTACAGTTGAAGAGGTGCTGAAAAAAGCTGAAGGAGTAGAGCTGTACTACACAGTCGGTGATATCTATGACGAAGAGATGTCGGTACCAAAAATACCTAAAAGAGCCATAGTTTTTATGACTGGAAACCCAGCAACACAAATTAGTACTTCTTTTTTTGATGATGGAAGAGTTACAAGTCTTGGTGGTATCTCTATGAGTTTATTAAGGGAAAAGGTGAATGACACATAACGAAAGAATTAAGGCGCCCCTGCCCGTTAGCTTAACGCCATGTATTGCTTTGAGTTGGAGTTTTAAATGTTAGAGTTGAGACCAAATTGTGAATGTTGTGATAAGGATTTACCTGCAAATTCGACAGATGCTTATATTTGCACGTTTGAATGCACTTTTTGCACGAACTGTGTGGAGGGCGTTTTAAACAATCAATGTCCTAACTGTGGTGGAAATTTTGTTGCTAGACCAATAAGGCCAGTTTCGGCATTAGAAAAAAATCCAGCGTCAACGACGCGAGTATTAAAAGAGAATGGTTGTGGGAGATTCATTAAATGAAGCATTTGTTTATATCTTCAGCCCTATTAATGCCAAATGCCGCTTCGCTGTTACACGGGCAAAAACAGCTTGCACAACATATGCTGGTGTTTTTTTCGGAGTATTAATGTTCAAATCAACAAAACGAAAACTGAATGAACATAATGAGGGGAATACTGAAAACACAATGTCTTTAGACTTTAAATTGTTTTTTGTCTATCACATTGTAATGATGATTTTATTCGGTGCTAGACCAATTCAGAGTCCTATTCAGCAGGTATATCTCGCGATTGCTTTGCTGGCAGTGCTAATATTTATATCGATATTACATAAATTTAAATCAAATTGGTCATGGTCAGGTTTAACTTTTAAAAGTGTTCTTTTGGTCGCAATAAACTTAATTGTGACCTATTTATTTTTAGGGTTTTCCGCCTACACGATTGTTGATGGAGTATTACCGGATGCATCATCAGCAAATATCGAAGAATTGATAAGTAATTCATGGGAAGTAATTTTGCACGCAGCTTCTAACCCAGTGTTAACTCCATGGTTTCTTGGTGGCGTAGGTATTTTTTTCATGAATTCTATGGTTAGTTTACGGATCTCGACGCCAAAAAAATCTGAGTTTGAGGCGCAGTGTGAAAACACTTAACAAAACATGAAGCAGACAAAACACGAGATAAGTCATCGCTTAAATTGGTGTTAGATGTTGTATGATGATTAAACCAAATTTAGGTATATACATTTTTTCAATAATTGCAGGCTACATACTAGCATTTTTAACTATGCTCGTTCTGGGTGCTGCATTTGGTGATGTTTTCTTCTTAATACCAGTATTGTTTTTTTCATTGTTTGTTTTAGTGAGTGTCACCTTGATCTCTGCTTTTCTTGGTTATCCGATATTCAAGATTGTTTTTTTAAAAATGCCTTTTCCGCTTATTTCAAAGTTAATAGTAGCAGGGTGTTGCTCTTGTATTCCTGCAATTGTGATACTCTCATTTGGATTAGATTATTTTACCGATGCTAATCTGGACTTTAATAGTTCACTTTGCGCTGTTGCTGACTTAGTAGCCTATTTTTGCGTAGTTGTACCATTCTCTGTTTTGATTTATTGGCTTGTAGAACGCTGTCATACAAAACGGTTTGTATGACGCTCTTTCTCTAAAGATTGCGTTCATCCTTGTGTCGGCAACTAAATTTTGTGTTCGAGCATGTCTGATATTTGGTCTTCGCTGGTCAGCTTCAGTTGATGTATCAGGTTCAAACGAGTATTGTTTTACCTAAATGGTTAACGCAAGGAGGCACGGAATGTTTGAACAAAAAGCTCATTATTTTATTTCCCTTTATTTTGCTGCACACTCATTGTTAGAAGAACATCGGTGATACTCATAATATGAAAGATAATTACAAAAGCAATGACGAAAATGGTATCGCCGTAATCCATTATCCGAGCGTTACAACCCACCTATTTCTTATGTAAGGAGCTCATTTTGAAAGTATGTATTAAAGCAATATCGTTAACAATTATTGCATTGTCCAATTTTGGGTGTGGAAGCACTGAAATTGGCACTGCAAATAACTCAGTTGTAAATTATGAACCTAGATGTGAAATAGCTCCCGATAAAAAAGAGGAGTCTATAAATCAGAATCTAGTAAGTACTAAACCTCCAAAATACCCACCTGAGGCTGCGGTAAAAGGACTGGAAGGTTATGTGATACTCGAGTACGACATTTCAGAAGAGGGTAAGTTAGTCGACATCAATGTAATTGAATCTCTTCCGGCTAAAGTTTTTGATCAAGCAGCAATTAATTCGCTTGAAGGCTGGCAATATGAGCCACTTGCAAGCAAGTGTCACGTTATTCGTTTAGATTTTAAGCTTGGCTAAATGCATAGCAAAGCTTCTAACACGGCCATTAATTGCTTAATGGATTGATATAATACAAGGAGGTAAGTTTGGAAATAATAGCGTTTTTAATAGAGGTTTTAGTAGGTGGCATATTTCTATGGTTAGCGGCAAAAGTCACAAAAGTAGACCTTGATTTCAAAGAAATAGTCATTTGTGTTTTTGCAGCATCGATAGTTTCTTTTATACCAACAGTTGGCTGGTTAGTTTCAATATTTGTTCTATTCTTTTTGCTCAAAAAATTTAGCTCCGCAAAAATATGGCCAGATATCTTGTTAATGGTATTGGTAAGTAGACTTTTCGTGGTTATGGGTTTATTTTTCCTGACAGGCTCTAGATGAAACACTGCCCAGAGCGGGTTGCGCTATTTAAGACAATGAAAGGCACAACGGTAGAGCGTAAATGAATCAAAACGTATTTAAATCAGGCAATTACTTTAAAGCTAGGATCACTCGAGTTGAACCAACATTAGAGGCTGTATTTGTCAATTATGGAGCAGAACGCCATGGGTTTTTACCATTGGATGACCTTCCAGGATATGATAAATCAGTTCACAAAGAGGGCGCGACGTTTACCGTCTGCATTGTCAAAGAAGAAGTAGGCCAGAAAGGCGCTCAAGTTGTTGCTCCTTTGGATGTTCCTAGTGATGTGATTATTCATGAATTAATTGGTGAAAATACTGAAAGCTCAAACTCAATAATTCAATTTATCATTCTTTTTTTAGTTATTATTTTCACTGCCTTTTTATTATATAAATGAACAAGTAGCAGCGATAATTACGCTACTCCTATTGTGGCCATTGTTTGCGCTCACTACAAAAAGGTATCATGACTTCAATAGTTTCGGTTGGTTGGGTATCTTTCAGTTATTACCTATTTTCGGATGGCTAATAGTCATTGTGGGTTGCTGCTTTACGGTTGGTGACTTTAAAGACAATAAGTATGGAAAATCACTATCTAGGTAGAAAGTTAGGTATAGTAGTAACATTGTAGGCACTACCAACAGCAGTCTGCGCGGCATAGACTGGTGTTATGTGACCAGGAGAAACAATGCGCTTATTTTTATTGATTATGTTTTTGGTATATTCAAATGCAAGCCAAGCTTGTTCTTGTTCATACGGTAATCAAAACAACGAACAGTCAATAGACGCAGCTATTGAAAACGCAGATAAGGTTGTTGTCGCTTTCGTCGATAATATTCAGCGAATTTTTCCAGAGCAAGTCGGTTTTGACGCTGAGCAAGAAATTACAGCCTTCAATGTAATTGAAACATTCAAAGGCGAGCATACTTCAATGGTAGAAACTGATATTTTGACAGCGTGTTGTGCGTGTGGCGTTGCTTTTGAACAGGGAGAAACATACCTACTTTATTTGTATGGTCCAAACGAAGATGGTCGCTACGTTACTAGTATTTGCTCTAAAACTAAGAAAGCAGAAAACGCTGAAAAAGAGCTTGAAGTTCTGCGCGGGTACTATTAGCAAATCATGAAAATGGGAATCTCATACTTTACTAGACTTTTAGTCAAACATTAGACATTCTGGATTAACCGATGCGGTTTTTTAAAAGGAAGGCTCAATGATAAATTTTGCTCAGATTCATTATTTAGAAATTGTTACTAAGAATGTTGAAGAAGTTTGTCACTCATATTCTAAGACACTAGGAGTCTCATTTGGAGAACCATTGCAGGAACTAGGGAATGCGCGAACAGCGAAACTAAATAATGGCGGAAATATTGGTGTGCGCGCACCAATGCATGAATCTGAAGAGCCAGTAACTAGGCCATACTATCTTGTTCCAGATATTGAAAAAGCAGTAGATGAAGCAACGAATTCAGGGGCACAAATTGCTGTTCCACCCATGGATATAAAAGATCTGGGCAAGTGTGCAGTGTTAATGTTTGGTCCTATTCAAAGCGGGCTTTGGCAGGTTTAAGTACAAATATTACATAGTAAAACTCTTGCTACTCACTGTGATAAAGCACTATATTTTAAGGAGCAATCGTGACAGATTTAGCCGTAACGCCCAGCCCGCCATATTATGCTGTAATTTTTACGTCGATTCTTACGCATCTTGACAATGGATATGGTACTACCGCTGAAAGGATGATTGAATTAGCGAAATCACAACCTTACTTTTTAGGAATTGAATCTGCAAGAGAAGAAATTGGTGTTACAGTATCTTATTGGGAAAGTCTTGCATCCATTAAAGATTGGAAGGCAAATACAGAACATCTTGAAGCACAGCAAAAAGGGAAGAAGTTCTGGTATGAAAGTTACAAGGTGCGAATAGCAATGGTAGAGCAAGATTACGGTATATAACAAGCTTAGCCAGACCTCTCACTCAGTTTGTGAAGACACACATTAATAACAAGGATGTTTTATGGGATACAAAATTAAACACTATGCTCAACCGGTAAAAGTAAATCCCACTATTTTTTCAGAAGCCATATTAATAGAATTTTCAGTAGCAATGATATGTGCAGGCATGGCATTTTGGGCGCGAGACGTAGAAATTAGACTGTTTGTTGGTTGTCTTGTCGTGTCCTTGGTATGCTTTGGCCTTACCGTCCATAATATTTACGTGGTGTTTAAAGTAAGAAAGCTAAACAAGTTAAACAAGTTAGAAAAAGCTAACACCAATAAGAAGCCGAGATAAGATATTGATATATTAGTATGGCTAATACTTTATTGCGCTATATCAGAGGCGAATAAGTATTTTTTCCGAAATTATTCGGTATTGAAAAATTAGGAGTGACAAAAATGGATTTTATTACATCTCAAAATGATATGAATGATGCCTATTTTGGCGGTGCGACGGGTGTATTAGCCTCAGGGCTTGTTTGGGGGGCAGCGATTGTCGCGCTCACAATTTCCTCAAATGCTAGCATGCTAAGCCTTTTTATTGGTGGTATGTTTATTTTTCCACTTTCTGTTTTATTTTCTAAATTACTAAGACGCTCTGGAAGCCATGATCCAAATAATGCGCTGAAATATCTTGCATTTGAAGGACTAGCAATTTTGTTTGCCGGATTATTTTTAGCGTTTAGTGTTGCTCAGATCAAACCAACATTTTTTTACCCTATTATGTTGATTGCCATTGGCGCCCGATACTTAAGTTTTCAAACCCTATACGGCTTAAAAGTCTATTGGATATTAGGCGCTATTTTATTAGCTGCTGGTGGATTAGGAATCGTGCTCGAATTTTCGTTTTTTGTTGGTGCAATGCTTGGCAGTGTCATCGAAATCGTATTTGCTATCGTTTTGTTTTTTCAAAGTAAGGGTAAAACTAATGCAGCGTATGCGAATAAAACTAAAAAATAATAAACGAAATAACCAGTGTATTGCCAGTGCAGAGATGCTAGCGTATGTAAATGTTAGTGTTTAGGCGACCATTTATTGCCTAGCTTTTCTAAATACGAATATTTTGAACACAAATAAAGAGGTCAATATGTCATATATAGATGGATACGTCATAGCAGTACCGAAAAACAAGAAGGCTGAATATATAAAGTTAGCAGAGGAAGGTGCGCCTGTTTTTAAAGACCATGGTGCTATATCGGTTGTAGAAAATTGGGCTGACGATGTGCCTGAAGGAGAAGTTACCTCATTTCCATTAGCCGTAAAATGTGACGAAAACGAAATCGTCGTTTTTTCGTGGATAATGTGGCCATCAAAAGAGATAAGGGATGCGGGTAACAAAGCAGTAATGGAGGATCCTCGAATGGCTAATTGGGATCCTAAAAACATGCCATTTGATATGAAACGCATGATATTTGGCGGCTTTGATACAATTATCAATCAATAGCTTACTAACAATAATATTTACAGAAAATTACTAAGCAAACAAAAGAGTCAATATGTTAAAACAAACTTCAATCATTGCCTGTATCATATTTTTATTTTCAAACCTTACGTCATTGAGTAACGCAAGCGAACATAACGGCATCGAGCCAAATACTAATGAAATTTTGCTACCAATTTGGGAAAGTCTTGAACGATTTCCACCTCGATATCCACCAATGATGGTCATGGGCGAAATTGAAGGGTGTGCGACCATTGAATATATAATTACACCCAGTTATGAGCTTGAAAATATAAAAGTAGTGGCGGCGTCAAATGATATGTTTGCTAAATCAGCATCCAGAGTGCTGAGTAAATGGAAATGGTCATCACTTCCTAATGGTTTGATCACCGAGCCAATTAAAACGCAGACTCGTTTTGATTTTTGTTTTGCAACCGAAAATCAATCACAAGTTTGTAATATTGCTGAAACACGCGATGTGTGTCCGGGTGACGATACTGTCTACTCTGTAGGTTCAATGATTAAGTTTGATGGATGATTTAATGGAAAAACGTAGGTTGAGTACTATATGAATTTTGATACTTGGTTACTATATCTGGCAACCGTTTTAATATTCATGATAAGCCCATGGCCCAGTCATATTTTGATGATATCTGTTGGGATGGGAAATGGCTTTAAACGGTCACTTGCTACTGCCGCAGGTGATTTAACCGCTAATACGATTCAAATAAGTTTAGCGGGATTTGGTTTAGCTGCTATGGTTATGTCATCTTTGTATGGTTTTACCATAATCAAATGGGCTGGGGTGCTTTACCTTATTTGGATAGGGGTGAGAACAATTAAATCATCATTTGACAAACAGTCGGGTATTAATACAAAACCAAAGGCCTCTGTTTTAAGTTTGTTTATTAGAGGATTTGTGACATCAGCTGCCAATCCAAAAGCAATTGTATTTTTTGCAGCGTTGTTTCCTCAATTTATTAACCCAAATGATAGTATTGCGACACAAGTGTTTGTTTTAGGCGTAAGCTACATCATCATTGATGGGCTGTTTTTGGCTTTCTATGGTGGCAGCGCAAGCATGTTAGCGAAAAAACTACAAAAGCCATATCAGGCGTTAATAACACGAATATCGGGTGTCAGTCTTATTGGTGTTGCAGTATTGTTGAGCCTAAAAGATCCAGAAGCGTTATAGTGCGACCTATACAGTTGTCGACTTTATAGCTATTTTGTGAGGGGTAGTATGTCACCAGCGAAAGAATTTAGAGGTAATTTTGATAGTTAAAATATTGTTTTTGATAGCCGCTTTAAAACTTCACGACTTGCATGGTGATCCGCTTAAATCTTCTTTGATTTATTCCGTACCGATAATTTTTTTGGATTATTTAGTGATATTGAAATTTTATATTTAATACTTGGCGCTATAATAACCTTGTCTGTTTCATATTTTTATTTTACTTTGCTAAGCCGTTTTACTGAGGGTATGGCTTACTACGCTATAATGGCGGGAGGGGCCTTTATCTTAATTGGGCTGGTGTAGTAACATTAGCGATATTGCTGTTAAAAGGAGCATGTTTTGAAAGTTTTGTTAATTATAAGTGCCATGCTGCTAAGCTTTGATGCGGCCACGCAACTCAAAGATAATGCACCACAGGAACATAAAAACAAAACGCCGTTGATACACAATACGCCGGCAGATGTGCCGCCACCAAATGACGATATTAGTACTGTTTGTAATGAGCTTTTCTCGTTAGCAACATCAGCGCTTAATGCGAAGTACGACGGTTACACTAAAGAGTCTCTCCTTGAGTCTATTCCATCATTAGACGATTTGTCTGCAATGCCATTTTCAAAGGATAAAATCTTGGGTTTAGCAATGCTTAAAATTGTAGATGAAGTATTTTATTATGACTTTTTAGAAAAGCAGTCATATTCTGCATTTACTGCCGAATCTTGTCATAGAGGTATGCAAGGCTTAAGCGTGCCAAAAGAGTTCGATACTGTTTATCCAGACCTTTTGTTGTGTAATGCGTTTGATGAGCCTAAACAACGAATTAATTGCGGCATGAATGTCGCGTCGTTAGCAAAATAAAAAGCCCCCGGTTTTATTTAAAACTTTTATATCGACGTTGCGTATAACTGATTAATGATGCATGCAACCTTAAGTGAGTTTATGAAAGTTTTTTTTATCGCAATTTGTGCCTTATTGTTAAGTGCGTGTTCAGTGTTTGGCGATAATGGCGTTGAATCTGCGCCTTATACACTTATATCTTCTGATGAAGAATTAGATATTGAAATACGCAATTACGAATCGATGATTTTAGTATCTGCCAGCATGGGTGAGGGCAGTGAGAATAGTGCGTTTAGGAAGTTATTTAAATACATTACAGGGGCAAACGAAGGAGCAAATGAAATTGCTATGACGGCGCCTGTATTCATGGATGAGACCAATCAAGGTACAGAAATCGCCATGACAGCCCCTGTTTTTATGTCACAAAATGTCAGTGAACCTTCGATGTCATTTGTGATGCCAAGTCACTTTACACTTGAAACAACGCCAGCACCGACAGATTCCAGTGTGATTGTAAGCCAAGTGACTAATTATAAAGTTGCAGCGATAAAGTTCAGCGGAACTTTAGGTGATAGTAATGTCGACGAACATACCAAGCTCTTACAAAATTGGATGAATCAAAACGGCTATGTTCAGACAGGTGAGCCAGTTAAGGCAGGGTATAACGGCCCACTTACCATTCCGTTTTTTAGACACAATGAAGTGTTAATTGAAATAGAATAGCGCCTTTTTTTAATCAAAGCTTGGTTCGGGCATCAATACTGCTCTTTTTAAAATAACATCTTCAACTGGAAAGTCAGGTAAGCCGGTGTCGGGATCTACATGCGTTTCAACTTTGCTAATGGCATCGATTACTTCATAACCTTCGACTACATTTGCAAAAACAGTGTAACCCCAGCGCCTGCCAGGGTTTAGGTTGTCATTGTCTTTCATATTGAAAAAAACTGTCGCTTGGCAGAATGTGGGTCATTCATTCTAGCCATTGCTACTGTGTACATATCATTTTTTAATCCATTACCTGATTCATTGATGATTTTGTAATATTCTTTTTTTCTTTGAAATCTAAGTCGTACCCACCGCCTTGCACAATATACTCGGGCATAATTCGATGGAATAAGGTGTTGTCATATTCTTTTTCATGTACATAAGTAAGAAAATTATTTACCGTGATAGGTGCGCGGCTGCGGTTGAGTTCGATGATGATATCGCCCATTGACGTTTCTAAACGAACACGAGGATAAAAGTTATCTTTTTGCAGTTTCTCCCCGATAGGAGCGGCTACTTTAGGTGCTTCGCGCGCTTGTGCATTGGCAAGCGGTATTGTGCTTACATCAACAATAAACAAAGCAATAACAAATAAAATAGTGAAAAACTTCATAAAATACCTTATGTAAACGCTTAGCGCCTATGTAATTTGCTGGCGCTTAATATAACAAACTTTTTATTGTTTACGACAACTTTACATCCGCCAAAAAGCTTTCTAAGTTTGTTTTGATGATTAAGGTGGCGGTTCCCGACAATGCGTAGTTCACCACCTGTTTTTAATACTCGTTTGGCATCATTAAACATTTGCCAAGCAATGTCATCAAGCTGAGTGTTGTTTTGGTGAAAAGGAGGATTGCAAACAATACAATCGACACTTTCAGATTCAAATTTCTGAAGACTATGTCCGACTGTGAAAAAGGCGCTTATATTTGATTTTGACGCTAGCATGGCTTGCTCATAGGTTTCTTGGGCAGAGGCAATCGCCATATATGATTCATCGACAAAATGAATATCTGCTTGATGCTCACTAGGACAATTTAGTGCTAAGTGTGTTCCCAAAATACCATTCCCACACCCTAAATCGACTACTATCTGTTTTGCTTGAGATAGCGCTGGTAGATGGTCTAGAAAGAAGCGCGCGCCTATATCGACTTGGTCTTGGCAAAATACGTTAGGAAAGTTGTGTAAAACAAATGGTAATTGAGGATCTTTTATTTGTTTTATGTGCTCACTTGCTTGGGTAGCTTGCTTATTGTTAACATTTTTTGTTAATTCAGCAAAAATTAGCCGGGCTTTTTTGACTGCCCGCGAAGTGTGGACGCTTTGAGTATAATGTTCAAAGTGCTTAATTACCGAGCTGGTCACTAATTTGGTCATGGCCCCCGAGATAAAAACAGGGGGCTGTTGAGCATCACAAAAAGACGTTTGTGATGCTAAAGCGTCTAGTAAAAACGCCAAAAAATTAAGTGTGCGGGGGACTTTTAGTAACACATAATCATATGTGAAATGGCTCGTTTTCGATTTGTCATTAAGTAGCAAGGTGCTGTTGATATTAACTCGGTCGGAATCTATCGCATTTGCGTTCAGGTTTTGTTCAATGGCAATCGTAGACATATATGAATCGACAAATGCCTCGATATAAATTCGCGAATCTAGGGCTAGTAATGCGCATGTGAGGGCACCAAAGGTGTCATTTATAACCGCAATATTAATACGCTTGTTGGTATCGATTTGCGATAATGAGTCTACTATTTTTGCAGATAGTTCGTTTATTAAGTATTCGTCCGCGGCGTCCCAAGCTCGTAAAGATTTATCGAACTGGCTATGAGGAAAGCGTTTTAGTACTAATGAATTTCCTTGAATATTTAACAGTGTCTCTTGCAAAACAACCTCAGCGAAAAGTGTTTATGTAATTTGCCATGTGACACCTCTGAAAAACCTGACAAATGGCATGACAATTTCGAATTTTATATTGTTTATCAATCAGTAAACTACGCTTGTTTTTTAGTAAGGAAGTTGAACATGGACAACAAGAACACCCTTAAACGACTTGCCATTGCGAGCGCCGTTTTATTATTTTTACCCGCAGTATTGTATTATCTAATGAATTTTAAAGATATAAGAAAAAACAAAAGTGCGGTTAAGTTGAACGAGATATATTTAATCTTGGCAATTACAGGCTTAGCATTTGTGACGCATATTGCAGTTGTTGTGGTTGGGCAAAATGTTGGTGTGGGTGGTTCGTTTTTAATGGTATCGGGATTCGTACAAGCAACCGTTATTGCCGCACTGATTTTGTTGTATAAAGCAGCAAGATATATGTACAAACAAGAATCAAATCGTTTACACGATAATCAGACAGGAACGGCATAGTGTGTTAATTTATGCTGCTTATTAAGCTATGAAGCATAGATGTGCAAGCAGACTTATTTTCAACCTTTGACCAAACAAATCCGTCAGATAGCGTCATCCACCAATGGATTCAACTACCTATGGACGATGCCGATGTGCTTTACTGCCCATCGTTTTTGTCGTTAGATAAAGCCAATTCTTTGTTTGAATACTTTGCAACGAATTTGCAGTGGCATCAACCTACTATCCGTCTCTATGGCAAAGAACACAAGATACCAAGACTGCAGGCTTGGTATGGCGACTGTGATAGTCAATATGCGTATTCGGGCATTGTTATGGCACCACTAGCTTGGGATCAGCACTTATTAACGTTAAAGCATGCCTGCGAAAAAGCATGCAATACTGTGTTCAATTCAGTATTAGCAAACATGTACCGGGATGGAAACGATAGTATGGGCTTTCATAGTGATAATGAACCTGAACTAGGATTCAACCCGTGTATTGCGTCACTTAGCTTAGGTCAAAAACGTCGTTTTGCATTTAAACATAATGTGACCAAACAAACGCATCGTGTAGAATTAGACCACGGGTCTTTACTTATGATGCGCGGTAGGACGCAAGCCAATTGGCAGCATGGAATTAATAAAAGTAAAACGCAAACGGGTAGACGCATCAACTTTACCTTCAGATTAGTTAAACATAATGGGAAAAAGGCATGAGTGAACGCGTACAGCATAGTATTGAAAGTAAGTTATCTGAGCAATTAACCCCAACGTTTTTAGATGTGACAAACGAAAGTCACATGCATAATGTACCGGCTAATTCAGAAACACACTTTAAAGTAACCGTGGTGAGTGATGCCTTTGAGGGTAAGCGCTTACTACAAAGGCATCGTATAATCAATAAGGCGCTTAGCGATGAATTAGCAGGCCCTGTTCATGCGCTTGCACTACATACCTATACTCAACAAGAGTTTATCGATAAGCATGGCGTTTCGCCCGATTCGCCTAATTGTCTGGGCGGCTCGAAAGCTTAATCTTGGACTGTTAACAATCTATTAAAAGAAATATCAATCTGCATCTGTTACACTCGCGCCACTTTTGCTTAATCGTTCGTTAGTTAGTGGGTGTGTCATGTTTAATAATTTTAATGGTACGCAGGGGAATGTTAAGAATGACATTCTTTCTGGCATTACTGTTGCCTTAGCTTTAGTACCTGAAGCTGTTGCCTTTGCTTTTGTTGCCGGTGTTGAGCCCATGGTGGGTCTTTATGCTGCCTTCATGATGGGCTTGATAACCTCTGCAATTGGTGGAAGACCTGGTATGATATCGGGTGCTACCGGTGCAATGGCTGTTGTAATGGTCGCCTTGGTCATGAATCATGGGGTGCAGTATTTATTTGCCGCAGTGGTGCTAGCCGGAGTCATCCAAGTATTATTTGGGCTATTTAAGCTCGGTAAGTTTATCAGACTGGTCCCTTATCCGGTGATGCTTGGCTTTGTCAATGGTCTAGCGATTGTTATTTTCCTTGCGCAACTTGGCCAGTTTGAAGTACTAAACGCGGCGGGCGAATGGGAATGGATGAGCGGTACCGCTTTGTATATCATGGTCGGCTTAATTGTATTGACCATGGCAATTATTTATCTATTACCTAAATTAACCACGGCAGTACCAGCATCTTTGGTTGCTATTGTAACTGTCACTCTAATTGTGACCTTTGTTGATTTGGACGCTCGCACCGTTATCGATTACGTGCGCGATATGTTGCCAGCAGAGCAACGTGCAAGCGCATCTTTAGCAGGAGAATTACCTAGTTTTGCTATTCCAAGCGTCCCGTTTAGTTTTGAAACACTCTACATTGTATTGCCCACCAGTATCATTTTAGCCCTTGTTGGACTAATTGAATCCTTATTAACGTTAACCTTGATTGACGAAATGACAGATACGCGCGGTAAAGGCAACAAAGAATGTGTTGGTCAGGGCGTGGCAAATACCGTCAATGGATTTTTTGGTGGTATGGGTGGCTGTGCGATGATAGGTCAAAGTATGATCAACATAAACTCTGGTGGCCGAGGACGACTATCAGGTATCACCGCAGCGCTTGTATTGCTTGGCTTTATATTGTTTGCTGCTCCTTTGATTGAAATGATTCCATTGGCGGCATTGGTGGGGGTTATGTTTGTTGTTGTTATTGGTACATTTGAATGGGCGTCATTTAGAATTGTTCGAGGCGTAAACAAAGAAGATGCTTTTGTATTATTTTTAGTAACTGGAATAACTGTAATAGCAGATTTAGCGGTAGCGGTTATTGTAGGTGTGATTGTATCGGCATTAGTGTTTGCCTTGAAACATGCAACGCATATTATGGCTCGCTCTCACACGGACGATGATAATTGGAAAGTTTACGAGTTAGAAGGTCCATTGTTTTTCGGGTCAGTGAGCCACTTTAAAGACATATTTGATGTAAAGAATGACCCGCAGGATGTTGTGATTGATTTCAATGAATCGCGCATTTGGGATTCTTCAGGTATAGAAGCGCTTGATACGCTAGCTGATAAATATATGCAGCTTGGCAAAACACTTCATATTCGACATATCAGCCCTGAGTGCAGAATATTGCTTCGCAAGGCAAATAAGTATGTTGAAATTAACGTTAATGAAGATCCAAGATATAAAGTCGCTACTGATGAGTTAGCGTAAGCATCATTGTTATGTGATGTTGGGGATCAAAAAAGGCGTGATTGAAATCACGCCTTTTTTGTTTTGCTTAACATTACTTTATTTTTGTGCGCTTAACCAAACAATTAAATCAACCATTTGTTGTGCACTCATGTCGCGAGTAAATGTTGCTTGATATTTACCGTTAACAATAAAATTAGGTACACCTGAAACATGCTGACGAAACTCTTCGATAGTGCGGTTGTTGCGTTTTACTAAGCTATTGGTACTAAAGCTCCCCGCTAGTTTATCAAACTCTTGTGCATCTACACCGTTAACAATAAACAAGCTGCGCAAGTCCTCAAGGTTGGCAACAGTTGCACGCTGTTTATGAATATAATTGAAAATCGCTGCGTTAAGCACATCTTCACGCTTAAGTGCACGAGCAATCATCATTGCTTTGGTTGCCGCATCTTGGGTTTGAGGCCCAGCAAAACGCATGAAATTAACATGTACTTTATTGAACTTGACGTCTTCAGGCAGCGCTTTTTTCATTTGTGCAACTAAGGGCTCGAAGTTATAACAAGCTGGACACCAGAATGAAAAGAACTCTTTAACTTCAGGCTTTTCAGAAGCTTGTTCGGCAATCACTTTGTAATGCGTACCTTCTTGCCATAATTCAACTTGTGAGCATGCTTGAAAACTTAGTGATGCAGCAAAAAATAAAATGCCAGCGGCTAACAACTTTTTCATTGGTAATCCTATGTGTAAATGTTTGTTCGTTTTATTATCGACTCTAAACAGCTCAGACTGCAATAAATCGAAATAGTTTAGTTAATTTAGCGTGTGCGACCGCAAAAATATGCGCAAAAGGATAGCACAGGCGACTTTTGGTTCAAGTCTTGTGTGCTACTTGTCACTAAAAAGTATAGCGTAAACTTGCTATTGCGCGACTAGACTCGCCACTAAAACCAATGACATCCTCATACTGTTTATTCAAAATATTACTTAAACGAACATTGATACTAAGGTTGCGATTGTACTGATATTGGTAATTTGCGCTAAATAGCCAGTAAGCGCTTAATGCAATAATATCGGTGTTAAACGTGTTGGGATTAAAAAAGCCATCTAAGCGCGTGCCAGTATAATCAGCTTGAACATATACTTGTTGCTTTGCTGAAAGCTCGTACGCTGCATTTATTGATCCTGTATGTTGGGCGCGTCTTAATTCGCTGGCTTGGTTTTCACTTGCATCTAAATAGCTGTAATGTGCTTGCCAATTTATATTGGCATACTCACCTGAGAGTGACAGCTCAATACCTTGACGTTGGCTATCAAAAGTGGCGTTTTGTGCCGTTGATAGGCCAAGTTCAGGCACAAAAACAAAGCCTAGTATTTCTTGCTCAAGGGAGGCATCAAACCAATTGATATCCACATCGGTATCAAAGATACGGAACGTAACACCAAACTCTAGTGTTTCTTGCTGTTCAGGTGAAAGGTCCGGGTTGCCCAAAAAGCTATCGGGGAAAAAGCCAAAACGCTCAGTAAAGCTTGGATTTTTAACTGCACGACCTTGGCTAATAAAAAAACGATAATCGCTATAAATCAAATAGCTTAAACCCAATCTATAGCTTGTTGCATCATCAAAATCGTCACTATTGTCGTAGCGTAAACTGCCACTTAGGTTGATAGAGTCGCTCAGCGCGTACTGACCACTAGATACCAAAGAGTATGTTCGACTGTTTTGATCTTGATTGGGGTCGCCAAAACCAACAATACCGCGCTGAACAAAGTCCTCTTCGATACCTTCAAACCCAGCGTTTATCCATGTGTTTGGTGCTAAATCAAAACGGTTGTTCCATAATACTCGATATTTACTACCTGTTGTTGAGCTACTGAATAAGCTGTCATTGCTATTTGTATTATCGTTTTGTGCATACTGAAACGATAAAAGTTGAGAATATATCCCTGTTTTATTGCCATTTTCAGTGGCGGCATATCGCCAATTAAATGCTGCTGCTATTTGCTCTCCATCGGTAATATTATTGCTATCTATAGTGAGTCCCGATACAAAATCATATGCATCAAAATCATTACTAAAATCAACATACCGAATCGACCCATCAAATTGATTATAGGGATCTATTTGATATAACAACGACGACTGAAGTGATGTATTTGTATATGCGTCGCTCTCGTCGCCACTACGGCTTATGTTTTCGCCCTGAGTATCGTAATGGCTCACTCCAAAACTGTATCGAAGTTTGTCATATTGTTGGGTGTGGCTGGCACTTGCATTTATGGTAGAGCGATCGCCTAAGCCTAGGTTTAATCGCGTTAAGGATGGCGCTTGTGAGCTAGAAATTGTGGTGATGCTAATAATACCTGAAACCGCACTTGAGCCCCAAATAGCGCTTTGAGGTCCACGCAAAATTTCAATCCTTTCAACGTTACTAAGTAAAATATGCGCGAAATTGACTAAGCTTCCTTGTCCAATATCATTCACTTCGACTCCGTCAATCAGTACCAATACATG
The DNA here is from genome assembly GCF_055693685.1 of Glaciecola sp. HA4-3. Taxonomy (NCBI): domain Bacteria; kingdom Pseudomonadati; phylum Pseudomonadota; class Gammaproteobacteria; order Alteromonadales; family Alteromonadaceae; genus Glaciecola; species Glaciecola sp. HA4-3. The sequence continues at coordinate 547,791 of NZ_CM146340.1, forward strand.
ATTTGACTCAGCGCCTCTAAAACGAAGTTCACTTAGACTACCAGAAGGGCCGCTTTGGCTGATATTCACGCCTGGAACAGTTCGTAAAAGCTCGGTAATGTTTACCGCGCCCGAGCTATCTATTTGCTGCTTGGTAATAACAGTAGAAGAGCCCGCCACTAATGGTGATGGGATTGGGTTACGAGAGCCTGTAATACTGATTGTTTCAGTTTCAGTATTTGTCGCTATGGCATTGGGTATATAGGCGTGCACGACAATAGATGCCGCTAATAAAGTAAATTGCGTTTTCATTAAAAATCCTTTTTATTTGCTCCACCCGAGCAAAAAGATAATACAGAGAATATCGACGATTTAGATTATCGATATCAAATTAGTAAGGCCGGTATCCGGGCTCACAAGATACTTTGTTAATCCTTCCCATGAAAAATCACAGTGGATGACCTAGCGAATGTGTCGTGACACAAAACTGCTATGAAAACAAAGCTTAAAAGGCTAACTTTTACTTGCTTACCGTTGCGGGGGCAGCGCAGGTTTCACACCTGCTTCCCGTTTAACTCTATAAAAAATAATCTTTATAAAGCACCTTTCACATCAAGCACTATAGTCGAAACCAGCAAGCTTGCAAAGACTAAGTACTTATTAAATATAATTATTTTGCCAAACTGAGTGCTTTAATATGGCATTGTGCTTATTGCAGGTTGTTGTAGGGCAGAAAGCTGTTCTTTTAGTGCAAGAATTTGATTTTCCCAATATTTATCTTCAGCAAACCAGGGAATGCTCGTGGAAAAGCTGGGTCTTGCCATCTGTTTGATAACCACGCCATATAGTGCACCATGCGCATTGCTCTTAACGGCTCTATGAGTTGAAACTCTCGGGTATCAAATTCATTAAATTCTTCATATGCTTCAATCAAGGTATCTAATTGGATGCGTTGTTGCATGTCATCTCCAGATAACATCATCCATAAATCTTGAATAGCAGGGCCAGACCTAGAGTCATCTAAGTCTACAAAAGTCGGGCCATCGCGCCATAGGATATTACCTGGGTGACAGTCACCATGCAGGCGTATAATACGAGGGCTAAATGATGCACTCGTATATTGTGTTTGTGCCAAAGAGGCAACTTGCTCAATCACTGTAAAAAACGGGGTATGTAAGTGAGCTGGTACTAGTTGACTAGAAGCTAGCGTAACAAGCGGTTGCTGCAAGTATGTTTGAACATCTACCTTAGGCCGATGAATAAAGGCTCGCTTGGCACAAGTTGCATGAATACGGGCGATAATACGGCCCATCCATTCAAGTTGATCTAAGTTATCAACTTCAAACTGTCTGCCACCAACTGAAGGAAATATGGCAAACCGATATCCTTGATATTCATGCAAACTCTCATTATCAAACTTCAATGGGGCGACAATGGGCATTTCCATTTCTAGTAGTTCAAACGAAAAATCATGCTCTTCTTGTATTTGTTGATTGGTCCATCGATTAGGCCGATAGAATTTGGCCACCAGCCGACCATGAGACTCAGTCGTGAATTGGTAAACCCGATTTTCATAGCTATTTAATGCCAACAATCCAGATGCTACCTGAATATCAAGGCTCTCAATGGCGTCTAAAATTAGCGCTGGTGTAAGCTGCGCAAAGCTAAAATCAGACACCTTGGTATATAAATGTAGTAGGTTCTTCAACAACAATCTCGTCACCATTTATAGTGGTGGTGACTTTGAAGAATATTTCTCTTGTCCCCGCTTCTAAGCTAACAGGGTCAACGGCAACACTCACAGGTAACGTGTACACAGTGCCTCCTTGTACTTCTACAACAGTTTCCCCAAAGAAAGTAACATCATCTAGCCCTAAAACACTTATATTGTAGGTTTGGGTTTGTTGGCTTTTATTGAGTAGTTTTAGGGTATAAACGTTTTCTATTAGGCCGGTAGAGGTCTCACGATCAAGTGAGTTTCGATCGCGTATGATATCGACCGTAAGGGGTATGCGAGAGACAATATCCCACGCTAATAAGCTGGTCATTACTACAAGCACAACAGCATAACCTAAGAGTTTAGAACGGAAGATTTTTGTTTTACCACCAGATAAGGTGTGTTCGGATGTAAAGCTGATTAGGTTTTTGGGATAATTCATTTTGCTCATAACATCATTACAAGCATCAACACACGCACCGCAGTTGATACATTCATACTGCAAACCATTTCTAATATCGATACCCGTAGGGCACACTTGAACACATAGATTACAATCAACACAATCACCAAGACCTTTTTCTCCAAGTTCTTGATGTGGAATTTTGCGTGAACGCGGGCCTCTCGATTCTCCGCGCTTGGCATCGTACGCTACGGTGAAGGTGTCTTTGTCAAACATAGCAGATTGGAAACGAGCATATGGACACATATGAGTACACATAACCTCACGCATGTAGCCTGCATTACCGTATGTACAAACGGTAAAAAAGATCACCCAAAACGCGACCCAAAAACCCGTATTAAAGGTGAAAAAATCAATAAATAATTCATCAATAGGCACAAAATACCCAACGAAGGTTAGTGAGGTTAGTAATGCACATGCAACCTAAGGCAAAGTGTTTAGCGGCTTTGCGCAAAAATTTGTCGGCATCCATTGGTCGTTGGTCTAATTTGATGCGTTTGTTTCGGGCGCCTTCAATCTTTGTTTCAAACCAAATGAATATATATGTCCAAGTCGTTTGTGGACACATAAAGCCGCACCATACCCGTCCAGCAAAGGTGGTGACGAAAAATAAAGCAAAGGCTGATACGATTAAACCATAAGCCAAAATTGTGAGATCTTGTGGCCATAAAGTCATACTAAAAATAGTAAAACGTTGTTCGGCCAAATCAAATAAAATCGCTTGAGAGCCGTTGTAGCTTATCCAAGGCGCTATCGCGAACAAGCCTAAAAAAATAAAGCCAAATAAACGGCGTATATTTTCAAACATCCCTTTAACGGAACGCACGTATATTCGGTTACGAGCAGAATACGTAGGTTTGGTAATATGCACATTTTTATTTTGTATCTCTACCGGTGTGACATCTTTAACACGTATTCTTTCGCTCATATAAAACCACTCAAACCTTGTCTTTTATTGTGACCTTATGGTTAAACCATATTTAAAGGACTTTTACTAGGTGATGATACCAAAATCTAACTTGAAAATATTATCTAAGATCAATAAATTGCTAGTAAAGGCTTTAAATGGTTTACAATTTAATCAAAGTGCCGATATAACTTACATAGCAAAATATGTTAGCATTTATGGCACGAAAGAAATGTAGATTGTTTACGTCGAACATTTTACCACGACACATACTTTACCATGACGAAATAGGCGTTTATTTTTGACATGAAAAAAATAATCATCTTGGTGTTACAAGTTGCAGTAATTCTATTTATTGCGCAGACCCAAGTAGCAAGAGATTTTTTTGGCGATGCCCTAAGCGGTGTTAGTTCCGTTTTTAGCGGCGCTGCGGATGTGCCTGAGCGCCGAAAAATAATGAAGCTAAGAGATGCCTTCATGCGAAACAACATGTCCTTGAGACCTCATCAGGTGGATTACGTGCTTGATGTGACTGACAACAGCAAAAAAATCAAAGAGTTTTATATCCTTTATTGTAATCGTGGCGAAATAAATCCCTACATGTATGGCGCAAACTTAAAAAAGTTTTGTTCAGACATCCGTCAATCTGAACTTCTATAGCTTTTTCTGCTCTAATCTTTATCCGATGTTTGAAAATATGTTATTGTTCAATAAATGAGCAGTTTTTAGCCTGCTGTTGTGGCATCAGCGTGTTTGCTTTGCCTATTGGCCATCCAAAGAAGGAATATAAGATGAAATATTTAACACTATTATCCGGCGCGCTTACTATCGGTCTGTTGAGCACCAGCGTATTAGCAGATGAAAAACCGCCAATGGCCGAAGAAACACCTAAAAGAGTGAATATTGAATGGTTTGAACCAGATAATTACCGAGATATTCGACCTGGTAACCATATGGGGCGTAAAAAATTTCGTGAAAATGTCTTTAAGGAGCTAGATGAAAAAATGCAAGAGCTAGCGCAAGATTTACCTGAAGGACAAACTTTAAACATGAAGGTTACGGATGTTGATTTAGCGGGAAGTACTAATTTTAATATCCAGCAAATAAGAATCGTAAGACAAATCGATATTCCTCGTATGGAGTTTGAATTTGAGCTAGTCGATGAGCAAAACCAGATTATTTTTGCCGAGAGTGCAAATATCAAAGATATGAGCTTTTTAGATAACCTTTCTCTGTCAAGGCGCGACCAGCCATATGCATACGAAAAAAGAATGTTAGCTGAGTGGTTCAAAGATGAAATCATCAATCGTAGTCCCCAGCTTACGCAAAATTAAGTTCTTTAAAAAGTAAATAAAGACTAGACCGTCAAATTTTTGTCACATAAGATTAATAAACAACCTGTACCCTAGTGCAGGTTTTTTTACTCAACTACAATGTGGACAAATTATGAAGCACGTAAAGCTATGTTCTTTATTGCTTGCAGGAAGCTTAGTCGCCCCCGCGAGTGCAGATGTACTTTTTTCTGAGTACATTGAAGGCTCTAGTAACAACAAAGCGCTAGAAATATTCAACACAAGTACAGATGCAATAGATATGGCAACTGTTCAAGTTCAAATATTTAGTAACGGCGCTCAAAGCCCTAGCTCAACCTACAATTTTACTGGTTCGATTGACAGTATGGGCACATTTGTTATGGCTAGCACCCAAGCAAGTGAAGCGCTAAAAGCAAAGGCCTCGGTGCTCAATGGTATTAATTTTAACGGTAATGACCGTGTTGTTTTGCTGTTAAATGGCCTAGTAGTTGATGTAATAGGCGATAATTCAAATCCTCCACCTACGCGATGGGGAACTACCAGTTTAGGTACACAAAATCTGACCTTGACGCGTCTTTCTTCGATTTCTGTAGGTGACACAGACGCTACTGATAGTTTTGATCCCAGCGAGCAGTGGACGGCTTCTGCAATTGATACATTTTCAGGTTTAGGTAATCACGTTTTTGATGGTGATACAACTGATCCTGTTGACCCTCAACCTACTGACGGTGAGTTAGTCAACGCATGTGTAAATTGCCCTGACTTATCTCCTGTAGCAGATCCTAGTGCATTTGATGGCAATACTTTTTACGCCCGAGCCAACACGGCGTTTGCTAATTTGTCAGCTAATCCAAGTGAGCAAGAACGAGCACAGTTCAAGGCCTTGTTGAGTGATTTAGCTGCAAGCAATCAAAAGCGTCTTACTTATTCTGAAGTATGGACAGCGCTTACCGCTACTGATGAAGATCCACAAAATTCTGATAATGTTAGGCTTATATACGCAGGACGTAATATCGCCAAATTTAGTAACGGAAGTGGTAATGCATCTCAAAACGATGATAACTGGAATCGCGAGCATAGTTGGCCTAGTAGCCTAGGGTTTGGCGGACGTTTTGAATTAGCATACACCGATATTCATCACCTTCGTCCTGCTGATATCTCGGTAAATCGTGAAAGAGGAAACAAAGATTTTGATAACGGTGGCAGTGTAATAGCAGATGCGCCTAACTCTTTCACTGATGCTGACTCTTTCGAGCCAAGAGATGAAGTGAAAGGTGATATTGCGCGCATGATGTTCTACATGGACACTCGCTACGAAGGCGCATCGGGCGAAGATACACCTGATTTAGTGTTGGTGAATAGACTAACCGATTCAGGGCAAGCGCGTTTAGGTTTTTTATGTCGATTAATTGAATGGCACAATGCTGACCCTGTAGATGCTGCAGGTGATTCAGTTAATGCTATTGAAGTAAACGAAATAGACCGACACGATGCAATTTATCAATACCAAGGTAACAGAAATCCTTATGTAGACAACCCTCAGTGGGTCGATGTAGTTTATCCAGCGGCCAGTTGTGATTCGGTTACCGAACCAACAGATCCGACTGACCCAACAGATCCAACAGATCCAACAGATCCAACGGATCCAACGGACCCAACACCCGGTTCTTCGCCTCTATTATTAAGCGTTGTATTTGATGGACCATTGACTGGTGGCACTCCAAAAGGCGTTGAGATTTTTGTTACTCAAGATATTGCTGATTTAAGTGTCTGTGGACTTGGCTCAGCCAATAATGGCGGCGGCACTGATGGCCAAGAATTTACTTTTCCATCTGTAGCGGCAAATGCAGGCGACTTTATTACGGTTGCTTCTGAATCTGCGCAGTTTACAAGTTTCTTTGGTTTTGCCCCCGACTATACCAGTGGTTCTATGGCTATTAATGGCGATGACGCTGTTGAACTTTTTTGTAACGGGCAAGTGGTCGATGTGTATGGTGTACCAAGCGTTAACGGTGACAATGAAGTTTGGGATTATACTGATAGTTACGCTCGTAGGTTAAATCAAACGCAAGCAAGTTCTACTTTTGCTGCAAACGATTGGTTCTTTGGTGGACGTGATCGTTTAGACCAAGCCGATGCCGGTGTCAGTGAATTAGGTTTGGGAGAGTTTGAATTTGCCCAAAAAGAGTTGTTTATTTCTGAGTATGTAGAAGGAAGTGGCAGCAATAAAGCAATTGAAATAGCGAACATTACTGGGCGTAGTATTGATTTAAGCGAGTATAGTGTTGTTGGTTATCAAAATGCGAATACTACTGTCGGGTATACGATTGGCTTAAGCGCAATTTTGGACAATGGTGAAGTATTTGTTATAGCCAATAGCAATGCTGAATCAGCTTTAACAACACTTGCCGACTTAACTGTTTCTAGCCTTAACTTTAACGGTAATGATTCGGTCGTGCTGTTAAAAGGCGATGTGGTCGTTGATTCGATAGGTAAAATCGCTGAGGACCCTAGTGGCGCCTATGGGGCGTTGATCCCGTGCGGACACAAAATAACACGCTTCGACGTAAATTAAGCGTAAGCGCTGGTGACACAAATCCTAATGATGCCTTTGATCCTGCTATTGAATGGGAAGGGTTTGGAATTAACAATTTTGATGATATTGGCTTATATGGTGAAGATGATCCAGTTGATCCAGTTGATCCTCCTGTCGCCCTTGGGCAGTGTTTTGATGAAGCTACTCTAATCAGTGCTGTGCAAGGTGAAGGTGATGAATCACCACTAATCGGACAAGATGTTGTGGTAGAGGCTATTGTTACGCTTGCAAAAGATTCTCTTGGTGGTTTCTTTATACAAGAACAAGAAGGTGATTATGATGCCAATGACAATACATCTGAAGGCTTATTTGTATTTTCTAACAATCAAAACTTTGAGTTAAGTGAAGGGGCTGTTGTTAGAGTATTAGGTACCGTAAGCGAATTTGGTGGCAAAACCCAAATTACAGCTAGTGAAGTATCACAATTGTGTGATGAGGGTTTCGTTAATCCAGTTAGCTTTACTTTACCGCTGGCGCCTGAGCAAAACCTTGAAGCAATAGAGAGTATGTTAGTCACTAATTCTTCTGAGTTAGTGGTAACAAATACCTTTGATTATGCCTTGGTTGGCGAAGTGACAGTATCAAGTCAGCGAGTATTTACGCCTACGCACATTCATCTGCCTTAGCTCTGACGAAGCGATTGCTTTGGCACAAGAAAATGCCCGTAACAAGCTGTTGCTAGATGATTTAGCTAATGGCTTTAATCAGCCGACTTCTAACTTTGGTAGTTTGTCATTCTTTAACCCATTGCGTACTGGTACGACACTCTTTACTAATGATTTTATTATGGATGAAGCATTTGGTGAGTATCGCCTACGTCCACTTGGTTTGCTCGATTATGCTTTAGCTGAAAGACCTGCCAGTCCACAACTAGATGGCAACATTAAAGTCGCAAGTTTTAATGTACTAAATCTTTTTAATGGAGATGGTTTTGGCGAAGGCTTCCCAACGTCTCGTGGCGCCGATAATTTAGCCGAATATGAGTTGCAGTTAGATAAAATTGTACAAGCGCTCATTGAACTTGATGCAAGCATTGTTGGGTTAATGGAGATTGAGAACGATGGCTTTGGGCCACAAAGTGCGATTGCACAGCTTGTTGATGCAATGAACATTGCGTATGGCGAGAATGTTTATAGCTTTGTTGACGCTGGACAGGCACAAGGTACTGACCAAATCACGGTCGGACTTATTTACCGAAATGATGTAGTCTCGGTGAATGGCGCACTAGAAGTACTAGATGCTAATAACTCAATTGCTGATGAACAAGGACCGCTGTTTGACACAAATCGTAATCGTCCATCTTTTGCACAATTGTTTGAAATTACCGAAACAGGTGATGAGTTAGTTGTTAATGTTAACCACTTTAAGTCTAAAGGTAGTCGCTGTGGTGCAGGTGATGATGACACTACGACCGGTCAAGCTAATTGTAATGGGACAAGAACAAGAGCCGCTCAAGCGCTTCACGTTTGGTTAAGTGAAACCTTCCCTGAAAAAGCGATCATGATTGTAGGGGACTTAAATGCATATGCGAAAGAAGATCCTATCGTCACATTGGCTAACGCTGGCTATGTTGACTTGGCGCGCGAATTAAACGGTCCTCAAGCTTATAGTTACACATTTAGAGGCGAATTTGGCTCATTGGATTACGCATTAGCAAATGCAAAAGCCCGCGAGCTAGTGCAAGGTGTTGCAGAATGGCATATCAATGCTGATGAGATTCGTGTGTTTGATTACAATGATCAAATAGATGCAAACTTTAGTCGCCAATTTATTGATAAGCCTGCAGACTTTATTGATGTCACGGAATATCGTTCATCAGATCATGATCCTGTGATTGTAGGCTTGTTGTTTGAAGCTCCCGATCCAGGTCTGTTAGGAGATATAAATGGCAATGGACGGTTAGATTTCTTTGATTATTTCTATATTTTGATCACACGTGGTGCGACTGAAGGTAGTCGTTTCTATCGCGCTGCTGCTGATATGGATGGTAATGGTATCATTAATAGAAGAGACTTAAGACTTTGGGTTAGAGCATATGTACGCGCTCGCTTCTTTTAAGTTAAGTCAGTTATCATAAATGAAAAAGGCCAAGCAAATGCTTGGCCTTTTTGTATGTGCGGATTCACTAAAACGCGATTTATCGTTAATTAAACGACATCATATTGATTTGGTTGGTTCCACTTTCTTTTGAGATATAAACGGCTTTGTCTGCCAAATCAGTTAAGCTTTCATAATTCAGCTCATCGGCGCTATCAAGCTCTTTTACTGTGACAATACCGATAGAGGTATTAATGCTTATTTTCGATTTTTGAATGCTATGTTTTTTATTTAACAATCCAAGAATTCGTTGGGCTAAATGTTGTGCATCTTCTGCACTTGTTTTAGGTAACAACAAGCCAAACTCGTCACCGCCCAAGCGGCCTAAAGTATCAGTGTCGCGTATACATTCCATGACTAAATCGACAAAACACTGCAAGTATTCATCACCAAAATTATGTCCATATTCATCATTGATTAATTTAAAGTTGTCTAAATCAAAATACATAAAAGCAAGGTTTTCTTTAACTCGCTTTATTCTGGCAATTGACTGTTTTACCCTGTCAGTAAATAGATGACGATTAGTTGCCCCAGTAAGCGCATCATAGTGAGCAAGTTTCTTTAGTCTTGAGTCTTTTCTAAATTCACGCATCAAGGTAAGCAGCAAATATTCTAAAATTTGAGGCGTAACAGCGCTGATAGGAAACGCATCAATCGTTATATTTGAAAACCCTATGGTGTCAAAGCTATTAAAGGTATCGCTTAACACTAGAATAGGACAAGGTACATCTTTTGCCGAATAGAAACGCGAAATAGAGCGTCGAAAAGGCAGAAACTGCTCTTGTGACACAATAACAAGAGTGGATTGAAAATTAACATCATTGACATCAATGTCAGTACCCTTGTTTAAGCAAGTAACCGCTGTTACTTTGCTAGACATGTTTAAGGCCGAGTTAATCCAATCGAGCGATTTTTCGTCTTCGTGTATTAAATATATCTTCATTACAAATTACGACCTCTTCACGTTTGCACTTAACAAAGAGTGTTAGTTAGCATTTTATGCCACTATACTTATCACACCAGACAATCTGCCCTTTGTAAATATATATCGTGATGTGTGCGCTCATCGTCTTATTTCGAGTCTAGATTGCAATAAAAGTTCTTTGCGGTGTCGATTAGCCGTCATTGAGCATTAACTTCTTTACTTTACCGATAGTACTTGTTCTACTTTTAGAGACTTATATAAGGAAATAAAAATGGAAGCCAACTTACGCTTTATCAAAGTAGATTACGACAATACTCAACAAATAACTGATTTACTCTACTTACTGCAGGTTTATGCAACAGACCCTATGGGGGGTGGCGGTGCAATTGATTCAGCAACACTAGCAATGCTGCCAGATGCCCTTAAGCAAAGAACGTTTATGCATTCTTTTGTCGTATATAGTGATGACAAGGCGATTGCTTTTGCAAATTGTATCGAGAGTTTTTCAACCTTTGCTGCTAAAGGCGTACTTAATATCCATGACTTTGCCGTAATACCTGAAGCAAGAGGCCAACAAATTAGTCAGTTTCTAATATCGGGGATTCAAACCTTTGCTAAGGCAAATCGACTGCACTAAATTAACCCTAGAAGTACTTCAAGGTAATACATCCGCAATCCGAGCATACGAGAAAGCAGGGTTTAGTGGGTACCAACTAGATCCAGATTTAGGTGATGCTATGTTTTGGCAAAAAAGTATCTAGCTTTTTCAAATCGGCTTTGATGCTTTGCTTCTAGACAACACGCCGATAGACAATAAACATATAGATCATAAACCCTTAGATAGTGTTGGTCGCAAGGTAAGTCCCTTTTAACCTTTGTTGATTGTGAGTAAGAACATTGTACTGTTAGTCTACAAAACAATATCTTGCTTAAAGGGTGTTACCTTGAAAATTAGTCCATCTATATGTTGTTTATCGACTCGCGTGTTTGTTTGCTCATTGTTTTTAGTGTTGTCATTCAAGGGGCAAGCAGGCTGGGAAGTGTCTTGGATTGAACGCTTTGATGGCACATCAGTAAATTGGGAAAATTGGACTGCACAGACGCAAGCCAACTATAACAATGAAATCCAATGCTACACAGATGATGAAAGCTCTGAAAATCGTAACTATGAAGTATCACAAGGGACGCTAAAAATAACAGCTAGAAGACAAAGTATTAACTGCCCCGGTCAAGGCGGCGTTAATCGCCCTTGGACTTCTGGTCGCTTAAATAGCAAAGATAAAGCAGAGTTTTTGTATGGCAGAGTGGAAGCAAGGCTTCGCTTTCTTAACTTGGAAGGCGGAACGTGGCCTGCCTTTTGGATGCTTGAAAATCGTATCGCCGAGCAACCCATCAAAGGCGACAATGATAATGTCCCATGGCCTAATCCTAGCGCGGGTGAGATTGACGTATGGGAATGGTATGGCAACAATGGCGACCGTTACATAACCAATTTTTTTAATGTCGGGAATTGCGGCTCAGAGCAACGTGTCGCTTATCCTGGTGGCGCACCAGATGTCAGAGAGTTTCAGACTTACGCAATAGAGTGGGATGCGGATGTCATTCGATTTTATATGAATGATCAAATTGTTACCCAGCACGATTTGTCAAACTGCGCACAATACCAAGAGCCTATGTTTGTGCTATTGAATGTAGCGATAGGCGGTACGTTAGGAGGAGAAATTGATCCTAGCCTTAACAGCGCAACCTTAGAGGTTGATTATGTTGCCCACTGTATCCCAAGCGACAATAATCAGTGGACCAATTGTAATGAAAGTACTCCAATGATCATCGACGACGATGGTGATGGAGTAGGAAATAGTATCGACGAGTGTCCCACTACAAGAGAAGGTGCTTTGGTCAATGAAATAGGCTGTGAAATTTTTAGCGAACCACAAAGCGAGGCGCCAGAGCCTGTCGAAGAAAACCTAAGCGTTATTTCTTTATTTAGTGATAAATACACAAATATAGCGTCTATTGATTACAACCCTAACTGGGGTCAAGCTACACAGGTTACTACTATTGCTATTAATGGTAATAATACTCTTGTATATCAAAATCTAAATTATCAAGGCACAGATTGGGAGCAAAATAAACAAGACGTATCGGATTTAGCTTATTTACAACTTGATTATTGGACGCACAATGCAACAGACCTTCGTGTTTATTTAATCAGCCCTGGTCCTCAGGAAACGGCTTATACGGTTGATGTTGTCCAACAAGACTGGCAATCACTAAAGATCCCCTTATCAACTTTTAGCAACGTCGATTTGACCAACACGTTTCAACTAAAAGTAGAAGGCAGTGGGACGGTGTATTTAGATAATATTTTTTTAGCGCAAAAGATGAGCCAATACAAGCTGCCAATGTAAAACCTAGCGTGTCGTTAAGTGCGAGTCAAAATGGCGTTAATGTCAATCAGCTTGATACTCAAAATGGCGAGGTACTTATTGTTGCGAATGTGACTGACGAAAATGAAAACGATACTCACAGCTTTGTTTGGACGGTATCTGGTGTTACCGAGTTTGAGGTTCAAGACAAGCAACTAAGTTTTGACCCTGCGCTCTTATCGCTGGAGCAACTTGAGTTTAGAGTAGATGTCAGTGACTCTGGCAATCCTGTTTTAAGTGACACTGATACGCTTAGTATCAAGCTTATTAGGCCAATACAAGAGGTACCAGTGATGCCAACAAGCTCGCAAAGCGATAGTGGCGGGTTGGTGACTATATATCATGTCTTATTTGTGTTTGCGCTTTGTATTGTAAGACATAGGCGATATCTAGTGATACAGCGTTTTATGCCCCGCGCATCGGAATAGATACATTGCATAGACTAATTTTACCTGTCGGCTCTACAAACCAAGGGTCTCGTCGAGTTTTGCGTAAATCAACATATTCTAAAAACTCAGGCGTGTCAGTGCGGAGCACTTCTATTTTGCGCGACGCGTCGAGAAATCGAACACTATCAATAGCCGTATGTTGTTCGTCAGACTCATAAAAACCTAAAGGCCCGTTGCCTCTAGGTAAACTGGATAAATGTTCGATTCCTACCCAGATTTTTCCGACTAAGGTCACATTTAAATCAAGATGACGAGGTGAATGGCCTGTAATTGCATACAAACCCGAACCATTGCCACTGTTTGCTTCGTTATCACGAGACACACCTACCATGGCATAACAATGGGCAAGATATGCGCCTTGCGTGTTAATAGCAGTTGGAAATCCGTTGCTGTAGCCGACCTCTTGAGCATAAGCATCATTGCTATTGATTGATACGAAATCAACTTGTTTTGCATCAACAAAAAACTCTAGTGGTAGTTTAGGATTAGCACTACCAATAGACTTAGGCTCTACCAATGGCTCGCCAGGTTGACGAATAAAATTAAGATCTGCAGTGTCACCCCATTGTGCGACATAGTTGTCATGCGAGCGAATGACCGCGGTGTCGTCAAAATATTGTTCGTTAATCAGCGTTTTAATATTCGCGACATGCTTAGGTGCAAATGAAGGAGCAAGCTCAATAATGACTTCACGTTCACCTAAATTCATTACAATAGTATTTTCAGGGTCGAGCTGTCGCCATGATTGTTCACCTAGACTGGCCAATAAGTCGCTTGAATTAGCAAAATTAGACGGTGCTTCAAGATCATTACTTGTACTTAAAGCGCTGTTATTCTTATCTACGTGATCGCAGGCAATCAAAAGCAATGTTGAATAAAAAAGAAAAAACATTTTCATTTAATAATCCTTGTCTAAATTAACGCATCGGGCAGCACATTAGTTTTCTTAACAACGCCATATGCAAAACTGGTATCAATTGAAGCGATATAACCAACACAGTGCAAGTGTTTTCTAACAAAGTCTTCGTAATGATGAAGATCCTTCACTACCACTTTTAATAAATAATCTGCTTTTCCTGTCATAACAAAACATTCCAGCACTTGTGGTAGAGCAATAATTTGTTGTTCAAATTTTTCAACTGCTTCAAGTGAATGTCGTTCTAATTGGATTGTAACAAATACTGTGACAGGCAAACCATAGGCTTCATTATCTACTTCTAGTGTGTAGGTTTTTATGATTCCTTGTTTCTCAAGGGCTTTAACTCTTCTAAGGCATGGTGATGGAGATAGATTCACGCGTTCCGCTAGTTCTTGATTACTTATCCGAGCATTTTTTTGTAATTCAGTAATTATTTTTCTATCAATTTTATCCATTTCATTAACTTTTAAGCGTAATTATGCGGATTAAATTAGCATAATCTATCAATAAATATAATATTATTGACATATTTGGCAATTTAATTGCGCTGGGATTCGCTTATTATAAGTATATGATTATGAGTACGTAAAGTGAGTTCAGATATGAAAACAAAAGCACAACAAGGGTTTGCCACGCAAGCTATTCACCATGGCTATGATTCACAAGCTCATCATGGTTCTTTGAATCCTCCTATTTACTTTACATCAACATTTACATTTAAAGATGCGCAACAAGGCGCTGATATGTTTGCTGGGGAAGAGCAGGGGCATTTTTATTCTCGCATATCTAATCCAACCCTTAGTTTATTAGAAGAGCGTTTAGCATGTTTAGAAAATACTGAAGCGGCACTGGCGGTCGGCTCTGGCATCGGCGCAATTACATCTACGCTTTGGACATTGCTTAAAGCTGGTGACAGCATTATTGTTGATAAAACCTTATATGGGTGCACCTATTCGTTTTTACATAAAGGTTTAGCAAAATTTGGCGTAGAGGTAAGGCACGTTGATTTAAGTGTAACTGAGGAGCTAAATGCCGCTATTACCGATAATACAGCGGTGATCTATTATGAAACACCCGCTAATCCCAATATGCGACTTATAGACATTGAAGCTATTTCGAGTATTGCAAAGTCGCATAATATTGTAACTGTGGTCGACAATACCTATGCAACACCTTTGATAACAAAGCCCATTGATTTGGGTGCAGATATTGTTGTGCATTCTGCGACGAAATACTTAGGTGGTCACGGTGATTTAATCGCGGGTATGATTGCTGGTAAGGCTGATATGATAACGCAGATTAGACTTGAGGGTCTTAAAGACTTTACAGGCGCTTGTATGTCACCATTTACGGCGATGTTAATCTTACGTGGTATCAAAACCTTGTCTTTGCGCATGCAGCAACACTCACAAAATGCCCAAAAAGTTGCCGAGTATTTGTATCAACATCCATTAGTCAAGCGTATTGATTATCCCGGACTGCCTAGTTTTGCACAGTACGATTTAGCGTGTAAGCAGATGTCTATGTTTGGCGGCATGATTGCCTTTGAACTGCAAGGTAATGAGCAAACGGGACGCCAATTAATGGATAATCTAAATATGATTCAAAGTGCCGTTTCACTAGGAGATGCTGAGAGCCTAATTCAGCATCCTGCGAGTATGACTCACAGTGCCTACACTCAACAAGAACGGCTAAAGCACGGTATTAGTGACGGCTTAGTGCGATTATCTGTAGGGCTTGAATCAATCGAAGATATCATTGCTGATTTATCACAAGCTTTGGATACAATTGCGTTAAAGACAGTCGCCTAAGATTTGTTTGCCATAAAAAAAGCCCTCGTTAATATCGAGGGCTTTTTGATTAAGGGCTAACATTAAATGTAGTCAAACTCTTGGTCATTGACTGTCATCAGATCTTCAGCGGCCTCAAGCACTAAGGCTTTGTGTATATCTTTGCGTGGCAACAAACGTTTGATGTAAAAATCACACGTTTTGGCTTTACCATTTTTAATTAGTTCATTACTTGAACGCTTGGCTGCATCTGCCATCTCGAGCCATAAAATACCCAAAATGACATATGAGCTATAGTGTAAATAGTCAGTTGCGGCACCTGCAACATTGACACTGTCGGCACCTAATAATTTGCATGAAGTTTGATGCCATTCATGCAATAGCGCTTGTGCGTCTGCCATTTTCTTTTTGTTGGTCATGGCATTTATGCGGCCAGATAACATTTCGACCGTTGCGTTTAGCATTAAACCACCGTCTCTGGTCAGTTTGCGACCAATCAAGTCAGCCGCTTGAATACCATTCGTTCCTTCATAAAGCTGAGCTATTCGGGTATCTCTGACTAATTGCTCCATTCCCCATTCTCGAACATATCCGTGACCACCATATACTTGGATACCGATGTTTGTGACTTCAGTTGCAATGTCAGTCATAAAACCTTTACAAATCGGGGTTAGAAAAGCGATGATTTGTTTTGCTTGTGCTTTACGATGATCGCTTGTGTACTTTTCGACGTCCATTTGCTGAGCATATAACATTGATAAAGCTCTAAGTCCTTCGGTAAAGGCCTTTTGCGTTAGCAGCATCTTACGAACATCGGGATGATGGATAATCGCGTCAGCTTTAAGCTCTGGCTGGACAGGACCTTGAGGAGCCCGAGATTGCAGGCGTTCGCGCGCGTATT
Organism: Glaciecola sp. HA4-3; assembly: GCF_055693685.1. Lineage (NCBI taxonomy): Bacteria > Pseudomonadati > Pseudomonadota > Gammaproteobacteria > Alteromonadales > Alteromonadaceae > Glaciecola > Glaciecola sp. HA4-3. The sequence goes on from NZ_CM146340.1 coordinate 564,276, forward strand.
GTAGTGATCCTTGATAAGATGCTTCACACGTGCCAAGCCCTTGAAGTCCTACTTGGAAACGAGCATCGTTCATCATAGTAAACATGCATGCTAAACCGTTATTTTCTTCACCCACTAACCATCCTTTGGCACCGTCATAGTTCATTACACATGTCGGGCTAGCTTTAATCCCCATTTTTTTCTCGATGCTGCCAACGGTGACAGCGTTGCGTTGCCCAGGCTCATTTTGATCATTAAGTAAGAATTTTGGTACCAAAAATAAGCTAATACCTTTTACGCCTTTAGGGGCGTCGGGTAAACGTGCCAATACTAAATGTACAATATTAGATGTCCAGTCTTGATCACCACCGGTAATAAAGATTTTATTTCCTGTTATTTCATAACTACCGTCATCTTGCGGTATCGCCTTAGTATTTAATAGCGCTAAATCCGTACCCGAATGCGGCTCAGTAAGATTCATAGTACCTGTCCATTCTCCGCTTATCAGTTTGGCAAGGTATTGGTCTTTTAAGGCTTGAGTGGCGTGTTTGTCGATAGCTAATACGGCACTTTCGGTTAGCATAGTGGTCAATCGCCAGCTTAAGTTGGCAGAGTTAAGCATTTCTTGTACAGGAACAGCGACAGAATACGGCAGGTCTTGGCCATCATAGTCAGGGTTACCTAACATTGCATTCCAACCGTTGGCAACATATTCTTGATACGCTTGCGCAAAGCCGTCTGGGGTTGTGACACTTCCATCTACCAAGCGACAACCTTGTTCATCACCTTCACGGTTCAACGGTGCGACCGCTTCTTCAGCAAACTTCGCGCCTTGACTTAAAATCTCAGTGAGTAATTCGTTATCGATACCTTCGGCACCAACAGCTAGATAGTGGTTGTCGATGTTTAGCCATTCATTCAATAAAAACTGAAAGTCTGCTATCGGGGCTTTATATTGCGGCATTAAATACTCCTAATACGATAATTGTTGCTATGCCTTTGATACTTCATTATTGAACACGCGCATAGGAACAAGTGTTTATTGGTCACAATTGATGTTTAATACGAATGGTATCAAAAAACGCTCAAATAAGTTACTGGTACGACCAATAAAATTATTCAGATGGCAACTTTTCTTTCGTCAGTGCGACATATGCATCTTTTATAAGAGCTGAATGTGCAGGCATTACCCAATCAGTTTCATGTAAGACAAAAGGGTCAACGTAGCTTATGGTTTGAGCTTCGGTCGTATTCCACTGTGGTGCTTGATAGTTTTCAGTGCCGTCGAACCCCGCAGATTGACTACATTCAAATATCCATGTGCCATCTTTTTGTATCCCTAAAGCACGACCCACTTTTACATTTAAGCCCGTTTGATGCCAGCTTGCTAAGTGGGCTTGGCATTGTGCAGGCATATTTTTATCAATTGATGAAATATTTGTGCTTCTAGGAAGGTCATATTTATCTTGTGAGGTTTCGACAATAAGTAATTTATTGTCAATAACGATGGCACAGCTTGCATATCCGCGCGCATCTGAAAGGTGTAAAGTGTTGACTCTGCACGCCGGAGGCGCCACCTCAACTTGCGAACATGCTTTGACTAGCAAAACGAGTAAGCTACATATTATTAATTTAAGTCCAGAACTCATTTTTTTCGTACTATAATGACGAGTAATGGTAGCACTCTAATAGATTCATTAGGACGCTGACAAGTAAAAGTTAACACAAAGCATTAAAGCAACTTTTTGCATGGTCAAAGGCCATCATTTTTTAACGGTAAATAGAGAGATTTATGTCTAAGTTTGTGAAGTTTTCGCCTTTATTAGTTGGCGTATTAGCGCTTATCGGTTTTTTAGTTTTTATCAATTTACCAAGTTCAGAGCAGGCCCAAAACCGCCGGGGCGGCGGTGAAACGCCAGTTGTTGTGACAGCGGCAAATCAAGAGGCATTCCCATTAGTAGTTGAGGCACTAGGGACTGCTGTGGCTAACGAGTCGGTAAATATCACTGCCCAAGAATCGCAAACAGTAACTAGAATTTTATTTGATGATGGGGAAGAAGTTGAGCAAGGCCAACTTTTGTTGGAATTAAACAGTCGTGCTCAAAACGCCCGCTTAAACGAAATTCAAATCAATTTGGCTGAAGCAAAACGACAACTAGAACGAATCGAAGGCTTAGCACAACAAAGTGTCGCATCAGAGCAGCTTTTAGATGAACAAAGAGCAAGAGTTGAGGCATTAACTGCCCAACAAGAAGTGGCAAAATCTGATTTAGCTGAGCTAATGGTCACTTCTCCCTTTGCTGGTTCGCTTGGTGTACGCAACGTCAGCGTAGGGTCTTTAGTGCGACCCGGTGATATTATCACTACGCTAGATGATGTGAGTATCATGAAAGTAGATTTTTCTATTTCTGAGGTGCACCTTAGCAGCATTGCACAAGGCCAGCGCGTCTTTGCAACCTCGGTAGCTTATCCTGGAGTTCAGTTTGAGGGAGCGATTACTAATATTGATTCGCGTATCGACCCTCAAACACGTTCTATTCAAGTCAGGGCACAGATTCCAAACAAAGAACGTAAAATGCGTCCGGGTATGTTGTTACAAATAAATCTTGAAAAACGAGTCTTAGATGCCTTAGTTATACCCGAGAGTGCCTTGGTCCCAGAAGGTGACTCACAATTTGTTTTTGTCGTTAATGGTGATAATAAGGCCGTTAAGACAGAAGTTGTGGTAGGTGAACGTAAACCAGGTTTAGTGCAGGTCATCGACGGTTTAGTTGCAGGACAAAAAGTGATCACCCAAGGAACGCTGCGCGTGCGAGATGGCTCTGCGGTTAGAATCTTGGAACAGCAAGGAGCTGCATAATGTTATTATCGGACTTGTCTGTTAAACGTCCAGTATTTGCAAGTGTTGTAAATCTATTATTGTTGGTCTTTGGCATTGTTGCGATATCGTTTCTATCACTTCGTGAATACCCCGATATTGATCCACCAATTGTGTCAGTAAATACCAGTTACCCCGGTGCATCTGCTGAAATTATAGAAACACGCATTACACAGGTTCTAGAAGAGCGAATTAGCGGAATTGAAGGTATTAAGAATATTTCCTCTTCAAGCCGAAATGGCCGTTCTAGCATTACGATTGAGTTTAATTTGAGTCGTGACATTGATGCGGCTTCAAATGATGTAAGAGAAAGAATATCACGCGCGCTTAATAACTTACCTGACCAAGCATTCCCGCCAGAGGTGGCCAAATCGAATTCTGATGAAGATGTTATTGTCTGGTATAACTTAAGAAGTACTAACTTAAATACGATGGAGTTAACTGACTTTGCCGATCGCTTCGTAGTTGACCGTTTGTCGATTGCAGATGGTGTGGCTCGTGTTAATTTAGGGGGGGACGAACATATGCAATGAAAGTTTGGTTAGATAGAAATGCAATGGCCGCCCGTGGTATTACCGTTGGCGATATAGAAAGGGTAATTCGTTCTGAAAATGTAGAGTTGCCTGCAGGGCGCGTAGAATCAAATGATCGAGATTTTGATGTGCGAGTGGCTCGCAGCTTTTTAACTCCCGATGACTTTGCTGATTTAACCGTTGCTGCCGGTGCAGATGGCTTTTTGGTCAAGTTGTCAGACGTGGCTCAAGTAGAGCTAGCGGCAGAAGACGATGAAACTGATTTTAGAGGCGATGGCGTCAATATGATTGGTTTGGGTATTGTTAAGCAATCTAAAGCAAATACGTTAGAAGTAGCACGTGCCGCGCATGATGCAGTTGAACGCATTCAAAAAACCTTACCAGATAACATTTTTATCGTTCCTAGTTATGATTCATCAGTATTTATCGAAGAATCGATAAACGAAGTCTATAACACCTTGGGCATTGCGATGATCATGGTAATTGTGGTGATTTATTTGTTTTTAGGGAATGTTAGAGCGACTTTAATACCCGCACTAACCGTGCCAATTTCATTAGTAGCATCTTTTATTGTGATGTTTATGATGGGATTTTCAATTAACTTATTGACCTTACTTGCGCTTGTGCTTGCCATTGGACTTGTGGTTGATGATGCCATCGTAGTCCTAGAAAATATCTACAGGCGCATTGAGTTGGGCGAACCGCCGATTCTTGCGGCTTATCGAGGCGCACGCGAAGTCGGCTTTGCTGTAATTGCAACTACCTTAGTATTGATATCGGTATTCGTACCACTGGTTTTCTTGGAAGGTAATATTGGACGCCTATTCACTGAGTTTGCGATTGCAATAGCAGCAGCGGTTGCGTTTTCAAGCTTTACTGCCTTAACTCTATCACCGATGTTAGCGTCTAAAATTTTGAAAAAACGAGAGCGATCATCTGGTTTCGGTGTGTTTATCGACAATGGCTTTAAACGCCTTGAACAAGCTTACTATCGTTCTTTAGGCACCACGATGAAACAGCCATTGCTCATGGCGATTATGGTGATTGCAAGCATCGCGGTTATTATTCAGATGCAAGGCAAAGTGCCTGAAGAGTTTGTGCCTCGAGAAGATAGAGGCAATTTCTTTATTTTAATGCAGGCACAAGAAGGCGCAAGCTACGAGAGTAATTCGCGTAACTTAAAACAAATTGAAGACATACTTATGCCTTATCGCGAGTCCGGTGAAGTGGTGAGAGTATTGGTAAGAACACCAGGCTTCGGTGGTACAGCAGGTATAGCCATTGTTGGAATGGCACCTTGGGAAGAGCGTGAGCGAAGTACCTTTGATGTTATGAATGAGATAAGTGGGAAGCTATCTCAGCTGCCGGATGTTCGCGCATTTGCGATTATGCGCTCTGCGATTGGCGGGCGCGGTTTAGGTCGTCCAGTGCAATTTGTACTGCAAGGGAATACTTACGAAGAGTTAGTAGAGTGGCGTAACATTGTGATGGAAAAAGCCGCTGAGAATCCTAACTTATTGCGAATTGATTCAGATTATAAAGAAACCTCACCCCAGTTATTAGTCAACATTGACCGAGACAGAGCAGCAGATCTTGGTGTGTCAATTTCAGAAATTGGAAGCACACTAGAAACCATGCTTGGTCAACGCAGGGTTTCGACCTACTTAGATAGAGGCCAAGAATATGATGTTGTCTTAGAAGGTAATGAAGCTGATTATAGAAGCCCAAATAGTATTGACAACATCTACGTAAGAAGCGACAGAACAGGAGAACTGATACCGCTTGATAACTTATTAAGTGTTAAAGAGCAAGCGACTTCGAATACCTTAAATCGTTATAACAGAATGCGTGCGGTGACCATAAGTGCAAATTTAGCGGATGGCTATACCATAAGTGAAGCATTAGTATTTTTAGAAGACATAGTTGCTAATGAACTACCTAGTGAAGTATCGATTGATTACAAAGGTGAATCGCAGTTATACCAAGAATCGGGTAACTCATTTTTCTTTATTTTCTTACTAGCCTTAGCCGTGACATATTTGGTCTTAGCTGCTCAGTTTGAAAGTTGGGTGCATCCTTTTGTGATTATGTTAACGGTGCCGCTGGCACTTGTTGGTGCCTATGTCGGATTATACTTGGCAGGATTTTCGATTAACATTTATAGTCAAATTGGTTTGGTAATGTTGATTGGGCTTGCTGCTAAAAATGGTATTTTGATCGTCGAATTTGCAAATCAGTTGCGAGATTCAGGCACCGAATTTGAAGAAGCCGTAAAAAGGGCAGCAATGCTTCGATTACGCCCAATTGTGATGACTGGATTTACTACGCTATTTAGCGCTTTGCCACTAGTGTTAGCATCGGGCCCAGGCGCAGAGTCGCGGGCAGTGATTGGGATGGTGATTTTTGCGGGTGTGTTGTTTAGTGTTTTCATGACCTTGTTTATTGTACCTACTGCGTATTCATATTTAGCACGCAACACTGGCTCACCTTTAAAACGTACAAAGAAACTAGAAAAACTGACACAAGAACTGCCCTACGAAAAAGGCGCTCAAAATTAGGGTTTAAGCATGAGCTCTGTCAGTAAAATAGTGGTATTTTTCATCGCCGTGTTTGCTTTGCTAACATGGCTTGGTTCTTTGTTGTTTAGTCCTGATATCGACGGTGTTGAACGCACAAGTCACAACGAAATAAGTTATTTTGGGGGTATTGATCCTGCTCGAGTTAACACATTTATTGAGCTCTATCGCCCGGGCGATCGCCTGAGGATTAAATCCACAGGCGGTGACTTACAGGCAGGCATGGCAATGGGGGATTTTATAAATCGAAATCGTATTGATGTTGAAATTGTTGACTACTGTATCTCTTCTTGTGCAAATTATATTTTCTTGGCCGGTAGGCAAAAAATTCTATCCAAAAACAGTTTGGTTATTTTTCATGGTGGCCCTAAACAGGCTAACTTTATTGAGCAAATGCGCAAAGCAATTAGCCCGGATGCCAAAACAGGCAGTACTTTTGGCGTCGAGGGTTATGAAGCAGTAATTAGCTTGGTTGAGATAAGTCGCCAACGCATTAGTGTGTTCGACAATCGCAATAATTCATCCTTTGGTCAGTGTGCATATGATGAAATTATGGGTAAAGATGGTAACTGCCAAGTCGTCACAGCTGAGCAAAGAGTGGCTTATTTAGTAGAAGCAGAAAATACTTTATATGACAGTATTAATCCAAATATGAATAAGGATATTCCATACTTAGGGCAGTTAGGCGCATATGAGCAAACCTATCAATCGTATGAATATTTTGGATTTTACTATTCAGTTGACAGCTTAAATCGTTTAGGTGTCGATTCGCTTGTGTTAAAAGATGGTATTTGGGAGCCAAGTAGTAATCGTTTGCATCGCCGCATATATGAAGTTGATTTAGATGCTCATAAAAAAAGCCGGAATATGTATTAAACATAGCCCGGCTTTTTGTTTTTTGATACTTGATTACTCGTCTAAGAAACTCTTTAGTTGCTCAGAACGACTTGGGTGACGAAGCTTGCGAAGTGCCTTAGCTTCAATTTGACGGATACGTTCACGTGTTACATCAAATTGTTTACCCACTTCTTCAAGTGTATGGTCGGTGTTCATATCAATACCAAAACGCATTCTCAAAACTTTAGCCTCACGTGCCGTCAAACCTGCAAGCACTTCTTGTGTTGCGTCTTTTAAGCTTCCGCCTGTAGCAGAGTCTAAAGGTTGAGTGATTTTGGTGTCTTCTATAAAGTCACCTAAATGCGAATCTTCATCATCACCAATTGGCGTTTCCATCGAGATTGGCTCTTTGGCAATCTTAAGTACTTTTCTGATTTTGTCTTCTGGCATTAACATGCGTTCTGACAATTCTTCAGGTGATGGTTCACGTCCCATTTCTTGAAGCATTTGGCGTGAAATTCGATTCAGTTTATTGATTGTTTCAATCATGTGCACTGGAATACGTATCGTACGCGCTTGGTCGGCAATTGAGCGTGTTATCGCTTGTCTTATCCACCATGTTGCATAAGTTGAAAACTTGTAACCACGGCGATACTCAAACTTATCAACTGCTTTCATCAAACCAATATTACCTTCTTGGATCAAATCAAGGAATTGAAGTCCGCGATTGGTATATTTTTTGGCAATTGAGATAACCAAACGTAAGTTTGCTTCTACCATTTCTTTTTTGGCGCGTCTTGCTTTTGCTTCGCCAATTGACATACGACGGTTGATGTCTTTAATGTCCGGAATAATCAAGCCTGTCTCTTGTTCAACAGCATTCATTTTGCTGATACAACGCTCAATTTCTTCTTTGAACTCGTACAAGTTACCCACATAAGCTGCTTTGCCGTCTAGCGCTTTGTATAACCAGTCGGTACTGGTCTCGTTACCTGCAAACGCTTTGATGAAGTCTTTCTTAGGCATCTTTGCTTTTGCCACACAAAACTTCATGACAAGGCGCTCTTGTATACGGACTCTATCCATCATGTCACGCATGTTTCGAACCATGCGGTCAAACTGTTTCGGCACTAATCTGAATTCTTTAAAGACTTCACTTAGTTGAGCAATTTCTTTTTTCGCAGATTTATGAGCACGACCTTTACTTTCAATGACATCGCGGGCTTTGTTATATTGAACACGAAGGGCTGCAAATTTCTCTCGAGCCAATTCTGGGTCAACAGAATTATCATCTTCTTCATCGTCTTCATCATCATCATCGTCGTCATCGTCTAAATCATCATCTGACAATTCAGAACCAACGTGGGTTGCAGTAGGCGCAACGTCTTCTTCGTTGGGGTCAACAAAGCCGATAATAATATCACTTAAGCGAATTTCTTCTGCCTCAAACAAGTCCCATTGGTCGAGCAAGTAGGTGATAGCTTCTGGGTATTCTGCAACTGAGCATTGAACTTGATTTATACCATCTTCAATCCTCTTCGCTATTTCGATTTCGCCTTCTCGGGTAAGAAGCTCAACAGTACCCATCTCACGCATGTACATACGGACAGGATCAGTTGTTCGGCCTATTTCACTTTCTACAGTAGCAAGTGCCTGAGCGGCTGCTTCTGCTGCATCTTCATCAGTCGTTGTTTCTTGCATTAGAAGTTCGTCTGAATCAGGTGCTGATTCGAAAACTTGAATGCCCATATCATTAATCATGCGGATGATATCTTCGATCTGGTCTGAATCTACAATGTCCGCAGGAAGATGGTCGTTGACCTCGGCAAAAGTTAAATAACCTTGTTCTTTGCCTTTGGCAATCAGGAGTTTTATCTGGGATTGCTTACTTTGCACAGTATACCTTACACGTCTGGCGAGCTTTAAGTATGTATAAAGCTCTTGTTTAGTTAAGTTTGTTGCATATTTTTTGCTATATTTAAATAACAAAAATCAAGCACTTACAAACTCGTCTTACCTCTTCTCGATAGAACTCCCTAGTATAGCACAAAAAAAGGGCAAGTTACTAGGTTCCGCGGTAGTCTTAGTACGTAATTTCCAAGGGGAATGTTCATAAATGAACGTGATCGTTTATATTGTAGAAGTTACTGCTAATTTAAACATTGATTGATTGCAATATTGCATTGATTTCTTGTGCTTCAGCGTCACTAATATTGCCTAACTCTTGTTGCGCTAACAACTGATCTAAGCGTGCTTGTAATTGTTGCTTAACGAGTATTTGAAAGCACGCAACAAACTCTGCATCAAGGTCAATTTGGGTATCTTCAGCGTTAGCTAACAAAGAGGTCAAATGTTTGTTGTGTTGATGTTCTCTAAACGCTTCTAATATTTGTCCGGTATTGGCACGAGGGTGTAGCAGACAATAATCATATATTTCTATCAAAAATGGCAAGCCCTTTAAGGTGCGCTGATCCAACGCACTAGGATTTGCTTGCGGGTTATTAGCTGCAATAGACGGGGCTTCTAACAGTAATTTGACCATTCGTCTAAGTGGCGTCAACTTAACATCTTTCATGTGAGCATAATCGGTTTTTCTAATGGCTTTAGTCCGATTTGATTCACTAATGTCTTGCTGGTAATTATGCCCATCACCTTCACCACACAGTTTTGCTAATTGCGCTTTTAGCATGTTACGCTGATTTTCCCCAAGAACCTTGTCAATTAAAGGGTTAGCATGTGCTTTTAAGGCTGCTTTCCCCTCGATTGAAGCGACAGTATGTTCGTTCAATAATTTATCGAAAAAGAAAGTCGATAATGGTTTGGCAGTGTCATAAAGTTTTTCAAATTCAGCTTTACCGATTTTTTGCACCATGGAATCTGGGTCTTCAGCATCGGGCAGGAATAAGAAACTAAGCGATTTACCGTCTTGTAAAAACGGTAATGCGTTTTCTAGTGCACGCCAAGCCGCTTCTTTGCCGGCGCGATCACCGTCATAGCAACAAATGATAGACGATGTAGACTTTAACATTGTTTGTATATGCTCAGGTGTGGTTGCAGTTCCTAGCGCCGCCACCGCATAAGTAATATCATGTTGATAAAGTGCAACGACATCCATGTAGCCTTCGACCACAAGTAACTTGTCTAGCTTACGGTTTGTTTGTCTTGCCTGATATAGGCCATAAAGCTCATAACTTTTGTGAAAAATAGAGGTTTCTGGGGAGTTAAGATATTTTGGGCCTTGGTCATCAATAATTCTACCACCAAAGGCAACTACTCGGCCGCGTTTATCGCGGATAGGAAACATGACACGATCTCGAAAAAAGTCATATTGCTTTTTATTGTCGTTTTCATTTACAAGCTTAAGGTTTAAGAGCCGTTTAATACTGTCGTTATCAAGGCCAAATCGGCTTAAGACGCCATCCCACTCTTGAGGGGCATAGCCAATACCCCAATGTTTAACGGTTTCACCACTTAAACCTCGCCCTTTCAAATAATCAATTATTTTAGCAGAGTTATCATGATGTTTAAGTTGATGTTCAAAAAATTTGGCTACGCTTTCCATTAAAGCATAGTCTTGCTCTCGCTCATTTTTTTGCGCTTGTGTTGGCCCAGGAGCGGCCCCTTTTTCGCGAGGAACCTCTAGATTATATTGTGCAGCAAGTTCTTCAATGGCTTCAACAAATTCAAACCTATCGTATTCCATTAAAAAACTAATAACATTGCCCTTTGCACCACAACCAAAACAGTAATAGAACTGTTTTTCTTGACTGACTGAAAACGAAGGGGTTTTTTCATTATGAAAAGGGCAGCATGCCTTAGTAGTTTCGACCGGCTTTTTTTAATTTGACACGACTATCAATGACATCAACGATATCACTTCTAGCAATCAAATCATCTATAAAATCCCGCGGAATCCTACCGGCCATAAAATATTAACTTAGTTGCGCTTTAATAATTGCGCTGACTTCACCCATATCGGCGCGGCCTTGTAGCTTATCTCGAATTGCACCCATTACCTTACCCATGTCTTTCATGCTCTGGGCACCAGTATTGGTAATAGCAGCTTCAACAATGTCACTCACTTCTTGGCTTGTTAGTGCTTGTGGTAAAAACCGTTTTAACACCTCTATTTCAGATTCTTCGATTGCCGCTAAGTCTTCTCGGCCACCTTTTGTGAATTGTGCAATTGATTCTTGCCTTTGTTTGACCATTTTAGTCAAAATCTGCAATACATCTGTTTCGCTTAGCTCAATTCTTTCATCAACTTCACGCTGCTTTACCGCTGCCAAAGCCATTCTTATCGTGCCCAAAGATAGCTTGTCTTTGCTGCGCATCGCGTCTCTTTGAGCATCTTTTAATTGCGTTAATAATGCATTGTCATTTGCCATGTTGTTGTCCTTTCGTTTTTTAATAATGGTACCAGAAGACGGATGTCAAAGATTACTACTTTTAACTTGTTATGTTCTTTAGCGTTAGTAGATATTACGCACAACACAAAAAAGCGGACGCTTTGACACGTCCGCTTTTTTTAAGAAAAATCTTAGCTGTCGTCTAGTAAAACTTGATACGACGTGCGTTTTCGCGAGCTAACTTTTTCATGTGACGTTTTTTAGCGGCCGCTTTTTTACGCTTACGTTCCCACGTAGGCTTTTCAAAATATTCGCGACGGCGTACTTCTGAAAGAACACCTGCTTTTTCACATGAACGCTTGAATCTTCTTAATGCGATATCAAACGGTTCGTTATCTCTTACTTTCACAATTGGCATGTTAAATCTTCACCTTTGGCATTAAATCATCCGGGTATTGCGTGTAATTACTTGATAATCTAATTACCCGGGCTAAAAATTGGTGCGAAATAGTACCCACTTATCGAGTTTTTGTAAAGGCTAAAACACAAAAAATAATCAATAAAATGGTTTTTGTTTTATTAGTGCTTATTTATCAACAAGAACCGAAGTTTAAGAGCAGAATTTTCGTACGCAAAATAAATACACAAGGGCTGATTCTGTTTTATACTAACACGCAACATAACTCCCCCTTAAGCATTGGTGACACCCCCATGAAAGTGTTAGGTATAGAAACCTCATGTGATGAAACAGGCATCGCGATTTATTGCAGTGAAAATGGATTGTTAGCGCACAAGTTATATAGCCAAGTTAAAATGCATGCTGACTATGGCGGTGTTGTACCTGAGTTAGCGTCGCGAGACCACGTTAGAAAGATTGTGCCATTAGTTGAGGCAACAATGGCACAGTCTGGTTTAAACAAACATGACATTGATGGTGTCGCATATACAAGAGGACCTGGTTTGGTTGGTGCTTTGCTTGTCGGATCAGGGATGGCGCGCTCCTTAGCCTATGCTTGGCAAGTGCCTTCGCTAGGTGTTCATCATATGGAGGGGCATTTGTTGGCCCCAATGTTGGATAAAAATGCGCCTAAGTTTCCATTTGTTGCCTTACTTGTGTCTGGTGGTCACAGTATGTTGGTTGACGTAAGAGGTATTGGCCAATATCGAGTTTTAGGTGAGTCTGTTGACGACGCCGCAGGGGAAGCCTTTGATAAAACGGCCAAGTTACTTGGCTTAGACTATCCAGGTGGTCCTTTATTAGCAAAATTAGCTGAATCAGGTGAGCCTTGGTCATTATAAATTTCCCAGACCAATGACCGACCGTCCTGGCTTAGATATGAGCTTTAGCGGATTAAAAACCTTTGTAGCTAATACGATTAAGAAAGAACCAGACGATCCAACAACCCGTGCAAATATTGCTTATGCGTTTCAAGAAGCAGTTGTAGATACATTATTGATTAAATGCACAAGAGCCCTAAAGCAAACTGGTTTGAATCGAATTGTCATGGCAGGCGGTGTTGCGGCCAATAAAATGCTTCGTGCTGAATTTGCCAAGGCAAGTGATAAAGTAGGCTTTGAGGTGTTTTATCCTAGCTTTGAATACTGCACTGACAATGGTGCTATGATTGCTTATGCGGGCTGCCAAAGAATGCTCAATGGGGAAACAAGTCCTTTAGATGCCAAGGCGATGCCGCGTTGGTCTCTTGAATCACTTAGTGCAATCTAGGGTTTTGAGATTTTATTTTCTTGCTTGCTTAAGATTCGCTTAATGTTGTCTTTGTGACGAGCAATAATCAGTAAACTAAGTAGCAAGACAGCGACAGTGTAATCGGGTGCCAAAAAATACACATAAATGGGAGCAAGGGTTAAAGTGATGATTGCCGCAATCGATGAAACTCTAGAAATGGCAAATACCACTATCCACGTCGTTAGCAAACTTGCTAATATCGACCAGCTAATCGGGATTAGTGCACCTAAAGCCGTTGCAACTGCTTTGCCTCCTTTGAACTGATGATAAAGGGGAAACATATGGCCTATACAAGCACATAAACCAATAATGCTTAAGCTCAAAGGGGGTAAGCCAAGTAAAAATCCCACGTATACCGGTATGCTGCCTTTTAGAATATCAAAAACTAACACTAAGGCTGCTGCCGTTTTTCCAACAACCCGCAAAACATTAGTGGTGCCCGGGTTATGCGAGCCCATTTCCCGGATGTCTTTTTTTGAAAGTAGACGCGTGATCACAATAGCGCTAGAAATCGACCCCAGTAAATATGCGCCTAAAGCACATGCGATTAATAATATCAAAGCGCTCGAATTCCATGCTCAACGGTAAAGTTGGTTTTAGTTTACCTTATGTTTGCATCAAACACACGATACGGTGCAGTGCTTGTTAGTATTAATTTTATAATTTACATACTTCATTAAACCCCTTAAAGGGGGTACTATTACGCGAAATTTTAGTACGTGACATGTTAGTGGGCCTTGTTTTATGCATCGCCATGCTTTGCAAAAGGGTAAAAGTGAATGGATAGGGTATTTATAGAAGGTTTAACACTTTATACATTAATCGGTGTGTATGATTTTGAAAGGCATGCAAAACAAAAAGTCGTGATTGATGTGGATATTGAAACGGATTTGAGCATTGCTGCCAAATCAGATGAGGTGTCTGATACCATCGATTATGGTGCGATTGCTCAGAAACTCGAGCAGATTGCTGATAATTCAGAGTTTGCTTTGTTAGAGAGCCTTGGACAAACCATGATAGACTATATTGTTGATGAATTTTCTCCTAAATCCGTTTCATTAAGGGTTCACAAGCCTGATATTTTAGCTAACGCACAAAGTGTAGGAATTACGCTTAACAGACGCAAGGACGATGTAAATAATGCATAAAATCTATATCAGTGTTGGGTCTAACATTGATAAAACTCGAAATACACTAAGTGGTATCGAGGCGCTGGATGATATTTTTGACACAACAGAAGTGTCGACCATTTTTGAGAGTGAATCAGTTGGGTTTGATGGTCATAATTTTTACAATCTGGTTGTTTGTGCTTTAACAACGATGACTGTTGAGCAAGTATGCCGCTCGCTAAAAGACATTGAGAACGAACATGGGCGAGTGAGAGATAAAAAATTTGGCAATCGAACCTTAGATTTAGACTTACTGACTTATGATGCAATTGTTTGTGAACAGCCAGTGGTGTTACCAAGGCCTGAAATCGAATACAATGCATTTGTTTTAAAGCCGCTAGCTGAAATCGCGCCGCAAGAAACACATCCTGTCGTTAAACAAACATATTCACAATTATGGACGCGTTTTTTACAAGAAAATCCAAATAAGCATCAGCGCCTTTGGCCATCAACACTTATATGGAAAGGAACCCAAACGTGACGATTTATGAAATTATCATTTTAGCCATAATTCAGGGTTTAACTGAGTTTTTACCCATATCTAGCTCTGCTCATCTGATTTTACCTGCTGAAATTTTGGGTTGGAAAAACCAAGGTTTAGCCTTCGATGTCGCAGTGCATGTGGGTAGTTTGCTTGCAGTGATAATATATTTTCGTACTGATATTTTTCGATTAGCGGTCGCATGGTTTGGGCATGGATTTACGCGTAAACAATCGACCGATTCGCGTTTAGCTTGGTGGGTGGTAATTGGCACAATCCCAGCGGGTTTGTTTGGCTTTTTGATGAAGGATATCATCGAGATTTATGCGCGCTCGGCTTTGGTAATTGCTATTACCACCATTGTGTTTGGTTTATTGCTTTGGTACGCCGATGCGTATGCAAAGCAAAGCAAATCAACAGACAAGTTAACGCTCAAAGACACTATCATCATCGGTTTTGCTCAAGCGCTGGCCATTATTCCTGGCACGTCTCGTTCGGGTATCACGATGACTGCAGGCTTAATGCTGGGCCTTACGCGCGAAAGCGCCGCTCGATTTTCATTTTTACTCTCGATTCCGATAATACTGGCAGCAGGTCTGTTTTCAACTCTTGATCTGCTTGAAGCAAAGCAAGCTGTTGATTGGTATGCATTGTTATACGGTGCAGGCTTTTCATTTATTGCCGCTTACGTATGTATTTTCCTATTCTTAAGTTGGATATCACGCATTGGAATGTTGCCATTTGTGATTTACCGGTTGATTTTAGGCTTTATTTTACTGTATTTTGTATTTTCGTAAGGCCTAATCTATACATCCAGGATGCAGGCGGCGGCAATTTGCTTTTGATGCATCATTTCATATACAGGTGACAATTGTGACAACAATCTTCACAAAAATTATTGAAAAAGAGATTCCTGCCGATATCTTATTTGAAGATGAGAGAGTATTGGCGTTCAAAGACATCAATCCTCAAGCTCCTGTGCATTTTTTGGTTATTCCAAAAAAACACATTGCGACGACCAATGATATTGCTCACGAAGATGAAGCCCTTGTTGGTTATATGCACATTGTTGCAGCAAAGGTTGCACAAGAGCTTGGTGTAGCAAATGAAGGTTTTAGAACGGTAATGAATTGTAATGAACATGGTGGTCAGACTGTCTATCATATTCACTTACACGTCCTTGCGGGAAAACCCTTAGGGTGGCCTCCTTATACTGATAAACTAAAAGTCGAATAAGCTGCAAAATAAAATCGCAGCAACAATAGTATCAGCTACTTATTGGCATGGTCGTCGATACTAGACTCAACCGTCTTAATCTTCACATCATTGATGTTTACAATACATATTGGCACACATATATAAGGCACATTACATGTCAACTCAAAACGCATTATTGACCATATTGGTCGAAAAAATTAATAACGATACGCTCGTATTACCTACATTGCCAGCAATTGCACTTAAAGTTCGCAAAGCAGCAGATGATCCTAATATCAATCTAAATGCAATGGCTGATGTTGTTGGGCAAGACCCTTCTTTGAGCGCACGAATGATGAAAATTGCAAATAGCGCATATTTAGGTCGGACAGTTAAAGTTTCGTCTACCACGCAAGCGGTGACACGTATTGGACTTGCGCAGGTTAAAAACATTTCGACCGCATTAGCCATGGAGCAATTATTTGTTTCAAAAAATGAGCTAGTTAAAGGCTATATGGCGAAAAAATGGTCGCAAACAATTAATATCGTGGCAAACGCAATGGCCGTTATGTTGATGTATAAAAAAGCCAATAAAGACAATTCACTCACTATCGATACGATTACTCTTGCTGCTCTTGTTGCTGATATAGGCGCCTTACCTGTACTAACAGAAGCAGAAAGACATGATAGTGTGTTTGCCAATCCTACATTCTTAGATGTTGCCATTGATAAGTTAGCAGGGCGAATTGGTGGAAGCATTATGCGCCATTGGCAGTTTAACGAGATATTCATTGAAGTTGCTGAGCATTGGAGAGATATGGAATATAGCACTTCATCGGTTGGATATTTAGATTTTGTTCGAGTTGGCGCCGCGATATCTGGGCAAGTCGATGATGCTGAAGATATTTTGGAAAAAGCCCAAGCAAGAGGCGTATTTAATGACTTAGATGATCTTAAGACGCCTGAATTTGTCGAACTTCGTGACAATGCAAAAGCCATCTTTTCTTAAATAACGATGTATCACTAGAGAAAAAAGCGCACAAATTGTGCGCTTTTTTGTTTGTCTAGCAAACCGGCGTGTTTACTCGTTGTCAGTAAATATGACTTTAAGTGCGGTGATAAATGCTTTAGCTTCCCCAGCGAATAGCGCAAAGTCAGCATCAAGTTTTGCTGCCAAATTTGACTTGTCGATATCCTGGTTTTGTTCCAACACAATATCAGTGAATTTAAGGCGCTTAATACTTAAATCTTGTTCGATGATACAGGTCAATCGCCCTGCATAATTTACCGATATTTTTTGTACCAATTTTCCTGCTTGCACGTGCGCCAATACTTCGTCAGCATCAAGGTCTTGATTTTTGCACCTTATTATTCCACCGTCATCTGCGCTTGATTTAAATTCTGCCTCGTTAAGTATTTCAAAATCTTGTGGTGCATCTTGCATCAGCCATTGCGTTAAAACATCTTGCTTGGATTGCTTAGCAAAAGGAACAACTGGTAGTGAGTTAATGCATTTTCGAAGACACGCTAGTAATACTTCTGCAGCCCCATCTGAACTGGCATCGACGATGATCACTTGCTGTTCAATTGAAATAAACGCATGGGTCACTGCAAATTTGCTAAACGCTTGAGGTAATAAGCGCATAGTAATTTCTTCTTTTAAGTCTTTTTGCGCTTTTTTAGACACTGGACTACCGGTTTCATTTTCGATTTCACCTACTTTTACGCTCAGCTCATTATTAATGACGCTCGCAGGGAGAATTTTTTGCTCACTTTTTAAGCTAAATAAATAATCAGAACCGACTTGATGATATAGGCTCTGTGATTTTGGTAGAGGCGACACAAACCCCATGCTATGAATTTCTTGGGAGGTGCAAGATCTAAAAGGCATTGATTCTAAGTGAGTTTGTAATTGTTCATCATCCAATTTAAATGGATTAGTAAAACGATAAATCTTTAAATTTTTGAACATTATGGCATTAGTCATTAGCAAATAAGGAGCAAGAGAGTAGCAATACCTTTAATTGAGGTCAAAGACTAAAACAGGCCTTGTTAAGAAGATAATTAAGGATGAATATTAATATCAGCTATGTGTCATTTTTGTTTCATGTGTGTGGTTTATTTCGCAAAAGCTTGACATCTTTTACAGATTGTTTCATAAAACTGTCACACATCACTCTAATAATACGGTCAAAATTTATGACGCGAGTGAAGAAAAAAATGTCACGCACTATTCTTTTAGTCGAAGATGAAGCGCCAATCAGGGATATGCTTAGCTTTGTTTTAGAGCAAGCTGGATTTACTGTGGATGAAGCTGAAGATTACGATGTTGGCCTTTCAAAGATTCAAGAACCCTATCCGGACTTAATTTTACTAGACTGGATGCTACCTGAGTGGTTCAGGCGTACAAATGGCAAAAAAACTGAAGCAGCATGAGTTTGCTAAAGATATTCCTGTCATCATGTTAACGGCACGAAGTGAAGAGGATGATAAAATCAGAGGTCTTGAAGCCGGTGCTGATGATTATATTACTAAACCGTTTTCGCCAAAAGAGCTAGTTGCTCGCATCAAAGCCGTTATGCGTCGGGTTACACCTACTTCAAAAGAAGAGCCTATTGAATTTAATGGCTTGGTATTAGAGCCAATCTCTCATCGTGTCACAAGCCAAGGGCAAGCAGTTGACATGGGGCCAACCGAATTCAAACTGCTACATTTTTTCATGAGCCATCCTGAGCGTGTTTATAGTCGAGAACAACTGCTTGATAACGTATGGGGCACCAATGTTTATGTGGAAGATAGAACTGTTGATGTACACATAAGGCGCTTACGCAAAGCAATATCAATGAACGGACACGATAAACTTATTCAAACCGTCAGAGGTTCGGGTTATCGTTTCTCGATCAAAAGCTAAGTTTTGAACGACACTACTGCGCTGAAAGGATAAGGCTATGTATTATCCGCAATCTTGGTCAAGAACCGTTCTGCGTTTGCTGTTTTATATCGCCGCAACACTGATGATTGGATATGTGGTAGGGGATATCACCGCAGCAATAATTGTCGCCTTGTTCTTGTTACTAGGGTCAAATTACTTTCATTTATATCGCTTAACCAAATGGCTGTGGCGCAGCCGAGCCTTGTCTCCACCAGATGCCCCTGGTATTTGGCATTATATTTATGAAGGGATTTATTATCTTCAACGTCGCAATCGTAATAAACGCAAAGCGCTAGGGGAATTGGTAAAGCGCTTTAGGGAAGGCTCTGAGGCCTTGCCTGATGCGGTAGTGGTGATAGACAAACAGGCTAGGATTGTTTGGTGTAACAAAAATGCTAGGATAGAACTTGGTCTGCGTTGGCCTGATGACAACGGACGTCGCATTGACAATTTGATACGCCACCCAAGCTTTATTGAATTTTTACACGCGGGCGATTATCAGTATCCTATCGAGATTTCAGCGCCAACAAACCCAAATAAGATGTTTGAATATCGCATTATGGGCTATGGCGATGACCAACTTTTATTGATTATTCGCGATGTATCTAGGGTCTCTCATCTTGAAGAGATGCGAAAAGACTTCGTTGCCAACGTGTCTCATGAACTTAAAACGCCTTTGACAGTGATTAACGGGTATTTAGAAGTCCTAGATTCAAGCGCTCAGGACGATACTGCACCGATTGTCAAAAAAGCGATATCAGAGATGGAATCGCAAACTAAACGAATGCAGACCCTGATAGAAGATTTATTGATATTATCTAGAATAGAGTCTTCATCAGACAGAATCTTTGAAAAAGTAGTTGATATGCCCTCAATGTTTAGGCAAATAGAACTTGAAGCAATGGCCCTAAACAAAGACAAACAACATAACATTACTTTTAATATTCAAAAGGATTTAAGTGTGTATGGCGTTGAAACCGAGATGCGAAGTGCCTGTTCAAACCTGATTTTCAATGCCATACATTATACGCCCAATGGTGGTGAGATTCATGTTAATTGGTCACGACAAATCAACGGGGGATTATTTGAAGTCAACGATAATGGAGAAGGCATAGAGGATAAACATTTACGACGCTTAACCGAACGATTTTACCGTATTGATAAGGCGCGTTCGCGCAAGACCGGAGGCTCAGGATTGGGCTTATCTATTGTCAAACATGTACTAAATCATCATAACTCTAATCTGGAAGTAGAAAGTAAAGTGGGCAAAGGTAGTCGTTTCTTTTTCACAATTCCTGAAGACTTGATAGCAGAAGATTGGGATGAATAAGCTAGCATTAGGCGTTTTGCTGATAATGGCATTGATCATGCTTAAGCATTCTCATTCGCAAGTACAGATGGCACAAAGTTTTGAGCAGCGCAAGGATGCACAGGCGCAGCTTGTTCTAGATTATGCATCAACACCGGGTGTTTATGGCACTGTAACATCGGTAGGCTCAGATACCTTGGCCGGTTTGATGGCAATATGGTCTCAGCGCTTTAAAGAATTCTATCCTCATGTGAAGTTTCAAATTCAAGCAAGTGGTTCTGCTACAGCGTCTCAGGCATTAACACAAGGCAGTGCTACAATAGGGCCTATGTCCCGCGCATTGACTGTACAAGAAGTTGCTAACTTTAAACAAATTCACGGGTATCCACCTACGGTATTAATCGTGGCTTTAGATGCAATCGCTATCTACGCAGAAAAAAATAATCCAGTCGATACACTCAACTTGACTCAAATCGACGCGATGTTCTCAGCTACGCGCTTATGTGGTGCACCAAACTCGATTGATACATGGGATGAGCTTGGGATTGACAAGTTTGGTTTGTCTAAAAATATTCAACTATTTGGACGTAATTCTGCTTCTGGTACCTATGATTTATTTAAACAAAATGCACTTTGTTCAGGTGACTTTAAGCTTAGCGTAAATGAAATGCCCAGCTCGTCATCAGTAGTGCAATCGATTGCCTCAAGTGTAGGCGGCCTAGGTTATGCTGCTTTAGGTTATCAAAATACGAATGTTAAAACCCTTGCACTGTCATCAGATGGTCTACAGTTTTATGCTCCCACCCCAGAAAATCTTCGAAACGGAAATTACCCATTTACTCGGTTTTTGTACATCATTGTCAATAAACCACCCAATGAGCCATTAGGTAAACTTGAGCAAACATTTTTGACTTTTATTTTATCTGATGAAGGACAAAAGATTGTTGAAGATAACGGGTATTTTAGTGTGTCAGACCGAGTACGCGAACGACAACTCCTTCAGCTTAGCGGCAACGCTAGTGTCAGCTTTTGATAGTAATTTTTTTCAAGAGACCTTTTGAAAGTCCAAATTATATGAAAGTTTTGTGACATCTTTTGTATGTAACAAATCTGTCACTTAGCTCGTTTACTCTCCTTGCAAATTTATGAGCCTAAGATCAATCTAAATCGGAGAAAAGAATGAAACTTCAAGGACTCTTTAAAGCATCAACTGTAGCACTTGCTATTTCACTAACAGCCTGTGGTGGCGATATTAATATTGCTGAAGGTGATATTATAGATAACAGTAGCACCGTGACTAATAATAATGGCAATGGCACAGGTGGCACCCCCACGACACCTGATGATACAAAACCTGGGACTACAAGTAGTTTTCTTTCTGGTGAAGTATCTACAGCGCTTGGGCAAACAGTCGAAGTACGCACCTTAAGCGGCCGTTTAACCGATAGCGATGGTGAAAACGGCGTTATTACCTTAACTAACGACACTGTATGGGCGATAGAAGGCCCCGTGTTTGTTGGTGGCGATAAAGTCGATAGCGTCGTCTTGGAGATTGAAGAGGGAACTATCATTTTTGGTCGAACAGGCCGTGATTATTTAGTGGTCAGCCGTGATTCAGATATTGAAGTCAATGGAACTGCATCTAGCCCAGTAATCATGACATCGTTTAATGATGTGCTAGGCGATACTGTAGGTGCAGGTCAATGGGGTGGCCTAGTTATCTTAGGAAACGGTACATCGACAAAATGCCCAACAGATGGCTCTGATTGTGCCTTACAAGTTGAAGGCGTCGAAGAGGGTGCTGTTTTTGGTGGCACTGACGATGCTGATAGCTCAGGTAACTTAAACTACCTAGTGGTTAAATATGCAGGCTTTGAAATTGCGCCAGATAATGAGTTAAACGGCATTACTTTTGGTGGTGTTGGCTCAGGTACTGAAGTATCGCATTTACAAGTGCACGCCAACGCTGATGATGGCGTAGAATTTTTTGGTGGTGCAGTCAATGTTAAACACCTTGTATTAACCGGTATTCAAGACGACTCTGTAGATTGGGACAATGGGTATACGGGTAAACTTCAATATGTGTATATCGAACATGCCTCTGATAATTCAGATGCGAATCGCGGCATCGAAGGAGACGGAGATGGCGGTGAAGGAACCGATTTTTCAAAGCCTCAAATCGCTAACATCACGATTATTGGTAATGACTATGATACGTCTGACTTAGACTCAGAAGGTGTTTTACTGCGCGATCAGACAGGCGCAAACATCATGAACATGTTAATTACAGGATCATCAGGTACGGGTGAGTGCCTTGAGATGGATACTGATGAGACGGTTCAAGGTAACTTAGGCGATGGTGATATTACCATTACGCATTCATACATTGCTTGTTCAACTCCATTTCAGTTCGACGATGCCAGCGTTAACCTAGAAACATGGTTTACTGATGAAACAACAAATACCTTGTTGAGCTTTGAAAATCGTGGGCAGTTGGGACTAAACCAAGACGGCACCCTAACTTCAGAAAGTGAACTACTAACAGCCGGTGGAAATCCTGCTAACTTAGATTCGTTCTTTGAGACAAATACGTTTGTCGGTGCAGTTGGTGCGAATGATTGGCGTCAAGGTTGGGCTTTTGGATTTGGTGGCGGAACAATTGATGTGGTGCAAAGTGCGTCAGGTTGTCCAACAGGGACAACAACGATTGCTTCAGTCGATGGCTCGTCAAACACATGTGAAATTTCAGGTCGTATAACATCAAATTTAAGACTCACTAACGATAATGTATATGCCTTATCGGGCGCAGTATTTGTTGGTGGTGATAATACTGATAGTGCAACATTAACAGTTGACCCCGGTACGATTGTTTATGGCGCTTCTGGTAACGATTATTTGGTTGTTAGCCGAGGCTCGAGCATCATTGCTGATGGTACTGCCTCTAACCCTATAACTTTCACTTCAAAACAGCATGTTGAGAACGGTCTTGTTGCAGGTCTTGCAAATGGTGCAGCAGGCCAATGGGGCGGCATGATTATTTTAGGTAACGGTACATCAACTAAATGCCCAATTGATGGTTCCGATTGTTCATTACAAGTTGAAGGTGCACAAGAAGGTGCGGTGTTTGGCGGAAATGATAATGCTGAAAGTTCAGGTACCCTTCGTTATGTCCGCGTGATGCATGGTGGATTTGAAATTGCGCCTGACAATGAACTCAATGGTATTACCTTTGGTTCAGTAGGCTCAGGTACTATTGTTGAATATTTGCAAGTGCACAAGAATGCAGACGATGGTATTGAGTTCTTTGGTGGTGCAGTTAACGCTCGTTATGTCGTGTTAACGGGCATTCAAGATGATTCTGTTGATTGGGATAATGGTTACACCGGTAAAATGCAGTTTGTATTAGTGCAACATGCGCAAGATGGTGATTTAGACGCCAACCGTGCCATAGAAGGTGACGGTGATGGTGGAGAAGGCACAGCGTTTTCAAACCCAATGATTGCCAATATGACTGTTATCGGTAATACATTCGATACCAGTGACTTGGATTCTGAAGGCGTGCTACTTCGAGACCAAACCAATGCTCAATTGTATAACTTTGTGATTACTGGTCCTGTGGGGATGGGCGAGTGTTTTGAAGCGGATTTGTCAGAGTCTGTTCCTGATGCCACTTTATTAGGAAATATGGATGGTACGAATAGCCCTCAAATGACGTTTGAAAGCTCGGTAATTGCTTGTGAGCAAAATATTAACAATAGCGGTGATTTTGACCAAGAAGCATGGTTCCTAGGACAAAATGGTAATAGTTTTGCTGCTAACCAAGCCGCGGTACTTAATGGCAAATTCACCATTGATACTACAAGCCCAACGGCTGTAAATAGTGTTGACGCTTTTTTCACTGACGTAGACTTTATTGGTGCAGTCAAAGATGCTCAAAATGATTGGACTGCTGATTGGACGGTTGGCTTAGATTAAGTCTTAAATACTTACTATAAGAAGCAAAGCACCTTGCATTGGTAAGGTGCTTTTATGAATGCCACAAGGTGGCAAATAGTATTTCGTAAAGAGGTAACATATGTCTAAGCCAAACAATAGCTTTGTTCTTTCTACCGTTTCATTAATGGTGCTTTGTGCCTTGGGTATGCCTGCAGCTGTATTGGCTCAACAGAGTGAAGAAGAAGCCATTGAAGAAGTGGTAACAACTGGGACCAGATTAAAAGGAACGGCAACAGCCGTTATTGAGGAACGAAAAAACCAAGCGTTTGTCGCCGATATTCTTGGTGCAGAGCAGATTTCTCGAACTGGTGACTCTGACGCAGCATCGGCCTTGCGTCGAGTAACGGGCTTAACATTGGTAGATGGAAAGTTTATTTATGTTAGAGGACTTGGTGAGCGTTATTCCAGTACCGTTTTAAATGGTTCACAAGTACCTAGTCCAGATCCTACACGTAATGTTATCCCTTTGGATTTATTCCCAGCGGATATCATTGAAAGTTTGTCGGTTCAAAAATCATACTCTCCTTCCATGCCAGCTTCATTTGGCGGGGGTAATGTGGATATTCGTTTAAAGTCTATTCCTACACAATTTGTACTCAATGCTAGTATTGGAGCTGGCTATAACTCAGAAAATAGCAGCAATGGGCTAAATTACAATGGTGGCGGCAATGACTGGCGCGGTCAAGATGATGGTAGCCGAGCTGCACCTCTTGCTATCCAAGACAGATGGAATAGTTTAAATTTTCTGGATAATTTAGAACAAGATATTGCTCTAGATTTGTTCTCGCAAGTTAAACGAGATTACGACCCGTTTCAGGACAGCATTGGTCCCGATGGTAGTGTAAATTTTACGGTGGGTAACAGCGTTGATTTAACTAACAAATGGCGAGTTGGTTTTCTAGCAACATCAAGTTACGATTCAAGTACTCAAGTATCACAGCAATACGAAGTGCAAGTTGCTCAACTTGTGCAAGATACTGTTGTGCTTGATAGGTTGTTTGATGATATCAGCTCAACAGAGCGAACGGTTCAATGGTCACAATTACTCACTCTTGGGCTCGATTATAATCGTAATCACCAAGTCGATTATAGTTTAATTGTGTTAAACGACACACGCGATGAGGTACTAGAGCGCTTTGGCAACACCGAAAATCTATCATTGGCTGAAAATGTGCGCATTCGTGAAATCGAAGTAGAGTACGAAGAGCGTCGTATGTTTACCAATCAGCTTAAAGGGCAACATACTTTTCCTGAGTTAAACTTCATTGGTTTTGACTGGCGCTATACAGTTGGGCGTTCTTTACGTAATGCGCCTTAGCAATTTTGAGTCACGATTTATTATCGAGGATATCAACGAAGATGATCTGTTTGATACCAATAATGAAATTAGCTTGGTTAATGCTCAAACAGCCGGTAGATATTCGTTTCAAGACCTAAACGATCGAGTCGAAAATGGTGGCTATAACCTCAGTGTGCCGTTTAGCTTTGATAATTGGGAAATAGAAATGAAGGTTGGTGCTGACCATTTAACGAAAACAAGAACTGCCCAAAATAGACGTTTTGATGTAAATACACGTGCATTTTCTGATTCTTCACTACTTGTTGGTAATACTTTTGGTGACATTCTAAGCAATGATGTACTTTCATCAGCAACATTCAATGACAGAGCGATACTTCGTGATACCACGATTGCCGGCGATGACTATATTGCAGCGCAAAAAAATGATGCTTATTACATAGAGCTTGATACTTTTTATAAGAATAAGTGGCGTTTTTCAGGTGGTGTGCGTTATGAAGATTTTAGGCAAGTTGTTGCGCCAACTGACCCGCGAACTAATCAGTTTGATTTGACCGATGGTGGACTTGAAGAGCTTGCTTTCCAAGAAGACGACTTTTACCCAGCAATTGCACTTACCTATATCCCTAACGATGATATGCAGTATCGAGTGAGTTTTGGTAAAACGGTGGTTCGTCCTGATTTAAGAGAAGTATCGTCTGCCACCTATTTGGATCCTCTAACCGGCTTTCCGATTGGTGGAACACCTGGCTTGTTAACGACATCGATTAACAACTTCGATTTACGCTGGGAATGGTATAGAGAAGCTGGTAACAATATATCGGTTGGCTTATTTTATAAAGATATGGATGCACCGATTGAATCTGTTCAGTCACCTTCTCAGGATGGGCCTCCTTTAATTAGGATTGCAAATGCTGAAGATGGGGAAGTATTTGGTGTAGAAGTTGAATTTTTACAAGGGCTAGAGTTTGTCGGCGATGGCGTTTGGAATAACTTATTTGTATCTGGAAATGTGACAATTAGTGATTCTGAAATTAATTTAGACTTACAAAATATTGTTGAGCAAACTGGTGTATCAGCGGCGATTACCAATACAACAAGACGTTTAACAGGACATTCACAGTTTGTGGCAAACCTACAAATGGGATATGACTCAGATAATGGTGAACATTCAGCGTCTTTGGTCTACAACGTATTTGGTGAACGAATCTTAATACCGGGTATCGATGGCTTAGATGATAGCTTTGAACAGCCCTTTCACTCCTTAGATACGGTATATAAATATTTTCCCGATTTTAATACTGTGATTACCTTTAAGGTACAAAATATCCTTGACCAAGACAAAGAGCTTGAATTTGAAAACGAATTACTGCGTTCAGAAACTCGGGGCGTTGGTGTTAGTTTGTCTTATCGTTATGATTTTTATTAAGCAATAGCACAATAAAAAAGGGCTGATAATATCAGCCCTTTTTGTTTATGGAGAATGTTTATGGAGAATGTTTATGAAGAATGTTAATGGAGTAAGTTAAAACGACTTGTTAAATCGCAAGCCAAAGTTATGATCGCGACTGCCATCGCTTACACCTGCTAAATATCTAAATTCATATTTAAATCCAGCAATTGTGCCACCAATCATGGGCCCAATTTGATGACTTTGCTCGTCAAATGAAGCAAAATCACCGATTTCGCCATATTCGTTGAACATTTCAAGCCCAACTCTCAAGCCATTATCTAGTTTAGTACTTATACTTGCGCGGGTTTCAAATTCGGTTCCATCAAATGCATTATCGCTACCAAACTGTCTTGCAACAATAGCGATGCCTCGTACACGAATTCCATTACTTAAATCCCATTGATTGGTCCAATTAACGGCATATTCTTCGGCTCGTTGTGCGCGGCGCGTGCGAATATCAAACCGTACGCCACTAGACCAAATTCCACCGGGGTCCTTTTTCTTAAAGTTATATAGGACTTCTCCTCTGAAATAGTCATACTGAAAGTCACCTCTGTCACGATATTGCAATATAAGGCGACCTCTGACTCGTTCGTTAAAAGCATATTGATAATGCAAACGATAGCCCAATGAGTCCTCTTGGCCGTCATTATCAGATGGTGTTAATGCAAATCTTATTTGCGCGCTGCGGTCGTCTTTTTTTACGTTAGGCCCGTGCACACCAGATGTGTTAGCTGCTTGCAAAGCGCTAGGCATTAATAGTACTGATGCTAGTGCAATGCTACTGAGTTTAGTACTCAACTTCATCGATAAAACCTTTTGTGTTGTGTGAACAATATGATTAGCTACAAGTATAGCGTGATCCATTACATCTACATAGTTGATGCATCTTCATTTAGATCATCGGCCAATATGACTGCAATGTTACAGATTTATGAAGAGAGTGTTTCACAGCCTGTTCTGTCATAAAAGTGTCACAGAAAATACCTATTCTCTGCCCAAGTTTTTTTGACCATTTACATGACTAGGAAATTGTATGAAGGTTTTAATTCAGCTTGCGACGATTGCGTTAGCAGCAGCGCTTATTTGTCCCAAAGAAGCGAACGCTCAAGAAACACAAATAGTTGACCCTGCACTTCAAAGCGCTCAAGCGATCAACGAATCTGCTGAGCAGACTCAACAAGCGATAAATGGCATCACAGAACAAATTGATGACAAGTTGCAACAATACAAGACACTAGTTAAAGAGATAGAAGGCCTAGAGGTTTATAACGGCCAATTATCACGTCAAATCAGCAATCAGATTCAAGAGATGGTAGACCTAAATGACTCTATTGATGAAGTGAGCGTGATTGAACGTCAAATTACGCCACTTATGATTAGAATGATTGATGGACTAGAGCAGTTTGTTGCACTAGATGTACCATTTTTGCCTGAGGAGCGTTCAGAGCGCATCATTGATTTGAAGGTAATGATGGACAGAGCTGACGTAGCGCCTTCAGAAAAATTCAGACGAGTAATGGAAGCATTCCAAGTCGAAATGGATTATGGGAAAACCATTGAAGCATACAGCGGCTTGCAAATGATCGGTAGTGAAGAGCGAAACGTGGATTTTCTGCGCATAGGTCGTACCGCGCTTATTTATCAAACTCGTGATGGTGGCGCACAAGGTGTTTGGAATAAGCAAACCAAAAAATGGGAAGAGCTTGATTCAAGCTATCGCACGCAAATTACCAAAGGTTTAAGAATTGCTAAAAAGCAGTTGGCGCCTGATTTGCTGATGATACCAGTTGCAACTACAGATTAATTCGGACCTAGGAATATATTTATGAAACGTTTTTACGCTATGGTTCGCAATGCCTCTAAGATTGCATCTACATCGGCCTTGTTGATAGCATTTTCACTTTCATTGCATGCGCAAGAAAACGAAAAAGCACTGGATCTTGATGAGCTACTTAAACAGCTCGAGCAAGGACAATTATCTCAAAATTTACAAAATGAAGCGCGCGAGCAAGCCTTTATTGAAAAGCGTGCTGACCAAGACCGCATTCTTCGAGAAACAATCGCTAAGCGAGATGCATTGTTGCGCGAATCAGAAAGCTTAGAAACGCAATTTGAAGAAAATGAATTTAAGTTAGCTGATTTGAATGGCGCCCTTGATACACGTTTAGGCTCCTTAAAAGAATTATTTGGTGTTTTGCAGCAAGTGGCAGGAGATACCAAAAACAAGTTTTACAATTCAGTGATTTCGGCTCAAATTCCGGGACGAGCAGTCTTTTTAGATGAGATGGCTCAATCGATGGGTTCATCTTCAAAATTAGCGTCAATTGCTGAAATCGAGCGTGTATGGTTTGAAATACAACGTGAAATGACAGAGTCGGGTAAAGTAGTGCGTTTTTCGACAGAAGTCGTTGAAGCCGGCGGTGCAAAAGTGACAAAAGATGTGACTCGTGTGGGTCCATTTGCACTAGTTGCAGACGGGAAATACTTAGAGTATGACGGCATAACTGAAACGGTTGCAGAGCTTATCAGACAACCTCAAGGTCGTTTTTTAGATACGGTGACTCAAATTGAAGGGTCAAGTGGTGAATTAGTTAGGTTTGGTTTGGATCCAACGGGGGGTTCAATTTTAGGCTTACTAGTACAAGCACCCAGCTTGAAAGAGCGCGTTGAGCAAGGTGGGTTGGTTGGCTATATCATCTTGATTGTTGGCGCGGTAGGTTTGTTGTTAGCGCTTGAACGATTGATTAGCTTAACGTTGATAAAAGCCAGTGTAAATAAACAGCTTAAATCAGATGAATACAAAAATAACAATCCTCTTGGTCGCATTATGCAAGTGCGTGACAAATATCCACATGCAGATGTAGAGGCGCTTGAACTTCATCTTACAGAAGCAATTTTAGGTGAAGTGCCAAAACTTAGCCGTTTCTTGACGATTATCAAAATAATCTCTGTAGTGGCACCCCTTATGGGCTTATTAGGTACAGTGACGGGTATGATCAATACTTTCCAAGCGATTACCTTGTTTGGTACAGGTGACCCTAAGTTAATGGCTGGTGGTATTTCAACGGCACTTGTTACTACCGTTTTAGGTCTGGTTGTAGCGATTCCAACAACACTGCTATATGCGATGTTAAATACGCGTAGTAAAAACATTGTATATGTGTTGCAAGAGCAAGCTTCAGGTGTGATTGCAGAACGTGCTGAGAAGATTTCTAGTAAAGCATCAAGCTAAGCCGCTAGGGACAAACGACTATGATTGAATTTTTCGAAGCAATCAGAGATTTCACAGAAACAGGTGGCCAAGTTTTATTGGTCATCGGTCTGTTAATCTTTGTGATGTGGTTGTTAATTCTTGAGCGTGTGATGTATGTCAACGTGACACATAAAAAATTAACACAACAAGCAGTCACACAATGGATGGCAAGAAAAGAACGTTCATCATGGAATGCTGAACAAATACGCCAAGCTTATATTTCAAGGCTAAGCATTCGCTTAAATGGCTCGATACCCATTATTCAGGCTTTAGTAGCCCTGTGTCCTTTATTAGGGTTGATGGGCACAGTAACAGGTATGATTGAAGTGTTTGATGTAATGGCAATATCAGGCAGTGGCAACGCGCGTTCCATGGCATCGGGTGTTTCTAAGGCAACTATTCCTACCATGGCTGGAATGGTTGGGGCTTTATCAGGCGTATTTGCATCTACTTGGCTGGTAAGAACCTCTAAAACTGAACGTACGCATTTAGAAGATGCTTTGCCGCTAGATAGAAATCTAGGGTAAGGCGAAAAAGGAAAGTATTATGAAACAGCATTTTCAAAACTTGATGGACGAGGAAGAAGCAAACATTGATATGACGCCTATGTTAGACGTGGTATTTATTATGTTGATATTTTTTATTGTAACGGCGTCGTTTGTAAAAGAAGCAGGCATTGATGTTAACCGTCCTGAAGCATCTACTGCGGTTAAAAAAGACCGGGCGAGTATATTAATTGCCATCAGTGCAGATGATGAAATTTGGATAAACAAGCGAAGAGTGGATGCACGTGCTGTTCAAGCAAATATTGAACGTTTACATGCGGAAAACCCTCAAGGAACGGTAGTCATTCAAGCGGATAAAAAATCTACTACCGAGACTCTGTTAAAAGTGATGGATGCCTCAAGGGCTGCTGGTATTATGGATGCGGCTGTTGCGACTCAAGAGTAGATTATGTTTAGATTCCTAATTGCTATTGTTCTTGCGGCGTTCATTACGCTGGGTTTGTTTTTCTTGATGCAATCACTTATTGCATCAGGTGGAAGCGCCTTGACGGACCCTCCCCGTGGAAGTGTGCTGGATTTTGTGCGAGTAAAGCAACAAGAGCAAGTTGAACAAAAAGACCGTAAACCACAAAAACCCCCTAAACCTCAAGAGCCGCCGCCGCAAATGGAGCAGCCACAGGTCGATTCATCCACTCCAGATGCTGGTGATGGTGGTCTGGATTTTAGCGCAGATCTAGGTGCAGATGTTGCTCTAGATGGCGGTTTGGCCTTGAGTTCAGGCGATGGAGAATACGTCCCTATTACCAAAGTAGCGGCTGTGTATCCTCGACGTGCGATGCAAAGAGGGATTCAAGGTTTTGTAATAGTGGAATTTACGGTGGGTAAAACTGGCGCAGTGCAAGACCCTGTTGTTGTGCAGGCCAACCCAGAAGGTATTTTTGAGCAAGCCGCAATTGATGCTGTACTTAAATTTAAATATAAGCCGCGGGTGATAAATGGCGAGCCAATCGCTGTAGCTGGTGTACAAAACCGTATTACCTTTGAGTTAGAGTAGGGGCATAGAAAATGAAAAATCGTCAAACACCTACCACAAGTATTCTTCACAAGTGTTTACAATTTGCACTGATGAGTCTGTCGAGCATAAGTATTGCCGTGGTTGTCATTATAGCGAGTCAGACCTTAGTCGTTTCAAGTGCATACGCAGCGCTAGCCCAAGAAAATGCCACAAATGAACGTCCTACAAGAAGAACGCCAGCATTAAGAGCAAGAGTCTATGAGCAATTGTCGCGCGCCCAAAGTGTGGGCGATAGTGGCGATATAAAAGGTGCTTTAGCTATTTTGGACGAAGTTAAATCAAAAGCCGACAGCATGAATAGCTACGAACGTGCAATGATGTTTAACTTTTATGGCTTTATTTATTACGAGCAAGAGGACTTTGCGAATACAATATTGTCTTTTAAGCAGGCTGTAGAGCAATCACCTATTCCCGTTAGTTTTGAACAAACCGCTTTGTATTCACTAGCGCAGTTGAGTATGGCAGAAGGCAAGTTTGATGATGTGATTAGCTATTTGGAAAGATGGGAATCATTAAACAATGGTGCAATACCACCTCAAAATTATGTACTAAAAGCACAGGCTTTATATCAAAATAAGCAATATCAAGAGGCGACTCGTTATATTGAAGAAGCGATTATCAATCATGAAAATGACGGTTTTTTACCTGATGAGAATTGGTTGATTTTGCAACGTGCTATTTACTTTGAAATGAAAAAACCAGAAAAAGTAAAGGACATCATTATTAAGCTGATTCGTTTGTATGATGCGCCGAAATATTGGATTCAGTTAGCCGGCATGTATGGCGAGTTAGAACAAGAAGAAAAGCAGTTTGCAGCAATGGAAGTGGCCTACCAACGCGGGTTTGTAACCTCAGCATCTGACACTTTTAACTTAGCACAACTTTATTATTATCATGGTGTCCCTTATAAAGGCGCATTATTGATGGAGCAAGCGATTGAGTCTGGTTTATTGGAGTCGAATTTACGAAATCTTTCTTTTTTAGCGCAAAGCTGGCAGCAAGCAAAGGAAGACGAAAAAGCAGTTCCTGTGATGCGGTTGGCAGCTGATTTGTCAGATGACGGTAAGTTTGATGCACAACTTGCCCTGTTGCACTACAATTTAAGTGAGTATTCCTTAGCAGCGCAAGCCGCCACAAAAGCGATTGAAAAAGGTTCTTTGGCGCGCCCGGGTGATACCCATATGGTCTTGGGTTTATCACTTTACAACCAAAAACAATACGTCCAAGCGCTTGATGAATTAGCAAAAGCAGAAGCGTTTGCTAGCAGTCGAGCAGCTGCGCGGCAGTGGAAAAAGTTTGTTGAACGAGAACAGCGAGACGAACAACTACGAAATGAAATAAATGCAGCGCCTTAAGGCGCTGTTTTTTTAGTTGTCCAGTGCTAGGTAGCAATTGGTCGATAATGCGACTAAACGCGAATTGCATAAAATAATTGTAATGGTAGAAAGTAAGCATAAGCCAATTATTTCAGTGCACAAATCGATAAAAACTAAACACAAGCTTAGTCCCGATTTGGACAAAATTTAATTGGTAAGATACCTAACTAAGCCCTAGTAAGGCGAAGGAGCTCTACCAATGTCAGTCACCATCATCACCAGTAATAAATGCAACTTG
The DNA here is from genome assembly GCF_055693685.1 of Glaciecola sp. HA4-3. Classification (NCBI taxonomy): domain Bacteria; kingdom Pseudomonadati; phylum Pseudomonadota; class Gammaproteobacteria; order Alteromonadales; family Alteromonadaceae; genus Glaciecola; species Glaciecola sp. HA4-3. Next base: position 597,460 of record NZ_CM146340.1, read on the forward strand.
CATGATATGGGGGATGACCATCCCGAAAGTCCTGCAAGAATGCATCAAATTAATGATCAAGTCATTGCGTCTGGTTTAGAGTATGTTGTGCACTTTGCCAATGCAAATCGCGTCAAGCTTGCTGATCTTCATGGCGCGCATTCGCCTGAATTTGTCGAGCAAATATTCGAAAAATCGCCCAAAGAAGATCATGAGCGTAGATGGATTGATGACGATACACTAATGACTTCAAAAAGCTTAGATGCGGCACTTTATGCAGCAGGTGCAGTTACTGACGCCGTTGATTTGATAATGCAAAACAAAACCCAAAGTGCGTTTTGTGCGATTCGACCACCCGGCCACCATGCAGGCTACTCAAATTCAGCTGGTTTTTGTATATTTAACAATGTGGCCGTGGGCGTAAAGTATGCGCTTGATAAGTGTCAACTATCAAGAGTCGCGGTTATTGATTTTGATGTGCATCATGGAGATGGCACACAAGATATTATAAAAGATGATGCTAGGGTCTTATTTTGTTCGTCTTTTCAACACCCTTTTTATCCTTTTTCAGGTAATGAAGCATCACGAGAAGGAATTTGTAATGTACCGATTCCTGCAGGGACCGATGGCGTTCGTTATCGTGAAATGATAGCGCCTTGGTTTGATAGGCTAGATAAATTTGCGCCGGAATTAATCTTTATTTCGGCTGGTTTTGATGCACATGTTGAGGATGATTTGGGCCACCTTCGTTTGACCGAAAGTGATTACATTTGGATCACCGAAAGACTTAAAGCGATAGCCGATAAACATTGTGATGGCCATATTGTTTCAGTACTTGAAGGAGGATATGCATTAAGTGCGCTGGCAAGGAGCGTTGTCGCGCACGTTAAGACCTTGGCTAGTTAAAATAGCGCATGTACTTGAGCTGTATTACATGTAAGTCGCTTTGTTATTTGTATTGGCTAATAATGAATCCTGCACATAATCTACATCTTTAAATTTTTATCTACAAAATATAGCGCCAAAACTGAAATTTCACGTATAATCATGCAGCGTCCTTAAGTTGTTCAATTTAGTCTGCCTGCGGTGTTTTTGGTAATATTTTGGATAAAATTGAATGAAGTAATATTTCCTTCATACAGACAGTTTACGGTTGCTTCATCAATAAAAAGATTAATAAGCTATGTAGTTCAAGGGAAGTATCTATGAGCACAGCACCACATCAACCTAGCGAGCAGCTGGGTGGGTTGAATCAGCTGCCTAGAGTTGTTAGGTGGTTATTATTAGTTGTGCTTATTTTTGCAATGTTGACCGCTGTAGGCTTAATTGGTGGTGGATTTAAAACCGCTACCGAAGAACATGCAAAAACCCTTTTTGAATTTGCCTCTAATCCAGTCATGGGATTAATTATCGGTATGGTATGTACCGCCTTAATTCAATCCTCATCAACAGTTTCCTCTATTATTGTTGCCATGGTAGCGGGCGGCTTACCCATTACAATCGCCATTCCGATGATGATGGGAGCAAATATTGGCACCAGTATCACAAATACGATTGTAAGTTTGGGGCATATACGTGACAAACAAGAGTTCCAACGGGCTTTTAATGCCGCTACGATTCATGATTTCTTTAATATATTTGCAGTGCTGGTGTTTCTACCACTTGAAATTATGTTTGGCATATTGGAAAAACTTAGCGGCTTTATGGTTTCGGTGTTCAGTACAGGTTCACCACCAGAGGTAGCAGGCTTTAATATTATTAAAGCGATTACAGGGCCATTTATAGAGCTTGTCACTAGTTTAACATCTGTATTGCCTGCTGTATGGGATGGTAGTAGCCGAATAATTCTTGGCTTGATGTTAATTATTTTGTCGATTACCTATATGGGTAAAATAATGAAGTCCTTGATGGTTGGTAGAGCCAAGGAGATATTGCAAAACAGCCTAGGTCGTGGCGCATTTTCTGGTATCTCATCTGGTACTATCGTAACCGTGCTAGTTCAGTCAAGTTCCACCACTACGTCGTTAATGGTTCCCTTAGTCGGAAATGGTATTGTGACAGCTCGGTCAATATATCCTTTTACTTTGGGCGCGAATATCGGTACTTGCATAACAGCAGTGATTGCGGCGCTGTCTATTAGCGGGCCTAACTCTATTTTGGCACTGCAAATTGCGTTTGTTCACCTTTGCTACAATGTGCTTGCGGTGGCTGTATTATATGGTCTAGCATTTTGGCGAGAGTGGCCGCCGACACTTTCGTATCAATTATCATTAAAAGTCGCTGAACAAAAAGCATATGGTGTTGCTTATATTGCGGGCGTGTTTTTTGTCTTACCTTTAGTGGCTGTTCTGACATTAGCGTAGTAAAAAAAGCCATCACCCTTATTATAAAGCTTTAGGTCAATACCATGAGATTCACCTAAAGGTACATTATGCATAGTGTCTAGAACCCATCTGTTGCGCGTTTTAGATAATGCGTAAAGTATCATGATGGCAAATATCCTGTTGGGAAAGGAATGGCCAGAATGTTGTAAATCGTCCATTAATCTACCGACATTGGGTTTTTCCTTAAATTATGCCTTGGTCTTATAGACCATCGTGTTATCGTCTGTTTTTTGTATTAAATCCTAAGCTTTACAAGCACTTTAATGATTTTTATCATCTAATATGCCCTTGGTAATACCAAAGTAGCATTTTTGTTTAATTAGATAGGTCTATTGTAATCTACGTACTAAAACAGATTTAAATGCATTTAACGGAGGGCAGAAACGTGAGTGCCAACTTATACCCAATACCAAAAAGTTTAACGCAAGGTACACACTTCAGTGACGAAGATTACCAAGCCATGTATCAAAAATCAGTTAGCGACCCAGATGCATTTTGGGCTTCTCAATTAGAAGAGCTTGATTGGTACAAAACCCCAAGCATCATTAAAAACACCAGTTTTTCTCCTGACAATTGTGATATCAAGTGGTTTGAAGACGGTAAATTAAACGCCAGCTATAACTGTATCGACCGTCATTTGAAAGAGAATGCAAAAAAGGTCGCGATATACTGGGAAGGTGACTCGCCAGATGACGAAGAGCAAGTGACCTATCAACAATTGCACTATGAAGTGTGTAAATTAGCTAACGGCCTTAAAAAGCTGGGTGTTAAAAAAGGTGATGTTGTTGCTATTTATATGCCGATGGTGCCTCATGCTGCCTATGCAATGTTAGCTTGTGCAAGAATTGGCGCGGTACACTCTGTCATTTTTGGTGGATTCTCACCAAATGCCATTGCAGATCGTATTAATAATTCTGATGCTAACGTTATCATCACGGCGGATGAAGGCAGACGTGCAGGACGAAGCGTACCATTAAAAGCAAATGTAGATGAAGCAATCGCCAATGGCGCTTGTCCAACAATTAAGGCCGTTTTAACACATAAATTGACCGGTGGTGATGTAGCATTTGATAGTAATGTTGATGTGTGGTGGCATGAACTCATTGAAGACTGTTCGGCGCAGTGTGAACCTGAGTCTATGGATGCAGAGGATCCTCTATTTATTCTATATACTTCTGGTTCAACAGGTCAGCCTAAAGGCGTCGTTCATACCACCGGTGGTTATTTGCTTTATACGTCTTTGACATTTAAATATGCGTTTGACTACAAGCCTGATGATATTTATTGGTGCACAGCCGATGTGGGTTGGATTACTGGTCATAGTTATATGACTTATGGTCCTTTGTGTAATGGAGCATCACAAGTATTTTTTGAAGGCGTGCCGACTTATCCCGATATTCGTCGTATTGCGCAGGTCGTTGAAAAATACAAAGTAAACAGCTTATACACAGCACCTACTGCCATTAGAGCGCTTATGGCTCATGGTGAAAAGCCAGTGGAAGGTTGCGACTTATCGACGCTTCGCGTGTTAGGTTCGGTAGGTGAGCCAATTAATCCCGAAGCTTGGGAGTGGTATCATAAAGTAATCGGGCAAGGGCGTTGCCCAATTATTGATTCGTGGTGGCAGACCGAAACGGGCGGAATGATGATAGCACCGTTACCTTGTGCTACAGCACTTAAACCAGGTTCAGCGACAAGACCAATGTTTGGTGTTCAACCGGCACTTTTTGATGCAGATGGGAACGAGCTTAGTGGTGCAGCAGAAGGCAACTTGGTGATAAAAGACAGTTGGCCGAGCCAAGCAAGAACGGTATATGGTGATCATAAGCGCTTTATCGATACCTATTTTAGTGCATATCCAAATGTATACTTTACTGGTGACGGTGCTAGACGAGATGAAGACGACTATTATTGGATAACTGGACGCGTAGATGACGTATTAAATGTATCTGGTCATCGACTTGGAACCGCTGAGATTGAAAGTGCGTTAGTGGCACATAAAGTGATTGCTGAGGCCGCCGTTGTTGGATATCCGCACGATATCAAAGGACAAGGTATTTATGTCTATATTACGCCAAACGAAGGTATTGTGGCAGATGATGACTTAACGGCTGAAATCCGTAAGTGGGTGCGTAAAGAGTTAAGCCCAATTGCTACTCCCGACTTGATTCAATGGACAAGAGGTTTACCAAAAACACGTTCTGGCAAAATCATGCGTCGTATTCTGCGTAAAATAGCGGCAAACGAATATGAGCAGCTCGGTGATACCTCCACTTTAGCAGATCCGTCGGTCGTTGACTCATTAATCGATGAAAGGCTAAATCGATAATAAGTCGTTGTTATACAAGGCAAGCTGAGGCTTGCCTTTTCTTTGCCAGAAGATTATTGAAGTTTTTATTTAACTTGATACACTGGATTTTCATAAATAATAATAAGAAGGACTCAGGTCATGTATACCTTGTTAATTGCAGATGACCACCCTTTGTATCGCGATGCATTAAAGGGCGCTCTTAAAGTCGAGCATGGCGATGTCGCTATTTTGGAAACTGGAGATCTTAATACCACGGTTGAGGCATTACAAAATAATGATGTTGACCTGCTAATGCTGGATCTTCATATGCCGGGTAGTAGTGATTTGTTTGGCTTTCTTCATATTCAAAAACAATTTAGTGATTTGCCTATTGCAGTGGTATCTGGGACTGAAGACGCTGCCCTAATATCAAAGATAGTCGGCTTAGGTGCTATAGGTTTTATTCCTAAGACCGCCAGTGCTGCCCAAATCAATGAAGCGGTTCGTACAATGTTAGAAGGTGACGTTTGGTTACCTGAATCCTTAAAGCAAAAAATTCAAGAAGTTGATGAAACTTTTAGCGAACTTGCTGAGAATGTAGCGAGTTTGACGCCTTCTCAATACAAGGTTTTGTGCTATATGAGAGACGGCCTTTTGAATAAACAAATTGGCTATAACTTAGATATTGCAGAAGCAACAGTGAAGGCTCATGTTACAGCAATATTTAGAAAGTTAGGTATAAACAATCGTACTCAAGCTGTTTTAATAGCATCGGAGCTTCAACTAGAGCCACCATTAAAAGAGTCATAGGCAATTATTAAAGGTATATTTAGATATACCGATATGTATTTACACTACTATTAAGTGTCGTTAGTGTTAGTATGCTACTGAAACTAATGTTTTTTTAAAGAATATTGAATGAACAACAACGTCTTTTTCTCTTTTTGTAAGTACATTACGATGGCATTTGGCTTGCTTGGCTTTAGCTCAAGCAGCTTTGCTATTGGTGGCCTGCTGTTAGAACAATCCTCGACAACCATCAGCGTCCTTTTTTATCTATTAGCTGTCGCAATTGTCGGTTTGGCTATTGGCTTATTTTTCATTAAAACTAAAAGTCAGCTTGCACTAAATAAAGAAAAGAAATTTAGTAGTCAACTAAACAACCGCATTGAGACGCTTGCTAGTGGTGTTGTGCAAGTGGATGAAACTGGTAAAGTTGTTTCTATTAATAAGGCAGCGGCGAAGTTACTAGGTCGCGACCCACAGCGAGTCAAAGGAACATATTTCGAAGAATGCTTTGCAGATGATGCAAAAGATGAAATCAAGCAAGCTTTCAATCAACAAGAGTCTACTATTCATGCCCTTGCTCGTGCATCTAATGTTTACCTTATAGTTGGATTTTCAGCCTTAGAGCAAAATATTAGACCATTTACTAGGTCAATCAGTTTGACCAGCGAAAATACATTAAAAAGAGCATTTGATAGCTCTCAAGAGTCATTGTTTCATTTACGTCACATTATAAAATCGATGCAAATGGGTCAATTATGGCTCGATACGCGTGAAAAAACCTATATCTACGACCATGCTTTTGACCAATTACTGTTATTAGGTAGTTGCGAAAATGAACAAGACACTTCTGCTCCACAAGCGATTAAAGAACTGACGGATCGTCTGCATCACAAAGATAATACGCAGTGGTCCAAAGCATTACAACGAGCTCAATCTGAAGGTATTGCCGTTGTTCACGCAAGATTTAGATTTTCGACACAAACCGACTCGCTAGTTCATATACCTACCAAATTAACGTTCATTACATATGGTGGTGAGCGCGATGATGATGGTTTATTTTTCAAGTTTCATGTCTTGGTCGAAGAAATTCAAGATTATAATTTGCTTAAGCAAGAAAGTGAGCTTTTGCAAGAACAGCATCAAGCCACTTTATTGGCAGACACCGACGCCTTATATGGTTTAGACGCTGATGGAAATCTTGTTTGGTCGAACTCTAACTTTAATCAATTATTCAGATTAGCGTGTCCAAATGAGCGAGACAAAAATCTTTTACGTACCGAGTTTTTCCCCGAACATGTAAGCAAATTACACTTGTCTCAAAATTCAAGTGCAAGTACTAAAATGCAGCAATCATTTAGTATTGAGTTTAGTAACGGAAAAGTCGGACATTACCAAATTTCGGTGGGATTCTATTCTCATAAAGACCGCTTAAGTAATCGTAGTATTAAAGGCGTAGTAGGCGCGATTAAAGACGTTACGCAATACACAGAATTAGGCTATAAACTTAAACAAACGCAAACAACGCTTGATAGTTTGATGAGCTTATCGCCAATTGGTATTGCCACCTTGGATGCCGATGACAATATCAAAAGCATCAATGAAACAATGGCTCAACGGCTCAAGTTCGATAGAAATTCACTCGATAAGCTTGATTTTTATCAACTATTTAGTAGTTCCTCAGATGCTGGTAAAGCAGCAAAGAAACTCCATCAACACGGTTATTTGCATAACTATCATACAGTGTTGGAAGGTGGCGACGAAAAGTTACATCCTAGTGAGCTAAACATTGATTTGTTCGATAAGGATAAAAACGAATATTTGTGTTGGGTAACTGACCGAGATGGTGAGCGATTTGAACAAGACCAGTTTGATAGCCTTCTACAGCATAGCACCATGCCGATGGCAGTTTTAGACGATAGTGGCTTTATTAAAGTAAACCAAGCCGCGTGTGATTTCTTTGGTCAATCTGAACCTCATCACTTGATGGGGTTGTCACCGGCTGAAAACAAATTTAATCAAGATAAAAAACGCGCACGTGAACTAGCAGAAACTATCAATCATGCGAAAATCACAGGTAAAGTAAAGTCATTGCAATGGCAGCATCGTGTAGATGGGCAGGACTTACCTTGCTACGTGACCTATGTGCCGATGTTTAAGCAGCAAGTATTACAGTGTGTTTTATGCCTATGGGAAGACAAACGAGCGCTTGAAGAAGCTGATTTGGCTAGAATAGAAGCTATTAATCTACATCATGCGGCGCAGCGCGAAGTCGCCGAAAAACAAAAACTGCTGTCAAATAGCCAAGACCAACTTGCCAACAAAATGCGAGCGCTTAATGAGACAGAGCTTCGCCTTGAAAAGCTACAGCAGAACCTTAAAGGTGCCAGAAACGAATATTCTGATTTGCAACATTCGCTCGAAAAAACAAAGCGTAACTACGAAGCGACACAACGTGAGCTAGCCGAGAGCGAGCAGAGCGTTAGAAATTTAAATAAGCAACAGCGTGAACAGCAAGATAAGATGAGTTCCTTAGTTGATCAAATTCAAGGCATGAAGCAAACCGTGGCTGATAAGGATTCTCAACTTAATATTGTGGGTGAGCAGCTGCAATCTTTGCAATCTAAACTTACAGAGTCTAAAGACACGACTCTTGATTTGAAAGATCAGTTAGAAGCACAGCATAAGATTAGTCAAGAAGCTGAAAAACAACGTCGTGAAATTGCTGAAACATATGAAAATGCGCAAGCTGAGCTTAGGAACAAAGGCCGACATATTGATCACTTGCAAAGCGAAATGCAAAAACTCGAGCAAATGTCTAAGCAAGAAAAAGATGAAATGCAGTCTCATCAATCAGCACTTGAAAATGAGTTAAAAGAAAAGCTAAGTTTGTTAGAACGTTCAAAAGAAGCGTTACAGCAGGCCAAACTTGATGCGGAAAAAGAAAAGTTAGAAAAAGCAAAACAGCAAGAAACAATGCAGCGAATTCAAAATGAATTGCTGCAAGCTGAAGAGTCTGCTGCTGCCAAAGCACAAGAAATGGCGGAAAAAGAAGCGAAACAACGGGATATCCAACGCACTTTAGCAATGGAGCTCAAAGACAAACAAGCCAAACTGCGCGAAGCTGAAGATATTCTAAAAGACGCAAAACAAGAGACTGAAGCAGAGAAAGAGCAAAAAGAAGAACAAAAAAGAGCACTTGCTAAGATAAAAGAAGAGCTTGTTGATATTGAAAAGCGCAACGAAGAGCAAGACCTTGTTATCAGCCAAGGTAAAAAGCAATGGCAAGAAAGTCAGCAAAACCTTGAAAAAGAAATCGAAGCAAAACGCGATCAATTAGTCTCAGCTAAACAAAGCATGGATGAAATCCAGCAACAAGCTGCAAAAGAGCGTGTACTTAGACTTGAAAAAGAACAACAACTTGAGCAGCTCAAGCTTGAATTAGCAGATGTAGAAACGCGCGCGACCAAGCAAAAAGAAATGCTTGAGGGCAGTGATGAACAATGGCGTAAGCACCATGCTGAAATCGAGAAACAAAAAGGCCTGTTAAAGCATGCGCTAGAACAAGCTGAGACGCAAAACAAACGTTTACATGCTCAACTTGAAGGTAAGCTTAGTGATTTGCAAGCGGCTGAAAGTGAAGTTAATAAAACACAGTCAACTGAAAAAGAACTCCAATCTGAACTCAACAAAGCTAAGCAGCAAATGCAAGCCTTGAATGATCGTATTAGTGAGCAAGAAAGCAAAGAAACGGAACTTGAAGCACAACTTGATCAAAATCGACAAGCCTTGTTAAGCAAAGAGTCTGCGATATCTCAGCTTGAAGAGAATCGTGCACAACTGGCCGGTCAGTTGAAAAAAATGCAACGCGAATACCAATCTAATCGCGACACTTTGGGCAAAGAACAGCAAAACCAAAACGAGTTGGCAGGAAAACTTGAGCAACTTGAAAAAGCACTGCAACAAAGTAAATCAGCATTGTCCGACAAGGAACAAGCATTAAAACAAGCTCAGTCTGAGCTTGTGCAAAGTGAATCTAAGATAGTTGAACAAGAAAAAGCTTTGGTTTCAGCGCATAAGGAAGAGCTAATTAAAGCCAAGCAAGAGGCATCACCTAATCAGCTTATTCGTGCTGACATTGAATCGATGCCGATGCCAGATAAGCCTAATGTTTGGTTTGATCTATTGCCATTTTTACGCAATCAACCAGAAATTCAATCACTACCACTTGCATTGAATACCTTGCTAGACAACCTACAAGCAAGTATGACTAGCCTTGAGGAGTCACTAGAGGTTAACGACCACATACAAATAAAGACGCGTACACAAGAGTTGGTGAAGCTGTCGGAGCAGGTTAATTCAGAAGCACTATCGTACTTGCTACGTAGTATTATGGATGACTGTAAAAATGGTATGGTTGATAATGTCTCTATACGTTGGCCAGTAACAAAGCAAGGGCTTGAGAAAACCCTAAAAGTGGTTTATTCACATCTTAAAAACTAAGGCAATGAGCAGCGTTAACTCTCTTTTAAATTGAGCATCTACTGAAAACGTGAGTGAGCTTACCTCACTCACGTTTTAATAAACTTAATCATGCTTTGTATAAGGGTTCTTAGTTTCGCAGGTTTAATGGGTTTTGATAAATAATTAACACCTTGGTCACTACATAACTTCAATAAGTCGTCACCTCGTTTAGCGGTAACTAAACATGCAGGTAAGATAGTGTTGGATTGCTGGCGCAACATATCAATAATTTCAAGTCCATCGGGTCCACGTCCTAATTGATAATCTACCAGCAGTATGTGGGGTTCAAATTCTTTAGCGGTAGCAATTGCTACTTTATAATTAAGCGCCATTTTAACATTTGCTCCCCATTTCACCAATAAGGTTTCCATGGCGTCTAAGTTTTCTTGTTGGTCATCGATACATAAAATTTTGAGATTATCAAATGCCAAGCGTGCTGGCTGTTTTATGATTTTGGGCATCTCAGGGGCTGGCACATCGATAAACTCAAGGCTAAAACACGAGCCTTTGTTTTCAGTAGAATCAACTTTTATTGTGCAGTCTAATTGTTGGCTTAGACGCTTAACAACTCCCAGACCAAGCCCAATACCTTGTTCTGAGGTGTTTTCTACTCTATAAAAGTCACTAAATACTGCTGCTTGTTGGAGCTTAGGAATGCCGATGCCGGTGTCTCGAATTTGAATAAGTACTTTATTTTGTCTCTTCCTAACGGTTAGCAGGACCTTTCCTTTACGCGTATACTTAACGGCGTTTGATACTAAGTTTTGGATGATTCTATATAGGTATGTCTTATCTGCGCTTACCCAACAGTCAACTATTTTGTATCTAAAATCTAGTCCTTTTTCCCTTGCCTTCATGCTAAGTTCATTGATGATTGGTGTCATTGTTTCAGTAATGTTGACGGTCTCAATGAAAGGTTTTAACTCACCTTGATCTAGCCGAGAAATATCTAAGATTGTGCTAATGAGGGTTTCACTTGATACTACCGAGTCATTTAATTTAGACATGATAACTTTCATGTCTTCTTCCATCGGGCTCTCTTGCAAAGCTGTGATATATAATTTGGCTGCGTTAAGCGGTTGTAAGACATCATGGCTTGCTAGCGCTAAAAAGCGTGTTTTACTCTCGTTTGCAGATTCAGCTTCTTGTCTTGCGCGGATAAGACTTTTCTCTAGGTCATTACGTCGTTCTATTTCTAGTCTTAATTCAGCATTAATTGAGTGGACTTCTTCTGTTCGCTTAGCAACGCGGGCAGCAAGATCAATATTGGTTTCTTTAAGTGCTTGCTGGATTTCTACATGACCGGTGATGTCGTTAAAGCTTGTTACAAATCCGCCTCCGGGTAAAGGGTTTCCAACCATTTCTATAACATGTCCATCATCTCGTTGGCGTGTAAAGCGATGCGGCGTACTGTTACGCAAATGTTCCAAGCGTTTTTGCACCTGCAGTTCAATTTCACCTGGGCCACAGTCTCCTCTAAGGACATTAAAACGAATCAATGGCTCTATAGGAGCACCGACCATAACAAGTTCATCAGGGTAACTAAATAAGTCTGTATAGCGCTTATTCCAAGCGACCAAGCGCAAGTTCTTATCAATAACACTGATTCCCTTAGTCAATGTTTTCTAGTGAAGTCAACAAAGCACTCATATTAAATTGCATGGCTTGTGCGGTATCGTCAAAAAAGTTAACGACTTCAGTGATATCAAGCTTTTTACCTCTTACCAAGCTATCAATCAGAGCTTTAGCACTTGATGAGCCTACAACGCCTCCTAAGGCGCGTTCACAAAATGCCAGTATATCTTCATTAGCTTTATCTGCAGGTATAAGCTCGCTGCCTGTTTGCTTGCTAAATGCTTCAAATAATTGGGCACAACGTTGTTCGCCTGTAAAGCGTGTAATGAGAGTCTGTAAATCTGCAATCGTCACTTCAAAAACGGCTTTACCGGTTTTTTCGTCACTATAACTACGGGGCCTGACAAAGGCTTTGGCTTGGATGCGGTCGATTAAACGTGGCTTTGAGCTCAACGAAAAACCAATATAAAAAACTATATTTGCTATTAGGCTGTAAATTGCGCCTTGGCTTAAAAGATCATTTGAATACGCGACGTAGTTTTGTGAAAGGATAGGGATAAACAAAAATAATAGCCAAACCAGCAAACCTGCTAATAGGCCTGCATAAACGCCATGAGCATGTGCTCGTTCCCAATACAAGCCACCAACAATAGCAGGTAACAAATGGATAACCAACGAAAAGGCTAACAAACCAATAGATGCTAATGATGATTGCTCTGCCATTGCTTGTTGATAAGCAAAACTTAATAACAAGATAAAAAAGATTACGCCGCGTCTAATGCTTTTGATGCGGGCCACTCTATTTTCGCTACGGTATGTTTCTCGGTCCATCAATTTAGGTAATACAACATCATTGGTAATCATAGTGCTTAACGTTAATGTGGCGACGATGATCATAGCGGTCGCTGCTGAAATACCACCAAAAAAGACAATCACTTGTAGCAAGAATGACTCTGAAAATAAGGCTATCCCCATTACATAGCTGTCACCTTCTAAACCTTGCTCGGCAAATAAATATTTCCCTGCAGATGCGATAATCGGGATTGTGATCGCAATGAGTGTCAAATAGATCGGAAAAAACCAACGTGCAGTACTCACATGTTCCAAACGAAGGTTATCGATAACGGTCACGTGAAATTGTCGTGGTAAGCATATAATAGCAGCAGCTGCCATTAGCGTTTGTGCCCAAAATGAAAATGACATAAAACTTTGATAAGCCGACGTGTTAAAAAACTCAATCGTTAAGGAGTGGCTTTGTGTTTTGGTCCAAAATGAATAGCCTACGATGGCGACCAAAATCAATGCAATTAGCTTGATAACGGATTCAAATGAAATCGCAAGAATTAAACCTCTTCTGTATTGTGTAACATCAGTATTTCGTGTACCAAAATACATTGCAAAAAGCGCAATAAACGCTGTCGCGGTGATAACGATTAGTTGGCTATTTTGCTGTTCGGTAATCAATTGAAAGGTTGAGCCGATTGCTTTTAGTTGAAGGCCGATGTAAGGGATTGTGGCTAATAAAGCAATTAAGGTGACCAGCAATGCTACTACTTGTCGCTTACCATAACGAGCGCTAATAAAATCTGCGATTGATATGATATGTTGACGTTTACTTACAAAAATTAACTTGTAAATAAAGCGATGAAAAAAGGTATATACCAGTATAGGACCAAGTAAAATGGGTAAGTACATCCATTGATTTTCACTTGCTTGACCTACGGCACCAAAAAACGTCCAAGCAGTACAATATATCCCTAAAGCCAGACTATAGACTAAAGGATGAGATGTGATCCATCTGGCGGTTGGAGAGTTAGTATCACCCCATCGTGCGATATAGAATAAAACCGTTAGATATCCGAGGGCTAGAGCTAACCAAGCTAGTGACATGTTAATTTCCATACAATGTTTTAACATCTATCACTTTATCATAAACACCACACATACATACACCGTAAGACCAAGGTATCATTTTACGCCTTTATATAAATGTCTATTGTTGTCTCAACCCTTGAATAAATGGGTTTTGCGGATTGTTTTGTAAATGTATGAGCAACAACATTTACCTAAGACACTCTGCAAGAGCCATGGTTATAGAAATGTAAAATTATAAAATGCAGAGGAACAAAAAATGGGCTTTAAAAATGAAGGTGATCAAAAAGCTTATTGGAAAGAGAATCTTTCCATATTATTTAAGCTTTTAATTGTGTGGTTTGCGGTATCGTTTGGCGCAGGTATTTTGCTTGTTGACCAGCTAAACCAAATCCATATTGCAGGTTTTAAACTAGGATTTTGGTTTGCTCAGCAAGGCTCAATCTATGTATTTGTAGCATTAATTTTTGTTTACATGAGCAAAATGAATGCTTTAGACAAAAAATACGGCGTAGAAGAGGAGTAATACCATGGATGTTCAAATGTTAACATTTTTAATAGTAGGAGCGTCTTTCTTACTATATATCGGCATCGCAATTTGGGCTCGTGCTGGCTCTACCACAGATTTTTATGTCGCTGGTGGCGGTGTCCCTCCTGTGTTAAACGGGATGGCAACTGCGGCAGACTGGATGTCAGCAGCATCATTTATTTCAATGGCTGGTCTTATCTCATTTATGGGATATGACGGTGCTGTATATTTGATGGGGTGGACAGGCGGCTACGTGTTGCTAGCTTTATGTTTAGCACCTTATCTGCGTAAGTTTGGTAAATTTACTGTGCCTGATTTCATTGGTGATCGTTATTACAGCCAAACGGCTCGTACGGTCGCGGTTGTTTGTGCTATTTTTGTTTGTTTCACCTATGTCGCGGGTCAAATGCGTGGAGTAGGCGTTGTATTTAGTAGATTCTTAGAAGTTGATATCACAACAGGTGTGGTTATTGGTATGGCAATCGTCTTTTTCTACACTGTTTTAGGTGGAATGAAAGGCATTACATATACTCAAGTAGCACAGTTTTGCGTACTAATTTTTGCTTATCTTGTTCCTGCGGTATTTATTTCCATGATGGTAACAGGTCATATTTTACCGATGACTGGTTTTGGTGCGACGCTTTCAGATGGTAGCGGTGTATTTTTACTTGATAAGTTAGATGGGTTATCCACTCAGCTTGGCTTTAATGAATACACCAGTGGTTCAAAAAGTATGATTGATGTATTTTGTATTACCTTTGCCTTAATGGTAGGTACTGCAGGATTACCACATGTTATCGTACGCTTTTTCACTGTTCCTAAAGTTGCCGATGCGCGTAAATCAGCTGGTTGGGCACTTGCGTTTATCGCTTTGCTTTATACAACAGCTCCTGCTTTAGCATCATTTGCTCGCGTAAATATGATTGAGACTATCAATGGTGTTGAGCAAACAGGTACTGAATATGCTAAAGCTCCTAGCTGGATTAAAAACTGGGAAGAAACTGGCCTTATCGCTTTTGATGATAAAAACGGTGACGGCAAAATGTTCTACTCGGGCGATGAGCGTAACGAAATGAAAATTGACCGTGATATTATGGTCCTTGCTAACCCTGAAATTGCTGGATTGCCTGCTTGGGTCATCGCTCTTGTCGCCGCCGGTGGCGTTGCAGCAGCCTTGTCTACTTCAGCTGGTTTGCTCTTGGTTATTTCAACCTCGGTATCGCATGATCTCTTGAAGAAAACGTTTGCGCCTAATATAAGTGATAAAAATGAATTACGAAGTGCACGTATTGCCGCTGCGGTTGCAATATGTATTGCAGGCTACTTTGGGATTAATCCGCCCGGATTCGTTGCGCAAGTTGTCGCCTTTGCCTTTGGCTTGGCAGCATCAAGCTTCTTCCCAATCATCATCATGGGTATCTTCTCGAAGCGCATGAATGATAAGGGTGCAGTGTCAGGTATGATAGCGGGTATCTTGTTTACCGCGACTTATATCTCATACTTTAAGTTTGTTAATCCTGCGGCTAATAACCCTGAAAACTGGTGGTTTGGTATTTCACCAGAAGGTATTGGTTCAATAGGTATGTGTGTAAACTTCATTGTTGCCTTTGCAGTGTTCAAAGTGACCAAAGAAGCACCAAAAGAGATACAAGACTTAGTTGAAAGTATTCGCTTCCCGAAAGGTGCAGGTGAAGCTTCAGCTCACTAAGATAGTGAACTAAGTTTGATGTAAATCATAGTAAAAGCCCAGCATATGCTGGGCTTTTTTGTTAAATTAAATCAACTGCTTAATACCATATTTAAGGTGGATAAATGAGTTCGACTGTGCAACAAATTTTGGATTTCATTAGTAATGAAAGCCCTTTTGACATACTTGATGAAGCACTATTAAATGAAATTGCTAAAAACAGTCACCTCATTTATTTGGCGCACGAGAATCAAGCTAAGTTGTTAGATGATTATGCCGATTGCTTGTACCTGATTCAAAACGGCCAATTTGCTGTAAAGGATTGTGATGAGCCTATTAAACACCTAAGTGATGGCGATTATTTTGGGTATACAAAACTACTCGACCAAGCAGATTATAATCTACAAGTCACCGTTGATAACTCTGGTATTGTGCTGTGTATTAGTCAAGCAATGTTTAAACAATGTTGCAAAACAGAGGCATTTTTGCAGTTTTTTGATGCCAGTAAATGCAATGCACTGCAAAATCAAGCGGTTGAAGATTCTAAATCCATGTGGCTGTACAAACCCTTATTTGAGGTTGTGCAAGGCAACCCATATATTATTGGTCCAGGAGAAAGTATACAAAGTGCGGCGGCATTAATGAGTGATAATGGCGTTTCATCTGTGCTAGTTATGCAAGACTCACAGCTGTTAGGGATTGTGACAGACCGTGATTTACGCAATAGGGTAGTTTCAAAAGGCTTAAGCCCTCAACTCCCCGTTAAACAAATCATGACCGAAAACCCGTCTTATTTAACAAAAAATAAAACAATTTTTGATGCAATTTGTATTATGAATGAAATCGGTGTTCATCACTTGCCCGTCTTAGATGCAAGAACAGGCGAGCCTTTTGGCATGATTACAAACACGGATATATCCAGACAGCAGCGGGCTAATGTACTGTTTGTGATAAGTGATTTATCAAAATCAGAAACGGTTGATGAATTAGCATCAAATGCATGGCAAGTACCCCAGTACATTGCCAGTACTGCAAAACGCGCGGGTGATTATGACATTGCTGGTAAAGTGCTTGCGCAAGCCACAGATATTATGACCAGAAAGCTGATTAGTTTTTATGAACAAGCACACGGAAAAGCGCCATTTACTTATTGTTGGTTGGTTTATGGTTCTCAGGCAAGAGAAGATCAAACAATGGGTTCTGATCAAGACAATGGTTTACTCTTGGCTCAAGAGCCGCAAACAGATGCTCAAGCAAGATATTTTGAAGGTCTAAGCTCGTTTGTATGTATGGGTCTTGGTAAATGTGGGATAAAGTTGTGTGATGGCAATATTATGGCTAGTAATCCTAAACTTCGTTTGTCGCTTGAAGCGGCAATAAGAGAGTCCGAAAAATGGGTAAAGAGTCCAACGCCCTCAGCCATACTTGATTTTAATATATTTTTAGATGCTCGCGCGGTTGCGGGCGATTTATCATTATTTAAACGCTTACAGGAACATCGCAAATCGCTATTTACACAAGCGATGTTTTTAGCAGCATTAGCAAGAACTGCAAATGAAGTAAGTGTACCTTTGTCGATGTTTCAAAAATTTGTGTATGTGAAAAGTAAAGCAAGTAAAGGACATAAAGATTGTATTGATATTAAAAAATCATCGGTCGCGATTATTAACAATATAGTCAGACTATATGCTCTTAGCAGCGGTGTCGGCTTGCCCGGTACTGTTGCACGATTGAATAACTTATCATCAGATTGTGGTTTATCACCTAAAGATAGGAATAACCTTAAGGATATTTGGTTGTTCATGAACCGTATTAGATGGCGTCATCAACTTAACAATGATGTAGATGATAACTTAGTACGCATTAGTGACTTGTCTTCCATTGAAAAGCATCAGCTTAAAGCCTCGTTTCAAGCTATTCATCGGGCGCAACAAGCAGTTGTGCTGAGATTCTCAGGCGGTATTGGCTAATGTTAGAATTTATAAGCAAGGTTATTACCGGTCAAGAGCCTATTGCAGCGAGATTCGCTAATATGCCTCACAAAGATTTACCCTTGCTATCAATAGATTTAGAGTTAACAGATTTAGATACCAAACTTGCGAAAATCACTTCGGTTGGCTGGGTAGAAGGTAAGATGTTTGATGTTGACTTATCTACGGCAAATTATGATGTTGTGCGCGCCAGTGGTGACTTAAAGCAAAGTCCGGTGATTCATGGCTTATGTGCAAAAGAAATTGCAGCTGGCAGTCATATAGCAGAACAATTAGAACAGCTTCGCAAGTACACGCAAAGCCATGTGTGGATATTTCACAATGCGACTTTAGACATGCGAGTATTGCAAAAGATGTGGCAGTTGTTAGGGTATGAGAAAGCCCAAGTAAACACAATTGATACCATGCTTTTACAAGTATACGTAATGGAAAAAGCTAACGGGTTTGTGCCAAGTGGTTCAGTGACTTTAGGTAATTCAAGACAGTTCTATGGTTTGCATGAAGCACCTGAACACAATGCACTTGACGATGCTCTGGCTACCTTGACCTTATTATTTGCTCAATTATATAAAATTGACAAAACGGGTATGAGCTCATTGAAACAGTTATCTCACACCCGCGCGATTAAAACATTTACACTTGGGGCTTAAATAACCCCTAACTCGTGTAGTCGTTCTTGTAAATATTCATCTGCAGTGTATTTTTCAGATAGCACGACATCAGGCCTTGGGTGCAAAAACAAAGGCAAAGAAATACGCGCTTTTGTTGTGTCAGTCCCTTCAGGATTTATGACTCGGTGCGTTGTAGAAGGAAAGTAGTGACCAGATGCTTCTTGCAACATATCCCCAATATTCACAATCAAATTACCAAAATCACTTGGCACATCTAACCAAGTGCCATCTTTTGCTTTAACTTGCAGACTAAGGTTCGTTTGCCGCAGGCAATATAGTGATAAGGTTGATGTCTTCATGGGCTGCCGCACGAATCGCATCAGGCTCCTCGTCACCGGCCAAAGGTGGGTAGTGCAAAATTCTTAGCAGAGTCTGCTCACTGTCTTTTATCATAGTTGATAGTGATTGTTTGTAGTGCGTTGACACCTTTGTGGGCGATTCTTGTTCAATCCAATTGAGTAGCTCTTTGGCTAATACAAGCGTGTCATTGTAGTAGCTTGAGATCTCTTCTTTCAAAGATTCAGGGCATTTCCCCCAAGGATAATAATGATAATATTCTTTGATATCTTTTTTGGTAAACCCTTTTGCTATTTCTGAGACAGATTGAGGAAAAAAGCCATCTTGGGTATCTTTATTGTAAGTATATTTTGTTTTTTCTTGAGTGTTAAAAAACGCTTGCCAATTTTGATAAATATTGGTGACCCTTTGTTGAGAAATAGGGTGGTTTTTTAGTACACCAAAGCCCGTTTGTCTCAATGATTCAACAAAATCTTTTGCCGCGGTGGGTGATTGATAATCTATGGCTTGTAAAGTCATATTGGTTCTCTTTCTTACATTATTTATCTTGTCAATCCTGCGCTATTGCAGGTCATGCTAGTGACAAGAATATGCCGGCTAGCGCAGCACTCATAAGGTTGGCAAGGGTTGCCGCAAAGACAGCTTTTAAACCTAGTCTTGCAATGTCTTTTCGTCTACCCGGGGCCATCGCGCCTATGCCACCCATTAGTATGGCAATGGATGATAGGTTGGCAAATCCACACAAGGCAAAGGTGATGATTGCTTGTGAAGACTCAGACAACTGCTCGGTGTAATTAATAAAGTCTAAATAAGCGACAAACTCATTAATGACTAATTTTTGGCCAATAAAGCTGCCAGCTAGTTGCGCCTCTTGCCATGGTATGCCAATTAACCACGCTATTGGCATAAACATATAGCCTAAAATCACTTGAATCGTTAGGTTTTCATTGCCGGCTAAGCCACCAAAAAATCCTATAATTCCATTTAACATGGCGATTAGTGCAATAAAAGCTAGTAGCATAGCCCCTACGTTAACCGCAAGCTTCATACCAGAAGACGCACCACTGGCGGCTGCATCAAAAACATTTGCGTATTCTTCTTTATCTGATGCAATATCGGTTAAGGTTTGATTGGGCGTTTCGGTTTCTGGTTCGATGATTTTAGCCATTAATAAGCCAGCCGGTGCAGCCATAAAACTTGCCGCTAAGAGGTATTTAAGTTCTACGCCCAAGCTTGAATAACCAACCATTATGGAGCCGGCTACTGACGCTAATCCACCAACCATCACCGCAAATAGCTCTGAGCGAGTCATTTTTGGAATAAAAGGTTTTACAATAAGAGGAGCTTCAGTTTGCCCCACAAAGATATTTGCAGCAGCTGACATTGATTCAGGTTGACTTGTGCCCAATAACTTACGCAGTCCGCCACCAATGATCGCAATAACAAATTCCATGATTCGAAGATGGTATAACACAGCAATTAAGGAAGAGAAAAAGATAATGACAGGTAAGACGTTAAAAGCGAATATAAAGCCCAATGATTTTTCGTTTGCGGGGTTGCCTAATGGGCCTAATAAAAATTCAATCCCTACACCGCTATAATTAATAATATTCTGCACAAAGCTAGTAAGAGTATTAAGAAACTCTACTCCGACACTTGTGTACAAAACAAAGCCACCTATCAAGGCTTGTATGGCAAATGCGCCGCCTACGGTTCGCCAGTTAATATTGTTACGAGCGCTGCTAGCTGCATAAGCAACTGCAAATAAAAAGACTACACCTAAAATACTAATCATCTAAATCATGCCCGTTTTGTTGTTTAAAAAGATACGCGCCAAGCACATCCACTGCCAGATAGTTTTCACCACCGTGAGGAACAATTAAATCAGCAAAGTTTTTACTTGGACGGATAAACTTGTGATACATCGGTTTGACCGTTTCTTCATATTGTTTGGCGACAGACGATAACGTCCTTTGCCTTTCTTGAGTATCTCGAAGCATTCTTCGCATTAGGCAAACATCAAGCGGGGTATCAACAAATACTTTAAAACTAAAATGATCAAACAACTGAATTTGTGTCAACAACATTATCCCTTCGATGATAATAATCGGCGCCACTTTGACTTTTTGTGCATTTTTTAAGCGGGTATGTGTTTTATAACAGTAGCTAGGATAATTAATTGTTTTACCATCATAGAGACTTTGAAGGTGTTCATTGAGCAGATCGTGTTCAAATGCATCAGGATGGTCGTAATTAGTTTTGGCGCGCTCTGATTCTAGAATGTGGTCTTGCGACTTGTAATAATGGTCCTCTTGCAAAACCAAAACATCTTGCCCTTGCTCTTCTAGCTTTAGCTTTAAATTTTGTGTAAACAATGACTTACCTGAGCCTGAGGCGCCAGATATTGCGACAATAATGGGTTTGATTTTGCTTTGCGCATTTTGCTTATTTGGCATAATTGACCAACTACCGCTAATATTAACTGTGTAAACCAAGCGCTAGTTTAGGGGCAATTTGTTTACATTACAAAATAAAAAAATGATAAGAATATGAAATAAGACAAAACTGTAATAAAAGTGTCATTAAAGCAAAGGAAAATACGTCGCGGGAAAACAGCATAATTCTTAAAAACACATAGGGAAACTATAATGTTTACAAAAAACAAGATTAACAAGGTCGCTCTTGCAGTTGCTTTGTCAGTTGGTCTTTCGACCGCCGCTATGGCGCAAGAAACATCATCAGCAATGGAAGGTCGTATATTAAGTCCTTCTGGTGCACCAGCAGCTGGAACGATCGTAACAGTCAT
The DNA here is from genome assembly GCF_055693685.1 of Glaciecola sp. HA4-3. NCBI lineage: Bacteria > Pseudomonadati > Pseudomonadota > Gammaproteobacteria > Alteromonadales > Alteromonadaceae > Glaciecola > Glaciecola sp. HA4-3. Next base: position 618,851 of record NZ_CM146340.1, read on the forward strand.
TCACGTACCATCTGGTACGAGCAGACAAACGGTTGTTAGCGATGCGGGTACATTCACAATGCGCGGTTTACGTGTTGGTGGACCTTACCAAATCATTGTTGATTCAAATGAATTCCAAGATACTACTGTTGACGGCGTATTTATCAACTTAGGCGAAGAATTTGACGTAAATCTTCAATTAGAAGCTAGCTCAGATATTGAAGTCATTAGTGTAAACGCTTCAGCAGTAAGCACTTCAGCTTTTGGCGCGACCGGTCCTCAATCTATCTTTAGCCTAGAAGACTTACAAAACGCACCTGCTATTAACCGTGATATTAACGATATTGTACGTGCTGACCCACGTGTATTCGTTGATGAAAGCTCAAACGATTCAATTCGTTGTGGTGGTGCAAGCCCTCGTTTTAACAGCTTAACGCTTGATGGTGTTCGTCTAAACGATACATTTGGTCTTAACCGTAATGGTTACCCAACTGAGCGTATTCCATTTTCTTTTGATGCTATTCAAGAAGTGGCGGTAGAGCTTTCTCCAAATGATGTTGAATACGGCGGTTTTACTGCTTGTAACATCAACGCAGTTATCAAGTCAGGTACTAACGAAATTAAAGGTGGTGCTTTCTTCGATTACACTAGCGATTCTTTCCGTGGTGATACCGTTAATGGTGAGAAGCAAGACAACGGTGATTACACTGAAGAACGTTATGGTGTTCACATTGGTGCTCCTCTTATTGAAGATACGTTGTTCATCTTTGCAGCTTATGAAAAGCTAGAAGGCGTTCAATTATTCGATTACAACCTAGGTAGTGGCCGTGTAACAGAAGCTGATATTGCTGATGTAACGCGCATTGCTCAAAGCGTTTATAACTATGATGTTGGTGGTAGACCGGCAAGTGGTCCTGTTGAAGATGAAAAGATTCTTGTTAAATTAGACTGGAACATTACTAATGACCACCGCGCTGCATTGGTTTACATCTACAACGATGGTTTCTCTTTAAGCCAATCTGATGGTGGCTTTGGTCGTGTATCTCTTTCAAACCACTTCTATGAGCGTGGCGCAGAGTTAGATTCAACAGTACTAACGTTATACTCAAACTGGACTGATGATTTATCTACTGAGTTCCGCATTGGTAAAACAAATCTAGATAATCGTCAAATCTCACTTGACGCAGCATCAGGTTTCGGTGAAGCACAAATCAGAACTGCAGGTGGCGGTACAATATTTATTGGCCCTGATGACTCTCGTCAATCAAACGACCTTAACTGGGAGCGTTTAGACCTTAAATTTGCAGGGACTTACTACTACGGTGATCACACGATTACTGCTGGTGTTGAGTATGAAGAGCAAGACGTATTTAACTTGTTTATGCAACACACCATTGGTGAGTATCGCTTTGGTAGCATCGAAGAGTTTGAGCAAGGCTTAGTTGACCGTATTTATTACAACAACTCAGCGGGTACTAACAATCCAGCTGACGCCGGTGCAACGTTTAACTTTGATATTACAACGTTTTACGTACAAGACGAGTTCTATTTGACTGACGATTTACAAGTTAAATTGGGTCTTCGTTACGAAAAATATTCATCTGGTGATGTACCTCGTTTGAACCAAAACTTCACTGACCGTTATGGCTTTAATAACCAAGGTAACGTTGATGGTATAAGCTTATTGCAACCTCGCTTTGCATTTAACTGGGCATTATCAGACGATTTCGAACTACGTGGTGGTATCGGCTTGTTCTCAGGCGGTAACCCAAATGTTTGGATTTCAAATGCTTACTCAAACGATGGTGTGACCAACATCGGTACTCGTGAAGATGATTTAGCTAGCTATGTATTCCGTGAGCCAGTTGACTTAAATGGTCTTGATATCAGCGGTCAAGGTCGCTTAATCTATGACGTCCCGCAAGAATTGTTTGACCTAGTAGCGAATACTAGTACAACAAATGGTGACGGTAACGTTGTAGCAACTGACCCAGACTTTGAAATTCCATCAGAGTGGAAGTACACATTAGGTGCGACTTACTTAGCGCCAAATGACTATGTATTTACAGCGGATCTTATCTTTGTAAACAGACAAGATTCTGCTCTATACCGCGATGCAAACCTATCGTTTGTGGGTGCAAGCATTTTGCCTGACGGCAGAGTTGCATATGGCCTTGTAGACGATGGTCGCCGTGTAGGTAGCGACTTTGTATTAGGTAACGTAGAAGAAGGTGATGGTCAATCAACTATCTTCTCACTAAGCGCTGCTAAAGAGTGGGATAACGGCGTAAGTGCAACACTTGGTTACTCTTACATTGAAGCTGAAGATGCTAACCCAATGACTAGCTCAGTTGCGTTTTCAAACTACGTTGGTTTTGCCACAAGCAATCCAAATAACCCAGTTGCAGCAACCTCTGACTATGAAATTCCGCATCGTTTAACACTTAGCTTAAACTATGCAACAGAATTCCTAGATGGTTATGAGACGCGTTTCAGCTTGTTCGCACAAGCGTCTGACGGTAAGCCTGGTTCATTTGTATTTGATAGCGATTCAGAAGCTTTTGAAAGCTATGACACTGCATCAGGTAGACAACTTTTATATGTGCCAGAAGGTGACGGCACCGATGGTGTTACTTTCTCTGATGCGGCAACTGAAGCAGCATTCTTTGACTGGGCTGATTCTCAAGGCCTAGCTAGAGGCGAGATTGTAGACCGTAACAGCGTCAACTCTGATTGGTGGATTAAAGCAGACATTCGTGTCAGCCAACAATTACCAGCATTTAAAGAAGGTCACAAAGCAAGCGCATTCTTCGTGATTGAAAACTTCACAAATATGCTAAATGATGAGTGGGGCGACTTTAATCAGTACAGCACTCGTGAGCAAGTGGTAGAAGTGAACCTAGTAAATGACGAATACGTGTATTCGAACTTTAGCACACTAAGGCCAAGGTTTGATTCGTGGACCATCTCTATGGGAAGTACGCGTTGGTATTAACTACAGATTCTAATCTTTAGTTAAGCTATATCGATTAAAAAGCCTAGCACTTCGCTAGGCTTTTTTGTGTCTGCTGTATTACACTTGGGCATACCATGTTTTGATTTAAGTGTTTTATGGCTCAAATTCTTCTTCCCAGCACCATGCAAATTGGTCCAAACAGCATCGACGAAATAATGAGTGTTTTGCACACCGTATCGTGCACAAAACCTTTGATTGTGACTGATCGAATGATGGTATCCTTAGGATATGTTGACAGGCTCACCGCGCTTTTAGATAAACACTGTTTTAAATATTCCTTATTTGCAGACTCGATGCCCGAACCCACAGTGTCATCTATTGAAGCCGGTATTGCGCTGGCCAAAGCACAAGACGTTGATGGCATTATTGCCATTGGTGGTGGCAGCCCGATTGATAGTGCAAAGGCTATTTCGATACTAGCGGTATATGGTGGGTCTATGCATGACTATAAGTTTCCTGTTGTTACTCATAAAAAAGGCTTACCGATAGTTGCCATACCAACAACGGCAGGTACAGGATCGGAGGTAACTAAATTTACAGTGATGACAAATCAAGATACAGATGAAAAGATGCTCTGTGTTGGCCAAGGATTTATGCCAGATGCGGCTATTATCGACTATACCTTAACATTGTCGCTACCACCTCGCACAACTGCCGATACAGGTATTGATGCCATGACACATGCTATTGAGGCTTATGTGAGCCAAAAGGCAAATGCGTACAGCGATAGCCAAGCGCTTGCTGCCTTATCCCTCATTGGTCCTAACTTACAAACCGTTTATGAAGACGGCACTAACAAAGTGGCTAGAGAAGCAATGATGTTGGGCGCCACCTTAGCTGGGTGTGCTTTTTCCAATGCATCTGTTGCCTTGGTTCATGGAATGAGTCGACCTATAGGTGCCTTTTTCCATGTGCCCCATGGCTTATCAAATGCGATGCTCTTACCCACTGTTACTCGATATTCAATCTCTGGAGCACCAAAACGCTATGCACAATGCGCTGTTAGTCTGGGTATAGTGGACAAAGACGCATCAATTGCAGATGCAAACGAAAAGTTGTTAAATTTTCTAGATACCTTGAACAAAAAGCTTGATGTTCCTAGTCCTAAAGACTACGGCATTGACCAAGGTCGTTACGAAAGTTTGCTGGAGACTATGGCAGCTCAAGCATTAGCATCGGGTTCACCTTTAAATAACCCTCGTGTGCCCAGTAAAAGCGAGCTAATTCACCTTTACAAGGATGCATTTAATTAAACGATAATGTGAATGCTCTTTATTCATTTTTATTCTTTATACGTAAATATAAAAAGTAGACGCCTAAGCTTGCTATACCTGCTAGTAAGCCTACAAAGCCATCAAATATTATTGCGCTAATACCGCTAACGAGTCCCGGTAGAATTGAGATTGTATTGGTGAATTCAATTATTGATGCAGATATATGATGTAAATAGGCTATTGAATGAACGAGAATACCACCACCGACCAAAAACATGGCTAAGGTACCCACTATTGTCAGTCCTTTCATCAATATTGGTGCAAAGGCTAAAAGCCCTCTGCCTAGAATATTTTGAAAGTGATTGAAATTGCCACTTAAGGATTTTCGCAATAAATACAAACCAGCGTCATCAACCTTAACAATTAAGGCCACAAAACCATAAACGCCTATGGTGAAAACAATGGCCAGAAAGCTAAGAACACTAATTTGCGTCATGAGTGTTGAAGCTTGTACTGTTCCTAAAATGATCACGATGATTTCGGCCGATAGGACAAAGTCGGTACGAATAGCGCCTTTTATTTTGTCATTTTCAAGCGAAACTAGGTCTTGTTTTATATCATTAACGGCATCGATATGTGCTTGTTGGTGCTGCAGATAAGCTTGTTTCTCGAATAGATTATGATGTATTTTCTCGCTGCCTTCAAAACACAAAAACAAGCCGCCACAAATTAATAAATAGGGAATCATCCAAGGCACAAAGGCACTAATTAATAGCGCACTTGGTACTAAAATGAATTTATTTAAAAACGAGCCTTTTGCAACTCGCCATACAACTGACAATTCTCGGTCTGCATGAACACCTGAAATTTGTTGAGCATTAAGTGCTAAATCATCTCCTAACACGCCAGCTGTTTTTTTTGCGGCAACTTTTGATAATATCGCGACATCATCTAACACTGTTGCGATGTCATCAAGAAGTGTTAACAAGTTAGCTGCTGGCACATCAATATCCTTTTGTAATTTCTACCTAATTTAGTAATGTCAGCGTAAGCTATGCGGCTTAGTTAGCGAGTGCTTGCTGTAATACTTTTGCATGTTCACCTAAATCATGACCTAAGTTAGTTAAATAGCCGCCATCTGGCTGGCTAATAATTCCTTTATCAAAAAGGCGCTGAGCAGCTGATATTATGGCAGGGTCTGCGTCGTTGTGTATTTTGATACCTTGCATGAGGCTTTTATCGGGAAATTTAAGGATTAGGTTGAGCTCGTCAGTTAAGGTTTGATCAAATGTCATTGTCATATAATGCTCGTTGTTGTGGCCAAAAGAGAAGGTCAAAATTTGACTAGACTTTTAGACTATAACGGATTTACTACAATTACAAAGAATAGTTTAGCGCTCGATAATTTGTGTTCGCATAGGGACTAGTCGAGCCAATAGTTTGTTTTGGGTGGTAAAATCTATATTAGATTTATCCATTGCATTGATAAGCAAATCAACGACCTTATTGAAGTGACGTTGATTGATATCCATTCCGTCGTGGACACGCTCCATTGAATCGCCAGTATATGTGCATGGACCGTCGGTTATCTCGCACAAATGTTGAACAAACATTTTATGAAAACGGTCTATATTTGTGTTTTCGAAATAAGCGCGTATCTCGGGACTATTGCCAATCTCTTCAATAAAGTGATTTGAGATTTCTGTTATTTTTTGAGAACCCCCTATTTCGTCATATAGTGAATATGATGTGCTAGTGCATGCACTGCTTAGTGCAACAAAGATGACAAAACATAAACGTAACAAATGTGCACTCATGATAGCTTCCAGATTAATATAGTTGTCCACTAAGTGATAAAAACAAGCCAGCTTGTGAGGGGGCACCGGCTATCGTGCCCAAATCCGCGTAAGCTAGCGTAATATTAATATGCTTATTAGGAAAATAGCTGACAAAGACATCAAGCCAGTCACTCTCACCAAGCCCTAAATTATCTGGTTTTTGTCTGTACTCTATGCCAAAGGCTACATGCCTTGAAAAAAGTACTCCGGCACTTGCCTCAAGCATTAAATCTCGGCTCGAATCATTTTGTGCACCAAAACCCAAAAGCCCAAGTTCATTGGCGTTTGTAGAACGAAGTGTTACGTTCCACACACTATTGAAGCCCATCACATTACCAAGGTGAATCTTACTTGCGGCGATATAAACGTCTATACCTGAATTATCAGAAGCACCCAAGGCAGTGGCAATAGCGTCATCATTTAAGTGTTTATATAAAGCGCCAACACTGATTTGTGGCCATGTAGAATATACCGCATCACCAAAGATACGCACTTTTGCGCCAATGATATCTTGGTCAATCATACCGCCAAGGGTATCTAAGTTAAATTGGTGCTTGGTGGCACTTACTTCTATGCGATCATAAAATGAAGCACTTATGCCATATGCATTGAGCGTGTAATCGTCTAAGAATACCCTAGCTAAATGAGCATTAACTGATATTTCATCTTTTGTATCATAGCCAGATAAGGTTGCCCAAGGAACTATTCCACCACCACCAGTCCCCTCTATTTGAATCAAACCAGAAGTGCCAATCAGTTTGCCCTGGCTTTCATAGGCATACGTTTTATGGCTAAATAGTAAACATGTCATAAGGGAAAAATATAACACTTTCAATGCAAGAGCTTGAGTTTGAACTTTGAAACTATTGGTCATCTTCATCTACGCATTTGTTTTCATAGTTTAAACACCATGTAATCAATTTGTCGACACTAATCGGGCGGCAAATATGATAACCCTGTGCCCAAGTACAGCCTTGTTGTTGTAAAAATGTCAGGCTTGCTTTATCTTCCACACCTTCTGCAACAGTGGTTAAATTAAACTTGTTGGCAAGTTGAATGACTGTTTCGACAATATCTTTATCATCTTGATTATGGCTTAGATTTAAGACAAAACTTTTATCAATTTTAAGGGTATTGACGGGAAAGTTTTTAAGGTAAGCCATTGAAGAGTAACCCGTACCAAAATCGTCAATAGCAAGTGAATAGCCTTGTAAGCGATAGTCGTTTAATAACTCACACGCTTTTTGGGCATCTTCCACTAAGTCACTTTCAGTGATTTCAAAGCTGACATGTGAACTATCAAGCTGGTTTTTATCAAGTAAGTTTTTTATTTTAGGCAGCAAACTTGCATCGTCCAGATCTCTGGCTGATAAGTTTATTGCGACACAAATCTCAACACCTTCTTTTGTCATCAAAGCAATATCGTGGATTGCACGTTCAATTACCCAGTGTGTAACCCCTTTGATTAACCCTGCTTGCTCTGCAATTCTAATAAATTCATCAGGAGGCACAAAGCCTAATTCTGGGTCTGTCCATCTTATAAGCGCTTCAGCCGCTCGTACTTTATTATTGCGAAGGTCAAGCTTTGGTTGATAGTTTAAAGAAAGATCTTGGCTATCATTTGCAATAGCCGTTTTGAGCTTATTAATAATTAATAGGCGGCGGGTATATTTTTGTTCAAAACGTTGATCAAACTTAAGTAAATGTTGGTTTGTTTCTTGTGCTTCATCTAAAACAATATTGAGTCGTTTATATAATTCACTTGCGCTTGATGCCTGTGATGGGCAATTAATACTACCAATAGCAAGCTTTATAGGAATGGCCAATTGTTCAATCAAAATAGGGCGTTCTAACTTTTGTTTGAGCGTGTATAAACTTTCTTGGCTAATCAAGTCTTTGGGAACCAATAAAAACTCTCCACCCGTTAAGCGAGCAGAGATACCTTCTATGTCCTCTAATCGTTTAGCAATTCCACTCAAGCAAGCGTCACCTGCCTGATAGCCAAACACATCATTGATATCTCGAAAGCCAATAATATTCATGCCAATGGCATCAAATGAACTGCCTGCTTTAATTTTCTCATCTATTTTGTCGCCAGCATGATATCGTGTGAATAGACCTGTTAATTGGTCATGTTGGGCTTGGTAACTGATTTCTTTTTCACGGTCATAAATGCTGCCTTGCATATCTTTAAAAGCGCTAGCTAAAGTTCTAAATTCTTTTGAGTTTGTACCTGCACTTATGCTTTGTTGATAGTCACCCTGTGATATATTTTTAGCAATTTGTGCTAAGTGGGTAAGGGGTCTTGATAGCTTGCGGGAATATGTGGCCGCTACGATAAATGCAAATGCTAGCGAGACAAATACAATGACTGAAATACTGGTTTTTAAGTTAGCAAATTCAGAAATTAGCTTTGATAACTGTTGTGTTAGTATCACGTTAATTTCTAGTTCATCACTGATATAAATATTAGATGTTTCACGAACAATCGCATCACTATTAAAGACTAAATCACTCCAACTTAAAGATGAAAAAGTGAGTATTTGTGGTGCATCAAACGCATTTTGTATTGCATTAACACTATATATTTGTGATTGATGAGAATACTCAAAACTGACATTAAGTTTAATGGTGTTTTCTAAATTTTTGACCAGCTGAGGTGAGATTTCAAAGCCGACCAATGATAACGCGATTGGTCTAGGAGCATCTATACTTAAAATAATCGTTTTATATACTTTGCCATCAACAACAATAAAACTCGAAAGCCCGCCATCTGCCATTGAAGATTGTACGTCTTGAGTATTTAATGTGACTGTGTCAATCATTGCTTCTTCTTTAGAGCTTGCGATCACATCACCTTGTAAGTCAAAAACGATCATCAAATCGGCTCTTATTCTGCTTCCATGATTACGCAGCGCGCTGACAATAGTTGGCGCGTCTTTAGTTGCGATAGCTTGCTTAAATCCAAAATCTTCAGTCAATACACTTGCTGATGTGAACAAGAGTTGTTCACGACTTTTTAGCACTTGTTCAAGTACATTTTCGGCAAGCTCAATGTCTTTTGCCATACGTTGTTGTGCTTGCTGATATGTCGCCCACCATACATTAGCCAATATCGTAAAGCTGGTAACTAATACCAGTCCACTAACAAGCCTAAAAATACTTTGGTTAAGAGAGCCTTGTTTAAACATCTATCTTAGAGCCTCTTAAATTTATTGTCGTTAGATGAGGCTGCTGGACTAACAAGGTTTAATTTTATGACGTTTTCTTGGCCCACAGTAATAGTGCGCTCAGTGTGGACTAAATCGTTGCTAACAGACAGGTGTTCATGCCAAATAGATATATCGCTCGATTGTGTCTGTATTGTTACGCGGCCTTGAGCGTCTGTGACGCCCGTTGCATTATTTGCACTGACATAAATGTATCCCACCATCGAATCATGGATATTACAGCCCAATACAACCAGACCGGCTTGATCAAACACCATGCTTTGTGAAGATTTACCGGAGTACATTTTTATTTCAAAGGGCTTGGGCTCTGAAAAGCTATATACATGATGACGAACATCATCGCTATTAGGAAATGAGACTTCAGTTCCTACCGGGATTGCTAAAACGCGAGGTTTAAAGGTGAAGTTGATTTGGTCCATGACGGCATAATTGCCATCGGTAGTTAAGTTTTGCTGTTCGCCTGTAAACGCCACCACAGCATCTTGTACAGGTGCATTATCCATATCAAGTATTAGAATACTTGTTTGTGATTGTGCGCAGACATTAAACGCGAAGGCGCTTACACACAAGGCCAATATACCAGCTAATACCTTCATAATTACCCAAAAAATAAGCTCTGAGTAATCTTATCGGCTAAGACAACCTATTTCTAAAGTCATTATAATCAAAGCTTTTAATTAAATCGAAATCACCATTTGTTCTAACAATTCCGATGCTTGGATGCGTTACTCCATTAAAAAAAGTCGTTTTTACCATGGTGTAATGCAACATATCTTCAAAAATAAGTTTACTGCCTACTCTAAGAGGCTCATCAAAGCTATATTTGTCTATTACGTCACCTGCTAAGCAAGAGTTGCCACCTAGCATGTAGGTGTAAGCTTTTTCATCTGCATCACCGGCACCGCTGACAATAGGGCGATAGGGCATTTCTAGTACATCAGGCATGTGCGCTGTTGCAGAAATATCTAAAATAGCAATGGGATATTCATTCTCAACAATATCAACAACTTCGCATATTAGAGGTCCAGCTTGCCATGCAACTGCAGAGCCTAGTTCCAAGATGATGCGTAAATTCGGGTATTTTTGTTTGAATGTCTTGAGGCTTAATATTAGGTGTTCAATATCATAGCCTTTTTTTGTCATTAAATGGCCACCCCCTAGATTTAACCATTTTAAAGAGGGTAAATATTGCCCAAATTTTTGTTCAATAGCATCTAAAGTTCGGGCAGTAGCAAACGAGTCGCACTCACATAAATTGTGAATATGAAAACCTTCTATACCTGCCAAATCTTGCTCTGCAAGTTGAGATGCAAGCACACCCAAGCGAGAACCGGGTGCACAAGGGTCGTATAAGGGAGTATCTGCTTCTTGGTTTTCGGGATTTACACGTAAACCGACAGACACATTATGTGCTGCAAGCATCGGTTTGTAACGTTGCCATTGATTAATACTGTTAAAGGAGATGTGCTCACATAATGGTGCTAGCTCTTCTATATCGCTAGGTTTATACGCTGGTGAGTATGCGTGGACTTCCTTACCCATTTCAAATTTAGCCAGCTTCGCTTCATTTACTGAGCTGGCAGTAGCGCCCTTTAAATATTGCCCAACCGTATCGAAAGTAGACCACATCGAGAAGCCTTTGAGCGCAAGAATAATGTCTACACCTGCTCGGCGCTGTACCTCTTCCATTAGCTCTAAGTTGGCAATGAGCTTGCCTTCATCACATACATAACATGGAGAAGGGATATTCATTTGAGCATAATTAATGTTCATTCAATACTTTCTTATATTCGCTACTGATTAAAAGGGCTCTGGTCACATTCCATTACATGCCATGGTAATCCATGCTTGTTTAACATTTCCATAAAGGGATCAGGGTCAAATTGCTCCATATTCCATACGCCTGGTTTGTGCCAAGTTTTATCTAACATAAGCGCCGCGCCGATCATGGCAGGAACGCCTGTTGTATATGATACCGCTTGTGCACCGACTTCTTCAAAACAAGCCGCATGGTCACAATTATTGTAAATGAAGATTGTTTTTTCTTTACCATCTTTCATACCGGTAATGTATGTGCCAATACACGTTTTACCCGTATAGCCATCAGCAAGAGAACTAAGGGTTAGGCAGTACGGCTTTTAAAAACTCAAGCGGTACAATTTGTTGTCCTTGAAAATCAATGGGTTCGATACTGGTCATCCCAATGCCTTCAAGTACTTTTAAATGATTAAGATAGGCATCTCCGAAGGTCATCCAGAATCGCGCCCGTTTTAAACTAGGAAAATGCTTGACCAAAGATTCAAGTTCTTCATGAAACATAAGATACGACGCTCTAACGCCAATATTTTGATAATCTAAATCTTCGCGTTGGCTAAGCGGAGGTGTTTCTTTCCACTCGCCGTTTTCAAAATATCGACCCACTTGGGTGATTTCTCTGATATTTATCTCGGGATTAAAATTTGTTGCAAACGCTTGCCCATGATCGCCGCCATTACAATCTACTATGTCCAAATAATGGATTTCATCAAAGTAATGCTTTGCGGCATAGGCCGTAAATACATTTGTTACACCTGGGTCAAAGCCGCTTCCTAACAATGCCATGATGCCTGCTTGTTCGAATCTTTCTTGATAGGCCCATTGCCAAGAGTATTCGAATTTCGCTTCATCTTTAGGTTCATAATTGGCTGTATCCAAATAATCGGTATTAGTCGCTAAACAGGCATCCATAATTGGCAAATCTTGATAGGGCAATGCTAAGTTGACAAGAAGATCAGGTTTAACTTCGTTTATTAAGTCGATAACTTGATTTGCATCATCAGCATCAACGGCATAAACACCTTTGACTCTGTCAATGCCCACTTCTTTTTGTAGCGCTTCGCACTTGCTAATGGTGCGACTTGCTAAGTAGATTTCATCAAAAAGTTGAGGAAGACGAGCACACTTTTTAACGGTGACAGAGGCGACACCACCTGCACCAATAATCAAGACTTTAGACATAAAATGGATTCCTTAATACATTTATGGCGTTTTAATAATGTAATAAATGTAGTCGTGTTTGTGATTTTTGCGCATTCTACCAGTAGAATTTCATAAACAAAACCAAAAAACACCTTGATGCTAGCAAGCCAGTGACTTGAATTTAATCGCTAAAGTCGCAGGTAAACGGCTTCCCTATGTCAACGCCTTCATAGGTAAACTCATAGGGGTAAACAGTAACCGTATTTTCCCCTGTGCTGTCAATGATAGTAAAAACAAGGGCGTCAACTTCAGGTTTGTTAGGATGAGTAATGGTCGCAGAGTATGCCATCAAACTGATGGCTTCTTTTTTTCGTTTTTTAAACTCACAAATTTGTGTTTGTAATTCTTCAATCATGCCGCTTTGTGCATCTTGGTCAGTATGAGGAGCAAAAATACAACGTGTCTCTTTGTCAATAGACACCACAGCAAATGGGTATATCGTGGCTGAATGCGTCAACATAAGCTCGCAAAAATCCAGCGCTTTGTACATCATAGATGCAAAAGGAATGTGCTGTTTTAATATGAGGTTTTGTTTCACAGATACCCTTAAATTATGTAAATGAACATAAAATGTAAACGGTACACTTGCCGGTATGGTTCAAACTAATATAAAAATAGTTAAACGCTGATGCCTTAACGATTGATTTGACAAGCGTTTAGTTTGCTCGCTTACCCTGTAAACCGCCAGTATGTACCACCAATATTTTACTATTATCGGCAAAATGACCGTTTTTAATTAGAGAATTGGTGGCAAACAAACACTTACCTGAATATACCTTTTCAAGAGGAATATCTGTTTTGGTCATAAATTCACTCATAAAGCTTTCTAAATCATCATTGGTTTTTGCATAACCACCTTGATGAAAATCATGTAATATTTCCCACTCTATGTTTTTACAAGTGTCGGCATCATCTTGCTTATCACACTGTGATGTTTGCTCCTGTAGCAATGCCTTAACTTGTTGCTCTAAATAACCGCTTCCTTTTAGCACAGCGATGCCGATAATTTTTGGAGGCATGTGCTTAGGCTTAGCTTTTGATCTAGCACTGTGGGCCTTAATGATTCCAGCAAGAGTGCCACCACTACCCACTGGCACAATGACATGGCTTAATTTAGGTATTTGCTGTGTGTATTCATCCACAAGGCCTGCAACGCCTGCAAGACAATCGTGATTAGATCCGCCTTCTGGAATGACAATGTCAATGCCATATTGCTTTACCAGAGAGTCGACATATTCGGGATCTACTCGTTGTTTGTAAGTCTGTTTGCTTACATAAACAATTTTTGCCCCCCATTTTTGTAGGTCATTTAACATTGGACTTGGTGACTGACTATAATCGCCTCTGATGATGGCTGTAAAAGAAATATCGCGAAGGTAACAAAGAAAACCTAAAGCATGTAGGTGATTAGAAAAACCACCTCCAAAGCTCAGTATATTTGGACGTTCACCTGGCCTAAGTTGTTCTAATTTATGGATGAGCGGCGTTAATTTTCGCCACTTATTTCCTGATATCGTGTGATGGATAAGATCATCGCGTTTACAATAGATAGTACTAGGTGACTTAATGACATGCAGTAAGTCAGTTATATTGACTACGGGAGATGGAAGGCAAGCCTTTGTAAAATCAGCCAAAATCTGTATCCATATACGTATTAAATTGGGGGCGTCTAAAGCTTAGGCATCATTACACAATCTTAATAATCTAAAACTACTTTTCAGCCGTTATCTTAATTACAATAAATTGAAATACCTCAATTATGTAGTTTAGCTGTACGAGAGAAAGAAATGAAATATTTAGTCCCATTAGTTCTGTTATGTTGCATGAATACGTCAGTATTTGCACGCGACCTTCAACAGTATATTCAAAACCCTGAAAAAGTCGGCGAAGCTCGATTGAGCGTTTGGGTTTGGGATGTGTATGATGCTGCGTTGTATGCACCGAAAGGCAAATTCACAGGAGAGCAACCTTTTGCACTTGAACTTAAATATTTACGAAATTTAAAGGGTGATGATATTGCCAGTCGTTCGGTCGATGAAATTAGAAAACTGGGCATGCAAGACGAAATTAAGCTAGCTAAATGGTATCAACAAATGAGAGATTTATTTCCTGATATCAAGGAAGGTCAAACGCTAACCGGCATTGTCGATGAAAAAGGGTTTAGCTACTTTTACTTCAATGACCAACCATTAGGAAAAGTTGACGATACCGAGTTTAGCCAATGGTTTTTTGATATATGGTTGTCTGAGAACACGTCAGAACCAGAAATGAGAGAATCGCTCTTGGGCCAAACTTCCTAAAGGAATCTGTATGTTAAGAATACTTAAATGTCGCTTTAAAGCGGCGTGTTTATTAATTGCCAGCCTGAGTGTGGCTGGATGCTCTGTATCGATTGATGGAGAGTCTTATCGAGCACATCAGCCAGACTTTAACTTAGAGGCGTTTTTTGACGGTCAAGTAAGGGCTTGGGGAATTGTACAAAATCGCTCAGGCGATGTTGTCCAGCGCTTTGTAGTGAACATTGATGGTAGTATTGATGAGCAAGGCCAATTAATATTAGATGAGACCTTTGAATATGGATTTGGTGATGGACCCAAAGAACGCATTTGGACCTTACGTAAAAACCCTGACGGCACCTACACGGGAAATGCTGGTGACATTGCCGGCGATGCTACGGGTAGGTCATACGGCAATGCGTTTAATTTTGTGTACGAGATGGACCTTGATGTTGATGGTACATCCTATCGTGTTAACTTTGATGATTGGTTTTGGGCTTTTGATGATAAGACCATGATGAATCGCTCTTACATTAAAAAGTTCGGCATTACGATGGCAGAAGTCACTATTTTTATGCAGCGTATAGATTAAGTAATATCCTAGCTATTCAACTAATAAGCGGCGAAAAGAGCATTACAAAGGAAGGTAAAAAAGGCATTTTAGGCCAGTCTTTTCGCCTATTTGAGATTCTGAAAACTCAATAAAGCCTCCGTGTAGGGTGACAATGGCGTTCACCAAAGACAAGCCTAAACCATTACCACTTGCGCTGCGACTGGCATCAGCGCGATAAAAACGACGAGTGAGTTTTTCTATTTTATCGGGGCTAACCCCAATGCCGGTATCTTGCACACAAAAAACGACATATTGCTGTTTATCATTTAAGCCAAGTTCATTTGCGTTAACCACCTTAAGCGATACGTCAATTTGACCATCGTTAGGGGTAAACTTGATAGCATTGTCTAAAATGTTTGCAAACGCTTGAAATAGCAGGTCTTTATCACCAAAAAATGCGTGAATCTGATCAGATTGGTACTGTAGTGTTATATCTTTATCTTCTGTTAATGCCCCATACAAATCTAAGGCATCATCACATATTTCAGTAAGGGATATTTTTGCAAAGCCCGCTTTTTTCCCAGAGTGTTCAATATCGCTAATGCGCAACAGTGAATTAAATATTGCCATCAAGTTATCGCATTCATCAAGTAAACTCGATTTCTCTTTTTCGTTCTCCAATGTCTCGATATGACTTTTTAGACGAGTCAAGGGGGTACGCAAATCATGTGCAATGGAGTCTGAAACTGAGCTAATGGCTGCCACAGAGTGCTGGATTTTGTCGAGCAATTGATTAAGTACTAGTGTCAGTTTGCTTAAATCGTCCCAATTTGAATCGACGTGCAAACGGTCACTTAGATTACCTGTTGCGATAATATCGTCTGCCGTTGCCGATATTTTATTAATCCGGTTTACAACATAATACGCGACGATAAGACTGGTAATCGCTACAACGCATAAAATAATGATCATCACCCAAGACGACGTTTGTGCTAGTGAAACGGCTAATTCAATATCTTGGACACTTCGGGCAATCAACAAACTATCTTTGTTACTAAATGCCATCACCATGGCGATCGCACGTTGTGGCTTTTGGTCTTCATAACCAAGGCTATCACTGCGTAAATTAATTTCTATATCTAATACGCCGTTGCGGACAATTTCAATATCACTGCCTTGGCCATTCTTGCAGGTTACCTGCTATGAATTTGTCACCCTCAGTTTTTAAAAAATAAAGGAAGTCATTAGTGCGATTATTGATGCGCTCTTCAACTGCTTGGATAACTGCTTTGCGCCCAGCGGCTTTATATAAACTTCTAAATCCACCTATATCCGCTTGAAGTGCAGCTTGTGTTTCTCTAATGAGTAAATCATCGTTGGCAACTGTTAAGGTATATGTGTTAAAACCTACCCCCAGCATCAACAAGCAAATAAAGAAAAAGCTGACAAAAAAACTAGAGCTTTTTGCATAAGCTTTGATTGCGCGCATTAATTATCCTATGTGCTACTGATCATATAACCGGCACCACGAATAGTTTCGATCATTGCTTTGTCGAAGCCTTTATCAATTTTGTTTCTTAGGCGACTAATGTGTACATCAATGACATTTGTTTGAGGATCAAAATTATATTCCCATACCTTTTCAAGCAGCATTGCTCGTGTGATAATTTTGTTTGGGTTGAGCATGAGATACTCTAATAACTTGAACTCTTTTGATTGTAAATCAATCACGGTTCCATTGCGTGTGACTTTACGATTAATAAGATCAAGCTCAAGCTCACCTAAGCTTAAAGAAGTCTGTGTCACAGGCGCGGCGCTTACTCTTGATCCTAGTATTTCTATTCGAGCTAACAGCTCTTCAAATGCAAAAGGCTTAGTCAAATAATCATCAGCACCCGCTCTTAAGCCTTGTACTTTATCGTCGACTTTGTTCTTAGCACTGAGGATAAGGGTAGGGGTCACTATGTTCTTTTCACGAAATTGACTAAGTACTTCAAGGCCATCAAGTTTAGGGAGCATGCGATCTAAAATGATTACGTCATACGTGCTTGTCAGGGCCAACTTAACACCATCGTCGCCGTTGTCGGCATGATCAATTTGATGCCCATTTTCTGTCAACCCTTTTTGGATAAATTGGGCAACAGTCGGTTCGTCTTCTACTAATAATATTTTCATATTAAAAAGATAGTCAAAAAGGTAAACTTTGTCAGGTTAAATAACTGTAATTCTTCAAAAAGGAACAATTTATGTTCGTTATCATTATTTGTGTTGCTATTGTAGTGCTGATGCCAATGATTGCTAAGGTACCCTTGGCATTTGAAATGTCAAAGTTAGGGCGCTACGACAACAAACACCCTCGTGAACAACACACTCAATTAACGGGGTTAGGAGCGCGAGCTTTGGCGGCGCATCAAAACTCCTTTGAGGCCATTGCCATGTTTGCTCCTACCGTCATTTTAGTGTTGGCTCTTGACGAACACAATGTGTACACCGCTCAACTATGCATTGCCTTTGTAATTTCTCGCGTATTTTATTTAGCATTTTATTGGTTAAATTGGGATAAATTACGTTCACTCGTATGGATAATTGGCTTAGTTACGATTATTGCTCATTACTATTTATTGCTAGCTTGAGCGCTTAAAACATAGACTAGGTGGGTAAGGCGTGAAGTTTTCAATTACACCGCTTGCGGCTGTTTTTTGAATTTCTTGCCAATAATCAGCACTGAGTAAATCTCCATGAAGTGCTTTTAACAGGTCTTTTAAATGCTTCTTACCCACAATAAAGTGTTCAAACTGCTCAGGGAAGACATCATTTGGCGCGACAGATAAGGTATCAAGTGCAAAAGGATCATCACTTTGCGGTAATGTTCGAAAATTACGTTCGTGCATGTAACATATTTCGTCATAGTCATAAAAAATGACGCGCCCTGTTTTTGTAATACCAAAGTTTTTATGCAACATATCACCAAGGAAAATATTGGCATAAGCAATTTGCTTGATACAACGGCCTAAGTCATCAATAGCGCTTCGCACTTTTTCTTCATCTGTTTCGGATTGTAAATACAGATTTAAGGGCGTCATTTTGCGTTCGATATACAAGTGATTTATCACGACTTCATCACCATCTATTTCAATACTGCTGGCACATGTATCAAGTAGATGATTAAGCAAGGTATCGCTGATTCTTGATTTTGAAAATCTAAAGTTAACGTACTCGTGAGTATCAGCCATGCGACCAACACGATCGGTTGTTTTTACTAAGCGATAGCAATCTTTGACATGTTCTCGAGTGATTTTTTTACTTTCGGCAAACTCATCGCGAATGATTTTAAACACAACGCCATAAGAGGGTAGGTGAAACACCGCCATAACTAAACCCTTAATGCCGGGTGCTAACTCAAATTGGTCATCTGAATTGTCTAAATGTTGCAAGTAATTGCGGTAAAAAACTGTTTTACCATGCTTGTAAAAACCCAAACTCATATACAGTTCAAAGTTCTTTTTATGCGGCAATAATTCTTGCAAAAATGCAACGGTTTCAGCTGGTAGTTGAGTTTGTGCCATAAAGTATGAACGTGCAAAACCAAAAATCACACTCATATGCGGTCGTTCGGTCAGCAAAGCGTCAACAAAAAGCGTACCCTCGCTGGACATTTGTAAGGCTATTACAAATGGAAGCGTTTCTTGTGGCATACAAATTCTGCCAACAAGGTAGGCTGCTTTGCCACGATAAAAAACGGACTGTAAAATCTCAACACTGTGTACCGATGCTAATTGTTGTTGAGTCATTCTTGAGCGAAGCGCTTTATCAAGATGTTGCATATCACGTTCTTTGTCTTCAAACGCGACTTTGAATCGGTAGGTATCAAAGATTTGCTCATAAAGCTCACGAACAGTGCCGGTTGTGTTAAAGCTATGCACAATCTTATGTCTATCTTGTCCAGACAAAAAACAGCGACTAGGTAAAACAAACATAATGTCATCATCAATTTGCTGATGCTTAAATATGCGACCTATCACAGAATTATAAAATGTTTCAGCTAACTCAAACTGGGGGTGATGATTGAGCAAGGAAGCAAAGTGTTGTTTGCTTTGTAGCCAAAAAGACTTACTTTGTTGACGCGGATTGATGCGCTGATATATCTCACTAATTGCCTCAGAGAGGCTTTGTTCATATAAATTAATGCGGGCTTTATTCGCTTGTTGGGATTCTGCCCACTGGCACTGCTCAAAACGTGCTTGAGCGCCCGCCGTAATCCGACTAAATCGGCGATATGACTTATCAAATCCAACAATGATTTGATAAGCCAAGTCTTTTGCGATGTCGACATCAGCATTTACTATTTCAGAACTTGAAAGATCTTTTTGCAATCTTTGCATTCAATATGGCCACATAAGCAACATGTTTGTCATCAAAGCTAGTCTAACTGGTCGGCTATTCTTGTGATGACATCATTTAGTGAGATAAGGCGTTCTTGGCCATTTACACTGTCATTTGGCACTTTTAAACTCTTGGCTAATGACAGCAATTCAGCCGATAATTTTCTATCACTACGTTTATCTTCAAGTAAAGACTCCGCCGAATCGAGTGCATCCGTTATTGCTTGGTGAGCACTGGCACTGATGTTTTTGTTGCGCAACAATTGGTCGACATAGGCTTTGGCCACCACAGGCACAGCTGGCCATTTAGCCATAAATTGTTGCTGTGGATTAAAGGTATCGCCCATTTGAGCTAGTTTTGCCGCTTCGATTTCATTGTCACTTAAATAATCGCTGGGCAATAAACTAAATACGTCTAAACCTCTGACAATGCCGGTTCCATAAATTTTGCCCTGATACCAATACGTAGACCAATAGCCACCAATGACCATGCGCTCATCATGTATTGGTCCTCTATCAAAGTAGGCAATTTCGGTAGGGTTTTTCGTGTCAGTAAAATCCATGAGCGAAAGGCCACCTTGATACCAAGCTTGTGCAAAAATATCTCTACCCGGGACAGGGATAATTGAACCATTGTGAGCGACACAGTTTTCGGTGTCAGATTGAGGCGCAGGCACTTTATAGTAACTTTCAAAACTCAGTTTGCCATCATTTATCGCATAAATGGCATTTGCTCCCCAGGTTTTAGGGTCCGATGCTCTGCATCGAGGCTGTGTTCCGCCTCCCCATTCATCCGTAAAAACAACTTTGGTGCCATCATTATTAAATGTAGCAGAATGCCAATAAGCAAATCCTTCGTCGGTCACATCATCAATACGTTTGGGATGCTTTGGATCTGATATATCTAATATAATACCGTTACCTGAGCATGCGCCGGCGGCAATATTAGCCTCAGGAAATACCGTAATATCGTGGCACTGATCAGTCATTCGGCTACTTTGTGTACCTTCACCATGATCGCCTCCTAACCATAGACCTGCCAACCTGCCCTCATCGTCTGAAAATACGCCAGGGCTTGAGGTAATCTTAGCTTCACTGGGTGAGTCTACAGGTATTTCAATAATATCAATTCTAAATAGAGCGGTGCGGTCATCACCTGGTATATCACCAATGCAACCAGCAAGTTCTTCGTTATCTCTCACCCCGGCGGTGCCTGAATTATAAACAACAATACTATTTTCATCTGCTGATACTACGGAATGAGTATGAGAGCCTCTGCATGTTTGAACTGCGCCCACTTGCATTGGACGAGTTAAATCACTGATATCAAATATCCGCAGGCCTCTAAAACGGTCTTCACTAACATCTTCACTTACGCCTTGTAATCCACAATCAAGGCGCCCTCGAGTTTGCTCAACAGACATAATTAGCAAGTCATTAACTATTGATACATCGCCTTGGCCACCCGGGCATACAATTGAGCTCATTAGTTCTGGCAGGCCATTTTCTCCAAGTTTATAGATATTAAAACCATGGTAATTCCCTGCAATTAAAATATCCTTTGAAAATGCCATATCGGTATTCCAAAAGCTCAACAAAGGCCAACGTTCTGACCATTGTGTTTTAATATCGCCACCTTGTACTTCATCATCACGACTTTCTTCGTTTGCACCTTGCGATACTTCAGATGCCTGTTCATCTTCATTGTTTGTATGGTCTGCATGCGCATGGTGTGAGCTATGGTCTTGTTCTGACGATTCAACTTCGCTGTCATCTGATGAGTCGCGTTTTGGTGGCAAGTTTGAAGGGTTTTGTGGATCAAAAAAGCCGGCTGGTTTCGGAAGGCTAGCAAGCAATGCTAAATTTGAAATTGCTTCACCAGCATCTCTAAATCCAGCTGTTAGTCCGACTCTAGGGTCGGTAGATAAACCTGCTAGCATTGCGTTCATTTGTCTAATCTCGGCTGTTTGATCATTGACGATATCGTTCACGAAGTCGTATAAAATTGGATCATAGGCTGAGCCTGATTGAGCAAGTAAGTCCTCTACCATTGTTATAGCGCCTTCATGGTGGGGGATCATAAGCTGCAAAAATAGGGAGTCAAAGTCGCTTCCTTTTGCATCAGCCAGAGCCTTCATCTGCGCACCGCTTGCCATCCCCATCATTGAGTGGTCCATGTGCATATGATGCGGGATATCGGTAGCTTGATTTCTATCTGTTAGCCATGACTTCATAAATGCGATTTCATCAGCTTGAGACTTCTTGATTCGACCCGCAATATCAATAATTTCTGGGTTGTTGGTTCGCTCTTCCACCAAGAGGCCCATTTCGACCGCTTGACCATGATGCGGAATCATATTTTGCATAAAAACAACATCATCGTTTGTAAAACGAGTGTTTGCGATATTTATCGCATCTTCTGCGCTCAATGGTTTTGATACTTTGCCTGTAGTGCGCCTTAGCTGCACAATAGGAACGGGTGTTGGATTGTCTTCACTTTGACTGATTGTATTGGCTATTGAAACCGGAGAAATCACCAAACTTATCCACATTGCAATGGCTGTTTTAGATGTGTTTATTGTTTTTGTGTTATTCATGGTAGGGCCTTTTTTTATTTTATTCGTAAAATATACATTAGAATGGCCAAAAATCTAAGGCTTGCTTACATAAAAGCACATGAATTTATATACAAAGCCACATATTGGTGTTTACCTTACCTTGTTATTTACGAGTGTTCTTGTACTATCGACTGCAACAACCATCTTACTCGAACACTATGTTTCTATTTTTTCGTTTTATTTTATTGGTATTGTCTTTTGTGATAGTCACTGCATGTAGCACTTCATCACTTGAGCAAAAAAGCGACCTTCCTATTGCCAGTGATGTCATGGTACATCAGCTTAGTCCCGAAAAGCCGATGCCTGTTGATCCAAAGCTTACACAAGGTAAGCTTGAAAATGGCGTGCAATATTTTGTTCGCAATAACGCAAAACCAGCTAACTTTGTCGAACTTCGTTTAGTGGTAAGGGCGGGATCTGCCCTTGAGAACAGCGACCAACTTGGTTTTGCGCACTTTGTTGAGCACATGGCTTTTAATGGTACACAAGACTTTAAAGAACAAGAAATTTTAGCGTTTGTAGAATCAGTGGGAATGGACTTTGGCGCGCATCTAAACGCCAGTACCGGATTTGATTACACGATATATCAATTACGAGTACCAAGTGACGATGTGACAGTCGTTAAAAAGGCGATTCAGATCCTTGAAAACTGGGCTCACAAGATTAGCTTTGATGAACAAGCTGTTGAAGAAGAGCGCGGAGTTGTACTGGAGGAGTGGCGAGCGCGAAAAGGCGCAGGTGAACGATTAAGTAAACGTCAGTTACCTTTGATATATGCAGGCACTAATTATGCACAGCGCCTACCAATCGGTACTCAAGAAAATATACTAAATGGCAGTTATTCTGCATTAGTAGACTACTATCAGACATGGTACAAACCTGAATTAATGTCAGTAATTGTAGTAGGCGATATACAAGTCGATACAGTCGTGCCAATGATTGAAGAATATTTTGGTAATATTCAAAAATCTGCGCATGTAGTTGACGTTCCCAAACAAACCTTACTCAAACATAGTGATGTTCAATTTAGTATTTTAAGCGACTTAGAACTAAGTACGACTTCCCTAGGTATAGGTTGGCGAACTGAAATACCCACCCACTATGACCAGAGAACATTTAAGCAAAACTTGATTAAAACTTTGTTGCGCGGCGCGATGAGCAAACGCTTAAATGACCTTGTCCTTATGTCAGACAAGCCCTTTAATTCTGTAAGTATCGGAAGTACCAGTATATCTGAAATGGCTCAAGAGACTTTTATTAGAGTAGGGGTGAAGCCTGACAAGTTAAGCAAGGCATTTGCTGAAGTTTTGACTGAAGTAAGAAGGTTGCAAATTCATGGTGTTACGCAACAAGAATTAAACCGTCAAAAAGAAATTTTACTTGATAGTTTTAAAAATGCATTAAAAGCACAAGACACGCTTACCCATAGTGTATTTGTTAATCGGTATCTTGCTCACATACGTTCGCAAACGCCACTATCGAATGTTCAACAAGAATATAGTTTGGTAAAAGACATACTCAATAATATTAGTATAAGCGACCTACAAACACAGGTTAATGCTTGGCTGGGAGAAGATACCCCCGATAAATCTCGCTTAAACAAAAATGTGTTAGTTTTTATCACTACGCCTGAAGATGACAAATCTTCGATAAGCGATTCAAGCTTGCCAACAGCGCAAGCGTTGAAAGAGATTTGGGATGAAATATTTACGTCCCAACCCACAGTGTATTTAGATGCAACGCGGGTAGATAGTTTAATGGCAAATAAGCCTGTTCCAGGCAGCGTGGTGACAAAAACATATATTGAAAAGTGGGATGCTTATGAATGGCTATTGTCAAATAATACCCGTGTGTTTGTTAAAAAAACCGACTTTGCAGACAACAGTATTAGCTTTAAAGCATATAGTCCCGGTGGTTTTAATACGGTGGATGATGAAACTTATTTGTCATCCTTTGGACTGATAAATGCGGTACCGTTTATGGGCCTTGGTGAATTGAGCTCGCAACAATTGATTGATTTTAACGAAGATAAACGTTATCGCGTTAACACGCGGGTTAATAATGAAAGCGAAATACTCAGCGGTAATTCAACCACTGACGACTTAGAAGTGATGTTACAAAGCCTTCATTTACAAATGACACAAACCGTCATGAATCAAGAAAGGTTTGATTTTTTAAAAAGCCTATACAAGCCACAATTAGAAAACAAATATAACAGTGTGAATGCTCAGTTCTTTAAGGCTTTGCGCGAAAAAACAAGTGTGGGCAATCCTAGAAGTGTTGAGTTTGATGTTGATATGCTTGAACGGCAAAATATGCAAACAAGTTATGAGGTCTTTAATGCTCGGTTTAGCAATCCTGCAGACTTCACGTTTGCGTTTGTTGGCGATATTAACTTTGATACCCTAGACACTCTGCTAAGTACTTACCTTGCCAGCATCAACACCAGCAATAATCGTGAAACAGCTAAGAAATCTCCTGATTATGACTTGACGGGGAATACCACATTCTCAATGGTAAAAGGCACAGAGCCCAAAGCTAATGTCATTATGGAGTGGTATGGCGACGCAAAGTGGTCACACATCAATAGCCGTATATTTAACGCGTTGCGTCAAGGCCTTGAAGTGCGCCTACGAGAACGCTTGAGAGAAGAGTTAGGCGGCGTGTACTCAATAAGCCTATCGGGGAACTTGTCTAGATGGCCGCATGAAGAGTTTTATTTAAGCATCAATTTTAGTTGTAACCCCGAGCGTGTAGAAGAGCTGCAACATGAAGTTAATGAGATTTTTAAGGCTTTCCAATTAGGTGAATTTAATCCTCAATGGCTTGAAAATTATAAGACGTCAGTGTTGTTACAGTACCAAAAAAATCAGCAAGAAAACTGGTTTTGGTTAGATCAAATGATTTATGCAGATACCATGTTCTATCAAATACCGACAAACGAGTATGAAGCTATGGTGACATCTATCACGCTTGAAATGGTAAAAGAGGCGGCTAAAACATACCTAAGCACACCTCATAATTTGATCGCAACTTTGTTGCCACAAAGCGAACCTGAACCTAAGTCTCCAAATAAAGATTTACCTGCCAAACAAGTAAATTAGTTTGTGAGTATGGCAGTACTACTACTACTGCCTACTTCAAGGGCTGTAGGAACAGGTTGCACATCGGCGCCATAGTCAAAAACAACTGCTAATACTAATACAACTGAAGCCGCGAACATGAGTTTTAGAATGAGTGGCAAACAAAATCTAAACCACAAATGATAGGGTACACCAGCCATTCCGATAATACCCATAAGGACAGCATTTGTTGGGATGATCATATTTGAAAAACCATCACCAAATTGATAAGCCAATACCGCTATTTGTCTGTTTACCCCAATGATGTCACCTACTGGTGCCATTAAAGGCATTGTAACGTAGGCTTGACCAGAGCCAGAGGGAATAAATAAATTCAGAATAGACTGCATAATAAACATACCCACTGCAGCAAGTTCTGCTCCCAGATGAGAAAGAGGTTGAGACATGCCGTGAACCAAAGTGTGAAGTATTTGGCCATCTTCCATAATTAAGGCAATGCCACGTGCAATACCAATTAAAATGGCCGTCATGGCCAGATCTTTAACTCCGTCAATAAATTTGTCGGCCGCCTCTGATGCACCTAATTGGCCTACAATCACGCAAAAAATACCCCATATAATGAAAATGGCACCCATTTCATTTAGATACCAACCCTTTTGGGATATACCCCAAACAGCAGTAATGATCGTGAAAATTAAGCCAAATAGAATAATTTTGTGACGGTTGTTCAACGCAGGATAACTTACATTTTCATTACCTGCCAATGGACAAGCTAACCCAGCTGTCATAGAGCTCGATGGGTCGTTTAAGACGCCTTTTGCGTACTTCCACACGTGATGAAAGCCAATTAAAACAAAGGGGACAAAAATAGCCAGACGTAATTCGATTCCAGAATAAACAGGCACTCCCGCAACGTTTTGTGCCACCACGACAGTGAACGGACTAAATGCAGATACACCATAACCGATGCCATAGCCAGTTACTACCATGCCAACGGCTGTCATTGCGTCAAGGCGCATGGCTTTGCATAAGCCAACGAGTATCAAAACAAATGGAATATACTCGCCTGCTGTACCGATTGCCCCTGATGCTAGTGCAAAGCAAAACACCACCATAAAAATCAGCATATGAGGGCGTGTCCCAAATTTATCTAACAAACTCCCTATAAGTGCATCAATGGTGCCGGTGGCTCTAGCAACGCTCAATACACCACCAACGATAAATACGAAGAAAATAACATCTTGAGCGGCCGCAAACGCCCTT
This sequence comes from Glaciecola sp. HA4-3, assembly GCF_055693685.1. Lineage (NCBI taxonomy): Bacteria > Pseudomonadati > Pseudomonadota > Gammaproteobacteria > Alteromonadales > Alteromonadaceae > Glaciecola > Glaciecola sp. HA4-3. Next base: position 645,321 of record NZ_CM146340.1, read on the forward strand.
GGGATGGCAACAAAAAAGTCCATCGGGGTCAACGATATGGTGGATTGTGAAACACTGTAGGTACCTGGAATGACGGCTTGACGACCATTTTCTAAGGTTATCATGTCAAAAAAACCTTGAGGCACGAGCCAAGTTGCAATATAAGCAACAAGCATCATTCCTAATAGTAGAATTAAAGTGTGCGGTACTTTAAAGCCTGTTGATTCGAGGGGTTGTTTCATAAGTTAAGTACTTTTTATTATGCTTATTGGTCATCATTATATACAACAATTGCATGTAATTTGATTAGTAATCAAAAGAAAAACTAGACATTAGTGGTTTTTTATCAATTTCTCAAGCTGAATGGAAAAGGCTTTAAAGAATGCGATGGCATTCTTTCTTCATAGGCCCAAGTTATAAAAAGTTATGCATTGCCCCTGTTTAGAGCAATGCACTTTTACCTTTATTATTATGCTGGTGAATTTCTTGTCTTAAAGTAAAAAACGTTAGTTATCCACAATATGGGGACTATAGTAGGCAACACGGCAAATATATACGAACTCGCCATCAAGCCCTTACTTCCGCTTTTATAACCATAAAAGGTGACCAAACTGAAGGCTATCATCATTAAAGCTACTGCCACTTGACCAACAAGTAACAAAAAGCCTTCAGATTGTTCATTTAACAGTCTCAAATATATTGCCAAGCTCATCATAATGATACCTACTAATGCCCACACTATGAGAAACAATTCGTATAATGTCTGATATTTACCTCTCGTGCTATCCATAATTAACCCCCGCAACTAAATGTGTATTTAAATATGGGGGTACCGTCTTCAGACACTTCACCAGTCTCTTCTTGGACTGCTCTACAATTCTTAAACTGACTGTCAAAACTATAACTTCCGCTGCCGGGGCCACCAGAGATCCCGAAACCATTTCGGCCTAATGTCGCAACGAAGTCATCGAAAGTTTCCTGAGTTGTTTCAATTGAAAAATCTAAAATGTTATTTATATCAGTAGGCGAATCAGGAATGGCTATTTGATTGCCGTTTTCATCGGTGAAAGTTGCTGAATTTTCAATGTACTGCCAATCAAATTGTAGTATTTGAAAAATAGTAGATGTCCCATCGGCATTCAATCCTATATTCACTGACACTCCATCAGAAAAATTGAGAGTGATTGTTGTTAAGGTTGAACTGCTCGTCATCAATCCTGTAACGCTCCCGAGGGCTTGGATTAATGAAGCTGCGCCAAGAGGAATCCCTGCTATTGAATTATTCATTCGAAATGTAACAGCAGTAAATACAGATTGACGATAATTAGCGTTTGAGAGGAATTCAAAACCACTACCTTCAATGTCAGTGTCGCCTATTGCATTAAAAGTTTGATTTAAAGTGTCGACTACTTCAATCCAATTTGCTCTTAAGCTTGAAGGGATCATCATTTGAGGTAGAGGAGTCAAAGTAATGTTTCTTCTATTTACAAAATCATAAGCGGAGCTCACAAAAAAGGCATGGGTTTGTTTCGTTTCAAAGTCAAACACGTAGATAGTTGTTTGGTCTGGGTCCAGTGTGTTGATTGGATCATACGGCTGTAGATTAAGTGATTGTGCCTTTTGGTATGCGTAATAATCTCTTTCTTGAGAGTCGCACCCATGGCATATTACAGCTCGATCGCTTTGAACTACACCAGTGATTAGAGAGTGAGCTTTTGTGCTCAAAACTAACATGAATGCTCCAGCAAATAACATGTATACTAACTTTTTTGATTTCATTATTAATATTCCTTATAAATAATTAAAAGCCTTTAAGGCAATAAAATCTTATCAACGTACTAGGTTTACAAAAGCAGAAATATTCGAATAACTAATTCGTTTAAATCATTGTTTTAGGAAAGTAAGTACGTTACAAAAGATGAGTGAAACTGACAGTTCAAGTAGACATATTTCCGTAATTAGAGGCTTTTTATAAAGGACAGATTAGTAATTTATCGCTTCGCTATTTTTTGCTTTGTATCATCCATCAAATAAGATTAGCATACGTCAAAGCTATGTTAATTAGGTATTAATTTGTTTTGAAAAGTTTTTATCTGGATTTTGGGTAGTTTTAATAATGTCGTTTTTCCTGCTTCGTTTTGCTCTTGACACGTAATAACGATTTGGACTTCCCAGATTTTGCTAGACAGTTTGTTGTCCCAAAATGGACTGGCCTCCCACTGCCTGATAGACAATCATCGTCTATTATTTGAGCATAGTGGAAATATATGAGCAACCAACGATATACACCAGAATTTAAAGATGAAGCAGTGAGATAAGTTATTGATGGCCGACATTCTGTCCAAGAAGTGGCGCAGCGATTAGGAGTTTCTGCTCACAGTATTTATAAATGGGTAAATGCCGTGAAACCTAGTAATTCAGTTAGACACGACGAGGAGCTGTTAGCCGCTAAAAGCGAAATACTCAAACTGAAAGCTGAGTTACGTTGAACAGAAGAAGAGCGAGACATTCTAAAAAAGGCCGCTGTAAGTTCAAGTGAGCATCGCAGGGTTCTTTGCAAGCCAGCCCGAGTAAAGTATCAGTTTATTAATGATCATCGGTTTGAATTTGGCGTCGCTACCATGTGCCGAGTTTTTAAACTTACACGAGCAGGCTTTTATTTTTGGCTGCACAAGCCTTTGTCGGACAAAGCGATTGAAGATGCGCGTTTATTGAAGCTTATCAGAACATCGTACGATGCAAGTCATGGTATTTATGGGGCAAATCGCGTCGTTCTCGACCTCAAAGAGCTTGGTGAGCAATGCGGTAGAAATCGTATCGCTAAAATCATGAAACGGCATGGCATTCAGTCAGTACGGGGCTATAAAACGCCTCGGGTCATACAAGGTAGACCATCTATTATCGCGCCAAACCGATTAGAAAGCGAATTTACTGTTGAAGCGCCAGATAAAGTCTGGGTAACCGACATTACCTATATAAGAACGTGACAAGGTTGGCTATACCTGACTGTGGTCGTAGATCTATTTTCACGTAAGGTGGTTGGCTGATCGATGAAGCCAACGTTGAGCAGAGAAATTGTACTTGATGCATTGTTAATGTCAGTTTGGCGAAGAAAGCCTGTAGCCAAAGTCATGGCGCACTCTGATCAAGGGTCACAATACAGCAGTGATGATTGGTTACGTTTTTGCAAATTACATAACTTGGAGCCGAGCATGAGCCGACGTGGTAACTGTTTCGATAACAGCCCAATGGAGAGAGTATTTAGAAGCTTAAAATCTGAATGGATGCAATCTGTCGGCTATCAATCAGCAAATGAAGGAAAACGAGATGTGGGTTATTACCTGATGAACTACAACAACTGGGAACGACCGCATCAATTTAACGATGGTCTACCGCAAGCGAAAGTTGAGAAATTAGCTAAATCGTTGTACGGATTTTGTTGACCACTACATACATTGACAACTTTGAATTAAAATTCCATGGGTTACTAACATAAAATGATAAATAGGTTATAACGTGGACAGAGCAAAAGAATACTTATTAGATTTACAGCAAGAGCAGGCATTAGCTGACTTATTGGCTAAGCATTATTGTATTAAAGAAGTTGAAGTAAAATTACTCCATTTTGATTATGAAGATGTTGATGCGCTAATGCCAACTGTTCGAATTACCTTTTTGGAAGGTTCAGATTTAGACTTACTTGAGTCTATGGGTGTTGAAGTCGGACAATCGGTTGACATTGTTTATGGTGAATATGATATTGAAGAGGCTTCCGTATTATTAGGCATCGTTTCGCCCATTAATACGCTTGTCAGGCAGTTAGACAGCGTTAAGTCTTTGATACCTGACAATAATAAAGTAGACCGAACTTTTAACTTATTAGTAATGCTTCACGCACATTGTATATCATCTTTGGAATCCTATTTTTCTTCGATGTTTATACAAGAAATGAAATCTAGTAGCGATCTAATTCATAAATTTGTGGCTCAGGAGCCATATTTTAAAGAACAAACAATACCACTAAGTAAAATTTTCGATAGGTACAATACAATCGAAGATGCTGTATTCGAATATCTAGGTAGAGTGAGTTTTCATAACGTAAAGAGAGTAAGTGAATTATATGGCAGGTACTTAAATATTAGTTTTGGTGATACACACTGGTTAAAGGTGGCAGTCAGTACTCGCCATGACTGCGTTCACCGCGCTGGCTTTTCGGCTGACGATGAAAAAGTTGACATATCTCCTGACACAGTTAGGAAGTTAACATTGCAGTGCAGGAATTTAGCGATAATGATTGATGAGAAACTTAACCGAGATAGTTTTTTTTAACTATATTGCAACCACTGCTCAGCAATGTAAAAGAGTTTTGACCTACAGTTTGAAACTGAATATAGTTAAGTTCAGCATTAGCACAATATTTATTAATGATTGTATAAAGATGAATAACTTTTTTCATAGCATGTAGATCGTGTAACTAAGCGCTATCGTTAGACTTGTGACTAATCTACATTATTTACTCAAAGGCTTTCGTTGATTGGCATAAAGGATTGGCTCAAATTGAAGGATAATAGCGAAAAGATATACAAACTGGCGCTTTGGTTGTTACTTTTAGTAATACCATTAATTGTACTATTTTTATGGAATAGCTCATATTCAACTGATTGGGTGATAGACGATGGTAAGTTTGGAGCATTTGGTGATTTTTTCGGCGGAGTACTAGGTGCAATCTGGTCTTTGTGCGGCGTACTTTTATTTTATAACGCTCTTAAGGCACAGACAAAAGACTTTGCAACCAATAGAACGTCATTAGAAAAACAAGTTGACGCATTACAAACCCAGTCTAAAGAATTTCGATTGCAACGGCAAGAGCTCACTCTCCAGCGGGATGAACTTCGTCAGTCACGAAACGTGATCATAGAGCAATCGAAGACATTATCACAGCAACGTCTTGATTCAGTGTATTTTTCGCTCATTAATCTCTATAACACTATTATTCAAGACCTAAATCAGCAAAGTAGTACAGGTAATTTCTTTAAAGAGCTAAAAGCTGAATTACAATATTTATTAATCAAGCATCATAGTTTTAACTCGTCGTTCGATGTTAGCAAAAAAATTTATTTGGAGGTTTTTTACAAACGAAAGGAAGAATTAACTCACTACTTTCGATTAGTATATAGAATTATTAAAACGATCGATGAATCCAACATTGAGACTACTGAAAAGTTCAAGTATATAAAAATCTTACGGTCTCAGTTGTCTGAAAATGAGATGTTGGCTCTTTATTATAACTCGCATAGTAGTTATGGTGGGGAGTCCTATAAACTAATTTTGAAATTCAATGTTTTAAAACACTTACCAACAATATCAAAACTCGAATTTTACCCTTATCTTTGGCCGACAAATAAAAAAAATAAACTAATATTGCGTTCAGGAACGATAGATGACTCTGCTTTATTGCAATCTCGTTCTGTTTTAATGCAATTTAATAATGACGTGATTTTTTTAATTGGTGAATTCATATTAGATCTTGAGAAAAAGTACAACGATGAAGACTTTGCAGAATTGCGTAGATCTAGTAAATTACCATATTGTGATAATGTGTTTATCGCATTAGAGTCATCTGAAAAAAACGAATTAAAGTTAGAAATCATTTCCAACGTTGATCTGGTCGAGCGCTCAATGTTAAGTTTCACACAGAAGCGTTTTGTTCATTACTTCAGAACTTTATTATTAGATATTTTTGTTTATAGTCGCTATTTACCTACAATAGAATCACAGCAGCTCGTAGATATCGAAGAACACAGCAGAAAATTAATTTTTCTTGTTAGATCATCGCAAAAGTTAACAACTAACCAAGATTTTGAATAAAGGGTAAAAATGAGTACTTATTTAAAAAAAGGTGATTTCGAAGAAGTATTTAAAAAGAATATTAAGACTAACGTTTATTCATTATCTCTGAAAACACTCTTCAGTGAACGAAGAAATAAAAAAATTAATTTTAAGCCTTACTATCAAAGAAACTATGTTTGGGACAATAGTAAGGCGTCGTTCTTCATAGAAAGTATTTTATTAGGTACTGACGTCCCTCCCTTGATATTTTTTAATACAGGTAACACAATTGAGGTGATAGATGGGCGACAACGTTATGAAACCATTAGAAAGTTTAGAAATGGGGATCTAAAGCTTCACATCAAGGGTTTGACAAAATTGACCCAACTTCAAAATCAGACCTTTAGTAGACTAGATCCTGAAATTCAAGGGCTACTAGATGATGCCAAGATTCGAATATTCGAATTCGAAGTTTATAATGAGCCTAAATTGGATGCAGCACTTGAGGATAAAATTAAAAAAGAAATCTTCCGCAGATATAATTCTGGGATTACACCGTTAAATAGTGCGGAAATCGATAACGCTACTTATGATGAAGACACGATAACGTTAGCTATAAAGAAACATATAGCTGCAAACCCAGAAATAATTGAGGAAATCCATGATAATTTTATTGGGAAATCCTTTAAACAAGGAGACACATCGGGCTTTCTACAATTTATGCGAAAGTATCTAATTCTATCTTCATTTCCAATAAATACTTATGCTACAGGCAGTAATCGAACAGAGGTAACTGATTTATTGTACAAATTTAAATCAGAACATACTGAAGACCCCGAGAATGTTTCCAATAGTTTATTTAAAGTTCTAGACGACACTATGGATTTAATAAGGAGATTAAAAATTGAACCAAATAAATTAGTCAATGAAACCCTCTTGTGGGCCATGAATATTTTGACTGAAGAAGGATTGGATAAAGAGAGGCTGTTTGAACACCAAACAATCAGTTCGATAACAAACTTTCTTAAAATACACCATGCAGATTATCTTTCTGAAAACAGTCATCATTACCGCTCGATTATAAAAAGACACAAGTCAACTAGTGAGATGTTTGAACAAATTTTGGATTTTGATTTTTCTTTATATATCAGAGACGATGAATTTAAATATAAAGTAAAAGAAATGCGACAGAGTGAAAAAGAGGCAAAACTTAAACTCGGTGAGCTTTCGTCATTAAGAGTGCAAAAGCCAGAACCTTCCCTTATACCAATAGAAGAGATAATTGAAGAGCTAGGTAGCCATAAATATTTGCTAAGACCAAGCTATCAAAGATCCGAAAAGATAAATATTTTCAAAGCCTCCGCTATTATCGAAAGTATAATTCTTGGGATAAATTTACCACCGTTGTTTATCTTTAAAAGGAATCGACAAACAAAAGAAGTCATTGATGGTCAACAACGACTCTTATCAATATTAGGTTATGTCGGAAAAAGTTATCAAGATGAGAATGGAGAAATAGCCTACCCTAAGTGTCATAAATTTAAATTATCTAGATTAAAAATTCTCGATGAACTTAACGGAAAAAGATTTGAAGATTTAGAATTGTCTATTCAAGAGAAAATATTAGATTTTATGCTCAGTGTAATAGAGATAGACTCTGCACTTAACAAGGATTTTGATCCGGTAGACCTTTTCATCCGACTGAACAACAAGCCATATCCAATAAAGGAAAACTCATTTGAGATGTGGAATTCATTCATGGACCATGAAGTCATCCAGAATATAAAAAAGATTACAGACAAAAATATAGACTGGTTTTTTATAAAGATGAGAGGCAGCTCTGATCGAATGCTAAATGAAGAGCTAGTATGTTTACTAGCATATAATTTATACAATGCAAAGCATCGTACTAGTTTTACAAGCATAGGATTCTATTTAAGGGACAATAGAATCAATTGTCGAATTACTGATAAAAAAGATGCGTCTTCTTTACTTGAAAAGATGTCGTCAGATATTTTACTGAAAAATGACTTTTTGGAGTGCATCGCTGAAACTGAATCGATAATTGAATTGCTAAAATCAAAGCTTTCTCCTAGAGAGATGAAAGCTTCACTAAATAATTTGTTCAGTCGAGATTCAACAAAGAGATATTTAGTAGATTTTTATTTGCTCTTTCAGATTTTGCAACGACTTTCTGAAGCAAGACGACATGATATAAGTTACAAAGAACTTCATTTGAAATTAGCGACTTTACAGGAAAAGCTGAAGAGTCCTGATTTAAATCCTAAGGAAGGTTCACAGCAACTGTATTTTGAGAACTTATTAGAAAGAATAAGCATGTAACCCCTTAAGTTTCAGGCTAAGTAATGTACTTACTCAATCGAATTTTTTTAGAATTTCTCAATTGTGATAACGGCTATTTAAATAAACCTATGGCAGTTTACAGAAACTCCTAACTTCACTAAATACACAAATCGAAGGAATAAAATAAAAACTAAAAAAATTCCCAAGCAAATTACAAATTTTGATCAGAACAAAAATACAAATTTAAGCTAAACACATGAAAAATTAAAAATTCCCAAAGTTTGCTAATTTCCCAATTTAGTAAGAAATGATCAGTTTTTTATCAATTTCTTGAAAGCAGTTGTTGACATTTAGACGTCTATACGGCAAATTGAAGATAAGAAAGTACATAAATACTGTATAAATATAATGATAGTTAGTAAAACAACAATAATGATTAACGACATGATGATTACCACCTCTGAGGAGGGCGGTCGTTAACTTGTGTCGTAAGAGTTAACTGAAGCCCGCCTAGAGCGGGTTTTTTATTACCTATAATTTATATGCGCTTGTTTGATAATATATTTGTGACGGGAGTCAGTTCATGAAAGTCTTAAAATTTGGTGGGTCGTCCTTAGCGGATGCCAAGCGATATTTACGCGTACTAGATATCAGTTTAGATGCTCACCAAACAATGCAAAATGACACAAGCAAAGGCGCTGCAGTGGTTTTATCTGCCCCCAAAGGTGTGACCAATGCGTTATCACTATTATGTGAGCAGGCGTCTGAAGGTAAAGATTTTGGTGAATTGTTTGCAAAACTCGATATGACCTTACACGGTATTGCAAATGAACTTGAACAACATGTGCCTAACTTTGCTCATCTAATTGTGTCTGACATGATTACAGACAAATTAAAAACCCTTGAGCAACAACTTGAAGGCATAAAGTTACTCCAAACTTGTCCAGCCCAAGTAACGGCTAGTATATTAAGCATGGGCGAATATATATCAGTTAATATATTCAGTGCCATATTAACCGCAAAAAATATCACCAACACAATCATCGATCCTCTCGACTACATTGTTGCACAAGGAGACTACCTTGATAGCTTAGCTTTATTGTCTGTTTGTCGTGAACGCTTTAAAACCGTAAATTCAGATGGTAGTGAGCTACTTGTTATGCCCGGGTTTGTGGCAGTTAACGAATTAGGTGAAAAGGTGACGCTTGGCCGCAATGGCTCTGACTACTCAGCGGCGATTTTGGCAGCATGTATTAATGCAAGCTGTTGTGAAATATGGACTGACGTTGATGGTGTTTATAATGCTGATCCTAATCAAGTTGAAGGGGCAGTTTTACTTGATAAATTAACCTATCAAGAAGCGATGGAGCTATCGTACTTTGGCGCCAAGGTCTTACATCCAAAGACAATCGGGCCGATTGCTCAATTTGGTATTCCTTGCCTTATTCGTAATACATTGAATCCAGCAGCGCCTTAGCACGCTCATTAGTCATCAAGCTAGCGAAAAATGGACCAGCGTTAAAGGGATTTCCCACCTAGAAGATATTAGTATGTTTAATATCTCAGGCCCAGGCATGAAGGGTATGGTCGGCATGGCCAGTCGTATTTTTGACGTCATATCAAAAGGGAATATTTCGATTTCTTTGATTACACAAAGCTCCTCAGAATACAGTATCAGCTTTTGTATTGGACAACATGATGCAAAACGAGCATTAGAGCTGCTTGAAGATAATTTTGCATTAGAGCTCTCTAATCAACTACTTGAACCAATAGAAGTAAGAGAAGACTTAGCTATTGTCACCCTAGTGGGCGATGGAATGCGTCAATCTAGAGGAATGGCAGCAAAGTTCTTTAAAGCCTTAGCGCAAGCTAGAGTGAATAATGTCGCTATTGCTCAAGGTTCCTCAGAACGCTCAATCTCAACGGTGATAGAAAATAATAAAGCGAAAAAAGCGGTAAAAGTCATTCACCAAAACTTCTTTACTAATATGTTAAGTATCGATGCATTTTTGGTCGGCGTTGGTACGGTTGGAAAAGTGTTGTTGGCCCAAATACACCAGCAACAAGAAGCCTTGCTAGCGCGAAATATTAAGCTCAATGTATATGGGGTTGCCAATTCAAAGAAATGTGTACTTTCACCTATCGGCATTGATTTAACCGAGCCCCTTGATAGCCAACTTGAACAAGCACAAACTGTGTTTAGTGTAGATTTGATTGCTGATTTTGCTGCAGCAAATTCATTGACCAACCCAGTATTGATAGATTGCACAAGTAGCGAATTTATCTCAGGTTTGTATTTATCATTATTAGATGCAGGCTTTCATGTTGTCACGCCTAACAAAAAGGCGAACACAGACGTATTTGATTATTATAAGTCTTTGAAGCAATCTGCCTTAAACAACAACCGACAATACCTGTATGAAACGACTGTAGGCGCAGGTTTACCCGTCATTGATAATCTGCAGAAGTTAGTATTAGCAGGGGACCGACTAGACAAGTTTGAAGGTATTTTGTCAGGTTCGCTTTCGTTTGTGTTTGGCAAACTGGATGAGGGCTTGAGCTTATCTGAAGTCACCGAAATAGCTAAGCAAAACGGTTTTACAGAGCCTGATCCTCGTGATGATTTAAGTGGCATGGATGTGGCGCGTAAACTATTAATTATGGCAAGAGAGTCAGGCTTGTCACTTGAGTTAAGCGATATAGAAGTTGAATCAGTGTTACCTGATGATTTTGATGCCTCGGGCTCAATTGATGAGTTTATGCAAAACTTACCTAAACTGGACAAACATGTTGGATTGCTAGCTGATAAGGCCCGTGAAAATAACAAGGTATTGCGATATGTTGGTTCAATAGAAAGGGGTCAGTGTAAAGTAAGTATACAAGCAGTAGACCAATCACATCCTTTAGCGGCGGTCAAAGATGGAGAAAATGCATTAGCAATTCATAGTAAATACTACCAGCCAATTCCTTACGTTATAAGGGGGTACGGCGCTGGTGCAACGGTTACCGCGGCAGGCGTATTTGCTGATATACTTCGAACCTTACCCATTCAAACTGAATTCAACTAGGGTCAATAATGACAATAAATCAAGTACGCGCCTATGCGCCAGCTTCAATTGGCAATGTCAGTCTAGGCTTTGATGTATTAGGTGCGTGTCTTGCACCTATCAATGGCGAGCTACTTGGAGATTGGGTTGAAGTAAAAGATGCGGACCAATTTAAATTAAGTCAAGATGGACAATTTGCACATAAGCTGCCTGATGATCCTCACCAAAATATCGTGATGAGATGCTATGAAAGGTTCTACGCTGCCATGCAAGCAAAGGGGCAAACACTAGATAAGCTCTCGATTCACTTATCGAAGAATTTGCCAATTGGAAGCGGATTAGGTAGCAGTGCAAGCTCAATTGTTGCTGCGCTTTTTGCTTTAAATGAATATGCTGGTAATCGATTTGGCGAAGCCCCTTTAAGCAAAACGATTTGCTTCGCTTACAAGGTGAATTAGAAGGTCAAATTAGTGGCAGTATTCACTACGATAACGTAGCGCCTTGCTATTTAGGCGGTATAACTTTAATGACGGGGCAAACTACACCAGTGGCAGTTAATTTGCCCGTGTTTGAAAACTGGTATTGGGTGGTATGTTATTCTGGTTTGTCAGTATCTACCGCAGCGGCTAGAGAAATACTACCTAGTCATAACACCCTTGCCGATACACTTAGTTTTGGTCGGCAATTGGCTATTTTTATTCATGCACTACACGTTCAGGATGAGCAGTTAGCAGCAAGCGTAATGAATGACGTCATTGCTGAGCCCTATAGAAAAGCCTTGTTGCCTATGTTTGATGAAGCTCGAGATTTTGCTATGAATAATGGCGCCTTAAGTTTTGGCATATCAGGTTCGGGGCCAACCGTATTTGCTGCTACAAATAGCAAAAATCAAGCGATAAAGATTCAACAATGGCTTGATACGCATTATATTCAAAATGATGATGGCTTTAGCCATATCTGTAAAATTGATACCAAGGGTACACGAGTAGTATCCATATAAGACCTTAGGAAGAAGATAGTGGAATTAGTAAATTTAAAAGATGCCAGCGACACAGCCAGCTTTTGTAGCGCAGTTCAAAAAGGCCTTGGTAAAGGGCAAGGTCTTTATTTTCCCAATAAAATAACGCCATTAGAAGATATTGACGCACTTTTGGCATTACCTTTGGCCCAACGCAGCATCAAAATTTTGTCGCATTTGATTGGTGACGAACTTCCTTTAGAGACAATTAGTGACTTTGTTAATAAGGCCTTTACCTTTGACGCGCCACTAGTAAGGATTACCGATAATATATTTAACCTTGAGTTATTTCATGGACCGACTTTAGCGTTTAAAGACTTTGGTGGCCGTTTTATGGCAAATGCACTTGCACACATTAGCAATGGCAAGCCTGTGACTATTTTGACGGCCACCTCAGGCGATACCGGAGCCGCAGTAGCGCATGCCTTCCACGGTATTGCCAATATCAATGTGGTCATTTTATTTCCTAAGGGTAAAATCAGTCCATTGCAAGAAAAGCTATTTACAACATTGGGCGATAATATCCATGCTGTGGCGATTGAATCTGATTTTGATGCTTGCCAACAACTCGTAAAAACTGCGTTTGACGATCTTGAAGTAAGGGATGGTTTGCATCTTAACTCAGCTAACTCGATTAATATCAGTCGGTTAATGGCGCAGATTTGTTATTATTTTGAAGCAGTTTCTCAAGTACCAAAATCAAAACGCAAGAACACGGTGTTTTCTGTTCCAAGTGGAAACTTTGGTAATCTTACTGCTGGTATTATTGCTAAATTATTGGGTTTACCGATTAAACGCTTTATTGCAGCTACCAATAGTAACGATACGGTTCCTCGGTATCTACAAAGTGGTCAATGGTCGCCAAAAGACACCGTTGCTACCATTTCAAACGCTATGGATGTTAGTCAACCTAACAATTGGCCTCGTATTCAAGCAATGATAGACCAAGGCTGGTTTGATGGCAGTTTGTTAAGTGCCCAAGGCGTTGATGAGGAATGTACGCAGTTAGCAATGAGAAAATTAGCACAAATAGGGTATACCTCTGAACCTCACGCAGCAATCGCATATCAAGCCCTGAGCAAAAACATAGCAGATGATGAGCTAGGTATATTTTTGGGTACGGCGCACCCCGCTAAATTTAGGGAAGTGGTTGAAAATGTTTTAGGGCAAGCGATTAGTCTTCCTCAAGCATTGGCCGAGAGCTCTTCAAAGACCTCTTTGGCCTTAGAGCTTGAAAATGACTATGAAAAGCTTAAAGCGCACATGTTTAATGTGCTAGGCAACAAAGCATAATTTGGGAGCTGCAGTGATATGAGTGTTGATGCACTAACATGGCACACCGTGTTATCACAGGAAAAGCAGAAGCCTTATTTTCGTGAGTTGCTTGATTTTGTGTCACAAAGGCGAGACTTGGGTGTAAAAGTATACCCTACCTCAGATTTGGTGTTTAATGCTTTTAAATTGACACCTTTTGCCCAAGTGAAAATCGTTATTTTAGGGCAAGATCCCTATCATGGTCCTAAGCAAGCTCATGGCTTAAGTTTTTCTGTCCCAAAAGGGATAAATATCCCCCCTTCTTTACGCAATATCTACAAAGAACTAGCGCAAGACATCGAAAATTATACTATCCCAGATGATGGCGATTTGAGTCATTGGGCATCCCAAGGGGTACTGTTACTCAATACCGTTATGACGGTAGAAGATGGCCAAGCAAACGCCCATAAAGAAAAAGGTTGGGAGCAGTTTACAGATAAAGTCATTGAACAAATTAATACACATTTAGAAGGTGTTGTATTTATGTTGTGGGGTAAGCCTTCACAAAAAAAATCAGTATTAATTGATGAGACAAGGCATCATGTATTGAGGGCTCCACACCCTTCACCTCTATCGGCTTACAGAGGTTTTTTAGGTTGTGGTCATTTTAGTAAGGCGAACAGCTTGCTCAATGCTCAGCACAAGCAAGCTATAAGGTGGTGATGTTTATAAATTAAACGAGAAGGACTATCCAGCTCTTTCCAGTTCGTATTCCTATAGGTCATATCGATATCACAAAGTTCCTTTTTTAAATCGTATTTGTCTTTAATTGCCTCGATTTCACGCCATTTTCTTTTTTTGCTTTTTGTTTTTGCACCGCGGCTTTCGTTTTCAATAGTTTTCAGCATTTCTAATGAATCCATGACTTGCTCCTTCTTTAATGGAAAGGTGCAATCAAAACAGTGACATTTTATTAATATTGTTAATGCATCACTTCTTACACCTGTCTTAATTTGTACCACAGCAGTTGTGAAAATAAAACAACTAAGTTAAATATTTGTTAAATTAATTTTACAAAACTATGACAAACCAAGTCAGCAAAACAAAAAATATGTACAAATGCTTATTTTTGGGTAAAACGTTTTATCAGCGCTTGGGTAGATGCATCGCTTTGAGTAAGCTCTCGTTCACCATGAATCATTTCTAGTACTTGATTACCAAGCACCTTTCCAAGCTCAACACCCCATTGGTCAAATGAGTTGATGTTCCAAATACATCCCTGGACAAATACCTTTTGCTCATAAAGCGCAACTAATGAACCAAAGGTCTTTGGAGAGAGTTCGTCAAACAGTAAGGTGTTGCTTGGATTATTCCCCGGCATTGTTTTGTGTGCGGCCAGCTTTACCTTTTCTTCTTGATCTAAATCGCTAGTGGAAAGATCAGCCAAACATTCCTCAAAGCTTTTTCCTTGCATCAATGCTTGTGTTTGCCCAAAGCAATTTGATGCAAGCATATCGTGATGCAAAGCTTGTGAGCCTTGTAAGATAGGATCATCACTAGGTGCAACGTTTATTGGCAGCATAAAATCGCAAGGGATAGGTAAGTTACTTTGATGAATTAATTGATAAAAAGAGTGTTGTGCGTTTGTACCTTCTGCGCCCCAAATGACGGGACCTGCACCATGGTTAAGATTTTTTCCTGCTAGTGTCGTATTTTTTCCGTTACTTTCCATGTCCAGTTGTTGAACATAAGCGGGAAAGCCACGAAGATAGTGCGAGTAAGGTAACAATGCGTGGGTTTGTGAGCCCAAAAAGTTACGGTACCAAATGCCTAGCATTGCTAAAATAACAGGCATGTTTTGCGAAAAAGGGGCTTGCCTAAAATGGCAATCCATTTCATAAGCACCTTTGAGGATAGACTCAAAATGCTCAAAGCCTAGGCCCAGTGCAATAGGTAAGCCTATTGCCGACCATAAAGAATATCGTCCGCCTACCCAATCAGCCATTGGGAATATATTTTCAGCGGCCATCCCAAAATCCACAGCCGCGTCGACATTTGAAGATACAGCAACAAAGTGTTTAGCGATGTCTTTTTGGCTAGCTCCGCGCGATAAAAACCATTGTTTCGCGGTCAGTGTATTTTGTAATGTTTCTTGCGTGCTAAAGGACTTAGAGGACATCACAAACAGTGTATTTTGTGGATCGCACTTTGCTAGTACATCTCGAATATGGCAACCATCAACATTGGCAACAAAAACAAGATCTATATCTTTGTTTGCATACGGTTTGAGACTTTCATAAGCTATTTTAGGCCCTAAGAAAGAACCACCAATACCAATACTGACAATTTTGGTGATAGCTTGTCCGGAATATCCTTTATGCTCACCATTGTGAATGGCTTTGGTGAAGCGTTTCATTTTTTCTAATGTTGAAAATACCTCAGGCATAACGTCTTTGCCATTTTGATATACTGCTTGCCCAGAAAAATTGCGCAACGCTGTGTGCAAGACGGCTCGGTCTTCAGTGATGTTAATTTTTTCACCACTGAACATCGCATCTATCTTCTGTGCTAATCCACACTGCTGGGCTAGATCGAATAAATGATCTAATACCGCTTGGGTAACACGGTTTTTAGAATAATCTAAGAAAATGTTTGGTCCTTGCAAAGAATAGGTTTGCGCTCTTTGAGGATCAGACTCAAACATGTGCCGCATATGGTAGCGCTTTACTAGTGCGCCATGATGCTCTAGTGCTACCCAAGCTGGATATTGTTTGAGTCTATTTGACATTTTAAGCTCCTAATTGTTTGGCTAATAAAGCTTCAAGCTTGACTTGGTCTGCAGCAAAATTTCGAATGCCTTCACTTAGTTTTTCTGTTGCCATTGGGTCTTGATTCATTTGCCATCTAAATTGATTTTCGCTTAATGGTGATGGTTTATCGTTAGTACTGCCTGTATCCACAAGCTTTGCTACAAGTTCACCTTGTGTATTGGCAAGCTCATCTAGCAGTTGAGGACTAATTGTTAATCGATCGCAGCCTGCAAGCTCAATTATTTCTTGGGTATTTCTAAAGCTGGCGCCCATAACAACGGTGTTATAGCCATGTTCTTTGTAATATTGGTAGATGCTAGTAACAGAAATAACGCCTGGATCAAGGTGCGCAGTATAGTCTTGTTCTGGAGATTTTGCTTTGTACCAATCTAAAATACGACCAACAAAAGGCGAAATTAAAAAAACACCTGCTTCAGCGCAAGCTCGTGCTTGAGCAAAGCTAAACAGCAACGTAAGGTTACAGTTTATTCCTTCTTTTTCAAGCACTTCGGCGGCTTTAATGCCTTCCCATGTTGATGCGATTTTAATTAGAATTCTTGATTTATCGACACCAGCATTTGCGTACATTTTGATTAATCGATGGGCTTTGTCAATTGTTGCTTGAGTATTGAATGAAAGCCGAGCATCGACTTCTGTTGATATTCTTCCAGGAATAACAGCATTAATCTCTTTACCAATTAAGACACCAAGCATATCGCCAGCATCTATTATTTGCTGGTCAATATTGTCACTTTGTTGTTGAGCAAACTCGATACTTTGTTTGATTAAACTGTCATATTGAGGCATTGCTGCCGCTTTTAGCAACAATGAAGGATTTGTAGTCGCATCAACTGGCTGGTATTTTTTAATTGCTTCGATATCGCCTGTATCGGCAACAACAGTGGTAATGGATTTAAGTGAATCTAGCTGATTTGACATAGGTGCAGTGTGTCCTTTTTTAATAACTAAATAGTCGCGTAAAATATCTACACATTTTAAGCTACTTTGAATGCTAATAGCATAGCAATTTATTAGCTTAGCTGCCCATACTTAGTTAGTAAATTGCTTATTTTTTTCACTTAGCTAGCTTCATAAAATAATCATCACTTGTAATGGTCGCAAACACGCCCCATATCGTATAAAAAGCTGTTTATGAAAATAAAAAACAAAGCGTTATAGCTAAGGAAAATACATGTTAATTGTTGTCTCACCAGCGAAAAATTTAGATTTCAATTCTCCGTTACCTAGTGCTCTTGAAGACGATGATTTAGTTGGTACGGTCAATACTCAGCCTGCATTAATCGATAATGTCAAAGAGTTGCTGAAAACGTGCAAGCAACTGTCACCAGCGGATTTAGGGTCGATGATGAAAATTAGCGATAAGTTGGCAATATTGAACGCGGAGCGCTTTAGCAGTTTTCAGTTTCCTTTTACCCACGAAAATGCTCGACCTGCAATGTATGCATTTAATGGTGATGTTTATACAGGTTTAGACGCTAAGTCTCTTGATGCGCATCAAGTGACATTTGCCAATAAACACCTGCGGATCCTGTCAGGCTTGTATGGTGTGCTCAAGCCATTAGATTTAATGCAGGCTTATCGGCTTGAGATGGGTACAAAACTGCAAATATCTAAACACAGTAATCTTTATCAATACTGGGGAAACACCATCACCGATGAGATTAAGAAGGGGCTCCGCGAGCAGGGCGATGATGTATTAGTCAATTTAGCTTCAAATGAATACTTTTCATCAGTGAAATTATCAGCGCTTGATGCAAAAGTAATAACGCCAGTATTTAAAGATGAAAAGAACGGTAAATTTAAAATTATCAGTTTTTACGCAAAAAAAGCCAGAGGTCTGATGGCTCGATATATCATTGAAAATCAAATCACAAATATAGACGATTTAACACGTTTTGATACTGATGGTTATTATTATGATGCGGCTGAGTCAGATAACGAAAATATTGTCTTTAAGAGAAAAGAGCGCTAGTTTAGCGCTCTTTTATCCATTACATACAATATACTTACTTTCTCTCACTTACCGCAGGTTGTCCATATTTAGGTGAGTAAGGGCCGTACAACAAGCCATTGTGGATTTCAGACGACAATAAGCGATTTGTTGCGATGGCAGAGATATCAAAGCCTCTGTCACTTACGGTTTCTACAATTTGGTTAATGGCCGCTTCAATTAACATTCCTGCAAGCCCACCACCACTGTTACCTCGTGTCTCAGCACTTGAGGCACTTGCAGTATGTTGCCATAACAGATCGCCGCTTTTTAAATCAACCAGCCTTGCAGATACAGAGACAACTGTGTCGCTTGAAATAACAACATAACTTGTACCATAGTCCAATATATCGATGTATAGCGCTGTGTCCGCGCCATATATTTCATGTAGCTTTGCTAATGGAACTGCATGTATATCGCTTGCTTCTGTAAGGCCATTGCTTTTAAAAGTCTGATCAACTAACGCGACTGGAAACACATAAAAGCCTGATTCGGCAATAGGCGCTACTATTTGTGACATGACTCCGTAGGGTGCAATCACTTCAGTTGTTTGATTGATAGGTGGAAGGACTAAAACAGAGCGTGGGTCAGCATTACGAAACGCACTGTAATCGTGCCCTGGTGGAGTACTGACGCAGGCTGCACTAAGCAAAGCAAGCAGGATAATTACAACAGAATGTTTACATTTCATTATTGCTCTCCTTTCGCATTTGCAATCAAAAAGTCAATGTATTGCTCAGACTCAGGGAACAAGGCCTTTTCAAGCTCAAAATGAGTCATACCAAGATTAGCATTGCCCGCTTCAAAATATAACATGCCTAAGTGAGCATGTACGCCTCAGCGCAACTGGTTTTCCAGCATTAGCGGCTTGCTCAATAATCATCTCTAAGGATGCAACTTGTTGACTTGCAGAAGCTTCATCATTACTAAAATATTGATAAACTGAGCGTTGATAATCACCATAGTAGTATAATGGTTCAGTGGTTTTACATGCACTAACGCTACATAAGATGATCAGCAAAAGTGAGACATTTTTGACCATATTATTGAGGTGTGTATTTTTCATTAGTTGTTCCATGCGCCATTTTCCATACCAATCACTAGGTTATTGACAGCTTCTCTAACCGCTAAGTCAAGGACTTTGCCATTAAGAGTTGCGTCGTATCCAGCGGTACTACCAAAGCCAATAACCTCTCTTTCGGAAAGGCTGTATTCGCCAGCACCTAGTGACGAGAAGACAACTTCTGATGTTGTGACGTCCACAATATTAAGGGTGACTTTTGCATAAGCAATTTGAGACTTACCTTTTCCTAATAAGCCAAAAAGCTGTTTGTCGCCTACGTTTTTGCGACCAAACTCAGTGACATCCCCTGTGACAACATATTTGGCACCAGCGATATTTTGTGTGGCACCACTCAAACCTGCTTCACTTTGCAACATATCCATGTTGTCTCTATCTAGCACTGAAAAGCGATTTGTTTGTTGCAGATGGCTCATTAGCGTTGTTTTAGCTTGGCTACCAAGTCGGTCGGTACCATTTGAAAAGATACCATTTTGAAAATTTGAACGATTAGCAAACTTACCGACAGCAAGTTTACTTTTCTCACCGGTATAAGTGCTGTTGTATGTGTTGACTTTAGGTGTTTCGACAACACTAGAGCTAGTAGTTGTTGAACAGGCAGTCGTCAGCGCGACCACTGAAAATAATAAAACGATTGTTTGTTTTGAAGCATTCATAAGAAGATACCTATTTTGTAGACTAAAACAAAAATAGGGAATCAGTAGAAAGAAACACAAGGCAATAAACTAAGGCGTTAAATCCATTTACTGCTAACACAACCACATCCCTATTTGCTATTAATGTTATACAGCATTAGTAAATCTAAGTAAATCCTTAAGACTTAGTCTTCGACATACATTGTTTGATTAAAGCGAAGCTGCTCAGTGGTATTCCCTTGTTTAATATTAATGTCAAACCGTAACACTTCTTTATGAGAAAATTGGACAGTTGCAAGGTAGTATATCGCATCACCTTCATTCACTTGTGTAAACGTTAAGGGTCTTTCATTTCCCAATAGGTTGCGCGCAGTGCCACTTATCTCTGCTACTTGTGCTTCTTTTGAGCGACTATCTAATACTGATATATTAACTAGCGCATTTTTGGAGCTTCGAAGGATATTATTTGCGCGAGCTACTTCAGGTGTCAAAAAAGTAGTTGTTAATGCCATGTAATGCACATCCCAAGGGCCAAGTCGTTTTTTTTGCTCTGCGTGCACAACACCAGATAATGCGAGCATGATGAACAGTAAAGTGCCTATGAATTTTGAATACGAATTAGGGTTAAATAGTGCCACTGTTGCCTCCTATTAGTAATATGTTCTTCATACCATTTGGCTTAAGGAATGGTTCCAAATACATCACCAATTAATATGCGAAGAAACTGTAAAGCAATAATGGCAACCAATACAGATAAGTCTAACCCTCCCATTGGCGGCAGTATACGCCTTATGGGGGCCAATAGGGGTTCGGTTAATTGATGCATCACAAGCTCTATTGGATTGCTGCCTTGACTGACCCAACTTAAAATCGCGCGAATGATTAAAATCCAAAATAAGAGTTTGAGTGCTTCCGATAAAAGTGAGAAAAGCGATAAAGTTGCAATGCTTAGCACGCTCACGTTACCGCCTCCTAATACAAAAATTAAGGTTAAAAATTTTGCAACACAAATTACATAGGCGAATAGAAGTGTCGCCGTGTCTAAAGGACCAATTGATGGAATAGCTTTTCGTAATGGGCCTACAACAGGTTGCGTAGCCCTTACAATAAATTGACTAAAAGGATTATAAAAATCGGCTCTTACGAGTTGTAGCCAAAGGCGCAATATCACCACCATTAAATATAAGTTAAACAGTGTAGTGATTAAAAAATTAACTGAATTCATAAATAAGACTCTTTTTAAAACTGTTCAGACATTTGTTTGGCCCTAAGCACCGCAGCTTGCATGGCGCGGGCTAATGATTTTTCAATATCATCATTAATGAGGCTTTCAACGGCTTTGGCCGTTGTGCCGCCCTTTGATGTCACGTTATCGCGCAATTGTGCAAGGCTGATTTGTGGGTTTGCTTGCATGAGTGTAGCACTTCCTAGCATTGCTTGCTCAACAAGGTTTCTAGCATCATCTGATGTCAGCCCCATATCACTTGCAGCTTTTTGCATCGCCTCGGCAATTAAGAAAAAATAAGCAGGGCTTGAGCCTGCAGCCGCTATTACGGTATTAATGTCGTCTTCTTTATCGACAATCAGTGTTTTGCCAACACTAGACATTATTTTATCAACTTGCATGAGTGATGTTTGGTTAACAGTTGTTGATGCATATATCCCCGACATCCCTTGACCAATTGCTGAAGGGGTATTTGGCATAACGCGTACTATTTGCGCTTTGTTTATTTGGCATAAAAATTCGTCCATACGAGCACAGGTAACGCCCGCTGCAATCGACACAAACAATTTATTTTGCTGCTTAGTATGTATATCCTTGCACACTTGCTGCATCAACTGTGGCTTGACCGATAAAAAGACAATATCTGCAAAATCAACGGCCATTTGATTATCATTGGTATTCAGAATGCCAAGCCGATTTGATAGCTCATCTAGTTTAGGCTGGCTAGGATTACTGGCCATTATACTTTTGGGATCGTAACCTTGCTCCACCATACCTGAAATAATCGCATTGCTCATGTTTCCAGCACCAATAAAACTTATTTTGTATGGTGTTTCGCGTTTTTGATTCATATCGCCTTAACCTCGCTTACCAAAAATATCTGTTCCTACTCTTACTATGGTGGCGCCATAGCGTATTGCAAGTTCTAAGTCTTGACTCATCCCCATTGACAATGTATCGAAGCCGTCAAATTTCGTTTGACCCTCTTGAAAAAGGGCTTGCATCTTTGCAAAGCTATCGCTAAGTTCAGTATCACTTGTATTTGCTTTTGGTATAGTCATAAAACCACGGCACTTTATGTGAGTAATAGCTTGCATTTGTTCTGCTAAATCAAGTGCTTGTTCTGGTAATATACCCGATTTATTGGCATCCTTATCTATATTGACTTGGATACATATATTTAATGGAGATTGATGGGCAGAGCGCTGCTCGCTAAGGCGTTTAGCTATTTTAAGGCGATCAACACTGTGTATCCAATCAAAATACTGAGCAATAAATTTACTTTTGTTTGACTGTAATGGGCCGATAAAATGCCATGTCAGGAGTTTTGCGTCAGGACACTGTTGAATTTTATCAACAGCTTCTTGCACATAATTCTCGCCAAAGCTACGGTGTCCGCTATGATACGCTAACATAATATCGGATACTGGTTTGGTTTTACTTACTGCCAGTAAATTTATATCGTTAGGATCGCGATTGGCGTTTGCTGCTGCTTGGTGTATACGAGCCTGAACGTTAGCAAGATTTGTCGCTATACTTGTGTCGAGTGACGCCATTTTTAACCTTTTTTCTTTTGTTGGAGATATCATATTGGATATTAACGAATTATTAGCCTTTAGTGTTCAAAATAAAGCATCTGATTTGCATTTAAGCGCGGGGCTGCCACCTATCATCAGAGTGGATGGTGAAATGCGCCGATTGCAAGTGCCTGAACTGGATCATAAACAAGTGCATGCGCTTATTTATGATTTAATGAACGACAAGCAACGTAAAGAATACGAAGAAAACTTGGAAGTAGATTTCTCATTTAATGTCGAAGGTTTGTCTCGTTTTAGGGTCAATGCCTTTACTCAAAACCGAGGCGCTGCTGCTGTTTTACGTACTATTCCTAGCGAGATTCTTACGCTTGACCAGCTTGGTGCGCCAGACATCTTTAAAAAGATAATTAACCAACCTACCGGTATCATCTTGGTTACAGGGGCAACAGGTTCCGGTAAGTCAACCACCTTAGCTGCTATGATTGATTATATTAATAGCAACAAACGTGAACATATCTTAACGATTGAAGACCCAATAGAATTTGTCCATCAAAACAAACTTAGCGTGCTTAACCAACGTGAAGTGCATAGAGACACCCATAGTTTTAATAATGCGCTGCGCTCAGCCTTGCGTGAAGACCCCGATGTGATTCTAGTTGGTGAGTTACGTGATTTAGAAACCATACGCCTAGCAATATCAGCTGCCGAAACAGGACATTTGGTATTTGGAACTCTACACACCAACTCAGCACCAAAGACAATTGACCGTATTATTGATGTATTTCCAGCGGAAGAAAAGTCGATGGTTCGCTCGATGTTATCGGAATCCTTACGAGCAGTAATATCTCAGACGCTTCTTAAAAAAGTTGGTGGGGGTCGTGTTGCTGCACATGAAATAATGATGGGTATACCGGCTATTCGTAACTTGATACGTGAAGACAAAGTACCTCAAATGTACTCAGTGATTCAAACAGGTCAGCAGCATGGTATGCAGACCATGGATCAGTGTTTGCAAAAATTGGTGGCACAAGGTGTCATTTCTCATCAAGATGCCGCCGCTCAATCGACCGATAAGCCAAAAAGCTTATAGCGGAAATTTATGAACATATTATTGGCGAGGGTATAGCTTATGATGACATTAGACCAATGTTTATCAGACATGGTTGCACTAAATGCATCAGATTTGTTTGTGACGGTAGGGATGCCAGTTAGTGCAAAAATTCATGGTAGACTTGAGCCGCTGACGTCACTTAGGTTATCTGAACAAGATGCTTTGGATCTTGTCCTTGAGACAATGAATCCGGAGCAAAGACTTGAATTTGATGAAATCAAAGAGTGTAACTTTGCTATTGCTCGTGACCACATTGGGCGTTTTCGTTGTAGCGCTTTTTGGCAACGTGACCAAGCTGGTATGGTTATTCGCCGCATTGTGACCGAAATACCCAAAGCAGAGGAACTCGGTTTACCGCCTGTATTAAAAGAAATTATCATGACCAAAAAGGGTCTGGTTTTGTTTGTTGGCGGAACAGGCACAGGTAAATCCACATCACTTGCCGCCTTAATCGGTCATCGCAATCAACATTCAAAGGGGCATATATTAACGATAGAAGACCCCATTGAGTTTGTTCATGAGCACCAAAACTGTGTCGTTACACAAAGAGAAGTCGGTATTGATACCCATTCTTTTGATGAAGCTTTGAAAAGCTCTCTACGGCAAGCGCCGGATGTTATTTTAATTGGTGAAATTCGTTCAATGGAAACGATGGAATATGCGATGTCTTTTGCAGATACTGGACATCTATGTGTGGCAACACTGCACGCTAATAACGCCAATCAAGCCATTGAACGTATTATGCATTTGGCACCTAAAGAATCGCACGACAAGCTTCGTTTTGACTTAAGTTTAAATATAAGAGCAATTGTTGCCCAACAATTAGTACCTAATGCTGACGGCAACGGTCGTGTAGCGGCTATTGAGGTTTTGCTTAATAGCCCTTACGTCAGAGATTTGATTCAGCGTAACGAAATAGGGGCCTTAAAAGAAGCAATGATGAAAGGACGAGAGCAGGGCATGCAAACCTTTGATTACGCTTTGTTTGAATTATACCAAAACGGACAAATCACAAAAGAACAAGCGCTGCATCACGCAGACTCTCCAAATGATTTGCGCTTAATGATCAAACTTGGCAATGCAGATCAAGCTTCATCCTTAGGTTCATTATCAAACGTATCTATTGATTCTGATTTATAACACATGCCACGCGGGCTGTGACTAAATTTCAATTATGAATTTAGCACCGCCCATTTCGCTTTTCCCATCTATGCTCAAGGTACCTTTGTATGAGGTAATGATGTCATAGGCAACTGCTAATCCCAATCCTTGTCCCTCTTCATAGCTATCAGCTCGATATCCTCTTTGAATAATTTGTTGTGCATGTGCGTTTGTAACTCCATGGCCATCATCACAAACACAAATTTGTAAACGAGTAGAAGAAGGCCTATCAGGTGTTTGTTGGCGAGCAATTTGTAGTTTTACTTTTTGTTGGCATGCTTTAAATGCGTTGTCTAGTATGTTCCCTAATATTTCGTAGGCATCTGTTTGTGCGCCGTAAAATAAGGTTTTATCTTCACATATAAATTCTACCTTGATTTGTTTATGGGCATATAGCTTTTGCAAACCATCTAAGGTGTTTTGCGCGATATCTTTAATATCGCAACCAGTTTGCCAACTCGTCTCACCTCCACTTGCGCGCTTTAATTGGTGGGTCACTATGCTATTTATTTTGTTAAGCTCATTGTGAATCGTCTGTGAGCTCTTCGTTTGATTTAGTGCGATAGCTAATGGTGTTTTTATACTATGAGCTAAGTCAGAAAGTGTATTTTTATAGCGTGTACGTTGTTGTGCTTCAGTTGTGATTAATCGATTTAAATTATTATTAAGCGCGCTCAATTCTTTTGGGTATGAAGTAGAAATTTCTTTGCTTATGCCTTTTTCTATATTTTGTATTTCATTACCCAATCTTTTTAAAGGACGCTCAAACCATATTGCCCACAATATTTGAGAACTAAGAAGTACGATAGCGATAATACCTAACCACCACCAGAGTGTTTGTTCAAATTCAGCGATTTTTGCATTTACATCCTCTTTTGATTTAATGAGGTGAAAATACAGGGGAATAATCTGGCCTTGTTGCTCATATTCTACATTTATTTGCCAATTAAAGTGGGCCTTGTGACCAATAAGCATGCTGGTAAACGCTGCTTCACCCACTTTGCTTGTTGGCCATTCAATACTATCTGCGGTGACGATAAATGAATCTGAACGCCATAAAATGCTTAAAGTTTTGTTATCAGTTTGTAGTGAATTTATGTCATACCCTCTAATAACTGCATAGAACCCAGAATTGGGTATATCAAAACTAGGACCATCAAGTTTGATTTTGCCTGTTGCCAGCGCTCCATCGACGATATCGCTAAGTGCAAGTAAGTTATAACTGTATGCCTCTAGTGTTTGTTGCTCACTAAGGATTGCTTGTTTAGAAAAAGCATTGCTTAAGCCAAAACTAAGGGCGGGTAGCACCAACAAGGCAATCCCCATATTATAAATAATGAGACGCCAGCGAAAACTGAGCTGTTGAAATGCTACTAATCGATTCTTCATACGCTCAATTTATATCCTTGTCCGCGCACAGTTTTGATGTATCGGTCACTTTGACTAGGACTCAGTTTCTGACGTAGTCGTTTGACAAATACTTCAATAACATTAGAGTCGCGGTCAAAGTCTTGCTCGTATAGATGTTCAGTTAACACTGTTTTGGTAATAACTTTGTTTGGGTACCGTGCTAGGTATTCGAGTAACTTGTATTCGTATGCCGTTAACTGAATCTCGTTATCTTCAACACTAACCTGTGCGGCATTAGTATCGATGCGTAAATCGTCAAAACGCAATATTGGATTAGCTTGACCGACTCGACGACGGATAAGTGCCTTAACACGTGCTAATAACTCTTCATGTTGAAAGGGTTTGGTTAAATAGTCATCCGCGCCAGTGTTTAAACCAGTGACTTTATCCTGCCAATGCCCTCTGGCGGTTAAGATTAAAATGGGGAAATCAATAGATTCTCTGACTTGTTTAATTAAATCAAGCCCATCTAGTTTAGGTAAGCCCAAGTCGACTATGGCAATGTCATAGTCAGTCTCTTGAGCAAGATATAGGGCTTCTTGCCCATCAAAACAGCTATCTACTGCGAAACCTGCATTATTTAAAAAAGCCTTTATTTGAGCGTTTAAGCTAGGTTCATCTTCTACTACCAAGACACGCATTTTTTTACTCTTTTTTCATTCTACCGTTTTGGGCATTGACGATGACCTTTATGACTCTACCCTTTTTGGTAACTAGTTTAATCCGATAATAGATTTGGCGTTTGCTGGTAAACTGAGACGCATTTAATACCTTGCTAGGGTATTTTGCTTGCACCAATACAATGGCTTCATTTAGCGAAAGATCAGCGTTTTGCGCATTGGCATAGCCAGTATTTGTTATAAATAGCGTTATAACAATGAGTACTAGGCTTATATGAGCATATTTAAAATAATTCAACACGCCTTCCTTAAAAAATGGCTATTACTTAATGTAGTTCTCATTAAACACAAAAATACAAAAAATTAACAGCCTACAATGATAATGGGTGACTTAATGCCACCCTCGTTTTATCTTTATAAATTTACCAGGATGGTAATGTGTGCGCGTCTTATATACTTCGCCTCTGAATCGATACTTTACTTTATAAGCAACAATGCTTGGCTCATAGTGATATCCTTGGCACGTTCTGCTGTGTTTTTTGTTTCGTTTATTACCTTGTCTATGACGTTTATGCTGATGTGAATTTGATTCAGCAGCCGCGACAGCTCCTATAATCCCTCCGCTAATGGTGGCTATTTTTCTACCATCACCAGAACCAAATTGATTGCCAATTGCTGCTCCAACCGCGGCACCTGCAATAGGTGAGATATAATGACCATTATGTGAATACTGGTCAAAGTGCCCATTGCAGCGGCCACGATGTTCAACTCTGACGTGTTCGTAAATAGGTTTGACACTAATTACTCTTGCTTTTTTGTAGTGCGCTGTATGATGCCTTTTGTCGTGCTTGTAGTGTCTATCATGCTTATGATGAGCTGTTGCTAGTGATACGCCTGTTAAACCGAATAACAAAAAACCAATCACTATTTGTCTATACGCTGTATTTATTTTCATTTGTTCTCTCCAAGTCAACCCAAGTGTTAACGTCAAATGCAGTATAAAAAAACGAAGCTGAACGCTAGCTGAATAAAAAGAATAAATTATGTAGTGGATTTAGACGATTGGTATTAAATTATTGAAAATATATTCAAATAAACTTGTTCTTTTAAAGGGACATCTAATTTGAGTATTTAAAATGACTATTATAAAAACCTTATCTTTCACTACTATTTTAACGCTGTTATGTATATTGACGCCATTGACAAGCCATGCCAATACTACAAATTCTACCAGTGCAATTGCTGTTGATTTGTTGATTGGTTCTGACGACATCACAGGTTTAAGGTTGGCATACCGTCCATATATTAGTGAGTTAAATAATGTTCCTTACTTTGACACCTTAGAAATTTATTGGGAAGCAAGTGTTAATTTTTGGGAATACGGCGCCCAAAACCAGCGAGATACTAATTTTGTTCTAGCCTTGTCACCTGTCGTCAAAAAAACCTTCTACCATATAAATGATAAATACCCACTAAAATGGGAATTCGGTATTGGCATTTCACTAGTAAATGACACTCGGTTTGCTGGCAAAGACATCGGGTCCCATTATCAATTTGAAGATCGGCTTGGTCTAAGTGCTGAATTTGGGGATGACCTACAACAGTCGTTTTCAGTTCGCTATATGCACTACAGTAACGGTGGCCTTAATAGCAAAAACCCTGGTGTTGACTTTCTCAACTTTTCTTATGCCCATAAATTCTGATTAATTTTATGTTATGTTGTTATAAAGGTTCGACTCATCCGGTCCTTTTAAAAAAGGCAATATATGAAAAAATTTTATAGTGATTATAACCAGATAAAAGTAAGGCAGGTTCATACTATTTTGACAGAATCGGGTATACCTTGTTTTGTCAAAAATGAACTGTTACAAGGCGCTGTTGGCGAAATTCCCGCGCAAGATGCATTGCCAGAGGTTTGGCTACACGACGAAAGTTGGCTTCCTAAAGCGACATTATTGTTAACTCAGTTAGAAAATGATTTGAAGCTTGATGCTCAGTCGAGTTGGATTTGCTCAAACTGTGAAGAAGAAAATGAAGGACAATTTTTAATGTGTTGGTCGTGTCAAACAGCGAAAGCCAGTTAATCGAGTAACCAGCTTTCGTATATGAGGCAGGCTGAAACACTGTCAACTTTGTCTTTGCTTAGCTTTTTATAACCACCCAACTCAAATAATTTGGCTTTAGCATCTACTGTTGATAGTCGCTCATCGTGCAGCTTTACATCAAGGTTAAACTTATGGCGCAACCGGTTTGCAAAGCGTTTTACATTTGCGGTGATTGGCTGTTCAGTACCATCCATATTAAGTGGCAGACCAACAAGCATGTCATGGGGGCGCCATTCATTGATAATGTTAGCGACTTCATCCCAGTTTGGAATGCCGTCTTTGGCTTTTAATGCACTTAAAGGTGACGCTGTACCCGTGATCGATTGCCCGACTGCGACACCAATACTTTTCATACCAAAATCAAAGCTCAGAGTAATTTGCCTACTGTGAGATGACATGGCTATGCCGTACCTGCTTGCTGACTAAGTTGCCAAATATCGACACCAAGTTTATTTAATGCACACTGCCATTTTTGTTTTAATGGCATGCCGAATAAAATGTCACGATCAACATCGATCGTCAGCCAGCTATTTTCTTGTATCTCTTGTTCTAACTGTCCAGGCTCCCAACCAGCATAACCAAGGGCAATCAACACATCTTTAGGGCCTTGATTAGTCGCGATACTGCTTAGTACATCCTTTGAAGTTGTTAACATCAGATTATCATTAATACTCACTGAAGACTTATAGCTGATTTCGCTGGAGTGCAGCACAAATCCTCGGTCGGTATATACCGGACCTCCACATACGACTATTTCATTTGCTCTGCTATCTGCAATTACTTCATCTTTATGGGTTTGTTTGATCAATTCGCGATAGGTCATCGTTGAAGGTTGATTAATCACAACCCCCATTGCGCCATCTTCATTATGCTCTACGATTAAAGTGACTGAACGAGAGAAGTAACGGTCTTGCAACGAGGGCATTGCTACTAAAAAGTGATTTTGCAAACTGTTGATTGTTTTAATAGCGCCCATGACTATTGAAGCCTTTTTTCTATCGCATCAAATAACTTTGCGCAAATATTGATAGGGTAGGCGGCTTCAATTTCTC
This sequence comes from Glaciecola sp. HA4-3, assembly GCF_055693685.1. NCBI lineage: Bacteria > Pseudomonadati > Pseudomonadota > Gammaproteobacteria > Alteromonadales > Alteromonadaceae > Glaciecola > Glaciecola sp. HA4-3. Next base: position 675,511 of record NZ_CM146340.1, read on the forward strand.
TTACGCAAGTTGGACTAGTTATATTAATCTCGGTTACTTTGTTGCCGATCATATCAAGTCCTACAAAAAGGATCCCTTTTGCAGGCATGTCATTAGCAATTGCTTGTGCGACTTTATAATTTTCTTCGCTAACACTCTGTGCTAACCCTGTGCCACCAGCGGCAAGATTGCCTCGTGTTTCAGTTCCGCTAGGTAATCTTGCAAGACAGTAAGGCATGACTTCACCGTCCACAAGCAGTATTCGCTTATCGCCATCTTTAATTTCAGGCATATACGCTTGTACCATGGCGTGTTCAGTTTCGTTCTGCGTAATTATTTCGCTTATTACACCTAAATTTAAGGCATCTGCTTTGACTCTAAAAATACTTGTTCCACCCATACCATCAAGTGGTTTAACAATAATGTCCTGATGTTTTGCATGAAAATCTTTAATTTGATTTTTGCTGCTTGTCACAAGAGTGGGGGGATGAATTGTGGATATAAAGATGTAAATAGTTTTTCATTAAAGTCTCGTAAGGCCTGTGGGTCATTAACCACCAATGTACCTTGCGCCTTTGCAAGTGAAAATATTTGCGTGGCATAAATAAATTGGCTATCGACAGGAGGGTCCTTACGCATCATTAGGACATTTAGGGTACTTAGCGCAATATCTTCTTCATTTACCACTTTGTAGTAGTTAGTTTGATCTTCTTTTACGGATATTTGCGTAACGCGCGCACGTGCTTCACCATTGTTGATATAAAGATCATTAATTTGCATGTAAAATAAGGTATAACCGCGACGCTGAGCTTCTAGTAGCATTGCAAAACTAGTATCTTTTTTGATATTGATAGATTCGATCGGATCCATCACCACGCCTAGCTTTATCGACATATTAGACTTACCGTGATTTTAAATTCGTTAATCATAAGTGTGTGGGCTTTTGGCTTAAAAGCAAGTCTAATTTAGCATATTAAGATAAGTCTTCGTTACAAGTCACCAAAGTGAGACTGTAAGATGGAAATTGTAGCCATAGCAGCCGTCTCGGTTCTTAAAATACGGCTGCCTAAATTACACGCGGTATATCCTAACTCTTGTGCGGTATACACTTCAGTGGCAGACAATCCGCCCTCAGGTCCAATTATTAGTTGAAACCCCTTTTGAGGTTTACTCAAGCTAGACAAGTAGTGTTTTGAGTTTGGTGCCAATACCAGTTTGTCTAAGTCTGATGGCTGTCCAAACCACTGGTTAATAGGTATAGCAGGATGCAGCAATGGTACTACATTTCGCTGGGATTGCTCGCAAGCAGCAATAATGATTTTTTGCCATGCCTCGTGCTTTTTTTCCCAACGTTCTTGGCTCAATTTGACATTGCAGGTTTCAGTAATAAGTGGAGTGATTTCGCTTACGCCTAATTCAACCGATTTCTGGATGGCTAACTCCATTCGATCTCCTTTTGAAACCCCTTGTCCTAAATGAATATGCAAGGAGCTCTCTAGTGAACGAGAAATTTGAGAATTGATAAGTACTGTTACTTTACGCTTATGAATATCGATGATTTCTGAAGGGTAGTCACTACCGTTACCATTAAATAATACAATGGGACTGCCTACTTTTAGCCTTAGTACATTGGAAATGTAGTGAGCTAGGGCGTCTTGTATGACAAGTTCGCTATCAACGACAAGTGGCATGTCGGCATAAAATCGAGGGATTCTCATATTAGTCGCTACTGCCTATTTGAGATTAATCGGTACATGACCTTACATGTTAAAGAATATCAGTCCGTTTGGATAGGGCATCAACTATGTTGAAAACAAAAAAGCATCTGTTAGACGCCTAATGTCTACCAAATGCTTTATCATTTTGTGGGTTGTTGTTTATAACTTATGAGATTTAAGCTCAGTCTTAGTCTGTTCGGTTTTTGAAGGACTTTGATTTTTGCGAGCATGAGGGGTGTTATTACCCTTAGCTTCAGTAAAGCAATAAACAATTAGGACGATGACTGCACCTAAAATAAGCGCCGTCATGATAAGAACAATATCACCGTACATATAATATACACTCCATGTTATATGATTATATTTATTTATACATCAGGGCAAGTGTTGCGACCGCCCAAACAGCGGGATTACTAATTTTTTATCCCTGTCAATACGACTAGTGTCGCAAAATCACGACATATACGCAATGTATATTTATCATATAATGGTTATTTTTTAACCAAAACTAAGATTTACCGATATTCCTTATCTTTTTTATCATGTAGACTTGAATGATTGTTTTGAGCCATGTTCGTCAAATACAATAGATACCCAATTATAATAAAATCCACAAAGGAGATGTAAACCATGCCAGAATTTTTATCTGCCGATGAGGCAAGTAAATATCTAGACCTATATATTATTCCATTCGCAATTAATCTTGCGGTCGCCATCGTTATTTATATCGTTGGTAAAATCGTTGTTAACCTATTAGTTGGTGTTTTTGGCAAGATAATGTCAAAGTCAAAATACGACGATATGTTAGTAAGTTTCTTGCAGGCAATCGTACGTTCGATTTTGATGTTGGTCGTTGTTATCGCTGCCTTGGATCAGCTTGGTGTAGATACTACTTCGTTTGTGGCTGTTTTAGGTGCTGCAGGTTTAGCTATAGGCCTATCTTTGCAAGGCTCGTTATCAAACTTTGCTGCAGGTGTAATGTTGCTTGTTTTTCGCCCCTTCAAAGCAGGTGACTTCGTTGAGGCCGGTGGCGATAGCGGCACAGTTAAGCAAGTGACCATTTTTACCACCTTATTGCTTACACCAGATAACAAAGAAATTATCGTACCAAATGGTGCAATTTACAGTAACAACATTACCAATTACAGTGCCAAAGATACGCGTAGAGTTGATTTTGTATTTGGTATTGGTTATGACGATGACTTACGCAAAGCAAAAGCGGTGTTAGAAGAAATCGTTGCTGCTGATCCTAGAGTACTTAAAGAACCTGCGGCCCAAGTTGCGGTATCTGAGTTAGGTGATAGTAGTGTTAACTTCGTTGTTCGCCCTTGGGCTAAAACAAGCGATTATTGGGGTTTAAAATTCGATATTACCGAAGCGGTAAAATTGCGTTTTGATGAAGAAGGTATTTCGATTCCTTATCCTCAAATGGACGTTCATGTTACAAAAACAGACAAATAATCATTTTTGATTGTGTTATGAAAAGCAGATTGGTGAAAGCCAATCTGCTTTTTTAATATAAACTATTGGCCACAATTGGCTTTTGTGCTTTGTTCATAAAGCCCAATCACTTTGGGAATTGCTTGAGTTAGCTTATCAATACGTGTTGATTCAGAAGGGTGAGTAGATAAAAACTCTGGAGGCTTGCTTGTTCCTAATGCTGCCATATTCTCCCATAAACTGACCGCTTCTTGAGGTTGAAATCCTGCTTTTGCCATCAACTCCAATCCAATCAAATCGGCTTCGGATTCATGTGTTCTGCTGTACGCAAGCGCGCCTAATTGCAAGCCCACGCCCAATCCTTGCATTATCAGGGCGCTTTGTTCAACATTATTCATATCGAGTATTGTAGCGGCTACTTGTTGTCCTGTATTAGTAATAGCTGAATTGCTTATACGTTCATTTCCATGTTGAGCGATTACGTGACCTACTTCATGGCCAATCACAGATGCGATTTGGTCTTGGTTTTGTGCTACCGCCAGAAGACCTGTATACACTCCTATTTTACCACCTATAGCAAAGCAAAAGCATTAACCTGTTCATCATCAAAAACAACCACTTCCCATTGACCAGAAAATACCTCATTAGGCACTTGTTCAGTGATTTTTTGTGCAATGCATGCAATTAATTTATTTTCAACGGGACTATCAGATATTTTAATCTGGGATTTCATACTGGCAAAGGACTGCTCACCCATAGCACTGAGTTGCGTATCTGAGTAAAGCAGTATTTGTGTTCGTCCTGTTGGCGAGGTGGCACAAGCACTAAGCGCCGAAGCAAAAAGTGCTACGGTACAAGCTTGAGTCACGCGCTTTGTTAGCGTTGGTTTGGATATCATGTTAAATCTCCTGTGTTAGCAAGATTATACCCCAGCATCCTCTTTTAATGCATCAGCTTTATCAACAGCTTCCCACGGAAACTGCTCACGACCGAAGTGACCATAAGCGGCTGTTTCTTGATAAATAGGCTGCTCTAACTTAAGCATTTTAATTAAGCCAAAAGGCGTTAAATCAAAGTGCTTATTGACCAACTCTACCAATCGTTGTTCACTAAGTTTGCTAGTGCCAAATGTTTCAATACTAATCGAGGTGGGTTGAGCAACGCCAATTGCGTACGATACCTGAATTTCACAGCGCTGCGCTAATCCAGCAGCAACAATGTTTTTAGCCACATAACGACCTGCGTAAGCAGCACTTCTGTCTACTTTAGATGGGTCTTTACCAGAAAATGCACCGCCTCCGTGCCTAGCCATACCGCCGTATGTATCAACAATAATTTTACGACCGGTCAAGCCGCAATCGCCCATAGGACCGCCAATAACAAAGCGCCCAGTTGGATTGATATGATACTGAGTTTGACTCGTTAGCCATTGAGATGGGATCACTGGCTTGATGATCTCTTCCATCACAGCTTCTCGAAGGTCTTTGGTAGAAACACTGTCGCAATGTTGGGTGGACAACACAATCGCGTCAATACCAACGGGTTTGCTATTTTCATAAATAAACGTGATCTGGCTTTTTGCATCAGGTCGTAACCAATCAAGTTTACCATTTTTGCGTAGCTGTGCTTGTTTTTGAACCAAACGATGCGCATAAGTTATAGGGGCAGGCATAAGGACATCCGTCTCGTTACTAGCATAGCCAAACATTAAGCCTTGGTCGCCTGCTCCTTGCTGTTCAGGTGCGGCTCTATCGACGCCCTGATTAATATCAGGTGACTGTTTACCAATCGCATTTAAGACTGCGCATGATTCACCATCAAAGCCCATATCAGAGTGCGTGTAGCCAATTTGCTTTACTGTTTTACGAGTCAGCTCTTCAATATCAACCCAAGCGGTGGTGTTAATCTCGCCACCTACCAACACCATACCCGTTTTTACGAATGTCTCACAAGCAACACGTGCTTTTGGATCTTCTTGTAAAATAGCATCTAAAACAGCATCAGATATCTGGTCAGCAATTTTGTCTGGATGTCCTTCAGATACAGATTCTGAGGTAAATAAATGTCTTGTCATTACATATCCTAAAATAATTTGTACTTAGTGGTATAGGCCAAAAATGCACAATTACCAATAAAAAATAATCAGTTAGTTTGCTCATTTAATTAATGAGACACGTTTATGACGCTAGTATAGCGAATACATAAGCGTTTAACAATCTTTACGTCTAGACGTCCAAACGCGTATTTTTGTAATCCTGAATAAAGATTATTTGAGCTATGTGCCTAAAGCATGAGTGAAAAGACAGTAAAAACCCGATTTAATCATTGAACAAGATTGGACTGTGGGTAACAATACTCGCCCCTAAATGATTTTGATCATGTTTGATATGGAAACTGGTCATTATTGTACTTGCAGTAAATCGATATAACCGTTTATCAAGGAGTTGTTATGCCATCTCGCCGCCATTTAGCCAACGCTGTCCGTGCTTTAAGCATGGATGCGGTTCAACAAGCCAAATCTGGCCACCCATAGGTGCTCCTATGGGGATGGCTGATATTGCACAAGTTCTGTGGTGTGATTATTTATCTCATAACCCACAGAACCCTACATGGGCAAATCGAGACAGATTTGTATTGTCAAATGGTCACGGCTCTATGTTGTTATATTCGTTGTTGCATTTAACAGGCTACGATTTACCGCTAAAAGAGCTAAAAAACTTTAGACAGTTGCATTCAAAAACGCCGGGTCATCCTGAATATGGGTATGCGCCAGGTGTTGAGACAACAACAGGCCCACTTGGTCAGGGAATAAGTAATGCGGTCGGTATGGCGATTGGCGAGAAAGTGCTCGCGGCCCAGTTTAATAAACCTGATTTTGATATCGTCGATCATTATACTTATACCTTTTTGGGCGATGGCTGTTTAATGGAAGGGATTTCACATGAAGTCTGTTCGTTAGCTGGAACGCTTGGATTGAATAAGTTAATTGCCTTTTGGGATGATAATGGCATTTCAATTGATGGCGAAGTAGAAGGCTGGTTTAGTGATGACACGCCAGCACGCTTCGAGGCGTATGGATGGCATGTTATTAGTGATGTTGATGGTCATGATCCTTCAAGTGTATCGGCGGCTATCGCTAAGGCAAAAGAACAAAACGATAAGCCCACCTTAATTTGTTGTAAGACAACAATAGGGTTTGGTTCTCCGAATAAGCAGGGCAAAGAAGATTGTCACGGCGCGCCATTAGGAGATGAGGAAATAGCGTTAACAAGAAAAGCATTAGGTTGGCAGTATCCGCCTTTTGAAATCCCTCAAGATGTCTATGACAGATGGGACGGCAAAGAAAAAGGGCAGCAAGCTGAGAGTGACTGGCAGGCTTTGTTCAACCGCTACCAACAAGCTCACCCTGCGTTAGCTGAAGAATTCGTTCGTCGTAAAAATGGCTTGTTACCTAAAGATTGGGATAAAACGTGTCTAAAGTATATTAGCGCTTTACAAGACAACCCAGATTCTCCAGCAACGCGAAAAGCTTCTCAAAATGCCTTAAATGCATATGCGCCTATTTTACCTGAATTACTAGGTGGTTCTGCCGATTTAGCCGGGTCAAACCTTACAATCAATACAACGAGTAAAGGTATCAGTGCAGATGATGCTAGTGGAAACTACCTTTATTACGGCGTACGCGAATTTGGAATGTCGGCTATTATGAATGGCTTGGCCTTGTATGGTGGCTTTAAGCCTTACGGTGCCACCTTTTTGATGTTTATGGAATATGCTCGTAATGCAGTGCGCATGGCCGCATTGATGAAATTACCAGCGATTTTTGTTTATACTCATGATTCGATTGGTTTGGGCGAAGATGGTCCTACGCACCAGCCTGTTGAGCAAATGGTAGCGCTTCGCGCAACACCAAATCTAGATAACTGGCGCCCTTGTGATCAAGTGGAGTCAGCTATTGCATGGAAAGCGGCAGTAGAAAGAAAGGATGGCCCAACAAGCCTTGTTTTTACAAGGCAAGGTTTACCTCAGCAATCACGCGATCAACAACAAGTTCTGGATATCCAACGTGGTGGATATATTTTACAAGATGCGGATTCGCCCGAAATTATACTCATTGCAACAGGCTCAGAAGTACACCTAGCGATGCAAGCAGCAACGATACTTAAAGACCAAGGTAAAGCGGTAAGAGTAGTATCAATGCCTTCAACAGATGTGTTTGATCGACAGTCTTCAAGCTACAAAGAGGCGGTATTGCCTATGTCCGTTACTAAGCGTGTTGCCGTTGAAGCATTGGCTAAAGACACTTGGTATAAATATGTGGGCTTAAATGGGACAGTCGTAGGTATGGATAGTTTTGGTGAATCAGCGCCTGCTGGTGACTTATTCGCTCATTTTAACATTACTAGTCAGGCCGTTGTTGACGCTGCGCTTTCACTTTAAAAAAGGACGGATGCCGCTTGCTTCGAATTGCGATAAATGGGTTTGGTAGAATAGGGCGCAACATTGTGCGCGCCTTGTATGAGAATGGCTACTCAAAATATATAGAAGTGGTTGTTATCAATGAACTAGCAAGCCCTGAGGCTATGGCACATTTACTACAATATGATTCGGCCCATGGTCGTTTCGATAGTCAAATCAGTGTACGAAGGGATAATGGAAATAGTGCGCTAATGCTAGATGGTGAAGCGATTACTATTACTCACTATGACACAATCAATAAGATAAATTGGGATAAGTATGAGGTTGATATTGTCCTAGAGTGCACGGGCGTTTTTGGCGACCGAAAAGATGGTATTGCTCACATCAATCAGGGTGCAAAAAAAGTACTGTTTTCTCACCCAGCTAGTCAAGATGTTGACAACACCGTAATATTTGGTGTCAATCATAGTACTTTGAATGCTAAACACTGCATTGTATCTAATGGCTCTTGCACGACTAATTGTATTGTCCCGGTTATTAAAACCCTACACGAGGCATTCAAAGTTCTCAGTGGTACTATCACGACCATTCATGCGTCGATGAACGATCAGCAAGTGATTGACGCTTATCATTCTGATTTAAGGCGCACAAGAGCCGCAAGTCAGTCAATTATACCTGTCGATACAAAACTGGCGTTAGGCATTGAAAGAATACTGCCCGAATTTGCCGGTAAATTTGAAGCGATTGCAGTAAGAGTCCCTACGATCAACGTAACGGCAATGGATTTGAGTGTAACGCTTGAAAAGAAAGTGAACACCGAGGCGGTGAATAAGGCTTTGCAAGATGCAAAAGGACTTTTCCCCGCCAATATTATTGATTTTACACAAGAACCCTTAGTATCGATTGATTTTAATCATAACCCTCATTCATGTATTGTCGATGGCACACAAACTAGAGTTAGCCATAACACATTAGTCAAAACACTTGTATGGTGCGATAACGAGTGGGGTTTTGCCAATCGGATGCTCGATACCGCCTTGTATATGCATGAGTTGGGTTATCAATAAAGTATAAGTTTAGCATAAAATGGGAGCAAAAATGAGCATTAAGAACATGTCACAAATGGCAATCGAAGGTAAAAGAGTGCTAATTAGACAAGACTTAAATGTGCCAATCGAAGATGGAAACATTACATCTGATGCTAGATTACGCGCATCATTACCGACCATAAAAGCGGCTCTTGATAGCGGGGCCGCTGTAATTGTGATGTCTCATTTGGGGAGACCCAATGAAGGAGAATTTGACTCAAACGCATCACTTCGTCCTGTTGCTGATTATTTATCGAACGCTTTAGGTTTAAACGTAAACTTCATTGATAATTACCTTGGTCGCGAATTAGATATCAAGCTAGGTCAAGTTACCTTGCTTGAAAACGTACGTTTTAATGTCGGTGAGAAAAGCAATAGCGACACTTTAGCTAAGCAGTATGCCGCCTTATGTGATGTCTTTGTTATGGACGCTTTTGGCACTGCCCACCGAGCCCAAGCAAGTACACATGGCGTTGCTAAATTTGCAACACAAGTGTGTGCAGGACCACTTCTATCTGGTGAGTTAGAAGCACTAGCAAAGGCATTAGATAATCCCGCCCGTCCTCTAGTGGCGATTGTTGGTGGGTCAAAAGTATCAACTAAATTGACCGTATTAGAGAGTCTGTCTAAAAAAGTTGATCAACTGATTGTAGGTGGTGGCATTGCTAACACTTTTATTGCTGCACAAGGACATAAAATAGGGAAGTCACTTGTTGAACTGGATTTAGTAGATGAATCAACACGCTTAATTGCTTCAGCTAAGCAAGGTGGTGGCAGTATACCTATTCCCACAGATGTGGTGGTTGGGACTGAATTTTCGGCAAGTGCTAATGCGGTTTCAAAGCCAGTTGAACAAGTGAACGATGATGACATGATATTTGATATTGGCAGCAAAAGTACGCAAGTATTATGCGAAATTATTCAAAACGCTGGCACAATTGTCTGGAATGGCCCGGTGGGTGTTTTCGAATTTGACCAATTTGGTGAAGGCACAAAAGCCATTGCAAACGCCATTGCAAACAGCTCTGCTTTTTCTATTGCTGGTGGCGGTGATACACTTGCAGCAGTTGATAAATACGAGATAGCTCAGAAGGTGTCTTATATATCTACAGGTGGTGGTGCCTTTTTAGAATTCTTAGAGGGTAAAACCCTTCCAGCTGTCGCCATTCTAGATCGTGATTAAATAATAAATTGATAAACAAACGTATTAAAGGAGCTAAACATGAGTAGCCAAGCACAACAAGCTATGCTTGAAAAAGTCAAAAGTCAGAGCGGTTTTATTGCGGCGCTGGACCAAAGCGGCGGCAGTACCCCTAAAGCGTTAAAGCTATATGGGGTAGAAGAAGATGCGTATAGTAATGATGAAGAGATGTTTGCTTGTGTGCATGCAATGAGAACGCGAATTATCACTGACTCATCATTTAACGGTGAGCGCGTGCTTGGCGCCATATTGTTTGAAAACACCTTAGATAGAACGATTGAATCGAAGTCATCAGCTAACTTTTTATGGCAAAATAAAAATGTCGTGCCGTTTCTAAAAGTAGATAAAGGCCTAGCGGATGAAAATAATGGTGTACAGCTAATGAAACCAATGCCGGATTTAGATACTTTACTGGCTAAAGCTAATGCCCAGGATGTATTTGGTACAAAGATGCGCTCCGTCATTAAAATGGCAAATAAAGCAGGTATTGAGGCTGTAGTGGCGCAACAGTTTGAAGTTGGTAAACAAATAATAGCGGCGGGCTTAGTACCTATTATTGAGCCAGAAGTAGATATTAACAGTCCGCAGAAAGCACAAGCGGAGAGCATGCTATTGTCAGCCCTACTTGAACAATTAAATGCTTTAAGCCCAGAGCAAAATGTTATGCTTAAATTAACCTTGCCAGAAACGGCTAATTTTTATGCTCAATGCGTAGCGCATGAACGAGTACTAAAAGTGGTTGCGTTATCAGGTGGCTATGAGCGCGAAGAAGCCAACCAAAGGTTATCTCAAAACAATGGCATGATCGCAAGCTTCTCACGCGCACTTACACAAGGATTAAGTGCCCAGCAATCAGATGAAGATTTTACGTTAACTTTGGATAAGACGATTCAAGAAATTTGTGACGCATCTGCTAGCTGAAAATAATAATTTGTCATATAAAAAGCCCCATTTAAACGGGGCTTTTTTGTAGCTAGTAGATGATTTGATTTCTACCAGAAGCTTTTGCTTTGTATAGAGTATTGTCAGCTCTTCCTAGCATTGTTTCGATGTTTTTGGATGATTTATCAGTCAACCCTATGCTAATTGTGCACGATATTGACTTGCCATTTCGTTTAAAAACTTTAGATTCAAGGGCAAGTCTAAAGTTCTCTAAAGTTTTTACAGCGTCTGCTAACGTTACATCATGTAAAAAGATACAAAATTCTTCACCGCCGAAACGTGACAAGGTGTGTTCGTTTAAATGTTTTTTGAGTAAGCTTGCCGTTTGCTTTAATACAAGATCACCAAAATCATGGCCATAGTTATCATTGATATGTTTAAAGTGGTCCAAATCCAGTAATGCTAAGCAGTTTTGTTCAGTTTGTCGTTTTAAAAGACTTTCTACTTGATTGAAAAAATGTCTGCGGTTTGGTAATCCAGTTAAGTAGTCTGTATTAGCCGTGCGTGTGATTACATCTACTTGTTCTATGTGTTCAACATTTTGCATAATGCGACAGAAAAACTCTTCATGGCAATAAGGGCGAGTTAAATAATCATTAGCCCCACTTTTTAAAAACCGTGCTAATAATGCCGTATTCCGATTGCTCGATACTCCAATTATACTGATTTCATTTTTATTAAAGCGGCGTCTAATGTTTGCCACTAATTGAGGGCCTTCTGCGTCTGGCAGATGCTCATCGATTACCACCAGCTTGATACTGGACTGCTGAGAAATAGTTTCTTGCGCCGATTCAGCATCTTTTGATTCATACACGGTAAAGTTGTGGCGTTTTAATAAAGGAGCAATACCATTTCTATTTTTACGCGATGCATCAACAACAAGAACACCAAGGGCTTGATTTTTATCAAGCCTCTCGAGCAATCGCGATAAATATTCATAAATTTGAGCATTTTGTTTAGGAATGTAATCTACAACTTCTTTGCTTAAAATATGACGTCTAATATCATCATCTGTTCTATCAGTGATCACGACTACGGGGACAAAAGCCCCTAAACAAAAGTCTATCGCTTCACCAAAGGGCGCATCTGGTAGTGAATAGTCGACAACTGCGCATAAGAAACGTTCAGGTGTGGATTGGTCAAAAATTAGTTTAGCCTGTGTCAAGGAATCACAGGTGATTACATCATAATTTGCTTTTCCTATGACGCGTTTTAATATTCTTTGCTGACTGACATTACTCTCGATGAGCAAGACTTTGTATTTCACCATTAACCTGCAAAACTAACTACCTATCTAATTGTATCGGCGCTAGTTGCCTGATATTGATAGCAGAATAAAAAAAACGCCCTAGTCAGTTAAAACTGATAGGGCGTTTTCGCTATCGTTTGCATTATTGAGCTGCCGCTACCTTTTGACCAGGGAAGCACTTATCTTCTAAATATCTGATCATCGCTGGATACATCACACTTTTATGTTCATAAAACAGTGTGTTGTAGAAGTGATTGGCACCTTCTAGTTCAATATATTCGTGGTCTTTGCCATATTTGACGAGCTCTTCAACAAATAATTCACTATGTTTAACAGGCACTCGTTCGTCAATATCTCCGTGAATTACCATGATCGGTATATTCACTTTTTCAACTTGCTTAAGCGGTGAGATACCTTTTACAGTAGGTCCTTGTAACAGGCGACCGAAACGACTATCGTTTATGTCTCCACCTATCATGTCAAGATCACTTACCCCAGCGCCAGCAATGGCACACTGATAAATATTGTCTTCACGCATTGATGCAGCAAAGGCAGCATAACCACCATAACTCCAGCCGTACATTGCAAGGCGGTCAGGATCGGCTAGGCCGCGCTCAACAAGCCACAATGCACCATCGTCTTTATCATCTTGCATAGCTAAGCCCCATAAACCGTCACCCGCTTTCCAGTGGTCAAGGCCGTATCCAGTTGAACCACGATACTGTGGCTGTATCACCAGATAACCGTGGCTAGCAAGTAACTGAGCCCATTCATCATAGATGATAATGTCGCGCACCCAAGGACCACCATGCGGCATAACTACGGTTGGAAAAGGTTTTTTCCCTACTGTTGGAATGGTTACGTAGGCCTTAATTTTACGGCCATCACGTGCTGTATAGGTGACATATTTGACATCCCCTAATTTTTCGCGGTCAATTAACGGGAAGCGTTCGCCGATTGGTTGGATATTTTTCTTATCTAATAGAAGATAATAGGTCCCAGGGTCATTATCAGCTTCTGTCCTTATCACAATTGCGTTGTCATCCTCAGAACGGCTCTCTAGGCTCACAGACTTTTCAGGGAATAAGGCTTTCACGCCGTCATATATGGCTTGTTCATATTCATCTAGCCAATGCACTGTTGATTGCTTACCATTATAAGAAAAACCTAATAGTTGCCCACGATCAGCGGCTTTATTACTCAGTACTACTGAGCCTGCATCAACGGATTTTAATCCAAATAAACGTTCGGAATACTCACCTGTTTTGATATTTAGGGCATAAATACCCGCTGTGTCTTCGCCTTTTGTTGCTTGAACATAGACTTCTTCTGGATTTTCAGCAGAGAAATATAAAAACTCAAATATCTCTCTGTCTTCTGCAGAATTGATAATGATTTCTTTCCATTCAGAATCACTAAGGTAAACGTGCGTACTGAACGATAGAAGTGGTCGCGGCATCAATTCCGACAGCTGCTCTTATTTCGCCATTAGTATCAGCGACAAAGCCCCCAGATATTTTGGATGTACCACGCAATACAGTTTGGGTGCGCCCATTATAAATGTTGTAGCGAACAACGTCTGGAATAAAGTTATTATTTACATCTGTTTGTAACAAGACATGTTCTGGATCATCAGGCAATATACTCAGCAGTCCAAAGCCTCTTCCGTCAGGAATACGCCAATTGCCCGTACCATCTGCATTAACAATTGCACCTTGAGATACCCGATCAGTGCGAGCGCCTCGTTTAAGGTTTTGTGTAAATGTCATTAATAGTTTTTCATTATTTAACCAAGAAGCGCTAGTAATACGCATCTTTGAAGAACCTAGTATGACAGGGTCAGCTTCTAAATTGCGGGTGTTCCTTACCTCTACAACATAATCACCATTTTTACTGGTTGAGCGCATTATAAGTACGCGTTTACCATCATTTGATACGCTTACTTGCTCAATGGCAGGTAATACCGAAAAGGATTCAATTAAATCAGAATGAGTATAATCTTTTGCCATTAGCGTGCTTGGAATGAGCATTACTGCCGTTGCAAGCACAAGTAGTTTTTGCTTAATCAACATCGCTTTTTCCTCTTTTTCTTTAATAAAAAAGGGCCCACGGACTATGTCCAGTGAGCCCTACTTACTTTGGTAAAAACTTACTTAGAATGAAGCTTGGAATCTAACAAACGCAGTTCTTCCAACAGTATCATAACCAATACCTAGAGGAATGTTGCGAGTATTAAATACGTTACCACGCGTACCAACGCGCTGTGGTTCTTCATTAAATACGTTTTGGATACCAGCTGTAACAGCCATATTGTCCCATGCGTAACGTACTGAGGTAGTATGTAGCAAATAATCACCAGTAACAGATACTGGGCGACATGAAATGCCAACTAAGCCGTCGCACGCGATGTTATCATCTGCAAATTCAGGCAACACATCTGGCTCACCACCGCCTATGTAACGAGTGAACCAGTTGAAGCTGTAATCACCGTAACTTAGGTTAAGTCGTGCACTTCCACGCCATTCTGGGAAGGCTGGTTCAAATGCGTTATCGTCAAACGTTCCAAGTACGTCTTGTTCTTGGCTCTTCAATTGAGTTGCAAGAATATCGACGGTTACGTCTAATTCTTGATCACCTATTAAGAAAGCATCGTTAAAGAAGATGTTGTAATCCACACCTTTAGAACCACGTAAACCAATGTTTATGAATGACGCGTTAACAAAGTCGATAAAGCCATCTGAATCCCTTGTAACTAGGCTACAGAACGGGCTTGTACCGTTTGGTTCTTGAGGGTTGTTGTAACACTGTGCGTTAATAAATGCCGCACTTGGCTCCTCGATACTATTTTTGATTTGGATGTCATACCAAGTAGCAGAAACGGTCAAATCAAACTCATCAGTGAACGGTTGTTCGAATACGAAACCATAAGTTTGCGATGTCGAGGTTTCCGGGTTCAACTCAGTTGTACCGCCCGTTTCAGATTCAACATTGATACCTGGGTTTCTTGCGCCAGCACCACTTGAAAGCCCTAGACCAAGACTTGTTGCATCGATACCTTGGGCAGCACATGAATCAAAGACACGTTGTTCACGGTTATCTTGTGTTGCGTCATACACCTGTGGAGACGTAGGATTTTGAACATCACTAATTCTTGCGTCGGTTGGAACAATACAGTTATCAGTTAAATTAACAAAACCAGAAGTACCATTTAAGAATCGTTCACGTAAGTTTGGTGCACGGTATGATGTGCCTCGTGTACCACGAATAGTGAAGTACTCTGTTGGGCGATAAACACCTTTTAAGCTCCAAACGGTTTCAGCATCGTAGAAACTCTCTTCAGTAACACGACCAGCGAATGTAACGGTTAGTTCTTCGGCAAATTGCTTACCTTTTAATAATGGTAATTCAGTTTCAAAGAACGCTTCTTTAATCGTTCTGTCACCGTCTGCACCTTGGTCAGAGAAAAAGCCCCATAGTAGACCTTCGGCTGCAGCTGCGTTAGCGTTAGTGATAATTTCATCTTTACGCCACTCGAAACCAAGTACTAATGGTACAATTTCGCTGTTCCATGGAAGTGCATACAAATCACCTGTAATAAACCCACCGATGACTGTTTGCTTAACTTCGGTTTCGATCTTACGTTCGATTTGAAGATACTCTGCCTCTGCCGCAGTAAAGCTACCACCACCTAATTGATAGATGTTTGGTGCAAATAAGTTGACAGGAACACAACCTTCACCACAAGTAACGCTACCATCAGCACCACGTACAGAATTTTCTAATGAGAATTCAAGAGCAGCTTCATTAATACCATCAATAGTATTAACACCTTTCGAGTAACTATAGTTAGCTGATACTTCATAGCTCCAGTTGCCTTGGCCAAAATCAGCTAATGCGCCAACGTTACCGTCAAAACCACCAACTACACGATATTGATACACATCAACAAAGTTAGTATCACGGTCGCCACGTATACTAACTACTGGCTGGAAAGTAACACGCTGGTCACCAAAGAAAGCATCTAAGCCTGTACCCGCATAACAGTTACGACCATTTATTGGGTCTGTACCACATGGGTTGTATGGGTTATCAGCACCTACTACTTCAAAGAACTGACCGCCTGGATTGAATACATCACTTTTACGTTTTGCGTAAAGACCTTCGTAAAAGAACCGAGTGTCGTTGTCATCATTAAATAGGTAGTCACCATTTGCAAATAAGCTGTAACGCTTAAGAGGGTTTCTCCAATCGGCAGAGTTTACATAATCTGTGGTGCCAAGTGAGTAGAATGGGTCTTGGAAGTCAAAATCTTTAAGGCCATCGCCATTACCATCATAGATCGCAACGTCATTAATGCCATCGCCATTACTATCAGCAGCAACTGTGCCATTGATAAACGGAATGTTGCCTAATGATGTAGTGGTTTCAGACCAATCAGGAATACCTACGTTTGTAAAACCCTAGTGTGTAATACAATGAGCCAAAGAATCCACCGTGGATTGCACGGTTACTAAGTGGGAAGATATCACACTCATTGGCTTGTCCAGCAACTGGGCCTATACCTCTAAATTCAGAGTAAATAGTACCGTCAATACCTTCTTGAATGATTTTGTCACAGTTACTAACAAAGTCGTTTTCAGCATATGATTGCCCACGCTCTTCAAAGAACTCTGCCGCGACAGTAAAGTTGTAGTTGTCACCTTGGCTACCATAAATAGCTGCAAGCACAGTTTCTTCTGCGCCCGCTGATTCTGGGTTTGAATAGCTACCAGAAAACTCAAAACCGTCAACGTCAGTACGTAGTATAGCGTTAGCTACACCCGCGATTGCGTCAGAACCATAGACAGTTGATGCACCATCAAATAAGTTTTCAACACGGTCAATCATTATTGCAGGAATAAGGTTCAGGTCTGGAGCAACCGGCGCGCCACCAACACCCGCTGGTGCAACCCGGCGACCATTGATAAGTACCAATGTACGGTCAGCACCTAAACCACGAAAGCCAATAGTTGAAGCGCCTGGACCGTTATCAAGAACGAAACCAGCAAATGTATTATCAATCTGAAGACCAGCAACTTGTGAAGTAGTTTGTAAAAGCTCGGCCGCGTTAAAAAGACCAAGCTCACGAGAGATATCACCATCAATTACTTGGATTGGAGAAGCATTTGAGAACTCTGTACGTTTAATACGAGAACCCGTTACCGTGACGCGTTCGACCGTTTCGGTAACTTCTTCTTCACTTTCTTCAAGTAAATCGTCAATTTCTTGTGCATGTAGACTGGATGCGGAGGTTAGCCCAAGAGCTAACATAACGCCTAGCGACAACTTATGCAGTTTTTTGTCGTTATTTGTTTTCATATTGTTTCCCTATTTGTTGATAGTAGATACCAACGTTTTATAATTATATAACTCGGTGTTTTATTATGTTTTTATGCCACGAGTTTTTGCTTGGGGTCGGTGGTTTATCATGAGAATTGTATAACAGCACTATGTGCCAAGCCTTATACGTTTAAACCGTCCGTGGGTCATCCAACCACTAGCAATTACCCTCGTGTAACCATAATCAAAGCGCTTGCATTAGTCAATTAGAAAAAGTTCAAAATATTTAGGTATTTTTTAGGCTTATTTATGGTTCGTATGAAAAGGAACATCTTACTAACAAAAAGTTAACAACATAATGCACGTAAGATGCTGAAATTATTTGTAAAAGCTAAGTGTAAGGCTTCGCTTACACTACAAATTTAGATCAGTCTCAAAGTGAAGTCTATTTGTTGCAAATAGCTATTTTCTCGATTGATATCGTCTAATAGCAGTGGCGATATATCGA
Organism: Glaciecola sp. HA4-3; assembly: GCF_055693685.1. NCBI lineage: Bacteria > Pseudomonadati > Pseudomonadota > Gammaproteobacteria > Alteromonadales > Alteromonadaceae > Glaciecola > Glaciecola sp. HA4-3. Next base: position 693,374 of record NZ_CM146340.1, read on the forward strand.
ACCATTCTTGTTCAAAGCTTATATCTATCCGAGATGGGCCGGCGTTTAGCTTAAAGTCAGGCATATTTGCTTGATGTCTATTTATATTTAATAAAATACCAAGTCGAAGTATGACTAATAGGCTACACAACCGTTGTTCATCAATAATGGTAAGAGATGGTAATTCATCGATTTTAATCCGTTTGCGATGAAAGCGAATAAGTGTTGATAATAATAATTGTTGTTCTTGGTTGAAGCCGGGCAAATCTGAATATTTAATAATATAGCTTGAGTGCTTTTGAATTCCCTTTGAATTAACTTGTAAGCCTACTTCATGAAGCAATGCTGCCCATCCCAAAAGATGTTTGAAGTTAATATTGTCAATTTCCCAGTCTTTTTTTACTGCATCAAAAATCAAAATGCATGTCGTTAATACTTTGTGAGCATAAACCGTATCAATCTCGTATCGTTTTGCTAGGCTCTGTCCTGACCTGACTCGAATATTTTGAGGATCATTGCTTGGTTGAAGCTCAAACAATACACCTTCTCTTAATGCAGCATCACTATATTCAATATGTTCTATAGGTAGTGAAGCCATAATTGCAATCATGATGCATAAACCTGCCACAAACACAGGCTTTCTGTCTTCACTTAAACCTTCAAATTCAATGTCATCATTGTGGGCAAAACCGATACATTGTTCTAATAAATCGTAAAGTTCGCTAAGCACAACTGGGTGATCATAGGCCCGTTCATGTTGCGTATTTACCACAGTACAAACAGCTTTTGCCGTACCAGAACTGGCATTCACTTTTGACCATTCATAAGCACGAAGATTGCCACAAGCGAGTTCTAGATCCACTTTTGCTGCAATGATCGCCTTTTTGACTTTGTCGAGCGTAATGATGTTGTCTGAAAAGAATGTTTGTTGATGTGTTACGCATCCCATTTTAATGCTTTTGCACATTTGGGCTTCGGTTTGCTTCCCAACGGCAAACTCTGTGGAACCGCCACCAATATCGAAAACCAAACGCATCCCGGTGAATGCGCAGTTACTGCCTACGCCTACAAAAATTAATCGTGCTTCTTCATATCCGGAAATAATCTCTATTGGGAAGGGAAAAATAGCTTTTGCCCGATATAGAAAATCATTTGCATTTCTTGCTCTACGTAGAGTATGCGTAGCGACTACCCTGACTGAGTTAATATCTAAGCCTTGCATACTTTCGCACATACTTTCAAGCGTTGCTAAACCTCGTGCAATCGCCTCTTCAGACAAAATGTTATTACTTTTGAGCCCTTGTGCTAGCCTTACCTTATACTTTTGCCGTTTCACAATTTGAATGGCACCTGAGACGACTCTTGCAATCACTAAATGAAAGCTATTTGAACCAATATCAAGTGCAGCGTATAACTCAGTATGATGGGCAGGGCTGTCTTCAAATACCTTGGTAGATATTACTCAAGGTTTGTCCTTTTGCTGCTCTAAAGCACTTAAATATTGATGTATTTCAATTTGTGAGCGTAATTTCTTTTTGTTGCCTCGCGGCACGTATTGATTAGTTTGTTCTTTATCAATAATTCTTGCTTTTAGGGTATCTTTGAATTGAAGCTCAAGTAAATCGACAATCGTATTGACCGCGTCTTCGTCGTATACCGGGCAACCCACTTCAATTCGATAGTCCATATTGCGCGTCATCCAATCTGCCGATGAGATAAAGACTTTGCGGTCCCCACCATTTTCAAACACCATGATTCTTGGGTGCTCTAAAAAACGATCGACAATACTTACAACTGAGATGTTTTCACTAAGGCCTTCAACGCCAAGGTATCAGCGAACACATCCCGCGGATGAGCATTCTTATTTTGACTCCAGCTTGAGATGCCCTGTATAAATCATCAATTAATTCATCATCGACTAAGTTATTTATCTTGATGGTGATTTGGCCATTTTTGTTTTCACTATGCCGTTGAATCTCTTGCCTGATTAATGATTGAATTTTACTGCGCGCATTAATCGGTGATACCTGTAAATGATTAAAACGATATTTTTTATACGGGTTTTGAATCATGTCAAACACCTGCATGCCTTCAAGTGCCATTTCTTCATTACATGTAAACAGGGATAGGTCGGTATAAATTTTGGCGGTTTTTTCATTAAAATTTCCTGTGCCAAAATGAGAGTAATGTTTGATTTTCCCGCGCTCCTCACGAGTAACAATACATAACTTGCTGTGTATTTTAATATTTGGATTGCCTAACACCACTTTGATACCAGCATCAGTCATACGTTTTGACCAAGCGATGTTGTTTTCTTCATCGAATCTAGCTCTTAGCTCAACTACCACCGTCACCTTTTTACCATTATCCACCGCGTCAACAAGAGAGGTGATGATGCGTGATTGTGAGGCAACCCGGTAAATGTTCAGCCTAATATGTTTGACCATCGGGTCAAATGCCGCTTGACGAACGAACTCCGTAAAATGTAAGAAGTCATGATATGGGTAATAAAGCAAAATGTCTCGTTCATCAATTGCTTTGAAAACAGTGTCATGCTCACTAAAGGTTTTATTTTTAATCAAAGGTAAAGGTTTGTGCTCTAAATAGGCTCGACCAACGTTCGGGAAACCAATGAAATCCTTAAAGTTACGGTAATGACCTGCGCTTTGAATAGTATCGCTTGAAGAAATTTTTAAGCGTTTTCGTAAATCATTGATCATTTCATCAGGCATACCATAGTCATGGATAATTCTGACGGGCTCAGCAATTAAACGCTGTTTCATGCCTTCTGACATTTTTTCAACATAACTTTCGTCTATTTCGTCATTAATCGAATATTCAGCGTCTCTTGTGATTTTGAACGAGTAGGCTTCGGCTGTTTCAAAGCGCACAAACCCTTTAAAAATTTCTTCAATACACAACTTTATGACATCATCTAATAAGATAATTTCTTTTTGTGGCTTTCCTTTGCGAGCGGGTAAAACAACAAAACGACTCATTGCATTGGTTGGAATTTCAACCACTGCATATTTTGTGTTTCTTCCGGGACGATATAGCGCAACATTTAAATAAACAGAGCTGTCATTTAAACGTTGTATAAGCTGTACTTTGTTATCAAGTAAAATAGGTGCAACGTGCAATAACACTTTATTTCTAAAAAAATTTCTTACCCAATGGGTTTGTTCGTTATCTAATTGGTTGTAATTGAGTATAAAGATATTGTAATTACGCAGTTCCTTAGTAATTTGACGATGTATCAAGTCAAATTTATTCGATAAATCTTTTACTTTGAGTTGAATTTGAGTCAATAAGGCAAGTAACTCATCCTGTGTGGTAAAGTCTTCATTGCTCTCGCTTATGCTAATGAGTCGTTTTACATCGGCTACCCTGACTCGATAAAACTCATCTAAATTGTTACTATAAATCCCCAGAAATCGAATACGTTCAATCAATGGCGTATTGCTATCAGATGCTTCTTGCAATACACGCTCATTAAATGCTAGCCAACTCAATTCTTTTGGAAAATACAATTTGTTCATATTGAATACTACATCCTGTAATTAGGTCAATTAAATTATAGTGTGATAAACATAGACTGCACGACTCAATGTGCAAGCTCTACCATTAAATCATCTGCGATATCTTCAATAGCAGATTGCAATACATTTTCTTTTACATTATCGGCTAATTCAATATCGATAAAAGCGCTAAATAAAGGGTGCCCCCAATTGGGCGCACTTTCACATTTTGTTGTTAATTGTATTATATTAATATCAAAGCGTTTTAGCACGCCAGAAACGTCGCTCATAATGCCTAGCCGATCATTACCTGTAACAGTTAACTTTGCCATTTTACGCGTATTCAATTGCGCGCTTTGTGCAGGTGTTAATGTTATGTTTAATTCAGATAGCGCGTGACATTTACTGACTAGTTCGTTTTGATTCTCTTTAGGAAGCGTGATTTCGACAAAGCCTGCAAAATGGCCAGATAACTGGCAAAAGCTACTTTTCAACCAATTTCCTTGCTCACTAGTAATGACAGCCGCTACATCCTCAACGAGCCCAGCTCGGTCCTTGCCAATTATTGAAAGTATCATTGCTTGCATATCTTTATTTCCTTACTATGTGGTTTTAAGTAAATAAGTTGCTTTGTCTAATCTATCATGTTTAATTACGGCAACTGACTAAAAATCTACCTAGCTCAAGGCGCATGACCGTTCAGAATAAACTCAAAGAAAAACGCAGATTGCGTGTCGATTTCTTTTTCAGTAGAGCGGTTACCGTATTTGGTTTGTTGGTAATCGCTACGTTCGCGACGCTGATTTTTCACATTCTTAGTCAAGCATTTCCTATCTTTGACTCGCCTCGAGCAACTCTCGTTAATACGACTGACCTTCGCTATCATCAGCTAGATACTAATAGTAATCCACAAAACGAACATATTATTTATATTGATGATAAATTTTTTAGATTGATTCAACATAGCTGCCAACTGCAATTCCATTCTATATCTGGCGAACAAATAAACGCTAGCACTAAAACCAAAGCCATTGCCTGTGATAAGCGCTTAATTAGATTCAATAACATCGGCAATCAAGCAATCGCGACGCTCAGCTCGACTGGCTTGTTAGAAATATTCACCATTACCGATACCAATACATTTGAACTGACCCTTTTGGGTTCCGTGCGTTTGGCCTTAAATGATTTACCCGATGTTATTGATGATATTGAAGTCGAGTTAAACGCAAGACAGCTTATGGTGAAAATACGCCAATCAAACTCGGTGAATACAAACCAAGCTGACTATTTAGTGTTATGGCATACTTTAGCTAGCTTTGAAAAGCCTATTTTTACCGTTTATGAAAATGCCCGCTATACCTTCGCATTGACAAGATTTGCACAACTTCTGACGTTTGAATCAATTGATAATAAGTATTGGCTGATTAACCATAATGATCAACATGAGGTGATACAAGCATTGCCCATTGCCCAGGGAGCTGATGTCGTTAATGTTTATGTCGAGCCGTCAGGTTTGGCATTGGTCATGGTGTACCAACAAGATAATAAAACCTTGCTTAGGCGCTATGTCTTACACAACGAAGATGGACAATTTATGCTGCAGGAACGTGGTGAAATGAATCTTCAAGGTGCATTTTTACCACCACAAGAGCTCACTAACATTGTTTTTGACGTCCAATATAGTCTGGGTATGCTGGCAAATAATCAGGGAGATTTGCTGTTTTTTAACATGCAAACCATGAGCGAAGAAGCGGCAGTGCTTAAGCAAGCAAAAATAGCAGCTAACATTCAGCAACTACGGTACATGAATGAAAAGCTGCTTATGACAAGTGCAAGTCAAAGTTATTTGTTCTATCTTGATAAGCTCACAGGTACATTAAATATCGCATCTTTGTTTGAAAAAGTGTCTTATCCTGGCTACGAGCAAGCGCAGTATATATGGCAAACATCAGCATCTTCTGAAACTCAATCACCTAAATATAGCGTTGTCCCGTTAATTATGGGAAGTTTAAAGGCCTCACTGTTAGCGTTGGTTGTGGCTCTCCCTCTTTCTTTAGGTGCAGCTGTTTATACCGCATATTTTGCAACTAGCGCGTTTAGAAATGCAATAAAACCAACCCTTGAAATGTTAGAAGCTATTCCGTCAGTTATTATTGGTTTTATCGCTGCGGTATGGATTGCGCCACTGGCTGAACAGTTTGTCCTGTCAATTGTCTTTATGATCATGCTGTTGCCATTTACCATTATTATTTCGTCGCTTGGACATCGTTTTATTCAACCTTATTTGCAAAGCCGAAAAATACAAGGATGGTATTTTTTGATCAACAGTGGCTTCTTCCTATTGAGCCTACTTTTATTATTTGCGCTCAGCACAATGGTCATTGATTGGGGAGATAAGTCTAATTTCACGCATTATTTTGATAGCATTGCAAATGTTACTTTATCTAAAACAGCCGTAGTCGTTTCTTTGGCTCTTGGTATAGCAATTACACCGACGATTTTTACCTTGATTGATGATGCGCTATTTGAAGTGCCTGATGGTATTAAGCAAGCTTCATTTGCCCTAGGAGCGACACCCATTCAGACACTATTTAAAGTGGTGATAGTAGTTGCCTTTCCTAGTATTATTTCAGCCATCATGTTGGGCTTTGGGCGGGCCTTTGGTGAAACGATGATTGTCCTTATGGTGACGGGAAATACCCCCATTGCGAATTGGGATCTCTTATCAGGTTTGCGTTCTTTGACATCTAATTTAGCCATTGAACTTCAAGAAGCCCAAGTTGACAGCACTTTGTATCATGTCTTGTTTCTTACGGCAGCCGTACTATTTATTTTCACGTTCATTATCAATACCATTGCCGCAGCCCTTAAAAAGAAGGTAACGCTCAATGGGTGATGTAGCGCAAAGTAAAAATATCGACATTTCTTTAATCAAAGAGCAGTTCAAGCATGCTTTTTTGGAAACATTAGTTATGTTGGCGTGCGGTATCATTTTGATGCTGTTAATTGGTATTAGTGTCTTTATTGCATGGCAAGGCGGAAGGTATTTTTTGCCTATGTCCAGTTATCAAATCACTACGGAACATCAAGGTGAAATCCAAACTAAAGATTATTTGCTTAGCCATGATTCTGCCGAAAAGTTGCTGCGTGATACTCAACAAAAAATAGATTTACAGTACAAAGACGATAGTCAAAAACCCTCAATCAGTGTTGCTCCTGCAAATCATATATTCGTATTAGAAACAAAATCAGGAAGGACCTATTTGGGCGAGTTTGTCCATCTTATAGGCAATGATGATACTTATGATCTTGATGCAATAGATGTGATTAGTACTACCGTATATGGCTTACAAGATGATTTAAACGATATTCAAGTCAATAAATTGGAGCCATTGCATGAGCAGATTGACCGCTTGAATCGTCAAAATGTAAACATCGATACGCCTGTATATCAACGATTGCTATTCGAATTTGGTCGCTGGCAAGCTCATGCTAATCGCACAGCGCAGTTTATCGATAAATACCGAATTGCACTTAGATTGGCCGATGGCCAGGCTTTAAGTGTTGCATTAATAGACGTGCAAGATGTATATAAACCTAACCAGCTCAGCTTTGTTGAAAAGGTGTCTTTTTCCGTCGAACGTTTGTTCCTTTTCTTAACAGATTTTCCTAAACAAGCGGGCACTTCTGGCGGCGTTTTCCCCGCTATTTTTGGCACCTTGCTAATGGTGGTATTGATGACAGTATTTGTTACACCATTTGGTATCATTGCGGCAATTTATTTATATGAATATGCTCCGGCTTCTCGTTTTACATCTGCTATTAGAATCAGTGTTAGTAACATGGCTGCTGTCCCCTCTGTGGTCTATGGTGTGTTTGGTTTAGGTTTTTTTGTGTATGTCTTGGGGGGATCAATCGACAGTTTGTTATTTGGTGATAAACTACCATCTCCAACCTTTGGTGCTCCGGGTTTGTTGTGGGCAGCGCTGACGATGGGGATTTTGACCCTTCCTGTGGTCATTGTCTCTACCGAAGAAGGTTTGAGCAGAGTCCCTCATAATTTAAGAGCAGGCTCTTTAGCACTTGGCGCAACAAAATTTGAAACCATTAGGCATGTTGTACTTCCGATGGCTAGTCCCGGTATGTTAACGGGCGTGATTTTAGCGATAGCAAGGGCTGCAGGCGAAGTAGCACCCTTGATTTTGGTTGGCGCAGTAAAATTTGCGCCTACATTACCTATCGATACAGAGTTTCCATTTATTCATCTTGAAAGACAATTTATGCATTTAGGTGTGTTTGTTTACGACGGCGCATTTCACAATCAAACTGAATCTCAAGTATCATCTTTGATGTTTGCTACTTGTATGCTGCTATTAGTCATAGTATTTTTACTTAATATATCTGCCATTATCTTGCGTAAAAACTTACGCGAAAAATACCAAAGAATTTGATAAATGTTTAAGTTGTTTGAGCGTGAAATAATATCTGTTGACGAATTGTCTAATTCGCAAACTGCAATCAATGTGGTGGACTTAAGTGTTAACCTAAACAATAAAAAAGTCTTAAATCAGATAAACCTTAAAGTGCCTAAAAATAAAATTACCGCCCTAATTGGGCAAAGCGGTTGCGGTAAAACAACCTTGCTAAATAGTTTTAATCGCATGAATGAGTTTATCAAGCACCATGAAACACAGGGTGAAGTATGGATAGAAGGCCGTAATATTTACAGCAAAAAAGAACGAGTCTCTCGTCTTCGAACAGAAATAGGCATGGTGTTTCAACGACCTAATCCTTTTCCAATGAGTATCTATGACAATGTAAGTTTTGGTCTTAGGGTGCAAGGTGAAAAATCGAGGCGTAAGCTTGACGATTCTGTTGAAAAAGCCTTAACTAAAGCCGCGTTGTGGGAAGAAGTAAGAGATAGATTGTTTGATTCTGCGATGACACTTTCAGGTGGTCAGCAACAAAGACTAATGATTGCTAGAGCCTTGGCCTTAGAGCCTAAAATTATTTTATTGGATGAGCCCACTTCAGCGCTAGACCCCTTGACCACCCTGTATATAGAAGAATTGATTAGTGAATTAAAAAATCAATGCACGGTGATTATTGTGACACATAATATGCAACAAGCTGCCAGAGTGTCCGACTATGCTGCATTTTTAAACGCCGGTGAACTCATTGAGTATGCAGATAGTGATACTTTATTTACGATGCCAACAAAGCAACAAACTGAAGATTATATTACAGGCAGGTATGGTTAATAATATGCGCCGTCAAATACAACTTAGCACTCACATATCTGAAAAGTACAATCAAGAATTAGAAAGCCTAAAGCATTCTGTGTTAACAATGGGAGGCGTGATTGAACAGCAACTGATAAACACGCTTGTCGCTTTAAAAGAAAATGCACCAAGTTTAGCTGAGCGCGTTACCCTTAACGATTCCCGTGTCGACTCAATGGAGTCACAAGTAGAGAGTGAGTGCATGAGAATCATAGCAAAGCGTAACCCAACAGCAGGTGATTTAAGGCTGATTATGACTGTTTCGAAGACGGCAACCGATCTTGAAAGGATGGGCGATGAAGTTGCACGTGTTGCGAAACTAGTTAGCAAAAAACAAATCCCTGATTCAGATATCGTTGTCGCGGGTATGTTGGATATAGGTAATCGCAATGTCGCGATGATGAGGGCTACGTTTGATGCATTTGCACGTCAAGATGATAAAGCCGCAGTGCTTGCGCATCAGCAAGATGATGAAATAGATCGGGTATACAAAAAAGTGCTAGAACATACTGCCACAGAAATTAGGCAAAACCCAAAAGATGTTGATTTATGGTTAGACGTTTTATGGGCGATTCGTTCGTTTGAGAGAATCGGGGATCGTTGCAAGAATATATGCGAATATGTGATTTATTTGACCTATGGGCGTGATATAAAAAGTTCTTCTATGAAAAAAACCGTTAAAAAGTTGCTTAAGGCTTAATATTCATTGCTGATATATACATCAAAAGTCAAGGTACTGTAGACTTCCTCTACAACTATTGTCTAAAATTTTCGCGTTCTTCGCTTTGTGCTTTTTTTCAGTTGCGGTTTAGGCACTAAGTCTTTATATTACCAATTGGTTTCCTTTCTCGTTCTTCATTTCAATGGACTTAATTCAAAGCTACGGCTTAATCCTTATTATTTTGGCTGCCACAGTCGGTTTTGTTATGGCGTGGGGGATAGGTGCAAATGACGTTGCCAACGCGATGGGCACGTCTGTTGGTGCTAAAGCAATTACACTTAAACAAGCCATTTTGATTGCAATGGTATTTGAGTTTGCAGGTGCATATCTTGCTGGTGGTGAGGTAACATCGACGATTCGTAAAGGAATTATCGATTCAGATTATTTTACTCAAGTCCCAGAGTTACTAGTATTAGGCATGATTGCCTCATTATTAGCAGCGGGCCTTTGGCTTGTCATTGCATCTTACAAAGGTTGGCCAGTTTCTACCACACATTCAATCATTGGTGCAATTGTCGGGTTTACAGCCGTCGGGGTCAGTGCTGAGGCAGTTGAGTGGTTTAAAATTGGTGGTATTGTAGGCAGTTGGGTAATTACACCCGCTATTTCAGGGCTGATTGCAATTGGCATCTTCCTTAGCGCAAAAAAATTGATTCTTGATAATCCACACCCATTAGTCGCCGCCATCAAATATATACCAATATATATGGGTCTGGCTGGATTTATTATGTCCTTGGTCACTATCAAAAAGGGCTTAAAGCATGTTGGTTTGGGCTTACCTTTTTTAGAAGGGATTGCAGTGGCTATTGGCATCGGTATATTAACCGCGTTAATCGGAGTCTACTTTGTCAGACGCCTAGGGCGCCGTGTATTACCAGATGAAAACGCAAAATATGCATTAAGTAGTGATGAGCAAAATGTTAGTGTGGAAAAAGTATTTGCGGTGCTTATGGTGCTTACTGCATGTTGTATGGCTTTTGCGCATGGTTCAAATGATGTCGCTAATGCAATAGGGCCTTTGGCCGCTGTTGTAAGCGTGGTGTCAAACAATGGGCAGATTCTTGATAACTCTCCCCTCGCTTGGTGGATTCTGCCTTTGGGAGGATTGGGTATTGTCATGGGGCTAGCGTTATTTGGACACCGAGTCATGAAAACAATCGGTCAGGGCATCACTCATTTAACACCTAGTCGAGGCTTTGCGGCTGAGCTTGCCGCTGCCAGTACTGTATTGATTGCATCGGGCACTGGTCTGCCTATTTCGACCACTCAGACACTGGTAGGTGCTGTTTTGGGAGTGGGGCTTGCGCAGGGGGTTTCGGCGCTAAACGGAAAAACAATTAAGACTATCGTCGCTTCATGGGTAATTACCTTGCCAGCAGGTGCGCTTTTCTCAATTATCATCTTCTATATTCTAAGGCTGATATTTGGTGTTTGATATGCTATAACTTAAGCATAACAATTATATAGACCAATATTAGATAGTGCGATTACCTAATTTAAAACACCTTTATTATTTAACTGTTCTACACAAAGAACAGCATTTTTTGCGCGCAGCAGAAAAGTGTAATGTTAGCCAATCTACGCTAAGTGCTGCTATACAAAATTTAGAAGAAAGTATTGGTCAACCCTTGCTTGAGCGAGAACATCGGACCTTCGTTTTTACTGACTTTGGCAATGCCTTAGTTGAAAAGAGCAAAACCCTATTGGAACAGACTCAAGAATGGATGCATTACGCCCAATCTTCTGGTGATTGGACAACAGGTGTGCTTAAACTTGGCGTCATTCCTACGATCGCCCCTTTTTTATTCGAGCCACTAATTAATACCATATCTGAGGAGTTGCCTGATTTACATTTGCAGTTGATAGAAGACACCACTGAAAATTTACTTGAGAAAATGGATGAAGGTGAATTGGATTTGTTGTTATTGGCTTTGCCTATGAAAACACCTGGTTGCAACCAAATGATATTAGGGCAAGACCCCTTTCATTTAATAGCTCATGAAGACAAAGCAAAGCTCTTACCCAAGCAAGTAGATATTGATGTATTGCCCGAAAACAGTATATTTTTGCTACAAAAAGAACATTGCTTAACTGAGCATGCGGTTAGCGCATGCGGATTAGCCCATAAAGCACAAGTGAGTTCCTTAACCGCCAGTAGTTTGTATACCTTAGTTTCACTAGTGAACAGTCAACTTGGTTATACTTTCATACCGTCAATGGCTTTAAACAAAGGTATATTAAACGGAACTTCGGTAAAAGCTTTACCTAAAGTGGAAGATGCGTATCGTGATATTGGCTTGGTTTGGCGAGTTGGCTCAACACGCAAACGACTATTTAGGCATATTGGCAAACTACTAGCACCGCTTCTTGATGTGCCTGTAGAAATCGAGTAAGGATGAACTGCAAACGATGAAGAAGCTCGACCTTGGTTTTTATGAAAAAGTATTTACTAATTCATCGACGTTTCTAATTGTTGCCTCCACAGCTACGGGTGAGCCCATTGTCAGTGCTTCTGCCAATATTCATGGATTAATTGACCATGATGTCGAACAAATCGCCAATTATGAAGCGCTATTTAATGACTTAATTTATCAAGAGGATATCGCGCATTATCTTCTTGAAAGCCAAGCTGCCGCATTGGAGCCTGATACGAATGAGATACATCATAGTCCTTATCGTTTAATCTGCGCTGATGGCAGTCTAGTGTGGGTGAAGGACACTGTGCAGATTATTCGCCATGATGGTAAAGCGACTGAACTTGTTCACATTTTAACTAATATTTCCAAGCAAATCGCACAGCATGAAGCAATGCAAGCTAAAAGTGAGCGAGTATTAGCGTTATTGCATAATGCAGGCTTTGGCTTGTGGGAGTGGTATACCAACGAGGATTCAATGAACTGTGATCCTAATTGGTCAACGCTATTAGGGTTTGCTAGGCCAATCAATCGAATGAAAATAAATCGCTTGATGGCACTGGTGCATCCTGATGATGTGATGACATTCAAAGAGCATCTGGATGATTTAAAAAAAGGACGCATTCATCAAGGGCACTTGGTATTTCGATTTCGACACTTATCTGGCAAGTGGCGTTTTCATCAATGCAGTACCAGCGCAGTTTTTCAAAAAAATTCCCATGCAAGTTTAGTCAGTGTATCGCACAGCGATATTACTGAACAAAAAGAGAACGAGCTTGCTGCGGTAGCAGCATTGTCTAGCCGGAATCAATTTTTTGCGCGGGTTTCTCATGAAATTAGAACACCACTTCATGGCATTCTAGGGATGTTGAGTTTGCTCAAGAGAGACTTGGTGCAACCAGAAGTTCAAGAGAAAGTCGAGAAGATTGTTGCCAATTCAGAACACTTACTTTATTTGCTCAACGATATTTTAGACCTTGCGAAATTAAATGAAGCAAAACTAAAGGTGTCATTAGAACTCACCTCTATTACCGAAGTCATGAAGCAAGTTGAGCGTTTATTTTCCTTTAAAGCGCAAGAGAAGAGCATCGATTTGAACTTCACTTTCCCTGATAACTCATGCGACTTGGTCATGACTGACAAAGTGAGAGTCACTCAGATTCTTAGTAATTTGATTTCAAACGCGATTAAATATACGCACAAAGGCATGGTGCATGTCTTTACGAAAATTGTTCACGAACAACTCGTGTTATGCATTGAAGATACGGGTATCGGCATCAAAAATACAAAATCAATATTTGATGCCTATCAACAGGAAGACGCAGGTTATGCTCAAGGTAGTTCAAGCACAGGCTTGGGCTTAGAAATTGTTAAAAAGTTATCTGATTTGTTAGGTGTTGAAGTCAAACTGAATTCTAGTCCTTCTGGGACCCTGTTTTCACTCACCATTGGTAAACCTCTAGCAAGCAGGCCCCAAGCTTTAACAAGCAAAAAAGCCATAATTAGAAAGCCTCAAGACTTATCAGGGGTAAAAGTCCTTATTGTCGATGATAGCGATATTAATCGTGAAATAGTCAACGAAATGTTGACATCACTTGGGGCAAAATGTGACGAGGTATCAGATGGTTACCAATCTGTTAAGGCGGTTAACGTAGAGAATGATTTTGATGTGGTCTTAATGGATAAGCATATGCCTACGATGAATGGCATAGATGCGACATATCAAATTCGGAATAATAAAGGTTTAAGTAAGCAACCAATCATTATTGCCTTGACCGCTGATGCTTTTGATATTGACAGTGAAAAATGGAAAGCGAAAGGCGTTGATGAAATCATCACTAAACCTTTTGATATTGATATTTTAGTGAAGACAATTTCACGTTGTATGAGGACCTAGTATGCTGATATCAGACGAGATTCTAAGTATTGATGCTAAGGCTAGTTGGCAAAGCGAATTTGGGCTCAATAAACGAAATTTGCTAGCGCTCATTACTCAACGTTCCGACGCTATATTTACCTTACTTAATGTGACACATGCCTATTTCGAGATGTTTATCGGCCGTGAGCCTTTTTCGTTTTGTTTGGGTAGTGACGATAAAAATGAGGAAGCTTTAGGGCAATTTGGAAAGCAATTAGGGTTGAATAACCGCCATATTTTATATACTCAAGGTGATGCTTTATTAGATGAATTCAATCGTCAGAATGACGAACAAAATGGATTTCTTTTGGCCTTGCCCATTGTTAGTCAACAACAGAGGATATTAGGTTTTGCATTATTGCTTGGCGAGTCTTTACCAATACCTAAAGAGCATATTTCAAGTATCGCTTCTTTGTTTTCGCAAAGTATACTGGATGCGATACTACTCAAAAAATATCAACGTTTGAATCAACAACGAGATGAATTCCAAGAATTAATTGCTGATGCCCATGAAAGTTTTGTTTTTGCAAAAGACAGAGATTTCAAGATAGTGCTTGCCAATAATGCGTTTGTAGAAAACTATCCACCGGAACAACGCGACTATATTATTGGCTATACGACCGTCGAAAAATATAGTGAACAAGAGCGCAACTTGTTTTTACAAGAGGACAAAACAGCCTTTGATAATGGCTATACTAAGACCGTTGAAAAAATACACTTTCCAAATGGAGACGTGAAGACTTTACAAACGACTAAAACGCACTTCCAAACGAGCACCGGGCAACATTTTATTTTGGGTATAAGCTACGACTTGACCAGACAGTATGACTTGATTGATGAGCTTAAAAAGAAAAATGCGGATCTGGACAGAGTTGCTCAAACTTTAGCAAATGATGTTCGGGGGCCTTCCAATTCAATGGTAAAGCTGCTTGAATGGTTAAAAGCTGACCTGAAAGACTTTCAAAATGCAGATGTCATAGAGCACCTTGAGCAATTAAGTTTATGTACACATAAAATAAATAAGCTGATTAGTGCGATCAGTGAATATTGTTTTGTAGGCAGAGATACCCATGCACCAGCCCAAACGTCGTTAACATCAATTGTGTCAGATATCATTGCTAATTTGCCTTATCAAAATACACACACAGTGACCTTAGATGAAGCACGGCTTAAGGTGCCAATTGGACCTTTTGTAAAAGTACTTGCCAGTGTGTTAGATAATGCGTTTTGTCACAATATGACAGCCCAAGACACTAATGAGACTGATTTTAGTGTCTCAATTGATTTTCATGACACTGCTAGTCACTACGAATTGCATGTCATTGATAATGGAGTGGGGATTGACCCTAGACAAGCAGAAACGGTTTTCCAACTGTTTGAGTCTACAAAAGATCCCGAAGCAACCGAGGTGGTAGGGATGGGTTTAACCATTGCAAGAAAGGTCATAGAAAGCTACTCTGGCATGCTGTATATTGATACCCAATACACCGATGGTGCGAAATTTGTCATAAAGTGGCCTAAAGCGCAAAAAAAGCTAGCCAACGATTAAAGACTCAGTTTATTTAGGATATTCCATGCAAAAAGTTGTACTTAGTGGTTCTGGTTTGTTTACGCCCGAATATCAAATCACAAATGAAGAATTAGTCGCCGCATATAATGCATATGCCTTGAAATATAACGAACAAAATAAGCAAGCGATTGCAAATGGTGAGATGGAAGAAAAACCGCAATCCAGCGCTCAATTTATTGAAAAAGCTTCAGGCATTAAAAGCCGCTATATATACTCAAAAGAGGGTGTATTAGATATCAATCGTATGCGTCCGATTTTGCATGAAAGGGCTGATGATGAATTATCTCAGCAAGCTGAAATTGCAGTAAACGCTGCACAAAAAGCACTTAAAGCAGCCAATAAGACGGCCAAAGATATAGATGCTGTTATTGTTGCTTGTGCTTACACTCAGCGTTCGTATCCTGCCATTGCAATTGAAGTTCAAGAAGCACTAGGCATTGAAGGTTTTGGCTTTGATATGTTAGTTGCGTGCTCTGCGGCTACTTTTGGTATGCATAGAGCATTTGAAATGATAAGTGCAGGTACTGCTAAGGCTGTTTTAATCATTAACCCAGAATTAGTGTCTCCTCAGATTAATTACACTGACAGAGATAGTCACTTTATTTTTGGTGATGTCGCCACCGCGACTATTCTTGAAAGTGAACAAACAGTCACAAGTGCGCACGCCTTTGATGTGCTAAGCACCAAAGCGGTGACTAAATACTCGAATACGATTCGTTCGAACTTTGGTTTTATGAGCCACGCAACTGATGTTGATCCATATTCTGAAGATAAACTATTTCATCAAGAAGGCCGCAGAGTATTTAAAGAGGTATGCCCAATGGCTGCTGAGCATATTACCGAGCACCTTGCTAGGCATGACTTAACCCCACAAAGTTTAAGAAGGTGGTGGCTACATCAAGCTAATATCAACATGAATACCTTAATTAGTAAGCGTTTACTCAACAGAGAGGCGACCTTAGATGAAGCACCTGTGGTATTAGATAAGTATGCCAATACTGCGTCTGCAGGTTCTGTTATTGCTTTTAACTTATATCATCAGGACTTAAAGCAAGGCGACTATGGCATTTTGTGCTCATTTGGGGCGGGCTATTCAATAGGAAGCCTTTTGGTACAAAAAAGGTAGCTTATGCTATTTGATATAGGTTACGGAATAACCGCTATAGGCTATTTAGTGCTGACTTTCTTGTTACTTGTCGTAAGAAAGTCTGGCCTAGCAAAGTACTTATTGATTGCATCGACATTTTTCATATGTGTTTGGTCAATCTCGCAAATTAACTTGTTGGGGTTTATTAGTCATATCCAGCAAATTATTCAAATAGATTCGCTTAGACTATGGATATTTGCTTTTTTCATCGCCGCTTGTTTGCAAAACCAATTTTCTTCTTTACTGCACTTGGTTAAGAAGCCGACTACCCTATTCATTATGCTTTTACCAAGCGTTTCAGTGATCTTAGGTGTTATAGACATCCTTCCCGATTCATTTTATTTTATTTTGCTAACGCTTGTTAGTGTTCAATTGCTAGTGCTGTTAGAGCAACTCTATCGCCAATCGAATAAATCCCAATGGCAATATAAACCATTAGTAATTTATTTCGGAGCCTTAGTGATTTTCGACTTTTTTACTTATGCCAACGCTGCTATTACCGATCAGTTAAACCCAATATTTATAAGTGCGCGTAGCATCATTTATTTGTGCTTGTTGCCGCTGTTGGTGATTTCTATTAGACGAATCCAGCATTGGGGCGTTGATATATTTGTCTCTAGAGAAGTGGTCATGCAAAGCACGTTTTTGATGCTTTCAGGTGCATATTTAATCGTGATGGCTTTACTGGGTTATGCAGTGCAATATTTTGGTGGAGAGTGGGGTGCTCCGATACAAATTGTATTGTTTTTAGTTGCATTAGTGATGCTGGTAAGTCTGTTTTTGTCTCATGAGTTTAGAGCTAAAGTAAAAATATTTATCACCAAAAACTTTTACGCTAATCAATTTGACTATCGCGTTGAATGGGTGTCTTTGACTAAAACGCTTACTCAAACAACTAATTCAATACAAGATACCTATGATCTTGCGCTTAAGGCATGGTTACAAAGTATTAAATACAGCAGAGGCTATATAGTAAAAACCAAACAAACTCATATTCAAACCTTAGCTCAGTCTGGCGATATTGGTAAAGAAGAAGTGGTTGCAGCCTATGAAACGCTATTATATTTAGTCACTTTTTACCAAGACAATGATTGGATCATCGATTTTGAAGAAATGCGGGCTAAACCTGAGCTCTATCTAAATTTACCGCAAAGAAATCTGCTGATGAAAAAATTTCCTTTTCAGTTTGCCATTCCTATTTTTTCTCAAGGCGAATTGTGGGGCATTGTCATGCTTGATACTAATACGCCAGATAAACGCAAACTAAACTGGGAATTAAGGGATTACTTATTGGCGGTAACGGACCAAATTGCAAACTTTGTGTTGCAATCAGAATCATCCAAAACCGTAGCTGAAAATGCGCAGTTTGCCGCGTTTAACCGAATGTCTTCTTTTGTTGTGCATGATTTAAAGAATGTATTAGCACAAGTTAATTTGTTGTTGGCCAATGCACAGGCGCATAAACGCAATCCTGAATTCGTTGATGATGCCTTTACCACCTTGGGCCACACAAAAGACCGTATGGATAAAATGCTTAAACAGCTTACCGAGAAAACAGTTTCCTTAGATGATGATGAAGAACAAATTGACGTGGGAAAACTGATAAAACATGTAATTGATACGCGTTGTGCACTAGCAAAACCAAGACCTACTATTGATGCTCAGGATGGCTTGTTTATTGATGCAAATTCGCAAAAGTTTGCTAACATACTGTATCACCTAATCAGTAACGCTCAAGAAGCAACAAACGATACTGGAACCGTTACTATAAGCGCTACAAAAAATGATGAAACTGTTATCATTGAAATAGAAGATAGCGGCGAAGGAATGAATAACGACTTTATTGCAAACCGCCTTTTTCAACCTTTTTACACGACCAAAGGTAACGCCGGTATGGGAATAGGTGCATATGACGCAAAGACATATATTGAGGCCGTCAAAGGCAGTATTGAAGTCTTTAGCCAGGTTGGTGAGGGAAGTCTATTTAAAATATTGCTACCAATAAGCAAAAGGGCAGGTAATGAGCGTTAAAAAAGGAAAAGTCTTAGTTGTTGATGATGATTTAGGTATTCAGACTCAGTTGAAATGGGCTTTGAGCCAATTTGAGCTGAGCTTTGCTGCTGATAGAGAGTCGGCGATTTCACAATTGAGAAGGCATGAGCCTAGTGTCGTTACATTAGATTTAGGGCTGCCACCTGATCCCGCTAATGCTTCTGAAGGCTTACTAGCTTTACAAGAAATTTTAAGCTTAGCGCCTCATACTAAAGTCATCGTCGTTACAGGTAATGGCGAAAAGGATGTCGCACTTGAAGCGGTCAAGCTAGGTGCCTACGACTTTTATCAAAAACCAATTGATAGTGACATTATTAATGTGCTTATTGAACGGGCCTTAAGCTTATCTTCATTAGAATTAGCTAATCGAAAAATGTCACAAGCTGCGGTTAGTATGGGCACTATTGTTGGGAATAGCCCTGAAATTATCGCTGCTAGCAAGAAAGCAGAAAAAATAGCAAAGACAGATATTAGTGCACTTTTACTTGGTGAAAGTGGTACGGGAAAAGAAGTATTTGCTCGAAGCATTCATGAGCATAGCAGCCGAAAAGACAAAAAATTTGTCGCTATCAATTGCGCATCTATTCCAGAAAATCTATTAGAGAGTGAGCTGTTTGGATATGAACAAGGCGCTTTTACAGGCGCAAATCGCACTACTTTAGGAAAAATTGAAACTGCACAAGGCGGCACTTTGTTCTTGGATGAAATAGGAGATATGCCTATTGGACTGCAAGCCAAAATGCTGCGCTTTTTGCAAGAGCGTGTCATTGAGCGTGTGGGCGGCCGAAAGGAAATTCCCGTCGATGTTAGGGTCGTTTGTGCAACACACAGAGACCTAGAGCTTATGGTTAAAGAACAATCCTTTCGCGAAGACCTGTTTTATCGAATCGGTGAGATAAGTATTCACATTCCACCATTGCGAGCGCGCGAAGATGACGTTGTATTATTGGCTAAAACCTTCTTAAACATCTATAAAACTGAATATACTTCTAAAGTTAAAGGCTTTAGTAAAAAAGCCGAACAAGCGATGCTTGGGCATAATTGGCTAAAGGCAACGTACGTGAATTACAAAATAAGTTAAAGTCCGCGGTGGTGTTAGCCGAGGGTAATTTTATTGAAGATGAAGATTTAGGGCTACAAGCGCCAGATAGCGATGAACAAGGCATTTTTAATTTACGTGAAGTAAGAGAAATTGCCGAAACCAAGGCAATTAGAAAAGCATATCATCAAGCAGAGCAAAATATTTCGAAAACAGCAGAGCTACTTGGTGTGACAAGGCCTACACTATATTCACTAATCGACAAATACTATTTAGAAGACTTAAAGCAAGCGACCAAAACTTAAATGCTACCTATTTACCGGAGAATATTATGACACATCCATCTTCAGCACCTTCGAAAGAAGGGCAAGCCGTCCCAAATGTTACATGGCCTATCCGTGTGAATGACGATTGGCAGAACTTAAGTACATCAGAGCTTTTTGCTAATAAAAAAGTCGTTTTGTTTTCATTGCTAGGCGCATTCACTCCAACATGCTCATCAACTCATTTGCCTCGATATAATCAGTTAGCAGGTGTCTTTAAGCGTTTGGGTATTGATCAAATAGTATGTGTATCTGTCAATGATACTTTTGTAATGAATGCTTGGTTGGCCGACCAAGAAGCTCAAAATATCACTGTCGTACCTGATGGTAACGGAGAATTTACTGATGGTATGGGGATGTTAGTTGATAAACAAGACCTTGGTTTTGGCAAGCGTAGCTGGCGCTATTCAATGTTTGTTGATAATGGTGTTGTGAAAAAGATGTTTATTGAACCAGATAAAGCAGGCGACCCATTTGAGGTATCTGATGCTGATACTATGCTGGCGTATTTAGCGCCTGATGAAAAGGCGCCTGAAGAGGTTTCGTTGTTTACCAAGCCGGGCTGTCCATTTTGTGCTAAAGCAAAAGCCTTATTAACAAATAAAGGCTATGATTATGAAGAAATTGTGTTGGGCAAAGATGCTTCACTAGCGTCGCTTAAAGCAGTGTCTGGAAGAGAAACCGTACCTCAAGTTTTCATTGGCGGTAAACACATTGGTGGTAGTGATGATTTGGCAGACTATTTTGCATAGCTTTAACATGCAAACAAACGCATCATGTTACTTGTGGTTTAGTCGGGCATTAAAGGTGCTCGCTATGTTTGCTTTTATGTTAATAGTGGTGAATGCCCAAGCTAGCGAACTAACAGAACCTCAGCGTGAAGCATTTATTAGTATCTACCAAGACGAATTGCCTGATCTTTCAGTATGTGAATCGTCGCAAAACGCTGACATTCGATTTTGTTCAACCTTGCTTAAAAACGAAGGTAACGGGCCTTTTATATTGCTGCCAAAAAAACAAGCAAAAGCGACCGTTGTATTATTCCACGGCCTGAGTGACTCTCCTTATTTTATGCGTTCAATTGCTGAATACTTGCAAAGGCAGGGTTATATTGTTGTTGCGCCCTTGACCCCCGGTCATGGAAAGGTAGACGCAGATGCTGATATGCAAGACCCTGCGCTATTTGCGCGATGGCATTCACACACCTATAACGTTATGCAATATGCACTAGGCTTTGACTTACCCATTGCGGTAGGCGGTTTCTCGACTGGTGGGGCTTTTGCTACTCATTACACGCTTAAGATGAGCGAAAATGTATCTGCACTTTTGCTATTTTCAGGTGCGTTGCAGCTAAGCGGCGGTGCCGAAGCAATGTCAAATATATGGGGAATGAAATCGCTTGCAAAGTGGTTAGACGGTGAGTATCAAACACAAGGGCCTCACCCTTTTAAATACCCAAGTGTTGCGAGTTACTCTGCTTTGGTACTTATGGATTTTATTGATCAAATTAGGGAGTTAAAACAAGAAACGACTTTGGTAAAACCTATTTTTGCTGCGCACTCTCTTGCTGACAAAGTTACCTTGTTTGAAGGCATTGAGAGTCTGGTTGAATATGCTCAAGGAGAGCATGTTGTGTTTAAAATTGATGAACAATACGATTTGTGTCACGCAAACGTCCCAATGAGTGCAGCACAAATTATTGGTTTAGATTTTGATAAAAGCCAAGTAAATGAAAACGAACGATGTGCAGTTCCTTCCGCTAATCCTCTGCACGGACAAATGCTGTTAATGCTCGCTAGTTTTTTAGATACCCACGTAGCGTCTAAGGCAATTTTATAATCATAAGAGGTGTTCCCAAAATAAATCTGGGAACACGCTTCTAACTAGTTTATTTGTCGCCTTGTTGGGCTAGACGCTCAACTTCTCTCCACACTCGTAGTAAGTTGCCGTTGAGTATTTTGATAACATCCTGTTGCGAATAACCTCGGTTTAACAGCCCTTCTATTAAGTTTGGAAAAGTCGACACATCTTTTAAACCAATTGGTAGAGAGTCTCCTACGCCATCATAGTCTGACCCGATACCGATATGATTGATACCAACAAGATCGCGTACATAATCAATATGGTCCAAAACAAGGTCTAAATCTGCAAAGGGATAAGGATTTTCACGAGCGTATTGCTCGTTAAACTGCGCGACTTCTTGACTATCTGTACCGTATTGCTCGATTAAAGATTGTCTTTTTTCTCCCATTTTATCACGCCACATTCTAGCAACAGGACTTACAAAACCTGAGCCAAAATTTATCATTATCACGCCATCATTTTTTGCTAAGGCTTTCACCATTTCATCACTCATATTTCGCTCAAACCCCGGAGTGAACTGTCGTAACGATGAATGTGATGCAATCACAGGAGCCTTTGAAATTTCAATAGTTTGATAAAAGGCCTCGTCAGATACATGAGAAATATCTACCATAATGCCTAGTTCATTCATGCGCGAAATGAGTGTTTTGCCAAAAGGCGATAAGCCTTGCCACTGACGTCTTAAATCATATGATGAATCGCTGATGTGGTTTGATTGCGAATGAGCTAGAGTAATATACCGAATCCCTCTTTCATAAAAGTGCTCAAGATTTGAGAGCTCGCCTTGTATGGGAGAACCATTTTCCATTCCCATAGGCAATGAAATTAGCCCTTGCTCAAAATTATGTAAAACATCATCTACTGAGTAGGCTAAAGCAAATTTATCAGGGGCTCTACCGACAATAGCTTCAACAGAATCAATAAGTGTATGGGCTAAGCTTGTTGACTCTTTGCTATTATCTAAGCTAGCTGGAATATAGATTGACATAAAAGGAGCATCTAGTCCTCCTTGCACGGCTCTAGGGTAATCAAAGTCACCACCTTTTGTTGCCTTGGTCACATCTACCCATTGTGATTTTACTCGATAGGGAACATCAACATGCCCATCGACAATTATATTTGATTTTGCGATCTGTTTTGCTTTTTCAGTGTTTGATGTTGACTCTGCTTGGCTGACCGTGCTTAAGAGGGTTGTTGCCAACAAAGTAGTGAATAAAAATTTATTGTATTTTCGCATAGGTATCCTTTGTGGCGCGGTATACGTAATTTATTGATGATAGTGCTGTATGAAATTTGTTCACATTTGACTTATCGCTCGTTTGCAATGGTATCACTATAAAACGATAATATTAAAAATTATATTTGTGCGAACAAGTGCTTAGCGAACTATTTTTTAACCCAGTAGTTTTTGAATAAAAAAAACTACATTATGAGCGGCTTATCAGGTGACTTACACGGGTAATTAGGGAATAATGTTGCATCTTTTCAAAGTAGTCGAACGGCGTAAGGCATCGATTACCAATAAATAACTAAGAATAACGAGATTACAATAATGGCTATTAATTACATACCTCTAGATAAAAACAAACATGGCGACTTAAAAGTGATACCACGTGTCAATTTTGACTTGGTCGGTAAAACTCACTTGGCTGCCGCTACCATCAGAGAATTTGCAATTTTATCTGGGAGCATGCCTATTGTCTTTATCGAAGATCCAAATACAAAAAATGTTCACACGGTTGCCATGCTTGGTTTAGAGCAGGGTACCAATTTATATTGGGCTGAAGATCGCTGGCAGGGCCCGCACATTCCACTAAATATCCAACGTTATCCGTTCGATATACGTCCAGATGGTGAGCAGTTGGGTGTTTTTATTGATGAAAATAGCGACATGATTTCTGAGGAAGGTGAAGCTCTTTTCACATCAGAAGGTGAAGCAAGTGATTTTCTTAAAAACCGTCAACAGTTTTTGAGTGAATTGGCCAATTCTGAAGTACAAAATCAACGCTTCATTAAACAAATAAAAGAGCTTGAATTACTTGAAGAAGTGCAAATCCGTATTCAATACAAATCAGGACAAGTACGTAACGTAACTGGCGTAATGTCGATTGACGAGAAGAAACTAATTGCATTGGATGATGAAAAAGTACTTGCTATGCACAAGGCAGGATTTTTAGGGGCAGCGTACTCAATGATGTTGTCACTAGGTCAGCTTAATAGACTAGTCGAGCTATCAAATAAAACTGATAATCCGGTACAGTCTATTCAAATTAGTCAAGTGAACGAGCAAGCATCAGACGAGCAAACTGCAGAGCAAAACGCACAGTAGACCTATGTTTTAAAAAAAACCGCCTAAATGGCGGTTTTTTTGTGTCCCTATCTTTTGTTATTGAATCAAGTAGTTAGAGTGACTGGTGGTTTTTTGAACAATTTATTGACTATCAAAGACGTGAAAAAGGTTGACACAAGCCTATATAACTACCTAAACTGTCAAAAAGTGGAGTAAAGTGGCAAAAAAGGGATCGGTCTTAAAACAATGATAGTGAGACTAGATTAATAACAATAAAAATAAGCTACTAATTAACAACAATAGGCTAGGGGTATGTTCCGCGGCGCTAACGCAATCAATCTTGACACTAAAGGTCGTTTGACGATTCCCACGCGATATCGTCAATCCTTAATGGATGATTGTCAGGGACAACTAGTTTGCACTGTCGATAATCGACAATCCTGTTTGTTACTTTACCCACTTCCCGAATGGGAAGAGATTGAGCTCAAGCTCAGTAAATTCTCTACCATGAATCCAGACGAACGCAGAATACAAAGACTCTTACTTGGTTATGCAAGTGAGGTTGATATGGATAAAAGCGGTCGTGTTCTCATTGCTCCGACACTACGTCAATACGCAAATTTAGATAAGCCAATTATGTTGGTTGGACAACGTAATCGCTTTGAAATTTGGCAAGAAGAGACTTGGCATGCTCAAGTGGCAGAAGATTTAAGTGTTGAGAAAGCTGGGCAATATGAGCAAACCGAAAGGCTGCAGGATTTCTCACTATGAATGCTGCTTTCCAGCACACCTCAGTTCTATTGTCTGAGTCAATTGAGGGGCTTAATATCCTCGAAAATGGTACATATATTGACGCTACTTTTGGTCGTGGTGGTCATAGTCGCGAGATTTTGGCAAAGCTATCTGATAGAGGTAAGTTAATTGCACTTGACCGAGATGCAGAAGCGATAAAAGCAGCTGAAGCATTTAGTAATGACCCAAGATTTTCTATTCATCATTGTGCTTTTGCTAATCTTAAGGTCATTGTTAACGAGCTTAATATCTATGGCGAAATCGATGGCATATTAATGGATATTGGTGTCTCCTCGCCACAATTAGATGATGCCAGTAGAGGTTTTAGTTTTCAAAAAGATGGCCCTCTTGATATGCGTATGGACACTGGTAGCGGTATTAGTGCGGCACAATGGTTAAACACAGCATCTCTAGAAGAGATAGCAACAGTCATAAAGCAATATGGTGAAGAAAAGTTCGGTACCCGTATCGCTCATGCAGTAATTGAACAGCGACAAGTTAAACCTTTGTCAACGACATCCGAATTCGCATCCCTTATTGATAAGGCAGTGCCCGTTAAGGATAAGCACAAGCATCCTGCAACACGAGCGTTTCAAGGTGTGCGTATTTTTATTAATGGGGAACTAAAACAACTTGAGTTAGGGCTAGCTGAAGCAAGCGATGTGCTAAAACCTGGAGGGAGACTAGCGGTTATCAGTTTTCACTCACTTGAGGATAGAATGGTAAAACGTTTCATTAAACGTAAATCTCAAGGGCAACAGTTTCCGTCTAAGTTACCGGTTTTGCAAAGTACTCTTGACCAAGGCAAAGAACTTAAACCAATTGGCAAGGCAATTAAACCTTCAGCCAATGAGATAAAGTTGAACCCTAGGGCGCGAAGTTCAGTGTTAAGAGTAGCGCAAAAATTATGAATAAATCGCGTACCAACTTTAATCTTGTTGTATTAATGATGTCGGACTTGAGCCGGCATTTTCTGCTTATAGTGTTGTATATTGCCATGGTAGGCACAGCCTTAAGTATCATTATAAATACTCACAAACACCGTCAATTAGTGATTGCACATGAGCAACTCATTCAAGAAAAAGACTCATTGGACATACAGTGGCGTCATCTAATTATTGAACAAAGTGCATTGACCGAGCACAATCGCATCGAAAGAGCTGTTGCTGATAAATTAGACATGAGAAGACCAACTCGTGATGACGAAGTATTATTGAGAGTGAAATAGTATGACAGTCACTGCTACTCTTCAAAAGCCTAGAAAACCTCGTAAAAACGGGGCCAATAAGAACAAGCAAGCAAAGAAAAAAATATCTCCATATTTAGTTGAATGGCGTTTTGCGCTTGTATTTGTTGGTGTGATATTAGTTTTTGCAACATTGGCTTCGCGCGCGGCATTTATTCAGGTAATCCAACCAGATGATCTAATTGTTCATGGTGATAAGCGAACAATACGGGTCAGAGATGTGCCTAGCTATAGAGGCCTTATTACCGACAGGCACGGTGAGCAACTCGCCGTCAGTGTGCCCGCCCAAGCTATTTATGCCGACCCTAAAATTATCGCCCAAAATAATAGCTTAGAAGACAAGCGTCGTTGGCGCGCATTAAGTGAAGTGCTCAATACAGATTTTGAGACCCTAATTGCCAGAGTAGATAATCCAAAACAACGCTTTGTTTACCTACAACGTCAAATTACGCCAGCGATGGCAGATTTCGTGTCACAATTAAAATTACCTTGGCGTATATTTACGTAATGAAGCAAAGCGTTATTACCCATCGGGGGAAGTTTCTGCCCATGTAATAGGCTTTACCGATGTTGACGATAAGGGGCAAGAGGGCATCGAAAGCCTTTATAATGAATGGCTAACGGGTACACCTGATAAACGTCGAATTCGTCGAGATGCAAAAAACCGCCAAGTAGAAATTATGGAGGAAGAAAAAGGCATTAAGGCAAAAGACTTAGTCCTGACTATTGATCAACGTATACAGGCCTTAGCTTACCGGGAAATTAAAGAAGCGACAGTGTTATATGAAGCTTCATCGGCTTCAGTAGTTGTTATCGATGTGCACACAGGCGAGGTGCTTGCTATGGCAAATACACCTTCGTATAACCCCAATAATCGCTCAACGCTTGCGAGTCACCGAGTCAGAAATAGAGCGATAACTGATGCTTATGAGCCTGGTTCTGCCTTAAAACCCATGGCGGTTATTGCCGCATTAGAAAATGGGAATTACCACGCTGATAGTGTGTTAGACACGTCTCCAGGTTGGAAACGCCTAGGTGGCAGTCGCATTTCTGATTCAAGCAACTATGGCGAAATTACACTAACAGAAGTCATCAAGTACTCAAGTAATATGGGTACCTCAGAGTTAGCATTGTCAATGCCAAAGGATGTGTTAATTGACTACTATTATAATATGGGCCTGATGAGTGACACGGGCATTAATATGATGGGTGAATCCTCAGGTTTGTTTCATGAAAGAAGTCGCTGGTCTCAACATGAAATTTCATCGCTTTCTTTTGGTTATACGATATCAATTACTGCTTCTCAGCTTGCAAGGATGTACGCGACTATAGGTAATGGTGGGGTGAAATTACCGTTAAAAATTGTCAAAGGTATGGATAGTTTTGATGAACCTGAGCGAGTTATGTCAGAACAAACAGCAAGAGATCTGGTGCTAATGATGGAGACTGTCACACAAGAGGGTGGCACAGGAACTAAAGCACGTGTGCCTTGGCTACCGAGTAGCAGGTAAAACAGGTACCAGTAAAAAAGCTATCGCTAACGGATACGGCTTAGAATATGTCAATATATTTGCAGGTATTGCACCAGTGTCAGATCCTCAAATTGCCGTTGTTGTTCTTATCAATGAGCCTGCTGGTGATTTTTATTATGCAGGTGATACGGCTGCACCTGTTTTTTCAAAAATAGTCTCCAGTACCTTGCAAATGCTAAATGTACCGCCCGACGCGATGAATGTAGATGTAGTGTTGGAGGGGCAGCTACATGCAGCTAGGTAGTCCAAAACTAATGCGATTGTTTACAGCCTTAAATGAGTTCACCAATGGTGAACTTTTTGCGTTATCAGACTTTCATAAATATATCACAAGCTTTGCTGTAGAGACGATCAATAGACTTAGCGTCGACAGTCGTCAAGTAAACGAAAGCACAATTTTTATTGCATTGAAAACCGGGCAGACAGATGGGCGCAGATATATATCTGATGCGCAAAAAAGACGCTGTCATATCATACTGCGTGAAGCTGATGAGCATGAACGAGTGCGAGCTGACATTGCATTAGAACAGTCATCATGTATTTTGACTATCCCCGATTTGAGTGTTTTAGTCGCCAGTCTTGCTCATGAGTTTTATGGGGTGTCGTGTGTTGATGATAACCTGCCAGACACAAAGGTTATTGCCATTACTGGGACTAATGGGAAAACATCAGTGGCCAATTTGATTGCACAATTATTAGGTAAGATCGATCAGTGCGGCATGAGTGTAGGTACGTTAGGACATATAGCATACACAAGTGCTGGTAAACAGCTTATTGGAAAAACAATCAATACTACACCTGATATCGTTAGTTCATCTGATTATCTGTATCAAGCTCGCCAAGCGGGTTGTCATTATCTAGCACTAGAAGCTTCATCACATGGTTTATCACAAAATAGGCTAACACAACTGCCAGTGCATGCAGTTGTGTTTACCAACTTAAGCCAAGACCACCTTGACTATCACCAAACTATGAATGATTACCTAGAAGCAAAGTTGTCTTTGTGTGACTTTGAAGGGGTTCAAACCTTTGTGCTAAATGCAGATGACCCATATAGTAAGGCTTGGATGCAAAGGATTAAGCAGCGCTTTGATGAGTCAATCATTACTTGGTTTTCTGCAACTCAAGTGCTGGATCATGGCAATCTATGCGCAGCTAATATTCAGTTTACAAACAAAGGGAGCGAATTTGACCTTTTGTCAGATTGGGGAAATGCAAGAGTGCGTTTACCTCTAATTGGCCAATTTAATATTCAAAATGTCTTAGCGGCAGTAGCAACCTTGCTTCGCTTGGGATACTCATTTACGCAACTCGTTACGTTAATACCCGAAATTGTGGGTGTCGATGGACGGATGGAACTTTTTAGCTCAAATCAAGCCAGTATACTAGTAGATTATGCACATACACCCGATGCATTAAAGCAGGCACTCATTGCGGCTCGCTTACACACAAAAGGTCGACTTATTTGTGTGTTTGGTTGTGGTGGTGATAGAGACCGGACTAAGCGGCCATTGATGACTGCGATTGCTGAAGAGTTTGCTGATAGTATTGTGATTACCCAAGACAATCCAAGAACAGAAGACCCAAATGATATCGTAAACGATATGCTAAAAGGTCTGCATCAACCCGAGAAAATCAGAATTGAGCTTGATAGAGAAAAAGCCTTACATCTTGCTCTTTTAGATACGACGTGCCGGGACTTAGTGCTAATGGCAGGAAAGGGTCACGAGAATGATATCGAAATAATGGGTAAGCGAGTAAGATATAATGAAAGAGAAACAGTGTTAAAAACAATCGATTTACTTAATAAAAAAACTTTACAGTCTGCCGACCTTGGTGGCCTTAATGATTAAAAGTAGCATAGAATGGATCAGTCAAAGCGTAAGCGGCAAACTATATTTATCAGAAAATAGCGCTTTGTCTTTAGCAACTGAAATTCACTCAGTCAGCACAGATACTCGTCAAATAAAAACGGGCGATTTATTTATAGCCTTGGTTGGGCCAAATTTTGATGCCCATGATTATTTACAAGAGGCCCATGAAAAAGGCGCAGTATTATTGATATTGAGTCGCCCTCCAAGTGAAGAGCAGTGTGCGCTAGGTATCGATTATATTTTGGTTGAAGATACACGTATCGCATTGGGTCAGCTTGCCTGCTCTGTTAGGCAAAAAGTCAAGCCAAAAACCATCGGTATTACTGGTTCTAGTGGTAAAACGACAGTTAAAGAGATGGTAAATGCAATTTTATCGCAGCGAGGGAGTGTTCTGGCAACAAGTGGTAACTTCAATAACGATATTGGCGTACCACTAACGCTCCTTAGATTAACCGAAGAACATGATTTTGCAGTAATTGAAATGGGGGCAAATCATCAAGGCGAAATTGACTATACGCGCTCTCTCGTAAAGCCAGATGTCAGTACGATAATCAATGCTTCGGCCGCTCATATTGAAGGTTTTGGCAGTCTTTTTGGTGTCGCCAGAGCAAAAAGCGAAATCATAAAAGACTTAAATCAAGATGCCATTGTCATTCTTAATAGAGATAGTCAATTCTTTGATTTTTGGCAAGGTAAGGCATCGACAAAACACTTACTGACGTATTCTTACGAGAGTGAAGCTGGTGATTTTCATGCTACAGATATAACCATCAATCATGACGGTTGCGCAGAATTTACGTTCAATAGCCCAATTGGCCAAGTAGCTATTAGATTGCGTGTACCCGGTGTACATAATGTTGGAAACGCGGTTTTGTCAGGTGCACTAGCAATGAGTGCAGGGGCTGAATTGTCGGATGTAAAAAAAGGCCTTTTTGCCATGCAAAGTGTAAGCGGCCGCTTGGCAGTTAAGGTTATCAATCCTCACATAAAAGTACTTGATGACACTTATAATGCGAATGTTGGTTCAGTAAGAGCGGCAATAGACCTATTGGCAACTTTTAAAGGCCTTCGTATATTTGTATTTGGTGATATGGGAGAGTTAGGCGACCAAGCAGCTATGTACCACCAACAAATAGGTAAACATGCGTTTGACAAAGACATTGACGTGTTAATTTCATGTGGTGAACTAAGTGCTTATTCAAGTGGAGAGATGAAGAGCCGCGGCATGGCATGCAGCAATAAACCACAAGCGATAGATGCCTTGCTGAAACTTGTTGCACCTGCATATGCAAAGTGTCAATTATCGGCTCAAGAAAAGACTCATTCCCATGCTACTTCGAATATTACAATTTTAGTAAAAGGTTCAAGAAGTGCCAAAATGGAGGAGGTAGTTGAGGCGATTACCCAATTTGATTTTGAAACCAAAGAAGATGCTGACTTACTGGTAAATGTAAGCGAGCAAAAAGCAAAGCAAAATCCATTTATATCCAACGGTGCATTAGCAAGTACTACTCCACCAATAACGAATAATAAAAAGGAGTCTTAACGATGTTAATTTGGCTCGCCGACTGGCTAACTCAATACGAAAGTGCATTTAATGTATTTTCTTATCTCACGCTACGTGCGATTTTAAGTACCCTTACCGCTCTATTAATTGCTATTTTGATTGGGCCAAAAATGATTGTTTGGCTACAAAGAATGCAGATTGGACAAACTGTTCGTGATGACGGCCCCCAGAGTCATCTGTCTAAATCGGGTACACCTACGATGGGCGGGGTGTTAATTTTAGCGGCAATTTTGACGAGTTGCTTATTGTGGGCGGATTTAAGCAATAAATATGTTTTAGTGACACTTTTTGTTGTTATTAGTTTTGGTATTTTAGGCTTTGTCGATGACTACAGAAAAGTGGTAAGAAAAGACCCAAAAGGCTTAATTGCGAGATGGAAATATTTCTGGCAATCTGTCATCGCAATCCTCGTCGCATTCTTTTTGTATTCTACTGCAAGCTTGGACGCTGAGACTTCTTTAATTGTCCCCTTTTTCAAAGATATCATGCCACAACTGGGGTTTATGTATATCATCATTGCTTATTTTGCAATTGTAGGGACAAGTAATGCAGTAAATCTTACTGACGGACTTGATGGCTTAGCTATTGTGCCAACGATCTTAGTCGCTGGTGCGTTTGCGATTTTCGCATATGCTACAGGAAATATTGTATTTTCTGAGTATTTGAATATTCCATTTATCCCGATGACGTCCGAGTTAGTGATTGTTTGTACCGCTATTGTCGGTGCTGGACTTGGCTTTTTATGGTTTAACACCTATCCAGCACAAGTGTTTATGGGCGATGTGGGCTCTTTGGCCTTAGGGGGTACATTAGGTGTGCTGGCCGTTTTGGTGCGGCAAGAAATTGTATTAATTATCATGGGAGGGATATTTGTCGCTGAAACAATGTCGGTCATTTTGCAAGTAGGGAGTTTTAAACTTCGCAAAAAACGTATATTTAGAATGGCACCTATTCATCATCATTACGAGCTAAAAGGCTGGCCGGAGCCACGTGTAATCGTTCGGTTTTGGATTATCTCCTTGATCTTAGTTTTAGTGGGTTTAGCCACTTTAAAGCTACGATAAGATATCTAGCGAGTAATTATTGTGAATACTAACCGCCCGCTTGAATTTGCTCACCAACATGTTGCACTGATTGGTTTTGGTGTTAGTGGCAAGCAAAGCGCGCAGTACCTTTTAGAAAAAGGGGTGAAACTCACTGTCTTTGATAAAAACGTATTCACTGATACAGAACAACAACAATTTATTGCTGATTACCAATTAGCAGCATTTTCATCTTTTTTGTCATTTGCCGTTATTGATAAACACACCTCATTACAGCACTTTGATTATTGTGTAGTTAGCCCTAGTGTTAATTTACGACAAACTTTCATCGCTTCATATATGTCTACAGGTAAGCCAATGTTAAATGACATTGACTTGTTTGCCATGGCAAATAGTGTTCCTGTTATTGCAATTACGGGCTCCAATGGCAAAAGCACAGTGGTCGATATGTTACATAAAGTGATATGCGCATGTGGCTATCAATCTGAGGTGGGTGGAAACTTTGGCACCAGCGCATTAGCGTTATTAGATAAGCCACTTGATTATATCGTTTTAGAGCTTTCGAGTTTTCAATTGCAAACGGCAAATTATCTGCAACCACTAATTAGCTGTATCGTAAATGTCACACCAGATCACATCGATTGGCATGGTTCTTTTGAGCATTACCTTGCGGCAAAACATAGAATATTCAATCAAGCTAAATATGTGATTTTTAATCACGACGACCAAAATACCGTGCCATCGCAAGAGCTTGTTTCGTCGAGTAAGGCAAGTGCAGTAAGCTTTGGACTTAGTCAAAACCTCTTAACAGATGTGAGCTACTCAAGCGCTGCGGGTAGCATTGAACGGCATGTAAAAGGAAAAACAACACAAACACTTTTTAGTGTACCTAATCATCTTGCACTTAGCGCTCACCACTTATCGAATATGCAAGTAGTCATAGCCTGTGTAGATATACTTAATTTACCACTAGATACATGCCTTAAGTGCTTAGAAAGCTACCGTGGTTTGCCTCACCGATATGAAACCATTGCAAATTCTGGCAATGTCACATGGATAAATGATTCAAAAGCGACCAATCCTGGGGCTGCTATTGTAGCTTTGAAAGACGCTGCAAGTAATGCTGATAAAATCATACTAATTGCCGGTGGAGACGCAAAAGGAACATCACTTGATGACTTTAAAGTACATATTAATCAACAAGTAGATGTGCTCATTTTATTGGGTCAAGATGCTAAATTGTTTGACACTTGCACTGTTGATAAACACTTTGCAAAATCTATGAAAGAAGCAGTATCGATAGCCCAGCAAGTAGCTGAGTCACTGCTTGTTTCATCTTCTTCAACAAGTATCTTAGTACTACTATCACCTGCTTGTGCAAGTATTGATATGTTTGATAATTATCAACATAGAGGGAACGAATTTGCTCGTTATGCGAATGAACTAGCTCATAAAAGTGAGCGTTCACCAACTAAGGTAGGCATATGACTAAACAATATAGCCTGATTGAAATGTTCGCCGCTAAGCATGATGTGCAAGATGCTAGCGACAAGCGCGCGTATAATATGGGCTTGGTGTTAGTTGTTATTGCGCTTTACACAATCGGTTTTATTATTGTCACGTCAGCTTCAATGCCTATTGCAGAAAGGCTGCATGATAACCCTTATCACTTTTCAATTCGCCATGGGATCTACATTGCTATTGCCTTGTGTGTTGGCATCGTTACCCTCAATGTCCCAATGAGTTTTTGGCGTCTTACAAACCCTTATCTTTTATTGCTTGGCTTGGCGCTACTAGTAATTGTGTTG
The DNA here is from genome assembly GCF_055693685.1 of Glaciecola sp. HA4-3. Taxonomy (NCBI): domain Bacteria; kingdom Pseudomonadati; phylum Pseudomonadota; class Gammaproteobacteria; order Alteromonadales; family Alteromonadaceae; genus Glaciecola; species Glaciecola sp. HA4-3. The sequence continues at coordinate 727,352 of NZ_CM146340.1, forward strand.
GCAATTGGTAGAACGGTGAATGGGTCTACTCGTTGGATTGTATTGGGACCAATTACCATTCAGGCGGCAGAGCCGGCAAAGCTCTTTTTCTTTTTATACTTAGCAGGGTATTTAGTAAGGCGATACGAACAAGTCACCGAAAACTTAAAAGGCTTTATCAAACCCATTATTGTATTTTTTATGTTTGCAGGTCTATTGCTAGCTCAACCAGATTTGGGCACCGTAATTGTGATGTTTACCACAACGATTGCTTTGTTATTTCTAGCTGGTGCAAAGCTATGGCAGTTCTTTGCGATCATTTTTTCAGGACTGTGCGCCTTCGTTTTACTGATTATTTATTCGGATTATCGACGCAATAGAATCACGGGCTTTCTTGACCCTTGGGCAGATCCATTTGGAACAGGTTATCAGCTAACGCAGTCTTTAATGGCATACGGAAGAGGCTCATGGTTAGGACAGGGTTTAGGTAATAGCTTACAAAAGTTAGAGTTTTTGCCTGAGGCACATACAGATTTCATTATGGCAATTTTAGCTGAAGAGTTAGGATTTATTGGGGTCTTGGTAGTTTTAGTACTTGTCTTTTTTATCATATTAACGGCGCTAAGACTTGCCAACAAAGCGCTGCATAACAAACGACCCTTTGAGGCTTACACCGCTTACTCGATTGGAATATGGTTTTGTCTTCAAACTGCGGTCAACATCGGCGCTAGTACTGGGATTTTACCCACTAAGGGACTTACCTTACCCTTAGTAAGCTATGGCGGGTCATCACTCATTATAATGACAGTTGCTGTGGCAATATTGCTGCGCATTGACTTTGAAATGAGAGTTGAAGGAGTCCAAGCTATCCCTAAAGCACGCAAGTCGTCTAGACGCTCATCGACTAAAACAAAAAAACGAAACATAGATAAAGACCCTAATCTCAGCGATGAGGATGATTATGCCTAGATTAACGATAATGGCAGGTGGGACGGGCGGTCATGTTTTCCCAGGTATCGCGATTGCACAACTATTATCCAAAGAAGGTTGGACAATCAATTGGATTGGTACACGCGATAAAATGGAGGCTGATCTAGTACCAAGATATGGATTTGATATTGACTTTATTGATATTGGCGGACTAAGAGGTAAAGGATGGCTGACTAAGCTATTAATGCCCTTTCGTCTGCTAAAAGCCTTTTATCAGGCGCGTCGCATATTAAAATCATCCAAGACAGACATGGTTTTAGGTATGGGCGGTTATGCAAGTGGCCCCGGCGGTTTAGCGGCATTTACACTAAATATTCCCCTGTTTGTACACGAACAAAACGCAGTCCTAGGGATGACAAATCGGTATTTATCAAAATTGGCTAGCACGACTTTTACTGGTTTTGATTTGTCGAGCGAACAAAAGGGCAACCAATCAAATAAGTTTATGCATATCGGTAATCCTATTAGGGATGAGTTTTTTCATATTCCAACTAGGCCACGTGCCACTAGCACCAATATTCTAGTAGTAGGAGGAAGCCTAGGCGCACTTGCGCTTAATCAAGTGTTACCAAATATAATGATTGATATTGCCAACACCTATCCGATTCAAGTGCGCCATCAATCTGGGAAACAAAAGCAGGCGGCACTTGATGAAGCATATAAAGGGCATTGTTTTGCATCAACTAACGAGTTTATTGATGATATAAGTGCCGCTTTTGAATGGGCCGATATTATTATTTGCCGAGCGGGCGCATTGACCGTTTCTGAGGTTGCTGCTAGTGGCAGAGTCGCTATTTTCGTTCCATTACCCATCGCCGTTGACGACCACCAAACAAAAAATGCAATGAGTTTAGTTAAGCAAGATGCTGGTTTTTTAATCCCGCAAAGCAAACTGCAGACAGAATTAAAACCTTGCCTCATAAAGTTGTGTGAACATCCGGAAAATCGGATTAAAATAGGCCAAAAAGCGCGAGAAATTTGCAAAAACGATGCAAGTCAAATGCTGGCTATGGTATTGACGCAAACGATAACATCTAAACAAAAGGACTCTAATTAATGACCCATAAAGTGGTACCGCCTGAAATGCAGAATAATATGCATTCTCGCCCGCATAAAATGCGAGCAGTTGATCATATCTACTTTGTTGGTATTGGTGGCGCAGGTATGGGTGGAATTGCCGAGGTGATGATTAATTTAGGTTATCAAGTCAGCGGTTCAGATATGCAAGACGCAAGTATGACACAACGATTAGCAAACATGGGTGCGTCAATTTATATAGGCCATGATGGTGACAATTTAAAAGCAGTTGATGTTGTAGTAGTTTCATCTGCGATCGACCCAGAAAACCCAGAAATACTGGCCGCAAATGCTCAACGAATTCCCGTTATTAGAAGGGCGCAAATGCTTGCAGAGCTAATGCGATTTCGATATGGAATAGCGGTAGCCGGTACGCATGGTAAAACAACAACGACTAGCTTAATTGCCACTATTTTTTCACAGGCAAAACTCGACCCAACTTTTGTTATTGGTGGATTGTTGACCAGTGCAGGGACAAATGCAAAGCTTGGTGAAAGCAAATACCTCATTGCTGAAGCAGATGAAAGTGATGCTTCATTTTTGCACTTACAGCCAACAATGGCCGTTATCACAAACATCGAACCTGATCATTTAGAAGCGTATGATGGGGACTTCAATAAAATGAAGGCTGCCTATATAGGCTTTATTCATAATTTACCTTTCTATGGCTTAGCCGTTTTATATGGCGATGATGAGAACGTTAAGGAACTTTGCGAGCGTATTAGTCGTAAGTATGTCACTTATGGCTTACATGACGACAATGACTTTGTTGCAAAAGATATAGAATATGGGCTAAACAAAGCCAGTTTTACAGTCACGCGTGGCGACCTAAACCCCATCAATATAGAGCTAAGTGCCACGGGTATCCACAATGTACTTAATGCTACTGCAGCAGTTGCCATTGCCACGCAAGAAGGTATTGATGATAAGCATATTCTAGCAGCACTATCTTCATTTGCTGGAATTGGTCGTCGTTTCCAGATTTTGGGCGATTTTGCTCACACAACACAGCGCTCAACACACAGCGCAAACATTACCCTAGTGGATGATTATGGCCACCATCCAACAGAAGTCGATATGACAATTGCTGCGGCAAGAAGCAATTGGCCAAAACGCAGATTAGTCATGGTATATCAACCTCACCGCTATACAAGAACGCGCGATTTGTATGAGGATTTTGTTGAGACCTTGTCAAAAGTTGATACCTTATTATTGTTAGATGTTTATGCTGCAAGCGAAAATGCGATAGAAGGTGCTGACAGTAAAAGTCTATGTCGTTCAATTAGGCAACGTGCAAAAATTGACCCTATCTATGTTGGACGCCCAGAGCATTTATATGAAGTGCTTAGTGATATTGTGCAAGATGGTGACCTTGTTTTTCTGCAGGGGGCTGGCAATATTGGCAACATCGCACAACAGTTAGCTCAACATGATTTCGATTTACAGTTACTGCACGATAAAAGTATGGCAGCCCAGAGAGATGATCTATGAGCAGTAATGATATGCAAAAAATATTTGGCAAAGTTGCTGTACTTTATGGCGGTCATTCAGCAGAGCGCGAGGTCAGTATTGCATCAGGAAACGCAATCCATAGTGCGCTTGTCTCACAAGGTATCGATGCGCACTTATTTGATACTCAATCTAAATGCATAACAGAATTGAAGACACAAGGCTTTACGCGAGTTTTCATCGCTTTGCACGGTGCTGGTGGTGAGGATGGCACCATTCAAGGGGCGCTGTCCCAGTTAAACATTCCGTTTACAGGAACGGGTGTAACAGGTTCAGCATTAGCGATTGATAAAGTGTTGAGTAAGTTTATCTGGCATGCTCAAGGCTTACCAACAGCAGATTACAAAGTCGTCAATGCAGGGTCCTACCAATCAGATATGTGCCATGACATTCTTCGTGATTTAGGTGGCCATGTTATGGTTAAACCAAGTCTTGAAGGCTCAAGCCTGGGCATGTCAGAAGCAACTGATATTAGTTCATTGGACAAAGCGATATTGCACGCACTTGAATTTGACAGCAAAATCTTAGTTGAGTCTTTTATTACTGGGCCTGAATATACGGTCAGTATTTTAGATGGTAAAGCCTTGCCTTCTATAAGGATGAAGGCGCAAAGCGGCTTTTATGATTACCATGCCAAATACAAAAGTGATACTACCGAATATTTTTGCCCAAGTGGACTTGATGATATTGAAGAAAAAGCCATACAAGCTTTAGCTGTAAAAGCGTTCCACGCACTTCAAGGAAGCGGTTGGGGGCGCATCGATATTATGCGCGATATTAAAGGGGCCTTTTACTTACTCGAAAGCAATACAGTTCCTAGCATGACAACAAAAAGTTTGGTTCCTAAAGCGGCCAAACAAGCCGGTTTATGTTTTGAAGCATTAGTGTTATCGGTGCTTCGCACAAGCTTGCCTATTAACACCGAAGTCGGATAGTTGATGATATGAGCAATGACTTAGTTAATACTCAAGAAACAAGCTTAGCGCCCGAAAAAGCGCCAATGGCTATAGGCTTGCCGGTATTTCTATGTGTCATTGTTGTCATGATTTATGCAGTGTTTTGGATTCGGGAATGGTTGCAAGATGAGCAACGATTGCCAGTTCAAGAGATAATTTTTAGTGGCCAAATGTTAATGTTAGAGCCCAGCAAGCTTGAAACAATTGTAAGAACAAATGCTTCAGGGAGTTTTTTTGCGCTAGACGTAAATGAAGTACACACCTTAATGGAAGCTCAATCTTGGGTGTATTCAGCGTCTATTCGAAAACGATGGCCAAGTAAGTTGTACATTCATGTAATTGAGCAAAAAGCAGTAGCAACATGGAATGATGACTTGTTATTGAACAAGTTTGGCGAGACCTTTGATGGGTTTAAAGATATGCAGAAAAACCGGCCTGACTTGGCGCAAAACTTGCCTAAATTATATGGCCCTTAGTGGTAGTGAGAAAACAGCATTGATAGGCTATACTCATATGCAAGGTTTACTTAATTCGACAGGTCAAAAAGTAGCGCAATTGTTTTTAAGTGAACGGTTTGCATGGCAGGTAATTTTGCAAAATGAGATTTTACTTAAACTAGGACGACAGCAATACATAAATCGCCTTCAGCGATACATTGACGTCTATCCTCTTATTTCAAAAGAACCAAAGAGTGTTGAATATGTTGACTTGCGATATGACACAGGCTTGGCGGTAGGTTGGGGAGATGAATTAAATTCGCTATCTCCAATATCAAATAATAATAATTTTTAAAGGACGGAACGGTTTTGTCTAAGGCGCTAGAAAGAGATTTTGTTGTAGGATTAGATATCGGTACCAGTATGGTAAAAGCCGTCGTGGGTGAGTTATTAGATGATGGCAATATCTCTATTGTTGGCGTTGGAAAGCATAAGTCAAGAGGTATGGAGAAGGGGGAGTTAACGATCTCGACCTAGTGATAGACTCTGTGCGTAATGCGATTAATGAAATGGAACTTATGGCTGATTGCCATGTTTCTAGTGTGTTTATGTCAATAAGTGGACGTCATGTTCAGTGTCAGAATGAGACTGGCATGATTCCTATTAATAACCAAGAAGTCACGCAGGATGATATTGACAATGTTATCCATGCAGCACGTTCTGTGCCTATGGCCGCAGAGAGAAAGCTGTTGCATGTATTGCCTCAAGAATACGTTATTGATGTTCAAGAGGGGATAAAAAATCCACTAGGGATGTCAGGTGTAAGAATGGTGGCAGCAGCACATATCATCACATGTGCGGATGATATGGCGAAGAATTTAGTTAAATGCGTTGAGAATTGCAGCTTGGTTGTTGACCAAACAATTTTTGGTGCACTAGCTTCTAGTTTTGCGGTTTTAACTGAAGATGAGAAGGAATTAGGCGTTGCGGTTGCTGATATTGGTGGCGGAACTATTGATATAGTCATTTACACAGACGGCGCAATAAGACATACTGCTGTTATACCCTTGGCGGGAAACCAAATTACGAGCGATATTGCTAAGATTTTCCGCACGCCAATGAACAATGCAGAACAAATAAAAGTAAATTATGCATGTGCGTTGAAGGGTATGGTGAATATGGAAGAAACCATAGATGTGCCAAGTGTGGGGGGACGTCCAGCAAGAGCTTTATCCCGCCATACATTAGCCGAAGTAATCGAACCTAGATACCATGAACTACTAGAGATTGCTTATGAGCACATCAAAGCTAGCGGATTAGAAGAACAAATAGCAGCTGGTTTGGTAATTACAGGCGGCACCTCCAAAATGGAAGGGGCTGTCGAATTTGCAGAAGACATTTTCAATATGCCGGTAAGAGTAGGCTCGCCTCACAATGTGAAAGGCTTGTCAGAACATGTCGATGACCCAGTGTTTGCAACAGCAGTGGGTCTATTACAGTATGCAAAGCAAGATTTTAATAATAATAAAAAGTCATTACAAAGTGACGAAGATAATGCGTTTAATCGTGTTAAAAAATGGTTTAAAGGTGCATTTTAGGGGTCCTTTAAGCGCTAAAACAATAACAAGTCTGTGTGCGCAGACTTAGCAAGATTCGGAGAATAATAATGTTCGAACTAATGGATACGCCGACTGATGAAGCTGTCATCAAAGTCGTGGGCGTTGGTGGTGGTGGTGGTAACGCCGTTGAATATATGGTTTCTCAAACCATTGAAGGCGTTGATTTTATCGCTATGAACACTGATGCTCAAGCATTAAAAAAGTCAACAGCAACCGTAAAGATTCAAATTGGTACTGAGCTAACGAAAGGCTTGGGTGCAGGCGCTGATCCTAATGTTGGTCGTGATGCTGCTCATGAAGATCGCGAAAAAATCAGGCAAACCCTAGACGGTGCTGATATGGTCTTTATAACTGCGGGCATGGGTGGCGGAACAGGAACAGGTGCCGCACCAGAAGTCGCTAAGCTGGCAAGAGATATGGGTATTTTGACGGTAGCGGTAGTAACTAAGCCATTTCCTTTTGAAGGTAAAAAACGTTTAGAGTTTGCCAATCAGGGTATTACTGAATTGTCTAAGCATGTTGATTCATTAATTACGATCCCAAATGAAAAACTATTGAAAGTCATGGGTAAAGGTACGCCTTTATTGCAAGCGTTTAACGCTGCCAATGATGTACTTAAGGGGTCTGTCCAAGGTATTGCTGAACTGATCACCAAAACTGGTTTGGTGAATGTTGACTTTGCTGATGTAAAAACAGTGATGTCAGAAATGGGTACAGCAATGATGGGCTCTGGTATTGGTAAAGGCGAAGATCGTGCAGAAGAAGCAGCAGAAGCAGCGATTGCTTGTCCTTTACTTGAAGATATCGATTTATCTGGCGCTCGCGGTATATTAGTTAATATTACTGCTGGTTTAGATTTCGCTATTGATGAATATGAAGTGATTGGTAATGCTGTAAAGGCTTTTGCATCAGAAAACGCGACTGTTGTTGTGGGTACGGTTATTGATGCGGAGTTGCAAGATGAAATTAGAGTGACCGTTGTGGCAACTGGCATTGGCGCTGAACGCAAGCCAGACATTTCGCTTGTAAGCAATGAGTCAAACGTTTCGTCTCGAAGTGAGCTTTCTTCCATGTCAGAGTCGCGTTCGAGTGCTTCTGTTGACGGCAGCCAAGCGGTTAAAATTGAAGAAGAGCAACCTTTAGAAGACGAGTATTTAGATATTCCAGCCTTTCTTAGGCGTCAAGCTGATTAGATAGAATAGGCACACCCATTGGCGTTTTTACGCCAATGGGTTGAGTTGCTAAAAATCAGTAGTGAGTCGGTATTAATTATGACTGGTCTGAACAGTTTGAAATGGATGAAAAAATACTTGCAAAACTGGAATTCTTTGACTTACGTAGGTTTTTGGCATATACTCCGCAACCGATTTTTATTAAGCAGGTAGGATATGTTAAAACAACGAACATTAAAAACCTCAATTACAGAGACTGGCATAGGCTTGCATAAAGGACGAAAAGTGACTATGACTTTACGTCCAGCACCTGCTGACACCGGCATTGTATTTAGGCGCGTTGATTTAAGTCCTCCAGCAGACATTAAGGCCAATGCTAAAGATGTGGGTGACACCATGTTATGTACATGCATTACTAATGAGGATGGCCACTCAATTCACACTGTAGAACACCTTGCATCTGCTCTTTCTGGTTTAGGCATTGACAACATCATTGTAGAAGTCGATAGCCATGAATTACCAATCCTTGATGGTAGCGCTAGCCCCTTTATTTTTCTTTTGCAAAGCGCTGGCATTGTCGAGGTAGAGAAACCAAAAAAATTCATCAAAATCGTCAAGCCGGTGCGTGTAGAAGAAGACGACAAATGGGCAGAGATAAGGCCTTTTGATGGCTTTAAAGTCGATTTTGCAATAGATTTCAATCATCCGGCTATTTCTCAAACAAGACAGCATTGTGTATTAGATTTTTCAAAAGACTCTTATGTCGATGAAGTAAGCAGAGCTCGTACTTTTGGGTTTATGCGAGATTTAGAAATGATGAATTCCATGAACCTTGCTTTAGGCGGAAGCATGGACAATGCAGTCGCGTTAGATGAATTTAGAGTGTTGAATCCGGAAGGACTTCGGTATTCTGATGAGTTTTTGAAGCATAAAATCTTAGATGCGGTGGGTGATCTATTTTTAGGCGGACACAACCTTATTGGAGAGCTCGTGGCATATAAAACAGGGCACGGCTTGAACAATAAGCTGTTGAACGCGGTGTTATCTGACTTGTCTGCATGGGAATATGTGGAGTTTGAGAATGAAGATAGTCTGCCGATAAAATATATTGAAAGCCCATCTGGATTAGGTATTAATTTTGCCTAGCAGATATGATAACGAGCCACTTTACGCGTAATAAAAGGCGTAAGGTTGACTAATAAATGTTTGATTTTTCCCCCGAGCTCTTTAAAATGTCGGGTCGTTTTGATTAACAATATCTACACAGAGAATAAAGTAAGCTAATGAGTATCACCATATTAGTTAAAGGCAACAAAACCCGTATAGCGAAGCGTTTCTCGATTCGTAAAACGGTAAGCCTTATGGTGGGTGTGTCGCTTGTATTACTTATCTCTAGTCGCTCAAGTGATTCAAACTTTGAAAACCAAGTTCGCTTGAATGTTGTTAAAACCGGTTTGGAAGAACAAGCTTCAAAAGTCAGTGCCCTAAGTCAAGTCACAAACGAAAAAGTCGACACCTTAATTGGGCAACTTGCAAAAATGCAGGCTCAACTGAATCATCTTGATATTATCTCTTCTAATTTGGCGGAAAAAAATGGGTTAAGTACCGAAGATTTTGTCCTATCCGCTGATATCAAACAATCATTATATAAAGATTCGGAAATTTCCGAACATATGACAAAAATGGCCGAAGCACTTGAATTTAAAATTCAGCAAGTCACAGCACTTGAATCTGTGTTATCTGGCCACAATATAGAACAAGAGAGTAACTTGGCCGGTAGGCCAGTTAGTAAAGGTTGGTTATCATCTCATTACGGTATACGAAAAGATCCATTTTCGGGCACCCCCACCATGCACAAAGGTGTAGACTTCGCTGGTAGTGAAGGAACTGATGTGTTGGCAACAGGTGCTGGTATAGTAACATGGTCTGGTGAACGTTCAGGTTATGGGTACTTAGTCGAAATTGATCACGGTAATGGCGTTGTGACGCGTTATGGACACAATAATATTCTAAATGTTTCTGTTGGTGATGTTGTCACGAAAGGTCAAGCTATCGCACAAATGGGCAGTACAGGGCGCTCAACAGGACCACATGTGCATTATGAAGTCATTAAAAACGGCCGTCAGGTTGATCCCCTTCCTTATATTTATAAATAACTACCGCTACGGTTTTGTATAATAGCGCGCTATTGCTTATAAACTCCTTGAATAGAAATTACAAAGGCGAGCTTTGCCTGCTGTAACTCATTTTTAACAAAAACAACAATTGGACGCTTTCATCGCATGTTTGCCAGTATATTTAAGAAAATTTTTGGGACCCGTAACTCTCGCTTGCTAAAGCAACTTCGCAAAGTTGTTAATCAAATTAATGCGCTTGAACCCGAAATGGAAGCCCTAAGCGATGATGAACTGAAGGCAAAAACCACTTATTTCCAACAAAAGCTTGCCGATGGTGAGTCTTTAGAATCAATTAAAGTAGAAGCTTTTGCTGTGGTCAGGGAAGCGTCAAAGCGTGTTTACAAGATGCGACACTTTGATGCTCAAATGAAAGGTGGTTTGGTACTGCATCAAGGGAAAATATCTGAGCAACGAACAGGTGAGGGTAAGACACTCACTGCAACGCTGCCTACCTATTTGAATGCTTTAACAGGTAAAGGTGTTCACGTTGTTACTGTAAACGATTACCTAGCAAAACGAGATGCAGATTGGAGTAGAGCGCTCTTTTCTTTTCTTGGCTTAACGGTAGGCTGCAATATTCCTGGAATGACCCATGATGAGAAACTTGCGGCATACAAAGCTGACATTACTTATGGCACTAATAATGAGTTCGGCTTTGATTACTTGCGTGACAATATGGCATTTAGTCCAGAAAATCGGGTGCAGCGTCCCTTACACTTCGCAGTAATTGACGAAGTAGATTCAATTCTAATCGACGAAGCTAGAACACCGCTTATAATCTCAGGTGCGGCAGAGGATAGTTCACAGCTTTATAAAAAAATTAATACGCTAATTCCTAATCTTGAAGTTCAAGACAAAGAAGATGAAGAAGATGCACATGGCGATGGTCATTATACAATTGACGAAAAAGCTAAGCAGGTCCATTTGACGGAAAATGGTCAATTGTTTGTAGAAGAGTTGCTACAAAAAGCGGGTTTAATTGATGATGGCGCATCTTTGTTTGCGGCGGCAAATATTCCTATGTTACATCATGTAAATGCAGCTTTAAAAGCTCATAAGCTGTTTACAAAAGACGTTGATTACATTGTAAAAGATGATCAAATCGTTATTGTAGATGAACACACAGGCCGCACGATGGAAGGCCGTCGTTGGTCTGAAGGTCTCCACCAAGCGGTTGAAGCCAAAGAAGGTGTCAAGATACAAAACGAAAATCAAACAATGGCATCTATTACGTTCCAAAACTTCTTTAGACTGTATGAAAAACTTAGCGGCATGACCGGTACGGCTGAAACTGAAGCGTTTGAATTTCATAGCATATACGGCTTAGAAACAGTTGTTATTCCCACAAACAAGCCAATGATTCGTCAGGACCATGCGGATAAAATATATTTAACCACTGAAGAGAAATTTGTATCTATCATCCAAGATATAAAGACCTGTGTTGAAAAAGGCCAACCTGTTTTAGTGGGCACAATTTCTATAGAAAATTCTGAGCTACTATCTACCTTGCTTAAGAAAGAAAAGATAAAGCATAAGGTATTAAACGCAAAATTCCATGCAGAAGAAGCCGATATTGTCGCGCAAGCAGGTATGCCTTAGTGCAGTTACAATTGCTACTAATATGGCAGGCCGTGGAACCGATATTGTTTTGGGTGGGAATTTTGATGTATTGCTAGAAAAGTTAAAAAATCCAACTGAATCTGCCGTTGCCAAATTAAAAGAAGAATGGCAAGCAAGGCATGATGCCGTTCTTGAATCAGGCGGTTTACATATTATTGGTACAGAACGACATGAATCTAGACGAATTGATAATCAATTACGTGGTCGTTCTGGTCGACAAGGCGATCCAGGCTCATCACGTTCTCTACTTGTCTCTGGAAGATCCGCTCATGCGCATATTCGCATCTGAAAAGATGGGTAATATGATGAAACGATTAGGGATGGAAAAAGGCGAATCAATCGAGCACCCTTGGGTCAGTCGAGCCATTGAAAATGCACAACGTAAAGTGGAAGGCCGCAACTTTGATATGCGTAAGCAGCTTCTTGAATACGACGATGTTGCCAATGATCAACGTAGAGTAATTTATGAGCAACGTAACGAGTTGCTTGACGAAGGAGATATCGCAAGCACTATTGTAAATATTCGTCAGGACGTCGTTAATACCGTTATTAGCCAATATATTCCCCCACAATCATTAGAAGAGATGTGGGATGTTGCAGGTCTTGAAGAGCGTTTAAGAAGTGATTATTTGTTGGAATTACCTATTCAACAGATGCTAGATGATGATGATAAGCTTTATGAAGAAAAGCTTCGTGAATTTATACTTGAAAAAGTAATTGAATCTTATGATGCGAAGGAAAGGGCTGTAAGTCCAGAAGTCTTAAGACTCTTTGAAAAGCAAATTATGCTACAAACACTTGATAATTTATGGAAAGAGCATTTAGCAGCAATGGATTATTTGAGGCAAAGTATCCATTTGCGTTCGTATGCACAAAAAAATCCGAAACAAGAGTATAAGCGTGAGTCATTTGAGTTATTTTCTGAAATGCTTGATAACCTAAAGATTGAAGTTATTAGTATTTTAAGTAAGGTGCAAGTACGCGAAGAGTCTGATGTAGAAGCTGTTGAAGCACAGCGCAGACGAGCTGAGGCCGAGAAAATGGTTGCGCACAAAGAACCTACACAAGAACAAGAAGCACCGCAAAAACCTCAAACTGCTGTGCGTCAAGGGCCTAAAGTGGGCAGAAACGACCCTTGCCCATGTGGTTCAGGGAAAAAATACAAACAATGCTGTGGAAAGTTGTAAGGGTTAATGAAAGAAGTTAACGTAGCCGTTGGCGTCATTACAAAGCAGCATCATTACTTTGTGACTAAGCGTCAAGCTTCTCAACATCAAGGGAACAAATGGGAGTTCCCTGGTGGAAAAATAGAAAAAGGCGAGACACCATTACAAGGTCTTAAAAGAGAATTAGCGGAAGAAGTCAATATCGATGTAAATCGCGCCAAGCATATGCTTGATATTCCATTTTCTTATCCAGATAAAACTGTTCGTTTATGTGTGTTTTTTGTTGATGATTTCTCTGGACAAGCACAAAGTCTTGAGGGATTAGAGCAGCAATGGGTGTCTTTCGAACGCTTACGCGAACTTGAGTTTCCTGCTGCTAATGAGGCGATTATCGCTTGGTTATCAACTAATGTAGATCATGAAGCTGGGCCAAATTCGGTATGAACACATTGATTTCTTCCACTATGTTTAGCTTTGTATAGTTGATTGTCAGCGTACTCAAATAAATTTTCATCTTCCCATTGCTCAAATGTTTCAGCTGGAAAACTTGCACTACCTACGCTTATTGTGACGACTTTTGCAATGTCACTTGCGGCATGTGCAATACTTAAAGACTCAATGGAATCACGTAGTTGTTCTGCTTTCTTTTTAGCACCTTCACTGCTTGTATTGGGTAAAATACAAACAAATTCTTCACCGCCATATCGGGCGCAAAAATCAGATCCGCGGCTAAGCGTGGTCACTAGCGTATTAGCAACTTGAACCAGACAATCATCTCCCTTTGTATGGCCATACTCGTCGTTATAGCGTTTAAAAAAGTCGACATCAAGCAACAAGATTGAAACAGACCAGTTGTTGCGCTTACAAAGGGACAGAGTGTGTTTGAGCTTGTCATCAAAAGCTCTTCTGTTGGGGATGTTTGTCAGGGGATCGGTTAAGCTCAAGCTTAACAGCGTATCTTCTTGGTCTTTGACTTTGTTTAAATAGATTGAAAATATATCAGCAAGACTGGCAATTTCGTCATTACCAAGGCATCGATATTGTGGAATTCTTATCGTCAACTGCACGTTTGACTTGGCTTGAAAGCGATACCAATCTGAAAATGATTTGTTTGTACAAAAAATAAATAATCCCTGCTGCTATTGCCATAGATATTAGGCTAGCAAGGACAGTATATTGCGTTTGTTGTTCAGCGGTCTGATTGGCTAGCCTTGCACTTTTGAGGGTCTCTTGATTAATAAGTTGAGTCTGGTATTGCAAGTTACTAGCAACATCAGCAATAAGGTTTCGGACAAAGTTGTCACGGCCTCTTGCTCGACCTGTAATACGCAGTGATGCTATCTTTTGATTGACCACGCCTTCAGGGCCAATCAATAAGTTTTTTATATCCGCAATTTGACGTATCTTAAGATCACTAGATTGATTTGCCATAAGTGTAATTTCTCTTAATTCTGCTCCAAGAGATTCTTCTATTTGCCTAAGCTTATGCATGCGAGTTTGTTGCGTGATTTGGTTTGTAGTTAAAATGATTTGATGAATATTATTTTCAATTTCATCGATATTATCCATTGAATCAAAGTCCAAAAACAGCTGATAGAAGTTTTCACTTAGCAACTCTTGGGTTTGAACCAAAGATTGCTCTTGTCGAATTCTTTGCTCAATTAAATCGTTAAGCTCGCTTATTTCTGCACGCAGGGTAGATAGTTGTTTGACGATAAAAAGGCTTTCAGCACTATCTGTTTGCAATGCGCTGTCAATTAAGGCTAGCAAATTATCCGTTTTTGACATTGCTTGGGCGCGCGCAGGGTTGGTCTGCGAGTTTGACAAAATTGTAGTTAGCGTTGCTAGATTTTGAATTTGGTTATTCAGCGATGAAGCCAACGTGATTTTAGGTACAGCATCTTCAGACAAAGTAGCTATTTGCTTTTCAAGATAGCCTAATTGATTAAGGGTTGCATAAGTAATGAGCGTAAATATTGCGACAATGCAAACTTGTGCAGCAATAAAGTAGCGAATGGTTTTACGTTTTTTATTCATCGCCATCTACTTATCACCATCTTGACTACTTAGTGCACGATCAACGCTTCGACCATCAATTTGACTGCTTAGCCGGCCTTTTAAGCGCAAATCTCGCAAAATCAAATCAGAAATAAGAATAGTGTTCTTAATGCTTGAGTGGGTTAGTTGTTGCGCATTTTTAAGTGACACATAGCCATCGCCTCCATCTGCTAAATATCCTGTCGTAGCTAAGCTGTATAGTTTATCGTCCTCTATCGTCTCTCCTAAGATACTAAGCGATTCAATTCTGTTCCCTGGAGATTTAGTGCTGTCATACACCATTGTTATGCCTGAAACATGCGGATATTTCCCTCTTAAATCTTCAATAGTAGATAGCCCATTTTCAAGTGCCATACGCAAATCTGCTCCGCTTACATTAATTATTGTCAATGTTGAACGGTAAGGGAGCTCACTAGCAATTGTTTTTAAAGTAATACGAGAGTCAGTTGAATAACTTGTGTCTCCTCTTATACTTCCGCTATTGACAATGGCGATGTCAGTACCGGCAAAATTTCTCATCGTATCAGCAATATAATTACCAAACGCATTTTCTTTGCCTCTAATATCCTCTCTTCGGGTTGAGTAATTCCCATCCCAACTGGCAATAACATCATTTAATAGTCTATCTAGCCGAAGTTTATATGAGTCAATTTGGTGCTGAATATCAATATCTTTGATAAAAGTGCTCAAGGTGACTTCTCGTGACTCGACTATATTTATTGATTCTTCAATCTTTGCTTTAACGACAATGGCTTTCCCAGGCTCAGAAAATGCTTTTAACTTTTCAATGCTCGACAGTTGTTGATAAACGCTTGTTTGAAGCCTAGTATTTGAATTAGCCGCTAAACTGATAATGTTTTGATTAAGTAGCTGTGGAATAAAATCAAATGGGTAGAAGCTTTGTAGAATAACAATATCTGCACCACTAGCTTTGAGCGCTTTAGCAGTCTCGCGTATTGTAGACTCTGGCGTCTCAACGTCGATATATGACAGTAAATATTCATTTATGAGGCGTTCATGCATGATTGAGATAAAACCAACCGTGATACCTTGTTTGCTGACTAAAGCAGATTGGACTAAACCATCAGGTACATCATTGATACGCTTATCTAATAGATTACTTGCTACCATTGGAAATGCAGCTTCAAAAGAACGTAGTGATAACTCATCTTCAAAATAGCTAAAATCACGCTTTGATACAGCCATTACGTCAGGCTCTACGCTGTTTAATATATCAATTATATGAGAGCCTCTGTCAAGATTCGATAAAGCGCTAGGACCAATTGAACCGCCTAGAAAATATAGAAATGTCGCGGGGTTCTCTTGTTTCTCTTGTTCATATAGATGCTTTAACTGCGCATATGCACCTGTTTGGGGATCTGAAATATCTAGTAGTTCACCGGCAAAGATAATAGTGAATTCTTGATGAGCGTCTGTTGTTTGGGCATATGTTTTAAAGCACGATAGAAAACTAAGCGCAACTATCAATATGGGAAATGCGCCAACGCAATGAGCAAATGCCCAAAGAGATAAATGTTTAGTATTGGCTTGATAATTAATGTTTTGTATCTTCATGTTGTTGGCAAAACTACTTACGTACACTATGTATCGGCCTGGGCCTTGAAATCTGCAACACGATTTATCTTATAAAATACACTATATAAAATTGGTACTACGCCTAAAGTCATTACCGTACCAAGGATAAGTCCCATTGCAATAACACTAGCCATGCCATAAAACAATGGATCTTGGCTAATGATAAGGGGTAATAAGCCAATCACTGTCGTAATGGTAGACATTAGTATAGGGCGCAATCTGTCGACACAAGCGTTGATTAAACAAAGATAATCTTTGTTTGTTTCATTCGTATTTCGTTCAATCTCAATTTTGTCAATAAGCACAATTGCGTTATTCACAATTATCCCGGCTAACGCGTACAAGCCCAAAATCACCATAAAACCAAAATTTGCGCCTGATGCAAAGAGTCCAACAACCGCGCCTATTAAAATAAGTGGGATAGTTAACAAAATAATCGAAGCGCATCGTAGAGAGTTAAATTGTGCTATTAGTAAAACAATAATAGCGGCTAAACACATAGGAATGTTAGCACTAAGAGAAGCCTGTGCTTCTTTTGACTCTTTGACTACACCATCAAACTCAATACGGTGAGAAATGGGTAATGTTGCGGCAAGTGCATCTAATTTGTCATTTAAAAACGGTACCATATCCTCTGCCGTCATGAACAGGTTTTTACCTTCTATTGTGACCGTTCTAAATAAATCTTCACGAGCTATTCTTGCATATTGTGGCGTGAACTCAATACTCGCAATCTGTTCTAATGGAACGTTGATATTCTGGGTATTGCTAAACACATTGATGCCATAAATTTTACTAAGATCTGTTCGGCCTTTTTGTTCCCCTCGCACAATAATGGGCAACAAGTCATCACCTTCTCTAAACTCGGATATTGTTTGTCCTGAATAAAACGATTCTAAGGACTTTGCCACGTCGGATGAATTTATTCCTGCGCGTTTCGCTCTAGCTTGATCAATTCTAATATCGACTTGCGAGATCTTGTTCTCCCAATCATCCTTTATTTCAATTGTGCCTTGGCACACTTGCCATTATTTTTTTAATCTCTTGCGCTGCATTAAATATGATATCTCTATCAGGACCAATCACTTGCACATCAATTTTATTTGAATCCGATGGTCCTAAAAACATCTTGGTAACACGTGTTGTTAAATGGGGAGTGTGTTGGGCAAAGTCTTCGCGTAATTGCCGAATGATTTGGTCTTGAGCATTACGAGAGGAAAGGTTTAACATCAAAAATGCTTTGTTGTCTTCTGGTGTAATAGGTGTCAAGGACAATACAAATCTTGGCCCACCAAAGCCGCCATATGCTGCATAATTATCTAGATCTTGATAGCGTTCATCGTTATCTAAAATCTTAAAAATATCTTGCAGGGTACGCTGAGTCTCGCGCATTGTCGCCCCTGCTGGTAAATCTATATAGACAAGGACTTGGGCACGGTCTGAGTCTGGGAAAAACTTAACGGGTATCATCTGTAAAAATGCACCAGCCCCCACAAATAATACGACAAGTAATGTGATAAATAACAGCCGTTGTCCCAAGACAAAATGAAGCAAAGAGCGATACGCAATATTTAAGTATTCGAACATATTGGCTATCTTTTTTTGCCAACCTTTTTGTTTTAGCTTGCCATCATCATTGGTGTCAGGGATAAAAAGATGACATAAAAATGGCGTTACGGCTAAAGATAACACCCAAGATATTATCAATGCATAGATTATGACGATTGAAATAGAGCGGGTATACTCACCAGACATACTTTCTGCAAGCATCAAAGGCAGAAATACCAACATAGTCGTTGCAGATGATGTTAATAAAGGAATGCTTAAAGTACTACCGATCTGCTTGATAATGTCTTTTCGCGCTTGGCCTTTTTCTAGTCGTTTTTTGTAATCTTCAGCGACAACAATGCCATTATCAACCAATAATCCCAATGAAATAATAAGTGTGGCAAGACTCATTCTCTCAAGTGCCATGCCACTAAAGTTCAAAAAGGCTAGGGTAATTAATACAACCGCTGGCACAATCGACCCCACGACTAAGCCGATTCGAAAGCCTAAAAATAGAATCACAACAACAAGTACAATGGTGAGTGTTTGTATTACATTGATTGATACACCGTTAACTGCCTGTTCAACTTGATCAGCTTGTCTAGTAATAATGCTAAAGCTGACGCCAGCAGGCAAAATACTCTCAAGATCATTAAGCTTTCTTTCAATCCGAGGAGATAGCTCTGTGACGCTATATCGTTCGTTTTTAGCAATCGCCAGAACGATTGCCGGTTCACCATTAAAGAATGCGGTTCTAACAGGCGGATCTACAGAGTCTCTGTACACCCTAGCAATATCCCGCAACTGAATTGATTGACTGGTATCAGCTAGCGTAAATACCACATTTCTAATCGCTTCGATGGTATCAAAATTGCCACTTGGTCTGACGTTAAAACTGGTACCATCTAAATCAATAATGCCGCCGGGGCGAATAACATTTTCATTTTGTAAGGTAGCTGTAAGCTGTGCAGGTGAGATACCAAGCTGAGCCGCTTTTACGTCTGAAACTTCTATTATAATATTTTCAGCCTGTGCGCCTAAAATATCGACAGACTCTGTTCCTTGAACAAGGTAAAGCTCATCTCTAGTATGCTGCGCAATATCAAATAACTCCCCCATGCTAATACCGTTGTCGGCCTGCAATGCGACACTGAGGATTGCCACATCACCAAAATTATCATTAACAAAGGGAGTCTGTGTGCCTTCAGGCAAATCGTTTGCGACTTTATCCAGTTCATTTCTTACCTTGTCCCATATTTGATCAAGGTTAAAATACCGCTCATACAACAAGATGTTTACCGTGGAAGTACCTAAAACTGATACTGAACGTATTTCTTTAACTTCATCAACATTTCGAATCCCTTCTTCAATCGTTTTGGTCACCAGTAATTCGATTTGTTGAGCGGGCATACCAGGGAAATGGGTGGTTATTACCGCTTCTCTTACTTTGATTGCGGGATCTTCTTGTGCTGGTAATGTAAAGTAACTAACGGCCCCAAATATCATTAAGCCAAGCACAATCGACATAACCAATCGGTAGTAGGTAAATCCAATATGTGAAAGATTAAGCATCTTATTTTCGTCTATTGGTTGTAAATAACATGGCTGCTTGCCAACGGCGTTACGGTTTGACCATCACGTAAGTTACCCACGCCGGCACTAACGACCTCAATGACGCTTTCACTGTTTTGCGTAAATGACACTAATAATTCACTGGGAAGAGTTTGCAAAATAATAAGGCGCCGTTTTTTAGTGATGAATTGGTCGTTTTCCTTTATGACTTCAAGCACGTATTGCCCATGTTTATCCGTTGCAAGTGCGGAAAGCGGGAGAATATAAAAATCATTACTTGGTGTTGATGAGCTGGCAATAGCGTTACTTAGATGACTTTTTTCACTCAGGGGTAAAATAATTTCAGCGGACATACCAGGCAGTAAATCACCGTGAAATTGATTAAAAGTAATCGTAATTGGAAACGCATTGGCCACTGAAGCCTGCGTTCCTATTTCAGTGAGCGTTGCAGTATATATTTCGTCGTTATTTAAGGCAGGAATGCGAACACTAACTAATTCGCCCAATTCTATTTTGCCTACAATTGATTCGGATATTACCGCCGAGACCTCCAGATTTGTTTTACCCTGTATAGTGAAGGCAGGAGTCTGAGGGGTAACCTGTTGTGATGGCTCAATCAATCGCGCCGAAATGGTACCATCGTAGGGCGCAATAAGTTGTGTATCAGCAAGGTTTTCAAGATCGATATTCAAGGCACTTCTTGCGCTATTTACGCGCTGCTTAGCGATATCGAACGCGGCTTGAGCATTGTCGATTTCTGCTTGAGACACTAAGCGTTGGCTTTGCAATGAAAGGCTTCGATCTAAATTTTGCTTTGCTTCAATCTCAGATGCTTCAGCCTCTGCAAGTACACTATTAGCCCGATTAACGGCCAGTTGGTAGATTTCATCATCTAGTTGCGCAAGCAAGTCGCCTTTTGTAAATGATTGCCCCAAATTAACATTTACATCCTCAACTAAACCACTGACTTGAAATGATATAGACGTAGTATCGGCGGCTTGCACTTTACCGGTAATATGTCTCTCGATTTTTCCAGTAAAGGTTTCTAGTTGAAGCGTTTTAACCATTTTGGCTTGCTTAGTGTCTTGTTTAGCATTTTGCATGTTTTGGGAACAAGCGCTTATGATTAAAAGCGATAAAAGGGCACTTATATAGACAGTATGTTTCATGGGAGGCCATTTTTTGTTACGTTTTATAAAATACATTTATCTGCACTTGCGAAGGCTATTTGATAGCTATTATAGGCCGCTTCACCAATGAAATGTGGATAGGTATCGGGTTCGTTCCATTTAATTTCTTCTCCGTCAAAGCCCTGAAACACGCTTGGCCTTTTTTTAATCTGTGAAAGTCTTTTGCATACACATTAGGATGAATCATCGCTATGCGTTCATTTCTATTGTTGACAGGATAGGGCACTTCACTAATTAAACGAAAGGCACTTACTGGCGAGAGAGAGCTTATTTCTTGTTTGTTCCATTGCTCACAAAATTGCAAAATATGCATTGTCATATCTGCTGCTGCCTGATAAATATTTGCATCTAGCGCATTGTTAGCTTGTGGCCCGACTTCAATCATTACGCCTTTTTTACCAATCGTACAAAGATAGCCATTTGCGTCATAAGGACGTAAATCCTCAATTAATATGTTAGCGTGTGGCATATGACTTTTAACATAGCGTGCTAACTGAGTATTGAAACTATCTGTTTGTAGGATAATCAGCGTAGGACCCATATTGCTGGTGGTATTGTGAATGTCGATAACCAAGTCGCAAGTTGGCTTATCTTTTGGGCCATGGTTTTTGTTTATTTGTGCAGCTAGTGCGCATTCATAACTGCTATCTTCGATAGACTGAGTCAATATTTCATTTGTGAACTGTCGGTTTAAATCGGCTTCAACATATCTTGTTTGTTGGGATATCGCGTTAGGATTGGCGAGTAAAAAAGATAGTGTTGCCGAAGGACAGTACTGTGATATTGCGTTTGGATGCTCCAGCCAGTGTTTTACCGCATACACACCGGAGAGCTCATTACCATGCGTACCGCCTACTATTAAAATGCTTTGCATAAGCTCATTCATTTAAAAAAATCTTCGTTTTTCTGCTCGTGGGCTAGTAAAGCTTCGATATCTTCTACATCAATGTTATCGGGTAATAAGTCTTGCTGATGCTTATCACACGCGATGCTGTGTTGTTCTTCAGCCCACTGCCCTAAATCTATTAATTGGCAACGCTTTGAACAAAAAGGACGAAAAGTAGCTTGTGCGTTCCACACAAGACTAGTTTGACAGCTTGGGCAATTTACTTTCATTTACTTATCAACAACATGCTAGTTTAAAAGAAACGGTTTGAGTGACAGAGGCACTGCTTCCTTCTGGTGGTTTTAGATACATAAACTTAACACCATAACGATTTCGTGTGCCACTTAATACCGGATAGATACCTAATGATTTATCGATTTTGATTCTAACAAGTTCAAGCTTTTCCTCATTAGAAGACTGATAGTAACCAGTTGTACAAGATGTTTTTGTAAATACGACCTTCTCGCGCAGAAACGACAAAATCATCACAATACTTGTTTGGACCAATTCAAGATGTGTAAGCCAATTATTTACTTCTTGTAATTTTTGCGATTTGTCTTGTTTTAGCCAGCAAAACAAAATTGGAAGATCAAAACTGGTTGCGCCACCTACAATGGCGAAACGCTGCCTGATGCTAGATAAAAATTTTTCATCACGTAGTGAAGCTCCTAGTTTTTTGGTCGTTTTAAGTTTATGTTCTAGGGTTTCAAGCTCATTGAGCGCTTTACTTAACGCCGAAGTATCGATATCTGGATGCGCTGACCAATGTTTTAATTTCTTTTCGTGAACATCGATATCACGCAGTAAATCGGTCCGTAAATCAAGCCTTTCAAGTAGGTCTTGAATATCAAACAAGGTTTTAAAAAAGCTAAGATATTCAACATCAAGCTTGGCATCTTTGACTTCATTAAGTTGAGCAAATAATTGCTCTAAACGAAGGTAGTTTCGCACTTTCTCGCAAAGTGGAAACTCATAAAGTGCCGATGACATTTGACTTCCCCCTTGTTCTTTTAGTTATTTCTGATTGACTCAAGCTTAGCGTACATTCTTACTTATCTATGTGATAATTGTAAGTATTTTTTATGCAAAAACGTGATTTGAGGCGCTAAGTCTTCAAAAGTGCCACTATTGTCGATGATATCATCACATAGGGCTAGTTTCTGCTCACGACTGTATTGAGATGCAATAATAGATTCAATTGTGGCGATATCACTACCGTCGCGACCAGCCGTACGACTAATTTGTGTCTCGACACTGACATCAACTAAAACCGTTATATCGACCATAGACTGCAGCTTGTTCTCAAACAATAACGGGGCTGATAAAATAACATACTCTGAGCTCGCTTTTGATAACTGGGCAATCATCTCTTGTCTTATCAAAGGGTGTAAGATGTCGTTAAGTGCTTGTTTTTTGCTTTTATCTGAAAATATAATTTTTCTGAGCAAAGGGCGATTTAAATTACCGGTTTCATCAATAATGTGTTTTCCAAATACGGCTTCTATCTTTTGTAAGCCACAAGAGTTTATTTGAACGACCTCTCGAGCCACTACATCAGCATCAATCACTGAAATACCAAGCTTAGCAAAAAGATCAGTAACAGTCGTTTTTCCTGAGCCGATACCACCAGTAATGCCTACTATAAATGGTTTGTTAAGGCTCATAAGCTTGCCAAATACCATGTTGCGATATCATCGCCATATAACATCGTCAGATAGCCTGCAGCAGCGAGGTAAGGACCAAATGGAATAGCCAAATCAGTATTTTTGCGCTTAGCCATCATGATGCTAATGCCAACAAAAGCGCCAACAACAGAAGATAACAGAATGACGATAGGCAAATGTTGCCATCCTACCCATACGCCAATAGCGGCAAGTAACTTAAAATCACCGTAACCCATTCCTTCTTTTCCAGTTAAAAGCTTAAACGCCCAATAAACTGAAAACAGACTTAGATACCCAAACACGCCGCCAAAAACGGCATCATTGAGTGACATCTGTGGCGATAGTGCCGCGACTATTAAGCCAATCCACAAAACTGACAGTGTCATTACATCTGGCAGCAACATTTCATCTATATCGATAAAGGTCATTGCAATCAATAACTAAGGTACAGACTATAAACGCAAAACTGATAAGGTTAAATCCTAGATAATAGGCAACTATAGTGCTTAATACAGCCGTTGATAGTTCTATAGCGGGATATCGAATTGAAATAGGGTTGTTACAATTACTACATTTACCGCGAAGTAAAATCCAGCTGATAATAGGTATGTTTTCCCATGCCCTTATATTGTGGCCGCATTTGGGGCAGCTTGAATCAGGCTTTATAAGGTTAAATGTTGAATTGTCAGTCTTTTGAACAGCATTTTCTTGACCATTTTCACTCAGGTATTCATTTATATCTTGCTGCCATTGACGCTTCATCATGACAGGGACTCTATATATTACGACATTTAAAAAACTACCTACTAATAACGACAATACAAAAACACAGATGAGAAAAGCGACAGTGTTGCTAGCAAGGTATTCAAACATGGGGTACTAATTGACTTTGTTAATAATGAAGATTGCACAAACTATAGACGCAATTAATATGATGGGCAAGTGACTCTATATGTGTTTCAACTGATGTAGCTATTAAAAAGCGAGTATAAGGATACTCGCTTTAGTGGGCGTCACACTATCATGTGAATGGTTTAGACAACCGAACCCATTTGGAATATGGGCAAGTACATTGCGATAATAAGGCCGCCTATTACGACTCCTAGCACAGCCATGATCATTGGCTCTAGAAGGCTAGTTAAACCATCCACCATATCATCTACTTCTGCTTCGTATATGTAGGCTATTTTGCTGAGCATTTCATCTACTGCGCCCGATTCTTCACCTATGGCAATCATCTGAGTCACCATGTCAGGAAACACTCGCGTGGAGCGCATTGCGGCATTCATTTGTACGCCGCCAGAGACTTCATTTTTGATGAAGATTATTGCTTTTCGAAACACAGCATTACCAGATGCACCAGCGGCTGAATCAAGTGCACCGATTAAGGGGACACCTGCTGCGAATGTGGTTGCCAAGGTACGGGTAAATCTTGCTACAGCTGCCTTTTTTAAAATCTCACCAATAACAGGTATTTTCAACACTTTTGCATCGATGCTATCTCGCATTCCTTGGCTTTTTCCGTAGGCTTTTTTGAAAAGAAAAGCACCGACGATAGCGCATACGGCAATATACAAGCCGTAATCTTGCACAAAATCTGATATGCCTAACACGAATTGTGTAAAGGCCGGTAGTTCGGCGCCAAAGCCATTGAAAATCTCTTCAAATTGAGGAACTACGAATATAAGAAGAATCATCGTTACGATAAAGGCAACAACGATTACGGCGATGGGATAAAACATCGCTTTTTTAATTTTGGATTTTAAGGCTTCGGCCTTTTCTTTGTATAGCGCTATACGATCATATATCGTTTCTAACGCACCTGATTGCTCGCCTGTTTCTACCAAGTCGCAATATAGGTCATCAAAATACTTAGGATGTTTACGAAGCGCTACGGATAATGCGTTACCTGATTTCACTTCACCGGTAAGTTTTGCCATGAGCTCTCGCATGGACTTTTTGTTATGGCCTTGCCCTATCATTTCAAGGCTTTGAATAAGGGTTACACCAGCGCCTAGCATAGTGGCTATTTGACGAGACGTTACTGCGATATCTTGCGCTGTTATCTTGTCACCACGAGAAAAAAATGAAGGCGTTGATTTTTTAACTTTTTGGGCGGATATACCCTGACGTCTTAGTAAGTTTTTAGCTTCGGTTGGATTGGCTGCGTTAATAACACCATTAATTTTCTTGCCTGAGCGGTCTACTCCAACCCACTCAAAAGGTGTCATTGACTTATCCATTGCCTACCTCACTTTTATTTGGTTTTGTAAAGTTTAGAAACTAAAAAACCCAGAAGCGTTACGCTTCTGGGTCATCAAACATTACCTACTATGGCGTAGCAGGAGTGTTATCACATAAAGTAGTTGGGTCACACTCTTCTCTCCACGTCATGCCAGTTTCACGCACGTAAGTTGGAGTCAATGTGAATGTAGCAGCGCCAGTACCAGCAGCGTTTTGTACTGCAGAAGGATCAGTTGAACCAGTGATGCTGATAACGCCGTTTGCAGCAATTGACACGCCTGGAGCATTTACTGTAGCAGCTACTGCAGCTGGAATACCGTTGTTACCGCTTGAACAGTTTGCAATTGTACCTTCGATTTGAGCACAAACTTCTACCGCAGATTTTGCAGCTGAAGCAGCGTTAACTAGCTCAGCAAACTTAGCACGGTCTGTGTAAGACTGGTAAGCTGGTAAAGCGATTGCGGCAAGAATACCGATGATTGCTACAACAATCATTAGTTCGATTAGGGTGAAACCCTTTTGTGAAGCTTTCTTTATTGACATGGTCATGGTCTATCTCCAATGCGCCTAGCGCGTCTGTTAAGTAAAGTTAATGTAGTTAGAGTTCACTAAGCATTATCTGCCGCTCACCCAACCGCACAATCAGTATATGATGAATAAACCAACGATAAAGTATGCGTTCGCATACTTGAGTGTCGGTTTTGACACAACTGAGACGATTTTTTAACTGATTTTTCTTATTAAGTTCATGAATTTAAAGGATTAGAAGTGATAAGTCTACTGCGCTTATATGTTTTGTAATTGCGCCGGTAGAAATAAAGTCAACACCCAACCTTGATAACTCACTTAATCGATTTTCTGTTATATTGCCAGAAACTTCAAGCTTACATTGATAATTATTTAATTCTACTGCTCTTTTTGTCAGTTTGGTGTCAAAATTATCCAACATTATGACGTCACATTTAGCCTCAATTGCTTCTTGCAACTCCTTTATTGACTCTACTTCTACTTCTATTGTTAGTTTGTCATTAATCGATTTTGCTTGACTAACAGCTTTGGCAATTGAACCACATGCTTTTATGTGATTTTCTTTGATTAAAAAAGCGTCAAATAAGCCCATTCTATGATTAACGCCACCGCCGCAGCGCACGGCATACTTTTGTGCTTGCCTAAACTTGGGGATTGTTTTTCGTGTGTCTAACAACTTCGTTCGACTATCTTGCAAGTATTGAACATAACGATGACTTATAGTGGCAGTGCCGCTTAACATCTGCATAAAATTTAGAGCAGTGCGCTCAGCGGTCAAAATGCTACGAGCGTTGCCACTTATCGCTACAATCACACTACCTGCAGATAAACATTCACCATCATTTGCCCTCCATGACAACTGCATATTTGGATCAAGCAACATAAATGCTGCCTCAGCCCACTGTTTGCCACATAGCACAATGTCGTCTCTGGTAATGATATGGGCCTCCACTTGTGTATCTTGTTGAATAAGTTGTGCGCTCATATCAGCTAACATCATACTTTGCGGGTTTGTATCATCATCGTTACACCCTAAATCCTCTCTAAGTGCAAATAGCACGTCATTGTGGATGATTTGAGCATCTTTGAACTCTTGTTTCATATGTTTGTTTATCTAACTAATATCGATATTGGCTTATTCTACCTAGCACAAGTGTATTTGCACAGACTATACTATGGTTAATTGCAAGTTTTATAATAGGTATAGCTAATGACACTATTTACTCTGCTGTTGGTAATGGCGCTAGAGCGGGTTACCAGTAAATCGAAAAAATTCCATATAGCGACTTTGGCGGAGTCTTATTTTACAGTGGTGGGCAATACAGGCATATTAAAAAATGCTTCACCTTATGTGAGCACATTTATAATCGCCGCTGTTCCTACCTTACTAGCATGGTTACTGACACAATGGTTAAGTGGTATCTTCCTACTAGCCTTATATGTTTTAAGTTTATGGATTTGTCTTGGATGTCCAGTCACGCGCAAAACATATAAACAGTATTTATTAGCGGCTAATCGCGATGATTTTCAAGCTTGTTCTTTGCATAGTATGTCTTTTGGTAACGAGGGTGGAGAGCTTTCAAATGTTGGCAAACAACTTGTGCTTGTAAATTATCGACAATATGCAAGCGTGATTATTTTCTTTGCTTTGTTTGGCGTCCTTGGCATGGTTTTCTACTCATTAATAAAAGAGTTGTATGTAAAAGACCGAAACCAAAATGAATCACTAGATGAGGTGTCTCAACGACATGAAAGCGCACGCCTACTTTACTATCTTGATTTTATCCCAATTCGAATAACCGCGTTTGGTTTTTTAATGGTTGGCCATTTTACTCGCGGACTATCAGCATGGCTCCATGACTTAGTAAATACCTCTATATCAAGCTATGACTTTTTAGCAAAAGTCGCAAAGTCAGCAGAAGACACAATAAGTGACGAAAGAGCTCACCTAACTGAGCCATTGCAAATGGTAAAGCTTGTGAAAAGAAACATTGTTTTTCTACTGATGGTGATTTCACTTATGACTTTAGTCGGATTTACTGTCTAACACTTTACTTTTATTCTAATTTCACTACACTATATCATATTGGTTAATTGGTATTACCAATAGCCTGTTTGCTTTTTCAAAGCTCAGGTTATGGGATTGCCTTGTGTTAAGTGACAATTTCAAGAAGAAAAGTGCATGATTAAACAAGCGAAGTTATCAGACGTCATTACAGAACGATTAGAGTCAATGATAATTGATGGCACATTAGCCGCAGGCGAACAATTATTGCCCGAACGTGAGTTGGCTGAGCGTTTTCAAGTGTCGCGTCCATCCTTGCGCGAAGCTATTCAAAATCTCAGCGCAAAAGGTCTAATCGAGCGCAAGCAAGGTGGCGGGACCTTTGTTTCACAGCACTTAAATAAACGATTATCTGACCCCTTACTCGATCTAATTTCTAATCGCCCAGAAACTCAGTTTGATTTGCTTGAGTTTAGACATTCCCTAGAAGGCATGGCTGCCTTCTATGCTGCGCTTCGAGGTCAGCCAGACGATGTTAAACAACTTAAAGCATCATTTGCTCGTGTGCTAGAAATAAATGGTGCACAGCAACCAGATGAAGAAGCCAAGCGCTTAGCGACTTTTTATTTTGACATGGCAAAGGCTTCCCAAAACATGGTCTTGGTTCAAGTTATGTCGGCAATGCGCGCAATGTTAATAGATAACATAAAACAAAATTTAGCGATGCTTAGGCTAGCCAGTGATAGTCAAAACCAAGACGAAAGTATTGAGCAACGCATAAAGCAGCAACGCATTGATATAGTCGATGCAATAGAAGCTGGGAATCCTGAGTCAGCACGAGACGCAAGTCATGCACATTTGTCTTTTGTTGAAGCAACTTTATTAGAAATTAATCAAAACCAAGCCAGTGTGCAAAGAAGTTTACGTAGATTGGTAAGTGAATAAACCCAATGCAACTGCACATAGTGCTGTTAACAAATCAAGCACGCAATAATATGCAGTGTATAAATTGAACAAGAGAATAGGAATAAAATATGGCTGATGCTAAACAACCTGATGTCGATCCGATTGAAACCCAAGAGTGGATTGAATCACTTGAAGCTGTTTTAGAGACAGAGGGTGTTGAAAGAGCTCATTTTTTACTTGAGTCTTTAATAGAGAAAGCAAGACGAAATGGCGCGCATTTACCTTATGACGCCACTACCGCTTATATTAACACCATTCCTGCAGGCCAAGAGCCAACCATGCTAGGCGATCAAACCATCGAAACAAAAATTCGTAACGCGATTCGTTGGAACGCATTAATGATGGTGTTGCGAGGGTCTAAAAAAGACCTTGAATTAGGTGGGCATATTTCTAGTTTTGCGTCCTCAGCAATGTTATATGATGTCGGTTTTAACCACTTTTTCAGAGCGCCAAATGACCAAGATGGCGGTGATTTTATGTTTGTGCAAGGACATGTATCTCCGGGTATATATTCTCGTGCGTTTATCGAGGGGCGTTTAAGTGCTGGTCAATTAGACGGCTTCAGGCAAGAAGTCGATGGGGAAGGCGTATCTTCATATCCTCATCCCAAATTAATGCCTGATTTTTGGCAGTTTCCAACGGTCTCTATGGGACTTGGCCCCATGCAAGCTATTTATCTTGCTCGTTTCTTAAAGTATTTAACCAATCGAGGTTTGAAAGATTGTTCAAACCAACGTGTTTGGTGCTTTATGGGAGACGGTGAAGTTGATGAGCCAGAAAGTTTAGGTGCTATAGGTCTAGCATCTCGTGAGAATCTAGATAATTTAACCTTTGTGATCAATTGTAACTTGCAAAGACTTGATGGTCCGGTGAGGGGAAATGGAAAAATTATCCAAGAACTTGAGGGGACATTCCGCGGTGCTGGATGGGAAGTCATTAAGGTCATTTGGGGACGTTATTGGGATTCGCTTCTTGCTCGCGATACATCAGGCAAGTTACTTGATGTCATGAATGAAACCGTTGATGGCGAATACCAAAACTACAAATCAAAAGGTGGTGCTTACACTCGCGACAATTTCTTTGGTAAGTATCCAGAGTTAAAAGACATGGTTGCCAACATGTCTGATGAAGATATTTGGCGCTTGAACCGCGGTGGACATGACCCTGTAAAAGTATATGCAGCCTACAAAAGAGCGACTGAAACACAGGGGCGCCCACAAGTTATCTTAGCTAAAACCGTAAAAGGTTATGGTTTAGGTGATGCAGGCGAAGGAAAAAATATTGCTCATAACGTTAAGAAAATGGATACCGATTCGGTGAAGCAATACCGCAATCGTTTCAATATTCCTTTGTCAGATGAGCAATGTGCAGATTTAAGCTACTACAAATTCGACGATGACAGTCCCGAAATGAAATATTTGCGCGAAAAGCGTGAAGCGCTAAATGGCTATATGCCTGTTCGTCGCGCTAAGTCGACCGAAGAGTTGCCAGCTCCACCGCTAAAAGCGTTTGAAGCAATTACCAAAGGCTCAGGTGAAAGAGAAATCTCTACTACAATGGCTTTTGTACGCGTATTAACGGTAATGCTAAAAGACAAGCAAATGGGTTCACGTGTTGTTCCAATTATTCCTGATGAAGCCAGAACATTTGGGATGGAAGGTCTGTTTAGACAAGTAGGAATTTATAGTAACTCTGGGCAAAAATATATTCCGCAAGACAAAGACCAAGTTGCTTATTACCGTGAAGACAAAAAAGGTCAGGTTTTACAAGAAGGTATTAACGAACTTGGCGCTATGTCCTCATTTGTGGCCGCCGGTACATCATATTCACTTAACGATTTACCGATGTTGCCTGTTTACATCTACTACTCAATGTTTGGTTTCCAACGTGTTGGAGATATGGCGTGGGCAGCTGGGGATTCACAAACCCGAGGTTTCTTAGTCGGGGGCACAGCGGGCAGAACCACCCTCAACGGTGAAGGTTTACAACACCAAGATGGGCATAGCCATATTCAAGCTGGACTGATCCCTAACTGTGTAAGTTATGACCCAACCTACGCATACGAGGTAGCAGTAATTGTTCAAGACGGTATTCGTCGTATGTTAGAAGACCAAGAAAATGTATTTTTCTACTTGACGGTGATGAACGAAAATTATGTCCAACCTGAAATGCCAAAAGGCTGTGAAGAAGGCATATTAAAAGGTATCTATAAGCTTGAAGAGCATGGTGCGAAGAAAAACAAATTACAGGTTAAACTGCTTGGGTGCGGCACGATATTGCTGCAAGTCCAAGAAGCGGCCAAAATACTCGCTAAGGATTTTGGTGTCTCAAGTGAATTATATAGCGTACCTTCATTTAACGAGTTGGGCCGAGATGCAATTGACTGCGATAGATACAATATGCGCAATCCTGATCAGAAGAAGCAAAAAACACCATATGTTACAGAAGTCTTATCTGCTGGAAACGATGGTCCAACAATAGCTGCTACTGACTACATAAAGTCATACGCTGATCAAGTGCGTGCTTATGTGCCTAGGTGCTTATCGCGTATTAGGCACTGATGGTTTTGGTCGCTCAGATAGCCGAGCTAATTTGCGACGACATTTTGAAGTAGATGCTCAAAATGTAGCGTATGCTGCTTTGTTTGAATTGTATAAAGCCGGAGATATTGACGCTGCAACTTTGTCAAAAGCTCATAAAACGCTTGAGATAGACGGCGATAAAATCAATCCACTTTACGCATAACTGGGAGAAATGATAATGGCTAATTTACAAGATATTCTCGTCCCAGATGTGGGTGAAGATGAAGTTGAAATAATAGAAATATGTGTAGCTGTTGGTGATACGGTAGAGGCAGAAGATGCATTTGTCACAGTAGAAAGTGACAAGGCAAGCATGGATATACCCGTACCATTTGACGGTACTATTACTGAAATAAACGTAGCGGTTGGTGATAAAATCAAGCAAGGTGATTTGCTGGGTAAAGCTAGCGCTGGTGATGAGCAAGCGTCAGAGCCAAGTCAAGCACCACAAGCAAGTCAAACAAACGATACGCCTGCACAAACAAGTGCACCTGTTTCTTCTAACACTAGTCAAACGGTTGAAGTAACTGTCCCGGATATCGGAGATGCCGCTGATGTTGATATCATCGAAGTGTTGGTAAATGTGGGTGATACAGTTGAAGAAGAAGATGGCTTAATTACGCTTGAAACAGATAAAGCCACCATGGATGTACCTGCCCCACAAGCCGGTAAAGTACTTGAAATGAAAGTTAAAACAGGTGACAAAGTGTCTGAAGGCTCACTTGTGCTGATACTCGAAGTGGGTGCTTCAGGTGCCGACTCTGCTGCTGTTTCAGCTCCTGCGCAACAAGCTGCTTCAGATGATACACCCAGTACTTCGGCACCTACTGCCAATACCAGCAGTGTGGTTGATGTGACGGTCCCAGATATTGGCGATGCAAGTGATGTAGACATTATAGAAGTGTTAGTAAATGTGGGCGATAGTGTAGAAGAAGAAGATGGCTTAATTACGCTTGAAACAGATAAAGCCACCATGGACGTTCCTGCTCCACAGGCAGGTAAAATTATTGATATGAAAGTTAAAGTGGGTGATAAAGTATCTGAGGGCTCACTTGTGCTAACAATGGAAGTGTCATCTGCAGGTGAAGCGCCAGCCCCTGCTGCTAGCAACGATAGTTCGGCAGCCAGTCTCAGTGCGCCGGCGGCCGCGCCCAAAGCACCGGCGGCTGCGCCCAAAGCACCGGCGGCTGCGCCTAAAGCACCGCCTGTTCCTCATCATCCATCAGCTGGTGAAAAGAAACACTCAGGAGCCATTCATGCCTCACCATCAGTAAGACGATTAGCGCGTGAATTTGGCGTTGATTTGTCACAGGTTAGTGCAACGGGGCGTAAAGGACGAATTTTAAAAGAAGATGTCCAATCGTATGTGAAGTATGAACTTTCTCGTCCTAAAATGACACTAAGGCACCAATGTGGCTCAAGGAAATGGTGGTTTGCAAGTATTGCCGCCGCCGAAGGTCGATTTTAGTAAGTTTGGTGAAGTAGAAGAAGTACCTTTGACGCGGATCCAAAAACTGTCGGGACCTAATTTGCATCGTAATTGGGTGACAATCCCTCATGTTACGCAGTTTGATGAAGCGGATATTACTGAGCTTGAAGCGTTTAGAAAACAGCAAAACCAAATTGCTGAAAAGCGCAAGTTGGGCGTAAAGATTACCCCGCTGGTATTTATGATGAAAGCAGTAGCGGATGCGCTGAAAGCATATCCAACGTTTAATTCATCACTATCTGCATCAGGCGAATCTTTAATTAAGAAAAAGTATTTCCACATTGGTATTGCTGTTGATACCCCTGGAGGGCTTGTGGTACCTGTTGTCCGTGATGTTGACAAAAAAGGAATCATGGAAATTTCAGAGGAATTAACACAAATTAGTATCAAAGCACGTGATGGCAAATTAAAAGCTGCCGATATGCAAGGTAGTTGTTTTACTATCTCAAGCCTTGGTGGTATTGGCGGTACAGCATTTACGCCGATAGTAAATGCGCCTGACGTTGCCATTTTGGGCGTGTCTAAAACCGAGATAAAACCAAAGTGGGATGGCAAGGAGTTCCAGCCTCGCTTAATGTTACCGCTTTCATTGTCGTATGATCACAGGGTCATTGATGGGGCACTAGCTGCGAGATTTACGGTTCACTTGGCGGACTGCCTAAGCGATATACGCCGTATCTTGTTATAAACGTTTAGTATAAAAATCGGATGAAGTGCTGCGGGTTTTCCTTTAGAATACGCAGCAAACGAATAGTCAATTTATTGAGGTCAGAATGAGCGAAATCAAAACACAATTAGTGGTACTTGGTGCAGGACCTGGCGGTTACTCAGCCGCATTTAGAGCAGCAGACTTAGGTATCGATACTGTCATTGTAGACGCAAGAGAAACCCTTGGTGGCGTGTGTTTGAACGTGGGTTGTATCCCTTCAAAAGCATTATTGCATGTCGCAAAAGTCATACAAGAAGCGAAACATTTATCAAGCCATGGTGTGAGTTTTGGCGAGCCAACGTTTGATCTTGACAAGATTCGTGGATGGAAAGACTCTGTGGTAAGCCAATTAACCAAAGGCTTATCGGGCATGTCAAAAATGCGTAAAGTGCAGCATGTACAAGGGTACGGTAAGTTTGTCGATGCCAATACGCTAGTTGTTGAAGGCGATAAAGGTAGCACTACTATCAAATTTGACAACGCTATCATTGCCGCTGGCTCTGAGCCTGTCGCATTACCATTTGTGCCTAAAGATGACGAGCGTATCATGGACAGTACTGGCGCACTAGAAATGAAAGACATCCCCGAAAAAATGTTGATTTTAGGCGGCGGAATCATCGGCCTTGAAATGGGAACGGTATATCATGCGCTAGGTTCGCAAATTGATGTGGTAGAGTTTTTAGATCAGTTAGTACCTGCGGCTGACAAAGACGTCATGAAAGTCTACATGAAAACCATTAAAGGTAAGTTCAACACTATGCTTGAGACGAAAGTGACAGCAGTTGAATCAAAAAAAGATGGCGTTTATGTCAGTTTTGAAGGCAAACAAGCGCCTAAAGAAGCGGTTAGATATGACCGCGTATTAGTGGCCGTTGGTCGACGTCCAAATGGCTTGCTGGTAGCGGCAGATAAAGCAGGTGTAGAAGTTGACGAGCGTGGCTTTATTAATGTTGATAAACAGATGCGCACCAATGTTGCAAATGTCTTTGCGATTGGAGATTTAGTTGGACAACCGATGCTTGCGCATAAGGCTGTGCATGAAGGACACGTAGCTGCGGAAGTCATTGCTGGTAAGAAACACTACTTTGACCCTCGTGGCATTCCTTCAGTGGCATATACTGAGCCTGAAATTGCTTGGGTTGGATTGACGGAAAAAGAAGCTAAAGAACAAAAAGTCAACTACGAGGCAGCAACCTTCCCTTGGGCTGCATCGGGTCGTGCTATTGCATCGCAAGCAACCGATGGTATGACAAAGCTATTGTTTGATAAAGACTCTGGTCGCGTAATCGGTGGAGCGATTATTGGTACAAATGCTGGTGAGATGTTAGGCGAAATTGGTCTTGCGATTGAAATGGGTGCGGATGCAGAAGATATCGCACTAACCGTGCATGCTCATCCTACTTTAAATGAATCTATTGGCTTAGCGGCAGAGATTTTTGAAGGTAGCATTACGGATATGCCAAATCCAAAGGCCAAAAAGAAAAAATAAGCTGACTGAAAAAATTAAGATGGCATCACAAAACCGAGCTTCGTTATACGATGCTCGGTTTTTTTATTTTCATTTTGGGGTGTTAGTGGTAGCGTATTGCCACATATTTAATTATACCCACGCGAGTGATACCTAAATTGTTGACATAATTATGAATCAATTAGAATTTTTTGATATCCCTAGTCCGTGTATTGGTGTTTGTGAATCAGGACCACGGGGCTACTGCCTTGGGTGCTTTCGCAGCAGAGAAGAACGTCAACACTGGATAAAAGTGGATGATGCAACTAAGCGTATTATTGTAACAGCTTGTAATCGGCGTAAACGTGCTTACTTAGCACGACAAAATAAAAAAGAGCAGGCTGATCTTGACTTCACCCAAGGTGAATTATTTTAAATAGATGCATTTTATTACGTATCATTACTTGCCCTTAAGTATCAACTGTATTATCGAAAACCCCTTTTGATTCGACTACCATATAGCTTCATATTTAGATAGAGAGGCAAATATGCAACTAGCACCAATCATTAAACACGCTAACAATAGTTTTACCTTGCCTCATACTTGTGTGCGACTTAGACAAGTGCTTGATGATCCCCTTACCAGTATAAACGATGTCGCTAACGTAATGTCTGTTGACCCTTCCATATCCGCAAAAGTACTAAAACTTGCAAACAGTGCATTATTTGGATTTCCTGCACAGGTGACTGATGTGAATAAAGCGGTCAGTGTGATTGGTGGAGAAGCTGCATACAACATTTCACTGGCAGAGACAGCGAATTTAGCTTTCAAGTCAATGGCTAGCACGGGCATCGATTTTAATGTGTTTTGGGAGCGCTCGGTGTGCACAGGGTTATTGGCCCGTACGATCGCTCAACAATTAAAGATGAGGGGCAGTGAACGCTTTTTTGTTATGGGCATTTTAATGAACTTAGGTGAATTAGTGTGTGCATCTAAGGTCACAAAGGCGTATCAAAAATATCAATTGGCAGATAAAAGTATCATGCCTATTGAGCTACAAGAGCATATCTTTGGCTTTAACTTTATTCAGTGTTCAGGATTGATACTAGAGAACTGGAAAATACCTAATTTACTGTTTAGTGAAATGAAGCGTTTATCAATTAGTGATAATGCGCCATTAAGTCTTGAGCAGGCTATTTTCTATATGGCAACAGTTATGGCTCAAAGGGAGGTAGGGTATTGTTTAAATAAACATCCTAGTCTTTGCGCCCAAGCAGCACAATTGCTTGACCTGAGTGACGAAGACTATGATATGATCTTAGGCTTCGCAAGCAGTGAAACTCAAAAAATAGCTCGAGCTATTAATTAACGAAAGGGTTTCATCTGCGCTTAATTTACCTTGTTAGCGTTTTGATGAAAGCATTTAATAGCCAAGCAATTAGCCTACAATTTCAAAGAGCGGCAATCAGCATACTTTACTGCTTGACCATGAGTACATTATGTCTTGTTAGCACATCTGTGCTCGGCAAGGCCGCGATTAGTGCAGTGCAAGAAAGTGCTTCAGATTTTTTCGATGATCCCAGTCGTGACAGAGACGTCTTTTCACTTCTTTTTGACAATGAAGAAATATTCCCAGACTACACCCAAGACACTAAGCTTGCGCCTTTTTCTCTGGTTGGAGAAGCAGGTCTTCTAGTGACTTCAGGGAACTCTGAAACCAGCATAGTTAAAGTTGCCTTTGAATCTGAACATGAAACACCCCTATGGGATAATAGTTATGATGCGCAGTTTTTGAGAAGAGACAATGAAATTAGTTCGGGTGAAAATCTTACAGATACACGCATAGAGTTGTCGGGTCAATTTAACTACAAACTTAACACACCCACTAACCGCTTATTTATCTACGTAGAATATGATGACAATCAATTTAATCGATTACGAGACCAAGCAACTGCTGTACTTGGTTGGAGTCAAATTTCATGGTCCAAAGACAACACTAGTTTACGGTATAGTATTGGGCTAGGGTACACCCGTGTGGTGCAAGAGCGCAGCGACACTACAATTGAAGAGATGATTGTAAGAGGAACTCTCAACTATCGATTAACCTTGTCTGAAAACGCACGATTTACTCAGCAGTTGTCAGCCGAACTAGGTGAGATAGGTTCAACTGGCAGTGCAGAATCATCGTTAAGCGCAAAGATATTAGACGAATTAGGCTTAAAAGTGAGCTTTAACTTACTTTATAACGATAATGTGTCTGCACAAGACGACAGAGTGTCAACAGAAACGAATATTTCCTTTGTTTACCAGTTTTTTTGACTTGATATAATTCACAAGTCAGATAAACTCCGCACAAATTTTAAGCACGTCCGACATTAATTTACTAAAGGAAGAGTCATGAAAATTAAATTAACAGCTTTAGCCCTTATCACTAGTGCATTTTTTAGTTCACCATTGCTAGCAGAAGAAGCGCTAGGCCTAACATTGGACGGTGAGTTTGGTCTAATTGTGACAACTGGTAATACTGAAACTACATCAGCCAGCGCAGGTTTAACCGCTAAACATGAGCTCGAAAAATGGAGCAATGAGTATTTGTTTCAAGCGCTATACAAAAAGGACACTGTAGAAACAGACGATCCTTTAAACCCGGGTCAACTGATTGATGAAGAGCGCACTTCTGCGCAGAAAATATTTGCTTCTACACAGACAAATTATAAGCTTGAAAACCCTAATCATCGTTTGTTTGGATTTGCATCATACGAAGACGACAGGTTTAGTAACTTTCAGTATCAAGGCACGGTTGCAGGCGGTTGGAACCAAAAAGTATGGGATAATGAAAAAAGTAGCTTTGACTACTCAATAGGTCCGGGTTATTCATTTGCTAAAAACCAAAATGATGAAAGCATTGACGGTGCGATTGTCCGTGGTGCGGTAAACTATAAATGGAACATCTCAGAAACCTCTAAATTTGTGCAAACATTCAGTACAGAGATTGGTAGTGATAACACCAAATCAAGAGCAGAAAGTGCGTTATCAGCACAAATTGCCGGTGGTTTATCAATGAAGTTGTCGTTGCGCTTAGATCACAATACTGATGTAGAAGATGGTGTTGAAAAGCTAGACACGAATACCGCAATAACTCTGGTTTATAGTTTCTTTTAGAAAACCTACAGACTGTAATAAAAAAGCCCAATGATCAGTAAGGTCATTGGGCTTTGTTTTGTAGGGTTGAACTATATCTAATTTAACAAGCGTGCTTTTATAGTGCCTTTAATCGCGGTCAGTTGTGCTAAACCTTCTACTGCATTTTCAGCCTCTACATCAACGACAACATAACCAATTTTGTCGTCAGTTTGTAAATACTGTGCAGCGATGTTGATGCCTTTGTCGGCAAAGGCTTGGTTTAACTGTGTCAGGATGCTAAGGTGTATTATGGTGAACATGCAAAAGCCGCGAACGATTAGTATGCTCTGGCAAGGATACCTCTGGAAAATTAACCGCAGATAATGATGAGCCATTATCGCTATATTTGACCAATTTACCGGCTACTTCTATCCCTATGTTTTGCTGAGCTTCCTGTGTTGAGCCACCAACATGAGGAGTCAATATAACATTATCAAACTCACGTAAAGGCGATTCAAATTCTTCATTGTTTGATTTTGGTTCAATTGGGAACACATCTATTGCCGCACCGTTTAGTTTCTTGGACTTCATGGCATCGCACAGTGCATCAATTTCGATGACGGTGCCGCGCGCGGCATTAATTAAAATTGCACCGTCTTTCATTTGGGCAATCTCGTTTGCACCAATCATGTTTTGAGTATGAGGAGTCTCTGGTACGTGTAAGCTGATAATATCAGACGTATTCAATAGCTGTTTAAGCGACTTAATTTGTATTGAGTTACCAAGTACAAGTTTATCCTCGATATCATAAAACTGTACACGCATCCCCAAATGTTCCGCTAAAATACTTAACTGAGTACCAATATGGCCATAGCCTATAATACCTAGAGTTTTACCGCGAGCTTCATAGCTTTCTACTGCGCTTTTTAGCCATTCTCCTCGATGAGCTTTAGCGTTTTTCTCGGGAATACCGCGCAGTAACAATATAATTTGCCCTAATACTAACTCGGCCACCGAACGGGTATTTGAAAATGGAGCATTAAATACCACGATGCCACGTGCTTGTGCAGCGCTTAAGTCGACTTGATTGGTGCCAATACAAAAACAACCAATACCAATTAATTTCGCTGCGTGGCTAATCACTTTTTCGTTTAATTGGGTCCGAGAGCGAATTCCAATAAAGTGGGCATCCTTTATTTTTTCAATAAGCTCATCCTCAGGTAACGAGGTTTTAATAAACTCGATATTGGTGTAGCCATTGTTGGTGAAGGTATCAACAGCACTTTGGTGCAGACCTTCTAGCAGTAAAATACGGATTTTGTCCTTAGATAAGGAATTTTTACTCATGAGAGTGTGTACCTTTTGTAGCGATTAATGAGCAGTGTAGCATTTGCACTTTAAAGACATCTAGACGTCTAATTTTTTATTGCTGTACAATAGCAAAATCACACAGTTTAGCAACATAATTATTGTCTATTTGCGGTCTAAAAACCGCTTAGCTTTTTTAACACCATCAGCTGTACCAGTTAGCACAATATCAGCGCCTCTGCTAGCAAATAAACCATTTGTGACTACGCCAACAATTTGATTCAACTGTGTTTCGAGCTTAACTGGGTCTGTTATTTTGAGGTTATGTACATCGATAATTTGATTCCCATTATCGGTCACGACGCCTTGTCGATACATAGGATCTGCGCCAAGTTTCACTATCTGGCGAGCCACATAAGAGCGCGCAAGTGGAATCACCTCTACAGGTAGTGGAAAGTTACCTAATATAGGCACATGTTTGGTATCATCGATGATACAAATAAAGGTCTTTGCGACAGCCGCTACTATTTTCT
The DNA here is from genome assembly GCF_055693685.1 of Glaciecola sp. HA4-3. Taxonomy (NCBI): domain Bacteria; kingdom Pseudomonadati; phylum Pseudomonadota; class Gammaproteobacteria; order Alteromonadales; family Alteromonadaceae; genus Glaciecola; species Glaciecola sp. HA4-3. Next base: position 767,503 of record NZ_CM146340.1, read on the forward strand.
CACGCGTTAAAGCAGCACCTCCTCCTTTTATCATTGCTTTGTGCTCGGTAATTTCATCTGCGCCATCGACATAAATATCTAGGCTATCGACTTCGTTTAAATCGAACACCTCAATCCCATTTGCTTGTAGTAGTTTTGTAGATGCATCAGAGCTTGAAACCGCGCCTTTAATTTTGTCAGCATACTTGGCTAGGCCTTCGATAAAATAGTTAACAGTTGAGCCTGTTCCTACACCAACAATGCTGTTGTCTGTAACGTAAGTCAGTGCAGCTTGCGCCGCGGCTTGTTTTTTTGATTCTGATCCATCGGATTTCCTACATATGTTAACTAATATTGATAGAGAGTTTTTGGCGTTAATGTTGCACCCATGGGGACATCCCATGAAGCGCTTGGTAAGTTAAGGGTTTTTTGTTCTTCAAATGCTAAGCCGACTACTTTTTTTGAGTCAATGTCGTGTAAAGTTCTATCATAATATCCTCCGCCCATGCCTAAGCGGTTACCTTGTTCATCAAACCCCATTAAAGGCACTATTAGCATATCAAACTCATGCTTTAGACACACCTTATTCACATCTAGTATGGGCTCATGAATGCCATATTTATTTGACGTGAGGGGGGTATCTGGCGTGAATAGCAAAAAAAGAAGGTGCCCTTTACAAAAAGGGTGTAACACAGGCACATATGTGTTAATCCCAAGCTCCCATAAGTATTCAATTAAGGGGCGAGTGTTGAGTTCATGCTTGTGAGTCAGATAAATGGCTACTTTACTGATTTGTTTTTGGGAAACGTTGGAGCAAAACAATTTGTGAGATTTGGCTACTTCTACCACGCTAGCGGATAAGGTGTGATTGTTTTGTCGCGAAATATTGGCGCGTATCTGCGCAAAGTGTTCGCGCCATTGCTGGCGCGACTGAAGGTTTTCCATTACTTATTCGCGTAAGTTGAAACAAATAACTGTTCAAGTGAACTGTGATCAACTTTAGTGGCGACATTACATGCTTGGGCGCCAAGCCATAAAGGGCTAGCGGTTGTACCTAAAGGTGCAAACATGGTTTGGCCTTTGTCTAGCGCATCAACACCTATTTGCATATTACCTCGGGTCATTTCGAATAATTGTGGTTGTAAAATATATGCTAAGGGAAACGCATCATGGAAAAAGCATACTTTTTCTGGGGTATTTTGCGAATAAAAATCAATATAAAACTGAGAGGACTTTGCGACAAAACTGCCTAATATAGGATTCACCTCGGCTAGGTCATCGACAAAAGTAGGTTTAAATGGCACATCATATGTTACGTCAAGGCCAAACATATTGATTTCCCAGTCTGCTTCAAAAACAATTCTCGCAGCATGCGCATCATTCCAGATGTTGGCTTCTGCCACAGGCGTAACGTTGCCTGTGGCAAATGCACTGCCCCCCATTATATTGACCGATTTAATCAGTTTAGGTAACTGCGGCTCTAGCCTTAATGCAAGTGCAATATTTCCTAATGGGCCAACAGGAACCAATGTGATCATCCCAGGATACTTGCGTGCCATCTCGACAATAAACTCAGCTGAACTGCGAGGATCAAGACTCCTAGTGGTGGGTGGATGATTAATGTTTCCAAAACCGTCATCACCGTGGACAAAGTGAGCATAAGTTGACTCTGGGCCCACCCAAGGCATAGCCACACCTTTACAAACAGGAATATCTAATTGCGCTAATTCAACCAATGCTAGAGCATTTTGCGCAGCCATTTCAACAGGTACATTTCCATATACTGTAGTTAACCCTAGTACTTCTAATTCGGGGGCTTGAAATGCAAAAAATATTGCCATTGCATCATCAATGCCTGGATCGGTATCTATAATTATTTTCTGGGTCATGAGAATCTTCTAATCTAGTTGTTTTGAGCTAAAAAAGCGTTAACTTCTTCATTGTTCGGTATTGAAGGCGCTGCCCCCTGTCTTGTAACGCAAATAGCGGAAGCGGCGCAGGCTCTGCGCATTGCTTGTTGCGGGCTATGAGTCGAATCAGGTAGAAAGTTGGCCAAAAATGCGCCGATGAAAGTATCGCCTGCAGCAGTTGTATCAACAGCATTAACGACAAAGCTATCAACGTGAATATCAGTATCAGCGTGTAAGTAGGTTACACCATCTTTACCCATGGTAAGCATTATCTTTGTATTAGGGTAAGTTGATTTTAGTATTTGCTTTGCATCTTTAATTGTGTGGGAGTTTGTCAGCTGCATCGCTTCTATTTCATTGACCACAAGCAATCCAAGGTTTGATAAGTCAATCGCTTGAACTTCGCTTGTCATGGGCGCGGGGTTAAATGCAACCTTAAGGCCTAATTCACTTGATTTTTTGATGATATATTCAATGTTATTGATTTCGTTTTGTAGCAAAATCCAGTCTTGTTTATTTGCTTGCGCTAGTACTTTATCAATATGTTCACATGAAATGGCTCGATTGGCACCAGCAAACAAAACAATAGCGTTTTCACCATCTTGATTAACTTGGATGATGGCATGCCCACTAGCGATATCTTTTTGCATAATAACGTGCTCGCAATTTACACCTTGTGAGGTCATTTCATCAATATAAGCACGGTCATTCTCATGGACAACTCCCACATGCAACACCTTATTGCCTGCCTTTGCACAAGAAATAGATTGATTGGCGCCTTTACCGCCCAAGACGCATTGATAATCAGTAGATGACAGAGTTTCACCCGGAGAAACAAAATGTGGCACATTGTAAACATGGTCAATGTTAATTGACCCAAAATTTATGATTGCCATAGCAATATCCGTTTATGAACTATAGAAAATGGAGCTTCCCAAAATGCCGCAGCTGCTTTTCGTCCGTGTGCCGAAAAGGACACGGCGGTAGTATCATCATTACCGTAGGCTTCTCAATACGGGTTGAGCTTGCACAATAGTAATGGAATCAACTCCCTTAGTTTATAGCATCGGCTATGGAACATGAAGCAAACATGCAAACATCCCAGTAAGCATAGTAATGATAAAGTGTAGTATGCATATTTACATAATTCACCCTAGGCGCTGATACTACATTAAAGCGTAGGCAGTTTAAAGTTAAACAGCCCTTTGCTTGTATATCATTTGCTAGTCTAATTTTAATCAGGATGTAAAACTAAAAGCACGGGATATGATGTATTTTAAAGGGCTTGGGTAGCTATAATCGGTTTCATGAACCTAGCGATTTTGCTACACTTAAATAAGATGATAGTTATGTGTTAATGCGTACTAAGCACACGACGTTGTTATGCATCACAAATGCTGCACACATTTTAGCATTATGATGTCTTTTCTTTTTTATGAGGTAGTGAATGGTTCAACACAAAACAGATTATGCGTCGGTCATGTCCTTGCTTGAGCAGCATAACATGGTCGTTGATGCAGCTGAGATTCAGGGCATTTTGTGTGGCATGCTGTCAGGCGGCATGAACTTAGATGACAATGAATGGCTAGGCATGCTGATTGACATGATAAATCAAGGTGACGTGTTACCTGAGCCCGTTCAGGCGCAGATAATAGCCTTATTTAACAAGGCTTGCCAAGAGCTCGTTGAAGCAGATTTTGCATTAGCGTTATGCCTACCAGATGATTCGACATCCATTAATACACGTGGAAAAGCACTGGTTAATTGGGTGCATGGTTTCCTTTTAGGATTTGGTTTGCATCAAAACGATCTCACCAATTGTTCGGCAGAAGCAAAAGAAGCGCTCGAGGATTTTGCTCATATTGTCAAACTCGATGAGGATATGGAAGATTCGGAAGAGGCTGAAGAGTCATTTTTTGAAGTCGTTGAGTATGTTCGCATCAGCGCAATGTTGTGCTTTAATGAAATGGGCAAGTCATTAATTGACTCACGACAACAATCACCTGTCATTCATTAAATACAGATGCTAATCGGACATTAATATGATGGCTTATGAATCCCCTATGTTTACATCTTTAATGCAAGAGTGCCAAAAAAGGCGCGAGCATTTGTTATCGATAATGTCTCCCAATTCAATTGCTATTATACCTGCAGCTTCTGAAGTGACGCGAAGTAATGATACAGAATATCATTTTCGCCAAGACAGTGATTTTTACTATTTAACGGGATTTAATGAGCCTGATGCATACTTAATTTTATCAAATGCAGGCAAGAGTGAAAAGAATTCAGGCACGGTAACTAGTGCTGTTTTTGTTAGAGAAAAAGATACATTGGCCGAAATCTGGCATGGAAGGCGCTTAGGAGTCACAAAAGCAACAAGTACACTTGGCATTGATATCGCTTACTCAATTACAGACTTGTCTCAAGTACTGCCTGATTTGTTGAATCAGCATGATAAGCTTTACTATTCATTAGATACTAAACACGACGCTGATAAGCATGTTCATCGAGCAATGTCGATTTGTAAAAAAGCGCCTAAGCAGAGCATGCGAGCGCCTTCAGTTATCGAGGATCTTAATCAAATAATTCATGCGATGCGTTTGATTAAATCAGATTTTGAAATTGAGCAAATGCAAAAAAGTGCAGATATTGCTTGTGAAGCCCACAAAAAAGCGATGCAAATATGTCAGCCCGGTATGTTTGAATATCAACTTGAAGCACACATTTTGCACACCTTTGCTATGCGTGGGGCTCGATTCGCGGCTTATAACTCTATTGTGGGAGCGGGTCAAAATGCGTGTATTTTGCACTATGTCGAAAACCAAAGTGAAATGCAAAGCAATGACCTTGTGCTAATAGACGCAGGGGCGGAATATCAAGGGTATGCCTCGGATATTACTCGAACATTTCCGGTTAATGGTAAATTTTCTGATGCGCAGGCGCAGATATATAGACTAGTCTTGTCAACGCAATTAGCATGTATTGCCGCCTTAGTGCCTTAGTGCGAGCCTATCGAAGGTTACTCAGCTAAGCGTTAAGCTCATCACCCAAGGTTTGATTGATTTGGGCATTTTGCAAGGTGAGCTTAATGAATTGATTGAAGCACAAGCGCATCGTCAGTTTTATATGCATGGCTTAGGACACTATTTAGGACTGGATGTACACGATGTCGGCGAATACAAAAAAGCGGGACAAGATATTCCATTGCAAGCTGGTATGGTATTGACGGTTGAGCCTGGCATATATATTTCAGGCGCGCTTCATGATGAGGAGCATGTCCCCGTTGATAAAAAATATCATGGTATTGGCGTGCGTATAGAAGACAATGTATTGATTACCGAAACTGGCAATCGTGTGTTAACTGATTCCTTGGTTAAAACAGTTGAAGATATTGAAACCTTAATGGGGCAGGCGATTTAATTGAAAACAGATGTCGTGATAAGTGGCGCAGGTGTTGTTGGTTGCTTGACAGCACTAGCGCTTGTGCAGTTTTCAAATATTGAAATTGTACTGCTTGAAGCATCACCAATAACGACAAATACATCTACTCAAGACAATTCGATGCTCGTCGGTAGTCATGGCGGTTTTGACGCTAGGGTTATAGCTTTGGCATACGAAACACTTACCAGACTTGATAAGCTAGGGCTAAATCTTGATGATATTCCTGGAAGTCCTATTAAGCACATTCACGTCTGTGATAAAGGACGGATTGGGCAAGTCCGCCTAAACGCAAGTGATTATCAGATAGATAAGCTTGGTTTAGTGGTTGAAATTAAAGCCTTGGGGCAATACTTGCTCGATGCGCTTAGTCAATACAAAAATGTGACGATACTACGCCCTGCTAAAATCACGCAAGTCCAAAGAAGTCAAAGCCAAGTTAGCGTGACTATCGATGGCCCTAACTCGCAGACTATAGAGGCAAACTTATTAGTGGTAAGTGATGGCGGGCAATCTAGCACGCGTACGTTGTTTACTTCAGAAATTGATGCCCATGATTATGACCAAATTGCGTTAATTACTAATATACAAACTCAACTTCCGCATCATCATATTGCATATGAGCGTTTCACATCACAAGGGCCCATCGCATTCTTACCTATGTATGTTGATGACGTTAATCATGCACATTTTATGTCTGTTGTTTGGTGTATGGATCGCGATAAACGCGCTTGGGCAGAAGCATTGAGCAAGCAAGAAATGCTACATGAACTACAGATATTATTTGGTACAAAACTAGGCAAGTTACTAAATGGTACTGCACCTAGTATTTATCCACTTAGTCTGACCAAAGCCAATAATTTTGCTCAACATCGTATTGTCTGTATAGGCAATGCAGCTCAAGCTTTACATCCAATAGCAGGTCAAGGTTTTAACTTGGGTGTACGGGATGTTTTTGATTTAATAACGATAATTAACAAGCATGACTATTCCCAAGATATAGGGAGCTTTGAACTAATTAGTCAGTACAGAAATCAGCGCCAAAATGATAAGCAAAATACGGTATTGGCAACCGATTTTTTGGTGAGCATGTTTTCAAACAATGATCCTATTCTAGGGGCCGGCCGCACGGCTGGCTTGGTGGCAATGAATCAACTTTCAGCGTTGAAAAAGAGATTGGCGTTTTTTGCCATGGGCAAACGCTAAGCAAGCAAAAATAGTATGGTACAGATAACATGGTACAAAGAGCATGATAGAAAAGTATGATGTGATTATTGTAGGCGCTGGCATGGTAGGTCTGACGCTAGCGCTTGGCTTGGCAGAGCAAGGTAAACGTGTTGTGATTATTGATAAAGGCTTAGAGCCTAAATCAATCAACAAAAAGACAAGTACAGGCAGTCCTTTTAGCGCTCGAGTTAGTGCAATTAGTCCGGCTAGTCAATCGCTTTTGAGTGAGCTTGGAGCATGGGAGCACATTACGCGCAAACAAATGTATACTCATATGGAAGTTTGGGACCAAGATGGTTTTGGTAACATCGCATTCGATACAAAAGAGCAATCGTATTTAGGGCATATCATTGAAAATGAGATAGTCATTCAGGCACTTTATCATCGAGTGAGCCAGATAAAAAAATCTTCTAGTGTGGGCACTATTCATACACAGTTTTGCGTTGAAAGTATTGAGTTCGATTTAGGCTCACAACAAAAAGACCACGCAAAAACTGAAGTATCAATAGTCGTTGATGGACAACAAACGTATATTGCTTCTTTATTGGTAGGTGCTGATGGCGGTAACAGTGTTGTTAGGCAAACTGCAGGGTTTGCACATACTTTTTGGGATTATGATCACACAGCCATTGTGGCCAATGTTGTTACCGAGCACCCTCATCACAATACTGCTCGTCAAGCATTCACTGAGTATGGCCCTTTAGCATTTTTGCCGCTAGCAGAGCCACATACCAGCTCAATTGTGTTTTCACAACAAAGTGAACAAGCCATGCATTTATTATCTATGACCGATAAGGAGTTTGAGCAGGCCCTATTAGTTGCAATTGACAACGCATATGGTCAAGTTAAGCTTAATACACAACGCGTTTCATTTCCTTTGCGCATGCGTTACGCAAGGCAGTGGACGCAAGCTGGTGTTGTCTTAGTAGGAGACGCTGCGCATACTATTCATCCGCTTGCGGGACAAGGCGTTAATTTAGGCCTTGCCGATGTGGCTTCTTTATTGGCTGTATTAGCTAATAGCAAGAGTGAAGCTGGATATTATCCTAATTTACGGCGTTATGAGCGAGAGCGAAAAGCTCAAGCGCTAAAAGTAATTGCTACAATGGAAGGGTTTAAACAACTCTTTGATGGCAAACATCCGTTCAAAAAGTTGCTGCGCAATACGGGCTTGGCAAGCGCAAATCGCTTGCCATCCTTAAAGTCTTTATTTATTGATGCAGCGAGTTATTAATTATTCACTTGCGTATTTTTGGCTTGTTCGACAATGTCGCGTACATCACTTAATAACTGCTTCGCATCATATACAATGCCATCTTTGATGGTGTATTTTATACCTTGTGTGCGAATTGCTTCGTTTTGATCATTCAATTTATAATGACCTGTGCCATACAAGACTTTAAAGTTATGAATGGGATTGTCTTGAACAACAACAAAGTCGGCAAGTTTCCCAATACTAATCGAACCAAGCTCTTCATCCATGCCTAATGCTTGTGCACCATTTAATGTGGCTGATTGGATAACTTCATAGGGTGTAAAGCCCGCTTCTTGCAACATCTCTAGTTCGCTGATGTAACCAAAACCATAAATTTTATATATATAGCCAGAATCGGAACCGGTTGTGACGCGTCCACCATGATTCTTAAAATCGTTTAAGAAATCCATCCAGATGCGGTAGTTTTGCTTCCAGTCAATTTCATTTTGAGTTGTCCAGTCAAACCAATAAGAACCATGTGCATAGCGGCTAGGTGTAAAGAAATCCCATAAAGTAGGTAAAGTATAGTCCTTGTGCCAAATTGCTTGGCGCTCTCGCATCAAATCACGGCTTGCTTGGTAGATTGTCATGGTAGGGTTGATGGTGAAATCAAGTTCAATAAGCTCATCTCTTACTTCATTCCATTTATCGCTGCCTTTTGCCGCAGCTTGACGCCATAAACGGCCAGCCTCTTCAAAGCGATGCTGTTCGTCATTGTAATTGTAATGAGCTGGGTAATGTTGAATAGTTTTATCTTCAAATAATGCTTCAGGCAAGCCGTACCAATGTTCCATTGTGGTAAGCCCTAATCGAGCAGAATCAATTACATCCATACTCATTACATTTAATTGTGCATGATGCATCATCGTGCCCATGCCTTGCTTTTTTGCTTCAGCCAAGGCCGCTTCCATAACAATAGGTGTACCACCAAAAAATTTGATGCCTTTCGCACCATCGCGCTTTGCCTTTTTGACCCACTCGCTGGCTTGTTTGGCTGTAAATATCGGCGCTTTACTGCCCATTCCAAACCCTAGATAAGGCACAATGCGCGGGGCAACGATTGTATTTTTTTGGCTGCGTTTGGCATGGTCTAATACCCAATCTAAGCCATTAAAACTGCCTTGGTTCACGCACTGTTGTAATGCCATGAGCAAGCCATAACTTAAATACATATTCTGCTGGGATATCATCAGCAGAGCCACCAATGTGACCATGCATATCTATAAAGCCTTGGTAATACGTAATGGCCTTCAAGCTCCATCACTTTTGTATTCGGTCCTGCTTGAGGTCGTTTGGCCTTAATTGGCACGCCGGGGTGACCAACATTGACAATATTAGTAATACGATTACCCTCTACTACAATATCAACCGGTCCTCGAACCGGAGCGCCTTCTCCATTAATCAGATTAACACCGCGTAAAATTAGTTCAGGAAACGGCCCTTCGCCCTCTGTATCAGCGCGGGTAGGGGATTTCTCGCCGGGCGCTGATGCGGCTAAATTAATACTAGCCAAGCATAAACAAATAGCGCTTATGCTCGCAATAAGTATTCTTTTTTGATGAGTTAATAAATTTGTCATATGTCGTTTTTTGTTAAGTGACAGAGCTTTAGTATAACTAACATTACCTATTTGTTAACTAAATCTATGTTGCATGTGTTTAATCAATCTATATACGAACAGAGATTCTTGATCGTATGAAGCTCGCCAATGTTTGGCTAACCTGCGGGTGCTGTGTATCTTGATTCACTAAACAAATGTTGATATCACCAAGTGTTGGTAAGCGTTTATCTTTTATAATCTCAAGATTATCCGGCACAATCGACTTGGCAAGTGCTGTTATACCAAGGCCTTGTTTTAACGCGGCGAGTAAGCCAAAAAAGTCAGGGTTAGTATAAGTGATTTTCCAAGGTTGAGTTTGTTGTTTAAGTCGATTTATGACACGGCTTCTATAAACGCATCCATCAGGGGCAAGTACCAATGGCAAAGCATCTTGATTGACAATGCTACTAGGGTCTTTTACCCACACAAGCTTGTCCTTTCGAATAATTTCACAGGGGCCATCAACTGCATTTGGGTCATTTACTAAGGCCAAAATTAAGTCAAACTGACTGCCAGCATTATTTGATAATAAAGCTTTGCTAAGCGCCGAAGTCACATCTAAGGACACATCTGGATAACGTTGTGCAAATTCGCCCACAATACTGGGTAATAATGCGCTGGCAAATTCACTTGGGATCCCCAGTTTCATGCTGCCACGCAATGTTTCTAAGCTAAATTCTTTAAATATTTCATCATTCAAAACAAGCATCTTTTGTGCATGTTCATAAAGCCAAAGCCCTTCTTTATTAACGTGATAGCTTTGTCCCTTTTTAGTAAAAAGTTTACGATTAATTTGGCTTTCTAATTTTTTTATTTGCAGACTAATTGCAGGTTGCGAACGCCCCAGCAATTCGCCTGCTCGATTGAAATTACCAACATCGACAATCGTAACAAAGGTGCGTAATACATCCAAAGATAGCTGTTTCAATTATTATGACCTGTTAGCGACTAAGATTAGAGTTGTTTATGATTTTATACTAATACATTTAAAAAGCTAATGTATTGATTAGTTCTTTTAATTTGTTTGCAAGCCTTCGTTTAATTATACTTCGCAACATAAATCATTAGCTTTGGATAAAACATGAACACAACGCCTCTTCACAGTGCTCACATTGAAATGGGTGCAAAAATGGTAGATTTCTTTGGTTGGGAGATGCCTATCAATTATGGGTCTCAAATTGAAGAGCATCACAGTGTACGCCAAGATGCGGGTATGTTTGATGTGTCGCATATGACAATTGTTGATGTGACGGGTTCGCAGGCTAAAGCGTATTTGCGCTACTTGCTAGCTAACGATGTCGAAAAACTCCAAGATAAAGGCAAAGCGTTATACAGTGGAATGATTAATGAAGCTGGCGGCGTTGTTGATGATTTGATTGTGTATCATTTTGATGAAACAAACTACCGCCTAGTCGTTAATTCTGCCACCAAACAAAAAGACCTAGATTGGTTAGCAAAAACGTCAGAAGGCTTTGATGTAACAATCACCGAGCAAACTGCATTTGCGATGATTGCTGTTCAAGGACCTCAAGCAAAGCAAAAGGCGGCAACGTTGTTTAGCTAAGGCACAACGCGAAGCAGTTGAAGGTATGAAACCTTTCTACGGCGTGCAGGCAGAAGATCTCTTTATCGCAACCACAGGTTATACAGGCGAAGCAGGCTATGAAATTATGGTACCTAAAGCCCGTGCAATAGAGTTTTGGAATGGCTTAGCTGATGCTGGTGTCGCACCATGTGGACTGGGTTCACGAGATACCCTGCGCTTAGAAGCGGGTATGAATCTTTATGGTCAAGATATGGACGAAACTATTTCCCCGCTTGCCGCTAACATGGGCTGGACCATTACATGGGAACCCACTGAGCGTGAGTTTGTAGGACGCGCAGCTCTTGAAGAACAAAAAGCAAATGGGGGCGATAAACTAATTGGCTTGGTTATGCGAGAAAAAGGCGTATTGCGTGCAGGCTTAAAGGTAATATGCGAAACCGGAGAAGGCGTTATAACCTCTGGGACGTTTTCGCCTACCTTAGGACACAGTATTGCAATGGCACGCGTGCCTAATCCTAACAAAAGCCTTGGCTTGGAAGTGGGTAAGATAGTGCAGGTTGAAATGCGCAAAAAACAAGTCAACGTAGAAATAGTTAAACCTAGCTTTGTCAGAAATGGAAAGAGTGTGCTTTAATTAAAGCGCACACATTTTTGATAAGTAGTAATGCAATAAATTTTCATCGTGATAACACAATAAATAGATAAATTAGGAACTATTATGAGCAATATCCCAGCAGAATTACGTTATACCAGTACACACGAATGGCTTCGTTCAGAAGGTGAGGGGGTCTTTACCGTCGGTATTACTGAACACGCGCAAGAGTTGTTAGGAGACATGGTATTTTTAGACTTACCTGATGTTGGCGATGCAGTAGCTACTGGCGACGATATTGCGGTAGCAGAATCGGTTAAAGCGGCGTCTGACGTATATGCGCCTATCACAGGTGAGGTTGTCGAGATTAACGAAGATCTTGAAGATTCCCCAGAACTTGTAAATTCAGATGCCTTTGGTGATGGCTGGTTATTTAAAATCAAAGCAGACGATGCACAAGAAGTAGACAGTTTACTAGATGCAGAAGCTTACGCGGGCGTGATTGAAGACGAATAAAGTCTGATTGTAAAAACAGGTGCCAGTAAAGCCGTGTGCACGTTTTACTGGCTTCCTTCAAAGCCGTGAAGTTTAGGTACTATTTATCAAAAAGTAAGGTTGAGTGTTATGAATGTGGTTAATCCTGTTGCCGCTCCTGCAACGTTAAATGAGCTTGAAAATCAAAACGAATTTATTCGTCGTCATATTGGACCTTACCAGCAAGAGATTAATGAAATGCTGGCCGAAGTTGGTGCAAATACACTTGATGACCTTATGCAACAAACTGTGCCTGCTGATATACGTTCACAAGGCCTAAAAGTAGGTAAAGCTCAGCGCGAAGAAGTTGCATTATCTGAATTAAAAGCAGTTGCACAGCAAAACAAGGTATTTCGTTCATACATTGGAATGGGGTATTCAAACACTTTCACCCCTAACGTTATTTTACGAAATGTACTTGAAAATCCAGATTGGTATACCGCTTACACGCCTTATCAACCTGAAATCGCACAAGGTCGTTTAGAGGCTATTCTTAACTTTCAACAAACGACTATCGACCTAACAGGGTTGCCGCTTGCATCTGCATCTTTATTAGATGAAGCGACGGCGGCTGCTGAGGCTATGGCGCTTGCTAAACGGGTTTCAAAAAACAAAAAAGCCAATGCGTTTTTTGTAGCCAATGATGTTCACCCACAGACTAAAGACGTACTTAAAACCCGTGCAGAAATGTTTGGCTTTGAGTTGGTTTATGGTGAAATAGATGCAGCACACAATGAAGATATCTTCGGCGCATTATTTCAATATCCAACATCAACTGGCGCCCTTATCGACATCAAAGATGCGATAGCTGGTGTACAAGCAAATAAAGGGATAGTTGCTGTGGCGACTGATTTACTGGCGCTGACACTTATTACACCGCCAGGTGAATTAGGCGCAGATGTGGCGTTTGGAAGCGCTCAGCGTTTTGGTGTGCCAATGGGTTATGGTGGTCCACACGCAGCTTTCTTTGCAACCCGTGATTCATACAAGCGTTCGTTGCTCTGGGCGCATTATTGGGGTATCAAAAGATACCCGTGGTAAAACAGCATTGCGTATGGCGCTTCAAACACGTGAACAGCATATACGCCGTGAAAAAGCCAATTCAAACATATGTACAGCGCAGGTTTTGCTAGCCAATATGGCAAGTTTTTATGCGGTATATCATGGTCCACAAGGGTTAAGTGCAATAGCTCAGCGTATTCACCGTTTCACTGATATTTTAGCAATGGGGTTAACAAGCAAAGGTCTTGAACTTGTCAACACGACATATTTTGACACCATTACGATTAAACTTAATAACAAACAAGATGTTGTTGAACGCGCAGTATCAAAACAAATGAATTTACGCACGGACATTGAAGGCTGCGTAGGGGTTTCACTTGACGAAACAACGACTCGCCAAGATGTGATGGATTTATTCGATGTCTTGTTAGGTGAAGGGCATGGTTTAAATCTTGCTGAGCTTGACGATCAGATTTTACAAAACGGCAGTGCATCAATTCCTGCGAATTTAGTGCGTAGTAGTGAGTTTTTGACCCATAAAGTGTTCAATAGCTATCATTCTGAAACCGAGATGCTACGTTATATCAAAAGTCTTGAAAACAAAGACTTGGCTTTAAATCATTCAATGATTTCCTTAGGCTCATGTACCATGAAGCTTAATGCGACGGCAGAAATGATCCCCGTCACATGGCCCGAGTTTGGTCAACTTCATCCATTCGCGCCGCTTGACCAAGCAAAAGGTTATACGCAAATGCTTGATGAACTAAGTGAATGGTTAATCGATGTCACCGGGTATGATGCACTAAGCATGCAACCAAATTCTGGTGCACAGGGTGAGTATACAGGCTTACTAGCAATTCAGCGTTATCACCAAAGTCGAGGCGAAGGCCATCGTAATATTTGTTTGATTCCACAATCTGCACATGGCACTAATCCAGCATCTGCACAAATGGTCAGCTTAAAAGTCGTTGTTGTTAATTGCGATGCTAAAGGGAATGTTGACCTAGATGATTTGCGTGCTAAAGCGCAAGAAGTAAAAGATAACTTAAGCTGTGCAATGATTACTTATCCATCTACTCATGGCGTATATGAAGAGACGGTAAAAGAAATCTGCGACATTATTCATGAAAATGGCGGTCAGGTTTATATGGATGGCGCTAACATGAATGCGCAAGTAGGGATCACATCTCCTGGTTTAATCGGTTCAGATGTTTCTCACTTAAACTTGCACAAAACATTTTGTATTCCTCATGGCGGCGGCGGTCCAGGCATGGGTCCTATTGGTGTGAAGTCGCACCTTGCACCATTTTTACCTAGCCATACCTTAATGGAGTTAAATGCCGCGGGTACTTCAGATGCATTAGGTGATAACAGCGCCGTTTCTGCAGCACCCTGGGGAAGTGCGTCAATATTACCGATAAGTTACATGTATATCAAAATGATGGGCAGTGAAGGCTTAAAGCGCGCAACCGAAGTAGCAATGCTTAATGCAAATTACGTCGCAACAAAGCTAGAAGGGCACTATCCTATATTGTATAAAGGCATGAACGGCCGCATTGCACACGAGTGTATTGTCGACCTACGTCCTTTAAAAGAGGCGTCTGGCGTTACGGAAGTTGATATTGCTAAGCGACTTAATGATTATGGTTTTCATGCGCCAACAATGAGCTTTCCTGTTGCTGGTACCTTGATGATTGAGCCAACAGAGTCTGAAGCTAAAGTTGAGCTAGATAGATTTATCGAAGCGATGATATGCATTCGTCAAGAGATTGCAAAAGTTGAAAGCGGTGAATGGGATGCGGTTGATAATCCATTGCATAATGCGCCTCATACTTTAGCTGATATCGTTGATGAAAATTGGGAGCGAGGATATTCGCGTCAACTTGCCGCTTATCCTGTTCCAAGTGTTGCGACCAATAAATTTTGGCCAACGGTGAATCGTATCGACGACGTATTTGGCGATAGAAATCTAATTTGTAGTTGCCCTGACTTGGATAGCTATAGGGATTTTGCTGAGTAGTTGACCGGATGCATTCACGTTTGGAAATGCTACAGTAACACTCAACATGAATCTTATGCAGCGTTAACATGATTATTAATTAAAAGGGCCATCAGGCCCTTTTTCTTTGTATGGCGCTGTCAATATTTTCTATTTTATTACTCTTTTTATCTTTGTTTTCTCACCTTTGCTTTTCTATTTGAGTTTTCCCCATCCTCAAAATAAATTTTTAAAAAGTGTTGATACCCTAGGGTATCGCATGATACCTTAAGGTTTCACTTGGTAACCCTAGGGTATCAATTTTTGGAAGTTAATTTTAAACAAGGAAAATTTATGAATATACAAGCTGTTAATCCAGATTTAGAACATGAATATTTGTGTTATTACAGTAAGTTAAGCCTTGCGCTTGGTTTGTTAATGTCAATATTTGCGGCAGATGATGTGTTTGAGTTTACAATTCAGGGAGACATTATCTCAATGAGTTTTTATTTACTGGCTTCAATTGCTGGGTTGGTAACACTTTATTACCTTTTTAGCGGTAACCGATTTAGTAAAATGTCATTGAGCAAAAACGCATGGATAGGCACTTATGAGGATGAGTTTTTAAACAAAGTGAATTTAATTGCCTATAAGGTAGCGTACTTTTCAGTCATGGGCATAATGGCGATAGGTATATTTGGAGGGCGTTTTGTCGCAGATATAAGCGTTGAAGCAATATGCACATTTACAATTGCGGTCAGTTTTATGGCCTACGGTCTAACCGCATTATTGCAGTTACGAGACAGCGATGAATAAAGCATTACAAAATACAATAGCGATACAACGTGCACAAAAAGGAATGTCACAACAAGATCTAGCTACCGCGATTGGCGTATCACGCAAAACGATAAGCACAGTAGAAACTGGGCGTTTTACACCGTCTGTTGTGATTGCATTGGCATTGGCTGAATACTTTGATATACCGGTAGAATCGCTATTTACGCTCGTTGATCAGTAGATAATAAACGTGATGCCATAAAGTGTGCCCAATGCAGGCTTTATGGTTTTTTCTGTTTATCAGAAAAATCCTTCGACAGATAGTAGCTTAACGCTTGAGGTTTTCCATAAAAGTAACCTTGTTGGTAATCAAATCCAATGTCATTTAATACTTGTGCCTGATAGGCGGTTTCAACCCCTTCAATTAGACTATCCATGCTAAGGCGTTTAAACATTTTATGCATGAATTCAAGCGTTGTAACTACTTCAATGGGTTGGTGTAAAAACGATTTGTCGACTTTTACCACCTTTGCAGGAATGTTATGCAAGTAAGCAAGCGATGAATAACCAGTACCAAAATCATCAATGTGCAATTGATAGCCCTCTTGTGACATCTTTGTTGTAGTAGCGTCATTGGCATCAATATTTTGCATGATCATCGTTTCGGTTAACTCTAAAGAGATATCCATAGGTGATAATTGATGTTTATCAATCAGTGCGTTTAGTTCATCAATGAAACCTGGTTCAGACATGTGTTTGCCCGATATATTTATTGCAACGGTAACATTTTCGTCGCTTACGCTGCGTAATGCGGGCAAGTCTGTCATTGCTTGATTTAGCACCCAATTTTCTATTTCATTAATTAGGCTGGTTTCTTCGGCGACACGAATTGCTTCTTGTGCGCTTACTTGCCCAAATACCGAGTTTTGCCAGCGCAAAAGTGCTTCAAACGCAATAATTTTTGATGTTTTCGTGTGTATTATTGGTTGGTAATGCAAAGATAGTTCTTGTTTTGTAATTGCTGAAGCTAAATATCTTGAAAGCTGGCTGACCCTTTGTAGTGCAATTTCCATATTATTTTGATAGCGAACAAATCGTTTTTTACCCGATTTCTTGGCTTCATACATTGCAGAATCAGCACATACGATAATATGCTCGGCATTAAGTGCATCATCAGGGTAAAGCGCAAGACCGATACTAGCTGATAGTACAAGTGGATGGTCGTATGTTTTTTGATAAGGGGCAGACAGTCGAGTAACCAGTGTTTGCGCAATACCGTTGATATCCCCAATTTGCTCGTTGCTTGGCAGTACCACTAAAAACTCATCGCCGCCAAAACGCCCAAACTCAATTGAGTTAATGTCGTATTTAACAAGCTCATCTTGCAACTTTGCCGCTACCTCTTTTAACACTGAATCGCCTAAACTGTGACCCAACGAGTCGTTAATCAACTTAAAGCCATCAAGGTCGATGTACATAAGCGCAAATTGTATATCTTGTCTGATATTGTGATGAATGATATCTAATAAACCACGGCGGTTTAGCAGGCCGGTTAGGGGATCTGTAAAAGCTTGTTTCTTTAGGTCTTGTTCAATAACCTTTCGTTCATGAATGTTATTAATGCTAAACACCAGGTTTGTAGTATCTTGTTTGCTACTAAGCTCAACCAATACATGATGCCAAACAAGTCCATGTATCGTTTTTAGTAAAATATCGCTTTCATAGGGTTTGCCTTTAGCAACATTTTCAAGCACTTTATAAAAACAATCTTGGTCATTAAATATATGGGCCAATGTATGTAGGTTTTTAGGAAAAGCCTTATAAAATGGTGGGTTGGCACTAACAAAATGGCCCTTAACATCAGTGTTTACTACAATTGTTGTATTGTGTTTACCCGCATCTACAAAAAGCTCCACCGGGGTGGCTTCAGCCATGATACCCATGCGGCCATCTTCAAAGATGTGTCCGCTGAATACGCAGAAAGCCTCAAGTTCTTTATTATTTGGCGTGAATTGCCAAGTTTCATAGAATTTACGATTATCATAAAAACCTTTTTGAAACTGCACTAGCTTGTGTTTAACCGCTTCAGATTCGCCACTTTTGAAGTCTTTTGCTTGAAGCTCGCTAAGGTTTTTGCACTGCCATAAATCAAGCGCACTCTGATTACCCCAAGTTATATAGGCGTTCTCGATATCATATATCCACACCGCAGTGTGCAAGCTATCAACAGTAGTGGTCATATATGACCTTATATAATCTTACATGAATGTCGCTATGCTTATTCATAAGACTATCAATCTTGGACGTGAATCACAATTTTGATATTTTTCTGCGTCGAGTTTGTCTCATTTCACAATAGCTTTGACCGAACTTAATTATTGGGTATACGTATTTATGTACAAAAGGAGTAATTGATGAACAAAATTAATACAAAAGAGTGGGTTTTCTTTTTTCTGTTTTTGCTTGTAGTCACAACGGGGATTTATTACTACATCATAAACGAGAGGATAAATTATCTATTTTTGGCCGCTGCAGTAGTGTATCTATTCTCAAGAAGGCAAATCATTATGGAGTTTCTTACTAAAAGTAAAAATAAAGCTGAATAATCATGTGTTTAGTGCTTAACTATGACTAGTATTACACGAGGATATAGTTGAGAATAGCTCACTAAATTAAACATGGAAGCGCAGTATAGGCATGGCAATGGATAAACTATTGATAAAGCAATGGCTAAGAGGTGCGTTTGAACTCATCATTCTCCTTACCGCTAGCGTATTTTTGTTATTCATTGTCGACATACTCTTTGAAACCACTTTATTTGTAAAAGAAAATACCCTGTTGTTGCTAGGCTATACGCTACTTTGTAGCGTCTCAATTTATTTTGCCTTGAGTCGATTCTTAGATTACTGCACTAGCGTGCTGTATGATTTGTCCACCCAGATCGATGCTATGCAGGCAGACGCCGATTATTCTAATCCCTTAAAACTAGCCCCATCGGCATTTCATGGCTCTATTATTGAGCGGATTAATATATTGATAGATGAAATAGCGCAAGAGAAGAAAAAACATCGTATTACATCGCGACGTATCATTGAAAATATGATAGTTAAAGACCGCTTAACGCTTTACGACAACCTTACCGAATTACCAAATCGATTCTTTTTTACGCAGACCTTACAAGCAACTAGTCAAAAAGCGAAGAAACACAAACAAGAGGTTGTCTTGGTCTTAATTGGGGTGACGGGTTTCAAGTCAGTTAATGACAAATATGGTTTGGCCATTGGGGATAAGCTGTTGGTTGCGATTAGTCGCCGCCTAAAGAACTTTTTAGATGGTAGATATATACTAGCACGCCTAACGGGTGATGAATTTGTGGTTATTGTTAATGATGCTAAAGATGAACAACAGGCATTTGAATACGTACACGAATTACTAATTTATGTGTCAAAAAGCTATCAAATTGAAACATGGAAATTTAGTCTGGAATTTAGTGCCGGTGTGGCTACTGCGACCCAAGCAAACTATAACGTGAACGAGATGTTGACGCATGTCGATATTGCGATGCAATATGCTAAAGGTGAGTTTCAGACCTCGTTTAGTGTATTCAAACCTCAAATGCAATCTAAACTTCAGCGAAAGCGGTCGATAGCAAATGAAATTGAACATGCCATTGATGAACATGAATTCAGTATGTACTACCAGACCCAAGTCAGTCCAAATGGCAATGTCACTGGGGTAGAAGCGCTCATTAGATGGTCTAATAGTGAGTTAGGCGATGTATATCCTTCTGAATTTATCGAGATTGCTGAAAATAGCGGTAAAGTACGTTCAATTACCAACTGGGTTATTGATGAAGTGTTTACTCACTTACCCCAGTTGCAAAAACGATATTCTAAGTA
The DNA here is from genome assembly GCF_055693685.1 of Glaciecola sp. HA4-3. Taxonomy (NCBI): domain Bacteria; kingdom Pseudomonadati; phylum Pseudomonadota; class Gammaproteobacteria; order Alteromonadales; family Alteromonadaceae; genus Glaciecola; species Glaciecola sp. HA4-3. The sequence goes on from NZ_CM146340.1 coordinate 787,240, forward strand.
CATAAAAGTCTCGATAAATTTATCGGCTCATGACCTAAAAAGCGCAAGTTTACTCCCTAGTATTCAATCGTCGATTGCCAAACATCAAATTAACCCTAAAAATATCGAGTTTGAAATTACAGAATACAGTCTGCTTGACAATATCCTGCTAGTACAAGACACGATAGCGAAACTACATAAGCTTGGGTTTTCTATTGCTCTTGATGATTTTGGAACGGGTTACTCTTCTTTGAGTTATTTGTCGCACATAGAAATTGATAAGCTTAAACTAGATAAAGAGTTTATTGAAGAAATTCAAACCTCTTCTCGGGCAAAGGTGATCACCGAATCTATCATTCGAATGGCAAAAAAATTAGAAATGACGATATGTGCTGAAGGCGTTGAAACTAAAGAGCAAGCAGACTTACTTATTCTTTTGGGCTGTCAGCAATTACAAGGCTACTACTATTGCAAGCCCAGAAAACTAGCAGAACTTTAAGCATTTAACGATGTATGATTTTCCAAGTGTTTATCTGTACTGACATCCTACATAGATTAAAAGTGCAGGCTAGAATTCATGTACTATACTCAATGTATAACACAGAATTAAGCAATATTTGTTTAGGAAACAGTTATGATAGAACTTGTGTACATGAGCCAAGCAAAGCATGTATTTAGTCAGCAAGAGCTCGATGAGTTGTTACAACAGTCTCGAAAGAATAATTTACAAAATGATATTACAGGAATGCTTTTGTACAACGGTTTAAGTACGTTTATTCAAGCTATTGAAGGCAAAGCGGGTGATGTGTTTACGCTATATGAACGAATCAAGAAAGATCCACGACATACTGACATACAAGAGTTGGGCATTGCCAAAATCAAACAACGAAACTTTTCAAGTTGGGAAATGGGATTTAAGCGGGGCTTTAATCCGTCGGCGCCCAAGATAAAAGGGTTTACAGATGTCTTGCAAAATAAGCGTATTGAAATTGAGCAAGGCAAAGGAAGCTTCGCGGTAGAGATGCTAAATCATTTTAGTCAAACCATCGATTAATAGTCTAAGCCGCAATCTGTAGGAATATAAGCAAGTCACTTAAACAAACAAGTCACTTAAACAAACAAGTCACTTAAACAAACAAGTCACTTAAACAAACAAGTCACTTAAACAAACAAGTCACTTAAGCAATTAACTAAGCAATCAACTAATTAGTCATTCATGTCAGCACATAGTATTCCTTGTCATTGTTGCAGCAGCAAATCATTTGAACAATGTTGTGAAGCATTTCTAAATTTCACAAAAACGCCACTTCACCCTGAAGCATTAATGCGCTCACGTTATAGTGCTTATGTGAGGAGTGATTTTGCGTATATTCATCGTACTTATGCAAGCATTGATAATGTTCAATATTCATCGCAGTTTGGACAAATTAATATTGTTAGGGCACCAAGTGTTAAAGAGTTAAAAGACTCAGCCATTGGTACCTTATGGAAACATCTTGAAGTATTAGATACACAACAAAAAGATAATGTAGGTATGGTTGAGTTTTTAGCGTTTTACCAACAAGGTAGTGATATTTATGTGATGCACGAGCAAAGCCTATTTGTTAAACAGGCGGATAACTGGCGTTATGCATGTGGTACGATGCTGGGTCAAACTGGTAAGTTAAATCTAGGTCGCAATGATCAATGTTTTTGTGGCAGTAATAAAAAACTTAAACGTTGTTGTGCGAAGTAATAATTGGTACATTTGGTGACTGGCTTTTAGCTAATATTTTTCACTTAAAAACGCTCATATAAAGGAATAATAAAATGAAAGTGCTCTCTATTATCATGTTTGTATCACTGCTAGTTGTCTCTACTGTACAAGCTCAAGAAAAAGCTGGTGGGAAAGGTTATTCGGTTCCGATGAAGAAACAAGTAAAGTAGAAGAAAGCGCGAAGGAAAGTGAAGAGGCAAATAATGAAGCCTTAAGCGTTGATGGATTGGTAGGTAGCCTGACAAATTCATTGGGTGTGACTACCGAGCAAGCACAAGGCGGCACAGCAGCATTATTAAATTTTGCTAAACAAAATATATCGACCGAAGATTTCTCTGTGATAAGTGAGAATTTACCAAGGCACAGAGGCTGTAATGCAATATCTTCCTGCCTTAGCAGAAGCCAATCAAGAAGGGCTAGGCGGCCTAATGAATGTGGCTGGCAATTTTTCGGATTCAATTGCACAAGTAAACGCGCTTAAGCAGCAATTTGAGGCACTTGGTTTGGATTTGGGGATGATTCAAGAATACGTGGCTACTGCTCAGACATATTTAGATACACCTGCAGGTCAGGAAATAAAAGATATGCTAATGAGCGGACTACAAGGTCTGTAATACGAGTTAATTTAAAAAAGCCGCAGATCAAAAAATCTGCGGCTTTTTTGGTAATAAGGACAAGGTATGTGTCGCACATTTTCCCATTTGGTTTTTTTACTTTTGTGCTTGTTCGCAGGTAAGCTATCTGCTGAGCAAAGTGTCGTATCAAAACCAGAAGCTAAACAAATGTTTACAGAGTCTACTGGCATGAAAAATGTGCCTTATTCTGAGGTTGCCAAGCTAGTTGCTGAAAAATCAGATCGGACATTAGCTTTCTCAGGGGGAGTGAGCAATTTATCGAAGTGTGGGACGGCGAAGTTTCCAAACATGTGTCTGAAGATTCAGCGCAGACATCAAGAATTCCCATATTATTTATTCACGGGGGGTGTTGGTTAGCACAATTTGATATTACTCACAGTTACCCAATTACCGCAGCATTATCACAACAAGGCGAAGATGTGTATTCGGCAGAATATCGCCGAAGTGGTAATGGCGGAGAGTGGCCTATCGCTTTGGATGACCTAACGCTAGCAGCACAAACATTAAAGCAAGATAGTAAAGCAGATGAAGTAATTATTATCGGGCACAGTGCCGGCGGCCATTTAGCAATGTTATTAGCCAATCGCGTAAAAGACATGTTCAATCAGATACATGTAATCGGTTTAGCCCCAATAGTTGATATCGCTGCCTATGCAAATGGTGATAATAGTTGCCAAAGCGCAACACCTGCATTTATGGGCGGAACACCAACACAAAGGCCTCAAGCATATCAAGCTGCAAACCCTTTGGTTTATAACTTTGAACATGCTCGAAGCATGATACTCTTTTCTGGCTCAGTCGATAGCATCGTACCAAGTGTCATGGCTCAGCATCCACAGGCGAATAATGCTGAAATAAATGGCGTTGGACATTTTGATTGGATCCATCCTCAATCCTATGCGTTTAAACAGCTATTACACGCAATAAAGAAAATAAATCAGTATGAGTGAGTTATCACAGTTAGCTATTTCTTTAGATGAACAAGACTCCTTAAAACATCTAGTGACTGAATTTGTGTTGCCTGAAGGGCTTATTTATCTGGATGGGAACTCTTTAGGGCCACTAAGTAATTTAGCAAAGAAAAGGGCGTCAGACGTGGTTGAGCAGCAGTGGGGCGATAGCCTCATTGCTAGTTGGAATACCCATGATTGGGTGCGTCTACCAACTATAATTGGCGATAAATTGTCGCCTATTTTGGGCGCTGAATTAGGAACAGTCGTTTGTTGTGATTCTATTTCGGTGAATTTGTTTAAAGTCTTAAGTTCAGCGCTTGGCCAAGCACAACAAATCGATAAAGCTCGAACAAAAATTCTGACTCAAAAAGACAATTTTCCAACTGATATTTATATGGTACAGGGTTTGTCGTCTTTGATGGGAGATAAGCAATGCGAGCTGCTCAGCGTAGATGCACAGGATATTGAAGATAGTCTAGTAGCAAATGCTAACACTATTGCGGTCTTAATGCTTACCCAAGTGAATTTTAAAAATGGAGATGTACATGATATCGAGCGACTCACCAAGCTTGCACATGAACATGACATTTTGGTCATATGGGATTTGGCGCATAGTGCTGGCGTGATGCCATTATCACTAGACAAATGGGATGTAGACTATGCGGTGGGGTGCACCTATAAATATCTGAATGGTGGTCCTGGAAGCTCTGGTTTTGTGTACGTTGCACCTAAACACATGGGAACTATGCAACAGCCACTAAGCGGATGGTTTGGCCATAAGCAACCTTTCGAATTTGAGCATGATTTTCAAAAAGCACTCGGTATAGAGCAAGTTTTGTGTGGGACACCAAGTATTATATCAATGAGTGTGTGTGATGCGGCGCTTGATATCTTTAGCAAAGTAAGTATTGAAAGTATTCGAAAAAAATCAATTAGTCTAGGGCACTTTTTTCAAACATGTCTCATAGATTTAGGGGTTATCGAGCTTTTACCCATTTACGGTAATACAGATGTCCATCAACGAGGTAGTCAAATTTCATTTAATCATCAAGATGCGTTTGCTATCTGTCAGTGTTTAATTGCAAAAGGCCTTGTGGCTGATTTTCGAGCACCAAATGTGTTACGTATTGGTTTGTCTCCTTTGTTTTTAAACCATAAAAATATGTTTGATGCTGCAATCATTATGCAGCAGACCATGCAAAATAAAGACTACCTTTTACCTGAGTATCAAATAAAAAGCGCAGTGACCTAAGTGACTTATGAGCACCAAATATGCATCGAGGATATTTAAGACAGTCAACCTTATCCCTACAGGTAAAGTCGCTAGTTATGGACAGATTGCAGATTTATCTGGTTTACTCAGGTAGAGCGCGGCTAGTTGGAAAAGTCTTAGGGAAAATACCAGATGGTCATAGCGTAAATTGGCATCGAGTGTTACGTTCTTCTGGTCACATTGCCTTTGCAAAAGGCAGCGAACAAGCTCTTTTGCAAACGGCTTTACTCCAAGAAGAGGATGTGGCGGTATTGAATAATAAAGTTAAACTCAAGGACTTTGTTTGGGAGCCTGATATTCTTACACTTCTTCAGGACCTATCTTTTTGATAATTCCTTTTTTGATAATAAAGGTCACAAAATTGAGATGCTTAGCTGGCTAAAATACAAGTACTTTTGATAATTTTGTAAATATTTTGAAAGTTTTCCGGATAGGGGTAGGTCTTATTAGTGACTTTACTAAATACTCACGGAGAGCAAGATGCAAAAGAACATACTTTATACCCTAGCTGCACTAGTGGCACTAACTCTAACTTCATGTGGCTTGATTCCGTCACAAGCCAGTTCATCGATTGACGCAATAAATGTTGACGAGCAACGATTAGCAATTCAAGGCTATGATCCAGTTGCTTACTTTACCTTAAATGAACCAACTTTAGGTAGTAGCGAATATACTGCTAGCCACCAAGGTGCGGTATATCATTTCAGTAGTGCTGAGCACCAGACAATGTTTAAAAATGACCCTGATAAGTACGCGCCACAATATGGTGGATACTGCGCATTTGGTGTCACGCAAGAGAAAAAATACGCAATTGAACCTGATGCTTTTGATATTGTTGACGGAAAATTATATCTAAACCTAAACAAGCGAGCTCAAGCAAGATGGTTAACAAATCAAGCAGAATATATTACTGAAGGTGATGATATTTGGACTGAAATCGCAAACACACCTGTGTCTGAGCTTTAATTTTAAAAAAATAGGACTATGATGAAATTATATTCATTGTAATCCGGTTTACTTAAATAAGCTTGATAACATTAAATCAATCAAGCTACTTATCATAAAAAGAGGAAGAATTATGAAAACGAATATCGCTGCCGCTGCTGCCCTTGCTACTGTTATGTCTTTAGGCGTTGTTGATGCTGTTGACGCTGCTAGTAAGAAAAAAGAAAAATGTTATGGTGTTTCTTTAGCCGGTCAAAATGATTGTGGTAACTTAGCAGGAACGCACAGCTGTGCGGGTCAATCTACAGTCGATAATGATATCGGTGAATGGCGCCTAGTACCAAAAGGTACGTGTAAAGATCTTGGCGGCTATGATCGTAAAGAAGCTAAAGAGTTATTTAAAAAGATGCAAGCAGAAAAGAAAAACGGTTAATTGATTAATCGCTTTTCACCCAAGCCCAAGCCCTTTATAGGTCTTGGGCTTCGTCATTCCCACTATGATCAGGCTTTAGCCGATACGCTTGAAAACAATACACTAGACTTTGTTGAGATTCATGCCGAAAACTTCTTTGCAAATGGCGGCATTAGCCTCGAATTGCTCAGAGATGTCGCACAAAAGTACACTGTTTCGGTTCATGGCACATCACTTGGTTTAGGTTCGACACTAGAAGTACCAAAGGATGTCCTAAACCAATTTAAACGTGTCGTTGAACTTGCCAAAGCCCCCCTAGTTTCAGAGCATCTTTGTTTTAACCGCGCGAAAGTAAACGGCAAGGTCCTGCATTCTGGGGATTTATTGCCCATCGCTTATGATAAGCGTTCATTATCAGTCATCGTCGACAATATAAAGCAGGTTCAAGATAGTTTGGGACAAGCAATCTTGATTGAAAACTTATCTGCATATTTAGATATTTCACAACTTGATAGTGCCAACGAAGCCCAAATGAGAGAGACTGAGTTTTTAATCAGTATGTGTGACCAAGCTCAATGTGGACTTTTACTTGATTTGAACAATCTAATAGTCAATGCCATCAATCAAGGTGCTAGTGATCAAGTAAATGCTATATTTACCGCTATATCTGAAATTCCCCAAGATTTGATTGGTGAGATTCACCTTGCAGGGTTTAGTCCATCAACCGTAAATGGCTTTGTTGTTGACGACCATGCAAATGAAGTATCACAAGAGTGTTGGCAATTGTACGAGAAAGTGATTAACAAATTTAAGCATCGCCCAACCTTAGTAGAATGGGATAACAATTTACCATCTTGGGAAAAGTTGCTTGAACAAGCTAAAATTGCACGTCAAATTTGTTCAAATCAATAAAGGTGTGGCTAAATAAATGAACTATCAACAACATATTATTAGCGATATTTTTAAGCAAGTAGAGTCAGACAAATTAAATGCCTTACCTGATCAAAAAGTAAATGATGCTCTTTGGGTTTATCATAATAATTATATTGAAAATGGAATAAGAGCCTTAGCTATTAGCTTTCCAACGGTAGAAGGGCTTTTGGATGAACGCGACTTTAGACGCTTATGTCGCGACTTTCTGCTAAGTCAGCCGAAAATTGAATTTGATTGGGCAGACTACGGACAAACCTTTGCCGAGTATATCTTGAGTATTGAAGCGCTTCAAAGCATGCCGTTTCTTTCAGAGCTCGCTTATTTAGACAAATGTAAAATGCAAGTAGAGCGCAGTGCAGATATCGACTTTGATGCACAAAGCTTTCAATTGTTAAGTACTCAGGCTCCAGATCAACTTAATTTCATTGCAGCGCCTGGCTTGTCAGTGCTCCCAATGTATTTTCCAGTTGTTGAGTTATCGCGGCTTGTGCATGATGAAGACTTGCAAAACGACATGCAACAACGCGAGGCTTTCACACAAAAAACAAATAATTTAGTGGTTGATGCAATAAATTTAGGCTTACCTAGGTCTATTGTAGTGTGGCGTGAATACTATAAAGCAAAGCATGAGTATCTTAGTGATATCGAGGCGAAAGTCTTTAACAGCTTACTGCGTAAAGATAGTATTGACCTTACATTAGCCCATTTTGGTGACGACCAAATGGCCATAACCCAGTGGTTGCAAAATGCTATCTCGTCTAGGCGAATTTATGGTATCGCAACGAAATAAATATTTATGGCTTGTGCCAAAACAAAATGGAAAAAGATAATGACTAAGATAATCAGTTTATATAATTCAGTATTCGAAAAAGCTAATTATTTAGCTATTCCGGCCTTATTAGGTGCTCGGCTATATGTTGCTTGGGTGTTTTTTAAATCGGGTCTCACGAAGCTAAATGATTGGGAAAGCACATTGCTATTGTTTGAATACGAATATGCAGTTCCAGTTTTAGACTTTACAACAGCTGCTTATTTGGCAACCGTGGGCGAGCTTGTGTTACCAGTTTTACTTGCAATTGGTTTATTTTCTCGCAAAGCTGCTATCGGTTTGTTTATCGTAAATTATGTTGCTGTCATCAGTTTAGAAGATATTCCTCAAGCTGCGTACAATTTGCATGTGATTTGGGGGCTTATGCTTTTGGCTGTCGTGATTTGGGGCGCAGAGAAGTTATCTGTAGACCAATTCCTAAAAATCAAATAATTCTTAAAACTCTGCAAATAAACGGCTACACTTAAACGATTACTCCTCAAGTGTAGCCTTATGACTCTTCTTACTTCAACTGCAATCTTTTTGGGTGCAACGCTAATTGCGGTCCCCTTATTCAAAAAGCTTAAGTTAGGTGCAATCTTGGGCTATCTAATCGCTGGCGTACTTATTGGCCCATCTGTATTTAACTTTATTGACGACCCTTATACGATTTTACATTTTGCTGAGCTTGGTGTGGTATTGCTTTTGTTTGTCATTGGTCTTGAATTAGAGCCTGCTACCTTATGGAGAATGCGTAATCAAATCGTTTTAAGCGGTGGAAGCCAATTAACATTAAGCACCTTAATTATTGCTGCATTTTGTTACGTTGTTGCTGATTTAAGCACTGCTACCAGTATTACCATCGGTTTGGCTTTAGCCTTATCATCAACGGCATTTGCCATTCAACTCATGAACGAGCAGCGTATCTTAAATACACCACCTGATCAGCAAGGGTTTTCGATACTGCTTATGCAAGATGTTGCTGTTATACCTATTTTATTAGGTGTTGCAGCATTATCGCCGCAAACAACACAAGACGGTGTTGCTTGGTATATCAGTGTGGGAGCTGTGGTTGGCGTTTTAGTTGGCGGACGGTTTTTAGTAAACCCGGTGCTTAGATTAATTGCTAAATATGGTTCAAGTGAAGTAATGACAGCGGCGGCCTTATTTTTGGTTTTAGTAACCGCTTTAGCTATGTCAGCATCAGGATTATCGATGGGAATGGGGGCGTTTATTGCTGGTATCTTGCTGGCAGACAGTAGTTTTAAACATCAGCTTGAAACAGAAATTGAGCCTTTTAAGGGCTTGCTGTTAGGATTGTTTTTTATTGCCATTGGCATGAACTTAGATTTAGGACTATTGGCAAAAGAGCCCATGTTGATTGTTGGTATGAGTTTGCTATTGGTTCTTGTTAAAGCCTTGATCATTGCACTTATCTTAAAGATAAACAAACAGTCTTTAAATGATGCAAGCAGAGTGGGTCTAATGTTATCTCAAGGCGGTGAGTTTGCTTTTGTAGTGATGACGCTGGCAGTTAGTTCACTGGTTGTTGAGCCGCAAATTGCAGCCAAAACTAACTTGGTAGTCGGACTTTCAATGGCGTTGACCTCACCGGTTGTCATTCTATATGCAATGTTCTTTAACTCAAAAAATTGTCCAACGGTGTATGAAAACGAAGAAGTAACACACGAGCCCCAAGTAATTATTGCTGGGTTTGGGCGTTTTGGCCAAATTACTGCTCGCGTGCTTGCGGCAAATGGTATCCCTTTTACAACATTAGATAAGGACGCAGACCACATAGAGTTTGTAAAGCGGTATGGTAACAAAGTTTTTTATGGTGATGCGACACGCTTAGATCTCCTTAAAAAGTCAGGGATTGAAAGCGCGCGCATTGTGTTAGTGGCTATTGATGATGCGCAGCAAATTACCACACTTGTTCAACTTATCCAAAAGCACTATCCGCATATTAAGATTGTCGCTAGAGCCCGGGATCGAATTCACGCTACTGAACTTGCTAAACTGGGTGTGCAGCGTTATACCAGAGAAGTGTTTGAGGGTGGGATTAGCGCCTGTGAAGATGTACTAGTTGAATTTGGCTTCACAACAGGACAAGCACAGCGCATGACGCAGATATTTGCTGCTCATGACCACAAGCAGTTGAACGATGTTATCGAAGAAGATTTGGCGCCAAATGAACTTGTTAAGAAAGTAAATAGAGGCCGAGAAGAACTACAACAGATATTTATTGATGATAAGCAGTAAATATCTCACACGCTTATTGCTTGATAAATAGCATATCTCGATACTCATGACGCGAGAGTCGACGCTCAGTAAAAGGGTAGAGTGTTGCGCTTTCTATCTTGACAGTATTTGTATTGACACTATCGGCTTCGTCTGCACTCGCATTATCGTTAAATGTGAAGCGTATAAGAGCATCTTGTTGAGCATTTTTGTTATCCCACTCAATTTTGAACTGTGCGCCCTCAAATGGTATGACGTTTCCAACCAATGTGGGCATCTTTTCAAAAGTAATTCTAAGTGATTGCTCAGGTTCGTTTTGAGTACTAGGTGAAATTGTGAAGCTTCCAAACCATTGGTCTGTGTATGTACCAATCACATCCTGTGGGCCGATCAGTAAATCTTCATCTGCGATAGGCACTCTTAGTCGGCTAAAATAGCGTTGTTCTTGTTTTTCTAAGTGATTTACATAGGTTTCAATCCAATCTACTTCTGTTTGATCTTTAAAGTCGTATTTTTGCATAAAAGCTTTTAACAGTATTTGCATAATACTGTTGCGTAAGCCGCTACTTGACCCATTACTAAGGATGGTAATTCCTAAATCGAGCTCTGGTACTAAAACTAAATAAGCTCTATAGCCTGATAGTGCGCCAGTATGAGAAATCACTCTAAATTTTCCGATATTCGAAATACGCCACCCTAGTCCATAAGACTTAGTCCACGTTTTATCCCAATCTTTTTCATTGCTTGAAATATTTAAGACAGTATGTGCAGAGGTCATTTCATTAAGGCTATCTAGACTGAAAGGTAAAGATGATTCGCGCTTTTTATTAAAACCATTTAGAAGCTGACGAGCCCACTTGTTCATCTCTTCAATGTTACAAACCATTCCCCCAGCCGCTGATGACATTAAACCTTTTGCAAAGATTTGATTGCGAGGTATTGGGAAAATACCTTGATCATCATTGTGACCGTAGCTAAGTGCACTTTTTGGCAAAATTTCTTGAGGTAGATCGCCTGCAAAGCAACGCATATTTAATGGTTTAAAAATCCGTGTTTCAACAAAATCTTCAAATGGCATATCAGTGATTTTGCTGACGACTTCTCCTGCGGTAATATACAAAACATTGCTATATGCATATTCTGCGCGAAACGGATAGCGAGCGCTTAGATAACGAAGATTGTGCACAACTTCTTCACGAGTGAATCCCGAGGGTTCTGGCCAAATCATACTATCACCTGCGCCGCCAACCAGACCACTGCGATGAGTCAAAAGATCTTTGATAGTAAAATTAACCGTTACATAATGACTATAGAGCTTAAAATCAGGTAGGTAATCAACGACTTTATCATCCCAAGCTAGCTTTTTTTCGTCGACTAAAATTGCTAACGCTGAAGCTGTAAACGCTTTACTTAAAGACGCCAACCTGAAGTAAGTTTGCTCACTTGCTTTTATTGCCTATAGTCAGATTCAAGCCTTGAGATAACTGCATTACCATACCCTTGCGCTAGTACTACCTTATCTTTATGCACTACACCAATAGACACACTAAGGCGTATAAAATGTATCTAAGGCTAATTCAACTTGGGCATCAAAATTGGCTTTGTCTAATGGTAATTTGGACCACGTTAATGAAGACCACATAAGCAAAAGGGATACGCAAAGTGCAATGGTAATGTGTTTGTTAAACATAAGCGTGATTTAAGCTTCCTTCCTTTTGGTTTTAGCATAGGCAACCAGTAATGAAGCGCCTAAATACATCATCACACCATAGACGCCTGCAACGACTGAGTATGATTCAACGCCAATTAAGGTGACAGCAATTAAAATTGCCATTGTTGCATTTTGTGTCCCGACTTCAATACCTAAAGTCACCCCATCTTTAACACTTAATATAAATAAGCGAGCTAGGAAAACACCCATCAAGGTGGCAATAAGGTTCAAGCCAATAGTAAGGATGAACATGTCTGGAAAAGCAGCGACCATCATGTCATATTCATCATAACTAATCTTTGCGATTAACATGATCATAAAAACAAAGGATGCTCGGCGAAAAAAAGGCTCGCTTTTAAGCGCAAAATTTAAAAACTTTGCTCTTACCAACATACCAATACTCACTGGCACCAATGAAATAAGCATTAAGCCCAAACTAACACTTAATAAAGAAAACTCAACTGGTTCACCTACTGAAAAGTACGCAATTGAAAACGCGATAATAAATGGGGTCGTAAAGACACAAATCACGGTTGTTACAGCAGTTAAGGAAATTGACAGTGCAAGATTGGCTTTAGCCAAATGTGCAAATAGATTAGAGGTTGTACCGCCGGGACAAGCTGCAATTATCATTAAGCCAATCGCGACAGATTCGGGGGCGTTAAACGCAACGGCAATGCCAAACGCCAGCAGCGGTAATAATACTAGTTGCCCAAATAATCCAACAAATACCGGCTTGGGTAATTTAAAAAGACGAACAAAGTCTGTCTTTTGCAAGCTTAATCCCATACCAAACATGATAATAGCTAAAACTAGGGGTAGTAAAACTTGTGTGAATATAGAGGCTTGCATTATGACATTTTTGCAAGACTAGAAAGAGGAGCTATACGCATTACGAGTTGTAAAATAGCCCATGGCCAACTCGGTACATAAGAATTAGCCCCTTCTTTTTCAATGGCTTTAACGATTGCTTTACAACCAGTTTCGGTATCTACCATAAATGGCACTTTCTCAACTTTCTCGTTAATTTCACTACGAATAAATCCTGGATGAACCGTCGACACTTTAATGGGGGTGCGCGCTAAATCAATACGAAGCCCTTCACTTAGTGATGTGATGGCAGCTTTCGTTGCTGCATAAACATTTAATGCGCGTCTAAAGCCTCGTACTGCGCTAATGGATGATATGGTGACTAGATGTCCATGATTTTGTTCTCTAAATATGCCTACCGCAGATTCACACTGTGCTAATGCTGAAACAAAATTAGTAATTGCGGTTTCTTTATTAGCTTCGAAGTATCCTGTACCGATAGAGGCGCCTTTGCCCATGCCTGCGTTTACAATTACTCTATCTAAGCTGCCTAATTCTTGTCTAAAGCTTTCAAATACCTCAAACACTTGAGGATGATTGTTCACGTCCAAAGACTTTATTGAAACAGTAATATCAGGGTTAATAGCGTGTAACTCTTCTTTAAGCGCTTCAAGTCGCTCTATGCGTCGAGCACACAAAGCAAGGTTCCGGCCCATTTTGGCATACTCGATTGCCATTCCCTTACCAAGGCCAGAGCTTGCGCCCGTAATTAATATATTTTTTCTCATTATTATTTTCCGATTAATCTAGTAGGGGTACTGGGTATTATTTTACTTCGCGTAACGCTTGATAATTTTGTTACAGCGATAGAGTAAATAGTGTACAAAAAACCACATATTTTTATATGCTTTGTTGCGCGTTTGTTTATGGTGATAACGATAATAAATTTGTTGGACTATGCCAGCTAATCTAAATAAGCCATACACTTCGTAAAATGCAAATTCACTAGCTTCAATCCCTTGTTTAGTACAATAATAGTCAATCACTTCTTGTCTAGTCATCATGCCAGGAATGTCGGTGGGTTGGCGTTGTGTACTTTTTGCTACAAAGTCGTCGTTGGCTTCAACCCAATAGGCCAAACTGTTACCTAAGTCCATTAAGGGGTCACCTAAAGTCGCAAGTTCCCAGTCAAGCACGCCTAGAATCTCGGTAGGGTCACTGCTATTTAAGACCAAATTATCAAAACGATAGTCATTGTGTGTAATGCATATTGTTTCTTTTTCAGGCATATTATTTTCAAGCTAAGGCCATAATTTTTTTTGCGCTTGGGACATTCCAAGTTTTTGCTTTGCTGTAGCGCGTAATCCATCCTTCTATTTGTCGTTGTGCATAACCGCTACCTTTTCCAATATGCTCTAAATTAGCGGCTTTATAATCAACATTATGTAGTTTAATCAGTTCATCTAACATCACTTTGCATAATTGATTTGCTTGTGACTTGCTGATATCCAAACCCCTAGGAAAATACTTGCGCGGAATAATGCCGTTAATTTTTTCCATGACATAAAATTCAGCGCCAATGATAGATTCATCATCCGTATAACCAAGCATGGTAGGCACTTTGTCATACACGGTATTCAACGCTGCCTGTAAACGATGCTCGCGGCCCATGTCATGAGCACCTTTTGCTTTAGTTCCGGCTGGTGGACGTCGCAGAATAATTTCTTTGTTCTCAAAACCCAGACAATAGGTCCAGTTAGATGCACCGCCTGAATATTGAGTTACCTGCATATCCCCCTGAAGATCAGGAACATGCTGCGCTAGCCATTCTTTTAAAGGCTCAACGGGTAATTCTTCGCCTTCTCTGACGGCCCCTGCTTTATCTAAGACTTTGTTTGTCATTTTCCATTGCCTTTTTCTTGTTTGGCTAGCTATAAGTGCTGGTTTGTTATCGATATTTTCTAAGCTCTAGGCGAGATACCATCGCCATATGCACTTCGTCAGGACCATCAGCAAGTCTAAGTGAACGTGCTCCGGCTGCAAAACGCGCAAGTGGGAAATCTCCACACATGCCAGCACCACCATGTAATTGTAGCGCAATATCAACAACCTGTGAGGCCATGTTAGGCACAACTACTTTAATTGCAGAAATATCAACCATTGCATTTTTAACGCCTAAGTTATCGATTTTCCATGCAGCTTGGAGTGTCAATAGCCTTGACTGTTCTATCAACATTCTTGCTTGTGCAATACGCTCTTTGTTGCCCCCTAATTCAATAAGCGGTCTACCAAATGCTTGTCGCGATAAAGCTCTTTTGATACCTAGTTCAAGTGCTTTTTCTGCCATACCAATTGCTCGCATACAGTGATGTATGCGCCCTAGTCCTAATCTACCTTGAGCAATAGCAAAGCCTTTGCCTAAGCCGACTAATAAGTTTTCTTTAGGGACTCGAACGTTGTTTAAGGTTAGTTCTCCATGTCCAAATGGTGCATCATAGTCACCATAGGCGGTTAACATGCGCTTTATAGTGAGCCCTTCGCTATCTAAAGGGACTATTACCATGGAATGTTGGTTATGTTTATCGTTATCCGGGTTAGACAAACCCATAAAAATCATCACTTTTGCATTTGGGTGGCCCAATCCTGTTGTCCACCATTTGGTTCCATTTAGCAGTAACTCGTCGCCTAAATCTTGTATCGTCGCTTCCATATTCGTCGCATCAGAGGAGGCAACGTCAGGCTCCGTCATTCCAAATACCGAACGTATTTCTCCGTTTAATAAAGGTTGTAGCCATGTTTCTTGCTGTTGCTTGTTACCGAAGTGATAAAGTACTTCCATATTACCAGTGTCTGGCGCATTGCAGTTAAATAACTCCGGTGCAAATAACACTCGACCCGTCTCTTCCGCAAGCGGCGCATATTCTAAACAACTTAAGCCTTGGGCCAATTGTGCATCTGGTAAGAATAGATTCCACAGGCCCTGTTCTTTTGCGATAGATTTAAGAGATTCGATTTTAGGGTGAACCTTCCAGTTCTGCCAATCTCCATCTGGGCTTAGCGCATGAATTTCTTCGTACATTTGGTTTTCGATTGGATAGACATGAGTATCCATAAAGTCACGAATGCGTTTGAGATAATCTTGGGTTTTAGGGTTGTGAGAAAAGTCCATGATAGAAGCCTTTTGTTTTGTAATGACTCTATACTAGTGTAATCCACTAGCGATCCACAAATTGCTTAAATTGACATCCAGTTATCATTCCCATTTATAATATGAACAGAAAGGATTATTTGTAAAAATCAGTAATTTGGCAGTAATGTTTTCGACATAAAGATACGTATTTTTCGTTTCCGCCAATATCGACTTGGTCACCATCGTTAATTACATTTCCCTGTTCATTCATTCTAGCAACAAAGTTAGCCTTTTTGCCGCAATGACAGATGGTCTTTAGTTCGCTTAATTTATCTGCCCATGCCAACAAATATTTGCTACCAGTAAATGTTTCTGCTCTAAAGTCTGTTCTTAAGCCATAGGCTAGTACTGGAATATTTAATTTGTCGACTATTTTTAAACATTGTTTGACTTGCTGTTTGGTTAAAAATTGAGCTTCATCGATAAAAATACAGGAGATTTTTTTGGCGCTAACGATGTCATTCATCACATCAAATAAGTTGGTGTCTTCTGAAAACAAGTGGGCAGGGGATTGTAAACCAATGCGCGATGCAATTTTGCCCTCTGCGAAACGATTGTCAAAAGCGACGGTAAATAGACAAACCTCCATCCCGCGTTCTTCGTAGTTGTATGCTGATTGAAGCAGGGAGGTTGATTTTCCAGCATTCATCGCCGAGTAATAAAAATATAATTGCGCCATTTGGGCTTGTTCCTGATATCAACTAACATGCCATGCTTGGAACATGATCTTGTTGGACTAATCGTTTTCTTGGTAATAGTGTAAAGCGAATTGTCGCAATTTGTAAGCAAGGTTTTTATCAATGGAAAAAAGTTGAGCATAAAAAAACGCCTTCTTAGAACAAGAAGGCGTCTTAATGATTACGATAATGAAATTATGCTGCGTTTTTATCGTCTACTGGACTATCAGACGCCAAGCTACCATCAGCGTTAAAAATCTCCATATCAAAGGTAAATTCATCCACTCTAACCGCAAGTTTGCGCTTTTCATTATACTCAAGCAAGGTAGCTGTTTCGTCTTGGCTTAACTCACCAGCTTCTTGAAGTTTGTTGACGGCATTCTCAAATGATAAGAAAGGTACGACTGGCGACTTACGAAGCGCCTTTTGCACTTTACTCAACAATGGCATTGCTGCATGTTTTGCTTTAAATGCTTGCTCGTTAATGTCATTGCCATCACCTGTAATAACTTTAACCGCATGAGTCAGTTGCTGTTTTATGCTGCTATCTTGTAATGCAGCGGTCGACAAGCGTCTTACCAAGTCATCACTAATTCCTTTAACAGAAGACGTGTATGTATTGGTCAATACTTTCATCAGCGCTTTGGTCGGTAAGTTAGGGAAGTTGTTTACAAAATCAACCACTGCCTTTTCACCTTGCTGCAACGACCATTCTACCGCGTATTCAAAATATGCTTGAGCTTCTTGTCTGTTTTCGACACGTTGCTCATAGAATCTGACCGCCGCCATTGCTGCATATACGTAACTAATCACATCGCCTAAACGAGCTGAAAGTAATTCCGCTTTTTTCAAATCCCCACCTAAAACAAGTAAAGATAAATCAGCAAGAGGCGCTAGTTTTGCTGCAAGCGTATTCAAGCGTTTTTCGTACTTGCGAACTTCAGGCAAACTTGAATCTGCGCTGCGCAAGAACGGTAGGTAGCTATTAGCCATACTTCTAAATGCATTTTTAACGCTGAATTTCACTGTTTTACCAAGTACTTTATTAAATTCAGCATCAGCGCTGCTATCATTGCTATGAATTAGGTCAACCATCTCTTTTAAATGTGGGTGACAACGCATCGCACCTTGTCCAAAAATCATTAAGTTTCGGGTTAAAATGTTTGCACCTTCAACAGTAATTGCGATAGGCAATGCCGAATAACCGTTTGCTAATGTGTTTTGTGGGCCACGCTGAATCGCTTTACCAGCTTGCACATCCATTGCAGAATTCAATACATCGCGGCCAAGTTCGGTCATGTGGTACTTCGCGATAGCCGTTACAACTGATGGTTTAAGGCCTTCCCCTAATCCTTCTGTTGTGAGCACTCGCATTGCTTCTAGCAAAAATGTTTTGCCCGATATATCTGCTAATTTTTCTTGAATACCTTCAAAACGGCCAATTGGCACGCCAAACTGTTCTCTAACAAAAGAGTATTCAGCAGTTGATTTAAACGCCGATTGAGCAGTAGCAACACCCATGGCTGGCAAAGAGATACCACGGCCTGCACCAAGACATGCCACCAGCATCTGCCACCCTTTTCCAATATTTTGTTGGCCACCAATAACAAAATCCATTGGGATAAACACATCGTTGCCCCGTGTAGTACCGTTATAAAAACGAACACCCATTGGGTCATGGCGATTACCCAGCTCTACGCCAGGATGTGATTTAGGAAGAAGTGCGCAAGTGATCCCAAGTTCAAGCTCTTCGCCAAGCAATTGGTCTGGATCAAATACTTTAAACGCTAAACCTAGCACGGTAGCAATAGGTGCTAATGTAATATAACGCTTGTCCCAACTTACGCGTAGACCTAATACTTCTTCGCCGTTGTGCATACCTTTGGTAACAATACCTGCGTCTGGGATTGAGCCAGCATCAGAACCTGCTTCTGGGCTAGTCAATGCAAAACAAGGAATATCTTTACCTACGGATAATCGTGGCAACCAGTAGTTTTGCTGGTCTTCTGTTCCATAGTGCATTAATAGCTCACCAGGACCTAAAGAGTTAGGTACCATTACCGTAACTGCGATCGCACCGCTTTTGGTAGCGATTGTGGTAACAACGGTAGAATTTGCATATGGGCTAAACTCTAAGCCACCGAATTTCTTCGGAATAATCATTGAGAAAAATTTCTCTTTTCCCAAAAAACTCAATACTTCTTCAGGGATGTGCTTACCATTTTGTAAGTCAAAGTCATCAATCATTGCCAGTAATTCTTGGACAGGACCATCCATGAATGCTTGCTCATCTTTTGTCAGTTTTGCTTGAGGAAGCTGACGTAAGGCAGCCATATCAGGCTTACCTTGATAAATAGAAGATTCAATCCACACATCGCCTGCATCAAGCGCTTCTTGTTCTGTGACTGAAATAGGAGGTAATACTTTCTTTAAATTTGTACGTAAACTCATGTTAACTTATCCGCTCATCTGACCAGTTGTGAATTGTATGAAACCACAAATTAATTAAAAGGTCAAAGTATTGTTCAAAGAACAAGCAATGCCTGTATGTATGGATTTACACTTTTTTAAGTTTAAACAAATGCATTTTGCCTAGCGTATGTAACCACATTAGTAAGTATATTTTCCCTAGTTTTGTCTTGGAAAACCTTACTATGTGGAGTAACAAGAAACACAAGCAAATCTGGCTTTACTTGATCTTTACCGACTGAACATGGGTTTAAATAAGCATTAATAATGTTGTGTACCTAGGGGGGAAAGTGAAAAACGAACTAGATAGTAAGTTTTTGTTAACGGTTTTCGAAAAGATTAGACAACATGGCCAAAAAGACGAACAATATTATTCGTTAGATGGAGTAAAAGCGTATACTGATTTTGATGGGTATACCTTATACATTGAAGATGCGTTGGTGAAGTTAAGTTTTGGTTTTCATAATCAATATCATTTTGATTATGAGTCAAGTAGTCACTTTGACGCATTTGAAAAAAAACTTAAGAATATTGTTAAGCAATACTGATAAATAACGAAGTTGTCGTATTGAGTTAGGGAGTAGGATTGGCTATTAATTCGGTTGAAATTCCAAGGTTTAGTTGGCGCTTTTTGCTTCCTCAATATTGGTTGCTGTGGTTTGGTGCAAGTATTCTATTTACTATTGTGCAAGTTTTGCCATTTATAGTATTACGTAAACTTGGCAAAGGCGTTGGATATTTATTACTGCGATTCGCCGGTAAGCGCACAAGTATTGCAAAACGTAATTTATCACTTTGCTTCCCACAATGGTCAGCTGAAAAAATCAATCAAGTTTATCATCAAAATATAGAACGAACGGGCATGGCTTTATTTGAAACAGCGATGGGCTGGTGGTGGCCAGATTGGAGGGTAAAAAGACATTGTAAAGTAGAAGGCTTTGAGCATGCTAAAGCTATTTTAGACAGTGGAAGATCTGTTTTTGGTTTGGCATTGCACAATGTTACGCTTGAAATTGGATTTAGAGCGCTTGGCCTTACCTATAAATCGCTCGGTTTCTATCGAAAGCATAATAACCCATTACTCAACTACCTTCAGTACAAAGGACGCGCGCGTTCAAATAAGTATTTGATTCATAAACGTGATTCGCGTTCACTCATCAAAGGCTTAAAAGAAGGTAATTTATGTACTTATTTGCCTGACCAAGACTATGGTGCAAAACAAAGCGTATTTGTGCCTTTTGGTGGCGTAGCTAAAACCGCAACGACAACAGCAACTTTGATGTTTGCTAAACGCGCAGATTCCGTCCCTCTTTTAATTAGTCCGCAATATACAGACACCGGATACGTAGTAAAAATCACTCCAGTGATTGAATATTTAGCCGATAACGACTCTAAGGAAAGTTTACTGACAAAACTCAATGCTGATATTCTGGCCTTGATTTGTGAGCAACCTGAAAGCTATTTATGGATGCACAAAAGATTTAAGACTCGCCCACCTGAAGAGCCTGAATCGCTATATAAGTAGTCACACTAAAGTTTATCAACACATGGCGATTTATGGCTAAGCAAACAATGTTTAATTTTTGGATGAAACGATTTTTGGTCATTGTTGCCGTGATTGTCGCTGCTATTGCCTTTTTGTTATATGCGCCTGAGCCAACAGGAGAAGCAGCAAGTGGTGAAGCCCAGAATCAATCAATCGCTGAGAATATGAGTCGTTTTTACGCTGAGTTTAGAGATACCTCCCGAGACCCAATAAAGGAGCGTTATGGCGATGACGTAGTATTGCTAGACAAAGATGAACGCTCGCTAGAACAAATGGTCACAGATTCAAGCAAAGAGACATTTGCAAAGCTTGAAAACTGGCAAGGTAGCTTTAAACAAAGAGCCTTTGCAAAGGGAAACAGCATTATGCAAGAGTCTATACAGCACGCTGCACAAGAAGGCTTTGGCTTAATCTGGGATTTAGAGCAGGACTTTATTGTTAGAGGGCGTTTTGTCACCAATTCTACTTTGGTAGGAATGCTAGAAGAGCTATCAGGGGCACTAGATAGTAATTTTGATAAGCCGATTTCAGTATATTATTGCTATAAACACCGAGCATTGGTGCTAAGTGACCGAACCAGTAATTATATTGTTCAAAACTGTGAAAAAAGCGCTGGTAGTCCGCAGCAATTTAACTGATCTTTTATTCTATAAGCTTAGTCATCACTAAGTGTCTTTTTATAATGCTCAAATACTTCTTTCATCGCGTTTGTTATGGTGTCGCCTTTTCTCGAGAGTGATTTGTTTGCTAACTGCGCTCGATGGCCACTATGTCTGATAGTCAAGTAAGCTCGTTTTAACGATTGGCAAACTTCGTAATCAATTTTACCATGCTCACAAATGGCATCTAATAGCCGCAAATTATCAGACCACTTGCAAATGCCTGGATGTTCATGGGCAAGACTCAGCACCCAAAATTGCACCATAAATTCAATATCAACAATGCCACCTTCAGCTTGCTTGATATCAATAAGATGTTCGTCGTGTTTTAGCAAATGTTCCCGCATTTTGGTTCGCATATTTACAATATCTTGCTTAAGTTTATTTATGTCCCTCGACTTACATAGAACGGCTTGACGCTTCTGGGCAAATTCATCACAAATATCCGTATTTCCATAGACTGGTCGGCTTCTGACTAGGGCTTGATGCTCCCATGTCCACGCTTCGTTTATCTGATAGTCAAAAAAAGACGAAATATGGCTAACTAATAGACCAGAATTACCTGAAGGGCGCAGTCTTAGGTCTATTTCATATAACTCACCACTATATGTCTTTACGTTACATATATGTCTTATGCGCTGGGCGAGCTTTATGAAAAACTCCTGATTAGTAATTGATTTTCGTAGACCTGAACTTGTCATTTCATTTAAAGGGTATGCATGCAAAAAGACAAGATCAAGATCAGAGCCATAGCTAAGTTCAATGCCCCCAAATTTCCCATAGGCTATGATCGCAAACCCATTGACGCATTGTGCGTCAGTTGTGCAAAGATTTTCTGCATCATCACCAGTCCCCTTGTTTGGGTAACCATGCAAGTCCACCATTTGTTGATATGCAATTTCAACGACTTTATGCATGATGACTTGAGCTAACAGCGTCAGCTTGTCGCTTACTTGATTAATGATTAAGGTTCTGGAAATATCGGCAGCGGCAATGCGTAATTGGTTTGTGTGTTTAAACTCTCGAAGTTTTTCATATACCGCTTCAACATCATCCGGTTCAATTCTAAGCATTGCTTCACGCAGTTGAGCTTGACAATCTTGCTTCCAATTTACTAGTGAAACTTCGTTTCTATCAAGATATTGAGGATGCAATATTTCGTCTAAAAGAACAGGGTATTTTGCAATTTGAGCGCTTATCCATAAACTTTTTTTACAAAGTAGTAGCAGACGTTCTCTTACTTTTGTATTTTCGCACAATAAGTCGATATAAGTCACACGGCCTAATATTGTATGTAATATGCCAAATACGCCTTTAATTTCATCTTCGCTAAACGTCTTTGAATATATGGAAAACTCGCTAAGTAATAAAGGAATTAACTTGTCAATCGATTGCACGGAGCGTTGACTGGCTCTTGAATGTTGAGTTGCTTGTTTAAAATCATTGAGTTGTTGGTAAAGAAACATCGCGCTTTGAGGGGCAACCAAGTCGCTAGTTGTGTCAACAAATTCTTGTGGAGTAAATTCAAGTGTCCATAAGTCTTCAAAAATAGTCAAATCATCATTGCGACAAATATCAGGGGCATCTGCATCATTCACTACTTGTAAAAATCCCCCATGAATACGCTGCATTGCCATATCGATAAGCAAGCGATATTCTTGTTCAGTCGCGACGCCAAGCGCAATGCATAGCCTTGCTTTATCGTTGTTGTTTTCAGGCAATGTTTGGGTTTGCTCATCATTAATAGCTTGAAGAAATTGCTCACACTTGCGCAATACTAAATAGTCGCTTAGTAAGCGTTTATATTCTACTTCATTGATCAACTCCCAACGTCTTAATTGGACCAAGGTTTGCAGTGTTGATGGGCTTTGCAGTTCAGTTATACGCCCTGCATGAATAAGTTGAATGCTTTGTACTAAAAATTCCAACTCTCGGATGCCACCTTGGCCTAACTTAATATTATTGACGATTCTTTTGCGCTTAACTTCCTTTTCTATTAATCGCTTCATTCCTCTAATTGCATCAATGGTCGTGTAGTCAATGTACTTTCGATAAACAAACGGTTTTATTATCGCGCAAAGCTCACCGTTGTAGGGAGTATCATTTAAAATTCGCATTTTTTGCATGGCGAATCGTTCCCATTGTCTACCTTGCTCTTGATAATAAGTCTCAAAAGCAGAGAAAGGCATGACCAATGGGCCACTTTCACCATGAGGCCTCAGCCTCATATCCACTCTATATGCTCTTCCATGATGAGTTACTTTGTCTAATAGGCTAATAAAGGTTTGCGCCGCTTTAGTGAAAAAGGCCTTAGTGCTCAATTGATTTACGACCACCATAGGTGTCTCCCTGCCTTGGGTAAGTAAAAATCAAATCGATATCAGAAGAAAAATTAAGTTCTTGGCCACCTAGCTTACCCATACCAATAATGATAAGTGATTGATTATCCAAAGGCTTGCCGTACCTTTTAGCTAGATGGTGGTGAATAAAAAGATATGCCTGTCTGATGATTGCATTAGCAAGGTTGGAAGTCACCTTTAAGGATGTTTCTATTGTTTGTGTATGTGCAAAATCACGCCAAGCAATTTGCATCATTTTGATATGCCGGAATATACGAATGGCATCACTTGCTTGCTCTATAGTATTACAAGTCGCTAATTTACTTGATAGTTGATGCTCGAAATCAAAGATACTTTGTTTTTGAATACTACTTTTTTTGTGAAGACTAGGTAAAACCTCTACACATTGATCTGGATAATGTAAAAACGTACGAGAGATGAAAGTACTGCACCTAAATGCATGAAGGATTTCTTGTTGATATTGGACGATTAAGGCATGTTTTGTTGGTTCTCTTTTTAGCTTCTCAGATAATTCATCGAAGCTTAATTGAGCTTGGGATTGAAGGTCTTGTGTGCTTTCACCTTGCTCATTAGTATGATGTTTCATATCATTTTTCATATGGAGACCTTTTTGACGCAATAAAACATGACAATATTTTGTGACCATTAGCTGATAAGGTGCTTTTATTCCCCTACCTAAGTTTATAGTAAACTATTTCTATTTGACGCGTCAGCGAATTAACTTGCTTATTTTGTATCAATTGGCGTGGGCTATTAAATCGGTGAATGTTGCTCTTTAGTTACGCAATTCATCAGCTATCGAGCTAATATCTATTTTTTCATACTCAAAAGGGAGCGCACGTTTATTTTCTATAAACAAACGTTTATTGGCTCTTGTCTGCTTTTTCAGCCAGATTTCAGCTTTTAATGCTTGTGAATGATTGGCTAACTTAATTAAGCATTTTATAGTGAATGGTCCTTTGCCTTTTAAGGCTTTTGCAGATTTAGGTGAACCCGTTAAATGTTCAGCTATTCTTCTGCGCCAATCAGGACTAATTCCTGTGTACAAGTGCAGATATTTAGTTTCAATAATATACAAATACCAAGCTTGTGCTGATTTTTCTGTTGGCATTGTTATACTTACGTTCTTTACTAAAAAATGAAGAGTAGCATGTATCCCACCAAGTCGTTACCTGATTTTAGTCAGATTCGTATGCTTATTGTTGGTGACGTAATGCTTGATAGGTATTATCAAGGTTCTGCGAATAGAATATCGCCTGAAGCACCAGTTCCCGTGGTTAAAGTTGACACGTGTGATGATCGCTCTGGAGGCGCCGCAAATGTGGCAGTAAATGCGGCTGCGTTAGGAGCAAATGTTAGCATATTGGGTCTAATTGGTGATGATGATGCTGGCGCATCACTTCGCAAGGCATTATCGTCTCACAACATTCATCATCAATTGATTGTAAAAGATGGCCTTGAGACCACCACAAAACTGCGGGTTCTTAGTCGCAATCAGCAATTATTGAGATTGGATTTTGAGTCTTCATATTTCACGTCAGATAAAGCCGATTTAATTGAACGATACAAAGCGCTTATCAATGAGGTCGACCTTGTTGTTTTGTCAGATTATGCAAAGGGAACACTCTGTGAACCTCAAGTTTTTATCGACATTGCGAAGGCGCAAAATAAAACGGTAATTGTCGATCCTAAGACGAGTTCATTCGCCAATTATTCGGGTGCGAATATAATTACCCCTAATATGACAGAGTTTGAGCAGATACAAGGTAAATGTGAAAATGAGGCGCAAATTCAAGCAAGTGCGACGGCCTGTTGTGAGAAAAATGATATTGACTATATTTTGGTCACACGCGCAGAAAAAGGAATGTCTTTATTTTCAAAAGCAGGAAAAGCTTATCATTTGCCTGCTCTAGCAAGAGAGGTGTTTGATGTTACCGGAGCTGGAGATACGGTTGTCTCTACTTTGGCATGTTCCTTAGCCGCTGGCGCGAGTATTGAAAAGGCATGTACGCTTGCTAATCATGCCGCAGGACTTGTGGTTGCAAAGTTAGGGACCTCATCTGTTTCCCAGTCAGAACTTTCTTTTTCACTTAACAATGGTGAAGCGCTCAATGGCGGCGTTGTGGGGCAAGCAGAATTAAAATTTGCGCTTGCACAAGCAAAGGCAAAAGGCGAAACAATCGTCATGACAAACGGATGTTTCGATATTTTGCATCAAGGTCACTTAAGCTATTTAGAAGAAGCTGCAAAATTAGGAGACAGATTAGTAGTTGCCGTAAATTCTGATGCAAGCGTTGAAAAGTTAAAGGGCAATGGAAGACCAATCAATACTGTTGATGCCCGGATGGCTTTGCTTAGCGGCTTGTCTTGTGTGGACTGGGTAGTGGAATTCTTTGAAGATACACCACAGCGGCTTATAGCAAACATATTGCCAGACATTTTGGTAAAAGGTAAGGATTATAAAGTTGACGAAATTGCAGGCGCCAAAGAAGTGATAGAAAATGGTGGTCAAGTGAAAACTATATCTTTAGTCGAAGGTGTGTCTACTACAGCAATAATTTCGCAAATTATGGGTATAAAGTGATAAGATTGTTTAAAATCAAAAAGTAGATGAAAAAATGTACGAAAGTTATTACGGCTTAAATTCAAAGCCGTTTCAATTAACCCCTGATCCAGCTTTCTTTTATGCCAGTAAATTGCACAAGCGTGCTATGTCATATCTGCAGTATGGCTTATCTCAAGCTGAGGGATTTATTGTCATAACAGGTGATATTGGTACAGGTAAAACAACTATTGCTAATAGTCTTCTTGAGCAAGTCCAAGAAGATATTTATGCGGCTCAAATAGTTACACCTAAATTATCCCCCGACGAAATATTAAAGATGGTGGCATCTAAGTTTGGTTTAGATATTAGTAACAAAACTAAAACCGAGCTACTTGAAGCCTTACAAAATTTTTTGCAAAGTCTTGCAAGGACTGGAAAAAGGGCACTTTTACTGGTTGATGAAGCACAAAATTTACCCTTAGAAACGATAGAAGAACTTCGTATGTTGTCAAATTTTCAACATGCAGGAAAACCTTTGTTACAAAGCTTTTTGCTTGGCCAACCAGAACTTCAAGATATATTACGAGCACCAAATATGGAGCAGTTTAGGCAGCGTATTGTAGCTTCTTGTAATTTGGCTCCGCTTAACGCACAAGAATGTACTGATTACATTAAATATAGACTCCAACATGCAGGTGCTAAGAAACTAGATATATTTGATGAAGATGCCTTAAGCGCGATTCACACATTCACTCGTGGTGTTCCCAGAAAAATAAATACCTTAATGGATAGGGTAATGTTGTTTGGTTTTCTAGAAGAGCTTGAAATGTTTACATTGGAACAAGTCAGTGGTGTCATTGATGAAGTAAAGGATGAAATGTTTGAGCCTGACAAAAATCAAACGCAGAGCGTGACGCAAGCAATACAGTCTAATCAAGACCAAGCAGTTGCGTTGCTTACGCCAAGGTGGTAATGAATTACATAATGATTCGTCACATTACATTACAATGTTGGTTGAGTTAGTTGATGCGCTTGAGGGTGCTATGCACGATAAAGTGAAGTTGACTCAATATATTAATAAAATGCTAAAAGACAAATATCAAACCAACGTCCGTGTTAAAGATAGCGACAAAGAATAACCTTGGTTTATTCTTGTCGCCGGCCTCTTCCAGTATCAAAGAACTGATAATTAATACTCAGGCCCAAGCGATTATCGCTTAAAGCGCCTTGAACACCGTTAAAACTAAGGCAAGCCAAAACCTACTTCACCGTCTCGCTCTAGCCTTCTAATACTCAACGTCAGTGTAAAGTCGCGACCAAAGTTCTTGATATATTTAAGATCGGCTTGTTTGACGATAGCTTCATTTATCTCATCAATCAGGTTCTCTTTAATATCTCTGTATTCGAGTGATGCCACAAGTCTTGATGTTCTGCTTAATTCGTAGCTAATTTCGCCTTCAATCGCGCTTGTCTCCACTTGTCTTTCGATTTCAAGCGCGTCTGTATTTTGCCATAATAAGTTAACACGGCTGGTTGTTCGGCGTTTTTTAAGAATAAAACCTGAGCTTAATGATTTGCTGATGACAATGTTGTCATTAACTTGGGCAACCTGCTCTAACTTTGGACTAAGGGTTTGCCCCGGGCTTAATGGACTAGTAATTTCTGTTCTAAGGTCGCATGCAGAGACATCAGAAACACCGGGGTCACAGACATAAATGCCTGCTAATTCGTTAAATAAGCTAATTTGAGCGTTTGAATTAACTTCCTCGTTGTATCTTACAAAACTTGCTAGATCACGCGTTCTTTGATTCAAACTAAAACTGATGCTATCACCAAAAAATCGCCGGCTAAATGCTCCTGATACGTTTGTATATCGAGAGAAGTCCCATCCAAGTTCGGTACTTAAAAAGTTACCTTTTAAATCAACATTTTCGTCAGAACTTGATTCTCCGTCAGAGCTATTAATAAAAATGCTGATAAAACGGTTTGGGCTTTCTCGCCATATCAGGCCTAAGCCACCATAATAAAACTCTTGTGTTTGGTCGGCTAAATCGTTCTCGTTATCGACATCGTTTTGCTCATAAAAGCCTTGAATACCAAGCCCAAAAGAATCGTAGATTTGAATCTCGTCCAAGGCTGTAAAGTTTGAGTACGTAAAATCACCCTGAGCTTCTCTTTGCACTTGTTGCGTGTTAGCAGAGACTTCAAACGTATTACTTTTTATATTTGGACCACTCTCAAGATTAAACGCTGCCCCATAAGTTTCATTGTTTGCTAAATTGTTTGTATTAGCATTGAGGCTTTCATCTTCAAATGTGACTTTGTTTTTTGCATATTGAGTACTTAAAGACCAATTAACTAAAGGGTTGTTTTGACCAAAAAACGATAAGGTTGAGGTATGTTGCGATTGTTTAGCGATGTCATTTCGCGCAAGAAAATCGTTTGCTTCAAAGGTATCAGAAGCAACTCCTCTATAATTTTGTCGACCACTAACGCTAAGTAACACAAAATTGTCGATGATGCTTAGCGCGCCATCATAATCAAAATTGACAAAGTTTCGAGTTTCATTGAGCAATTCATTGTCTTCAAAACGGTCTATATGCGTGCCTTCAATATTTGTGAACAAACGCATTTTTCTGTTTTGTAGTTCAGCAATAATGTAAGGCTTAATAAGTGCAACATCGCTATCAAAGTCAGCTTCGTTTTCAGCAGTGGTAGATTGTGCAATTAAATTAGTATTGAGTCCGGTTTTTACCGAAAAATCACTTGATGAAACTGCGGCGCTCTGCAGTAATATTATGGGTAACAAAAATGAGGAAAAGGTAATAGACGCTTTCACAGTTATTCAATAGTTTCTTAGTTAATGTGCTAGTCTATCACTTTTAATTCAAAGCTCAAAAACTCTTCAAAATCACCCACTAGGATATTACTTGTTTAATCGCTGGAATGATTAATTTAATGAATTTACAACAAGAGTAGTTTACAATTCACGGCCAATTTGCGGTAGCTTCTGTTTGCGGAAGAGCTTCACGATAACTATATGTTTTTTATTCTTAGGGAATGAGTGTTAATGTCATCTAGCAACAAATTAAGTAAAAAACGCCCAATTATTATTGCTGGTCTAGAAGCCGTTTTTGTTTTTTATGCTTGTTATTTCGGCATAAAATTATTGGGGTTTACAGATTACTTTAGCGTGATAGTAGGCAGCACTTTGTCGGTAAACGTGGGCCTTTTTGTTGTTGTTTTTTTAATCACAAACTACTCTGTTGGTTTATATGAAAATAACTTAAGAGAGCCGTTTCGAGGAATTATTCGCCGAATTTTCGTGGGCGTAATTGTTAGTTCATTTATCATCATAATATTTACCAATACTTTGCTTACGTCCAAATTGATAGAACCTGCATACCACCTAGCGATGGCTAGTTGTGCATTAGTTGCATCTGTTAGCATTCGTTATGCATTTTTGCGGATTCGGTTTTTTGATTTTACAAAATCTAAAATTCTCGTCATCGGAGCAGGGGTTCGAGCCTCCATCATCGAAAAGCGGATGCGCAGAGATGTTGATAGAGCTGGATTTGAATTAGTAGGCTTTGTTCCTGTCATTGGTGATGCGCTAGAAAAAGGCGTTAAAAATGAATGTGTCATCGATATCAATATTGAAACAGACCTAAAAACTTACGTACTTGAAAATGGTATTGATGAAATTGTTGTGGCTAGCGATCAACGCAGAGGGTCTTTGCCTGTTCAAGATTTGTTTGATTTGCGTGTTTCTGGTGTTTTGATAACCGACTTACTTAACTTTTTGGAAAGGGAGCTATCGCTTCTTTTGGTTGATTTAATGTACCCTAGTTGGGTCATTTATTCTGATGGTTTTAACTCGCAGCGTTACCTTCGGCAAGCTTTAGACTACACGCTGAACATCATCGTAGCGTCGCTTATCTTTTTCTTTGTTTGGCCATTTATGCTTATTACTGCGATTATCATCTACTTTGACGATGGCAGAAGCACGGGCGCGAGTGTGTTTTACAAGCAGCAGCGCGTGGGGAAAAATGGCGTGCTTTTTGACATTATTAAATTTAGAAGTATGCGACCAGACGCTGAAAAAGATGGAGCAAAGTGGGCGAGTAAAAATGATGACAGAACAACGTCTATTGGTAACTTCATCCGCAAATACCGTGTTGATGAATTACCTCAGCTCTTTAATATTATGAAAGGCGAAATGTCATTCATTGGCCCTAGACCAGAGCGACCTGAATTTGTTGAAAAGCTGGCTGAAGAAATCCCTTATTTTAATGAGCGTCATAATGTCAAACCTGGTTTAGCCGGTTGGGCGCAGTTAAACTATCCCTATGGCGCGAGCGTTAAAGACAGTAAAGAAAAGTTAAATTTTGATTTATATTATGTAAAGCACCAAAGCTTGCTGTTGGATTTACTTATTTTAATTAGAACGGTCGAAGTTGTCATATTTGGTAAGGGACGATAATGAAAAATAAGCATGACCTATCCATGAATGTTATGACAGTCGATGTTGAAGATTATTTTCATGTGTCGGCGTTTGAAGACGTTATAAAACCGTCTCAATGGGGTGACATAAGGCCTAGAGTCGATAAAAACACCCATCGTTTATTAGATTTGTTTGATGAAAACGATGTTAAAGCTACGTTTTTTGTTTTAGGGTGGGTGGCGAATCGATTTCCTGAGCTTATTAAGCGAATGGCTGATGAAGGTCATGAAGTTGCTAGTCATGGTAGCAATCACAAACGAACAACTTTGATGACTCCTGATGATGTCCGAGAAGACATAAGGGTTAGCAAAGATATTTTAGAACAGGCTTCTGGTAAAAAAGTCATTGGTTATCGCGCGCCTAGTTTTTCGATTGATAAAACTAATGAGTGGGTCTTTCAATTACTGGTTGACCTAGGGTTTATTTACTCGTCGAGTACCTATCCGATCACACATGATTTATATGGTGTGCCCGAATGGCCCCGTTTCAAATACCAAAGACCAGAAGGGATTTGGGAAGTGCCAGTGTCAACGCTTAACAAAGGCGACAAAAATCAAGGTATCGGTGGCGGAGGATTCTTCCGTCTGTATCCATATTGGCTATCAAATTCAAGAATCCGATCATACCTAAAAGAGAATGATCAACCTTACAACTTCTACTTTCATCCTTGGGAAATTGACCCAGAACAACCTAGAGTTCAGGATGCGCCTTTTAAATCCAAGTTTAGGCATTATATTAATCTAGGCGTGATGGAAAAAAATTAATTAAGCTAATGAAAGACTATCAGTGGTCTTCAATGGCTGAGGTTTATGATTTTAAAGGGAAGGGCTAACCTTCTCTTGGTTTCCATATCGCAATTTTTTGCCCTTTTGAAAATAAGACAAAAGCTCTTAAACAAGTATAATTTAAAAGCGTTAAGTAGTAAGGCAGATAAAACACTACTTTGCTACTGACACCATTTTTAGCATTTACGTATCCAATAAACGCAAAGACATAAAAAAGTATTTGTAATACAAATAACACCAGAAAGCTTATGTGGCTAGGCACTAAAAGTATGTTCGTAATAAAAGCAAAGATTTGGGGAATGAAAGCTAAGTATCTTAGTAGCTTATGAGATAATAATTGAAAGCTGAACATTGGAAAAGCAAAAGGGTTTAGCAGACTTCGCATATCCCATAATGCCCACATTGCGCGTAAGTTAACTCGAATTCGCATCTTCAGTTCCTGCTCTGTACTTGTCAAAGCATCTTCAATCAGCAGCGCATTAGGAGCGTAAGTTACCGTAAATCCTTGTTTCACAACATGTAAAGGCTGAACAAAATCAGGTAGCTGATCATCCCTTAATTGGGTAAACAAAGACTTTCGCATAGCATCTATACCACCATCCACACCTACCACAGAAGCGAGTTTTCGTTCATGTTCTCTGAGAAAGTTTTCGTATTTCATGTATGCACTGCACCCAAGAGATGTTCCATCTCCAGATTGCGTTTGATACATCATTTTACCGGTTACAAATCCAACTTTAGAGTCTTCAAACACTTCTACTAAGCGCAGTAACGCATCATTATCAAAAATAGAATTAGCGTCACTAAATACTAATAACTCACCTTTTGCAATTTTAACAGCTTTGTTGACGCCTGCGGTCTTTCCCTTCCGTGGAACCTGCCTAATAAGGGTTAAAGGTACAGAAACTTGTGAGCTTAGCTGGTTGACTATATTATCGGTATCATCTTCTGACTCATCAGATACAACGATAATTTCCATTTTAGAAGAAGGATAGTGTTGTTCCACCTTGTTACGTATGGTTTTCTCGATTACATCTTGCTCATTAAAGGCAGGGATAATAATAGAGATTGAGGGTAAATCGTCAGTATTAGCAAGTGTATATTCTGAAATAGGATTAGGCTTTCCTACTGTCATCGATAATAAATATATAAATAAAGGGTAGCCTATATATATATAGAACAGTGTTGCCAGCGTAAAAAAGAATATATAAGTAATCATTTTATATCGTTAAATAAGGATCAAATTAGCGTAAAAGCTCAATGCACTCATAACTATGACAGGCAAGAAGACGATTATCAGTTTTTGTGGTGTGTAAATGTTATTCCCTTGAATGTTTTTTGCATTAATAACATTAACAGTACTATTTTCATTGATAGGAAATTTCAGCCATAACAAAGGAATCATAAATATAAAAAATACAATAAAACCAAAAGTCTCATGATCCTCCATTAGACTACTTTGCATCTGAGTTTCGCTTCCTATAACTACGAGTATTAGGATGCGAACCCAATTGGCAAACAATGACAAAATAAGGGCAGCAGAAATTACGATTAATATTCTTTTTATGCTTAATTTATCTAACACAGATATGATTATAGCTAAAGCAAGGCACATTGTGACGTAACGAACTCCAGAGCAAGTTTCCGCTATTTTAATTACGCCATATGGTAAGTAGATCATATCGTGTTCGATATAAGCTGTTAGGTTAATAAATTTCAAAGTAAACCCGACCACTATTGCGGCAATATCAACCAATATCGGCACGATATGGTCAAGGGTTGTAGTTGTAAACAGAAACAATAAAACAATTAACGCGACTAAAAACTGTTTTTGAATGACAAACAGACTTTGAATGCTTGCGTAAAATATCAAAATCATTAACCACTGCTCAAGCACTAAAATAGAGGCTTTATGTGCAATAAATCCTAACAAAACGGCTATCAAAAGCCCTATGGTGGGGTAAAGTGATATTGTTGTTCTTAGACTAAAAACTCCCATATTGATATAAAAGAGGTAGCCTATTCCTAACAACAATATCCAAGAGTGACCTTGATTTTCATTAAGTAAATTCCACTTTTGAAACATTACATTCGCTGTTTCAAAATTAGAACCTACTGCTACTGCAAAACACAAAATAACACAAAGAAACTTTGTAAATGACGACTCTTTATGTAAGTTAGCTTGAGTAGCATCAGTCATTGTATGCGTCTATTTTTGAATATCGTTTATATACCAACGCATAGCTTCTTCTATACCTTGTGATATTCGATGTGTAGGAGCATATGAAAGCAAGGATTGTGCTTTTGAAATATCAGCTTGAGAATGTCTGACATCACCGGCTCTGAATTCACGGTAGAGAGGTTTGGCGTCACTGGCTATGTTTTCTTTGTTTAACGCAGATTGGATAGCATTGTATAATTCGTTAAGCGTTGTTCTGTCACCCAACGCCACGTTAAATACTTCATTCTTACTAGTATCCTCAGCAAGAGCAGATAAAATATTGATTTGTACTACATTGGCGATGTAACAGAAGTCTCGGCTAGTTTCACCATCACCATTTATATAAACAGGTTCACCTTTGAGTAAAGCCGAAGTCCATTTAGGGATAACAGCGGCATATGCTCCATTTGGATCTTGTCTCTTCCCAAAAACGTTAAAATAGCGTAAACCGATTGCTTTAAAATTATAGGTGCGAGCG
Source organism: Glaciecola sp. HA4-3 (assembly GCF_055693685.1). Taxonomy (NCBI): domain Bacteria; kingdom Pseudomonadati; phylum Pseudomonadota; class Gammaproteobacteria; order Alteromonadales; family Alteromonadaceae; genus Glaciecola; species Glaciecola sp. HA4-3. The sequence continues at coordinate 821,130 of NZ_CM146340.1, forward strand.
AAAACCTCTGCATATAGCTCATTGACATACTTGGTTACCGCATATGGAGATAACGGTTTACCTATATTATCTTCAACTTTTGGTAGGGCAGGGTGATCACCGTATGTAGAACTACTAGCAGCATAAACGAAACTTTTCACGTTCGCATCTTTTGCCGCCGTTAACATGTTCAAGAAGCCCGTAATATTTGCTGCATTTGTTGCAACTGGGTCATTAATTGAGCGCGGAACAGATCCTAAAGCCGCTTGATGTAAAACAAAATCGATACCTTTGGTGACATCATCACAAGTTTGCTTATTAGTGATATCACCCTCAACAAAGGTAAAGTTTTGCCACTGCGCTTTTGAAACACTCGTCTTTACTTCTTCAAGATTTTTGGCGTGACCAGTAGCAAAGTTATCAAGGCCAATAACGATTTGGTCGAGCTTTAATAATGTCTCCAGCAGATTTGAACCAATAAAGCCTGCCACACCAGTGATTAACCAACGTTGTGGGACTTTTTGTAAAACAGCTGTTACTTCTTGGAATTTACTCGTCATACCCTACAACCTTATGTCTGTATCGCTTTTATCAAAAATATATTTTAGGTCATACAAGACAGACTGTACTTTACAATATGATCTGATCGCATCTATCCCAAGTTCCTTGAATTCTTTATGTCCTACCGCTAAAACGATTGCGTCGTATTGATTCGCTTCCGGGTCAACTAAATCTAAATTGTATTCATGTTTAGCTTCTTGTTTATCACAACAAGGATCGGTGACATCCACTACAATTCCGTATTGCTCTAGTTCATTGACTACATCAACCACTTTAGTGTTGCGTAAGTCTGGACAATCTTCTTTAAAAGTAAGTCCCATCACTAGTACTCTTGCTCCCTTCACGGTAATTGATTTTGCTAACATTGCTTTAACAAGCTCTGAAGCTACAAAATTGCTCATACCATCGTTCAAACGTCGCCCTGCAAGCACAATTTCAGGGTGATACCCAAGAGTCTGGGCTTTGTGTGTAAGGTAATAAGGGTCTACGCCAATGCAGTGTCCGCCTACTAACCCTGGCCTAAATGGTAAGAAATTCCATTTAGTTCCAGCAGCTTCTAATACCTCTAGTGTATCAATTCCCATTCTTTTAAATATCATTGCTAATTCATTTATTAGCGCGATGTTCAAATCACGTTGTGTGTTTTCTATGACTTTAGCTGCCTCAGCAACCCGAATAGAGGAGGCTTTGTAGGTGCCGGCCGTAATGATGCTTGCGTAAAGATTATCAACTTTTTCTGCGATTTCGTCAGTGGAGCCTGAGGTCACCTTTAAGATATTGGGTAGTCGATGCGTCTTATCACCAGGGTTAATTCTTTCAGGCGAATATCCTGCGAAAAAATCTTTGTTAAATGTTAGGCCTGAATATTTTTCAAGTTGTGGTATGCACGTTTCTTCTGTTGCACCTGGATATACTGTCGATTCGTAAATAACAATATCATTCTTGCTAATGACGCCACCCAACATTTTACTGGCTGAAATAAGAGGGCTCAAGTCAGGCTGATTATGTTCATCAATTGGCGTGGGTACTGTTACTATATAAATATTACAATTGGCAATGTCTTGATTATTTGCAGTGAAAGTTAGGTTTACCGCTTCAGCCAATTCGTCTGAGCTAACTTCAAGGGTAGAGTCTTTACCACTCTCTAGTTCAGCTATTCTATCAGTATTAATATCAAACCCTATAGTATCTGTTTGCTTTCCGAACTCAACAGCCAAAGGCAATCCCACATAGCCTAAACCAATAACGCAAATGCGATCCATAATCTTTAAATTCCATAAATAAACTTTTATATAGTTTAAATGCTTTATATTCAGTATTCTATAGCTTAAGTAATAAAGTTTTAACTTTGTAAAAGGCATTACCTTGAGAATTCTTCATCTGATAGATTCAGGCGGACTTTACGGCGCAGAAAAGATGCTTGTGACTCTAGCAAGTTACCAGAAACAATACGGTGATGAGGTGTATGTTTTAAACTGCGCTCCTATTGGTGCTTCAGAGCAAGCCGTTGAAGAGGAAGCGAGACGTGCTGGTTTGAATGTACTTCGTTGGCGAATGAAACCAGGAATAAATTTAAAAGGGATGCGAGATATAATCCAGTGGGCAGAAGACCACAATATCCAAATCATGCATTCTCACGGCTACAAATTTAATATCTTACTTGCGCTATGTAAGAATCAATTAAAAAGCATTAAAACAGTTACTACGGTTCATGGGTTTTTGAATCCCCCAATATTAACTAAAAAATTCATCTATGAAATTGTAGATAAAATTTCTTGTATGTTTTTTGACAGCGTTTGTGTCTTAAATAAACAAACTAAAAATAGTTTTCCTTTTTATTTGTCCATGTGCAATACAAAGATAATCGCAAATGGCATTGAATCCAATAACTATGAGGGAATAGAAACTTCAAAAAGTCACCGTTTTTTATCGATTGGCCGTTTGAGCCCCGAAAAACAATTTAATCACCTCGTGAATGCTTTTGGGCGTTTTGAGGATTTGCGGTTAGATATTATGGGCGATGGAATATTAAAAGAAAGCCTGGAGCACGAAATTTGTAGTAAATCTTTGACAGAAAGAGTAATTTTGAAAGGATTTGTGGATAAGCCGTACCGTCTTTTTGATGACTACGATGCTTTGATTATTTCATCTTATACAGAGGGGTTGCCTATTGTTCTGCTAGAAGCAATGAGAGTTGGTTTGCCTATAATTTCAACTCCCGTAGGAGCAATTCCTGAAGTATTAGGTGAAGATTACCCCTTTTTGACCCAAGGTACTGACATACAAGCGATTACCGAAACGATAGGAAAGTTTGTAAGTACCTCGGACGAGGTGATAAATAAGATAAGCGGTATATTAATAGCTCGTTTTTCAAGAAGTTATACTGCGGAGAAAATGTTTAATAATTACAATAAGTTGTACACATCAATAGCGGTTCATTAAATAAAACCGTGCTAATTGAGTCTTCTGATTGCCTTTTTCCTAGCAAATCCCTTGTGGGCAGATTTTTTCTGAATCGTCGGGTTTTGCTCTGACGCAGATTCATTAGCGAAGATACTAGCACTAGCAAAAGCGAGCCCTCCCAAAAAGTACCAATAGAATTGAGACAATCCCCAGTAGTTGATGCTGTAAATCGCGTAAATCCAGAATAAGGTATTTAATGTTTTGTGGGTTCTTTGAGCATCTTCACTCTCCAACTGAGAAAAACTTTTAAGTTTTTTTCTCACAACAAAAATGTAGTACATAAATAGTCCAAAACCCACAAGACCTGTCTCTATAATAATCTCTGCGTACATATTGTGGCTGGCTTGCAATTTTCCGTAGTTGTGAAATTTCGCTTCAGAAGTTGTGCCTAGTCCGTGACCAAAAATTGGTTTTCTAAAACCAAGTTGAAATTCTTTTATCATCCCATTGATTCGACCTTCACGAGAACTGCTAAACTCAGACTCACCAAAGATTGAGGTATACCTTGCCTTCTGAGTGGCATCCATTTGTGACCAAAACCCAATCGCTGCAACACACGCTATAGCAATAACGACACTTTTATACTTTGACTTCCGAATAACAATCCAAGTCAATACAATTAAAACAACGAATGCACCTCTAGACATTGTTAAAACTAAAGCATACAAAAAAGCCCCTAATAAGGCTGTGATTAGCACTTTTTTAATGACAGAATCTTTTCTAAAATAAAAAAACAAAAATGTCATGGTGTAAACGATTACAAAGCCTAATTCATTAGGATTGATGACATCATATGGTGACCCAGCCAAGCGCCCATAAAACTCTCCACCACCCAGATATGTATCTCCTCCCCAATAGCCAGAAGTGACATTTAAATACAATGGTTCAAGCACTCTAAATATTTGAGTCAAAGAAAATACAATAATAGTGACATTTAGTTTGTGCTTCGTGTCTACTAAAGCAATCGTAAAAAAGAAAAATACACTGGCCTTTATCCATTCTGGAATATTGACTCTAAGTACACTTCCTGGGTATTCAACTAATGGTAGACTTAAGAGTATGTATGCGATGAAAATCCACAAAATGAATTTTCCTTCCGAACTTTCTTGGGTCAAGGATGGTTTTTTTGGGCTTGATAGGATCCCAATGATAACAAAAATTACTAGTAACAGAGTAGGGCGAATTACTCCAATTCCATCAATGCGACTAGATGAGCGCAAAAAAAACTCTAGAATAAATAACATAAAGAGCCAAAATGCTGCGCCAGTTTGTTTAGATTCGTTTTGTTGTGAAATATTCATCTAAAAATTGCATAGTGATTTTCGTAGTAAGAAATTTTCTAACCATTCCATACCGGTAATTACTTTAGAAAAGTGTAGTTTTTCTCCATCACCAGAAAATCGGCGCTATGGAAAAAGGTATTGTTAAATCGTGTTTATCAGAAAAAGCAGTAACACAAGCTTGGTAACCTGCGCTTGCGACTAATTCTTTTATCTCATTACTATAATCTGCAGGCGTTCCATTTGGATAACAAAAAGTTCTAGGCTGTCGCCCTAATTGGTCATTTATTCTTTTCAAAGATTCCTCGATTTCAAATTTAGCTTGATTTAAAGGCATTTTTGATAATGACGGATGGGTCATAGTATGAGAACCAATCTCAATGCCATTTTCTTGCATTTCTTTCAATTGCGCCCAATTGCAAGCTTCAAATTCATTAGGCGGTGATTGAGGAATTTCGATTTCCAAATACTCTGCCAGTGCATCGATAAACTCTAATTTTTCTCTATGCTCAATTGACAGGCAGTACTGGTTTAAATCTTTAAACTGCAAGTTAAGCGTTTTATTATTAAAGCTAAATGTGCTGGACTTATTTGACGTTGATTTTAGTATCCATTTTAACTTATCTGGCCATAGCCAGTCTTTTCCATCTATAAAGTCGCAAGTTACAAAGAAAGTTGCCGGCATATTTAGTTTTTTTAAAATCGGATATGCATATTTGTAAAAGTCTAAAAAACCGTCATCAATCGTGAGTACTATTGCATTTGCAGGTACTGATTTGTTGCGTATTGCAGTTGAAAGGTCTAACAAAGATAAAACATTGTAAGCATGTTTTAAGGTCTTCATTTGTTGTTCGAATTTGCGAATATCAACTTTTCCTTTCTCAGGTTCCCGACAAAAATTATGATACATTAGTATTTTAGGTTTGTTTCTTGTTAAGAACTTTGCCGTTAGTAACGCTAATTTGTTGCTAGTAAGAAATTTTTTAATGTTCATAGGCGTTGATGCTTAAAAGTGATTCCAAGAGTCGAAAGATCATTGACCGCGTCATCGACCTCAGTGCTCCAATGGCCTCTAAAAGGAACAAAATTAAAACTTTGTATATAAAACTCGTCGCAGTCTCGCTCCCACAACCTGTTATGTTTATGAGCTTCATATTTCAATAACTTATTTAGTCGTTTTACATTATCTTTACTATTAATGTTTTGTAGTGCCCACTCTCTTGGTTTTAAGCTATCGGATAAGTGCAAACATTCTTTTATTTGCAAGTCTAACGGAATGCTTGGGGTAAGAAGAAACCCTGTTTTAGGGTTAATGTAATTTTTCGTACCCACTACTGCGTCTTGGTATAAGCCAACGGCACAGTTGGCGAATAATGCTTCAGCTAATGAAACATATGAACCTTCACGCCCACTTAGGCCTAAAACAAGTTTTGCTCTGCATAGATGATCTATTACTACTTCATTGTCAGGCGCTTCCAATACTGTGAATCTATTTTCTACACCATAGGAAGCAGCTTCCTTTAACAAAACATCAAGTGTCCTATTGCCAAGAGGCCTTCCAATTAAAACAACATTTAGTGATTCTGGAAGGTTTTGTAATGCCTCAAACAAAAGGTAATGCCGTTTATATACAGAGAAATTAGCCACCATCAGGATATCGATATCTTTCAATTTGGGTTTAAACAAATCTCCGTTCACCCAACTAGAAGCATGGAATGGCAAAATTCGCTTTATCATCGTGTTAAACAGGCCATTAAAATAACATTGCTCGCTTGAAGGCATTAAGACCAAAGAGTCCGGGGCTCTTGACATAAAACGCAAAAGCTCTTTGCTAAAAAAAGGCTGCCATGTAGGTAGAAATAGAACATCGTATTTATCTAAAACGATATCGAGATTCTTGAATTTAGCAAGCTTGTCTAGTTCATGCTCAAACCCGATGATGATAATACCCTTTTCAACTACACTAGCATTGTCAAATCTGGGCGCTTTTATTACCGCACTTTTGCCTATATCTGCGTTGTCTTTTTGTGAGAACTTTGATACTAAATCGATTGCAGTCGAGATAACTTGGCTTTGCTTATTTCTTGCGCCTTCTGATTGTAGAAACAAAAAACAAGCCTTCAGTCTAATTTTATCTGAAAGCGGCATGTCAGCAACTATCGATAATAACATTGAAAAAAATCGCTTTGGCGTAGGAACTTCCTAATTTTGGGTATCATTTTTCGCTTCCCAGCAGCAGTTTTGAGTAAAGTGCATTGTGTTCGTTTAACATTGTTTTAATACCAAATTGTAGTCTCGATATGTGCGCGGCATTTTTCGAAAGCTTTTCTCTCAGTTTCTTATTGCGATATAGTTTTTCAAGCCTATCAGCTAAGCCATCCACATCACCAAATTCGTACAAAAACCCTGTTTCGTTATCAATAACGGCTTCAGGGTTCCCCCCACATTTGTGCAAACAACCGGAAGGCCGGCAAGCATATACTCAACAATTGCATTTGAAAACCCTTCTGACTCAGAGCAAAGAACGCCTACATCCATATCTTTAAGATTTTGATATAAAGATGAACTAGGCCCCTGAAAATGGAAAAGGTCTTCAACATCATTTTTCTTGACCAATGTTTGTAATTCAGCCGAATCGCCTGCGCCAAAATGATGGCATCTAATGGTAACATTTTTATTTTTTAATAGGGCGCACGCTGCAATTAAATCGTCAATTTTTTTAAGAGGTCTAATGTTAGCAACCAGCGCAACTCTTAATTCAAAGGGTGTGTTGACGGTCGTCGTGTTGCATGAAAAATCCCTTAAATAATGGGGATAAGCCTCTAGCTCATAACCGTTATAAATAGTAGTAATATGCGATAATGGTATTTTCTCTTTGTTATTTGTAATAACAGCAACTGCATCACTATTAACGATGACATGAGATAAAAAATATTTTGTTAACCTTAGACAAAACAAATATAAAGGAGTGTACCAATATCCCATATCTCTTCTTGATATAATGCTTTTAATCCCTACAGCTCTAAATATGGGCGGGCACAAGATAGAAGCGTCATTAAAAAATACGTGCGCTAACGTAAAACCTTGTTTCTTTAAGTATTTGGCTTGTTTAAAAAGAGCAATCCAGACAAAGGGATTTTTAATGCCTACCTTTCCTACCACCGAATATTTACAAGGAAACGCTCCGGTTTTTAAATATTCCGAATCTTTAAATACTAGCAAGTGGATTTGCCATTCTTTGTTATCTAAGTTTTTGACTAGTTTAAAAAGCTGGTTTTCGGTGCCTGCATTTGGATTTTCATAATAGTCAATGACAAACAATATTTTTTTCACTTGTTGATTTACTCTAAGTACGTTTTACAATCATCAGCCAACATAATAAACTCATTAGATAAATGATCCAGTCTCAATTTGTACTAAATAGAGTGTATAATGTGGGTCCTCTTCGCTATTACAAATTAAATGGAACAGTAACATGTGCGGTTTTGTAGGGGCAGTTAGCCCAAAGAAACGGATGTCTGAAGAGTCGTTATTGAAAATGACTAATGCTTTAGAACATCGTGGTCCTGACGACCATGGTATTTACATAGATGAAGGACGGCACCTGTTTTTTGGGCATAGACGGCTTGCTATTCAAGACCTATCTCCTTTAGGTCATCAGCCAATGAAATCTCATTCAGGCCGATACATCATTATATTTAATGGCGAGATTTATAATTTTAAGAATATACGCATTGTCTTGGAAAGTGATGGATTTCACTTTACTGGCGAGTCTGACACAGAGGTCTTACTTTGCGCATTTGATAAATGGGGAATCAAAGAAGCTGTCTCTCAATTTGATGGAATGTTTGCAATATCAGTTTACGACAAATCTGAAGGTTCACTTTGGCTGATTAGAGACAGGTTTGGCGAAAAACCACTGTATTATTCTGTTCAAGAGTCTGGCTTGTTTTTTGGTTCTGAATTACACGCTCTTAGGGCTAACCCAGATTTTAATAGAGAAATAGATCCAAGCAGTCTAGCGTTGTTTGTTCGTCATAATTTTATTCCAGCGCCATACTCGATTTACAAAAACGTCAGAAAGTTGATGCCTGCAAGTTTTATTAAATTTGATCTGTCAAATCTGCCGAGTCAATCAGATGATTGTATAGTCGAACCTTATTGGTCGATATTGCCTTCCAAATATCAAAACGACAACATCAACTTTGAACAAGCAGTTAGTAAAACTGATGAATTGCTAACCAAAAGTGTTGAGAAACAGATGATTTCGGATGCACCGCTTGGGGCTTTTTTGTCCGGAGGAATAGATTCCTCTACAACAACAGCAATTATGCAAAAAGTCTCTAATAAACCAATACAAACTTTCAGTATAGGATTTGAGGAAAAGGGTTTCAATGAAGCGGAACATGCAAAAGAAGTCGCTAAGCATTTAGGTACATCACATAACGAGTGTTATGTTTCGGCCAATGATGCTTTGAATCTTATTCCAAGTATTCCTGCTATTTATGATGAGCCTTTTGCAGATTCCTCTCAACTACCCACTTATTTGTTATGTAAGATGGCCAAACAAGATGTGACTGTTGCATTATCAGGAGATGGTGGGGATGAGTTGTTTTGCGGTTACTCTCGATATTGGCAATATGCGAATCGTTTTACACATTATTCAGCACCCAAAGCAATCAAAAGAAGAATCAAGCAATTGCCAACTAAACTAGTTATGCAAATGACTAGACTTGGCGTTCCAAAATTTAGAGCGTTTAGCGATGAATTAATGCATAGTAAAGTGCAACGTGAACGTAAACTTGCGTCTCAAGGGCCTTTACATTATCAAGATGCTGTAAGTTTAGTGCATGACCCAGAAAATTTTGTCAAAAATAGTATCCCTTTAAATTATGCACTCAATGACCCGCTGTTGTCTGCTGACACCCACGGCTTACATAAATCGATGATGTTACAAGACATACATTGGTACCTACCAGATGACATTTTAGTAAAGGTAGATAGAGCTGCGATGGCAAATAGCTTAGAAACAAGAGTACCAATGTTGGATCACCATTTTGCAGAATATGCTTTTTCACTCCCATTACACTTAAATTTAGGGGATGAATCAGGAAAACATGTGCTTAAGTCTGTTCTTGATAAATATGTCCCTAAGTCATTAGTAGATAGACCAAAAGTTGGATTTGCAATTCCTGTAAATAGTTGGTTGAGAGGAGAACTTTTAGATTGGGCTGAATCGTTATTACTTAAATCAAATCTGGAACAACAAGGTCTATTTAAGACCGAATTAATTCTTGAAATGTGGGAGTTACACAAGAAGGGAGTATATGATTTTGGTTCTCAGTTATGGGGGATTTTGATGTTCCAGCAATGGTACGCCAGTGTTGAGCTAGCACATATAAGTGATGAGAGAAGCTCTTGATCAAGCGCTTGGTACTTAACTCTGGTTCAAATTTAGCCACCATGATAGTTAAAATGGGGTTAATGTTTGTTATGACTCCGATTTTTATCAGTAATATGGGGAAGTACGATTACGGGTTGTGGCAAATAATTACTGCGATCATTGGTTATATGGGTATTCTTGATTTGGGCATTCGACCTGCAATTTCAAGATTCATTGCAACGTACCATTCAAAAAAAGAGCAACATAATGTGTTAGGTATTTTTAATACCGCATTCATTTTTTTGTTGATAATTGGACTATTATTAGCGGTCGTCTGTCTCATTATTGCTTTATACTTCCCTCACTGGTTGGCGGAAAATAGTCAATCTGATGCCACCGCTTATAAAGTACTTATGATAATCATAGGCACTCAACTTTTACTTTCTTTCCCGGGGTTTGTCGCCGAAAGCACGATGGAAGGCCTGCAAAAATATCATATTGCTAACACCATCGTTATAATAAATAGCTTAGTGAGTTCGATGATAATTTATTGGTTAATTAGCCCTAATAATGCAATCGTTTTACTTGCGTTGGTCAATACTATTGGTACGACTTTGAAGTTCCTTATTTTCTTTGTTTATTTGAGCAAAAAAGAGATAAATATCAAACTAAATGTATTAAGTTTCTCTTTCACTTATTTTAAAGATTTGTTTACCTTTGGTGCGAAAACTCTATTACAAGGTTTGTCAACACGTGCAGAAAAAGCAACCGATAGCATCGTTATTGGAGCGATCTTAGGTCCAGCATCCGTACCCTATTATACTATACCAGCTACGCTTTCAAGTTATTCAAAGGATATTGTGGTTAGAATCACACATGTGTTTATGCCCCTTTTCGCTGAGCTTCATGGCAAAGAAACGGCGACTGAATCGATAAAAATGACCTATATGGTGTCGAGTCGCATTATAGTAGCAATTGCTTTTTTGTTAAGTGTCGGTGTCTTAAGTTTGGGGAAAGATTTCATTATCTTATGGGTAGGTGAAGACTTGGTCGTTCATGCAGATTTTCTTATTCCAATACTAGTAGCATGCTCACTAATCCCAATGTTAGATCCTCTTTGTAGTAGATACTTGACATCCCAAAACAAGCATGGAATTTTCGCAAAATATGCACCTGTTTCTGCATCAATAAATGTAGGACTCACCATCGCTTTAACTCATAAATTTGGAGTGGTTGGTGCGGCGATTGCTACTCTTACCGTTGTTGGTTTCTTTCAATTAATATACACATATAAAGCTTTTTCGGAGCTAGGCATAACCAGCTTTAAATACTTTTATATTAGTATATTACCCTCTGTAGTTTCAGGAGGGATTATGTTCTTTCTTCTAAGCTGGATGCAAAGTGAAATTCATATTAATTCGTTTTTAACGCTAATTTTGATTGCTATCCTTGGCAGCGCTGCTTTTGTTTTAGTTTATTTTTTGTTTCCAGCTACAAGACTTGAAAGGAACTACTTGATTGCTTACGTTAACAAAAAGCTGGTTAGCTCTAACTAAGTGATTTTATCAGATCTACAATTTTGTCTCGAGAGTCTATTAGTTTTTGGTCATAAGCGTTTCGAAAACTTTCGAATTCAACAATAGGTTTTTTATCAAAAAAGTTTTGAATTTGCTTAGATATATTTTCAGGGTTGTTATCAACATAAATGGCAAGATCTAGAAAGACTTCCTTATTTACTGATGTGTCGCTTAGCAATAAGGGCGTACCAGCTGCAATTGCCTCATAAGCGCCGCAGACAAGACAGTCTTTTCTCTTTGTTAAGTCAACAACGAGTGAAGAGGTGAATACTTCACTTATATAGTCATCTTCTGATACAAAACCTAATAATCTGACATTACTGGATATATTGTTGAGCGTTGCTTGGGGATATTTTCTATAATTTCCGCTAAATTTAAATGTAATAGAAGGATTATTCTTAGCAACTTCAATATACTCTTCTATTGGTTCGTCTTCCGCCCATGAACATATAATTAGCACTTCATTTGGTGCTTTTTTCTTTTCACTAAATATTTTATCGTATTGTGGTAATGGGTCAGTACAAACGATGCTTTTGATGTTTTTGCTGGTGAGGTATTTTTTAAAGTAGAATTGGTCACAATTACGAACGAAACTTGTCGTAATATCCATAAATTAATTGTTTGGATGGCTTTGTATTTCCCTTCGGCTGGATATACACCGGCATTATGTGCATCAATAATAAAAATCTTTTTTGATAACCGTGAATATATTGCCGCAACAAAAGATAAAACAATAGAAGGGTTCTGGACAAAAAAAGTGTGGTAATCTGTTCGGAAAATAGTGAGGGTATCTTTTATACTCTTAAAGTAACGTATCAAGCGATTATTTTGATGGACTATTTCATGATAATCAGCTTCAAGTAAGACTGACATCGAACGATTTCTGGGTTGCTTTTCCCATGTAACCCATGCAGATTTAATTCTATTATTATTTGGCACGTTATCTTCTAGATCCATTTTCTTAGGTGAGTAGGGTGTTCTGAATAATTAAATTGTAATGTAGCGATTGTTTTGTAACTGTGTAACCTGTGGAGCATAGTTTATAGAATCTTAAAATATGCACAAACAAAAAATAGTCAAATTTGTTTTTTTGCATTTAGTCACATCGACGGTTTGCAAATAACATACCTAACAAAAGGCAAAGACTTTAATGGTCCCAAACATTCGAATAAATGTGATTAGTACTGAAAAAGAATTTTTCCACCTTAAAAATGAATGGAATAAACTTCTCCCGCTGACTTACGCAAATTCCTTATTCATGAGTTGGGCATGGCTTTACTCTTGGTGGATTCAATGGGGAGGTAAAAACGGACAAGAGTTGTATATTATTGTTGTATATAAATCAGAAAAACTAGTGGGGATTTTACCATTAATTAAAGAGAAGCGAACCAGAGTTCTTTTTGGCACCTTTGATAGATTCGTTTATTTAGGCAACCATTATGATAGTTTTCCTACAGTGCGTTCTGAATATCTCTCTCCGATTGTTAAAAAAGAAGATGTGGATGAGATTAATCAATTAATGATTGAGCATTTGCTGCTTACTTCAAATCTAAAGCAATTGACCATTTGCGATGAACTTAGAGCAACATTTAGTATCAATGAAAGTTTAAGTAAATTGACAAAGAGTTTAGGGTTAAAGCAGTTCATTTGGAAACAAGAAGATTCTTTTGTTATTAGAACTTCAAAATGTACTTTGGATTATAAAAAAAGTTTAGGAAGAAATACTCGCAAAAAATACTTTAATGACATTAAAAGGCTTAATGAGCTTAACTTGGAAGTAGATGATAGTGCAGTTAGTTTAGATGTGTTGTTTGATAAGCTTGAAGGGTTTCATGAATCAAGATGGGGTAAGCGAGTATTTGACACAAGAGTAAAGTCATTTTATGAACGGTATTTAGCATTAAGTCCTAATGTAGAAACAAAAACATTTTCTATAAACACCACTAACAAAGAAATAGTGTCTATTGTTTTTTGTCTTAAAGTAAACAAGACTCTTTATTATATACAATCTGGGTTTGCTTCACTTAAATTACCTATCGCATTAGGTAAATTAAATCTAGGGTATGCGATAGACTATGCTTTTTTAAACGAGGATGTCGAATGCATAAACCTACTAATAGGAGAAGGAAAATCTAGTAATTATAAAGCGCAAATTGCTAGTGAGACTGAAACCCTGTACACCCATAGTTATGGAAGAGGATTCAAAGAAACAAGTGCACTAGCATTTAAAACAAAATGGCAAGATCTAAAGAGCCTAGCAAGAGCACAAAAACCTATATCCTAACATTGTACTACTCAAGTGTTTCTGGTTGAGTAGCACAATGTAATCATCTTTTCTAGTCAAACTCTATTGATAGTGTACCCATTGTTGATGTCTCAAAACTATCCCCACCATTATTATCTGTGGGCGACAAAGAAACTTTATTTGGGCTTACATTAATAAAGTAAGGTTCTTGTTGAGCAAGGCCGATAAATAGAATACTTTCTAGATTTTCAGTATTTACATCTAATTCAATTGAAGACGGCATGTCATCAAAAGCCTTTGAAAATACAACTAGTTTGTTCGCAATTACTAATGCTCCTGCACTTTCAGTTGAAACGTTTACGGGATGTTTTAACTCACTATTTAATGCTTGGAGATTTAGGACATTCAGGAAATAGTCTTGCGTCAAATTTTCACCAGACGCTATATTTAAAGTATATCGTCCATATTCTTTTTCTCCTATATATCGGTCATTTTGCCCATCTGACTGAGGAGCAAAGGAATGCAAAGTGCCATCAGCCGCAACGGCATCAAAATAATGTAGCACACGAAGATCTAGATCACTGATATTCATATCGTCAGTGCTGATACTACTTATGTTAGTAAACCTTGTATCGGTGCTAATTAGTACTTTCTCTATTGCGAACCTCCAGAAATCCCAACCTTCTGGAAAGTCACCATATAGTGTATTTTCGTTGTTACCAGTGATTATAGCGGTAGCCCGACCTGCATTGTAAAATACTCTAGCCCCTTTGAATTCATCGATATCCCAGTTCTTACTGAGATCTTGTATCTCAGTATTACTTCCGCCCGTAGCGTTACCTCTTTCAACGGTAATATAGGTTCTTTCATCAAAGTTCAAAGTTTCACTTACATTGTTTTGGTCAATGGTATCACCCGTTATGGTGAGGGAGCCAACCAAGTCATCACCTTGCACGATAAATTCAACAGTGCGCCCTGTATCGAGATTTTTTATGTTAGATTCCTCAATCGTTTGCCCAGGTTGCAATGTGAGATCTTCAGCAAGGTAACTTGTTCCACCGCGTACTTCTATCACACTATTTGTCGGTAATAAGTTAGTGACATGGAGCTGTTGTTGGTTCCCTAGTGCCAGAAGGCTTTTACCGTTATTTGATACCTTGATACCCATTTGCTCGATATCTATATCTCCTGAGGTAAATTCAGGTTCATAAACAGTATGAATGTTCCATATCTTCTTATGCTCAGGATTAGCAACTTGTAGTCGGTCAAAGGTAATAAATGTTTCTGGTGGTATAAAAACAAACTCGCGATCAAAGTGCTCAAGCTTTTTCGTATAATTAAACTCGCCTTTTCCTCTGGTATATGTGTATTTGCCTTCTACATGCTCGTACCTAGTGATATCACCGGAGTTATAAAGCTTATCGACTTCATTAACAGAGTTTCTTCGTATACTTTGCCCACCGAGTCCTAGCACAGGCGTTTCAGCTATTTGACCGCCAAAATTATATTCGTTTGATAAACGGATGCCAGAATAAATATCACCTCTGTTGCCGATTTCATCAGTATCCAAGGACTCTAGTGGATCCAGGACTCGAACCGTATTTTTAGACAACGACATTCTAGAAAAAGTGTGGTGTCTTTCATTAATGTCACTAAATCTAAACCTAGCACCAGCATGAACAACTGCATCCTCTCCTCTAAAAAGTGTAAAGGAATTTATATCTTCATAACGTCTTGATATTCCTTCACCCGATAGAAATAATGCATATGCTGAATCTTCTTCGAAACTAGTTCTGATTGGAACTAATCCAGGACCTGAAAAATATCTAGAGGTTGGATTTTCACTTGGCTCAATCACTTGCACATCAACATCGTGAAAGTATGCTGTAAAACCTGCGTTTTTGATGATAAATTCGGCATCATCATTGACAAACAAGTCAATGGTTCTGTTGGCATAGTATTGCATACGACCATCTTTATATGTGTCCGCTGCAATTGGCGCCATATAGCGTTCCGGACCATCAATTCTGCTTGTTATCCATCGCCAAATTCTTGGTGCATTACCGTTGGGCATTAACATATTTTGATAGAACAACCCACGATATTTATCGTGTAAGAAATTATTTGCTATATCCTTGTCAAACAATTCCTGATATGCGCGGATCATAAGCATGGAAAAAGCCTCTTCTGATGTGTCATATCCAAAATTGTCATACATGCCACCAAAATCCCCTGGAAGCGCTGAATTATGGGTCATGTCTCCTGCAATTCGCCTTTCAAACTGTATAAACTCTCCATTAGGGTCTTCAATTTGTGACTGTAAAAAAACTAGTTGCTCAGTTGGAGAAAAAGAATACTTTGATTGGTTAGTCTGAACTTCATCTAATGTAAGTAGTTCATCCGCTGCGAGAAGCCCCGAGAGAAGTAGTAATTGATTTCTAAAAAAGGCACCATGATAGCTAAACCCGCTTGTCTCTACATCGCTATACCGAGCACTTGCTTGTTCGAGAACATTAAGCTTAGTAGTTTGTGGAATTTCATTCCATAGTAAATCCATACTCACAATGCTAGCGTTATCAAAGCGTCTTACCGTATTTCCTGATAACCATTCTAAATGATGTTCTAATCCGGCCAAATATGCATTTAAGTACAAGGTGTCGTTGCTTATTTTATATATTAACGCTAGATTCATTAAGCCCGCTTTTGATGGGTTGCCAATAAATTGGTCTTCACGAGCCACTATTTTGTCGTAAATAGTAGAAAAAGGTTCGGTGGCACTTTCGCCTGATAATTTTGATAGATAACTTTCAAGACGCGTAGGTGTAAATAAAATGCGAGGCCGTTCTGCGCTTATTTCAAGCCCATCAGCAATAACGATTGGGGGCACCACGCAGGTGTTGTTTTCCAACTCATAGCCATCGGCGCATTGTTGTAACTGACAAGGACCGACTTCAAAGCCTGAACCTTCAGCGTTACAAATGGACACCTGACTTGCAACTGTTGAATTAGGTATGTTTTGTGTGCACGAATCTACAACTACGTCGCCAGCCTCACAGACAGGTGCTAACACACAACTATTGTCTTCTATTATGTAACCAGCTTCACATTGCTGGACCGAGCAGGCACCGGTGTCAAAGCCTGTTCTTTGAGCATTACATACTGATACTGATTCAGCTAAAATTGCATTTGGTATTTGCGAGGTGCATATATTAGTTTGAGTGTCACCAGCATCGCATGCTGGCACTAATACGCATGCGTTGTCTTGCAACATATAGCCTGCTTCACACTGCTCCACAATACATGCACCTACTTCATAACGTGATCCATCAGATGTGCAGGTTGACGTTTGATTTGCCAGAATCGCGTTAGACACACTTGAAGTGCACGCGTTAACCTGGACATCGCCTGCTGGACAAAATGTGGGCTGAGGCGCAAAGCTAGGTTCAACTGGCGCAGGTGGCGGCGCTTCGGCTTCACCACTTGACCCACAGCCTACAAGTGTCAGTAAAGAAAATGCAATCAAAAGTGCTTTAGATGTCGTCAACATGTCAGTATACCTACTTAAAATATAGATGCCTTTAAACGCGAAGAAAGTCAAAATCTGCTTGATTAAATGGTGTTGACTAACAATTGTTACGCATGTTTTCTCATACGTTAATTTCATCATTAGTGCCTAAACATTACATATAGTTCATTAAAGCGATAACACCCAAAAGGCTTGATGTGATCACGCTAAACAGCCTAAAACTATCTTTCTTCATACAATCTAGTCTGATACACATGTAGAAAAGTTGAAACAAGGCCTTAAATACTTTGGTGTGGTTATAGATACCTTAAATTTTATTAAGGTTTTACAGCCTTGTAATTTAATACTTTAAGCGGTTGAAAAATAAGGACCATCTGTGCCCAAGAAAGCTAATTTGAGTCTTTCTTAACAGGGAGTATCTATGCTATTATTTAACTGGTTTTAGATTAAATAATAGAGTGAGAAATGGATATGCAGGCATTTACAAAAAGAGTTTTGTTACTCGTCATTTGTTTTTCCGCCTTAAGTGCTTGTGTTGGCAATAAGCTTCCTCCTGCGGCAATCAAAAATGTAGGCCATATCGACATTGATAGTTATGAGTATATTATTGGGCCTGACGATGTACTAAGTATCTTTGTGTGGCGTAATGAAGATTTAAGTGGGACCTTTGTAGTTCGCCCAGATGGTAAAATTTCGACAACCCTAATCGAAGATGTGCACGTTGCAGGTATGACGCCAGCTCAAGCATCAAGAGCTTTCGAAGAAGCCTTATCTACATTCTTGAAAGACCCAGTTGTGACCGTTTCTGTTAGTAACTTTAGAGGGCCTAGTTACGAACAAGTTAAAGTGGTGGGCAGCGCAGTCCCAAATCCAATAGGACTTAATTATAGAAAACATTTAACTCTTTTAGACGTGATGATTCAAGTGGGCGGTCTAAGTGAGTTTGCTGATGGCAATGATGCAGTATTAATGCGTGTTGTTAATGGCCAATACGTTGAGTATGAAATTAACCTTGATGACCTTTTGGATAAAGGGAATATGTTAGAAAATGTCGATATGTTACCTTGGTGACATTATTATCATCCCGGAAGTGTGGTTTTAAGGTAAATAGTTAATGGGTAATTTGACCGAAACCCTCGAAAATATTCTAAATATTATTCGAGGATTGTGGCTAAAAAAACGCTATGTAATTCTGTCTACTTGGTTGATTTGTCCAATTGCGTTTTTATTCATTTGGAATATGCCAAATATGTATAAGGCAGACGCGAGAGTATTTGTAGATACTAACACGCTTCTTCGTCCGACCCTTGAAGACATTGTTGTGCAAACTGATGTGGAGCAGCAAATAAACGTTATCGTTAGAACGCTTGAGTCAAGGCCAAATCTAGAGAAAATAGCACGTATGACAGATTTAGATTTGCGTGCCAATACTCCGCAAGAATTTGAAAATATCCTGAATGGTTTAGAAAGCGATATTAAAGTTAGCTCTGGCGGTAAAGAAAATATATTTTCTATTTCCTATACTAGCCAATCGCCAGAGTTATCACGTTCAGTTGTCCAGTCAGTGCTTGAAATATTTGTTGAAAACACCTTAGGCGAAAATAGACAAGATACGGATTCGGTAAGAACCTTCATTGACGAAAGAATTGACGAATACAAACTAAGGCTGGTTGAGTCCGAAGCCGCGTTAGCTAACTTTAAAAAGGTAAATTCTGAATTTATTTTTGTGAATGAAGGAGGAATCTATACTCGGCTTGACTTGTTAAAAGAAGAAATTGAGGAAATAGACCTAAACATTCAAGCTTTAGAACTACAATTACAAGAAAACACAGCTTTATTGGCTCGGGTAACTGAATCAGGGAATAAAACCGAGTTAACATCTAGATATGATGAAGAGTTAGATGAACTCAATTCACGTTTAAACACCCTCACGCTTACCTACACCGACAGACATCCAGAAGTGCGGCAACTAAGAAATCTAATACAATCTGTTGAGCAGCGACGTGATGAAGAGTTAGAAGAATTGAGTAAAGCTCAATCTCAAGGGCCTGCAATTTCAGCAAGTGAAGCGGTCGTAGAATTACAAAAAGAAATTGCGAATGCAAAGTCTAATCGTGACGGCTTAATCAGGCTTAAATCACTTCGTGAACAGAACTATGTTGACCTTGAGCAAAAGCTAAGTCGTATTCCTGAAGTCGAAGCGCAATTGACAGCACTTACTAGGGATTATGCCATTACGCAAGGTCAATATGAACAATTTTTAGAGCGCAAGGAAGCGGCAGATATTGCAAGAAAAGCAGACCTTAGTAATAGCGATATCCAATTTAAAGTTATTGAACCTCCATTATTACCACTGTCACCTACAGGGCCGATTCGTTTACTTTTTTATACCGCAGCTTTGCTTGCTAGCGTAGGTGCAGGTATTGCTTTTGCCTTTTTGATGAATATGATAAAGCCGGTGGTCCATAGCGGAGTAAAGTTGGCACAAATAACAGGAATCCCTGTTTTTGGCGTTGTAAGCGAAGTTGATATAAAAAGAGTCAAATCGAGACGGACTCGGAAAATGTTTGTGTTTTCTTTGTCATGTTTAATGATTCTGGCTTTATATGCGGCGTTCATGATAGATGAGCTAGGTATTTATACTTTGCCCATCAAAGAGGTGTTACCCCTATGAGTACTATAGAAAAGTCGATGCAAAAACTGGCGCAGGCTGCTCAAAAAGACCAGCCTAACACTGATGAACAGGGCGCTAGCACCGAAGATACGATAGAAAGAAGTATGAGTGAGCAAAGCTCATCGGATCAAGTCTCATCGAATCAAAGCCCTTTGGATCAAAGCCCCTTGGGTCAAAGCTCAACTGAACAAAAAGCCGCAGAACAAAGCTCTGACGTCAAAGAAACTGAAGAAACAGTAGAGCAAGCAAACGATACTAATCGAATCGATATTCACTCCTTTATGGCGTCTTTTCAGTGGCCTAGTGGCGAAGCAAAGTCTCATATATCTGAGCAATTTAGGCAGATCAAACGAAATGTGCTCAACAATATTTTTGGTCCCTTAGGCGAATTGCATGATAACGCAAATGTCATTGCTGTTACTAGTTGCCAGTCAGGGGATGGCAAAAGCTTTACTGCGATTAACTTAGCGCTTAGCATTGCCCACGAGCAAGATAAAACTGTGTTATTAGTTGACGGTGATATTTTGCGTCCTAGTATTCATGAAATGGTAAAATTCGACAATTCACTTGGGTTAACTGATTACCTCGATGGGAAAGTAGATAGTGTAAGTGACATTATCAAAAGTACGAGTATTGAAAAACTCAAAATTATTCCAGCTGGATCTGCCTATAATCTTACCTCAGAATTATTAGCCGGCAATAAAATGATTAAATTGATGAAAGAATTTGCAGAACGTTATGACGATCGCATTGTGATATTCGATACTCCTCCTCTTATTGGCGTAAACGAAACCAGTATTTTGCTTGATATGGTTGGACAAACATTGCTTGTTGTTAAAGAAGATGAAACGAGTTATCAAGATATTGCTGCAGGTGTTGCCTTAATACCTGAAAACATCATTGCAGGTTTCGTCATTAATCGCACGACAAAGCAAACAGAACAGTATGGATACAAATATAACTACGGAAACGCAAAGTAAGCTCTGGTCTACTGCTTAAGCTCAAGCGCTTCATAGATGTATTTGACCGGCACCGCATAGCTTATTCCCGTGGGTTTGCTAAGTGCTGATTCCATTGTCGAGCTTATCAAGCCCTTGTTTAAAATACCGATTACTTCGTTTGTCGTTCGGTCAATTATAGGGCTTCCACTATTACCGGGGTAAGCAGTTAAGTCCAATTGATACTGCATAATTGGTGTTTTCATTCTTTTTATCAATTCCACACTTAATGCATCTGCATTAGCAGCGGGGCGCGTATTAGGACTTAACGATGATACTATGCCTATTGTTGATGCAGGGTATAGACCAAAAACGCTACCTAATGGAAAACCAGTTGCATATATACTTGTGCCGATTGGAACATAGTCTTTTGATGCTAGAGTAAGGGGGTAGCTCAGTTGCAATTGTTAGAATCGCAATATCATGTACTGCAGACGTATAAACAATTTTAGCTTTATGTGACTGAACAGAAGGGCCATGTCCCGTGAGTACCACATAGTCCTCGACGATATTAGGATCTAGACGCTGCTTAACTACATGATAGTTCGTGACGATATGTTTGCCATCTTTGACTACAAAGCCTGTTGCTAAAAGTATGGGAGCGCTGTTTTTAATAGGCGCATGAATACCTATACCAACAATAGACTTGGACGAGTCGTTTATCATTTGCGGTAAGTCTTGCTGTATGCGCTCAGCAGCCCAAATTTGGCATGAGAATATCGCAAATAACGCAAATACTATGCTTAATTTCATGGTGATTTTCTTTTTGATAGTAAAAATTTATCAAGTACTATCGATTATGCTACCTCAAATAAATATCATCAATTAAAAAATACGGTGTTTCGTGCGGTAGAGTAGAGAATAGTCCAAGAGCCTGAATATTATTTAAGGGCATTTGCCGACTAACCGGTGCATTTACGATGTCCTTTAGCAGAACAGTTGTCTCGTTCCAACCTGCGTCAAGCCTTAAAATGCGATTGAATCTATCATCATAGCGCAAAATTTCATCATGTTTTTTATCGTGGATTCGTAAGGTTAAAGTGGATTTTTGTGGCACGTATATCATTACGACTAATTGGGAGTAAGCTCGCCAATCAGGCTCGATTGATTGCATGTTTATACCGCTGTATTGCTGTTTTGACACAATTTGGTGCCTAAGGCTATTATTGCCTTGAAATGCTAGATTAGTATCTACTTTTGAGTTTTCAGACCAGCGAAGTAGCTCGCTAGGATGTTCAAAGCTTGCGAGCACAGGGAATTGATGTTTTTGTAAAAGGTGATCGTAAAGAGTGATGTGAAACGAGAAGGCACTTAAGGAATAACAAATTACTACTACGCCCCAAGTAAATAGCTTTGATAAACCATAAACATAAGATTGGAACAACAAACTTCCGCTAATAATACCTAAGATGTTTTTGACAATATCAAAAACTGAAAAGCTTCTCTTATCAATAAATAATTGCGCAATCTCAGAACTAATAGCAAAAAATAACGCGACACACACAATGCTAACAAATCCCCATTTTTTTAAATTTTTTGTGGCAATTAAGCTAATAAACACGACGCAGGTAAATAAGAAGAAATGCGCAAGCTCCCAGAGCCCCTGAATTATGCGGTCTTTTCCAACACTAACATTGACCAATAGGGGTACAAGCAATACAAACAAGGTAAGAGTGATAAAAATAAAATAGTGTTTTTTACTAGTTAAAGTCAATGTAATTACTTCGATTGATAGTTATGTTTATTCACAAAATGATATGAATACCCTTTAAAATAAATGATAATACTCGGTAATAATAAAGCTTGGGTTGTTTTGATTACCTTTACTAAGCAAACATAATCACAAATCTCTTTATGAATAGCAAAAATAAACCAAAACCCTCGATTTTAGTTGTCACTCTTAATGCTGTTGGAGGGATACGAACATATTTACGCTACGTTTATAGTCAGGCTCATTTAGATGATGTTCGTAAACACCTGCTGATCCCGTTTGATAACAACCTAGGTTTATATGAGCCAGCGTTTGACAAAATAGAGTGCGTGAATCAAGAACACCAACAAAAGAACCCTAGATTTTGGTTGAGAGTGCTAAGCACGCTCATCTTCAATCGTCCTGAGATTGTTCATAGTCATGGCCTAAAAACGGCGGTCTCCCTAGCACCGCTTCTATTTCTGTTGCGTATAAAACATATTATTACACTACATGATGTTTTTGATGACTATTCATTTTCTGGTAAATTCGGTCAACTTAAAAACAAGCTAGTAAGTTTTACCTTTACATCCAGCCATGCTGTTAACCCTTGTGGACGAGATGTAGGCAGTAACTTACAAGCATATTTTCCTAATTTGCATCGTGACAAGATTCAAGTCATTCAAAATGGTATCAACACAAGTGAATTTAATATTGATACTCAACGAGATTTAAAATCAGAAATACCAGCGCAAAACCTTGGTTTGCTATTAGGGTTTTTTGGGCGTTTCATGCATCAAAAAGGCTTTGATCTGTTACGAAAAGCGATTAAAGCGCTACAAGATGAAGGGCTTGAAATAAACGTTGCATGCTTTGGATGGGGTGGGTTCATTCGTGAAGAGCAAGCTCTACTAAAAGAACAAGGCATTGAACATTTATTTCACTTTTTTGCTCACACTGATAAAGTCGCTCACGCGATGAAAGGGCTTGATGCTGTAGTCGTACCCAGTCGATGGGAAGCATGTCCATTGTTACCCATGGAGTCCTTTGTGGCTGGCGTTCCAATAATCGCATCGGATTGCATTGGTTTAAAAGATGTATGCGAAAACTCTCCAGCATTAATATTTTCTTCTAAATCCATCGAGGATTTAATGCTAAAAATCAAAGAATTATCTAATGATCTTGAGTATTTTCAAACACAAGCCGACGCATTTAGACAATCTGCAATCGAAAAGCATGATGTAAGCCATACAAGTAAGGCATTGTCGCAATTGTATGAACAAGCTTTTAAAAGGACTTGATTGTGCATTCTCAAACTAAATTTGATGTGATTTATCAAAAAGAGGTCATAAATGAAAGTTTGTTGTTGGAAGTAAAGGAGTTGTTTGTCAAACATGGACAAATAAAGGAATTCATCAAATATCAATTTTTTCCACTTCACGATGCCGGAGACCAAGCATTCGCTATTACCGCGCGCCTTGGCACTACTTTAATTGGCTACAATGGAACGATGCCAGTTCAGATTTGTGCGGGTCAAATAGAACATGAGGCTATTTGGAGCTGTGATTTCATTGTAGATAAACAATATCGTGACAAAGGGATAGGCAGTAAAGTAAAAGAACATTTAAAAAAGCACTTTGACATGCCCATAATGTCACTTGGAATTAGTGATGCTGCACAATTAGTGTTGAGTAAAAAAGGCTGGGGTATTTCAGAGCTTGCTTACAACTATTCATTCTCATGTCGTGTATATCCGCAGTCTTTTACATTACTGAAGTATTTGTGGGGAAGGGTAAAGCAAATCTTTGTCCAGCCACAAAAATTCAGGCAGTATAAAGCGCTCCAGTCTAATTATTTGGTCGAGCATGAGGATGTAGATAGATTATGGTCCAAGGTTGTACTCACAGACCAGATAATGATAAAACGCAATGCAGCATACTTAAACTGGCGATATCAACAAGATTATGAATTTTTATATGTTTATGATCAACATGACGAACTTTATGCAATTTTTGTATACCGTTTTCATCAAAAGACTATCAAAATTGTCGACGTTGTATTTGATTCAAGCAATGCTAATGCGCTTTCGTATGGACTTTGGTGTTTAAAAAATATTGCAATGCTAAAGGGGTTAAGTGCAATTAACTGCCAAAGCTATTATCCAATATTTACAAAAAGCCTAGAAAAATTTGGGTTTATAAAAGGTCGTTTTGGTTTAGCGTTTGCGCTAAATAAATCTGAGCTTGGATTCGACAAATGGGTTCTCATGGCGGGAGACTCTGATGGTGAGTTTATCTCTTTAGTCAATCAAAAGCGCGAGCTTTGAGGTTCAATCAACCGTTTGGACGAATTGAAGCTTGGGTAATACAAGATCGGCAAGTTCGATAGCCTCGTCATTTAATTTATGTCCACTTTCAAGCAAAACATTGGTTTGTACACCGGCGGCTCTACCTGCCTGAATGTCACTTAGTTTATCGCCAAACAAAATACTTTTGCTTAAATCTAGATTAAACTCCGCTTTTGCTTTTATGAGCATGCCAAGGCATCGGCTTGCGGCAATCACAAATACGCTTGTATTCTCCTTTGCCTTTAGTAGGGTGATGAGGGCAATAATACGTTTTTTGAATATTTATCCCTTCAGATTTAAAGTGCATAAGCATCCAATCATTTAGTATTTGGAACTGTGAATCTGTGTAGAGTCCTCGACCTATTCCAGATTGATTTGTCACGACAAAGAGCATATAACCCTTTGATTCAAACTGTCTACAAGCATCAAGCACTCCCTTTATCCAAACAAAGTCATCGACTCTATGAAGGTATGAGACTTCTTTGTTTATTACACCATCTCGATCTAGAAAAACAGCTTTGTTCACATTGCTCTCCTACGTTTACTGACCAAATCAGTTAGTCTACCAGTTGTAGGTCAACAAAGGTTTTATAGGTTGTGTTAGTAGTATACAAGTCCTTGTGCTTGCCACTGGCAATAATCTCACCTTCATCTAATACTAAAATAATATCAGCGTTGACCACTGTTGATAAACGATGCGCTATAATAAGCGTTGTTTTTTTGTTCATTAGAGTATCAAGCGCGTTTTTGACCATTTGTTCACTGCCCGCATCAAGAGAGCTTGTCGCTTCATCTAGCAAAAGAATAGGGCGAGAGCTAAGCATCGCTCTTGCAATTGAAATTCGCTGCTTTTGCCCTCCGCTTAACTTAACTCCTCGCTCACCTAGCTCACTATCATACTGCTGCGGAAGCTTTTGAATAAATTCATCTGCAAATGCCATTTTAGCAGCCTGTTCAATATCAGCTTTTGTCGCATCAGGTTCTGAAAATCCAATATTCTCGTATACTGACCCTGCAAATATCACTGCGTCTTGGGGGACAAGTGCAAATTGTTTGCGCAAGCAATCAAGTTTGATATCAATATGGTTTTGTCCAAATAAGCGTATTTTTCCTGAATGAATATCGTAAAAACGCTGCAGCAAGTGAAATAAGGTTGATTTGCCTGCACCACTGTGACCTACAATAGCGACGGTCTGTGCTTGTTCTACCGAAAAGCTGATAGTGTTGATAACATTCCTTGTGTCTGTCGTGTTGCCTTGACTGAGTATAAGAAAACCTTACGTTCTCAAATGAAATTGGCCGTTGTTGGGAAATATCATCTTGGTTGAGTGTATAGCTGCCATTATCAAATATAGTAGATGTCTCTTGCATTAATTCAACGATACGTTCTGAAGCACCCGCTGCCTTTTGAAGTTCGCCTATTACTTCGCTAATAGTTGCAATAGCACCTCCGGCTAAGACAGCGTAGAACACAAAAGCAGTAAGTTCTCCAGCAGTTATTTGTGCACTGATGACCATGTTTGCTCCCATGTAAGCCACCATGAATATGGCACAAAGACTAATTAACATTACAATCGATATCAGCAGTGCTCTGTAGTGTATTCTTTTTGATGCTTGAGAAACAACGGCATCCACGCGCTCAAAAAAATGGCCTGTGCTTCTGTGTTGATGATTGTAAGCTTGTAGCGTGTGAATTTCGTGTAAGCTTTCATCTACCATTGCACCAACTTTGGCGACTTTGTCTTGGCTAAGTTTACTATGTTGACGTACTTTATTGCCCAATATACGTATGGGTATTAGCATAAGTGGTACAGCAATAAATACTAATATTGTCAAATATATCGAGGTAATTGCCATTAAAATAAGTGCACCAATAAACATCACTGTCGAACGCAATGCCATTGACACACCAGTACCAACAACAGATTGAAGTAAAGTGGTATCGCTTGTGAATCGAGAGATTGTTTCTCCGGTGCGCGTATTTTCAAAAAATGAAGGGGGAAGTGTCAACAAGTGAGCAAAGAGAGATTTCCTAATATCTGCGCAGACTTTTTCGCCTAGCCACACCATAAAATAGAAGCGGAAATAGGTGGCAATGCTGCCAAAAACGACCACACCAATAACAACAAATAGAGCTTGCTGTAATGCCGCTTGATTGCTGGCGACAAATCCCTCATCAATTACAAATTTGACGCCTTGGCCAAGCAATAGCCAAGCCAGCGAGCTCATCATCAGCGCACTTAAGGCAATGAATACTTGTAATTTGTAAGGTGCTAAATGCTTAAATAGCCATATCAGTATTTGTTGGCTACTTTTTTGTTCTAGCGATTCAAGACTGGCGTTAGAGTGTGTTTTAATATTTCACCTCAGAAAATTATATGATGCTCCACATTCTAACGGATAATAACAAAAAGCGATTATTTAAATGTAGACCAATTGATTTCAGTAGATAGTAGCAACTCACGAAGTGATAATGCGCGGGGTATGGTCTTACCTTTTGGCGTCCACCGGTGTCCGCCGCATGCTGCAGCCATGATTGATTTAGTGGGTTTTAGCAAAAGATAAGTAGACTGCTTGGGAACAATATCAAAATATTCTCCACTTTTTGAAAACCAGCCAAATTTATTTAGATGTAAGCGGTCGGACTGCATCAGATCTATGCAGTCTAATTCAATGTGTTGTTCACCAAGGTGTTCAACGTATACTGGCACTACTTGACCTTGTCTTGCGCTTTTTGCATACCAAAGCAAAGTCTTGTCAGGATGTTGAGAACTTAAGGGGCATTTGATGCTTTGTTTAACTTGCCAACTGCCATTGTGGACATCTACGTCAATAGGAGCTTTGCCTTCTAGCAGGTATTTAGTTGCATTTTTAATATGGTGGGTTAAACCCTTGAGTTTGCGCTTGATAAGATCAGGGTCGGTAATCGAACTATTAGCCAGCGCAAGTAATTCACGCTCATAGAGCGCGTTGCTGAGTTCGGCAAAATTGGGATATTTTGTCGTTAGATAAAATATATCAGTTTGCTGCTTTGCATTGTTAGTTTGCAAAATGACTGACCCTAATCTTTATCAATGGATATTATTGTCCTTTTATTTCGCTACGCCCGTTATATGGTGCTTTTGTACCAAGATCACCTTCAATTCTTAGTAATTGATTATATTTGGCAACGCGGTCCGAGCGGCAAAGTGAACCTGTTTTTATTTGCCCAGCGGCTGTCCCTACTGCCAAATCTGCTATCGTCGCATCTTCTGTTTCACCACTTCTGTGAGAGATAACAGCAGTAAAACCAGCTTCTTTAGCCATTTTAATCGCATTTAATGTTTCTGTTAAACTACCGATTTGATTAAATTTAATTAAAATACTGTTACCCACACCGTTTTCAATGCCGCGCGAGAGTATTTTTGTATTCGTGACAAATAAATCATCGCCAACTAATTGTACTTTGTCACCTAAGATAGATGTAAGATATGCCCATCCATCCCAATCACTCTCATCAAGTCCATCTTCTATTGATATAATTGGGAATTTTTCACTCAAGCCCGCTAGATAGTCACTAAAGCCATTTGCATCAAATGAACGATTTTCACCACTTAATACGTATTGACCGTTTTTATAAAATTCTGACGCGGCGCAATCTAGTGCAAGCGTGATATCTTCATTCATTTTATAACCAGCATTGACGACAGCTGTTTCAATCACCGCTAGGGCCTCTGCATTAGAGCTTAAATCTGGCGCAAAACCACCTTCATCTCCAACAGCAGTATTAAGACCCTTAGCATTTAAAACCTTTTTAAGATGATGAAAGATTTCAGCACCCATTCGAAGGGCTTCACTGAATGATTTTGCACCAACAGGTTGAATCATAAACTCTTGAATATCAACATTGTTGTCTGCGTGCTCACCACCATTAATAATATTCATCATTGGCACTGGCATTGAGAATTGTCCGGGCGTGCCATTTATATCAGCTATATGCTCATACAATGGTTTCCCTAAACTGATGGCTTGTGCCTTTGCAACAGCAAGTGACACAGCCAATATTGCGTTAGCGCCTAAGTTTTCTTTATTTTCGGTGCCATCTAAATCAATCATTATTTGGTCAACTTGTGATTGATTATTGGCCTCTTCGCCTGATAATGCTGGCGCGATTTTGTCATTTATAGCGGCAACTGCTTTTAATACGCCCTTTCCAAGATAGCGGCTTGCGTCACCATCGCGTAACTCTAAGGCCTCTCTTGAACCAGTTGATGCACCCGATGGTGCAACTGCACGTCCCATGGCGCCACATGCTAAGTAAACATCGGCTTCTACAGTAGGGTTACCTCGAGAATCTAAAATTTCTCTTCCAACAATACGACTAATTTGAGACATGTATTTTCCTTTGTTTACGTGTTAATAAGTATGGCGAAACTGAATTACTAGTGATGTTGCTTTTTATACGTTCCTGCTGCGCTGACAAAGCCAGTAAATAATGGGTGTCCATCGCGAGGTGTTGAATTAAATTCTGGATGAAATTGACCAGCTATATAAAATGGGTGATCTTCTAATTCAATCACCTCTACTAAGCGCTTGTCAGTAGATAGCCCGCTAACTTTTAAGCCAGCCTTTTCAATTTCTGCTCTAAGATTATTATTGACTTCATAACGGTGTCTGTGTCGCTCATTTATTTGAGTACTATTATATGTCTGAGCTACCTGTGAACCTTCCACCAAATGGCATAATTGGCTTCCTAAACGCATAGTACCGCCTAAATCAGTTGAGCTATCACGGATTTCTTTTGCTCCATCGGCATCTAACCATTCCGTAATCAGACCAACAACTGGAAATGCTGTATTTGGATCAAACTCCGTACTGTTAGCATTTTCCATCCCGGCGACATTTCTTGCAAATTCAATATAGGCGACTTGCATTCCTAAGCAGATACCTAAATACGGCACGTCATTTTCACGTGCATATTTAGCTGCAGCAATCTTACCTTCTATGCCGCGTTCGCCAAATCCACCAGGTACCAATATCGCATCTAGATCTGCTAATATTTGAGCACCTTTTGACTCAATGTCTTGTGAGTCAACATGATGAATATTTACGGTGAGTCTATTTTTGAGTCCAGCATGTTTGAGGGCTTCATTTACTGATTTGTATGCATCTGGCAATTCCACATACTTACCGACCATACCAATATTGACTTCATCAGTAGGGTTTGATTCTGCGTAAAGCACCTGCTCCCACTCAGTTAGGTCGGCTTCTGGGCAATCAAAACCAAAACGTTTGACGACTAAATCATCCATACCTTGTGCTTTTAGAGCCGCTGGGATGCGATAAATACTATCGGCATCACGTAAAGAAATGACGGCTTTCTCATTTACGTTAGTAAACAACGCAATTTTACTTCTTTCATTAGGAGGTAAGGGGACTTCAGAACGACAAACCAATATATCTGGTTGAATACCGACGGAACGTAGTTCCTTAACAGAGTGCTGGGTTGGTTTTGTTTTTACTTCTCCAGACGCTGCTAAAAATGGAACTAAGGTCAAATGCATAAACATCGTATGATCGCGACCAATCTCGGTGCCTAATTGTCTTATTGCCTCAATAAATGGCTGTGACTCAATATCGCCAACAGTGCCACCGACTTCTACTATTGCCACTTGATGGCCTTGTGCGCCAGCAATGACGCGCCGCTTAATTTCATTGGTAATATGAGGAATAACTTGAATGGTTGCGCCAAGGTAATCTCCACGGCGTTCGCGCTTTATTACTTCTTCGTATACACGCCCGGTCGTAAAGTTATTACGTTTACTCATTCTGGTGCGAATAAATCGTTCATAATGGCCTAAGTCTAAGTCTGTCTCGGCGCCATCATCGGTTACAAACACCTCTCCATGTTGAATGGGGCTCATAGTGCCTGGGTCAACATTGATATATGGGTCAAGTTTTAGCATGGTCACATCTAGACCTCTAGCTTCAAGTATTGCAGCAAGTGATGCAGCTGCAATGCCTTTACCTAGCGATGAAACAACGCCACCGGTGACGAATATATAATTGGTCATCATAATCCTAACTATTGATAAATTGAGGGCGATGTTTGTAATTATTTACCAGCTAAGCCCTTTGCTTATTCATTATAAACACGGCAATAAAGGTAAATAGCGCAAATCGCAAATTCGTGTAGTGATATACACTGCTGTTGGAACGAAATTATACCTTTTTTTATAAGGCTGAGTAAATCTAAAATTAAGTGGTCAGCGCATATTACCAATTAATCGTTCTTTGATTTGATAAAGCATATTTTGTGCATCCCTTGGGCTTAAGCTATCAATATCAATTTGGTGAACATAAGTTTCTAGCCAATGAGGTTCATCCAGCGCAATAGTTAATTGTTCTTCTGTAGATTGTTGCGGCGCACAAGCTACATTAGTTGGTGGGTCTTTGGTATCGTTTGTTTGCGTGTATTCGAGTTGATTTAATTTGTGTTTTGCTTTGTTGAGTACTTCTTGCGGCAAACCTGCTAATTTGGCGACTTGAAGCCCAAAGCTACCATTGGCTGCCCCTTTTTCCACTCGATGCATAAACTTAATGTCATCATTATGTTCCAATGCCGTCAAATGGATATTTTCTACATTTGAATAGTTATCGGATAGTTCGGTTAATTCGGCGTAGTGTGTTGCAAAAAGGGTATAAGACTTTGTTTGCTCGACAAGGTGTTGTGCACAAGCCCAAGCTAACGACAAACCATCATAGGTGCTGGTGCCACGGCCTATTTCATCCATTAACACTAGGCTATTTTCAGTCGCGTTATGTAAAATATTAGCTGTCTCGGTCATCTCAACCATAAAGGTTGAACGGCCTGAAGCAAGATCATCAGCAGCGCCAATTCGGGTAAAAATTTGATCAATCCGTCCAATTTTTGCATTTGATGCCGGTACAAATGACCCTATGTATGTAAGGACCACGATGAGCGCCGTTTGTCGCATATAAGTCGACTTACCGCCCATATTAGGGCCAGTTATCATTAACATTTTATGTGCATCATCCATAAAAATTGGATTAGCAATAAAAGGAGTGTTCGATACTTGCTCTACAACGACATGCCTGCCATTGTCAAACTGTATGATATTATCGTCTACCAGTGTTGGTTGCTCAAAGTCAAATTCAAGTGCGCAAACGGCAAATGACAAAAGAACATCAATCTTTGCAAGTGTATTGGCACTTTTGATAAGCGCCTCTAGCTGTGGAATAAATGCATCAAACAATGCGTCATAAATCTTTTTTTCTAAGGCCAATGCACGACTTTGACTTGTCAGTACTTTATCTTCGTGAGCTTTTAGCTCAGGAATAATGAAGCGTTCATTGTTTTTTAGCGTCTGTCTGCGAATATAATCTTCTGGCACATCCTGACTACTTGCACGACTAACTTCAATATAGAAACCGTGTACTTTGTTGTAATTGACTTTTAAACTTGCAATACCCGTGCGTTCTCGCTCTCGGATTTCTAATTGGTGCAAATAGTCGCTTGCACCATCAGCTAAATCTCGTAGTTGGTCTAATTGAGTGTCAAATCCTGCTTTAATAACTCCACCGTCTCTAAGCACAACCGGAGGGTTATCAACGATCGCGTTGTTAAGTAGCTCGCAAAGGTCGGGAAACTGATTAATATCATTCTGATAAGCGTTAAATAGGCCTTCTTCTTTTTCTTCTAAAGTATCGCTATTTGATAATTGGGTTAAGAATGCATGAATTTGAGGCATAGCATTAAATGCTTGTGACAGCCTAGCAAAGTCTCTAGGTCTGGCGCTTCGTAATGATATTCGCGCATAGATCCTTTCGATATCACCAATTTGCTTTAACGCGGTTTGCACATCATCTATATCATTCGATAAAAAGGCATTAACCATTGTATGGCGCTTGGTTATTTCGATTTTGTCACTGCATGGTTTGTGTATGTAACGTTGCAACATACGCGAACCCATACTCGTAACGGTTTTATCAATAGTGGCAAATAAAGTATGCTCACGGCCGCCTGATAAATTATAAGTAAGTTCTAGATTTTGTTGTGTGGCGGCGTCCATCCCTAATGTATCTGTTACGGCATCTTGAGAAATTTTAGTAATATGAAATAAAGATGATTTTTGTGTTTCTTTTATATATTGCAAAGCGCAACCAGCGCTTTGAATTCCCACACTTTGACTATTAACACCAAACCCATCTAAACTTTTTGTACCAAAGTGTTCGTTTAACTTTGAAAGTGATGTTTGGTGATCAAAATCCCATAAAGGTCGTTTGCGCTTGCTGCCTATTTGCTTAAGCGCGTGCACAAATGTAAATCCTTCAGGATAAAGTACTTCAGTGGGTTTTGTGCTGGCTAGATAGGCAATCAATGCACTTTCAGTTCTACAATCAAAAATGGTAAATCGACCGGATGCTAGCTCGATATTAGCAATGCCGAAGGTGTCCTTTCGTTTAAAAATCGCACATAAAATTGATTCGCTTTGTTCGTCCAACAACGCTTCATCGGTAATCGTACCAGGCGTCAATGTGCGCATGACTTTTCTTTCTACCGGACCTTTAGAAGTAGCGGGGTCACCAACTTGTTCACATATCGCCACCGAAACGCCCATTTTTACAAGCTTAGCTAAGTAATTCTCTGCAGCGTGGTATGGCACACCTGCCATGGGAATAGGCTCACCACCAGATTTACCTCTTGCGGTGAGTGATATGTTCAGTAGCTCAGCCGCCTGTTTTGCATCGTCAAAAAACAACTCATAAAAATCGCCCATTCTATAAAATAGTAAGGTGTCTTGATGCTCAGCTTTGATTTTTAAATACTGTTGCATCATCGGGGTGTTTTGAGGCTTTTGTGGCATATTTTTTATGGGCCTTTAGCACTTGGGTTTTTATATTTATACAGGTATTCTAGGGCAAAAATAACGAACTAAAAAGCCTAAGCATTGATTAACTTATCAGAACATGAAAAAACTCGCCTTGCATCTGAATTGGGGCAAAACCTTTTAGTCAAAAAAGCAAGCGTAACAACTGCTGAGTCTTGCACCGGTGGTGGTGTGTCACATGCTATTACTGATATAGCAGGTAGTTCAGCTTGGTTTAATCAAGCTTATGTAACGTATTCAAATGATGCTAAACAGCGATTAGTAAATGTACAAAGTAGTACGCTAGATGCGCATGGTGCGGTCTCAAAGGAAGTTGTCAATGAAATGGCAGTTGGCGCAATGCTAGCCGCTGATGCGGATTATGCCGTCGCAATTAGTGGTATTGCTGGACCAGGTGGTGGTAGTCACGATAAACCAATTGGTTTAGTCTGGTTTGGGATATCGTCTTTGATGATACTGCCGCAGTCTAATGAACATATTTATTGTTTTAGCCGTGTTTTTTCTGGCAACAGAGCACAAATAAGAAATCAGGCCGTGATGGTAGCGCTTGAAAATCTAGTGCTTAGTACAGCTGTATAATGTTTAATTCTACGTACTATACGTCTGTTCATGTATGGGCATGCTAGATTGATATTACTTTTGGTTAGTTTCAAAAACTCCTAACGCAAAGTCTCACTACACTGAGTATTTTGCCCTACAAAAACAAAAGCTTATAAAAAACTTTAAGATTTAACTTGAAACTGTATGACTATACAGTATACTTGCGATATAAATGATTACATGCCTGTTTGGGTATGCATTATGATTAGACGCTCAAACATGTTAATAGTTAATCAAATCAGTATCTTGCTGTATTAAATATAATGAATAAGTCAATGCCATTTAGGCTAGCTAAATAAAGGATGTCTATTGTGAAAGATAATAAAAATCAAGCGCTAAACGCTGCCTTGTCTCAAATTGAAAAGCAGTTTGGTAAAGGTTCAATCATGAAGCTTGGCGAAAACAGAACGATGGATGTTGAAACCGTATCTACAGGTTCATTAGGTTTGGATATTGCCCTAGGTGCTGGTGGCCTTCCAATGGGCAGAATTGTCGAGATTTATGGTCCGGAATCATCTGGTAAAACAACCTTAACACTTGAAGTAATCGCAGCAGCACAGCGTGAAGGCAAGACTTGTGCTTTCGTCGATGCAGAACACGCACTTGACCCAATCTATGCCGAAAAATTGGGTGTAGATATTAATGAGCTGTTAGTGTCTCAACCCGATACAGGTGAACAGGCGCTAGAAATTTGCGATATGCTAACAAGATCAGGCGCTGTTGATGTAATAGTGGTGGATTCAGTCGCCGCCTTGACGCCAAAGGCAGAGATTGAAGGGGACATTGGGGATAGCCACGTTGGTTTGGCTGCTCGTATGATGTCACAAAGTATGCGTAAGCTTACTGGTAATTTGAAGCGTAGTAATACGATGATGATTTTTATCAACCAAATTCGTATGAAAATTGGTGTGATGTTCGGTAACCCAGAGACAACAACCGGTGGTAACGCATTGAAATTTTATGCGTCTGTGCGATTGGATATACGCCGTATTGGTGCCATTAAAGACGGTGACGAGGTTGTGGGTAACGAGACACGAGTTAAAGTCGTTAAAAATAAAATTGCGCCTCCATTTAAGCAAACTGAATTCCAAATTTTATATGGCCAAGGTATTAGCAAAGAAGCGGAGCTGATTGATTTAGGTGTCAAGCAAAAATATATCGAAAAAGCGGGTGCTTGGTATAGCTGCAATGGCGATAGAATTGGTCAAGGTAAAGCGAATGTTGTTAAATATTTGAAAGAAAATACTGCGCTTGCTAACGAGCTTGAGCAAAAGATAAGAGCTGATTTATTGTTAAGTAAAAGCTCAGCTGAGACCGAAACAGCAGAAAGCGAAACTGAATAGTTGTAGACCCTGCGCCTACTTTGCCCAAATAATTTATTGTTTGGGCTTTTTTATTTTTAGAATAAGATTTATGTCGCTCAAGACTTACACCACTTAAGCTTAGTGATACTAAAAGGTCATATCTAATCAATTTTGCATACCCTACACTGGTTTAATTACAAAACACCCTTTGCTAAGAAAGGGTATTTTTATTAAATAGTATTAAGGTGTATCGATATGCGTTTGTCACATTGTCATAATTTTCATGATTTTCGTACCCTAGCTAAAAAACGTCTACTATAGGTCCTATTTTTAATTACATTGATGGTGGCGCTGACGATGAAGTGACGATGCGCCGCAATGCATCCGCATTTGATCATTGCGATTTGTTACCAAACGTATTAACAGGCGTAAAAGACGTAGATTTATCAGTCACGGTAATGGGTCAAAAGCTCGATATGCCAGTTTATTGTTCCCCAACTGCTTTACAAAGACTTTTTCATCATCAAGGCGAAAGAGCTGTTGCTAAGGCTGCAGAGAAGTATGGCACTATGTTTGGTGTTTCATCACTTGGCACGGTAAGCCTTGAAGAAATAGCGAAGCAAGTATCAACGCCACAGGTATATCAGTTTTATTTTCACAAAGACCGTGGACTTAACGATATCATGATGCAAAGAGCCAAATCCTCGGGTATTCAAGTTATGATGTTAACCGTTGACTCGATTACTGGCGGAAATAGAGAAAGGGACTTACGCACAGGTTTTTCCATCCCCTTTCGCCTAACCTTAGGTGGGATGATACAGTTCGCGCTTAAACCCATGTGGGGCATTAATTATGTCACTCATGAGTCATTTAAATTACCTCAGTTAGATGGACACGTAGACATGGGAGGTGGAGCTAGTTCGATTGGAGATTATTTTACCAATATGCTTGACCCTTCGATGAACTGGGATGATGTTGCACAGATGGTGAAGAAATGGGACGGAGAGTTTTGCTTGAAAGGGATCATGAGTGTTGAAGATGCTAGAAGAGCAGTTGATATTGGCTGCACAGGTATTGTCATCTCTAACCACGGTGGCAGGCAATTAGATGGTTCTCGCAGCTCTTTTGACCAACTAGCGGAAATTGTAGATGCAGTAGGTGATAAAATCGATGTCTTGTTTGATAGTGGCGTGCAACGAGGGACTCATGTGATAAAGGCCTTATCGTTAGGCGCAAAAGCGGTCGGGATAGGTAAAGGTTATTTGTATCCGCTGGCTGCGGCGGGGCAAGTTGGCGTAGAGCGAGCATTAGGCTTGATGCATGCTGAACTGCAACGAGATATGAAACTAATGGGGAAAACGCGTATCAGTGAGTTGTCATCAAACAATTTACGATTTAGATAAAGCAGCTTTACTCAATAAAGTCGATTTTGGCATGCTTATTTTCCCAGTTTGGAGGAAATTTTCCTTGAAGTACGTATGAAAATGCGATTAATTCAGCAATAACATGGTAGAGCTGTTCGGGGATTTCTTGGCCTAAATCCAATTGGCTGAGCAGTTCACTAAGTGGCTCGTCTTGATGTATTAAAATGCCATGTGCTTTGGCTAAATTAATGATTTCATCCGCAAGTTCACCTTCTCCTTTTGCAACAATGGTTGGTGCCTTCTTTTGCATTGGCGCATTGCTGCTATTTAAAGTTCCTTGCGCTTGTTGATACTTTAACGCCAATGCTTTTTTTGCCGTTTATTAGACATATTCATGCACTACTTGAAAGTTATGTTTATGAAGTGTTTTGGGGATTTTCCCAACATGGCAACGATGAGTAACCATTAAGCCCTTATCTTCAAGTCGACTATTTAATAAAGGAATTAACTTTTCGGTTTTTTCTTTAAGTGTGATGTTTGATGCATATAAACGCAGATCTAGGACCTTATCTGTTAGTTTAATTTGAGCCAAGACATCACCCTGTTTACCTACTTCAAGTCGCATTTTTAATTGCCAACTCGTTTTTATGTCTTTTGTGTCTTGTTCAGATGGTGCTTGTTCTCGATTAATGACTATTTCAATATCGTTGTGTTGATGCGCAAATATATTAGGTAAGGTGTAATAAAAAGAATCTTGCCCTTGAATACTTCGCTCGATACCGGCAAGTTTATTGGTAGTGTGATTAGATAAGACACCACTAAGCGCTTTGATTAAATTTGTTTTGTTTTCTAGCTTACTTAAGTCCACAGGGGCTTTATTTTGACTGACTGTTTTATTATTTAACGGATGAGGCGCTTTATTGCTAAATATACCGCTAGCTAACGCAGTGAAAAGAGTAAGTTGTGCTGAAGAAGGTCTATTTAAGAGTGATGATTGTAAAATGCTTATCAATCCATCAATGAAACTTGTGTTGGGGTTAATCATCGAATGATTCCCTACACGATTGTCATTGGCAAAAATTGGTGCAGTAAACAGTGTTTTTATTTGAGCGGCATCGAGTGGCTGAGTTTGTTGGTTTGAACTGCTTGTGAGTTGTTGAATTTTTATTGCATCGTCGTTTAAATTTGTATTTATGTCGTTTGTATTTGTAGCGGGGGTAATTACAGAACTACTTAGCATCGACGTTAACGCTTTTATTTCATTTGGGCTTGTTTGCTGCTTTGCTTGAAGTGATTGATTTAGCTTTATCAATGCAGCTGATATGGGCTGAGTATTAGGCATTGTTTTACTGATAATATCGGCAACTTTGGCTTTAATTTCGATAACATCCCCAAGCGAGTGTCCAGTGGAATTCTTAGCAATAGCATCAGATTGCATGAGTGAATTAAGACGCTCAGCAATTATCCCAGTGGTATTTTTTAGTGATGTTTGCGCAGCAGAGTGTTTAGTAGCAATAAGAACCTTTTCTTCTAAGGGTTTATTATTAAGAAAATTCTCAGTAAATAATTCCTTCATTGATTGATTGGTATTTGTTTGCGAAGGACTTTGTAAAAGCGCGGATATATTGACTTGCACTAGATCGGGTTTCTTTATGATACTGAGTTCGGCCATGTTGCTACTAGCTTTGCTTTGCGTTAACGCAATTCTATTTGTATCACTACTTAGCAAATCACTTTTGGCTAATAGTGGTTTAATGGTTGCGCCCAGCGTCTTTAAGTTCTGTTCGTTTGGTGTGATGATTATGCCTGCATGCGCATGTTTAATTTTTGTCTCGATTAGCCCTGACACTAACAAATCATTAGTTAATGTTTTATTTTGACGCATAAACGCATTAATTTGTGCTTGAATATTGTTTAACACTTGTTTGCTTTGAGCATCTAGTGAAGCAATTGAAGGTGATGCCACCGTGACATTGTTAATCGGGTTTTGGCTATTATTTGCATTTATCACAACTTGGAGCTTTAGCCCTTTCATCATTGCATCAAATAGTTTTTTTGTACTTAGCGAATCATTGCGCGAATCGATAATGCGTTTTAGGTCAATGTTAAATGGCTTAGAAATTTTTTCACTTTTGCTTTGGGGCCCGTTTGGAGCGCTTTCAAGTTGTATTGTTAGCAAACTATTATCGTTTTGCTGGCCTCGTGCCAGCGCGTTTAACTTAAGTGCTGGTTGGCCGGATATCTGAGCAATATTAATTAAGGCATCGATTAATTGTTTTGTAGATGGGCTAGTTATATTTACCTGCGTTTGAGCCATGATGTTAATAGAGGCCTTTGTATAAACAAATTTGGGGACATCGGGCCATTGTTGGCTAAGGTTTTGGATTTGAGCTTGATTAAATGGCTTGGTCAAACCGTTTGTTTGTTTTTCTATTGCAAACATCGCTTTGTCATTTGTAATAGATACTAGCACTAGACGGTCACCCGCTTTTAGAGATGCTACCTCTTGCGGGTTTTGGCTCGTTTTATCAGTAACAAGAACGGCTGATTGATTAACTAAAAAACGCTGTTTTGAACGAGGCTCTTCAAGTAAAACACTTCCTCCTTTTGATGAAACGACCGATAAAACAAGGGGCTGATTTGCATTGTTTTGATTCGCTTTGTTTTGCTCAGCTTGTGAGTTGAGCGCTCGCGTTGGATCAGCCACTTTTGATAAGGGTTGTAAGGCACCGTTGGAAAGCGCGTTATTGACAGAGGTAGTATTTTGATAAGCCATAGTTTGTTATCGGTCATTTGTACTAAAAAGCGAGCAGTATTTGATGTGTCTCAATCAAACGGTTTTTTCGAATAATCTACATTCCTTATTTCATGGCAGACACAGTAATTAATGTGGTATTATTTTGCTGTAAATTCAATAAGCTAGTGTAGCTAAAAGGTAACACATTGATTGCTGATAAATCCCTCAAACAGCCTTTGACTAAGGCGAAAACTAATCAGACACCTCATGAGCATGAAGGTGCGGTTTTGTTGATTGAGCAGATTAAATGTGAAAAACAAGATAGAACCCTTTTTAGTGATGTCAGTTACAAACTTCACTCAGGTGAGCTCTTGTGGCTAAAGGGTGAAAATGGCTCTGGTAAAACAAGCCTCATTAATATACTTGTTGGCTTACATAAGCCTGCCGCCGGTAAAGTATGGGTAAATAATTACGATATTCATAAAGATATTAATCAAGCAGCCCAGGAGCTTATTTTTTGCGGCCATAGCTTAGGGTTTAGCGGATTATTGAGTCCTTTAGAGAATCTTCGGTTTTGGTGTGAATTACAGGGCGTAGATGTACAAGATTCAGATATCATTGACAGGCTTGATGCATTAGGGTTAGTCGGCTTAGAAGAGCTCCCGAGTAAGTTTTTGTCAGCAGGGCAAAAACGCAGAATTAGTTTAGCTAAACTATGGCTCAAAAATGATGCGAAACTTTGGGTGCTAGATGAGCCCTTTACTGCATTAGATGCAAATTTACTTGGTATGTTAGAAGCCCATATAGATAAATTCCTAAAAGCAGGTGGATCTGTCTTGATGACGTCTCATCAACAAGTGAATATCAACCACCCTCAACACATTCTAGAGCTTGAATACTCATGGTAAGCATCAACAGAGCATTATGGGCGGTGTTTAAAAGGGATCTGTCACTTGCTTATCGCCAACGCTCGGAACTGGCTCAACCCCTCATCTTTTTTGTCATGGTAATTAGCCTATTTCCATTAGCGATTGGACCAGCCCCTCAAACACTGCAATTGGTCAGTGGCGCGATTGTTTGGGTAGCTGCGATTTTATCGTTGTTAATGGGGCTTGAACGACTATTTAGAGATGATTTCAACGATGGAAGCCTTGAACAGATTATGCTGAGCGCAGTTCCTCTATACCTTGTTGTACTTATCAAAGTGTTTACTCACTGGTTTGTTAATATTATTCCACTTCTACTAATTTCACCCTTGCTTGCTTTGTTTTTAAATATGACTAGTGCGATGTATTGGGCATTACTACTGACACTTGTTATCGGAACACCAATCATTAGTTTAGTTGGTGCCATTGGTGTTGCGCTAACACTAAGTCTTCAGCGTTCAGGCGTTTTAGTGGCGCTTTTGCTTATTCCTTTGTTTATTCCGTTACTAATCTTTGCCACCTCGGTTGTTGATTCAGCGGCCATGAATTTACCTTTTGGCTTTCAGATTGGTATTATGCTGTCGTTGTTGTTGCTTGCGCTTGCATGTGCGCCAGGTGTTATCGCGTATTCTTTAAAAGTGAGTCAAAACTAATGTGGAAGTGGATTAATTCTTTTGCTCAACCTGAGAAAGCCTATGGAGCTTGTAATAGCTTATTACCATACTTTTCTTTAGTGTTAATAGTATGCCTGCCAGTTGGTATTGTTTGGGGGCTTGCATTCGCGCCTACAGATTATCAGCAATTTGATGTATATCGGATTATTTACATACATGTGCCCACCGCTACACTTAGCTTAACTGCTTATGTTTCAATGGCTGTAGCTGCATTTGTAGGGGTTGTTTGGCAGTGGCGAAGCGCTTTTATGGCGATGATTGCAATTGCACCCGTTGGGGCAGCTGTTGCTTTTTTGTCGCTTGTGACAGGTGCTGTTTGGGGTAAACCTACATGGGGTACCTATTGGATATGGGATGCCAGACTGACTTCACAGCTAATATTGCTGTTTTTGTATTTAGGCGTTATTGCATTGTATGTGTCGTTTGATGATAAGCAGCAAGGTGGTAAAGCATCTGCGATTATGGCCATGGTTGGCGTGGTGAATATCCCTATTATTAAATATTCCGTTGAATGGTGGAACACCCTACATCAAACGGCGTCTATAAGTAAGTTAGACAAACCGTCGATGCCTGCTGATATGTATATCCCTTTATTAATCGCAATGATCGGTATGGCGGGCTACATAGGTTGCGTTACCATTATTAGATTGAAGAACGAGTTACTCAAACGAGATGCACATCGCCCTTGGGTGGCCAGTACTCTTGAACGTGAACAAAATTCGCCTACTCAAGTTATTTCTAATGGGTGGAAGGTATTGATTGCTATCCTATTTGTCGCCGGCATGAGCTGGGCTGTGTCACAAGGATTTAAGTTTGATAATCTGCAAAGCTTCATAGATATGGGCGGCAGGGCATTTTTTGTATGGTTAAGTTATGCGATAAGTATGTTTGTGTTGCTTACTTTATTACTATTAAGCGTTATTGAACGAGGCGCAATTTTAAAAGCAGCGGCAAAACAAAAAGCACGTGCGCAACGTATATTAGAAGCAAGAGCTGCCAAAAAGGCACGTAAAAAAGAATAGTTAATATTTGAGAGTAGTTATGAATTCAAGAAGAAAACAAAGGTTATTCGCCGTTAGCAGCATTTTGATTTTGATATCAGCATCAATTGGTATCATGTTGTACAGTTTAGGCGACAACGTTGATGCATTTTATACGCCTTCTGAAATCGTAAATGGCAAGGATAAGACAGGTAAAATGCCCGTCTTAGGTCAGCGAATAAGAATAGGCGGGATGGTTGTCCCAGGCAGTGTAAAACGAGACAGTGATACACTTGCTGTGAGTTTTGATTTAGTCGATTTGGGGCCCGCGGTAACCGTACAATATCAAGGCATTTTGCCAGATCTATTTCGTGAAGGGCAGGGCATTGTCGCAACAGGCACATTAAACGATAGTCGCTTGATAGTGGCACACGAGGTGCTTGCCAAACATGATGAAGAATACATGCCACCAGAATTAGCTGAAAAGATGAAAGGTATTACCCATATTCCGCCTTCGGAGGCCACTTACTAATGATTCCAGAAATTGGTAATTTTACGCTTGTCGTTGCCTTAGTATT
Source organism: Glaciecola sp. HA4-3 (assembly GCF_055693685.1). NCBI lineage: Bacteria > Pseudomonadati > Pseudomonadota > Gammaproteobacteria > Alteromonadales > Alteromonadaceae > Glaciecola > Glaciecola sp. HA4-3. Next base: position 863,907 of record NZ_CM146340.1, read on the forward strand.
GTCAATATTACTTGCTGTTTATCCTTTGTGGGGTGCGCAAACCAACAATGATACGATGATGCGTATGGCAAGGCCGCTAACGATTGGCTTATTTGTGTTTACTCTAATTGCTTATGTTTGCTTAACCTATGCGTTTATGACGGATGACTTTAGCGTAAATTATGTGGCTCAAAACTCTAATAGTCAGTTGCCTTGGTATTATAAAGCCACTGCGGTTTGGGGCGGACATGAAGGTTCGTTTTTGTTGTGGGTGTTAATTTTTGCCGTTTGGACCTTGGCAGTAGCCTTGTTTTCAAAAGGTATCCCAGAAGTAATGGTGTCTAGGGTATTATCCGTGCTGGGAATGGTCAGCATTTCGTTTTATTTATTTATGCTAATAACATCAAACCCCTTTGATAGCATGTTACCGTTCTTTCCAGTAGATGGCCGAGACTTAAATCCTTTATTGCAAGATTTTGGCATGATAATTCATCCCCCAATGTTGTATATGGGCTATGTGGGCTTTTCGGTTGCCTTTGCTTTTGCCATTGCAGCGCTTATTGGTGGTCAACTCGATTCTACATGGGCCCGTTGGTCACGCCCTTGGACAATTGCTGCATGGGCGTTTTTAACCCTTGGCATTGCCTTGGGCAGTTGGTGGGCATATTACGAACTAGGCTGGGGTGGCTGGTGGTTTTGGGACCCAGTAGAAAATGCTTCATTTATGCCATGGTTAGTAGGTACTGCATTGATGCATAGCTTAGCGGTTACCGAAAAACGAAAAGTGTTTAAGTCTTGGACTGTTCTGCTAGCAATAGCTGCGTTTTCATTAAGCCTGTTAGGCACGTTTCTTGTGCGCTCCGGGGTGTTGGTGTCTGTTCATTCATTTGCAAGTGACCCTTCTCGCGGTTTGTTCATTCTTGGACTCTTAGTTGTCGTGATCGGAAGCTCGCTCCTGTTGTATGCAGTACGCGCAGCATCGCTAAAATCAATTGGTCGATACGACATATTCTCTCGTGAGATGATGTTGATGGGTAATAATGTACTGCTGGTTGCCGCGACAATAGTGGTGTTATTGGGCACTTTGTTTCCATTAATACACAAAGAAATTGGTTTGGGGACGATATCGATTGGGGCACCATTTTTTAATGAGATGTTTACCTTACTTATTGTACCGTTTGTATTTTTTATGGGCGTTGGTCCATTAACCCGCTGGAAAAAACAGCGTCCGCTTGACCTTCGAAATCAGCTTATATTTGCGTTTATTCTAGCAATGTCAGCAGGCGTATTAGTTAATTTTACGTATTCAGAGCAATCCTATATGGCATTACTTGGTCTGGTGATGAGTTTTTGGATTATCATTGCGTCAATTTTAGAAGTTAGACAACGGGTAAAATCGACTACCAGCGATGAACCAGTTCTACGCTCTTTAAGAAAACTGACAAGAAGTCATTGGGGAATGGTATTTGGTCATCTTGGCTTTGCTGTGACGCTCATTGGTATCACTTTAGTCAGTAATTACGAGCTTGAACGTGATGTTAAAATGGTACCAGGACAACGTATCACTATTGCCGATTACGAAGTACTCTATACTGGCAATAAAAAAATTGAAGGTCCAAACTATTTATCCGACAAGGGAGTGTTTGATGTCTTCAAAAATGGTGAATTAGTCAGTCATTTAGAGCCTGAGAAGCGTTTTTATACGGTTCAAAGGATGAGCATGACTGAAGCGGGTATACACACCACACTCACACGAGATTTATTCGTTGCGATGGGCGAGCCGCTTGATAACGATGCCTTGGGCAGTCAGATTGTATTATAAACCCTTTGTAGTATGGATTTGGGGCGGCGCATTTATCATGTGTTTTGGTGGAGTTTTGTCGATATCTGACAAGCGATATAGAATTAAGAAAATAGCTAAAGTCAAAAGTGTAATTACGCGTGAACCATCGCAGCTTGAGTTAAGCGCTACACAAAGCAAACAAGAGGCACGATAAATGGGCCGTTTAGCGACATACTTAATACCTCTGGTTTTGTTTCTGGTGATGTGTGTATTTCTATTTAAAGGTTTGTTTGCAGATCCTACGCAGCGAGAATCAGAAGTGCTTTCTGAGCCATTCCCTCAATTTTCTCTGCCGGACCTTGATGATGAATCTATTATTTATGATAACAATATATTTGAAGGGAAAGTGACACTCATAAATGTATGGGGTGTATGGTGCATTACATGCGCTATAGAACTCCCTTACCTAACGCAACTTTCAGATCAAGGTTTGCGTGTTGTGGGTTTATATTATGACCAAGACCTCGATCCAGAATTTGGTAGCAAGACACTTAACCGAGTGAGAAAAGAGGTGCGGGACACCACGTCGCGCTACGGTAATCCTTTTTCATTTAATATTTTTGATGTATATCGCAATACTGCACTTGATTTAGGAGTGACTGGCGCGCCAGAGACGTTTTTAGTTGACCAACAAGGTGTGATTAGAGTGCATCATTTAGGAGATGTAAATCCTAGGGTATGGCGAGCAAAGTTTGCACCCATTTTAGAGCAAATTGCACCAGACACTCATCTTAAAATCATGCAATTGAATGAGCAGCTATCGCCTCTTCAGGCATCTTTGCAAAATGGGGCACTTCATGAATAAAGTATTGGGAAAATATGTAGTAATAGGGTTGTTGTGCTTTGTTAGCCTTACATCATTTCCTTTACTGTCACAAAGCACTCAACAAGATGATCAAACTCAAGCGAGTCAAATATTGGAAAATAGTGATTTGCGTCAGTATGCTGAAAACTACGCTTTTGCAGACCCTAGTCAAAGAAAAGAATTCCTAGAGTTGACGGCTGTTTTGAGATGCCCTAAGTGCCAGAACCAAAATATCGCAGATTCTGACGCACCCATTGCCCATGATATGCGACGAAAAGTTTACGAATTAATGAACGAAGGCAAAGACAAACCTGAGGTTATTGATTGGATGAAGCAACGATATGGCGACTTTGTTTATTATCAACCGCCAGTAACAGCAGTGACGATATGGCTTTGGGTGCTTCCCATCGCATTTTCAATCATGATGGCTGTGTTTTTTATTCGTCGTCGCAAAATTGATCATCAAGATGATATTCAAGAGAAACTAGCCAAAGCAGAAGCTTTATTGAAGGAAAGCGAGTGATTTACTTTTATTTGTCGGCCATTGCAGTGGTTGTATTTGCATGTTTGTTTGTAGCTTATCCCTTGCTTAGAGCCAAAAAGCAGCAGCAGGTAATATTGTCTAATGCTAATGTTGTGAAGCAACGCATCGTCGAGCTTGAACGTGAAGTTGAAGAGGGGCTCATAAGTGAAGCTGACAAAGACAGTGCAATCACTGATTTAAAGTTAGCGTTGGTAGATGAAACGCCCCAAGAACAAGCAGAAGCAAAAACCGTCAATGTATCAACTCTTTTCATGCTAGGTTTACCTGACCTATTGATTGGTGTTTGGGTGTATTGGGATTCAAATCAGCTTGGTGGATTAATCGAATATAAACAATCGCTTAACGATGTTGCAAGTCTTCAAGCTAAGATGCAGGAATCAGGGACCCAAGATTTAACGCCCAATGATGTTGCGAAGTTGGCATTGTCCATACGTGCATCACTACGGTTTAATCCTGATGATATAGAAGGATGGAGTTATCTGGGCTTAGTTAGTACAGCAATTGGACGATTAGAAGAAGCCGCGGCTGCGTATGAAAAAGCCCTTGATTTAGCGCCTCAAGCGGACCAAATTCGCTTTAAATATTCTGAAACACTAATGCTAACAGGCACGGAAGATTCACTAAATAATGCAAAACGGCAACTAAATTATTTGATTGGCAAAAACCCAAGTAATCGAGATTATCGATTATTGCAAACAACTGTGGCCATACAAGTTGGTGATGCACAATTAGCTAAGACCCAGTTTGACTTGATAAAAGATCAAATTAATCCTAATAGTGATTTTTATCAGTCAATGGTAAATGGCTTAAGAGAGCTTGGCATTGAAGACTTACCTCAGATTAGTAGCGTTGAGAATAGTAATCAGTCTATCGATGTGAGCCCTGATAACCCTCAAGTTAATCGAGAAATATTAATTAACATTAATATTGATGATGAACTAAGATCTAAACTACCAGAATCTGCGTTTCTAATCGTCTTTGCACAAAGAGCTGATGGCAGCTCACGCGCGCCTTTGGCAGTGAAAAGAAGTCAAATGACCTCATTCCCTGTCCAAGTGATATTAAGTGACGATGATGCGATGATCCCTAATATGAACCTAAGTTCTGTAGATGCCGTTAACATACGTGCTCGGATTTCTATTGATGCAGACGTTAGCGCAAGCCTAGGTGACTTTGAAGGCAGCATAGAACAAGTCGATTTAAACGATACGACAGCGCTTAAAGAGGGCGTATTTATCAACATTAATAAGGAAATTAAGTGAAAAAACTAACACTTATTTTAGCGTTGAAACTTAGTTTTTTAAGTAGCGCTTTTGTGAACACCGAGCTCAAAGCTGCTGAATCTTCTTTTGATAAAGAACACTATTATGCGCAATTTTCGGCGTCAAGCGTACACAATAATAGTCGCACGCTCACATTTGTTAGTATGCAAGATAATAACATCGATGCTGTTGATGAAACTAACATAGATAAAACTAATGACGTAAGTGACCCGTTTGAATCCATTAATAGAGTGATGTGGACTTTTAACTACGATGTACTTGATAGATTTTTATTAAAACCAGTTACTAAAGGTTATATTGCAGTTACTCCACAGTTTATGCGCACAGGCTTGCTTAATGCTTCTGATAATATTGAGGAAGTGTCTAATTCTTTGAATAACCTTTTACAGGGGAAAGTCGAAGATAGTGTAATCAGTTTAAGCCGTTTTGCGCTAAATTCTACCGTTGGTATATTCGGGTTTTTTGATGTCGCCAATAGCATGGGACTAGAACGCAAGCCTGAAGACTTTGGACAGACTTTAGGCGTGTATTCAGTAGGTACAGGTCCTTACATTATGTTGCCAGCATTGGGGCCGTCTGATGTTAGAAGTTTCACAGGAAGAGTCGTGGATAATGTGATTTGGCCAAGCACTGTATTAGAAGACCCATATGTAATTGGCGCAGCAGTTATTTCTTTATTAGAGACACGTGCAACGCTTTTACAAACCGAAGAGACTTTAAATAGAGCCCTTGATCAATATTTGTTTGTTCGTGATGCCTATTTCCAACGATTGACCTTCGAGGTTAATGATGGGCAAATTGAGCAAAAAAGCGAAGAAGAACTTGAAGAAGAAACAGAAGATTTTTCCGATTTTGAAGATTTGTTAAACGGTATGTAGGTCCAGCATTCATTAACGATTATAAAGGCATGCCAAGCATGCCTTTTTTCTCGTGTTTTTACTTTGTCCTGCCGTAACGGTCACTAAATCGAACAATATCGTCCTCTCCCAAGTAGCCACCTGATTGCACTTCAATTAGTTCCAAAGGTACTTTACCGGGATTTTCAAGTGCATGAATTTCACCAATAGGAATATACACAGACTGATTCTCAGTGAGTAATTGTTCTTTTTCACCAATCGTAACGCTCGCGGTGCCTTTTACAACAATCCAATGCTCAGCTCGATGATGATGCATTTGAACTGAGAGCTTTTCGCCAGGTTTAACCATGATACGTTTTACTTGGTAGCGCTCACCATTATCGATGGAATCGTAACTACCCCATGGCCTAAATACCTCTCTATGAAACTCAAATTCACTTCGATGTTCTTTTTTCAATTGTGTAACAATGCTTTTTATATCTTGCACTTGATGTCTATTGGCAACTAACACAGCGTCTTTTGTTTCAACAACAACAAGGTCGTCCACGCCAACCAATGCAATGAGTCGCTCTTCACTATTGATATATGAATTGTTTACATTTTCAAGGATGACATCTCCTTTACTCACATTTCCTTGTTCGTCTTTGTTCTTTGCTGTATCCCATAAGGAGCTCCATGCACCAACATCATTCCAGCCTGCGTCAAGTGGCACCATACAAGCTTTATCAGTTTTCTCCATAACAGCATAATCAATACTATCATCAGGGCATTTGACAAAACTGTCTTTGTCAATTCTGATAAAATCCATGTCATGCTCAAGCGTGTTGATTGACGCGACGCATGCTTGATAAATCTCTGGACTATGACGCTCTAGTTCAGCTAAGTAGACGCTGGCCTTAAACATGAACATACCGCTGTTCCAATAATGTGATTTTCCAGCTATATATGTTTTAGCGGTCTCAAAATTAGGCTTTTCAACAAACTCCTCAACTAAAAAGCCATCATCAAGCGAGTCCCCCGATTTTATGTAACCATAGCCGGTATGTGGCTCAGTAGGAACGATACCAAATGTGACTAACTTACCTTTATTTGCTAAATCGCTTGCTTTATCGATAGCTTTTTCAAAAGCAGCATCATCTGCAATTAAGTGATCTGCCGCTAACACTAACATCAAAGGATCGCTTTGTTTTAATGCAGTTAAGGCAGCAATAGCAATTGCCGGCGCAGTATTACGACCTACCGGTTCAAGCAGTATGTTAGCACCGGAAACGTTTATTTCACGAAGCTGTTCTGCCGCCAAGAACCGATGCTCTTCATTGCAAATTAAAGTAGGGGAGCTGACCGAATGAGAAGGCAACCTGAGCAAGGTATCTTGCAACATAGTGTTATTTGATGTTAGGCGAAGAAACTGTTTAGGTAAGGCCGCTCTTGATTTTGGCCAAAGCCTACTACCAGTTCCGCCTGCGAGTATGACTGCTTGTATCATTAAATATTCATTCCGTGTTAAGTTAATTAAGTACCATAGCCGACTGGGTTTTGGCTTTGCCATCGCCAAGAATCTTTACACATGTCATCAAGATTTTTTGAAGCTTGCCAGCCAAGTTCATTTTTCGCTTTAGTTGGGTCAGCATAACAAGCTGCCACGTCACCATCTCTTCTTGGTGTGATTTTAAAAGGGATCTTCTGACCACTTGCATTTTCAAATGCTTTGACCATGTCTAACACGCTGTAGCCAACGCCAGTACCTAAGTTGCAGGTAAATAATCCTGCTTTATCTGCGATTTTGTTTAATGCTTTTAAATGTCCATCCGCTAAGTCTTCAACGTGTATATAATCCCTTACGCCAGTACCATCAGGTGTATCATAATCGTCACCAAATACACTCAAAAACTCTCTTCGTTTTGTGGCGACTTGCGTAATAAATGGCATTAAATTATTCGGGATACCATTGGGATCTTCTCCAATTTGACCGGAAATATGTGCGCCAACTGGGTTGAAATACCGCAGGATAACAACATTCCATTGTGGATCTGCTTTTTGCATGTCACTAAGCATATGCTCGACCATGAGTTTTGACATTCCGTAAGGGTTAGTTGGCGTGCCCGTTGGGAGCTTTTCATGCAAAGGCAACTGAGTTGGGTCACCATAAACTGTTGCAGATGAGCTAAACACGATGTTTTTAACACCATGTTCAGCCATGACTTTACAAAGGTTCAAAGTGCCATAAACGTTATTTTCATAATAATTAAGTGGCAATGCGACTGATTCACCAACGGCTTTTAATCCAGCAAAATGAATAACACAGTCAACTTCATGTTGAGTAAAAATAGTGTTAAGAATGTCAGGATCACGAATATCACCGGTGTATACAATAGGTGTTTTACCGGTTAACTGCGCGACACGTTTCAGGCTTTCTTTTGAAGAATTAGAAAAATTGTCTAATACAATAACGTTTGCATTATTGTTTAACAGTTGAACAGTGGTATGACTACCAATATATCCTGCGCCTCCGGTGACTAGTATTGTTTTCATGACTCTTCCGTTTTAGGGATTTTGATATATTTAGCACTTAGTGAATATTGTATGGGTTTGACTAAAATTGGGTAGAGCAAAAAGATTAGTGCGGCCCATATAAGTGAAGTCCAATCATTTGAAACTCTTAACAGTAATACAAATCCTAGGCACAATCACTAACAGCTTTAGAATATTAAGTAATGTTTTTTCGGGCACTGTCATACGCTTTGCTGCGTTTTCTAGTAATGCCATTCGCTCGGTTAAAGGCCTATCTACTAGCTCAGGAATTTTTTTGGTTGAAGTATAAATTTTCAAACTATGCCTTTAAAAATATTAATTTTTATCCAATGTTTAAATGGTATCAAATTTACAACAACAAGGAGAGTATTTATAAACATTAGCAAGCATAAAAAACGAACATTCTTATGTTCGTTTTTTATGTCAATCAAAGCTAATTGCTTATGATTCTTCTTTTTCAGCAAGCTTTTCCCACTTACCTGTTTTAATGGAAAGCAACAAGAGCACTATACCAATGGCGATACTAAAGTAAGTAATTTGAAGATATAGTCCAGAGCATTTGATCTATTTGTTCAGGGTCAAACTTACCTGCGAAGATACCAGCAATAATACTACCCATTGAATAAGTTAAAACAAACACTCCCATCATTTGTCCTGAAAAGCGTTTAGGCGAAAGTTTACTAACTGCGCTTAAGGCTACAGGGCTTAGCCATAACTCACCGACCGTATGTAAAAAGTATGTTGCTACTAGCCAGTATGGGGCTACTTTAAGACCACTAGCGGCCAATTGAGCAGCAAAAAACATAACGATAAAGCCGCTTGCCATTATTATTAAGCCTACCGCGCACTTAACGCTGTAGCTAGGTTCAATCATTCGCTTACCCAATGCCATCCACATATAGGCAAAGAATGGTGACAAAATAATAATGAAAATAGAATTTGCAGATTGAAACCAAGCTGGCGGAATTTCAAATGCTCCTACCATTCTTTGTGTGTAATCTTGGCCGAATAAATTGAGCGATGAACCTGCTTGTTCAAATCCTGCCCAAAAACAAGTCGAAGCCAAACATATCAAAAATAGGGCACCCATTCTTTTTTGTTCATCTGGACTGAGCTTGCCTCCAAAGAAAATGTATGCAAAGTACAGCAAAAATATTACTGTGATAGCAACAGCAACCTGTTTTGCAACAATAACAGGGTCAAAACCTAACAGGCCCGTGTAAACCATAGTTGTGACCAATGCCAAGGCAATAACAAAACCAATTATGGCTATATATGCTGTTTTTTGCGCTTGAGGAGATAAAGGCACCACAGGCTTGTCAGATACGCCCGCAATGTTATGGATGGTCAATTTGTATTGAATTAAACCGATTCCCATACCAACTGCAGCGGCGCCAAATGCCCAATGATAGCCCATGTTAACTTGTAAATAGCCACACACTCCGTATCCGATTAGTGACCCGATATTAATACCCATATAGTAGATGGTGTAGGCACTATCGCGTCTGGCATCTTTAGGTGAATAAAGTTCACCTACCATTGCACCAATATTAGGTTTCAATAAACCTGTTCCCAAGACAACGAATATTAAACCGATAAAAAATGTAGAATCTGACGGGATGGCCAAAATGATGTGACCAATCATGATGATAATACCACCATAAAATACTGCTTTTTGCCCGCCAATCAGCCTATCGGCTATCCAACCTCCAGGTAAACCGAAGAAATACACAGCACCGGTATAGAGGCCATAAATAGCTGATGCGGTAGCAACAGTTAGCCCTAGACCACCTTCCTCAAGTGCTAGTACCATAAATAGTACGAGTAATGCGCGCATGCCATAGTAGCTCATACGTTCCCACATTTCGGTGCCGGCAAGCGTTAATAAGCCCATTGGGTGACCAGCGAAGCGGGTGTCGTTTTGTGTGTTTGTTTGTGATGTCATTTATCAACCTTGATAACGTTTTATTGTTATTTTTATTAGTGAAATATCATTATGCAGTGATACTAGGAAAAGTTGCAAGCATGTAAATAGATCTAACGCACTGCGTGTTTTGAATAATAAACACATAATATGTGTATTTGTCAGTGACAAAAGTACGATATTTAAGTAGGATCTTCGTTCCTCAAACCTTATATTTTTTAATCGACAAGAGCATTATTAATGAAGAAAGTCCTTTGTGTGTTTGGCACTCGTCCAGAAGCTATCAAAATGGCACCTCTGGTGAAGACCCTTGAAAAAGACTCACGGTTCGATGCGAGAGTTTGCGTAACTGCACAACACAGAGAAATGTTGGATCAAGTACTTGAGCTTTTTGACATTACTCCAGATTATGATCTTGACTTGATGAAGCACAAACAAACATTAAATGATGTTACTGCACGCATTTTAACGCAAATGAAACCTGTTTTAACAGATTTTCAACCTGACGTGGTGCTTGTTCATGGTGATACTGCGACAACATTTGCAACAAGTTTAGCCGCTTATTACGAGCAAATTGAAGTGGGACATGTTGAAGCTGGTTTGCGAACAGGTAATATATATTCTCCATGGCCAGAAGAAGCTAATCGAAAATTAACAGGGGCTATTACCACCTATCATTTTGCTCCAACTGAAGATTCAGCTGCGAATCTAAAGAAGGAGAACTATTCACCACTAACGATCAGTATTACAGGCAACACGGTTATTGATGCCCTATTAATGGTAAGAGACAAATTAAAGTCTGATGATTCGATTATTATCAAAATGGCTGACAAATTTAACTTTTTGAATAAAGACAAAAAGCTGATTTTAGTCACCGGTCATAGAAGAGAAAATTTTGGCCAAGGGTTTGAAAACATATGTCAAGCTCTGGCGCGAACAGCAAAAGCTTCGCCTAACGTTGAAATTTTGTATCCAGTGCATCTAAACCCTGCGGTTCAAGAGCCAGTTAATCGACTCCTTGCAGGAATAGACAATATTAAGCTAATTGAACCTCAGCAGTATTTGGAATTTGTATATTTGATGGATAGGTCGACTATAATCCTAACAGATTCTGGCGGCATCCAAGAAGAGGCACCCTCTTTAGGAAAACCTGTTTTAGTCATGCGAGATACAACAGAAAGACCAGAAGCAGTAGCTGCAGGTACCGTTAAGTTAGTGGGTACTGATGTAGACAAAATATGTTCCGAATTAAATAGTCTTTTGAACGATGAGGACGCATATAAAGCGATGAGCTTTGCTCACAATCCGTATGGAGATGGAAATGCCTGTAAGCGAATTGCAGATAAATTGATAAAGGAAGCAAAATAATGGCATTTAAAACAATTTCAGTAATTGGTCTTGGCTACATTGGTTTACCAACCGCAGCCATGTTTGCTGCTCATGGTAAAAAGGTAATTGGCGTTGATGTTAATCAAAACGCTGTTGATACTATTAATCGTGGTGAAATTCATATTATAGAGCCTGATTTAGATGCGCTAGTTGCACAAGCTGTAGCGAAGGGCATGTTAAAAGCGGTCACAAGTCCAGAAAAAGCAGACGCATTTTTGATAGCAGTACCAACGCCTTTTGAAGATGATGTAGCTAACACTGTTCCAAAGCCAGATTTAAAATATATCAAAGCCGCATGTAATGCTATTGCGCCTGTCCTTGAAAAAGGAAACCTTGTTATTTTAGAATCTACATCACCTGTAGGCGCAACAGAGCAGGCTGCGCATTGGCTCGCAACTGCTAGGCCCGATTTGAGATTTCCTGAACAAAACAACGAAGAAGCCGATGTGTTTGTTGCGCATTGTCCAGAGCGTGTATTACCTGGGCATGTCGTTAGAGAGTTGATTGAAAATGATAGAGTTATAGGCGGAATAACATCTGAATGCTCGCAAAAAGCCGTAGAGCTTTATAATACGTTCGTCAAAGGCGAATGCGTAGTAACAAATGCGAGAACTGCCGAAATGGCAAAGTTGACAGAGAATGCATCAAGGGATGTTAGTATTGCTTTTGCAAATGAGCTATCACTGATATGCGATGAAACTAATATTGATGTGTGGGAACTAATCTCTTTAGCCAATAGACATCCAAGAGTAAATATTTTGCAACCTGTATCCTGGAGTTGGTGGTCATTGTATTGCTGTTGACCCTTGGTTTATAGTCAGCAGATCTCCGAACTCGGCAAGGCTTATCAAAACAGCTAGAGAAGTAAACGATGATAAGCCAGCCTGGGTGATTGAAAAAGTGAAACTTGCTGTTTCAGAGTTTCTAACCGCTAATAAAAGCAAATCTGTTTCTGACATAACTATTGCTTGCTACGGATTGGCGTTTAAACCTGATATCGATGATCTGCGTGAAAGCCCTGCGCTAGGTATTGCAAAAGAATTGACTTCTGTTTATGGAAGTTCATTGGTATGCGTTGAACCAAATATAGTTAAAGGTGATAACAAACACAGTATTAATTTAACTGCATTTGATGAAGCTTATAACAATGCAAATATTCACGTACTTTTAGTTGATCATAAAGAATTCAAAAAGTTCAATGCGCCTAAAGGGTTACTAGTTGATACCAAAGGCATTTGGACATAGAAGGTAATACTTATCCATGAAAATTTTTCTAACAGCAATTATGATTACCCTCGCAATGATTGGTCTTACTTCTACTGCAGTAAATGCTCAGTCTTTTGTGCCCTCTAGCCAACAAATCGAACAGTTTAAGAATCTCCCACGAGCTCAGCAAGAGCAGCTTGCGAGGCAAATGGGATTTGATTTGTCTTTGCTCAATAGTGATAACAGCATTCCAAACAAACCACAAAGCGGGCAATCAATTGACTTTATTGAGCGAGACTTTGAAAAAGATGAGCCAACAAAAAACATAGAAAGTTCTAATGTTAAAAATGATTCCCTTAAGCCTTTTGGTTACGATATTTTCCGAAACCGAAGTGCGCCATTAAAGCCAAACTCTTTGCTTCCTGCGCCTCCAAATTACATATTGGGGCCAGGGGATTCGATTAGGCTTCAACTATTTGGAAAAGAAACTGGAAGCTTTGAACTTACGATTAATAACCAAGGACGTTTAAACCTTCCTGACCTTAGGACCAATTAGTGTTGCAGGCGCTACATTCAATGAGTTGAAAGAGTTAGTAGCCTTAAAGTATAGCGAGCAAAAAATAGGAGTAACGCCGTTTATATCGATGGTTGATTTGCGGACTATTCAAATTTTTCTTGCTGGTGAAGTGTTTAGTCCAGGGCCTTTAGTCCTCTCTAGTTTGTCGACAATAACGACAGCACTAATAAACAGTGGTGGTGTAACAGAGTTAGGTTCTTTAAGAAATATTAGTATAAAGAGAAATGGAGAAACGATAGCAGTTTTTGATTTATATGACCTGATAGTGTTCGGTGACACATCAAATGATGTTGCTCTGGAGCAGGGCGATGTTTTGTTTGTTCCGTCCGTTCAAAAACTCGTATCAATAAGCGGCGAGATTCGCAGACCATGAATATATGAATTAAAACCAAATGAAAATATAGCTAAACTTTTTGAATTTTCTGGAGGCTTTCTCCCTATGGCAAATAGAACGAAGATTCAACTGATAAGTAATGTTCTAGGTCAAGGTTTGCAAATACAAAATATTTCTAGTGAAAGCCCCTCTAATTTGAAGCGTTCGTTAAACGACGGTGATTTCATAAATGTTTTTAAAAATGAAACGGAATTTAATAATGCCATTTTAGTGAAAGGTGCGATCGACCTTCCTCCCATCATTTCAGGGAGTAATACTTTTTTATCACAATTGGTTAATTTACGAACTGTGTTGTCAAATACAGACTTGTACTATGCATTAATCGCAAGAAAAGGATTACTTGACAAAACAACAACGATAATTCAATACAGGCCAAAAGACGTAATCGATGGTAATTTCAACCTCGAATTAGAAGCGTTTGATGAACTATTCTTTTTTAGCAAGTTTTCAACTTCTTTTGCCTCAAAAGCTGAACTAAACATAGTCCAAAGTGACATTAAAACAGTCACGAATGAACTAAATAATGAATCAGTCGGTTTAATAAATCAAACTGAAGTAAGTAAATTCACGACAAGTGCTTTAAACACGGAAACATCAAAAGACTTCTCTAGAGATAAGCTCTTAGCTCCCCTAATTGTTAAATTGAAAAGTGAATCAAGTAATAATCAAAAAGTACAACTAGCAGAGATCTCTGGTCAGGTTAAATATCCTGGTAAATACCCAATTAGCAATGATTTTACTCTCATAAAATTGCTTGAAGCTTCCGGTGGCTTGACAGAGGCTGCGTACCTCGAGAAGGCTGAGCTTTCAAGGAGTACAATTGTAGAGGGGAAAGCTTTTGTGACACATAAGCCACTCTCGCTATTGGATGAATTATCTCTTTTAGAGTCTGAACAAACTACTATTATTTCGAAAGATGTACTTAACATTTTGCGAACTCCTTTATGGCTTGAAAACAATACAATAGAATTGAAAGGCGAATTTGTTTTTCCTGGAAAATATCAAGTGAAGCAAGGAGAATCGCTTTCAAATGTAATCAAACGAGCAGGTGGCTTTACGAAAAATGCGACAATCAATGCAGCTGTGTTTAGTCGTGTAGAATTAAAGAATAAAGAAAGAGATAATATAGATAAGGCTATTGAGGATTTGCGTCAGCAAATTGCTAACAATAATTTGAGTAATAGTCAGTTTTCTCGTCCAATTGATTATCAAAATGCTTCAACAATTTTGAATGATCTGACTAATGTCAATCCTATAGGTCGCATGGTGATAGATCTTGATAGGCTATTGGTTGATAAAAAATATGATTTATTGGTCAAAGATGGTGATGTTTTATCGGTACCAAATATAACTTCGGCTGTATCTGTTATTGGCGAGGTATTTGTGCCTACAACACTTGTGTTTAACTCTGATCTTAGTATAGAAGAGTATATTGAGAGTGCTGGCGGGGCTCGAGAGTATGCGGATTTCTCGAAAGTTTATATTGTTAGGGCTAATGGTTTAGTTGTAACGCCAACAAGTGATTTTTGGTTTGGTTCAGCTGACAATCAGTTGATTCGTCCTGGCGATACTATCGTTGTTCCAAGAGATGTGACTAACTATGACAATATTTCTTTGTGGCAGGGCGCCACACAGATTATCTATCAAACGGCAGTCGCTTTTGCCGCCATTGGAAGCTTATAATGACCAATTTAATGCGACATATTTTAAAAATTAAAATTGATTGGAGTACTGATCAATGTCATTTGTGAAACAAGACGATCATGTTGAGAGTGAGTTTGATTTGTTTTCTATCATCGTTGTTTTGTGGAAAAGGAAGGTACTCATTGTAATATTCGCGGTTTTGTCAAGTGCAGCAGCAGTGATGTTTGCATTAACGTTAGATAACATATATAGAGCGTCCGCGTTGTTGAATCCGGTAAAGCAAGAACAAGACTCATTAAGTGGATTGGCTAACCAATTTGGAGGGTTAGCTAGCCTTAGCAGGTGTCTCTATCTCCAATGGCACTGGAAGCGATGTCGTTGTTGCTATCGAGGTAATAAAATCAAGAGCGTTTTTTCGCGAATTCGCTGAAAAATATGACATTTTAGTCCCATTAATGGCATCAAAGGGTTGGGATCCAGTCTCTGGAAAACTCGCAATAGATCCACAAATATATGATGTGGCGACACTAAGTTGGACACGCAAAGTTGCACCCCCTCGCAATATAATTCCGACATATCAAGAGGCTCACAGAGTGTTTTTGAGCATGCTTACAGTGAGTGTAAATGAAGACAACGGTATGGTGTCACTTGCGATTGAACATAAATCGCCAGTTGTCGCAAAAGAATGGGTGGAACTGTTGGTTTACGAGATTAACCACAAATATAGAAAACGTGATATTGATAACGCTAATGAATCAATTTCTTTTCTTGAGGAGCAACTAAAGCAAACAAATATCAATGGAATGAGGCTTAAATTTTTTGACATGATACAGGCTCAAATGGAAAAGTTGGTTTTGGCAAATGCTAGCAGTGAATACTTATTTACAGTAATTGATCCCCCCGTCGTATCTGAAGTCAAAGAACGCCCTAATCGTGCTCTAATTTGTATTGTGTTGGCGTTCTTAGGCACCACAATAGGTTGTTTCGTCGCTTTATTTTATGAATTTGTTTTTCCTCGCAAAAATAACCTCAAATGACCGCTTTATAACGATAGATAGAATATGTTCAAAGACCAACAACATCACGCGTTAAAACATTACAAAATTCAACGAGAGTATTGAGTTAATGCTTTATAATTCAATAGACTAGCATGAGAATTTTATGTTACTAAAAGTGATAACACACGGTAGTGGATATTTCCTTGTAAGTCTTATGACAAAGGCCGTAGGGTTCATGTTGCTGCCTGTGATTACAAGATATTTAACGCTTGAGGAATACGGTCTATATTCCAATTTACATTCCTTGATAAATGTTTTATACCTTTTTGCTACTTTAGGCTTTGACGCCGCATATGCTAGGTTTGTTTATGACCATAATAGAAGTTTTAAGCAATTAAGAGTGTTTGTTTCTTCAATGTTTATGCTTTTTTTCTTATGGGCTATTGTGTTTTTCCCAATTTCATACGTAATCGTTGGTTTTAGTCTGAAAGCATGGGATTCGGAAGTAATTGCTTTAAGTTTAGTGATTCCCCTTATCGTGATAATGCAACAAATGGCGGTTCTTGGTATTTCACTTCTAAAATCAAAGCACGAAACTAATATAGTTCTTTCAATCACTACTACTGTATTTATCGTCAATCAAAGCTTGATGTTGTTTTTGTTGATAGTAAAAGATATTGGAGTCGCTAGTCTTTTTTGGGGCTCGTTTTTGGCTAATTTAATTTCTCTTTGCATATACATTTACATATTGGTGTCAAGAGGCTTGTTAACGTTTGGGGTGCTTTCAAAAAGAACGTTTAAAAAGACCTATAGATATGCATTTGGCTATGTACCGGTTTCACTTAGCAGTTGGGTTTTCACCTTAAGTGATCGTTATTTTATTACCTTTTTCTTATCATTGTCCTTAGCAGGGAAGTACGCCATGTTTGTACAATTTGTAATGATCGTACAAATACTTATGCAAGCTATAGACACTGCATTTGCACCCATATTTATGAAATTGATGAGAGTTCAAAATAGCGACATGGTAATTATCTTGAGAAATTATTTTTATATTATCTTTAGCTTCATGATTTTCATTGCATCAAGTATCGCAATATTTTTGCCGTTTGTGATTGATTTTGTGTTTCCTGCCGAATACCAAGGAGACTATCTTGTATTGAAGGTGTTATGCGCAGGGATTGTGTTTATCAGTTTACGAAAGCTCTATATTAGCGTTTTAGTTTTTTATAAAAAATCTTTATGGATTAGTGCTAGCGGATACTTGCCTGCGATAGCTAATGTTGGTTTAAATATAGTTGTTATTCCCAAATATGGGATTCTGGGGGCT
This sequence comes from Glaciecola sp. HA4-3, assembly GCF_055693685.1. Lineage (NCBI taxonomy): Bacteria > Pseudomonadati > Pseudomonadota > Gammaproteobacteria > Alteromonadales > Alteromonadaceae > Glaciecola > Glaciecola sp. HA4-3. The sequence goes on from NZ_CM146340.1 coordinate 881,212, forward strand.
GCATTATCTACACTTTTTTGCTATGCATTGTATGCAAGCATTGTAGTTTTAATGAGTCGAAAACTTCTAGTCATTCCTTTTAATATAATTAGATTATTTATTGTTATTGTTATTTCGATTATGTTTGTAGTAGTAAATACTTATCTAGAAAGCTTTTTTATGCCATGATTACATTGCTAATATACTCAATAATTTTGATTCTACTGTTAAAAAGTTCTGCAATTACATTAATGAAGGATGTTGAGTAAAGTATGTTATTTAATAAAAAATTAGCAAATGGTATATCGGTACTGTTAGCAGCTCAAAATGAAGAAAAGGTCATAAAAACAAGCGTTTTATCTTTGCTTAAGTTTGCAGATGAAATCATTATAGTAACTAATGGTAGTACTGATAACACTATTGATATTTGTTCTTCATTGCAGGAGCAATTTCCCGGCAAAGTGAAATTTTTCAATAAGCCAGAGCTTAAAGACTTGTATCATAACCGTGCGTTTGCTCTACAACAAGCTAAGTACAAATGGATAGCGAAATTTGATGCCGATTTTGTGTTGTATGAAGAAAGCGACGGAAAATATTCAAGCTTAAATTTACGAAACGAAATTTTGAATACGAAAGGCTTCTGGCCAACTTGTTTTATACTAAAATTAGTTAATATTTATCGGTCTATAAATCAATGTGGAATTGATAATGAAAAACGAGGATACGGAAAAGATGGAAAACTCAATGGCCATTACGTTCCACCTGTCTATACAAAAATGGCTAAAATATTTCTCAATACAAGGTTATTAAAATTCAAAAAAATTGGAAGGTGGGAGCATATTCCGTTTGCTCGTTTCTACCGAAGGAAAAGAATTAAATTACCTGCAATTTTTCATTTGACACTGAAATCCAATAAAAACTTATTCGTTAGGTCAGAGCGTACGAATTGGCGTGAGCTTGCTGACTTTGATAAATATCCCACCCTAACAGATTACATTGAGTCATTTGTTTTACCAATTAAATATAAAGTATCATTAGAAGAGGCGATTTCGAAATACGTTGCTTCTGAGATAGAACCATATTTACAAACCTACGAACCAGAGAAGTACGTTCCGTATCCTAATAGAATCAAGAAGTTAATTCATGAACGATACTTTGATTAAGCAAAGGAATTGGATTGCAGGGTGCATCGATAAAGATGGTGCAATGATTGACCCTATGCTGAAAAGCCCTCTAGACTTTCAGTATCACTATGTTTCCTTCGTTTTATCAGCGGTATTGCTTAATGATGATAAGGACTTATCAAAAGTACTGGATTACTATTTGGCAATTGACGAAGAAAAGAAGCGACCGTCAATTGAGTTTAATACAACACTATTGTTGTTGGCCATTAGTTTAGACAAGCACAATCTGTTAGCTAGTTATAGAAGTGACTTACTAAAAACGATAAACCATTCAAGTCTTTGCAGTTTAGAAAAGAAGAATAATAACTTTAGAGTACTTCGTATATTAGGAATGACTATAGACAATAAGTTAAGAGGTACTGTTAGTTTATCATCATTAGAGAGTGAATTAGTCTGGCTCAAACAGCTTCAATTTGATGATGGCTTCTTTCCAGATTCAAATAATGTTTATGATTTTTATAGGAATCAGGGGGTATGTCATTTAACTTATCATGCAAAAATCACAATGTGCGTTGGCATGATTTTTGAGCTAACAAAAGACTTGGAGTTAAAACGTATATTTTTGAAAGCGTTGCGAGTGCACTTGGAAATAGGAATAACGAATAGCTATCTTTTTTACGGAAGGAGTACCAATGCAATATTTGGTCACTCCTGTCTTATTTACTCCCTCAGGCTGGCGTTTAAATTAACTAATTTAGACTACTACGATGTACTTGCGAACGACCTATCTGCATTTGTATTGTCTTTTCAAAAAGAAAATGGACAGATAAGTATTAACCTTAATCATGATACAGCTTCTAGACCTGACTACGATTCTTACATGTATGATTTGGTTTACAATACCTATGCTAATGCGATATTTATATTATCCGATAAAATTAGCAAGTCAGTTATATCAGGTCATATCTATAAAAAAGATGAGAAAAGTGTTGGGCAATTGAAAGTCTATCAAAACAGCGGTTTTGTCGTAGTTGAGAAAAACAGGTATAAGATATGTTTCAATTTTAAGGGGAATCAAGATTCATTCAAGCATCGTTTTGATCCACGAGTCAGTCCATTTTCATTTTTATATTACTTCAACAAAAAAAGAAATTGCCATGAACTACCTGCTGTCAGCTATAACCCACAAGGTGTTTTAAGTTTAGTCGAACGGATGTTTTTTAGGAAAAAACTTTCTTCCATATTTTATCGGTTGATACATAAAAAATATATTCCGATATTGTCAGGAAATACATTCTTTTGCTCATTTAAAAAGGAACGGTTTTATCCATTTAAATGCGTCAGATGCATACACATAGGTAATACACTAATAACAAAATTTGAAATGAGGCCACTTATTGCAGCTAAGAAAGATTCAATCGTTCGTTATTGCGTTGTTTCTATGCAATTTGATGAAAATATTAAGGTGAAAATCTATTTATATGAACCTGTAACTAAAATTGTCTATTCAGAAAGATGCTCACTGAGTAATAAAATGGAAATGAGCTTTTGTTCTAACGTTGACTCAGTAAAGTCATTGTTTTTAGGCACTAGTAAAGATAACACAAAAGTAAATTTTTACTCTTTTAAAAATAAGAGTAAATTAGAAATAAATATTAACACGGATATTGGCGGTTATTGATGCAATATAAATTAAAAATGATTTACAGAACTGTTAGAAGGTTTGTAAGAAGATTATCTTTCAGAAAAGCTCGTTTTATTTGGAACGATTTAGAACTTAATGTTAATAAATTTGATGATGATATGTTACTGATTCAGTTAGGGTATTATGGACATCACACAGAAAAAGCACTTAAGCATCACAATCGCGGAACTAGAGGAAGTTTTAAACGCAAAAAGCTCGGGATGTTAGTTGATGAAGTGAAACTTCGTCAAATAGATGAGCCATCAATGATTAAGTGGGCTGAGCATCTTATGGATTATTTTGACTCTGGTAAGGGCTTGTATGTTGAACCTGTCGAGGACGTTTCAGAAGAGCTGAATAAAAAACAGATCCTAGATTTTATTTCTAAGAGAACAACAACCCGATTTTGGTTACCTAAAGAAATCCCCAATGAAATCTTAAAGGATATCCTTCGCGTCGCAATGAGCTCTTCGCTTTCCTGCAATAGGCAAAGCATTAAATTTGCGATAAAAAGAAATGACGTAGAATCTATGGTGTTAGGCGATAGTAATAATAATAGTATGTTTAGTAAAGCACCCATAACGCTCTATATTGCTGATGACGGTCGATTTTTTCCTGAAAACTATGGAAATGCTTTAGATGTGGGAGGTGTATGTACCTTAATACTGCTAGCTGCGAGTGCATATGGAATAAGTGGAAGTTGGATTTACTATAGTGAATCATACGAACAAAAGCGGACTAAAAAAGAATTAGGCTTGGGTCAACATATGTATATTTATTCAGCTATGACTCTAGGTTATCCCGCAGATAAGCAAGAGAAGCCACCTCGAATGTCGATAGAGCGCTTCATAGCATGAAATTGTTTTATCTGACAAGGTCGATGTATCCGTTTCAAAAGGGCGGTGGACCTATGATGAGAGCTGCTGGTGTCAAATATCTTAGGGACATAGGCCTTTCAGTTACAGTAGTAATGCCAAACTTTAATAGTGAAGATCTTATTGTTAGAGATGATTTGATTATGGTTCCTTTTAAACTTGCTCAACACAATAGATTACGCTCCTTGTTACAACGAGTTGGTCTACTAGAGGATGCTTTAGATGGATGGGTGAAGGCTACATTAGGAGTATTAGATAGGAAAGTAGCCTCTTCAGATCTATGTTTTTCTTCAACTGGCGGAGATTTAGCGTCGTTGAAGCTTGGCATGCTATTAAAGCAAAGAAAAAAATGCAAGTTTGTTATAAATTACAGAGACCCGGTGGACGGTACTAGTGTTTTTGGAGTGAAGAAAGACATTTTACACATCGGTAGGGACAAGCTAGAAGCGAAGGTTTTAGATTACGTTGATTGGGTCATAACAAGCAGTAGAACTAATCTAGAAAATTTATTAGAAAAACACACAAAATTACAAGATAAGATTAGCAACATTCCCTTTGGGTATATAAATGATATTCCATCTGCCAAATTCAATTCTCAGCGATATCGACAAGAGTTCACGGTAACTTATAGCGGCAGTATGCTCTCTAAGGTCCAGGAACCTGAGATGATTTTGAAAATAGTAGAGCAACTTAGAGATGTTTCATTTTTGTTTATTGGTAATCACAAAGTGAATGCAAGGTTGACAAATAATAAGTCTTCCAATGTGAAACTGGTAGATAATTTACCACACTCAGAATTCCTTGATTTCATGTTGTCTCGAACACATGTAGGCTTTTTGTCTTTAGGTTCTCAATATTATGCAGCCTGCGTTCCGTCAAAGCTTTACGAGTATATTAATCTTGAAATACCTATAATCGCTATCCTTCCTGAGGGAGATGCTATGAATATAATTAATGACAATGGATACGGCTTAGCGGTCAAGCCCGGAGATGAGGAAAAATTAATCTCTTACATCAAATTCTTGAAAATTGAAAAAAACTATCTTGCAATAAAAACTAAGATTCAAGATGACAAGAAGTTTTGGTCAATGGAAGAACAAACGAAAAAAATAGCTAATACAATCAACAAAATTACTCTTGATGATTCGGGTGAAGTGTCGTGAATATTTTATATGTGACTGATAATTTAGTCAGTAGCAGTGTCTTTAGAAGTCAAGTACATAATATTTGCAGTAAACATGCGGAAACAAACAATGTACACTTACTAGCGTTTTGCAAATCTACTGATATGAAATATGTTAATGGTGCAGAATATAAACTAACAAAAGTATTACGTCCCCCTCTGTTTGTGCTTCCCTTAGTAAACACTATTTGTTCACTTTTTTTAAGCATAGGGAGTTAATTGAGTGGGCAGATGTTATCCATTGTCGCGGGCATGGCCCCAGTTTAGTGATATTGAACATATTAAAACGGTACAATATAAAAAAACCACTGATTGCTGATATTAGGGGAGCTGTTCAAGAAGAGGTTGCAAAAGATAACAGCTCGATAATATTGAATTATATAGCCAAGAAAATTGAGCAAATTGAAAAAAGAATACTATCTCAGGTGGATTATATATTTTTCGTTAGCGCGAATATGGAACGTTTTTTTCAACCAAGCACTCTCTTACTTTTAATAACTACTCGATTTTTCCTACAGTAGTAAACGAAAACTATTTTTACACAATGCCAAACGAACGTAAACGTATCCGGGATGAATTAAAGATAGACGAAAAGTTTGTTTACGTTTACTCAGGTGGCAATGATTATTGGCAAAATACAGAGACGATTCTATCGGACTTTAAGCGTGCATCTGCCAACAATAAAAGTATTCACTTAATGCTATTAGTTTTAAATATGCCTGCGTTTTATGAAGAACTTGAACGTCTTAGTATTGAGAAATCAACTGTCACGTTACTTTCTTTACCATATGAAGAAGTGGGAAAGTATCTAAATGCGGCAGATATGGGAGTTATCGTTCGCGATGACAGTATTGTTAATAAAGTCGCTTCACCTACTAAAGTAAATGAGTATTTCGCTTGTGGACTCAAAATATTAGGCAACTCAGCATTTTTTGATGATGTAAACTACGTTTGCACTAAGTATACTAGTGATAATTATATGCCTTTAGATAGCGTTATAGAGGAGCAACAAAAAATTTATGCAAAATTGAGCGAAAAATAAACGTGAATGTTACCTATTGGATTGCGTTCTATACCGTTTTTATATGTATTGTATTTTTGTTACTAAGACTCAAACCAATTACTGTACATAATAACGAGCAAAGAAGAAGCCCAGATCTTGATATTGGGCTATTATTTTCATGTATTATGTTTGTTCTATTATGCGCAACAAGAAGCCCAGAATTAGGCTCTGATTATAAAACATATGTAGAATTATTCAAATATTCACAAGAATCTAAGAGTATTGATAGTCTATTATTTGCCCGAGGTTATTTACTGGGGCATTTCATTAAAGTTAGTGCCTCTCTGGGGCTGCCTTACTATTTGTTTTTCGGTTTAATAGGCGGAATAATTTTTTATATATTTTGCAAGTCGGCTTCAGAGTTTCGTAAATTCTATTCAATAATGTTTTTAATTTTTGCTTTTGATGGTTTCTTGTTATGGTCACAAAGTGGAATACGTCAAGCAATTACCATAGTTGTTTTTTTATATAGTATTAAGTTTATTATTTCAAGAAATCTTGTTGGGTACTTCTTTTGCATTGCAATATCTTTAGGCTTCCATATCTCAGCTCTCTTACTATTTCCACTTTACTTCGTTTCGTATATTAAGTTTAATAGAAATGTAGCAATTGCTCTAATGTTATTGTCACTACTCGGTATCTTTCAAAATCTAATATTAACCTTTATTACGTCACTTATCGACGTGATTTTCTCGTTTATTCCTTTATTAAAAGTTTATGGACATTATGCGGATATTGAGAGACTCCTCATAGGCTCTGGCAACGTTAGTTCTGGTCTGGGGTTCTATTTTAGAGTCATTGTAAGTGTATTTATTGCAGCGTTTTCCGTATCTATAATTAAGAAATACCCCAGAGCGGAGGTATATTTTGTACTTTATTTTATTGGTTTCATAATATCTTTAAACTTTCCTACATCAGAAATAATACTTAGATTTACACTTTACTTTAAGCTGATTCTTCCAATTTTGGTTTGCTTCGCTTTTTATAGTTTTCGTAATAGCTTCAATAAACTTTTAGTTACCGCATTTCTGTTAGTTTATTATTTAATATTTCTCACACAAGTTAGTTCACTACATGCAAATTATTATTAAAGGATTTCAATGCAATGCTTGTATATAAGAAAATTGATCAAAAAGTAAAAGACTTAGCACATTTCCGAGAGTTTTTATTATCGTCAAAAACGTCAAAAACGTCAAAAGCGTCAGTTACTTTCTTAAATCCTTATTCTTACAACTACTTTTTACAGCATCCTGAATCGATTGATAAATTTGATTATTTTTACTTAGATGGCGCCTCTTTGGTCACAGTCTTCAACATATTTAATAAAGAAAAAGTAGATAGAGTAAGTTTTGATTTTTCTTCTATTGCCGACGAATTTTTTAAGTATTGTCTTAAGCATAATTTGAAAATTGGACTCGTCGGAGCTACTGAAGATGAAAGTATTGTCGCCACAGAGCGCTTAGCTACTCGTTACAAAGGCTTAGATATAGTTTTGCGTAGAAATGGTTTTTTTAATGATGACCAAGATGTCATTGATCTGGAGTCTAATATAAAAAATATAGATGTGGTCATCTTGGGTTTAGGCACACCGATGCAAGAAAGGCTGGCGCAAAGGCTAAACAAAACTAAAAATAAGATAGTAATTACCTGTGGAGGATTTCTAACTCAAACGTCTATTAAAGAAGATTATTATTGGCCAATAATAAAGGTAACAGGTCTAAGATGGCTGCAAAGAGCTCTAATGCATAAACACGTAAGAAACAGGTTACTGAAGGATTACCCCAAGTTTTTCTATCGTTACATAGTTTCTTATCTGTCAAACAAAGTACAGAGCTATTAAGGTAAACTAATAACGAGTACCATTTAATTTATGTACTAACTGGAGATGGAAACTATTTTTGGTGGCTTTTTAAACCAATCATTGATAGATATTCGCTTTAAGTCTGTTTCTTTAATTATTAGTAATTGAGTATTCAGGTTTTCTGTAGGTGTGAGATCTGGACACGAATAGGTTAATTCTGGTACGTTTTTTATGTTTGAGTAGTAAAGAACTGGATCAAAATCAATGACTTTTACGCTTAATGCCTTAGGTATAGAATTGTGATTATCACAGTATATGTCACTGCCAACAAATATTGCTGACTTGAATCTGGATAGTAGCTCTAATTCGTCGATTCCTAGTCTAGACACATTAGTGCTTTGATTTAACAAGCTTTTAGTTCTTTGCTTAAGCAGTTTCCAACCAATCTTAATCATTAGATAGGCAGCGGACCTCCTCTGTGCGCCTAAATTTTTACATGCGAGCTCATATTCGGGATAGTTGCGGTGAACACCTTTAGCGTGCCAAATTACCGAGGATTTGTTAAAATACGAGTCGTTAAATTTATCGTTTAGTGGTTTGAATTTTAAGTTTGGATGATTCTCATTGATTAACAGCCAAATTAACTCTTGATCAATACCTGTGAGAGCCGTACCCAACTCATTGTAAGACATTGGGTTTAGTTTATTGTCTAGGTGATTAATTATTCTATCCTTAAATTCCGTAAAAAAGTGTCTTGTTCTTACATTATTTGTAAACGCAACCACTCCACTATTTGCCCTAGCACCATAGATACTTCCAAGTGGTCCTTTAAAGTCTAGATAAGGCCTGTACCTGAACAGAATATCTATATCCCTAAGTTCATTAACTAATTCAATTAATGAACTCCTCACAATAATATCTCCATCAAGGTAAATAAAATACTCATCAAACTCTTCCATTAATGTCGGAATAGGCAACGCCATGAACGCAAAATATATACCTTTTGAATCAGATGCTTTTTGCGTCATATGTCGGATAATTACTTTGTTATGCCAAGGTTTTAATTTCGACATCGTATTTACCTATTCCATTAATTATCACAACGCATAATCGTTCATTTGGCATGTGCTTCTGAAGTGACCGAACCATATATTGAGTGACATTTAATAGATAGTCGCTTTCGTCGCAAACAGTGAAGATCATTTTATACTCCCATCAATATCTTAATAAAACCAACGGTTGGTGCTATTGCAAGATTACAAGAATATCACCCTTTAAGGTTTAATTTGCATTTTTGTACGATTTACAAGACTGGTAGTACTTTATGTATACAGTTATGTGGTTTGTGCTGGATTTATCTTTTGTTTCTGTGAGGCCAATTCAGCAGTAGTGCTAAAGAGTATGAAATAAAACAAATAATAAACCCTAAAAACATTATATATTCAGGTATTGATAATATTTCACCAATAATGCCAATCGCCGCAAATATACTAGCTACTGAGCATATTAATATAAGCGTTTGAGTGTTTGTTAATCCTAGTCGTTGACATATATGATGCAGGTGGTCTCTGTCCGGCTTAAAGGGAGAGCGGCCTTTTTTTATCCTACGGTACATAATCGCCATCATGTCCATTAGTGGTAGCGCGATTAGCCATAAACCTGTTACTGGACGCATCATCTGAGTGTGATGTGATTGACTGCTGACCAAGAGAAGCCATATAACAGTAAATCCAATTAGCATACTCCCAGCATCACCCATAAACACCCTTCGCTGACGACCAAATGCACCTAAGTTCAGTAAAACGTAGGGTATAATTGAGACAACTAGGATAACGCATAAGTAAGCTAAATCAAGCTGACCACTCATAAACAATAAAGTACCAATACCCAAAAATGTTACTATGGATAAACCGCCTAGTAGTCCGTCAATGCCGTCTACCATATTAAACGCATTTATTGCTCCCAAAACTCCTAATACGGTAATTATTGGTCCAAGCATACCCAGCTGAATCTCTCCCCCTCCTAAAATATTCCCTATGGTCGTTAATTCTATTTCGGTGAAGTAAATCATGGCACATGTTAGAAGGGTCTGAACGATTAATCTGATTTTAAAATTGATGTCATATTTGTCATCGAGCGCGCCGATTAATGTTAATATTGCGGCACAAATTAAGAACAAAGTGCTGTGAGGTAATACTTGTGGATTGTTGTATATATATTGAAAAACGGTGACAAATACGGCTATCCCTCCTACTAAAGGTACAACACCATCGTGTTGTTTTCTTAGCGTTGGAGTATCGACTAGGCCTACTGTTTTTGCCACTTTACGAAGAAAAAATAGCGAAGCGAAAGAGAAAAAAACACAAATGCGAGTTCTACCATTAGATTCAATCCTTGAGTCAATGAAACATCCAATATGTTGATTGTATTAGTTTGCAAAAGTTGTTTCCATCTAGACCAATTAGTACCTATTGAACTTCGAAGAAATAGGCTTGCTAATACTTAACAAACTAAAGTATAGCATAAACTCATTATGAAAAAACAAAAGATACTTTCGATGTTGTAAAACAAAAAGTAATTTTTGTTTATAGCGCTTAAGCAAATCCTTTAAATATAAAGCTTACTTTTTTAAATTATTTAATTACAATAATGAAATAGATTTAAGAACTAGTTTGTGAGTTCAAGGAACATAAATGAAAGTTACCGTATTCGGCATAGGCTACGTAGGTCTAGTTCAAGCCGCTGTTCTCGCTGAAGTTGGCCATGACGTAGTGTGCGTTGATGTTGACCAAGCCAAAGTTGACAATTTAGAAAAAGGGATCATTCCTATCTATGAGCCTGACCTTACGCCACTAGTTACCTCAAATTTTGAACAAGGTAGAGTCAAGTTTACAACGGATGCTAGGCAAGGCGTTTTGCATGGTGATGTTATCTTTATTGCTGTAGGCACACCGCCTGATGAAGATGGTTCAGCCGACTTAAAATATGTACTTGCAGTTGCAAAAACTATCGCAACGCATATGCAAAGTCATAAAATAATCATCAACAAATCCACTGTTCCTGTTGGTACAGCTGATAAAGTCACTAGTAAAGTCAAGGATGTCTTAGGCGGCTTGACCAAAGACTTAAGCTTTGATGTTGTGTCTAACCCAGAATTCTTAAAAGAAGGAGCTGCCGTTAATGACTGCATGCGTCCAGATAGAATTATTATTGGAACAACCAGTCAAGGTGCTGAAAAAAGCTAAGAGAGCTCTACGCGCCATTTAATCGAAACCATGACAAAATCATCGTTATGGATGTTCGAAGTGCTGAGCTAACAAAATATGCGGCTAATTGCATGCTTGCTACCAAAATTAGCTTTATGAATGAAATGGCTAACCTAGCAGAACAGTTTGGGGCAGATATTGAGAATGTGCGTAAAGGCATTGGTAGTGACCCTAGAATAGGATATCAATTTATCTATCCTGGCTGTGGTTACGGCGGCTCGTGCTTCCCCAAAGATGTGCAAGCGCTTATTCGTAGTGCAACATCTATTGGTTATGATTCAAAAATATTGCAAGCTGTTGAAGCGGTCAACTATCGTCAAAAGGAAAAGTTATTCGATTATTTGATGCGTCATTATGACGGCAACTTATCGGGTAAAACTATTGCTTTGTGGGGGCTGTCATTTAAGCCTAATACTGATGACATGCGCGAGGCGTCTTCACGTGTGTTAATGGAGAAATTATGGGAGCAGGGCGCGAGCGTCCAAGCCTTTGACCCAGAAGCAATGGAAGAAACTCAGCGCATATATGGCGCGCGCGCAGACTTAAGCCTAATGGGGACTAAAGAAAGCGCCCTTAATAATGCTGATTGTTTGGTAATTTGTACCGAGTGGCAAGTGTTTAAAGCACCTGATTTTGACTTAATTAAATCATCTTTAAATGATCCGGTAATTTTTGATGGTCGAAATTTGTATGAGCCAGAAACGATGTCGGAATACGGATTGCATTACTACGGTATTGGACGAGGTAACTCTGTGTTACCAGCGCGATAAAATACTAGTTTAGATAAAGGAAAGTTATGAGTCAGGTTAAAAAAGCTGTCATTCCCGTCGCTGGCTTAGGGACAAGAATGTTACCGGCTACAAAGGCAATTCCAAAGGAAATGCTACCGGTGGTCGACAAACCGCTTATTCAATATGTAGTGAATGAATGCGTACAAGCAGGTCTTAAAGAGATTATTTTGGTAACGCATGCGAGTAAAAATAGCATTGAAAACCATTTTGACACTTCGTTTGAGCTTGAAGCAACGCTTGAAAAGCGTGTGAAAAGACAATTGCTCGAAGCTGTTCAAAAAATATGTCCAAAGGACGTAACTATTATGCATGTGCGTCAAGGTGTAGCCAATGGACTTGGTCATGCGATCATGTGCGCGCTTCCTTTGGTTGGAGATAGTCCTTTTGCCGTTGTATTACCAGATGTGATTATTGATGATAGTAGTTCGAACCCCAAAAAGGATAACTTAGCTGATATGGTCGCTAAGTTTAATACCAGTAGGGTTAGCCAAGTTATGGTTGAAAGCGTCGCGAAAGAAGATGTATCTAAATTTGGAATAGCTGACTTAGAGGGCAAAGCGATACTTCCTGGCGAATCAGCGAAAATTCACAAAATGGTTGAAAAGCCGGATCTTGAAGATGCACCATCAGACTTAGCGGTAGTGGGTCGTTATGTATTATCAGAAAAAATATGGGATTTGTTGGCAAAGACACCTCCAGGCGCTGGCGGTGAAATCCAGTTAACAGACGCCATTGATAGCTTGATGGAGCATGAGCAAGTTGATGCATATTATATGATGGGCAAAAGCCATGATTGCGGTAGTAAGCTAGGTTATATGAAAGCTAACCTTGAATACGCCATGCGTCATCCAGAATTAGGCGAGGAATTTACTCAATTTGTAAAAGCCCTAACGAAATAAGCGATGAATCATGTTTTAAAAAAATGGCAGGCCAATGGCTTGCCATTTTTGCATTAGTTTACAGTTAACATGTGTTCGACTTTTACTAATATTTTACTGCCAATCCCTTTAACATTAACAAGCTCTTCTACTGACGCGAAACGACCATTTAAGTCTCTGTAGTCAATTATAGACTGCGCTTTTTTAGGTCCAATTCCTTTTAAAACCGATAGTTGCTCAAGCGTTGCTGTGTTGATGTTAATTTTGTCTGCCGCAAATTGTTCATCAGTCATATCAGCCTCTGCTAACAAAGTATTTATCTGCACTTGATGATTGCTTAATTCAGTGTTTGTGAAAGTATGAGCGTTTGCGTAGGTAAATAACAATGTAATTAGGGCTGCAAAGGTAAACTTGCGAATATTATTGAAAGTTTTTAGTGTATTCATAGTATGTCCTTAAAAAAATAGATGCATGTGCTTTATTGCACATGCATCTATAATATTTATGACTTACTATTTTGGACACTTGTCTCTTAGGCTAGTTTTTCTATAAACGTTCTAGCACTGCTTGCGTGAAGTCAGTTGTTCCGTGCTCACCGCCAAGGTCACGCGTCGTGCGATCGCCTGTTTCAATTACGTCTTTAAGTGCATTGCGGATTTTGTTCGCTTTATCACTCATCTCTAAATATTCAAGCATTTGAATAGAGGCTAAAATAACAGATGTTGGATTAGCTAGGTTCTTACCTGCAATATCTGGGGCTGAACCATGTACTGCTTCAAAAATAGCACAGTCTTCACCAATATTAGCACCCGGTGCCATGCCTAAACCACCAACTAGTCCTGCGCACAAGTCTGAAAGAATATCACCAAATAGGTTGGTAGTGACAATGACATCAAATTGATGAGGATTCATAACAAGCTGCATACAGCAATTGTCTACAATCATCTCGGTAGATTCAATATCAGGATAACGCTGTGCTACTTCTCTTGCGACTTTTAAGAATAAGCCCGATGTTGATTTTAATATATTCGCTTTGTGAACAGCTGTTACTTTCTTGCGGCCTTCTCGGCGAGCCAATTCATAAGCAAACACCACGATTTTTTCTGCGCCATCGCGAGTGATTTTACTCATTGCTTCAGCTTCAGTTCCATCAGGTGAAACCACTTGTCCAAGACCTGAATACATGCCTTGTGTATTTTCACGAACGGTAATGATGTCGATATCTTCGTATCTTGCTTTGGTGCCGTTAAAAGACATAACTGGTCTTAAATTCGCATACAACTTAAATTGCTTTCTCAAGCTAACATTAATCGATGTAAAACCTTCACCCACAGGCGTAGTAAGAGGGCCTTTTAGTGCCACTTTGTTCTTAGCGATCATATCTTTTGTTTCTTCTGGCAATAGCTCACCGTGATTTTCAAGTGCCATTAATCCAGCGTCAGCATAATCGTATTCAAAGTCACAACCGACTTTATCAAGAATTTGAATAGCTGAATCGATAATATCTGGACCAATACCATCGCCACGAATTACCGTAATGCGTTGTGTCATGTTATTTCCTGTGTTCATTTTACAAGTAGTTAATAGCGCGAGATTTTACATTATTGTCGCCATCAGAGGTAGCCCTAATACCGACCTTCAGATATTTTATTGTGTCAAAACTTGATAACAAGGCGTGTATTTACTACTCTGGTAACTTCATTCTTCCTTGTTCGACAAATGACGTTAATAATGCATCCATTTTATGCATTAGGGTAGCATCACCGCTTATAGTAAAGGGTCCTTTGGCTTTGATTAAGGCAACACCGTCAGCCTTTACGTTACCGGCAACGACACCAGAGAAACATTTGCGCAAGTTTGCTGCTAATGAAGGCGTTGATTGATTAAGACTAAGGTCTAAGGCCGCCATGCTCTCATGGCTTGGTTCAAAAGGAGTCTGGAAATCTGCTGGAATATGTAGCGTCCAATTGAAATTATATGAGTCGCCTTTACTTTTACGGGAGCTAAGCAAGGAAACTTGAGCATCAGATATTGCATTTGCTACCTCATCAGCTTCACCAACGATGATAGTATATTTGCTTTGTGCTTCTGGTCCAAGGGTACTGCCAATGAAAGTATCAATAGCGTCAAAATAAGCTTTACGACTTTTAGGGCCTGTTAGTATAAGCGGAATTTCTTGATCTTTGTTGGCATCATCTAGCAGTAAGCCTAATAGGTAGAGCAATTCTTCTGCTGTGCCTGTGCCCTCCAGGAAGATGACGATTCCATGACTTATTCTTACAAACGCTTCAAGTCGTTTTTCGATATCAGGCATTATAATTAGTTCATTTACAATAGCGTTGGGCGGCTCAGCTGCAATGATACTTGGCTCAGTAATACCTAAGTAACGGCCCGTTTTGATGCGCTGCTTAGCATGTCCTATAGCAGCTCCTTTCATCGGTCCTTTCATTGCGCCTGTAGTCCACAACCTGTGCAAATGTTAAAGCCTCGTAAACCTAATTCGTAACCAACCGCTTTTGTATATTTGTATTCCTCTTGCACAATGGAATGACCACCCCAACAAACGACCATATTAGCCGGTTCCGCGTTGCCTAGCGCATTTGCATGACGCAGCATATCAAAAACAACATGAGTGGTGACATTAGATTCAAGAGGCGTGTGGACACGCAGTTTATTTGAATCAAACTGAGCATTATGTTTGCTGCTCATGTATAACATGTCTCTCAATACAGTAAATAAATGTTCGTGTACTCCTTTTATCAATACACCATTTACAAATGCACTTTGAGGCGGATTCACAAGCTCTATTTTGACGCCGCGCTCTTTTCTAACCAGTCGTACTTCAAAGTCTTTGTATTGTTCAAATAGTAAATGAGAATCATCTTGCTCAACGCCTGCGTTTAGCACCGCTAGACAACAGTTACGGAAGACTTGATACAAATCATCTGTTGTTGATTTTTCTAGTAAATTCATTTCTAGCTGTGATAGTTGCGACATCCATCCAACGGGATTAAGTTGAAAAGTGTTGGTCATTCTGATTCCTTAAATTTAATTTGGTTTCTTCCATCGTTTTTGGCTTCATACAAAAGGGTGTCAGCCTCTTCAAATATTTCATTCAATGAATGTTGGGGGTCAAAACGGGCAACCCCTGCACTTACTGTGACGCTTACTCGTTGGCCTTTGAACATAAAAGGTAATTTTTCTATTTGCTGTCTTAATTTGTCGAGTTTTTTAGCACAATCATTCTTTTGTTCGTCTTCAAGAATAACAACAAACTCTTCGCCGCCCCATCGCGCCAAAAAGTCATTGGCAGCCAAGTTTTTGCGTATATGTGATGCGATCACTTGAAGTGTTTTGTCTCCGATGGAGTGTCCGTATTTGTCATTAATTTGTTTGAAATGGTCAACATCAATAATACCAAGAAATGTTTTCTTCCCAGCAGTAGACAATCGACTATGTTCCAAAGGCCCTTTTTCCTCATAGGCCATTCGGTTAGGAAGCTTGGTTAAAGGGTCAGTCATATTGTCTAAGCGCTGTTTAACTAACTTCTGCTTATACACTTGCGCTTGTTTCTCAAGCTGATCTAACTTCTTTTGCATGGTACTTAACAAGGCAATCATTTTTTCTTGTTCTTGGAAGTCTTGATCTTGATTACGTTGCAAGGAGTTCTGCAACTTTGCCAAATAGATGCTGGTGTTTTCCTTTAAATCTTCTATTTTGTCACTTTGCAACAATGCTGATTCCATTTCGGATATTTGTTCTTTAACTTCAATGTTTTGTTGTTGCCTGATATCTATACGTTGCTGTGTTTTACTGATTGTCGTTTTAATACCTTGGCCAATTTTGGACAACGATTTATGAATATTGTTAATAAGCTTTGTTGCAGCACTTGCCTCGGTGATAACCTCTTTTATGACAAAACGAATCATAACTAAGCAACATTCTAAAAGTTCTTTATGGTCGATGCCTTTTGAGAGTTTATTGTTAATCTCAAGTAAAACTGCATCATGCTCATTAAGCTTGTAATAAGGGGCAATTAACTCTTTTAATTCTTGAGTTATTTTTTCGTGTAGTTGCTTTTGAGCTTGTTCATCATCTTTGTTGACCATATGCACATTGTTATTAAGCGCTTTTTTAAAAAGGTTTAATGCTTTTTCGAATTGGTCAACTGGGGATTCATTAGATGAGATATTTTTCGTGTTTTGCTCACTATCTTCACTATTTTTGCTGCTTAATGCTGAAATAAATTGTTTAATTTCGGTTTTTACGGCGGTATCAACGACGTCTAAATCGCTTATATGACGAAGCGACTGTTGTATTTGTTGAAGTGTATTCGCTTTTTTTGTCTAAGAAGCTTTGATTCTTGCTTTAGCTTGGCGTTCAAACCAGAGCTAAGTTCAGCCGCTTTGTCGTAGTCGGGCTTGCCGGATAAGAGTTGTTTTATTTCTTGAAACTCTTTATCGATAGGCGGAGCAATACCATAAAAAAATCTGCAAGTGAACTGATAAAAATACTAAGCTTATCGAGTTGTTGCTTGGCGATCATCAATTTTTGTTTAGGTGTTTTATCGCTATCACTGCTTGAATTCATAATTTATCACATTGGGTTAAATGGGTATTTATTGACGAGCAAGCCTTATGTTTTTATAAGGAGCCTCAAAATTAGATCTAAATGGATTAATATCTAAACCACCTCTGCGAGTATAACGAGCATACACGGTTAGTTTTTCAGGTTTGCAATATTGCATTAAATCAAAAAATATTCTTTCGACGCATTGCTCGTGAAATTCATTATGCTGTCTAAACGAAATAATATATTTAAGCAGGCTTTCATGATTGATTTTGCTGCCTTGATACTTAATCAATACACTGCCCCAATCCGGTTGGTTGGTAATTAAACAGTTGGATTTTAGTAAATGACTGACTAGTGTTTCTTCAACTATTTGAGAGCTAGTTTGTAATCGCTCAGGTGTGATATCAAAACTGTCTATTTCGACGTCAAGACCATCAATTAATGTGCCTTGTAAATCACCAATTATCTGTTTTGAAAACTGTGTGCTTGAAATTAAATTTAGCGACACGTTTGCTCCTGCGATTTTGGATAGGTCTTGTGTCATTTTATCTAGCAATATTGCTTGGCTTTCAAATTTACTTTGATTAAAGCTATTTAAATATAGTTTGAATGATTTGGACTCAATTAAATTAGGAGACTCAATCGGGACTGTGCACTCTACAATAGCGACCACAGGCTTTCCTTTTGGTGTAAGCCAACTAACTTCATACGCGTTCCAAATGTCAACACCAGTAAATGGTAGGACCTTAGGTAGGCATATTTGCTCACGGCTAAGTGAGCGCGGTACAGCTTGCAATAGCGTCGGGTCATACTTGTCTGAGTATTGTGTAATTTTACCTAATACTAAATCTTCCAATGGTTATCCTTTCTAGTTCAAGATCATTAACTACATAAGTCTATTATTTAGCCTTACCAATATAGATACAGGCTATTGATGTATTTGTATTAGACTAAATCGTTGAAATAGCCTAATTTACTTATCGTTAAGCACAATTATACCAAGAAGGACAGCACTTGACTCAATTCAATCAACGCTTCGAACAACATTTTGATTCGCTTATTACAGAGTATATCGACCAATCTACCCAAGACAATAAGGGTCTTATTACACTTTATGACCAAGACTGGGATTCTCCTTGTTATAAATTAGGTGATAAGTCAGCTTCTTTTGAAGAAGAAGTTGAATGGGCGCCTTACTTGCGAAAGGACAAATCTAACTTAACTAATCTTGAAAGCGGATTGGAAATATCAATTCCGCAAGATGTGCACGCCTACTTTTGTCGATATTTCTCCTTAGATATAAATGCTAATGCGAAACAAGGTCCCGTAACGCTATTACAAGCGTGGAATGAACAAGACTTTGATCGCATGCAAAAGAACTTGATTGCGCATGTATTAATGAAACGGAGGTTAAAGCAAGCTGATACTTTATTTTTTGCATTAACGGACAATGACGACTTGGTCTTATCAATATTGCTTGAAACGGGTGAAATTGTATTGGAAAAAGTAGGTAAAGAGCCTCATGAAACTATCGCGCCAAATATGGCAAGCTTTATTGAGCAATTAAGTCCTGTCCCTTGTTTTGTTTGCTTGTAGTTTGTGATTATTTAATTTGTAAAATATTTGTAAACAAAGAGTAAATTCGTCTACACTATTAGCTGTAGATTAATAGCGATATAAAAAAATAAATACCTCCAGATAAATCAGGGCTTTATTTTTCAAGGGATTATATGCCATCAGTAGAATACCAACCACAAATTCAAAATGTAACGGCTGCATATTTAGGCGCTGACGACTTAAAGGTAGCCGGTTCAATCTTGTATAATGCTTATTTTGACGATCCTTTATTTGTTGACATATTTGATGCTAACAAAGAGGGTTATGAAGCCAGGCTACGCAGTGCAATCCGAGAAGAAATAAATACGTATTACGATTCTGATCAATCACTTATTGGCTTATATGAAAATGAACGATTATTAGCGGTTAGCTGTTTGACGAAGCCGGAAACTGCCTTTGGCGCAGGTAAATTTTGGCACTGGCGTTTAAAAATGTTACTTACTGCAGGATATTTTGGCACCAAGCAAATGATAGCTAAAGAGGAAAAGGTGAGAGAAAAAATTCCAGCTGAGAATTATCACATGCTCTCGCTTATTGGGGTCCACCCTGATCATCAAGATATTGGATTAGGGCACATTTTGATGAGCGCTATTTTAGGTATGCTTATAGAAGATCCTACTTCTGAGGGAATAGGAGTGCTCGTTACACTGCCTAAATGTTTGTCTTTTTTCCACGATGGTGATTTTGAATTAATAGAAGAAATCAAAGTGGGAAGTATTTCCGGTAAGGTGATGTTCCGTCCAAAATAAAGATGCTTGGTATCGCTATGCACTGTGTAAGAGATTTCGTACATTTGTGTATGGTGATAGCGTAAATGTATGTCTTGTTTTTTATTTTAAAATACCATAAATCTAATAAATTCAATTGTTTATAGTTTTTCTCTTTTCCTTTCTATTGGTAAATTCGTACTTTCATTAAAAAAAGTTAACTTTTAGCTTGGGGCACATTGTATTCTATACGTGTTGATTCGATGCACAGGAAGAGCTAGATCGACATGGTCATGGAAGCGAGCTCATGGAAGGCTCACAATGGAATTTAGTCTAGGAAAGACTGCAAGGATGTATGAGGATAAGCCTTAAGGATGAGGATTACCAAGTCAATATGGAATACTTGGTCAAGGAACAAAGGAAAGGGACCTGCACAGGATGTGTTGCCTGCTTAGGATTGAGTGGGAGTAAAAAGGAAAGGGGTGTAATGGATTTTACTTGGATGTTGTAGTAGCAATGGAACGCTGAGATGGATTTCAAAATTCTTTTTTGGCAGGTCTTTATGACCTGCCATTTTTATTTGTTTCTTTATATTCTATAAGCGGGTAAATCTATTCCGATTAAATGTTTACCGTGACATGTAAGCGTGCCACTGTAGGCCGTTTCGCCGTCACTGCTAAATTCTAAGGTATACTGAAGATACCAATCAAACTTTCCTCTATGAGCTTTAAAACGCGTTGATTGTCGTGCCAATGTAATATATTGCAGTTGATTTTTAGCGCAATGCGCGCGAGCTTGCGCTACTGCATATTCAGCAATTCCTCTTAAGCGCCAGAATTGAATTGCCAGCATGATAATAATCAGTATTAGTACAAGACTTGCTAAATCCACAGTATTTTACCTTTGTTGAGGGAATTGCTTATACGCTATGTGTTTTGAAACAAGCTTCCAATCGCTTTTGCGAGCGTTTCAGTCCTTTGGGTTGTTCGTATAAAAGACAACATATGGTCTCTCATGATCGGTATTTTAACCAAGTCTGCATATAAACCTCTAAAGAGTTCGAATTTATCGTCAATTAATGCCACTTTGTTCATAAGTGCCAAAAGACTATGGTTTGACAATAGAAGTGGCCAAAACCTACCTGTAATGACAACCGCTGTCTCAATATCTATCTGATTATCACTATTAATTAGTGCTTGTATATATGCTTTGCTACTTGGCGATATTTTTCCGCTAAGCGATCGAAGTAATAAAGGACTTAGTGTCGAAAAAGCCTTAGCTTTTATGCACATCAATTATTTTTTCATTTAAGTCTGACATAAGCGCACATGACTCTAAGCTAGATAATACACAGTTAAGAACTTGTGTAGGATAGAGCTCAAAGTGTTGTGTTATTGTATCTTGGGAATCGGTTTGAGTAATTACATAATCCGATATCTCTTGAAGGCTTAAGTTTTGCCACTCACTGATAGCAGGTGCATTCATATATGCTATGACGCGACTTAAATCGCTACCACTTAGTCCTACTGCCTTTTTGATGTGTGCATTACAATCAGCCATTTGCTGTTGACTTGGTTGAAATACATATGGGTTTTCAGGAAGTTGCGCATTTTCGTTTGTCGTATGCTGGAGCTGATTGCCAAGGGCGGTGACAACAATTTCTAAAAACTGATTTCGAGATGCCTGTACAAGCAAACCTTTTTCGTCTACCGGTAGCTTTATATACCAAATGTAGTGCTCACGGCTGAGTTTTTCATTCCAAAATGCAATGCAAAACCAAGCGTGAGACTGACGGGGGTATGAACATGGGACTTGTTGATTTTCACATTCAAAGAACAACTGATTACTGATGGGCCTGATGCCTCTGCCAAGATCAAACACAGTATATTGAGTATGTGCTTGGAGTAAAAATTCACTCAGCGTATTAATGCCTTTTTCTGCGTTCATTCTAGTAAAACCTAAATCCTTTATGTGTATGTGATTAGTATTTGATAGACTACTTGTAATTGTAGCGTTGAACCCACCATAAACCCACTTTTTAGTAGATAAATTTATGACTTTACAGGTCTTGTACCAAGATGACGATTACATTGCTGTTCATAAGCCTTCAGGTTTACTTGTGCATCGTAGTGCAATTGATAAATACGAGACCCAATTTTTGTTACAGACGCTTCGTGATCAAATTAACAAAAGGGTTTATCCTGTTCATCGATTGGACAAGCCTACATCGGGGATTATTGTTTTGGCACTCAACAAAGATGCGGCACGTGCTTTGACAAAAAGCTTTGAATTAAAAACGGTCAATAAAACATATCATGCCTTAGTAAGAGGGTATCTTGACGATCAATTGATAGACTATGCCCTCAAAGAAAAACACGACAAAATGACAGACCAGCTTGCATCAAACGACAAGCTTGCTCAAAGTGCGGTTACAGAAGTGGTTCATGTTGCAAGCGCAGAACTTCCTTATCCTGTTGGCCGGTATAAGTCGGGTCGTTTTAGCATTGTAAAATTATTACCAAAAACAGGCCGTAAACACCAACTGCGTCGACATATGGCCCACATAAGGCATCCAATAATAGGCGATACCAGCCACGGAGATGGTCGACAAAATAGATATGCCCAAGAACATCTGCAGGTGAACCGACTTGCCTTGGTCGCCACTGGGATATCCTTCGTGCATCCAATTAAAAATCATATAGTTGAGCTATCTACACAGGTCGATAGCGACTTACAGTATGCTTGGTCCATGATTGATGCCACAGGCACTTAAGAATAAAACTTTTACCATAAATTTAGTGTATAAAAGATTGAAATTAGCAGACTTGTCTCAATATTGAAGATAAGCAAAATCGCGTTGATTAAAAGAGGAATGTTATGAGTAGTATTAGTATCTTTGCTGGCTCAGTATATGGCAATGCACAGCACGTTGCAGAAGAAGTAGAAACAATGCTTGCAAGTGAAGGTATCGACAGTGAAGTGTTCAGTGATCCTGAGCTATCTGATTTTGAAAGTGCAGACGCTGTATTAGTGATTAGCTCGACCACAGGTCAAGGTGATATTCCTCCTAACTTAGAACTTTTCTTTAGTGATTTAAATGACCAATTTCCAATGATGAACCAAAAGCCATTTGCAGTTGCGGCCTTAGGTGATTCTAGCTACGGTGACAGCTACTGTGGCGGTGGCAAGCAGTTTTTTGAATTATTGACACAACTTCAAGGTAACGCGGTTGCTGATATGTTTGAGGTAGACGCGATAGAGACCCTAGCGCCAGAAGAAGAAGTAGTACCATGGGTAAAAAGCATCGCTAGAAAACTTCTTGGTGAGTAATAGCATTACTAGTCATTAGCTATTAGCCAGCCTGATTGACCGTAATATCGAATTCACGAGCAAAATTTTCATGTAATAGCGTTGGAATCGGGGCTTTAGTGTAGGTTTTGCTATCAACTACTACATAACTTGTTGTGATACTTGCTATGGGCTCCAACTCTCCATCGGGCTTAAGTCGGCTACAGGTAGTCTTTAAGGTAAAGGATGTGTTTCCAATATGAGAAGTACTGACATTTAAGTTTAACACCTCATCAAACTTAGCAGATGCTTGCCAATCAATGTGTAAACTAATAACTTGATTATCAAATCCTTGGTCAAGCAAATGTTGGTGATCTCCTATTAGTGCTCGAATATACTCAGTAGCACCAATATCTGCATAATCAGCATATCTTGCATTAAATACAACTTGTTGCGCATCACATTCGGCATAACGCACGCGGATGCGTACGTTTACCTCATTTTTAAATGTGTTGTTATTTTGCTTATCCATGAGAGAGATACGCTTTATTGGGCACTTCTTAAAATTTCATTTATACCCACTTTTGCTTTTGTTTTGGCATCTACGCGTTTTACAATAATAGCGGCATACAAGTTATATTTGCCATCTTTACTAGGTAAGTTACCTGAGCACAACTACTGCGCCTGCTGGCACTCTCCCGTAATGAACTTCGCCTGTCTCTCTGTCATATATTCGAGTGCTTTGCCCAATGTATACTCCCATTGAGATCACTGCACCTTCTTCCACAATGACACCTTCGACAATTTCAGAGCGCGCCCCGATAAAACAATTATCTTCAATAATGGTAGGGTTTGCTTGCAAAGGTTCAAGTACGCCCCCGATGCCCACGCCGCCAGAAAGGTGAACATTCTTTCCTATTTGAGCGCATGAACCAACTGTTGCCCATGTATCTACCATCGTGCCTTCATCTACATAAGCGCCAATATTTACGTATGAAGGCATGACAACTACATTCTTACCAATAAAACTACCTGTTCTTACCGCTGCCGGTGGAACAATTCGCATGCCTTCTTTTGCAAATCGTGCTTGCGTATAACCATCAAATTTTAAAGGGACTTTGTCGTAAAACGTAGATTCAGCGCCATTTATTAAGACATTGTCATTTAGTTTAAAAAATAACAGGACGGCTTTCTTTAACCATTGATTTACCTGCCATTGGCCATTTATTTTTTCAGCAACCCTTGCTTCTCCATTGTTTAACAACGCGAGCGCTTGATTTACAGCTTCATGTATTTCGCTTGGTGCTGTTGCTGCAGTGTAAGTGTCACGAGTATCAAAGGCGTTTTCTATAATTTGCGATAGTTTTTGTAAATTGCTCATATTGCGGTATTCACTTCCGGTTGGTCTATTTTTAATTTAATTTGTTTACGTATGTGCACTTGCTGCTCTTGCGTTAGGGCTTTGCCTTCGTTGTTACACACAATAAAAACATCCTCTGCACGCTCACCAATAGTGGCAATTTTAGCCATTTTCAGGGTTAACTCTAAATCAACGAAGAGATGTCCTATACGAGCCAACAGTCCAGGGGCATCGAGCGCTTCAAGCTCGATAAGCGTTGAGTCTGATTGGCTTGAATAAAACCTTACTTTCGTCGGCACATCCAGTTGCTTCATGCGTCTTGACATTTTTCGAGAATTCGCATGTGAACGACCAGTTTTTGTCAGCTGTGTATGTACAGCATTCACTAAGTTTTTGATTCTGGTTTCATCTTCTATTCGTTTACTTTCATGATCTAAAATAATCATGCTGTCAAATACTAAGCCTTGCGATGTTATTGCAATTTGCGCATCATGAATAGAGCATTTTCTGCTATCTAATACCGAAGCGATTTGCGCAAAAAGGGCTGGACGGTCCAAACAATAAATCAACAACTCTGTCCCAGCTTTTGATGTTTCATTGGATGCAGAAACTAGTATTTGTGAGTCTTTTAGTTCACCTGCTTCAATAATTGTTTGCGTATGCCATGCAATTTGCTTGGGAGAGAAACGCGCAAAATAATCTGCATTCATACTGTCCCAAAACTCACTATAGGTAGGAAATACAATACCTCGCTCATTGAGCATCTCTTGTGCTTTTGATTTATAGTCACTAATACGTTCGTTCAAGGTCATTTGGCATTGCAAACCATTATCTAGCGCTTTTTGCGTTAATAGATATAACTCACGTAGCAAGGATGCCTTCCAGTCATTCCATAAACTATGATTGGTGGCTCTTATATCGGCTAAGGTCAGTGCATATAGCAAATCAAGATGCTGTTGGGTTTTAACGGTAGACGCAAACTCTTTGATTACTTCAGGATCATAAATATCTCTTCTTTGCGCAACTACCGACATCAATAAATGATGCCTAACCAGCCATGCAATGGTAGACGCATCTTGTGCAGGAATACCATGGTCTTCGCAAAAATCTGCGACATCTTTTTCACCTAATATTGAATGATCGCCGTTTCTGCCTTTAGCGATATCATGAAAGATGGCCGCGATGAATAAAAGCTCAGGTTTAACTAGATTTGTAACAATACGAGATGAACGCGGAAACTCCTTAGTTTGAGTAAAGTAGCGCCTGACGTGTTTGACCAGTCGGTGAGTGTGCTCATCAACTGTGTAGGCGTGAAATAAATCAAACTGCATCATCCCAACAATCTTGTCCCACTCAGGTAAATAAGACTGTAAAATTCCATGTCGATGCATCACATCCCATGCTAAATCAAAAAACTCAGGTTTTGATACCAAGGCTACAAAGTACGTCCTGCATTCAGGTATCTGTCGGTAGTATGCAGATTGAAACTCTCTTCGTGCGTTTCGTAATTGTCTTATACAATCAGCGTCCAATGCTTTGACTTGTGTGTTTTGCGAGATAAGATCTAAAAAGCGTAAAATATCTAACGGTGATGCAAAACTGTTTTCCTTGCGAGGAGAAATATATCCGTCTCGTACGCAAAAATTTTCGTTGAGAACTATCTGCGATTTAATTTTTTCGTTTAGTATGTCTTGTCTAAAACGAAGCATCAACATACTGTTAAGCTCGCTGACTCTGCGGACAATACGAAACAAGTGTTTCATCATTTTCTCAACGCCCGGTTTTCCGTCACCAAAACCCAGCATTCTTGCAACATCAGGCTGATAATCAAAAAGTAAACGGTTTTCGCTACGCTGAGCAACAAGATGGAGCGCAAATCTGATTTGCCATAAGTTTGACCGACACTCAATAAGCTCAGCATGCTCAAGTTCAGTGAAGTAGCCATGCCCAATTAGTGTTAAACCGTCATATTCTTGGAAATGCTTTTTAGCCACCCATCCAATGTTTTGGATATCACGCAAACACCCTGGATTTTCTTTAATGTTAGGCTCAAGGTTGTATGAAGTATCATTGAACTTATGGTGACGGCTTTGCTGCTCGTCCAATTTTGCCAAAAAGAAGTCTTTGCTTGACCAAACTTTTGGATGAGCAACTTTATCCATTAATTTATCAAAGGTAGTTTGAGAGCCACACAGAAGACGGGCTTCGACCAAGTTGGTGGCAATAGTAATGTCATCTTTGACCAACGATAAGGTCTCAGAAATTGTTCTAACAGCTTGGCCAATCTCAAGTTTGACATCCCATAGGAATGTAATGAATCTTGATATTTTCTCTTGCACTTTAGGGCTAAGCTTTTTGTCACTTAAAATCAATAAATCAATATCAGAGTATGGCTGCATTTGACCGCGCCCATAGCCGCCCACAGCCACAAGGCTTAAGTTTTTAATTGTATCAAGTGATTCTAGTTGCTAAGGCCCTACACAACAGAGCATCGGTAAAGCGCGAGCGTTCTGTGACAAGCTCATCTACATGTACTTGGTTAAAATGAGAAGCTAACCAAGTTGATGACGCGGCAACGCTGCGTTTAAACGATGCAATATCATTTAAGTTAGCGATGTCGTTCATCTGCTCGATGATTAAATCTAAGTTTGAAGTCACGTACTCTCCTTTGTTGGATCCTGCGACAAAATACGCGCTTTCGTGATTTATTGGCTAATGATTGATGATTCTTGGCAAATCTTCTTCATCGCGATGAGTTAATACTTCTACTCCGGTTTCAGTGACCAAAAGAGTATGCTCCCATTGTGCACTTAGGCTGCGGTCTTTCGTTACAACCGTCCATTGGTCAGGCAGAATCTTTGAGTAGCGTTTGCCTGCATTAATCATTGGCTCAATGGTAAAGCACATACCGGCCACGAGTGTTTCACCTGTATTAGGTAATCCATAGTGAACAACTTGAGGGTCTTCGTGAAAAACTGCACCAATGCCATGTCCGCAATATTCTTGTACTACCGAATAATTGTGTTTGTGGGCGTGTGTTTCAATCACATGGCCTATATCCCCTAACCTTGCGCCAGGTTTGACAAGTTCAATGCCTTTATACAGACATTCTTGGGTTATACGAATAAGGCGCTCAGCCAATATACTAGGTTTGCCTACAACAAACATTTTGGATGTATCGCCGTGGTAGCCATCTTTTATTACGGTTACGTCGATGTTAACAATGTCACCATCTTTTAGTTTTTTGTCGCCAGGAATACCATGGCAAATCACGTGATTGACAGATGTACAAATAGATTTTGGAAAAGGTGGTCTTCCGTAATTAAGCGGCGCAGGAATTCCGCCTTGCACGTCAACAATGTAGTCATGACATAACTGATTAAGATGATCAGTTGTTACACCTTTTTTGACGTGTTGACCTATCATCAACAATACTTCGGATGCCAATTTACCGGCAACACGCATTTTTTCAATTTCATCAGGTGTTTTAATCGTAACAGCCAATATCTTCTACCTCTTAATTTTTTGTCATCTTTAAATATTTAACGAAACATCCGATTTGCATGTAAAAGTTAAGTCAATGATATATATCACACAAATGAATTTCGTGAAGCTGCCGATAAGTATATCACAAGGCTTAATGCAATCTATACTCTCAAAGGTTTTTACTGGCTAGTTAGTATGTTCATCAGTAATAAATCCTTGTGCAAAATGATTGTTTTAAAAGCTTTAATGAATTTTGATTATTCTTAACTACAATAAGTATGAGTGTGCATACCTGTTTTTATAGTGGTAAGGGTATATTTACGGCGAACTAGGGTGAAAAGGTACAAAACGTGAGAGCTGACTTTATAATTTTACTAGTGATTTTGCTAATAGCACTTGGCTTTGTATGGCTGATAATAAAGGCAAAAAGGGCTCGTTTGGCACAAGCTCAAGCTAATGCAGCGGCAAGAACGGCAGCTGATAAGCTTAGAATGAAAGAAGCACTCAAAAATGCGCCTAACGTTGAGTCACAGGATTCGCAAGATAACACAGTCCAAGAATCGCCTAAAAAAATTGAACCACGAGAAGTGCCGACAGAAGACTTTCTATCATTCACCTTAGTAAATGAGGCTGATGAAGAAACGCTGTCGCTTATAAAAAAGCATTTCCAAACATTGCGCAAACCTCATCCATTGTTAGCAGCATTAACAACCAATATAACAGATACCAAAAAGCTGTATAACCTTATAAAAACTGACCCTGAGTTAGTTGCAAAAGTTATTAACGTTGCAAATTCGCCATTATTTGGATTGTCAAAACCAATTACAAACGTGAACCATGCCGTGGTTTATCTCGGGGTTTTACAAGTTAAAAACATCGCGACCCATTTTGCCTTGCAAGAGAGTGTATCTTTTGAAAATGAAGAGCAACAAAAGGCTTATCAGAAAATTTGGTCAGCCAGTTTTATTGCATCATCTATAGCCGCTTTATTTGCCAAAGAACTAAGGTTTGATAACGTTGCAGAGCTTTCTACGCGTTGCCAGTTGAGTTACTTGGGCGACATTACGATGTTATTTTCAGGTGATGATGGTAATTTTGCCGATTATTATTTAGGCGAACATTCAACCCTAAGTCGATTAACTAAAATACAAACCTTAATCGGCGTAAGCCCAGCATACGTAGGTAAAATGCTGGCGCAAAGATGGAATTTACCGCGAGAAATAGCTGACGGTATTGCGTTAAATTTGGCTCCATTTACCGATTCATTAATGGATCTTGAAGTAGACGACAAGCTGAAACAGGAATGCTTGCTGTGTTATGCAGCGTGTCGTTTAGCAGAAACTATCGTTTACGACGATTATTTAGAGGCGCTCCAATGTCAATCATTCGCATTTGACGACATTGGTTTGCTATCGTTTTATCATTTTGAAAAACAATTAGCCCAAGCTGACCTTACCGCGTTGTCTAGTTTGTTTAGCAATCATGGCGTTAAGTCTAAGTTGCTCAATTTGATGCAAGAAGTCAGAACCAGTCTGCAAAGCGCATAAGCTTAAAACCCATATTAAATGCTTAATTTTCTTGCCTAGCCAGCTTGGCTATGGTATAAAGCGCGCGCTGTTTTCGATTGACAACATTTTTTGTTTTATCGAGCAGTGAATATTTTAAAATTCACACACATTTCGTCACTGTTTTCGGGGTGTCTGCCTAGGTAGATCGGAAATAGGGGAATGTGGAGGCTTAACCCCCAAAATTTGGAAATTATTAACATGGCAAACGTATCAATGCGTGACATGCTTCACGCCGGTGTTCACTTTGGTCACCAAACTCGCTACTGGAACCCAAAAATGGCTCAATTCATTTTTGGCGCACGTAACAAAGTTCATATCATCAACCTAGAAAAAACGGTTCCTTTATTCAACGAAGCACTTAGCTTTTTAGGCAGCGTTTCTGCTCGCAAAGGCAAAGTATTATTTGTAGGTACAAAACGTGCAGCTGGTGAAGCTGTTAAAGAAGCTGCATTAAAATGTGGTCAGTACTACGTCAATAAACGTTGGTTAGGTGGAATGTTGACTAACTGGAAAACAGTACGTCAATCAATTAACCGTTTAAAAGAACTAGAAGCGCAAAGCGCAGATGGTACTTTTGACAAACTTACTAAAAAAGAAGTGTTGTTATTACAACGTGAAATGACAAAACTTGAAAACAGCCTTGGCGGTATTAAAGACATGGGCGGCTTGCCAGATGTCATTTTTGTTATCGATGCAGATCATGAGCACATTGCAATCACAGAAGCGCGCAACTTGGGCATCCCTGTTGTTGGTGTAGTAGATACAAACTCAAATCCTGACGGCGTCGATTATATTATCCCAGGTAATGATGATGCGATCAGAGCTATTCAGCTTTACACAAACGCAGCTGCAGATTCAATTATGCAAGGTCGCAATCAAGATGCACCTGCTGCAGCAGACGAGTTCGTTGTAGACGGCGAGTAAGTAGTCAAGCAACACGTTTTATTAAAGGAGACATTAGTCTCCTTTTTTCAACAAAAATATTAACGAATATTATACTAATAAGTATTAAAGGTAGCCCAAAACTATTTTTAATCTTTAAATTGAGGATACGAAGATGGCAGTGACAGCAGCACTGGTAAAAGAATTACGTGAGCGCACAGGCGCGGGCATGTTAGATTGTAAGAAAGCCTTAGTAGAAACTGATGGTGATATTGAATTAGCCATTGAAAATATGCGTAAGTCTGGTCAAGCGAAAGCCGCTAAAAAAGCAGGCCGTATTGCAGCTGAAGGTGTAATTCTAACGAAAGTTGCTGGTAATAAAGCAACGATGATAGAAATTAACTGCGAAACTGATTTTGTCGCACGTGATGAAGGTTTCTTAAGCTTTGGTAACAGCGTATTGGCACTTGCATCTGAACAAGGTCTGAATGACATTGATGCACTAAACGCAGCTGAATTAAATGGCGAAGCAGTATCAACTGTTCGCGAAAACTTAGTTAGCAAAATTGGCGAAAACATCTCTCCAAGACGTGTTATTAATGTTGAAGGTGACAACCTTGGTGCATATGTGCACGGTGGACGTATTGGTGTAATCGCGATATTAACTGGCGGTGACGAAGAGTTAGCGAAAGACATTGCAATGCATGTCGCTGCTGCAAGCCCACAGTTTGTTAAGCCAAGTGATGTGCCAGCTGAAGTAGTTGAAAAAGAAAAATCTATCCAAGTTGAAATTGCTATCCAATCAGGTAAGCCTGCAGAAATAGCGGAAAAAATGGTAATGGGTAGAATGAAGAAGTTTACTGGTGAAATTAGTTTGACTGGCCAAGCGTTCATCAAAGATCCTTCAACAACTGTAGCTGATTTGCTGAAAAGTAAAGGTGCTGATGTTGTTAACTTCGTGCGTTTTGAAGTAGGTGAAGGTATCGAAAAGAAAACCGAAGATTTTGCCGCTGAAGTTGCAGCTCAAATGGAAGCAGCCAAGCAATAATATTAATCGCTAAATGCAATTCTTTCTTTTGCAAAAGCCAGCGATAATATACACTATATAGCACCTCAAAAGAGGTGCTTTTTTATGCCTCAATATAAATATAAGGAAGACTTCAATCATGAGTGTTACACCTAAGCCTGCATACCGTCGTTTGTTACTTAAGTTAAGTGGCGAAGCCTTAATGGGAGACGAGAATTTTGGTATCGATGCAAAAGTGCTCGATAGAATGGCACAGGAGATAAAAGAGCTTGTAGAGCTGGGGATTGAAGTCGGTTTAGTTATCGGTGGTGGAAATTTGTTCAGAGGTGAAGGACTTGCAAAAGCAGGCATGAACCGTGTTGTGGGCGATCACATGGGCATGTTAGCTACTGTTATGAATGGCTTAGCTATGCGCGACGCGCTTCATAGGGCGTTTGTTAACGCGCGTTTGATGTCAGCGATTCCATTAAATGGAGTATGTGATTCATATAATTGGGCTGATGCCATCAGTATGTTAAAATCAGGCAAAGTGGTGATTTTTGCAGCGGGAACAGGGAATCCATTTTTTACAACCGATTCAGCAGCCTGTTTACGAGGCATTGAAATTGAAGCTGATGTTGTATTAAAAGCCACGAAAGTCGATGGCGTATATGATAGTGACCCAGTTAACAATCCAGATGCTGTATTATTACCTCATTTGACGTATGACGAAGTCTTAGAAAAAGAATTAAAAGTGATGGATTTAGCGGCGTTTACCTTAGCGCGCGACCATAGCATCCCGATTCGTGTATTTAATATGAACAAACCAGGATGCCTAAAATCAGTTGTTCTAGGTGAAGCAGAAGGTACGCTGATATATCATCATGCTCCAAAGGTAAGGTCAGCTGATTAAAATTTGCGACAAAAAACATATAATAATAGCACTATAACAAAGCGGCTTGCTTGAGCATTGATATATCACTTGTAGGGTATAGCCAGCAGATATACAAGGAATCATAATGATTGATGAAATTGAATTAGACGCGCAACAACGCATGGAAAAAAGTGTTGCGGCCTTAAAAAGTCAACTTGCTAAAATCAGAACAGGCCGCGCGCATCCTAGCCTTCTTGATAGCATCATGGTGCCTTACTATGGAACTGATACACCACTTAAGCAAGTAGCGAATATTGTTGCAGAAGACAGCAGAACACTTGCACTTTCAGTATTTGACAAAAGTGCCATTCAAGCGGTGGAAAAGGCGATCATGCAATCAGATTTGGGTCTAAACCCTATGAGTGCTGGGGCGTCTATTCGTATCCCTTTACCTCCGCTAACAGAAGAGCGAAGAAAAGACTTAATCAAAGTTGTTCGTTCAGAAGCTGAGCAAGGTCGTGTTGCGGTTAGAAACATACGACGGGATGCTAACCAAGACTTCAAAGATTTATTAAAAGAAAAAGAAATTAGTGAAGATGAGAAGCGTGCAGGCGAAGAGAATATTCAAAGCTTAACCAATGACTTTATAAAAGTGGTTGATAATATGCTAGCGGATAAAGAAAAAGAGCTTATGGAAGTGTAGGCTTTTGAATTCAAACGAGCGGCAGCAGACCATCAAGGTTGATGCTGACAAAATTCCTCAACACGTTGCTATCATTATGGATGGCAACGGTCGCTGGGCTCAGCAAAGAGGTAAACTTAGAACATTCGGCCATAAAGCCGGTGTTGAGGCCGTTCGTGCATCGGTTAAAACAGCGCGAAAGTTAGGTATTAAGTCTTTAACGCTATTTGCATTTAGCAGTGAAAATTGGCAACGCCCCAAAGCTGAGGTCAGTGTGCTAATGCAGTTATTTACCATGGTACTTAAATCAGAAGTTAAAAAGCTTAATAAAAATGGCATACGCCTTAAGGTTATTGGCGATATCTCAGCCTTTGAAGAAAGCTTACGCAAAAAAATTACACATGCTGAAGAGCTTACAGCTCACAATACTCAGATGGTACTTAACATTGCGGCTAATTACGGTGGTCGATGGGATATTGTCAATGCAAGTAAGGCAATAGCAGAGCAAGTACAAAATAATAAATTAGCATTAGATGATGTCAACGAAGCGTTATTTGATAGATTTGTAAGCACGTCTTCATTGCCAGAGCTAGACCTGCTCATCCGCACTGGTGGCGATCACCGAGTGAGTAATTTTCTGCTATGGCAGTGTGCCTATGCTGAGTTTTACTTTACTGATATCTTATGGCCAGATTTTGACGAACAAGAATTTCATATGGCAGTCAATGATTTTGCCAGCCGACAAAGGCGATTCGGATTAACCGGCGCCCAAATAATGACCGAAGATGTCGAGGGTAAGTCATGTTAAAACAACGTATTATAACGGCACTTATTTTAGCGCCTCTAGCACTGGTAGCTATTTTGTTCTTACCTATTGAAGGGTTCAAGTATGTTGTTGCTGGCATCATGTTGCTAGGGGCATATGAATGGGCAAACATGTCAGGGATAACGGCCCGAGTATTTAAAGGTTGGTTCACGCTTTTTATTGGTTTATTACTTGCACTTATTATTTGGATGATTGACGCACAAAGTATATGGGTGCAAGGCGAGTTGAATGGAGTTTACTTTACTATTCTTACGATCGCTGTCATCTGGTGGATAGTCTCTTTAGGGATGATTATCGCCTATCCCAAATACAGTGGTGTTTGGAAAAACAGTAGAGGTATCCGAGCTGCATTTGGCGTGCTCACCCTAGTACCTACGTGGGTTGCGATTGTGAGCCTACGCACTAGTCTTTACGATATAGATTCATTTTACGGCGCGTCTTTACTATTTTATGTATTGGGTATTGTATGGGCTGCTGACATTGGTGCGTTTTTTGTTGGCGTGAAGTTTGGTAAGCATAAACTGCGTCCCAATGTTTCACCGGGTAAAACGCTTGAGGGCTTATTTGGGGGAGTAATGGCATCTTTAGCGATTATTGCTTTTGCTGCCCTACATTATCAAGTTGACCCTTCCAGAATATGGCTACATCTAATTATAGGTGGCGTTACGGTTGGGGTGTCGGCACTAGGTGACTTGAACGAGAGTATGTTCAAACGCTGCGCGGGTATTAAAGATAGTGGTAAAATTTTACCTGGTCATGGTGGAGTGATGGACAGAATTGATAGCCTAACGGCTGCATTTCCTGTGTTTGCATTTTGTTATGTTGTTTGGATGGCATAATATCCATGAATGGTAAGCAAGCTTTAAACCTTAGTATTTTAGGCTCAACTGGTTCTATTGGGACTAGTACGTTAAATGTTGTATCTAAGCACCTCGACAAATTCTCAGTATTTGCCTTGTCAGGAAAAACACAACTTACTGCACTTGCTAATCAAGTTATTGAATTTTCACCTCGCTATGCAGTTGTCACTGACGATGCTAATGCTAAACGCTTGCAAAATATGTTAGACGAAAGAAAACCTGACAATCAAACGACAATTTTGATTGGTGAGGATGCGCTTATTGATATTTGTAGTGATGTTGATGTAGATATTGTTATGTCGGCAATAGTAGGTGCTGCAGGCCTATTGCCGACGATCGCCGCTGTGAAAAGCTCAAAGCGTGTTTTATTAGCCAATAAAGAAGCATTGGTGATGTCAGGTGAGCTCTTTATGGACGCGGTAAAAGAACATAGCTGTGAGCTTATTCCCATTGACTCAGAACACAATGCGATTTTTCAGTGTTTACCTAGTAACTATCAATATGGACAAAAAGAGTCTAGCGGCATATCCCATCTATTGCTTACCGGCAGTGGTGGCCCTTTTCTTGAAAAACCATTAGAGGAATTTGCTAGCATCACACCTGAACAAGCATGTCTTCATCCTAACTGGAGTATGGGACAAAAAATCTCTGTTGATTCCGCTTCAATGATGAACAAAGGCTTAGAATTTATCGAAGCAAAGTGGTTATTTGGCGTTAGTGAGTCTGACATAGAGGTTGTAATTCACCCTCAAAGTACCATTCATTCTATGGTGCAATATAATGATGGCTCTGTTATCGCACAAATGGGGAATCCAGACATGCGAACACCTATTGCACATGGCCTTGCATATCCTGATCGCATTACCTCAGGCGTAGCGCCCCTCAATTTTTCGCAATTAAACTCGTTTACCTTTGATAAACCATGTCCACAGCGCTTTCCTAATCTTTATTTAGCGATTCAAGCAAGTAAATCTGGACAGGCAGCAACTACCTGTTTAAATGCCGCAAATGAAATTGCGGTGGATGCTTTTTTAAAAGATAAAATATTGTTTAATCAAATTAATGCGCTCAATGATGCATGTTTACAAACAATAGACTCTCCAACGCTTGGTTCTATTGAAGACATTGTTGAATACGATCAACAATGCCGCTCACTTGCTATCGATTTAGTCGACGACTTTAGAAACAAGGCTGTATCATGACCGGTATCTTATGGAATGTGGTGTCGTTTATTTTTGCACTAGGCATATTAGTGGCGGTGCATGAGTGGGGGCATTACTACGTTGCGAAACTGTGTAAAGTTAAAATATTACGCTTCTCTATTGGTTTTGGGAAACCTTTATACAAGCGTATTACATCAAGTGGAATGGAGTTTGTTATTGCAGCGGTGCCATTGGGCGGTTATGTCAGGATGCTTGATGGACGAATTGATCAAATTGGTACTGACGATCTAGATGTAGCATTTGATCAAAAACCTATATCACAAAGAATGGCGATTGTTGCTGCAGGTCCAATTGTTAATTTTATTTTTGCTATTTTTGCATTAACAGCCATCGGTATGATTGGTACCCAAAGCCCAAAGCCTATTGTTGGTGAAGTTATTGCCCAAAGTTTTGCAGAAAATGCTGGTTTACAAAACAAAGATTTAATTGTTGCTGTGGGTAATACACCGGTAGAAAACTGGCAAGATGTCAGTATTGAAATGGTTAGATATAGTGGTGATGACCAAATGATGGTGACAGTCATACAAGATAATGGTGTCACAATTCAAAAAACATTTACGTTAGATGGTTGGATGTTAGATCCTGACTCGAGTGATGTTTTTGGTGATCTTGGCTTCACTCCATTTGTTCCACAGCAAACTAAAACACTTGCCTATATCGAGCCAAAAGGCCCCGCAGACCTTGCTGGTCTTAAAGTAGGTGATGAAATAATTAAATTAGATGGAACTCCAAAGGTAAATTGGAGACAAATAGTCCAGTACATTGAACAACGTCCTGACCAATCACTTGAGATAGAGATTGATAGAGACGGTACGATACTAACCGTTGATGTATTACTTTCCAGCAGACAGATAAGTGCTGATAATAGTGCTTATACGGCAGATTTGAGTCGTAAAGGATATTTAGGGGTCGTCACAAACCGTGAGGCGTGGCCATCTTCTTATATTGTAGAGACTCGTTTAGGCCCTGTGGATGCGCTTTGGGAAGGAGTAGCAGATACTTGGCGGTTAATAACAGTAACATTAGAAATGTTAGGAAAACTGTTTACAGGTGATTTATCAGTAAAGAGTTTAAGTGGGCCAATTTCTATTGCGCAAGGTGCAGGAGCACATGCAAGTTATGGATATGTGGCTTTTCTAGGATTTTTAGCGCTTATTAGTGTAAATCTTGGTATCATTAATCTTTTACCATTACCCATCTTAGACGGTGGTCATTTATTATACTTTACCGTCGAATGGATAACTGGCAAGCCTGTGTCAGAGGCTGTGCAAGAAGTAGGGTTTAAAATTGGTGGTGTAGTGTTGTTTGCTGTAATGGCAACGGCCATATTTAACGACATCTTACGCAATACATAATAAAAATTGCTGACAAGAAATAGCTTGGAACCAAAATAGTTGATGAAGTGTAAAAATTTAGTACTAGCAGCCGTTTTACTTGCGTGCTCATCATATTCATTTTCACAAACTGCATATGATTTTGTGGTAGAAGATATTCGTGTAGAAGGTTTGCAAAGGGTCGCATTAGGTGCCGCGCTGACGTATTTACCTGTTCAGCGAGGCGATGCGCTTAACCAATTTAGGGTGACCCAATTGATTCGCTCGTTATATTCGTCGACACATTTTGAAAATGTCGAGATATACAGAGACGGCAATGTGTTAGTTGTCAGGGTAGTTGAACGTCCAACTATCAGTAACATTGTTTTTGAAGGTAACGATGATATTAAAGACGAACAACTTCAAGAAAGCTTAGATAACTCTAATATTCGTATCGGCGAACCGCTCGACAGA
This sequence comes from Glaciecola sp. HA4-3, assembly GCF_055693685.1. Lineage (NCBI taxonomy): Bacteria > Pseudomonadati > Pseudomonadota > Gammaproteobacteria > Alteromonadales > Alteromonadaceae > Glaciecola > Glaciecola sp. HA4-3. The sequence goes on from NZ_CM146340.1 coordinate 918,594, forward strand.
ACAGTTATCACATCAATTGAAAACGGTTTAAAAGATTTCTTTTATAGTATTGGTAAGTATAACGCTGATGTAACGGCGATTATTACACCTCTTCCGCGTAATCGTGTTGACCTAAAACTTCAGTTTGAAGAAGGCGATGCCGCCAAAATTAAACAAATCAACGTTGTTGGCAATGACATTTTTGAGGATGCTGAGTTGTTTGACCAAATGGAATTGAAGTTTAATACTCCTTGGTGGGACTTTTTATCTGAAACCCGTTATCAACAGCAGACTTTGTCAGGCGATATGGAAAATATCGAAAGTTATTACAAAGATAGAGGATATTTGCAGTTTTCGATTGATTCTACTCAGGTATCTATGTCGCCTGAGAAAGATGGAATCTATGTCACTCTTAATGTTGATGAGGGCGAACAATACAATATATCGGGTGTTGAATTAAGCGGCGACCTTCTTGGTTTTGAAGATTTTATTATGCAAGTACAACCTTTGAAAGAGGGTGATTTGTACAATCAGGCTGAAGTCACGTATACCGAGGAGTTTATTGCTAATTATCTGGGGCGTTTTGGTTATGCTTATCCAACCGTTACCACTATTCCTGATATCAACGAAGAAGACAAAACCGTTTCATTAACCTTGTCAGTTGACCCTGGCAAGCGTATCTATGTGAGACGTATATCATTCACCGGCAATACTATTACTTCTGATGATGTATTAAGACAAAACGTTGTTCAGATGGAAGGTAGTTGGTTAACTGACCAGAGTCTACAAACATCCAAAGCACAACTGTCTCGACTTACTTATTTAGATGAAGTTGAATTTGAAACGATACGGATACCGGGTGAAGAAGATAAGGTTGATGTTGAGTTTACGATGAACGAGCAACCGGCTGGTTCATTTAATGCGGGTATCGGCTATGGTGACGCGACTAAGTTGAGTCTCCAATTAGGTATTCAGCAAGACAATTTCTTGGGGACAGGTAAACGAGTTGGAGCAAATATCTCAACTGTTTCGTATCAAAAAAGTGCTCAAATTACCTATTTAGACCCTTACTTCACTATTGATGGTATTAGCCTTGGTGGCAGTCTAGGTTATAGTGAATTTGACGGCGGTGATTTTGGTGTTATTCAATATAACAGTAAACGTTGGTCTGTTGGTGCTAATATAGGCTACCCCATAAATGAGGTAAACCGAATTAGTTTCGGTTTGACTTACTCAGATGTTGAATTGAGTGATGATAATACCAATTACGAACAAACTGAGCGCTTTTATAACCAATTTTCAGACATTACTGACCCAGATGCGCCTATCAATTATGACAGTTTGCTGGCGTCTGTTACGTGGACTCGAAATACTTTAAACCGTGGTTTATTCCCAACATCAGGGTCAAGTCAACGTGCATCTTTGAGCATTACAACGCCCAATTCAGACGTTAATTATTTTAAATTTGTTGCAGATAATAAATGGTACTTCCCTTTAACCAGAAGTCAACGTTGGTCTGTTTTGGCTAGACTTCGCTTCGGTTATGGTAACGGGTATGGCTCAGAAAACGGTATTGAACAAATTTTGCCATTTACAGAGAACTTTACTGCTGGTGGTGCTGATACTTTGCGTGGTTTTGAAAACAATACCGTAGGTCCTAGAGGTGTGATTAGAAGTCCGCGTACTTTGCTTACCACTCCAAGCGGTGTGCCAATCATACAAAACCCTGCAAACGATACACTATTTTTATCGCAACGAAGCCTTGGTGGTAATGCAATGGCGATTGGTGGTGTTGAGCTAATTGTTCCTACGCCGTTTGTCGAAGAGGATTTTGACAACTCAGTGCGAACAAGTTTGTTTTACGACATTGGTAATGTCTGGGATACAGAATTCAATTTTGATGCTTATAGAGACTTACAGATAGATAGCAGGAGTGATGCACTAGCTGATTACAGTGATTGGAAACAGTATAGAGCGTCAGCTGGGCTATCCGTGCAGTGGATTTCTCCGATGGGGCCAATGGTCTTTAGTTTCTCACGAGTGTTAAAAGAACGTGAAGGTGATGATGCAAGATTCTTCACTTTCAATATTGGATCGACCTTCTAAGCAAGGTATAATTATTATAATAATCAAAAACTGTTTTGTATTAACAAAACACAATAGGAGTTTTACATTGAAAAGTTTTATTAAAGGTATGTCGCTAGTTGTGTTATTTGTAGCTGCTACCGTTGCAAGTGCCGCTAACGCAGCGCAAAAGGTGGGTGTGGTAGATGTTCAACAAGTACTTGCTGGTCTTCCACAAGTTGCCGCTATCGAAACACAGATGCAAGCTGAATTTGCTGATCAAATTCAAGAAGTAACACGTTTACGAAATGACGGTAACTTCTTGTTAGAAAAGCTTCAGCGTGAAGAAGCCACGATGAGTGAAACTCAGATTCAAGAGCTTCAGCAGCAAATTCAAGATGTAAGTGCACAGTTACAAGAAAAAGGTGCGCCACTTCAGCAAAATATGCAACGTAGAACGCAAGAAGAACGCAATAAACTGCTTGGTTTGATTAAGCAAGCAATTGACGCAATTTCTGCGCAGGAAAACTACGATATTGTTGTAAATGCTACAGCAGTGCCATTTACAAAACCTGAGTTTGATATTACTCAAAAAGTACTAGATCAGGTAAGTAAAGCGAACTAATCGCTAATTATCGGTAAAAAAGTAAAATAATCAGGCCAACATATGTTGGTCTGATTTGTTTTAGGGCCAATAACAAGTACCTTAGACGCCTAGAAAAGAATAAGTCTGTCTGGTAGTTTTATCTGTGAAAGCTCAAGCTCACTGAAAAGTTGTCAATGCATTAAGACAGACATACAATAAGAATCGCCACTGATACTAGGAGTTATTTTGGCAAACTCAATCAATACCATTGAAATCAAAGAGATAATGGCATTATTGCCGCATCGTTATCCATTTTTACTTGTTGACCGCGTAACCCACTATGAGTTGGGCCAATCTATTAAAGGCTACAAAAATATTACGTTTAATGAACCTTGTTTTACAGGCCATTTTCCAGGCGAGCCTATTTTTCCAGGTGTATTGTTATTAGAAGCCCTTGCGCAATTAGCAGGTTTATTAGGGTTTAAAACCCAAGCTGATACTGATAAGTTATATTTATTCGCAGGAATTGATAAAGCGAGATTTAAAGCACCAGTTGTCCCTGGTGATAGGCTCGATATGGATGTTCAACTGATTAAGGAACGCCGTGGGATATGGAAGTTTTCAGGTGTTGCAAGCGTAGACGGAAAAGAAGTGTGTATTGCTGAGTTCATGTGTGCCATGAGAGATTTTTAATATGATTCATCCTTCATCTATCGTATCAGATAAAGCTATTATTGCTAATGACGTAGAGATCGGCCCCTTTTGTATTGTTGAGGACAACGTTGAGATTGGTGAAGGGACCGTACTGAAAAATCATGTTGTTGTGCGTAAAAATACTAAAATAGGACAACGAAATATCTTTTTCCAATTTTGCTCGGTGGGTGAGGATTGCCAAGATAAAAAGTATGCTGGCGAGGATACTTATCTTGAGATAGGCGATGACAATGTGTTTAGAGAATCATGTACTTTGCATCGAGGAACGACTCAAGATCAAAGCATAACCAAAATTGGTAGCCGTAATTTGTGCATGGTAAATACACACATTGCGCATGATTGCCTGATTGGAGATGATAATATACTAGCAAATAATGCAACCTTAGCTGGGCACGTTCATGTTGGCGATTTTGTGATACTGGGCGGTATGACGGCAGTGCATCAGTTTTGTCACATTGGTTCTCATGCAATGTCAGGTGGTGGCTCGGTAATACTGCGAGACATACCGCCTTATGTTATGTTCAGCGGCAGTAAACATATTCCTCAGGGTATCAATAGTGAAGGGCTCAAGCGCAGAGGATTTAGCGCCCAAAGCATTAAAGTCGTCAAACAAGCATATCGGACGCTTTATCGTAAAGGCTTATCTTTTGAAGAAGCTGTAGATGTTATTACCGAAGACGCTAAACATCACCCTGAATTAGTTGTTATGGCAAAATTTTTAGCTAGTAATCAGCGCGGCATTGCTAGATAGCGCATACGGCTTATTCGTCCAAAGAAAAAAAGGCTATAAACATGTCACATGCACCTCGTATTGGATTAGTGGTTGGTGAGACTTCTGGTGCGATCATTGCGTTGGGTATGATAAAAGAAATTCTTAAGACTCATCCTGATGCGATTATTGAAGGTATCGGTTCTAAAGACTTATCTGATGTAGGCATGAACTGTTTGTTCGATATGAACGAACTGTCTGTCATGGGGCTATTTGAAGTACTAAAGCATTTACCTCGTCTTTTGCACATCAGAAAAAGCATTGTTAATCACTTTATACAAAACCCCTGACATTTTTATAGGTGTTGATGCGCCAGATTTTAATTTGCGCGTAGAAGCTCAACTAAAAGGTGCAGGCATCACAACCGTACATTACGTTAGTCCAACAGTTTGGGCATGGCGTGAAGGGCGAATACACAAAATTGCTAAAGCATGTAATTTAGTATTAGGTGTTTTTCCTTTCGAAGAAAAGATATATCAAAAGTACAAGGTTCCTTTTAAATTTGTGGGCCACACAATGGCAGATACCATACCTTTAAAAGTAGACCAACAGGATGCAAAAGATGCAATTGGCGTGAGTCAAGATACTTCGTTTATTGCCATTTTACCGGGGTCGCGAGCGCGCGAGGTCGAAACTTTACTACCAGTATTTATGCAAAGCTTTGCTTTGATCAAGAAAAAACACCCGGATATTCAAGCAATTATTCCAGCGGTGAATGAGCATAGAGAATCACAAATAAAATCCATTTTGGAAGAGCTAGACATACAAGAGGCATGCATAGTGACTCGCAACCCAGCAAGGGATGTCATGATTGCCAGTGAAGTTGTGCTATTGGCTTCCGGAACAGCCGCTCTTGAAGCTATGTTATGTAAGCGCGCAATGGTTGTTGCTTATACAATGCCCTGGTTAACGTATAAAATGATGCAGCGTATGTATTTGCAAGATTATTTTTCTTTGCCCAATATATTAGCTAATGAGCGTTTGGTACCAGAATTTTTACAAGATGACGTTAATGCTCAAAATTTAGCTGATAATTTACTAAACGTATGGCAGTCAGATAATAAAGAGATTGTCAGCACCTTTGCTACCCTTCATCAATCGTTGGCTTTAAATGCAGACAAACAGTCAGCGTTGGCGGTGCTAGATTTGATACAGGCAAACACTAATGAGTGATACGCTAATCGTTGCTGGTGTAGATGAAGTGGGAAGAGGACCGTTGGCAGGAGATGTGGTTACAGCGGCCGTTATTCTGCCTAAAGACCATACTATTGTAGGCTTAGCCGATTCAAAAAAACTAAGCGAGAAAAAACGTAAAAGCTTATTTGAGGAAATCTGTGAGCAATCGCTTTGTTGGGCCATTGGCCGAGCGAGTCCTCGGGAAATTGATGAGTTAAATATCTTACACGCCACTATGCTTGCGATGACAAGAGCGGTTGAAGGTTTAAAGGTACAACCAGAATTTGTTAGGGTAGATGGCAATCGACTACCAAACTGGCGGTACAAGGCCGAAGCGATAGTTAAAGGCGATAGCCTTTTTGAGGAGATATCCGCGGCATCTATATTAGCCAAAGTGATTCGTGATAACGAGATGGATTTACTGCACCAACAGCATCCAGAGTATGGCTTTGATAAGCATAAAGGCTACCCAACTAAAGCCCATCTAGCAGCACTAGAAGCATACGGCCCACTGCCTGAGTATCGATATAGCTTTAAACCTGTAAAAGCCTTATTGTCATCGCCAAATTAATAGGCGTAATTTAATAAAAAGATACAATTTTCACCAAAACTAGATAACAAGTTTTTCGATAAAGCGGTAGAATAATCAAATTGTTTTGATGGAGTAAAGAAACACGTGTCAGCAGAATTCGTTCACCTTCGCATGCATTCAGACTATTCAATGAATGATGGTCTAAATAAAGTAAAACCTATTCTAAGCGCTTGCAAGGATATGGGGTTCAATGCGTTAGCGCTCACTGATGCGATGAATTTATGCGGTTTAGTTAAATTCTATTCAGCTGCACCTAGCCATGGAATTAAGCCAATTATCGGCTGCGATATTTGGATGCAAAGTGACTTTTTGGATGGCCAGTTTGTTCAAATAGGGTTACTAGCGATAAATGAGCTAGGTTATAAGAACATTACCAATATTATTTCAAAGGCTTATCTTCAAGGTCACATTCAGCATAAACCTGTTGTTAATCAATCTGTTTTGCAAGACCATAATGAAGGCATTATTGTTCTATCTGGTGCGCTTGAAGGCGATTTGGGCAAAGCAATTAATGCTAATAAGCCTGCCATCATTCAACAAGTAATTGAGTTTTATCAAACTTACTTTGCAGACCGTTATTATATCGAACTGCAACGCACTGGACATCATGGCCAAAACGATTATATCGAGCACGCGGTTGAGCTAGCAGCTAAAAATGACCTACCAGTGGTCGCAACTAACAATGTCCGCTTTTTAAACGAAGAAGACTTCGAAGCGCATGAAGTGCGAGTTTGCATAAGTGAAGGGTATACGCTTGATGATAATCGACGCGAGAAGCGCTACACCTCACAGCAATATTTGCGAAGCGCAGAGCAAATGTGTGAATTGTTTGCTGATATCCCTTCTGCGATTGAAAATACAATAGAGATCGCTAAACGTTGCAATGTCAAAGTGACATTAAACGAATATTTCCTGCCTAATTTTCCCACAGGCGATATGACAACCGAAGAATTTCTAGTCAAGCAATCACAACTAGGATTAGAGCGACGTTTAAAACAAATTTTTCCAGATGAGCAAGAGCGTGTAGCAAAGCGCGTGCAATACGATGAAAGACTAGCGGTAGAGCTGGAAGTGATAAATGATATGGGATTTACAGGCTATTTTTTGATAGTCATGGAGTTTATCCAATGGAGTAAAGACAACAATATACCAGTGGGGCTATGGTCGTGGCTCGGGTGCAGGGTCCTTGGTTGCTTACGCTTTAGATATTACTGACCTTGACCCACTAGAGTTTGATTTGCTATTTGAGCGATTCTTAAATCCAGAGCGGGTATCGATGCCTGACTTTGATATTGATTTTTGCATGGACAGGCGAGATGAGGTTATTGATCATGTCGCAGAAATTTATGGCCGAGACGCTGTATCACAAATCATTACATTTGGTACATTGGCTGCAAAAGCTGTTATTCGAGACGTAGGCAGAGTGATGGGGCATCCTTATGGCTTTGTCGATAGAATTTCTAAAATGGTACCTATAGTGACTCTGGTATGACGCTTGAGAAGGCATTTCAGGTCGAACCTAGATTACAAGAAATCTATGATCAAGATGAAGAGGTTGCCGAACTGATTGATATGGCGCGTATTTTAGAAGGCGTTACTCGTAATGCCGGTAAACACGCAGGAGGGGTTGTAATTTCGCCCACAACCATCACTGATTTTGCGCCATTATATTGTGATGATGTAGGTGCAAATCCAGTCACGCAATTTGATAAAAATGACGTTGAGACCGCAGGCTTAGTTAAGTTTGACTTTTTGGGACTGCGCACATTGACCATTATCCAATGGGCAGTGGATATGATCAAAGACGTACAAGGTATCGACATAGATATCACCAGCATTCCCTTAGAAGATAAAAAGGCCTTTAGTTACCTCAAAAAAGCGAAAACTACCGCAGTATTTCAACTCGAATCTAGAGGTATGAAAGACCTAATTAATCGGCTACAACCCGATGTGTTTGAAGAGATTATCGCGTTGGTTGCCCTATTTAGACCAGGGCCATTGCAGTCAGGAATGGTCGATAATTTTATTGACAGAAAACACGGCCGCGAGGAGGTGTCTTACCCAGATGCAACATATCAACATGAGTGCTTAAAAGAAATTCTTGAGCCGACTTATGGCATTATTTTGTATCAAGAACAGGTTATGCAAATCGCGCAAGTCATGTCCGGATACTCACTGGGCGGAGCTGATTTGTTGCGTCGAGCGATGGGGAAGAAGAAGTTAGAAGAGATGGAAAAGCAACGCGAGAGTTTTAAAACCGGCGCTGTTGATAATAACATCGACCCTGAACTTGCAATGAAAATCTTTGATTTGGTTGAAAAATTTGCAGGTTATGGATTCAACAAGTCTCACTCAGCAGCCTATGCCTTAGTTTCGTATCAAACACTATGGCTAAAAGTCCACTATCCTGCCGAATTTATGGCTGCCGTGCTATCTGCTGATATGGATAACACAGACAAGATCGTGACCTTGATTGACGAATGCAACAATATGGGTCTAACGGTTTTACCGCCTGATTTAAATGCAGGCCAATATAAATTTACTGTGAACAGTGAAGGCCAGATTGTTTATGGTATTGGCGCTGTCAAAGGTGTAGGAGAAGGCCCTGTTGAAGCAATTATTGATGCGCGCCAAAACCAAGGTTTGTTTGATGATTTATTTGATTTTTGTGCCAAGGTAGACTTGAAAAAAATCAATAAACGCGTGCTTGAAAAGCTTGTGTATTCAGGTGCGATGGATCAACTTAGTCCGCATCGTGACAAACTAGGTCAAGAGCCGTTAGGCCCTTATAGAGCCGTATTGTTTGCAAGTCTAAAAGATGCTTTGGATTCAGCTTCACAAAATGCCAAAGCAGCCGCGGCAGGCCAAGGTGACTTGTTTGGCATGGAAGATTTTACGCAAGCACAAGCTCAACATAGTTTTACTCAGGTGCCGCCATGGACCGAGAAAGTTTGGCTAAATGGTGAAAAGGAAACCTTGGGCTTGTATTTGACAGGCCACCCAATGACACAATATAAAAATGAGTGCAAACACTATATTGATTGTGAAATTAAAAACCTAGTACCACAAAAACGTGATAATCATACGAGTACCGCTGGCTTAATTTACGCGCTGCGAGTGTTAACTAATAAGCAAGGAAAGCGTTGGGCACTGGTAACGCTAGATGATAAATCTGCAAGAATGGAAATGCGCGTTGGGCCTGATGCATTTGAACGCTTCGAAGATCAATTATCAGTAGATAATCTTGTGTGGATTAAGGGACAGGTCAGCTTTGATAGGTACACCGAAGGCACTACAATGAGCATCTTAGAAGTGATGTCTATTGATGATGCACGAAATCGTTTTGCTAAAATGTTGAGAATTAACTTATCAACGTCTCAATGCAAACTATCAACAGTATCGAAACTACAAGATGTATTACGCAATTATAAGGGTGGAACATGTCCAATCCATATATTTGTCGAGCATCCAGATGCTGAACTAGAATTGAAAACAAGTGTCTCATGGTTTGTTAATGTAGATGATGATCTTGTCGCGCAACTTAGGCATCAACTTGGCGCAGACAATGTAAATGTGCTATTTAATACCTAGCGCAACATATAAATAAAATATAATCAAAATATAATAAAGACGGATAATATCAATATGGGCTTACAATTTCTTGATTTCGAGCAACCAATTGCCGAGTTAGAAGCCAAGATAGAAGAATTGAAGATTGTTAATCAAGGTGGTGACTTTGATGTAGGGATTGAAGAGGAAATCAGCAAATTACGTGAGAAAAACGCTGATCGCACTCGGAAAATTTTTGAGGGTTTAGGAGCTTGGCAAATATCTCAAGTTGCTCGCCACCCAATGAGGCCATATACTCAAGACTACATTGACAATATGCTCACTGATTTCGATGAATTAGCGGGCGATAGAGCTTATGCGGATGATAAAGCGATAATAGGTGGTTTAGCGAAACTTGATGGTACGCCAGTAATGATAATTGGGCATCAAAAAGGAAGGGATACTTCTGAGAAGATTAAACGTAATTTTGGTATGCCAAAACCCGAAGGGTATCGCAAAGCGCTGAGACTTATGCGAATGGCAGAGCGTTTCAATTTGCCCATTATCACTTTTATCGATACTCCGGGTGCTTACCCAGGTGTCGGTGCAGAGGAGCGTGGCCAAAGTGAAGCAATTGCCATGAATTTAAAAGTGATGGCGATGCTAAAAGTGCCGATCATTTGCACTGTAATAGGTGAAGGCGGTAGTGGTGGAGCTCTTGCTATTGGAGTGGGCGACCGTGTTAACATGCTTCAGTATTCAACCTATTCAGTTATTTCACCTGAAGGATGCGCTTCTATTTTATGGAAAAGTGCAGACAAGGCGCCTATTGCAGCAGAAGCTATGGGCGTGACAGCTCCTCAAATAAAAGACTTAGGGTTAATTAATAATATTATTGATGAGCCTTTAGGCGGAGCACATCGTGATCATAAGGGTATGGCTGCAAACCTTAAAGCAACTATTAAGCAACAATTAGCGCAGTTACAATCGCTTAATCAACAAACACTGATGCAAGAACGTTACGAGCGTTTAATGTCGTTTGGTTACTGCTAAGGTATCGCGTAAACAGGCTTAATGACTCGCAGATGAGAATTATATGTCGTTGTTGATGAGTAACTTTAGCAATACGTTTTGCCAGACGCTCGAACGGCATATTTTCAAGCTTACAAACGCAGATACTTTTAAAATTGATAAGCAAGAAAATACTCACGCTAAAGTCGACTCAAATCGTTTATTTGTTGCCCTGAGCGGCGGCATAGACTCCATTGTTCTACTCCATTTGGCACATCAGTTTGTTCAAGGTATTAATCGCTCACGCGTTAGTACTGACAAGCAAGCTTTTTTCTTACAAGCTATTCATGTTAATCACGGCTTAAGTGGGAATTCACCAATATGGTCAAACTTCTGTCAAGAAGTATGTGATGCATTGGGTATTGATTTAATAATCGAAACACTTGAGATTAATAGAAAACCACGAGAAAGCTTAGAGGCAGTCGCTCGCGATTTACGCTATAAAGCCCTCGCTAAGCATGCGAAATCAGGCATTGTTTTGCTTGGGCAGCATCAAGATGACCAAGCCGAAACGTTTTTGCTGCAATTGCTTAGAGGCTCAGGCATAAAAGGACTTAGCTCAATGGCTGAGTATTCGCGCGGCGACCAAAGTAATTTTCCTAATATTAGCCGCCCGCTATTAGATTGCTTGAAAACAGACATAAACAAATATGCAAAGTCATTTGATTTACAGTGGGTGGAAGACGAATCGAATCAAGATCAAGGATTTGATCGAAATTATATTCGCCAATCTCTTATGCCGGTATTAATTCAACGTTGGCCTCAAGCAAGCAAAACAATCTCTAGAAGCGCTTCACATTGCGCGCAAGCTCAAACTAGTCTAGACGAATATATGTCTATTTTGGCAAAGGAACTGATACAAAATAAAACCTTAAAGTTGCTTGAGTTTTGTTCACAAAGCGATGCAACACAACAGTCATTTTTACGATATTGGATACATTTAAATACTAACTTTTACCCATCTGCACAACAAATTGAGCAGGTGTTAGCGCTTATTTCAAACCATCATGTTTCCAATCCATCGCCGCATATTGTGTTTAAAGATTATGTTATCGAGAAATATCAGCAATGTGTACATATTTTGCCGGATTTTGATGCGAATCAAGAGTTTCATTTGGCCCTTGATAAGGAATTAGCACTTGAGATCGAGGGAGTGGGTCGCTTAGTGCAAAGTGAAGGCAATCAGCAATCACCATTACAATTGGAAGTACCAAATGCAGATTTTTGTATAAGATTTGCGAGGATGAATGAAAAGGCTAAATTTGAGCACAAAAGACCCTCAAAAGCATTAAAAGTATGGTTTCAAGAATGGGGTTTTTCATCTTTACACCGAAAGCAAATTCCTTTGTTATACAAAGATGAACAGTTATGGGCTGTTTTGTTGCCCAATAAAATATGGCTAAATTTAAGTATTGCCTCGAAAAGTGACTCACTGTGCATTAGTTTGCAATGGCAATCATCTTTTTAACTATGCTGCAATAAAGGTATCCTTGCCGGCTTCTTTTGCTTTTAACAGCGCAGCGTCGGCTCTGTCAAATAAGCTCTGACCATTATCGCTTTGAATAAATGATGTTGCACCAACGCTACTTGAAACGTGGTGTTGAATGAACAAGGGATCCTTTGCGATGCTTTCACTTATGCGCTGAGCTACTTGTTCATTTGCTGCGGGATTGCTATCTATCAATAAACAACAAAATTCATCGCCACCAAATCTAAATGCGTGATCGGAATCACGTAGACAATTTGTGAGTATATTCGAAAACGCGACTAGCACTTGGTCGCCTTCAAGATGACCAAACTTATCATTTACCGCTTTAAAATTGTCTAGGTCAAACACTAAAAGACCAAAACTTTCCTTGTTTCTTTTGCTGATGCTGATTAGCTTGTTTAACGACTCCTCATAATGAGCCCTATTACCAAGCCCTGTGAGCATGTCTTTTGTCGCTAATTGGCTAATACGATAATACTCAAGAGCGTGTTTTAAGCTCATCGCGAAGATGCTATGCATTTCTGAAAGTAATTTACGTTGAACGGGCGTTAATACTCGTGAAAAACAATAAGCAAGCTGCGCATGCTGAGGAGTGCCAAAAGGTTGACCGTAGTAAATGGCGATTTTCATTATTCTAGCGTTGTTTCTAGATTTCCCTGTTTTTAGCACGCGGTCTGAAAACGATAGCTTTAAAGAGGTGCAGGGAAGTTTGCCACTTAAAATAGTAAAATAATCTTCAGTTAGACTTTCTAAATCTATAGAGGACAACATGGTTCGCATAATTAAAGCGGATTCTGACATTGTTAAAACAGGTGTTTCGGCAATGCTCTCGCCTAATATAACCCTATTGTCTTGCTCTTTAGATATTGTACTAATGTCCATCTACTACTCCAGTCTACGTTGATGAATAATGCTTAAAACATTCATATATGAGCGAGTTAAATAGTCTGTTCAAATCCTGCTTTAAGCGCTATGCTTTATTAAGTACAGCAAGTTTGACAACATTTAACAAACGACAGACTTTTGTCGTTTTTAATCATATCAAGCGTTTTATTAGCTTGTGTATTTAGACTTAGCAAAATGTATACCATTGCTTGGTCTTTATGCATTTCATGTCATTAATAAAGGGAAATTTGCTTGGATCATACTTTTGTTAGCATTATTAGTTTAATGGCGATAGCGGTAATAATGGTATGGCTATTCAAGCGCATCAATTTACCGCCCATTTTGGCATATCTTGTGGCAGGCGTTATTACTGGGCCAGAGTTGCTGAAACTGTTTACTAATCCCGATGATATGCACCTTGCTGCTGAAATTGGGATTGTGTTTTTGCTTTTTACTCTAGGTTTAGAATTTAGTTTGGCGAGAATGTTTGCAATGCGCAAACTTGTGTTTGGCCTAGGATCAGGGCAAATGATCCTGACCACTTTACTTTTTGCCGGGTTTGCTATGTTAGTGGGGCAAACATTTACCGCAGCGGTAATAGTCGGTGCTAGTATTGCGCTATCCTCTACCGCTATTGTAATAAAGACCATTGATGATCAAGGCAAACTCAACACTCAACGTTCTCAATTAGCGGTTAGCGTATTACTGTTTCAAGATTTAGCGGTAGTGCCGCTACTGATCATTATTCCCTTACTATCAGCCGATACCGAACAATCTTTTGCCTTAGCAATTGGTTTAGCTATGCTTAAAGGCTTTGTTGCGGTTGTGCTATTGCTTTCTATCGGCAAATGGTTGCTGCCTCGTATATTTAATGAAATTGCAAAAACGCGTACTGATGAGTTGTTTGTGCTAAGTACCATTCTTATCGCATTGCTCGCTGCAGGCGCTACCTATTCTTTAGGTTTGTCGATGGCTCTTGGAGCATTCTTAGCGGGAATGATGCTCAGTGAATCTCAATATAGACATCAGTTAGAAGCCGATATTAGGCCATTTCGAGATATTTTAATGGGGCTGTTTTTTATTACAGTGGGTATGAAGCTCGAGCTTTCGGTTTTTGTCACGGACTTACACTTTATTATTTTATTACTTTTACTTTTGGTTTGCTGTAAAGCTGCAATGGTAAGACTTGCTGCTTATATAACGCAGTCAGATTCGCAGGATGCTTGGGCTGCAGGAATAAAGTTGTCACAAATGGGCGAATTTAGCTTTGTCATTATTGCTCTTGCACTTAGTAACGGTTTAATCAGTCCTCAAATTTCATCATTGTTAGTAAGTGTGGGCTTACTTAGTATGGCCTTAACCCCCTTGTTAATAAATAAATCTGGTGCTATTGCAACAAAGCTATCGGGTAATAATTTGCATCAGGCTCTTGAAGAAGAAAGACAGCAAACCAGTATGCAACAACATGTAGTAATACTAGGGTTTGGCAGAGTAGGGCAATCAATCGCGCGAATGCTCAAATTAGAGGGTTTGTCGTATGTTGTTGTTGATAGCGACCCAATACGAGTAAAAGAAAGTTTGTTGGCGGGAGAGTCAATAATTTATGGTGATGTTGCACAAAAAGATATATTAAAACTTGCCAATATTCATACAGCTAAGCTTGCCATTATTACTTTTGATGTGCACTCAAAAGCGTTGAAAGTATTAAATACTATTAAAACGGTCAACCCTGATGTGTCTGTATTGGTAAGAACGCGCAAAGACTACGAAATGCAAGATTTATACGATGCAGGCGCTTTACAAGTGGTTCCTGAAATTCAAGAAGGTAGCCTAATGCTTATTTCGCAAGTATTACATTATTCGGGCATACCTATGTCAAGGATACTTAAGCGAATAAGAGCAGAACGCAAAGAAGGTTATCAACACATGCATGGGTTTTATCCTGGTGAAACTACCGAGATTACATATGAAACCGGAGATAAGCTTGAATTTATGCATGCAATCGTTATCTCTGAGAATGCATACGCCGTGGGTAAATCCTTAGATAGCTTAGATATTGCTAGGCGACGAGTAAAAGTAATTGCCATTAGACGAGATGGAGTAGAATTAGCAAATCCTGATACAAGCTTTACTATTGCCCATCGTGATGTCATTGTTATTTCGGGAAAACCAAGACGTGTTGAGCGCATTGAAAAATACATGTTAGACGGTGGTTAGTGCTGTATTTATAAACAAATTTGGCGATTCCTAAAGACAAACAACAGTCTTTGTTGAATAGCACAATAATGTAGTTTACTCTTGATGATTATTGTTTAATCAAGGTCAAGTTGCCACCATGCATGCTACTACCACCAATGGTTTGGTGTCTGTTTTAATTCCCTTTTACAATCGGGCCGAGTATATCGAAGAGACTCTAGCATCGGTTTATCATCAAACTTATCAGAATTTTGAAATTATTGTTGTTGATGATGGTTCACGAGATGGTGGATATGAGCTACTTAAAAATCATGCTAAGCAACGAAAGATTACTCTACTTCATCATGAAAATAGGATAAATAAAGGTCAATCTGCAGCCTTAAACTTGGCTTTGGCCCATGCAAAAGGTGAGTTCATTGCGATTTTGGATAGTGATGATGTATTTGAACCAGATAAACTAAGCTTGCAAGTCGATTATTTAAATAAGCACTCGGATATTGGTTTGGTATATGGTTCGGGTGTTGCAATGTCGGCAAGTGGCGAATATCTGTATGACATAGAAGGTAAATTTGAGAATGATCCTAGCGACCCCAATGAAGTGTTGTTAGACTGCTATTTTCATTTGCCAGTTAACTCGTTGGTACGAAAAATATGTTATGACAAGGCCGGGAACTTTAATGAAGACTACAGAGCCGCTCAAGATCATGATATGTTAGTCAGGTTATGTGAAGTCACTAATATTGGCAATATTTCCGATAAGGTATTTAAATATCGACGTCACGCCAATTCAATTAGCGCACAAAATAAATTTACCCGATGGCAAACTGGTGTGTCAATTGTTGCATCTGCAGCGCAACGATTTCCATATAAAAAAGCAACCATAAGAAAACGCATTGCCCTAATACATTTTAGGCTTGCACAGTGCTACCTTGCTAGTGAGTCTAAAGGGCGCTATTTACAAGCGTTTGGACACTTATTATTGGCTGGGTTAAAGGATCCGGTGCGAGCTTTAACTATGCTGTTGACAAACTCGAAGCGATTGAGGCAAAGCGAATAAACAACTCCAAAGTGTATGATGATTAATAGTCAATAGGGCTTCTGGTACCAGCAAACTTAGTGCCTACAACATGTGTATAGATATCGGTTGTTCTTATATCACTGTGTCCTAGCAGTTCTTGCAGTGTTCTGATATCGGTGCCACTTAGTAGCAATAAAGTAGCAAAGGTATGACGAAAAGTATGCGCAGTCACCCGTTTGTTGATTCCACTGCTGATAAGCGCTTCTCGCAAGTGTTTACGAAAGGATGTCTCGTGTAAATGGTGTCGACAAATATAACCATCGATAGGATGACGGCACTTTACACTTGATGGGAACACATATTGCCACCCTGCATCATAAGCAGCCTGTTTATATTTTTTTAATAAGCTAGTGGGTAAAGATGTTAAGCCATAACCTTCACTTAAATCGTGTTTATGTACATGTAAACTATGCTTCATTTGTTGCTTAAGTCCGGATACTAGTTTGTCTGGTAAAATAGTATATCTATCTTTATTTCCCTTTCCCTTAAATACAAAAACGGTGTTGTTAGTAAAATTTATATCTTTGATACGTAATTTAAGTGCTTCATTGATGCGCAAACCTGAACCATATAATAATCCACAAATTAAAGAATACTTTGGGGATAACAAGCTTAAAATTAGTCGGGCTTCATCCGCGGTGATGACCGTTGGCAACCTTTTGGGTTTGCGAGAGAACCCATATTTTAACTCACTGATATCAATATCAATCACGTTTTTATACAAAAAAATAAGCGCACATAAAGCTTGAGTTTGCGTGGAAGAGCTTACTTTTCTCTCGTTAGCCAGGTAGCTTAAAAAGTGCTCTACTTCAAGGTTACCCATCGTTTGAGGATGCTTAAAATTGTGAAAACGGATAAATCTTTTGACCCATGCTAGATAGGCTTTTTCAGTTTTAAGGCTTAGTCTCCTTACTCGGATTTCGGCGCGAGTTTGCTCTAGTAATTCAGACATAAATTCCTTTTTATGAGTCGTAAAATCAAATAGGTATAATGGCGATAGCGAAAATTTGTGCATTTCGTATCGCTAAGCACATACATAACACGCATCTGGTTTAATACAGAGCACCTGCAATTGTTATTCTTGAGAGCTTTTTAAATATAATAGGCAAACCAATACATCACGCTAAGTCATTAGTATCGGAAACCACAAACAAGAAAGTAACGCAAAGACAGCTAGACTTAGCCAAGCCCCTGATATATTGTAAAAAGAATACAAAAATTTCTCATTATCGAAAACTGTCCAAAAGGACTTATTCGGCAGTGTAGATAATAAGGTTGTTATCCTCCAATAGATAAATTTGATTTGGCTCTTAATTTAGGTCTATAATTGGCTCCTTATTTATTATTGGGTCAAATTAACATGCGTCAAGTATTAGCTGATTGCTCTGCAAGTATCTCAGAGCTAAAGAAAAACCCTAGTGCATTACTGAACGAAGCAGATGGTTCAACTATAGCTATATTAAATCACAATAAGCCGGCAGCCTATTTAGTTCCTGCTGAAACCTATGAACAATTGATGGACCTCTTAGATGATTATGAGTTGTCAAAGGTCGTAGAAAGCAGACGACATGAAATGGCTGATGCCATTGAAGTAAAACTAGATGACTTATAAGCTAAAGTTTCTTCCCTCAGCTTTGAAGGAATGGAAAAAGTTAGGTCATCCTATCAAGATCCAATTTCAGAAAAAATTAGCTGAGAGGATTCAAAGTCCGCACATAGCTGCAGATAAATTGAAAGGCTACAAATCAGTTTACAAGATAAAGTTAAGAACTGCGGGGTATCGTTTGGCTTATGAGGTTATTGACCAAGAGGTTGTTATTTTTGTGCTAGCTGTAGGTAAGAGAGATAAAGATGCAATTTATAAGAAATTGGCGAAACGCACGGATTAATTGGAGGATAACAAAAAGTTGAAGACGGACATAAATCAAAGAGCAGATTTCTGCCGCTTAACTAGGTGTTATATGTCATTTAGAGGATGAATAGCGTCTTTAAAAAGGAGAAGTATTTAAAATGGAAACTAATTTAGGAATGTTATCTTCATATGCATCAACTTGGGGGTTGCTAGGGCTAATTGGCACCGTTATTGTTCACTTAGCATTCAGTGCGGCTGTTTTTAATGACGCAAAGAGGTTGCAGGCAAGTAATGTCACCTTAATGTTTGTTGGTCCTGTAATTTGGACCGTATCGGTTCTAGTTGGAGGAGTTTTTGTGGCGATTGGATATTGGTTAGTTCATCATTCGGCATTGAGTAAGTGACTAGCAACATGACATATAACAAAAATTTTGAAGCGGACACTGCCAAGAGCAGGCAGCGCCGCTTAAAATGGTGTTATGTGTCTATATGAGTAAGTCTAGTGATTTAGTTGTTAGATTAGAGGAAGCCGCCAAAATCGTCAGATTGGGTGGTGATGTGCATTCAGATTACTTTGATAATTCAGACCAATTCGCAACAGAAATAGAATATTTGGCATTGTTGGTATCACAATCTGGCTTGAATCCGTTAAAGATTATTCGAGCGCAGTTTGCAAGGAAGAAGGCTAAATATACGTGGGCAAGTCCGTCATTTGATTTGGATGATTATTTGGCAGGCCATCCAGATTCTATAGAAATAGGGAACGCAATTTATGACATGTTGTAGTTTCACACATAACAAAAACATCAAGACGGATTTTGTAGTTCCCCCGTTTTAGTGGACACCTCCAACTAACTGGAGATGGCCAATGCCAAAATATACACAACCTAGAAAAACATGGAAATATTCAGCAGACTTCAAAGTCAAAGCGGTAAAACTTAGCCTTCAAGAAGGGATCCAGAGTAAGCAGGTCGCTGAAGCGCTTGATATTCACCCACTTATGCTTTCACGCTGGCGAAAATGGTATCGAGAGGGCAAGATAGAGTCTGATCCACAAGGGAGAGTCTCGGTGACTAAAAGTAAAAAAACACCTTCACGGAAAGAGCTGACAGAATTGGCAAAACTGCAAAAGGAAAACCAAAAGCTAAAGCAGGAGAATGATCTACTAAAAAAGTGGCAACGGTATCTTGCGGAGCAGCATCAGAACGATTTGGATTCATCCAAAGATACCGACACTTAGGCGTGAAAGCTCTTTGTAAGTGGTTAAACGTGTCAAGAAGCGGATACTACAATTGGTGCACGCGAGACGAATCAAATAGGAGCAAATCGGATAAGGAGCTATTGATGAAAATCACAGAGATTTATCAAAAGAGCCAAGGACGATATGGTAGTCCAAGGGTCTTCAACGTGCTCAAAAGACAAGGGCTTGATGTGGGGAAAAAACGCATAGCGAGACTGATGAAAGCATCTGGTTTAGTGGGTCGTTGTGCAAGAGTATGCCCGCGAAAGCCTGTCCTTAAACGCTTTCAACGAAGTGGTGATAATTTGCTTCTGAAGTTGAATAAACCCACGGGGGTTGACCAAGTGTGGGTAGGTGACATAACTTATTTAAAAGTGAACGGGGCCTTAGCAATATTTGGCTACCATAATGGACGTATACTCCCGACGAATATTGAGTTGGTCTTTATCAAAAGACCGCAAAGCTTGCTTAACAGTTGCGGTTCTCAGAAATGCTGTGAAGAAACGGAAAATATCAGATACATTAATTTTTCATTCAGATCGTGGCATTGAATATCTAGGATATGAATTTAGGGATGAACTGAAAAAGCATGGTATTAAGCAAAGCTTTAATCGAGCTGGGCACTGCACAGATAATGCGTTTATGGAATCGTTTTACCATTCTCTGAAAGGAGAGTTGATAAGGAAAGCCCGCTATAAGTCTGTTAAAGAGCTTCGTAATGCTTTGAAGGGGTACATTAATGGATTCTATAATCGAGTGAGGTTACACTCGAGTCTGGGCTATTTATCGCCCCTAGAATATGAGCGAACAATAGGATGAAAAATAAGGTGTCCTTTAAATCGGGTCAAGATCATTTTGTGGGAAAGCACCACAAAACCGCTTATGTAAGGTGTTATCCTCCAATAGATAAATTTGATTTGGCTCTTAATTTAGGTCTATAATTGGCTCCTTATTTATTATTGGGTCAAATTAACATGCGTCAAGTATTAGCTGATTGCTCTGCAAGTATCTCAGAGCTAAAGAAAAACCCTAGTGCATTACTGAACGAAGCAGATGGTTCAACTATAGCTATATTAAATCACAATAAGCCGGCAGCCTATTTAGTTCCTGCTGAAACCTATGAACAATTGATGGACCTCTTAGATGATTATGAGTTGTCAAAGGTCGTAGAAAGCAGACGACATGAAATGGCTGATGCCATTGAAGTAAAACTAGATGACTTATAAGCTAAAATTTCTTCCCTCAGCTTTGAAGGAATGGAAAAAGTTAGGTCATCCTATCAAGATCCAATTTCAGAAAAAATTAGCTGAGAGGATTCAAAGTCCGCACATAGCTGCAGATAAATTGAAAGGCTACAAATCAGTTTACAAGATAAAGTTAAGAACTGCGGGGTATCGTTTGGCTTATGAGGTTATTGACCAAGAGGTTGTTATTTTTGTGCTAGCTGTAGGTAAGAGAGATAAAGATGCAATTTATAAGAAATTGGCGAAACGCACGGATTAATTGGAGGATAACAAAAAGTTGAAGACGGACATAAATCAAAGAGCAGATTTCTGCCGCTTAACTAGGTGTTATATTTCACGGGAAAGTTAAGTGCTTTTTATTGTAATAGCAATTGGAATGATTCTTTATGTATTCAGTTGCATCTGGATCGTTCGATTACATTTAAAGCTTAGGCTTAAGGCAAAAGGTCAGTTGGTTTTTGAATACATGGTCTGGTTCGCCTTTATTATTATTTACTTGCCTTTTTCTTTTTTCTTTCCAGCTTGGTTAACTGAGTATTTTGCGGTTTGGGAGCGGACTTCTAATACAACAATGCTAACGTTGCTTTTAGGCTTATTTGTTTCAATCACATGTTTATTTAAGTATGGTAGGGTAAGTGAAATATAACAAAAACATGAAGACGGATTTGTCAGAAAAGCGCTGCCAAACCGCTTATGTAAGGTGTTATCTATGAAGCTTTTAACACTTTTTTTACAATGGCTTTAGTCGGTTGCGTATCAAATACTGTAGAAGAAAGAAAAGACCTTTGTAATTTTAGTAGTCTGGATGAATTGACTGGTACTTACGTTAACTTGGGAAACGGTAAACTCAATGGTCGAGATGTATATTTATCTGAAATATTATGGTCGCTTTCTAAAAGTAATTTTGAATTTTCTGATCGCGAAATCAGAAGTGTAACAATCAAGTATTTGGACAATGAATTATTAGCCTCAGCTAAGTCTATTGAAGGCAGGTTGAGTACAATAAATTTTACTAAAATAACAAAGTTTGGGGGTAACGTGATCAGCCTCTACGACAATACTGACTTTCTCCCAGATCCCTCCGGTAGCGTCGTGGTTGGGCCTCAAAACATTCAAATTAATTTTAATAAAGATTGCATGGGCAACTTGCTTATTCATAAAAGCGAAAAGGTAACGGGGTTAATATTCTTGTTAATTCCAGTCAAGTCTGAGCTAAATGAATATATAAGCTTCAAGCGAATATAGGTATACTGAATATGGGAGAAATAGATAACAAAAGAATGAAGACGGATTTGTCAGAAAAGCGCTGCCAAACCGCTTATTCAAGGTGTTATCCTCAATGGTGAATTGATGAGCGGTGGAGTATTTGTTATTACAGTATTAGGAATGTGTTTTTTCTCATTTCTAATACAACTCTTTTATATTGGGTCACTGGCGGACTACGTAGATTCAATATTTGGTTACATTGTCGGAGTGCTGATATTGCCGATAATACTAGCCCAGAGTACCATCTTGTATTTTCTTATTAATTACCACTCAAAATTTGACTAGTTCTCAAAGAAAGCATTTGTTTTTATGGCCAACAGCGTTTGTTGTGATTCTTATTTCATACTTTTATTGGGTGTTGCAATACGGGGCTCATTGATGCAAATTGAGGATAACAAAAATTTTGAAGCGGACACTGCCAAGAACGGGCAGCGCCGCTTAAAATGGTGTTATACACTTCGATGAATATCAAATATTGGTCATGCATTAGAAAACTTTGCCTATGTTATTTTGCGTTCGTGGCTTTTCTATTGGTCTGTGATATTTTAGTTTTTACACTTGTCGAGTATGGCGGGAAGCCATCTCATTTTGTTGGTTGTTATGCCACAGATGCTTTATTGGTGGGCTTTGAATGCCATGGATTCAGTGGGGCAGAAATAGTTTCGTTTGGACTAAATTATCCCTTGTATCATTTATACATGCCTATTTTCGCGCTATGGAACCCACTGGTTATTTTTTTAGCATTTGTAATGTATGCACCAGTAATTATCTTTGTAATCTCTCAAAAAAAGGTTGATTTGGCACGTGTATAACAAAGCATTGAAGCGGACAAAAATAAAGAGCAATTTTCGCCGCTTAATGCGGTGTTATATGCCGAGGTTAATTTGATGTTTAAAGAGCCATGGGTTGAGATAAATGAATATCCGCAGAAACATGGCGTGGCTCTATTGTCTGAATTAAAAAAGGAGTTGTCGGATAGTCATAATCTATTTCAGGTAGATTTGATTGTACTGGCAAAGTGTGAAGCCAATGACGATGTTCTTTTCACTGATGGCAAGAGTTTTTATATTGTTCATTTAACTTGGAGCGGAAAGACAGAAAAAAATGGATTTCCTCGAACTACTGAATTTAAGTCGGAACCCGAGTTATTGTGTTATCTCGAGAGTGTGGCAGACTAATGGCATATAACAAAAATTTTGAAGACGGATGTTCGCGAAGAGCGCGCGCCCACCGCTTAAAATGGTGTTATTTGCCATAGTGATATTTGAGCTGTGCAAGCAATATCGAATCATCCTTAACCTTGTAGACCATTCGGTGTTCATCATTAATTCGACGAGACCAGTAACCTGCAAGTCCATGTTTTAGAGGTTCTGGTTTTCCGATTCCTTCGTAAGGAGTTCTTGTGACGTCTTTTATTAGTGCATTTATTCGTTTTAATATTTTTTTATCTGTATTTTGCCAATACAAATAGTCGCTCCATGCGGTAGATGAAAAGATAAGCTTCACTCACTAAGTTCCTTTTCTGTGCCACTTCCACTCTCTAGCTCGGCGATTGACTCCAACAGTTTTCTAGCATTTTCGGGTGATCTTAGTAGGTAAGTTGTTTCTTCCATGGCCTGATAATCTTCTAACGACATCATGACGACAGATGGTTGTGTTTTTCTAGTAATTATTACTGGAGCATGGTCATTACATACTTGCTCCATTGTGCTTGCAAGTTTAGCCCTTGCTGCTGTATAACTTATAGCGTCCATCACTCTTCTCTGGTACAGTTAGTTGTACATAGTATAACGGCAAATAACAAAAACTTGAAGCGGACAAAAATAAAAAGCAATTTTCACCGCTTAAGTTGGTGTTAGATTTAGGGAAGATATGAAGCTCTTATTTGTATGTAGTGAAAATCGATTGCGTAGTCCTACTGGAGAAGAGGTATTTTCGGCCTATCCAAACGTTCAAGCTATTGGGTGCGGGACAAATAAAGATGCAGAAACGACTATATCTGGCGATTTGATTGAATGGGCAGACGTGGTGTTGGTGATGGAAAAATCACACAAGAATAAGGTTTCAAAGAAATTCAAAGATCTGTTAAAAAGTAAGCGTTTAGTATGTTTAGACATTCCAGACAATTTTGAACGAATGCAACCTGAATTAGTTCGACTGCTAGAAAATAAGGTACCGAAACATGTGCGGTTGTAGCAAATCTAACAAAAATTTTGAAGACGGATGTTCGCGAAGAGCGCGCGCCCACCGCTTAAAATGGTGTTAGGCAGCCTAAAGGATAGATTGATTGTTTGATTTCATATACGCATATTTTTTCTTTTTCTTAGGTTATCCAGTTGTTTTAGGCTCGATGGTATTAAATGATCCTCTCGGTTTTATCTTTTGGTTAATTGTCGCAGTTTTGTTTATTTGGATATTATTACGTAAGCAAAAATATGTAGTTTTAAAATTATTTACAAGTGTATGGATAATGCCCGGAACAATTGTTTGCGGGGCGGCGGGCTTAGCACCTTGGATAATGACAACTACTTGGTCATTGAATGATAGTGGCTGTGCTAACGCTCTGTCTCTGAGCATTACTTTAATATTTAATCTAGCGATAGTGTTTGGTGTGTCGAAGTTGTATACATCATTCAAACTGCGGAGGCGGCATGCCTAACAAAAAATTTGAAGACGGACAAAATACAAGAGCGATATTTCGCCGCTTAAATTGGTGTTATGCACCTGAAAGGAAATTGTAAAATGGGAATTGATTTTCAAAATAAGCCAGTTGCTGACCAATTATCATCTGCGTTCATTGGCGTTGTGTTCGTGTTGCTGGCAATTTCAATCATTGGTTATGGTGCTGCCGTCGCAATACCAAAAAATATCCTAACTCCTTTGCACGAGTTTTCGCCAACACTGGCCTTTTTTTTGGTGGATTTCGTCACCATCGGAATACCGCTTGCCGTAATATTTTATTTGGTTGCGTTGATCGCGAGACGATTTGTAGGCACTAACAAATATTACATGTTGGCTGCACCGTTTGTGATTTTCATGGTGTACGGGCTTATCGCCAATGTAATATCTAATAGTACGGTCTTCTTTTATTCAGTTATTACGGTTGCAAAAATATTGCCAGTTCTATTATGTGTTGTTTTATTAAGTAGGTCTGGGAAAAGTGAGATCGGTGCATAACAAAGCATTAAAGCGGACAAAAATAAAGAGCGATTTTCGCCGCTTAATGCGGTGTTAGTTGCATTGTCTTCTGATCAATTAGTCGAAGGTTTCGCAACGGTTTGCATACCGACATGTTAAACGAGGATGTTGAGTCAGTTAGCCGGCTAGGATTTTCTGACAAAACTATTTTTCACGCATTAGCATGCAGAATTGATATGGTAAATGACTTTTCATGGTATGTTGTTGATATGAGCAAGGTTGTTTGAGCATAAGGTAAAGCTCAAATTTAAGTGATATATTGATGTTTGGGCTGTTCACCGACATCCACCACCGAGCACAAAGAGTTGTTTTAGGAGTAAGGATGCTACCCATAAGAAAACAGGTTAAATTAGCAACTAACAAAAACTTAAAGTACGTTCCCTTCGGTCACCGGATGACGCTAGCGCGCCACCGCTTAAGTTGGTGTTATGCATCAATGCAGAGTAAATAGAATGAGCATGGTTTGGGCTACAATTTGTGTTTTGTTTTCTTTAAACATTGTAGTTTCGGTGTTTCTTATCAAAAGAGATGATTTGGATAATGAACAGAAGATTATACAAGTGCTTATTGTTTGGTTGATACCATTTATTGGTGCGCTTGGAATTTGGATTTTTAATCGTAGTCAGGATGATAATGATAAACCTAGTAGCGGCTCGTTTGGCGGCGGCTCTGGCGGGGGAATTTCAGGAGGTATTCAATAATATGAAAGTAAATATCTTCGATATAATATCGTTTTTATTGAGAAGTCATCTCATTTTTCAGGTGCATAACAAAAGCTTGAAGAGGATAAAAATGAAGAGCGATTTTTACCGCTTAAGCTGGTGTTATAACTACTAGGTGAGTACATTGAAGAAATTGGCTGTAATCGCACTTGTTTGCTTTTTGTTGATAAGCACCTTTTTTCGTTTATCGAACTTTCCTATTCGGTGCGGAGGTACAATGGTAACTTCTGTTTGCTCGGAAATGGAATTGGAATTTATGGGGTTTTATTATAAACCCTACGAATCTATCTCTATCAGTTTTGTGGACAATGATTTCGTGGGAGCAGTTCTAATTTTTACTACACTTCTGGCAAGTATCTTTATCTTCGGGTTTTATAAAGTTGGTAGAAAACTAGTGAGGTTTAAATGTGAAAAGTAGTTATAACAAAAAAATTCAAGCGGACACTGCCAAGAGCGGGCAGCGCCGCTTAATTTGGTGTTAGACATACCTTGGGAGATTTAGTTGAAAACAAGGATATTGATTGTCGTTTTAGCTTTGTTTTATAGTGCTAAGTTGCTTGCATGTTCAGTACCTATTCAAGGTGAATCATACAATAAGCTAATCGAAGTATCGTGGACAAAAGAACAAGGGACATATTATATAGCTTTTCCAAGTGAGGCTGATGGCCAAAAGTTTGATAATGTCACTCTAGGCATTCTCGGTGAAAATGATGACTTCGCATCAACTTCTGCACCGTTAGAAACTTACTCGAAAAATGGGAAGCTAGTGACTTATATTAGGGCTTTTGATGGTCTGAAAACTAGCTTAACTGTATCTGTTTGGTGGCAAGGTGACGGTGACCTTTGTCCAATTATCGGTACTAAAAAAATTGAGAAAAGGTAAGGTATGTCTAACAAAAAATTTGAAGTCGGACAAAATACAAGAGCGGTATTTCGCCGCTTAAATTGGTGTTATCTTTAAGGAGGCACTTTGGGCGTACAGTACATATTAGTAAATGAGTCTAAAAAGGAACTTATATCCTTTAAACACTTGGATGGGTCTAAAAAAAGAGAGCTTGCCGGCAATGCAGCCCAGTCGTCTATTGTCACATGGTATTTATTGCAAAATACAGGTGATAACATTCAATTTGTAACAGATACACATGATGATTGGCCGTTTACAGGTAGTTCTAGACAAGATCTTAATCTGTATCTGGATAAGACTGAGGGAATAATAGAAGATTTGATTGTTAATGAAGTTCTAGGTGATTTTGGTAAATCTTATGTGGACGAGGACGACCCCGAAAATATTTATGTTAGAGATATTAGAAATGTCTGGTGTAAGTAAAGATAACAAACGCTTGAAGCGGACAAAAATAAAGAGCAATTTTCGCCGCTTAAGCGGGTGTTATTTGCCAAAGGAAAATCGATAATACGATGCACAGAATTAGCATAGATACAGCGAAAATTATTCTGGAAGCGCTTGCGACACATGGCGGTAAAGGCTGTGGCATTATCTCTTTATCCTTGGAAACTGGTATCAGTAAATCAAAGATACGGTCATTTTTAAAATCCAATAAGGAATTTGCGACAGCGGTCTATGGGCAAAGTAAATTTAAATTAAATAAACTCGGGGCGCAAAGAGGTTCAGTTGAAGAGATGCTTAACGTCATGCGGCAGCGCAAACGTCAGGCTATTGCTATGAATTGGATTGCTGTTCTAATCTTTATTTTAGTTTTTTATCGAATTTATTAATCTAGTTATGGGTGGTTAAATTTAGATGGCAAATAACAAACGATTGAAGACGGATAAAAACAAGAGCGGTTTTTACCGCTTAATCGGGTGTTATGTGTCGATGATGATAAACGATGTTTCAACGTAAATGCCCAAAATGTGAGAACCATACTTTAGATATTCCATTAGTAATGGACTGGTATGTTTGCAAAAGTTGTTCAGCTGTTTTCACATTATCTGATAGAAGCAAACGACTTTATCGATTGATATTTGGTGTTGTTAGTTTTCTTATTTGCATTGGCATACTCAATTTATTTTTTTCTGGTTATATTTCGATATTCAGCTATATGACTTTAATTTATTTCGTATTGCCAATGATTTTCGCGATTGTTTTTAAGCTATATTGTATGTATTTTAGTCACTTAGAGAATCCGATGTTAACGAGGACTAAATGACACATAACAAAAGCTTGAAGAGGATAAAAATGAAGAGCGATTTTTACCGCTTAAGCTGGTGTTATATTTACTAGCCATGAGTGAAGCAAAAGGCTGGATTTTCGATTCAAGCGGGAAGCGAGTTGCATTTTCGAAATTCGGGGTGCTTTGGGACTTGCAGATGAAGTGTAGATACGGCTCTTTTCATGAATACCAGATATTTGATAATCAAGATGAAGTAGTAGCTTTCGCCGATGAGAATTCAGTTAGTTCAGTCGATGGAAAATTAATTGGAAAATTTAAGAAATCTTCAACGGATGATAGATACGACTTAATAGTGAATGAAGTGACGGTCGGTAGTTGTATCAATCGAAGTGGTCTAGCTGCTGCCGCGATATTTTTAATTGATTGGGGTGCGCTGTGAGTCGTAAACATAACAAAAAATTTGAAGCGGACATTGCCAAGAGCGGGCAACGCCGCTTAAATTGGTGTTATGCATCTAAGGGGACTATTTGAAATTTTCTATTGCGACTTTTCTAAGTCTTATGGCCTTTAACGCATTGAGTGATTCTGTAGAAATGATTCCTGTCTCTTATCAAGGAGTCTGGGATGTTTCTCAAGATGCGTGTACGGATAGATTCAGCGACATGAGACTTACGATTAATCCAACTACAATTGAGTATTGGGAGTCGAGTGGTGAATTGGTTGGCATTATAGAATCTAAACATATTTCACTAGTCGCAAAGTTCAAAATGATGGGCGAAGGTGAGATTTGGGAAAGTATAATTACTTATTTTATTGATAATGATAAACAAACTCTTGTGCAAGCTTTTGATAACGGGATTAGAGTCACGAGGGTTCGTTGCATCGATGCATAACAAAACGTTGAAGACGGATAAAAACAAGAGCGGTTTTTACCGCTTAACGTGGTGTTAGTTGCATTGTCTTCTGATCAATTAGTCGAAGGTTTAGCAACGGTTTGCATACCGACATGTTAAACGAGGATGTTTAGCCAGTTAGCTTGATAAGCTATTTTGACAAAACTATTTTTCACACAAAAGCATGCAGAATTGATATGGCAAATGACTTTTCATGGTATGTTGTTGATATGAGCAAGGTTGTTTGAGCATAAGGTAAAGCTCAAATTTAAGTGATATATTGATGTTTGGGCTGTTCACCGACATCCACCACCGAGCACAAAGAGTTGTTTTAGGAGTAAGGATGCTACCCATAAGAAAGTGGATTAAATTAGCAACTAACAAAAACTTAAAGTACGTTCCCTTCGGTCACCGGATGACGCTAACGCGCCACCGCTTAAGTTGGTGTTATGTGTGACGCAGATGACAAAAGTAAGAGGTAATTTATTAGTATTCCCTAGTTTTGGGATACTGATTAGTTTTTTCCCTTTAGTCATTACTATTCCGTTTGAAGCTGCTTTTGGTCATGGAACTCATTTATCACTTGGTGATTTATTTGTGATGTGCGTTCCCATAATCTCGATGAGCTATGCTTATATTGTTGCTTTCTACATGGTATTAAAGGAGCAATTTAAAACAATGGCTATTTTACTTTTACTAGGAACAATTCAAACAGCTTTGTCTATTATGGAATGGGGGATAATAGGTTGATTTCACATAACAAACGCTTCAAGCGGACAAAAATAAAGAGCAATTTTCGCCGCTTAAGCGGGTGTTATACATCAAAGGCAAAACATTGAGGTTAATTTTAGCGATTCTTCTACTTTGCGTCTTCGAGTCGCATGCTTGCTCGATTGAAGCTGCAGAGGACTTTAAACCTTTTGCAATAGAAGTATCGAGTATTGATGGATTAGTCGAAATGAAAGTACTCTTTCCGATTAATGATAAATCAGCTTCTCCCAAGTATTTGGGTAGTTTAGCACTGCACGTACCAAGTAAATTGACAGTTGATCTAAGCTTCACTTTATCTGATTCTTACATGGGTTACTATTTGGCAGAGGTCTCAATTAACGAATCTCTATTAAGTGAGGCTAGACTAGTCGGTTCATACAATTTTAGTGATATTGAAGGCAATAGTATGAGTCTTTGTGCAAATTGGAAATCATTCTCTGTGATCAAATTGTTGGCAACAGAGGTCATTGATGTATAACAAAAAAATTGAAGCGGACATTGCCAAGAGCGGGCAACGCCGCTTAATTTGGTGTTATGTTTCAAGGAAGGTACAGTGGATTTGAATCAATTCCAATATGCGTTCATCGGTGTGATGTTCTGTATAGTGAGTGTATGGGCTACAATGTTCTTAGGCACTAATGAACCTGGCGTTAAAATCGATGTTCCAACAGACATTGACGTGGTATGTTCATGCGATAACTCACCGCTCTTCTTAAAACTAGACTCAAGCGGGTTAATTAGACACAAAAATCAGATAGTTTCCATAGAAGAAATCATACATACGGTAACAATATTGCGAAATAATGGTTGGTTCTATTCGGTACATATCTTTGCCAGTCCAGATACTGTCCATAATGATGTAGTTGGTTTATCGAATAGAATTCAAAGGCAATTTCCGAATATGAACGTAGTCTGGCGGGTTGATGAAACATAACAAAAGGTTGAAGAGGATAAAAATGAAGAGCGATTTTTACCGCTTAAGCTGGTGTTAAATATACTCATGCGAAGCCCGTTTAAGCGATTAGATAAAGCCCTCCGGCAAAATCATAAGGATTACTCGGAGCCAAGTAAATATGTGAATTTTTATGAAATGCTAGCATTCTTATTAGTAGTTCCGAGTATGTTAGTGCTGCAAGTTGGCTTCGTTCTAGTAGCTAGTAATATTTGGATATCATCACAAATTTCTCGTAATAGATTTGTGTTATCTTTTATAAGTATTGTTATTATCAATGTTGTTCTTATGCCATCAGTTTATTTTGCCTTATTAGGTTCAACAGTAGAGCTAAATATTTCCGTTTTATCGCTGGCGTTTATAATGGTAAGTTTGACGGGGATGGGTATTAAGGCATTGTTTTATCAGAAGCGGGTGGTTGATGGTGCGTAATTCTAACAAAACGGTGAAGAAGGATTCGTTAGAAAAGCGCTAGTAAACCGCTTATCGAAGTTGTTATGTTGCTCTAGGAGAATTATGGATAATTTCGAAAACGTAATTCTTTGGGTTGTATTTAGCTGGATAGTTGTAAGCTCATTCCTGTTTTCCGCGCTCGAAGACCGAATTGTAAAAAAGCTCAAATTAACGCTTGGAGATAATGCTCAAACAATAGGTAAAAACACTTTTTCTAACCCATTGCAAAACTTTAAAAACGTAATTTTCTTTTTTAAATATAAAGATAGTGCTAGTGATACAGATGAGACAAGAAAGCTTATTTGGAAAGGAAAAATTCTCAATACCGTATTCTTTGGTCAATTTATCATTGTTGGTGTTTTTATGATTAACTACTTTGAAAGATTAGGGATTTAGGTGGAGCATTGTTTCTCTTCAAACTAGCACAGCAACATAACAAAAACATAAACCGGATATTGCCAAGAGCGGGCTGCGCCGCTTAAAATCGTGTTATATGCCTTTGGAGAATAATGAAGCAATTAATAATTACAGCGGATCTTGATGATTGTTCAGTAGGTTTAACATGTAAGGCACACCTAAACGATTTCTCTGGATTTGGAGAGGCATGGTTTAATTTAGATGACGTTACTGCTTTTTGTATCAAACTAAAGCAACTTGCCTCAAAAAGGACTGGTTCGGTTGAATTGGTTGGCTCTCAATCCAAAACTGATGGTAGCGAATATCTAGAAACCTTTTCAATTCGGTGTTATGCACTTACAGCTTCTAAATTAAATGGAATCATTGGTATTCATGTCACACTGGCAGATTACCCGTATACTGACTGCCGTAAAAATGAGATACGTAAACTCTCTGGTGAATTACAAATAAGAAGCCATAAGATAGATGAGCTCTCTGTTAGCCTCGCAAGGCTTATAAGTAACAATCAAAGTGAGGCAGTTTTGGATGGTGACGCAGGCTTATAACAAAGCAAATCAAGTCGGATGCGGTTTAACAATGGTCGTTGTCTTAACGTTTTTTGCGCGCCGCTTAATTTGGCGTTATGAGTGCTGATTTGTGTTTGGGGTGCTTTAGGTGTTTTGCTATTCGTTATCGGCAGTATGAACGTTGATGCATTCCTAGAATCTCAATTCAAGAATTACCATGATGACTGGGTCATTGCTGGGCGCAGTAGAGGGTTTACCTTTAACCGCCATAAGGCAGCAGTACATTTATTAAGCGGATAACTGTTATATAGGATAAAGATATGCCTTATTGGGTTGGCAAGGACCCTAGGGCAAAACTACTAATAAATAGACTAATATTAATTAACCGGATTTGGTCAGTGTTTATTGTCGCTACATTTCCAGTAGTGATTGTTTCAATTTACCTATCTTAAAAAGCTCGTTCTTTCAAGAGTCACTCTAATCTTCCTATCAGAGACGCTTTTTCGGTTTCGCGGGCGCATAATGTTTGTTCCCCGCTGGCAAACCTCAGTTGTAGTATCAGGTTGAATCGAGTATTGTTTTAGCAAAATGGATAACGCAGACAGACATGGATTGTTTAATCAAAACCGCGATAGAGTCAAGCAACATAACAAACGCATCATTGCCCTCGCTGCGCTCGCTCGGAAGTCTTTCCGTGCCGTTGCGTGCAGAGCCTCCGGTTATGCGGGGTGTTATATATGTTTAATGTAAATAGCTCTGATGGGCTTACTTCACTGTCTATTCAGAGATTAAAAGTTAAAGATTTCATTGTTGGTTACTTGAACATTCTTGCAATGAATTTCATTATCTTTGCCGCGGCGAGTGTGGTTGATTCGATAGATTTTAAGGTGTTACTCATTATTTTTTTCATCTCACCATTGCTGCCGCCAATTTATTCATTGTTAAAGCCCAAGCCAAACGAGCATAGTGTCGCGTATTTGGGCGATGGCTCACTTTATCTATTGGGCTACGATTTCAAAAAGGATAGTGTTGAATGGATGACATATTACGCAGCTGATGATAAGAAACATATTCTCGGAGTAAAGTTAGTTGGGTACGAGCTCCTTGAGGTGCAACTTACACGACCGGACTTTATTAAAGAGATGAGGCTTTTTAAATTCATCACAAAGAACTTCGTTCCTGTAAAAATAGTGGATGTAATGTAGTAAAAGTATATTTAAATTATCAACAACTCGTTCTCTCAAAAGTCACTCTTATCTTCCTGTCAGATACTTTTTTCGGGTTCGTGAGCGTATAAGGTTTGATTCTCGCTGTCATACTTTAGTTGTTTTCTCACCGCAAAACGAGTATTGTTTTACCAAAATGCTTAACGCAAGGATACATGGGATGTTTTATCGAAACCTGAAGCAGTATAACAATCGCATCAACGCACTGCCTTTAGTCGAGGGGACAATTTTACGTGCGGCCTTCGATTCGCTCAATGTGCCGACCCATAAACTTGCCTGTTATGCG
This sequence comes from Glaciecola sp. HA4-3, assembly GCF_055693685.1. Lineage (NCBI taxonomy): Bacteria > Pseudomonadati > Pseudomonadota > Gammaproteobacteria > Alteromonadales > Alteromonadaceae > Glaciecola > Glaciecola sp. HA4-3. Next base: position 951,900 of record NZ_CM146340.1, read on the forward strand.
GGGGGTATATTGCGCGGAGGTTGTTTTGAGGATAGTTTGTTTTGCTTTGTTAATAGTATTTGCGTCAGAGTCAAATGCAACAGCTTTTTCGCTCGGAGATGGTAATTATTGGAAGAATGTTTGTGCTGGAGCCCACGACGAGTTAGATGAAAAAGGAGCTATTGCATCATGCATAACTCTAGTTTTAGGTCATAGTATTGGCTCTTACCATCAGGCAATATCGAGTAAGTCCAAGCTCGCTCACTGCACCTCATTGAACCCTAAGGCTCTTCCAAGAGAATTCATATCGTTTATAGAATCCGATGCGAAATATGACCAAATGGACATCGTTGATGTTCTCTATCAATTCACAGTAAAGCGGGATAGGAAAGACTGTGAAATATAACAAAAAAATTGAAGCGGACATTGGTAAGTGCGGCCAGCACCGCTTAAATTAGTGTTAGATTTCTAGAGGTGTTATTGGACTCACGTAATCCTATTACAATTGCAGCAATTGTCATCCTTACCATTTTCCTATTGGGAGCATGGGTTATGTCTTATTTGGATGAAAGCAACCAGGTTAAACTTTCAGAGTTGGCGTTGAATAAAGAATTGTGGGAGAAAACGCAGCCAGTATCGTATCACTATATAAGTACTTATGGCTGCATGATGCTATTTTCATATAAGATTGAACATGAAAAAGGTCGTGATTTTGAGTTTCCAATTGGGCAAACACCTGCAAACGAATCGTTAAAAATTGACGATGTTTTTGTGCAGGTAGAAAAAGCGATTAGGCTTTCACATAGTGCAGAAGTTAAATATCACCCATACTTTGGCTTCCCTGAATTAATCGATGTGGATTGGGATAAGGATATTATTGATGACGAATGCTTTTATAAGATTAGCGAATTCGAGGTTTATGCTGCAACCGAAATTTAACAAATGGATTAGGACGGACGTAATACAAGGTCGATATTCTGCCGCCTATCTAGGTTTTATTTGCTATGGAGAATAGGATGTTTGGAAATAGGTTAACTAGAACAATACTGTTAATCGTGGCTGTGGTGATTATATCATTTTATAAAGTAGGCATGCCTAACATTAATGTCGTGAACAGCTCTGGGTCACAAATAAAAGAAGTGATGTTGAAATTGGATGATGAAAAGGCGAATACTTGGTCACTGAAAGATGGAGAAGAAAGCTATTTCAGATTCATGCCATTTCATCGAGAAGCCGTGGTGCAGTACTTTATTACCTTTGACAATGGCAACTCCATGGTTGGTAAGTGTAATAGTACGAATTTGTTTGAACTAGGTAACACGACTATATTCTTTATAAGCAAAGATAAGGTTATTTTGCATGATGGGGAATCGAAAGTTTGTGGATGAAATGACAAAAGCTTAAAGAGGATAAAAACACCAAAAGATATAAAGGTTGGTGATTTATTTGTAAAAGCTTCAGATTCAGAGCTTTGCCAAATAAACAATAAGGAAGTAAAGTGCATAGAGTAGCACCTAGCAAAACAAATGAAGAAGGGCGCGGTTTAACTCGGTTGTTGTATCGGCTGTGGCAAGCCCACCGCTTAATTCGGTGTTATATACAAAAGATGGAGTGAGGATGTTTTCTACGTTTCTGAAAAAAGAACCGCGAAACTTATATGTTGGGACTCTCGCAGTCGCTCCCGACGATAACCTTGCTAGCATAGAGTCCTTCTTTTCGTTTGGTTTTTCGGACTTGGATGATTCTATAAGGAATCAGCTCAGTAGCATCTTTGCACTCCAAAAATTCTCAGAAGTTACTGAACCAAGCACGAGTGATTTGATTTTAGACGTCATCGTTGTCGGCAACAGAGGCGGTGACATGTTTACCTTAAACTTTGATGGTTTTGGTTTACCCTTGTTCTGGCGACCCAAGATAAAATTGGTTTCTCGTATCTATAACGCAAAATCAAATAAGACCTTAAAAGTGTTTAGAGTTTCTGAGTCTGTAACATGGCGAGAGTATTTGAATAGATTATTAAGCTTTAGAGGGATTTTCCGTTTTGGTCCATTGTTCTCTGGAGAGGATATGGAAATTATACTCGGTAGGGCAAGCATAAATCTTCTCGAGCAGGTTAAGAAATGGATGATCTAGTGTATATAGAATATAGCAAGGAAATTCAAGCGGGCATTGCCAAGCGCGAGGAACGGCCGCTTAATTTGGTGTTAGGCATACAATTATGATTCGCTTTTTATTTTTATTTCTTTGCTGCATGAATTCCGCAAGTGTATGCATGTTTCCCGAAAAGAGTGCGGAATATGATAACTTAGTTTCAATCTCCTATGATCAGAAGCTGGACGGTTACCATATAGAAATTGAAAAAGACTTAAGTAAGAAAGAATTTCGCAGCGTAGAATTGATTATCGAACAGGCTCATGGTAACTATTCATTTTTACACACCGTGCTGGAAACAGAACAAAGCGATGAAAAATATACTGCGTTTGTCAGATATGACATGCAATCAAAGTTGGAAATGAAAATCATTGTCAACTGGAAGCAATCTGATGGTTTATGCCCGACAACATCAATCAGTAAGATTGGGGAGGGTACCTAACAAGATGATAGAGATCATTACGGCTCTAAGAGTCTTCATAGGACGACCTGCGCTTCACGCGACTTGCCTCTCGTTAAGGCTTTATATGTTAAAGAGTGCGAGCATTTGAAGAAATTTCAAGATTGGAGCGCTGAGGCTAATCAAAGATGGATAGACGCAGCCAATACATTTGGCTCACAACTTATTTTAAATGCTAGAGATGATCAGATTTCGAAGCTTCCAGATATGTTGACCGAAAGTGAAAGAGCAGTTGCAATTGATTCTATAGAGAAAACTCTTTATGCCGTAATGATGATGTTTGATGGAGTATCTGATTTAGAGGTAGATTCAGGTCATTTAGCACAATATGTATTGATTCAACGTATATTCAACGAGAAGTCTGAAGTAGTGTCTGAAGTTGAATTAGCACCAAATGGCGATGGATTGTGTATGGGGTTCCAAGGTTGGAAAAATCATGAGTTTGATTAGGTGGAAGTTTATGGCTCGGCCATTTAACAAAAAAATTCAAGCGGACACTGCCAAATTGGACAGAATCGAACAACACGATGAGTACTAGCATAATACAAAAGCAATGTTCCGCCGCTTATCTAACGTGTTATGGTCTGCCCTTATGAATTATAAGGTGTTATCGTATGTTTAACTATTACGGATTGAAGGGGCCATCTGCAAAGGCATTTTTGACGAGCCCTCAGCATCTTCGAGACTTGAAAGGCCTTATTTTCTTTCTAGGTATGCCTATAGTTTTAGCTGTATTTGTAATCACGGGATCAAATGGCTATAGAGGCTTGACCGAGGAAGTCGCTATTTTAATTTTGTACATGGCCATTTTATTTCTATTTGCATGTTTTGCGGAAGAGTACACAAAGTTCTCCCTATATGTTGTTATCTTTGTATCGGTTTTGGGAGTTTTCGGTGGTTTTCTTTATTCGATTTTGAGCTATGTATATCAGGACAATATCATGTCGATGATTATATTAGGGGGATTACTAAGCTTATATTCTATTGCCATTATCTTAATGTGTCTAAGGAGTTTTAAATGTCATTCGCATTTAACAAAAGCTTGAGACGGGCATTGCTAAGAGCCGGCAACGATGCTCACATTTGTGCTATGAAGCAATGCAAGGCGAATTATGACGAATGACAATAAAAAACTGTTTAAATTCTTTTTGTACTTAAGTGGTGCTATCGTTTTTTTGATAGTTGGTTTTTTTAAAAACGCCGAAAGAGAAGCCAAACTAAGCGAGTACTTTGACGAGGCTTTGTTTAACATTGAGGGCGTTTCAACAGTACTAATTCACTTTGAAAATAAAGAGGATAGTGTTTCTATAAAGTTTGATTCCAGTGGCCTTCCAAATCCTGCTGTGAGTTATAAACCTTATATTTTGGCTTATATCTGTGCCGACCCTTTTTTCAAAGAGCAATTACTATCGGGTAAGCATATCAATTTCGATATGTCAGCATCAGATCGAGATGTTGGCACGTTTGTCAATATGAGAATAGACTCACGACGTTGTCAAAATGATGCATAACAAAAATTATGGTGCCTAATTGATAGAGCTTTATTGCAATAATCGGGAGGTATAAGCCAATAATTGGGTACTTTCAACTCAGTAAGTATAAGGATATTAAAAATGATACAAATAGGAATAACCGCTTTTTTGGTTTGGGCTCTTTTTAAGCTTTTAGACAAAGAAGGCTACATAGATGGATTTACTTCTTTTGCCTTCGTTATAATTCCAGCCGTAATCATGTGGTTTGTATCAATAGTAATCATATCGTTGGAATGGAAAACCTGGATTATCTATTTTTTCGAAACAAGTTATTTTTTTGTTCCCTTGCTGATGTTAAAAGCAATGACTGAGTATAAGTGGCCGAGGGTCATTGGATATTCAGCCGCGGTGTTTGCAGTTAATATAATGACCTAGGTTTCTTTTTATGTCGCACTCTCGGCTTCAAGTTTATAAAGATATATTCCTCTTAGATAAGCCTTATGTGGCAACTTAATTAGTTAACTTTGATATTTTTTAACGTTTTAATATGTATTTGAATCTAACTTTAATAATCGGTTTTACCGAAAATTCGTTAGCTAAGCAATAACATGAAGATAATACTTATTCGGGCGCGGTATTATGCCGTTTAAATCAACTTTTCATCAGCATTAGGATTTAGGCATTTTATGGATAGTATACTTTTACCCGTTTTCGCTCATTTGTCTTGGTGTGTTATTCTTTATATTGCACTTACGATTGCTCGAGCCCCTTCTATTTGGGGAGTATTTATTATTGAAACCATCCGCATATAACGAAGTACTCAGCGCATTCACTTTATTTACTTTATTAAGCCTTACAGATGAAGGAGAGAATTATTTATTTTACTATTAAGACTGCTCATCTATTATTTGCAATAGGCTGGTTGGCATGCGTTTTTGTATTACCAAGAGTTATTTTACATTGGAAAATAGCGTTTGATTCAGGAAAAGAAACCGAAAGCTTAGCGCTACTATCGTTGAAGTTGTTTCGTTTTGGGCTTTTGATGTTTGCATTGGCATTAGTATTTGGTTTATGGCTATTATTGGGTTTTGGAATTAATGGTGCTTGGCTTGATATGAAACTTCTATTTGTTGGGCTATTGTTTATTTATTTTGGGGTGTCAGGTTGGTTTATGTATCAAGGGATGAAATCACAACGTTTCATTAATAACGTAGCGATGAGGTTTTTTAATGAGTTTTCTTTGTTGTTTGTCATTCCCATCATATATTTAGCACTTTCGAAAGGTGCATAACATTTCAGTTCTACACACATTGCAAAGGCTTCACTTAGTCAAACTAAGCTAAGGCTATATACATTTAAGGTTGAATGCATAATGCATCAAAACTCTACTCTACAGCTCATTACGCCTGATATCAGCTACGAATCAAGCTACCGAGAATACATAAAAGAGCTTGGCGACGAAGAACGTTATCCTTACCCAATGGATCTTGAATATGGTGACTTTGAAATGTTAATCAATACTTTACATGATTATTCAAAGGGCCTTGGATTACCTGAATGGCTGGTACCTAATAGCACATATTGGTTAATTGAAAACAATGAGATAGTGGCATGCTCTCATCTTCGTCATTATTTAAACGAGTCTTTATCTCATGCAGGAGGGCATATCGGCTTAGGTGTGCGACCAGCTTATCGAGGAAAAGGCTTAAGCACATACCTATTGCAATTGACCTTGAATGAAGCATGTAGAATTGGGATCCAACCAGCGCATGTGCACTGCCACAAGGAGAATCTTGCATCAGTGAACATGATTAAGTCAGTAGGAGGGACTTTGCACTCTAGTGTAGTGTTAGCAACGGGAGAGTCGATACTGCGCTACCATTGCAATACAAGCTCAAACAAATGTTAGCTTTTTAACGATTCAAACTCTCGATTGAGTTGGTACTTTTCGTCAGTTACTATTTTTTCAAGCACGTGAACACGTTCGGCCATTTGCGCGAGTTCATGTCGCATTTGTTCATGTTCTTCTTCCATTTGCTGAATTACGGCTTTGTTTTTCTTACCACTTGTGCCGCTTCCTTGGGTACTGATCTTGATGATTGAATAAGCGATAATCCCTACGATTGCTACTGCGGTCATGTCCATAATGTTCTCCCTTGTCGAAGGTATACTTCCTTCAAATTAACGTTATTATTTTTATTTGCTCAAAATATCAATAATGACATGCAAATAAAAGCTGATTTTACTTACTAGACTCAATTAGTGCTTAGTGCGTCTTATTGAATACTGAGTATTAATATAATTAAAGATTAGCAAAATGACTGCCAATTATTAAGTTATTGAAATATATAGCTTAAATTATAAAAGCGGATTTAAAATGATTAAATGAATTAAATATTCACTAATTATTCGTGAATATTGCTAAAATCCTAAACAATCACAAAAGTGTGCACTGAATATGAAACAAGCAAATATACAAGACCATGAGCATTTTATGGCTTTGGCTATAGAGCAAGCAAAAATCGCTGAATCAATTGACGAAGTGCCAGTAGGTGCGGTGCTCGTGTTAGACAATAAAGTAATAGGGCGCGGGTATAATCAACAAATTACGCAAACAGACCCTAGTTTGCACGCTGAAGTGATTGCGATCCGAGAAGCCGCTAAAGCGATAAGTAACTATCGTCTATTAAATACGACTTTGTATGTCACACTTGAACCTTGTGCGATGTGTGCAGGGCTAATCGTTCATAGCCGAATAGCCCATGTAGTCTTTGCAACAAAGGATTATAAAACAGGGGCATGCGGCAGCATCGCTAACATTGTTGAACACGACAAACTAAACCACAAAGCGATTGTTACATCAGGTATCTGTCAACAAGAATGCAGTGCGATGTTATCAAGCTTTTTTCAGCCAAAAGGGCAAAGAAAAAGGCAGCAAAAAGGACCGCCGCTAAACAGCCCGATTGATTAATTGAACATGTATTAATAGCAATGCAAATGGATTGTTTAGCAAGCTTCCTGCAATGATTCATTCAGCTCTAAACTGGCAAACTGTTTTCTTCTAAGCAAAACACGTTGATGTAACTTTTTTAGTAAAACTCTACGTTGGTTATTATTTTTTAGCCGTCTTGTGCGGCTAGCACTATTGGTTTTTCTCATTAATTTCTCCTTTATCGGTCCTGTGTTCTTTCACTCCCCAAAAATATTCTTTTCTCGTTTAGGGAAGGACCATTTATTACTTCGTTATTTGGTGCGGGTTAGTTTTTGTTTGGTTCTACATTCTTCGCACTTAGGTGTACATTAAGCAACAAACACACCACTTTTATTACACTTAGATGTAGTTTTTTTGACAAAATTCAATATTAGGTACAAATATTTTAGAAATGTGATTATTGGAAAAGGTTAGTCGTCTGTTTGTTCAGACGTTTGTGTTGCATTTTCGGTAGGTACACTCAATTCAATTTGGTTTTGATCGTCTTGTTCATTTACATCGTTTTGCACATCGTTTTCTTCTAGCCACAATAGACTATCATAATATCGACGAATATTATCTACATATTTTACAGCCTCGTTACCTCGTGCATAACCAAAGCGTGTATTTTTATAGTATTTCTTTTGCCTTAATAGGGGCAGATGTTTTTTTACATCAATCCAAAGATCAGGGTTGTAGCCTTGTTGCTCGGTTATCTTGCGCGCATCATGCAAATGCCCCAATCCAATATTATAAGCAGCTAGCGCCATCCATTTACGGTCAGGCTCTTGGATACGTGCCGGAATTCTGCTTAGCAGGCTTGCATAATACTGAGCACCGCCACTAATACTTTGTTCTGGGTCCGTTCTATCTGTGACATTCATGTCTTTTGCAGTTGCTCGTGTCAACATCATCAAACCTCTAACGCCGGTATGTGATACTGCATCAGGTTCCCAGTGGCTTTCTTGATAAGCCATTGCGGCAACAAAACGCCAATCAATGTCTCCTGAGTGGATTTCAAACATCTCTTTGTACTCGGGGAGTTTGTTTTTGACCGCACGCATAAAAGCTCGGGTATCGACAAAATCAAAGCTTCTAACATGACCAAAATATTTATCTTCTAGTACTGCTAATTGGCCGCTTGTTTGTAATTGCCCAAAATATTCAAGCATTGCGGCTCTAACAGAGTCATCGGTACTTTTGTTTAGCATCCATCCTAAATCAAGTGCTTCGGTAACCGAAAAGCCAATGCCTAGATTTGGAAAACGACGCCTTGCTACAGCAAGGACGTTTGAATCGGCAATGGTGTAATCAAGTTCCCCTAGGGCGACAAGCTCTAGTAGTTCTTCAATGTCTTTGTCGGCGGTTTCTTGCCACACTAGGTTTTGGTCGTTCTCTAATTTAGATTGTAATGGCTCACGATATATATCATTGGCAATTATGGTTAGGTTACCTTCGATATCATCGATACTGCGGGGCCGGTCTCGACCTTTTTGATACACTAATTCAAAATTAAGCGTTTGGTAACTTGGGCCAAATTTATATGCCTGTTTTCTGGCATCGGTCATGGTAATATTTGCCGCAAGCAAGTCAACTTGGTTTTGCTGTAATTGTTCAATCAATTCTGCGTAAGAGTAATATGGGTAAACTTCTAACCTAACGCCCAAATAGTCTGCAAAACCTAGGGCAAGTTCATATTCAAAACCTTCTTGCGTTATTGGGCCATTAAAATACGTTGTACGGCCATAGATTGATCCTACTTTCAGCACACCTTCGTCCATGATACGAGTAAGTTCGTTGCTTTGAGAATGTGGCTGACATGCACTTAAGGTTAATACCGTGACCACAAGCGACAACATACCCAAGACACACCGGCGCAAGCTATTCTCACTATTTAAGTGAACGCCGAGTATGGCGAAGCGCTTGTTTTGATGGAGGCTTTGTTTGCTTGTCATTTGTCTTGATTTACCCAGTGTCTTGCAAATTTCACATTGATTGTGCCTAATCCAAAACAAATGCGCTACATTTATAGTGAAAAATATTCTGTAATTAATTCATTTAGTCGGGTTTTTACTCTTACTTAAGCACGCTAATTCCACTATACTCGCACTTGTTTTTTTGGCGTTGTTTTGCGTCAAATAATAACCTTCAGCGCTTTATCTTTAACATTATACTGGTGGAACATGCTCATGCTCACAATGTTAGGCTCTTCAATGCTTACTTCTTTTACCAAACGACAACTACTCACTCAAATAAATGAGTTAGGAATAGCAGTTGAAGACCTTTCGGCAAATTATGTTCACTTTATTGATACAACAGCAACATTAACATCTGCTCATGAGGCGACCTTAGCAAGTTTATTGACTTACGGACCTAAGTCAGAAAATGCGCTTGTTGATGGGACTCAAATGGTTGTGACGCCTCGTGCTGGTACAATATCTCCTTGGTCAAGTAAAGCGACCGATATTGCCCACAATTGTGGACTAAACGACATAGTACGTATTGAAAGAGGCGTGCTGTATTCTTTTTCAGGACTCGCTGCCAAAGATAAAGGCGCAGTAGCAGGTATTATCCACGATAGAATGACGCAAATGGTCTTAGAAAACCTTGAACAAGCAAGCGTCTTATTTGAGCATCATGATGCAAAACCATTATTGTCGGTCAATATTCTTGAGCAAGGAAAAGCAGCACTTGAAATGGCAAACAAAGATTTAGGTCTAGCACTTGCTGATGATGAAATAGACTATTTAGTAAGCGCTTTTAAAGACCTTGGGCGTAACCCCAATGACATCGAATTATATATGTTTGCGCAAGCTAATTCAGAACATTGCCGCCATAAAATATTTAATGCAGATTGGACGATAGATGGCGAAGCGCAATCTAAATCATTATTTAAAATGATCAAGAATACCTTTGAACAGACGCCTGAGTTTGTCTCGTCAGCTTATAAAGATAACGCAGCGGTAATGGACGGGTTTGCTGCAGGACGGTTTTATCCAAATGCACTTAGCAATGTATATGAATATCATCATGAAGATATTGATGTACTTATGAAAGTTGAAACACATAACCACCCAACCGCAATATCTCCATTTCCCGGTGCGGCGACAGGCTCAGGTGGTGAGATTCGAGACGAAGGCGCAACTGGCCGCGGTTCAAAGCCTAAAGCAGGGTTGGTAGGCTTTAGCGTGTCTAATCTAAATATTCCTCATTTAGCTCAACCTTGGGAACAGGCTTATGGAAAGCCTTCGCGCATAGTAGATGCACTAAATATCATGACCGAAGGACCGCTAGGCGCAGCCGCGTTTAATAACGAATTTGGTCGTCCTAATATTTTGGGTTATTTTAGAACCTATGAAAACAAGGTTAACAGTTTCAATGGCGAGGAAGTGCGCGGGTATCATAAGCCCATTATGCTTGCCGGAGGACTAGGCAATATCAAACGCCAGCACATTGAAAAAGGTGAAATTACCGTTGGTGCTAAATTAATCGCGTTGGGTGGACCAGCAATGAATATTGGTTTGGGCGGCGGAGCTGCCTCATCAGTAGCGTCTGGAGAGTCTAATCAAGATCTCGATTTTGCATCAGTTCAACGTGAAAACCCAGAAATGGAACGTCGTTGCCAAGAAGTGATTGATAAGTGTTGGCAACTTGGCGATAAAAACCCTATTCAATTTATTCATGATGTAGGTGCTGGTGGCTTATCTAATGCGTTTCCTGAACTTGTAAATGATGCACAGCGTGGCGGTGTATTTGAATTGCGAGACGTACCATGTGATGAGACGGGGATGTCGCCTTTAGAAATTTGGTGTAATGAGTCGCAAGAGCGTTACGTAATGTCGGTATCGCCTGAGAACCTAGCCTTGTTTTCACAAATATGTGAACGAGAAAGAGCGCCTTTTAGCGTTGTAGGGGAAGCGACAAAAGAACAACATTTAACACTAAGTGATAAAAAGTTTGGTAACAAACCAATTGATATGCCCTTAGATGTGTTGCTTGGTAAGCCACCTAAAATGCATCGTGAAGTGCAAAGCCAACAAGCAAAAGGCGATGACTTTGACGGACAAAATATCGACTTGGCAGACGCCGCATCAAGACTGTTGCATTTGCCTACCATTGCAGATAAAACCTTTTTAATCACAATTGGGGATCGAAGCGTGACCGGCATGGTTGCTCGAGACCAATTTGTTGGACCATGGCAAGTGCCTGTATCAAATGTGGCGGTAACTACCTCGGCATTTGATACCTATCACGGTGAAGCTATGGCAATGGGTGAGCGCACGCCTGTTGCATTAATCAATTATGGCGCAGCTGCGCGTTTAGCGGTGGCTGAAACCCTTACCAATATTGCCAGCGCCGATATTGGTGATTTAAAACGTATAAAATTATCTGCTAACTGGATGGCTGCAGCTAACCACCCAGGTGAGGATGCTGGCCTATATGAAGCGGTTAAAGCTGTAGGTGAAGAGCTTTGCCCCGCCTTGGGACTTGCGATACCAGTAGGTAAAGATTCGATGTCTATGAAAACTGCATGGCAAGAATCAAATAATGATGGTGAGATGATAGATAAAGCAGTGACATCACCATTATCATTGGTAATTACCGGCTTTGGTGCAGTTAACGATGTAAGAAATACGCTTACACCAGAACTAAAAGCAGATGCTCATGATAGTCTTTTACTTATTGATTTAAGTAAAGGAAAGCAGCGTTTAGGTGGCTCATGTTTAGCCCAAGTATACAATGCCTTAGGCTTCGAAACGCCAGATGTTGATAGCCCTTCTTCTTTAAAAGCGTTCTTCAATACTATTCAAAAGATGAATAGAAAAAAGCTGCTTAGCGCATATCATGATAAAAGTGACGGCGGTTTGTTTACTACGCTTGTTGAAATGGCGTTTGCAGGTAACAAAGGGCTTGATATTCAAGTAGGAGCATTAGGTAGTCATTATGCTAAGTCTTTGTTTAACGAAGAGTTAGGTGCAGTGATTCAAGTAAAGTCGGGACATCTTGATGAAGTTGAACAGATGCTTAAAGAAGCCGGCTTGTATGATAATACCCACCATATTGCGACAGTAAAGGATAAAGACGATATCAGCATATATGCTGATGACACCTTAATATTGCAAAATACACGTACTGAGTATCGCAAAATGTGGTCTGCGACCAGTTTTGCAATGCAAACGCGTCGAGATAACCCCAGTAGTGCAGCTCAAGAGCACGCACTGCGTGCTGATAGCCAAAACCCAGGCTTGCACAGCAATCTATCATTTGATGTAAAAGAAGATATTGCAGCGCCATATATTAATACTGGTGTACGACCCCCATTGGCTATTTTAAGAGAGCAAGGTGTCAATTCACACGTTGAAATGGCAGCAGCATTTTCAAGAGCTGGCTTTGATTGTGTTGATGTTCATATGAGTGATTTATTTAGCCAGCGACAAAGCTTAGACCAATTTACAGGCCTAGTTGTGTGTGGCGGATTTTCGTATGGTGATGTATTAGGAGCAGGCGAAGGGTGGGCAAAATCTGTACTTTATAATGATTATATGAAAGCAATGTTTGCACGTTTCTTTGAAGATCAAAGCACCTTTTCTTTGGGAGTGTGTAATGGCTGCCAAATGCTTTCAAATCTTAAATCTATTATTCCTAGTGCTGAGCACTGGCCTCATTTTGTAAACAACCTTTCAGCAAGGTTTGAAGCAAGAACGGCAATGGTTGAAGTGCAACACTCAAAGTCAGTATTATTGACTGGCATGGCTGGCTCTAGAATGCCAATTGCGGTTTCTCATGGCGAGGGACGTGCTGAATTTTCGCAAGATACTCAGCAATCAAGTTTGTTTCAACACAAGCAAGTGTCGATGCAATATGTGGATAACTACGGCAATATCACACACGATTATCCTAGTAATCCTAATGGCTCACCCCAAGGAATCACTGGATTGTGTTCACAAGATGGACGTTCAACTATTATGATGCCTCATCCTGAACGTGTGTTTAGAAGTGTCAATAATTCATGGCAAGATGAGAGCTGGGGTGAAGATAGCCCATGGATGAGAATGTTCAGAAATGCTCGACAGTTTATTGCTTAGTATCTTTTTTGGTGTATTTCTCGATTAATTTGCTTCTGGTTAGGGTGCTTTTTTAGCAAAACATAAACACTTGCAAGCCCGCCGTGCTGTTTTAGCGCGGTATGAAAAGCAATAACGGCGTCAATCTCGGTTAACCAGCGATTGACGTAACTTTTTACAAGGCCAGGGAAGGGTTTTGATTTTAAGCCCAAGCCATGATCAATCAATAGCGTTCTTACGCCACGCTCGTGACATTCCATAATCGTGTTAAACAGCGTCAAGCGGACATCGTCAAACTTCATTCCTTTAAGGCTTAAACGTGATTCGATATCATATTTACCCAGTCTCAAATTTTTAAAAACGCCTTCTTGTACGCCATCTTGTTTGTAAGCCAGATAATCATAAGGGTCTACTTCTTGAACACCTTCTACACTCAAACCATTGTCATCTAGCAGGACTTGCTTCTCTAGCGCTTCACGTTTAAGACGTTGACTTAAGGTTTCGCTATTTTTACTTGAGGCAACTGCTTTGTTGATGGGCTTTAAAGGAGTCACATCCGCCATTTCATTCAAAAATGATTGGTCATTATTTTCAATAGTCATGTCTACTCCTTTTGCTTGTGTTCATTGCTATTATACACCTTCGTTATGACTTATTGATCACTGCTGTAACATTTGAGGGCATTAAAAAGCTCTGTTAGGATGGTTTTATTGTATTTTTTATAAGGGAAAAAGATGCCGTATCCAGACTATGCGAAATATTTTAGTGAGCACCATGTTGGTCCTTTTCACGCGGTTAGACTTTTAACTCTCCCTACCAAACCCACACGTGATGTAAATATCAGTGATAGCCAACAGCAAACGCTTAAAGACATCATATTGGCTGGTGAACGTGGACAAAATAGAATCCTTGCATTGCATGATAATGCGACTGCTGAGCGCGCGTTAATCGTAAATGCTATCGCTTATAAATTAGCAAAGCCCGTTTGTTTTGTTTCAGCTAAACAATTTGTTTTAGACTATACCCAGTCAACACAAAAAAATATCTCGAATCTGTTGGCGCGAGGTGAAACCAGTAAATGGGTATTCGTTATAGAGGATGCGGATTTATTATTTGACTACCAATATGCAGGGCAAGACGAGAAAGACTTAACTGAGCAAGCATATTCTTATTTGCTTAAACTGATGTCCTTATACCTAGGATTAATTGTGTTGTCATTAAACACACAAGCGTGTCTAGAAAAAGCGCGCTATGCCGTGGTAACCTTGACGCAAAACTAGTGTCGTTTTTGTTGCTTCCATGTGCCTCCATACTGATATGAGGGGCTCATAGCTTTTGCTTTTTGCTGGCATGTTTTACATAAAAATAGCCAAGTATTACTTAGCTTTATTCTAAATAAAACATCGTTAATTTGGCTACATTCATCGCACGATTTGTCTTTTTTATTACGTGATTGTTTACCCATCAGGCTTGTCGATACTCTTACACCATTTTTGTAGCGCATAGTTTGACATCGGCTTTGCAAAAAAGTAACCCTGTATGTATCGAATACCCAGAGTTCGAAGGATAGAAAGCTCTTTTTCGGTTTCTATACCTTCAGCAACTGTTGATGCATTAAATTCATCTGCAATCAATTTAGTGGCTGAAATAATCGTTTGGTCGCTCTTACTAAGACCTTTTAACAAGGTTCGGTCCATTTTGATCACATCAAATGACATCAACTGTAGTTGGCTTAATGATGAATAGCCTGTCCCAAAATCATCGACTGAAATATGCACGCCGAGCTTTGCAATATACTCTAATTTTTTTGTTACTTCAGAGCAGCGTTCTAACATCACACTTTCGGTAATTTCAATATGTAATCGATTCGCTGGTAAATTACTTTGTTGCAGAGCATCTTCTAAAATGCTGATAAAAGCATCATCTAGCAATTGTACAGCTGAAACGTTGACTGACACTGATTCGTGTGTGGCAAACTCCCATTCACAAGCATATTGACAAGCCGTTTTAATGACCCAAGCGCCAACCTGCTGGATATGTCCTGCTTTTTCTGCAATTGGAATAAACTCATTAGGGGGAATAACCTTGCCGTTATGATTCCATCTTAATAAGGCTTCAAATGCCCAAGGCGTATTGTTGTGAATGTCCATAATTGGCTGAAAAACTAATGAAAATTCATTTTCAATTAATGCGTTTTTTAAGCCATCACGTATAACTTGGTCTTGTTGAAATTCTTCAAATAGGCCTTTAGAGAAAAAGACTGCGTTACCATTGTTAATTTTTTTGTGGTGATACATGGCGATATCAGCAAATTGAACCAAGTCACTGGGTTGTCTACTGTTATCAGGATAGATGGCAACACCTATGCTTGCTCCTAAGCTGACATTGTTTGAGGCAATTAAAATTGGCTGATTAATGTCAAACTGAATGCTTGCAATCATCTTATTTAGGCTTGCCATATCTTCAAAGCGGTGAAGAAATAAAAACTCATCTCCTCCCCACCGGCAAAGCATGCAAGCTGATTGTAGCTCTTTTTCATCGGATTGGCCTTTACGCTCAATATTTTCTAGTCTCATTGCAACTTCTGCAAGCACAGCGTCGCCTACTTTGTGTCCAAAGCCATCATTAACATCTTTAAAGCCATTTAGGTCAATAAACAGCAAGGCATATTGGCTTTGTTCATTGTTAACACTATTGAGCAATTCGCTTAATCGAGTAGTAAATGCGGCACGATTAGTTAAATTTGTTAAAGCATCAACGTTGGAAAGGCGGTAAATTTCATCGGTTCTTCTTTTCACCTCAGATTGAAGTTCATGCGCGTAATTATCTAGTTTATTGTTGGCTTTTTTTAAAGCGTCATTGCTTTGTTCTGTTAATAATTTTTCATTCTCCATTTCTTTTAACATTTGTGTCTTTTCAGCCTCTAGGCTTAATAGGTTGGTAATAAAATGACCCATTGTTTTAGCCGAAGTAAACATGACTCCCCAAAACACAAACCCCAAAAATGAAATGTAAGAAAAGTATTCAACAGTACTGCTAAAGCCAACAATAGCAAAAGGTATCAATAAGCATGTCACATAGAAGCGAGATAGTATTGTTGATGCCGCTAAAATAGTCACTGCGCCACCTGCTAGTGCCGATAAGATAATTGCTGAAATAGCAATCTCATAGCTTCCCATGGTGGGCACCAGCAATACACTGTAGGTCGCCCAAATAAGGCTATTAGTAATGATCCCCGCCGTAAAACGCCATTTAGCAAAGTCGAGCTGAAGTGAGTTGTTTTTAAGTGCCCGTTTAGTCAATATATTGTCAATAAGGCGCAGTGTATGGGAGATGGTTAAAGCAATAAATATAGCGGTTTTGATATGTTGGTTTGAAGGCGTATCAAAACCAAAGCATAGAATGAGCATACATACATAGGTAACCAATAGGCCACTTACAGCATTGTTATATAACAATCGCAAGCGCTCTTTAGTGTCGCGGTGATTAACGTTAAATAAATCTACATGTTGTTTGTTTGATTCCACACCACTTCCGGTCTTACATTAAGTTTTTTTTAATCATGAGTAAATATCGGCCATAAGAGTGTTTTTTTAAGATTTAATTAGCCGTTCGCGCAATGTGTATGCAAAGAACTTGAGCATTGCTAACTATTTGTCTGGCAAAAACTGACCAAATTTCCATTTTGAGTGCTCCAAACTCGGAATTTACATAAACATACATAGGTATGTTCTGTATTAATCAATTGATGGTTACCAGGTGGTAACATTCAAACGTCATTGATAAATGTCGGGTACCAATGAAACAAGTCAAGCTTAACCGTACAAGGGGCTTCACCCTGATTGAGATTATTATTGTAATTGTACTTCTTGGTATACTATCAGTGACGGCTGCCCCAAGATTTATTAA
Organism: Glaciecola sp. HA4-3; assembly: GCF_055693685.1. Lineage (NCBI taxonomy): Bacteria > Pseudomonadati > Pseudomonadota > Gammaproteobacteria > Alteromonadales > Alteromonadaceae > Glaciecola > Glaciecola sp. HA4-3. Next base: position 968,907 of record NZ_CM146340.1, read on the forward strand.
TGTTTCCGATAATGCAAACGTATCTGTTGTCGAGGCGGTAGGCGGAGCGTTTGAGTCCGCTATTAAGCTAGCACACTACAAATGGCAATCGACAGGTGGTTCAGGCCCAATAGATAATTTGGACGTTTATGGAACGGGTGAAAATACGCTAGATATCAATGTAAACGGATGGCCTGCTCAATCTTTTGTCCCTTTCGAATCAAATCCTCAATTAAATAACACTAATGACTGTATCAGTGTTTGGGAGGCAGTTTTAGACGATAACTCTCCTACGGTTAGCACTTCTACTAGTACGGATTTTCAAGTCACCTATTCAAGTAATACTTGCACATACGTAATGGTTGACCAACCCGAACTATCTATATTTTATGACTCAAACACAGGTGAAGTTACAATAGATCGTACGATTTAGGAATGGAATTTGTTGCTAAAAGAACTGACTAATTGGCCGGCCCTGAGGGACTCGAACCCCCATTTGAACCTTAGGAGTTCATAACCTTCTAGATGGTGAGTAAAGTTCTTAATCGGGCTTCTTCTGCATCCCCTGACTTTACTGGCGTGGAGAAGATATCAAATCATTTAACGATTAATAACGATTAAGTTACTCAAGATTTGGTCACAATTTTGGGCACAAATTGTCACAAAACTTTTGGGTTAAATTCACCCACTCAATAGGTTTGTTAATGCCCCAGCGGGTTAAACTCCCCCAGTATCGACAGTTTAATGATGTTTCTGTGGGTGATTCTCACCCACAGAAACATCCAAACAAAGTGCATAAACTGATTCAACGTTGGATTGCCTAACGTACTCCTTAATGTAGAATAAATCATTGCGGTCGTCCCAAGTTGAAGGATCGAGCAAAGCAAGCTCTTTGCTGTATAGATAGTCTATTAAATATGGGATTTCGGTGTATCTGCGAAGTAAAGTTTCCATCAGAATCTCGAGTTTAGGAGGGGACATAACGCAATACTAACGAACCATCTTGCGAAGCTCTGTTTAGTATTTTGTCATACAATTGTTTAATAAGCATCAATAATGAATCGCTCCATTGATGCCACTCCTCCGCTGCGTCTTAACCATGCATAAAGAGGTACTCGTCCTAAATATAGGCTTGTTGCATTAAATTTTGTATCGTTACACTGTAACCGTCGCCTAAAGACCGTCACCTAACTTCACATTCCAAGGCAGTAATTGCTCGATGTTAGGCTCAGGTTGCGTAAAGGCTTCGAGTAAATGGGTGATATAATCGTAAGGCACAAGCCCATTGGCTTTTGCGCTCTCTACCATTGAATAAAGTATCGCACTGGCCTTAGCACCCTTTGCAGTTTGTGAGAACAGCCATGCCTTCCTGCCATTCACGAAGGGTTTTATTGAGCGCTCTGCGCGATTATTGTCTATGCTGAGCCGTCCATCTAATGTATAACGTTCAAGCTTTTCCCATTGATTTAGACAGTATTGAATGGCATCACTTAGGTCGGTTAGCCCTAACACTTGGCTTTTGGATTGAATGAGCCACGTTTTAAATTCATCAAGCAATGGCAGGCTTTGCTCTTGGCGAATGCGGTAACGCTCATCGATAGTTTTATCTTTAATGAGGGTTTCTACTCGATATAGCTTTTTAATGTGGTTAATGGCCCAATTGATTTTGCCACTTTTGTTCTTGCCCATGGCTTTTTGCGCATCAGTGAACTTGCGCCTAGCATGTGCCCAGCAGCCAACAATGGTCGCTTGTGTTTTATGATAGCTAGGGTAGCCGTCGGCATGCATGTAACCATTGTAACCGTCTAAGTAGTCCACTATCACTTGGCCGCCTCGGCCACTGTTATAATCAAACAGCACGATATTGGGAATATCGCTGTCCACTATTCTACCGGCAGGCGAATCTGCCCCGCAGCCATATAACCACATGTAGGATTTTGCCTTATTGTCGCCCACGACTTTCACGGTAGTGTCATCACTAAAGATGACCGGTTGCTCCAGTAATATTTGCCGCATCATGTCGTATAAGATTTCGAAGATATTGCCACTTTTTATCATCCACTTTGACATGGTTTGCCGACACAGCTCAATGCCGTATTGCGCAAACATGCTCTCTAACCGATAAAGCGGCAAGCCATATTGATATTTGCTGGTAATGATTTGGGATATTAAGCTAGGCGTGGCGTAGCCCTTGGGAATAATGCTTGGCGGCACAGGGGTTTGTTTAATACGATTGTGAGTCCCTTGCTGCTCGCAGGCTTTGCAAGCATATTTCGGTCTCACATTCACAATCACTTTTATTTGGGCGGGGATAAACTCAATCTTCTCGTTCGTGTCTTCGCCAATTTGATGCAGCGGATGCTCACAGCAGTCGCAGAACTTATCTTCATCGGCGATATCATGGATAACGCGCTCACGAGGAATATCATCGGCTATCTTCTCAGCCCGCTTTTTACGGCGAGTGTAAGTGATAGTTTCGCTAGCATCGGCCTCAGCTTTGTCTGCTTGCTCAACAATCTCTTCCGCTTCGTTAAATAGCTCACCTTGCCCACCGAATGTATCACTGCTTTTGCCAAAGCGTTTTTGCTGGGCTAAGCGAAACATCTCGGTTAAACGCTGGTTCTTCGCGTTTAATGCTTGGTTTTGCTCGCGCAACTTAAGCACCATCTCTTGCAAGGCGGCAACGTCAGTCGGCAGTGTGCTCTGGGCTTTTTTCATGCCCTATATTTTACCTCAATGCTCTCCTAAATAGCTGATTTTATGTAGATTAAATCGTGATCAATAAGTTGTTTTTATGATCATACGTTATAAGCCCATGGACGTGTAATGAAGCGTGCTGTGCCCAATAACATCATAGCCACCTAACAGCCAAGTGAGCTGTTGTTCGCTTAATCTGAGGTGACTCATGTCGCTTAATTTAGGCCACTTAAATCGATTTTTTTGCAGCACTTTATACCACATGGCAAAGCCCGTTTTATCCCAATAGACGATTTTGAGTTTGTCTTGTTTTTTATTGCAAAAGATAAACATTGCATCGTCAAATGGAGACAACTCAAGCTCACATTCGATGATCACTAACAGGCCGTTGATGCTTTTGCGGAAATCCACGAAACGGGTGTGCAGATAAATATCGTTAGGCTCGACAAACATCTTCATGAGGCAAGGCCTTTAATGACATCCGTTAACCACTCTGGCTCTGGCGAATGCAGCACGTTAATCACCACACCTTGATAGTGCAGACTTAGTTGCGGCGAGAGTGCAGTCAACTCTGTCTTATCTTTACTCACTTTTACCCATGCCTTAGGATTGGGTTTGGGCCACGGCTTTAAGATGTCGCTTTTTCTGGCGTAAAACGTTTGCAGATGGATTTTATGCTTGGCGCAATATTCAGGTGCTGTTAAGCCACTGGCCTTTTGGGCTTCTAACGTAGCTTTCCATTCTTCTTTGGTTCGGCGTTTTCTGGGCATAGTGTCCTCGATGAGTTATCAAAGAGAACATTATGCGATGCTAAATCACTTGGCAGTAGACGGGGGTTGGGCTACGGTTACCGCCATTCGATTATGTAATGCACTTGCTAGCGCAAATCGCCACTCAAGACAAAGACGTCGAGCAACTGCTACCATGGCGGTTTGTTAAAGACTAGATGGGATTACGAGACTCTCACACTCAAAATCGACACTAATTGACTAGAAATGCTGAGCCGAGCTGCCCTGAAACCGCAAACAATATCGGCAATATATAAGACAACTCAAGACCCTTTTTCGAATGTTATCGAACAAAAAGCACTTTGATTAAACCCTCCTCAAAAAAGGAGTAGACCTCCTCAGTAGCATCATACTGAGCAAGAATAAGAATACTGCTAATGACAATGATCCTCCACTAGCTCCTTCCGATGTCTGATTATTGCCTGAATTGTTGGCTCGAGGATTAACCGTTATTGTGATCGTCGCTTCACTCTCACTTCCTGCACTATCAGCAATTGTGTATTTTATAGATTCAGTACCATTAAAGCTCGAACTAGGAGTATAACTAATTCGATCACCATTTACCGATACAACCCCTGAACCATCATAGATAATGCTTGAAATGGTCAAAGTGTCTCCATCAATATCTTCGTCATTAACCAATACATCTATAGAAACTGCATTTGCTCCTTGCATGACTGTTAAACTATCATCTCTGGCGGTAGGAACATCATTAATAGGGTTTATGTTCACAGTAAAAACAAAATTATTGCTGAAAGATTCTCCATCGTTGACGCGTAAATTTACATTAAGCTCACCATTAAAATTTTCCGTTGGTGTAATACTAGCGCCATCAAATGTGTAGTCACGGCCTTGCTCAATAACAAGAGACATCTCTGCTGGGTTGCTATCATCATCAAGCACATTTAAATACGACATTAAAATAGCCAAACTTGTGTCTTCGTCCATGCTTAGACTATTTTGTCCCAAAATAACTGGCGGGTCATTGACAGCACTAACGTTGACATCGAATACAAATAAGCCACTACTGGATTCACCATCATAGACGCGTAAATTCACCTTAAGTAATCCATTAAAGTTACTTACTGGTGTGATATTCGTGCCATCAGTGGTGTAGTTATTGCCTTGACTGATAATAACTGTAAGTTCATCTTGAGTATTATCGTTGTCAAACACACGTAAATCCGACACAGAAATAGAAGCACTCGTATCTTCGTTCATACTAAAACTATTTTGTCCCAAGATAACTGGCGGGGCATTGATAGCATTAACGTTGACATCGAATACAAATGGGTTACTACTAGATTCACCATCATAGACGCTTAAATTCACCTTAAGTAATCCATTAAAATCGCTTACAGGTGTGATATTCATGCCATCGGTGGTGTAGTTGTTTCCCTGACCGATAATCACTGTTAGTTCATCTTGGGTGTTATCGATGTCAAGCACATGTAAATCCGTCACAGAAATTGATGCGCTAGTACCTTCATTCATGCTAAAGCTATTTTGTTCCACAATAACCGGTGGATCATTCACAGCATCGACATTGACGATTAACACAAACGGCTCACTGACCGCTTCACCATCATTGACATTGATATTGACGTTTAGCAAACCATTAAAGTTGTTTGTGGGTGAGATGTTCACGCCATCAGTGGTGTAGTTATTGCCTTGACTGATAATAACTGTAAGTTCATCTTGGGAATTATCTTCATCGATTACATTCACATCCGACACATCAACAGGTGCAATTGTGTCTTCGTTAATACTCAAATAATTTTGTCCCACAATGACCGGTGCATCATTCACGGCATTCACATCGACGATAAACACAAACGGCTCACTGGTGGCTTCACCATCATTGACATTGATATTGACGCTAAGCGCACCATTAAAGTCGACTGTGGGCGTTATAGTATTGCCATCAAATGTATAGTTTTCACCATGCGTGACAATAAGAGTCAACTGGTCTTGAGGGGTATCTTCATCAACTACATTCACATCGGACACACTAATCGATGCACTTGTATCTTCATTTATACTAAAATTATTTTGTCCCACAATGACCGGTGGATCATTCACGGCAGTCACATTAACGTTCAACTCAAAAGTATTACTATCTAACTCACCATCATTCACTTGAACTGGCACTTCTAAAGTACCAAAAAAATCCTCTATCGGAGTTATTGTTGTACCATTTACTGTAAAGTTAGCACCGGCGAGCACCCTTAATGTAAAGTCATTTGGAAAATTACTATCATCATCGGTCACGGCAATGTCATTCAGCGATAAGGTCAAAGACTCATCTTCTGTTACAACTAATTGATTAATTTGCTCTGTGATGACCGGCATCACATTTTCAAAAGCGGCTAAAAGCCATTCATCGATTGGCTGATTAACTGCAATGGTTGTAGTGTCTGGACTTGCTACTAACCAGTTTGCGGGAATATTCCCATTGACAAATGGCCTAGGTTGCATGGGTTGACGGCGCGGATCTTGAGCAGCGTTTAGTCCATCCGAATGTGGTTCTAATGCATTTATTGCTAATCCCTGAAAGCTATCTGCACTGTGGCAAGCGAGACAGAATTGGTTAGTGGATGAATCTGGGCGTGGTGCATTGTGATACAGTGGACCTTCCGGGAACAAGACAGATTCACGAATGCTAGTGACAGACGTCGGAATATTCCCCAAGTGCGCTGCATAATCTCTCGTATAGTCATGGTGAACGGCATAGCGTTGATAAGCCGTCTCACCAGCGCCTGTCAACAATGAACTAATGGCATCGTGTGATGACCGAGGATACGAATTAGCTAAATTGCGTAAGCGTGTAGGAACGTCTTCATCATCGATGTTAAAGCCAACTAATGTGCCGTTAGCTAGGTTAGCCACTACTTCGGGATCAAAAGTTTGTGCAAACACACGGAACTCATCTACCCAACCACGAAAGCCATCAGATGAAGCTCCTATATTTAGTGTACCGTATTCTTCTAACTGGAATAGCGAGGTCGTACCACCCTGCCATAGGTGTCCAATAAGAAACCATTAATATAAAGCTGAACTCGGTTACCACCGTTATACACTTGTAAAGCGACATGTCCCCATCCCCGTAGAGGTAATTCGATACCCATAGGTAAGGATACTGTATGAACATTATTGTCCTTGAAGTAGATAACTTCATCGCGACCGCGTAAGCGCAATTCGCTGCCATCGGGAAAAGATAAAACGGTGCGGGTATTATCATCATCAAACCTACTGTCTAGGTAGATACCGTAGTACCAATCACTCGCACTTAATGACTGAGGCTGACCGCCAGGAATGACATAGCTGATACCTTCATCACCGTCCAGCCATAAACCCTTTCCAACGATCCCCCCTAAAGCCACAGGTTCGACACGAATATTATTATTAGCACCAAATGTCGTTGCGTTGCGTGGGATAGCCCATCGTGTAGGTAGTGCAGTACCTGAGTTTTCGAATATTACGCGAGTTGGATCTAGAGCACCATTAGCCCCGCCAAAATAACCGTCATGATACAACATATCCTGATTTGGGCTTACCTCAAAAACAGCCTCACCTGTTGGTTCATTGGCTGCAAAATAAGAAGTAGCTGCATTCATATGACTCACAATAAAGCTATCAAGATTTAGGTAATCATCGAATGCAAATTCGTCAGTCGCTGTACCACTGCTAATAAACCACACAACATCTCTTGGGGTTACGGGTTTCACATTTGGGTCGTAATTGAAGATTTGTTCCATCGATTCAAAAAACGTTGTGTTACCTTAGTGCGCCCCAAGGATGAGTATATCGGTCATTATCTCTACCTGCAGCAATACGTATGTTTCCACTTTCGCTCGCACCGCCAGTGCCTGTGCCGTCTTCATAGAGGTCAATCAACATATGTGCCGAATCACGCACATGTAAACCAAAATCAATGTTGTTCACCATATTGTCAATGGTCACAATTTTGCCTTGAGTCCACAAGCCAACTACGACACTGCCTTTCGTATCGGTTGAGTGATCGATATTGCTGACGCTGTGATCAAAAATACCAGTAAAGTCTGATACTCCTGGCACGTTAGTAACTGGATAGCGAGTAGAGCTATTATCGCTGTTGTTAGAGCGTAATCTTTCACCAAGCGTAGTGTAGACGATATTGTCGCCTTGACGGTCTATCCACGGATAGGTCGCCTTAGTGTCGTTACCATGAGGTATTATGTCACCGAACGCATCTCGCATTGGGTAAACAGCAAAACCATATTTATGCGTAACACCATCATCGAGTTTTAAATTAGGATCGATATGCGCATAGGTGATTGGATGCACTTCTTCAAATAAAGGCTGTTCATTAGGATGACTAGAACGGGATATCGCTTCAGAGTGACTACGATAAGAGTACACAGTATTTTGATATGACGTTAACGATGTGTCTTGATGATTAAAATCACGTGTATCAATACGCATAACCAACAATTGCTTATCCTCAGTTAGTCTTGGTTCAAATACTTGTGACGCAGCAAAAGGAGTGCCTATTTGGGGTGAACCTCTAAAAACTCGAGTAATTCTAGCGTTTGATGTTTTAGGAGCAGTCACTTCTATCGTAACTGGAGTATAGAAAGGTACCTTGTGATCATTATCATTGTAATTTGCAAAAGTAAGTACAATCATATCGTAATAGTCACGATCGGTGACTTGACCTTCTACCCACTCGTATGGGTGGTTGGGATCACCAGCATACGGATTAGACTTCGGTGAGTTCGGGTCGTCGTAAAAAGTTAAATGGGTGACCGCGTTACCAATAACACCAGGAATTTCTGTGTCAATGTAGTCATTACGGCCTCCAATGCTCATTGAGCCACCTTCGTCAAAGTTACCCATTGGGCCACGAGGAGAAATCAACGCTGCTCTTTCAAGTTCACCTAAATCGTGAAAGTGACTATTGAGAGATTCAGGCCTCAACAAGAAAACGCGCGTTTCAGTATTCGTGAAACGCTTAGGTGGCATTGCAAGACGTCCATCATCCGATGTGTGCATGGCCGGTATGTAGGGTGCTGTGAAATTACCTTCGTAAGTGGCATTAGCTCTGTCAGCTACCGAGAAATGTCTGGCCCCTTCTACGGTATGAACGGGGCGATTGATTGATGGTATTTCCGGTTCTTGTGAATAGGCAGGAGAAACGCCTCCCAAAAATATTATATACAACGCACAAACTTTGACGAGTAAATGGTTTTTAAAAAACTTTTTAAACCGTCTGTTGTTCCTTCTGTCGTTTCCTGATTTAAAACCATACTTGTTTTGGACTTTTTGTTTACCCGAAACATCGATTATTCCTAACATACAAGTTTTCCTTATAATACAGCAGACTCATACCAAATAACTAAGAACTAGAATGTTATCGCATAAACAATGGCAAGCCAATAAATATAAAGTTATGTAAAATCATTAATACGTATTAGAAACGAGAGTACTGTTCCTCATTTACCCAAAGGAGAGCTAAATCAGAGTTAACTGCTCTGCACGAACCAAAGACTAGTCTGGTTGTGGCAGGTCTCGCTTGTTTTGTTAATGACACGTAAACTGAGAGGTTCTATTACTCGTGATGTAAAAGTTATATATGAGTCGCTAATTGAATGGATAGAAGCCTCTTCTAATCCTCGGAAAATATCGTAAAGTAGCGAGAAATCCTTCGCAATAACACCTAAATGTTCTACAGAGTTATCGATGATATGTTTACGAGATGCGTATTTTTCTATTAGGTAAATAAAGCAGGATTGCTTAAAGCCAATCTATCAACATTCGGAAGTATCGGAAAAAATAGTAGGTGATTCACCGTTTTCGGGGTTGATATAATATACAATGCACAAATCCGAAATAGAATAACCGTTGGGCACGACAACGGACACTCGACCACCGATGTTATTTACACCATTAACGTCGGGCTGATTGCCTCTGCCGCACCAATCTCTTTGACAGACTGTTGAGTTGTCCGGTAAAAAAGGCGCATTATCAAGATTTAGAAGATAACGGACAGTATATCCCCATTGGGCTTCGGGATAGCCATAAACAATATTTACGTTTTGACCGCCTATATCAATCGCCGTGAATGCTTGTCTATCAAGTCCTTGTGCTCTGGCTTTCATATTCACCAATTTCACAGAAGACTTTAACGCTCCTTCCATTGTTTCAACTGTTGCTATCACTGCATCCGTCCTTAAATCAATAAATCGAGGCGCAACCGTCACTGCTAAGATCCCAAGAATCACGATGACAATAATTAGTTCTACGAGGGTGAACCCTTTTGCGTACTTCATACTTTTCGACCTTGCAAATGAACCTTCAACGCGTCAATAACCTCAATCGTTTTTCATCATAATCTGGTTGTTGCAATTTTAGGTATGCGTTTAGATTACTTTGTATAAAAATTCTTAATTTTTAACAACTTAATGAGTTCTGAAATTTCGGTGAAAAAATAAAATTCCTCTCACATCATGTCAGTTTACGAAAGGTATGCTTTAAACGAACCGTCACGTTCTTTGGAAAACGAAATCTCAGAGAAATGAATTGCTTTAAACCATGAAATGTTATGGGTCCAACTTAAAAATCACAACTGCACCACTAAACAGCTATCAAACAGAATTGTTACCAAACAGAATTGTTACGTGTCTTAAGTTTTTCTGTGCTCTAAAGGGAGATATGATTCACGAATTTTGATTTCTCCACAGGCTTTTGATAAAGACACGCTTTTTGGCTTGGTGGCATTCTCAAGCATAGCTATCAATGTTAGTTGACACAGCAAAGTCGAAATGATACCAACAACAATAGCCGTGCGGTGCGCAAAAATTGTTGCAGTTATAATTACACAGATACCAAGAATGGAGGCAATCACGACGAGTTTCACCACATCAGTAGTTATATAACCAAACTCAAAAAGCCCAAAAAGAAACAGCGTAGCCACACTGAAAAATAAGGCGCTCAAAACACCGATAATCCGAAGCACTATTTTAGTTTTCAATTGATGAATACCCGTGTTCATAGGTACATAGACTCTCTAAGATATCGTTCTATGTGCTCGTTCAATGTAACCTTACCCTATCGCAATTTGCTCAAATTCGTCTTATTTCTCGCAATTATAACACCCAGTGATCATAAGGTTCTGAGTTTTTTTACGGATCCTTCATTTACGCAGACACGTTATCTAAAATTTTGAAGCTGATTATATTTTGTCACTGTCTGGACCAGTTTACTCTATCGTCACGCTTCCGCTATACACGAGGACGAGCGAGTATAAGTAAAACAAACACTATTTACTACCCTTCATGAGCCCGCCACCTGAAAACTTACCTGAAAGGGGCCGTTCTTTAATGACTAACATATTGACTTTGTAATCAGCCATCAACTTGACGAAGCTGCTTTGAAAATATTGAGTATAAGTAAAACAAACACTATTTACTACCCTTCATGACAGCTGGCTCTGGGGCTTGTTTCATGCGTTACAGATTCAAAAACAGCCGGCATTTACCGAGTAAGTGTAGTCAAGATAATAAAATAGGCTGGCCATTAGGATCGAAAACTTATTTGTGATGCAAGGAAGGTAGTGCCTCAACAAGTTAATGTTCAAGCTATGTTGATGGTGGGGCGATTAAGCTCCAAAGTCAAAATCGCGCTGAATGACGAAATCATCAAGCAGCGTTGGTTGCACTGAATCATTTTGTGGTGGTGCTCTGCTTGAGTTGGCGGTAATCGGTGAATCTTGTTTATCCAAATGCGTTAATATCTTTTGGATGACGGCAGGCCTGAGCGGTCACCGGCTGTAATGCATGCGATTATTTTTACATTCGTCTTTTTGCACGCTTCGCAAACGGTAATATCGATATAGAAAACTCGCTTTCACGCGCCGGCTACGGGCTTTGTGCCGGTAACCGGATGACCACGACATACTGCGGGCATGGTATGGTTTATCTGAATCTTTCAAACGCTCAACTAAACGAGGACTATTCTTGCCGCGTTGTGAAGCAGTCACTTCGGCTCGTACATTAGCATTGGGGCAAATACCCCATAAAACCTTGTGAGGTTTAGTCTAGGAGGCGGGACGAGTGCCGCGAGCTTGGCAATAAAGTCTAGCGGCTCGAAGAACACATGTGTAGTACCGTCATTGTATGGGGTCTTGAGTTCATATCTGATGTTGCCAGTAAAGGTTAGGCTTAAGCGTTTTTCACTCAACGCTGGTCTTGAGATGTATCTACAAAGACACTCTAGTTTATCGCCTTGAAAGGTATCGGCGAAAACCCCCGCATGTAGGCTAAATCCAGCTATCTTCGCCAGTTGACCATAGTTTTCCAAATCTCTGGCAGGCATTGCTTGTAAGCTGAATACTTTTTTACCTGCATCTGAGCCTACTGCTATCCGGTAGCTGACTGATTAATCCCGAATGGGCTGCTTGAAGTGGTAGTAAGCTATCTTCATCATCCATCGGCAATTCTAGATAGGTATTCTCTGTATCGCGTTGGATGAGACCTGTTTTTTCTGGAAATGAATATTGAGATTGAGTGCACTACCAAAGCGCTGAATGTAAGTCACCGCACCTGTGTTAGCCTGCTTTTTTAAACAGCCTGCTCGGTGGATAATATCTGTCGCAATAGCGCGATGAATGATTTGCATAACTTTGCTAAGCTCTTTTGGATACCGAGCGAGTAATAAACGCGGAGGGATGGGTAAACTCAACACCCATTGACGAACTGGGTAGCCCTGTAGCACATCATCAACAAGTAATTTTGCACTTTCAGCCATGCGTCTTGCACCGCAACTCGGGCACAAAATCGTTGGGAACGATTTTGAACAACCGAAGGTTGGCCCGAAGGGTGTAGGACAGGACGTCCGGAGTAAAATCCCCTACGTTTACAACTAAACACGACTAGCTTTTCGTGTTTGCAATCGTCACAGACTACACGAAGAAATCCATTTTCAAGACGACCACACTTAAGAAACTCTTCAAACTCTTTTTCCACATGCCGAGGTAGTGACTTTCCTTGATGCGAAATGTGCTCTATAAAGTCTGGGTAGTATTGCTCAACCAATTGATAAAGCAATGTATGCTCTGGTCGGTGACGTTTATAGGTATAAGAGTGATTCTCTAGCAATGGCGTCCTTGCCAATAATATTTTTGTTTATTGTGCTGGTAGTGTTAACGTTCAGCTACTGGATTTAGTATTTGAATTTGAATACCGTTCAGCTTCCGCAATGCGAACAAAGCGGTAGCTTAGTTTATCGTTTCTGCTTCATCTCTTTTTTCCTACATGTCGAGCCAAGTCGAAACTTTCGATCAAACGTGCCCGATCAGATATGAGCTACTAAAGTTTAGGATGTTAACACCAAGGGACTTTGTCGTGCTTTAATTACCAAGCGATTCTGTCGTAATCGCTAATTACCAAGGGATTATGTCGGTCTAATTACCGAGCGACTTTGTCGTAACAAGCATATCAGCCAGTTGATAAACTGGCTATAGTTTATGCCGATTCTTGGATGAGCTGTGATCTTTTGACCCTCAGAGCTGTGGTATTCATATCATTTCTTAACCACATGCTGCGCACGCCATTTGGGCTAACATCAATGCCTAATGCTCCAGTTAGCTTCATCGCAACCTTCTGCTGACCCAGGTGAGGATGCTCAATAGAGAACTCGATTACTGCTTTCTCGATTACTGCTTTCTCGATTTCCATATCTAAACAGTTTTTGTGCCGTATGTTAGGCGTCTCTTGACGTTTTAAGGCATCAGGCCCGCCTTGCTTAACGAGTTTTAAATGACGGTAGATGGTGTCCCGCGACACGCCACTTTGTCGCGATGCTTTAGAGACGTTACCGAGCTTCTCGACCAAGGCGAGCACCTCTAATTTCTTTTGGATCTCTAAATCTTCACTTGCCATCTTACTAGGCTCATTAACTTCAGATATAGCCAATTTTCTCCCAGCGAAGTGCGCTGTGAAGCCTTTTGTGCTGGTGTTTCTAATTTCGATTTTCTGATTCGCAATGGAATGTTTAAGTGGCGAATCAATCAAATAGAACTTATTGCCATAACTAAAGGTGTGATCATTGCGGATTTTGCGATGGTCTTTGATCACGCAGATATCATCAAGGTTAATGTGTTTTGATAGCGGAGTAAATTCAGGTGTTTGTTTTGATTTAACTTGGACTTTCGATTGCCAGAACTGCGGAATAAACACATGTTTGAGATAGGCGTTGGCGGCAGCAATATCGTTGATATTATTTAGCCTAAGCTCAGGCACTAAGCGGTCTTGGAAGGTGTCGAAGGCGCGTTCAACGCGGCCTTCACCTTGCGGTGAATTAGCAAAGATAATTTCAACGCCCAGCTCTTCGCAAGCTCGCTGCATTTGGGAGAAAGTACAACGCTTAGGCCCACCGAAGATACCGGCCCTGTCCACATAAAGCGTTTTGAATACACCTTTCGTTTCGATACAGTCTCGCATCGCTTTTAAGCAACCCATGGTAGTTTCAGAGGGAAAGAACTCCGCGTAGACTTCACTGGTGGCATCATCAATCATCGCGATTAAGCAGTGCTTCTTATTCCCAAACCAGCGATGCGGGCTACCGTCCATTTGCATCATTAAGCCTGGAGCTTCCATACGCTCCCTGCGTTTACAAGCGACACCACGTCGACGTTTAGCGCGCTTCACATGATGAATGTCATGTGCCCAACCACGCAGTGTCTCTCGCTTCACGACAATATGTTCATCGGTTTCTAGCTTTTCAGCAAGATGGAGCAAATTCAAATCAAAATATTTTTCTTTGATTAAGGCCTGCACGGCTTTTTTAATTAAAACAGGTGTTTTATTGGGTGGCGACTTTCCACAATTGCCATGAACAATAAATTGAATACCGACTTGCTGATATCGTTTCACATAGCGTTCAATGGAGCGGCGAGACTTACTGAGTAACTTAGCGGCGTTGGCAGTTGTTATTCTGCCTTCGACGACTTTAGCAATAATATCAACGGTGAGTTGAGCTTTAGAATCCATCACGATCATCCTCAACATGCCTCAAATATTCAAAAAAAAGAACATTACCAGACATGTAAAAAAGTGACCGACAGTTTCCCTTGGTAATTAGCGATTACGACAGAATCGCTTGGTAATTAAAGCACGACAAAGTCCCTTGGTGTTAACAACATTAGGTATAAAAATCTCGCTTTCGTCAACTAATTTAGGCTGGTAGTAATAAGTGCACTGGCTTTATAGCTTTTTTTCAACAATGTCCTTCAGCGCCATGTTCTGCAAGCTGACATCAGCAAACATCTTCTTTAGCTTCGCGTTCTCAGCCTCAAGCTCACGCATTTTGGTTAAGTCGGACGCTTCCATGCCACCATACTTAGATTTCCAGTTATAGTAAGTGCTTTGACCCACGCCATGCAATCGGCATAAATCAGGAACTGTCATCGCCCCAGACTCACCTTCTTTCAAAATACTGATTATCTGACTTTCGCTAAATCGTGTTTTTTTCATCTTCGGTCTCCATTAGGTTTACTGTAAATGGAAAACTCTATCTTAGCTATTCTGATTTAAGGGGAGGGTTACAATTTTAGTTCGGCGCCGAGAGTTTAATTTTTGAAAGCTTTTCTTATTATGGTCACAAGACGGTCACGAGCCAGAAAGAAACGTCAAAACGGTCACAAAATCTCAAGTCGAAACCGCATAAAAAATGGCCACCCCTACAGGACTTGAACCTGTATCAAAGACTTAGGAGGGATCCGTTCTATCCTGTTGAACTAAGGGCCGAAAATCGTTTTGAATGATTGTGTTACATTAGTTTGCGTCAAAATTTCTGCTAATTCAAGTTAATCGTAAGTCCTTGTTTTCTGGTAAACATCAACTTACCTGCAAACTTGATAACACTAATGTAATTACCTGTACAATGTATTTGAATCCTGTCTATGCTGTTGAGCGCTATAGCTGTTTTAAATTATTATGAATGTGGTGACGCTGTTTAATAGTCTGTCCTTAATTTACGATGTTTCTGGGTGACTTTTAAAAGCGTGTTACGTTAATAAAAGAACAAATAATCAGCATGTTGATTAATAATGATCACAAGGAGTGTGACATGATGCATCATTTAAAACGGTTGCTTGTGTTAGCGGTAATATTTGGATTTCCATATTGTGCTATTGCTCATCAAGACGAAAGTAAACACAAAGAACTCCAGGTCCAATTAGCATCGCTTTATCAAGGACAAAATCCAAGCGAATACTTAGTGAGTGAAAAGTATGATGGTATCCGAGCAATATGGATAAATGGGCAATTGCAAACACGCCAAGGTAAGCCAATACACGCGCCACAATGGTTTACGCGGGGTTTTCCAAATGTATGGCTAGACGGGGAGCTTTGGTATGGGCATCAAAAATTTGAATATGTGTTATCGACCGTCAGTAAAGTCAAACCCAAGGATGAGCAATGGAGGAATATAGTCTATAAAGTGTTTGATGCTCCGGATGAACATGCGGACTTTGAAACTCGGGTTGAACGTTACAAAACACTTATTAAGCAAACAGATATCCCATATCTTCATGCGGTAGAGCAGTTGTCTATCCGCACAAAAGACGAACTTTTTGCACAATTGCAACGCAGTGTTTCAAATGGGGCTGAAGGGTTAATGCTTCACAAGAAAAGTGCAAAATTTCAGTCTGGGCGTAACCTTAATTTGCTCAAGCTAAAGCCATATATGGACGCAGAAGCGATTGTTATTGCTCAACACAAAGGCAAGGGAAAATATAAGAATAAAATGGGATCTTTACAGGTTTTGCATACCAATAAAAATGGTAAATTTGTTACGTTTAAGATAGGCAGCGGTTTCACCGATGCCCAAAGGGAAAAACCACCAAGCTTATATTCAATAGTAACGTTTAAATATCACGGATACACACATCATGGTGTTCCTAAATTTACACGTTATTTGCGACAATATACGCCTATTTATACCTCACCCTAATTATTGGCGAGCTACAAAGTCATTTGCTTGCACGCTATTGCCTAACAGTGAGCCATCTACTGGAGCGACGGTGGCTGTTGTATCATAAACGTTGCGAACAATCAGTGTGGTAGGGTGTAGCATAAATTGTTGATAAGACTGACCAAAGGGGTCGATAACTTCTTTGATATTAAACAGGGTTAATTGATCACCATTTTTGACATTATGTGAGCTTCCCAAATTAATTTGTAGTTGATTATTTGCCACAGCTAATACTCTGCCCATAGTCGGTTCACACACCGCAAACTCTTCTAAGTCAGTAATGGCTTTTTGCATAAGTCGTTGTGCATTTTTCCCATACTGACTGCGCCAAAAGCTTTCACTTTTGACGTCAACTGATTCGTGATATTCGTATTCCCAAGGCGTTACACTAGTGTACGATTGTGTATATACATTTTCGCCGTTAGCACCATTTAGTAACTCAATGGTGAAATCAAAACTGCGAACGCTTTGCGCTTTTTTAAAAGGGTTAAATCCTTTGGATGTAAAGCGCTCAACGCTAATATCGTCAATAACGACACTTAACACATATTGAGTATCTGTTTTTCGAGCTAAAAATTGTGCTTGCTCATGAATTGCCGCTTGTTGCCATTTAAATACATATGGCTCTATATCGCTAATATGCATGCTTGAACTTATTTGTTTCATGATGTCGCTAAATTTTAACGCGCTTGCATGCCCAAAGGATTGAATTTGCCCATCTGATGCTTGCGCGGGAAAACGAATTGGAAAATAAGTGCTTGATAGCCGTTTGGTATAATCTGCTGCACTGCATTTGGCATCTTGGGCAAAAATATCAGCTCTGATTTGGACAGTAACAATGCCGTCTTGATATACTTCATCAATCAATTCGATTGTATTTACTTCTCCTGTTGCCCTAATTTCTAAATGATCATCCATTAATAGACCGTTAGTCATTTGTTGCACGCTTTTAACGGACGCGCCGGCAAACAGCAGGGCTTGCTTAATCGCTTCTTCGGTAGCTTGCTCTCTTGCGGCTTGTTGATCGCCATTAATGACGACTGCTTGACCTGTCGCAGAAAACCAAGCCGCCATGCTCGGATTTGCGTAGAGCACAAATAAAACAAACACCAGTAACAGTGATTTAAATTGGGCGAAAAAGCGCATATTAGCTCCTAATAAGCAGCAACAAAAAGTGATGGCAGCTTTTTGTTTAAAATCAAATTTAATCTTATCCATTCTTATCCGTTTTAATTCAATATTTATGCCAAACTACCTTTAAGTGCATTGTTTATGTATATAACAAACAGCAAAACGGCATGGGCTTTGCTAATGATTTTTATATAGTAAAACATGAGAGCACCATTGTGTCTTGAGGAAATAAATACCATGTCAACCAACGCTAAAGAAACTAAGCAAGAAAGGCCCAATAGGGTAGAGCATTTATCTTTATTAGGTGTCCCTAAAAACATCTTACTAAAAGCGACATTTGTTGCGCTTAGTTTAAGTTTGGTAGGGTGTGATAGCTTGTATACCAAACATGTTGAATGGGAAACTATTGAGCCTGAGAGTTATCCGGTTTTACATGCAGTAGGATATGCGCCAATAGATGCGCAACTTGCCCAAGATGATTCGTCAAAACGCTTAATGGCAATAAAAGCGTCAAAATTGGATGCATACCGAGAACTAGCTGAACAAGTATATGGTCAAAAAATTGATGGTGAACAACAATTAGCGAATTTAATTCTAACAGACAATCAACTAAGAACATCTGTAGAAGGTGTTATAAGAGGCGCTCGTGTCGTTAAATCGTATGCAGTTGGTGATGACACTTATGCAACAGAGCTAGAACTTGATATGCAGAAGGTTCATGACTTATATTTGTCTATTGCCAAGCCCAAGCGAATTCGCAAAGTCAGTTATTATTAATCGCTGTGGCCTTATGTGATGCACAAAAAAAGGTGTTCTTAAGAACACCTTTTTTGTTGGGTAATTTGGGATTATTGCTAGGCGCTTACGCCCTTTGAAGAGCCGTCACCTGTTGGGCGACCAGAGCGGTCATAAGTCATTGACTCTTTGGCTCTAAGTTCCATCATTAGGTTTCGTAGGTGAACTAGCCTCAATTGGCCTTGCTCAACAGATTTAGCGTTTATCTGCGTTAAGTATTTGCATTCAAACAGTACGTTTTTGCACTTTTGTAATAATGCTTCACATGCTTCGGGTACACCAGAAGACGCATCTGCACGTTTGTACAAGGTATCAACAGCAGAGTCTTGCGATTCGATACTATCTAATATCGTTTGTTTGTCGTGTAGAAGCTGCATGAGTTTCTCTGGCTCTCTTGAAGAAATCAGATGTAACTCTTGTTCAAGCAGGGATTTCAACTGTGTGAGTTGGTCAAGCTGCTTTGAAATGGCATTTTCTAAACTATTAGACATGTGCTGTTACGCCTTAACACCTAAAATTTGAGATTCAAGAACAGCGATCTTCTTAGCAAGCATTTCAGGATTCACTTTATACTCACCGTCAGCAATTGCTTTTTTAAGTCGCTCTACTTTCTCTTGGTTCACCGGAGCGTCTGCGCCTTTTTTCTGGACATTTGCTAACTGCTGAGCAGATTGCGTTAATGAAACAGAATCTTGACGAGCAGGTGCGCCTGCTTGACTCGCTACATTGGCTTGTTGTGCCGATGCGCCAGACTGCGATTGCACTTGTTGTTGCTGAGCCGATTTGCTCGCGTCAATTGGTGCTTTATTTGCGTTGTTTATGTTGTTAATAGCCATAAATTCCTACCACTAAAATTACCTCTAAATCATGTATCGACCAAATATCATCTTTCTTTAGGTCTATATGACAATATTTTGTCATTGATTTGTATATCAAACGATTTTGCCCTTGATGTTTCATTGTGAAGCAACGTTCATACCAAAAACGTTGCAAACGTCTATATTTTAATTTGCACCTCTGAAGTGCTGTGGACTTGTGCGTATATTCTTTTATCGGACGACAAGTTTCTCACTTGAATTGTATCGCCTAACACGCCATCCTCTTCAGCCACGCCATATACTTTCAGCGAAAGACCAGCACTTACCGCCGCAATGGTTACTCTATCACCTTTACAAATATAGCATAGCATGGCGTTATTGATTATGCCTCCTGCTCGCATACGTCGCTTAAGTCTGGCGCCGGTGACTTCTTCAATCAACATAAAGGTACTACCTCGTAAACGGCTCTTATCTACTTCTATAATTGAAACATTACTTTTGTTAAGTAAAGTACCGGGACTTAAGTTTTCATTAACCACAACGACTTGCTGAATCACAGAGACACTAGCATGGGTAAACAAATACCATGAAGTATCTGGACAACTTACTTTAACGGTAAGATTGCTTTGTTTAGTGTTAAGACCATTTGCCTCATATAAATAAGGGCTAGGGCAGGCTTCGATGTGTATTCTTGTATCTATATCCCTTACATTTATTCTGACCTCATCATCGCTTGTGAAGGATAGTTGCTCGAACAAATATGCTTGTACCTCGTTTTGTATTTCTTGGGCGCTAGGATTCATTAAAGCGAGCGCGGGAAAATTTGGAAAACTAATCATAAAACATACTAAGGCTAAGCAAGTTTTAGCCGATACTAACTTATATTCATGGATACGCATCACGTCACACCTTTGAGTTATTTATAACGGTGGTGATTAACAAGCATTGTCATCATGCAGTGTCATTAGTTTGGCACTAGTGACCGATGAGCGCGTCAGGTTAATCAGATGAGTGTGTATACGCAACTATCATGCCTAATTGGGGGTTTATATGTCAGGTATTTTAGATTCAGTCAATCAACGTACGCAGTTGGTCGGTCAAAACCGTTTAGAGCTATTGCTGTTTAGACTGAATTCGCGTCAGCGTTTCGGTATTAACGTATTTAAAGTACGAGAGGTACTGCAGTGTCCGCCTCTTACGTCGATTCCGAAACTAAATGCTTTAGTCCGAGGAGTTGCACATATACGTGGGCAAACTATATCTGTTATTGATTTGTCAATGGCTACA
The DNA here is from genome assembly GCF_055693685.1 of Glaciecola sp. HA4-3. Classification (NCBI taxonomy): domain Bacteria; kingdom Pseudomonadati; phylum Pseudomonadota; class Gammaproteobacteria; order Alteromonadales; family Alteromonadaceae; genus Glaciecola; species Glaciecola sp. HA4-3. Next base: position 989,416 of record NZ_CM146340.1, read on the forward strand.
GGCGGAACGCCGATTGAAGATGTATCGTCAGGCTTTATTATCATTGCTGAATACAATAGAAGTGTACAAGGCTTTTTAGTCGGTTCTGTAGAAAGAATTATCAATACCAACTGGGACGCTATTATGCCTCCTCCGAAGGGAGCGGGAAAAGCGAGTTATTTAACTGCGGTCACAGAAGTTGAAGATGAGCTCATCGAAATTTTGGATGTAGAAAAAATATTAAACGAGATATCTCCACTTAATACAGATGTTAGTAAAGAAATCACTGACAATGTTGATATTGGTGGGAATGAAGAAAAAATTATCTTCATTGCAGATGATTCTGCAGTGGCTCGAAATCAGGTTAAAAAAGCGTTATCAACCCTTGGACTTGAGATTGAAATGGCCAAAAATGGATTAGAGGCGCTTAATCGCTTAAAAGAAATTGCGGCTGAAACGGGTGATGTAACTGATCGCGTAGGACTGATTGTATCTGATATCGAAATGCCTGAAATGGATGGATATACCTTAACCGCAGAAATCAAAAACACCCCAGAGCTTGCTCGTTTGCAGGTGATTTTGCATACATCATTAAGTGGTGTGTTCAATCAGGCAATGGTATCAAAAGTAGGCGCAGATGATTTTATTGCTAAATTTCACCCCGATGAATTAGCTGGCGCAGTACAAAAATGGTTACTTACTGATTTAGCCGATAAATAGATGCAGTCTACTAGTCACTATGTATTAAGCGAAGGCATGTATCATCGCTTTTCAGCCTTTCTAGAGTCAAAGGTCGGCATTGTTTTAGGTAACAGTCGTCAATATTTGGTCAAAAGTCGATTGTCGAGTATTTCTCGAGACAACAATTATGAAATATTTGATACCTTTGTTGAGTACATTATTAGCCAGAAAGACAAAGCACTGACTAAACAGTGTCTTGAATTAATGACGACCAACGAAACATTTTGGTTTAGAGATGAATATCCATTTACTTTACTTCACTCCACTATATTGCCACAGCTAGATAAAGAGCTTAAAGGTAAAAAACTTAGGATATGGTCTAGCGCCTGCGCTTCAGGTCAGGAAGCCTATTCGATCGCAATGTCGATATCAGACTATATGGAACATCATAAAGGGGCATTTGCTGCAGGTGTTGAAGTTGTGGCGACTGACTACTCATCAAAAATGTTAGCCCAAGCACAAAAGTCAGAGTATGACGAGCTTGCATTGTCACGCGGATTGTCAAGCGCCAAGCGACAAAAGTATTTCGAACCTTGCGGCAAAAACAAAATGAGAGTGAAACAAGCTATTAGTTCAATGGTCACCTTCAAGCCAATAAACTTAATCAGTGATAGTTTCCGTTTTGGCGAGTTTAGCATTATATTTTGTAGAAATGTTTTGATTTACTTTGACGGCAAACAAAAATCTGATGTGCTAACAAAAATTGCCGCTTGCCTCCCTAAAGGCGGTCATTTATTTTTAGGAGCTGCTGAATCAATCAGCGGTGTTGAAGCACAATTTAATATGCATACAAAAGACCGAGGTCTTTATTATACAAGGCGCTAGCTTGCGTTTTCCTCAAGCCTAAACTTCTTCTTTAGCTTTAATTTACTCGTTACAATTTTCTTGGCATAGCATTTGCTCTATATCCAGCACATGGCAATTAAACCTGTTTGTTTGCCGGATTTTGTGATCACCAGAATCAAAAAGAGAGTGAAAAGCGCATGGCTATAAGTTTAGACAGATTGATGAATGTTCATTACGACGCATTAAAAGTACGTGGACAACGAATGGAAGTAATTGCAGGTAATCTCGCAAATGCGAATACGCCTTAGTTACAAAGCAAGAGATATCGATTTTCAAAAGGCGATGCAGTCGGCGCAATCGGGCTCATCTGGCGGTTCTTCTTTGATGCGCACCCATGACAACCATATGAAAGGTCAATCTAACATGCGAGCTGAAACAGAATTTAGAATACCTAATCAACCAGATACAGGTGATGGTAATACGGTTGATGCGCAAGTTGAACGAAATGCGTTTTTGGATACAGGCATGCGATATGAGGCAGGATTAATGCTGCTAAACGATAAATTTAAGGGAATGAAAAAAGCCCTTAGCAGCGGAGGACAATAGTTATGAGCTTATTTAATATCATGAATATTTCAAGCACTGGCATGTCAGCTGAAACGGTTCGATTAAACACAACCGCGAGTAATATAGCTAATGCTAATACGGTCGGCAGTAGCTATGGCGAGACCTATAAAGCACGACACCCTGTATTTGCAGCTGCATTAGACAAAGCATCTAACGACCGCACTGATGGCGTTGGCGTCAACGTTCTTGGCGTGGTAGAGAGCACAAAACCGCTGCAAATTGAATATGCGCCAAGGTAATCCTATGGCAGATGAAAATGGCTACATATATAAGCCAAACGTCAATATCGTTGAAGAAATGGCAAATATGCTATCTGCTTCTAAGGGCTACGAAACAAACGTACAAGTAGCTGACACCACCAAAAGAATTTTCAGAAGAGTGATGCAACTAGGTCAAGGCCAATAGGCTCGGGTTTAAGTTGAGGATAATATTATGAATTTACAACCGCAAAATGGCTTAAATCCAGATTTATTCTGGAATCAAGAAGAGCCAGTACCTGTGTCTGACGGCACAGAGCAAACACTTAAGCAAGAAGACTTCTTTGCTTTATTAACAGAGCAGTTGGCCAATCAAGATCCCACAAAGCCTGTTGATAACGACCAATTAGTTGCACAGATGACATCTTTTACGACAGCTGATGGGATAAGTCAGTTGAATGAAAAGTTTGAAAGCTTTGCATCATCAATGACCAGTAATCAAGCGCTGCAAGCGTCAAGCCTTATCGGCCAGTCAGTATTGGTATCAGGTAACGTTGGCTATATGGCGGGTGAAGGAGATGGTCTTACGGGGGTTGTGATTAATGAACAAACGTCACAAAACACCCAAATTACGATTCAAAACCCTAGTGGCGAAGTAGTTAGAACAATTGATATTGGCACGCAAGCAGCGGGTAACATTCAGTTCCGCTGGGATGGCACAGACAACGCCGGCAATAAAATGCCACCTAGGTGATTATGCGGTAACCGTGCAAGGTAATGTGTTTGGCGAAGAAACCGCGTTACCAACAGCCATCAATCGTCATGTAGATAGTGTTTCTTTATCAGGCTCTGGTGGTGGTGTTGTACTTAATTTAGATGGTGATGTCAGTATTCGATTAGATGACGTCATTCAGATCGGAAATTCATAGGAGTAAAATATGTCTTTTAATATTGCATTAAGCGGTGTTTCAGCCTCGCAGAAAGATTTGGATACCACAGCAAATAATATTGCGAACGTAAATACTGTTGGTTTTAAAGAATCTAGAGCAGAGTTTGGTGATGTTTATGCAGCCTCACTACTAGCTTCCGGCAGAACAAAAGTGGGTGATGGCGTACTAACACAAGAAGTATCACAGCAGTTTTCTCAAGGTAGCTTATCATTTACTAGTAACGCATTAGACTTGGCGATTACCGGAAATGGATTTTTTGCCACTGTCCCTGAAATTACATCGCGAGACTTTTCGTTTACCCGAGCAGGACAGTTCAAACTTGATTCTGATAATTTTGTTGTCAATTCAAATGGTGACAATTTGTTAGGTTTCCCAGTTAATCCAGATGGTACCTCAGCTTCAGTTGCCTTAAGTACAACAGTCCCTGTTCGTATTCCTGATTCATCAGGTTCACCGCAAAAAACGACAGAAGTTGATGTACGATTTAACTTACCAGCGGGTGACTCTGGTCTTAATGCGGCTGATTTTAATCCAACAGATCCCTTAACTTATAATGCAGCAACGTCTGTGACAATTTATGACTCCTTAGGTGATAGTCATGTTATGACCTATTTTTTCATTAAAGATAATGATCCTGCTGCGGTAAATGAATGGTATGTGGCTACATCGGTTGATGATGTGTTGGTTAATATGGCAAATTCGGATGGTACGATTACCGATGACCCTAACGCTGCAACCAATAGTGTGGGCACAAATTCTGGCTTTGGTGTGACGGCTGCAAAAATTCAATTTAGTGATGGCGGAGATTTTATAGGCATTGAGTCAGCTGATGGCTTACCTCAATTAAATTCTAAAATCCAAACCGGCCCATTGGGCGAAACAGTGTTGTCAAACGGTTCTGATGCTACTCAACAAATAACCATTGATTTCAACCTTGATCCAAATGGCGCAAACCCAAATGAGCCCACTCAATTCGCTTCGGCGTTTGAAGTAACATCTTTGGAGCAAGATGGTTTGCCGGTGGGGCGACTAACCGGTATTGATATTTCACCAGATGGCTTAGTTAGAGCAACCTTTTCTAATGGTACGTCTGAACCGATAGTAAGAGTGGCATTAGCTAGGTTTTCAAATGAACAAGGTTTAACTCAGCAAAGCTCAACCCAATGGAAAGAAAGTATTTTGTCGGGCGAAGCGCTAGCAGGTGAAGCAACAACAGGTACGTTTGGTGACATAAATTCGTCAGCGCTTGAACAAGCTAATGTAAATTTAACGACAGAGCTTATCGATATGATCATCGCACAGCGTAATTTCCAGGCAAACTCCAGAGCACTTGAAGTCAATAACCAGCTTAACCAGACTATCTTGAATATACGATAGTCAAATAAACTGATACGGACATAATTTGCCGCCTAAATTGGCCATGTTTTACCTCTTTAGGTGGCAAGTTTTAAAACTTAAATATCATTTAAATACAATAACTTAACCAATATAAATTCATTTCCTTTTATTCCAAGCACCTCTCATTTTTGTTGGCATATAATTTGCTCTACTAAGCACTAGTAGATGTAACATTATCAAATACTCTGTGAATAGAGTTAAGGCTAACAAGTGGACAAGTTTCTTTATATTGCAGCAAGCGGTGCTAAACAAGATTTATTAGCCACTGGTGTGCGTGCCAATAATTTAGCCAATGCCCAAACAAATGGGTTTAAAGCGCAATTAGAGCAGGCAAGAGCAATGCCTGCCTTTGGCGAAGGCCTCCCTTCACGGGTATTTAGCATGACCGAAAGCCCGTCTAATAATTATGATGGTGGCGCCATGATTACAACTGATCGAGCCCTTGATGTCGCCGTTCAAGGTGATGGCTGGTTTAGTGTACAAACACCACAAGGTGAAGAGGCCTACACAAGAGCAGGCGGGTTCACAATGAGCAGTGATGGCGCTTTGCTTGACCCAAAAGGTAATTTAGTGATGGGTGAAAATGGGCCTATTTTCTTGCCAGTACCGGTGAATAACATCACGTTTGCAGGCGATGGCAGCATATCAGCACGTTTGCAAGGTGCGCCAGAAAATGCACTTGAAGAAGTGGGTAGACTAAAAATGGTCAATCCTCCTATCGACAATATGCAAAGACGTACCGACGGTTTGTTTGAGCTAAAAGACCAATCAATAGCGGATCAAGATATTACCGTTCAGGTTCGTTCTGGCATGTTAGAGGGGTCAAATGTGAACGCAATAGATGAAATGGTCAATATGATTAGCTTGCAAAGGCATTATGAGATGCAGGTAAAACTAATGAAGAAGGCTGACGAACTAGCCATGCGCGGCAACATGCTATTGCGCATCATTTAATATAAGAATTTATTTGTTTATCAAAAGTTAAGTATTTGCGACGCACTTGTTTAGCATGATGATAAATACACACGAGTAATGAGGATTTAATTATGCATCCAGCACTTTGGATAAGTAAAACCGGTTTAGATGCGGCGCAAACAGATGTCTCTGTTGTGTCTAACAACCTAGCAAACGCAAGTACTGTAGGCTTTAAAAAAGACCGAGCTGTATTTGAGGACTTGTTGTATCAAAACATTAATCAACCAGGTGGTCGTTCATCAGCAGACACCGAGTTACCATCTGGATTAATGTTAGGTGCAGGCTCTAAAGTGGTAGCAACGCAAAAAACACATTCTCAAGGTAACTTACTGACGACAGAAAACCCCTTAGATATGTCAATTCAAGGCAGGGGATTTTTTGAGATTCAAATGCCCGATGGAAGCGCTTCGTATACCAGAAATGGTCAATTTACGCTAAACGACTAGGGACAAATGGTAACACCAGGCGCAGGATTTATCCTACAACCACCCATTACATTGCCAGTAGATGCCCAACAAGTCACTATTTCACAAGATGGTGAAGTGGCTGCCCAATTGGCAGGGCAGGCAGAGCCTCAGTTGGTAGGCCAAATCAATACGGTTGATTTTATTAATCCCGTCGGTTTGCAACCCATTGGACAAAATTTATATGTTGAAACAGCAGTCTCTGGTGCCCCTCAGCAAGGTGTTCCTGGACTTGAAGGACTAGGCACTATCTCGCAAGGAAGCCTTGAGACCTCTAATGTGAATGTTACAGAAGAGCTTGTTAACCTGATTGAAAGTCAGCGCTTGTATGAAATGAACTCAAAAGTCATTTCTTCAGTTGACCAGATGTTAGGACAAGTTATTCAGCAGTTATAAATCGAGAATTAGTATGAAAAGCGTAATAATGTCCAGTTTATTTAAAAAGGTATTTATAGTCGTTGTATGTTGCACACTGATTGTCTTGACGTCAGGTTGCAAAAGCACTGGCCCTGAATCTGTTCAAGCCAACGACCCTTTCTATGCGCCTAGTATTCCTGTGTTGAGTAAAGAACAAATTGCAGGAAGCGGCAGTTTGTTTAACGCATCTTTAGCGAACAGTCTATATTCTGATATCACAGCAAGACGAGTTGGTGACATTATCACAGTTACGCTCCAAGAAAATACTAATGCAACAAAAAGCGCAGGTACAGTAACTAGCAAAGAATCAACCGCAAATTTAAACCCAATTGTCGGTTTAGGTGGGAATCCTGTTCGTATTGGCAATGAAACAATACAAATGGGAGTGGATGCCAGTAATGAGTTTACGGGAGACGCCCAAGCCAGCCAAAGTAACAGCCTCCAAGGTAATATTTCAGTGACTGTCGTGGAAGTGCTACCCAATAAAAATCTCATTATACGAGGCGAAAAATGGTTAACCTTAAACAATGGTGATGAATACATCAGGCTAACTGGTGTCATCAGGCCTGCTGATGTCTCTCCTTTAAACGAGATCCAATCCAACAAAATAGCAAACGCTCGTATTCAATATAGCGGTACAGGCACGTTTGCCCGTGCGCAAGAAAAAGGCTGGTTGACTCAGTTCTTTTCATCAACGTGGTGGCCACTATGAGTAAAATTATGTTTAAGACCTTTTTGCTTAGCCTATTGCTAGGTGGTTTACTTAGCGTTCCTAGTCAATTAACAGCTGAACAACGGATTAAGGATTTAGCTAAAATTCAGGGGGTTAGGTCAAATCAACTGGTAGGATATGGCCTTGTTGTAGGTTTACCTGGTACTGGCGAACGTTCACCTTTTACTGAGCAATCGTTTAGAACCATGTTAAATAACTTTGGTATCAGTTTAGGTACTGATGTTCGCCCGCAAATAAAAAATGTTGCAGCAGTAGCGATACATGCTGAGTTGCCGGCCTTTGCAAAGCCTGGTCAAACAATTGACGTAACGGTATCGTCAATTGGCGAAGCTAGCAGTTTACAAGGTGGCACGTTGTTACAGACTTTTCTTCGTGGCTTAGACGGTGAAGTGTATGCAGTTGCACAAGGTAGTTTAGTAGTATCTGGTTTTGGCGCCCAAGGTAATGACGGTTCAAGAATTGTTAGCAATACGCCAACGGTCGGAACAATCGCAAACGGCGCAATGGTTGAGCGTTCAGTGCCAAATGGTCTGATGAATAATGATTATCTAACGCTTAATCTTAATCAGCCCGATTTCTCAACCGCTAAAGCGCTTGCTGACAAAATAAATGAAAGACTAGGTGCCGATCCACAAAATGGCTATTTCATTGCTACGCCCATAGATGCAGCCTCTGTTCGAGTAGCAGCTCCGCGTGACGTGGGCCAACGCGTTGGCTTTTTGGCGACTATTGAAAACTTTACTTTCACACCTGCAACATCGCCCGCTCGTGTCGTAATTAATAGTCGAACGGGCACAATTGTTATTGGGCAAGATGTCAAACTTCTGCCAGCAGCAATTACTCATGGAGGCTTAACGGTCACCATTTCAGAAGATAACCAAGTTATTCAACCTAACCCATTAGCAAACGGCGATACTGTTATAGTGGGCCAATCCATTGTAGATGTAGATCTTGCTGATAGCCGAATGTTTAAATTTGAGCTAGGTGTGACCTTGGATGATTTAGTTAGAGCGGTAAATCAAATTGGCGCTGCGCCAGGCGATCTTATGGCAATACTTGAAGCCTTGCGCCAAGCAGGAGCTTTGCAAGGTGAACTTATTGTTATTTAAATATTGATAAGCTAAGGGGTTGTCAGTGGATTTAACATCAGCGAGTAAAACTCAACTTGAAATGACTCGTTCAGTGCATGATTTGAGTAGCATCAACTCACTTAGAGAAGCAGCTCAATCAGGTGATGAAGGTGCTTTAGAAGAGGCTGCTAAACAGTTTGAAGCGATTTTTGTGCAAATGCTGCTTAAGTCCATGCGCAAAGCACAAGAAGCTATCGCTGATAAAGACAGTCCTTTTAACTCAGACCAAGTGAAATATTATCGCAATATGCATGATCAGCAGCTTGCAACCGATATGTCTACAAATGGCAGTATTGGTTTAGCTGAAGTGATAATGCAGCAATTTGGTACTAATAATGGTGTGTTACCCGCCAGCGCTGTGCGCAGTGATGGTGATTTGTCCAGCCTTAATCGAGATAGAGTATTAAGGCAACAAAGTGCTGAAAACGATTTACTTGGCCCGATAAAAACTGATGCTTTACACAAACAAAAATTGCCTGCTTTTGATAGCCCTAAAGACTTTGTTGAATATTTATATCCACAAGCTGTGGACGCAGCCAAAAGACTCAACATAGCCCCTAAAGCCCTGATTGCACAAGCGGCACTTGAGACAGGTTGGGGAAAACACGTCATTCACCAAAGTAACGGCCAAAATAGTCATAATCTGTTTGGTATCAAAGCAGATAGTCGTTGGAATGGTGATAAAGCTGTTGTCGATACCCTAGAGTACGTTGATAACTTACCGCAAAAACAACAAGCTAGTTTTAGAAGTTACGCTGATTTTGGTAGTGCATTAAACGACTACGTCACCTTTATTCAAGACAACCCTAGGTACCATAAAGCGATTGATAAGACGCAAACGCCACAAGCATACTTTAGCGAACTGCAGGCAGCGGGTTATGCAACTGACCCCAATTATGCAGACAAAGTTATGTCTGTTTATAACGGAGATTTGTTAAATGAGTTATTACCATGATTAGAAATGCTGATCTCTTTACCATGGCAACATCCGGTATTAATGCCAGTAATAAGCTATTGGCCACAACCAGTAACAATATCGCTAACGTCAATACACAAGGTTACGTCCGGGAACGCACAGAGTTTGGCGCTCGTGTTGGTGGCGGCGTTGATTTTGGCTTCACGGATAGAATTATTGATGTATTTGCACAAAACCAATTAAGACGAGACACCAGCGTAGTGGGTGAAACGCAAGCTTACTTGGAGCGAGTGCAAAGCCTAGACAATGTTTTAGCATCAGAAGCTAATAGTATTGCCGCATCGATGACTCGATTTTTTGCGGCTGTTCAAACTGCAACAGACGACCCTACCAATATGCCTTCTAGAGATGCAGTGATTGGTCAGGCTCAAAGTATGCTAACGCGTATTAATGAGCTAGGAAACTTCATGCAGGTAAAAGAGCAAGAGACTGAGCTTCAAATTCAAGATTCGGTTGCAACCGCAAATGCACTCATCGAACAAATTGGTAATCTAAACGAATCAATCAATGTGTTAAGGGGGTCTTCTACTGTCGATACTCCTTCTCAATTACTCAACCAACGGGACCAAGCGATTCTTGAGCTATCTGAGTTAGTTGCTATTGAGGTTCGGCAAAGCTCAAATGGTCCTAGTGGTGACCAAAGCTTGGTGGTCAATCTTAAAAGCGGTGAGTCTTTGGTACTAGCTGATGGAACGTTTAATGCCTTTGCAAAGGGCGGAGAGCCTGACTACACCACAACTGAACTAAAACTAACCACCACCTATGCGCCACCAAAAGAAAATACAACGCTAAACATTCGTGAACAAGACTTAGGAGGCGCACTTGGTGGCGTTTATGCATATCGAGAACAGGTCTTAGAGCCCGCTCAACGCGATTTGGGCCGTTTGGCGACAACACTTGCCGACGCTGTTAATACACAAAATCGTCAAGGAATGGACTTAGACCAACAGTTAGGCCGCGATATATTTAGTGTGTCAGAATTCCGCGCCATTAATTACCCTGAAAATGCTGACTTATCGCTTGGTATCAGTGGAAGGCTTATTCCAGGGCAAAGCGCACAGCTTACTAATAATGATTATACCGTTACAGTACTAACTGCGCCCGCAGGCACACCTGCTAGTTTCGATGTTGAAGTCGCTGCAATTAAAAATAACGGGCAAGCACAATTAGATTCACAAAATAACCCGATTACTCAAATCATTACAGTGACAGCGCAAGAAGGTACTTATAATGCAACCATTGGTGGTATTGAGCTAGAGTTTGATGATGGTAATCGCTATTCAGTTGGGGATGCATTTTTAATACAACCTACACGCTTAGCTGCTTCAAATTTGACCATGGCAACAACCCGCTCTGAGGATCTAGCATTTGCTAAACCGCTTAGAATCATCCAAAACACTGGCAATTTAGGTGACGCACAAGTTATCAATACCAGCATATCAAACTCGATTGTCGATTTAAGTTTTACTGATCAAAATGCATCAGCATTTACTGATAACTTTACATTACAAGATGCAAGCAACTCGCCATCTCCTATTTTTGGGGCACCTTCAAAAATTATCTTCACCGGGCAAGATGCGTTTGATGTGCTTGATAGTGATGATCAAATTATTGCATCAGTTTCGGGGGCCAGTGACCTTAACAACTTACTTGCTCAAGCAAAAGATGCAGGGGTTCCCGCTTGGCCTGCTGAGTTTGCAGCTTTGAACGATTACCCCGGATATGACTTATCGCTACAAGGTGTGCCGGTTGCCGGTGATGAATTTACATTGCAATACAATACCAACGGATTTAGCGATAATCGCAATGCTCTTGATTTGGCAAAATTGCAACAACTCGATTTAGTGAGTCAAAGCAATGGGCAGCTAGCAAGAAAGGCAACATTTAATGAAGCATACGCGACAATTGTCGGGCAAGTTGGCTCAGCGGCAGCCACTGCAAAAATTAACCTAGAGGCAGCAAATGTAATGCAAGTTCAATCACAGCAATGGTTTGAATCAACCTCAGGCGTTAGCTTAGATGAAGAAGCTGCAAACTTAATACAATTTCAACAATCATACGCGGCAGCCGCGCGAATATTGAGCACTGCTCAACAGATGTTTGACACAATATTACAGGTCGCTAGATAAGTGTAGGTATACAGCATGAGAATTACGACGAATTTAATTTACGACCAAAACTTAAGAGCGATTAATACCAATCAAGGCAGTCTGTCTGATATCCAAACACAGCTTGCCAGTGGTAAACGAATCATAAGGCCAAGTGATGATCCAGTTGGGACGACCCAAATCATCAGGTTGACTGAAGAGTTGGATAAAATAGAACAATTTAAGCGCAACAATGATCTTGTGACTAACGCATTAGAACTTCAAGAGACCTCACTTAGAAGTATTAATGATGTGGCAAATAGAGCTCGACAACTTACAATACAAGCAGGTAATGGGATATTATCTGGTCCTGATAAAGCTGCAATAGGGGCTGAAATAGAGCAATTAAGAAATCAAGTTGTCGATTTAATGAATACCCAAAATGCAAGCGGCGAATACATTTTCGCAGGCTATCAGTCATCTACGCAAGCTTTTGAATTCAATCCAACCGCTAACGAAGACCGCATCAGATTTGTGGGAGATGATGGCGTTAACAATATACAATTGTCTGACAGTGTTGATATTCAAAGTTCAACATCAGGCAAAACGCTCTTTGAAGATGTCAAAGCACGACTAAACTTTACACTTTCTAATACCTCGACAGTACAAGTCAATGATTACCTTATTCGAAACCAAGGTACATTTGACAAATTTCATAATGAAAACTTTGATCCCGTAAATGCTGCTAATAATCAATACGAGTTTGCCGTTATTGCTGGTGATCAAATACAAGTCACTAATTTAGGAACGGGCACTATAGTTGCGACTAAAGCATTTGAAAGTGGTCAACTTTTTGCGTTTCAAGGGATTGAACTTAATATAGAAGGGGCACCAGGTGATAGTATTCAGCTTGACTTGAATCGCCCTGAGAAAACAAATATTGCAGAAACCCTGCACAATTTATTTTTGACGTTAAATGATACTACACTATCACAAGCGCAGTATTCTTCTGCCTTGGACGACGCTATTGTTGGCATTGACAATGGCTTAGATAAAATGGCCAGAGAAAACTCGTCCATTGGGGCGCGTTTAAATATTGCTGAGTCAGTGCGCAATTCGCAGCTTGATTCAGAAGTATCGATTGCGCTTGCGCGCTCTACTATCGAAGATATTGACTTTGCAAAGGCTTCTACTGAATTTGCAAAACAAGAAGCTGCGCTAGAAGCCGCTTTTGCGTCCTTTCCTAGAATAGCCAATTTGTCACTTTTTAACTTTATTTGATGTTTATCACTATTTTTTTAAAATAAATTTATTTTTTAAAAAATGGTCAATAAATCCCCTAAAGATCCATTCTTACTCATTATTTTTTGTGTTCATTTTTTAAGGGCGGCAATTTTTTGCCGTTTTTTGCCTCCTATTAAGACTTTTTTTCTAAATTAGATTAAAGAGAATTTTTGATTTGACGATAACCATTTACGAGAGAGCCAGTACATGTGCATTTAATTGAATAAATGTCATGTTCTACATATGAAACTAAATCACCGGAGTAAAGTCCGGCCTGCCAGCAAGTGCTGGACTGAGAGTGTAGGAGAGACTTATGTCTATGTTCGTAAATACTAACGTATCGTCATTAAACGCGCAGCGTCAGTTATTCAATTCAAGTAATTCTTTAAATACGTCTTTTGAGCGTTTATCTTCTGGTTTCAGAATTAACCGCGCTTCTGATGATGCAGCTGGACTGCAAATCACCGACCGTATGACCAACCAAATTAACGGCTTGAATCAAGCAGTTAATAACGCTAATGATGCTATCTCTTTAACACAGACAGCAGAAGGTGCGCTAGGTGAAACGACTAATGCCTTACAACGTATTCGTCAGTTAGCCGTACAGTCACAAAACGGTATTAATTCGCAAGCGGACCGTGATGCACTTCAAAAAGAAGTATCAGCCTTAAAAACTGAAATCACTCGTATCGCAACGGATACTCAATTTAACAAACAAGATATTCTTACGGGTGGTTTCTCGTCAGTATTCTTGGTAGGTGCAAACAGTGGCCAGACTATTTCTGTCAACTTAAGCGCACCTCCAGGTCTGACAGGTTTCTCAGCCGGTGGTTTATCGATTTCTGCTTTGTCAGTGTCATCTGTAGGTGGCGCATCAGCCGCATTAGATACATTAGACACGGCGATATCAGCAATTGGTTCAGCACGTGCCGATTTAGGTGCATTGACCAATCGTTTCCAGTCTACGATTAGGAATTTATCGAATGTTGTTGAAAACATGTCAGCAGCTCGTTCACAGATTCTTGATACAGACTTTGCGAAGGAAACAGCGAACTTGACCCGTAATCAGATTATACAGCAGGCAAGTACGTCAATATTATCTCAGTCTAATCAGAGACCACAGGCAGCTTTACAGCTTCTTGGGTAATTAGTTAGACGCTTTGAGACCCTACTGTTTGGGGAGTGAAGCTAGGAGGTAGTATCTGTTTTTATAAGCCAAACAGCTAGAGAGTCCGCTCACTCTCAAAATATTAGAGCGACTGGCTGCGGCTTTGCCTTACCGACTATTCCCTTCTTTTTCAAGAAACTTTAGTTTAATGCTAAAGGTTTTTTCGTGTCTGTCCGATAAGTTATTTAAGCAGGGCATAAGCACGACAATATTTACTTTCTAAAAACAAATACAGCAGTATTGAAATGCAAGTAATTATTTAATGCAGACCCTATATAAATTCACAACACAATAATAATAAATGTGAATTAACAGTTTCTCAGAATCATTTTTTGATGGTAATGACAGTAGTGATGTTCACTGCTGATTGGAAAAGTGTGTCTGAATAAATATTTAACATGAAAAGCTGAACTGCCGACTGACAGGAATGATGCCAAGGAGGTAGTGAGAGGTATGAGGTCTGGACCATCATACCTGTCTGTCAGCAAAGAGCTCACGCTCTATACAGCTTACATGCTTCAATTCTCGGTGAGAGAGTTGAAAACGAATCAGTCCCTAATTCTATGGGTTGATAAGCATATAGCGTGCCAATTTAAGAAATCCCTAGATAAGCTAGGGCCATTAAAAACCGTAGTCGACAACAATAATTACAATCGGCTTTTTAAAATCGTTAGGAGATAAACATGTCTTTATTTGTAAATACTAATATTTCGTCTTTAAGTGCAAGACGTTATTTAACCGATACGCAAACTAATCTAAGTACCGCTTTTGAACGTCTTTCTTCTGGATTACGCATCAACAGCGCCAAAGATGATGCTGCAGGCCTTCAGATATCTGACCGCATGACATCCCAAATTATGGGCCTAGATCAAGCGGTAAGAAATGCAAATGATGGGATTTCACTATCACAAACCATTGAGGGCGCTTTGCAGGAGACGACAAATGCATTACAGCGAATCAGAGTACTATCTATTCAATCTCAAAACGGGATTAACAATGCCGAAGATAGAAATGCATTGCAAAAAGAAGTAAGTGCGCTGAAGTTAGAAATGAGCAGAATTGCGACCACTACTCAGTTTGGGGGCGTTGATGTACTAACCGGCGGATTTTCTTCACGCTTCTTAGTTGGTGCGAATTCAGGCCAATCAATCAGTGTAAATGTCTCGCGAGTAGATGGGTTTGGTACATCGGGATTATTTGGTGCGTTTAATTTATCGGTCTCGACACCGGCCGCAGCATCAGCCGCTTTATCTGCAATTGACGCGGCACTTGAGCTTGTTAATGGTAAACGAGCTGATTTAGGCGCGATACAAAATCGCTTTCAATCAACGATTCGAAACCTATCTAATGTTTCGGAAAACGTCTCTGCGGCAAGAAGTCGTATAAAAGACACAGATTTTGCCACGGAAACGGCAAACTTGACCCGCCTTCAGATCATACAGCAGGCGAGTACCACTATTTTGTCCTAAGGCAAATCAGCGTCCACAAGCCGCGTTAAGTTTGTTACAGGGATAATAGAACTAGGTTTTTTTAAAACAAAAATCGACTAAAACGATACTAGAAATACGTTTAATAACAATATATACAAGATCACGAGTGCTTGAGAGGCCCTCTCACTTGCCATGGAAGGCATATTCTTTATGTAGTGTAAGTAAAGAAGGTTTGAGATAGTGATTAATAAATATTAGAGGTAAAACGTCGACTAACAAGACTGAGAGTGTAGAAGTGTGGTTGAGAGGCCAGTACTTACATGTTCTACAATCCTGCCAGTCGACTAAAACTTTGCTCCAACTCCTAACGTGAGCAAGTTGGCTGGGCCGCCCCATGGCTCAGCCTTTTTTCTTAACGGTCTTTTACCTTACTTAACAACCATAACAAAGCATGCTTTGTGCCAACTTTATTGATTAACTGTTTAATTAAATAAACTCAAATTCAGCTTTTCATTTCATAAACTCCCCATTTTTCATTATTTTCTTAATATTATTAGAATATAAATCAATTAATATTCAATGGCTTAAATATTAATTCCAATATATTGTAAAAAATTTTGAAATTAAGCCTAAAGAAATTTATGTATAGGTCGATACCTTTAGTTGAGGGGTAATGCAGCTAAAGATTGCATTACTAAATATGAGGTTGTTATTCCAAGCGTAGTGAACTTGGCATAGCATGATTCGAAACGAGTAGTAGGCTTGTGCTGATCCTTGATCGCAAGTGCCGACGTCGTTTTGGGAGGTATAATGTCAATTTTCGTAAATACAAATGTTTCGGCGCTAAATGCACAGCGTCAATTATTCGACTCTTCAAATGCATTAAACAAATCCTTTGAACGTCTATCTTCAGGCTATCGCATTAATTCGGCTGCTGATGATGCAGCAGGACTACAGATATCTGAAAGGCTGACATCGCAAATAGAAGGAATCGGTCAGGCAGTTCGAAATGCTAATGACGCCATTTCGTTAACTCAAACCGCAGAAGGCGCATTAGGTGAAACAACTAACGCACTTCAGCGCATTCGTCAGCTCGCTATTCAATCCCAAAACGGCATTAACTCCGCGTCAGATAGAAACGCGCTGAACTCTGAGGTAAGTGCCCTTAAAAACGAAATATCTCGAATTGCAACTGATACTACTTACAACGGCCAAGAGCTGTTTGACGGTGGCTTCTCGGCTAGCTTTCTTGTTGGCGCGAACAGCGGCCAGACAATTTCGGTTAATTTAAGCGCAGGTAGTATTGACACCGCAGGCTTTAGTGCTACTGGACTGGGTTTAGCAGCATTGACTGTTTCAACAGCTGGTGGTGCTTCTGCCGCCATAGACACGATTGATTCTGCCTTATCTGCAATTGGTGGCGTAAGAGCAGACCTTGGTGCAGAAGAAAATAGATTTCAATCTTCGATTCGAAATTTAAGTAACGTAAATGAAAATTTATCTGCAGCACGTTCGCGTATTTTAGACACAGACTTTGCCGCAGAGACTGCAAATTTGACGAAAAACCAGATTTTGCAACAGGCATCGATTGCAATCTTGAGTCAAGCGTCAAACAGACCTCAAACTGCATTGTCACTGCTTGGGTAAACCTATTTAAGATTACGAAAGTTGCGTTGAACGGGCGAGACATCGGTTGTTTAGATGTCTTCGCTCCTCCCTTCTTTTATCTAGGAGTTATTTATGGATGTTGTCAACACTAAGATTAGTCAAAACGTTGGGCGTGAAGCCGCATCAATGCTAAATGACAAAAGTTTTGTTAGTAGCAACTTAGTAGGCTATGGGACAGGTGTTAGCCAGTTTACAAAGAGTGAAAATACGAACCCAATTGTCCAGACTAAAAATGCTGAGCGCTCTGTTGCAAGCAATCCGCAGCAGCAAGAAATAAGCGGCAAAAAGGATAAAGAAAATCAAGAAAAAGCCGATAAGTTACTGAGAGAGGAAAATGTTAGCTTCACAAATTCATTAAATAATATTAGTGAACAACTTGAAACAAATGGCACAAAACTTTCATTCAAAGTGGATGATAGTGCACAGCAAGCAGTTGTAATTGTAAGCGACAAAGAAAGCGGCAATGTTATCAGGCAAATTCCTTCCGAGGAAGTACTAGAGTTTGCCGCTCGCGTTAGAGAATTAGAAGCCGATTCAACATCAACAAAAGGAGTGGTGTTCAATCAGCAAGCTTAAAATGAGGTAGGTTTCAATGAGTATTTCGTCATTAGGAGTGGGTTCAGGTTTAGACCTTGAAGCACTAGTATCACAGTTGCTCGAAGCAGAGCGTGGTCCTAAAAATGCGCGATTAGAAGCTAGAGAAGAAAGATTAAGCTCTGAAATATCCGCTGTGGGACAAGTGAAATCAAAACTCAGCGAATTTGAAGATAGCCTTAAAGAGCTACAGACTGATGGCAATTTGAGTGGACGAGAGCCAACTATCGAAAACCCCTCTGAAGATTCTGACCCACTTGATGTCAATCCTACGAACGCGGCCTTGCCAGGCACATATGAAATTGCAGTTTCGCAGCTCGCCAAAGGCAGCCGTATTGAAACTGCGGCAGCAGTTGATGGCGGATTTAATAGCAATGATGATGTGGTATTGACAAGCGGCGCTTCAAATATGACGTTTAAAATTGATAGTACAGGCGATCAATTTACGATTAATATCACGGCTGGAACCACGCTTGCACAGCTTCGTGAACAAATCAATGATGATGAAAACAACTTTGGTGTGACCGCTAATATTATCAATACAGGAACCGCAGATGGGGGAGCACGTCTTGTTTTCTCTTCGGATGTTACTGGTCTAGGTAATGACTTACAAATAGTCAATGATGATGATAATACCGAGTTAACGCGTCTTACTACCGAGACATCCTCAGGTGCTAATAGTGGGCTTAGTATTGCTCCTGAGAATATTGCGCGAAACGCGATTGCCAACATTGATGGTATTGAAGTGCAAAGCGAATCCAATAAATTTGAAAATACAATTCAAAGCGTCAGGTTTGACGTAAAAGAACTATCTGAAAAAGATGCTAACGGCGACTTCATTGCTTCTCGTGTAGTAATTGGTTTTGACGCAGAGAATTTGGAAGAAAAGATCAATGAATTTGTTGATAAGTTTAACGAATTGTCAGATGAGCTAAATAGATTAACACGCTTTGGTGAATCTGATCTTGAAGATGATGGTCCATTATCCGGAGATGCTACGGTTAGAGGAATCGAATCTGGTCTTGCCAGCATACTGGGAAGCAACGTAAGTGACTCAATTATTGGCAGTTTATTTTCACTCGGGATAGAGCTGACAAATGATGGCAAGCTAGAAATTAGTAGTACGGATTTTGGTTTAGGGTCTGGGTCAGACCGATTAGAAAATGCCTTGAATGACAATTTTGATGATATCGATACTCTATTCAACGCTGATAACGGCATCGTTTCTCGCTTACTTGAATTTACCGAACAATATACATCTTCGTCAGGTATTTTATCAAACCGTGAGCAATCAATAGAAGGTCAGCAAGATATTTTAAATACTGACAGAGAGCGCTTTGAGCTTCGCATGATTAGTTTTGAAGATACTTTGCGTTCAAGATATTTAAGCTTAGACAGCACCGTTGCAAGGTTACAACAAACCGGCAGCGCTCTATTTGCAGCATTAGGATAATCTCATGTCATTAAAAGCGATTAACGCATACAAAAAAGACAATTTGAAACACGACGTCGCAACAGCCGACCCTCATCGTCTTACTCTTATGTTAATGCAGGGCGCGTTGGATAAACTAGCCTATGCAAAAGGCGCCATTAGCCGAGGTGACTTGAAAGGTCGCTCAGATAACGTTTCAAAAGCGACGGCAATTTTCATTAACCTTAAAGATACTCTTGATATTGAGGTAGGTGGTGAAATGGCGCAAAACCTAGATAGTCTTTATGAGTATATTATTAATCAATTAACAAGCATTGATGCGGACAACGGCGTTGGCCTAATTGATGAAGTCATTGCGTTGTTTTCTCCCATTAAAGACGCTTGGGCAAGCATACCCGAACAAGCCAAACAAGAAGCGTATGAGCGTTCGCAAGCTAGTAATGTATAAATTTTTGAATCACTTGAAGGCATCAAACAAACATGGACGCTAAGCATTTAGATCATGCCTATGCGCCTGAATCATTGAAAAAACTCAATCGTATACTTGTTAAAGAACTGACTAATCCAGACACTACAGACGAAATAATTGATCAAATCATCCATAAAAGAGCGGACTTGGTAGAATCCTTGCTTACAGAATTAGACATCGATAACGTGCGTTTATTTGCTCAACATGAGAAAGCGACGAATGATGCTTTAATGGCCCTTTTTAAAGAGAAAAAAAGCATATTCAAACAGCGCTGACTAGTGCAAATAAGGCAACAAAGGCTATTAAAAAATACCACCAAGTCTAATTATGCATAATGATATTCGCTTACATCTGCACGCTGATGAAAATATTCAGCAGCAGATTGAAAAAGATGCGGCACTAAAGATAAACAAACTAATTGAATCTAACGTAAAAGCATTTCAACAATATATGCCTTCGATAGGCAAAGTGTTGCATGATATTCCAGCGCAGCAGATCAGCATTTTTATCGACAAATACGGACAAAGTAACTTAGTCGAGATCGCCACGGGTAAAACCCTATATCCCGTCCACATTGACGAAAAAATAGCGCGTCAAATTGATAATTTTTCTTTTTACAGTGCGTTAATGACACTTGATGACAATGCGAAAGTGAGCAGTCCTTTTGATCTTAAAGGGAAGTGTTTTGACGATCTCTCGAAATATTCAAATCTTGTATCTACTGAAGTTGCCAACAAAAAAGTGGATACCTTAGTATGTATGGGTTTAGGTAAAGCTACTTATCTTCCCTCATTGTTAGAAAAAGTATCGGCAAGCAACCTTGTCATATACGAACCCTCTTGGGAAATACTAAGGTGTAGTTTAAGTCTTTTTGATTGGCATTCGTTCTTTGAACATGCTCAAAAACATCAGATTCGCTTATTCGTTCAAGTTGGCAACACATTGCAAAACGTACATAGCGAAATCGGTGAATTACACCAACATATTGGTGCTAGATGTTTTCTATTTTACCAACACCTGCATATTCAAACGATGACGAATATAGTGCAACATGTCCGTCAAGGCCAATGGCATGAAAATATTCATCAATCCTTACCTGCCTCAGTTGATAGCAAAGCCACCCCAGAATTTATGCAACATGCTGTTTTGTCATTCAATACGATTGATGAAAAGGCATGGTCCTCACTTAGCCAAACAATAGATACTGAAAATTCACGTAAAGCAAAGTTACGATTTTTAAGTAATTTAGAAGTATTTAAGGTTAATTTCCCAGAAGTTCATGAGTTTTATTTGAATTATACACCTCAGTCTTGGGAGCCATTAGTGCAAGAAAAAGGCGGCACAAGTATCAATCTTTTTCACCAAGCCAGTGCAAGCTTTTTTGCAGGTCATGATGTTGAATATGAGGCAAACGCTTATGCAGAGCATTTTGCAACTTATCCTAATATTGACGGTTTATCGTTTGGCTATTCTGCAGATAAGCTTAAGCATTATGTTCATAATACCTTTATACGACAAGCAGATATGCTATTGCGCGGCAACGAAGAAGAAAAAGCGCATTTGCCAGATATGCTAAAAGTATTACTTGTGATGGGCTTAGGTAATGGCTATATGCTTGAGAGTCTTATCAAACATCATGACGTTAGAAATTTAATTGTTTGTGAGCCGAACCCAGATTACTTCTATGCGTCATTATATGCTATCGATTGGGCAAGTATAATAGAGGATGCAATTGCATTAGATAAAAAGATATACCTCAATATAGGCGAATCTAGTACGGTGTTGTTTCGTGATATTTCGCGACAGTTTGCTGCAATAGGCAACCATTTGTTGAACGAAACCTACATAATGCAAGCTTACGATAACCCCGTTTTAAAACAAACGATTATGGAAGTCAGGCAGCAGTTGATTGTTATATTTTCAATGAGTGAAAATTTTGATCATGTGCTATATGGCATGTCGCATTCTGCTCGTTTGTTTGCAGATAAGGTGCCTTTGTTAAAATACAAACCAGCTGCGACAATAAACAAGAAAGACAAGCAAACACCTGTGTTCATTGTCGGCAATGGGCCTTCTTTAGATGAACAAATTGACATCATAAAGACCTACCGCGATCAAATAATAGTGGTGAGTTGTGGCACAGCCTTGCAGGCTTTATATCGGCATAAGATAACACCTGATTTTCATGGTGAAGTAGAGCAATGTAGGGCTAATTTTGATTGGGCCTTGCGGATAAACGACCGAGCGTACCTAAAAAAATCACACTGTTGAGTATAAATGGCGTGCACCCCGATACTTATAAGCTGTACAAGAATGTATTGGTATCAATGAAATCTGGTGAATCTTCTACTCAAGCCATTATCGCTACGCTTGGTGAAACAATAGTAGAAGTACTACAGGCCGCTTATCCAACGGTGACAAACATGGCCTTAAACACAATTACCAGTTTAGGTTTTGAGCAAATTTACCTAGTTGGTGTGGACTTAGGATTTGTTGATCAGCAAAAGCATCACAGTCAGTTTTCGGGCTATTATGAAAACGGAAAGCAAATTTATGATTATGAGAAAGCGCATGACCCAAATACTAGATTAAAAGGCAACAAGCGAGAATGGGTGTTTACTAAAGCCGAGTTTAATATTTCTAGGATCATGATTGAACAACTACTATCAGATGTTGCCGTAGATTTCCCGCGCATTGAAGTGTTCAATATGTCTGATGGTGTTTTTATAGAAGGGACACTTCCTTTAGATAAAGATGATGTACTAATCATTAGCCAAGCTGCAGACAAAGCAAATAGTATTGACGCTATTTTTAATAGTTTTGCAGTTATCGATATTGATTTGCAAAGTAAGTTGCGTACGTCATTTGATCACCAAAAAAGCCATGAGCAGTTAATATCACTTATGCACTTTTGCGATACTGAGATTATAAAGGTGAGTGACGCACATCGCTTAGTCGACGACTTAAGTCGACTTGTCAGAGACCATGAAACTCGTTATGGCTCATTGTTTACTAATTATTTTGGCAATAGCATTAATTATTTATGTGCAGTGTTAAACAAAGCTTCAATGCAAACAAATAAGGAAAATGCTCTACGTGATCTTAATTACCTGCTAGAGCTTTGGCGTGACATGCTTAAAGATGCTAAATCGCTGCTATTAGCACAGTATGATATTTTAGATACCGCCGAAGCGTTTAGTCAAAAACGAGAAGCCCTCATGATGCCGTCCCGTTCCAAGGTTAAATATTTTGCTTTTTCTAAGCAGCAACGATCATTGGCTGATAAATTTTGTGCGCTTCAATCTCAGCTTGAACCTGTTGATAGTGTATGGCCGTTCAATAAACAAGAGCTGCTTGATAATCAGGTCAAATACCTAGCATTTGATATGACCGCTAATAATAACGATCACAGCACATCAAAAGATGGGCTCATGCAGAATTTATTAGCACTAAAGCACACCTTAAGTGCTGAGCTGCATGCACATAAAAACGTCTATGTGAGCTTTATTGTTGATAGTGATGCTGCTTATCACCTTGTTCACCGCTTTGTATCTGAAGATATTGATATTAGCGGCGTTAAGCAATATGTTTGTGTGCTTTATTGCCCTCCCATTTGGGATAATATGGATCATAAATCTCGTCGGCTTGCGCAAGATGGTAAACAAGCTTATGTAAGCGCAGAAACATTTTTTTCGCATGTTTTATGCCGAAGTCAAGATGCAAATCAATTTGCATCTATATGGGTCAAACCTCAATTCAATAGAAATGGCTTGATTTGTGCATCTTCCTCATTAAGTACATTAGATGACGACAGTAATACATCATTTAATGATTTAATTGAGCATATGCAAACAAAGATGAGTGTCAAAGATAATGAATATATTTGTGTTTCGACACAGTATGTTCATCAACACAAGTCAATGTTTGCTGATAAGCATCATTATATGTTCAAGCACTATGCGGCAATCGCGCGAGAATTATCATTAGACATTTCGCGGGATAAAACGGTATTAGATAGCTTTGATAATCGCGGCTTGCTTTTACATCGTCCACCTAAAGCATTCGAAATGCTGGGGGCATGGCACGATTAAGCGTTGTTAGCCAGACACTATCTCTCGTCAGTATTTTATTGCATCTATAGCCACTAGTGACAGTTTTGTTAATTAGGAGTTAAGCTTTGTTTGACAACAAAAGTATTTTAATCACAGGCGGTACAGGCTCATTTGGAAAGTGTTTTATTCGTTATATCCTTGCGAATTATAAGCCTAGTCGTTTAATTGTTTTTTCAAGAGATGAGTTAAAGCAGTTTGAAATGCAACAAGAGTTTAATCACAAATCCATGCGATATTTCATTGGTGATGTGCGTGATAGACAAAGGCTTATTGGCGCCACAAAAAAAGTGGATTTTGTTGTACATGCGGCAGCGCTTAAACAAGTCCCTGCGGCAGAATATAATCCAAATGAGTGTATTAAAACCAATATCAATGGTGCCCAAAACGTAATTGACGCTTGCATTGAAAACGGTGTCGATCGCGTTATCGCTTTGTCGACGGACAAAGCGGCGAACCCTGTCAATTTATATGGGGCGACAAAACTTGCCTCTGATAAACTGTTTGTTGCTGCAAATAACATTGCAGGTGCTGATGGGCCTCGTTTTGCAGTCGTAAGATACGGAAATGTCGTCGGTTCAAGAGGTTCAGTCGTACCGTTTTATCGGAACCTTTTAAACCAAGGTGTTAAAAAATTACCCGTCACTCACCAAGAAATGACACGCTTTTGGATAACCTTGGATGAAGGTGTCTCGTTTGTGATAAAGAATTTTAAACGCATGCAAGGTGGCGAAATTTTTATTCCTAAAATCCCTTCTATTGGTATTTTAGATCTTGTTGAGTCAATGAGTGGTACACGAGAACATGAGTTAATTGGTATTCGTCCTGGTGAAAAATTACATGAAATCATGGTGCCTGAAGAAATGGCGCATCATAGCATTGAATTTGATGATCACTTTGTTATCACTCCAGCAATTACCTTTTTTGAAGAATCGGTGAATTACTTTACCAATAAAATTGGGGAGAAAGGTACAGCGGTAGCCGAAAAATTCGAGTATCATTCTGGCACTAACCCTCATTTTTTAAGTGTAAGTGAGTTAAAAGATTTGGATAAAAACGTATGATCCCATACGGTAAACATAATATCGTACAACAAGACATTGACGCGGTTGTTGATGTGCTTGAAAACCATTTTTTGACACAAGGCAACAAAACACCTGAATTTGAGCGAGCCCTTTGCCAATACACTGGCGCTAAATACTGTACAGCAGTAAATTCTGCGACCTCTGGCTTGCATGTGGCTTGTCTCGCCTTGGGAATAAGCCAAGGTGATACCGTATGGACATCACCTAATTCATTTGTTGCCTCTAGCAACTGCGCTTTATATTGCGGTGCAAGTGTCGACTTTGTTGATATCGACCCTCAAACAGGGAATATGTGTCTTGATACTTTACAAGATAAATTAAGCCATGCTAGCCGTGCAGGTACATTGCCAAAAGCAATCGTAGTGGTTCACTTTGCTGGTATAAGCTGTGACATGAAAACAATCCATGCTTTGTGTCAAGCGCATCAAATTGCCATCATTGAAGATGCCGCGCATGGTTTAGGTGGCCAATTTAATGGCAAGCCAATTGGTTCATGTGAGTATTCTGATATTGCTGTCCTGAGCTTCCACCCAGTTAAATCAATTACAAGTGCCGAAGGTGGTGCATTGTTATGCAACAATGCATCTTTGGCTGCTGAAATTATGTTATTTGCTAAACATGGTATTACCAAAGAAGCGTCTAAAATGAAGGGTGATATACATGGTCCTTGGTACTATCAGCAACAGGCATTAGGCTACAATTACCGATTGAGTGATTTACATGCAGCGCTTGGTATTTCACAATTATCACGTGTTGATCATTTTATTGAAAAACGTCGCAGTATAGTTGCACGTTATTTTGAATGCTTAAGTGACTTACCTTTACAATTACCGCCTCGGGATGCGCTAAATGATGCGAGTTGGCACTTATTTATGATCAATCTTCAAGGGCATGATAGAAAAACAGTTTTTAAACAACTACTGCAATCTGGCATTGCGGTAAACGTACATTATATTCCTATTCACCTGCACCCATATTATCAGTCGCTAGGGTTTAAAGTAGGACAGTTTGAACATGCAGAAGGCTACTATAACAGTGCAATTACCTTACCCTTGTATGTTGATTTGAGTCATGACCAACAACAAAAGGTAATTGATAGCCTTATACAGATATTGGCATAATCATGAATGTAGCAATAATTCCAGCGCGTGGCGGCAGCAAGCGAATCCCCGACAAAAACATCAAAGATTTTTGTGGAAAACCATTGATAGTCTATTCGATTGAGCTTGCTATCGCTTCGGCTTTATTTGAACACGTAGTGGTATCAACCGATTGCCCCAATATTGCAAAGCTTGCAGAAAAACATGGTGCCAGTGTCCCATTTATCCGAGACCCTAACTTATCTGATGATTTTACTGGAACTCGCGCTGTTACAGAGCATGCGATTCAAACGCTTGCGTCCCAAGGTATCGATGCTGACAATTACTGTTGTATTTACGCCACAGCCCCTTTTTTGCAAGCAAAGTATTTACAAGAGGGCTTGAACGTTCTTGAGCAACAAGCCGATAAAGCCTTTGCATTTTCCATCACTACGTTTGCTTTTCCTATTCAACGAGCGGTTTATCATGACGAACGCGGAATTGTGCCTGTCGCCCCTGAGTTTACTCAAACAAGATCGCAAGATTTACCCGAGGTATACCATGACGCAGGGCAGTTCTATTGGGGAAGAACAACAGATTATTTAAGCGACAAAGCGCTATACTCATCGCATGCTACGGGAATCCATATTCCGCGTCATTTGGTGCAGGATATTGACACCCCTGAAGACTGGGAGCGCGCCCAGCTGATGTATCAAGCATATCTGCGTTAGCACTGTGAGTGTGATAGGTTGTCAGCGATGCTTGCATTATCTATTTGATATATAATACTGTAATGTAAACATCACTTACAAAGAAGCATATCAATGCCTTTGCATCTTAGCGCAAAAGAACATGATCTTGGCGGTTTAGTCGTCAAACGAGTATTACCTCATATCCAAAAAAAGATGGTCGGCCCTTTTATTTTTTTCGACCACATGGGTCCGACTGATTTTAAAGCTGGAACAGGCATAAATGTAAGGCCTCATCCTCATATTGGTTTATCAACGTTAACGTACTTGTTTAAAGGCAGTATTTTACATAGGGATTCATTGGGAAATCATTTAGAAATTTTTCCTAGCTGATGTAAATTGGATGACTGCCGGAAAAGGCATTGTCCACTCTGAACGGGAAACATTTGAAGTGAGGGCTAATCCTCATCATATTGATGGTTTGCAATGCTGGGTAGCCTTACCAGAGCATGCCACTGAGTTATCGCCAAGTTTTCAACATGTCAAAAAATCAGCACTTCCTCATATTATTCATGAAGGGGTGATGATGCGATTAATCATCGGTGAAGCCTTTGGCCACAGCTCGCCTGTAAAAACGTATTCGCCTATGTTTTATGTCGATATTGCAGCGTGTGAAGCAAGCAAAGTTGAGCGGCCAAATCCAAAGCAAGAATGCGCAGCTTATGTAATAGAGGGACAGATTAATATCTCTGGCCAGTCATATAGCAAAGGACAATTTGTGTTGTTTGAAGAGCAAGATTTGCATTTGACGGTAGAGCATTCAGGTCGATTTATTCTATTGGGCGGCGAATCATTTAGTCAGCCCCCCATTTAAAATGGAATTTTGTTGCCTATTCTCGTGAGCGACTCAACCAAGCTATTGAGGATTGGCGCGAACAAAAATTCCCTCAGATACCAGATGATAATAACGAATATATTCCTTATTAATCGTGTTACAAGTGACGATTTGTGAGTGTTTAAGCACTTTTCGCGCCTAGAAATCATTTTATTGGTGTCAAATATCGTACTTTTGTATAGAATCTGATTATGTCTACAAAGCTTACGCTTTGGCCATTGAAGTTAATATAATAATAACGGGGCAATATGAGCGATATTCTTATTGTAAGTGATAATCAGACTCGACAAGAACAGTTGCAATTAATTCTGACGTTTGTTGGTGAGAATGTTCGAGGATGTGATTATGCAAGTTGCATAAAATCAATTGAAGCAAGTAACGATTGGTTGGCGATTTTCATCGATGGTGAAATGCCTGAAATCGCTGAAGATGTCATTGAAAAATTTCCAGATAGCCCGTTTGTGAATATTGGCTTTCAACTTAGTGGGGAGCGAGAGTTTAAGAACTTGATGGGTTCTCTTTATGAGCCTATTACATATCCCAGCTTGACTGAATTACTGAAAAAAAGTAACGATTATCATAAAGCGAACCGTCCTTTGTCCTCCTTAGTGTCGGGTAAAACGAAACTCTTTAGAAGCTTAGTAGGAAACAGTCGTGGCATTACCGAGGTGCGTGAACTGATTGAGCAAGTCGCACCCGTTGAGGCTAATGTACTGATTCTTGGTGAATCAGGCACAGGTAAAGAAGTTGTCGCACGTAACATTCACTATATGTCAAAGCGTCAAAAAGGCCCATTTGTGCCCGTGAATTGCGGTGCTATACCTTGGCGATTTACTTGAAAGTGAGCTGTTTGGTCATGAGAAAGGCGCGTTTACCGGCGCTATTAGCGCGCGCAAAGGGCGCTTTGAATTAGCTGAAGGTGGCACACTATTTTTAGATGAAATAGGTGATATGCCACTACAGATGCAAGTAAAACTATTACGAGTCTTGCAAGAACGTATTTTTGAGCGTGTAGGGGGAGCTAAAACGCTTAAATGTGACGTAAGAATCATTGCCGCTACTCACCGAAATTTAGAAGATATGATAGCGGAAGGGAAGTTTAGAGAGGATTTGTTTTATCGCTTAAACGTTTTCCCAATTGAAACACCAGCCTTAAGAGAGCGTGCTCAAGATATTCCTTTATTACTACAAGAGCTTGTTACACGCCTTGAAAAAAACAATCAAGCAGTTGTCACTTTTACCCAAAACGCAATGGCTTCGCTAATGCGTCACGCATGGCCTGGTAATGTACGAGAGTTATCAAACCTCGTTGAACGTTTGTCGATTTTACATCCATCGCTTGTCGTTGATGTGAATAATTTACCTCATAAATATCAATTTGATGAAGTTGGCTTGCCAGCGATGGAAAGTACACCGAGTGAGCAGCAAGAGCGCGATGCAATAAACGCTATGTTTAAATTTGAAAACGCGAAAGTGCCAGTGGTGAGTGATAGTGAAATTGCGCCTCCTGAAGCTAGCTTGCCACTGGACGGTGTCAATTTAAAAGAATATCTATCTGATTTAGAAATTAATTTGATTAAGCAAGCACTTGACCAACAAGATTGGGTTGTTGCTAGAGCGGCCGATCAATTAGGCATGCGCAGAACCACTTTAGTGGAGAAAATGCGCAAATATGAAATTGCTAGAGAGGAAAAAGTCGGTAGTCAATAAAATACCGAGCTAGTCATAATTTTGACTCCTTTAAAATCAAGTAAGCTATTGATTTTGTTATAATAAATGTTGGCATATCCCATGCATTAGTGTGACTAATAATCACTTTTTATTTGTATGGATATGCTAGCAAGCACACAAGAACAAACAAAAACTCTTGAGCGTGAAGTCACCACGCCAAACCTTAGTGCACATGCACTTAATCATAGCGACAGTCGTTTATCTCATCTATTGTCCGTAATGCCTGCAGGTGTATTAGTAATTAGTCAATCGGGTCAAGTTACCTTGGCGAATCAACAGGCAGTTGCATTATTAGGTGAGCCATTAGTAGGCCAATTATGGCGAGACGTAATTGCACGATCATTTGCGCCAAAAGCAGACGATGGGCATGAAGTTTCAATGCGCGACGGAAAACGCGTTAAGATTGATATCTCTCCTTTAAAGCAAGAAAAGGGACAATTGATTGTAGTAACAGATCTTACTCAAACCCGCCAATTACAAAGTACTCTAGGTCATATGCAACGTTTATCGTCACTTGGAAAAATGGTGGCATCATTGGCTCATCAAGTTCGTACGCCCTTATCATCTGCTTTACTATACGCTGAAAACCTAAAATCCATGTCCTTGCAAAGCAATGTTGCCAATCAGTTTACTGAAAAGCTCACCTATCGACTCAAAGAACTAGAGTCCCAAGTGAATGATATGTTGTTGTTTGCAAAAAGTTCCGATAAGCAAATAGTGGGGCAATTAAACCCACTGGACATTGCTAAACAAGCAATACTGCAAGTTGAACCACAAATTAAGCAGCATCATATTGAACTGTCCTTAGATGTTTCAAAAGCATCACATAGCATGCGTATCATTGGAAATGAAACAGCCATTGTCGGAGCCCTGAGCAATCTTATATGCAATGCGATGCATGCCTTAGCTGATAAGCAAGCATCCAATTGCAGTCCAAAGATAGTATTAAGTGTCTGCGCTAGCAGCTACGTGGATACCGAGCGTCAAGACAATACACATTATTGTGTATTTAGCGTCAATGACAATGGCAAAGGCATTAATGAAGAACACATTCCAAAACTGTTCGAACCTTTTTTCACAACAAAATCACAGGGTACGGGCTTAGGATTAGCGGTTGTTAATACTGTTGCTAAGTCACACAAAGGTTTTGCGCGGTGTCAAAATTTGGCAAGCGGCGGAGCACAATTCCAATTATATATTCCCCTAATATCTACTTCTCAAAATAGTTCAGGAGCACATAATGAGTAAAACTAAAATCCTAATCGTTGAAGACGACCATGGCTTGAGAGAGGCCTTAGTAGATACATTGTTGCTAGGCGGTTATCAGGTGACGCCAGTGGATTCTGCTGAATCTGCAATGGTAAAGCTATCAGAAACAAATTTTGATTTGGTCGTTAGTGATATACAAATGCAAGGGATGAATGGCTTAAGCTTACTTAAGAGTGTCAAAAATAAATATCCTAATTTACCCTTTGTATTAATGACGGCATATGCCAACGTTAATGATGCCATTCAAGCAATGAGAGATGGCGCAACTGACTATTTATCAAAACCATTTGCCCCACAAGTATTACTAAATTTACTAGGGCGATATGCACCGTCACAAAAAGTAGAATCAAAAACACCAATTGTTGGCGATGAATCGAGCCAAAATTTACTTAACTTAGCGCGTAAAGTCGCTCAATCAGATGCGACTGTTATGGTATTAGGACCAAGTGGTTCAGGTAAAGAAGTGTTGTCACGATACATACACGATCAGTCTTCACGTTGTGAAGCTCCTTTTGTTGCTATTAACTGTGCAGCTATTCCTGAGAACATGTTGGAAGCAACTTTATTTGGATACGAGAAAGGTGCGTTTACAGGTGCGATTCAGGCTTGCCCAGGAAAGTTTGAGCAAGCTCAGCAAGGAACGATATTGCTAGACGAAATCACAGAAATGGATTTGGCACTGCAAGCCAAACTTTTGCGTGTATTACAAGAGCGTGAAGTCGAGCGCTTAGGTGCAAGAAAAACTATTTCACTTGATGTAAGAGTGATTGCAACAAGTAATCGTGACCTTAAAGAGGCCGTTGCTTTAGGTAAGTTTCGAGAAGACTTATATTATCGACTCAATGTGTTCCCAATTACATGGTTACCGCTTCACGCGAGAAAAGGCGATATTGAGCCTCTTGCCAATCATTTACTTGCACGTCACTGTGCACAAAATAACGTAATAATCCCTCGTTTTTCGCCTGGAGCGATGTTGAAACTATGCAACCATTCTTGG
This sequence comes from Glaciecola sp. HA4-3, assembly GCF_055693685.1. Lineage (NCBI taxonomy): Bacteria > Pseudomonadati > Pseudomonadota > Gammaproteobacteria > Alteromonadales > Alteromonadaceae > Glaciecola > Glaciecola sp. HA4-3. The sequence goes on from NZ_CM146340.1 coordinate 1,020,775, forward strand.
CCGGGTAATGTGCGCGAGCTAGAAAATGTGGTGCAAAGGGCTTTGATATTATCCAATGCTGATTTGATCGAATGTGACGATTTGCTAATTGAGCCAGAGTCGCATCAAATTTTTGACTCTGTACACCACAATTTTGACAATAAATTAGTTAAAGATAGTGATTATGATGTCGATAAAAAATTACTAGGGTCAGAATTGAAGCTTCAAGAGCATCAAATTATTTTAGATGCTCTTCATACGTTTAATGGGAAACGTAAGGATGTAGCTGAGAAACTAGGCATTAGCCCTAGGACCTTAAGATATAAATTAGCTAAAATGCGCGAAAGTGGCATAGAACTTCCATGTTGAAAACCATTAAAGCGAAATTTTACACACTGTAAAGTAAGTTTGTAACAGTTATAGAGAACCCTCCCGTTTTTTGTAAGCAGTCGACAGGATGTCATCCCTATTACCGCCCACCTTTTGGGCGGTTTTTTTTGCCTTAAATTCTTGATGGCTAGTTGTTGCCTATATAGCGGTATAATTTGCCGTTTTTCAACACCTTGGCATTTTCTTTGCTTAGTAGTCAATATCGCTAATTAAACGCGTATTTTTCAAAAATATGACAGCTGAGGTAATCCAAATGGATATAAAAGCTAACGCTCTTTATCAAGAAATGCAGGCAATGACCGCCCAACTTGGGACAACTCAAAATGCCACTCGAATGGAAAAGAGCCCAGCAGCTGGGCAGTTTTCTGAGATGTTATCAAGCGCATTAGACACAGTAAACGGACTTCAAAAAGAATCCCGTGGATTACAAACCCGATTCGATATGGGTGATCCTGACTTAAGTCTAGTTGATGTCATGGTAGCAAAAGAGAAATCTGGCGTTGCCTTTGAAGCAACCGTCCAAGTGCGCAATAAGTTATTAGAAGCATACAAAACCATAATGAACATGCCGGTTTAATAGGAAGTAATAACGATGGCTGAAGCTGCAAGTACTGAAATCGCAATAAGTGAACAACATGACTCTGGTGAAGGTGGTGAGTCATCTCGCACCGCAGTGCTTGATACACTTACAAGTACCGAGACTATCAGACAAGTAACAATGATAGTGACCTTGGTAATTTGTATTGCCATTGCCATATTTATTTTCATTTGGTCAAAAGAGCCTGCCTTTAGACCCTTGGCCAGTATGCCGCATGAAGAAATGATTGAAACACTTGATTACCTTGATCAAAATCAAATTGAATACAAGATTGAGGGAACGACAATATTTGTCCTAGATGCACAGTTTAAAGATGTCAAAATGGGCATGGTAAGGCAAGGTATTAGTCATGATGACAGCGCAGGTACTGATATTATCATGCAGGATATGGGTTTTGGTGTCAGTCAGCGCGTTGAGAAAGAGCGCCTAAAACATGCCCGTGAGCAATTACTGGCAAGAACAATAGAAGATATCAATGCCGTAGGTAAGGCTCGTGTTCTTTTGGCCATCCCTAAAGAAAATGTATTTTCTAGGCGCGAGAGCAAAGCTAGTGCAACTGTGGTTGTGACCGCGCGCAATGGAACTTTCTTATCAGGTGAAGAAGTTGATTCCATCGTTGATATTGTGGCTTCAGCTGTCCAAGGCATCGACCCAAGTAGAGTAACTGTTTCTGACAATAATGGTCGACTGTTGAGTTCAGGTTCGCAAGACTCGATAAGCTCAAGAGCAAGAAAAGAATATGAAATTGAAAAAAAGCGTGAGGCACAATACATAGATAAAATTGACTCAATCTTAATACCAGTATTAGGTTTGGGAAACTATACTGCACAAGTAGATGTTAGTATGGACTTTACGTCTGTAGAGCAAACGCAGCGGCGCTTTAATCCTGATTTACCCGCGGTCCGAAGTGAAATGATATCAGAGCAAAATTCAGTGGGAGCGATTGTCGCGGGTATTCCCGGTGCATTAACCAACCAACCGCCAACGGATTCGAACATCCCTGAAAATGCTGTTGGTGACGGAGCTTCTCAACCTGTACCTATGGTACTCGCAGTAAAGAATCTACCCGTAACTTTGAGCTTGACACAACCATCAGCCACACCAAACAACAAACCGGTGTCATTAGAAGACTCAGTGTCTCGGTAGCTGTTGATCACCTTACATCCACAAACGCACAAGGTGAAACCGAAACAACAGGACTAAGCCAAGAAGAAATTCTTAATATTAGACGTTTATTACAAGGTGGGGTTGGTTTTGATGTCACCCGTGGAGATTCACTTGAAGTAGTCAGTATTCCTTTTAATCGTATCGATTTAGGGCCAGTTCAAGCGGAAAATTTTTGGGAACAACAATGGTTTATGCCCATATTTAAGCTTTTAATGGGGGCAACAGTCATTATTGTACTTATTTTAGCTGTTGTGCGTCCTATGCTGAAAAAATTAGTATTCCCGGAAAATGACGTATTAACGCATGAGCTTGAAGATACTGATTTAGATTTAGGTGATGAAACCATTAATGTTTTAAGTGATGATTTTGATGAATCAAAAGTTGGATTTTCATCCGATGGGTCACTTATGTTACCTAATTTACATGGTGATGAAGATGTACTTAAAGCGGTTAGGGCACTTGTTGCTAATGAACCAGAGCTATCTGCGCAAGTGGTGCGTGGCTGGTTATTAGAAGACGAATAAAGGAACACTGTTATGGCCGAGCAAAACACTACTGAAATAGTTGAATATGATGTTTCAAAACTTGATGGCATCGAAAAAGCATCCATATTGTTGTTAAGTCTTTCAGAAGATGATGCGGCACAAATCTTAAAATTCATGGAGCCAAAACAAGTACAAATATTGGGTAGTGCGATGGCTGCTATGGATGATATGACACAAAACAAAATATCTGCAGTTCATAAGCACTTCATTGACGAAATTCAGAATTATTCGACCATTGGCTTCAAGAGTGAAGATTTTGTTAAGCGAGCATTAATCGCTGCACTTGGTGAAGATAAAGCTGCTCATTTACTTGATCAAATAATGGCAGGCTCTGGCGCGAAAGGTCTTGAGTCTTTGAAATGGATGGACTCCAAACAAGTCGCCAACATTATCCGTAATGAACATCCACAGATTCAAACCATTGTTATGTCATATTTAGAGCCAGAACAGTCAGCCGAAATTTTGGCACAATTCCCTGAAAAAGTGAGATTAGACTTGTTGATGAGGGTTGCTAACTTAGAAGAAGTACAGCCGGCAGCTTTACAAGAGCTCAATGAAATCATGGAGAAACAATTTGCAGGTCAAGCAGGCGCGCAAGCAGCGAAAATGGGCGGCTTGAAGTCAGCAGCAAATATAATGAATTATCTTGATACGAGTATTGAAGGTCAGCTTATGGAAGCAATCCGTGAACAAGATGAAGAAATGAGTCAGCAGATACAAGACTTAATGTTTGTATTTGATAATCTTATTGATGTTGATGACCGTGGCATTCAAGCGATATTGCGCGAAGTTCAGCAAGAAACGTTAATGCGAGCAATCAAAGGGTGTGATGATGACCTGAAATCAAAGATTACTGGCAATATGTCTAAACGTGCTGCAGAAATGCTATTGGATGATCTAGAAGCGATGGGGCCAGTACGATTAAGCGAAGTTGAAACTGCTCAAAAAGAGATACTATCTATCGCAAGACGCTTAGCTGATGCTGGAGAAGTTATGCTAGGTGGCGGAGGCTCTGAAGAGTTTGTATAAACATGAGTAGCGCAGACCATGATGAACTTCAATCGGCAAAGCCTTGGGATTTACCCAATGTTGATGACCACATTGACGCCCACGAATTATCGACAAACGCGCTAAACAGACCTAAGCGTCAATGGAAGTATGAAGCGCCAGAAGAAGACGAAGAAGAATTAAAACCACTCACTGCACAAGATATTGAATCTATTCGCCAAGATGCACATCAAGAAGGAATGAAAAGTGGTCATCAAGAAGGCGTTGAGGCTGGGCAAAAGGAAGGCTATGACAAGGGTTATGAAGAAGGAATTGCCAAAGGTAAACTTGAAGGCCAGCAGATAGCCAAAAAAGAGGCACATGCTATATTCGCTGAGCAAACTTCTAAAATTGATCGTTTATTAAGCTCACTTGAACAGCCTATCGCTCAAGTTAATCAAGAGGTCAAAAAAGAGCTTCTTATTTTAGCAACAACATTGGCTAAGGCAATTGTTAAAGTTGAAACAAAAACTGATCATGATGCCATTTTGAATGCAATTGAAGAAGGCGTCAAAGTGTTACCCATTGGTGAAAGTGAATACCAAATTAGTATCAATGAAGCAGATTTAGCGTTGGTTAAAGAGCACTTTTCGGATGAATATATTCAAAAACAAAAATGGGTATTTATTGCCAATGAGAGTGTCGAGCAAGGTGGGTGTAAAATACATACAACAAGTAATGCCGTTGATGTGTCTATTGAAAAACGAAGCGAGCAGGTGATAGCCCAGTTATTGCTTGAACAAGGTATAGCCGATGACCCTAGAACTAGCTGAAAGTATTAAGCAGATTACTCAAAGTGTTTCGAGTCCAAGTGCAATCGGTGCGGGAAAACTAGTACGAGGTGTAGGGTTAACGCTTGAAGCGATTGGTTGCCAGATACCAATTGGCGCTAGGGCGCTTGTTCAAACTAAACAAGGACGAGTCGAAGCTGAAGTCGTTGGTTTTTCAGGCGAACTTACCTACCTAATGCCATCTGAATCAATCAAGGGAATTGTGCCAGGATCACTTGTTGAGCCTTTAGCAACAGATGCCGGATTGGCCGTTGGCGATGCTTTATTGGGACGTGTAATTGACGCAAATGGCAAAGCGCTTGATACAAAAGGACCGATTGTTACTGACAGCCGATGCTCTACTAATCCCCCTCCCATTAATCCTCTTACGCGAAAACCAGTTAAAGAGCCATTAGATGTTGGCGTTAGAGCCATAAATGCGATGATAACGGTTGGTAAAGGTCAACGAATGGGACTATTTGCTGGCAGTGGCGTAGGTAAAAGTGTCCTGATGGGGATGATGACTCGTGGCACGGTTGCGGATGTTGTGGTCGTTGGTCTAATTGGTGAGCGAGGTAGAGAGGTTAAAGAATTTATTGATGATATATTGAGTCCGCAAGAACGAGAAAAAGCAGTTGTTATTGCAGCTCCTGCAGATACCTCACCATTAATGAGATTAAAGGGTTGCGAGACGGCTGTTACCGTTGCTGAATATTTTAGAGATAAAGGTAAAAACGTCTTGTTACTAATTGACTCATTGACACGCTATGCAATGGCGCAACGTGAAATTGCGCTAGCAGTAGGGGAACCCCCAGCAACAAAAGGATATCCACCATCGGTATTTGCTAAACTACCTGCTTTAGTTGAAAGAGCAGGAAACGGTAGTGTCCATCAAGGTTCAATCACTGCATTTTATACTGTATTAACCGAAGGCGATGATTTACAAGACCCGATAGCGGATGCTGCGCGCGCCATCCTAGATGGGCATGTGGTATTGTCAAGACAACTAGCTGATGCCGGTCATTACCCTGCGATTGATATAGAAGCGTCTATTTCTCGGGTTATGCCGCAAGTGGTAGCTGCTGAGCATGAGCAACAGGCGCGCAGTATCAAGCGTGTTTATTCGACCTACCAACAAAATAAAGATCTTATTAATATTGGTGCTTATGTAAAAGGAAGCGATGCGCAAATTGACTTGTCTATCGCCGCAGCGCCTGCGATCAACGCGTTCTTGCAACAATCAACACAACAAATTATACCGATGGCGCAGACACTAGAATCCGTTGTTCAGTTAGCCTCTGGAATTAATGCCGCTGGCGGTGGCGCTGCATGAGTAGCCTAAAGCAGTTAATGTTAGTGGCAGAAGTAGAAGAAAAAAACAGAAAAATTGCGCAGTTAATTATCAACGTGCCAATGCTCATCTGCAAGCATGTCAACTCAAGCTATCTAATATCGAGCAGTATCGCTTAGACTACTTACATGGCATTAAAAGCAAGGCTCAACAGGGGGTCAAAGCGCATTCAATGAGTCAGCACCATCAATTTGTGGGCAAGCTAGACAAAGCGTGTGAACAGCAAATTCAGGTAATTAACAATGCAGTGCTAGTATGTGCTCAACGTAAACAGCAATGGCTTAATCAACAAAAAAAACACAAAGCAATTATGCACCTCATTGAAATAAAGCAAAAATATGCTGCCAATGTTGAAGCAAAACTTGAGCAAAAACTGTTTGATGAAATCGCAATTCAAGGCGTCTTTCATAAGTCTCATTATTAAGATTTTTACTTCGCCGCTATCGCAATGCCAAATAATAACATTTTCTAAAATGCGTTAATGTGAACTTGGTACACATCATGCAAATACTCCCTATAGTTTAGCAAGAAATTTGATTTTAGAGTTTATAAAACAATAACTTATCGAATTTATTAAAATAGGATTATAGGTCTATGATGCAACAAGTTGCCTCTTCAAACAACGATTCTGGCTCGTCATTGCCGCTTGATATTGCCACTACTGAACAACAGGCTATTACACAACAGAGCACAAATAATGGCACGAGAAAAAGCAGTTTCGATATTGAAATGCAAAAAAGCCAGCAAGCGATAACGGCAAGGTCGTCTAGTGATACCAAAGCGCCTAAATCCGACCGCAGTGAATCACTTAATTCACAAACCCAATTAAATGCACCAACGCAAGATAATAATCAAGCCGCTACAAAAGAAGCATCAGGTTCACTAGCGGTGAATAAACAAACACAAGACAAAGACAAGGCTAACAATAGCCCTGATATTATTGATACTGCAGATCAAACAGATGAACGCGCTGTGCTGACACAAAAAGCAGATTCGACGCCTGTCGAGCCAGAAGTAGAGCGCCTTGGTGATAATAATGAAAATGTGACACAGCCAAATTTTGATTATGTTGGACTAGTCAATCAAATTGCAAAATTTACTGGCAACGATATTGATGTTGACACAAACGGTGAGAATGAGCTTAGTGAATTATTAAATGCTGATGTCACTATATTAAATGAATCAATTATTTCAGTGCCTGACAAACAAGTAGATGTATTGATTCCAACTGAGCTTAGCGGGATTGATAAATTAACCCAAGCGTTTATAGACACTAGTACAAATATCGATGATATCGGCTCAGACCCATGGTTGAATGTTAGTTTAACAAAGCAAGATATTGTTGATTTGGCGGCGATTCAAAAACTACAAGCTACAGACTTGACGAGTCTAAGTGATTCTGAACGTACCACACTATCTGCTATTGCGGATAAATTACTGACTCAGCTTCCTTCAACGGATACCAATAGCACTGACGCAAATGACGCAGCTTCACTTGTTGATGATAAAACATTGCTTATGCAGCTTTTAAGTCAACAAAACAATAAAGATACTAAAGTCTTGGGGCAAAATAAGCCATTGCCACAATCTGAAGTTGATAAGTCGTTGTTGGTCGGGGCAAACGATTTACTTAGCAATAAAAAGAGCTTAAGTACAAAACTAACAAGTATCGATACACAAGCACTGACTGTTGATAATGACTTACTTGTGGAGCAAAACAAAAAAGAACAAGTGCTGGGTCCATTAACACTGAAAAATGACATTTTAAGTGAGGCTATTCAAAGCGCCACAGAACAACAAATAAATCCAGATAAACGCAAAACAATCACAACTGGAACGCTTGATAAATCGGTCATGTTCAATCTTGCACAGTTAGATGAAAAAAATGCAGAACAAGCACTCATCAATCTTACGAGTAAAGTGACAGCTGTTGTTTCTCAAATAGAAACGGCCGGCAAAGGCAGTGAATTTATTGCAGCTTTACAAAGTGGCGTAAAAGAATTTAAGCAACAGCTTTTGCAAGGAAGAGAGCCAGGTATTGATCTGAAGGCTTTAATTAGCGATGCATTAGACGCCACAAATGTGTCACTTGATGCTAGCAAGCAAAATAAAATTGACGGTATTACAGGGCATTTGAATACCATGTTAAATCTTGCAAATGGGGTAAATTCAGCAGCCCAAAGTCAATCTAACATGGGCCTTGATAGTGATATCGATAAAGACATTGCCCTGCAAGGGATAGACGGTACAAAACTTGCTGTTAGCCAGCAAAGTGCGCAAATTAGTAAGCTTGAAACACAAGCTAATATAGACCGAGCAGTTAATATTTTGAAAGCCGAAGGTCAACAGCAGCTAGCAGAAAAAATAAGATGGCAAGTCAGTGCCCGTAATCCTAGTGCGGAAATTAGACTTGATCCGCCTGATCTTGGTGGTATGCAAATTAAAGTAAATTTAAACGGTGATTCTGCACAAGTGGCATTTAATGTGCAATCGTCAACTGCAAAAGATGCACTTGATGCAGCTATTCCTGAGTTACGTGAATTACTGAACGACCAAGGGATTGAGCTAGGCGAATCTAGTGTTCGACAAGATAGTGGACAGCAAGAGCAAAATAGTGACGGCTTTGCTCATGATAATAACGATGGGCATCGTGAACGTAATGTACTTGAACCTTTAGTAGGAGACGATGGTTTCACCCAAGAAACAACGGGTCCTATTATCGAGCAAAGTATCATTGGTGGTAGTTTAGGCGGCGTTGACTTTTACGCTTAAGTCATCCTGCTAATAGTGTATTAATTATTTATCGTTAAAGGGTAATAAAATGGCTGAAGAAGAGTTAACAGGCGAACAAGGCGGAAAAAAGAAATCAAAGTTGATGCTAATTATCATCATAGTGGTCGTGCTTTTGCTTGTTGGTGGTGGTGCTGCTTATTATTTTTTGTTTATGGGGACGCCAGATGAAACGCAAGGCGCTCAAGGCGCTACGCAAAGCGCAGCAGAAGTGGTCGGTAATTCAGAGGGTGAAGCGGTGTATGTAGCTATGCCCAGACCTTTTCAGTTTAATGCGCTAGGAGTCGCACGCGAAAGATTGGTTCAAATTGAAGTTCAATTGATGGTTCGCGGACAAGAAAACGAAGAAAAAGCAAAACGTCATATTCCCATGATTGAGGGTAATTTACTGACTGTATTTAGTGCATCCAACGCAGATGATTTGGTCACAGATGTTGGCAAAGTAGAGCTACGAGAAAAAGCAACTGCGCAAGTTAGGCAGGTGATGCTTGATCTTGAAAAAGCACCAGTAATCGAACAAGTGCTGTTCACTGGTTTTGTAATTCAATAGTAAAGGGCAATTAAGTGAGCGATTTATTATCACAAGATGAAATTGATGCGCTTTTACATGGCGTAGACGATGTTGTAGAAGAAGAAGTTGAGGAAATTGAACAAGATGGTTCAGCCTTAGAATATGACTTCTCTTCGCAGGATCGGATTGTCCGCGGACGTATGCCCACATTGGAAATTGTTAATGAACGATTCGCTCGACATATGAGAGTTAGTCTTTTTAACATGATGAGGCGTTCGGCTGAAGTATCTATAAATGGTATTCAGATGATTAAGTTTGGGGAGTATATCCATACTTTATTTGTGCCAACGAGTTTAAACATGGTGAGATTTCGTCCACTTAAAGGCACCGGCTTAATTACCATGGAAGCAAGACTTGTTTTTATTATGGTAGATAACTTTTTTGGCGGCGATGGTCGGTATCACGCAAAAATTGAAGGAAGAGAGTTCACACCAACTGAACGTCGTATTATACAAATGTTGTTAAAGTTGATTTTTGAAGATTACAAGGAAGCATGGGCGCCCGTAATGGATGTGTCATTTGAGTATCTTGATTCTGAAGTCAATCCTGCGATGGCAAATATCGTCAGCCCTACAGAAGTGGTAGTTATCAGTTCGTTTCATATTGAATTAGATGGTGGTGGTGGTGATTTTCATATTTCCTTGCCTTACTCGATGCTAGAGCCCATAAGAGAAATGCTAGATGCTGGTGTACAAAACGATAAAGAAGATACCGATTTTAGATGGAGCAAAGCCCTACGCGACGAAATTATGGACGTCAAAGTAGAAATGACGACGCATTTTCTTGATGTAGATATCTCACTAGAAAAGCTAATGGATTTAAAAGATGGCGATATCTTACCCATTAGAATGCCTGATGTGATTACAGTATCGGTTGAAGAATTACCGACATTTAGAGCCAAACTGGGTCAATCACGAGACAATGTTGCATTAAAAATCACTGATAAAATACCTAGACCTAGCTCAGTTAAATCTGAACTTCAGTCATTCACAAAAGGTGGCAAGGTTATTGATAGTGATTCAGAACTACAAGTCTTAGAAGAAGACTTACTACAAATTTTACAACGGAGATAGCCATGAGCGAAGACAATGATAATTTAGACGATTGGGAAGCAGCCATGGCGGAACAATCAGAGGCCGAAGCATCTGGTGATAACGATGAAGCATTTGATCCCGATGACATAGTGGCTGATGCACAAGCGCAAACTGCAGGATTAGATGAATTAAGCGAAGACCCTGTTGTGTCTGAAGAAGGTCAAAAGTTAGACACAATATTAGATATACCTGTCACTATTTCAATGGAAGTAGGACGAACCAATATTAGTATTAGAAATTTATTACAATTAAATCAAGGATCTGTAGTCGAATTAGACCGAGTTGCCGGTGAACCATTAGATGTTTTGGTAAATGGCACGTTGATTGCTCATGGAGAAGTAGTAGTCATCAACGATAAATTTGGTATTCGGTTAACGGATGTTATTAGTCAAGTCGAAAGAATTAAAAAACTTAAGTAATGAACACGCGCTAAGTCCATGCTTGGCGCGCCTTTCCCCTTTTATACTGCTGCTATTTAGCACTTCAAGTAAAGCCACCACTGACTCGAGTGCTTTGCAATCAAACTCAAGCTTATTGACGATTTTTATGTCATTGATGTTGGTGATCGTCATTATTTTTGCGCTCGCTTTCATTATGCGTCGATTTAATGTCGCTCAAGCTGGCAATGGTCAAATGAAAGTAGTTGCAAGCATGATGGCAGGCGCTAAAGAAAAAATAATGGTGATAGAGGTCGGGGATGAACAACATCTCATTGGCGTTACTGCACATAACATCAATCACCTTTCTACTCTTACGAACCCAATTAATAAACACAGTAATGCTGGTTCCTTAGATGGCAGTCAACATGGTCAGATGGGCTTTCAACAAAAACTTGTGCAAGCGATGGCACAATCAATCACCGGTAAAAAAGGGCAGGGGAAAAAAGATGTTTAAATGGATATTAACGCTTAGTCTACTGTTGCTTGGTTGCGATGCATTTGCTCAACAATCAGGTATAGAAGCGGTGACAGTAAGTACTAATCCGGATGGTTCGCAAGAATATTCAATGACCTTGCAAGCTTTATTTATTATGACCGCGCTCAGTTTGATACCCGCTGCGGTGATGATGATGACATCATTTACACGTATAATTGTGGTTTTATCGATATTACGTCAAGCAATTGGTTTGCAGCAATCCCCCTCTAACCAAATACTCATTGGTGTTAGTTTATTCTTGTCGATGTTCATTATGGCACCGGTATTTGAAGAGGTTAACGAACAAGCTCTACAACCATACTTAAACGAAGAGATGACCTCTTTGCAAGCCTTTGAAAAAGCCAAAGCGCCAATGAGAGCCTTTATGCTAAGTCAAACTCGTATGACTGATTTAGAAACGTTTGTCAGAATCGGAGGCTATGAAGACCAGATTTCGTCACCTGAAGAGGTTCCCTTGACTGTTTTAATTCCAGCCTTTGTCACAAGTGAATTAAAAACGGCGTTTCAAATAGGATTTATGTTGTTCATTCCCTTTCTAATTTTAGATTTAGTGGTGGCGTCTGTTTTAATGGCAATGGGTATGATGATGTTGTCTCCAATGATTGTTTCTTTGCCCTTCAAGTTAATGCTTTTTGTGCTAGTAGATGGCTGGAATTTAATATTCGGTACACTTGCCACTAGCTTTGGGATGGGGTCTAACATGTCCCCTGAAGCATTTGTTGAAATTTTGCGTGATGCGATGTTTATAATCATTTTGATCGTAACAGCGATTATTCTGCCAGGTTTATTGATAGGCTTGGTTGTAGCCGTTTTTCAAGCGGCAACATCGATTAATGAACAAACAATGAGCTTTTTACCACGTTTAATTGTTACTTTACTTGCGATGGCTTGGCTGGGCAGTTGGATGGTAAAAACGATCATGGATTTTACCTTTGAACTGGTTTACAGCATTCCTAGTGTTGTTGGGTAAAGTGATCACTTAGCGTGGATATACTAAGCTCAACTATCATCGATTTTATTGGCGACTATATGCTTGCGTTTATGCGTTTTAGTGGCATGTTTATCGCGATGGTGGGCATTAGTGCACAAACAATCCCACCTCCTATACGTAATTTACTAGCGATATTACTTACCGGCATGATCGTTCCAATGATACCCCCAGTACCCTTGCAAGACCTGATTTCTTTAGGTGCGATGATTGAAGTTATTAAACAATTAATTGTGGGCTTAGCCATTGGGTTTATTTCGATGATGGTAGTAAACACCTTTGTGCTGGCAGGGCAAATTATTGCTATGCAAACAGGTTTGGGTTTTGCCTCGATTGTAGATCCCATTAATGGTATCAACGTCCCGGCGGTCGGGCAATTTTACCTTATTTTAGCCACCTTACTATTTTGGACCTTTGATGGTCATTTGTTCATGATTGAAATGATAGTGGTCAGCTTTGACGCCTTTCCTATTAGTGGCCCATGGTGGACCGGCGAACAGTTTAAAGAAATTGCTCATTGGGCTGGCTGGATGTTTGTATCAGCAGTGACTATAGCCTTAGCGCCGATAGTTAGCTTATTAATTGTAAATTTGGCATTCGGTGTAATGACTAAAGCATCACCTCAACTAAATATTTTTAGTATCGGTTTTTCTATTGCTCAAATAATGGGCCTTACCATCATTTGGTTAACTTTGACTAACCAAGCCCTTCATTTTGAAACTCAATGGATAAGAGCACAAGAATTGATGTGTAGTCTTGTGAATAGTTGCTGAGGAAATTATGGCTGAAAAAGATGATTCGTTTGAAAAAACCGAAGAACCCACCCCCAAAAAGCTCGAAGACGCGCGAAAGAAAGGTCAAATAGCGCGATCTAAAGAGCTTGCCACAACCTTAGTCTTAATCGCCAGTGCAATAGGCATGATCACAGTAGGGCATTACATTGCTAGTGCAATGTTTGCGATTACGCAGCGCTCTTTCATGTTATCAAGAGATGAAACTTTTGATATCAAACATATGTTTCAAATATTAGAAATGTCAGTTACTAAAAGTGCATGGCCTTTGATTATGTTTATGATTATTGCAATGATTGGGGGAGTCTATGGCAGTATCGCTATGGGAGGATATAACTTTACTTGGACTTCCGCTGCTCCAAAAGCAAATCGTTTAAGTCCAATTCAAGGCTTTAAAAGGATTCTAGGGACAGAAGCATTAGTTGAATTACTAAAAGCTATTGGCAAAGTACTAATCATTTCTGCAATGGCATATTTTGCGCTTATTTTGTTTAAAGACGAAGCTCTTCATTTAGATGTAGAACTCTACCCTTTGAATATTTTTCACGCTTTAGATATGTTGAAATGGGCATTTTTATTACTGTGTGTTGGCATGGTTCCTATTGCTCTTATGGATGTACCCTATCAAAATCACAAGCATCATGAAGAAATGAAAATGACGATGCAAGAGGTCAAGGATGAACGCAAAAATGCTGAAGGTGATCCTATGACAAAAGGGCGCATTAGACGTATTCAGTATCAAGCTTCGGCAAATCGCATGATGCAAGAAGTACCTAATGCAGATGTGATCGTCACAAACCCGACACATTTTTCTGTCGCCATTAAATATGATCAAAATGGTAATCAAGCACCAGTCATGATTGCTAAAGGTTTAGATGAGCTTGCAATGCATATTCGTAAAATCGGTGGCGCTCACGGCGTGCCAATTATCGAGTCGCCTGCCTTGGCAAGAGCGATTTATTATTCTACAGAAGTTGATCATGAAGTCCCTGAAAAACTCTTTATGGCAGTAGCTCAAGTGCTTGCATATGTTTACCAGCTTAAAACATATAAAGCTGGTAAAGGCCAACGTCCTAAAGCACTTAAAAAGAATCTTCCAATTCCTCCTGAGTTGCGTCGATAAAAACTTAGTCTCTTTGATGTAATGTTGGCACGGGAGTTGTAATAGACCCTATTAGATTGAATTAGCTGTCAAAAAAGTGTTCTATGCAATTTGCCCAAGTATTTCAAAGAGTCAACAAAGATCAATTAAAAAATATTGGTTCTGGTTTAGGTGCTCCTATTATCGTGTTGGCGTTAATGGGTATGGTGATATTACCTATGCCACCTGTGCTCTTAGATACTCTATTTAGCTTCAATATCGCCTTGTCTTTGGTCATTATATTAGTGTGTGTTTTTACTGGCCGGCCAATTGATTTTGGTATTTTTCCACTTGTACTGCTGGTAGCAACCGTTTTGCGCTTAGCACTTAATGTTGCATCAACCCGAGTTGTATTACTTGAAGGCCATGAAGGTGGCGACGCAGCCGGAAAAGTCATTCAAGCCTTTGGTGAAGTTGTCATTGGTGGCAACTATGTAGTAGGTGTTGTTGTATTTGCCATTTTATTGATTATCAATTTCAAAGTTGTCACAGCAGGTGCAGGACGTATTTCAGAGGTCAACGCTAGGTTTACGCTTGACGCTATGCCTATGGTAAGCAAATGGCCATTGATGCTGATTTGAACGCAGGTTATATCGACCAAGACCAAGCGCGTAAAAGAAGAGAAGAAATAACGGCGGAGGCAGATTTTTATGGCTCAATGGATGGCGCTTCAAAGTTTGTAAAAGGTGATGCAATAGCCGGCCTATTTATTATGCTAATTAATATTGTTGGTGGCTTGTTTATTGGCATGTTTCAGCATGGATTAAGTTTTAATAATGCCATGGAAGTTTATACCGTTTTAACTATAGGTGATGGCTTAGTTGCACAAATTCCCTCCTTACTCTTATCGGTAGCCACCGCAATTATAGTAACGCGTGAAAATGACTCTCAAATAATGGGCGATGAGATCAAAGAGCAACTTGCCAATCGCCAAGCATTATACATTACCGCTGTGATTTTATTTATTATGGGCATAGTCCCTGGTATGCCTCATTTTGCATTTTTAATGTTTTCAGCGATTGTCGGTGGATATGCATTTTACCGAGACTATGCAAAAAAACAGCAGGAAAAAGAAGCGGCAAAAATTGACGCGCTTCCTGACAATACTAACCCATTAAGTGAAGTAAAAGAGCTGAGTTGGGATGACGTTCAGCAAGTCGATATTATTGGCTTAGAGGTTGGTTACCGCCTAATTCCTTTGGTAGACAAATCGCAAGGTGGAGAGCTATTAACCCGTATCAAAGGCGTGCGGAAAAAGTTATCGCAAGAACTTGGATTTTTAGTGCCACCTGTGCACATAAGAGATAATTTAGACTTCGCACCTACGGCCTATAGTATTTCTATGCTTGGCGTGACAGTTGGAGAGTCTCAAGTCTTACATGATTGCGAACTGGCTATTAATCCAGGTCAAGTATTTGGCACACTAGAAGGAACGCAAGTCAAAGATCCAGCCTTTGGATTAGATGCTATTTGGATTAAACCGTCTCAGCGCGAACATGCACAAACACTAGGGTATACAGTCGTTGATGCAGCAACTGTCGTTGCGACTCATTTAAGCCAGCTTTTATCTCAAAATGCATATCAGTTGTTGGGGCATGAAGAAGTCCAACAGTTGCTTGATATTCTTGAAAAGACCCATCCTAAATTAGTTGAAGGCTTAGTACCGGACGTATTGTCTTTATCGACAGTAGTAAAAGTACTGCAAACTTTACTAAATGAAGGTGTACCTATTCGAGATATGCGCACTATAGTGCAAACCCTTTCTGACTATGGTCCTAAAAGCACCGACCCAGATGTGTTGGTTTCAGCCTTAAGAATTGCACTTAAGAAACTGATTGTACAAGAAATAGCCAATGGCGCTGAAGAAGTACCGGTAATCACTTTAGCCCCTGATTTGGAACAGATGTTGCATAAGTCACTTCAAGCGGGTGGCGAAGATGGAGCTGGTATAGAGCCGGGCCTTGCTGAAAAGCTTCAGCAGTCTTTGTCACAAGCAAATGAACAACAAGAGTTAGCTGGCGAACCAGCGGTATTACTAACATCAGGTATGCTTCGGCCTGTACTATCAAAATTTTTGAAGCAAGCAGTATCAGGTTTACATGTATTGTCTTACCAAGAGATACCTGATGATAAACAAATAAAAATCGTATCTTCTGTCGGTCAATAATCTGACATCAATAAGATACTTTCGAGGATAGAATGAAGATAAGACGTTTTTTTGGCAAAGATATGCGCGAAGCACTTAAACAAGTGAAAGACGAATTAGGCGGTGATGCAGTCATTATGTCGAACAAAAAAAGCGCCGACGGCGTTGAGTTAGTGGTTGCCATTGACCCGTTTCACATGCCATTGCAGCAGGCAAAGACCGAAGCTGTGGTTGAATCGGCGTTTGAACAACCAAGTAAACCAACACCTAGTCTTAGCGAGATTATAGGCGACAGTGGTCCTGATAGTTTACAAGCGTTGCTAGAAAAACAACATTCTAAAACAAACAATGAATCATCACCAAATGCCGTTAATGAACAAGATAGAAAAGACGCATTACACTACTCGCAGCATCCTCAGTATGGCGCTGCACCAGAGCCTAGAGCCGATGAAAGAATTTTTCGCTCTCCTGCGTTTGTCGAAACCAAAGAGCAAGTGGATCAGCCAACCCAAGCCGATGGTATTCAGCCACCACCAAGCGTATTAGAACCGTCTCAAATAGACAATATCAAAGCGGAATTAGAATCGATCAAAAATGTCTTGAAGTACCAAGTGGCAGAATTGTCTGATGAGCGCAAAAAACGTCATAACCCAGTTCATAGTTTTCTCCATAAGCAAATTATTAAAATGGGCATTAGCCCTTTATTAGCGAAGCAGTTTGTTGAGTTTTTACCTCATCAAGTAGATGAAAAGAAAGGCTGGAAATACATTTTAAACTTGTTGTCCAATCGTCTACATGTAGGGGGCAACGATATTTTAAATCAAACGGGTGTTGTTGCATTAGTCGGACCAACAGGGACCGGTAAAACAACAACACTTGCCAAATTAGCGGCAAAATATGCCCAAAAATATGGACCTGAACAAGTAGCATTAGTCACTATCGATACCTATCGTATAGCCGCATATGAGCAATTAGCCACTTATGGCAAGATCATAGGGTGTGCAGTAAAAAAAGCGCACAACTCACAAGCACTTAGTGATGTGTTATATCAGCTTAGAAATAAAAAATTAGTGTTAATTGACACTGCAGGCTTCAGTCAACGCGATAGTCGTCTCATCCAGCAGTTAAGCGACTATGAGAATAAGCTTTCAGTTAATATTCGCAAGTATTTAGTTTTGCCTGCAGGCGCTCAGTATCAAGTATTAAATCAAACGGTGAAAGTCTATCAATCGACCGATATTCAAGGTTGCATATTTACTAAGCTAGATGAGTGTTACAGCTTAGGAGAGGCGCTAAGCGTATTGATTGAAAACGATTTGTCGTTAAGTTATGTGACTGACGGGCAACGGGTACCAGAAGATATCAAACTGGCTGATTCTGCAAATCTTACCTTAATTGCAGCCAAACTATTTCAAAAATACAACAACGACGCTCATATGGATGAAATGAGCAACGCGAGTTCACTATGATTGAAGATCAAGCAAGTAGTTTACGTAGCATGAATAAAAGCAAACAAGTAAAAGTGGTTGCGATTACCGGTGGTAAAGGAGGTGTTGGAAAAACCAATATCACACTTAATACTGCAATCGCAGCAGCAAAAAATGGTAGCCGAGTGATGGTACTTGATGCTGATCTAGGCTTGGCAAATGTTGATGTTATGCTGGGATTACGTGTTGAAAGAAACTTATCTCACGTGCTTAGCGGAGACTGCACGCTAGATGAAGTCTTAGTCACAGGGCCTTACGGGATTAAAATTGCGCCTGCCACATCGGGCACCAAAGCGATGACAGAATTAAGCCCTCATGAGCATGCGGGCTTAATCAGAGCATTTGGCGAGTTGCAAACGCCTATCGATATCCTGCTAATTGATACAGCAGCGGGTATTTCAGATATGGTGGTTAGCTTTTCAAAAGCCTCCCAAGATGTTGTTTTGGTAGTGTGTGATGAACCCACGTCTTTAACAGACGCCTACGCATTAATAAAGTTATTGAACAAAGAACAAGGCGTTTTCAAATTCAAGGTCGTTGCCAATATGGTGAGATCAGAACGAGAAGGCTAGGAGTTGTTTAACAAGTTATCAAAAGTGACAAGCAGGTTTTTGGATGTTGCTCTTGAGTTGGCAGCAATCGTGCCATTTGACGAAAACATTAGAAACTCAGTGCGTAAACAAAATGCAATTGTGGAGGCTTTTCCCACTTCGCCTGCATCAAAAGCAATATCAAATTTTGCAAAGGACTTGCAAACTTGGCCAGTTCCCATGCAAGCCGGTGGGCATTTGGAATTCTTTATAGAAAACCTTGTTTCTCTCCAAGATTAGAGTACGAGTAGGTAAACCAGAGTGAGTACTAAAGTGACAGGATATCAACAACAAATAGACAAGAACCAACTTGTTGAAAAGCATGCGCCTTTGGTCAAACGAATTGCGCATCATTTATTAGCGCGTTTGCCAGCAAGCGTGTTGGTAGATGATCTAATTCAATCGGGCATGATTGGTCTTTTAGAAGCAGCGCGCAATTTTGACGGTAACAAAGGTGCTAGCTTTGAGACGTTTGCCGGCATTCGAATTAGAGGTGCCATGCTTGATGAAATACGTAAAGGGGATTGGACACCGCGCTCGGTGCATAAAAATTCTCGCGCAATTACCGAAGCGATTAATCAAGTTGAACGAGCCACAGGCAGAGACGCTAGAGACACTGAGGTTGCTGAAAAACTTGAGGTTTCTTTGGATGCATATCATCAAATGTTGGGTGAAGTTAATGCTGGAAAATTGGTCGGAATTGAAGACTTAGGTGTCAGTGAAGATGTTTTAACTACGGAAGAATCAAAAGGTGCCGATAAACCTTTTGAAGACTTGATGCAAGGTTCATTTCAAAAAGCATTAGCAAAGGCGATTACCACATTGCCTGAGCGTGAAGCGATTGTTTTGTCTTTGTATTATGACGAAGAGCTTAATTTGCGTGAAATAGGTGAAGTGCTCGATGTCAGTGAATCTCGTGTCAGTCAAATACACTCGCAAGCGATGATTAAATTGAAGTCAAAAATGCAATCATGGCGAATCGAACAGTAACTGAGTCGAACAATAATTAATGCAGCAATTAACAAAGATCCATTGCGGAGGTAGTTTTGGATAAGAATATGAAAATCCTAGTGGTTGATGATTTTTCAACAATGCGTCGTATCATCAAAAACCTGCTAAAAGACCTAGGTTTTACCAACATTCAAGAAGCAGATGACGGTAATACCGCTTTGCCAATGCTTAACCAAGGTGATTTTGACTTTGTCGTCACTGATTGGAATATGCCTGGCATGCAAGGTATTGATCTATTGAGAGCTATTCGTTCTGACGACAAGTTAAAACACTTGCCTGTTTTAATGGTGACGGCTGAAGCGAAGAAAGAGCAAATCGTCGCAGCAGCTCAAGCTGGCGTAAATGGGTACGTTGTTAAGCCATTTACAGCTGCGACACTCAAGCAAAAATTAGACAAAATTTTTGAACGCCTAGGTTAATATTCCAACAAAAAGGGCATTGTCGATGTCTCAAGAAGAACCTTTGATAAGTTTAGAGCAAGCTAAACAGCTAGTGTCTTTTCTAGAAGAGCAAGATATAGAGTCTGCTAACGATATCATTCATACCATCGCGCTAGAGGAATCAGCCGAATTATTTTCAGAAGTGGGGAAGTTGACGCGTCAATTACATGACTCGCTCAGAAACTTTCAACTTGACGAACGCTTGAGCATGCTCATGCAATCAGAGATTCCAGATGCCACCTCTCGTTTAGAGTATGTAATACAAGAAACTGAAAAAGCTGCCAACAGCACAATGGATGCAGTTGAAAAAAGTATGCCTTTAGCAGAACAGCTTAATGATCGTTTAGAAAGTATATTACCTGAATGGAAAAAGCTGATGAGCCGCCAAATTGAAGTTGGCGAGTTTAAAACACTTTGTGTTGAGTTAGACAAACTATTAACCGACGCAAAAGATGATTCAAGAGAATTAAATAATAGCTTAACGGAAGTGCTTATGGCACAAGGTTATCAAGATTTAACGGGGCAGGTGATTAAGCAAGTAATCAGCCTAGTTAACGAAGTTGAAACGCACTTAGTTGATATGCTTGCCACGTTTAGTGACGCGGAAACAAATAGAGATAAACCTCAATCTTCTATCAAAACTGACGATAAGGTAAAAGCTGAAGGGCCAATTGTAAACGCCTCTTCTCGAGATGATGTGGTCAACGGACAAGACGACGTCGATGATTTGTTGTCTAGTTTAGGGTTTTAGGGGGTTCGATAATGTCATTTGAAATGGATGAAGATATCTTACAAGATTTTCTAGTTGAAGCAGGGGAAATCCTTGAGCAGCTTCAAGAGCAGCTTGTCGACCTTGAAAACAACCCTGATAACGCAGACCTACTCAATGCCATTTTTAGAGGTTATCACACTGTAAAAGGTGGAGCCGGATTTTTATCGCTTACCGAATTAGTCGATATTTGTCACGGCGCTGAAAACGTGTTTGACATTATGCGCAATGGTCAACGTACTCTGACTCCAGAGCTAATGGACGTGATATTGCAAGCAACCGATGTGGTTGTAGACATGTTTGAAAAAGTAAAATCACGTGAACCGCTTGAAGCTGCGCCAGCTGAACTTATCGATATATTGCACAAGCTAAGCACACCAGAGCAAGAAGGTGAGGATATTTTTACTACGGCTTCAAGTGATGAAGAACAGTCACCAGCGCAAGTCGAAGAGCCTCAAGAAGTCGTTGTAGAACCTCAAAATGATACAAGTGCAGATAAAAGTGAAAGCACTGAAAGTATCGATGAAATAACAGATGATGAATTTGAAGCGCTACTTGATGAACTGCATGGCAGTAAATCTGGCCCAAGTGCTACCCAAGATACTTCTTCACAAACCAATGCTTCACAAACCAGCGCTCCACAACCAAATACGTCTTCAGATAAGCCAGATGATAATGCGGGTAGTGATGATATTAGCGATGATGAATTTGAAGCGCTGCTTGATGAGCTTCATGGCAAGGGTGGGTTTTCTACCTCTGATGCGTCATCTGCCAAACCGCAGGAACCTGCAGCACCTGCAGTCGCGGGCAATAACGATGATGATGAAATTAGCGACGAAGAATTTGAAGCTTTATTAGATAATCTGCATGGCAAAGGGCAAGGTCCCGCGCCAGTTGCCAATGAAGTACCTACAAACTCTGATGCGGTAAATAAAGCTAAAGACGATGTGAAAACGGCACAAAAAGCAGCGCCAAAAACGCAAGATACTAAAAAGCCGGCTACACAAAAACCTGCAGCAAAAGCTGACAATAAAGCATCAAGTGCTGCTAAGCCTAAAGCCCCTGTTGCTGCCAAAAAACCAGATTCGAAACCAGCTGCACCACAAGCTGAGACGACCGTTAGAGTCGATACTAAGCGATTAGACCAAATAATGAATATGGTCGGTGAGTTGGTACTAGTGAGAAATCGTTTACTTAGCTTAGGTATTACCAATGCCGACGAAAGCATGACCAAAGCGATTGCAAATTTAGATGTCGTGACTGGCGATTTGCAAGGTGCGGTAATGAAAACGCGGATGCAGCCTATTAAAAAGGTGTTTGGCCGCTTCCCAAGAGTCGTTAGAGATTTGGCTCGCACCCTGAAAAAAGAAATTTCCTTAGTGCTGGAAGGTGAAGAAACTGATTTAGATAAAAATTTAGTAGAAGCACTTGCCGATCCTTTGGTTCACCTTGTCAGAAACTCTGTTGATCATGGTATTGAAATGCCTGATGAACGAGAAGCAGCAGGTAAACCTAGAATGGGAACGGTCAAACTAGCAGCTTCACAAGAAGGTGATCATATTCTATTGACCATTGCTGATGATGGTAAAGGAATGGACGCTGAAAAGCTAAAAGGCATTGCGATTGACAGAGGTGTTTTAGATGCAGATGCAGCAGCAAGAATGTCGGATGTTGAAGCCTTTAATTTGATTTTTGCCCCCGGGTTCTCTACCAAAACCGAAATAAGTGATATTTCTGGTCGTGGTGTTGGTATGGACGTGGTAAAAACAAAAATTAACCAACTCAATGGTGCGGTCAGCATCAATTCAGCTTTAGGTGAAGGTACAACTCTAGAAATTAAAGTGCCCCTAACGCTAGCGATTTTGCCTACCTTGATGATAGTGGTTGGTCAACAGACTTTCGCGCTTCCACTTGGCTCGGTAAATGAAATTATCAATATGGATTTAAGTAAGACAAATACAGTTGATAATCAACTTACGATGATCGTCAGATCAAAGGCAATCCCATTGTTCTATCTTAGTGAATGGCTGAACCCAAATGGTGGTGAATCGGATCGTGCACTTGGACATGTGGTAGTGACGCAAATTGGAACACAGCAAGTTGGTTTTGTTGTTGATTCACTTATTGGTCAAGAAGAAGTGGTGATCAAACCTTTAGATACCTTGCTGCAAGGAACACTACAGGTATGGCTGGGGCGACAATTACCTCAGATGGAGGGATAGCCCTTATACTTGATATCCCAAGTCTATTGAAACGCTATGCATAGCGTATTGATTCGGATTTATAAATAAGGCGTAGTTCAATCCATGAAAACGTGGACGCTGGTCAATCAAAAGGGGGGTCGGTAAAACGACGAGTGCCGTTTCTATGGCAGCGGCCTTGAGTAAATTGGGGCATAAAGTTTTGCTTATCGACATAGATCCGCAAACGTCCCTTACGCATTATTTTCGTCTTGATAGTGATAGCAATATTACCTTGTATGATGTTTTTATGGCTTCATTATCGCCTCAACATTTACAGTCGCTAATTGATGACGCCATATTACCAACAAGTCACACTAATATATCGATGATTACAGCTCATATGGCATTGGCAACCTTGGATAAAAGTCTTGGTGATACTCCAGGCAAGGGCCTACTATTAAACAAAATTATTGAAAATATCGACAAGTCCTCACATGAGTTTGATTATGTGTTAATTGATAGCCCACCAGGTTTAGGTGTATTGATGGTTAACGCCTTAGTCGCAGCTGATCACATCATTATCCCTACACAAACAGAGTATATGGCGATACAAGGTGCGCACTCAATGCTTAAGACAATCGATATGATGCGCTCTAGTTTGTTTAAAAACCCTAGCGTCATAATTGTACCAACCATGTTTGATCGTCGCTTAAATGCCTGTGTACAAGGATATAAGTCAATGCGTGAGCGATATAAAGACATAGTGTGGAAAGGATATATACCAAACGATACAAAATTTAGAGAAGCCAGTGTCCAAGGCTGCTCCATTTCTACAGTAGCGCCTCATTCAAAAGGCGCCTTTGCATATGAAAAGTTGATTAATGACTTATCTCAAGTAGCTATGATAAAAGTGAAACGTTCATGAAAAAAATACATCATACCAGTTATGCAAAACAAGCTTTAGATGATTACTTGCAGGACTTAACTTTTACACAAATTGAGCAAGAAACTGCAAACAGTACAGTGCCAGAAGAGCCAAGGGTCTTATTGGATAAAACAAGCAGTTTATCTGCACTATTTGATAACATTGATACCAAAATATCTCAGATAGATAATGATAATGTAGATGTTCAGCTTGATAATGAAAATGCTAAGCACCAGCCTTGCAATAATCCTACAAAAGAACCGATATACCATGATGGTTTGCGAAACCCAACTATCTCTTTATTCGACAGCTTACCTCAAGATTTTAGTGTCCTAATATTTAGACTATCAGACATTACATTAGCTATTCCATTAATCGAATTGGGCAGTATTACTAAAATAACGCAACTCAAAACTCTACCGGGCAAACCAAGATGGTTTAAAGGCGTGTTGCTGGGCAATGAGAAAAATCTACAATGTATTGATGCCAGTGCGTGGTTTTTAGGAGATAAAGGTAATAAAAATCGAACAACTGACGATACATATCAATATGCAATTCAATTAGGTAAGTCTGACTATGCATTATGCTGCGATGAAGTAATTACCAGTCAGTCTTTGTCAAAGCAAGATTTAAAATGGTCAAAAGACTCACAGATGACCAAACGCCCTTGGCTTGCAGGTATGGTAAAGGACAAAATGTGCGCACTGATTGACGGTGCAAATTTGGTACAAGTTGTGCTTAATTAACAAGACTATGAACATCAACACAACGATATTGAGCGGAGCAACAGCGAATGTCTGAAGAAAGAACTACATCAAATAACTCAGAGCAAAGTGAACAAGAATTGCAATGGGTCACATATCGCCTTGATGACGAGACTTACGGCATCAATGTTATGCAGGTTCAAGAAGTACTTAGGTATACAGAAATAGCCCCGGTACTCATGGTGCGCCTAATTACGTGTTGGGGATTATTAACCTGCGAGGTAATGTCGTCACCGTTATTGATACTCGTGCAAGGTTCGGACTACCTCCTTCAGAAATTACAGACAATTCTAGAATTGTTATTATTGAATCAGATGAAAACGTGGTAGGTATTTTGGTTGATAGTGTTGCTGAAGTTGTGGACCTTAAACTTTCAGAAATCGACAGTGCGCCAAATGTGGGAACAGAAGAGAGTGCTAAATTCATTCAAGGTGTCAGTAATCAAGGAGATGAGTTACTTATTTTAGTTGATTTAAATAAGCTACTTTCAGATGAAGACTGGGATGATGTGATGTCATTATAGACATTTACATGTCATAGAGTTTTAGCAAGCGGCTGGTTTTTACCAGCCGTTTTGCTATATTCATATTACTATTTGCAACGCTACTACCAAAAGTGATTTTCTGAATATGGCCGAATTTTTGACACCTGAAGTCGTAATGTTATCGATGGTGCTTTTATTATGTATGGTGCTAGTTTTATGCGTTTTTATAGTGCGAGTAAACAAGCGTCTAAATCGTTCGATATCCCTGATAAACGATCTTTATCAATCGCATAAGACGCTTAGTGCTTCGATTGACGAAAAGCTAAGTCAGCGCAACCATGCAGTTGACAATGAATCACAAACACTAGTGTCAATCCTTGATGCACGTGTATCTGATATCGATAATAAACTCACGAAACTTGCACATCAAACCGACAAACTAGAACAAGATGACCCTGCTTTAAAGATGTATAGCAAGGCAACGAAATTAGTCGCTAGTGGGGCAAGCTTAGAAGATATTATGGAAGCATGTGAACTACCTAGAGCAGAAGCTGAAATTCTTATTAGCCTACATCGGCGCGAAAACAAATAAACATCTAAATGTTTAGACGTCTAGACGTAAATATGTTGACTTTTAGCGTGTAATCTACACAATAGGCACTCATACCCAATCGTGATAAGACGGGAGTGGCTAATGCCTATTAAATTGCCGGATGAATTACCCGCCCTAGAGGAATTGCAAAACGAAAATATTTTTGCAATGGATAGTGCTCGCGCAAGTCGCCAAAATATTCGACCTTTGCAGGTAGGTATTTTGAATTTGATGCCAAACAAAATTGAAACAGAACTTCAAATCCTACGTTTGTTATCCAATACTCCTTTACAGATTAATATTGACTTGATTCGCATTGATGAATCAGTCCCTAAAAATACGCCGATTTCACACATGAATGCTTTTTATACTGTATTTAGCGGCGCCCAAAAAAAGCAATACGACGGTTTAATTGTGACGGGTGCGCCATTAGGTGATATTGCTTATGAACGGGTAAAATATTGGCCTCAAATGTGTGAGTTAATGGACTGGGCAAAGCACAACGTGCAATCAACCTTTTATATTTGTTGGGCGGCACATGCTGCTATGTATCATTTTTATCAGACTAATAAACAAGTCAGTCAACATAAGCTATCGGGTGTCTTTGCACATACAGTATTGCAAGACAAAAATGAGTTAATGAGGGGATTTGATCCTGAGTTTTGGGCACCACACTCTAGAATATCCTACATTACAGATGATGATTATTATCAAGTTAATGAGCTTAGTGTATTAGCAAAGTCTAATGATGCGGGGGTCTATCTTGCGGCCACTAAAGATAAAAGAATGGTGTTTGCTACTGGGCATCCTGAATATGATCCATTGACTTTGGATCAAGAGTTCAAACGAGATAAAGAGTCAGGCGCAGAGCCAAACGTACCTGTGAATTATTATCATAATAATGATCCCTCACAAGATGTAAAAGTGAGATGGAAGTCTCATGGTAATTTGCTATTTACAAACTGGCTAAATTATTACGTTTATCAAACTACCCCTTATGACTTAAGTCAATTGAGCGGACGCTAAGAGAAGATCGATCAACATGGAAACAACATCAGATATCAGTCAACAACTGTATGATATAGCTAAGCAACGCATTCTTGTGCTTGATGGCGGTATGGGCACAATGATTCAAGACCATAAATTAAGTGAGCAAGACTACCGAGGTCATCAATATGCTGATTGGCACTGCGATCTTAAAGGTAATAATGATTTGCTATCGATTACACAAGCTTCGTTGATCAAAGATATTCATACGGCATATTTGTTAGCGGGCGCGGATATTATTGAAACCAATACTTTTAACGCGACCGCGATTTCGATGTCTGACTATGACATGCAAGATGAAGTTGTAAAGATTAACCTCGCAGCCGCGGCACTTGCTCGACAAGCATGTGACGAAATGACGCAAAAAACACCTAACAAGCCTAGGTTCGTTGCAGGGGTTTTAGGACCGACAAGCCGAACGGCTTCAATATCGCCAGATGTAAACGACCCATCAAACCGAAATGTAAATTTTGACGAGCTTGTTGTTAATTATAAAGAAGCGACTCAGGCCTTAATTGAAGGTAAGGTCGACCTAATAATGCTTGAAACAATTTTTGATACCTTAAATGCTAAAGCAGCTGCTTATGCAGTTGAAGAGGTATTTGAAAATCTTGATGTGCGTCTGCCTGTTATGGTTTCAGGTACTATTACCGACGCCTCAGGAAGAACGTTATCGGGACAAACGACAGAAGCATTTTACAATTCGATGCGTCATATCAACCCGATTTCAATGGGACTCAATTGCGCACTCGGGCCTGATTTATTGCGTCAATATGTCGCTGAGTTATCACGTGTTAGTGATTGTTTAGTTTCGGCTCATCCCAATGCTGGTTTACCAAATGAGTTTGGAGAATATGATATGGACGCCCAAGAAATGGCAGCCCATATTGGTGAGTGGGCGCAAAGTGGCCTAGTTAATATTGTGGGGGGTGTTGTGGTAGTACGCCAGAACATATTACACAAATTAGTCGAGTTGTTGCCAATCATCAGCCACGTCCGCCTAAGTCTATTGAAATAAAAATGCGCTTATCAGGGCTTGAGCCTTTTACTTATTAATAAAACTAATTTTTGGAAATTGCAGTGTCACAAGGTTTTTCAACATTTATCAACATCGGTGAGCGAACCAACGTAACAGGTTCGGCTATGTTTAAACGCCTAATCATGTCAGAAGATTTTGATGCGGCTTTAGATGTAGCTCGTCAGCAAGTGGAAAACGGTGCTCAAATTATTGATATCAATATGGACGAAGCCATGTTGGATTCTGAAGCTGCCATGGTCAAATTTCTTCATCTAATCGCGTCTGAACCCGATATTTCTAGAGTACCTATTATGGTTGACTCTTCAAAATGGAGCGTGATTGAAGCAGGCTTAAAGTGTATACAGGGAAAGGCGATAGTTAACTCTATTAGTCTAAAAGAAGGTGAAGATCTTTTTGTTGCGCAAGCAAAAAGATCAAACGTTATGGGGCTGCGACGGTAGTGATGGCGTTTGATGAAAAAGGCCAAGCAGACACGTGTGAACGTAAAATCGAGATTTGTCGCAAAAGTTATGAGATTTTGGTCAACAAAGTTGGCTTTGCGCCAGAAGATATTATATTTGATCCCAATATATTTGCAGTTGCTACAGGCATCGAAGAGCATAACAACTACGCGGTAGATTTTATCGAAGCGACCAAAGTTATCAGGCAAACACTTCCTCATTGTCATGTATCGGGTGGCTTATCCAATATATCATTTTCATTTAGAGGCAATAATCCTGTTCGTGAAGCAATGCATTCCGTGTTTTTGTATCACGCTATACGCGCAGGCATGGATATGGGCATTGTTAATGCCGGTCAACTTGAAGTGTATGATCAAATTCCCGATGAGCTTAGAGAAGCAGTGGAAGATGTTATTCTTAACCGCACGATAGATGCGACTGACAAGCTGCTTTCATTAGCGCCAAAATATCAAGGTGATGGCAAAGAAGCAGCCAAAGAAGATTTATCATGGCGCAAGCTAAATACCAGCAAGCGGCTCGAGCACGCTTTAATCAAAGGTATTACTGAATACATCGAGCAAGATACAGAGCAAGCCCGACAAGAAGCAGAAAAACCCCTTCATGTAATAGAAGGGCCCTTGATGGATGGGATGAATGTTGTGGGAGATTTGTTTGGTGAAGGCAAGATGTTTTTACCACAAGTGGTTAAGTCTGCAAGGGTGATGAAAAAAGCCGTCGCTTATTTGCAGCCATATATTGAAGCTGAAAAATCTGGAGATGCTCGCTCAAATGGCAAAATTGTCATGGCAACAGTTAAAGGGGATGTACATGATATAGGCAAAAACATTGTGGGTGTGGTTTTGCAATGTAATAACTTTGAGGTCATTGATTTAGGTGTCATGGTGCCTGCAGCAACCATTATTCAAACAGCGATTGACCAAGACGCTGACATGATTGGTTTATCGGGCTTGATTACACCATCGCTTGATGAAATGGTGCATGTTGCACAAGAAATGCAACGCTTGAAACTTAATCTTCCCTTACTTATTGGCGGTGCGACTACCTCAAAGGCGCACACTGCGGTTAAGATAGAACAAAACTATAATCATCCTGTTGTTTATGTCCCCAATGCAAGCAGAGCGGTAGGGGTATGTCAAAAGTTGATTTCCCAAGAGCATAAATCGGCTTACGCACAAAGTATAAAAGACGAATATGAAAAAGTCCGAGAACAACATGCCAAGAAACGTCCAAGAACAAAAAGTATTAGTTTTCAAGCGGCCCGTGATAATAAATTCACCTGCGACTGGGAAAATTATGCGCCGTTGGTGCCTGCTTTTCTTGGGGCTAAGACCATTTACGCAGACATAGCATTGTTGCGCCAATTTATTGATTGGACGCCTTTTTTTCTGACATGGACCTTGGCGGGTAAATATCCACGAATTCTACAAGACGAAATAGTCGGAGAGCAAGCAAGCGTGCTGTTTGCAGAAGCTAATGCAATGCTAGATATGCTGGAAAACAATGAACAGCTTCAAGCACAAGGTCGTGTCGGTATATATCCTGCTAATAGTATCGATGAAACAATTGAAATATATGCTAGTGATGGTTCGGGTTTGTTATTATCTCGCGCTCATCATTTGCGACAGCAAACCATGAAACCTAAAGGGTTTAATTATTGTCTTAGTGATTTTATTATTCCAAAAAGTGTGGGTAAGCAAGATTACATTGGTGCCTTTGCAGTAACCGCGGGAATAGGCGAGGATGATCTTGCAAATAGCTATGAAGAACAAGGTGATGACTATAATTCAATTATGGTCAAAGCCATTGCCGATAGGCTTGCAGAAGCATTTGCAGAATACTTACATCAAGTAGTTAGAAAAGAGTTATGGGCTTATGTACCTGATGAAACTCTTGATAATAAAGCACTAATCATGGAAAAATATCAAGGTATTCGACCTGCACCAGGTTATGCAGCTTGCCCAGAACACACCGAAAAGCAGGTGATATGGGATTTGCTGGAAGTAGAAGAAACTATTGGTATGAAACTAACTTCCTCTTATGCAATGTGGCCTATGGTGCATCGGTATCTGGTTTTTATTTTTCTCATCCAGAGTCTAGATATTTTGCCGTTGCTAAAATACAAAATGATCAACTCGAGCATTATGCATCGTGTAAAGATTGGTCTATTGAAAAGGCAAAGAAGTGGTTAATGCCAAACTTACAGGATTAAATGATCATAATGAGTACACAGTTGAAGCGGTTTAGCCAAGCTTGTGAGAACAATAAAGAGGTGATTCTGGCTCAATTAGTACATTTATTTGCAAAGCACAAACACGTCTTAGAAATAGGCTCAGGTACAGGCCAGCACGCCGTATACTTTGCTAAACACTTATCTCATCTTAAGTGGTATACCGCTGACCAACTCGAGTATCATGATTCGATAAAACAATGGATTTATGAATATCCAAGTGAAAACCTTTGTTTACCCATGACATTCACTATTCCTAAAGACCCTTGGCCAGATGTTCCAATTGATGCTGTGTTTAGCGCCAATACTGCGCATATTATGCAACGAGACGAAGTTAAAGCAATGATGCGCCTGATTCAACGGAACTTGCCTGCGGGCGGCATATTTTGCCAGTATGGGCCTTTTACACAAGATGGTCGTTTTACTAGCCAAAGTAATAAAGATTTTCATCACAAATTGCTAGCGTCAGGTCGAGGGGGATATAGGGATATCGAAGAGCTTCAATCTTGGGCTGATGAATTGAATTTGCTCAATATAATTGATATGCCAGCCAATAATCATTTGTTGGTTTGGCGAAAATAAAAAAGCCCGCAATAGTACGGGCTTTTTCAGTGTAGGCGTAATTACCAAATGCGCACTCTATCCTCTGGTGCGACATAAAGCTTATCACCTTCTTTCACATCAAAGGCTTTATACCAAGCATCGTGATTTCTTGGAGCAAGCGCTCTAAATCTACCTTAGTGCATGTGTACCACCTTTGAGCTGATTAAGCATGCTTTGCTCTGTGCGCTTTTCTCGCCAAACTTGCGCCCATGCTAAAAAGAAACGTTGATCGCCAGTGAAGCCATTAATAACAGGTGCTTCTTCACCATTAAGACTTAACTGATAAGCGTGATACGCCATCGCTAAGCCACCGACATCACCAATATTTTCACCCAAGCTATTTGCACCGTTAACGTTATGACCTTCGATGGGAGAATATTGATTATATTGCTCTACGAGTGTTGCAGTTTTGGCTTCAAAAGCGGCGCGGTCTTCATCTGTCCACCAGTTACGTTGTACACCCATTGCATCAGATTTAGAACCTTGGTCGTCAAAACCGTGGCCCATTTCATGCCCGATTACCGCGCCAATTGCACCGTAGTTAACAGCTGGATCAGCATTAGGGTCAAAAAATGGCGCTTGAAGTATGCCAGCAGGGAATACAATTTCGTTAAATGTCGAATTGTAATAGGCATTGACTTGTTGTGGCGTCATAAACCATTGTGTACGATCTGTTGTTTCAAACTCTCTGGCAACTTGTTTGTTTTGAAAAAACTGTCGTAGTGTTTGCACATTTCCAACAAGATCGTCAGATGATAATGTTAATCCTTCAAACGACTCCCAAACATCTGGGTAACCCACTTTAGGTACAAATGCCATTAGCTTTTCTTTCGCATTTACTTTTGTTTCTTCACCCATCCAATCTAAATTAGTAATGCGCTCATCAAGTGCTTTACGTAAATTTTCAACTAGCTCTACCATTTGTGTTTTCGAGCTTTCAGGGAAGTGACGCTCGACATAAACCTTGCCCAGAGCAAAACCAAGGCTTTGCGTGCTTGATAAAGCAGATACTGCTCTTTTCCAACGTGGACGAGGTTCTTGTTGACCATTTAAGGTGGTGCCATAAAACGCAAAGTTAGTATTATAAATTTCTTCAGATAACAAACCAGCATTGCCTGAAATAAGGTGATAACTTAAGTAGTCCTGCCACACTTTTATATCAACGTTATTGAGTAATTCAATCATACCTTTGATAGGCTCTGGTTGTGTGACATTAAGATCTTTTACTGTGAATCCGGTTTGTTCAAAAAATAATGACCAATCAAATCCTTCATAGTTGGCGTTTAGTTCCTCATTTGTTGTCGGATTTAGTGTTAGGTCTCTGTTGCGGCGCTTTTCACGAGGCCACATTACTTCAGCCATTTGCGTTTCAAGTGCTAGTATGGCTTCAGCTTTTTGTTCTGTTTCAGTCATACCGCCTAAAGCTAAGATTTGAGCGATGGAGTTTTTATATTCATTGCGAATATTTATAAACCTTTCACTGTCCTCTAAATAATATGATCTATCTGGTAAGCCAAGGCCACCAACACCAACTGATACTTGATAACTATTTGGATCTAAGCGATTGGCACCCAAACCAACTGAGATAGGCGAATTTGTATTAATCAACCATGCATTGCCCATTATTTTGGTTAGGTCGCTTACGTTGCTGGCGTCAGCAATCATTTGTAAGGCATCTTGAATAGGCGCTACGCCTTTCTTATTTAGGGTTTCTAAGTCCATATAAGCATTGTAATAATCGGCGACTAGCTGCTCTTCAAAACTCAGCTCTGTTTTTGTTGATAAGTCTTCAACAATCGCTTTGATACGTTCTTCGTTTCGCTCAGCTAACACCGAGAATGCACCAAAACGAGTTTTATCTGCAGGCATCACATAGTTATCATACCAAGTGCCACTGGCATACATGAAAAAATCGTCTCCAGGCTTTATCTGCGTGTTCATTGCTGATGTTTCAATACCAAACTCACCTAACTCAGGCTTTGTGATAGTTTGTTCAACGCTTGCTTGTTCAGTGCTTTGAGCGACAACACTGTTTGCTTCAGGTTGTTCACTGCAAGCAGATAAAGCAATACTAGATAGTACTGCAATCGCGATAATTGATTTTTTCATGGGGACCCTTCTGTCGTTATTAGTTTTATGATGTAAGTATTACAGCGCCATAGAGCTTTATCATTGCTTTTATATGTTATGGCATCGTTTGTATGCATATACTGTTGTTATATGCTATCACAGCATCATATTGTATGTGCTGCCACTTTATCAAGCCATCTACACAGCTTGTAACAATTTATTGATTATCAGTCGATAACTTAAATGGTAACAATGATGCTGAGGCTTTGAAGTAATGCATTATTTGAGGTGTCTCTGTGTTTAAGAAGTTTTGAACGGCTTGATCAAATGCAGGTTCAATCATAAAGTGATTAGAATGACATAGGGTAGGTTCAAATCCGCGTAAAATTTTATGTTCGCCCTGTGTCCCGGGATTAAACAAATCAATGCCGCGCTCTATACAAAATTCGATACCTTGATAATAACAAGCTTCAAAATGTAAGCCAGAAACCTCTTCAAGTGCTCCCCAATAACGCCCATACAGGCCATTTTCGTCATACAGAAACAACGCTGCGGCAATTTTGCTGGTGTCGTTTTCTGCCAAAACTAACAAGATATTATCGGCGCATTTAGCGTGGAGCTGTTTAAAAAACGCTTCAGACAAATATCCGGTATGGCCAGAGCGTTTAAGATAAGTTTGCTGATAACAACGATAGAAAAAATCCATATCTTGTGGCGAAATATCCGTACCAGTAAGCCGACTGACACGGGTATGTTGTTTGCCAATACCTTTTCGCTCTTTTTTAATTGAACGCCTGCGTCTTGCTGTCATTTCATTAAGATAATCATCAAAGTCTTTGTAAGATCTCATTGTGCCAATTAAATTGCACAGATATCCGTTGATGAAAACCATGTTCCTTTTTCATTTTTGATGACGATTGTTTGACAAATAAAAAATGTAGCGAGGATACTTTCAAAGATTCTGCAATGGCCTGACGATTTTTATCAAGGTGAGAAATAATTGCTTTTTCGTCTATTTTTTCGCTATTTAGCAGTAATCTTGGACCTGTTACTGGGGTAAAAGGAATGGCATTTATCCATTTGGGGTAATAAGAAAGCCCGTGTTGCTGATATGCATGAGCCCAGCTGTGGTCAAAGACATACTCACCATAGGAATGATGTTTAATATAGCCGGGCATAAACGCGACTACTTCATCGTTATGTTTGATTAACCAGTGGCATACGGTCCATCCAGTAGAGGTTTGCAAAAGATTATCATCATCGATAATGGCCGTGTTGGATTTACTAGAGTCGACACATGATGTGTTTTCTAGCGCAGATAAAAATTCATAGCTTAAGAAGGGGCTTGAAGCGTCTATATCTGTTAGTTGCGAAAATTCTGCCTGGGAAATTTCGTCAATACTACCAATACTAATCCATTGAAGATTCATATGTAGGTTGTGTGCCTTTTAAAATGTCGGTTATTATATAGGTTATGGTGTTGAAATATCGACACCTGCAATCGCACAATTGATTGAATCAACTTCATTTAATTGCAACTTAACGCTTTTCGATTGAATATTAATGATAGCGCAATAATGAATACACAAACGGAACATTAATGGATTCAGAACAATCAAAAGTTATCAATCAAATTATTATGCGTATGCTCGCAAGGCGAGAGTATAGCGAACATGAGCTATATCAGAAGCTTCAAGCTAAACAATACAATTTGAGTATTATTGAATTGTGTATTGAAGAGTACAAACGCCAAAACCTTCAATCTGACAGTCGCTTTGCAGTAAGCTATATCAGGGGGGCCTACAATAAAGGAAAGGGGCCTACTGTTATTCGACATATACTGTCTAGTCATAATATTGCCAGCGAAGTCATTGAAGCGGGTATTGATAACCAAGAGCTTGATTGGTACGAATTAGCGAAGCAAGTAAGAGTGAAGAAGTTTGGCGGCGAAGTACCTAAAGCGTTTATAGAAAAGCAAAAGCAAATGAAGTTTCTGCAATACAGGGGCTTTGAGCAAGACCACATCAACGAAGCGTTCTGATCTTTTAATTTTTACTAGACTGTTAAAACGTCTTTTATGGTCTTGGTCTATGTAATATTTATTACCCTTTGAGCTTACTAAATAAACTTAATTTTTGACCTAAATAATGCTATTGTTCGCGAATAAAATCCTAAGTGAGTTTTTGTGATGAATTTTGCGCGGATAGTGCACTAA
The DNA here is from genome assembly GCF_055693685.1 of Glaciecola sp. HA4-3. Lineage (NCBI taxonomy): Bacteria > Pseudomonadati > Pseudomonadota > Gammaproteobacteria > Alteromonadales > Alteromonadaceae > Glaciecola > Glaciecola sp. HA4-3. Next base: position 1,055,986 of record NZ_CM146340.1, read on the forward strand.
CTAGTGTGCAAAATCATTGGTTTATAGGTAACTTACTTAGCTAATAAATTGAACTCGATACGTGAATACAATAGGACCATTAATGACACGCTCAACTGCCGATATCAGACGCGCCTTTTTAGATTTTTTTGCCAAACATCAACATCAAGAGGTCGCGACATCTTCACTGGTACCTCATGATGATCCTACTTTGCTTTTTACCAATGCAGGTATGAATCAATTTAAAGACGTATTTTTAGGCCAAGAAAAACGCGCATACTCTAGAGCAACTTCATCGCAGCGATGTGTTCGTGCTGGTGGTAAACATAATGATTTAGAAAATGTAGGGTATACCGCCCGACACCATACTTTTTTTGAAATGTTGGGAAATTTTAGTTTTGGTGATTACTTTAAAAAAGAAGCGATCGGTTTTGCATGGACTTTTTTGACGCAAGAGTTAGGTTTAGACAAAGAAAAGCTGCTTGTAACGGTTTATCATGAAGATGATGAAGCATTTGATATTTGGGAAAAAGTAATTGGGGTGCCAAAAGAGCGCATTATTCGTATCTCTACCTCAGATAATTTTTGGTCAATGGGCGACACAGGTCCTTGTGGTCCATGCTCTGAAATCTTCTATGACCATGGCGAACATATTTGGGGCGGTCCTCCTGGCTCGCCTGAAGAAGACGGTGATAGGTTTATAGAAATCTGGAATCTTGTATTCATGCAGTTTAACCGTCAGGCAAATGGCGATATGTTACCGCTTCCTAAGCCATCTATTGACACGGGAATGGGGCTAGAGCGCATAGCCGCTATCTTGCAAAATGTTCATAGTAATTATGAGATTGACCTTTTCCAAGCATTAATCAAAGACGCAGCTTCGGTTGTGGGTACTCAAGATTTTGAAAATAAGTCCTTAAGAGTCATTGCTGACCATATTAGGTCATGCGCCTTTTTAATTTGTGATGGTGTCGTACCTTCAAACGAAGGAAGGGCTTATGTATTAAGGCGAATTGTCAGAAGAGCTGTGCGCCACGGATATAAACTAGGTGCCAAAAATGTATTTTTCTACAAATTGGTATCACAGCTAGTTACGCAAATGGGTGAGGCATATCCAGAGCTGGTAAAAAATCAAAGTATGATTGAAAAAGTTCTTCGCATAGAAGAAGAGCAATTTTTAAATACCTTATCACGCGGTATGGCCATTCTTAACGACACATTACCTAAACTGAAAAGTAAAACCGTGCCTTAGCGAAGTAATATTTAAATTATACGATACCTATGGGTTTCCAATTGATTTAACTGGAGATATCGCTCGCGAACAAGGTTTCAGCCTCGATGAAGAAGGCTTTGATAAAGCCATGCAAGCGCAAAAAGCATTGGCGCAATCTGCAAGTAAATTTGGCAATGACTACAATAACAATTTGTCGATTGAGCATGAGACGACATTTACCGGGTATGAAAGTTTAAGTGAAACCGTCACTGTCAAAGAAATCATCGCAACACAGGGTGATAGCCAAGTAAGTGTTGATAGAGCGAGTGAAGGTGATGTTCTTGTCGTGTTCGACCATACGCCATTTTATGCTGAGTCAGGCGGCCAATCGGGTGATACCGGTGTAATTCAGTGGAAAGCTCAAACGGCTAATGTGAATGCATATATTAAGGATACTCAAAAAGTCGGCGCTGCATTTGTGCATGCTTTATCGCTTGAGGATACCTTAAGTGTTGGCGACACTGTTCAAGTCAGTGTTGATAGGGCCAGAGCGTGAAGCGATAAAACTAAATCACAGCGCGACTCATTTATTACATGCGGCGCTTCGCCAAGTATTAGGCGAGCATGTCAGTCAAAAAGGCTCACTAGTAGAAGCTGATAAATTACGCTTTGATTTTTCTCACCTTGACGCTATTGATAAAGCAACGCTTAGCGAGATTGAAAATATCGTTAATGACCAGATTAGACAAAACAACTCACTTTCTACCAAGCTTATGGCCTTAGATGAGGCGAAAGCGGCTGGCGCAATGGCCTTATTTGGTGAGAAGTATGACGATGAAGTACGTGTTGTCAGTATGGGAGATTTTTCTACTGAATTGTGCGGTGGTACACATGTTGAGCGAACAGGTGATATCGGCTTGTTTAGAATTGTCTCAGAAGGTGGTATTTCCTCTGGTGTGCGACGTATTGAAGCAATTACAGGTCAATCGGCGCTCTCTTTTAGTCAAAATGAATCTGATGTTTTGTCAGAACTAGCGCAGTTATTAAAATCTGACAAAACAAAGCTAGTCGACAAAGCTGAGCAAGTACTTAGTCAATTGAAGTTATCTGACAAATCTTTAGCGCAATTAAAACAACAAGTAGCAGGTGCAAAATCAAAAAACCTTATCGATAAGGTAGTCACGATTAAGGGTATAAAGGTTTTGGTAAGCGAAGTGACGGATGCTGAGCCTAAGGCGCTTCGTTCAATGATGGATGAGCTAAAAAATCAATTACAATCGGGAGTGATTGTATTGGGATTAGCGACAAATGATAAAGTTAACTTAATTACGGGTGTGACCAAAGATTTAACCGAAACTTATCATGCTGGCAAATTAGTCAGTCACTTGGCGCAACAAGTCGGTGGAAAAGGTGGAGGGCGTCCAGATATGGCTCAAGCCGGTGGTGCTCATGTTGATAAGCTCACTGAAGCACTTAATTCCGTTGAAGCTTGGTTAATTGAAAACAGTTAGTAATAGTGCTGATTGAATTCTACAAACGAGACTTCACTTAAGTTTTTTTAAAGTAAAAGAGTATGTGTTTGGTTTATCTGATAAATTTAAGAGATTGTCTGGCGCACTCAAAATCTTTGTCTTATACTTATAGCTAAAGGACAGTTACGAACACATACATTCTTTGAAAGTATGGTGTGTAATGATACGTTCAATCATTTAATTAAGCGAAATTACAGGAGCATTGCATGCTTATTTTAACTCGCCGAGTAGGCGAAATTCTCATGGTGGGTGATAACGTAACTGTGACAGTACTAGGCGTTAAAGGAAATCAGGTTCGAATTGGTGTTAATGCACCAAAAGACGTGTCTGTTCATCGTGAAGAAATTTACATGCGTATCCAAGCTGAAAAAGGGAATGGAAACGTCGCTGAAGGATAGTTCAGTCTATTGTTATTTTGTCAAAAGCTCGATTTTTAGATCGAGCTTTTTGTTTTTATAAGACTGATGTTTTTTATATTGGTTAATTTTATAGCGTTTGTGGATTTTGCGCTAAAAAAGCATTGACTTACTGTGCTGTTTCAGTAAACTTGCGCTCCACAAATTGGAGAGGTGGCCGAGTGGCTGAAGGCGCTCCCCTGCTAAGGGAGTATAGGGTTTGTAGCCCTATCGAGGGTTCGAATCCCTCTCTCTCCGCCATTTGTGTTTGATTACAGCGCGTGCGTAGCTCAGCTGGATAGAGTACCTGACTACGAACCAGGCGGTCGGAGGTTCGAATCCTTCCGCACGCGCCAATATCAAACACAAGTATATAGTTTCTGCGCGTGCGTAGCTCAGCTGGATAGAGTACCTTAGCTACGAACCAGGCGGTCGGAGGTTCGAATCCTTCCGCACGCGCCACATACAAAACAACCGCTTAAGTGCGGTTTTTTTGTGTCTATTTAAAAGCAAAAACATGTTTCTAATCTCTTTTCATTTCTAAAATAATCAGTCCGTTGCGCGTAAATATTCATGAAAACTGAATATTATGCACGAAATTAGTCTTAATCTTTGATTTTACGCATACTTATCAGTTTTTTCCGTTGTTTTTGTTCGTCTTACATGATATTTAATCATACATACTAACAGCGTGTGAACGTCACAACATTATTAGGATTTTTATGGGTGAGCAACTTTTAGAGGCAGCCATGCTCATGGGCGTAGGGATGGCAGTTGTATTTGCCTTTTTAACAATGCTCATTGCAGGAATTATATCAATAGCTTCAATCGCTAAATTTTTCCCTGATGCTAACTTATCTTCAGATAAACCAAAGCAATATTCTTGTAATACAACAACGGACAATCAATACACAACAGTGAATTTAAGTTCTCAAGAACTTGCCATTATCAGTACTGCCGTCAATGCCCATCGACGTCAATCGTAAAAACTTAGGAACTTTATCGTTATGTCAACGCCATTAAAAATTACAGAGCTTGTATTACGAGATGCTCATCAATCGCTATTAGCGACTCGCCTGCGTCTTGATGACATGCTTCCCATAGCTGAAAAGCTCGACAAGCTAGGATATTGGTCAATGGAGTCTTGGGGAGGCGCCACTTTTGATGCGTGCATTCGCTATTTAGGCGAAGACCCATGGGAGCGTATTAGAGCGATAAAAAATGCAATGCCTAATACCCCCCAGCAGATGTTATTGCGTGGTCAAAACTTGTTGGGTTATCGTCATTACGCTGATGATGTTGTCATTAAATTTGTAGAGCGTGCACATAAAAATGGTGTTGATGTTTTTAGAATATTTGATGCGATGAATGATGTTCGTAATTTACAGACCGCGATTAAAGCAACAAAAGATGTCGGTGCCCATGCGCAAGGCACCCTCGCTTATACGATTAGCCCAGTACATGATCTTCAATTTTGGTTAGACATGGCAAAAAGTATCGAGGATATGGGTGTTGATTCTATTTGTATCAAAGATATGGCAGGGTTACTGAAACCCTATGATTGCGAACAGTTAGTCAGTGAATTGAAAGCAACAGTTGGCGTGCCAATTGCGATGCAATGCCACGCAACAACTGGTTTAAGCACTGCCACTTATCAAAAAGCAATTGATGCGGGTATTGATATTCTTGATACCGCCATTAGCCCTATGAGCATGACTTATGGGCATAGTGCGACCGAGACCATTGCTGCTATTGTGGATGGCACACAACGAGATACTCAACTTGATACCGAATTAATGGCCGAGATTGCGACCTATTTTAGGTCAATACGAACAAAGTACGCACAGTTTGAAGGGAGTTTAAAAGGTGTCGATGCTAGGATATTAACCGCGCAAGTGCCCGGCGGTATGCTGACCAATATGGAAAGCCAACTCAAAGAGCAGGGTGCTGAAGACAAATTTGATGAAGTCTTACTTGAAATTCCAAGAGTCCGAGAGGATCTTGGTTTTATCCCTCTAGTGACACCAACATCTCAAATAGTGGGTACACAGGCAGTCATTAATGTAATGACTGGTGAACGCTACAAATCTATTTCAAAAGAAACCGCTGGCGTACTAAAAGGTGAATATGGCGCAACAGCCGCACCTGTTAACAAGGCACTGCAAACTAAAGTGCTAGCGGGAGAGGAAGCAATTACATGTCGTCCAGCAGATCTTATTGCCCCTGAATTAGACGAGCTTGAAGCAGACTTAAAAGCGATCGCTGCAGATAAAAGTATGACACTGGCAAGTGATGAGATAGACGACGTGCTTACATATGCCTTGTTTCCACAAATTGGCCTTAAGTTTTTGGAAAACAGGCACAAACCTGAGGCCTTTGAGGCGCCACCTTCTCCCCCTGATGTCTCAATAGATGCTGGAAGCATGGCACCTGTTCAAGGGGATGCCTGTAGCTACCAAGTTAGCTTAGATGGGAAGGTATATCGAGTAGATGTCGCTGAAAGTGGCGAGATAGCAAATGTCAGCCAAGCTTCATTAGCAACTCCTAGTAATATTGGTTCTCATAGTGCAGCACAAACACCATCGATTTCAGTCAATAGTACAGAAATAAAAGCCCCCTATCGGGCAACATTTTTAAAGTCATCGTTGAAGAAGGTCAACTAATCCAAGAAGGTGACGTGATTGTTATTTTAGAAGCGATGAAGATGGAAACTGAAGTGCGAAGCACGGTCAGCGGCACGGTGCAACAAATTTCGACCAAAGAAGGTGATTCAGTTCAATCAGGCCAAACCCTTATGTTGGTGGGCTAAAAATGGATAAGTTATCAATTTTATGGCAAAGCACTGCAATCCCTCACTTTGAGTTGGGGCAAGTCATCATGATGGCAGTAGGCTTAGGGCTTTTATATTTAGCGATTGTAAAAAAGTTTGAGCCATTACTATTGCTGCCAATTGGTTTTGGAGCGTTATTGACCAATATACCATTAGCGGGCTTTAGTGAGGCCGGCGGTTTATTGCATTACATATATTATATTGGTGTTGATACTGGTGTGTTTCCATTATTGATTTTTATGGGTGTGGGCGCGATGACAGATTTTGGCGCGTTAATCGCTAATCCACGAATGTTGTTGCTTGGAGCGGCAGCTCAGTTCGGTATTTTTGCAACACTTTTTGGGGCAATACTTCTCAATGGTATTCCCGGCTTTGAATTTAGCCTACAAGACGCTTCAGCTATCGCAATAATAGGCGGCGCAGATGGACCCACAGCGATATTTTTGGCCTCTAAATTAGCCCCAGAACTACTCGGTGCTATCGCAGTTGCTGCATACTCATACATGGCACTGGTCCCAATTATTCAGCCTCCCATCATGAAGGCACTCACTACGCCTGATGAACGCAAGCTTGAAATGAAACAATTACGTGTTGTGTCTCGATTTGAGAAAGTATTATTTCCAATCGCGGTATTAATATTGACTCTGATATTTTTACCAACTGCAACACCACTTGTTGGGATGTTTTGCTTTGGTAATCTTTTAAAAGAGAGCGGAGTTGTCGAACGCCTTAGTTATACTGCACAAAATTCGCTAATTAATACAGTCACTATCTTTTTAGGCTTAGCGGTTGGGTCTAAATTATCGTCAGAAGATTTTTTGACACTGGAAACCATCGGAATTTTGGCGCTTGGTGCCGTGGCCTTTTCAATTGGGACTGCTGCTGGCGTGCTAATGGCAAAATTAATGAACAAGCTTAGCAAAGAAACGATTAACCCTTTAGTAGGGGCTGCTGGCGTATCAGCTGTACCAATGGCGGCAAGGGTTGTCAACAAAGTTGGCTTAGAAGCCAACCCACATAACTTCTTGTTAATGCATGCAATGGGGCCAAATGTTGCCGGAGTATTAGGTAGCGCCGTTGCCGCAGGTATCTTGTTGGCGTTAGTGGGGTGAAAATTTAGCGAAAAGTTTTGGAACAAATATTGCTTTGCCTTAAAAAATAGAAGATATGTTCAATTTTTATAAGGTTCGGAACAATGTTAAGATTTTCGTCAACCCTCGTATTTACCGCCTTAATGTGCGTGGGGTTGCCACTTAATGCCCAAGAAGAACCGAATCAAATCAGTACTATTCGATATCAAGATGGAGAGGAACTTTTCTTAACAGTCAGAACTAAACAATTTGAACTTGGTACTGCAATTGGCTTAGTAAAAAATGAATCTGTTTATATAGAGCTAGAAGAGTTTTTTCAATTAATTGATTTTCCAATTGAATTAAGTCTTAACAAGTATGAAGGTTGGTATATCAATGAGTCCAATCGCTTCTCTCTAGACTTTAATCCAGTGATTAATTCCCCCTTGAGTCAGTGATTGTCCAACTTTCTGCACAAAATATTCAGCTGGACCCCAGTGATTTTGTGTTTCATGATGGCCGTTATTACATTAATTACAAAACCGTATCAAAGTGGTTTGAATTAAACGCCACAATTAATTTTACCAATTTAGACTTTTTACTGGAACCAACTAACAAGCTTCCGTTTCAGATTAGACTTGCAAGGCAAGAAAATCCTTTTTCCATCAACAACAAACAAAAAGTAGCAAGATTTCCTCATTTGTATCGCGGTTATGAAATCCTCTCATCGCAAACATTAGACGCTCAAATAGGTTTTAGTTACGACAACGATGACGAAACAACAAGTCGATATTCTATTCTTGGAAATCGTGATATCGCGATGGTAAATACTCGCTTTTTTATGAGTGGCTTTGATGATGATGTGTTAAAAGATTCTCGTTTGACCTTTTCAAAAGAGTCAAATAACAAAGACCTCCTGGGAATATTAAATGCTTCAACTGTTGAGGTTGGCGACATCGTGCCTGTAAACATACGCGGGTTGTCATCTAGTAATCAAAGTAGAGGTTTATTTGTTTCTAATCGTGATTTGTTCCAAAGCTTTAATTTTGAAACTGTTGATTTAATTGGCCCAGTAGACGTTAATTGGGATGTCGAACTGTACCGAAACAATGTACTGATTGAACGCATTGTTGATATCACAAGCGGTCAATATGAGTTTAGAGATATAGACTTGTTTTACGGTCAAAACAATTTAGAAATCCGATTTTATGGGCCACAGGGACAGTTTCGAACTGAGACCTATCAACAAATTGTAGATCGGAATACCAAACTAGAAAGAGAATTAGAATACTCGCTTTCGTTTGTGGATTTAGCTGACAATCTCTTGGGAACATTAGATACTAATCAGTCTGGCTATGAACTAGCCGGTCAATATCGTTTTAGTGTTAATAATGATACGAGTTTACGCCTGTTTCATCGTAATAGATTTGAAACAGATGACAATATTAATAACAATAACGCTTCAAACGTGGCGGGCTTGGGCGTAACGAGTCGACTTTTTAATCGAATTATTTTTGATAATGATACTGCTGTAGGCAATGACGATTTCCTAAGAACTGAAAACTCTTTAAGAACTGCGTTCGGACAACAGAGTTTACGACTAAATCATGTTTACGAAAGAGATGTGACCGGGCTTGAAGTTCAACAATTTAACTTGGTCAACTCAGGTCGATTACTCTTTGAGTCGCAGTCAAGACTCAATTATCAAAACGAAATTAATTTTCAATCGACCGAAGATATATCTGATATTTTAACGATATCGAACAACATCGGTTTAACAATACTAAATACTCGCTTATTTAATTTAATTGAGTTTTCTCGCGAATCTGACAAACAAACAGATACAACGAATGATTTCATTACAAACACACTTAACCTCGAAAGAGTATTTGGACGTGCCTTAATCAGAACAGGGCTGAGTTTTTCTGACCGATTCGAAGAAGATTTTTCATTATCTGTGATAGATACTAACATTAGTTGGTCTATCAACGACCGTCTAAGTACTTTTATTAATCATCGTTACTTTGTAGATACAAAACAAAATAATGTGAGAGCTGGGCTCGAATATAAAAATGGAAATTACTACATCAATGGAAATGCGCGATATTTCGATGATGATAATTGGGAATTAGGTCTGAACTTAAGAATTAACCTAGGTTATAGCCATTCAAATGAACAAGTTTTTGCATCCGATAGATCGGTCACTAACTCTGGGAATGTTTTGGTTCGTGTCTTTATTGATAAAAATTTAAATGCTAGGTATGACGACGGTGAGTACATTGTTGAAAATGCGCGAGTTCATTCGGTACAAACATCAAGACGTGCTGATACGAATCCGCAGGGTATTGCAGAATTATTGGGAATGACGTCTCAAAAGAAAACCGATATTTATGTCGACTTATCAAAAGTACAAGAGCCTTACCTTCTGCCACTAATTGACGGTTTTTCGATTACGCCAAGGGCTGGCATTACTCATGAGGTAGATTTTCCGCTCGTGTATTTTTCTGAATTAGAAGGGGTAGTGCAGACCAGTTTGCTCAATGGAAATCTAGAAGAAAGAGCAAATCAATCGGTTTTATTGATTGATACGAAATCAAATAAAGTAGTTCAAAGCACTAAAACTGCATTTGATGGTTACTTTTTTATGACTAATTTAAGGCCCGGTCGTTATTTGCTGCGCGTTGATCAGGATTCATATAACCCAGTTGAATATGTAGCAACCGACTTGGACATCCAAGTCAGCAATACTCCTTTACTAATAGTAGACAAGACGCTTGAGATCAAGGAAGTAAATCACCTTAAAGGCTTCATTACTGCCATCGCGCAATTTAACAGTGTTGAGAAAGCTAATTTTTATAAAGAAGCATTAAAGCAATCAAGAGCGTCAAGCCTTGTCAACAATAGTGTAATTGTTGAAAAACAAAGGCTCACTTATGTCGCTACGGGGTTTTACGCGACAATTGAGCAAGCGCAAGCCCGATGCGAAGTGTTGAAAAAGAGTTTTAGTAACTGCAATGTCGTTCAGCATTCAATTTCAAAATCTTAATACAGATTGGCATTTTTTGTGCAAGGCTTGCTAACCATATTAACGTTTATGTAGTAATGCAAATTTACGATCTTTGATAGGTATCCGAAATGACTATAAATCAAAAAGCAATAAAACTTGTCTTGTTGACTTGCACAGTGAGCCTTTCGGCGTGTTTATCAACGGAGTCAGTTTCTACAAACGAGAGAATAAAAGCAGACAAAATTGAAAGTGTTTACGATGAGCTTCAGCAGTGGAAAGAGCTGCAACCGTCAATATTACGACTTGTTGAACTAGAACAAGACTTAAGTTACGTCATGCAAGATATTAAGTCGGCTAATGAGAGTTATACTGGTCTCGCCTCACCATCAAACACTCAACAAACTGGGTTTACTTCATTTTCAGAACCACCACAGGCAATTGAGAATGATTCTGCGCCAGAGATGGCTAATATCGCGGGTAACTCTAGATTTCAAAATATACTAGAGGTTGACAATGTTGCTGATGAACAACAAACCTTTGGTGGCCAAACACTAGAACTTGGAAGCGTACAAAAACCAATGAGCAAAGAGCAAATGCTTGACGTGCAATCCATTGACAATAAGTTTTCTTCGCCGGCCGATAATGAAATTGCACTTAGAGTCGATCGCCATAATACTGCAAATATCGTAGGGCCTGTCAGGGCTGTTGTTCCACCTGATGTTGCTTGCTTGAGTGAGTCAGGAGAATATGCGATTCATTTAGTTTCTTATAGTCAGGAACAAATGATACAACGCGGATGGGCTGAACTTAAAACTACTATCGATCCCATTACGTGTAATCGTCAGCCCAAAGTAGACGAAGTAATAGTCAAAAACAAAAAGTATTTTAGTTTAAGAGTTGGCCCATATAGCTCTAACAACGATGCGCGTCAAATATGTGAAAAAGTGGCTAATGCAGGAATGTACTGCGGTGTTGCTCGGTATACTGGGGTTAGTATATAAATGAGGGCACTTGCTGTTAAAACCATTAAGTATGTTATCGCGCTACAAATGGTTTTTGTTTCATTCTCTATGCAAGCTGATATTAGATTAATACGGCCACTCGAATTCGGCACGATTGCGGTGTTAAATAATTCGTCGATTGAAAATATTACGATTGATCAGTTTGGTAATTTTTCTAAATCATCCAATATTCTTGTTTTGCAACAGGGCGAGCATGGTTTAGTTGAACTTTTTGATTATCCTCCAGGTTCACAGATTGATTTAAGCGCCAGAGTAGTGCAATCGCAGAGTACAACGCCAGTTGTCTCACCTGAAAAATTCACCCTAGATAGTGTAGAAATTGCAAATACTGCGGTGATTGGCCGCTCTGGTACAGCTGAAATACGCTTTGGTGGGGTATTGCAGACTTCTGGCAATGGTAACTTAACCTTTGCTGATACGACCTTTACACACAGAATTGAAATAACCGTTAGTTTTTAGATTTAGGAATTCTTATGGACATCACATATACAAAACACAAACATGTTGCAATTGGATTGTTGCTATTTATTACAGTATTTATGAGTTCAGCAAACGCTAAGCTTTTAATTGCTCCAACACGAGTTGTTTTTGATGATAGAGACAGAGTGCAAGAGTTGGTGTTAATTAATAACACGGATAGACGACAAGTGTACCGTTTAAGTTGGGAAGACAAAGTGGCAGGGTTTGACACCTTATATGATCAAGATGCTGATACAAAGGATTTCAAATACAGCGCACAATCATTTTTGCGTTTAAGTCCTAGGCAGGTGCTATTAGATCCTGATGAGCGCCAAATAGTTAAGGTCATGCTCAGACGTAACTCGTCAATGATTGAGCCAGAATATCGTTCACATCTTCTATTTACAGTCATTCCGGAAGAGTCAGTTAGGCTAGAAGAAGATGACGAGCCTATTGACGGGATTAAGTTAGAGATGAATCTTTTTGTCAATTATTCAGTTCCGATTATAGTCAGGACCCAAGAGCCACAAGTCAGCATGAATATAGTAAATGCTCAAAAGGTACTAGATGAGAGCTCTGATAGAGAAAAAATTGAAGTAACATTAAAACGTGATGGTGAAACAAGCTTTTTTGGTAAGTTAAGAGTAGTACAAACCTTACCCGATGGCACAGAATCAGTCGTTGGCCGCCTAAATAATATTAATTTCTTCACCGAGCTTGATATGTATAAAAAGGTTGTTTCTTTAAATGATGACTACCGTCCAGACCAAGGCAAGCTTGAGTTAACTCTACTTGGCGATAAGGAGTTTCAGAGAGTTCCTGCCAATAATTATCTTATAAGATAGGAATATTTGAAAAAAATAGTTAAGGGAATTTAAAAAGCGCCGATATGTTCATTGTGGGCAATTAACCGCCTTAAGAATCGAATGAGTAAGAACCTTTATTCATTCTGCAAGACAGAGTTGTCGCGAGTATGCTTGCGTTACTGTGTCGTTGATTAATTAAAAAACAATTGGAGTTTTTTATGTTTAAACGCAACCATTTATATACCGCATTAGTATCTGCATCTTTACTTGCTGCGGTTTCAACTAACACTCTAGCTCAAGCACCAGTGGTATCTGAGGCAACTGTTACAGTTCAAAATACTTTTGACTTCGCAGAAACGTCAGCCATTTCATTTGGTACTATTAGAGCTACCGCTGACCCAGCAGGCACGGTTCAAGCAACATACGTTGTCTCTGGCGATGGTACAACAAACGTACCAGCATCTGGCGGTGCTGCTGCAGCTATCGTAGAGCTTACTCCTGATACACCATAGGTGAGTATGCTGTCACTAACGCTGCTCCATTCTCTGACATAGAGATAACACTACCAACAACTGCTAACCTAGCGCTAGCAACAGCTCCTCCTAGCACTCTGGTTTTGAAGTAAACACGTTTACTGCATATATCTTAGATGGGCCAAATGCACTTTCTCTTTACGTTGCAACAACAAATGAAGCAACTACTGATGTAAATGGTGCTGTGAACTTTGCTGTAGGTGCAACGTTAGAAACTGACGACGCAGCTTCAACAGAGCCATATGCTGACGGTGCATATGTAGGAAACTATACAATTTCTGTAGGTTACTAAAATTCGCATTTAAACGTTTAAATGCGTTGAAACGACGTCAATAAAAAGCCAGCTTTACGCTGGCTTTTTTAACCCTTAAATTTAGGACGTGTTTATGCAAGATATTATCTCAAGGTTGATTGATAGTTTTTTGAATCGCTATTAAGTCGCTATCAGTAAATCAAAATGGTTACATTACGATTGACTATCTTAAAGCTGATTATCCTATAACTGACTAAAATGTCGCTCGACCAAATTGAAGTGCGCTTGCACTAACTTTTGGGTCAATGCCTGCTGAGGCGCAGCAAATACTTTGTTCGTAACGCCTTGCTCTATTATTTCTCCCTTATCCATAACCAATACCCTGTCACTAATATGTCTGACAATACCAATATTGTGTGAAATAAAGATAAAGCCTAAGCCTAATTCTGCCTGCAATTTTAAAATTAAATTGACGGTTTGCGACCTAACTGAAGGATCGAGTGCAGCAAAAGGTTCATCTGCCACAATTATTTGCGGATCTAACAATAGGGCTCTTGCCAACGCTACCCTTTGCTGTTGGCCGTCTGATAGCATATGGCGATAAAAATAATAATGATCGCTCAACAGACCAACCATCAACAACGTTTTTTCAATCTTATCAATGCGCGCTTGTTCGTCTAAATCGGTATTTAGCTTCAATATATTATGAAACACAGTCCCCAAAGAAAGTGCTGGGTTCATGCCATTTTTAGAGTGCTGCAGAATCATCCTAATTGCATGGTTTTGATTGATAGATTTTATGTCCTCTTCTTGAAACGCATCTTTATCAAAACTAATAGTACCTGAACTCGGGGAGATGGCATTGGCTAACAATTTTGCTAATAAGGTTTTGCCTGAGCCGTTATTGCCAATAATGGCAATGGTTTCGCCTCTAAACATATCGAAGTTTATCGGGCCTAGCTTAAAAACATGCTCAGGCTTAAACAAACCAACTTTTGATTTATGCTCATAATGCAAGTTTTCTACCGTTAGCATTGGCTTATCAAGCGGATTATTGAGCATATTGACTTTAGTCATTTGTTTACCCTTGACTTGCTTCATCAGGCGAGAACCTGATGGCACTTTGTGTGTCGTCATCTTGCTTTGATTTCATTTTGTTTGGCAAATGCAAAGGAAAATGGCAACTATATTGGTGGTCATGAATATTTCGCATGACAGGTACTTGCACACATTCTTTTTGAGCATTAGGACATCTAGGTCCTAACCGACAACCAGTGGGTAGATGTTGAAAGCTTGGTATGGTGCCTTTTAAGGCTTTTAAGGGGGATTTGCATGCTAAACTGGTTTGAAAACTTGGAGCACTATCCAATAGTGCTTTGGTATAGGGATGAAGGGGTCTTTTAAGTAATGATTTAACCTTCCCAGATTCAACCGTTTGACCACAATATAAAACCGTCATGCTTGTTGCAATGCTGGTAATTGCCAATAAATCATGGCTAACAAACAGTATAGATAAATTTTTTGTTTTGTTTAATTTAACTAACAAGCGCAGTACTTGTGTTTTGGTGATACTCTCCATGCTTCTGGTACTGTCATCGGCTATTAAAATACTAGGTTCAGAAGCCAGTGCCATAGCAATCATGATTTTTTGACTAATATCGGTAGGTATTTCATGTGGATAACAATTTAGCCATCTAGCGTGGTCTTTAATACCAACTTTGTGAATGAGGCTAATCGCGATTTCCTTGCGTTGCTTATTGCGTTGCCAAAACCAACCTTTATCAATAAATTCAGACGGAATACTTTCTTCTATTTGATCACCTAGCTTTACAGAAGGATCAAGCGCTGAGGTCGGCTCTTGAAATACCACTGCAATTTCGCGGCGCATAATTTGACGCCTTTGCTCATAAGTCATGTTGACTAAGTCTTGCCCTTTATATGTTAATCGATCAGCTTTGATGTGCCAATGATGAGGAAGGGCACCAATAATGGCTTTAACGACAAGAGTTTTTCCTGAGCCAGACTCTCCGACTAAGGCTTTAATTTCGCCTTCATGTAAGCTAAAACTCACTTTTTCAAGTGCCTTTATGCTTTGTCCATTCGACTCCATATATAAGGTAAGGTTTTTAATATCCAACAATGCCATTAGTATTTTAACCTGCTTCTTAAGGCTGAACGTAAGCCTTCGCCTACAATATTAACCGATAACACCATCAAAAATATAAAGAATCCTAGCAGGGCAATAAGCCATGGTGCCACATATGCTGCTTCCAGACTTTGAGATAATATTTGTCCCAATTCAATGCTAGGGCTTTGTGCTCCTAGGGATAAAAACCCTAAGGCTGACACATCTAAAATAGCGATAGACAGTGCTATTGTCGCCTGAATTACGACTAACTCAATCATACCGGGTAAAATACTAAAGAAAAATATACGAGAGGAACTAGCGCCATCTAGCCTTTCAAGTGTAACGTAATCTTTTGCAAGTTCTGCTTTTACAAAGCTTCGGGTTTGATGAATAAACTGTGGAATAAGTGCAAGGGTGATAGCAAGCATCGTATTAAATAGACCTGCACCTAAAATAGCTACCACGATTATGGCAATAAGCAGAGTTGGAATAGACATTATTGAATCAAATAAATGATTAACAATGCTTGAGCGTACACCGCGAACTGACCCTGCAACAGCGCCTAGTCCAACACCAATGAAACTGGCAATTAACACGATGATAAGACTGCTTCCAAAAGTTACTCGTATTCCATATAGCAAGCGTGTGAAGACATCACGGCCTAAGCTGTCAGTACCGAACAAATGTGCGACCGAACCATTTGGATGCCATGAAGGAGGCAACAGAATATTATTGGTATTTTGCAAGTCAGGATCATACGGTGCAATCAATGGAACGAGCAAGGTAATCACCAAAAATAGCGTCAGCACAATTAGACCAATAACCGCTAAATGGCTTTTTTTAAATTCTATCCAAATATGCGCCAATGGTGACGGGTGATATTCTTCTTGATATAGATTAAGCCGCTGCACTTTCTAATGCTTCCTTATTTGGATCGAGCGCCCGCGTAACAAACTCAATGGTAATGGTCAAGGTCAACACTATCACTGACACTACCAGCATACCGGCACGAATGGCAGGGTAATCTTGTTGGTTAATAGCTTGTATCAACCAATTTCCTACACCGGGCCAAGTGAATATTGTCTCTACAATCATTACGTTCGTAATTAAGGTGCTAATTTGTAGTGCTAGTATCGGCAATATCGGTAATAACGCATTTTTTAAACCATGTTTAAAAAATATTTGCCGTTGGGTAAAGCCGCGAGATTGCGCCGCTATGATGTAATCTTGTTGCATAACATCCATGGTTGAACGACGAGTAAAGCGAATATATAGTGCAATGATGACAATAGCGACTGATGCAGTAGGCAGGATAAGGTGCCGAAGAGCATCCGCGACTGCACTTGATTTGTCCTGTATGTCGCTCAAATATATATCAATAAATACGAAACCTGTTTGCTGCTTGACCTCGTATAACAAGTCAATTCTCCCACTAATAGGGAGCCACTCAAGTTGCAAACAAAAAACGGTAATAAAAATAAGGGCTAGCCAAAATACAGGAAACGAATAACCCACCATACTGAAAGTAACGACTGAAAAATCGATTTTATTATGATGCTTTAGGCCAGACAAAAATCCTATTGGGATACCAATAAAGATCGCCAGTAAAAGTGCATAAATCACTAATTCAAGTGTTGCGGGTAGAGACTGTGTGATTTCGTCAAACAAATAGGACTGTGTCACACTACTTATCCCCCAATTCCCATCAAGCAAATTGCGCACATACACACTAAACTGAGCGAAGATGCTTTCGTCTAGCCGATATGCAGCCTCCAGTGCAGCGCGTTGCTCAGCTGAATTAGGTGTTATGCCTGAGATGTTTTGTAATAAATCGCCAGGGAATAAGTATGGAAGAAAAAACGATAGCACTAATAAAGTAAGAATGGTGAATACCATCAAATTTAGATAGCGCAAAAATAACTTAATCATGGCAAACGCTCGACATTTTCAAAATTGATGCCGCCAAAGGGGTTAATCTGCATCCCTTTAAGGTCGCTACGTAAAGCCTGATATTGATAGGCATGGGCAATTGGCATCAACGGCGTTTCTTGATAAATAAGCTCATTTGCTTGCTGATACAGGCTTTGGCGCTGTTGGGGATCATCTGTAAGTAATGCTTCGCTAATAATTTGATCATACTGCTTATTGCACCACATCGCGCGATTTGTGCCTGAGGGAATCGCATCACATGTAAGTAAGGGACGATAAAAGTTATCAGGGTCGCCATTATCAGCATTCCAGCCAATTAATACTGAGTCGTGAATACCAAGTTTGAGGTTTTCTCGAAATATATTCCAATCATAGGTCACAATATTAACCTGAACGCCAACTTCTTCTAGATATCGTTTGATGAGCTCGGCCATTTTGGTAGCATTAGGGTTATATGCTCTGCGCACAGGCATCGCCCATATTTCAATCGTAAAATCGTTAGATAAGCCCGCTTCAATTAGCAACTCTCTTGCTCTGACAGGGTTATAGCCCAACTCTTTTGTATTATTATCATACGCCCACGACGCAGAAGGAATAATACTTTTTGCACGTGTAGCTTGACCTAAATAAATGGCATCTAACAATGACGTTTTATCGACAGCCAACACTAGCGCTTGACGAACCATCGGGTTGTCAAGCGGTGGCTTGTTAGTATTAAACGCCCAAAATCCTACATTTAATCCTGGCTTTTCTAACAAAACTAGGTCTTCTCTTTCTTGTACGACTTCTAAATCAGTTTGAGAAGGAAAAGCCGTTGCATCGCACTCGCCTGTGATAAGTTTTGCCATTCTTAATGACGATTTTGGTGTGATATCAAACAACAAATGCTGCATGCCTTGCACATCTTTAAAATAAGCGTCATGTCGCTCAAATCGAATATGATGATTTTGTTTATAGTCGTTAAATTTGTATGGGCCAGTTCCTATGGGCAAGGTATCTATATGGTCTTGATTGCCATTTGTTACTAATTGATCGGCATATTCTTTCGATAAAATAACGGCAAAGTCCGTTGCCAAATTGGCCAAAAATGAACTATCGGGTGTAAATAGAGTTATTTCTACTCGGTATCCATTTATACGTTCGACGCTTTTAATGGTTTGATCAAGTCTTAAGGAATCAAAATAGGGGTAACTACCTCCATTTACCTCATGAAATGGGTGGTTGGCTAAACGCCAACGATCAATACTGAAAATAACATCATCAGCGTTGAAAGTACGAGTGGGTGTAAAATAAGACGTGGTATGAAAAAAAATGCCTCTTCTTAATTGAAAGGTATATCGTAGGCCATCCTCACTAACAAGATAACTGCTCGCTAAACCAGCTTCTATACGTCCATTGTCTGGGTTGAACTCAAGCAATCGGTCATACAGCTGGTGGGCAGAAGCATCAGCGGTTGTACTGGAGGTATCAAGCTGCGGATTAAAATACGCAGGGTTGCTTTCAGAACAAAAAGTAATCGCATTTTTATTAACGGGAATTTTATTTCCACAGCCATAAGCTAATGTAAGGCAAGACAACACAAACACCTTCACCCATGTGCTTAAAAAAACGAAAACGTTTTTGGGCAGCAATTTAGCGATACTTACTTTACGCAGACTCGCTTTTAAGACCATGTTTGATAGTAAATTCATCACAATTAAACTACGGATGTACGATATAAAACATAATCATAGCCTAATCTGCTTCAGAGTTTTCAAGCAAATTGTATTTTTTTAAATAACCTCTTAACTGGTGATAAGTTAATGATAGTTTTTCTGCTGTTTTCTTCTGGTTATATTGCGATTCAGCAAGTGCACTCTTAATTAGATCAATTTCATAATTTTGAGAAACAGCTTTTAAATCCAAAGGAAAACTTGGCAAGCTTTGTGTGTTGGCTATCTCATTTGTTGTGTTTGGCGTCAAAGGGTCATGTGATGGTTGATTATTTGAGTCTTGTTCGTTTACTACAAGTGAGCTTGAAGAGGCGCTAGGTAAGTTATTTTCAATTCTGTTTGGTGCTTTTATGCGTTGCGTTGGACGGTATTTCGACTCAAAAGGGTCAAGTACAATTTCGTGAACAGGCAAAGTGGCGGGCGTGCGATATACCGCTCGTTCAACTACATTTTTCAGTTCGCGGATATTGCCTTTAGCCACGAGTAGTCTAACAGCGTCTCCTTTGCTTTTTTTGTGAAACCGCTAAATAGCTCAAGCTCAAGCTCTCTAGCCATATTGATAGCAAATGTTTCTGCAAGCATCAATATGTCATCTTTTCGTTCTCTAAGTGGCGGTATAGTAATAACGTCAAACGCAAGCCTATCAAGCAAATCGGCTCTAAACTCTCCTTGCTCGGCTAAACTGGGTAAATCTTCATTTGTCGCAGCCACTAGTCTGACATCTACTTTAACGGTTCTTGTGCCGCCAACTCGTTCGAACTCACCGTATTCAATGACTCGCAAAAGTTTTTCTTGAATCAATGCGGAAGTATTGGCTAGTTCATCTAGGAATAAAGTCCCATTGTCAGCATATTCAAAGCGACCTTCCCGTCGTTTTGAAGCACCCGTAAACGCACCTGCTTCATAACCAAAAAGTTCAGATTCTAAAAGACTTTCGCTCAAAGCTGCGCAATTGAGTTTGACGTAGTTTTGTTCCCAGCGCTTTGACAAAAAATGTAAACGTGAGGCAACTAGCTCTTTACCGGTGCCTCTTTCACCTATTATTAAAATTGGTTTTTGAAGCGGGGCGACTTGAGATATTTGCTCGATAACTTCCAAAAAACTATTGGCTTGGCCAAGCATTTCATTTTTTTGTTCAAACATGGAGTGGTCACTAATTTAAATTTTGGTCAAATTTACTAAAATATAGTCTACTTTAAAAAAGATGTAATAGGTAGTGAAACTGGAAAAACAATAAAAAGATTTTAAAAACAACAGCTTATGCTTGGTTTTAAAGTTGGCAAGATTATTGAATATAGATAGCCAAGAGACTTAGTTTACTGATTGTAAATAGTCACCACCGCTATTATTTAGCACTAAACCAAAGAGGTAACATACCATGGGTATTTTTTCACGTTTTACCGATATTATTAATTCAAATATCAATGCAATTCTTGATAAGGCTGAAGATCCAGAAAAAATGGTTCGACTAATTATTCAAGAAATGGAAGACACCTTAGTTGAGGTTCGTTCAGCGTCAGCTAAAACGATAGCAAACAAAAAGGATGTTGTTAATCAAATCAATAAGTACACAGCTGAAGCCGCCGACTGGGAGTCGAAAGCAGAATTAGCTATTAATAAAGGTCGTGAAGATCTAGCAAGAGCTGCATTGCAAGAACGAAGCAAAGCAAGTGAAGCAGCAGAAGCATTAACTAACGAGCTATCGTTAATAGAAGATGAGCTAGCTAAGTTACAACAAGAAACTGGCCAGCTTCAAGAAAAGCTAGCGGATGCTAAAAATCGCCAAAAAACGATTATCATGAGGCAAAAAACAGTTAGTTCACGTTTAGAAGTAAAGAAACGTTTAGACTCAAGCACAGTTGATAATGCAATGGGGCGTTTTGAACAATTTGAACGTAAAATCGACGACTTAGAGTCACAGGTTGAAGCTTATGATGTTGGTAAGCGTAGTCTAAAGGATGAGATTGCTAGCTTAGAAGAAGATAACAAAATTGAAGATGAATTAGCTGCATTAAAAGCAAAAATGAACGCTGACAAGCCAAAAAAGGCAAGCGTCTCAGCAGTAAGTAAGACGAAAAAAGCGTAAGGAAGAACCCCCTTAGTGTTAAATAGTCTTTGTTCAACTACTTGATTACGCAGTAAGCTATATAAATAAATCAGGTAGTTGTTCATCTCAATAGTTAGGAGAAGAAAATGGAAGAGTTTTTTATATTAACAGGCGTAACGCTTATTGTATTTATGTTGTTTGTGGCACCTATTTGGCTAATCTTGCACTATAGAAGCAAACGTCAAGTAAGCAAGGGACTTTCAGAAACGGAAGTTAGATCACTTCAAAACTTGGCTCAAAAAGCCGAGTTGATGGCTGACCGTATTGAAACCTTGGAAAGCATTTTGGATGCAGAGGCACCTGACTGGAGGAACAGAGCATGAGAGGCGGAGAATTATATCGAGACAAACAACGCGGTAAAATCGCCGGCGTCTGTGCAGGAATAGCAGATTACTTCGGAATTGAAACTTGGTTAGTACGAATTTTAACAGTGACTGCCTTTTTATTACTCGCAGGGCCTTTTGTACTTGTCGCTTATGTTGCAGCAGTATTCATTTTAGATGACAAGCCTGAAACTGCTTACCATCAACAGTTTGAAAGTCGCGGTAATAGCTATGGAAGTGGGTCGATTAAAAATGATGCAGAATATGCAGGGAAAGGTTACCGAAACTCTCATTCAGCTAATTCTCATAAAGTTGAAGTGAAATCTAGAGTTTGGCAAGCGGGCAAACCACCAAGAGCTGCATTAGCTGAGATAAAACAACGCTTTTCACACGTTGAAGAGAAACTAAGGAAAGTGGAAAGTTACGTAACATCTAAAGAGTTTCAGCTTAATCGAGAAATCAATCGACTATAGTAATAATATCTTCTCCTTCGACAAAAACCGAGTATATACTCGGTTTTTTTGTAAACAATAGAAGACAAAAATCCGTGGTATTACCAGTTTAATGATGATGTTGACTATCATCAAATGCCTTTTAATTGATTATGATACCTCAAAATTAACGTAGACCAATTCACTATAGGTATTTATGGCTAAGCAATCCCAATATGTTTCAAAACAATCTGATGACAACGGTATTATACATTGGAGTGATGAAGAGCATGATAGATGGCGTCGACTTTATGAAAGACAAATGAAGCTGCTTAAAGGAAGAGCTTGTGACCAATACATGCATGGGATTGAGCTTTTAGGGATGACTAGCCAAGAGATACCGCAATTAGGTGACATCAACAAAGTACTAAGTGCAACTACCGGTTGGACAACAGCGGAAGTACCCGCTTTAATCAATTTTACGGAGTTTTTTACACTGCTAGCAAATAAACAATTCCCAGTAGCGACCTTTATTCGAAGTGAAGCTGAGTTTGATTATCTGCAAGAGCCCGATGTCTTTCATGAAATTTTTGGCCACTGTCCTTTGTTAACTAATCCAGCATTTGCCCACTTTACCCATACTTATGGCAAATTAGGTTTAGCGGCGAATAAAGAAGACAGGGTGTATTTGGCCCGTTTGTATTGGTTTACAGTAGAATTTGGTTTGATGCAAACGCCCGAGGGTTTGCGCATATATGGCGGCGGTATCTTATCTTCACCTATGGCGAAACGATTCATGCATTAGAGTCTTCTGATGCAGTGCGAGAAGCATTAGATCCGCTTGCAGCAATGCGTACACCTTATCGCATAGATATTATGCAACCTCTTTACTATGTGCTTGAAAATGCCGATGATTTAGATGCACTGGCCGACGCTGACCTTATGTCGATGGTTACAAAAGCCAAACAGTTGGGTTTATTCGAGCCTAAATTTGCGCCCAAAGCGAGTTAAACACCAATTACACTCCTCATGTCGTGATTATTAAATTTACTTAATAATCACGACTTTCACGCCTGTTTACCTGATCTGATTTGTCTGCCAATCGTAAATATCAGCATACACAACAATATATGTTTACAGTAGTACAGGATAAGGTAATGCGCTTAGAAATAAATTGTGAAGACCGCACCGGTATCACTCAAAATATCTTAGATATTCTCAAAGATTATGAGATAGATTTGCGTGGAATTGAGATAGAAGCGCAAGGTAAAATATTCTTAGAT
This sequence comes from Glaciecola sp. HA4-3, assembly GCF_055693685.1. Classification (NCBI taxonomy): domain Bacteria; kingdom Pseudomonadati; phylum Pseudomonadota; class Gammaproteobacteria; order Alteromonadales; family Alteromonadaceae; genus Glaciecola; species Glaciecola sp. HA4-3. The sequence goes on from NZ_CM146340.1 coordinate 1,078,998, forward strand.
TTCCCTACGATAGAGTTTGAAAATCTACAAAATTTAATGCCAAAACTTCGTTTACTAGCAGGGATAAAGGATGTGAAGACAACGCCCTTTATGCCAATCGAAAGAGAACGAAATCAATTGCGAGCATTGTTGCAAACCTTACCAGATCCTTGTTTCTCCACCGATACAAATGGCAAGGTGATATTGTTTAATGATGCTGTCAGGGCTGCATTGGAGTTAGCCGATGAAGCCATTTTAGAATTAAACATTGAAGACCTTATCACAGGCTTTAATTTTTCAAAGTGGCTTGGTAAGAAAAATATCGAACCGGTTACAGAAAAAATCAAATTTATTCAACAAGATTATATCGCTGATATTTTACCGGTGTTAATTTCTGATGCAGACAAAAATGTATTGGCAGGTAGTGTACTGTTATTGAAATCTGAAGTAAGACTTGGCGTTCAGATGAACGCACTTAGAAAGACATATACTAACTCATTTGATAGCTTTGAGGTTTATTCAACTGCGATGAAGCGAGTGATTCGTGAAGCTAAGCGTATGTCGCAACTAGATGGCAATATGCTGATCACAGGCGATACTGGCTCGGGTAAAGAACAAATCGCAAAAGCTTGCCACGATAATAGCCGCAGATCAGACGGTGAATTTGTGACGTTAAATTGTGCATCTTTGCCTGACGATGTAGCTGAAACTGAACTATTTGGCTATGCCAAAGGCGCTTTTTCAAAAGAAGAGGGTAAAGCTGGTTTGTTTGAGCAAGCAGCTGGCGGAACCATTTTGTTTGATGAAGTATCAGAAATGTCAAAGCAACTTCAAGCAAAATTATTACGAGTGCTTGAGTATGGTACTTATCATCAAATTGGTGATAGCAGGGTCAAGTATATTGATTGTAGAATCATATGTACCTCGTGCAAGGATTTAGGCGAAAGTGTTCAAGAAGGCACGTTTAGAGAAGATCTCTACTATCGTTTAAACGTGCTGGGACTGGTTATTCCATCACTAAGAGAGCGCAAAGCAGATATTGTGCCCTTGGCCAATAATATTGTGTTAGAACATTCTAAAAAACTCGGTATTCAACCGCCTAAGTTGAGCAAGCCGTGTATCGATTATCTAGAAAGTTATCCGTGGCCCGGAAATATCCGTCAATTAAAAAATGCGCTTTATCGTGCGATTTCTATCATGGATGGCAACGAAATAACCAAAGAAGAAATCCAACTTCCAACGTGCAGTGCAAGCGTGACCTATATTGATGAAAATTTTGACGGTACACTTGAACAGGAAGTGAAAAAATTTGAAAGAGATATGTTAAAGCGTTTGTATCCTTCATATCCAAGCACAAGGCAGCTTGCTAGAAAGCTGGGCTTAAGTCATACTGCTATAGCGAATAAATTACGCGAGTATGGTATTTCAAAACACTCGGTCAAATTACAATAAAGCACAAGGTTACTAAGTAGAATGAGTCTATTTTTACATGGGTACTGGCGCAGTTCAGCAACGTATCGGGTTCGAATTGCGCTTAATTTAAAAGGCCTCGACTATGAGTATGTGCCCGTGCACCTTAGTAAAAGACGGCGGAGAACAAAATTCGCAAGCATATACAAAGCTAAATCCAGCACAACTGGTACCTACGTTTGTAGATGATGACGAAGACGTTACGCTTAATCAGTCTTTGGCAATTATCGAGTATATTGACGAAAAATATGAATCTAATACCAAATTACTGCCAACACATCGTCTAGACAGAGCTCGTGTGCGTATGATGAGTCAAGATATCGCGTGTGATATGCAGCCAGTAATGAATCTAAGAGTATTAAACACTTTGAAAAGCGATTTTAGTGCTAATGATAGCGATATCAAAAATTGGATGCATCATTGGACAAAAAAAGGCTTTTCAAGTTTAGAGCAACGGCTGCAAAACCGATCTGGTAAGTACTGCATTGGGTATGATGTGAGCTTAGTTGACGTATGTTTGGTGCCACAAGTTTATAATGCATTACGATTTGGCATTCAGTTATCTGACTACCCACTTATTGAAAAGATCTATAACAATTGTCAGAGTATGAAGGCCTTTCAAGACGCGGCCCCTGAAAATCAAATCGATGCGACTTAGCACCCTTCTTGTGCGGCAGTTTAATTATATTGGCAGTTCAGTCGTGTTTTTGACTTGCTTTAAAGCAAACGTCGAACTTAGATGATCGACTAACGGTAAACTGGTTAACTTTGTTTTGAGCAGTTGTTCGTATTCTTCAATGCTTTTAACAATAACTTTAAGCAGATAGTCTTTATCGCCACTGGTTGTGTGGCATTCAATGACTTCTTCTATTTCTTGTACAGCACTCTCAAACTTATTAAGAGAATCGCCATCATGATTTTTCAAGGTGACATAGATAAAGACTGACACACCAAGGTCGAGCTTTTTCGCATCTAAAAGCGTCACTTTTTGACGAATGATCCCGTCAGCTTCCATGCGTTTTACACGACGCCAACACGGTGTGTGTGATAAACCCACATATTGACTAAGTTCAGCCATTGAAACAGTTGCGTCGCGTTGCATCACGCGTAATATTTCTCGATCAAATTTATCTAATTTCATGTCTTTGTTCTTATTTTTGTATGTTTTTGCCGATATCAGCCAAACTCGTAAATTAAAAGAAGCCCGTATTAAACCATTGTGGTGCTTTGAGGCGTATTCTAACAATTCTTATATTATAGGATGTATATCCTATAAAAAGAAAACATTTATCAGTTTTTTTTGTATGCTTTTGATTAGGGTCATTTAATTGCAAAACCTGTCCTCGTCATATTCAGCTAACATAGACTAAATAATAATGATAAGGCAATTCGATGGCCGTTTTTGAACATCCTGATTTTGATAAGCACGAACACATCTCTTTTAAACACGATGAAGAAAGTGGCTTATCGGCAATTATTGCTGTGCACAATACCAACCTAGGACCAAGTTTAGGTGGGTGCAGAATGTTTAACTATCCAAGCAGTGCCGATGCTTTATCTGATGTCTTGAGACTGTCAAAAGGTATGACATACAAAGCAGCGATGGCAGGTTTGCCACAAGGCGGCGGCAAGGCAGTTATTATCGGTGATCCCAGAACACAAAAAACACCTAGATTGATGCAAGCAATGGGGCGGTTTGTCGACACCTTTAATGGCAGTTATGTCATTGCTGAAGATTCTGGTATTGCAGTTTCAGATGTTCATCATATGGCAAGTCAAACATCTTTTGTCGCGGGTGCGGATGCGCGGTATTCTGTGATGGGTGAGCCAGCTGACGGCAATCCTGCGCCAGCGACTTCTTACGGCGTTTTTTGCGGTATTCGAGCTGCTGTCAACTTCAGATTTAACAGTGACTTAAAAGGTAAAAAGGTGGCTATCCAAGGCGTAGGTCATGTTGGCTTGCGACTGGCTCGTCATTTACACAAAGCGGGCGCCATACTTTTTGTTTCAGATATTTTTGATGAAAATTTAAAAATTGCACAAAAAGAGCTAGGTGCTACGATTGTCGACAATACTATCATCCATACATTGGATGTGGATGTATATGCTCCATGCGCATTGGGCGGAGCAATTAATGCGCAAACAATTAATCAAATAAAAGCGCCTATCATCGCGGGGGCTGCGAATAATCAGTTACAAAGTACTGACTTGGACTCTGTATTATTTAACAAAGGTATTGTTTACGTCCCTGATTATGTCATAAACGCAGGCGGTATTATCGATATATTCCATCAAACTCAAGACAATAGCACAGAACAATATTTGCAAAGCCAATTAGAAGATATTGGTAAAACGGTGACCCTAGTATTAGAAGAAGCAAACAGAAGTCAACTTGCTACGCAAATTGTTGCCAATCAGCTTGCAGAAGCAAAATTTAAATAAACACGCTAAATATGATGCGACCGGCTTGCAATGTAATACCCGCATAGGCATAATGCTCGGCCTTGGCGGTAGCGCCAAATCAATGGTGAACTCTGGTTCTCTCGCAATAATAACTTGGGAACCCGGTCAGGCCCGGAAGGGAGCAGCCGTACTAAGGGACTTATGTGCCGGGAAGTGGCTGGAGTTCGCCACCCAATCTCACTTTTCTTGATGCTTTACATTATCTAAAAATTCCACCCCGGCCTGGACGCAATTAATCACATTCATGCGCATTTGCTGTCGCTCAGAGTTTGGCATATAAAATGCCATATCTACTTCATATCGAATGTAACGCGGAGGTAGCTGGTTTAGTGTTAAACATGTTAAATCTGCTAGATAATCACTAGATTTGCTTTTTGTTAGGCCCAGTTCGTCTATATGTTCTAGGACCAGGTGTTCGTAATAATTATGAATGTCATCATCAAGCTTCACATGTTACTCCTAAATAACTAACGATAATTTTGCTTAAGAATTGAGCAATTTGCAGTACTGAGGTCCGTCGAGATATGAATCATAGAATTAACGAAAATCACCCTTGTACCCCATCATAATCAGGCTATCGGCTGCAATTAACTGCGCTTTAGTCAAAAAAAACATCATTCTTTAGTCTCTATCGCTTGATATAATTGACCACAGGAAGAAATTAAGTATATTATAGGGCAGTGGGAAAAGCCCATGTTATAGAAAGTCGTATAATAACGGCAAAAAACATAAAAATATTAATGTCTAGGGAGACATCATGTTTACTAACACAAAACTAGCTAAAGCTATAAAGCTCGCTTGCGTGTTCGGCGCTGCCGCGTCAACAGTAAGTATTGGCTCAGTAGCAGTTGCACAAGAAGGCAACGCTGCAGAAGAGTCAATTGAAAAAATTAACGTAACTGGTTCACGTATCAGAAAGGCAGAATTCGCGTCTGCTGCTCCGATTGCAGTTGTTAGCTCAGAGCAATTTGAACTAACCAATACTATCAATACTGAATCACTTCTAAATACTTTACCTCAGGTTGTTCCAGGTCTAGACAGAACTTCAAATAACCCTGGTAACGGTACAGCAACTGTTGATTTACGTGGTTTAGGAACAAACAGAACATTGGTACTTATTAACGGTACTCGTGCTGTTCCAACAACTTCAGGCGGCGCGGTAGATATTAACTCTATCCCAACTGCACTAATCAAAAACGTTGAAGTACTAACTGGTGGTGCATCTGCAGTATATGGTTCTGACGCTGTTGCTGGTGTTGTTAACTTCATCCTTAAAGATGACTTTGAAGGTGTTGAAGTAGCAACTGGTTATGAAAGCACTGAAGAAGGCGATGCAGAAATCTTTAATGCTGACTTCACAATCGGTGGTAACTTCGCTGACGGTCGTGGTAACGTTGTATTTAACTTGAGCTACACAGATCGTGAAGATTTGTTCCAAGGCGATAGAGATTTCGCTCAAACAGCATTGTTTGATAACGGCGATGCAACTGGTCTAGAGCTAGGCGGTTCATCTGGTGTACCAGATACTTCAATTTTCAACAGTGGTTTTAGCACTTTCTCTCCTGACTCAGATGGTATTATCTTTGGTCAAGACGGTAGTGTACGTCCATTTGTTGCCGGTGGCGATGTTAATGATTTCTATAACTACGCACCTGTTAACTATATTCAGCTTCCTCAAGAGCGTCACCAAGCGACTGCTCTAGGTAGTTTTGAAGTTTCTGAAAATGCAGAGTTATATGGTCGTATCATGTTTACTGATAGCCGTGTACCTTCTCAGTTAGCGCCTACGCCAATCTTCCAAACTTCAACTTTCTCTCTTGATAACAACCCGTTTATCACACCAGAAGCACAGCAAGTGATTTCTGATGCGATAGGTCTTGGTGTTGATACAGATGGTGATGGTATTGATGATGAAGCACGTGCACTTGTACGTCGTCGTCTTGAAGAAGTTGGACCTCGTCGTTCAGAAGATGCGTTTACATCTTACCAGTTCCAAGTAGGTGTCCGTGGTAATGTTGCTGATTCTGATTGGTACTACGACGCATACTATCAAACTGGTAAAGTTAACAACTCTACAGCTCAGTTAGGTAACGTAAACCGTGGTCGTTTTGACCAAGCTTTATTACTTGCTAGCGAAAACGGTAACGTAATCGTTGGTGCTGACGGTCAGCCTACTTGTGCCGATACGTCTGCAAATGGCTCAACTATCGGTTGTGCTCCAATGAATATCTTTGGTGCTGGTAATATCTCTCAAGATGCTGCTGACTTCCTAAAAACAGCGGTTGCTTCAACTGCCTTGTTCGAACAAAAAATCTTTGGTGCTTCACTATCTGGTGACTCAGCTGAGTTCTTCGAACTACCAGGTGGTCCAATTGGTATCGCATTTGCTTACGAGCACAGACAAGATTCGTTTGAATTCTTACCTTCACAGGATTTAGCGGCTAGCACAATTGCTGGTTTCAACGGTTCTCCTGCTCTAGCTGGTGGATTCACTGTTTCTGGTTTCTCTGTTGAAGCAAACTTACCAATCATTGAAGGTGTTGAGTTTGTTGATTTACTTTCAGTAGATGTTGCTTACCGTTCAGAAGATTACTCAACAGTTGGTTCTGTAGACGCATTTAAATTGTCAGGTATTTGGGCAATTAACGAAAACTTCCGTTTCCGTGCTGGTTTCAACGAAGCGGTACGTGCTCCAAACATCGGTGAATTGTTCTCTCCACAAGGCGAAAACTTCCCAGGCGCAAGTGATCCATGTGCAGGTAACGGTGCTCTTGACCAAACTGAAGCATTACGTAGCTTATGTATCGCGACTGGCGTTCCAGCAGCAGCAGTATTTAGTAACGGCCTAAACCCAGCTTCTGGTCAGGTTCGTTCACTAGCTGGTGGTAACCCGAATCTAACTGAAGAAACTGCGGAAACATTAACTGTTGGTTTCGTTGTAGATGACATCGTTGAAAATCTTTCTTTCTCTGTAGATTACTTCGACATTGAGATTGAAGATGCTGTCGCCGCTTTCGGTGGTGGTACAAACAACATTCTTACGACTTGTTACGATTCAACTCGTGAAGGTTCTGGTCTTGGTGGTCCATTCTGTGACGTAGTAAACAGACGTGGTGACGGTACTATTGACTTCGTTGAAACGCTTAGCCAAAACGTTGCATCAATCACCCTTGCTGGTGTTGACGTAATCGCAAGCTACAGCCTTGAGACAGAGTTTGGTGATGTTGATATCGATTACTTAGGTACTTACACTGACGAAAGTGACTTCCTACCATTTGCTGGTTCACCTGACCTAATTCAGTGTGCTGGTAACTTTGGCGCAAACTGTGGCGAACCTACGCCAGAGTATAAGCACAGAATGACATTTACCTTAGGTACTGACGACTATACTGCTCAATTATTGTGGAGATATGTTGGTGAAGTATCTGATGATGATGACGGTACTGACTTTACAGTTGAGAAGATTGATGGCACTAGCTACTTCGATCTAGCGGGTACTTACTTTATCAATGATAACTTTAGAGTTGTTGCTGGTATCGATAACTTACTTGACGAAAAACCACCAGTAATTGGTGACAACGATGAGCAATCAAATACATATCCTGCTACATATGATGTATTTGGTAGAACTTACTATGTAAGCCTACGCGCATCATTCTAAGACATCTTAGAAACTAACATTTAGTTAGATAAAAAAGAGAGCTTCGGCTCTCTTTTTTGTTTTAGGTTAATGCTAGAATACAAATAGATGAAAACATTGAGTAGATCATGAAAAAGGACTGGCTAGCCTATTGGCAAGAGAGCAAAGACGAATCGGAAGTGTTTGCCAACGAACTCGGACAAAAAAATAAGACAATCTCTCTTTTCTGGGAAGAGTATTTTGCAAATATCAGCCAAGGGTCAAAAATTATTGACTTCGCTTGTGGCGCGGGTTCAATATTTCACAACATTACAAACCTTGAGTATTACACTTATTATGGTGCAGATATTTCAAAAGAAGCCCTAATGTCCTTATCGTCAAAACATCCTAATGCAAACACGATCGTTTGTGACTTAAGTAATGTACCGTTAGAGTCAGGTAGTATTGATGTGGTTTGTAGTCAATTTGGTATTGAATATGCTGGCCTGCCGGCGTTCAAAGAATTAGCAAGATTATTAAAACCTGGGGCTGAATTTACAATATTGAGCCATTACCCAAATGGTTACATTGACCACAATACAAAAATTAACTTAGCAGGTTTATCGCTTATCATTGATTTACAATTTATCGAAAAAGGTCTAGCGGTTGCTATGGCATTTAAAAAGGATAATAAACAAATCGTGTCTACAACTGTTAATGAGTTTATGTCTATTGAACCCAAAGTAAGTCAATTTTGTGTTCAACATAATACTGGCCATCATCTTTTTATATATGAAGGCGTTAAACAGTTACTTTCCCAATTTAATCAATTTCCTTTCGATCAATTAATTCAGTGGTTTGAAGAGGCAAAAAGGCAAGTCGCGTCAAACCATGCAAGGTTAACAAGCATGACACAAGCTTGTCTTAGTCAATCGGATTTAGATGAGATTGAAGCATTGCTTGCTCAAAATAAAGTTACGATGAATACACCTATTCCAATTGTTATGAAACAGGGACAGGCGCCCGTAGCGTGGCATATAAGTGGGACAAAGCAAGCGTAAATGACTAGTCAACTACCTCGCGACATAATAAATATTTTGCAGGCTGCCTTAAAGGCACTTCATAATAAGCAGTTTGATAATGCGTTAAGATTGACTCAACAAGCATATGATTTTAACGATTGTCATCCTGACGTGTTATTTTTACATGGTGTTGCGCATGAAAAGCTTGGTCAGCTTGATCATGCTAAAACTTTTTTGGAAAAAGCACTTAAGATAAACCAGCATAATCCCTCGTTGTGCAACAGTTTGGGAAATGTCTTCAAAAAACTACATCAATTTGAAAATGCAAATAGGTATTATCAACATGCTTTAGCCATAAAGCCCGATTATATTGACCCCATTATCAACTTAGCAAGCTTATACGCAACTAAAGGTTTTAATGATGAGTTTGCAAGCCTTGAGCGCCATGTACTTAAGCATAAGCTGGATATTCCTTCATTGTATTTACATAAATCAAGAATGTTTAAAACTGATGGTGATTTAGCCCAAGCATTAGCAATACTCGAACCGCATCTTCATAAGCAAAACAAACAGATTACGCATGAGTACGCACTATTATTAAGAATGAATAACAGCCCAGATAAGGCGATTGAGTATTTTAAGCAACTTGACGAGATGGGCCTAAGCGACTCGAGTTTTTTCATAACTATGCCAATGCATTAAGCGATGTAGGTAAATTAGAATCTGCTGTTTATTATTATAAAAAAGCCTTAGATATAGATTTATTCTTACACGATACACACGATAATTTACTAGATAGCTTGTGGGAAGTTGGCAATCAAAGAGAAATGTTCAATTACCTAATGCGGGCTTTTAGACATCCAAGCTGTCCTGAAAAGCTAAAGTCACTAGTGATTAAAAAATTATTAAGAGTAGGGGACGATAAGCAAGCGTGTGAAAGATTTCATGAATGGTCAGCTGTGGTAAACGTCAATCAAAATACCAATGTGTATTATATTTTATCAAAATGTATGCTTTTACCCTACGTATCAGAGCATGATATACCCGAGCAAAAATCGGTGTTTGAAGATTTTTTAGTAATTCGCCAATCAGAAGACTTAGCGTTAGAAGAAAAAATTCTGAGTTTAGAAACACTGCTTAGCTTGGGTTGGTATGATGACCTTAAAATTCATGTGGAAGAATTATTACGCATTGCAGCAGATGACCAACATCTATTAGCAATTCTATTTGCTTGCAGTGCGGCTGGAGTGCACATTGAACATCCTATTGTTAATGTTCAAGACTATGTATTTGAATATGTAATTCAGCCACCAGCAGACTATCAAAGTTTAGAGAGTTTTCTGCGTGACTTGACATCATATTTACATACTAAACATACCTCTGAGGCTGAACCTTTAGAACAAACGCTCAGAGGTGGTACTCAAACCCGCGCAAATTTATTTGCAACACAGCATGTATTTATTTCACATATCAAGCGTGAGTATAAAAAAGCAGTTTTAGCATTTAATAAAGAAAAGTCATATTTAACTGATTTATATCCGGGTTTTTGGCCTAAGCATACAGAATTTGATGAATCGAATATCGAGTTTTCTGGCAGTTGGTCTGTGTTATTAAAAACCAATGGTTATCATAACAATCATATACATCCAGATGGTTGGTTAAGTTCTGCACTATACATTGACCTACCTGATGTAAATGTTGATAAACAAGGTTGGTTTAAAATTGGACAACCAAATTTATATAAGAAGGGTACAAGCATCGAGCCCAAAACATATGTTAAACCCTCACTTGGTAAGCTTGTACTGTTTCCATCGTGCATGTGGCATGGCACTGTCCCGTTTGAAAGCGGTAGCCAACGCATGACAATTGCGTGTGATATTGTAAAAAAAATCTGATATGACAAATGAAAAGCCAAAAATCAAGGCTTTTTTATGTAAAAAACTTCTCTTCAAACTCCTCTAGTTTCTTGACATTTTAGTAACATCCTGTGACTATTTACTAGTGTGCCAGTAAATGTATGGCATGATTATCAATAACTATAAACCCTTATTGCTACTTTAAGTGGCTTTAACATTAGATTTAAACGGTTGGGAATATGTCCAAAATGAGCAAGAGAACTCAAATAGCGTCATGCGTAGTTGGTGCTTTAGCGCTAGCCAGCGTAGGAAATGCCTTTGCTGGTCCACTTGAAGACGTGCAAAAAGAGTCGCGTAAAATTCAAGTTGATGCAGCTAAGTCACAGCAAAAAATAAATGGTCTTTTTGAACAGTCACAAGAGCTACTCGTAGAGTATCGCGGTGTGATAGACCAGACTGAAAATTTGAAGATCTACAATGATTATCTTGCAAGTCTTGTTGCTGACCAACAGACCGTAATCAATAGTCTTCAGCGTCAAATTGATTCAATTGAAGATACTAAGCAAAATATCGTTCCTTTGATGCAAAAAATGATCGACAGTCTTGAGTCTTTCATCAATTTAGATGTGCCAATTAATTTAGAAGAGCGCCTTGACCGTGTTGAGCGTTTAAGAACCTTAATGACTAACTCAAGCGTTACAGTTTCTGAGCAGTTCCGTCAAGTACTAGATGCTTACTCTATTGAAAATGAGTACGGTTCACGTATTCAGTCTTACAATGGTTCAATTAATCCAGATGGCAGCGAAGTTGCGGTCGATTTCTTTAACTTAGGTCGTACTGCATTATTAGCACTTAGCCTTGATCAAAGTGCTGCGTGGGTCTGGAATAATGATACTCGCACTTGGGAATCATTAGGTGATGAATACCTTGATTCAATTATACAAGCAGTGCGCATGGCACAAGGTCTAGTTCCTGAAGATCTAGTCGAATTACCGATTAAAGCAGCGGAGTAAGCATTAATGAAAACAACAATAAAAGCACTTTTTGCAACTGCTTCTGTCGCTCTTATGGCAAGTTATGCCAATGCGCAAGCCCCAGCAACATTGCAAGAACTATTAGAAAAAGTAAAAAGCGAACGTGTTTCAGAAGCACAAGTTAATCAAGCGCGTGAACGTGAGTTTATGGATGCACGTGCCGATAAGCAATCACTATTGAGAACGGCTCAATCGCAATTACGCGCTGAAGAGCAACGTGGTGATAGATTACAAGCACAGTTTACTCAAAATGAGCAGACAATTATTGATAAAGAAGTCGAACTTGATCAAGCATCTGGCACACTTGGTGAAATGTTTGGTGTTGTACGTCAAGCATCAGCTGATGCATACGGAACGATTTCAACATCAATTGTAAGCGCTCAGTTCCCTGGTCGTGAAGCGTTTTTAGCTGAAATGTCACAAGATACTAAAGGCTTACCAAACATTGCAGAGCTTGAAGAGCTTTGGTTCTCTTTACAAACTGAAATGACTCAGTCTGGTCAAGTGACTAAGTTTACAGCTGAAGTAGTCGACCTAAATGGTGGAACAACGACACAAGAAGTTTTACGTATTGGTACGTTTAACCTAGTGGGCGAAGAAGGCTACTTAGTATATGATGATGAGAGTAAGAAAATTACTCCATTAGGTCGTCAGCCAGAAGGTTATCAAGTTGCGTCTACTCAAGATTTATTAGAATCTACAAGTGGTTTTGTTGCAACTTACGTTGACCCTTCACGTGGCGCGATACTGAACTTGTTCAAGCAAAAAGCAACTTTATCTGACCGTTACCATGCTGGTGGAATTGTTGGTTATATCATTACTGGTATGTTAATTATCGGTTTGTTGATTGGCTTGTTTAAAATTATCCAACTTACGCTTGTTGGCGGTAAAATGCGCTCTCAGTTGAACAACATTGACGACCCTTCAAATACGAACCCTCTTGGCCGTATATTGAATGTGTATAACGCTAATAAGCAGGCAGATGTTGAAAGCTTAGAACTAAAACTTGACGAAGCTATTCTTAAAGAGTTGCCAAGCATTGAAGCGGGAATCAACATCATAAAGATTTTTGCTGCAATTGCGCCTCTACTTGGTCTACTAGGTACTGTACTTGGTATGATTGCTACCTTCCAACAAATTACATTGTTTGGTACAGGTGATCCAAGAATAATGGCTGGTTCAATTTCAATGGCACTTGTAACTACTGCACAGGGTATTATTGCTGCGCTTCCGCTTATCTTAATGCACAGCATTGTAGCGGGACGTTCTAAGTCAATTGTTCACATATTAGATGAACAAACTGCTGGTGTTATAGCCTCGCACGCAGAGTCGGAGAAAGCATAACATGTTGACCCTTATTGGATTATGGGAATCTGTAAGGGAATTCATCGCTACCGGTGGTGACGTACTTTATGTCGTTGCTGCCGCGCTCTTCTTAATGTGGGTGTTAATGATTGAGCGTTATTGGTATTTAACCTCTGTATTTCCAAAAGTCAGAAAACGTATTATTGACGATTGGACTGGACGTACAGACACTACCTCTTGGTATGCGCATAGAATTCGTGATGCATGGATTTCGGAAGCTTCAGACGGATTAACAGCACGTCTGTTAATGATTAGAACTTTAGTGGCAATGTGTCCTCTAATTGGATTGTTAGGTACTGTAACGGGCATGATTGGTGTTTTTGAAACCATGGCTACCCAAGGTACAGGTAATCCAAGACTGATGGCAGCTGGTATATCAATGGCTACTATCCCTACAATGGCAGGAATGGTAGCAGCACTTTCAGGTCTGTTTTTTAGTTCTCGCTTAGAAGCAAAAGCTAAAATGTTAAAAGACAAGTTAGTCGATAGCTTGCCATATCATTAGACGAGGTTGTTATGGGACGTAAAGTAAGAGAACAAGAAGAAGACGCGCAGATAGATATGACGCCAATGCTAGATATCGTATTTATTATGCTTATCTTCTTCATCGTAACAACTGTTTTTGTGAAGCAAGCGGGTATAGATGTAAATAAACCTGAAGGCGTAACTGCCCAAAAGTTTAAAAACGCTAATATCTTTATTGCGGTTACCGAAGACGGTGATGTATGGATTGATAGACGTCAAGTTTCACTTGAAGCAGTGCGGGCTAACTTAGAAAAGTTGCTACTTGAACAACCTACTGATGCTGTATTCATACAAGCAGATTTAAAAGCAAAGCACGGTGTGGTGGTAGAAGTGATGGACCAAGTCAAAGCCGCAGGTGTCGATAGAGTCGCCGTCGCGGTGAGGAGTTAAATATGGTTAGACTACTAGTATCAATATTGTTAGGTGCAGTTGTTGCATTTGGTCTATTTGTTGTAATGGCTAAGTTGGTTGAAAATACTGGTGAGCCTGGTGAAAAGCCTGAGCCACCCCCAGTAATTGATATCATTATGCAAGAGCCGGATGAGCAAACTAATACTCGTGTCAGACAACCACCCCCGCCACCGCCTCCGCCACAAGAGCCGCCGCGTGTTGAATTAGTTGAACCAGATACTTCTGAGCCTGATCCTAATGCGTTTAGCTTAAACATTCCAGCTGTTGATACAGGTGGTGTTGGTGTGAATATCGGTGGTATTGGCGCAATGCGCGATGGTGAAGCGACACCTATATTCAGGATTGATCCGAAATATCCACCTGAAGCTGCCCGTGATGGCAAGGAAGGATGGGTGGAATTATCATTTACGATAAACGAAGTAGGTGGTGTTGAAGACGTTGAAGTTTTAGATGCAGATCCTCGCAGAATTTTTGATAGAGAAGCAAAGCGTGCGCTTCGTAAGTGGAAATATAAACCAAAGGTAGTCGATGGCGTACCCCAAAGACAACTAAGGTTTAAAAGTCCGCCTTGATTTCAATTTAGATGGGAGTTAATCATGAAACTATCAATTAAATTCAATAAAGCCTTAGTTGCTGGTAGTTTGATTACATTAGCATCATTATCTGGCAATGTTTATGCTCAGCAAACCCCTGCAATAGAGTGTGCTGGCTATGAAGTGCCAAAGACTAAACTACTAGGTGAACGAGCAGGTAAACGTTTGCAGTCAGCTTATGAAGTTTATCTTGATGAAGAACGCCCTGAAAAAGAACGAATCGCAGAAGCAATCGAAATGTTGAAAGAGATCGATGCCAAAGAAGCGTTTGACAAAGCAACAGTTGAGCGTTTTTTAGGTCAATTATTAGTCTCCGAAGATGGTCGACAGCTGGAAGCGTTAGAATTGCTTGAAACAGCAGTCAATAGAAATGAGTTGAACGATAAAGACCAAGCTGATTTGCTTCGCTTAGTTGGTGATTTGTCCTTACAAGAAGAAAAGTATGCTAATGCTTTAGGGTATTACGAAAAATTTCTTGATTTCACGTGCAAGAATGATGGTGATACATTTGTCAAAATGGCAAGTGCTCATATCAATCTAAAGCAATACAATGATGTTATTGTTGCCGCTGACAAAGCGATTGCTGCGTACGATGAGCCTGACAATCGTCCTTATCGCCTGAAATTAGGCGCCTTTAGTGAAATGAAAGACTACGTTAACGCAGTGAAAGTGGCGGAAATACTAGTCGAGTTATTTCCTGAAGACAAAACGTATTGGTCGCAACTTGGCTTCTTGTATATGTTGGTAGAAGACTTTGAAACTGCGTTAGCGACATTTGAAGTTGCTTACAAACAAGATTTTCTGACTAAGAAAAGTGAGTACCGAGCGTTGGTGCAACTTTATGCTCAAAATGAGATACCAATCAAATCAGCGACCCTACACAAGAAGTATATGGATGCTGGGATGCTTGACAAAAAAGCGCCTGATCTAGCAAATCTTGCTAATTCTTACCTACAAGCAATGGAACATAAGCTTGCTGCAAAGTACTTTGGCGAGGCTGCTGCAATGGAGCCTGATCCTGAATACTTCAGAAAGCAGGGTGTAATGTTGATGCTAGCGGAAGATTATCGCGGCGCAATAAGTGCATTAAGTAATGCTTTAGATAATGGTGCAGACATGGGTAAAACGCATTACTCATTGATGGAAGCTAATTTCTATGCTGGTAATTTTAGACAAGCAAATGTTCATGCAAATGAAGCTTTGAAAGACAGAAGTATGCGAAGAACGACTCAAGCTTGGATACCGTATATCAAGCAAAAAGCAGATGCTCGTGGTATAAATCTATAAGGGTATTGTGTTTAATTAAAAGCCGCCTGTAAGGCGGCTTTTTTATTAATTAGTTTTTACATTGTTATTGTGAATAGATATACGAAGCTTTTCAAGTAGTTCAGTTTTTTGATGATGATGCATGTGTTTAGTATGTAATTGCTTAAAAAGCACTATAGCTTCAAGGTTTTTATGCATAGTTTCAATGTGATATAAAATACACGCAGCAGCAGCTTGAAACGAAATTATATGTGTTAGAAATAGCTCAATGTGTTTTAAAACAAGATGCTTTGTGTTGTGTGCATCTATTGTAGCTACAACCCTAGAGTCATATTGACTAATTTGTGCGAATTTATCTTTGTGCTTACTGTATTGTGATAAGTAATGCCATTCAATATTACTTTTAGTCGCTAATTGGATGTGAAGCTTAGTGGCTTTTTGCGTCAGAGCCAGACCCATAATAATACTAAAACTGCCACTTGCAATATCGATTTTGCTACCAATTTTACTTGTTGTAAAACCGCAATTTACCCAAAATTGATACAATGGCTCGTTGATACCAAATGAACTAGCGATATAGTCGCATCCCTTTGCTTGAGCTAATTTTGTACAGTATGTAATAAATGCAGTGCCGATACCCTTTTGTCTAAAGTTTTGGTTAATAGCTATTCTTGACACACGAAGTATGCTTAGTTCGGCGAAATCCTTGTTACATGTAAATTGGCTCATGCCTTGAATAACGAGATGGCCATTTTTTCTTGCTTGACCGTGCGCAATATCATGGGCTGCATCTTTTAGTGATTGGTGGCCTTCGTTGACCAATATACAGACGCCTAATATGCTTATTTGTTGTTGGGTATTAAGTGCATATGCGATGTGAATTTCATGGTCACTTGCATCAATAATCCGCAGAAAGTCGTTTGGACTGGTTTGATAGTGAGATTCGTTGAGTAATTGAAATATCGAATCCCTAATTGACGTGTCAAATAGTGCTGTCTTATCGAGTGTTTTAAACAAAACATCATTTGTCGAAACATTATGTCTCTGTGGCAACCTTTTTGTGTTGATATTTTCAATTAACGTATCTAAGCAGTTTTCGATGGGATCATTTTGATAGAAACGAATAGGGGAGTTTAGCGTACTGATATGCACATTGTGACTATGTTCAGCCTGTGGTAATCGTCTGTTAACAAAACCCTTTCCAGAGCCTTCATATCCTTGTGTCGTTCCGCCGGTTATCGTAAAATTTGAGTGTAACAGCATTACTTTTAACAACTCAGGAGCAATTGACGCTACTTCATCTATTATTAGTACCCCATCTTCCAAGCATACATTCTCAATTTGGTCACATGCGATAAATACGGGATAAAGGTAGCTATTTAAATCTTGTGATTGACACAACTCAAAAGATGAATAAAAAGTAGACAACATACTTTTTTTCAATGCGCTAACGTAAACTTTTTTGCCAAGTCTACTAAGCTGCGCAGCAATGTTTCCTAATAAAAACGATTTTCCTCTACCTCTTTTGCCTAAAATTACAAAGAGTGAAGGTTTGTAGACTTGGGTGCTCTGCTGCAAGGACAATATGTCCTGCTTTATTAATGATTGTCCATGCGAAAGAGTTACTTTATTAGACTTTAGTGAGCCTGCTAAAGGCAATTGTGCATTGTTATTGGGCAACTTACTTAAACCCTCAACACTTGGTAAAAGTAGCATATTTTTTGATATGAAGCCGATTGTATTATTATCTTTATAGCAGCTTTGAATATGTGCTATTAAGATCTTGATAAAGTAACCAGTGTGATGAGTATCGCCTTCGCTAAAGCTAATCCAGGTATTTGTTTGAGCGGAATCAAAATCATGCTTGCTAGGCAACATGACAATAAATAAACCACCAGCTTTTACTCGGCCGCTACATGAATACAAGGCATTTAGGTTGAGTCCCAAGCTTGCATCATAGATTAAGTGATCAGATTCGCCTCCAAGTATGTCTTTGGTATTTTTGTGGCTGCATAGTCGTCTCCCATGGGTAAATTCATCTTGTTCAAGATTTTCACCTACCAAATCCCATAGTAAACCTAATTGGTCTAGCGCCTTAAATATATCATTGGTTTGGATGCAATCAGGCTCAATAAACAAAACACTTCGGTGAATGGATTTTTCCTTATAAGCACTGGCATATGTAGTTAACCACGCGCTAAAGTCATGGTATTCATTTTGCTTATTTTGGGTGTCGGTGTTTATTTGTGACATATGGATAACAAATACCACTTATAATAAGATTGCCTTCGGGCTTTTATTCTATAACAGACAAGAGGAAATACATGCACTTTTTATCCAGAAGACTGGTAATGCCCAACGATTTAAATTATGCAAACGCTTTGTTTGGAGGTCGAGCGCTTGAATGGATTGATGAAGAAGCCGCTATATTTGCAATCTGCCAATTGGATACAAATTGTTTAGTGACTAAGCATATAGGTGAAATTTCGTTTGAATCTCCCGCCATTCAAGGTGATATTGTTGAGTTTGGTCTAGCGACAAAAAAGTTGGTCGCACGTCAATCACTGTGACATGCTTGGTACGAAATAAAGCGACAAAGAAAACGATATGCTTGGCTGATGATATCGTTTTTGTCGCAGTAGATAAGGACAGCCGCTTGCCCATTGCTCATGGCAAATCTATCGAAGATTTATCTCAACAGACACAGGCTGAACTAGCCTCTTTAAACATATCGGGTTAATTGCGTAGAAAATATATAATTTTCATAGGATTATCTTCCTTAGCTGAGCGGGAAATGCTAAACTGTGCACTGTTGTCAGAGTGTTATTTTTCTGATAGCTCGTCGCCAAGGGGTGCATTTAATTGCTGAGACTGAAGTGTAAAAACATAAGCAGAACCCTTAGTTACCTGATCCGGTTAGTACCGGCGTAGGAATGGTTACAAAATAATCCTTTACCTGCCGTGTTATGCCGGATCTTTTCAATGATTGAAGAGATCCACATGTACTCAAAAAGTATCCTATATAAACAAAAACAAACAATCGAAACCTTAGATAGCATGAAAAAAAGGTCTATGATTGCGATCGCTGTGTCGTCTTGTTTGCTAGCAAATTCATCGCTAGCACAAGACACTCAACAACAAGACAGTTCTATTGATGCATCCGTCGAAGTGATACAAGTGACAGCGGACATTGATAATCGTGACCTTTCTCGATTGCCCTCTACTGTAACAGTCATCGATGAAACGCTAATAGAGACAAGGCAGGCTAGGCATTTGGAAGAATTAGTATCTATAGTCCCTAACCTTAATTTTAGTTCTGGTGCAAGCCGAGGTAAATTTATACAAATTAGGGGCATTGGTGAGCGTAGCCAGTTTTCTGAGCCTATTAATCCCTCTATTGGAATACTTTTAGATGATATTGATATATCTGGTATCGGAAGTATTGCGACTGTTTTTGATATCTCACAAGTTGAAGTGCTCTTAGGCCCTCAGTCAGTATCTACGGGTATGAATAGCCTTGGAGGAATCGTAAAGTTAGTGAGTAATGCTCCTACCGACGAAATGTTCGCGAAACTTGATTTAAGCTATGCTCAATTTGATGAGGCTCGAATAGCTGCCGTTTATTCCAATGCTATTAGCGATAATACCAATGTCCGTATTAATGCTCAAAACACGCAAAGTGATGGTTTTGTTAAGAACTCATTTTTGGGAAGACGCAATACTAATGGCATTGACGAAAGCTCTGTTAGCGCCTTATTTGATATAACGATTAGCGACAATACCTCTGTTGCTATTAACGCTTATCATTTTACTGTAGATAATGGGTATGATGCATTTTCCTTAGATAATGACAATCGAACGCGCTCTGATGAACCAGGTTTTGATATCGCCAAAGCAAATGCTATTAGCACAAAACTGCAGCACGAACTTGATAAACATTCCGTGCAATTGACCTTAACGGGGATAAATGCAGATACCGATTATGGCTATGATGAAGATTGGACATTTACAGGATTTGATCCGCTTGGTTACACTTCGTTCGACCGCTACACGCGAGATATTAGTCGCTATACAGCTGATGTCAAAATCGCTAATACTCAAAAGGAAAAAGTGAGTTATCTTATCGGTGCAAATATAGCGCGTTATGATGAAGACTTAGTTCGCCAATACACCTTTAATGAACAAGACTATTTTAGTCAATATACACCTACTCAGCAGTCGATTTATGGCCATTATAATAAAAACCTAGGGGATAAGTTTTCGTTTACCCTAGCGGCTAGGGTAGAGCAGTTCTCAGCTGATTTTAATGACAGCGATGGATTTATTGCAGATATTGATGACACACTATTTGGCGCTGCAATATCTGTGGATTATGACCTCTTGGGTAATTTAATTTACACAAGCTTATCCAGGGGATATAAAGCAGGTGGATTTAATATTGACCAGCGTTTGTCTAATGAAAACAAAATTTTTGAGCCCGAATATAATAATAGTATTGAATTTGGTATCAAAGGTTCGACATTAGATGGCGCAGCACAAATTAATCTAAGTGCATTTTATATGGATAGGGAAGATGCTCAAGTAAGTGATTTTGCTGTTTTCAGTACAGATCCTAATAATCCAAACGCGCCTAGTTCATTTGCTGATGTAATTGGAAACGCCGACACGGGCACCAACAAAGGTATAGAGTTAAGCAGTACATGGGATCTAAGTAAGCGCTGGTATATACAAGCAAATATTGGTTATTTAGACGCAACATTTGGCAACTATACGAAACTCGATGGCAGTTTTGTGCCAAAGCAAAATCAAGCGCAAGCGCCTAAATTCACAGGATATTTCGCATCAAATTGGCAAATTAATGCCCAATTATCTTGGTTTATAGATGCCCAAATAAAAGATAAACACCGCTTCTCGATTGGTCATGATGAAATTGCACCATTTACGGCACAGTTTAACTCCGAGTTACAGTGGGATGCGGGAGAGTACAATATTCGTTTGTGGGTCAAAAACCTTTTTGACCGAGAGATACTTACTAGAGGCTTTGGTGGTTTCAGTAACGATCCCCGTGATGGTTATGCAACTCCTCAACCTTATTATCAATTTGGTCAACAACGTCAAGTTGGCATTAGCTTTACGTATACATGGGAGTAATTTATGCAACTTGCTGTTGAAATATCACTTTACCCGCTTAACGAAGAATACGTGGATTACATTCTAGATTTTATCAAACGACTAAATCAAAATCCTTATTTGGGTGTCAGTACAACTCATACTAGCACGTTAATAAATGGTGATTATGACCATGTTATGACGGTCTTACAAAAAGAAATGAAGCGTACCTATGAGGAGTTAGGCCAAGCAAAATTTGTGTGTAAGTTTCTTAATGCTGATGGTATGAAATTAGATTAAGCACGTGGAGATTTGGTCACAACTAACTAGCCAGTGGCAAGCACAAAGCACAACAGAGCTCTTTGCTGTATTGTTTGCTATTGGCTACATATGGCTAGCAGCGAAAGAATCAAAATGGTGCTGGCCATGCGGTTTTGTTAGTACATGCTTGTATGCCTATGTGTATTGGGATGTAACTCTAGTTTTTCAAATGCTGCTGAATGTGTACTATGCGGCAATGGCCATATATGGCTTTATCAAATGGAATGCCGCGGGCGAGGATCGCTTGTCAATAAGTCGTATGGATTACCAATGGCATACTGCGGTACTGATTATCGGTTTTGTGCTTAGTACTGGTATATGGCTGTTAGCGTCTTTGGTGCTTGAGTACGACATGCTCTTATTAGACATTGCGCTAAGTGTGTTTTCATTACTAGCTACTTACCTAACGGTAGCTAAAAAACTCGAAAGTTGGATTTATTGGACATTTATCAATGCTGCTAGCATGTATTTACTACTAAATTCTGGACTTTACCTCTCAATACTCCTAATGTGTATTTATATTGTACTTGCGATTAAAGGGTGGTTTCATTGGCGCCAGTCAATGGCGGTACAAGCATAATTTAAGGAGAAGATATGCAGCAAAAGCTTGTCATACCCAATCAAAACGCAATTATTAAACGTTTGATCAGCTATGATGTAATAAGCGGACCAGTCGATACTATCAAGGTGGATAAAATCGAATCAGGCATAATAAATCGTAACTATAAAGTGTGCGATACACAAAAAAGTATACTGCTGAAATTATTTAAACAAAATCAACGCCTTCCCCTGAATCGCAAAGTTCAATTTGATTTGCAGCAAGAACTAGCTATTTTAGGTTTGTCTCCTCACCCTTTGTATTTGAGTGAAGACCAGACCCTTTATTGCGAGTCATGGATACCTGATTGTAAAAATACTGAAGTGATTGAGGATGAGCATTTAGAACTACTTGCCGAATGCTTATTTAGCGTTCATTCTTCATTCGTCAATGCACCGCAGCTACCATTGACCCAACAATGGCAATTTTATCTGACCCAAATAGATAGTTTTTCAACGACTCTGTCACAGCGTCATGCGGCGCTTAAAACGTTTTGGGATTTGTATCATCGTAAAGAGCACTCAAATTTTGTATTGTGTCATAATGATTTACATATTGATCATATCTGTCAAAACAACCATATCATTTTAGATTGGGAATACGCAGCCATTGGCTGTCGTTACTTTGACATTGCGTCGTGTATACGCACTAATGCACTAAATGAAGAGCAACAAAGAAAATTGGTATATCATTATGCCAATATTTGCGAACAAAATAAGTATGAGATCTTTAAGCGAGTAACACAAATGCACGATGCAGTGCAATTTACCTTTGATCTATGGACACTTTGTACCCAGCAATAAATTGCATTATTTTTTCTTGTCGTTATAATGCGCTTCGCTTAAACGCGATATCAAATTAGGGGTGTAGTTCCAATTGGTAGAACGGCGGTCTCCAAAACCGACGGTTGGGGGTTCGAATCCCTCCACCCCTGCCAATTATTTTTGGCCACCTTTTATTGCCAACTATGATTGGACAACAAACACACTGATCATAGGCTTGTTCTTTGCTAATATAGCAATACTCCAGACACATAAGATTGATTGCTTGATGCATAACGACTCACATTCAGACCAAAATACGAACACCTTAAGCCAAAAGGCAATGCTACAACATATGGGCGTAGACATATACGAACCGTTGATGAGCTTAGATGTGAGTAAGTTTGCATGGCTGGATAGTCTTTATGCCTATTTAAATATTGATGCAAGCAAATGCGAATTTAGCGCTCAGGTACCTCACTATGATCCAAAAACGAAAATACTTGCTTTACCTAGCACCACGCATATGTCAGAAATTGAGTTTAAGCGCTCAGTGTGGTTAGCGATACAACCCAGTATTGAGTAAATAATCGCTCATGGATATCATTTTCATCCCTGATTTTAATGATAATTATTCAACAAAAATAAATGTCGAGCTTGCGATAGAACAGGCATATCAAATCTTTCGTGAACATAGACAAGCGCCATGGCAATTTGAGACGTTTTCACGCAGTATCAATACGCAGTATTCAGCGGTGTGTGTTGACGAAAGTCAAGTCGTTGCTTACGTTTTAGTGTCATGCGTGCTTGATCAAATAGAAATTGAAGATATCAGTGTTAGAAAGTCTCATCGCAGAAAGTCTATCGCCAAACGCTTACTTACCTCATTAATAGCCAAAGCCGTGAAAGAAAAGGCCTTATTAATTACCTTAGAGGTCAGTGAAACAAATCACTGCGCTATTGCGCTATATCAACAAATGCAGTTCGAGCAAATATCAAGGCGAAAAGGCTATTATAAAATAGATACTAAGGGACAAACTAGCATCGCTGATGCGCTTATTATGCAGCGAAAACTATGAATTATTGTTATTTTGTCGGCTTTGATTGTGTAAATAGCGAAAATCAGCGAAAATACGCGCCAATTTAGCCTTTACTAATCGCAGCAGAAGATTTTCTTATGTCTACAGACGCTATCGCTGAGCACATTCAACAGCGCCGTACCTTCGCCATTATATCTCACCCCGATGCGGGTAAAACAACCATTACTGAAAAAGTATTGCTATTTGGTAATGCCTTGCAGACGGCCGGTACAGTAAAAGGCAAAAAATCAGGCCAACACGCTAAATCTGATTGGATGGAAATGGAAAAAGAAAGAGGGATATCTGTCACAACATCCGTTATGCAGTTTCCTTACCAACAGCATCTTGTTAATTTGTTAGATACTCCAGGGCACGAGGATTTCTCTGAAGATACATACCGTACACTTACTGCGGTTGATTCGTGTCTAATGGTAATAGATGCAGCCAAAGGTGTAGAAGATAGAACCATTAAGTTAATGGAGGTCACACGTTTGCGTGATACCCCTATTATTACCTTTATGAACAAATTAGATAGAGATACACGTGACCCGATAGATTTACTCGATGAAGTTGAAGATGTTTTAAAAATCAAATGTGCGCCAATCACATGGCCTATTGGAATGGGTAAAGAATTTAAAGGCGTTTATCATTTGCTGCGTGATGAAACGATATTGTATAAATCGGGCTAAGGGCCATACCATTCAAGACAAGCAAGTCATAAAAGGCATTGATAACCCTGAGCTAGACGAGAAAATTGGTACTTATGCACAGGAGTTGCGTGAGATGTTGGAGCTGGTTAAGGGAGCGTCTCATGAATTTGATCAAGAGGAATTTTTAGCCGGTAAGCTAAGCCCTGTATTCTTTGGCACTGCATTGGGGAATTTTGGCGTCGACCACATGCTTGATGGGCTTGTTGAATGGGCACCGGCACCAATAGGGCGTCATACCGATCAAGATACTTTTATTGATGCCAATGACAGTAAATTTAGTGGCTTTGTCTTTAAGATCCAAGCCAATATGGATCCGAAGCACCGTGATAGAATAGCATTTTGCCGAATCGTATCAGGTAAATATCAAAAAGGAATGAAAATGCATCATTCACGCATCAAAAAAGATGTCAGAATATCTGATGCATTAACTTTTTTGGCAGGTGATAGAGCATTGCTTGAAGAGGCTTATGCCGGGGACATTATAGGTTTACATAATCATGGCTCAATGAGAATTGGCGATACTTTCACCAGTGGTGATAAATATACCTTTACAGGCATACCCAACTTTGCACCAGAGTTGTTTAAGCGGATTCGCTTAAAAGATCCGTTAAAGCAAAAACAGCTACTAAAAGGCCTTATTCAATTATCAGAAGAAGGCGCTGTCCAAGTATTTAGACCACTTATGAATAATGACTTAATCGTCGGTGCAGTGGGCGTGCTGCAGTTTGATGTGGTAGTTGCTCGACTAAAAGCTGAGTATAACGTGGATGCAATGTATGAGCATATTAACGTTAGTACTGCAAGATGGGTCTATGGTGATGAGAGAAAAGTTGACGAGTTTAAACGTAAAACACAAGTTAACTTAGCTGTTGATGGAGGGGATAATCTCACTTACATTGCACCGACTATGGTCAATTTATCTCTTGCACAAGAGCGCTACCCCGACATTACATTTGCGGCAACCCGCGAACAATAGACTATTATTAATTACAATTTAAAAAGTTAACGACCCTATGCATATTCAAAAATTACTCATTGCTCGATTTGAGCAAGCGCTTAGTAAAATGGCCTGTGAAGGTTCCCCTATACCGGTAGCCAAAAGTGCGAAACCTGGTTTCGGCGATTACCAATTTAATGGTGCTATGGCACTTGCTAAACGGTTGAAAAAAGCACCTCGTGATATCGCCCAAACTGTCCTTGATAATGTTGAGCTTGATGACATAGCCCAACGACTTGAAATTGCTGGCCCCGGTTTTATTAATATTTACCTTGACGAAAAGTGGCTATCAAAGCAAGTTAAGACTGCACTTGTTGACGATAGAGCCAACATTGAGAAGCAAACTAAACAAACTGTTGTGGTTGATTATTCTGCGCCAAATCTAGCAAAAGAAATGCATGTTGGCCACCTTCGTTCAACCATTATTGGTGACTCTGTTGTTAAAACCCTTTTGTTTTTGGGGCATGACGTCATTAGACAAAATCATATGGGGGATTGGGGTACGCAATTTGGTATGCTTTTGGCTCACCTTCAAGATAAGCTTGCACAAAATCAAGTGGCGGAAACAGCGCTTGGTGATTTAGAAGACTTTTATCGCGAGGCGAAGGTACGTTTTGATGAAGAAGATGGTTTTGCTGACATCGCGCGAGAATATGTCGTTAAGTTACAAAGCGGTGATGCAGACTGTTTAGCGCTTTGGCAAAACTTCATTGATGTTTCGATTACCCATTCTGAACAAGTATATAAAAAACTTGGCGTGAGTTTGTCTCGTGAAGACGTAATGGGCGAGAGTGCTTATAATCAAGATTTACCTCATGTTATCAAAGACTTAATAGATAAAGGCATTGCCCAAGAAGACCAAGGTGCCGTTGTTGTTTTTTTACAAGAATTGGCGGACAAAAATGGTAAGCCAGCAGTATATATTGTGCAAAAGTCGGGAGGCGGATATTTGTATGCGACTACTGACTTGGCAGCAGTGCGTTATCGCGCACAAACGTTAAAGGCTGATCGCACCTTGATATTCACTGACGCTCGTCAAGCCCTTCACTTTAAGCAAACAGAAATTGTTGCGCGCAAAGCCGGCTTTATGGCGCAAGCACAAGAATATCAACACTGTCCATTTGGTATGATGCTTGGAAAAGACAACAAACCGTTTAAAACGCGTACAGGTGGTACGGTAAAATTAGTCGATTTACTTGATGAAGCCATTGAACGCGCAGGTAAATTAGTAAAAAGCCGAAATCCAGATATTGATGCTGACACATTGGTGCAAATGCAAAAGAAGATTGGTATTGGCGCTGTGAAATATGCAGACTTGAGCAAAAATCGCACAACTGACTATGTGTTTGACTGGGATAGTATGTTGAGTTTTGAAGGTAATACTGCACCATATTTGCAGTATGCCTTTACCCGTATTCAAAGTATTTTTGCTAAATCAAAGCTTGATATTAATGATGTCTTAGATATGGATATCGATATATCGCAACCCGCTGAGAAGGCGCTTGGCTTGCATTTGTTACAATACCAAGATGCTTTAGAGATTGTAGCAAAAGAGGCAAACCCGCATATTTTGTGCACGTATCTATATGAGTTAGCATCGGCATTTATGAAGTTTTATGAGGCTTGTCCTATACTAAAAGACAGTGTAACTGAGCAAGACAAGCAAACACGTTTACTGTTATGTGTATTGACATCAAAAACGCTTGCGCTTGGCTTAGATATTCTGGGAATTGAAACAATGGAACATATGTAGCATTGTGGTCAAACATGAATAAAAGATTAAGTTGAACAATGCTTCTTCTTTATTCGTAGTCTATTCACGCATTCATTAAAATTATGTAAAGCGTGTTCATTGTAAATGATAAAAAGGAATACTATGTGCAAATTACTCGCGTTTAGTGGTAGCTTACGCCAATCTTCATTTAACCAAGCAATAGTAGAAAGTGCTGCACAAGGCGCACGAGATGCGGGTGCAGAGGTGACCGTAGTGCATCTTGCAGATTATATTGCGCCATTGTTTAATGAAGATGATGAAGCACAATCCGGCATTCCGCAAAATGCGAAAAAGCTTAAGGATTTAATGATTCAACATGATGGCTTTTTAATTGCCTCACCAGAATATAATTCGGGTTATAGCGCTGCACTTAAAAATGCGATTGATTGGGCGTCTCGCATGGAAGAGGGTGAAAAACCTTTGCTTGCTTTTAGGGGCAAAACCGCAACTATCATGGCAAGCTCGCCTGGTGCGCTTGGTGGAATGAGAGTCTTGGTTCCATTAAGAATGTTATTAGGTAATATTGGAATGCATGTGCATCATGCGCAACAAGCCATTGGTGGTATTGCTAAACTTGTTGATGAAAATGGCCGCGTAAATGATGAGGCAACCATTAAAAAGCTGCATAGCCTAGGTAAGCAAGCAGTTGAGTTTACACAAGCCTTACAAAAGTAAGGCTTGTGCTGCTGTCCTAGCAATATGCGTCGATTTTAGATACACTCGCGCTCACATTTTTCTATTATTTATTAGTGCTATTTACTCATGTTTGAACTTAACCCAATTCAAAGCGCACTTGCTGACATAAAAACACGAACCGAAGCCCTTAGGGGGTACCTTTGACTACGATCTCAAAGTAGAAAGGCTCGAAGAAGTATCGCGCGAACTCGAAAATCCTGACATCTGGAATGACCCCGATTACGCTCAAAAGCTGGGTAAAGAGAAAGTGTCTCTTGAGCAGGTCGTGAACACTATTATCACATTAGATGCTGGCGTAGACGACGTAGAAGGGCTTGTAGAATTAGCAGTTGAGGCGCAAGACCTTGATACATTTAATGAAGCAAATGATGAGCTCAATCAACTTACACAAGCGCTTGAAAAACTTGAATTTAGAAGAATGTTCAGTGGTCCTAATGATGCCAATGATGGTTATTTAGATATTCAATCGGGCTCAGGTGGCACAGAAGCACAAGATTGGGCTGACATGTTGTTACGCATGTATTTGCGTTGGGGAGAAGAGCAAGGCTTTAAGACCGAGCTTATCGAAGCTTCTGCTGGCGATGTAGCAGGCATAAAAAGTGCGACCATAAAATTTACGGGCGAATACGCATTTGGTTGGCTAAGAACCGAAACAGGCGTACACAGGTTAGTGAGAAAGTCTCCTTTTGATTCTGGTAATCGCCGTCATACTTCATTTGCCTCTGCATTTGCATACCCAGAAGTGAATGACGATATTGACGTAGATATTAATCCAGCTGAACTGCGCATTGATACATACAGAGCATCTGGCGCTGGGGGTCAGCATGTAAACCGAACAGATTCAGCGGTCAGGATTACGCATTTGCCAACAAACACTGTTGTGCAGTGCCAAAATGATCGCTCACAACATAAAAACAAAGATCAAGCCATGAAACAGCTAAAAGCGAAACTGTATGAGCTTGAAATGAAAAAGCAAAACGAAGAAAAACAAGCAATGGAAGATAACAAGTCAGATATTGGTTGGGGGAGCCAAATTCGTTCTTATGTCTTGGACGACTCTAGAATAAAAGACTTAAGAACCGGCGTGGAAACACGAAACACCCAAGCAGTATTAGATGGAAGTTTGAATAAATTCATTATTGCCAGTTTGCAATCTGGCATTTAAATCGTCAGATTCGATTATAGATATAAAAATATAGGACCTTAAATGAGCATTGAGCAACAAGATGAAAATAAGTTGATTGCAGAGCGTCGTGCAAAATTAGATAGTATTCGTGAAAACTGTTCATCAAATGGTTTTCCTAATCAGTTTAAACGTGAGCACTACGCGCAAGATTTGCAAGAAGCATTTGGCGAGTACGACAAAGAAACGCTCGCTGAACAAGCTAATCATGTTGTTGTTGCTGGTCGTATTATGGCAAAACGTGGACCATTTTTACTATTGCAAGACATGACAGGCCGTATTCAAGCGTACGCTGATAAGCTTGTACAAAAAGCGCTTAAAGAACAATATGGAAGTCTAGATATTGGCGATATCATTGGTGTGGCTGGTGCTTTGCATAAGTCAGGAAAAGGAGATTTATATGTCAATATGGAAACCTATCAATTATTGACAAAGTCTTTGCGCCCTTTGCCAGAGAAGTTTCATGGATTAGCGGATCAAGAGACAAAGTACAGACAGCGATACGTTGATTTGATTACCAACCCAGAAACCCGCAACACTTTTAAAATTAGAAGTGAAGTGGTTAATGGCATCAGGCAGTATTTGACTGCAAGACGTTTTATGGAAGTTGAAACGCCTATGCTGCAAGTTGTGCTATAGGCGGTGCAACAGCAAAGCCCTTTGTAACACATCATAATGCGCTTGATATCGATATGTATCTGCGCATCGCGCCAGAGCTTTATCTTAAAAGACTAGTCGTTGGCGGTTTTGAGCGTGTATTTGAAATCAATCGTAACTTTAGGAATGAAGGGCTTTCTACTCGTCATAATCCCGAGTTCACTATGCTAGAGTTTTATCAAGCATACGCAGACTACAAAGACTTGATGAACCTTACTGAAGACATGCTTCGTGAATTGGCTCAAAACGTATTGGGCACAACGATTGTCAAAAATCATCTTACCAATGCCAATGGAGAAGTGACTGAAGTCAAAGAATATGATTTTGGCCAACCTTTTGCACGTTTGACAATGTCTGAAGCAATTATTAAGTATTGGCCAGAAGCGGATGTGGAGGCAATTAGTGATCCTCAGAATAATCTCGATAAATTAAAAGAAATGGCGAAACAGCTTCATATTAAAGAGCCAGAAGTTGATGGTATTTGGGGAGCAGGTAAATACCTTTGTGAGATTTTTGAAGCCACAGCAGAAGAGAAGTTGGACCAACCAACTTTTATTACTCAATATCCATGGGAAGTATCTCCATTAGCTAGACGAAACGATGAAAATCATTTTGTGACCGATAGGTTCGAGTTCTTTGTCGGCGGGCGTGAATTAGCGAATGGTTTTTCAGAGTTAAATGACTCAGAAGACCAAGCAGCAAGATTTAGAAAGCAAGTCGAAGAAAAGGACGCTGGGGATGACGAAGCGATGCATTTTGATGATGATTATATAACAGCTTTGGAATACGGTTTATCGCCTACAGCCGGTGAAGGCATTGGTATCGATAGATTGGTAATGTTGTTTGCCGATTGCAATACTATTAAAGACGTTATTTTATTCCCTCATATGAAGCCCTTAAGTGACGATTAGTAACGATTAGTTTGCCTTGAAACCGATGCAAATGTGCATCGGTTTTTTTATATATTCAAATCACAAAGTAGCGCTATACCCTAGGTTTAATGTGGTTCACACCGCTTTTAATCTAAGTTTTTTATACCTAAGTAACACGCCGATATGTTAGGTAACTCAAGCTCATAATGTGACGCTTTTTTCAACACAAAACCTAACATACCCTCTATTTCTGTTTGACGCTGATATTTTACATCTTGATACATCGACGAATAATTGTCTTTTGTTTGTTCGATGACGTTAAAAACGCGCTGTGTAAACATATCTTTGTTATAGGGTAAGCCCATTAAGTCAAACAGGCTATAAAGCTCATTAAGAACCGCCAGCACGCTTTGCTTATGTGTTTTTAATTCTCCATTTTTAATATTTAGCAGCGCAGTAAGGGGGTTGATAGCGCAGTTAATAGTTAATTTTTGATAAAGCGGTACGCTCATGTCACGGTGATATATGGCCTTAGGATGTGCAGCTTGAAACACCTCAGCAACAGCGTCTTGAGGTAATGCGCTCACTGGTATCGGTTGATGTTGATCATAAGGTCCAATATCTAATTGCCCTTTGGCAGCGAGCTTGTATTTATGGGGCTCATTTAGGTAAAGTGCGTCGGTTGTTATGCCCACATATAGTGGATTGTTTGGAAAGTGCAATTTAAGTAAGTCTGCTCCTCCCATTCCATTTTGTATTAACACTATGCTAGTTGTGTTTGCCAACCAAGGTTTGATTTGCTCAATCACCCCCATTAATTGATAGTGCTTAACAGGAATGATCAGAATATCAAAAGGTATGGCTGTGGCTGATTGCTCAATGGATTGCAAGTTATCGGCGATAGTAAACAGCTCTTCATTATCAAACAAAACAGATGGCGCACGGGTATGAATTGACCTAAGCAAATGACTTACACAATGATGTTGCATATAAAAACTAAAAAGACTTCCAATTGCCCCTAAACCTACAATCGCAATATTTAATGATTTGAGTTTAGGCTTCATTGAGCGGCTGCCTTTTGTTATCTGACATAGCTACAATATAACAACTAAGCTTATCGTTTATCTGTGCACTATACACATTAAACAGCTGACCAGTATTAGGAAACGATCTTAAATCAAAGTTTTCATTTTTATACCTAAATTGTAGCTGAGCACTATGTAAATATAAGCGATCAGAATCAGTACCCTTGTATTTTTTATCACCAATGATAGGGCTCCCTTGAGATTTTAGCGCAACTCTAAGCTGGTGGGTTTTGCCAGTCATTGGTGACAACAAGGCTAACCTGCAATTTGGGGCCAAAGAGCTGGTGCTAAATCGCGTAATGGCTGGATTATTTTTTGTTGATAGTAATTTATAGGCGCCTTGTCTAGCTTTCGCCATATCGGCAACAAGCTTTCCTTGCTTTTTTTGGTTTTTTATCGATTAAGGCAATATATGTTTTTTGCACCTGCTTTTTTTCAAACAATTGGCCTAAGGCGCGAGCTGCATCTTTTGATTTTGCTATTAATAAACAACCGCTTGTTGGTGTATCAAGCCGATGCACTAAAAAGACATTGCTTAAGCCCAAGGATTCTTGCAACCACGTTTGAACAGGAACAATATTTGACCCTTCTTCAGAAGAAGCATGCATACCAATTGAATCGGGTTTGTTTACGACCAAAAAATCCGCATGGTCAAAAATAACGTCTGCTTGCACTATGTTATTTTACACATGCAGTAATCATCTCGATTGCTTTGTCGTATTGCAATTCTTCAACTAATTCAACTAAGTCTGCTTTTTGTGAATCATCAATCGTTAGGCTGTCAACATAAACGTGTAGCTTATCATCATCAATAAATTCGTTGCTGCGCAAGCGCTCAAGAAACTCCTCATGCATACTATCACTAGCAGGACTTGACGAAAATGACATTTGTGGTGTTTGGCTGGTATCTTCATTGACCTGCTTGATTGCTTCACAGCTCAATTGCATAACGTGTGTAAACTGCTCTATCATTTGTTGCTCAGCATTGCCCTCTCTAAGTTGCTTATCAAGCTTCTTGCTCGTTTCAAATAGCGCAACTAGGCCTAGGTTGCCAGATAAGCCCTTTGTAGTGTGCACTTTCATTTTTGCCTCTTTAAGGTCTCCTTTTTGTATAGCATCTTCAACTAGTTGTGGTGTTGATTCAAATTCTTCAATAAACTTATTAAGCATGCGAACTAGCAAATCACGCTTACCGCTTAGCTGCGAAAGGCCAAATTCTAAGTCGATAAGTGGAAGATTTGAATCCATGTTGATGCTCCTTTTGAACTGCAAAATTGTCGGTGTAACATATGTATACAATAAAGATTTAATTAGCCTTTTACAAATTGTCGTTTTTCTACCATCATATACGCTGTAAATTTTCAACACGAAGCGGAAAAAAATAACATGAATAAACCATCGCTCATCATTTTGTTAGGCGCTGCTGTTCTTGCATTAAGCGCATGTTCTGAGCAAGTTCAAGAAACCAGTACTCAACAGACAAGCCCCAATTTTGAGATGTCAGGTGAACTAATTAAGTACCATAAATACGAATTAGATAATGGCCTAACCGTTGTAATCCACCCTGACAACTCTGACCCACTTGTGAATGTGAATGTGACATATCATGTTGGCTCTGCTCGTGAGGAATATGGCCGCAGTGGTTTTGCACACTTTTTTGAACATATGATGTTTCAAGGCTCGGAAAATGTCGCTGATGAAGAACACTTTAAGATAATTACCGAAGCAGGGGGCAATCTAAACGGCACCACCAATTCAGATAGGACTAATTATTTTCAAACTGTGCCTGCTAACCAATTAGAAAAAGTGTTGTGGTTAGAAGCTGATCGTATGGGGTTTTTGCTGCCGGCTGTGACGCAGGAAAAATTTGAAACGCAGCGTGAAACAGTCAAAAATGAGCGTGGTCAGCGCGTCGACAATCAACCTTATGGACTTCGGTTTGAAAGAATCGGTGAGGCGATGTATCCAAAAGGTCATCCTTATTCATGGTCAACAATTGGATATGTTGAAGATTTAGATCGGGTGAATCTTGATGATTTAAAAGCTTTCTTCCAGCGCTGGTATGGTCCAAATAATGCGGTTTTGACGATTGGAGGCGATGTTGATATTGCCCAAACCAAGCAATGGGTAGAAAAATACTTTGGCCCAATCGCGAGAGGGCCTGAAGTAGAAGATGCGCCAAAACAGCCCGCTAGTTTAAGTGAAACAAAATACGTCACTTTAGAAGATAAGATTCACTTACCCTTGCTACAAGTAAATATCCCCACAGTTTATAGTGATCACCCTGATGAACCTGCTCTAGATGTATTGGCCAGTATTTTAGGGGAAGGTAAGACTTCATTGCTATATAAAAATATGGTTAAAAATGGTTTAGCGGTGCAAGCCTTTACAAGTCATTCATGTCGAGAGTTGGCCTGTGAATTTGCGATTTTATCATTAGCGAATCCACAAAATGTGAAGGACTTAAAACAGTTAAATGAGATTATTCAAGCATCTTTGACTGAGTTTGAACAAAGAGGTGTTCAAGACGATGATTTACAACGAGTAAAGAGTGACATTGAAACAAGTTATATTTACGGCCTGCAAAGTGTATCGGGTAAGGTCAATATTATGGCTAGTAGTCAAACTTACCGAGGAGCTCCTGACACCGTACAAATGGATTTAGATAGGTACAACAATGTCACCAAAGAAGATGTTATGCGGGTGTATAATGAATACATAAAGGGACAAAATGCAGTTGTGTTAAGTGTAGTGCCGCAAGGCAAAGCTGATTTAGCCGCAGCACCCAATAGCTTTACTTTACCAGAACGAGTCATTCCTATCACCGAGCAAGCAGCGATTGTCAGTGAGTCACCTGCAATTGTTGATGACTTTGACCGCAGCCAAAAACCTAAGGCAAAAGCAAATAAAGCAGTGTCAGTTCCTGACTTCTGGGAGCATGAATTTAATAATGGCATCCGTGTGTTAGGCGTTGCGTCAAATGAAACGCCAACATTGTCTTTAACCATTAGTATGGAAGGTGGTGTCTTACTAGATCCTCTGGCTAAACCGGGTGTTGCTAGTATGACCGCTGCACTGTTAAACGAAAGTACGCTTAACTATTCGACTGAGGAAATGGCGAACCAACTAAGCCTTATAGGGAGTTCAATATCGTTTACTGCGTCAGGCGGTTATAGCTACATTTATGTCAATACGCTTACAAAACATGCCGATAGAACCATTGAGTTGTTAAATGAAAAACTATTTAATCCAGCGTTTTCAGAAGCCGATTTCAATTTAGTTAAGCAACGCACCATGCAAGGCCTACAGCAGTCTTTAAAAAACCCATCGGTGCTTGCTGGACGAGCTCGCGACTTATTACTTTATGGAGAGGGCTCTCGATTGGGCTTACCTGAAGGTGGCACCTTAGCGTCGATAGAGTCGATTACTTTAGATGATGTAAAAGCTTTTTATGATGCATACTATCGTCCTAACTTTGCCACACTTGTGGCTGTTGGTGATGTTAATAAAGACAAAACGCTTGCATTGACTTCATTTTTAGAATCATGGGAAGCGAAGGAATATACCTTGCCAACGTTTGAAGTGAATACAGAAATTGATAATGGGAAGCTGTATATCGTAGATAATCCTGGAGGCGTTCAGTCCGTTATTAATATGATGCGCCATGCGCCGGTATATGACCCATACGACGAATACTTTAAGCTGTCATTGGCCAATTTCACGCTTGGTGGTATGTTCAATAGTCGGATAAACCTAAACCTCAGGGAAGATAAGGGATACTCTTATGGGGCCTTTAGTCGCTTCATTGGTGGCAAACACACAGGCGAGTTTAGAGCTTCAGCAGATGTTACTGCCGAATTTACCAAAGAAAGTATTGAAGAATTCCTTTATGAGATTGAGCGATATCAAGACAAAGGCATGACAGAAGAAGAACTAAGGTTTTTGCAAAGTGCGTATTCCCAATCTGATGCATTACGATATGAGACGCCTAGGCAAAAGGCAGGTTTTTTGATTCGTTTATTGTCGCGTTCATTAGACAAGGACTATACTGCTAAGCAACAATCAATTATTGAGTCAATCACTGTCGAAGAACTCAATGCATTAGCGGCAAAATGGCTAGATACTAGCAAAATGCATATCGTTGTCGTGGGAGATGCCGCTACTTTGAAAGAATCTCTCAAACCTTTGGGAAGAGAGATTGAAGTCATTGACGTTCCCAAATAATTTGCTTAACTAGAGTATATAATTTGACCCAACGATATAAAAGTTTCAACGAAAGGCTGTCCCAAATGGAACAGCCTGAGGTAATAGCTAGCCTTAGGCAGATAAAACATGGTGTCGAAAGAGAAACCTTACGTGTTAACCCAGATGGAGGAATAGCTCAGACTCCTCATAATGACAAACTAGGTTCAGCATTAAGCCATGAGTGGATAACGACTGATTTCTCTGAGTCCTTGTTAGAGTTCATTACGCCACCTGAAACAGATATTGGAAAATCTATAGAACAATTAAGTGATATTCACCAATACACATATTCAGCAATTGGTGATGAGTTGCTATGGCCCTCTAGCATGCCTTGTTTTATTAGTAACGAAACCTCTATACCGATAGCTCGTTATGGCACATCAAATGTGGCTAAAATGAAAGAGGTATATAGGCAAGGCTTACATCATCGTTACGGCAGCATGATGCAAGTGATTTCGGGAGTGCATTTTAATTTTTCTTTGTCAGATGATTTTTGGCAACATTGGTGCAATTTGCATGGCGAGCCATGGAATAAAGTGAACCAATCAAAACATTATTTTGCTTTGGCAAGAAACTTTCGACGCCTAGCATGGGTTATCCCTTATTTGTTTGGTGCGTCTCCTGCGTTATGCAGTTCTTTTATTTCGCATAGACAAACATCTTACGATTTTAAAAAAACAGGCAAAGGCACTTTATATTTGCCTTATGCAACATCACTTAGAATGAGTGACTTGGGTTACACTAGCAGCGCACAGTCATCGCTTAAGATTTGTTATAACGGGTTGTCAACTTATGTCAAAAGTCTACGACAAGCCATGTTTACTGATGCGCCTGAATATGCAAAGTTCAGCAGTAGTGACGATGAAGGTTGGCAACAGCTAAATAATAAAGTAATTCAAATAGAAAATGAGCTATATTCGCCGATTAGGCCTAAACAGGTTGCTAAATCACTCGAAATGCCAACAAACGCTTTGGAAGATAGAGGGGTAAGTTACCTTGAAATAAGATCATTAGATGTCAACCCGTACTCCCCTGTGGGAATTAACCAAGAGCAGTTCTATTTTTTAGATACATTCTTGCTGTATTGCCTTTTGACGCCCTCAGATCAATTTACCAACGAGACATTTACAATTACTCAATCAAACGTAAATAAAGTCGTTTTGCAGGGAAGAGATCCAAACTTACGATTGAATCAAGACGGCAACGAAGTCTTGTTAAGTGAATGGGGGACTTCTTTGTCCACTGAATTAATGTCGGTTGCTAGGATTTTAGATAAAGCTAATAGTACCGGTAAATATACTAAAGCTGTTGAGGCGCAAATAGAAAAATTCTGCGCACCTGAACAAACACCTTCGGGAAGATGGCTGTCAACCTTATTAGATAATCGTATTGACAATAGTATGTTAGGTCTTGAATTAGCAAAAGAGTATAAACAGCATAGCATGATGCAAGAGTATAGGCAGTTTACAAAGCAGATGTTTACTCACGAAGCGCTAGTATCTTTAGAAAAACAAAGGCAAATTGAAGCGGCTCCTCAAAAAGCATTTTCAAGGTTTTTAAGTGAGTATTTTGCTAACGCTAAACCCCCGACTGTGTAAAACGACAAAAAAAAGCCTGACGTAATTACGTCAGGCTAAACACACAAAGGGAAAACAAAATTCTTACACACAATGATAAGAACAAACAATTGAGATTTAGTTCCTAATGTTTTTAAAAAAAGTTTACTATTTTACTACAAGCCTTATTTTAATTGCTCTGCTAGGTGGTTGTACCACTACGCCGCCATCGGATCGCGAAAACTTATGCAGTATTTTTGAAGAAAAAGATGATTGGTATGACGCAGCGGCTGATATGAGAGATGAGTGGGGAGTGCCAATTCATGTACCGATGGCAATGATGTATCAAGAAAGTTCTTTTCGGCATGACGCTAGGCCGCCTCGTGATTATATTTTCTTTGGTTTAATACCATGGGGTAGAGTCAGTACCGCATATGGTTACGCCCAAGCCAAAACGATGACATGGGATGATTACAAGCGTGAAACAGGTAATAGTTTTGCCGATAGAGACGATTTCGAAGATGCGATTGATTTTATGGGGTGGTTCATTAGCAAAACACATCAAGTCAATAGCGTGTCTAAATGGGATGCGGGTCAGCAATATTTAAATTATCACGAGGGGTGGGGCGGTTACCGTCGTAAGACATATCAACAAAAAGCCTTAGCTTCAAGATGTCGCCAATAAGGTTGAGCAACGCTCACAACGATATGCAGCTCAACTTAGGACATGCGAAGACGACCTAGAGAAAGGTTGGTTTATGAAGTTGTTTTCCTAACATACAAATCAAATAAAAGAAAAGAAAGCCTGCGCTATAAACGCCAAAAAATTGATCTAGGTTAAGTTTTTTATACAGCAATGTTTTGACTGAAAGTTTGTTTGATCTGGATCATCTCTTAGGTTAAGAAACGGTTTATTGTGAGTACATATTGAATAAGGCGAGAAGCTTATTCTTATAAACTGTTAACTTAAAAAAAGGT
This sequence comes from Glaciecola sp. HA4-3, assembly GCF_055693685.1. Classification (NCBI taxonomy): domain Bacteria; kingdom Pseudomonadati; phylum Pseudomonadota; class Gammaproteobacteria; order Alteromonadales; family Alteromonadaceae; genus Glaciecola; species Glaciecola sp. HA4-3. The sequence continues at coordinate 1,117,222 of NZ_CM146340.1, forward strand.
GATTATCATGTGGGACTTACTTATTTCTGATCCAGTAGCATGGGGTTCAATTCTTGGTATCTTTGTGGTTATTGCAATTTGCGCTTATTACGTTTATTTATTTGTGCATAATGTAAATGAAGATCTTTGATCGCCAAAGCATGTCTTTAGGGTTGAAGTTTAAACTCGTCTAAATCTATGTTGGTCAAGACTAATAGTCCTGCTTGGCCTCCATATTCTTTGGGTGCACGCACAAATCCAGCTACTTGTGGCATTTGAATAAGATAGTTGGGTATCTTTTGCTTCAAAATACCGTTGCCATGACCATGAATAACGTTAATGCATGCATAATGCTTTTTATATGCTTGCGACACAGATGCCACCAGCTCATATTTAGCCTCTTTAACGGTACAACCATGCAAGTCAACAATCAGATCTGGTGGGATTGCACCAGATTTTAGCTTTTTTAACGCATCTTTATGTTCTCTGCAATTCTCATTTAAATATTGTATTGGTTTATTTTGTAGCCAATGTGCCTCGTATTCATCCGATAAAGCAATGCTTGCGCTGTTACGTTTATCTTGTGTGATATCAGACAATACATCTATGCGAGATTTCCGTTGCTTTGCCATATTTTTTTCTGCGCGTGAGGGCACATATTTGTCATGCGATACGCGTTTTGCATCAGCAAACATCTTAGTAAATTCGTTAATGTCTTCTTTGTTGGGCTTTTTTTCAGTCATTTGAGTTTATTTCAGAGCATATTCGCCAAAGTTTCGATATTATACTGCTCTACGATACACGAGTGAACTTATTTACTTACATTACGTGAGTTTAGTTAATGGCGGTCATTAAATGAAACAAGACAATGCGTCTATATTTATAGCTGAGAACGAGGTTGTTAACGATCTATCTACCGTACTAGACTATATAAGGTGGGTAACATCTTGTATGCATCAATATGATCTTTATTTTGGCCATGGTAGCGCAAGCGCTTGGGAAGAATCCAGTCGCCTAGTCTTTTGTGCAATTTCATTGCCATTGGATTTATCAGAAGATGATCAGAAAATGCTTTATGGCGCAGTGCTGACAAAACCCGAGCGTGCTCGCATATTTGATTGGTGTAAAGTACGTTGTGAGCAAGCATTGCCATTGGCATATATTACCAATCAAGCTTGGTTTGCGGGTATGCCATTTTATGTGGACGAAAGAGTGCTTATTCCTCGCTCACCTTTGTCTGAAGTAATTGAATCGGGTTTTTCACCTTTCCTTAAGCATTCTCCTAATCATGTTTTAGATATGTGTACAGGCGGCGGTTGTATCGCAATTGCATTGGCTACTTGTTTTCCAGACGCCTATGTAGATGCTGTTGATATTGATTCGCAGGCCTTAGATGTAGCGTCATTAAATATTGATGAGTACCAACTTAGTGAACGAGTCTATCCTATTGAGTCTGACTTGTTTGGTGCATTAGATGGACAACTTTACGATCTTATTGTTGTTAACCCTCCTTATGTCGACGAACAAGATATGAATGATTTGCCTCAGGAGTATCTTCATGAACCGCAGCGCGCGTTAGCTAGCGGCAGTGATGGCCTTGATATAACTGTGCGTATACTCAAAGCGGCCGCAGATTATATGAGCGAAGGAGCTTGGTTGTTTGTGGAAGTGGGGAATAGTGAAGTTAATTTTACTCAACGGTTTGGCGATTTTGAGGTTCAATGGCTTGAGTTGGAAAAGGGTGGAAGTGGCATTTTTGCGATCGATAAATCACAATTAATTGCACAGCAGCACCTGTTAGACAATATTAAATAAGGAAAATAAATGTCCGGTAACACCTTTGGTAAACTATTTACGGTTACGACGTTTGGAGAAAGTCATGGTATCGCAATAGGCGGAATCGTAGATGGTTGTCCTCCAGGCTTAGCTTTAGACGAAACAGACTTGCAAGGCGATCTCGACAGGCGCAAGCCAGAGCACGTCTAAGTTTACTACGGCAAGACGAGAATCTGACGAAGTCAAAATCTTATCAGGGGTTTTCGAGGGACAAACAACGGGAACTAGCATTGGTTTATTGATTAATAACACTGATCAACGCAGCCAAGATTATTCGAAAATCAAAGATAGTTTCAGGCACTGGACACGCAGATTATACCTATCAACAAAAATATGGCCTGCGCGACTATAGAGGTGGCGGTCGTTCTTCCGCCCGCGAAACAGCAATACGGGTAGCCGCTGGTGGCATCGCAAAAAAATACCTTAAACAACATTTTGGTGTCGAAATTAGAGGATATATTTCACAATTAGGCCCAATTAAAATCGATAAAGTTGACCATAGTGTCACCAATACAAACCCTTTCTTTTGTCCTGATGAAACTAAGTTAGAAGCGCTAGAGCAATACATGAGGGACTTAAAAAAAGAAGGAAACTCAATTGGCGCACGAGTAAGTGTTTCGGCGACAAATGTACCATTAGGCTTAGGTGAACCAGTGTTTGATAGACTCGATGCAGATATCGCCCATGCGATGATGGGTATTAATGCCGTTAAAGGAGTTGAGCTAGGCGATGGTTTTGATGTTGTTAATCAAAAGGGGACGCAACACCGTGACGAGATTTCACCTGATGGTTTTCATACGAATCACTCAGGTGGCGTATTAGGGGGCATTTCGACCGGTCAAGAAGTCCTTGTACACATGGCCCTAAAGCCCACGTCGAGTATTAGTATTTCTGGTCAAAGTGTTGATGTGCATGGCAATGCCTCTGAAATTATTACAAAAGGGCGCCATGACCCCTGTGTTGGTATTCGCGCAGTGCCAATTGCTGAAGCTATGCTTGCTCTAGTGCTGATGGATCATCTCTTGCGACACCAAGGTCAAAACAATGGTGTTAAATCGATAACGCCTATTATACCTGCACAGAAACCCTAAGCGCAGGTGGAAAGTTTACTGTCGATATTGCTTGGGGCAAAGCTAGATTTTTCTGCAAATTCGGCGCGAAATCGATTTTTTCTTTCAACAACATACTTTTTCTATTTTGGTTTGCTTGGCATTTTTGCGCCTTTTGCAGGGTTATATTTAGACGAAAAAGGCTTAAATTCTACCCAAATTGGCAGCCTGTTAGCGCTTGTAGCAGTTTCTCGTATTATTGGACCTTATTTATGGGCTGATATGGCAGATAAAAATGCTCGCAGTGAACGTATCCTGCGAGGAGGGTGTTTGCTTGCTTTTTTTGTCTTCTTGGGTATTTTTTGGGCTGATAGTTATTGGACATTAACCATAATATTATGTCTGATGATGATGTTTTGGACGGCTGTTCTGCCTCAGCTTGAAGTGATAACGGTGAATGCAAGCAAAGAGCAAAAAGGAGGATACGGGCGCTTAAGGCTGTGGGGAAGTATCGGTTTTATTACTTGTAGTTTGACAGTAGGCGCATTAATCGATGTTTGGGGTAAGCAGGTCATTGTTTACGCTTCGGCAATTGTCTTATTTGCTTTGTACCTTAGTACTTTGTGTGTCAAAGCTATTGACCATACATCAACACCACATAAGCAAAGAAATGGGCAATGGCGATTTGTTGTTAGTCTTACATTTATTGTTTTTCTGTTATCAAATACCTTGTTGCAGGTGAGCTTTGGAACGTTTTATAGTTTCTTTTCGCTATACATGAACGATTTATCTTATTCTGCGACACAAACAGGTATATTTATCAGTATAGGCGTTATGGCTGAAATAATTATCTTTATGCTTGCTGCTAAGCTGTTAAAACGGTTTAATGTATTGACTTTATTAGCCGTTAGCATGTTTATGACCTTTATTCGTTGGCTGCTACTAGCGTATTTGGCTCAACATTTTATGATCATTGTTTTTAGCCAAATTTTACATGCCTTAAGCTTTGGCTTGACACATGCAGCGTCCGTCTACTTTTTAAGTCAAAAATTTTCAGCAGACTTTCAAAGCAGAGCTCAAGCGCTATATGTTTCCATTGCATTTGGTGCAGGTGGGGCGCTAGGTAGTGTTGTTGCTGGCTATTTATGGCAACAAGGAGAAGGGGCGAGCATCAGCTTCTTGTTTTCAGCGATAATGGCTTTGACAGGAGCTGTTATTTTGTTGTGCATGATGATGTACCAAACCAAATATGTGTCAACGTCCTAAGGGCTAGGTATTGGGTGAGATATAGCTAAAATTTAAAGTAATAAGGAAGAACCGTGTTCAAATTTTTCATGTCGATTACAGTATTGTTCTTTTTAGTGTCAATCAATGTTACAGCAGTGTTTGCTCAAACAGATCCTGGCAGTGATATTTGGATTGGTCGCATTGATTTTGACGATAAAAAGCCGGTAAAAGAATTGTTTAGGGTGACAGATTCCCCTAGTTATACTAACCAGCCTTATTTTTTCAGTGACAGGCACTTATTTTTTACAGAAATGCTTGGCAGTGGCGAAAATCTGCAAACTGACATTTTTCATTTTGATCTCGAATTGGGCGAGATAAGCAATATTACAGAATCAGCCGAAAGTGAATATTCTCCTACGCCTGTACCAAATAAAAATGCGTTTTCAGTAATTAGGGTTAATGAGCAAGGCTTACAGGAACTTTGGGAATTATCTATGCAAGGCAAACTTGAGCGGCATTTAGTGCCTGCTATTGAGCCTGTTGGATATCATGTTTGGCTTAATGCCAATGAACTACTTTTGTTTGTGTTAGACGAACCACACAAACTGGTAAAAGCGACAATTGCTGAAACAGAATTAATTGGGACAAAATTGGATGAGAATATAGGAGCAAGTCTTTATCAATATAAAGCTAGTGACTGGTTCTTGTATTCAAAGCATGATGATGGAGATTGGTTAAATGCCTATCATTTAGGTCAAGAAAAAACCTTTCAGATAGATGCTTTACCTGAGGGAACACAGTATTTTGACGTCTCATCGCAAGGGCATATAATTGCAAGTGATGGTACAGATTACTATATTAGAAAGCTTGTCGAAACATCAAATGGTTTAGTATTTCAATTAGAATGGACACGTCTTATCTTGCCAGTAGAAGAATGTCAAAATGGTGTGTCGAGGGTAAAAATGTCTCCTGACGATACGATGATAGCATTTGTTTGCAATCGCAAAGCACTTGCTAACGCAGAGTAAAGTAACAAAAAAAGGGCCTCTTTTAAGGCCCTTTATTAATTGTAACAGGAATTAGCTAGCAAAGTTACTTGACGCAAATTCCCAGTTTGCAAGTGCCCAAAAACCTTCTAGGTAGTTAGGACGCACATTTCTATAGTCGATATAATATGCGTGTTCCCACAAATCTACGGTCAACAATGGCGTGACACCATCTTGCGTAATCGGCGTACCAGCATTGCTAGTATTAACGATATCTAAGCTACCATCTGCTGTTTTAACTAACCAAGTCCAGCTAGCGCCAAAATTATTAACAGCTTTATCATTGAATGCCGCTCTAAACTCCGCAAAAGACCCCCACTTTGCGTTAATTGCGTCTGCAAGTGCACCACTTGCTTCACCGCCACCGTTTGGACTTAAACTATTCCAATAAAAAGTGTGATTCCACGTTTGAGCAGCGTTGTTGAACAAACCACCTTCGCTTGTTTTAACAATTTCTTCTAGGGACTTATTCGCAAAGTCAGTACCCTCGATTAAACCATTTAGCTTCGTCACGTATGTGGCGTGATGCTTACCATGGTGAAAATCTAGCGTTTCAGCTGAAATATGAGGTTCTAAAGCAGTTTTTTCGTAAGGTAGTGCTGGTAATTCAAAAGCCATTTGGTCTCTCCATTTATGTATGTCAAACTTGTTTAAAGTGTAGCGCTAAAAATTGATTGATACAGGCGCACAATAAAATAATTACTAATAAGATATTCTCTAATTCTACTGAACAAGATCAGTTTTGTTTATATTTTCGTAGTATTATCTTTGTATCCACTATATGGGCTTGAAATAAAATTTTTCAACCGCATATTTTCTTGATGATGAATAATATGGTAGCAACATGGAAACTATAGATAAGATTAAAGAACAGATCAGCGAAAACCCAATTTTGTTATATATGAAAGGCTCGCCAAAACTGCCTTCATGTGGGTTTTCTTCTCAAGCGTCTCAAGCATTAATGTCATGTAATGAGCAATTTGCTTATGTTGATATTTTGCAGAATCCTGACATTAGAGCTGAATTACCAAGATATGCGGATTGGCCTACGTTTCCGCAGTTGTGGGTTGATGGAGAACTTGTTGGTGGCTGTGACATTATCATGGAAATGTTCCAACAAGGTGAGTTACAGACCTTAATTAAAGAGGTAGCGGATAAAAATAAGCCCAGCGAAGAGTAACGATATCTTAAACAAAAAAGCCGCTAATTAGCGGCTTTTTTATTATCAAAGTAGTGTTAACCAACATCTTTAAAAAGTGTTTCATCGACAATAGTTAAATCAATGATTTGTTGCGCCATATTGATGCAGGTACCACATTTAGTTCCCACATTTAGGGTTTGTTTTAGCTCACGAATATTACCAACGCCATGTTCGACAACAGCGTTCTCAATTTGCTTATCAGTAATCCCATGACAGACACAAACGAACATTTCAATCTCAACTCAAGTAACAATGTAAATGATAATAGTTGTTATTTAGATTAAAAGCAAGTGTTTTTGATGTAATAAAATATACGTTTGTTATTTAATGGGCCAGCCGCCAAGTGCATGATATTTATTTACCATATGACAGAAAAGCTCCGTCGTTTTACTTGTGTCATACAATGCCCCGTGTGCTTCGTTTTGGTTGAATGTTATGCCAGCACTTTCACACGCTTTTATTAATACAGTTTGACCCAAGGTTAATGCAGCAAGTGATGTTGTATCAAATGAAACGAAGGGGTGAAAAGGTGTCCGTTTTATATTAGAGCGGGTAATTGCTGCGTTAACAAAGCTTAGATCGAAGTTAGCGTTGTGTGCCACAATTACGCTTCGTTGGCAATTCGCTGCCTTTTGCAAAGCCCTAATATGTTTACAAAGGTCCTTCATAACTTGTGCTTCCGGTTTCGCTCCCCGTAAAGCACAAAAGGGCTTGATACCGTTAAAGTCAATGGCAGATTGTTCAATATTTGCACCCTCAAACGGCACTACATGTTCATGAAATACTTTGTCTGGATGAATTAAACCTTCGTCATCCATTTTGACCGTAATGGCTGCTATTTCAAGAAGGGCATCAGATGATGCGTTAAATCCAGCCGTTTCCACATCAATAATGACGGGAAAGTAACCTCTAAATCTATCTACTAATTTTAAAGCCTGTTCACTCATTTTTTTAATCGTTAATTGACCTTGTGATAGTATGCAGGACTTGCACAAAATAGGCTAAACCTTTTGTTGAATAAGCCGATAAAAACACATGTTATTAGAGGGCTTTCATGTTGAAACACTTAATTATTTTAATTGGCTTGTTAATGCTAAGTGGCGCTGCACAATCAAACGTGCGTCAATATTCATCAAGCATTGAAGGATCGCAATGGGTCCTTGATAAACAAACAAGATTAGTGTGTGAAATCTCTCACCAAGTGCCTTAGCTATGGCACGGCTTTATTTACATCTCAAGCGTCTAAACAACTTAATTTAGACTTCACCTTAGATATGCTTCGTTTACCAAGTGTCTATGACCAAGCCATTGTGTATTCAATGCCGCCTCCTTGGATGAGGGGGGCTAGGCAAAAAGTGATAGGCGATATACCCATTAGAAAACAATTCCCTAGTGATGCGCCAACAAAGTTAGCGTGGCAAATGTTAACTGAGCTTGAAAAGGGGTTTTGGCCAACCATTCATTACAAAGATTGGAACAGTGATAATGATGATGTGGCAGTATCGTTGAATGCTAGCAATTTTAAACAGACATATGCGCTTTTTAATCAATGTGTTCGTCAACTCTTGCCATATAGTTTTGATGATATTGCCTATACTATTTTATCCTTCAAAGATGATACGTCAAAATTGACCGAGTATTCTGAGCAGCGTCTTGACATGATAGGTGAATATCTAAAAGAAGATTTGGATCTTGAACTTGTGCTCATCGATAGCTATACAGATAGCTATGGAGCGGCTTGGTTGAATGAACAGATTTCACAAAAAAGGGCAGTAGAAATTAGAGATTACTTCGCAAGTCTTGGCATTGACCCTGACCGTGTTGAAATAACAGCCCATGGCGAAAAACGACACGCATCACCTAATATGACGGCGTCGCAAAGACAAAAAAATAGACGAGTAGTGATTAGGATGAGTAAAAGCTAATCAGTCTTTTATCACCCCTAATCTACTTTATCTTTGAACTCACACAAATCCTCAATAATACAAGAACCACAGCGCGGTTTGCGAGCAACGCAGGTATAACGTCCATGAAGTATAAACCAGTGATGCACATCCACTTTAAACTCAGCAGGCACGACTTTTAATAGCTTTTCTTCGACTTTATCTACGTTTTTTCCCATCGCGAATTTTGTTCGATTACTCACGCGAAAAATATGAGTATCAACAGCAATCGTAGGCCAGCCAAATGCTGTGTTTAGCACTACATTAGCTGTTTTCCTTCCAACACCCGGCAAAGCTTCAAGCGCTTCTCTACTTTGTGGTACTTCGCTGTTATGCATTTCTACTAATATTCGACAGGTTTCAATTACATTTTTTGCTTTTGAATTAAACAAGCCGATTGTTTTTATGTAATGTTTGAGTCCATCAAGGCCAAGTGCATAGATTGCTTCTGGTGTATTTGCTACCGGATACAGCTTGTCTGTTGCTTTATTCACGCCTACATCGGTGGCTTGTGCAGACAAGATAACTGCTATTAACAATTCAAAAGGGCTTGAAAAATTTAGCTCGGTAGTGGGGTGTGGATTTGCATCCCGCAGTCTTACTAGTATCTCTTTGCGTTTGTCTTTATTCATTTTTTAAATATCAGTACCTGTAACGCGTGCGCGTTGCACGACTTTTTTATTATTCTGTTCAGTACGCTTTTCAATCATGGTGTCGATAATGTTTTTAGCCGCAATAATGAGCCCCATGCCAATAAAGGCGCCTGGCGGAAGAACGGCCAATAAAAAGTTAGCATCAGTTGAGTAAATCTGTATGGTAAGAATCTTTGCCCATTCACCAAATAAAAGTTCTGCACCAACAAATAGGGTGCCTAGGCCAAGAATTTCTCGCATAGCACCAAGTACAAGCAAAATTAAAGTAAAGCCCATTCCCATCATTAGACCATCAAAAGCGGCAAACTTAACTGAGTTTTTTGAAGCATAGGCTTCGGCGCGTCCAATAATTGCACAGTTGGTGACGATTAAGGGAATAAATATCCCCAATACTTGATAAAGACCATACGTAAAGGCATGCATTAGTAACTCAATAACGGTTACAAAAGCAGCAATGACCATGACAAATATTGGGATACGAATTTCATTGGGAACAAAATTACGTACTAAGGACACGGTAATATTTGAACCAAGCAAAACTAAGGTAGTTGCAATTCCCAAACCTAGGCCATTAATAAATGTGCCTGTTACTGCTAAAAGAGGGCACAAGCCAAGCAATTGAACAATAGCTGGATTATTTTTCCATAAACCATTAACACTCAGCGTTTTAAATTCATTGTTCATATTCATTCACTATCATATGTTTGCTCATCGTTTATCGAATCAAACGAATCTACATTGGGGATATGTTCACAATTTGCTGGCGCAAGGTACAGCGCTGTCGATGATTCACTGGCGTATTGTGCAGCGTTTTTCACAGCGTTAACAACTGCTCTAGGTGTAATCGTAGCGCCTGCAAATTGATCGAATTTACCGCCATCTTTTTTTACTGCCCACTGCGTTTGTGTTGCTTCTGTGTAAGGATAATCATTAAAGCTCAGAATCCAGTCACTTATCCTTAAGTCAATTTTATCACCTAAGCTAAGGCGTTTCTTTATGTGAAATCACTCTGCTACCTAACACCGTGTTTTGAGTATCTAGTGCAACGACTAAATCAATCGCACCACTGTAGCCATCTGGCGCTGTAGTCTCAACAATAAGTGCTTTGTTTTGCCCTTGCATACGGGCACGAAATATACGTTGAGGCTTACCGCCTAGCAAAGGGTCTTCATCAACAACAACACAGTCTAAATGTAATTGGTTATCGTGTAATGAAGGGGGGACTACTTCGTTGAGAACTGATAGTAATTGCTTTTCTTTTGCATCAGCAATTTTATCATGAGTAAACGTGTAGGTAAGTGCAATTAAACTGGTTGTTGCTAACGCAAATACTGCCAAAGTTAGACCGTTCTTTTGTATTACTTTAATCATTGATCTTCCTTTGAAGCGATATTTTTAGCTTTTAAGGTATGCCCATAAGTGCGGGGTCTGGTGTAATAATCAATTAGTGGTACCGCCATATTCATTAAAACCACCGCAAACGCAACTGCGTCTGGATATCCACCCCATGTTCTAATGACAATAATCCAAAAGCCTATTGCAAGGCCAAATACGATTCGTCCTTTGTTTGTCGTTGCCGCCGATACGGGGTCTGTCGCGATAAAAAAGGCCCCCACAATTAAACTACCATTAACTAAATGAAACCATGGAGACGCATGGGTGCTGCTATCAAATAAAAACAATAGTAACGAGAACGTCATGGCTCCAGCGATCATACTAAATGGAATGTGCCAATTAATGACCTTCACTTTAAGTAGAAATAATCCACCAGCAAAATATGCCAATGCAACCCATGTCCATGCTTGTCCGCTTGAAAGAGCAAACAACTGATTATTCATTGCTTCAGCAATGATATAACCCTCGCTAAGTGATATTTTTATATGATCTAAAGGAGTAGCACTTGTAGCACCATCTACTACTACCCTTAGTTGTTCAATACTATACCCATCTACCGAATATCCTGTAAAAATAACATAAACTGCATCAATAAAACTGTAGTTAATTTCAGTGATAGCAAGAGGGGCAACCACATCGTCATTTGAACTGGAAAAGAAATCAGTAACATGACATAGGCTGCCATGGCGGGATTAAACATATTAAAGCCTAAGCCACCGTAGAGTTGTTTTACGAAGCCTATTGCAAAAACACTTCCAATTACGATAACCCACCAAGGTGCTAACGACGGAATACTAATGGCGAGTAACAACCCGGCAAGCACGGCACTATAGTCTTTAACAGCGCGTTCCGTATCTTTTTTTCTAAGCTCTAAAATAAGTGCTTCGACTGCAACACAGCTGATAACGGCTAAAAATGCTTGAATAATCAGCCCATAACCAAACATCAATGTTTGCGTAATAAAACCGGGTATCATCGCAAAGATGACTAATCGCATTACTGCACCAGTATCTCGTTGGTTGTGATGGTGAGGTGAGCTTGCTACTTGAAGTTTGCTCATGCTTTAGGCTCTTTGTTTGCTTTAGCTGCCGCTTTTTTTGCTTCAGCTTTTGCTATTGCCGCCGCCACTTTTTGCTTCTTGTTATCCGCTTTTAAGGGCGTTGATTCTTGTGGGGTTTGAGTGGTATCTGCGCCACTATCGACTTTACTGTCATTGGATTGATCTTCTTGAACCGCATTTTGTGCATGTTTTTCTGCTAAAGCCTGTTTTTTAGCTTTTGCTCTTGCCAGTGCAGCTGCAATTTTGTCTTGCGCGCCATTGCCATCTTTTTTCATGGCTTGCTTTCTTGCTTCTGCTGCTTTTTGATGTTTCTCTTCTCGCTCTCTTTTTTCTTTTTCTAGCCTTTCATTACGAGCTTCGAAACGAATCCTTGCCTTTTCTGCCTGCTGTTTCTCTGCAGCCTGTTGTTTGATATCACTTTTTGCTTGTCGGTAATAATGAACAAGTGGAATTTCGCTAGGGCAAACATACGCACATGCACCACACTCAATACAATCAAATAAGTTATATTCTTGTGCTGTTTCATATTCTTTTGCTTTGCTATACCAAAACAATTGTTGAGGAAGAAGCGAGGCGGGACACGCATCTGCGCACGCTGAACAGCGGATGCAAGGGCGCTCACTATTAATGTCAGGTAGCTCTTTGTCCGCGGGCGCTAATAAACAGTTTGTTGTTTTGACCACCGGAATTTTCGCCGTGGGTAGAGTAAACCCCATCATCGGGCCACCCATAATAATGCGGGGTTGTTTTTGTTTTTCCCGATTGTAGTGCGCATGTTCTAACAAATGACTAACGGGGGTGCCTATAAGTGCCCAAACATTTTGAGGCTCATTAAACGCTTTACCTGTTAAGGTCACTACACGCTTTATCAGCGGCTTGCCTTCGATAACCGCATCAGCAATAGCAAAACATGTCCCAACATTATACATCATGCAGCCCACGTCAATTGGAAGGCCGTCTGAAGGTACTTCTCGAGAGGTCAACACTTGAATGAGTTGTTTTTCGCCGCCTGCGGGATATTTTGTTGGAACACTAACAACTTGATAATGGTTTTGCTGCTGACAAGCAATTGATAAGGTCTCAATTGCTTTTGGCTTATTATCTTCAACGGCGATAATGACCTGTTTTGCTTGTAAAATGTGAGACAAGATATCAATACCTTGTCGTATCTGCCAAGCATGGTCACGCATCAGCCTATCATCTGATGTTATATAAGGCTCACATTCGATACCATTGATAATTAAAAACTCTAAGGGCTTTACATTATTTGATTTTATATGAGTAGGGAATCCTGCTCCGCCCATTCCGCTGATACCTGCAGACGCTATGGCGCTGACTAATTCAGATTTGCTTAATGCACTATAGTCGTTTGTTCCGCTTATTGGGACAGCTTTATCTTTTCCGTCAGGCTGCAGGCAAATACTGATTTGTGGCAGGCCTGAGGGATGTGCACTAGGATGCGGTGTAATGTCGACTATTTTGCCAGAGGTAGGGGCATGAACGGGAACACTAAATGGGTTTGTGCTATGCGTTAACGCTTGATATTTAAGTACTCTGTCACCTTTATTGACGCATAAATCGCCCTCAACGCCAATATGCTGTTTAATTGGAATGTAAAGGATATCCGGTAATCCAACTTCACTGATTGGACAATGGTTTGACAAGGTTTTATGTTGCTCTGGGTGTACACCTCCATTGAAATCCCATAGATCACCCACGCTAAGTCTTTCTAAAATCGTGTCATAGTCAGCAAAAACACCCATATTTACTTATTTTCTCCAAAACTCATGCTATGAAACTTGCTTGATCGGAATATCACCGATAGATTGGAAATTCCATTGCCACGTATCTGATGTTTGTGGCAAAGGTAACATATCAATACAATCCACAGGGCAAGGGTCCACGCACAAATCACACCCTGTACATTCACCAATTATGACAGTATGCATTTGTTTCGCAGCACCTACTATTGCATCAACTGGACATGCCTGAATACATTTAGTACAGCCTATACACTCATCTTCACGGATGTAAGCCACTTTTTTTACATCTTCAACGCCGTGTGATGCATCAAGAGGTTTTGCTTCTACACCCATCAATTCAGCTAACTCCTTGATGGTTGCTTCTCCGCCAGGAGGGCATTTATTAATTTCATCTCCATTTGCGATAGCTTCAGCATATGGTCTGCAGCCAGAGTATCCACATTGCCCACATTGTGTTTGAGGCAATATGTTATCAACTTGTTCAACCAAAGGGTCGCTTTGGACTTTAAATTTAATTGATGCATAGCCTAAACCCGCACCTAAAATTAGGGCGATCACGAAAAACACCAATAGCGCAATTATTGTTAAGCTCATTTTACCAAGCCTGCAAAACCCATAAAGGCTAATGACATCAGACCGGCTGTAATCATAGCAATGGAGGCACCTTTAAATGGAGTGGGTACATCAGCGGCAACTAAACGTTCTCTCATCGCAGCAAATAAAATCAAGACAAATGAGAAGCCACCAGCGGCACCAAAGCCATAAACGATAGATTCGATGGCATTATGTTGTTTGGTTGTGTTTAATAAAGCGACACCTAAAACAGCGCAATTAGTCGTGATTAAGGGAAGAAATATACCCAATAAGCGATAGAGCGTCGGACTTGTTTTGCGCACTACCATTTCAGTAAATTGCACAACAACAGCAATCACTAAGATAAAACTTAGCGTTCTTAGATAAGCAATTTCAAGTGGAACAAGAATATAGGTTTCGACTAAATAGCTTGATAAAGAAGCCAAGGTGAGAACAAAGGTGGTAGCCATTGACATGCCAATTGCAGTTTCTAGTTTTCCGGACACACCCATAAATGGGCATAGGCCTAAAAATTGTACTAAAACAAAATTATTGACTAATACTGTTCCGAGCAGCAGGAGTAACAAATCTGACATATAGGATACTTTTGAATAATTTAATAGTTAAAACGTGCTAGCAAACATATTTAATTTTTTATGTCGTTATTATCGCCTGTTAGCGCATATTTAACAACACAGAATGAGTAGGGTTATGTATATTCATTGTTGATGAGGTAACTGGAGCGTTACATTTTGTATAAGAACAAATAGGTGATGAGGTTGGCTCCCCCTCCCCGACTCGAACGGGGGACCTGCGGATTAACAGTCCGTCGCTCTAACCAACTGAGCTAAGGGGGAATCGACTCATTTTTGATGCGTTAAAAGTGGCTCCCCCTCCCCGACTCGAACGGGGGACCTGCGGATTAACAGTCCGTCGCTCTAACCAACTGAGCTAAGGGGGACCTGTCTTTTAACGGTTGCGCATATTAATGAGCATCCTTACAACTGTCAACTAACATTTGCCGATTTTTACTAATTTAACACAATAAAGTCTCAAGTGTTTGTTTCTTATACATAGATTTTGCCATAGATTTACTTCACATTTCGATAAAATATGAGCATTCTAAAGAAAATAATTTTTTAAGCAGTAATTCTGTTTTTATATAGCAAATTAGAATAGAAAACCGCTTGATAACTGTCATTACGTACAGTGTTTAACGAAAGTGTCACAATCCAAAATGCCTCTCTGGGTTAGTAACAACTTACCTATATTTTAAGCAACTAGGTGACAGCTTGCGCCATTATTAAGGCGCACGCACTTATCCACTTAAGCTGTGGATAAGTTTGTGGATGAAAATTGAATTGCTAGACTTTAAAAAAATACAAATTGTCAATAATAAAGATGCTAAATGAATAAAATAAAATTATACATAACAAAATCATGGGCTTAATTATATCTTTGATTAAAAGAGAAGATCATAGGTAAAATTTTGATAAAAAGAGGAGCTCTGTGTGTAAAAAATCTTGACATTAAGCTTTCTGTTAGGACGCCAAATTTTTGACTTAGTCATTAGTCTCGTTTTTGCTCATTTTTACACATAAATAATAAGGTCTTAGTCATTTATTTATTGGCAAACCATTGTCTTTGCTTGCGTCATAACAAATATCAACTCTACCAAGTGTCTCTTTTAAACTAAAATGAACAAAATAAACGGTATTTGCATATAAACAGTCTGACAAAATTTGTGTCATAATGCATAGCTCAAAATAATCTGTGTTACCTCTTATTCTTGCTTGACTAAACGGACAATATAAACACTTTGACTACGACTCGTAATCCAAACGATATGGTAAAAGGGGACTTAAGAAAGACCCTAATTGATATGACTGTGCCTATGATTCTGGGCTTGATAATGCTAATGACATTCAGCATTGTGGATACTTTCTTTGTTAGCTTGATTGGCACGGATGAGTTAGCTGCGATTAGCTTTACATTTCCAGTAACATTTACGGTTATTAGCCTCAATATCGGTCTGGGTATTGGAACTTCTGCTGTCATTGGGCGCTACCTGGGAAGCGGCAAAGGTGAACGAGCAAAAGTACTAGCCACTGGCTCATTAATGTTAGTGACAATATTAGTGGGTATTTTAAGTGTTGTTGGGTATTTATTTATCGGACCAATCTTTCGCTTAATGGGCGCCAGTGAAACCTTACTACCGTTAATTCATGACTACATGTCTGTGTGGTATTTAGCTGGGATTTTTCTGGCTATACCAATGGTAGGTAATGCTGTTTTAAGAGCGTCTGGAGATACCAAAACGCCCAGTATTATTATGGCGGTTGGCGGTGCAATCAATGCTATTTTAGACCCAATATTAATATTCGGCTATTTGGGGCTGCCCGCTTTTGGCATTAAGGGCGCAGCTATCGCTACATGTATAGCTTGGGCGGTCTGTGTTGTTTGGATTATATATTTGTTGGCAATTAAGCGTGAGCTTATTGAGCCTCGATTACTTAAGTGGTCTGAATTTGTAGATGCCGCGAAAGGTGTTCTTAGCATTGGTTTGCCTGCCGCTGGTGCAAATATGTTAACGCCAATTGCCGCAGGGTTTGTCACTGCTGTTGTTGCAGGATATGGTGCTCATGCCGTTGCAGCGTGGGGTGTTGGAAATAGATTAGAGTCTATTTCAAGCATTGTTGTACTTGCATTGTCAATGTCCCTCCCGCCATTAATCAGCCAAAACTTTGGTGCTAATCAGCATCAGCGCATACATGATGCGTACAAGCTATGCTTAAAATTTATCATGGTATGGCAATTGATTGTTTTTGTGCTGTTAGCGCTCACAGCCCCTTACATTGCGGCTATTTTCGCTGATGACGAGCAAGTGACCGATATCATCATATTGTTTTTACTTATTGTGCCGATTGGCTATGGTTTTCAAGGAATTATTATCTTAACTAATAGTTCATTTAACGCGATGCATAAGCCAATTGCTGCAATGTGGCTCAGCATTATTAGACTATTTGTTTGTTATATTCCAATTACATTTCTTGGTAGCTACTTGTATGGCTTAGAAGGATTATTCTGGGGTTGTATTGTGGCAAATACAGTTGCCGCGATTATTTCGTTTGTTTGGTTTACCCGTGCAATTAACGCACAAAAATTAGCATGTGAGCTGGCGCCGGATAAACAAGAAAATTCAGTGGGTGAGGTATAAAATGGCAAAAGGATTTGATTTAAAGGCGAAATATTCGCCAGCGGGAGACCAGCCTAAAGCAATTGAGAGTTTGGTTGATGGTTTAGAAAGTGGTTTAGCTAGACAAACGCTTTTAGGTGTTACGGGTTCAGGCAAAACCTTTACAATGGCTAATATTATCTCACAGGTACAACGTCCAACCTTAATAATGGCACATAATAAAACATTAGCCGCTCAGCTATATGGAGAGATGAAAGAATTTTTCCCAAATAATGCAGTAGAGTATTTTGTTTCATACTATGACTATTATCAACCTGAAGCGTATGTGCCTAGCACAGATACTTTCATTGAGAAAGATTCATCAATTAATGATCATATTGAACAAATGCGCCTATCTGCTACTAAAGCGCTAATGGAAAGGCGCGACGTCATAATAATCGCCTCGGTATCAGCAATATATGGTTTGGGTGACCCTCAAAGCTACATGAAAATGCTTTTACACCTTCGTCAAGGTGACTTGATGGATCAACGAGATATCTTGAGACGATTGGCCGAGTTACAGTATAAGCGAAACGACCTTGCTTTTGAACGTGGCACTTTCCGAGTGCGTGGTGATGTTATCGATATTTTCCCTGCCGATTCTGAGAAGCAAGCAGTTCGTGTACAGTTATTTGATGAGGAAATTGAAAAAATAAGTCTTTTTGATCCCCTAACAGGTGCGGTTGATAAGGATGTTATTCGTACGACTGTTTTTCCTAAAACTCACTACGTAACGCCTCGCGAAAAAATCCTCAATGCAATCGATGCGATTAAAATTGAGTTAAAAGATAGGCAAGCGCAATTAAAAGATAACAACAAGCTTCTGGAAGAGCAGAGGATATCTCAACGTACACAATTTGACATTGAAATGATGCTTGAACTGGGGTATTGCTCTGGTATTGAAAACTATTCGCGATACCTATCAGGCAGAGCGCTAGGAGAGCCACCCCCAACACTATTAGATTACTTTCCTGCAGATGGCTTATTGTTTATAGACGAATCACATGTGACAGTTTCACAAATTGGGGCGATGTACAAAGGTGATAGGTCAAGAAAAGAAACTCTTGTTGAGTATGGCTTTAGGCTGCCATCAGCATTGGATAATCGACCTTTAAAATTTGATGAATTTGAACATATCTGTCCTCAAACAATCTATGTTTCTGCAACACTATAGGCAACTTTGAATTAGAACAGACTAAAGGTGACATCATTGAACAGGTTGTCAGGCCCACTGGCTTATTAGATCCTCAAATTGAAGTGCGCCCTGTTGCGACTCAAGTCGATGATGTGCTAAGTGAAATACATAAGCGAGTCGCACTTGATGAACGAGTATTAATTACTACACTTACAAAACGCATGGCAGAGGATTTAACTGAATACCTGAATGAACACGGTGTTCGAGTTAGATATTTACACTCTGATATTGATACAGTTGAAAGAATCGAGATTATCCGGGACTTACGTTTAGGTAAGTTTGACGTATTGGTGGGCATAAACTTGTTACGAGAAGGACTTGATATGCCTGAAGTCTCGCTTGTTGCTATTTTAGATGCTGACAAAGAAGGTTTTTTACGGGCCGAAAAGTCCCTTATTCAAACAATAGGACGAGCCGCTCGTCATTTAAATGGCAGAGCGATTTTATACGGAGATACGATTACTAAATCGATGAAAAAAGCGATTGATGAAACAAATAGAAGGCGTGAAAAGCAACAAGCGCATAACGTAGCAAATAATATTGTACCGCAACAATTAAACAAAGCGATAACCGACATAATGGACTTGGGAGATAGTGCACATCCTGCTGCTGGTAAAGTTAAGCTCAAGAAGCTGTCTGATCAAGCAACAACGAACAAAAAACTTAGCTTAGCTCAGATGATGGAGAAAGTTGCAGAGCTTGAAAAACAAATGTTTGCACATGCAAGGGATCTTGAATTTGAAAAAGCGGCTTCAATGCGTGATGAAGTAGAACAATTAAGACAAGATATCGTTAAATTATCGTAATTGAGTGAATAAAAATTACTTAGTGTTACGCTCAATGCAGTTGTTTTAGTTAATATGCGCAAAAAAGCATAAAGTTTTAGTTATGTGGAACGATAACTAATGTATGACTCAAACAGCTTACTTACGCATTGAATGTTTAATTTTGGTCTTCATAAGGATATTGATTGCGTAGTGGCTATAATTATCAAGTTTATACCCTTTTAGGAGTATCAACTGAGGTGCAACATGCTAAATCGCTTACAAGAATCTGATATTAAACTACTACGTGTCTTCTACGCAGTAGCATCATGTAATGGCTTCACGGCAGCTGAGCCTGTGTTGAGAATGCAAAGACCTAATATTAGTGCAGCGATTAAAAAGTTAGAAGAGCGACTTGATTTGGTTCTGTGTCATCGTGGCCGTGGTGGCTTTCAGATGACGAAAGAGGGTGAAGTCGTTTTTCAAGAAACAAAGCGTATTTTTAATGCATTTGATAATTTTGTTTTTAATCTTAAATCGCTGCATGATGATTATTCCGGGCACATCACCATCGTACTTATGTCAGGGCTAGCGACCTCGATGCAGCTTGCTGTTAGTAAAGCGGTTAAAAGTACAATGAAAAAATTCGATGACATTCACGTTAATATTCAAACGCGTTTATACAATGAAGTCGAGCATGTCGCGTTGTCTGGCGAATGTCACTTGGTTTTATCAACCTATGACATGGTAAAGCCTGAATCTGTAATGTTTCATCCCGTCGGTGTGAACATAGCAGGGCGGTTGTATTGTTCACCAACTCACCCTTTAGCCAAATATAGAGATGTCGAAAGACTACCTGAAACGGTTAATATTGAAGATTTTCCTGCGATTGGAATTTCAGGCTTATCTTCTTCAAATTATATATATAGCGAAAAGCGTTTATCGATCCAAACGTTCTCTGACTCTTTTGAAGTGTGTATGGCAGCAATAATGACTGGAGAATATATCGGGTTATTACCTGATTACATCGCAAAGGAGCAAGGCGCAGCCACGGGACTTGTGCCATTAGCAAAAGGCAGTATGTTTCCTTTTGAACATGAACTTTTTGTGATGAACGGGAAAAATACTCGTTTGAACCCAGTGCTTCGTCATTGCATAAAAGAAATCGAATACTTTGTATCTCAAAGCCAAAAATAAAGTATTGAATGCGACAAAACTAAACTGCACTAAACAAAATTCAACTTATCTGCTCATATGCTAAAGGGTCGGTGACTTTGCATTTTTCAAAAGCTTCTAGCCGCTCTTGGCATGAACCACATTTTCCACATGCTTTTTCTCTTCCGTTATAACACGTCCACGTATCTGCATAATCCAATTTCATCGCTAGGCCTTGACGGAGAATTTCAATTTTATCATATTCCAAAAAGGGTGCTCTTACTTCTACGGCTTGATAGTTGGCAATTTTACACACCTGATTCATAGCGTCTACGAACTCGGTTCGACAATCAGGGTATATTGCATGATCGCCTGAATGCGCCCCAAAGTATACAGCTTCAGCTTCAATTGAAACAGCATAACCAACGGCTAATGACAATAAAATCATATTACGGTTAGCAACAACCGTCTGTTTCATCGAATCTTCTTCGTAGTGCCCTTCAGGAACATCTATATCACTTGTGAGTGAAGAGCCCAAAATTAACTGATTGATACTAGTAATATCGACTATCTTATGGCAGATATTCTGCTGCTCACATACTCGTTTAGCAAAATCAAGCTCTTTGTTATGTCGTTGCCCGTAATCGAAGGAAACAGCGTGTACTTCGTAACCTTCATTTAGCGCTTTGTGAAGCACGGTAAAAGAATCCATCCCACCTGAATATATGATTACTACTTTGTTTTTTGACATAACTTTTGACTGTTGACGATAATTATGTCGCGAAGTTTACGGTATCAGTGATAAAATCCCAAGTATTAGACCAGAAATAATCTAGAAGAATTTTTATGTCGACGTTGTTAGTCAATGAAATATTTGAAACTATTCAAGGAGAAGGGGCCCATACGGGAACACCCTCTATATTTGTAAGACTTCAAGGTTGCCCAGTAGGTTGTCCTTGGTGTGATACACAGCATACTTGGGATACGCTACCTGAAAATGTCAGCAGCGAATCTATTATTGTGACCAAGCAAGGTGATGATCCAAGGTATTACAGTACCGACGAACAAAAGCTATTTAAATTATTTGCAGCGCAAGAATACAAAGCTAAGCATATTGTCATTACCGGTGGTGAACCTTGCATGTTTGATTTATCAGATTTCACAAATATGGCACATGATTTAGGCTATAGCACGCAGATTGAAACCAGCGGTACCTTCGAAATAAAGTGTGCAAGTGAAACATGGGTCACAGTCTCTCCTAAGATTAATATGAAAGCAGGCATGCCAGTATTACCGCAAGCTATGCGACGCGCAGATGAAATAAAGCACCCAATTGCTATGCAAAAACACATAGATGAATTAGACCAATTATTGCAAGTAAGCCTAGGGGATACTAAACTTGATGGTGAACACGCACGCAGTCCCCTGATTTATTTGCAACCAATTAGTCAGCAAGACAGAGCGACCGACTTGGCAGTGAAAACGTGCATCGAGAGAAACTGGAAACTGTCTGTACAATTACATAAATATATTGGTGTTGAGTAGATAATGAATTTACAAAATGGATGGCGTTTATTATTTGCAAGCTTATTTTTTAGCTGTCTATTGCCTAATAGTCATGCCGCAGTTTGGCAAATAACTTATCCTCAATCTCCTGTTGAAAATGATGTTCGCTACCTTTATCCAATCGCAGTATTAGATCTTGCGCTTCAAAAAACAGGCGTAAGATATGAATTGTTAGCGTCTGATAAACCGATGAGACCGGATCGCGCTTTAAAACGCTTGGAAGAAAATTTAGAAGTGAATGTTATGTGGTCTATGACCGATATTCAACGTGAAAATACCTTGTTGCCAGTTCGGATTCCAATATCTAAAGGCTTAATCGGTTGGCGGATGTTTTTGGTTCACAAAAACCATCGTTTATTAAATAAGCCTATAAGATCCCTAGATGACTTACTCGACTACAAACCTGTGCAAGGTATTAGTTGGCCAGACACTAAAATATTGCAAGCAAACGGCTTTAATGTATTAACTGCACAAGATTATATTGGAACCACAGCATTACTTCAAAATCGTTCGGCTGACTTTTTTCCCCGCTCAGTCATAGAAATTAATGAAGAGCTATCAAATCAATATTCAAGAGATTTTCGATTAAAAAAAGGCTTGTTAGTACATTACCCCGCTGCACAATATTTTTTTACCAACAAGCAAAATGTAACGCTTGCAAAGCTAATCGAAACTGGGCTTAAAAGGGCGATTAATGATGGCAGTTTTGATGCCTTATTTATGGAATTTCACGGTGACACCATTGAAAAACTGGGTATTGATGAAGCGAAGTCATTTGAATTGACTAACCCTCTATTACCTGAAGCAACACCAGTAGATGAAGAAAGTCTTTGGTTTTACCCGCTCAAACGGTCGGTAGAATAAACACTAGGGCTTATTCTACCAACTGATGACATTAGTCGGTGAATTCACCTGAATGGACGGTCTTCATAGACCGTCCGGAAGGATCTGCTGAGGCCTTAAAACTGGCATCCCATTCAAGTGCTTCAACTGTACTGCAAGCGATAGACTTACCGCCTATGGTACACATTTGGCTGCACTTTCTTGCGGGAAAAACTGCTCAAAAATGGTTCGATAGAAATAACCCTCTTTGGTATCTGGCGTATTAATTGGAAAACGAAATTCAGCGGTAGCTAGCTGTTGCGCACTTACAACACCCTCAACATGTTCTTTGATTGAATCAATCCAACTATAGCCAACGCCATCACCAAACTGTTCTTTTTGTCGCCATAAAACTTGAGCAGGAAGGTATGTATCATCATCAAATGCTTTGCGTAAAATCCACTTTTCCATTCTTCCATCTATACACATTTTATCTTTAGGGTTAAGCCTCATGGCAACATCCATAAACTTTTTGTCTAAAAATGGTACGCGTGCTTCAACCCCCCAAGCGGATGTGGCTTTATTTGCTCGGGCACAATCAAACAAGTGAAGTCTATCAAGCTTACGTACGGTTTCTTCATGAAACTCTGTCGCATTTGGTGCTTTATGAAAGTACAAATAGCCACCAAAAATTTCGTCTGCTCCTTCCCCTGATAATACCATTTTAATACCCATTGCTTTGATTTTGCGGGTCATTAAATACATTGGGGTGGCCGCGCGGATAGTCGTAGTATCAAAGGTTTCAAGGTGATAAATCACGTCTGATATGGCGTCTAATCCCTCTTGAATAGTAAAGTGTATTTCGTGGTGAACAGTGCCAATCATGTCAGCCACTTTTTTAGCTGCTAGCAAATCAGGTGCACCCTCAAGACCTACAGCAAAACTATGTAGTCTTGGCCACCAAGCGTCACTTTTGTCTTCATCTTCTACACGTTTTGCGACATATTTTGCTGCCACCGCAGATACTAAAGACGAATCAAGTCCCCCAGACAACAAAACCGCATAAGGAACATCTGACATAAGGTGACTTTTTACTGATTGTTCAAAAGCAGCTTTTAAGTCGTCTAGGTTGGTATGATTGTCTTTAACATTATTAAAATCCATCCAGTCGCGCGTGTAATACTTTACTAATTCACCATTTAGCATGTAATGGTCAAGGTGGAAATTCCGATACAGTTTTACAAATTGGAACTAGTGCTTTCATTTCGGATGCGACATAAAAATTACCATGTTCGTCAAATCCAGTATAAAGCGGAATAATACCAATATGGTCTCTTGCAACTAAGTAGTCACCGCTTGATTTGTCATAAAGTATAAAAGCAAACATGCCTTCTAGTTGGTCGATGAAGTTGGGGCCATGTGCTTGATACAAGGGAAGTATAACTTCACAGTCTGAGCGCGTTGCAAACGAATATTGAGAAGATAGTTTTGTGCTTAACTCTTTGTGATTATATATTTCACCATTAACAGCAAGTACTTGATTGCCATTATCGCTAATAAGTGGCTGGGCGCCTGTATCAACGTCAACGATCGCAAGGCGCTCATGACATAAAATTGCATGCTCATCTTGCCAAATGCCAGACCAGTCAGGTCCTCGGTGACGAAGGAGTTTGGATAACTCTAATGCTTTTGTTCGCAGCTGAGTTGCGTCAGATTTGATATCTAAGATACCGAAAATACCACACATAGTAAGATTCTTCCCCTTGTTAAAGACACAACTGTGTCATAGCGTTTGTTTTATTGGATTTCTGTCGAGAAAGGCACTATTGAAGCAGGGGATTACCCTTTTTGTCGCGTTTTCGTATTTTTATTATTGATAAACGTTATGTTCTTTCTTGTCCTTGAATTTGCCACGCCCACAAAAAAAAGCAAGTGTTTATTTAGCTTAATAAAGATTCTTTTGTGATTAATAAAAAAACGCGACAGTATTTACAACTTGTCGCGTTAATCATTTTAACCAAATTATCTTAGCGCTGGAATTCGCTTGTTGGACTCCATTGTGGCCACGATTCGGTTTCAGCTAGCTGATAACCTACATCAAATAATAATTGAGTATCTTCCAAAATACCGCCCACGTCCCAGCTTTCGCGATATTGATCACATACTTGATGGTAGCAACCAGTGACAATGACGTTCATGCGCTTTCGGTAAGCCGCTGTCTGCTCATCAATGGGCATTGAGCCACCTTTAGCATACAAAGCAGGCACACCTAGTTTTGCAAAACTAAAATGATCAGAGCGGTAGTAATAGCCGGCTTCAGGTCTATCTTCTTGTGTTAACACTCGTCCTTGCTTTGTTGCAGCTATCTCTAGATATTGCTCTAATTCAGACTTACCCATGCCAATCACTGATACATCGCTTGTTCGTCCCATTATGTTCATTGCGTCCATGTTTATGTTAGCAACCGTTTTATCTAAGGGGATGACGGGATTTTCGGCGTAATACTTTGAACCTAATAAACCCTGTTCCTCAGCGGTCACGATCAACATAGTAATTGAACGTTTAGGTGCAACATTCAATTCTGCAAACGCTTTTGCCATACTGATACTTGCTGCGGTTCCAGTAGCATTATCATGTGCACCGTTATAAATCTGGTCACCTTCTTTACTATCGTCTTTGCCTAAATGATCCCAATGAGCTGTATAAATGATATGTTCATCAGGTTTTTCGCTTCCTTCTAATGTGGCAATAACGTTATAGCTTTTTGATTTTTCAATGTCGTTTTTCACTGTGATAGATGCATTTAACGAAAGTGCTTTATGATAGGGGCCTTGGTTAGCTTTTGCTTTTTCTTCAGCAAAATCCAAACCTGCTTCAGCGAAGATTTTTTGCGCCGCTTCAAGTGAAATCCAACCCTCTACCGCGACGCGACTTGCACCACCATCTGGAGAAACCAAACCATATTGAGGGCCACTCCAGCTATTTGCAACAACTGACCAACCATAGGAGGCAGGTACTGTTTCATGCACTATAAATACCGCCTCGGCACCTTGGCGGCTGGCTTCTTCATATTTGTAGCTCCAACGGCCATAATATGTCATCGTTTTACCTTGAAACTTTTCTCCTTCGGGCATTGCAAAACCTGGGTCATTGACTAAAACAATCACCGTTTTACCTGTTAAATCGACACCTTCATAATCGTTCCAGTCAAATTCAGGCGCATTGACACCAAAACCAAGAAACACAATTTCAGAGTCGCTTAAATCGATTTGCGACACCTCACGCTTAGAGCTTGCCACCATGTTTTCTTTGTATGCAAAAGAGTGAGATCCCATTTGTAAAGTCATATCTTCATCAGCAGTGATTTGCATTAGGTCAACTTGCTGAAAGAAACTGTCCTGATTGCTAAGGTTTGAATCCTGCCTTGGTAAATTCGGCGGTTAAATAATCAAGTGTTTTTTGCTCTCCAACGGTGGTGGGAGCGCGACCTTCAAATTCATCTGAGGCTAGTGTAACAATATGCTGTGTCAGCGCATTTTCAGCTTCTGGAGAATCAATACCTTGATATACAATATCAAAATTATTAGGGCTAGCTTCTTCTGTTTTCGTATCGGTATTTGTCGTATTGGGACTGCAAGCAAAGATGGTTAGCGCGACGAAAGCACATGCCAACAAATGTAATCGAGGCGGTGAATATAGGGCTGTTTTCATTTATTATATCCTAAGTGTAAAGTGTTGTGTTTTGCCATTTCGAGCCGACCTTGAATAAACGCAAGGTCGATTGGGCAACACTTAAGTATAAGTGAAAACATCACTCAAACAAAGCGGCAGAAACAAATGCAATTGGATATAGATTATTTATTACAAGTTAAAGACCGAGCGCCATTTAATATGTTACACAATGCGTTTATGGCGCATTTAAAGCACTGTGGTCTATCTCATGAAATGAAAACGTCAAGCTCACAAATATTAAACTCATTTGGTACTGACTTGAAGTTTGTAAGTGACTCCGAACTTCCTTGTGATATTTATTATGAGCGTTACATCCATCAGCAAAAACAGATTCCAAGTCGTGACAATTGGCATGACTTTTTCAATGGTTTAATCTGGTTAGATTTTCCGCTAACGAAACAATATTTAAATCAGCAACATGTGAATGAACTGGACTCGGCTGGCAAATCGAAAAGAACAGCCATTAGAGATCGCATCACGCATTTTGATGAATGTGGGATTGTGATATTTACATCTGAAAACCAACTCAAGCAACGCTTGCAAGCACATGACTGGCAATGGTTATTTTTAAAAAAACAAAGCGCTTGGTTTGACACTATCAAACCTTTTATTTTTGGTCATGCATTGTGGGAAATGTTACTTAACCCTTTCATTGGCCTTACTGCAAAAGCAACGGTAGTGCTTATTGCTCAAGACAAGCTTGATAAGCTCTCCTGCATACCATTAACAGGCTTAAGCAATAGTTCAAACAAACCGCTTCAAGCACATGATCAACTATTGCTTGGGCATCTTGTCAGCAATGAAGTGCTATTTCATTCTAAGCCTTGGCAACCGCTACCTCTTTTGGGTATTCCCACTTGGTCTCACGTAGCGCAAGATGCTACATTTTATGCAAATACTCAATATTTCATGCCAAAAACAATAAAGGCAAATAGATATAGGTCGTAGCGTAGAATATCTGGCAAACGTCTATATCTATAGGCTAAATCATAAACTTAGTTCTATTACGCTAGCTTAATAATGCAATTAAAGACAAACCGTAGACAACAAGTGTTGGAATAGCGGCAACAATTAACGATTTTTTCAAGCTAAAGTTAGTCCATGCCTTGAGTAATAAGCCCCCCAAAATGGTAGACCAAATAAAGTCAACTTTTATGCTGGCAAGCAGGTTAAAGGCCTCTGAATCTACATTGGTGCCTAAAACGAAAGCAAGTGACAATGGCGCTAAATATGCTTGACCGATTTGGGTGCTAGGGTCTTGCAATGCCAGAAGTATTATAGAAAAAAGTGAACCAACAACAACTGGCATGCTTATCCACCACATAGCTCCATACCAATCTGTAAAACCATGAACGCTTTTATCATCATTTCGCGTCACAGTGGCGTAATAGAACCCAATGATAAGATTAAAAACAATCGGGGATAAAGCCGTAAAGATCGCGTAAGACCATTGCATTGCCGCCAAGGTATACATAGCCTTGGCATTTTCAAGCTCTGCCGGACTTGCATCGGGCGTTTGCATAAGAATAAAAGCGTCTCGCCACCATGCAAAATCAACCAATGAAAAATATAAATAAGAAGGCAAAAACAAAACACCGGTAATTAATATAAAGGGTAGCTAGGACCAATTATTTTTGACAGCAATCGACTCAAAAACGTCAGAAGGTCGATAGAATATTTCACTCATCGCTTGAATTGGATTAGTGACGATAAGGTCATCTTGATGCTCGCTGAATTGATGAGGTTTATCTTGGGTTTGGGGCGCTTCATTGTCATGTTCTTGCATATCATGATTCCTAGTGTTGTTATTTTGGTTATCACTAAGCTATTTGCTTATTTCAGGCATAGGTTAACTGCCTAGTTTTCCAACAATACTATCTCTAGCTACATTTGAAAACATAAAGGATGTCTAGTTTTTGTGTTTTTTTCTCGCAAAGTATTATTGCTTGCCTTAAGCTAACGGGTATAACAATGATAAAGCACAGGGAAAGAGGAAAACGCAATGATCGAGATCCAAAAGCTAGCAAAAAAGTTTAAGGTCGAAAATCCCAAAAAATTAAGTGAGCAGGATAAAAAGGATCCTCGACTAAAGGGCCGTTTTTTTCATTCAGTAAAAGATGTTAGCCTTCGTTGCGACAAGGGCAAAGTTTTAGGCTTATTAGGACCAAATGGCGCAGGTAAAACAACTACCTTAAGAATGCTTTCAACTGCTTTGACGCCTGATGGCGGAACCATCACAATCGACGGTTCAGATGTAGTAACTAATCCTATTGAAGCTCGCAAAAAAATTGGGTTTTTGTCTGGTTCTACCGGTTTATATGGTCGTCTAACTGGAAGGGAAAATATCGAGTATTTCGGTCGCTTGAATGGCATGTCTGATGATGCAATTGCAGCAAAGATAGATGAAATTGCCCAACAGTTAGATATGCACTCATTTCTTGACCGTAGGAGTGAAAACTTTTCGACAGGCATGAAGCAAAAGACATCCATTGCTAGAGCTGTTATTCACAGTCCACAAGTGGTTATTTTAGACGAACCAACCACAGGGCTTGATATAATGGCGGCTAAAACAGTGATTGATTTTATCAAAGACCTAAAACAAAAAGGCACGCCCGTTATTTTTTCAACCCATCACCTTGATGAAGTAACTGAACTATGTAACCACATTTCAGTTATAGACCACGGGATGACGACATTTGACGGCACAATCGACGAATTTTGCAATTTATCGCCTGATAATTTGCACGAAGCCTTTATGAAAACTTTGCACAGGAGTGAGAGTTAATGTGGTTAATTTATAAAAAAGAAATTTTAGAGTTATTGCGAGACCGTAAAACTATATTTTTTATGGTAGCGCTTCCTATTGTGATATTCCCTTTGATATTTGGCGCGATGTTTTACTTTACCGCCAAAGTCCAAAGCGATGCACAAACAAAAGTACTATCGTTTGCCGTGGGTGGGGCAGAGTTTGCGCCAAATTTAATTGAACAACTTACCCAAAATGAGACGCTATCGCTCGTTACGCTTGATGATGACATGAGTGATGTAGAATTAGCCAAATCGGCAATTCGTGAAGGTAAAGTTGATTTTGTACTGCAAGTACCGTCAAATTATTCAAATGACGTTATTCAGTCAGGGCAAATCACTCTTAATTTAGTGCTTAATGATGCACAAGTAAATGATGCAAGAAGTCGTGTTAGACAGGTCAGTGATAAAATCGAAGATGCCAATCAGCGAGAAGCATTCAAAGGCATCGGTATTGACGAAAACATCCAAAAAGCCATGATCAATCCAATTTTAGTAGAAAAGGTAAACGTAGCTGACGAGCGAGAACAAAAGGGCTCGTTGATTGGCGGATTTATTCCATACATCATGTTCATACTCTGCTTACAAGGCGCAATGCTGCCAGCGGCTGATATCGGGGCTGGTGAAAAAGAGCGCGGTACATTAGAAACACTTTTGTTATCACCAGTTGATAGGCACTCTATAGTCCTTGCAAAGTTTTTAACCATCGCCACCGCAGGGGTCACAACAGCGCTCATTACAGTGTTAAGTATTGCTATATGGGGCCTTGTGATTGGGCAAAGTATGGCGATTACGTTTTTGACTGAGTTTATGTCGGCCATCGATTGGCTTGATTTTATTTTGATATTCTTAATGCTAGTGCCTGTGGTTGCAACATTTGCATCTTCTTTATTAGCCTTGTCTATTTATGCGCGGTCATTTAAAGAAGCGCAAGGCTATATGAGCCCGTTAATGATTGTGATTTTATTGCCGGTCATTATTGCCCTAATACCGGGAATTGAACTCAAAGGTGTGTGGGCTTGGATTCCATTAACAAACGTTGCGTTGGCAATTAAAGAGTTAGTAAAAGGT
This sequence comes from Glaciecola sp. HA4-3, assembly GCF_055693685.1. Taxonomy (NCBI): domain Bacteria; kingdom Pseudomonadati; phylum Pseudomonadota; class Gammaproteobacteria; order Alteromonadales; family Alteromonadaceae; genus Glaciecola; species Glaciecola sp. HA4-3. The sequence goes on from NZ_CM146340.1 coordinate 1,147,292, forward strand.
ACAATGGACTACGTCCAGCTTTTGGCTATATTTGGCTCATCCGCCATACTCGCTGGTGCTTTGCTGGCGTTTTGTGTTTATTGGTTTAAACAAGAAAAGGTCTTGTTTAGATAAAATATGGCAAACGTAAAATCTTTTTTCGCAAGCGATGGCCCACTTTCAAACGAACTTAAGGGTTATCAAGTAAGAAAACAGCAACTCGATTTAGCGCTTGCGATTGAAGATACCATTAAAACAAGGTCGTCTTTAGTTGCAGAAGCGGGGACGGGCACTGGTAAAACATTTGCCTATTTGGTGCCCGCATTACAAACTAATCAAAAAGTAATTATTTCGACAGGAACAAAAAACTTACAAGAGCAACTGTATAACCGCGACTTACCATTTGTTAAACAGCTTATTAACAAACAAAAAGATAGTGCGTTACTTAAAGGTCGCAGCAATTATTTGTGCATCCATAGAACTAAATTAAATGAAATGTCTGAGCGAGGACTCGAAAAAGAAGTATTAAAAGACTTTCAACTTGTTCAAAAATGGTCTTCAGGCACCCAAACTGGGGATATGTCCGACTTAAAAAGTCTGCAAGAAGATTCAAAAGTTATTCCACTTGTAACCTCTACAATTGATAATTGTTTGGGCAAAGATTGCAGTTATTATGAGGATTGCTTTTTAGTAAAAGCAAGACAAAAAGCAATGATGGCAGATGTTGTTGTTGTTAATCATCATCTATTTTTTGCAGACTTAGCACTCAAAGAACAAGGCTTTGGTGAACTCATCCCAAATGTCGATAGCATAATATTTGACGAAGCACATCTAGTACCAGACATCGCTAGTGAATATTTTGGCGAGACGCTTTCAACACGCCAAATGGGTGATCAGCTAAAAGATATTGTCAAGATTCAGAAGCTTGCGATTAAAGATGCCGGTCAGTTATCAGAGTATGCAGAAAAATGTCAATACACTTTGTCTGACTTGCGCATATGCTTTCCCGATGAGGGGACAAGGGGGAATTGGCTGCATGCGCGAAAAGATGAAAAAGTGCATTCTCAATTATGTTTGTTAATAGAACAGTTTGAATATTTACTTGAAATTGCAGGCTTACACAAAGAGCGAGAAAAAGATTTAGATTTGTTAATTGAAAAGTTAACCAGTAATTATCAAAAGTTAGTGATGTTTTGCCAAGACGAACATGTTGACGTAAGTTTATGGTACGAAACGTCAAAGTATCACTTAGTGGTGCATTTAACGCCGTTACGTATCGATAAAGCGTTTAAAAAAATAATGTCAGAACGTGATGCAAGCTGGATATTTACGTCAGCCACGCTTGCCATCGATGAAAAATTTGATCATTTTAACCGGCTAATGGGCTTGGATCAGGCCCAGAGTTTATATTTTGATAGTCCTTTTGACTATGCTTCACAGGCGTTGTTGTGCGTGCCTAGGTATCTACCTGAACCAAATAGCCCCAAAATGAAACAAGCATTAGTTGATATTGCGATTAAACTAATTAGGGCTGCAAAGGGTAGAAGTTTTATATTGTTTACGAGCCACTATATGCTAAAGCAAGTGGCTTCGATGGTAAGTGAGATAATTACTAATACCGTTTTAGTTCAAGGTGAGCGCTCAAAAGCCTCGTTATTGGAAGCATATTTAGCCGACTCAAGCAGTGTGTTGTTTGCCACTGGCGCATTTTGGGAAGGGGTTGATGTAAAAGGCGATGATTTATTATGCGTCATGATTGATAAGCTTCCTTTTGCGTCACCCGATGACCCTCTATTAAAAGCAAGGCTTGAAGATTGCGCAAAACAAGGCGGTAAGCCATTTTTTGATGTGCAAGTGCCTCAGGCAGTAATTTCTTTAAAGCAGGGCGCAGGAAGGTTAATAAGAGACACGAGCGATACAGGTGTGCTAGTTATTTGTGATAATCGCTTGGTAACTAAACCCTATGCAAAGACATTTTTAAAAAGCTTACCTGATATGGTGAGAACACGCGATATCGAAAAGGTTGAGGATTTTTTAAAATCAATAAAATAAATAGTGACGAAGAAAATTAATGAAAATTTTAGCGATTGATACCGCGACAGAAGCTTGTAGTGTCGCAATATTAGATGATAAAGGCTGTAGCAAAGGTATCTTTGAGGTATGCCCTCAGCAACATAGCCAACAAATATTGCCCATGATAGATAAAATCTTGGCTCAACACTCTTACAAACTATCACAAATTGATGCTATTGCTTATGGTCGTGGTCCAGGCAGTTTTACCGGTGTGAGAATTGCAGCAAGCACTGCTCAAGGGTTGAGCTATGGTGCAGATATACCTGTTATTGAAATATCCACCTTAGCGACAATGGCACAAGAGTGTTTTGAGCGCTTAGGCAGCCAAAAGTGCGTATCAATGATTGACGCCCGCATGGCAGAGGTTTATTTTGGTGAGTTTCTACTAGACCCAGAAATTGGCATTATGCGTTTGTCTGGGGACGAGCAGGTTTTATCACCAAGTGAAGCGCTGACGATTCTTAAACAAACAAACGAAGATAATACGGAGTTAAGGAACACTGTAGGCACCGGATTTCAAACTTACTCTTCGATGTTTATAGATATTTTGCAGCCCCAAGCGTCTATTTTATACCCTAATGCGCAATACATGCTGAATTTAGCTAAACATGCACTTGATGATAAGCATACAGTTAGTGCTAGTGATATCAAACCTATTTATGTACGTGATACTGTCACGTGGAAGAAACTTCCTGGCAAGGTATAAAGGCAAGGTGAAAAGATGAACAATATTGGTTTGACCCAACAGTCTATCTTTGTCAATAGACAACAATCGGGCCTTTCTCAAACTCTAGCAACTTCTCTATCTTCTGTAGGTAAAACCGAAAAAAATAGCAGTGATGCCAAAGCAACTTTCATTGATGCTACTTATATCAATGTTGCTAATGATAAGAGTGCAAAACAAGCTGACGACATGTTTGCAAACGCACGTAATTTTGAGGAGTTAAGCAGGAATTCTAGCTAGGGTTTACAGGCTTATCATGATATTCAAATGGCACAAAAACGTGACGAGATATCCGAAGTGTTGGGTGTCGACTTATTTGCTTAAACTGTACTTATCGATTATTCTTTAAACGTCAGTAAATGGCCAATAGCGGTATATTAAGGAGAATGTAATGCAAGTCAAAACAGTCGAATCAATATTACTGGTGCCTCACCGAATCAAAGCTTGTTTACTTGTGTGTATTAGCCTAGCGTTAAGCGCATGTTATTCAGTACCCGATATTGTGACAGTGGACGATCCTGAGACTCTTATACAATATGAACGTGTAATTCAAGGGAAAAATGAATCAAGCGTTATTGGTGAGTCTGCAAGATGGTCTGGGAAAGTCGTTGCAGTTAAAAATCGTGCAGACGACTCTGAGATAGAAATTATTTACTACCCATCCTCAGCATCTAGTCGACCTAAGACAGACACAATGAGCGCGGGGCGCTTTAAAGTTATTGTAGATGGTTTTGCTGACCCCTTATTGTTTGAAGAAGGTCGCTTGGTTACTGTGCTTGGTGAATTATCAGCGTTTCAAACCTCTTTGATTGGCGAGCACGCATACACTTATCCAACTATTGCGGCACAAGGTATTTATATTTGGAGTACGCCAGATCGTGACCCACGCAGGCAAATAGTCAATATAGTGCGTCATCCACATTGGGTGGGTGTACACCATCGCAATGGTTTAGTGTCATTACCACATTATCGTCGCCACAAGCCAGCTAATTACTATTATCGCCAACATAGGGCTAACCCATCATCTCATAACCAAAGCACGACAAACACTAGTCATCAAAACACGTCTGATACACGTCAATATCAAAGTTCAACCGAGCAGCAACACTAGCATTATTTGATGGAATAATTACTTTGAATAGTCATGATTTATATGATGTTTCGTTTGATATTGATGGCTTTACTTACGGTGGTTTATCAAATCATAACCAAACATTTTGGGACGAAAACCTCAAAGGCGAACAGCGAAAAATTAATGACTTCCCCGTTACTATTCTACTTCATGGTTATTTAGATAGCGCGGGTTCATTTGCCCCCCTTATTAATCAAATGGCTTGTGTTAACAATGGTCACTATCTAGCGCTTGAACATGCAGGGCATGGAAAATCCTCACATCGTGGTGAATCTGATCATTATCATTTAGTTGATTATGCATATGATTTATATCGCTTCGTCAATTACTTCGGGATCTCTAATTTGAATGTTATAGGACATTCATTAGGTGCTATTGTTGCGTCAATTTATGCTAGTACTCAACCTAAATGCCTCAATGCACTGGTGGCAATTGAGTCTATTGGTCCACTTAGTGAACCACAAAATACAACCGCTAAACAGCTAACAGCCTGTTTTGAAAGTCGCGTAAAAGCGCTTAAGCCAATAAGGCAACCCGATAGCTTTGATGTTTTGTTAAAAGCTAGAATGAAAGTTAGCGATTTTAGTTACGAGCAAGCGCAGCATGTCATGTCGCGTAATGTCATCATTAGCCAATCAAAAACTGGCCAAGAACAAGTTAGATGGCGCACAGACAAGCGCTTAAGGACAAGCTCTCCATTTAGAATGAATGAAGAGCAAGCTTGTAATATTTTACAAAATATTGCGTGTCCGCGTTTGCTTATACTCGGTGATAAGGGCTTTGAAAAAGTTAAGGACATTAGAGTTAGAAGAGCGGCTATATTTGACGATGTTGAGACCGCCACATGTCCTGGAGGGCATCATGTCCATCTTGATTCAACAGCGTTAGTTGCAGAAAAAATACACAAATTCATCCTAAAGTGTACAAAAAATCGCTAAAAGTCATCAAATTTTGAATCTTTGTTTTCAATTTTGTCCATAGTGCATTAGTATTACGGCAATTAATGGTTTGACCAATGCGTTGTTTATGCGGATGCGCTTATTAAACCATACACATTCTTAGACTGGCATGTCAGATGCTCAACCTATATAGGATGCTTTAAGCTGTGGAAAAACCTTGGTTGTCTCAATACGACAAAAATGTAAAAGCAGACATCAATCCTGATGTAGTCCCCTCATTATTAGAAATTTTTGAAGCCTCTGTTAGTGAATTTGCTAATCAAACTGCGTTCATTAATATGGGTCATAGCATCACGTTTGAAGATCTTGACGTTCTATCGATGCAGTTTGCGTCTTATTTACAAAGCACAGGGTTAAATAAGGGTGATGCAGTTGCCATCATGATGCCCAATCTTTTGCAATATCCAATTGCTTTGTTTGGGATTCTACGGGCAGGATTAGTAGTTGTTAATGTTAATCCGTTGTACACGCCGCGAGAGCTTGAACATCAGCTAAAAGATGCAAATGTCAGTACGATTGTTATTGTTGAGAACTTTGCCAATACGCTTGACGCCATCATTGACAATACTCCCGTTAAAAACGTTATTTTGACTTGTTTAGGTGACATGTTACCTGTACCTAAGAAATGGATTGTCAATTTAGCGGTGAAGCACGTTAAAAAATTGGTTCCTAAGCATAATCTAAGCGCAACTATCAGTTTCACGAAGGCAGTCGCATCTGGCGCAAAGCTAGATTTTTCGCGGCCAGATTTGCAAGGAGATGACATTGCTTTTTTACAATATACTGGCGGTACAACCGGTGTGTCGAAGGGGGCGATGTTATCTCATAGAAATATGGTTGCTAACCTTGAACAAGTGTCTGGCAATTTAGAAGTGGCAGTTAAACATGGTGATATGGTTGTTACCGCATTGCCGCTATACCATATATTTGCACTAACAAGTAATTGCCTTACCTTCGTCAAATACGGTTGTCCTAATTTACTTATTACCAACCCTCGCGACATGGATGGCTTTGTGGCAGAGCTAAAAAAGTATCCATTTGCAGTATTAACGGGCGTCAACACGCTCTTTAACGGTTTGTTAAACACCCTAGGGTTTGCGGAGCTTGATTTTAGTCATTTTAAGTTTGGTTTAGGCGGAGGAATGGCGGTTCAAAAACCTGTTGCTGAAAAGTGGCAACAGATTACAGGAAAAGTATTAATCGAAGGATATGGTTTAACAGAGTGTTCACCGGTCGTATCTGTTAACCCATTCAGTTCAAAGACATACAAGGGGTCAATTGGCCTTCCTTTACCGTCAACAGATGTAAAACTAATAGATGATGCTGGTCAACCCGTTGAATTAGGTGAAGCTGGTGAGCTATTTGTTAAAGGGCCGCAAGTCATGGTCGGATACTTAGGTCGACCCGAGGCGACAGCAGAAATTTTGCAAGATGGGTGGTTGGCAACAGGTGACATTGCCACGATGGATGAGCAAGGCTTTTTATATATTGTTGATCGTAAAAAAGACATGATCTTAGTATCTGGTTTCAATGTTTTCCCCAATGAAATAGAAGAAGTCGCAGCGATGCATGAAGGCATTTTGGAAGCTGCTGCGATTGGCGTTCCTCATCAAGTCTCAGGTGAGGTGGTTAAGCTCTTTGTAGTGAAATCTGACGAGAGCCTTAGTAAAGAAGCGGTGATTGCTCACTGTAAGTCACTTTTGACTGGCTATAAAGTGCCCAAACAAATAGAATTTAGAGATGAATTGCCTAAGTCTAACGTCGGTAAAATTTTGCGTAAAGACTTACGTGATTAATTCAATTAGCGTATCATCAAGCCTTTGTAGTGTTATTTGCACATTAGCAAAACTCTAAAAGGCTTACTTTGCACCCTTACAACAAACCCTACCCGTTTTTGTATGTTGATACTTTTCAAGCGCTAGAGGACTTGTGTCTACATTGGACAAATATGAAGGTCCTTTCGATTGATACTGAATTTGTGCGCACACAGACACTTAAACCTATTCTAGGCCTTATACAAGTTTTCGATGGGGAAAATGTGGCATTAATTGATCCCATCGCTATCAATGATTTACGTCCGTTAGCTAATTTGTTTGCCGATTCAAGCATAGTCAAAGTTGCTCATTCTTGTTCTGAAGATATTGAGGCAATTTGGCATCATATGCACGTAAAACCGACTCCCATTTTTGATACTCAATTTGCTGCAAGTATCACGGGCTTGGGCGTCTCTGTAGGATATGCAAATTTAGTCGAAGAGCTATTTAAGATTCATCTCGATAAAGGGGAGTCTCGCACAGATTGGACGCAAAGGCCCCTAAGCGAGGCACAGTGTAGATATGCAAGTGAAGATGTTACTCATTTAATGGCCTTATATGAACACATTAGAGGGCTTGCTGAGAAACAAGAAAAACATGATTGGGTTTATCAAGAAATGGCTTTGTTGACTGAAAAGAAAACAAGAGTATTTGAAGCCGATTATGCCTACCTAAACTTAAAAAACGTATGGAAGCTTTCGGGATCGCATTTGGCGGCGTTTAAATTGTTGAGTGCTTGGCGTTTAGAAGAAGCAAGAAAGCTTGATAAGTCACTAAATTTTGTCATAAAAGAAGCCGCATTATTTGAATTAGCACTTAAGTTGCCCACCAATAGGCAAGCATTGTTTGAATGCAAACAACTGTTCTCAAAACAAGCTAAGTTATATTCAGATATAATTTTGACTATTGTCTCTCAATCGAAACAATTAGAGCCAAACGAATGTCCAAGGCGCGTGCAACGTTTGTTAGACTTTTCAGCTTATAAACAAGTGCTTGAATTTTGTAAGACGACCGTAGAAAAGATTGCCGATGATAATCAGATCCCTGTTACGGTCTTGGGTTCTAAAAAGCAGATAAATCAATTGCTTAAATGGGCTTGGTTCGACTTTGACGAATTGGAATTGTACGATGCGAAACCTGACCTGTTGACTGGGTGGCGGTACAGCTTAATGCAAGGTCATGTTAAGCAACTTCAAGAAGTGATAGGAAAACACCATGAAATTAAGCGCAGTATATAAATCTTCAAAAAAACAAGATACATACTTGTATGTTCCAACTAAAGAAGATTTTACTAGTGTACCTAAGGCACTATTGGATACCTTTGGTCGGCCACTGTTTGTTAGCATAATCGCTCTAGGTAAACATGATACAATCGCCGGCATAAAAACAGATCGTTTCGTGGACAAACTCAAACAAGATGGTTTTTATTTGCAACTACCTCCTAAAACAGAAAGTTTATTAGAGCAACATCGCAAAGCGTTAGGATTATCCGCGTCTGCGAATCAAGATAAAGTATGAAAAAATCTCCTTATACAAAAGCACTCATTGATAGCAAGTTTTGGCACTTTACGCCTTTAGAAAAAATGACAAGGCTTCAGTGGGAAGCAATATGTGATGGGTGCGCACGCTGTTGTCTGCATAAGTTTATAGAAGATGATGATGTCGAACATGACTTAAGTCCAAGCGATCATATCAATGAAAATGAAACCCTAGTCTACACCAATATTGCATGTTATTTATTGAACGATAAAACTTGCGGATGTACTGCGTACCAAAAACGAAGTGAGCTTGTTCCGGACTGTGTTACGCTGACAAAAGAAAACCTTTCGGATGTCTTTTTTATGCCTCCTTCATGCAGTTATAGGCGCTTACAAGAAGGAAAAGGACTAGCGCATTGGCATCCCTTGCTGAACAAGGGAAAAAAACCAAAATGCACGAATTAGGTATTTCGGTCAGAAATCGTGTGATTAGTGAAGAGCGCGTAAATCTTGCTGATTTTGAAGATTATATTGTTGTTTGGCCTTTAGACGCTAGCGACTAAGCTACCAAGGTGCTTTGTCTGTCTTTATAAATTGTACGGCTGCAAACACGACAAATGAACCGAGATACAAAGTGAAAATGATATTCATCCACTGAGCCATTCCCATATCTAAAAATTGCCAACTATTGTCAGTACAACTCCCTGTTGCGTCAAACATGAACGGTATCCAATCGTGAAGGGGTAAGAATGAAGGGAAATTTGGTATTATTTCACACGCGAAAAAGGGGTTGTTTGCATTGATAATTTCAAGATGGTCCCGAGCAACCATCAAACCTGCAAAACTTGAATATGCCCAACCGCAAAAAGCAATAACGCGTGTTATATAATGCATATAAACGAGCGGTAGTATTGCAAATAAAAATATTCCCAACGTCGCCGTCCTTTGATAAATGCAGTTAATACAAGGTGCATGACCAAGGAAATGTTGAAAGTACAAAGCGGCTAACACGAGCGATCCACTAGAAAATGCCAATATAGCCCAAGAATACTTTGAATGGCTAAAGCGCTTAAGGGATTGCAAAAAAGTGACAAGCATAGAGAATAATCCGTGTTAACAAAACATTTTCATTTGAGCGTACAATTGTACCTAAAATATTCACCTAAAGCATAGTAATAATGCGTATAAATAAAGCTTTTCAACTTTTCTGCATCTGGTACAATCAGTTAATATTTTTGTAACAATTAAGTAGTAAGCATGATTTATAAGTCACAAAGTCCAGCGGGATTCGCTGAGGAATATATTGTCGAATCTATCTGGAGTGGACGTTTCCCGTCAGAGCACGATTTTGCCCGCAGAGCGAGAGCTTTCTGAACTTATTGGTGTGACTCGAACTACCTTACGTGAGGTTTTACAGCGTCTTGCTAGAGATGGTTGGCTCACGATACAACACGGTAAACCTACCAAAGTAAATAATTATTGGGAAACCTGTGGACTGAATATTCTAGAAACACTTGCCAGAGCTTGATCAGGAGGGTCAACCTCAATTATTGGATAATCTTTTATCTGCCCGAACAAATTTAAGTGCAGTATTTATACGAGCAGCGTTTAGACAAAATCCTGAGCAATGTGCAGATATAATAAATCGTCATCATACTGTAGAGCAAGATGGCAAAGCGTTTTCTGACCATGACTATCAAATGCACCATGATTTAGCTTTGGCTTCAAACAATCCAGTCTATGTCCTAATGATGAATGGTTTTAAAGGAATTTATGCAAGAATTGGTGGATTTTTCTTTAGTCAGCAAAATGCACGAGATTGCGCGACAAAATATTATACTAAGTTACTAGAAGTATTAGAGAGTAATGAGCCTGATCGTGTGGTAACGGTAGTAAGAAATTACGGAATAGAAAGCGGTAAAATTTGGATCCAGATGCGACAAGATTTGAATAAAAATATTGTCGATTAGTGTGATCAAATTTTAAGCAAACTAGCGTATACACATCACTTTAGAAAAACCAGATAATCCATTTTTTCAATAGGACTATGACTATGACTGCGAGTGCCGTTCAGCTTCATCCTTTTCCTCATCTTTTTCGTCCGCTTGATTTAGGTTTTACAAGCCTCAAAAATAGAGTATTGATGGGATCAATGCATACAGGTCTAGAAGAGGCGCCAAATGGTCACAAACGCATGGCTGCATTTTTTGCTGAAAGAGCACGTGGTGGTGTTGGGCTTATTGTAACCGGTGGCATTGGTCCAAATGATGAAGGTGCGACTCATGCAATTACCAAACGATTAGATAGTGATGAAGCGGTTGAACACCACAAAGAAGTAACCGACGCTGTTCATGACGCTGGCGGTAAAATATGTATGCAAATTTTGCATACAGGTCGATATGCCTATAACAAAGAATTAGTGGCACCGTCTGCGATACAAGCACCAATTAATCCTTTTCGCCCAAAAGCGTTAGATGAAGCGGGTATTCAAAAGCAAATCGATGATTTTGTCTTTACAGCCTTGCAAGCCCAAAGAGCAGGCTATGACGGTGTTGAGATTATGGGCTCAGAAGGCTATTTTCTGAATCAGTTTATTGCGACTCGAACCAACCAACGAAAGGACGAGTGGGGCGGTGAATATAAAAACCGAATCAAGCTACCTATTGAAGTGGTGCGAAGAGTAAGAGAAGCGGTGGGTGAGCAATTCATTATTATTTACCGACTGAGCATGTTGGATTTAGTTGAAGGCGGGTCTACTTATGATGAAGTAGTAGAATTAGGTTTAGCAGTTGAAAAAGCTGGCGCAACTATCATCAATACTGGTATTGGTTGGCACGAAGCAAGAATTCCGACCATTGCAACAAAAGTACCACGAGCAGCATTTACATGGGTAACGGCAAAATTTAGAAAAGCCCTAAATATTCCAGTAATAACGTCAAATCGCATTAATACGCCTGAAGTGGCCGAAGAAGTCCTTGCCAGAGGGGACGCTGATATGGTCTCTATGGCCCGGCCTTTCTTAGCAGATCCAGAGTTTGTTAATAAAGCCGAGCAAAATATACCTGAACAAATTAACACTTGTATAGGATGCAACCAAGCATGCTTGGATCACGCTTTTGAAAATAAGATGACAAGTTGTCTGGTTAATCCTAGAGCGTGTCATGAAACCGAATTTTCGATTGTTGAAGCTGAACTTAAAAAGCATATAGCGGTAGTTGGAGCAGGACCAGCTGGGCTTGCAGCAGCAATGACAGCGGCTCAAAGAGGTCACAAAGTCACCTTATATGATAAAGCGGATGAGATTGGCGGACAGTTTAATATTGCAAAACAAGTCCCTGGTAAAGAAGAGTTTTATGAAACAATAAGATATTTTGATGTACAGCTTGCCTTGTTAGGGGTTGATATTCAGCTTAACACGCCGGTTGATACCAATATGCTAAACCAAGGTGGCTTTGATGAAGTCATTTTAGCAACAGGCATCGTACCAAGAGTCCCCGATATTGAAGGAATCAATCACCCTAAAGTGATGTCATATATTGATGTACTGAAACATAAAAAACCTGTTGGTAGTAAAGTCGCAGTAGTGGGTGCAGGTGGCATTGGCTTTGATACAAGTGAATTTCTTTCTCACGGTAAACAATCTCCATCTACAGATATACCCACCTTTATGCGCGAGTGGGGTATTGATATGAATCTTTCTGTTCGTGGCGGCGTAGAGGGCATGCAGGCGCAACCTGAAGCATCACCACGTACCATCTATTTGCTTCAGCGTAAAACAACGAAAGTTGGAGCAGGTTTAGGTAAAACTACAGGGTGGGCTCACCGCGCTGGCCTGATGATGAAAGGGGTAAATTTAATTGCAGGTGTAAACTACCAAAAGATCGATGATGATGGTTTACATATCGAAGTCAATGGCGAGAGCCAAGTGCTTGATGTTGATAATGTAATCATTTGTGCAGGGCAATTGCCGCTCAAAGAGCTTTCTGAAGGACTCACAGTGCCTTTTCATCTGATTGGGGGCGCCGATGTGGCGGCTGAATTAGACGCTAAGCGCGCAATCGATCAAGGAACAAGGTTATTGGCGACCCTTTAGAGAATATTGCTGATGATGCTGATATCAACATTTAATAAGCGTTCATTACATGAGCGTTTCACGATTGCAATATCATTATGTATCAGCATACCCATTATTCCTGTCACCTTTATAAGACTCGCTCAAGAAGATTATGCACTTGCAAGCATTGACGCTTTAATTGCTGGGGTATGTTTGATAATTGCACTTTGTGCATTTAAGCAAGTACAAGCTGCATTGATGCCTGCTATACTAAGTTTAGTGATTGCTTTAGGGACTATAGCAGTAGGTATTGCGGGGGAATCAGAACACATGTTTTACATGTTTCCTGCTTTGTTTGCTTGGGCTTTACTATACAAACCAATCATTTCGTTGACGATTATCCTTGCCGTTAACCTAGTACTGTTCCCTTTTTTCATACAATATGACACCTCGGTTGTGATCTCTTTTTATACTGCATATCTACCCACGATTATTTTTGTATTCGTGTGTGCCAAAGCGTTTCGTAAACATCATGAGAAATTAAATAATATGGCTAGAGTGGATTTTTTAACACAAGCCAGAAACAGAAGAGCATTTGATCATGATGTGGAGATTAGCGCGAATAATTTACGCAGACATCAAACGCCATGTTCTTTGGTCTTGCTTGATATGGATTATTTTAAAAGACTAAATGATGAGCATGGCCATGTGATTGGAGATGAAGTGCTTAAATATACCGCTAACATTATTACGCAACGCCTTAGACGAAGCGATAAGCTTTATAGGCTTGGCGGTGAAGAATTTGCGATATTATTGAATTACGGTGATATAAAACAGGCCGTCACTATCACCCAAGACCTAAAACTATTCATCAAACAGAATAAGCCAAAGCATTTACCCGATTTCACACTTTCTTTCGGCATAGCTCAATTGAAAATAACCGAGGATATACGTAGTTGGTATCTTCGAACTGATAACGCGCTCTACACATCTAAAGATCAAGGAAGAGACAGGTATACCGTATCGCACTAGTGCAGACGTTGTCTACTTTTTATACAGGGCCATAGTGCGACGCGTCGCGTCAAAAGACATATCGAATTGACTAAGCACATTCATACCTAGCAGGCCATCAAAATTACCCAAATTTTCTTTAGGTAATACAAGCACACTGGTATCTTCAATTATTACATCTCCCATAGCCAATTGTTGTATTCGATAGATGGGTGCTTCTATCATTCCACCAGCAGTACTGATATTAAATTTACCTAAAAAGATCGTGTCGCTTTGAGCAACACGTGCAAACTTTTGATCACTAATAGCAGTTGTAGATGCCCCTGTATCCAACAATAGCTTGACTGGAATAGACTGCACGATTGCACGTGCTACAAATTGACCGCGTTGCTGCCTGATCATTAAATCAGCGGTTCTTTGACTTGGTGAACTTACTTCTTCTATGACCGAATTGTTATTGCTCTCAATGTTATTTGATTCGTCACTAATCGCAGTGATGATAGCATCACGAAGTCTGCTTGCACTTTTGTCATTAAAAGGAAAAGCAGCTAAGGTATCTTCCATTAATACTAATTGAGATTGCATCCCATAAGCGGTCGCTAATGCCATCAGGTATTGACGATTGAGCGGATCAACTTGCACTAAAGGCTCTAAAAAACTGGCTAACAAGTCCCACGCTTTATCGTCACTAAATTGTTTTATAACCCGAGCGGTATTAATCTTAATGAGTTCTTCGATATCTTTTCGCTGCTTTTGAGACAATGGCAAAGAAAGAAGCTGTTTGTAGTGTAGTAGAGCGATATTTAGAGGCTGTGTGTGATAATACACTTCCGCTTCTATTAGTTGTGCATTGATATCATTGGGGTATTTGCGAAGGTATTCGCTTATTTCTAACGAAAGAATGTCGTACTGCGCTTTTTGAGCAAGCGTTTCAATATATTGATAATACCCTTTTTGTATAGCTTTTATCGGCTCACTTTGATTCGTTTTAGGTAGTTTTTGTGGTTCAATTTGGGCGACTTCAAATGGACTTCCCAAAATATTTTTAGATACTACATCGCTGTTATCTATTGGTGCTTCAGTCCCTTTTACTGCGTTGCTAACTTGTTGTTGATGTGGTTCATTTTTCGCATTATGCAACCAAAGCAAATAAAGGTTAGCTCCCAAAGACAGAGATAATAAAATACTGAGTAATTTGATAATACTATTCATATTATTGGCTGTTTTAAGTCGGTACAGACGTATCTGTAATATGCGTAAACTTATTAGCTAATGTGCCATATACCTCACAAAATGTCTTAGGCATTTTTTTTGGCTGGCCTTTGCTTAGTGATACACACACAAATTGGGTGTTGGCAGTAAAGACTGTTTTGTTTGTACGAACATTGATAAATTGAAAGTAACGACTAAGTCTGAATTTACTGTCACATTCACTTATCCACGTTGCACAAGCTAATACATCAGATAAATGACTAGGTAAAATATAATTAAGAGTGTGTTGCGTGATTACCATAGCACGGTCCAACTGTTCGTAGTCAGAGAAAGTCAAACCAATACTATTTGAGTGTTCCCAAGCAAGTTTTTCTAATCTAGATAAATAAGCAACATTATTTGTATGCTGATAATGGTCAATATCAGTTTCACTAATTATCCATTCACTCACAAACGGAAACATTGCATGCCATGGTAAAGCAGAATAAAGAGGCTGTGTGTTGTTGGGCTGATTAGTCATCACTAGCAATACTCTTGTTATTTTTCAAATTTGCATGAGCTATCTATCTCTATTTGTTATCATACCGCAAAATATGAATATGTCTCATAAAGACCAGTACTTTATGTATAACTAGAAGAAACAATTGTGAATTGTGTTGTAAAAAAATCACCGGTGGACGTTAACGCCAATATCAATCGCAATAAAGCGGTTAAGGATTTAGAACATATATTTAATGAGTCCTTGGGTTTAGCACATAACACTCGCTTACAGGGAGGTGCTAACGAACCTTTGTTTTTGCCTAGTGATGACCAACAAGCAGATATCATATTTTATCGATATGATTACTTCTCAAGTGCCTTACATGAAGTTGCTCATTGGTGTATTGCCGGCCCTAGTCGAAGAAAACTCGAAGACTATGGTTATTGGTATGCCCCAGATGGCCGAAGTGAAGAGCAACAAAGCATGTTTGAAAAAGTAGAAGTGAAACCACAGGCACTGGAATGCGCCTTTTCACAAGCATGTGGAATTAAGTTTTCGGTAAGCATAGATAACTTAGCAGGTAAAGCTAGTAATAAGCTTGCATTTGCAAATGCCGTAGAAAAGCAACTTATTCAATACAAAAAAACAGGCTTTCCAAATCGCGCCAAACAGTTTATTGACGCCTTGGAAGCTTATTATGGTAACGCTACATTTGACGATAAAGAGAACAAGTAACATGGGCCTACATTTAGGACGAAAATTCAAACTTGGCCTGTTGATCAATCCATTTGCCGGCATAGGTGGTGCGCTTGCCCTAAAAGGCAGCGATGGTGATGAAATTCGTCAGGCAGCAATGAAGCAAGGTGCTAAACAACAAGCCATGGACAAAGCAAGGATTGCGTTAAAACAGTGTGTGGATGTTAGTGACACTTTTTGTGTCTATACCGGTAGTGGTGACTTGGGTTTTAATATAGCGTCGCAGTTGGGACTTGAAACGACAATAGTGTATCAGGCCGATAGTGACCAAACACAGATGAGCGATAGCATCGCACTAGTAGATGCCTTACTTAAAAAAAATGTAGATCTAATCCTATTTGCTGGTGGAGATGGTACAGCAAGAAATATCTGTAGTGTCTTAGGTAAATCGATACCGGTGATAGGGGTCCCTGCGGGTGTAAAAATTCATAGTGGCGTTTATGCAATTACTCCACGCGCTGCAGGTGTTGTTCTGTCACAAGTGATCAAAGGAGAACTTGTTTCCTTACTAGAAGCTGAAGTTAGAGATATTGACGAACAAAAGTTCAGACTAGGCAAGGTTGTCGCTAAGCACTTTGGTGAAATGTTAGTACCCGACGAACTTCGGTATATTCAAGCGGTAAAACAAGGCGGTAAAGAATCTGATGAGCTTTTGTTAGATGATTTATCCCAACATATTTTAGACATAATGGATGAGTATCCTGACCACTACTTTATTATGGGATCTGGCTCTACCATAAACGCGATCATGGATTTCGCGAGTCTTACTAATACTCTTTTAGGCGTTGATCTTGTATATAACAAGCGAGTTATCGCTAATGATCTTAATGCAAAAGAGTTACTTTCAATGACGACAAACAAACCTTGTAAACTAGTTGTCACTGCGATTGGAGGACAAGGACATTTATTTGGCAGAGGAAACCAGCAGTTATCACCAAGCTTTATCAAATCGCTGGGCAAAGAAAACATCATAGTGGTTGCGACAAAAAACAAACTAAATGCACTTGGTGATAAAGGCTTAATTAGCGATACATCAGACCACGAACTAGATCAGTCATTAGCTGGGCCAATTCAAGTAGTTACTGGTTACCGTGACAGTGTTCTTTATTTTATACAAGGCGATTTACATTGATAGTTTCTACCGCATCCAATGACGAGCCGATGTTCGAAGCCTTTATATCACAAAAAGAAAGCGAGCTTGATGCATATATAGATGAAGGGACTGAACAGCAATTATTTGTAAGTAGTTATATTCATGGTCATTTTTCAGTTATCGCTGCAAATACAATACACTGGCTAAGTGTGCAAAGTAATAATGATTTGTCTGATTTGGAACTTAGACGTCTTCAAAACGAAGCTAAAACTCGCTTTATCCAAGCGTTGAGGGTAAGTGTTGGTGATGCGATTAAAAACAAAGAGTTAAGTGAGCAAGATACGGCTGATGTAATGGATATGTTAAATTCGCTATTAAGTGAATAAATTGTATTAATGTGAAAACTGGAATCGTTTTTGCTTATGCCTGAGATATATACGATATTTTGGGTATCACAAAATGAAATATTTGGAAAATAAGCCAGTATTAATTCATCAACGTTTGCTAAGAGCAAGTATCATTGCGTCCATCATTATAAGCAGTGGTGCATGTTCATCCCTGTTGCCTCCTTTATTGACGTCGGGCAAGCCTTCCACTTCGGTAAATACCAATTCACAGGAGTCGCTAGGGCAGGTACACGCCTACACGCAGACCCTAGCGACACAGTTATTTGCTGACCTCCAAGCAGATAGGCAGTTTCGTTATGCTGTTACAGGCTTTGTGCCAGTCACAACCATGTCTACTGATTTGGCACAACAGGGCCCGCTAATGCTGCTTGGGCATCAATTAGAGCAAGGGTTAATAAGCGAAGCGGCTCAAAGAGGCTTTGTTGCACAAGATTTCAAAACAAGTAATGCCATCATCATGTCTAACGATAGCGATAGAGCCTTATCAAGAGAGTTGACGCACCTATCAGCACTCCAAAACATAGATTTCTTTATTACCGGTGCGATTACCGAACAACAAGGTGGTGCAATGGTAAATGCTCGTATTATTAATGTCAGAAGCAAAGATGTGGTTGCGGCGGCTAGCTTGTTTTTCCCAGCAACTTTGATGTGGGAAACCGAGCAAGTGACGATGCGCAATGGGCATTTATATAGAACCGATAAAACCAGCCAAGTGGCATTGCCACAGGAGTAAGTTATGAGACTATTATTCATTATTGCGGCAATAACTGTCAGCAGTGCATGCAGCATGTTGCCGTCTGATGACATGTTTTCGTCGCAAAATGCAAATGACGGCCAAGAGCCATCTGAAGGATCTGAAGATAATTTTGCCGTCACCGGAAACTTAGCAAGCAAACATCCTCTGGATGCTCAAAAAGGCGCTCAAGGCTTAGATGCCTTTGGTTCGATGTTAAGGCCTAATATCATGTCAAACTCTAGTGGCGCGTACAAAGGGATGCCATTGACAAAACATATTGGTGACTACGTTCGTAATATGGCCCAAGACATGGTAGGCAATATGGAATATGTTACCGAACGCACGCCAGTAGCAGTCACGCACTTTAGCCTTATTGATAGTGATTTGAAAGAAACCAATTTGCTTGGCAAGCAAATGGCTGAGTCGTTTGTACACGAATTTCACAAATTTAGAATGCCTGTAGTCGAGTATAAGAGCACACAGGTAATTAATGTGACTCAAAGTGGTGACTTTGTACTGTCGCGTGATTTTCTAGATTTACGTAATTCTACACCTATTAGTTATGTACTGACGGGCACTTTAACAAAGCATCAAGGAGGCTACTTGGTAAATGCTAGGATGCTGGGAATGAACTCAAATGTGATTGTGGCGTCGGCCCAATCATTTATCCCATTTTATATAGTTGACGCATTACTACCTAGTGGCTCATCACGCAACAATGAAATTGTTGACGGTGTCAGTATCATCCAAGGAGAATAAGATGCGAATTTACTTAAAAAATATAAGCTTTTCCGCTCTAGTGCTTGTTTTAACTGGGTGTGCTGCAGGTAAGATGTTTATGGCGGGTTACCAGCCACCACAAACTATTGCTGATTTGCTCAACGAGCAATATGGTTTAGCGGGGATACCCCCTGAGATAGAAGACAGAGGTGATAAACCTATCAGTTTAGATGGGCAGTATGCAGATGATACTGCCGCTAACCAGAATGATACAATACAATCTAATGAATATAGTTTTGTTGGTCATCATAATACGGTTCAGCGTTTTAACCCAAGGTTCACGTATAAAAGTGTTCAAGATTATGCTGCTCAACTCGCTATGGGTTTAATCAAAAATGCGACTCAAATAGACCGCAACACAAATATTGCGGTAACGTCTTTTGTTAAGCTTGATACTAGTTTGCAAAATACGACTATTTTGGGCAATCAGTTGGCTGAGTATTCCATATCTGAAATCCAGCAGTATGGCTTAAGCGTGATTGACTATAAGTTGATGCCTGCACTACAAGTGCGTGCCAATGGTGATCTAGCGTTTTCTCGAAATATTATAGAGTTATCGCAGTCGAGCAGTATGGACCATATTATGTCTGGCACTATGATAGAAAGGCAAGATGGGACCTTTGTAAATGCTAGAATTATTAATTTACAAAGTAACAAGGTAGTATCTAGCGCCAGTGTATTAATACCTCATTTTGTCAGTCAACAAATTGCTCTTAATGCCCCCGCTCTTTAGCTCGAAGTTTTATCACTAAAACTCTCACGTCGTATCAGCTTACGCACTAAGAATCGATTGGGGCTTAGTGTGTTACACATCTTTAATCCCATTGGCTGAGGTAACCCTAAAATTTGACAGATTAAGGATTCTGCTAACAAAGGGGCGGTTGTGAGACCTCTTGAGCCAAGACCAGTTAGCATAAATACATTTTGCTGAACACTAGGTATCGGGTAAGTATGACTTGGCTTGGCCTTGTATAAATCGTCTAACTCAGATATTTGTTTTACATCAGGCACGCATCCTACCGCTGGCAGGTGGTCTGGCGTCGAGCATCGAATCCCAGCTCGGGCATACGTTTGTTTATGTTCTTTTTGAGTGGATAAAGCCTCAATCCAAGCATGCTTTTTTAATATCTCGCGATGTAAGTCAAAGTTTTGAGTACTTTCACTATCACGAACACCTGTGTTTTCATCCTCTTTAACATAAGTAGAACCAAGTGCATGAAAGCCATTTGATGTAGGGGTAAAGTATCCTTTGTGGCACAGTAAAGTAGATAATTGACTTAAGGTATCATTAGTTTTTACCAGCTCCACTTGGCCCCTAGTGTTTCTCAAAGGCACTATTTGGTCAACTAAATGCTTACTTCCAGAACCTGTTGCCAAGACTAAAATATCGCTAGTTGCGGTGTCGCCATTATCTAATTCAAGCTCGATTAACCCTTTGTTTTTTTTATACGCTAATAAATGAGTATTTTTTGAAAGACGAACATTATCGAATGTTTCAAAATGCGTAATACAGGCCTCTACTAAACTACTAGGAGAAATCCAACCAGCATCTGGTATGAACAAGGCGTTCATGTGAATAGGAATACCTGCAATGTCTGAGGCTTCTTTATCATCGACTATTTTTGCGACACTAACTGGCCATATTTGTTTTTCGTGCAGTTTTTCTAAACGGGTTTGGGTATTGTCGTTAAAGGCAAGTTGCAGCGCACCGCACCAGTCATGTTCAAATGAGAATTCAGACAGTAAAGTTTGATAGAAGTGTTTCGCATATGAAAAACTAAGTAGTTGAAATCTACTTGCATCGTTATGTTGCGCATTTAATTGAGGGTAGAAGCCCCCAATTGGGCTGCCTGACGCCCCATCAGCAGGTTTATTTGCTGTCCATATAAGGTGAATCTTGTAGCCTTTTTGGGCAAGCTTTAATGCGCTTATCGCACCTGCAAGTCCGCAGCCTACAATGGTGATAAGCGCCTCTTTATCAAATTTGCTTGTACTATGATGGCGATAAAAATACGGGCTTGCAACTCTAGTGCTTAGTTGCTCGTTTGTTAGCGGTAACCTTATACCATAGAGGCTATCACGCTTTTTTCCAAAGCCTTTGCGCTTGTCAACCTTAAACCCTGCCTCTTGCAGACCTCTTTTAACAAAGCCAGCAGCGGTAAAAGTTGAAAATGTTGCATTATCTTTTCCTAAACGAGCCATGTTTGCAAACACTTCGTTTGTCCACATGCTTTGATTTTTGCTAGGAGCAAAGCCGTCTAAAAACCAAGCATCAACAAGTCCTGAACTACCTACATAGAGATCGTTTAATGCTATGTTAACGTCATCAAAATACACATCTAGGGTAATTTGTTCATGAATATGACGTCGGTGCAATCCTGTGAACATAGCTGGATAATCACTTAACCACGCTTGCCATAAATACTGATACTCAGGCCACTGTTGATATATTTGCGCTAAATCATGTTGAGCAATAGGGTGTTTTTCAACTGAAATAAAATGTAAATGTTCTAATACGTGGGTAGGGTTATCGCGCTTGAACTTAACAAAGGCATCTGCCAACACCCAAAAATTCAAGCCTGTTCCAAAACCGGTTTCAGCTACACAAAAACTTGGCTCAGTACAGTTTTGCCAGCGTTTTTCTATATCGTTACCTTGCAAGAACACATAATTAGTTTCATCTATACCGTGGCCTTCTGAAAAATAAACATCGGAATATTCGTCAGAAAAAGGAGTTCCGAGTTCACTTTTACGAATTTTGGCAGAGGATATTTTTGTCATTTTTTGAGCGATACGCCTATAAGCAGAATACTTTAATCAATTAGATTCGAGCTCTTTATACAAATAACTGTTAAAAAAGTGCAGTTTATGCCACATTATAGCGTGTAAATTATGGAGTAAATACCGCTATATGCGTTTTGTTCAAAGTATAGTTTAACTTGACGCTCCTGTTCACCAATAATAACCAGTATTAGCTAATAAAAGGTCTATGATGAAACGTGCAGTTATCACCGGAATGGGAATAATTTCGAGTATTGGAAATAATGTAAAAGATGTATCGGCATCACTAAAAGCAGGTAAGTCAGGGATTACATTTTCTGAGCAGTTCAAAGAAGCAGGCTTGCGCAGTCATGTTTGGGGAGACCCCAAAATTGATTTAAAAGAACACATTGACCGTAAAGCTTTGCGCTTCATGGGGGACGCCGCATCGTATGCATATCTTGCTATGCAACAAGCAATTGAGGATGCAGGCCTCACAGAAGATCAATATTCCAACGAAGAGGTGGGAATTATTGCTGGTTCAGGTGGCGCAAGCTCTGAGAACCAAGGTACTTAGTGCTGATATTATGCGTCAAAAAAGTGTTAAACGTGTTGGGCCTTACATGGTAACAAAATGCATGGGTAGCACAGTCTCGGCATGTCTTGCAACACCGTTTAAAATCAAAGGTGTCAACTACTCTATTTCGTCAGCATGTGCAACAAGTGCTCACTGCATTGGTAATGCACTTGAAATGATACAATTGGGCAAGCAAAAAATGATTTTTGCCGGTGGTGGAGAGGAGTTACATTGGGCCTTGTCAGGTCAATTTGATGCGATGGGAGCATTATCAACTAAGTACAATGACAATCCAAGTGTAGCCTCAAGGACATATGATGCTAATAGAGACGGTTTTGTTAGTGCTGGTGGTGGTGGTATGGTCGTAGTTGAAGAACTAGAGCATGCATTGGCTCGTGGTGCTAAAATCTATGCTGAAATTGTTGGCTATGGCGCAACCTCTGATGGTTATGACATGGTAGCTCCTAGTGGTGAAGGAGCGGTTAGATGCATGCGTCAAGCTCTAAAAACAGTAGATACAAAACTAGATTATTTGAATACTCATGGCACCTCTACACCAGTTGGTGACGTACAAGAACTCAAAGCAATTCAGACTTTGTTTGGCGATGACTGCCCCGCAATCAGCGCAACCAAGTCACTCTCAGGGCATTCATTAGGTGCTGCTGGCGTTCATGAAGCTATTTTTAGTCTGTTGATGCTTGAAGGTGGTTTTATTTGTCCCTCAATCAATATTGACGAATTGGATCCAGCGGCTGAAGGTCTTGATATTGTTACCAAACCCAAAAATGCTGAATTAAATACAGTTATGTCAAATAGCTTTGGTTTTGGCGGTACCAACGCAAGTTTAGTCTTCAGTCGATATAACGGTTAATTAAAAGGAAGTGTTATGGATGTAAAGTCTATGGTAAGTGAGCAAGAGTGGGAAGCGCGCGTTAATTTAGCTGCATGTTATCGAATGATTGCTCATTATGGGTGGGACGACCTTGTCTTTACCCATATTTCCGCTAGAGTCCCGGGGCCAGAACACCATTTTTTGATCAATCCATATGGAATGTTGTTTGAAGAGGTAACAGCATCAAGTCTTGTTAAAGTTGACTTAACAGGGAACAAAGTCATGGAAAGTGAATTTGATATAAACCCTGCAGGATTTGTGATCCACAGTGCAGTTCACGAAGCAAGAGATGATGCTCAATGTGTGATGCATTTGCATACCACAGAAGGCGTGGCATTATCTGTTCTTGAAAAAGGCTTGCAAGCTTATTCCCAGCAGTCTTTGTTCGTACTAAGTTCATTGAGCTATCATGACTATGAAGGGGTTGCTTTAAACCCTGAGGAAAAAGTAAGGTTAGTAAATGACCTTGGAGAGACGAATTTCATGATATTGCGTAATCATGGCTTGCTAACGTGTGCATCGACCATTGCAGACACGTTTTTAGCGATGTTTATTATGCAAAGAGCGTGTGAGATTCAGTTATATGCTCAGTCTACAGGACAAGACCTGATTCAGATTGATGACCAAATTTTAGCGGGGATTCAAGCGCAAGCTTCACAAGTAACTAAATCGGTAGGTGGTGCGCTAGCATGGCCGGGTATTTTGCGTAAATTGGATCGTATGTGTCCAGACTACAAAGACTGACATAGCTGATTAGCTGGAATAGGGATATGCAAAACAATAGTTTTGAGGCATACAAAGCGTATGCGAAGTACATTGAAGTTGATGGAAACAATATTGCTTATTGGCGTCATAAGCACCACCGATTAAAAAGTGAAGAAGCACAAAAACCATGGATTGTGTTTATACATGGTTTTCCAAGTGCTTCATTTGATTGGCAATATCAATGGAAGAAATTAAGCGAAGACTATAACCTTCTGTCCTGCGATCTTTTGGGGTTTGGTTTATCCGATAAACCCCAAAAGCATGTCTATAGTATTGCTCAGCAAGCACATGTTGTAAGTGCATGTATGGAGAAAGTGGGGGTGTCCAAGGCACACTTCGTGGCTCACGATTATGGGGTATCTGTCGCACAGGAGTTGTTAACACAATCACAAATAATATCTTCAGACCTTTTCTTGTCGGTATGCTTCTTAAATGGTGGCTTGTTTGCTGAAAGCCATCGCCCTTTGTTTACTCAAAAACTGTTGAAATCTCCTTTAGGTGGTTTAGCGGCATCTTTTATGAGCAAGAAGACGCTTCACAAAAGCTTCAAGAAGATTTTCGGTCCTGATTCACAGCCAGACACCAATACTATTAATACGCTGTGGTCGATGCTTAAGCATAATGAGGGCACCAAAGTTTTACCTCGTTTGTTGCGTTATATAGATGAAAGACGTGTGTATAGAGACCAATGGGTTCAAGCTATGCAACAATGCAATGTGCCAATGGGGTTTATCAATGGTGTTCAAGACCCAATTTCTGGCCAACATATGCTTGATCAGTTTAATACGATTTTTGATGCAAAGACTTATCCAAATACTGATTCAGTTGGTATTGAAGTGGGGCATTATCCTCAATTAGAAGCGCCTGAAGAAGTAAGTTATCTAATAAAGCAATTCTTAATCCATGGTAAATTTGTTTGAATATACTTGTCGATAATGCAATGCCGTATTGGGAGGACTATTTTTCATCATTTGGTGATGTAAAAACATTTACCGCAGGCGAGTTGATAAGTCGAGATGATTTGGATTTGACTGACATATTGCTTGTTCGCTCTACTACGAAAGTCAATGCGCCTTTGCTAGATAAAATGCCTAAATTACGCTTTGTAGGAACAGCTACTGCTGGGTATGACCATTTAGATATCGACTTACTACACAACAAAAATATAAAGTGGTCTGCTGCTGGCGGATGTAACTCTTCAGCGGTAACACAATATGCACTATGCGCTTTATTTGCATTAGCCGAACAGGATAAATTTCTGTTGAAAAACAAGAAAGTGGCTATCGTAGGACATGGAAATGTCGGTAGCAAAGTAGCTCAAGCTTTAATGGATGTGTCGTGTCAGGTTGTCATTTATGATCCACCTCAAGCTGCACAGCTTACTAAATCCAATAAAAATATCGAATATTGTGATGATTTTAGTGAAGTGCTAAGGGCTGACATTATATGTATCCATGCCCCTTTCAATAGCCATCAAGATTACCCTAGCAAGCATATGTTTAACGCACAGACACTCGCTTCATTAGACTCATCTCAATACTTGCTAAATGCGGGTAGAGGCGAGTTGATTGATAATAAGGCCTTACTTGAAATATGCCAGCAACGCAGAATACAAAACAAACCCCTTTAAATATCGTGTTAGATGTATGGGAAAATGAGCCATTTATCAATAAGGCTCTGATTGAACATTGCCGAATTGCCACTCAACATATCGCCGGCCATACTGTGGAAGGGAAGTCCAGAGGGACAGAAATGCTAGCCATTGCACTACATGATTTGTTCTATCACGGCCAAGCATTGAATATTCCCGCTTTAAACCAACTGCTACCTCAAGATAATAGACAAGTTGATTCAAGATTACGTGATCGTTTGCTAAAAAACACGGACTTTGACGAAGCAGAGACTCAGACTTGCCTTGCTGAAGCATTTCATTTTGCATATGACATACTAAATGATGATAGAGTTTTTCGGCAACACATGTCACAATTTAGCGATTTTATCAAAATTAGGCGTGCATACCCGATTCGTCGAGAATTCAATGCCTTAAAGATTGATGTGGCGAATAACAATATGAAAAATTTACTTGTAAAATTGGGTTTTACGATTGCTAAGAATTAAGCTTTTTGCACCACTAAACTCTTTACACTAATAACACAGGAAGATAATTACAATGTCGCAAGCATTTAACGTTGCTGTTTTAGGAGCAACTGGTTTAGTCGGGCAGACCATGATGGATATTCTTGACCAAAGAAATTTCCCTATAAATACCTTATTTCCTTTAGCCAGTGAGCGTTCGGCTGGCGCTGATGTCGATTTTAAGGGAAAGACATTGACTGTTCTAAATGCTGACGAGTTTGATTGGACGCAAGTACAAATTGCTTTTTTCTCAGCTGGTGGCTCTATCTCTGAAAAGTTTGCACCCATTGCGGCAGAAGCAGGTTGTGTCGTCATAGACAATACATCGCACTATCGCTACGAACCTGATATCCCATTGGTGGTGCCAGAAGTTAATCCTCATGCGATAGCTGAGTTCCGAAATCGCAATATCATTGCCAATCCAAATTGCTCAACTATTCAGATGTTAGTGGCTTTAAAGCCGATTCATGAAGCACTAGGTATAGAACGAATTAACGTATGTACATACCAATCAGTATCAGGAGCTGGTAAGTCAGCCATGGAGGCACTTGCACGCCAAACAGCAGAACTTCTCAATGCCAAAGAGGTCACAGGAGAAGAGTTTTCGAGACAAATAGCGTTCAATGCAATTCCTCAAATTGATGCGTTTATGGATAATGATTACACCAAAGAAGAAATGAAGATGGTTTGGGAGACGCGCAAAATTCTTGGCGATGAATCGATTTTAGTGAATCCCACTGCAGTCAGAGTCCCTGTGTTTTATGGGCATGGTGAAGCGATCCACATTGAAACACGACAAGCCAGTGATGCACAATATGTAAAAGACTTGTTGGCTGACGCACCGGGTATAAAATTATATGATGATCGTGAGTCGTTCCCTACTCAAGTAGGCAGTGCCAGCGGTAATGACCATGTCCATGTTGGTAGAGTTCGCAACGACATCTCTCACCCCAATGGTATTAATATGTGGGTGGTTTCTGACAATATCCGAAAGGGTGCCGCTACCAATAGTGTGCAAATTGCAGAGGTTCTCATACGCGATTATTTATAAGTGAAAATGGCACAATATAGGTTATGCTCTAGAAATCGTCTATATGTGCCGATACCCCTTAATAATCAGAGCAATTTTTAATATGAAAGGTAAGCATCAAACTTGTTTATAAATCATAAAATCATATTGATTGTGGTGACCTTGTTCAGTTTTTTGATGTCATCAACAGTCTTTTCACAACAAATTCAAGGTCCTCGAGATAACCCACAGGTTTTTTCGGGCGTTGTGTATGGGCCCATTGATCAAAATGATACATTATGGCGAATTGCCAGTCGCTATAAACAAGACTCATCATTTAGCGTATATCAAGTGATGTTGGCAATTTATGAGCTTAACCCTCAAGCATTTGAAAATGGTAATTTTAATACGATGGTTAATGGCGCCACTCTTAGACTACCGAGTGACCGCTATATCGCCAGAATTGATCCAATACGAGCACGTGAAAAGGCTGATAGAGATGAACGTGCACTTGGAAGAACGCCTGCAGGACAAACTACTTTAGATGCAGCGCAACAAGAGAATATGAAACCAGATGTGCCACTGGTGAACCAAAATGACCTGTCAAATACTCAAGCTCAGCTTCAGTCTCAATTAGACGCCTTGCGTCGACAACAACAACAACAGTTTGACGCGTTAAAAAACCAAGTAAAAGCATCAATAGAATCCGTCGAAGTACTTTTGTCAGAAAATCAAAAGCTTAACGAGAACTTACTTCGAATAGACCAAAACAATCGCGACTTGACCCAAAAAGTCGAAACAGAACTACAAGCACAACTTAATCAGCAAGTCTCTCAGTTAGATGAACTCATCTCCTTAGTTCGTCAAAGTGAACAAAGTCGTCAAGCTGAAGAAGAGTCAAGTCTAAGTCAATGGTTATTATCAAACACGGGTATTGCAGTCATAAGCGTCAGTTTAGTTTTGCTTATTTTAATCGTATTGGCCATTATCATTTTGCGAAAAACACCTGTTAATGAAAGTAAACAAGAACAGGTAAATGTAAATGAAGATATTATTGACGATGGATTAATCATTGGCGAATCAGATGAAGATAACTCCGACTCTGATGATCTTATCGCGGCACTACAAGAGGATAGCGAGCAGGAAAAAGATGATATTTTATCCGATGAATTAGCGGAAGATGACATCATTACGTCATTGGGCGAAGATGACTTAGAACAAGCTTTAGAGGGTGATTCTTCTTCAAGTTTAGATTTAGAAGAGATGGAAGATGATATGCTGGTGCCTGATGGTGACCATGCAAGCGAAAAAACGCTCGAGGAGCTCGTTGCTGAGGATTATGGAGAGCAAGATAATAGTCAAGTTAGCGGCGATGATTCATTTGACATTGATGATGAAAATATTTTGGACCTTGAAGCTGACATTGATATCGATGAAGAACAATCTAGTAGTGATGATTTGCAAGAGACTACCGATATCGATAGTTTTGACATGGATGATACAAATGATGAAGATTCCCCAAATGGTATCAGTCTAGATGAGCATGGCGAAGTGTCACAGGACACGCTTGTTCAAATTGAACAGCAGATAGAAGAAAAAGATACGACGATTTCATCGATGGCAGATGATTTACTCAGTGAGTTAGAGGCTGTCCCTGAAGATGATAGTGAAATAGACTCATTGGTTGATGAGGATATTGAGCAGCAACAAGACGATGATTTGTCAGAGCAAATATTGTCAGAGTTGGAGCAAGAAGCACAAACCTCAGATGAACTTGATACCCTTTTGGACGAAGCAGACGTTCCCGATTTAGAATTATCAGGTATTGAAGACACGCAAGATGCTGTGCCAGATACAGATTCACAAGATGCTATTGATCTTGATGACCTTGAAGCTTTGGCACCAGCCGACCAAGTGACCGAATTAGCTGATGAGTTGCTAAATGACTTAGAAAATGAACTAAATGATACGGACGAGCTAGATGATTTGTTGGCCCAATTAGACGAGCAAACTTCAGACGGTTCAAATGATCCTGCGTTAAGCACAGAGTCACTTATTAATGATATTCCTAGCTTTACTTCGCAAGACTTAGACAAAGGCACCCCCAGCACAGACAAGCCCATCAGTGAAGTGAGTAGTCAAGCAAGTTCTGATGCAGATGATGTTGAACCAAAGTTAGTGGCTGATGATGTATTGGCTGATTTGCCAGACCTAGATGGTTGGTTAGACGAAGAAGCTCCTTCACAGTCAAACGAAGATAGTTTGACAAATGATAGCGTACCTGCAGATACACCGGCTCAAACGAACAATCAAAATGCTGAAACAAATTTGATTCAGCAAGAGACCGAACAAGCATTGATTGATGAGCTAGATGATGCTGATTTCGATGACATGTTAAGTGAGTTATCCAGCGATGTCGGAGATTTTGACTCTGATATTCCTAACCTTGATGAGCTTCAAGCAACACAAGCGAATGAACAAGATGTTTTTACTGAAGCTGGTTTAGATTTAGATGCATTGATGACTGACGAAAAAGATGCTGATGAATTTATCGAAGTTGATGAGTTACTTGAACAAAGTAATGCGCTAGAGGAAGCTTTGGATGATGACTTAGCGCTTAATCTTGATTCGTCTTTAGACAAATTAATGCAAGGTGATGTATTGCATGCCAACGCTGATGATAGCACAGAGCAAACTAACAATTTGGACCTAGCTCAAGTCTATATAGATATGGGCGATAATGACGCTGCCCGAGAGCTTTTGAATGACGTTATGAGCAATGGTAACGATGTTGATAAAGCAGAAGCTAGACAGCTCTTAGACAAGCTGTAGCGCATTACAATTTAATTCATAACGTGCGCTGCTCCATCACAGGTCTCTATTGCTATTGTGTCGCTGTATCGAATGTTTGAGCTTCTAGCGGGATATTAAAATCTACCGGTTTGTCAAAATCACCACTCATTTCATTTAGTTTACCTTGCTCAAAGCTTAAGATTAATTCACGCCTAACGTCTTCTCCACGTTTTCTCATCCCGCGCTTCATGTCATAAACATAGTACCAAGTATTATCATCAAAACTATCGGCGACAACAGGATTTCCCAAAACAAATTGAACCTGTTCTTTTGTCATATCTATACGAAGCTTATCAACATCCTTTTGTTCTAAAAAGTTGCCTTGAGGGACATCTATGCGATATATCCAGTCTGTACATGCTGAAGTGAATGCTATTGCAACAAATAATATCGCCAATTGAACTAGTTTCATGTCTTGCCTTTTAATATTTTCTTGATTGATTCATAGAGTTTCTGGAATGATGACTCCACCTTGCTCACGAACTCAAAGTTTAGCAAGGCATAGTAACCACCAAAGATAGACCATTCAAGTAATAATTAGTTCTTTGAGTATTATAGTTTCAATAAGTCTTTTGCGTTTGCAATAGCTGTTTGGGTGAGTGCATCTCCTGCAAGAAGGCGTGCAATCTCATTAACTCTCTCTTCTTTGGTAAGTTTAAGTAAATTTGTCTCAGTTGTTTGTCCATCAGTGACTTTACTAACAAACAATTGATGATGTGCTTGTGCCGCCACTTGAGGTAAGTGAGTGACGCACATCACTTGTGCTTTTTCACCAAGTTTACGTAACAACTTACCCACTAATGATGCTGTAGGGCCGCTAATACCTGTATCTACCTCATCAAACACCATTGTCGGCACCTTGACATCCTTTGCACTAATAACCTGCAAGGCGAGTCCAATACGCGACAACTCGCCACCTGAGACCACTTTTTCAAGCACATCTAGGGCTTGTCCAGGATTCACTGATAAATAGATTTGAACGTCATCATTTCCATTTGCAGAAAACTGACTGTGCTCGTTGAAGCTCACTCTGGTCTCAAGGACGGCATGAGGCAAGTTCATTTCTCGAATTGAATTTTGAATCTCTTCACTTAATTTAATAGCAGATTGCTGTCTGGATTCAGATAGGGCTTGTGCATGTTCAATGTATTCTTTTTTCAATGTACTTAGTTTTTCATCTAGTATCTCAACATTGTGCTCATCATTTTTTAGCGATTCATATTCATTTGAAAGTGCAACAAATGCATCAAATAGAGTTTCAGGTTGCACTTGATGTTTACGGGCTAAATCTAGGTAGTTGCTATACCGGGCCTCAAGTAAAGCCACTTGCGCAGGTTCAACGTCAATGGATGATTGATAGCTTTCAAGTTCATGACAGGCATCTTCAGCTTGAATACTGGCGTTTTGTAAACTTTCAATTATCGAGTTTAAACTGCTATCCACTTCTGCAAGTTGATTTAATGTTCGGATACTGTTGTTTAAACTAGCCATCACACTTTGTTCTTCATGATATTTCAATTGGTGCAACACTTGTTCACTAGCATTCATCAAGTCTTGTGTATTGGCTTGTTTTTTAAAATCGGCTTCTATTTGAGGGAATTCATTTTCAACAGGGGCAAACTCTTCTAGCTCTTGCACTTGGTAAGCCAAGAGCTGACATCTATCTTCTCGTTGTTGTTGCTGAGTTTGAAGAATGTGTAACTCTTTTTGACATGCTTTATGTTGTTCGTAGGCTGTTTTTACCTTTATTAAAAGCGCATCATGCTGAGCATAACGGTCTAGAATAGTTCGTTGTGTATCAGCTTTTAAAAATTGATAATGAGCGTGTTGTGAGTGAATAACGGCTAGGCATTGCCCTAAGGATTTTAGTTGACTTAGATTGACAGGTATACCATTGATAAAAGCCTTAGAGCGACCCTCTGGACTGATAACTCTGCGAATAAAACACTCATCTGGATTGTCTTCTTGGCTCAAATCTTGTTCTGATAGAAATGCTTGGGCGCTAGGGATTTTGATAATATCAAAATGCGCGATAACTTCTGCTTTTTCACTGCCTTCTCTTACCATGTTTGATTCGGCGCGTGCGCCTAAGCAAAGCCCTAATGCATCTAGTGCAATTGATTTACCAGCGCCAGTTTCGCCTGTAATCGCGGTAAGACCGTTTCCTAATGAAAGGTCAACCCGTTTAACAATGGCTAAATTCTTTATAGCGATATGAACAAGCATGTTTTATACCTCACAAATAATACACTGATAATATATACAGTGTTTTATCGGGTGTAAAGATGCTTATATTAAAAAAGTTTGCTGCCCCAGTTAAGTTTAGTCCTCAACACATTAAAGTATGAGTATTCAGGCGGATGAACAAGACTGAGCTTATGTTTTGCTTTTTTCAAGCGGACCTCATCGCCTGCTGACAAGCTTATTACGGCATGGCTATCACACGAAATTTGTACGCTATCTGCATTTTTGCTCGAAATTTTAAGGCTAAGTTCATCATTTGCATCTACCACAATGGGTCGACTAGTCAGTGTATGAGGAAACATTGGAACAAGGGTTAACACATCTAAGTGAGGCACAACGATTGGCCCGCCGCCAGATAATGAATAGGCAGTAGAGCCTGTTGGGGTTGCTACAATTAAACCGTCTGAACGTTGACTGAAAACAAAGTCTTGGTTAACGTGAAGTTCAAACTCCATCATATGTGCAACTTTGCTATGATGAAGCACCACTTCATTCACCGCGACATGAGTACTGACCAATTGGTCCTTGGAATATATCTGTGCTTCTAGAAGAAATCGCTCTTCTCGGTACAGTTTTTCATTAAAAATAAATGCCAGTTGACGAGAAATATCTTCGGGGTTTATATCGGTTAAAAAACCTAAGTTGCCTCTGTTTACTCCAATTACATCGATGTTGTAGCCTGCCAGTACTCTGGCAGCACCTAGCATATATCCATCGCCACCCACTACAATAGCTAAACTAGCCTGTTCACCAATCTCCTGCATTGAGCACACGCTAAGGTCTTTATCATTAATTGAATCTTTAATGCGCTGCTCAACTAATATGCGACATCCTAACAGCCGTAACTCGTCTACAAGCGCATTAAGACTGGTGAAAGTTGCAGAATGTCCTGGCTTTCCAATTAAGCCAACGGTGTGGTAGCGCATAAAATAGAGAATCGTATTTGTTATTATGACTAAAGGTATACGTTATAACGCGTCACTTGCAAGCACAATTTTTTAAATTTAGTTAAATAAATAAGGAATTTGTGTTTAACGCGCTACCCATCCACCATCAAGCACAAGATTCTGCGCTGTCATGTTTTTTGCCGCTGGGCTCATTAAAAATTCAGCCGTTGCAGCTAGCTCATCTATATCAATAAATGATTTTTTAGGCATAGGCTCTAAGAATATTTTTTCAACAACCTCTTGCTCTGTCATATTATTAGCTTTTGCTTGAGATGCTATTTGTGCTTCTACTAATGGCGTCTTCACGTAAGCAGGGCATAGGTTATTAATTGTAATATTGGCATCGCCAGTTTCAAGTGCCACGGTCTTTGCAAAGCCAACAAGGCCATGTTTTGCCGCCACATAGGCCGATTTATATGGTGAAGCCACTAAAGAATGAATAGAGCCTACATTAATGATACGGCCATAATTCTGCTCACGCATTTGAGGTAAAAATGTTTGTGTTAATAAGGCTGGGCCAACAAGCATTACATCTATCAGCAGTTGCCATTTATCAGCTGGAAAATCTTCTAACGGGCTTACATGTTGAATACCTGCATTGTTAATTAGCACATCGACACGCAAGTTCCCTAATCGTTTAGGTAGCTCTTTAATTGCAGTTGCATCAGTTACATTGATATCAAGCGCGAGTGTTTTGGTACCATATTGCTCTAAAGCACTTGCTGCTTTTTGAGCGGCTTGTTTATTCATATCGGCAACGATAATGTTGTGCCCCGCTTTAGCAAGATATTCTGAAATACCAAACCCAATACCACTGGCGCCACCAGTGATGAGGACTGTTTTTGTGTCTGTGTTTTGCATGTTTATTGATACCATAATTTTGATGAATTAATGTTAAAAAACGATGTTGTCTAGCTTGTTCATTAATTGACGAACCGCGCTAATTTGTGGCCCTTCTTTGTTAGCATAATCAGCACCGGAATATCCCCACCAATCCCAACATGCTTGAGGGTTTAATGGAAACATACTGGATTTTTCTGTTTGAGGATATAGCACGATCATCTTATTGTTTGCTGCCCATTGATTAAAGCCAGATTTTTTTGCGTAGGTATCGTTTATATTGTCAATGGATTGGTTACAGCCGTGAAAACTAATATGCAAAGTACATTCTTCGCCTTGTTTGCATGCATCAGGCACATAAATAAAGCCGTCAGGCGCAAGATAAGCGTTATCGCTTTGTAGGACATCATGTTGATTAAATTTAATTAGCTTACCAACTGATTCACTTTTTTCGCTCGATACTTTGGGCTGCAAATCACCATAAATATGTGTCAAAATAGCACCCGCAGTATCAAAACCGCATTGACCAATAAATGGCGAAACAGAGACCGAACAATCACTTCCATTATTTTCTGTTGGCATCAAATGAGCAAATTCTTGCGTAAGTTCAACGCGAATATTTTCCTCTTTGAGTAATTGCTTATACTGTGCCACCAAGGCTTGAGTTGCTTTTGCTGAAATTGTTTGGTCAAGTGTCCCGCGCAAGATAAATACTTTATCGTCTTTGATGTTAGTCGTTGATGCTAGTTTACTGACGTTGCTTGCGCCTTCGTATTGCGAGTTAAACGCTTGCATAACGTTTTGACTGTAGTTTTCAGGTGCCTCAGATAGACATTCACCAATAGCCTTGCTAAGCGAGTTCTGAGCACAATAATAAGGGCCACTTGCAATCAAACCTGCACCTACTAAGGTGTCAGCATGAGAAAAATGAAACTGAGTGGCCATGTATGCACCAGAAGAAAGTCCTGAGACACTTGTTTTGCTCAAATCCATATTCAGTTTTATGTCGCTTGATTTGTTGGTATTGGCCATTGCTGAAAAACTAGGTAACGCTAGTAGCAAATAGGCAGCACTTACTCGCACAATATTTTTGTTAGGTAAACTCATTACTATCGCCTATTTATTTTTCTAAAAACTCACGAATTAATGCTTCATGTTTTGCAATGCCCGAAACACCTTCAAGATGCCCCAGTGGTCCATCAATTGTCTCTAGGATAACGGGTTTGTTTTGTCTATCTAGTTCGTCAGCAATTTTTTGAGCATGATAGGGCATCAACAATAGATCATTTCGTGCGGGTAACAATAAAACCTTTGCTTCTAAATTTTGCAGGCCTTTGTCTAATGAGCCTTCCATTCCTGCAACAAACAATTGATTTGCTCTTACTAGATATAAAAGATGGTTAGCATCCATCAACGACGCTCTTGCACTTGCTCTTTCCATCAACCACTCAACAATACTTGGTTTGGATGCTATATCGGTTAAAGGTCCATCTTCTAATACTTGATAGCCTATTTGCTCGCCAATTTGGTTAAAAAATTGTGGATGCAATGCTGACTGTGTTATCAGCGCAAGTGCATAGCTTAAACCTTGCATAGGCCATTGTGACTTTGGTTTGTGGTAATAATTACCTTGATTAAAGTTTGAATCCATTAGGATTGGCATCGTCCATTGCTCAAGCGCTGCTGAAGTCCATGCATCAGCGCTTCCACTTCCTATTACAGAAATAAGGCGCTCTACCCAGTCAGGGTAGGCTGTTGCCCATTCAATCGCTTGCATTGAGCCCATCGAAGGGCCAGCTACAGCATGAAGTTTTTCAATACCAAGGCTTTCAAGTACTGACTTTTGCACATTAACGAAGTCTCTCATTGTCACAACCGGAAAGCGCAAACCATAGGGTTCACCCGTTGCCGGATCAATACTTGCCGGTCCAGTGGTAATAACGTTCGGGTCATAAGCACTAATATTGACAAGTGAATCAACACTAATGACAAAAAATTTGTTTGTGTCTATTGCTTTGTCAGGTCCAATAATACTGTCCCAGTAACCAGGCTCATCGTCATCTACACTATATTTGCCTGCAGCATGAGAGCTACCAGTAAAATAATGCGTAATTAGTATGGCATTTGATTTTTCCTCATTTAACTCACCATAACTTTCCCAACCGACTCTCACATCACTAATTGTTTGGCCATTAAAGGTCTTAAACGTCTCAATTGAGTGTATGTTTTTTTCGACCAACATATACTGGGTTCCTTGTTCGGCAATGACTTGTTCAGCTGATGATGCAAATGCTGCAGTATTGAGTGTTAAAAGCGCAAAAATAGCGCTCAATAATAGACAAGGTCTTAAACGATTACCATTGAAACGCACAATATTTCCCCTAATTACAGTACTCATAAAAACAGCCTTTTAAAAAATGATAAACAGAGCAATCGCTAAGATAAGACCAATTAAAGGAACAACAACCGTAAGTGCCGCCATAGGTAAATATGCTGCGCTGTGTGTTTCATGACAGATAGCCCTAATTGTCGTGACGACATAACCATTGTGAGGGAGCGAGTCTAAGGCTCCAGAAGATATGGAGACGATACGGTGTAATTCATTAGGGTCGACACCTTGCTCTAGGTAATATGGTGCTACTTCGGGTAAAGCGATTGCCTTACCGCCTGAAGCACTACCTGTTAATCCAGCAATGACACTAACTGCAATGGCCGCACCTATTAGCTCATTACCTGTAATTTGAGTCATTAACTCTACGGTGTCTTGAAATGCCGTAGTAGTTTTGGCAATGGCACCAAACCCAACGACTGCTGCAGTATTACCAATTGCAACCAAAGCACCTGTCGTTCCCATGTTAACGGCTTCTCCCATATCTTGGAAGTACTTGAAATTAACAACAATAATAGCGATTACGCCTCCACCAAGTGCAGCAATAAGCGCCATCTTTCCATATTGTTCATGTAAAAAGAATGAAATAAGTAAAACCACAACTAAAGGCACAAAACCAGTTAGTGGGTGAGGGTATTCTCGAGTCTTTATTTCTGGGTCGATACTTTTTGCTTGAAAACATTCGCCATTATTCACTGCATTTGCCACCATTTTTTTAAGCCACCAATACCCAAATATGGCCATAAACGTGGCAACTACCAGAGCTAACTTCCCAAGCAGCAAAAGGTGAAGTCCCTAAATATTGAATAGGTATCCAATTTTGAATTTCTGGTGACCCTGCAGAGGTCATTGTGAAGGTGACTGAGCCAAACGCTAGGGTTGCTGGAATAAAGCGTCTGGGTAGATTGGCATCTTTAAACAGACTTAGTGCCATTGGATACACCGAAAAGGCGACCACAAACACTGAAACACCGCCGTAAGTTAGCACAGCGCACGCAGCTACAACTGCAAATACCGCTCGTTTGTATCCTAGTTTATCGATTATAGCCTTCGCAAGTGAATCAGCGGCACCCGTATCTTCCATAAACTTGCCGAAGATCGCACCAAGCAAAAACATGAAAAACCATGAAGCCACAAAACCTGAAAAACCATTCATATAGGTAACAACAAAATTTGCATCACCTTCAAAAACGGCCATTCCATTTGTACTAGCAACGATAAGTGCACAAAAAGGCGCAGCTATAAAAAGATTCATACCGCGTATAGTAAGAATGATTAGCAAGATGAGACCGCCAACCAGTCCGATTAAACTCAACATATTATTATCCTAGCGTGGTTCGTTTTATTATTATGTAAACACATCTGTGACCGCAGATTGCTTGGATGCACTAAGTGTGTGCGCAAAGCGTCTAAATTCCCATAGTACGATCGTACTAGTTATTTTTTTACATAATTAACTTAAATTTAACAAAGACCGCAGTGCTTAGCGAATGTAAAACAAAATCAAAATATAATAAGTATTAAGGGAAATTCCATGACGAAACACAATGCTTCATTCCAAACGCCACCAGTATTTGGCAAACGTAAATTAGCAAAAACCATTGCATTACTATTAGCAACAAGTGGTTTTGGCGCTATGTCAAGCAACGCTTTTGCTGTTCAACAGACAAATGAAACTGAAGCTGGAAAGCTAGAGACAATTGAAGTAACCGCTAGAGCGCACTGCCGAATCGCTGCAAGAAGTGCCTGTTGCGGTAACGTCTGTAGGCGCAGAGGAATTACTCGCTAATGGTATTGCTGTGTTAACCGAATTACAACAATTCTCACCTAATACGACTTTACAGACAAGTCGAGGCACTAATAGCACTCTTACTGCGTTTGTTCGTGGCATTGGACAACAAGATCCGCTATGGGGCTATGAACCTTGGCGTTGGTATATATGTAGATGATGTCT
Organism: Glaciecola sp. HA4-3; assembly: GCF_055693685.1. Taxonomy (NCBI): domain Bacteria; kingdom Pseudomonadati; phylum Pseudomonadota; class Gammaproteobacteria; order Alteromonadales; family Alteromonadaceae; genus Glaciecola; species Glaciecola sp. HA4-3. The sequence goes on from NZ_CM146340.1 coordinate 1,185,347, forward strand.
ACATTGCGCGTCCTCAAGGTGCAGTTTTAGACCTACTTGATGTCCAAAGAATAGAAGTTTTAAGAGGTCCTCAAGGTACTCTTTATGGTAAAAATACAATTGGGGGCGCGGTAAAGTATGTGACGCGTGAAATGACAGGAGACACCAGTTTTACTGCGCAAGCCACAGTGGGAAGTTTTTCACAACGTGACGTAAAACTAACCGGTCAGATACCACTTATTGATGATTCCTTATATTTAGGCGTTGGTTATGCTGATTTGAGCCGAGATGGCTTTGGAGAATATTTGCTATCGGCACTGCCTAATCAAGACCGTGAGAATTACAATAAAGATTTATGGGCTGCAAGAATAAATCTTGAATATCGCCCAAGCGATGATTTATTCATTAGATTGGGTTGGGATAAAACGCAAGATGACTCCAATGCAAAAGGTGGGTATCGATTGTTGCCAAGCTTGCTAACCAATGCTCCGGTTCCTGATAGTGTTTACGACTCTTATACGAGTTTGCCAACTACAAACGAAGTGCAATTAGAAGGCTACAACTTAACGGTACAATATGACATTTCTGATGATCTAGAGATCAAATATATTGCATCTGATAGGGAAAGTTATTCGCCGACTAATATCGATTTTGATAATACACCTCTAGATATATTTGATGTTCCGGCTGAGTACCGAGACAACAATCAAACTCACGAGTTACAAGCTAACTATTTTGGTGACAATCTAAAACTAGTCAGTGGCTTGTATTATTATGATGGTGAGTCATGTGGAAACTTCAATGCGATTCTTGGTGTCTTAGGCAGAGCATTAGGTGCTAGCGGTTTAACTCGAGAAGTCGCTGGGTGTAATAATTCGGAAAGTTATGCAATCTACACTCAAGGGTCTTATGATTTTACAGAAAAGCTATCTGTAACAGTTGGTGCTAGATACACAGATGAAAAGAAAACAGCCCAAGTAGATAATGGATTAATTTTCGCCAATATATATCCGTTTACGGATTGGATTCCCGGTTTTGTAAGACCTGAGGGCCAGTTAGTGCCGACTGTTTTGGGTGAAGATACCAACAATGATGGTGTGCTCGATGCGCCGACATCTCAAAGCTGGTCACGATTTACACCACGCTTGGGCGTAGAGTATCAAATGAACGACGACACGATGTTTTATGCATCATACAGCCAAGGATTTAAATCAGGCACATTTAATCCTAGAGCGGAAGGGAATGAACCAGGTGTTGATCCAGAAATTGTTGATTCTTTTGAAATCGGTGTAAAGAAAGACTGGAATGACCAACTGCGTTCAAATTTAACGTTATTTAGTTATGACCATAAAGATCGCCAATATATCGCTGTGGGGTTAACTGACGACAACACAACGCTAAACCAAACGCTTCAAAACGCAGCCGAGACTGCAGGTAGTGGATTAGAGGCTGAAATCACTTATGTCGCAACAGATAACTTACAATTTGATGTGGCATTGGGATACTTAGATTTCGATATAAAACGAAATGATGCTATTCCGCTGCTTATTGGTCTGTCAAATTCACCAGAGTATACTGCTAATTTTGCGGCAAATTACTTCTTAGAAACCGACTTTGGTAGCTTTATTTTTAACGCGAATTACTATTATCGTGATGATTATTTGATATTTGAAACAGCAGAAGACCTAAGCCAAGATGGCTACGGTATCGTTAATCTAAGCGTTATGTGGGAAAGTAACAGCGGTGAATGGTATGCAAGCCTGCACGGCAAAAACTTAACTGAGGAGGAGTATTTGGTAGGTGGGTATAATTTCACTGGTCCTGCTGATGCTGCGGGTAATCCTACACCAGGTTTAGGCGGTGATGTCACACTAATTGGTTACTATGGTGATCCTCGAACCGTCCATTTAACGGTAGGTTATCGTTTCTAAGCCCCTAGTTATCATTCAATGTAAGATTGTTTGATACTCCCTTAGGGTAACAAGAAGCACAGGTTACTACATAAAAGGTAGCGCCTGTGCTTTTTTACTTTTGTATTTACTTGAGGTAGCATTTTTGACGACAGCTTTTCCTACAGATTTAGTTCAGGTATCTAGTAATCGAACAATGTACAAAGTATTAATAGCAGATGACCATCCTTTGTTTAGAAATGCACTTAAACAAGTGCTTGAAGAACATATGACGGTTGACGTGAAGCAGGCTAAGTCATTTGTTGATACACTCGAACAATTAGAGTGTGATCAAGATATTGATTTATTGTTTTTAGATTTAAATATGCCTGAAAACCAAGGTCTATCTGGTATTTCTAGTATACGAGCTCAATACCCAAATACTCTAATTATTGTTGTTTCAGCCCAAGAGGAAGAGCAGACAATCATTAAGTGCATTAAACTGGGGGCCAGTGCCTTTATCCCAAAATCAGTAGATTTCACCAAAATATCAGAGGCGGTTGATGATGTACTTGATGGCAAGCAATGGATGCCGGAGGCTTATGAGTTAAATAATGAAAACGTCAAAGATAATGACGTATTTAGTCAAATTGAGCAATTGACCCCACATCAACTTAAAGTGCTAAGACTTATTGCAGATGGCTTATTAAATAAGCAAATAGCATATGAGTTGCAGATATCAGAGTCTACGGTGAAGCAGCATGCCTCAGCGGTACTTAAAAAGTTAGGCGTATATAATCGGACACAAGCGGGTATCATCTATAAACAGATAATGAGTATTGAGTAAGCCTTATGTAGCGCTTAAGCTATCGATTTATAAGGCGCTAAAAAACTTGCTGTTCATGTTTATAAGAGTTTTTGAATAAGGCGTTTTAAAGCCGCTAGTTTTACAGGTTTTGGTAAGTATTTCATGCCATTTGAATACGCTAATTCTTGAATTTCTTCGCTGCGATCTGCACTGCTTAAGATGGCATGAAAGCTAGAGCAATGCTTACTTTTTATGGCTTGATATACCTGGATACCGGTATCTGAGTTATCCAAATGATAGTCTGCTAGTAGCAATGAAATATGCTCGTTAATCTTCATGGCTGAATCAAAATCGCGAGCAGTGTAGACGATTGCGCCCCAATCTTCAAAGGCTGATTTGAGTGCGCTTTTAACTGCATCATCATTTTCGAGGATCAATACTGATTTGTTCGCTAATAGAGCTTCTAAGGCAGTACTTGAGGGGCTAGAGAGCTTGTCTAGCTTAGATGGCTTCTGTGCAACTTTAGGCGTTGAAACTTCAAATATGGTGCCTTTGCCTTCATAAGAACGCAGGCTAATTGGGGTGTCAAGTAAACGACTGATTCTTTCTACTATTGTCAGTCCAAGTCCTAAGCCTTGATGGCTATCAGAGGGATCTAGTCGCTTAAACTCTTTGAAGACCTGCTCTTGCATTGCACTTGGGATGCCTTTGCCTGAATCGGCGACAGTAATGTTTACTTTTCCCTTAACGCGTCTGACACCTAAAACCACTCGACCATTCTGGCTATAGCGGATTGCGTTTGATAATAAATTTTGAATTATACGAGTTAACAAGCGTCTATCAGACATGATCCATACACTAGTGGGTACATAAATCAAATCAACGTTATGTTTATTAGCAATGATAGTAAAGTCAGTATGAAGTTGTTTAAGTAATTCGTTTAAATTAATCGAACTTAACACAGGTTTTATTTGGTTATTTTCTAGTTTGGTTATCTCTATAAGCATACCCAATAAAGATTCAGCATTCTCCAAAGCACTCACTACATTGCTTGCTAATTCAAACTCTTTCTTTGTTTTTAGTTTTTCACTTAGCATTGATGCAAAAAGACTTGCTGCATTGAGAGGTTGAACTAAATCATGACTGGTGGCTGCTAAAAATTTGGTTTTACTGATATTTGCTTGTTCAGCTTCATTTTTTGCGGATTCTAATTGCGCCGTTCGCTCAATGACACGTTGCTCAAGGTCACGCTTGGATTTTTCTAATTGATGCTGGATATTGATGTATTCGCTAATATCCGAATAGCAGGTAGTAAACCCACCACTAAGGTATAGGATGGCCTGATATTTCATACACACTGCCATCTTTTTGAGGGCGGATTACTTTATATGATTTTCCTTCATATATTGCCCGCATCCGTTTTTGAATTTCTTGGTCTTTGTTATCCCCTAAAATTAGCCCTCGCTGAGCGTTAAATTGAAGAATATCTGCTAAGTGCTTACCCACTTGAAGGTACTCAGGCGGGTAGTGAAACATGTCAGCGTAGATTTTGTTCCATGCAACAAGACGTAAATCTGCGTCAACAACACTTACTCCCATGGGAAGGTGTGTAATAGAGGCTTGTAAAATTTCTTTATTGAATTGAAAGTCTTTACCGGCTTGTTCTGCTAGAGCTTGCATTTTTCCTTCATGATGAGGTGAAAACTGTGATATCGCATTTAATAATATCTGGGCACTAGCGCTTCCCACATGTGATGAAAGAAGCTTTTCAGCTCTATATACAAAGCTATCACTTGCGCGCTGTTCGGGGTTGTTTGCAATCAAAGCGACATTTTGATTGAACTTTTGAGCAATATTTTTGGGTAATAGACCCTCTAATAATCGGCTAAGATCTTGATAATTGATATTGAAGCGAGTTTGTATAGATTGACTGCTTTTAAATGGATTTAGATAGGCATTATGCGGTTTTACAAAACGAGAAATCGTATAGATAATGAGTGAGTTAATAATCAACGATGCAAACAGAACCATTGCGATTTGTTCACCTCGTTGCGTGTAGTCCCCGTTTGATAACTCAAGTGTCTGCGGCACGACTGCAGGCATTAGCATCCCGAAAATAATAATAAAAGCGCCAACACTTAAGCCCCACATTACCGCAATTTTGTGAACATGCTTTGCGTAAAGGCTAAACATAATAGCTGGCAATGTTTGTGATAACAGTGCAATGGCGATAGTACCCGTCTCTACTAAGGTAGCTGACTGCCCAATATTGACATGATACCAATAGGCGATTACGAGCATAATAAGTATAGTGTATTGACGTATACGAAGGATTTGATTCGCTGAAAGTTTTCCGGTTAATGCAGCTTTTCCTTTTCGTTTTAACCATAAAGGCGTAACAAGACTATTAGCCACCATATTTCCTAGCGAAAGACTAGCGACAATTACCATGCTGGTGGCTGCGGCTAAGCCCCCAATAAACGCTATGATAGCCAATGCGCTATTGTTTAGTTCAATAGGAATGGCTAAAACAAAACTATCGGTACGAATATCAGGATTTTCGCTAAACATAACCGTACCGGCTAAGGCTATTGGTAGGATAAATAATGACATTCCTATTAAATAGAGAGGAAACAACCATCTAGCTTGGTCTAATTCATCTTGGTTTTTGTTTTCAACAAAAGTGACATGAAATTGTCGAGGGAGGCAAAACATTGAACAAAAACCCAGTAGTACGTGGCTAAGATATATCCATATTGCAAAAGGTTTGTCGATAATCTCTCTTGACGCTTGATGATTAAGGCTTTTTTCAAATAAATCTACTACACCGTCATGCATGATATAAACAACAAATAGCCCGATACAACATAGTGCAACAAATTTAATCACCGATTGAACAGCAATTGTCAATAAAAGACCTTGGTTTCGTTCTAGTAAATTCATTTTACGAGCGCCAAACCATATTGCAAAAAACGCCATGCCGCCCGCAACGTATAAGCTAATTGATTGAGACCACTTTTGACTATCTTCAACTAGCATCCCTAGTGCCAGACTTAATGCGTCTAGTTGCAAGGCAATGTAGGGAATAATGCCCACAAAACACAACAGTGTTACACCAACTGCAAGGGCCGAAGAGTGATCAAATCTTACTGAAACAAACTCAGCAATAGACGTAATGTTATGTTGTTTGCACAATGCGTTGATACTACTTAATGCTTTAAAGCCAAATAACATCGCGATGATTACGCCTAGATAGGTTGGTACAAGAGGCCAACCAAATTGCGTGGCTTGAGTGCTTGTGCCAAATATCGCCCACGAAGTACAGTGGATACCTAAAGCCAATGAATAAACAGATTTCGGTAAGTCCTTTATTTTATTACCTAATGTTGCGGTAATAAAAATAAAAAACATGTAAATCAGTGTGATAGCAATTAACGACCATATTGAAATCATGAAAATAGGTATCCAAACGTCAGACTTTTTAACTAAAAAGATATTGAAGCTACAAAAATATCATAAAAACTCAAAGTTATAACTTGAAGTGCATAAATAAGTCCCCATTATCACGACCATACGATAAGTTCCTTTTAATAAATCAGCGATGCGAGACAGCAAATGAGCCAAGATAAAGCCTCTAACCAAGATATACAAAATCACAACGATGAAACACAAACGCCACAAGAGCAAATAGTAGAGCCTATAGAGTCTGATATCACTGATGATTCAATGACAGATGAAGAGCTAGAGCAGGCAGGTTTTGACTGGAAGGTTTATGCTGATGAACTTGAAGGAAAACTTGCGGAGGCTGAAGCAAAGATAGATGGCCAAAAAGATGCAGTACTTAGAGCGAAAGCAGATGGCGAGAATGCTCGTAGACGAGCAGAAGCTGAAATTGATAAAGCGCGCAAATATGCACTCGAGAAATTTGCAGGTGAGCTTTTAGCAGTTGTTGATAACCTTGAGCGCGCAACCATGGCTGCTGATGCTGAGAATGAAACGTTGAAACCTTTATTAGAAGGGGTAGAGCTAACACAGAAATCATTCATTGCGACATTAGAAAAATTTGGAATGGAAGTGCTTGACCCGCAGGGCGACAGTTTCAATCCGGAACATCATCAAGCAATGTCTATGCAAGAAAGTGATGAAGTCGCGCCAAATACTGTATTGGCGGTTATGCAAAAAGGCTACCTGCTAAATGGGCGTTTACTTCGTCCAGCAATGGTCATGGTGTCTAGAGGCACAAGTAATGGCGTAGATACACAAGCGTAAATAAACATAAATAATTAATTCACCTATTGAAAATAAGGGTATCAACCCCACTTAGTAGGTAAAGCAACATTTTAGAATTTTTGGAGACATCAAATGGGTAAAATAATAGGTATTGATTTAGGAACCACTAACTCATGTTTGGCGGTTTTAGACGGAAAAGATGCAAAAGTAATTGAAAACGCAGAAGGTGATAGAACCACGCCTTCGATTATTGCTTACACGCAAGACGGCGAGACTCTTGTTGGTCAACCAGCAAAACGCCAAGCGGTTACCAACCCTCAAAATACTTTGTTCGCGATCAAGCGTTTAATTGGCCGTAGATTTGAAGACAAAGAAGTGCAACGTGATATCGACATCATGCCTTTTTCTATTGTTAAAGCTGACAATGGTGACGCTTGGGTAGAAGCTAACGGTGAAAAGATGGCGCCGCCTCAAATTTCAGCCGAAGTGCTTAAAAAGATGAAGAAAACAGCTGAAGAATACCTTGGCGAAGAAGTGACAGGTGCGGTAATTACTGTTCCTGCATATTTTAATGATTCACAACGTCAAGCTACCAAAGATGCAGGCCGTATCGCTGGGTTAGATGTAAAGCGTATTATAAACGAGCCAACTGCAGCTGCATTAGCCTACGGTATGGATAAAAACAAAGGTAATAACACCATCGCAGTGTATGACCTTGGTGGTGGTACGTTTGATATTTCAATTATTGAAATTGACGAAGTTGATGGCGAGCATACCTTTGAAGTGTTGGCTACAAATGGTGACACGCACTTAGGTGGTGAAGATTTTGATAATCGCATGATCAACTACCTTGTAAGTGAATTTGAAAAAGAGCAAGGGTTTGATTTACGAAAAGATCCACTAGCGATGCAACGTCTAAAAGAAGCGGGTGAAAAAGCAAAGATAGAGCTGTCTTCTGCGCAACAAACTGAAGTTAACCTGCCTTATATTACGGCTGATGCAAGCGGTCCTAAGCACTTAGCAATAAAGGTTACCCGCGCTAAGTTAGAATCCTTAGTTGAAGATTTAGTTAAACAGTCTTTAGAGCCTTTAAAGCAAGCTTTAGCAGATGCTGATTTATCGGTAGGTGAAATTAATGACATCATCTTGGTGGGCGGTCAAACGCGTATGCCACTTGTACAGAAATATGTAACTGAATTTTTTGGTAAAGAGCCTCGTAAGGACGTTAACCCTGACGAAGCTGTTGCAGTAGGTGCGGCGATTCAAGGGGGCGTGTTAGCGGGTGATGTGAAAGACGTGCTATTACTTGACGTTACACCATTATCGCTTGGTATCGAAACTATGGGCGGCGTTATGACTGCCTTAATTGAGAAAAACACCACTGTCCCTACGAAGAAATCTCAAACGTTTTCAACAGCTGAAGACAATCAATCAGCTGTAACCGTCCACGTATTGCAAGGTGAGCGCAAGCAGGCCAATGGTAACAAGTCACTTGGTCAGTTTAATCTTGAAGGAATACGCCCAGCGTCAAGAGGAACTCCTCAAATCGAGGTAACATTTGACATTGATGCTGATGGTATCTTGCACGTTTCTGCAAAGGACAAGGACACTGGTAAAGAACAAAAGATTACTATCAAAGCGTCATCAGGATTGAGTGAAGACGAAATTGAGCAAATGGTACAAGATGCAGAAGCGAATAAAGATGCTGATGCTAAGTTCGAAGAGCTAGTACAAGCACGCAATCAAGCCGATGGTATGATTCATGCGACTAAAACTCAGTTAGAAGAAGCTGGCGATGCGCTAAGTGCGGAAGATAAAACGAAAATCGAAACAGCGCTAGATGAATTAGAAACAGCGCGTAAAGGCGAAGATAAAGCGGAAATTGAAGCAAAAAGCCAAGCTGTAATCGAGGCATCAGCGCCATTAATGGAGCTTGCGCAAGCTAAAGCACAGGCGCAAGGTGCCGGTGGTGAAGCTCCTCAAGATGCAGATGCTGCTGCATCAAATGCGGGAGACGATGTTGTAGATGCTGAGTTTGAAGAAGTTAAAGACGAAGATAAGAAATAGCATTAGCGGTCGTTTTTAAGTACCAAATAGGTATGGGCGCAAGGTCTTAAAAGGGCTTGCGCCTTCTTTGTGTTACTACTTGGTAGTAACAATTGTTGGCAAAATGGGTAAAGCATGTCAAAACGAGATTATTATGAAGTTTTAGGCGTTGGTAGAGATGCTGACGAAAAAACCATTAAACGAGCGTATAAAAAGCTCGCGATGAAATACCACCCAGATAGAACTCAGGGCGATAAATCTTTAGAAGAAAAATTTAAAGAAATTCAAGAGGCCTATGAAATACTTACTGATGGTCAAAAGCGCGCAGCGTATGACCAATATGGTCATGCTGGTGTCGATCCTAATCGTGGCGGCGGCGGATTTGGCGGCGGTGGTGATTTTGGCGATATTTTTGGTGATGTGTTTGGTGATATATTTGGCGGTGGGCGCGGCGGAGGCGGTCGCTCTAGGGCGCGTCAAGGGTCTGATCTTCGCTACAACCTAGAAATGAGTCTTGAAGAAGCCGTTAAAGGAAAAGAAGTCGAAATAAGAGTGCCCACGCTAGTTGAATGTGATAGTTGTCACGGTTCAGGTGCTAAAAAAGGCTCTTCTCCCACAACATGTCCTACGTGTAAAGGTAATGGCCAAGTACAAATGAGGCAGGGCTTTTTCGCTGTGCAGCAAACCTGCCCAACTTGTTCAGGTAAAGGGAAAATAATATCTGATCCATGTTCTCCTTGTCGTGGACAAGGCCGTATTGAAAAAACGAAAACACTTTCAGTCAAAGTGCCTGCAGGTGTTGATACTGGAGACCGTATTAGATTAACAGGTGAAGGTGAAGCCGGTGAAAATGGCGCACCAGCAGGGGATCTCTATGTGCAAGTCAATGTCAAAGAGCATGAGATTTTCACCCGTGACAATAACAACTTGTATTGTGAAGTGCCTGTTGGTTTTGCCACTGCTGCATTAGGTGGAGACATTGAAGTTCCAACACTAGATGGCAAAGTAAAATTAAAAATCACCCCTGAAACGCAAACCGGTAAAATGTTTAGGCTTCGTTCCAAAGGCGTTAAATCTGTGCGCAGTGGTAGTGTTGGGGATTTGATTTGTAAAGTGGTGGTCGAGACACCTGTCAATTTGTCCTCCAAACAAAAAGCGCTGCTTGAAGAGTTTGAAGCGTCAATTAGCGGTCATGCACAAAAGCATCGACCAAAGGAAAAAGGCTTCTTTGATGGAGTAAAACGTTTCTTTGATGATTTATCATCGAACTAGTGTTTTTTAATAATATGAAAAAGCTCAGATTACATTTGTAACTGAGCTTTTTTGTTTATATTAGGCAAGTAAAAAATATCTTTAGCAAGCGTGAGAATTTTTCCTATACTTATCAGTAATGAGTAATTTATATTAACTTTCATCTCACGAGCTGTACGAAACAAACACAAAGGATAAAAAATGAAAAAACCAATAATACTGATTACGCTTGCAACTTTATTTTCAGCTTCAGCCCTCGCATTTGTCGATAACCACAGTGATAAAAGTCATGCGCAAGTCAAGCCTGCCTCGAGCGAAAAACAAGCACAAGCTACCATTACTTTCAGAAAATCAGTATATCAACTTGTTCGCAGTAATATGGGACCACTAGGGGCAATGGCGCGTGGCAATATTCCTATGGATGCTGATGTAATAGCAAAAAATGCAAGCAGAATTGAGTTTCTAAGCCCTATGCTCCATGACTACTTTGCTATCGACACCAGTAGTTTTGATATAAAGACAGATGCAAAAAATGATATTTGGCAGAATCATGACGATTTTACGAGCAAAATAAATGATATGACAGCAGCTGCAGCGGAGTTACAAGCCAATGTAGCTGCAGGCGATAAAGATAAGTTTAGAGCGGGTATAGGCTCTCTTGGTGCAACATGTAAAGCATGTCATGATGAATACAAAGCAGACTAAAATAGTCATTTAAAAAGTGAAGCAAAGGAGTCATTATGCAAGCATATGCAGCTGTTTCAGCGGGTGAGCCACTTCAGAAAATCAGTGTTGATTTACCTGATTTGGCACATGACGAAGTAAAAATAAAAGTGAAATACTGTGGAATTTGCCACTCAGATATGTCGATGTTAAACAATGAGTGGGGCTTGTCAGCATATCCTCTTGTCGCAGGACACGAGGTGGTTGGTCAAATCGAAGCACTTGGCTCATCTGTTGTCAAACATCGTGTAGGAGATATCGTCGGTTTAGGATGGCATGCTGCTTATTGCGAACAATGTCACTCTTGTGATACTGGTGATCATAATTTGTGTGGCCAAGCATCTCCTACCATTGTGCGTCGCCACGGGGGGTTTGCCGAGTACGTTCATGCTTCACAAACCAGCGTTGTATCTTTGCCTGTAGGTATGGACGAAAAATCTGCAGGGCCGTTGTTTTGCGGTGGTATTACTGTTTTCAATCCTTTGGTCCAATACGATATAAAACCTACTGATAAAGTGGCGGTGGTCGGTATCGGGGGCTTAGGGCATTTAGCGCTTCAATTCTTAAACGCTTGGGGGTGCGAGGTGACCGCTTTTACGTCTAGTGAGAGTAAGGCCGATGAAGCAAAGAAAATGGGTGCTCATCATATCCTTAATTCGCGAGATGCACAGCAAATAGAGCAGTCAGCTTCACGTTTTGATTTAATCATTACTACAGTAAATGTGACTTTAGACTGGAATTTGTATTTATCCACTTTAAAACCAAAAGGCAGGTTGCATTTTGTGGGGGCAACACTTGAGCCCCTAAATGTAGGAGTTTTTTCGCTTATTAGTGGTCAAAAGAGTATATCTGGTTCACCTGTAGGTAGCCCAGAAACGATAGATAAAATGCTTAGTTTTGCCAAACAACACAACATTCAGCCTCTCGTTGAGATGTTTCCAATGAGCCAAGTTAATGATGCATTAGAGCATTTGCATGAAGGTAAAGCCCGCTATAGAATTGTTTTACAAGCTGATTTCTAAATATATCAATAGTAAAAATCGTCACTTGGCGCAGGTGCATACACGTTTAAAATCAAGTAAAGCACAAGCGCTACAGTTGATGCGACTACTATAAATCTGATCCATGTTGACAAACCTGTTCGCGCGGTTTGTTTTTTTATCGCGTCTGTTTTTACATCGTTAAGTGTTTTATAGCCACTAATCATTGCAAGGGTTAAGGCTTGTTTTTTAACGATTTTATAAAACACAATAGCGAGTATATGCAATACAACAAAAGCAATAATTAAATTAAATGTGTTTGCATGTAAAAAGTCCATATAGTCTTGGTAGACTGTGGGGAGCACGCCGTAAAAAGGTCCATCACTAAAAATATCATCAGTAATAAACAATCCACTAATAGCTTGTACGGTGATGACGCTTAGCAAAGCAATTATTGAATATGCACCAGCCGGGTTATGTCCAATATGGGTATTTGGAGTTTGTTGAGTGAAATATTGAAAAAGGCCCTTGGGGCTGACAATAAAATGACGAAATTGAGAATGATAACTCCCTACCAACCCCCAAATTATCCTAAATAGAATTAACGCAATAACAGCGTAGCCACCATAAAAATGCCATTGTATTGCATTGTCTAAAATCTCTGCTGTCACATATTGGTTCGCCAGTAAAATAACCAATAGCCAATGAAATAGTCTTGTTGGCCAATCCCAAACGTATAGTTGTGAAGACATTATTTACCTTAAGTAAGTTGGTCACGCTTAAACCGATGACCTTAAGTACACATTTACTTCATTTATTATAAGTAGGTTTTTAGGACTTGCCTAATTTGTTTTTGCCTGTGTTTGTCTTTTCATGCACAATAATCGCATTCATTATTTGTGGGAAGTTGATGTGACTAAAGTCGGTGTATTTGGTTCAAATGGACGTATGGGAAGGGTATTGATAGATGCAGCATATCGTCATGCTAATGTTGCCTTAGGGTTTGCTAGTGTCAGAGCTGGGTCAAATTTCGTTGGCATGGACGCAGGTGAATTGGCTGGCATCAATAAACAATATATCAAAGTTAATGCAATACACGACGGCCTTGCCGACTTAAGCGATGTACTTATAGATTTTACTTTGCCAGAAGCATTATCGGCAAACCTTGCCTATGCTCAGAAGCACAATAAACCCTTAGTAATTGGAACAACAGGCTTAAATAAAGAGCAACTGCAATCCATTGATGAAGCCGCTAAGACAATTCCAATAGTGTTTGCGGCAAACTATAGTGTTGGTGTTAATCTTATGCTCAATTTAGTTAAAACTGCAGCTAGCGTCATGGCTAGCGATGCTGACATTGAAATTATTGAAGCGCATCATCGATATAAAGTAGATGCTCCTTCAGGCACAGCGATGGCAATTGGACAGAGCATCGCTGATAAGTTAGGGAGAAATCTTGAGGATGTTGCGGTATATGGACGACAGGGGATTGAACAAGAAAGAGATCGCAATACTATCGGCTTTTCTACGATTCGTGCAGGGGATATCGTGGGTGAGCATACGGCCTTATTTGCAAGCTTGGGAGAGAGCATAGAAATTACGCATAAAGCTTCGTCAAGACTGACTTTTGCAAATGGTGCATTAACGGCAAGTCAATGGATTAAGAGTAAAAAGCAGGGTTTATATTCAATGCAGGACGTACTTGGGCTAAAAATGTAAGCGTTATTTTTATATGAAACCTTGTAAATTAAGGCTTTAGTCTAATTAAATCGCTCAAAGCCTTATTTAGATAGCTTAAATATAAGTTTTTTAAAAATCCATAGACCTTAATTAGTAACTGCTATATACTAATCAGAATTTGCCAAGCGCAAGCAAAACAGTCGCGATTTACATGCGGCTACCTTGGTTAATCCCTTGTTTTAATTGGGGTTTGAAGATTTTTCAGAAAATCAGGTAAGGTGTGTTTTGGCAGAGACTTTGAGTGTTTTTTGATTTAAATAACGCTTAACTATGGGTTTATCGTGTTTTGCTTAAAAGTGATGAGTAAGCATGTTGTAACTCTAGCTATATCTACTTTTTAGGAGGTTGACTTGGCTGTTTCTGCCCTGTTAGTACTTGCCGACGGTTCAATATTTAAGGGAACATCTATTGGCGCGAAAGGTAGCAGCGTTGGTGAAGTTGTTTTTAATACTTCAATGACGGGTTATCAAGAAATTCTCACCGATCCATCATACGCTGAACAAATCATTACGCTGACTTATCCACATATTGGTAATACTGGTACAAATGCCGAAGATGTCGAGTCTGACAACTTATGGGCAAAGGGTCTTGTCATTAGAGACCTTCCATTAACGACCAGCAATTTTAGAAATCAACTTTCATTAAATGACTATTTAGCCCTAAATAATGTTGTGGGCATTGCTGATGTCGATACACGCCGCCTCACTCGGGTGTTGCGAGACAAAGGCGCGCAAAATGGATGTGTCTGCTCTATCGATAGCAGTGATAATATTAATGAAAAGATCAATGACGCATTAGCAAAAGCAAAAGGCTTCGGCGGATTAAAAGGGCTTGATTTAGCAAAAGTTGTAAGTACTAAACAGCAATACAATTTTACTGACGGTATATGGGCTCTAGGCGAAGGCTACAATGTTGATGTTGCATCATTGCCGTATCACGTTGTTGCATACGATTTTGGCGCAAAGAAAAATATTTTACGAATGCTCGTCGATATAGGGTGCAGGTTGACTGTTGTACCTGCACAAACTCCAGCACAAGATGTATTAGACTTAAATCCTGATGGGATATTTTTATCAAATGGTCCAGGCGATCCACAACCATGTGATTATGCAATCACAGCAATAAAAACGTTTATCGAAAAACAAATTCCAATCTTCGGTATTTGTTTAGGACATCAGTTGTTGGCTTTAGCTAGCGGAGCAACAACAACAAAAATGAAATTTGGTCATCATGGCGCTAACCACCCCGTAAAAGCATTAGTTCAAGATACTGTTATGATAACTAGCCAGAATCACGGCTTTGCGGTTGAAGAAACCAATCTGCCAGACAATATATCAATTACACACGTATCATTGTTCGACAAATCTCTACAAGGTATCGAATTACAAAATGCCCCCGCGTTTGGTTTTCAAGGTCACCCAGAAGCTAGTCCTGGTCCGCATGATGCAGCACCACTATTTAATCATTTTATCGATTTAATCAAACAGTCAAAACAATAGGAAGAAATACCATGCCAAAGCGTACTGACATCAGCAGTGTTATGATTCTTGGTGCAGGTCCAATTGTTATAGGACAAGCATGTGAGTTTGATTATTCAGGCGCACAGGCCTGTAAAGCACTTAGAGAAGAGGGCTATCGAGTTATTTTGGTTAACTCAAACCCTGCGACTATAATGACAGACCCTGAGATGGCGGATGCCACTTACATCGAACCAATTCATTGGGAAGTGGTTCGTAATATTATTGAAAAAGAAAGACCAGACGTTATTTTACCCACAATGGGTGGTCAAACTGCACTCAACTGCGCGCTAGATTTGAACAAACATGGTGTCTTGGCTGAGTTTGGTGTAGAGCTTATAGGCGCGACTGCCGATGCGATAGACAAAGCTGAAGACCGCGAACGTTTTGATAAGGCAATGAAATCAATTGGGCTTGAATGCCCTAGGGCCGAAATAGCTCACTCGCTTGAGCAAGCGCATGATGTCTTAAGTCGAATTGGTTTTCCGTGCATCATTCGTCCTTCATTTACAATGGGCGGCAGTGGCGGCGGAATTGCATACAACAAAGATGAATTTAACGAAATATGCACGCGTGGTTTAGACTTATCCCCAACGTCAGAATTACTCATCGATGAATCTTTAATAGGATGGAAAGAGTACGAAATGGAGGTCGTTCGCGATAAAGCAGATAATTGCATCATCGTATGTACGATTGAAAACATTGATCCCATGGGTGTCCACACGGGTGATTCTATTACCGTTGCACCGGCGCAAACACTCACTGATAAAGAATTTCAAATCATGCGTAATGCCGCCATGGCAGTACTTCGTGAAATTGGCGTAGAAACGGGTGGGTCGAACGTCCAGTTTGGTGTTGATCCTAAAACGGGGCGTTTAGTTATTATCGAAATGAACCCTCGAGTTTCTCGTTCTTCTGCACTTGCGTCAAAGGCAACTGGTTTCCCAATTGCTAAAATCGCCGCTAAACTCGCGATAGGCTTTACGCTAGACGAATTGGCAAATGATATAACAGGTGGTAAAACGCCTGCTTCTTTTGAGCCTTCAATAGACTATGTCGTGACAAAGATTCCGCGCTTTAATTTTGAAAAGTTTGCTGGTGCAAATGACAGACTAACGACACAAATGAAGTCTGTTGGTGAAGTAATGGCAATAGGCAGAAACCAACAAGAGTCCCTGCAAAAAGCCCTAAGAGGACTAGAAGTTGGCGCAACTGGCTTTGATCCGATTGTAGACCTAAATGATCCAGAAGCTAAAACGAAAATAGTATACGAATTGCGTGAGCTATAGGTGCACAGCGTATTTGGTATATCGGAGATGCGTTCAGACTAGGGATGAGTGTCGATGAAATTTTTGCACTTACTAATATTGATCCTTGGTACTTGGTGCAAATAGAGGAAATTATACAACTTGAATCCCTAGTGAGTAGTTTGGGCTTGGCCTCAATAGACGAAGAGCTCATGTATAAATTAAAACGTAAAGGCTTTTCTGATGAGCGCTTGGCTACATTAACGCAAGTTGCGCAAAGCGATGTGCGTGAGAAGCGACACAGTGCAGATATTAAACCTGTATACAAACGCGTTGATACGTGCGCTGCTGAGTTTTCGACATCAACTGCTTATATGTATTCTACCTATGATGAAGAGTGTGAATCACAACCTAGTGACAAAGCAAAAATCATGGTTATTGGTGGAGGCCCAAATCGGATTGGCCAAGGCATTGAGTTTGATTATTGTTGTGTTCATGCTGCATTAGCCATGAGAGATGATGGCTATGAAACGATCATGGTAAATTGCAACCCAGAGACGGTTTCAACCGATTACGATACTTCTGATAGATTATATTTTGAGCCTGTCACCTTAGAAGATGTTTTGGAAATCGTGCGAATTGAGCAACCAGAAGGAGTCATCGTTCAATATGGTGGCCAAACGCCATTGAAACTCGCCCGAGCACTTAAAGAAAATGGTGTTAACATTATCGGCACCTCTCCTGATGCTATTGATAGAGCAGAGGACCGAGAGCGCTTTCAACAGATGATTAATAAGCTTGGTTTAAAGCAACCTGCTAACGCAACTGTTAGTAATATGCAGGAGGCTTTGGATAACGCCCAAGAGATTGGGTTTCCATTAGTAGTAAGACCTTCTTATGTATTAGGTGGAAGGGCGATGGAAATTGTTTATGACATGAACGATTTAAAACGCTACTTAAACGAAGCGGTCAAAGTATCAAACGATTCGCCAGTGTTACTAGATAGATTCTTAGATGATGCGATAGAGGTTGATATAGACGCAATATGTGACGGGGATGATGTTGTGATCGGCGGCATTATGGAACATATTGAACAAGCTGGGGTACATTCAGGCGATTCTGCTTGTAGTTTGCCTCCTTACTCTTTAAGTCAAGATATTCAAAATACTATGCGTGAGCAAGTAACTCAGATGGCATTAGAGTTAGGCGTAATAGGCTTGATGAATACTCAGTTTGCTATAAAAGATAATGAAGTATATTTGATTGAGGTTAACCCTAGGGCCGCTAGAACCGTTCCTTTTGTGTCAAAAGCAACAGGCGTGCCTCTAGCAAAAATTGCCGCTAGAGTGATGGCGGGTAAAACCCTTAAGTCTCAAGGTATCACTAGTGAGACGATACCGCCTTTTTACTCAGTAAAGGAAGTGGTGTTACCCTTCGCAAAATTCCAAGGTGTAGACCCTCTACTTGGCCCAGAAATGCGCTCTACCGGAGAAGTGATGGGAATAGGGACTAACTTTGAGGAAGCTTATGCCAAAGCTAATTTAGGTGCTAGTGCGCCTTTACCAGAAAAAGGAAAAGTTCTATTGTCGGTTAGAAATAACGATAAAAAGCGTTTGGTTGAGCTTGCGCAACAAATGATTAATAAAGGTTATCAATTAGAGGCAACAAGTGGAACGGCAAATCTACTTAGTGAAAAAGGCTTTAGTTGCTCAATTGTAAATAAGTTAGCGGAAGGTCGTCCAAACATAGTAGATGCTATTAAAAACGGTGCATACACCTATATTGTCAATACAACTGAAGGCAGACAAGCGATTAATGATTCAGTGTATATTAGGCGTGAGGCATTATTAAATAAAGTGAGCTATACCACGACGCTAAATGCAGCATTTGCCGCTATGCAATCTAGTGCAGCCGATGCTCAAAAAAATGTGAATTCTATACAAAGTTTGCATAAACAAATCGAGTCGTAAAGCCTACCTAAATTAGTGTCTTTGCACTATAATGCTAGCAAAAGTTAATTAAACGAATGCCCATGCGGCATTCGTTTTAGTTTGTATACTTGCAATCACAATAATTCAAATTTCAAAAAGAGAACAAGATGGCAACAACATACCCAATGACTGCAGTGGGCGCTGAAAAACTGCGCGAAGAATTAAACGAATTAAAATCAAAAGTGCGACCAAAAATAATTCAGTCGATAGCAGAAGCCAGAGAGCATGGCGATTTAAAAGAAAATGCTGAATATCACGCTGCTAGAGAACAGCAAAGCTTTTGTGAAGGCAGAATACAAGACATAGAAGGTAAGTTATCTGGCGCACAAATCATAGATGTTACCAAAATGCCCAACACAGGTAAGGTGATTTTTGGAACAACCGTGACAATTTTAAATGCTGACACTGATGAAGAAATTACATATAAAATAGTAGGGGACGATGAAGCAGACCTAAAAAGTGGTTTGATTTCTGTTAATTCGCCTATTGCAAGGGGCCTCATCGGAAAAGAATTGGATGATGTAGCAACAATAAAAACACCTTCAGGCGTTGTTGAATTTGAAGTGATAGAAGTAAAGTACATTTAAGATACTACGTAAATTGATAGACGTTAATTACCAAAGGATCCATTGTGAATAAAAAAATATTGCATTATTAGCATGCTGCTTGCTCAGCTTTAGTATGCTTGCAAAAGCAACCGTGGTCGAAGTGCGCACTGTTGCTGGGAATTTTCAAGTTAACTTGTTCGATGAAACAACGCCTCAAACCGTTGACAACTTTCTTCAATATGTTAATTCGGGAGCATATGCCAATAATACGGTCCATAGAAGCGCTACTAATTTTGTTATTCAAATGGGAGGATTCCAATATACTGGTCAATTTCCACCTGAAGCAATCGCTACTGGGGCACCTGTCAATAATGAACCTGTCTTGTCTAACGTACGCGGTACAATAGCAATGGCAAAAGTGGGTGGAAACCCAAACAGCGCAACCTCTCAGTTTTTTGTCAATTTAGGTAATAATTCTGCTAATTTAGATACACAAAACGGCGGTTTTACTGTATTTGGTCAAGTCATTGGAGATGGTATGGAGGTTGTTGATGACATTGCAGCCTTAACGCGCTTTAACTTTGGCGGTGCGTTTACAGAAATCCCTTTACGCAACTATACTGCAACAGATGCTAATAATAGCGTTGTGCCTACAGATGATAATTTAGTTATTGTTACCGACATTGTTGTTATTGACTCCGCAACAGTCACCAATCCTGATATTGTACCTGTTGAGAATACATTGCTGGGTGACACTCCATCTGCACCAGGTGCAGACAGCAGTGGCGGAGGAAGCATGGGCATCGTGTATGTCTTTGCCTTGTTTTTCGTTTCTGTTTTTAGAAAGTTGACACAATAACTAGAGTGAAATTGGGGTTTTATGCTAAAAACCCCGATGCTTTCAGTTTGAATCGTGCTAGTTCCAATGCTTTTGTCCGATCATTAACAAAGTCTGCATCACTAAGCATTGACTCGAATCCCATTCGCATAAGCGATTCTTTAGTTTTGTGGTTTTTAACCAGCATCACAATTTGTTTATCGACACTCTTGGCATCTTTGACTAAATTTTCTATGGTGAGTGCTATAGTATCATCTAAATAAGAAACATCACTTAAGTCGACAATTAATGCATGATGCTCCCCTAGACTTCCTATCTCCCTTGATAGTGCCTTAGATACCCCAAATATCATTGTGCCACTTAGATAAAAGTACAGGATTTGACCTTGTGATTCATTTAATAGCTTTTGTTGAGTACCATTAAGCGGTAAGCGTCCATCTACATCGCTTATTGCCCGAATATTTTTTTCTTGAGAACTACTAAGCTTTTCTATTGTAATAATATTGGCAATAAATACACCAATACCAACAGCGACCACAAGGTCAACAAATACGGTGATCAACAGCACCGTATACATGATAAGACTCGTTTGCTTAGACACTTTATGCGCACGTTTTATAAAACTCCAATCGAGAATATCAATCCCGACTTTTATTGCAATGCCGGCTAACACTGCTATTGGAATAATAGAAATAAGCGTCGAGGCGCCAAAAATAGCGACAATTAAAATCAGCACTCTAAAGAGACCTGACACGGCTGTCCTTGCGCCAGTCTGGATGTTTACTACAGTACCCATTGTCGCCCCTGCGCCAAGTAAGCCACCAAATAGTCCAGACACTAGATTACCCATACCTTGCCCTATAAGCTCTTTGTCTGATTTGTGCTCACTGCGCGTTAAATTATCAGCGATGACTGATGTAAGCATTGAATCGATACAGCCCAACATGCCTAGTACGATGCCGTCTAAAATCATGGTTTGTAGCATGTCAGCACTAAAACTAGGAGTGACTAATTTTGGCAAGCTAATATCAATTTCTCCGATACGAGCTAGATCATCATATTGAAAAAAATAAATAGAAATGATGGAAATTAATACTAAGGCGATTAGCTGCGGTGGGACCCATTGCTTGATTGCTCGAGGAGTGAAAAATATCAACATTAGTGTCGATAGCGCCATTACCGCTTCAACTATACTGATGTTTTCAATAATTTGAGGTATTGAAAATAATGCTCCTGTCACCCCACCAGCAGGTGCTTGTACACCTAATGCAGGAGCTAGTTGCATGATAATTAAAATACATCCAATACCAGACATAAACCCACTGACAACACTATAAGGCATTAAAGTGATGTATTTTCCTAGTTTTAGTAGGCCAAATATAATTTGTGTTACACCAGCAATCATGACCACTGTAAAAGCCATGGCTAGCCCATTATCGGGGTATTTTGCTAACATCGTAGTGACTACAGCCGCCATGATCACAGTCATTGGGCCCGTTGGTTCTGATATTAAAGTAGGCGTTCCACCGAAGGTAGCAGCAAAAAAACCAATGATAATCGCGCCATACAAGCCCGCTTCTGGACCAGCACCACTGGCAACTCCAAAGGTTAGTGCAAGAGGTAAAGATACTATTGCAGCGGTTAAACCGCCTAATAAGTCACCTTTAAGGTTAGATAATGAAAAGGCATTAAAAAGATTCAAGTGATTGTGTTCCCAAATGTCATTTCATCGTCTCAAAGTATATGAAAATAAAAGCAAAAAGAAAGGCGCCATTATCGGCGCCTTTTTATTATAAACACTAATCACAATTTGTTAAGTAGCTTCGGCTTCTTTACCGCCGTGTTTTCTAGCTGAACGTGATATTACAATTCCGCCTAGAATAGCTGATAATATTGAACCTGCAAGTACGCCCACTTTTACACTATTGATGTAGTATGCATCCATGTTCTCAAATGCCAAACTACCGATAAACAGACTCATTGTGAATCCGATACCGCATAGTATCGACGCACCATAGAGTTGTAAAAAGGTAACGCCTGCAGGGAGCTTTGCCAGCCCCACTTTAACAGCAAGATAACATGCACCAAATATTCCGACTTGTTTACCAACAAATAAACCAGCCATAACACCAATTACGATTGGATTAAATAATTGATCAGCGGTTGTACCGACTAATTGGACGCCAGCGTTGGCAAAGGCAAATATTGGCAAAATCGCAAATGCTACCCACGGGTGCAGTTTATGTTCCAAATGCGGCAACATTGCCTGTCCAGAACGATTCTTACCTTTGAGAGGAATAAATAAGGCCATGGCAAAACCAGCCAAGGTCGCATGTACACCTGATTTTAATACTGCCGCCCAGATAATGACACCAATGAGTATATACATACCAGTGCTTGTAACTTTGCAACGGTTGAGCACAAATAGCAATGCCAAACCGATAGCACCAATCACAAGCGATAAGGTCGATAATTCTGCTGAATAGAACAAAGCGATAATAATAATGGCGCCAATATCGTCAAATATTGCAACTGATAATAAAAATAATTTCAGCGTGACGGGTAATATGCGCCCAAATAAGCTATATACGCCCAGTGCAAATGCGATATCAGTCGCTGCTGGAATAGCCCAACCATTAATACCAATTTCTTGGTCGTAGTTAAAAAAGACATAAATAAGTGCAGGGATCGCAATGCCGGCAACGGCACCAATCGCTGGAAGCATTATTTGGTCTCTGGTTTTCAAATGGCCATCAAGTACTTCACGTTTGACTTCTAGACCAATTAAAAAGAAAAAGATAGCCATTAAGCCATCATTTATCCATAAGACAAGCGGCTTGTTTATTTCAAAATCGGCGAGTTTTACGACAACAGGTGCGGATAAAAAGTCATTATAAAACGCGTTTAAGGGGGTATTAGCCATTACCATTGCTAGTAAGGCGGCAAAAACTAATAACACGCCGCCTGCAGCTTCGTGTTTTAGCAATTGCTTAATAGTATCAAACATATTATCTCCTAGTGTTCTGTTTCTACACAGCTAATCGTTGAGTAAAAACAAAGATTTCCGATTTATGAACCATATTAATCAGTTATATACGAAGAAGAGAAAGCGAAAGATTACAAAAAATTCACATTTGGCTAATAAAAATAAGATATCTACTCTTTGATTTTTATCGCAATATTCGCTAAAAATAACAAACAAGCTGCCAGCCACATGAATATTGCGCCGTAGTCTTTATATGGTGTGGTGCCAGTCACTAACGCAAACTCCCCGGTAAGTACATCGGCTGAGAATTGCGTTAAGCTTAGCGTTTTATTTCCTTTATGGTCGAACGACGCAGTCAATCCGTTATTTGTTGCCCTTAGCAGTGGTAGACCAAACTCCATTGCTCTGACTTGGGCAATTTGCAAATGTTGATGAGGGCCATGTGAATTGCCAAACCAAGCATCGTTGCTGACCGTTAAAATAACATGAGAACCAATATTGATATTGGCTGAAACTTGCTCAGGAAAAGCAATTTCAAAACAAATCGCTGGAACAAAATGAATACTATTGGCAATTAAATTGTCTTGTATAAAATCACCTCGTGAAAATGATGACATTGGTAAGTCAAATATTGGCGCTAAAGGGCGCAGTAAGTCTTCAAATGGGACAAACTCACCAATAGGCAATAGTTGATGTTTGGAAAATCGTTTTTTGTGTTGATACTGATAGGGGAAATTATTGCTAGCCTCATCAATCCCTAAGGCAATTAAATTATTATAAGCAGTTTGATTGTCTTGTCGATTGTAGTCGACTAAACCTGATATAAAGCCTGTGTTTGTTTGGGTGGCTTTGTCATCTAAATAGGCTAAAAGCTCTTGCGACATTAACTCCAGACTTGGTATGGCCGCTTCAGGCCAAATGATGATATCGTTGTCCCAATATGGCTCGGTTAAATCGAGGTATTTATCAATGGTGATTTTGTCTTGTTCAGGATCCCATCGAAGAGATTGTGGTATATTTCCTTGCACCATTGCAAAGGACTTTTTGACACCTGTTGGACTTGTCCAAGTTTGCTGAGACAAAAACCATGCTCCACTAAATAGGATACATATAGGCAAAACACTTATTACGGGATTTCTTCGGCTTATACCGATGGCGAGACTCATACATGACATCACCAATAGTGCACTAAGACCAATTTCACCAATTAATGGATACCATGCCCTCAATATCGATTCTGTTTGCGAATAGCCGATTGATAACCATGGAAAGCCTGTTAAAAAGTTTGCTCTCATCCATTCTGTTAATAACCAAATGATGGGAATGCTTAATGGCCAAAGTTTAGGTTCGCTGTATCGCCTTAAGACATAAAATGCGAGCGCCGGATATAATGCTAGATAGCCACATAACAACAGCATCAAACCAAGAGATGCCCAAATTGGTAGCCCACCGAAATCTGCAATACTGACATGTACCCAAGATATACCCGCGCCAAAATAGCCTAAACCAAAGCACCATGCAGAGCGAAAGATAGTCTTTGTATGAAAAGCCAGTAGATAAAAAGCTATAGGAAGGCAAATAAACACAATATACCAATGATTGAATGGGGCAAACGCAAAGGTCATGCTTGCCCCAAGCAATATTAGTAAAATGTTGCTTAGTTTATGATTCAGATTTGCTCTCCAAATCAGGTAAGAATACTTTTAGTTGCACTAGGCGGCGTTTGTCTGAGTTGGTTACTTCAAACTGAATGTTATCAACACTCACTTTTTCACCCGTTTCGGGCATATGCCCGAAAGCTCTTAGCACGACACCGCCAATGGTATCTGATTCTTCTTCGTTAAATTGGCACTCGAAAAAGGCATTAAAATCTTCCACTGGGGTTAAGGCTTTCACTGAATAAGTCGATGTGTTGAGCGGTCGAATATTATCGTTTTCATCTACTTCTTCGTCAAACTCGTCTTCTATCTCACCAACGATTAATTCAAGGATATCCTCAATAGTGACAAGACCCGATACGCCGCCGTATTCATCAACCACTATTGCCATGTGGTAACGCTGTTGTCTAAACTCTTTTAACAGAACATCGACTCGTTTGCTCTCAGGAACAATGATGGCTTCACGAATTACATTTTTTAATACAAACGTTTTTTCATCTGTAAAGGCATAAGTAAGAAGGTCCTTTGCTAGTAAGATACCTTCTATATGATCTTTATCTTCACTAATTACCGGGAACCGACTGTGGGCAGAATCAAGTACTAAAGGCAAAAACTGGTCAACACTTTGCTCAATATCGATCGTAATCATTTGGGCTCGGGGGATCATTATATCGCGCACTTTCATTTCGCTTACGCCCATAACACCTTCAATCATTTCTTTGGTTTGAGGGTCAATCAAGGATCTTTCTTGCGCATCTGAAATAAGATCAGAGAGTTCTTCTTTGTTTTGCGGCTCGCCTTTAAAACTGGTGACTAATTTTGCTAGCCAGCCTTTGGTAGGAGAGCCGTTGGCAGAGTGGGGGTGATCATCGCTCATGTTATTTTAATCGCATCTTTTATTGTACATTTTTAATTCAGTCCCTAACGTTAAATAACTTGATAGGGGTCGTCAATACCTAATTGTCCTAATATCGTGACTTCCAGACTTTCCATCACCTCAGCGTCTTTTTCTATTACATGATCATAGCCGAGTAAATGCAAAAAACCATGAACGCTCAAGTGTGCCCAGTGGTCCATTGTTTTCTTGCCCTGTTGACTAGCTTCAGCAAACATCACTGGCGCACATATAACCAAGTCTCCGATAAAACTTGATCCCACAAACTCTGGCACTTCACTTGGAAACGATAAGACATTTGTGGGTGAATTTTTTTGTCGATAATCGTTGTTGAGCATTTGAGATTCATTTTTGTCAACCACACGGATAAACACTTCAAGATCTTTTTGATAGTTAATGCAGGCCAGTACTGTGTGTAACCAACATAGGAAATCGTCAATTTTAGGTATCGCATATTCAGTGGTGTCATTTCTTGATAGCTGTTCACTAACTTCAATATCAAGGTTTATGGTATTGTTTCTGCGCGAACCTTCTTCATTTATGCTTAAGGTCATTAATTTTGATCATCTTTTGGCACTTTACTATTAAAGCCAGTGTTATCTTCTTTTTGCTGTTGTTTTATGCGTTCTTGTTCAAGTTCATATTTTTCATACGCTTGAACTACTCTTGCCACAACAGGGTGTCTTACTACGTCATTTGCGCTGAAAAAATTAAACGATATATCATCAACGTTACCAAGCACTTCAATCGCATGGCGAAGGCCAGAGCGAGCTCCTCTTGGCAAGTCAATTTGTGTGATATCGCCTGTAATAACTGCTTTAGAATTAAAGCCAATGCGAGTTAAGAACATTTTCATTTGCTCAACGGTCGTATTTTGCGATTCATCAAGTATGATAAACGCATCATTTAAAGTTCTGCCGCGCATATAGGCCAATGGTGCTACTTCTATGACATTACGCTCGATGAGTTTCTCGACTTTTTCAAAACCAAGCATTTCAAATAAAGCATCGTATAAAGGTCGTAAGTATGGGTCGACTTTCTGAGATAGATCACCGGGCAAAAACCCAAGCTTTTCACCAGCTTCAACTGCAGGTCGGGTCAATAATATTCGTCTTATTTCTTGGCGCTCAAGCGCATCAACTGCGCATGCAACTGCTAAGTATGTCTTTCCGGTTCCAGCAGGTCCTATACCAAAAGCAATGTCGTGGGATAACACATTACTTACATACTGAGATTGATTAGGATTGCGTGGTTTAATAACGCCACGTTTTGTCTTTATATGGATTTCTTTACCATGCTTGGTTTGTTCGTGTTGCTCCAAACAATTAGCCTCTTGAATAGCCAAGTGAACTTGGTTTGGTTCTAGTTCGGGAACACTGCCATTCACAGCCTAGGTCTCAATATACAAAAGTTTAAGTAATTCACTTGCGCCATTAGCTTGTTGTGTTGAGCCAGCGACACTGAACTCGTTATTCCGATAATTTATCTCAACACCAAGGCGTCGCTCTATTTGTTTGATATTATCGTCAAAAGGACCACATAGACTTTTTAAGCGTTTGCTATCTTGTGGTTCTAATATTAGCTTGTTACTCACGATATTACTCAATTTGCTTACCCTTCATATTTTATCTATTGCTTACGCAGGCATGATTTGTATAACACCGTTACGATCTGGCTTTGGCTGCTTATCAAGAATACTTTGTGGTGAGATAGCGACTCGAAGTCCCATTTCACTCTCTGTGCGTATTACTGTTCCTCTTAAGGAGTTACTGTAGACTTCGGTCACGTCTACATCGACAAATTGGCCAATCATATCTATGGTGCCTTTAAAATTAACGACACGATTGTTTTCGGTCCTACCGGTTAACTCATTTGGGTCTTTTTTAGAGGGGCCTTCGACCAAAATACGTTGTTGTGTTCCTAGCATATTGCGTGCGATTTGTTGTGCATTTTGATTAATGCGCTGTTGGAGGATTTGCAAGCGCTGTTTCTTCGTCGCCTCGGTGACATCATCGATGGCATCTGCTGCAGGTGTTCCAGGTCTTGCACTATAGATAAAGCTAAAGCTCATGTCATAACCAACATGATTAATTAAATCCATTGTTGCTTCAAAGTCATCGTCTGTTTCGCCAGGAAAGCCGATAATGAAATCAGATGACATTGCGATATTAGGACGAACTTTTTTTAGTTTTCTAATAATAGACTTATATTCTATCGCTGTGTGTCCGCGTTTCATAAGATTTAGAATACGGTCAGACCCTGATTGAACAGGTAAATGAAGGTGGTCAACTAGTTCAGGTATTTGCGCATAGGCTGCCACAATATCGTCAGTAAACTCAACAGGATGAGACGTGGTGTAGCGGATACGGTCAATTCCGTCTATGCTAGCGACAAGCTCAAGTAATTCTGCAAAACGGCAAACACTACCGTCAAAATGTTCACCGCGAAATGCATTAACATTTTGCCCCAACAAATTGACTTCCCTGACGCCTTGGGCGGCAAGTTGAGCAACTTCAAGTAAAACATCGTCAACCGGTCGGCTTACTTCTTCACCGCGAGTGTAAGGTACTACACAAAAACTACAGTACTTTGAGCAGCCTTCCATAATTGATACAAAGGCTGTAGGCCCCTCTGCTCTTGGTTCTGGTAGACGATCAAATTTCTCTATTTCAGGAAAGCTAACATCAACAACCGAACGCTCGCCACCTTTTATTTGCCCAATCATTTCGGGCAATCTATGAAGGGTTTGAGGACCAAATACAATATCAACAAAAGGAGCACGTTTGCGGATTTCATCTCCCTCTTGAGATGCGACGCAGCCGCCAACGCCAATAATAAGTTCAGGCTTATCTTTCTTTAAGTTTTTCCATCTGCCGAGTTGATGAAATACTTTTTCCTGTGCTTTTTCTCGAATAGAGCATGTATTGAGCAATATAACATCTGCTTCATGAGCTTCATCTGCTTGGGTAAAGCCATGTGTCGCATCTAATAGGTCAGCCATTTTTTCCGAGTCATACTCGTTCATTTGGCAGCCCCATGTTTTGATAAATAATTTTTTACTCATTTTTTCAAATACTTAAAGTTTAAGCCTTTAGCTTGTTTATACGCGTTTACGCCTTTTGGAGTTTATTTTAATGTGCATAAAACACATCACTATATCTTGGCGAAATAAGACGGCGATTTTACCTGTAAAAATGGGCTATTACCACAACCATCGCTGTCGTATTGTGATACTAGCAGCCCACAATATGCATAACATGCCCGGATAGAACATTAAAGAAATAACGTCACCCCAAAAAACTGCACCTAAGATCGCTGCGAATATCACGCTTGAGTAAGCAAAAAGACCAATATTTACCACCGATGCATATTGATATGCTTTTGTCATCAATAATTGTCCGATTAGGGCAAGAGCGCTCATCAATCCAATAAGTAGCCATGTGTTTGAGTGAATAGTTCGCCATGAGTAGAGCATGGGCAATGCGCTGATAAGCGTTGCGATGGCGATAAAATAAAACACAATACGAACAGCTGGTTCTGTTTCTGATAAGCGGCTCAAAGTACACTTGGTTGTTGCCACTAAAATAGCGCAGCAAAGCGCGATAGCGCCAATGAATAGTGAAAAACCGTGTTGAGGGTCAATAATCAAAAAGACGCCAAAGAAACCGACAAAAATAGCAATGACATTCATAAAGCTAATCGTTTGACCAAGCCAGAAATAGGCAATAAACGGAATAAAAAAAGGGGCGGTTTTCAATGTTATTATTGCAGATGTTAAAGGCATATTTGCAAGAATATAAAAGAAACAGTACATGCCAGCAAGACCTGTAAACGCTCTAAACATATGCAACGGCAAACGTTGGGTTCTAATAGATAAAATGTGTGTCTTACTTAGCCAAGGAAGTAAAAACAACAATGCAAATAAGTTTCTAAAAAAGACTAATTGATGCTGACTGAGGGTATCGCTTAGATACTTTACCAATGCACCTGTACCAGCGAGAAACGCTTCTGCCAGGATAAGAAGTAAAGCGCCTAGATAAACGGGTTTGACGGTAAAATTCATGTGGCTAATTCTAGCATACATTTCCTTTAAAAAGCCTCATGTGTCATAATTGTTGATGAGAATAAGTAAGCAATCGTAGGGCCTTAAAATGAGTTTGTCTGTCGATATATGTATTGTTGGTGGCGGCATGGTGGGGAGCGCGCTTGCCATAGGTTTTGCCCAACAGAATTATTCCGTCGCGTTAATCGAGAAAAATGAACTCATTGATTTTCAAGCCACGCAGGGCCCAGATATACGAGTTTCGGCCTTAAATATGAAAACCGTTGACACTTTGGCTCAACTGGAAGTGTGGGATGAGCTCAAAAAAATGCGGTTAAGGCCATACAGTTCGCTTAGTGTATGGGAACAGGGTACCGAGAAAACTACTTTTAGCGCCAGTGAAGTAGACCATGAGGTACTGGGTTTTTTCGTCGAAAACAGATTAATACAACTGGCTAATTATGCGCAAATTAAAAAGCAGCATGCACAGCGCATTACCTGTGTATTTAACAAAGAGATTGTTAACATTGACCCAATGCACGGTTGTGTAGAGCTTAACGATGGCACAATACAAGCTAAATTAATCGTTGGAGCGGATGGCGCTCAATCAAAAGTCAGACAGTCAGCCAACATTGCGTGTTCTGGATGGCAGTATAAACAGCGTGCAAATGCGATTTTGATAAAATGTCACCAAACGATTCGTGATGAGACTTGGCAAATGTTTCATGCAAATGGACCAAGAGCATTATTGCCTATGTATAACGAGCAAGATGGCGATTTTGCTTCACTAATTTGGTACGACAATGATGAACAATCAGCATGGATTCAACAAGCAGATTATGGTCAATTACACGCCGCTATTATCGAACATTTTCCAAATGTATTACCTGATTTTGATATTGTTGATGTTGCGGGATTTCCTATTACTCGAATGCATGCGAAGCAATACGGAAGGGGTAAAGCCATAATTATTGGTGATGCTGCTCACACTATTAACCCGCTTGCTGGCCAAGGTCTAAACTTAGGTTTTAAAGATATTGCAGCTCTATTGGAACTAATTGAAACAATGGGGATCGAAAACACGCATAATATCATCGTTGAATATGAGCGAAAAAGAAAGGGCCAAAATCTGTTAATGATGTCAGCGATGGACGCGCTATATCTTGGGTTTTCGAATGAACTAAAACCTTTAAAAATGTTCCGAGAAATAGCCTTGAAGCTTGCAAATAAGGCTGGACCGATTAAACAAAAAGCCCTCAAGTATGCGATGGGTATTGACTAAAAAATTATAATATTTAAGGATAATACATGACAGTGCTAATTGTGATAGGGGTGTTATTTATATCACTTATCGTTATCATCCCACTGATTGAAAAATCAAGTATGAGAGTGTCTGACGAACAAGCTGCGAAAATATCTCGATGGATATGGCCGCTAATGATTATAGCGCTTATCGCATCCATGTTAAGCGCGTTTCTATAAATTTAGATACATGACGTCTTTAGGCGCCAGTTACTTTTAGTCATCACCTCTCCAGATGTTTGGCTCTTCTAGCTTACCTTGAATATAACAATCATCTTTGTCGAACTTGATAGTATTGCCTGATCCTCGTTTTTTACGATAATCTTGGGTAACTGCAACAATAGTTGGGGTTAAAATGAAAATAGCGATAACATTTACCAAGGTCATCAAACCAAGCGCCATGTCTGCCATTGCCCATACCATTGGAAGGGATGCCATTGAACCCCATAAAATCATCAATAAATACCCCGAGGTATAAAATCCTCTGCCGATTTTATTATCGAGCTTGAACATATGTAAGTTACTTTCACCGTATGCGTAATTTGCGACAACAGACGTAAATGCAAAAAAGCAAATTGCTGCGGCGATAAAATCGGCACCTCCCACACCTAAATGCGCTTCCATCGCAGTTTGAGTTAGCCTTATTCCTTCCATTTCACCGATGCCAGTTTGCGTGCCTAATAAAATGATAAATGCAGTGCATGTGCACAGCACCATAGTATCGATAAATACTCCTAACATTTGCACATAACCTTGCGACGCAGGATGATTTGGATGGGGAGTTGCAGCTGCCGCGGCATGAGGAACGCTTCCAGACCCCGCTTCGTTAGAATATAGACCGCGTTGGATGCCATTTTTTATTGCAGCTGCTAAGGCACCGGCACCAGCTTCTTGGAAGCCAAATGCACTCTTTATGATGTCGCTTAGTACACCTTGGCAATAAATGAATATTGATGATAGTGACAATAAGAGCAATCGCTAAAAAGGCTAATGCCATAAATGGGACAACATACTGAGCAAAAGTTGCAATTGACCTAAGTCCGCCCACTACAATAAGAGCAGCAAGCGCAATGATACCTAAGCCAGCATATAAGGTTGACAGCCCATAGCTATTGTTTAACGCATCGGTAATCGTATTTGCCTGTACTGCACTAAACACAAAGCCATATCCGAAAAATAAGCATAATGCAAAAAGAGTGGCAAAGGCTTTGCTCTGAATCCCTTGTTGGATGTAATAAGCGGGGCCACCTCTAAACTGACCGTTGCTATCTTTTATTTTGTAAACTTGACCCAGTACACTTTCAGCATAACCTGTCGCCATGCCAAGTATGGCAATTACCCACATCCAGAAAATAGCGCCTGGACCCCCTAATGATATTGCAACGGCTACACCAGCTAAATTACCAGTACCTACTCGAGCCGATAGGCTTGTACAAAGTGCTTGAAAAGAACTGATCCCCTCACTATCAGCTTTTCCACTATTTCGCATGATGGAAAACATATGTCTAAAATCAGCGATTTGAATGAATTTTAAGCGCCATGTAAACCAAACGCCTGCTGCCAACAACAGGTAAATTAATATTTGTCCATTACCCCACAATATATTGTTAACAAAGCCTACAATTGTATTGATAGACTCTTGAAGCGGGAGAAAGAAATTTTGACTAAGCCAATTTTGTGATTCGGACATGGATGTAGATGCTTAAAATAAAACAAGTAGATGTATCTATTGTGCAAGATTTTTAAAAAAATCACTATCGTAAAGTGTGATTACTTAAAAAGAATTGTGTTGAGACAAAGAAATGGCTGGGGTAGCAGGACTCGAACCTACGGATGGCGGGATCAAAACCCGCTGCCTTACCAACTTGGCTATACCCCAGTTGTAGATAAACAGTAAACATACAATATAAAAAGTGGCTGGGGTAGCAGGACTCGAACCTACGGATGGCGGGATCAAAACCCGCTGCCTTACCAACTTGGCTATACCCCAACAATGGTGCGGAAGGAGAGACTTGAACTCTCACGCCGTGAAGCACTGGAACCTAAATCCAGCGTGTCTACCAATTCCACCACTCCCGCGTATTACTTTTTACATTTTCACTCAACAATTGGTGGCTACGGCGGGACTCGAACCTGCGACCCCATCATTATGAGTGATGTGCTCTAACCAGCTGAGCTACGTAGCCATTGTTCACTGCATTTCTGAGTGGCGCGTATTATGCTTAGTTGAAGCTTAGGCGTCAACCGTTTTTTGGCAAAAAAGTTGTGGTTGCCTATAAACTAGCCATTACCATGGGTCTAAACTTCAAACAATTGCGCTTAAGCTTCTGATTAATCGATCTGTTTGGGTAAAATACCATGCTTTATATTATAAGAATTTAACTGTTGGCGGATTTTCGCGCCTAATCTGCCGCCTCGTATCTTTGGTACACGGGTCGAATCAGTTTCATAATTCGCAGTCGCAAAAGTATGTGCAAACTCATTGTCATTTGCACCTATCGCATTTAAGCGAGTCTTTGCTGATAGTTCAGAGATCTTACTAATGCTTTGCTGGCGAGAAAATCGAGCAAATCCTTTAAATGTAAAGTGCGTTTCAACATACCGCTGACTACTCTGCAAAGCCCAATCCATCAGACCATGAAGTATAGCATCTTCGCTCAATCCATCTAATAGGATGTGCGCGCAAGCTCCATTACAAAGCTCTGGCAGGCGTGTTTGGCTACTAGGGCATATATCTACATGTAAAAGATATCTACCAGCGTTTAGTGTAATTAAGTCTAGTCTAGAGAAACATGCTTTGTCGTATTGTATTTCAGATAAAAGTGAATCTATTTGTTGCTCAGTTAAGTTTTCACATTGGTTTTTCGATAAACCTTTTATCTGAGACACTGCAATTAGTGGTAAGTCTTGATGACAGCTAAACGGCGTGGTGATGGCGTGCTTGGTTTTATATTTAAAAAGTTCTCTAACTTCATGTTCACGCGCTTTTAAAAGCGCCAAAAATGCAGTTTGAATTATTTCCGAAGATGGTAATTGTGGCTCCACTCGCCATCTTCTTCCATACACAATTTTGTCTGCTTCTTGTTGTGCTAATGGCAGGTAGTTGTCTTTGCCTATGATACCAACTTGGATAAAGATACTGGCTTGGTCTTCATCAACAAATAAAACGAAGTTATCATCAAATCCGATATTAGCGATAATATTGTCAATAGAGTCTTGAGTATGATGATAGCTCAAATAGTGTTGTGGAATACAATTGGTACCGTCATCTAGCACTACAGAGGGTGCGCTTGGCAATGGTGTCTCACCAGGAAGTAATGGTAATTGTTTTTTCATACATCTCACATAAAATGTAGGTCTACTAAATAGACCAAGCACGCCAATAGAAACTTTCAACTACTAGCTAATATGTGAATAATGTAAATGTGGTTTAGTATCGATGTATAAATTTTATGTAATATGTTGGCGCTAGCAAATATCTAAGCAAGCGCCACCACGCATTAAACAAGTTATCTGGGATATATTGCTGCTTCGCCTTCTTCAGGAATTGTGTTAAGTATAAATTCGCGCAAATCCTGGTTTGACAACCTAAGATCATCTCTGCGTAAATACATCATGTGGCCGCTACGATAACCTTTAAAGCTCAAACGTTCATTCATTTTGCCACTAGGATCAAGTTGCCACATTGTATATTTTGCGTCGAAATAGTTTGTAGCACCATCATAATAACCGGATTGGATAAGTACATTTAGATAAGGGTTTTGTGCCATCGCAAGCCTTAAGTTTTCTCCACTTTGATTGTTGCTTCTATCCCAAGGCCTCACAGGACCGAACATGTTGTACTTTACATCTGTTTTATAATTAAGTTCTTGTGCTATGTAGTAATTGATCGCGGGGGTAAATGAATGCAACCAAGATGTTAATTCGGCCCAGT
This sequence comes from Glaciecola sp. HA4-3, assembly GCF_055693685.1. Classification (NCBI taxonomy): domain Bacteria; kingdom Pseudomonadati; phylum Pseudomonadota; class Gammaproteobacteria; order Alteromonadales; family Alteromonadaceae; genus Glaciecola; species Glaciecola sp. HA4-3. The sequence goes on from NZ_CM146340.1 coordinate 1,219,951, forward strand.
AGTCGGGACGGTCCCCGGTTTCCTTTTTATCAATACCTAAATAGCGGCTATCAAGGCGCCCAAGCGTTTTTCCTTCATCTCTAAGTAGCTCCTTCCAAAAAAAGGCATTGCTAATATCAAGGTGACTTTGTGCAACCGCTTCTTCACTTAGTCCAGAGTACTTTGCGACTTTCTCTATTGTTGCTTGTTTTTCGCTATCAGATATGAAACCACCCTTGGCTAATGCAGGAATAAATTGATTAACGGTATATTCTTCTACTTCGTCTAAAACATCATATAAGTCTTTAGCTTGCAGTTCTGGGCTCAATTTGTTGTGGTGCCAAGCAGTGGCCGCGAAGTAGGGGAGTCTATTAGCAGCGTCAACAGGTCCATCGCGTTCAATACCAATATTGGTAGGTGAAACTAATACTACGCCATTTAAGTACATCCATTGTCGATTTTGAAGTTCAAGGGCTAAGCCTGAAACTCGTGTCGTCCCATAGCTTTCGCCTATCAAATATTTAGGTGACCGCCATCTGTTAAACCGGGTGACAAAGGTATTTAGCCATTCTGCAAGATAGCTGATATCAGAATTGACCCCAAAAAAGGTCTCTCGTTGCATTTCTGTTGATGGCATATCGCCATTTTCATCAGGTAAAACGCGAGAATAGCCAGTATTAACCGGATTGATAAACACAATATCAGCTACATCTAGCACCGAATATGGATTAGTTTGCACGCCATAGGGTTGAACGGGATATCCTTCATCGTCAATATTTAAAATTCTAGGGCCAGTATATGCCACATGCATCCAAACTGATGCTGAGCCAGGGCCGCCATTAAATGACATTAGTAAGGGTCTTTTCGCATCATCTTTAATGTCGGTACGTTTATAATAAGTATAAAACAACGTTGCTATAGCTTTACCTTCGTCATCCCAAACAGGCTGAGTACCTGTAGTCGCAGAATATGCGATGCGTTTCCCATTTATTTGTGTTTTGTGTTGCGTAACAACTGACGAGTCTGCTTCAATTTGCCTGCTCTGAGCAAAAAGAACGCTACTTAATACAAGTAAGCATGTGGCTATGCTTATATTCAAATATAATCGAAATGAGGTCATGTGGGTCTCTGATTGTCATTTTAGGAATAAAATGTAACAGTAAATTAAAGGCATACCAAGTTTTAGGTATAAAAAAACACGACCTTTTGCCGTGTTTTTATTTGATCTTATTTGAATTTAGACATTAAATCTAAAATGAATAACATCCCCGTCTTTTACGATGTAGTCTTTTCCTTCTAAGCGCCATTTTCCTGCTTCTTTTGCGCCTGATTCACCTTGGCAAGCAACATAATCGTCATAGCCTACAATTTCAGCTCTGATAAAGCCTTTTTCAAAGTCGGTGTGTATTTTTCCAGCTGCTTGTGGTGCAGTAGAGCCATTTGGATAAGTCCACGCTCTGACTTCTTTTTCACCCGCGGTAAAATAAGTTTGTAAAGTTAGGAGGCTATAACCTGCCCGAATTACTCTATTTAGCCCAGGTTCAGTTAAACCGAGTTCTTCCATAAATTCAGCTTTTTCGTCATCTTCTAATTCAGCAATATCAGACTCTATAGAAGCACATACGCTAACCACCGTTGCATTTTCAGCTTTGGCAATCTCTTTTACCCTATCTAAGTATGGATTGTTTTCAAAGCCATCCTCACTGACATTAGCGATATACATGGTCGGTTTGAGTGTCAAAAAGTTCATGTATGAAATAGCCGCGATTTCTTCAGGCGCTAATTCTACAGCTCTTAAAAGCACGCCTTCGTTAAGGTGAGGCATTATTTTCTCAAGTACTTTTAGCTCAAACTTAGCGTCGGCATCTCCGCCTTTCGCTTTTTTGGCGACTCTGATGATTGCTTTTTCAGTTGTTTCTAAATCTGCTAAACCTAACTCAGTATTGATTACATCAATATCTTCTTGAGGATTCACTTTGCCCGCAACATGCACGATGTTGTCGTCATCGAAGCACCTTACCACATGGCCTATGGCATCTGTTTCTCTGATGTTCGCTAAGAATTTATTACCCAATCCTTCGCCTTTAGATGCACCTGCCACTAAACCTGCTATATCAACAAATTCCATGGTTGTAGGAATGACGCGTTGAGGGTTAACGATCGCCGATATCGCATCTAGTCGTACATCGGGAACTGGTACAACACCCGTATTGGGTTCAATCGTGCAAAATGGAAAATTAGCTGCCTCAATACCTGCTTTGGTTAGTGCATTAAATAATGTTGATTTACCTACGTTGGGTAATCCCACTATGCCGCATTTAAAACCCATGATGTGCCTCTTTTTCGCTAATGTTAATTAATCTGCTTTAAAACTATGAAGCCGTTGTTGTGCTGTACTTAAATCATTTTCCCAAATCAATGGGATACAACGAATGGCTTCATCGATTGCGTCTTGTGTTTTTTGTCTGTCTACTTGTGGGGCTTTTGATAAAACAAAATTAGACACTTTGCTTTTGTGTCCAGGATGTCCAATACCAATTCGAAGACGAAGGAAGTCTTTTTGATTGCCAAGGCTGCTAACGATATCTTTGATACCATTTTGACTTGAGCTACCACCTATTTTAAATTTCGCGATACTCTGAGTGCAAAGTCCAATTCATCATACGCAACAAGTAGATTCATTGTATCTATTTTGTAAAACTTGCACATGGCGGAAACTGATTTACCACTGAGGTTCATAAATGTAGTTGGGATCAACAAGCGTACTTCTTGTTGAGCAATCATACCGCGCCCAGTAAAACCAAAAAACTTAGCCTCAAACTTTAATTGAATATTAAATCTTGAGGCTAAGTCTTCAACTAATTCAGCACCTGCATTGTGGCGTGAACCTTGATATTGTGAGCCTGGATTACCCAAGCCCACAATTAATCTTATCACTGTGGACACCGATTATTCCTCAGTGTCTCCAGCTTCAGCTTCACCTGCTGAATCTTCATCTTCAGCTGCTGGTCCTTTTGCTGCTTTAATGGTAACAACGGCTAAATCGTGCGATTCGCCTTTACCTAATTCAACAGCTTCAACACCTTTTGGTAAGGTAAGGTCAGAAATATGTAAAGTTTGTCCTAAAGCAACGCTGCTTAAGTCAACTTCGATATATTCAGGCAAGTTTTGCGGTAAGCATGAGATTTCGATGTCAGCCATGTGTTGTTCAGCATGACCACCTTCAATCTTAACAGAGTCAGCTTTGTCTTCATTAATGAAGTGAAGCGGCACGTTAGTTTGTAGTAATTCACCTGCTACAACGCGTTGGAAGTCGATATGAGTCACTTTAGGCTTAAAAGGGTGACGTTGCATATCTTTAACAAGCGCTTCTTCAGGCTTGCCATCAACATTGATTGTTAATACGTGTGAGTAAAATGCTTCAAACTCTTGGGCTTGAATCACTTTGTTATGATCAAGTGTTAATGCGATAGGGTCTTTACCCGCTCCGTAAATAATAGCCGGTACTTTGCCTTCATGACGTAGGCGGCGGCTCGCACCTTTCCCCATATCAGTACGGACAGTAGCGTCTAATGTAAAAATAGCGTCAGACATTATATGTCTCCAAAATTAATAATTTAAATAAGTAGTGTTTTGCGACCAAACACCACGTGAGTTAGGGCTTTTATTCGCCCTTACCGTTTTTTTCACCAGCCTTATTCAAAGCTGACCATAAAACGGCGGCGAATATTACCATTAGTGTTGAGCGCATACAATTATTTATTGCTTTGATGAGTGTTTTATTTGCGCTGATTAACGGTGTTGGTCAATCATGATTGGATTACCATCCGGGTCTTCGATAATTAGGTGTGCAGGTCCAGTGCTTTTGTCGTCAATTCGGTCTTGGATTGTCAGGCCTTTTTCAAGAAACTGAGCTTGTAATTGTCTTATATCGGTATACTCAGCTAGATTTTCTGCTTTTTGATTCCATCCAGGATTAAAGGTTAGGGTATTTTTAGCTAACATACCTTCAAATAGACCAATCAAATGTTCACCATGTTTCATAATTAGCCACTTTTGTTCGATTTCTCCAGCAAATACGGTAAATCCAAGTTTTTCATAAAACCTTTGTGAGAGATTGATATCTTTAACGGCTAAACTAATTGAAAATGCGCCTAATGACATAATGCTATCCTTTTGTTGAGAGTATCATCAGTATAGTTGAAATTACGTGTTGTATATTTTGAAAGTTTTTATACTTAATTACATAATTTAATCACTCAATAAACGTCCATTGATTGCGCTTATGATAAACATTCATCACTATCTAAGTCTTAAGTGTAGCCATTTGTAATAAAACCATCTAAGATCGCGCCTTCTTCATTTTATTGCCTGAGAAACAACGTGAACTTGATCAAATCTCTGAAAACTTACGGAATAAGCACCGAGCTTGAAATTCTTCATAACCCATCTTATGAAACACTCTTTATAGAAACTACTCAAAGCGGGCTTGAGGGCTTTGATAAGGGGTATCAAACTCAAAGTGGTGCGGTAAATGTTAAAACGGGCAAGTTTACGGGACGTTCGCCAAAGGACAAGTATATTGTTAAAGACGAAGTTACAAAAGATACAATTTGGTGGTCAGATCAAGGTAAAAACGACAACAAAGCAATCACACAAGATACGTGGAAACATTTAAAAGGTATTGTTACCACACAGTTGTCAAATAAGCGCTTGTTTATTGTTGATGCTTTTTGTGGCGCTAACAAAGATACTCGTTTGAGTGTGAGGTTTGTCACAGAAGTAGCGTGGCAAGCTCATTTTGTTACTAATATGTTTATTCGACCAAATGCACAAGAGCTTAGTGAATTTGTCCCCGATTTTATTGTGATGAATGGCGCGAAGGCAACTAACCCTTTATGGCAAGAACAGGGCCTAAATTCAGAAAACTTCGTCGCTTTTAACTTAAGTGAACGAATTCAACTTATTGGTGGTACTTGGTACGGCGGTGAGATGAAAAAAGGCATGTTTTCAATCATGAACTATTACTTGCCATTGCAAGGGATGGCTTCGATGCATTGTAGTGCAAACGTTGGACAAAAAGGCGATGTAGCAGTATTTTTTGGGCTATCTGGGACCGGCAAAACAACCCTTTCTACAGATCCAAAGCGTCAACTTATCGGAGATGATGAACATGGCTGGGATGATAATGGCGTCTTTAATTTTGAAGGTGGCTGTTACGCCAAGACGATAGATTTAAGTAAGGAAAATGAACCTGATATTTATCAAGCTATTAGACGTGACGCCTTGTTAGAAAATGTTGCTGTAGATGAAAAGGGTAATATTGATTACGCTGACAATACACTGACTGAAAATACACGCGTTTCTTACCCCATTTACCATATAGATAACATTGTGAAGCCAGTATCAAGAGGCGGACATGCTAAAAAGGTTATATTTTTAACGGCCGATGCTTTTGGTGTATTGCCAGCTGTATCAAAACTCAGTGCAGAGCAAGCACAATATTATTTGTTGTCTGGCTTTACGGCAAAATTAGCGGGTACTGAAAGAGGTATTACTGAACCAACCCCCACATTCTCAAGTTGCTTTGGAGCAGCGTTTTTAACCCTCCATCCCACCAAGTATGCTAGTGTGCTCAAAAAACGAATGGAGTACGCTGGCGCTCAAGCTTATTTGGTGAATACTGGATGGAATGGTACTGGCAAGCGAATTTCAATTAAAGCGACGCGCGCAATTATTGACGCTATTTTAGATGACAGTTTAGATAGTGCTCCTATGCAAACACTTCCTATTTTTGATTTACAGATACCGACTGTTCTTGAAGGCATCGATGCTAACATTCTAGACCCTAGAAAAACGTATTATGACCAAGAATTATGGACGGAAAAAGCTGAAGACCTCGCGATAAAATTTGTTGAGAACTTTGAGAAATTCACTGATATCAAAAGTGGTCAACAATTAGTAGCCGCAGGCCCTAAAATCACGGTAGTATAAAAAAACAAAACTGTCGAGTCTTATTATTCCAAGCACATTCATTTTATTGTTCACAGCATTGGTCGCATTTGCGGCCAATTCTGTTTTTTGCCGTTTGGCTTTAGCGAATCAAAGCATCGACCCGGCAAGTTTTACGATTATTAGACTACTATCGGGCGCCGTTACGCTAGTAATTATCTATGTAATCGTTTCATACTTAAGCTCTAGGTCGACAAACAATGAGATAAGTAAAAATACGCCATCAAATATTAGCAAGGGGACATGGATGGGGGCATTGTGTTTATTTGTTTATGCACTTTGTTTTTCTTATGCCTACACAAAGCTAGATACGGGCACCGGAGCTTTGATGTTATTTGGTAGTGTGCAGGTGAGCATGATTGTTTATGGTTTGTTTAAAAAGGAACCTTTTACATTGCCACAAGCTCTTGGGTTTGCTCTTTCCTTATTTGGACTGATTTATTTAATGTGGCCACAGCTAGGATCACCCACCTTTTTCGGGGGATTGCTAATGGTATTATCGGGAGTAGCATGGGGCGTATATTCTATTATTGGTAAATCAAGCCAAAGCGCCTTAACCGATACCACCTTTAATTTTGTTAGAAGCTTAGTTTTTATCATTCCAGTTGGCCTAATTAGTCTTGATACAATGAATGTCAGTAATACTGGACTATTATACGCTGTTCTATCAGGTGCATTTGCATCTGGATGCGGCTATGCTATTTGGTATGCTGTTTTACCAAAATTGTCCTCCATCAGCGCTGCATCGGCGCAATTGAGCGTCCCTATTATTGCTTCATTAGGAGGGCTTATATTTGTATCAGAAGCCTTAAGTGTCAGACTTATTGTTTCATCAATGTTGGTTCTAGGCGGTATTTATATTGTAATTAGTGCGCAACTAAAAACAAGTTCTTAGGATGCACTATTATTGGGGCTTAGGTATTAGTCCTTATTTTTTCTATTAAGTTGATTTATTTGCATATCACTTAACCACTTAAGATATTCTTTAGGTACATCTTGATTTTGATTCTCGATTTGCCAGTTTTTAAGTGTGCTTAGCATCAACGCTTGTTTTGCCCTGTAAGCATCAATTTTAACTAAGCGCTCAATATTTTTGGCTCTATCAGATGATTCCAACGATAAATCGCTCGCTAGGATATGATTTTTCTGTGCGATAGATGAAAGCGCGTTAGAAATATTCTCTAGCTCTTGATTTAAGTGGACAAAGGACGGTGCCCTCAATCTTGAACCTGTGACGGAAATTTTTTCAATTTCTTCTTCATCTTTAATGCCTTGGCTGTTTTGTATGAGTGTCAGAGGGGCTTCTAGGTGACTTAATTCATCATCGTTTTCAGAAGACTTTGATTCGGCAACAGTATATTCCCCAGCATTACCTATGTTGTTATCTTCAAGCGCATTTTGACTAGAGCGCTTAATAGTATTTATTTGTTCTTGTTCTTGCTTACGAGCAAATAAATCTTGTTCTTTAGATATCGTGTTTTCGTCATTTTCAATAGTGGATGGCGTTTCTTGGATATCCGTCAGGGTCTGTTCAACTTGACCACTGTTTAGATATAAAAATACGGCAACCAGCGTAATTGATGCGGCACTTGAAAAGGGCACATACCATGACCTGCGCCAATGGCTAGAAGATGCTCCTTTCATATTTTTACCAGCATGTGTTTTGGCTAATTCTAAGACTTTACTATTGGTAACCGCGCTTGGTTCTTCTTTATCCAATTGGTGGTAAATAGCATCAATATCATTATCTTTCATGCTTATTTTCCTCAATAATCGTGTTCGAGGATGATTCTATTCGCTTATTAATGCACTCGCGTAAGTTTGCATATGCTTTTCTAAGTCTGCTCTTACTTGCTTCAAGCTGCGTATCCACAATGTCTGCAATCTCTTTTACGGTAAAGCCAGCTTCATTTTTAAGTAAAAAGCACTCTAACTGAAGACTTGGTAGTCGTTGTAAGCAATGACGCAATGCGCTTTGGGTTCTTTCACTGTCGATAGTAACTTCCCCTAATTGGTCTTGATCACTGTCAAGCGCATGCTCATTAATTTCATGCTCTTCGTTGCTAATAATACGGTCAACAACGACTAAATTCCGCTTATTATCGATAACTTTGTTTCGTGCAATCGAATATAACCAAGTATTAAATTTCGCCGAAGTTTGATAGTTTTCAGCACTTTTAACGATACTTAGCCATGTTTCTTGAAAAATTTCTTCTGCCGCTGAGCGAGTCGATAGTTGCCTTAAAAGATATCGAAACAATGGGCCTTTGTGTTTTTTGTACAATAATTCAAAGGCCTCATAATCCCCCTCTTTGAAAGCAAGCATCATGCTCTCATCGCTTTGCAATGTCTATCAACCTCTCTGTGGTGAGTGTATTGTCAGTATTTATCGATACTTGTTCTAATGCTTTTGCGTTTCTAACCAATTGAATAAATTCGTTTCTATATCCAAATAGGTCATTGCCTTTTGCTTCAATCGCGGTATCGATAACCCAGTCAAAGTCCAATTCCTCAGTAAATTTACTACGTTTTAGTAGTTGGGCAAAATTAGCGGTGGCAATTGCAAATCTGAAATCGTCGCTTTGCTCACTAAATTCAGCAACATCACTGATCTTAACTGCATGTTCAATTAACTTACTAATGTCTTGTTTTGGATGTTTATATCTTAACTTTACAAAGGCAATTTCATCATTTGCGGCAATATTTGAGGTGTTTGCACGACTTGTTTGTTGATATCGAAGCTCATCAACAAATTTATCCTTTGCGTCAACAAACGTTAATTCATACATTGCTGTTACACGATGGCCTGCACCAATATCACCTGCATCAACTTTATCATTATTAAAATCCTCGTTTGCCAATACTCTATTTTCATAGCCAATCAAGCGGTATTCAGCCACCACTGCAGGGTTGAATTCCACTTGTATTTTGACATCCTTTGCAATTATTTGCATTAAAGCTTGGACTTCATCAACAAGTACTTTTCTCGCTTCATTAATCGTGTCGATGTAGGCGTAATTTCCATTTCCTGCATCAGCTAACTGTTCCATTAAATGATCGTTATAGTTACCTTGCCCGAAACCTAAGGTGCTAAGCGCGATACCTTTTGTACGTTTAAGGCTTATCATATCAATCAGACTATCATGATCTACTAAACCCACATTAAAGTCGCCATCTGTCGCTAAAATCACTCTATTGTTGCCATTTTCTTTAAACGACTGCTCAGCAAGTGAATATGCTAATTCGATACCCGATGCGCCATTTGTTGAGCCGCCTGCTTCAAGAGCATTGAGTGCAGCACTTATTTTGGCAGAGTTATTGCCAGCAGTGGGCTCTAAAACGACACCCGACGCACCGGCGTATACGACAATTGAAACTGTATCATTTTCGTCTAATGATTGACTTAGCATATTCAATGATTTTTTAAGTAAGCCTAACTTATTGGGTTGGTTCATAGAGCCAGATACATCAAGTAAAAAAACAAGGTTGTTGTCTAAAGTTTGTTTGTTTATATCATTAAAGCCCTTAATGCCGATTTTTAAAATATGTCTGTGACTATTATTTGGTGATGTTGATATCTTTGTTGTGACACTAAATGGCGTATTGGCATCAGCAGTATTGGGATACTGATAGGTAAAATAATTAATAAACTCTTCGGTTCTAACCGCTTCTTTAGGCGGCAAATAACCCTGATTCAACATTCGTCTTACATTGGTATAACTGCCTGTATCAACGTCAATAGAAAATGTAGAAACCGGACTGTTGGCAACAAGTTGCACTGCATTTTCTATTGGCGATTGGTAGTGCTCTGTGCTGATATTAGGCTCATAAGATGATTCAAAGTGTCGGTATGATTGGTTTATGCTAACACTTAGCTTCTCAGCGCTAGGGGCATACATTTCGGCTTTCCGTTCGCGATTTGTTGCATAAGTATCTTGCAAAACAAGGCTTTCGCTCTCACTTATTCTACTGCCTGTTACAACAACTGCTTGGGGATTTTCAGCCTCTGATTGATTGACAACATCCTTGTGCTTGGTATGTGAACAAGCAATAGCAGCCATTACTGCAATTACACAGATGCTTAATCGAAATAGGTGTTGTGGTGTTCGCGAGTCACGATGTTGATTCACTTTAGATTGTTTGCTACTGGCTTGAAGTAGTTTAATCATCATTTCATCCTTAGGTGGTTTAGACTGTTCGAAGCGCATTAATCAAGCGCTTATTTATCACAAACGTTCCAAGAATAAAAAAGGGGTTTTTATTTTTACTAAATTTATAAATCGTTATCGTCAGATTTGGGGTTTTGCGCTACAACGACGGTCTCTATGACTTGCACAATTTCTCCATACTGCATAAAGCTCATGACATCAGGACGTGGTATAACGGTTAATGTCAATATTAAGCCTTCTTTTTTGTGCGATTCATCAAGGTCCATCAAGGTATATTTATTACCTTTTTCATCAATAAATGCAAAAAAGCCACCTTCAAGCTCAATGTACGTCATCGTTCCAGTTATTACTTTGGGCGTGGATTGTGTTTGCTCCATCGGTTCTTCCTGCGGGGCGAGTTGTGCTGCATTTAACTCATTTAAAGACTGAGGCTTAGATACTTCACTACTATTTTCAATTACTTGTTTATCTTCGCCTTTGTGCTCACTATTTTCATTACAAGCACTTAGTAAGACAAATCCCACAGCGCTTATCATGCATATAGCTAATTGCCTGCTCATACTACCAACTCCCTGTATTTTCCATTGATGCCCATGGTTCTTGGGCCGCTAAAGATTCACCTTTTTGAAGCAACTCAATCGATACTCCATCTGGAGATTTAACAAAGGCCATATGACCATCGCGAGGAGGTCGGTTAATCGTAAGGCCTGCGTTTTGTAATTTTTCACAAAGCTCATAAATATTATCAACCCGAAACGCTAAATGCCCAAAAGCAGTGCCAGAACTATAATTTTGTTCTTCTCCCCAATTATAGGTTAGCTCAATCATAGGTGCCTTGCGCTCTTTAGCTAAGGCCTCGTCTTCAGGTGCACATAAAAACAAAAGGCTAAATTGGCCTTGTTCATGGTCAACTCTGCTCACTTGTTTAAGCCCGAGTAAATCACAGTAGAAAGCTAGACTCTCGTCAATATTCTTGATTCGTAGCATAGTATGTAGATACTGCAAAATTTACTCCGGCTTATAAAGTGTGTTTAATATTCAAACATCGCTGAAATAGATTCTTCATTGCTGATTCGTCTAATTGTTTCAGCCAACATTTCAGATAATGTTAGTTGTTTGACCATATTCAGCTTTTTGATGTCTTCGGGCAATGGAATACTGTCGGTAATGATAATTTCATCGATGACAGAGTTTTTAAGGTTCTTAGCCGCATTTCCTGAAAAGACTGCATGGGTAGCATATGCAAAAACGCGTTTTGCACCATGTTCTTTTAATGCTTCGGCTGCTTTTGCTAATGTTCCGCCTGTATCAATCATGTCATCTACAATAATACAATCACGATTATTAACATCACCAATAATATTCATGACTTGGGCAACATTTGCTTTTGGTCGACGTTTATCAATAATGGCCAAATCAGTGTCATTTAATAATTTAGCCGTTGCGCGGGCACGCACTACACCGCCAATATCTGGTGAAACCACGACAGGCGAGTCAAAATCTCGCTGGAACATATCGTCTAAAAGAATAGGTGTACCAAAAGCATTATCAACTGGCACATCAAAGAAGCCTTGAATTTGTTCAGCATGCAAATCAATAGTTAGGACTCTATCAACGCCAACATTTGACAGAAAGTCAGCAACAACCTTGGCTGTAATAGGCACTCGTGCTGATCGCACTCGTCTATCTTGCCTAGCATATCCAAAATAAGGAATAACGGCGGTAATCCTTCCCGCTGATGCTCTTCTAAAGGCATCAATCATTACGATCAATTCCATAAGATTGTCATTAGTAGGTGCGCAAGTAGATTGAATAATAAAAACATCGGAACCGCGAACATTTTCGTGGATTTCGACACTAATTTCTCCATCACTAAATCGACCACATGACATGTGACCTAATTTAGTATACAAACGTTCAGCGACTTTCTGGGCGAGTTCAGGAACGGCATTTCCTGCAAAAAGCTTCATATCAGGCACAAGTGATTCCTCGGTGCGAAGTTAAGTGTGTTTGGCTGGGGTAGCAGGACTCGAACCTACGGATGGCGGGATCAAAACCCGCTGCCTTACCAACTTGGCTATACCCCAATTGTACATTCTGGCGCGCTAATACATTCATCAGCACTTTCACAGGTGTTTCTTTAGCGGCGAAGTGTTTATTCCTTTTGCAATAAACCCAAAGATATCTTTGGGAAGAGCATTTAAGACGCCTTGAGCATCATCAAGATGGTCAAAAACAGAAAAAACGCTGGCACCGGTTCCAGTCATCCTCGACGGAGCGTAGTGTACCAACCACTGTAATAATTTTGCAACCTTAGGATGCAGATCCCCTACTAATTTCTCACAATCATTTCTAGTTTGTTCAAAATTATAGTCATTGAAATCGATTTTTGGGGTCTGTCTAGGTAAGTCAGGATGTGAAAAAACACTCGCAGTAGAAACATGCACCTGAGGTGTTGCTACCAAATAATACTTACTCGCAATCTTGGTATCGTACAAATCTTGGCCAATACCTGATGCAAACGCACTGTGACCATGAATAAAAATAGGAACATCGGCCCCTAATTGCAAACCAAGGGCTTTGAGCTGTGTGTTAGACAAACCACATTCCCATAAGGTATTTAGAACGAGCAAGACGGTCGCCGCGTTTGACGAACCTCCGCCTAAACCGCCGCCCATTGGTATTCGCTTCTTTAGCGATAAAACGACGCCTAGAGTGTTATCTTTGCGATAGGGGAGTAAAACTTTTGCTGCTTTGAAAAGTAGGTTATCTTTTTGTTCGACATCTTTTATCGGGCAAGCCAATACGATTTCGCCATTGCTAGTTAATTGTGTGCCAACTTCATCACCAAAATCTAGCAGTTGAAACAGCGTTTGCAACTGGTGATATCCATTTGGATATTGACCGCAAATGTGTAGAAAAAGGTTTATTTTAGCGGGACTTGGCCACCATTGTATTGGCGTTTTTGTCAGTTCCATTTGTTGATGCTTACCTTAATTACAGCGTTATTTACTTGATGTCGTAGCTCGATTTTTATCGGTAATTGATATGCGACATCATTAATGACCACGTTTGAGTATGCTTGGTAGTTGATTTGCCATTGCGCGCAGTTATCACAATTGGGTCTAAAGGATTTAACCAAACCATTTTCGTAAAACTCAATACGTTTAAACTCAATATCTTCGTTGCTGTAATTAAGCTCGCCTTTCAACCAAGCTTGAAGAGATAGAACCGGAATATCCCAACCGGTTACTTGCCAAATTAAAAAACTTGGATCTGGGGATGTATAGATTTTGTCATCTGCAGTTAAGGTGGCATTTGCATCTAAAAAGTCAAGCCTTGCTAAGGTGACGCCTAATAAGTTGGTTAATATAAACGAAAAATTCTCGTTGTCTTGTGACCAATTCATATATGCGCTTTTTCGGTCTTGCTCGGTGATCCAAGCAATGCGACCTTTGGCTTTATAGGTCGTTAACGTTTGAACATTATTGCTAATGAGCTCAGCCGTGGTATCGCTTGTTTTTAAACCAGTGCAAGCGCCCATAAACACTATGGAAAACAAACAAATTAAGGTATATTTCACACGCGACACCTGATGCATTGATGTGCCTGTTAACCAGACTTTAGCTGTTACTTGAAATCGCTCAAACATAAGGTGTGTAATTTTATTGATGAAATTTACGTGCTTGTGGCGGATAACATACAAGATCAAGGCCTTTTTTGCTATTGATATTGTGAATTTCTTTAAATCTAGGGGACTTTTGACTACAATGCGCCATTGTTTAATTTCCGCAAGTTGATGTCTCTTAAAATGAGTTTTATTGCCATTGGCATAAATCATGATTCTGCGCCTATCGCAATACGTGAAAAGGTGGCATTTACTCCTAGCTCACTAGCGGCCGCATTAAAGTTATATGCCAAGCAACAGCAAGAAGGTGAGCTGGTAATCTTGTCAACATGCAATCGAACTGAGCTTTTTGCAAACAGCGAGCAAATTAGCCCTGAATCTTTGTGTAAGTGGTTAGCTGATTTTCATTCAATTGAGCCTGCAGAGCTTGATTCACATTTTTATACCTTTACTGGAAAACAAGCGATTGATCACCTTATGCAAGTTGCTTGCGGCTTAAACTCCTTAATTCTAGGTGAACCACAAATATTTGGGCAAGTGAAGCAAGCATTTTCTGAAGCAAAACATATTGGAACGGTCACTGGATATTTTGAAAAGCTATTTCAGTCGACATTTGCTGTGGCAAAGAAAGTGCGAACACAAACTGAAATTGGCGCAAATGCGGTTTCGGTAGCATATGCGGCAGTACAACTTGCCAAACAAATTTTTTCGACTTTACACAAAAGCAACGTGCTATTGATTGGTGCAGGCGAAACTATCGAATTGGTAGCCAAACATCTTAGTGATGCTCAGGTTAAGCAAATGACGGTGGCCAACCGAACGTTAGCAAACGCAGAAAAGCTGGCAAAGAGTCTTCCTGGAGAGACTCAAGCGATTACTATCAGTGAGATACCTTCACAACTCACTCAAGCTGATATTGTCATCAGCTCAACAGCAAGTGCATTGCCCATTTTAGGAAAAGGAACAGTTGATGCGGTGTTAAAAACGCGTAAATATAAGCCTATGTTAATGATTGATTTAGCCGTGCCGCGTGATATTGAAGATCAAGTGGGTGAAATTGATGACGTATATCTATATACCGTTGATGACTTGCAACATATCGTAAAACAAAATGTCTCTAATCGAGAGCAAGCCGCACAGGAGGCTTTGTCGATTATTAATGCCGAATTAGTGCAATTGCTTCAATGGGAGCGGTCTAACAAAAAAATCGATTTGATCAAGCGCTACCGAGATGAGTCGGCGTTAACAGCACAGCAACTTTCCGCCAAGGCCTTAGCTAGATTGAATCAAGGTGAAGCTCCTGAAGATATAATAAAAGAATTAAGCTATAAGCTATCACAAGCCATGATGCACGGACCGACAAGGGCAATACAACAAGCGATTTCACAGCCTGAACTGCCTGCATTACAAGTGTTTGAAAATATTTTTTCAGATACTGATAAAGACAATAACTAGCCAGAATTTGGTGTTGAATAAAGGAATGACATGAAAGATTCAGTCATACAAAAACTTGAAACGCTTGTAGAGCGTTTTGAAGAAGTACAAGCATTGCTCGGCGAGCCAGATGTCATTAGTGATCAAGAACGGTTTAAAGCTTTATCAAAAGAGTATTCTCAACTCGAAGAAGTCGTAAAAGAGTTTGGCGATTTTAAAAGTGCCCAACAAGATATCGATTCAGCATTAGAAATGATTCAAGAAGATGATGCTGAAATGAAAGAAATGGCTCAAGAAGAGTTAAAAGATGCTAAAAAACGCATCGAGGTCCTTGAAACACGTCTGCAGGTTTTATTACTGCCTAAAGACCCAAACGACGATAATGATTGTTTTATTGAAATTCGGGCCGGAGCAGGTGGAGATGAAGCGGCAATATTTGCTGGCGACATGTTTAGAATGTATAGCCGTTACGTGGAAAGCAAAGGTTGGCGATTAGAAATAATGAGTGCAAATGAAGGTGAGCATGGTGGCTATAAGGAAATTATCGCTCAAATAAGTGGAGATGCACCTTATGGTGTATTGAAATTTGAGTCAGGTGGTCATCGCGTGCAACGTGTTCCAGAAACAGAGTCGCAAGGTCGTGTGCATACCTCGGCTTGCACCGTAGCAGTTTTACCTTTAGTACCAGAGTCAGAAGCAGTAGATATTAACCCTGCAGACCTTCGTGTTGATACGTTTAGGGCATCTGGCGCTGGTGGACAACATGTTAACAAAACCGATAGTGCTATTCGGTTGACGCACATACCGACGGGCGTCGTAGTAGAGTGTCAAGACGAGCGTTCGCAACATAAAAACAGAGCAAAAGCCATGTCAGTTTTACAATCGAGACTTAATCAAATTGAGATCGATAAACGAGCGGAAGAAGAAGCTAGTACACGTAAGTCTTTGGTAGGCAGCGGCGATAGGTCCGAACGAATTCGTACGTACAACTTTCCGCAAGGTAGAGTATCTGATCATAGAATTAACTTAACACTTTATAAGTTAGATGATGTTATTGCTGGTGATTTAGGGGCGTTATTGGATCCTATTAGGCAAGAACATCAAGCAGACTTGCTTGCCGCCTTAGCCAGTGACTAACTTGAGATTAACGTATCAAGTAGATCTAACGCTTAAGTCACTACTTAAATTATCGATTGAGGCTTTATTGACCTCAAAGCTTGAAACCATCGATAATCCAAGCTTGGCAGATAGTGCAGACGTATCCGAAAATCAGCTTCAAGCAGAATCAAGCTATGAAGCAAAATTATTGCTAACACACGCTTTTGATAGCAATACCGCTTGGTTGATCACGCACGAACACAAGCTAGTCAAAAAAGAAGAGTTTGATAGGTTTAACGAGCTTTTAAACCGACGTTTAGTAGGTGAACCCATTGCATTTATTTTGGGTAAGCAAGGTTTTTGGACCTTAGATTTGGAGGTTGCGCCTTGTACGTTGATACCCAGACAAGACACAGAAACCCTAGTGGAGGCCTCACTTGATTTACCTGTAGCTAACAATGCAAGTGCCTTAGATTTAGGGACAGGCACAGGAGCAATTGCTTTGGCGCTTAAATACGAAAGACCAAGTTGGCAAGTGCTTGGTCTTGAAAAAGTGCCACAAGCTGTAGATTTGGCGCGACGAAATGCGATAAACAATCAACTAACAGTTGAGTTTGTGCAAAGCGATTGGTTTACTTATATTAAAGGTACGTCAAGGCGCTTTGATTTAATTGTATCTAATCCGCCATATGTTGAGCCTAGCAGTCCCTATTTAGAAAAAGGTGATCTCAGGTTTGAACCGCACACAGCACTAGTTGCTCAGGGTGAAGGTTTTGATGATATTGCGTTTATTATCATCAATGCAAAGCAGTATTTAAAAGAAGGTGGTTTTGTTGCGATTGAACATGGTGCGAGTCAACATGAAAAGGTCAAATTACTTTTTGAAAAAGCAGGTTACATTGAGATACAGCGAATCACCGATCTTAACAAGCTCGATAGAGTGACCATTGCGAAATTGGGGTAAACTCATTGTGTTTAGCCAATATGTATTTACACTTATAGAACGCTTTGCTGCAATAAGCGGCTTGATAAGAATAACAATCAAAGGAAAGTATTATGTATACCATTGTTAAACATGCTCACTTAAGCATTATAGTGCTGACATTTTTATTCTTCGTTGTCAATTTTGCACTGACATTGAAGCAGTCTGACGCCGTGAATAATAAATTATTAAAAATAGGTCCTCATATTTTATATACATTTTTTGTATTAACCTTTATCTACTTAGCGTATCAAAGTCCTATTAGGCTTGATCCGACTGTAAATGGTTGGGCACTATCAAAGCTAGCTGGTTTTGTGTTTTACGTATTGTCTATTGCGTTTGCGTTAAAATGGGCCAAGTCCAACATGTGGCGCATTGTAGGAGCAATAAGTGTGATATTTTGGCTATTAGTGACAGCGCGCTTAGGGTTTTCTGATAAGTTAAAAATCAAAGGCATAGCACAAGACCCAAATGCAGCGATAGTGGTATTAGAAAACACGCTATCTGCATGGGTATAAATAGCTAGTAACGTAAAGGAAGATAAGTAATGCCTAATATTTCTCATGTAAATATACATAATATAAAGGTCTCAAACGACTCACCGTTTGTACTATTTGGTGGTATGAATGTGCTTGAATCAGAATCACTTGCTATGCATATCGCTGAAAAATACAAAGAAGTCACAAACAAGCTAGGCATACCATATGTATTCAAAGCATCGTTTGATAAGGCTAATCGTTCTTCTGTTCACTCGTACAGAGGCCCCGGTTTAGAAGAAGGCTTAGCTATATTTGAAAAAATAAAACGTGAATTTGAAGTGCCCATTATAACAGATGTTCACGAGCCTGCTCAGGCTGCTAGTGTAGCTGAAGTCGTAGATGTCATTCAATTACCTGCTTTTTTAGCGAGGCAAACCGATTTAGTCGTTGCAATGGCACAGACCAATGCAGTTATCAATGTCAAGAAACCGCAGTTTCTTGCGCCACACGAAATGGCACACATAATTAAGAAGTTTGATGAAGCAGGTAACAATAAAATAATGCTGTGTGAAAGAGGCAGTTGTTATGGCTATAACAACTTAGTAGTGGATATGTTAGGGATGGACCTAATGAAACCGATGGCGCCCGTTATTTTCGATGCAACTCATGCTTTGCAAAAACCAGGAGGAAGAAGTGATTCGGCTGATGGCAGAAGGGCACAAGCGGCGACCTTAGCAAGAAGTGGAATGGCGCTTGGCTTGGCCGGCCTTTTTATTGAATCTCACCCGAATCCAGATGAAGCGAAGTGTGACGGTCCTTGTGCATTGCCATTAGACAAGCTTGAGCCGTATTTACATCAAATGAAGCAGGTGGATGATCTCGTAAAAGCATTTGAGCCCTTAGATATAGAATAAATAATGCATCCATCAAAAAGCCAGTCAATTGACTGGCTTTTTTGTAAGGTGTTGTTAGTTACACATTCTCTAGAATTTCGTTAAGCGTACTACTTGGTCTCATTGCTTTGGCCGCAAGAGCGAAATCCGCAAAATAATACCCATTTATGTCCATAGCAACACCTTGCGCTGAGTTTAACTCATGTACGATAGTGTTTTCATGTTGTGACATTTTTTGAGCAACTGAATCAAATTGCTCACTAAGGGCTTTATCATCCGATTGTTCGCTAAGCGCTTGTGCCCAATACATGGCCAAGTAGAAGTGTGAACCACGATTATCAAGCTCATTAACGCGTCTAGATGGAGATTTATTCTCTTGAAGGAATTTTGCAGTGGCTTTATCCAATGTATCAGCAAGTACTTGTGCTTTTGGATTACTAGTTCTGGTGCTAAGGTGTTCCAAAGAAGCCGCTAGTGCAAGAAACTCCCCTAAAGAATCCCATCTTAAATGGTTTTCTTTCTCAAATTGTTGAACGTGTTTCGGCGCAGAGCCACCAGCCCCAGTTTCAAATAAACCACCGCCGTTCATTAATGGAACAATTGACAACATTTTGGCACTGGTACCAAGTTCTAAAATAGGGAACAAATCAGTCAAATAATCACGCAAGACGTTGCCGGTGACAGAGATAGTATCTTGTCCATTCTTGCATCGCTCAAGAGTGTATGCCGTTGCTTTAACAGGACTCATTATTTTAATGTCTAGACCGTCTGTGTCATGATCAGGCAAATATGCGTTTACTTTTTTGATCATTTGCGCATCGTGAGCTCTGTCTTCATCAAGCCAAAATACTGCAGGGCTGTTTGTTGCACGAGCACGTGTTACTGCAAGTTTTACCCAATCTTGAATGGGTGCATCTTTGGCTTGGCACATTCTCCAAATATCGCCTTCTTCCACTTCATGAGACAGTAAAGCATCACCATCGCTATTTGATACCTTTACAGTACCAGCAGATGCCAAGATAAATGTTTTATCATGTGAACCGTATTCTTCTGCTTTTTGTGCCATTAGGCCTACGTTAGGAACGGTTCCCATTGTGGTTGGGTCAAATGCCCCATTAACTTTACAAAACTCAATAACAGTATCAAAGACACCCGCATAGTTACGATCTGGAATCATGAACTTTGTGTCTTTTTGCTTACCATCTGGCCCCCACATTTGCCCTGAGGCACGAATCGCGGCTGGCATAGACGCGTCGATAATGACATCACTTGGAACATGCAAGTTTGTAATGCCCTTATCCGAATCAACCATAGCCATATCAGGTCGAGTTTCGTATACCGCCTGTATGTCTGCTTCTATTTCTGCTCGTAAATCCGCAGGCAAGTTTGTAATTTTGGCATACACATCGCCTAAACCATTTTTTACATCAACGCCTAGCTGGCTGAAGGTCGAAGCATGTTTGACAAAAACGTCTTTAAAAAACACCTCAACAGCATGACCAAAAATTACTGGATCAGATACTTTCATCATTGTCGCTTTCATGTGAAGCGATAACAAAACATCTTGCTGTTTTGCTGAATTTATTTCTTTGTCAAAAAATGCGACAAGCGCTTTTTTACTCATCACTGACGCATCGATAATTTCTTGGTCTAATAGACTCACTTTTTCTTTTAAGACAGATACCTGACCTGAAGCCTTATCAATAAATTCGATTTTCACATCTTGTGCTTTGCCAACAGTAGTTGACTGCTCTGAACCGTAAAAGTCACCCGTTTCCATATTGGCCACATGTGATTTAGAATCCGAAGACCATGCGCCCATTGAGTGTGGATTGTTTTTTGCGTATTGCTTCACTGAACCAAGGTGCTCTTCTATCAGAGTTACCCTCACGCAGTACTGGGTTTACCGCAGAGCCTAATACTTTTGCATAACGGCTTTGAATATCTTTATCGGTATCGTTGTTCGCTTGCTCAGGGTAGTCTGGTAAATCGTAACCTTTAGCTTGTAATTCTTTTATGGCAGCTTGTAGTTGAGGTATAGACGCACTGATATTAGGCAGTTTGATGATGTTTGCTTCAGGAGTTTTTGCAAGCTCTCCTAACTCACTTAATGCATCGCCAATGCGCTGCTGTTCAGTTAAATATTCTGGGAAATTGGCTATTATGCGTCCAGCTAAAGAGATATCTCGTGTTTCAACTGCGATGCCTGAAGAAGCTGTAAACGCTTCAATAATTGGCAACAATGATTGTGTTGCAAGAGCAGGGGCTTCGTCAGTAATTGTATATATTATTTTAGCGCTATCAGTAGTCATACTTTTCCTAAAAACAGTTATCAGAGGATAATTTGGGGCAAGAGTTTACTTGAAAATCATAGATTTTTATATAGATGCAAGACTAATAGCGAAGACAAATAGTACTGGTAAGATGAGTAAAGCGTAAAGAATATTGGTCTTACCTTGCTGCTGATGTTTTTAGACATAAAAAAGCACACAAGATTATAGCGATAAACTGTGTGCTTTTGGGAGGCTGATACTGATTAAGCTAATGCTTAGTTAATGTTGTTAACTTCACTTAATAATTCATCTGTGAGTGCAATGGCATTACCAATATAGCTTGAAGGGGACAAACGTTTGAGTTCTTCTTTAGCTTCTTGTGGCAAGCTTAAGCCGTCAATAAAGTCAGCCATATGCTCAGCGTTGACTTTCTTTCCTCGAGTGAGTTCTTTTAATTTCTCATAAGGTTTTTCTATTGCATATCTGCGCATCACTGTTTGGATTGGTTCCGCCAAAAGCTCCCAGTTACTATCAAGTTCTTTCTCAAGACTATCTTGATTAACTTGTAATTTGCTAATGCCTTTTAATGTTGCTTTGTAGGCGATTAGCGTATAGCCAAAGCCAACACCTAAATTGCGCAGGACAGTCGAATCGGTTAAGTCTCGTTGCCATCTACTGACAGGTAACTTTACTGCCAAATGTGAAAATATAGCGTTTGCAATCCCTAGATTACCTTCTGAGTTTTCAAAATCGATAGGATTTACTTTGTGTGGCATGGTTGAGGAACCAATTTCACCATCAATGGTTTTTTGTTTAAAGTGGCCTAGGGCGATATAGCCCCAAATATCACGATCAAAATCAAGCACAATAGTGTTAAATCTTGCCATTGCATCGTAAAGTTCTGCAATGTAATCATGAGGTTCAATTTGTGTTGTGTATGGATTGTGATCAAGGCCCAAGGATTCAACAAAGTGTTTAGAAAAGGCATGCCAATCTGTGTGTGGATATGCGCTCAAGTGAGCATTGTAATTACCTACTGCACCATTGAGTTTGCCTAAAAATGGTACGGCTTTAATTTGCTGGTATTGTCTGGCTAAACGAGCCACTACATTAGCCATTTCCTTTCCCATTGTAGTGGGAGAGGCGGGTTGACCATGCGTTCTGGCCATCATTGGAATATGTTTATATTCTTTCGCTAATGCTGTCATTGCATCAATTATTTTTTTGCATTGAGGCAACATGACAGACTCAATACCACCCTTTAGCATAAGTGCATGTGACAGGTTATTAATATCTTCAGATGTACATGCAAAATGAATAAATTCATTTACTTGCTCAAGTTCTGGCAAGTCTGCGACCTTTTCCTTTAGAAAATACTCAACTGCTTTTACATCATGATTTGTTGTACTCTCAATGTCTTTAATACGCTGGGCATCTGATTCATTAAAATTCGCTACGATATTGTTCAACAATTGTGTCGCTTTATCTGAAAATGCAGGCACTTCGGCGATGTCACTATGCTCGGATAAAGCTTGTAGCCAGCGAACTTCAACAAGTACTCGATGATAAATCAAGCCATATTCGCTAAAATATGACCGTAATTCGTGACTTTTGTTTCCATATCGACCGTCTACTGGCGATAGGGCGCTTAAAGAAGAAAGTTCCATCAAAGTACCTTAATTAAATGTTTAATTTATTGAGCGAAGTGCGTGTTTTCCCGACACCACTATGGCTTTGCGATTAAATAAAATTTGTCGACGTTTACCACCTAATTGACGCCACAATACAGCAGATCTAATGCCAGCTAAAAGAAGAGCTCTGACACGTTTTTGATTAGTTTCAATACTCAAGAATTCAGGATTGCCTGCCACCTGGATTTTAGGTGCCAATGGGCTTACGATATCTGAATATATTGAGGCTAAGGATGTCATTATCTGACTACTTTCAAAATCCACATGCGCCAATTGACGTTGAACATGTGAGACGCGGTCTGCCAACGCTCCCAGTGCTTTTTGATTTCGACTTAATTTGCGCTCTAAACTTAGCACTGAAGCAATGTACCGCGTTAATTCGGCGTCTTTTTTCTGATTATGAGTATCTAATTGAGCAACTAAACTGATGAATCCCAGTTTGAGGTTTTGTAAAGAGCCATATACTTGTTGTGGGCTATCTGCATCTGTGACAAGAATACTTGAAATACTCGCTTCAAATGCTTCTTTGTCAAACTCACCCTTACGGGCTATCTGTTGAACCAACGAAGCAGATTGACATACGCCAGCAAGGGCAAGATGTTGTTCGTGATTACTCATGAAAATTATGCCCGTTTTAATAAAGAATGATTATTGTCATCAGACTTAATGTAGCTATCAATTATGCCGCCGCCAAGGCAAACTTCATCTTGGTAAAAAACAGCTGACTGTCCTGGTGTTACGGCTTTTTGAGCTTGTTCAAAAAGTAACTTAGCAGTGCCGTCTGCTTGGGGGATATATTTGCATTGAATGTCTTGTTGGCGATATCTTGTTTTGACGGTAATTGTTGTGACTTGCTCAAGGCCCACTCTATCTACAAAATGTAGCTGGTTAGCGATAAGCCCCATTGAAAACATACTTGGATGGTTAGCTCCTTGTGCAACGATTAATACATTTCGTTTTACATCTTTTTCAACAACATACCAAGGCTCATCTCCAAACTCTTTTTTTCCGCCAATAAGCAAACCTTTGCGTTGACCAAGGGTGTGGTACATTAAACCCTGATGCGTACCTATCTCAATCCCGTCAATCGTTTCAATAATACCCGGCTGTGCCGGTAAATACTGACTTAAAAAATCTGAGAACTTACGTTCACCGATAAAACAGATTCCAGTACTATCTTTCTTGTCATGGGTAATTAAATCGTTTTTAAGTGCAATTTCTCTCACTTTTGGCTTTGGCAAATCACCTATAGGGAATAAGGTTTTTGCAATATGTTCATGGCTAAGGGTATATAAAAAATAACTCTGATCTTTGTTGTCGTCGTTTCCTCTTAGCATTTGCCACTGACCATTGCGCAGACGTCGTTGTGTGTAATGTCCTGTCGCAATATAATCGGCGCCTAGGTCTTCGGCAGCAAAGTCTAAAAAGGCTTTAAATTTTATTTCTTTGTTGCACATAATATCGGGGTTGGGGGTTCGACCTGCTTTGTATTCTTCAAGAAAATATTCAAATACATTGTCCCAATATTCAGCTGCAAAATTGATCGTATGTAAATAGATCCCCAATTTATCAGCGACCGCTTTTGCATCGGCTAGATCTTCAGCTGCTGCACAATATTCATCATTGTCATCTTCTTCCCAATTTTTCATGAAAAGACCTTCTACTTGGTAGCCTTGTTCCTTTAACAGCAAGGCTGAAACAGAAGAATCTACACCGCCGGACATTCCGACAATGACTTTAATAGCACTTTTGGGTTTTTGTAAATAGGGATCGATCTTACTCATTTGGAAATTTTAATGCTCAATTGTGTGCGCTTTTACTGCGCGTAGTTGACCTTATCTATGCTTACTTAATTATAGCAAAGCAATATGAGTTCGTCATTTGGTGTTTGTGCTAATTTATATCATTTTGTGCCATGGTTTGCCCATATGGCAATATGAGCCTAATTTAGCTCGTAGTACTCACCATTTTCTAATCCATCAATCGTCCAATTTCCAATTCGATACCTTATAAGGCGAAGGGTCGGATGATTGATTTTGGCTGTCATACGTCTAACTTGTCGATTTCTGCCTTCACTAAGGGTAATACTCAACCATGTCGTTGGAATGTCTCTGCGCGACCTGATCGGAGGCGTTCTAGGCCATATTGCAGGTTCATTGATTTTGCTGACCTTTGCAGGTAACGTGATGCCATCTTTAAGTTCAACGCCCTGAGATAGCTTTTCAATTGATGACATTGCGACATTTCCTTCAACTTGCACCCAATAGGTCTTTGTTGTTTTGTGTTGAGGGCTGGTTATTCTATTAGCTAATTTACCATCATTAGTAAGCACCAAAAGGCCTTCACTATCATAATCAAGTCGACCAGCAGCATATACATCAGGAATATCAATATAGTCTTTAAGTGTAGGACGTTTTTTATCACTATCGTCTGTAAACTGGCACATAACTTTGTAAGGCTTATTAAAAAGCACTAGTTTACGTGTTGGGGCAGGCCCTTTGAAGGCGCTGTTATTTTTATGTTTATATGCCATTTTAACTTCTAATGTTGGCCACAAAAAAAGCAGATAAAATCTGCTTTTTGTTATCTTTCGTTTACATAATTATCGAGTGGGTTCGCCATCATCCGCAAAATCGATATTTTCGGCGTGCAGACCTTTTGGGCCCTCCTGAACATCGTATTTAACGCTTTGTCCCGCTTTTAAAGAGCGATACCCGTCCATTTGTATCGTAGAGTAGTGTGCAAAGATATCGTCTCCGCCATCTTCTGGGACGATGAAACCAAACCCTTTCGCATTGTTAAACCATTTTACTTTACCAACTGCCATGCTAGTGCTTCCTAATTCCTTGAAATTTTGAACAATCGTCACCACATACTACTTACAGCACAAATTATTACTAATTACGCCTGCAATTAACACTAATTTGAACTAAAAGTGGCGAGTGCTACTCACTTTAAGTATCACTTAGTGTTACTGTAGATATTATGAACACTTTATGTCAAGAAGAACTCTGCAAATATCTCGATTTTGTCACAAAATTATACTAATTGGTTATGTCTTTGGTCTAAGTCTTGATATATCTACTATTATATTATTATGAGTAAAGAAAATATTATTAATATCGAACGTGAAAAGCAGCTGCAAAGACAGAAAACGCAGCCGCCTCCGATGTATAAGGTCATGTTAAACAATGATGATTACACGCCTATGGACTTTGTCATCGAAGTCTTACAAAAATTTTTCGCAATGGACATGGAAAAAGCGAATCAGCTAATGTTAACCGTTCATTATCAAGGAAAAGCAGTTTGTGGCATATATACTGCAGAGATTGCAGAAACAAAAGTGATGCAAGTCAATCAATATTCTCGTAAACATCAGCACCCGCTTATGTGTACGATGGAACCAGCGCAGTAAAGGGGAAAGTATGTTAAATAAAGATTTAGAACAAACGCTCAACGAAGCCTTTGTTTTTGCGCGTCAACAACGTCATGAGTTCATGACTGTAGAGCATCTTTTGCTCACACTATTAGACAACCCAGCCGCGGGGGAAGCTTTAAAAGCCTGTGGAGCAAAAGTTGATGTTCTTCGTACTGAATTGACAGATTTTGTCAATGAAACAACGCCTCTTATTAGTGAGGAAGATGCAGCTGAGCGCGAGACACAGCCTACCTTGGGCTTTCAGCGTGTATTACAAAGAGCCGTGTTTCATGTGCAATCTTCAGGAAAGGGTGAAGTAACAGGTGCCAATGTCCTGGTGGCAATTTTCAGTGAACAAGAATCACAAGCGGTATATATACTCAAAAAAGCGGATGTAACGCGTCTAGATGTGGTTAATTTTATTTCTCATGGTGTGAGTAAAAGTGATGATGAGGATGTTCCCTCTGAAGAAATTTCAGAAGAAGGCGCCGAGGGTGAAGAAAATCAGTCAATGCTTTCTAAGTATGCAAGTAATCTAAATGTTGCCGCAAAAGAAGGCAAAATCGATCCGCTTATTGGCCGAGATTTTGAAGTAGAAAGAAGCATTCAAATTTTATGTCGTCGACGTAAAAACAATCCACTACTTGTTGGTGAGGCAGGCGTAGGTAAAACCGCTATAGCTGAAGGATTGGCATTTAGAATTGTAAATGAAGATGTACCTGAGGTAATTGCGGATAGCACAATTTATTCTTTAGATTTGGGCGGTTTACTTGCTGGCACTAAATATAGAGGGGATTTTGAAAAAAGGTTGAAAGGCATTCTTAAAGAATTAAGTCGTGACGAGCATGCAATTTTATTTATTGATGAGATTCATACAATTATTGGAGCTGGCGCAGCGTCTGGTGGTGTAATGGACGCGTCTAATTTGCTTAAACCTAAACTAAGCAGTGGTGAGTTGCGCTGCATAGGTTCTACGACTTACCAAGAGTATCAAGGGATTTTTGAGAAAGACCGTGCATTGGCAAGGCGCTTCCAAAAAGTTGATATAAAAGAGCCGAGTGTTGGAGATACCACCAAAATTCTAATGGGATTGAAATCTCGATATGAAGAGCACCATAGTGTTCGATTTACGCAAAAAGCGTTGCAAGCGGCGGCTGAATTATCTGCTAAGTACATCAATGAACGTCAATTACCTGATAAAGCAATTGATGTAATTGACGAGGCCGGCGCAAGTCAAAGACTGTTGCCAGTATCAAAACGCAAAAAGACTATCAATGTGAGCGATATTGAGCAAATTATTGCAAAGATTGCGCGCATCCCCGAAAAGTCAGTGTCTGCGTCAGATAAAGATGTGCTAAAAAATCTAGAGCGAAATCTGAAAATGGTAGTGTTTGGCCAAGACGAAGCGATTGAGAAAATGTCTCAGGCAATTCAATTGTCGCGTTCTGGATTAGGAAATGAAGCTAAACCGATTGGAAACTTCTTATTCGCAGGTCCAACAGGTGTAGGTAAAACTGAGGTGACGCAACAGCTAGCTAAAGCTATGGGCGTCGAATTAGTGCGCTTTGATATGTCAGAATACATGGAGCGTCATGCCGTTAGTCGTTTGATAGGAGCACCTCCTGGTTATGTTGGATATGACCAAGGTGGTTTACTAACCGATGCTGTCATTAAAAATCCGTATTGTGTTGTCTTGCTCGATGAAATGGAAAAAGCGCACAGTGATATTTATAACATTCTGTTGCAAGTCATGGATCATGGAACGCTTACCGATAACAATGGGCGGAAAGTTGATTTTAGAAACGTAGTGTTAGTGATGACAACTAACGCAGGTGTACAGGCAACTGTGCGCAAATCTATGGGCTTTAAGCAACAAGATCATAGTCATGATGCTATGGCAGAAATTAACAAAACATTTACGCCAGAATTTAGAAACCGCTTAGATAGTATTGTATGGTTTAATCACCTAAATGAAGAGGTGATTATGCAAGTGGTAGATAAATTTATCATTGAACTTCAGGCGCAACTCGATGTTAAAGGTGTTTCACTAGAAGTCAGCGATAAAGCGCGAGAGTATATGGCACAGAAGGGCTATGACAAATCCATGGGTGCAAGACCAATGGCTAGATTAATCCAAGAAGAGTTAAAGCGTGAGCTCGCCTCAGAGTTGTTATTTGGGAAATTAGCAAAAGGCGGCGAGGTAAAAGTGGGGATGAAGAATAAAAAGCTTCATTTTAATTACACGAGCGTCGAAACCACAAAAAGCGAAGAAGTATAAATTAGCTAAGACAGCCGTAATACGCATATAGTTGGTTACCAGCATTGGGCCATAAAGCTCAATGCTAATTCGCTACAAACGGAGTTATCACCGTAGAGCAGGTAAATAAAAAGCCACTGAAAAGTGGCTTTTTACGTTAAAAATGCGTGTGTGCAGACTATTTATCTTGCTCGATAAATAATACGGCCTTTACTTAGATCGTAAGGAGTCATTTCAACCGTTACTTTGTCGCCCGTTAAAATACGGATGTAGTTTTTACGCATCTTGCCAGAAATGTGCGCAGTAACGACGTGCTTGTTTTCAAGCTCTACTCTAAACATAGTGTTTGGAAGGGTATCAAGTACCGTGCCTTCCATTTCAATACAATCTTCTTTTGCCATTTAGCGAGATAACCTCATTTGATTTAGTAATTGCTGGTGTGCAAAGCGAACTAATTATACTTTTAACAAGAACACACCGCTTTCGTTGCGCGCGAACGATACTGGAAAATCATTCAATAGTAAAGTTTTTCCTGCCTATTTTATCGATAAAACCCATTGTTTGTCTTGCAAACGTTGATTTGGATAAAACTTATTTTTGTAGTTCATTTTATCGCAATCATCTATTTGATAACCTAAATATAAGTAATGCATGTTTTCTTTTTGACATAGCTCTATCTGTTTTAGAATAAAAAATGTCCCAAGAGAGCGTTTATTTAGTGCTGGTGAAAAATACGTATATAGCGCTGATAGTGCATTTGGTAACTTGTCTGTCACCGCCACGCCTACCAATTCACCTTGTATCCTTCCCTCTATAAATATCGGATCATTCCAATTGCATCGTATAAATGAACGGTACTGTTCATAGGATGGAGGGTACATAGCTCCATCCTTATGGGCAGTATTAATATATTGTTCATAAAGAGAATAATAATCGTCGCGCTCAGCCTCGCTAACACAGACACTGATATCTTTGTTTTTGTTAAGTATTCGACGCTGACTCTTAGATGGTTTGAAGGCGCTGCAAACCACCCTTAGTGATTCACAAGCTTGACAGTTTTGACAATGTGGTCGATATAACTGCTCACCACTGCGTCTAAACCCGCTTTGAATTAAGCTAGGGTAGTGCTCATAAAGTGATTCTTCCTTTTCCATGCATACGAGCAGTTGCTCTTCTCGCTCGGGTAAATAACTACAAGAAAATGACTGTGTAACACCAAATTTCATAAATAAAAATAAACTATATGGGTAAGGGTAATGATTGCTTTTGCCAACAGTCTACCATGTCTTTGTGTTGTTCAAGAAGACCTATAAATTCTTGACGTTCAATTGCTTGACAGCCTAAACGCTCTAGATGTGGATTGACTAACTGACAGTCTATTACCCATAGTTTATGTTTTTGAAGGTGTGTCGATAGTGCAAAAAATGCAGTCTTACTTGCATCTGTTTGTAAGTGAAACATTGATTCGCCACAAAACACACTACTTACCACTACACCATAAAGGCCACCTACCAGTTTGTCGGTAGAATCATATACTTCTATCGAGTGAGCATAACCTAAACGATGTAATTGTTTATAGGCATCAATCATCTCTTGAGTAATCCAAGTTGGATTTTCATGCTCATCTGATTGATGTAAGTTATTTCTTGGGACAGTCGCGCAATACTCAATAACCGAATCAAAATCGCGATTTAGACTCGCGTGGTACTGATATTTGCGGATACTTTTTTTAAACTTTTGTTTGCAGTAAAGTTTCGTGCATCAATAATTGCTCTAGGATTTGGAGACCACCAAAGAATTGGTTCATCGTGGCTATACCATGGAAATATTCCATGTTTATAAGCTTGAATCAAACGATTTGGCGATAAATCCCCTCCAAAAGCAAGCAAACCATTAGGTTCATCAAGCGCGAAGTCAACGTTGGGAAATATCAATGGATGACTAAGTTTAAATAGCTCAAGCATAAGTAAACTTAGTCACATTTGACGTATTTTGCGAAGTTGTATTATTTTTCCAAAGCATCCAAATATTTTTCTGCGTCAAGTGCTGCCATGCAACCTGTGCCGGCAGAGGTGATCGCTTGACGATAAACATGATCACTTACATCACCAGCTGCAAACACACCTTCAACACTAGTTTGCGTTGCGCCGCCGTGCAAGCCGCTATTAACGATAATATATCCGTCTTTCATATCAAGCTCACCATCAAAAATTCCTGTATTAGGTGAATGACCAATGGCAATAAAAACCCCCATTGCGTCGACACTTGTAACGTCAGAGCTCTGGGTATCTTTAATTTTTATTCCAGTTACCCCCATTTCATCTCCCACGACTTCTTCGAGCGTCTTATTGAGGTGAAGAACAACATTACCATTTTTGGCTTTTTCTAATAAACGAGAGGCTAAAATCTTTTCACTTCTAAACGTGTCGCGGCGATGCACTACATGGACTTCAGAGGCAATGTTAGACAAATACAGTGCTTCTTCAACGGCGGTGTTTCCCCCACCAACAACAACAACTTTTTGATTGCGGTAGAAAAAGCCATCACACGTTGCACACGCACTAACGCCTTTGCCCATAAACGCGCTCTCGCTGGGAAGGCCTAAATACTTAGCCGATGCTCCTGTACAAATGATAAGCGCATCACAAGTATATTCACCATTTTCTCCAACTAAAGTAAAAGGACGTTTGCTTAAGTCAGTTTTAACAATGTGGTCGTATACTATTTCGGTATCAAACTTTTCGGCATGCTCTTGCATCCGCACCATCAGGTTAGGTCCAGTTAAATCATTTGCATCGCCTGTAGCCAGTTTTCTACTTCTGTAGTTGTTGTGAGTTGTCCGCCTTGTTGACTACCTGTAATCAAAACTGGGCTTAAATTTGCTCTTGCAGCGTATACTGCAGCTGTATAGCCAGCAGGTCCTGAGCCAAGAATTAGCAGTGGCACATGTCTAGAAGTCGCCATTAAAATCTCCGAAAGTAAAACATTGCCTGTGTATATACGGGCAATTGTAAGTAATTCAATAGTATGTTTTGTTATATTTTAGCTAAGATTAGCTTGAGCCATATTTATATGTATGAGCGTATACTTATATGAAGCTGGATTTTTTGGTGTTGCGACTAGAAAAGTCAACATACGGCGTCAAATTTAGCTTTACGAGTCATACAAAACTGTACCTGTAAAGAGTAGCATTTATGCTATGATTTAAGTAGTTGTATCACTATTAAAACAACAAATTAATTTAAAATATGGGTATTTTTAGACACGGCTGATGTGTCATATTATGATGTTCTCCAGCGGTAACTTAAGGCAAAAGCAAAACAATGGCGCAAAATATTATGAACTACATAAAATTGGGAAAAGCCTATATGGCGCAGTGGCCAATGCAAAAACAACTTTTTGCTCTTTTCCCTGAATGTAGAGTTATTCTTGCGACAAAATTGGGGCTGAAAATATTACCTGGATTAGGCGTGTTTATATTCGTCCTTCAACTACATTTTTTAGGCATGTCGTTTTTTCCTCAAGCGCTTGCTACAGGGATCTTTTTTGTTGGTTTGCCTTTTCAAGGGCTGATATGGTTAGGATATCGTTCGGAACAACAAGTGCCTCCTCAAATATCGGCGTGGTACAACGAAATTTATACTAAATTGATGTCAGAGGGTTGTGATGTGGCTAAACTGAGCCGTAAGCCAAAGTTTAAAGAGCTCGCGGTTGTACTAACAGCTGCATATCGTGAAATAGACAAGGCTTTCAAATAGAGCTCATCTATCACGTTTTTTCTAATACCTTCTTACAACGCTTACAATAATATTCTTGCTTTCCTCTTTGCACCTTATTATGCCGAATTAATGATAATTCAATTGTTTGACAAGCGCATTGATAGGCAAACGATTGCTCTGCGAGTACCTTAGTGTCCATCTTATGGGTAACGTTTGGCGATAAATTAAATATATTACTCATTACATAACGCCACTCTTTCCCATGCGGCTTTGCGTATCTGCCAAATTTTGAATATACGATAAGATGTGCTAGTTCGTGAGGAATCACTTGCTCAATAAACTGCGTTTCATTATGAGCGAATAACACGGGGTTTAACTTAATTATATTTTTATTAAGGATAGCACAACCAGCGATTTTACCGCGCTGTGTAAAAGCAAGGGTAGGTAGTTTTAGTGCTGCTTTGTACCAAGGCATCTCAAGCTTTGAAATGGCATGTTGATAGTGACTAAATAAGGCGTCGTTTGCGCGTTTTTTTGCAGCGTCACACAAACTGATATTTTCGGTATTATCAATAATCGTCATAACGAAAGTTTATCAAAAAAAAGAGCCGGATAATATATCCGACTCTTGTCATTCATCATGAATTATAAGCAAGATGTTTATTTAACCATTGAGCATTCCATGCACAACACATAAGCACCCATCGGGTCATTTAACTCTGTGATCATACTTGATTTTTCTTCAAGTTTATCAGCAAAATCGACTAGAGGGCTAGGACTGTAATCGATGTTCAACCCAGACATTGCGACGCTTGCGTTTTGCAATAGGTTTTGCCACATCAATTCATCTTCAGTTAATTCTCTTTCGATGTATACTTTCTCAAAATCTTCTAATGTTGCTAACTCAGCAGCGTGCGCAACTGCTTCAGCTAGGCCGCCCAACTCGTCCACTAGGCCTAACTCTAGGGCTTGTGTACCGACCCAAACTCTTCCTTGCGCAACGGCATCTACTTCTTCAAGTGTCATGCCTCTTTCGTTGGCAACCAACGATATAAACCTTTCATATCCGCGTTCAATATTAAGCTGAAAAAGGCTTTTATACCCATCGCTTAAGCCACGAGTTGGGTCGATACCGTCTAGCTCAGACGTACTCACACCATCGGTATTAATGCCAACATATGAGAATGCATCCTCAAAGGTATTTATCATACCAAAAATACCAATAGAGCCTGTGATAGTGCTAGGTTCAGCAAAGATACGATCTGTACTTACCGATATCCAATAACCGCCTGATGCAGCAACAGAGCTCATACTAGCAACAATTGGCTTTCCAGCTTCTTTGATTAATTCAACTTCACGACGAATAACTTCACTAGCAAAGGCACTACCACCACCTGAATCTACTTGCAGTACTACTGCTTTGACTTGGTCATCCATGCGGGCTTCACGAAGCAGTTTTGCTGTGCTGTCGCCACCAATTGTTCCTGGGTCTTGATTACCATCTAAAATCGTACCTTTTGCTACAATAACGGCGACTTTATCTTTTTGTGTCGGTAATGCTGGCATATCAGGTGTAATAATATCTAGGTAGCGAGCGAAACTAACCGAGTTATAGGTGTTTTCTTCTTCGCCTTCACCTAATAATTCAATCATTTGAGCTTTAAATTCTTCGCGTGTTCGAAGTCCATCGACCCAATCATTATTTAACGCATATTCGCCGAAATCACCCTTTACACTCTCAAACTTCGCTAAAAAGTCTGCAAAGGTCTCATCAAAGTTATCTTCACCAAATTCTCTAGCGCCTGCAACATCACCTTTAAACATTGCCCATAATTCATTGAGCCAAGCTTCGTTTGCTAGTTTTGCTTCATCCGACATGTCATTACGTGTAAATGGTTCAACCGCTGATTTAAACTTACCTACTTTAAATACATGAGTTGTGATGTTAAATCTATCTAATGCATCTTTGAAATAGGTGCCATAACGGGCATAGCCTTCCATCAATAAAATACCCATAGGATGGATATATACATTGTCAGCATGAGAGGCGAGGTAGTATTGGTTTCTAGTGTAATAGTCACCATTGGCATAAATTGGTTTGCCGGATGCTTTAAAATCGTTTAAAGCTTCACCTACCATCTTAAGCTTGTCCATACCTCCGCCACCAAAGCTATCTAACTTAAGTACCATTGCTTTGATACGGTCGTCTTCGGTTGCGTTTTCAATAACCTTAATCAGGTCATTTAGTAAGATTTCAGGATTCTCTTGACCTTGGCCAAGTGCTTGAGAAATAAATTTCTCAGCAGGATCAACCCATGTTTTTTGAATAACAAGGTTACCTTGAAGATTTAAGATTAAAGCACTGGAATCTTTAACAGTAGGTTTGTCTGAACCAGAACTCGCTATTCCTACAATAATAGCGATGAGAATCACTAAAAATAAAATATTTAAAACCAATCTGCGACTAAAGTTCAGCGCATTCCAAATACCCACAAAGAGCGATTTGGTAAAACTTGTTTTCTCTGACATGTGTACTTACCCTTTTCTATTATAATTTTCTATTTTGCAGTTTATCTAAGCACGAGATAAAAAGACAATCGTAAATTGTAAAAAGTTGTTACACAAAGATGTATAGATATCTAAACTTAATATGTATGTCTTATGTAATAATACGATAAATAAAACGATTCTAAGGAAGATTATGCTTGCACTTGATATGTTACTTAATCGACGTTCTCAACCGCGTTTAAACGCGCCAGCGCCAGCGGGTGATGTCCTTGACAATATTCTGCAAAGCGCATTTGCTGCTCCTGATCATAAATGCCTTCGACCTTGGCGCTTTATTGTATGTACCGGAGAAGGTTTGCATAAATTAGGAGAAATTTTTAAACAAGCCGCTATTAGAAATAATAAAGGGGCTGAATCCATTGAAAGGGCGCCTCAATTACCGCACCGAGCCCCAATGGTCATCGTGGCAATATGTGACCATAAAGAAGATCCCAAAATCCCGAGGGTAGAGCAAATCGCATCAACAGCATGTGCAGTTAATGCAATGCAAATGGCAGCTTTGGCTCAAGGCTACCAAGGAATATGGCGTACAGGATGGTATGCATGCGATGAACTTGTAAAACGTAGCTTAGACTGTAAATCAGATGATGAAATTTTAGGCTTTTTGTATTTAGGCAGTACGCCACTAAAAAGTATGCCGCGCCAACGAGTTGAGCAGGGCGATTTAGTCCAGTATTGGTCTTAGTCAATACTGGACTAACACCTTAACTTTCTATTTTAAATACTAAACCTGCATTTTTTGTTAAACGCTCTATTAGCGAGTGTCCCATGGCTGGTGCCGATGTGTAAAATCCGCCCTTAATGTCTGCTTGCATGTTTGCTAGGCAAATTGCGCTTTCAGTAATCATTCTAGACGTAGAACCATATCCGGGATCTAAATCTCCAGCAACACTAGCGCTATAGGTTTGTCCATTTTCATGTTCACCAATGAACAATACATCATAGAACCCATTTTCTCGTTCTTCTTTACTCGGGCCTTCTCCGGGTTTTGGGCCCTT
Organism: Glaciecola sp. HA4-3; assembly: GCF_055693685.1. NCBI lineage: Bacteria > Pseudomonadati > Pseudomonadota > Gammaproteobacteria > Alteromonadales > Alteromonadaceae > Glaciecola > Glaciecola sp. HA4-3. The sequence continues at coordinate 1,255,549 of NZ_CM146340.1, forward strand.
GTCTCCAGATAAAGATTTATCATTGGCAACATGCTTTGCAATTGCTTCTCCCTTATCGCCTGGGCCTGTAAGCATCATTTCATCATATTGAAAATCTTTGCCATAAGCATAATCTAATAGATAGTTTGTTCGATGCACATTTTTGGTATTAATAGCTGCCATAATAAAAGGCGCGACCCATGAATTAAGAGATTCATCAAAGTAGGGTTTGTCGCCTCTAGGTTGTTCGGCCAACACATCTGATGTTGCTAATGAATAGGGATTAATTAGCGCTTTCATTAGACTAGGGTCTTGTTTTGCCGCAACTAATGTTGCCTTTAAGCTAGCGGCTGTGCCACCAGAGAAGGTACCTTGCATCTTGCGTACTCTGCCTTTTACATAATTCAGTGCTGTGCCAGTAGTGCTTTTAACATGGTCTTGTAAGGCAAATACACCCAAATCAAACGGTATAGAATCAAAACCACATGAGAAAACAATAACTGCTGAGGTTTCTATGGCGCGAGCTTGATATTTATTTATCATTTGATGCATCCAAGCCGGTTCACCGCATAAATCGACATAACCGGTGCCACTTTCGACGCAAGCATTGAGAAGTTTTTCGCCATAGAGTTGATAGGGCCCAACGGTGGTTAAAACAACTTTAGTATTAGCTACTAAGTTTGATAGCGCTTCATTGTCATCACTATCTGCGACAATCAAATCAATACTATCATCAATACCAAGTTCAGACTTTACATGTGCTAGTTTGTCAAGGCTACGGCCTGCCATTGCCCATTTGATATTCTCATCCGCTAGCGGTCCATTTTGGCCATAGAATTGATGTAAATATTCAGCTACTAATTTACCGGTGAAGCCTGTGCTACCAAACACCACTAAGTCATATTTCTTACTTGCTTGAGTCATGAGTTTTCCTATTTAGTTGTTATCACCATAGCTAATAACTATACGAAAGAAAGAAAAAAAGATAATTGATTAGGGTGATATATGCCTATTCACATTGATGTGCAAAGCAATAAAAAAGCGAGCCTATTGCTCGCTTTTTTGACATAAACTAAGGTGTTTACTTTTTCTCATGATGATGATGGTCGTCTTTAACCATTGCATCTTCATGATGGTGTTGATGTTCACTCTCGTGGCCGTCATCTCCATGATGATGCTCGTGCTCGTTGGCATGACCGTCTTTTCCATGATGATGCTCATGCTCGTTAGCATGGCCATCATCGCCGTGATGGTGCTCATGTTCGTTTGTGTGACCATCGTCTACGCCATGATGATGAGTGTGTTCACTATCATGTGCGTGATCGCCATGATGATGAGTTTCATCTTCTATATGGTTGGCAGCCGTATGATGGTGTTCGTATTCATTGGTGTGACCATCATCGCCATGATGATGCTCGTGCTCATTTGCATGACCGTCGTCACCATGATGATGCGCGTGTTCATTTGTATGTCCATCTTGACCATGATGATGCTCATGTTCAGTTTGATGACCATCATTACCATGATGATGAGCGTGAAGTTTATTTTCTACTTTATCATCCGGCGTAATGGCAAAACTTGAAGCTCCTATAGTCATGCCTGCAAGTAGCAAACTTAACGAAAGCATCTTACTTAGAGGAAAACCGGGTCTTATTGGTGTGTTCATATGTGTTCCTATGTGTCTGTGATGTAGTGTTTCTTGTGCTGTGTCACTCTTAACAATAGGCTGTTGAGGCAAATTTAACAAGCTAAAAGCAAAAGAAAACATGTATTTGCGACCTTAGTTCAATACCTTATTGATAGCTGATAATATAAGACTGATGTTGACCATAGGGTTTGCAGAAACACATCGTACCCATAGCCCAGATTGTGATTGATAACTTGAAAACATGCCATGAGGGAGCTGTTTTAAAAAAGTATGTGTGTCCATTAATGTAGGTCTAAATAGAAACACACCAGTTGTTGGTGTTGAATAAAGCTCTATATCGCTTCGTTGGCTTAGGGTTTTTGCAAGCTCAGAGGCGTTATCCATACATTTCTCTATTCGTTGTTCGAAACCTTTACTACCCCAAGCTAAAATTGTGGCAAGCAATGGAATCGCGCTTGCACCTCTTGAGCCTTGCACACCAATGTTTGGTGACGAAAGGTAGCCCGCATCAAGAGTAATAGCACTGTGAGCTGACTTGGGGTCCTTAAACAAAATAATAGCAGAACCCTTCGGTTGAAAGAGCCATTTGTGCGCTGAAACGCTAACTGAGTCCGCATTCTCAATTCCATCTAATAAGTGAGCATATCGCTCGCATAAGCGCAGTGGTCCACCCCATGCAGCATCAATATGGCACCATGCTGCTCGCCCTATAATTTCGCTTGAGTCAATTGCACCAGTTGATGTCGTTCCTGCATTTAATACTAGGCAAGCGTCGCTAATATCTTCAAGGCATGAAATATCAAGTTGACCTTGATTATTACATGGGATGAGTTCAAGACTCATGCCCAGTATCTTAGCTGATTTTTTTATACTTGAATGAGCGTGATGTGATGTGACGACTTTATTTATACCCTTTGTGTCTCTTGCTGCCCATAATGCAGTTAAATTGGCAATACTTGACCCACTGCACATATGGCCATCCTTCATACCAAAATATGGAGCAAGCCAATTGATTACAAGACGCTCAGCTTCTCCTGCAAAAGGGGAGGTTGCTTGGTGAAGTAAGTTTTGATTAAGGCTAGCATTCCACTGTGCTGTTGCCCAAGTAATCCAAGGGGTCGGGGGATCCATGTGGGCCATCGCATCAGGAGCACCAAGCATAGTGGCATGTTCAATGACATGCGAACTGAGTAACCTAAGAGCATGCTCTTCACCAAGCCCGATATCTGGAAACTCGATAGGTAAGGCTTCATTTTGTTTGCAAGGATTTTGTAGTAAGGATAAGGCACGTGCTAAGCCTTGATTGTAAGCAAAACTTGGATCAGTAGTTTTCATAATAGATTTAGAAGGCCTCAACAGTGTGTATGCTACTGTTCAATCTATCGTGTCTCATAAAAAAAGGCGAGATCACTCACCTTTTTTTACGTAATATTATTTAATTTAGCTAACGGTCACAATTTTACATACATTTGTTGCGCCTATAGTCTCCATTTTATCACCGTAGGTTAATATAAATTGGTCGCCAATATTCAATATGCCATTTTCTTTTAGTGCCACCACGACATCTGAGGTTAAAAAGCCTGGTTGACTTTTAGTCGTGTCGAAATACATCGGTTTTACACCTCTGTAAAGTGCCATAATATTCAGTGTTTGTGTATGTCTAGACATTGCGATAATGGGTAAAGAGGTAGTAATTCTTGACATCAGCTTTGGCGTTGTCCCACTTTCTGTTAAACCCACAATCGCCTTTATTGTACCTAGATGGTTTGCTGCATATACCGCCGCCATAGCAGTAGTTTCGCTTACATCGCTGAAGGCTTCATCGACTCTGTGTTTCGATATTTTAACACTTGGATGGGTTTCTGCGCCTTCACAAACTCGAGCCATTGCAGCAACTGTTTCAATTGGAAAATTACCTGCAGCAGTTTCAGCTGATAACATTACCGCATCAGTACCATCTAACACAGCGTTAGCAACATCCATGACTTCAGCACGAGTGGGCATAGGGCTTTCAATCATCGACTCCATCATCTGTGTCGCGGTAATAACAACTCTATTAAGTTGCCTAGAACGAGCGATTAATTTTTTTTGCACACCAACTAATTCGGCGTCCCCTATTTCTACACCTAAATCACCGCGCGCAACCATTACAGCATCTGATGCATGGATAATATCGTCCATTGCATCTTGTGAAGCAACTGTTTCTGCTCGCTCAACTTTAGCGCATATTTTAGCGAAGCATCCGGCTTCTTCGGCTAATTTTCGCGCATAATCCAAGTCTGCACCCGAGCGTGGGAATGATACGGCTAAATAATCAACTCTCATTTTTGCTGCAGTCACAATATCTTGTTTATCTTTTTCAGTAAGCGCCTCGGCGGATAAGCCACCACCAAGTCGATTAATGCCCTTGTTATTGGACAGTTTGCCTGCAACTGTAACCACCGTGTGAACTTTTTTGCCTAATACTTTTGTTACTCTTAGCTGGATTCTTCCATCATCTAATAAAAGAATATCATCTTTACTCACATCGTCAGGAAGCGCTTTGTAATCAATACCAACAGATTCTGCAGTGCCTGAGTAGGTATCTAATTCGGCGTCTAATATGAATGTTTGCCCCATTGTTAATGTGACAAAATCATTTTTAAATCGTGAGACTCTAATTTTAGGGCCTTGTAAGTCCCCTAAAATACCGACATATGTGCCCAAGCTATGAGCGACATCTCTGACCCGTTGTGCTCGTTGAATATGATCTTCTGCACTGCCATGTGAAAAGTTCATTCGCACAACATTTGCGCCTGCTTTGATAATCGCTTCAATCATTTCTGCGGAATCAGTAGCAGGGCCCAGTGTTGCGAGTATTTTTGTTCTACGAGACATTACATTTCTCTCTTGTTGTTGGGGTGATTAACATTGGTTTATTAGGGGCTAATTTTTGTGATATCGGGAGCTTCTTAAAGTATCTTTTACCCGTTTAAGGTTTTCTCGAAACTTGTTTCCTCTTCGAAGCGTAAAACCGGTCGCCAGTACATCAATCAAGGTCAGCTGTGCAATTCGTGACGCCATTGGCATATACAAATCGGTGTCTTCAGGAACCGCTAATGATAATACGTAGTTACACTCTTTGGCCAAAGGCGACTCAGCACTTGTGATCCCAATAACAGTTGCGTCATTTGCCCGAGCAATAGCTGCAATATCAACCAGACTTTTGGTGCGACCCGTATGGGAAATAAAAATCACAACATCACCTTCACGACTGTTCATACAACTCATGCGCTGCATCAAAATATCATCAAAATGTATTACTGGGACATTAAATCTAAAGAATTTGTTTACTGCATCTTTCGCGACAGAGGCTGATGCGCCTAAGCCGAAAAATGAGATGTTTCTCGCTTGAGTTAGTAAGTCAACTACGCGATTTACCATTGCTATATCAATTGATTGTCTGGCAACTTCAAGTGAAGCCATGGTGGATTCAAAAATCTTGTTAGTGTATTCATCAGGACTATCGAACTCATCAACATGACGATTAACGTACGGTGTGCCATTTGCCAAACTCTGGGCTAGGTGTAATTTAAAATCTGGGTAACCTTTAGTATCAAGGCGTCGACAAAAGCGGTTTACTGTAGGTTCGCTGACGTTGGACAGCTTTGCTAATGTGGCAATTGAAGAATGAATAGCGGATTGAGGATTGGCTAATATTACTTCTGCTACCTTCTTTTCAGACTTACTAAATTCAGTCATATCTTGCGATATTTTTTCTAGAATGTTCATTATTGAGTCTTTTTCGGATCAATTTTGCTTATATCTTACTGCTTATTTTCTATTTTGTCATATTTCTTGTAACTTTTTAACGAAATACTTGTAATTTTATTTAATATTCAGGGCTATTTTACCACGAAATAGTAAATAAATAGCGTCATGAAATTTGGATTTTAAGCCTATATAGTCTGTGCTTAGATAGCTATTTTTGTTTAACTATATGTATTTAAACAAAAAACTTGGCACTTCAAATGTTTTTTTTATTTTCGTTGCATCATAAAGGAATACAAATAAATTAATTGTAATTTTACTACATTTATAGTTAACTATAGGTATAAATTCGTCCCTTGCACGCGCACGACTTTACCCTGTACATGTAAGCGTAGCGTTCAACCGCACAAATGTTTGAGGCTACTATGGTCACACAATTAAAAAACGAACCCATTGATTTTGTCTTATTCGGTACGCTAGGGGATCTAGCTCGCCGAAAACTTCTACCAGCATTGTATCAACTTGAAAAAGCAGCGCTTTTGCATGATGGCTCAAAAATCATAGGGGTAGCTCGTCAACAACATACCTGTGATGAGTATAAAAACATCGTTAGAGAAAATATTGAAAAATTTATGGGTGAAGACATCTGCGAGGAAACATGGCTTCGCCTTACTCAACGTTTTGAATATGTTTCTATTGATATGGTCGACCCAAAAGCATATGTTGCTTTAAAAGAAAACGTCGATATTGAAAGGGTTATGGTTTGCTATTTTGCAACACCACCTTCCATTTTTGGTGATATTTGTAAAGGAATGGACGCCGCCAGTTTGATAGACGAAAGCGTTAGGGTGGTTTTAGAAAAACCAATTGGGCATGATTTAGATTCATCGAAAGTCATCAATGATCAGGTTGCTGCATTTTTCACCGAAAAACAGATTTATCGAATTGATCATTATTTAGGAAAAGAAACGGTGTTAAACCTTATTGCACTTCGTTTCGCTAATTCCATATTTGCAACCAATTGGGACCATAATTGCATCGACCATGTTCAGATAAGTGTAGCAGAGTCTGTCGGTATAGAAGGGCGTTGGGGCTACTTTGATGATGCTGGTCAAATGCGAGATATGGTTCAAAACCACTTATTACAAATACTATCACTTATCGCGATGGAGCCACCCGCTACACTCGATGCTGATAGTATTCGAGATGAAAAGTTAAAGGTACTGAAGGCACTTCGACCAATCAACGCATCAAACGTAGCGTCAAAAACGGTTCGCGGGCAATATGTGTCAGGTTTTGTTGCAGGTGAAGAAGTGCCTTATTACTTAGAAGAGCCTGAAGCAAATCAACAAAGTAGAACGGAAACCTTTGTTGCAATTAAAGCGGAAATCGACAACTGGCGTTGGGCGGGTGTGCCGTTTTTCTTAAGAACGGGTAAAAGGCTTCCAACAAAAGTGAGCGAAATTGTTATTTACTTCAAACGTCAACCTCATAATCTATTTGGAGATAGCTTTACATCTTTACCTCCAAATAAGTTGGTCATTAGATTGCAACCTGATGAAGGGGTTGAGGTTACAGTAATGAACAAAGTACCTGGGCTTACTAGTAAAGGTTCGATGGGCTTACAAAAAAGCACCTTAGATTTAAGTTTTTCAGAAGAGTTTGCTGGAGCGCGCATAGCGGATGCTTACGAAAAACTACTTTTAGAGGTCATGATAGGTAATCAAGCCCTGTTTGTTAGACGAGACGAAGTAGAACAGGCATGGCATTGGGTTGATTCTATTCTTGATGCTTGGCAAGCGAACAACGAATCACCTGAACCATATCAAGCGGGCACGTGGGGCCCTGTCTCATCTATAGGTTTGTTAGCACGAGAAGAGCGTAGTTGGTATGAGAGCAAAATAAAACATAAAAGGTCTTCATAATGTCTTTGCATGTAAAAGCGTTTTCAACAAGTGATGATTTAAACCAGGCGTTTAGTGCCCAAATTGTCGACATTTTGCAACAAGCAATTGTACAAAATAACAGTGCAACTATTGCCGTTAGTGGTGGGTCGACACCCAAGGCATTGTTTAACCTTTTATCAAAGCAGTCACTTGATTGGTCAAAGGTAACTATTACGCTTGTTGACGATAGATGGTTACCAGCTGACCATGTTGATAGTAACCAAAAATTAGTCAGCGAAAACTTGCTTGTTAACGAAGCTAGTAAAGCTACATTTAGCAGCTTAACTAATCAATACGACACTCCTTTCACCCAAGAATCCGTTATTTCTAAGCGTGTAGACGATATCACCAACTCATTTGATATTGTTATTTTGGGTATGGGAGAAGATGGTCATACTGCTTCGTTGTTTCCGTGTAGTGAACAGATCGAAGAGGGCCTCAATTTGGACCGAACCTTAAGTGTTATCGCTACTCAACCAACAACAGCGCCTTATCAGCGTATATCAATGTCACTTGTGACTATACTCAAAGCGAAACATATCTTTTTACATTTGGTTGGGCAGAAGAAAAAGACGTCTTAGAAGATGCCTTAGCCAATTATTCAATCATAGAAAAGCCGATTAAAGCGGTTGCAGAAAAAGCAGAATTAACGCTTATGTGGGCAAAATAAAAGAGGTTTTTATGAACACCTTAATTCAAGAAGTTACCGAACGAATTATTCAACGCAGTAAGGTCAGTCGCGCTGCTTATCTAGCAAAAATTGAGCAGGCCAGAAAACAAGGTCCACACAGAGGTGCTTTGTCGTGTGGTAATTTAGCACACGGGTTTGCGGCATGTGGTAAAGACGATAAAGCTGATTTGCGTTCAATGACCAAAGCGAATATCGCCATACTCTCATCTTATAACGATATGCTAAGTGCACATCAACCATATGAAAACTATCCTCAAATACTTAAAAAAGCGATTGCAGAAGTAGGTAGTGTGGCGCAGTTTGCAGGTGGTGTTCCAGCAATGTGTGACGGCGTAACTCAAGGTAATGCCGGTATGGAACTTAGTCTCATGAGTCGAGATAACATTGCGATGGGAGCCGCTGTAGGCTTATCTCACAATATGTTTGACGGAACATTGATGATGGGGATTTGTGACAAAATTGTACCTGGTTTATTGTTAGGAGGATTAAGTTTCGGGCATTTACCAACCGTGTTTGTGCCAGCAGGGCCCATGCCTTCAGGATTGCCTAATAAAGAAAAGGCAAGAATCAGACAGCAATTTGCAGAAGGTAAGGTCGGTAGGGATGCGTTACTTGACGCAGAGTCGGCCTCTTATCACTCTGCGGGTACTTGTACGTTTTATGGAACTGCAAACTCAAATCAACTCGTGGTGGAAGTTATGGGATTGCATTTACCCGGGGCGTCGTTTGTAAACCCAGGCACAGAACTTCGAGACGCACTTACCAAAGCAGCGGCTAGGCAAGTAACCAGACTCACAGATTTAGGTGATAACTATATGCCAATTGGCCATATTGTCGATGCTAAATCAATGGTGAATGGCATTGTAGCGCTATTGGCAACGGGTGGTTCAACGAACCACACAATGCATTTAGTGGCGGTTGCCAGAGCTGCGGGCTTGATTGTTACGTGGGACGACTTTGCCGATTTATCCAAAGCAACGCCATTAATAACGCGAATATATCCAAATGGCTCTGCAGATATTAACCACTTTACTGCTGCAGGCGGAATGTCTCTGTTAATCAGACAGTTGTTAGACAAAGGTTTGGTCCATAACGATGTCAATACAATTTGCGGTGAAGGACTGTCGCGCTATACGCAAGAACCAAAACTTAAAGACGGAGAGTTGTCATGGGAAGAAGGAGCCATGGAATCCTTTGATAAAGAAGTATTGGCAGATATTAACGAACCATTTAAGAAAGACGGAGGCTTGTCAGTACTAGACGGAAACTTAGGTAGAGCGGTCATGAAAACCTCTGCTCTACGTGAGCCAATTTGCAAGATAAAAGCCCCTGCGGTTGTGTTTGATGACCAATATGCATTAGATGACGCATTTAATTCAGGTAAGTTAAACAAAGATTGTGTCGTTGTTGTTCGCTTCCAAGGCCCAGCAGCGATTGGCATGCCAGAGCTTCATAGACTTACGCCGCCTTTGGGGGTATTGCAAGATCGCGGTTATAAAGTCGCGTTGGTGACAGATGGCAGAATGTCTGGGGCGTCTGGCAAAGTGCCTGCAGCTATTCATTTGACTCCAGAGGCGTTTAAAGGCGGGTTGATTGCAAAAGTACATGATGGCGACTTGATTGAAATCGATACATCAACAGGGGAAATGGTTTTGCACGTTGATGCTCAAGAGCTTAACGCCAGAAAAGCCGCTACGCTTGATTTAACAAGTAGTCATCAAGGTATGGGCAGAGAATTATTTGCGGGTATGCGCTCAACATTGACGGGGGCTGAACAAGGCGCTTGTTCACTGTTTGTTGAGCAAGACAGACTAGATAATGGCATGCTTTAAAATGATCACGACAAACAATAAAGTAGGCCCCCGTTTTGTTGCTGATGTTGGCGGCACTAATATCCGGCTAGCCCTAGTCGAAAATGGACGTATCTCGCGCATTGAAAAATTTTTGTGTAAAGACTTTGATACCATAGAAGATGCTGTTTTACATTTTCAAACCCTAGTCAAGGTGACAGCATTTAGAGCAGGATGTATTGCAATTGCATGCCCTGTTGGTGACGATTTAGTGGAAATGACCAATCATACTTGGGTATTTTCCAAACTGGCTTTGCAAAAACAGTTAAATCTTGAAGCCCTATTTGTCATTAACGATTTTACAGCCGTTGCCCACTCGTTGCCCACATTAAATCATAACCAACTGGCTCAATTAGGTGGTGGACATGCCAAAGAGCAAGGGAATATTGCTGTTTTTGGCCCTGGCACTGGTTTGGGCGTTGAGCATTTAACGTTTGCCTCACAAGGCTGGCACACATTAGATGGTGAAGGTGGGCATGTTGATTTTGCTCCTACTGATGAGCAAGATGTAATCATTTGGCAGTACCTGTATCGCAAGTATGGAAGAGCTTCTGCCGAAGAGGTGCTGTCAGGGCGGGGTATAGTGAATATTTACAATGCTTTTTGCGAGCATGACAATGTTGTACCAAAGTTTTCTCAGCCCTCAGAAATTACAAAAGCAGGGCTAGATGCTTCAGATCAGCAAGCACTTAATTCGATTACCCAGTTTTGTCGTGTTATGGGTAGCTTTGCTGGAAATTTAGCGTTAAATCTATGCACAACTGGTGGCATCTTCATTGGTGGAGGCGTTATTAGTAAGCTTGAGTCTTTCTTTATCCAAAGTGATTTTAGGGAAAAGTTCGAGGCTAAAGGTGACTTTGCTCATTACGTAAAAGATATACCCACATATTTAATCAAAGAACCTGATCATGGCTTATTAGGGGCTTTAGCTTTTTTAACACAACAAACTCAGAGAATAAAAGATGATGAATAATTGGAAAATAAGTCCAGCAGATGTTTTTAGCCAAGGTCCAGTGGTTCCAGTGTTGGTTATAGACAAAGTTGAAGATGCAGTTCCTATTGCTGAAGCTTTGATTTGTGGTGGTATTACTGTGCTTGAGGTAACCCTAAGAACTCAAGCTGCAATGAGTGTCATTGAAGAGATTGCCAGTAAAATTCCAGAGGCATATATTGGCGCTGGCACGGTCACCAATGCTGAGCAACTAGCTGCGGTTACCAACGCAGGCGCTAAATTTGCTATTAGTCCAGGACTAACAGCTGATCTCTTAAAAGCGGGGAAAGAAGGCTCAATTCCACTAATTCCTTAGCGTATCAAATATCTCAGACTTAATGAAAGCAAATGATGCAGGCTATGATCATTTGAAGTTTTTCCCAGCAGAAGCCGCTGGCGGAGTCAAAGCACTCAAATCAATTGGTGGTCCATTCCCAAACACTGTGTTTTGTCCAACCGGTGGTATTAGTTTAAGCAATTATAAAGAGTATTTGGCGCTATCAAATGTTAGATGCGTCGGCGGTTCATGGTTGGCGCCGACAGACGCCATTGAGAAAAAAGACTGGGCGACAATTACAACATTAGCAAAACAAGTCACTGAAAAGTAACATCAGTTGCGACATCGCAGCTTGGTAAACGTCGTCAGAATTATGCGATTACTTGTACCAAGCTGTGTTGCTCGCCAGCTTTTAACAAAATAGGAGTAACATTAGCCGCCTCAATACACAACATGTCTTCAAAATCATTGTCATCCATGTCTATCAAATTTCTTGATTTTGCCACCCAAGGATTCCATATGACAATCTCAGAGTGCCCAGACTGCAAACATATGCGTGTGCATTTGCTGTGCTCATCACTAAGTGTAATATTTTGGTGTGATTGCATTAAATACTGAGTATTAAATGTAATTTCTTGCTCGCTAAGGTTTGCTTCGTGAATACGATCAGTTTCACTGTTAATTTTATAAGGGGGAACAATCGCTTTTTGCTGGCATGTTTTCACTTTGTTAAAAAAAGCTGTCTCAACACCTTGTATCAGTGTACGTCGAATATCATTCACCTTAAAATAAGTATGCAAAGCTTGTGATATAGATACGCAGCTGTCTCCATTATTTTTGGTCATAAGACACACTTCTAAAGTATCTGACACTACAATTATAAGGCGTAATGCAAGTGCGGCGTACTTTTGATGATTCATAATAGCTGGGAAAGTAAGTTCAACAGTGCTTTTGACCTTAATACCATTTACTTGTTCGTGTTCAACGCTGACTAATTGCCAATCAGTGTCTCTGACTAAACCGTGATTAGCTTGCTGGCTGTCAGTGGGATGAGGGCCAAACCATGGCCAGCATATTGGTATACCGCCTCTAATAGGACTTTGCTGGTCAAATATCGCTTTACTGCTTAACCATAACCGTTCAGCGTTATCATGCTTTGGTATAAATGATAAAACCTGCCCACCAAATAAACTAATACTGGTTTTTCCACGCGCATTTTCAACATGCAACATATTGTCTTTTGATATTACCGATGCATTCATGTCAATTCCTTGGTAAAATAAATCGTCTAGGGCCATTGTTCCTAGCCACAAAAAAGCCTGCGTATGCAGGCTTTTATCACTAAGCTATCATTTATTTCGAAATGTGGGCAACTAAATCTAGGACTCGATTAGAGTAGCCCATCTCATTGTCATACCAAGCGACAACTTTTACAAAGTTCTGCGTTAGGGCAATTCCTGCTTTCGCATCAAAAATTGAAGAATGTTTATCACCAATAAAGTCTTGTGAAACCACTTCATCTTCAGTGTAAGCCAAAATACCAGATAGCGTAGTTTGAGATGCGTGTTTCATGGTTTTACAAATATCATCATAACTAACTGCTTTGGCAAGGTTTACCGTCAAATCAACAACCGATACATCTGCCGTTGGCACTCTAAACGCCATCCCAGTTAGTTTACCATTTAAGCTTGGGATAACTTTTCCAACTGCTTTTGCCGCACCGGTTGATGATGGAATAATGTTTTGTAAAGCGCCTCGACCGCCTCTCCAATCTTTATGTGATGGGCCATCTACTGTTTTTTGAGTCGCCGTTGTCGCATGAACCGTCGTCATTAATCCATCGACAATGCCAAATTCATCATGCAGTACTTTTGCAAGGGGGGCTAAGCAATTAGTTGTGCACGATGCGTTCGACACAATAGTTTGTCCATCATATTCTTCATGATTAACGCCCATTACAAACATAGGAGTATCATCTTTACTGGGCGCTGACATGACTACTTTTTTTGCGCCTGCAAGAAGATGGTCATTCGCTGTCTCAGAGTTTAAAAATAAGCCAGTTGATTCGACAATCACTTGCGCGCCAACTTTGTCCCATGCTAACTGACGTGGATCCCTTTCACTGCTTACTCTTATGGTCTTTCCATTTACCTGTAAGTTGCCATCCACTACTTCAACATCACCATCGAAACGGCCATGAGTAGAGTCGTATTTAAGCATGTAAGCGATGTATTCAATATCCAACAAATCATTAATAGCGACTACTTCAATATCGCTTCGTTGAGTAGATGCACGCAATACTAAACGTCCGATTCTGCCAAAGCCATTAATACCTATTTTAGTTGTCATAAACACCTCTTGGGTCGTATTTGCATTTCTAATATGAAATTATATTACGAAAATTATGCACAATTAGCCCACAACATTCAATATTATTTGATAATAATGTTGTTTTATTACATAAAGCATGGTGTACAATGTCATTGCAATCGTATTCAAAAAGAATAGTCTCTACTAACAGCGTCGAAGCAAGTTAGTATAGGATGTTGTTTTGCTTACTAAAGTGGCAAGACTCATTTACTTGCACTAAAATGGCTTAATCGATTTAGCTTTGTACAAAAATATCACTGTGAGTATATTCTTGTTGATTATCGTGAATATTGCAGGCAAGCCAGTTTTACTTGGAAAAAGCACCATGAACACACTGATAGACTATCTTTTAAAAGATAAAAATATTGATTCTGAATATATCGATGCTTGGGGAAAACCTGCAAAAATTGATAAAGAAAATCAAGCTAAAATGCTAAGCGCGATGGGCTATTCATTACATGATTCACAAGCGCTAGAACATGAACTAGAAGATGAGATTGCTCAAAGATGGTCCGATGCATTACCTAAAGTACTGGTCGCCAGAAAATCCCAAGAAGCGACTATTTGCATCAAAATCAACATTCAAGATGCAACAAAATTACACACCATAAAGATACAAAGTGAAACTAATAAAGTTACCATTTTTAAGTTTAGACCCGTTGAACAGACATTAGTTGATGCTCAAGTTGTTGATGAGATAGAAGTACACGCTTACGAACTTGTCTTGCCTAATATAAAAGAGTTGGGGTACCACACGCTTGAATTACTATATGGGCGTAAAAAAATTGCAAAATGTCGTTTAATAATCGCGCCTGACGCTTGTTATATACCGACAACTATCAAACGTGGCAAAAAAATCTGGGGTTTGAGTGTACAATTATATTGCATAAAAAGCCGTCGCAACTGGGGAATTGGCGATTTCACTGACCTACTTTATTTAATTGAAAAATCAGCCTCCCGCGGGGCGGATTTTATTGGTTTGAACCCTATCCACGCACTATATCCAGCTTGCCCTGAACTTTGTAGCCCATATGGCCCAAGTTCTAGACGATGGATTAACTACCTATATATTGATGTTGAAAAAGTTCCCGGCTTTGAGTCTGATCTAGTACAGTCTTGGTTTCGTGAAAACACAATATCAAGTGAGTTGTCGTCACTAAGAAATGAAGAGTTAGTAAATTATGAAGGTGTTGCCGACATTAAACTCAAAGCCTTGAAGATGTGTTTTGTTGTTGCTCAAAAACAATACCTCAAAGCGTCGCAAGCGAAGGGTAAGGCTTTCAATAAATTTGTGCTTGAGGGTGGTGAAAGCCTAAAAAACCAAGCTGTTTTTGAAGCGCTGCAAATGCAACTTAAAGAGCAGGGGAAAGACTACTGGGGATGGCCCGCTTTTCCCAAAGAATATGCCAGTGCTGACTTACCTGCGGTGCAAAAGTTTGCAAAGCAAAATCAAAATGACGTCGATTTTCATCTTTTTTTGCAATGGCAAGCAGCTGAGCAGTTTGAATTTGCTAGTCGGTTCTCGGTGAAAAGTGGTATGGAAATCGGTTTATATCGCGACTTAGCGGTTGGTGTAAGCGAAGGTAGTGCTGAGATTTGGGGTAACCAAACGCTGTACTGTTCTGATATTAGTGTAGGTGCTCCGCCAGATATATTAGGCCCATTGGGTCAAAAATGGGGCTTGCCTCCAATGAATCCGACTGTGTTAAAAGAACAAGCTTATCAGCCCATCATTGATTTGTTCGCTGATAATATGAAAGGAAGTGGTGCGCTGAGAATCGACCATGTTATGGCTTTGCTTCGACTATGGTGGGTACATAAAGATGACGATGCAACAAAAGGTGCATATATAAATTATCCAGTAGATGACTTGCTCGCTATATTAGCGCTAGAAAGTGTAAGGCATAAAAGTGTGGTAATCGGAGAAGATTTAGGTACAGTCCCACAAGCCATTAGAGCTAAATTGGAAGAAAATGGTATGTATTCTTATCGTCTCTTTTTCTTCGAACAAGCTCAAGATGGAGGTTTTTATTCACCGTCGCATTATCCTGAACAATCAATGGCAACCTTAACAACTCATGATATGCCGACGTTGATAGGGTTTTGGCACTGTGATGATCTTGCCTTGGGCAAAGACGTGGGCCTATACCCAGATGCTCAAGTATTATCTGAACTGTACGATATTCGTCATGAAAATAAGCAGCAAATATTAAATACCTTACATGGTCATTATTCGATCTGTGACTCAATCAGTCGTGATGTGAATTATGTCGGTATGAGCACTAGCTTAAATTATGGGATGCAAACCCATATGGCGAAAGGCTCAAGTGCTCTTTTAAGTTTGCAGTTAGAAGATTGGCTACAAATGGACAAACCGGTGAATATTCCAGGGACGTTTAACGAATATCCTAATTGGCGTCGCAAATTGACACACAACATTGAAGATATTTTTGACAAGCCAGAGGTTCAGAAGCTTACTCACGACTTGACGCAATTGCGAAAACAAGCAAGTATTAAGGCATAACACAACGGGATTGGTCATGAATTACCAACAAGCATTAGCCAACGGTCAAATGGCAAATCCCTTTGCCTTGTTAGGCTGGCAAGAAGGCGAAAATAGCGCAAAGATTAACATTTGGTTTGAACAAGCCTTAAGCATCAAAGTTGTGTGTTTAAATACGCATGAACATATCGCTCAACTACACAAAAATGAAGATGGGTTTTTCAGCGTAGAGCTTAAAGGCAACGATGCAAAGTATCGTCCTTACCGCGTTTGTTCGATTACTCCTCAAGGCGAATACACTTACATTGACCCCTATCAATTTGCAAACGAAGCCTATCATGCAGTCCATTTTATTGATCATAGTGCCGAAAACCTATATCGACAAGCGGGTGCGCAACTAACGCAAACAGATAGTGGCGTTAAAGGTGTGAGGTTTGCTGTATTTGCACCAAACGCGAGCACGGTAAGCGTTATTGGGGATTTTAATCACTGGGATAATAAACGTCACTTGATGCAAAAAACCGACTTGGGATACTGGGTGCTATTTATTCCTGAGCTAAAAGCTGGTGACCTATACAAGTACTCGGTTAAAGACGAGGAGGGTCAACAACTTCCTGATAAATCTGATCCGCTTGGGTTTAGTCAACACCAATATCCGTCTCACGCATCAGTTGTGTATGATCATGATGCATATAAATGGCAAGATGAGAAATGGCATCAGCAAAAGCCCGATAGTGCTTATCAACAAGCGATGAGTATCTATGAAGTGCATTTGGGATCTTGGAAACGACCATTTGCCAACAACAATCAATACCTAAGTTACCGAGAACTTGTGGACGAGCTAATCGCTTATGCCAAGAGCATGGCTTACACACATATAGAGGTGTTGCCAATAAGTGAATATCCTTTTGATGGGTCGTGGGGATATCAACCAGTAGGTTTATTTGCCCCAACTAGCCGTTTTGGCTCTCCGGATGACTTTAAATATTTTGTTGATAAATGCCACCAAAGCAAGCTTGGCGTTATTCTTGATTGGGTGCCGGCGCACTTTCCAGAAGACGGCCATGGTTTAGCGCGTTTTGATGGTAGCCATGTATATGAATATGAGGATCCAAAAAAAGGGTGGCATCCAGATTGGAACTCTTGTATTTATGATTACGGCAAAAAAGAAGTAAGGCAGTTTTTAGTCGCCAACGCACTTTATTGGTTTGATAAATTTAAAGTAGATGGCATAAGAGTTGATGCGGTAGCTTCCATGCTGTACTTAGATTATTCGCGACATGATGGCCAATGGATACCAAACGTTGATGGAGGTAATCATAACTACGAAGCAATTAGTCTCTTACAGTGGATGAATACCGAAGTTTATCGTCAATATCCAAAAGCAATAACAATTGCTGAAGAGTCAACATCATTTGCAGGCGTATCAAAACCTGTTTCTCAAGGTGGCTTAGGCTTTGGTTTTAAGTGGAACATGGGGTGGATGCATGATGCATTAAATTACATTGAAAAAGACCCCGCCTATCGTCGATATCATCATTCTCAGCTAACCTTTTCAATGGTTTATGCATTCGACGAAAACTTTGTGCTACCCATATCACATGATGAGGTTATTCATGGTAAAGGGGCTATGTTGCAAAAAATGCCGGGAGATGAATGGCAAAAATTTGCAAACTTGCGAAGTTTCTATGGTTTTATGTTTGGTCATCCAGGAAAGAAATTACAATTTATGGGGAATGAGTTTGGCCAAAGAACAGAATGGAACCATGATTCTCAACTTGCGTGGGAATTAGTGCCAAATGCACAAGCGCAATTAAGCAAACATGAAATTCAGATATCGTCTGCTCACGAGGGTATGTTATCGCTTTATAGGGATTTAAATACGTTGTATCAAGACCACAGTGCACTTCATCAGCTTGATCATGAGCAAGCTGGTTTTTGTTGGTTAGATTTGCATAATGAGCATGATTCTGTTCTGGCATTTGCCAGATTTTCTAGCGCTCCAGAAGACTTAATCGTTGTGCTTTGCAACTTTACGCCAAGCGTACATCATCATTATACGCTAGGTGTGCCTCAAGAAGGTGAATATAAGGTGTTATTAAACACTGATGAGAGCCGATACGGTGGTTCGCAATTTCCAATAGATTCGTCCTATAATACTAAAGCTGTGCAAAGTCATGGGTTTGAAAACAGTATAGATATCAAGATTCCGCCCCTATCGACCGTCTTTTTTAAAAAATGTAAATAACGTTGAGATTTTTGTGTCAAATTCCTTTCAAGTAAGCTCTGGTCGCGCCTCACCCCTAGGTGCTCATGTATTTGACAATGGTTGTAATTTTTCAGTCTATGCGCCTGATGCAAAAGATGTGTATATATGTATTTTTGATAAAACTGAAAACTGCTTGGCACAATTGCGTCTGATAGAGCGGGTAGGGAATACTTGGTTTGGCTTTATAAAAGGCATTACGTCACAGCATATGTATGGCTTAAAAGTCGTTTCACATGCCACAGATGAAGTTGAACCTAAGCTCTCTAGTTTGCCCTTATTAATTGACCCTTATGCAAAATCGCTCAATAAAAGTTTAGATTGGCAGCGTTTGGATTGCCAAAAGCAGATGAACGATGCGATACCCAAAGCTCATATCATCCAAACAGACATAGACCAAAAACAATATGCCAATAAACCTTACAATGACATAATAATTTATGAAACACACCTCAAAGGTTTGAGCATGTTACACCCAAAGGTACCTGATGCTATTAAAGGTACCTACGAAGGCGCGTGTCATCCCAGTGTGCTTGAACACATAAAAAGCTTGGGTATCACCCATGTACAATTTATGCCGCTAATGGCTTACATGCCCGAGGTGTTTGTTAGTGAAAAAGGACTGACTAATTATTGGGGATATAATCCACTTAATTTTTTTGCACCTGAACCTCGTTATGCATCTACTCATTCGGGTTTATCGCAGATGGCACCAAGCCCTCTTGCACAGTGCAAAGCGATGGTAAAAGCTTATCGTGACGAAGGTATTGACGTTATTTTGGATGTTGTATTTAATCATACTGCAGAGTCAGGTATTGATGGACCGACATTAAGTTTTAAAGGCTTGTGCAAGCAACAAACCTATTTGTTTGAAGAAACAGCGAATGGTCGGAAGTATGCTAACTATTCAGGATGTGGCAATACCGTCAATGTTGCAGACCCTTTTATCGCTAAATTGCTATTGGATGCACTTAGGTTTTGGTGTGTCGATATTGGAGTGAGTGGATTTAGATTTGATTTAGCGACCTGTTTAGGTAGAGAGACAATAAGTTTTAATCAACATTCAAGGTTTTTTGCCATGATTGAGCAAGACCCAGTGTTACGTGAATGCTTGTTAATTGCTGAGCCTTGGGATATAGGGCCCGATGGCTATCAATTGGGCCAATTTCCAAAGAATTGGCTTGAGGTAAATGATAAATATAGGGATACGATTCGTGCGTTTTGGCGCAAAGATAAGGGACTTAAAGGAGAGTTTGCGAGCCGCTTAATGGGCTCTAAAGACATTTTTTACAAAGGTCAAAGGCCGATAAAGGCTAGCCTTAACCACATCAGTTACCATGATGGATTTACACTACAAGATCTGGTCACTTATTCTCAAAAGCACAATGAAGATAATCTTGAAAATAATCAAGACGGACACAATCACAATTTAAGTGCTAATTATGGGCATGAAGGTCCTTGTCAGGACGAATCGATTCTTAAGCTAAGAGAGCAACAAAAACGCAATATGTTTGCAAGCCTATTATTGAGTCAAGGAAGTGTTCATATTTTAGGCGGTGATGAATTAAGTAGAACGCAACGAGGGAACAACAATACCTATTGCCAAGACAACGAACTTAATTGGTATGATTGGCGACTAACAAAGCGTAAAAAAAGTTTTTAGGGTTTTGTCGTTATGTCATTGCGCTTCGAAAAACCAATCCTTTGCTGAATACTTTGCATTTTAGTGATGATGATTTTAGCAATCGACAAAATGTCCACTCTGTCAAATGGTACAAGCATAACGGTGGGCAAAAAACCGATCTTGATTGGACCAATGATGAGCATCATAATTTTGCTATTCATATTATTGGTAATCCTCATGTAAATGCAATGATGCCAAACCAACAGCAGCAATGGCTAATGTGTGTTAATGGCGACGATATACCTTGTGAATTTACGCTTACTGATATTACGAATGACAATGCAATAAACCTAGGTTGGGAATGCATGCTCGATACATCAATTGATGATATAGATCTTCATTCTTACAGCACTACCGTTGCGTTTCCTAAGGCTTTTGATATGCCGGCTCGTTGCATAAAACTGTTTAGAAAAAATAATTAATAAGCACATAAAAAAGTAGCCAACAGATATGCTTGTCTTTTGGTCTTGTCCTAAATTAGTGTTATTCTTCATTCTACATTTGTGTCGCTTTAACGATAATTAATTGATGAGATTTATATGACTGTGCGTAATGGGCAAGACCTTTTTGATGTTGGATTTATCGGCTTAGGAGTGATGGGGAAAAACTTAGCACTTAATCTTGCAGATAATGGCTATAAAATTGCGTGTTTTGATATTGATACTTGTAAAGTGGAAGAGGCGCTAGCGCAAGACAAAGCTGAAAACAAAACAGACAGTATTCGTATGATAGGTTGTAATTCATACACGGAACTGCTGGCAAATATTAAGTCTCCACATACCATTATTATGTCAGTGCCTGCAGGAGAGCCTGTAGACCATGTGTGTCGCTTTTTGATTGACGCAGGCATTGCACCTGACGATATAGTTGTCGACACAGGTAATAGTTTGTGGACTGACTCTGTTGCTCGGGAGCAGCAATACAAAGGTAAATTTATTTTCTTCTCGACGGCTATTTCTGGCGGTGAAGAAGGCGCCAGATTTGGACCGTCTTTGATGCCATCGGGCGACCCTTACGCTTGGACTCGAATAGAACCTTTGTGGAACGCAGTGGCGGCTAAAGTAGATCCTGTTAGTGGAAAACCGATTGAAAATTACGAAGTCGGTAAACCCGTTACTCACGGCGAACCGTGCACCACGTATATTGGTCCAGTTGGTGCAGGTCATTATGTAAAAATGGTGCATAACGGAATTGAATATGCAGATATGCAGCTTATTTGTGAAACATACCATGTAATGAAATCCTTGCTTAATATGAGTGCAAAGGACATTAGTGAAGTCTTTGTTAATTGGAACAAAGGGATACTAGATAGTTATTTAATTGAAATAAGCGCTGAAGTGTTAGCGCACAAAGACCCCGATAGTGAAGCGGCGCTTGTGGATATGATACTGGACAAGGCAGGACAAAAAGGCACGGGTTTATGGACTGCAGTAAGTGCTTTGCAAGTCGGTAGTCCTGCACAAACAATCACTCAAGCAGTATTTGCTAGAAGTCTATCATCACTAAAAGCTCAGCGTGTAAAAGCTAGCAAAATATTAGCCGCACCCGATGTGACTAATGTGAGTGAAGAAGATAAGAGCGAAATAATAAAGTATTTGCATGACGCGTTATATTGCGCAAAAATTTGTGCTTATGCACAAGGTTTTCAATTAATGGATATTGCTGCTAAAGAGCATGGTTGGGCATTAGATTTTGCAGCAATTGCTAAAATCTGGCGAGCAGGCTGCATTATCAGAGCGGTGTTCTTACAGTCAATTACAGATGCTTATCAGGAAGATGAAGGCCTTGAAAATCTTTTGTTGGCGCCATTTTTTATCGAACAGATAAAGCAAAACCAGCAAAATTGGCGAAAAGCAGTTTCAATTGCCAGCTTATCAGGTATACCCGTACCCGCGCTATCTTCTGCACTTAATTATTATGATTCATACCGGTGCGAAGTATTACCTGCAAATCTGTTACAAGCACAGCGTGATTATTTTGGCGCACACAGTTATGCCAGAATTGATAAGCCAGAGTCTCAAAAATACCACGTTTCGTGGAGCAGCGCTGATCGCAAGCAAGAACGTGTGCGTAAATAATGATGAACTTATTAGTAATAGGGTGTGTTGCGACATGGTAGACAAATACAAAGACCAACTAAGTCCACTGGAGTATAGAGTCACTCGTTTGGCGGAAACGGAACATCCGTTTACGGGTGAATATCTGCATAATAAAGAAAGTGGCGAATATTCATGTAAATGTTGCGCAGCCCCGCTTTTTGCATCAGAAGCTAAATTTGATTCAGGATGTGGTTGGCCATCGTTTAGTGAGCAGAGTAAAGAAAATAACGTAGACTATAAAAGCGACAATAGCTTAGGAATGAGACGAATTGAGATAGTCTGCAAACAATGTGATGCGCATTTAGGCCATGTATTTGATGATGGCCCTACATCGACAGGCAAAAGATACTGCGTTAATTCTATTTCGCTTAAGTTCAAGCCAGCCTGATGAATATCAGCAAGCTTATCCAATAATATTGACAATACCTTGGTCTTATTTCAAAAAAATACTGTAATTAAATTTCATTTTTTTGCTAAAAGTGGTTTGGCACGACATGCCATATGAACATAGTTCCAAGGCTACCCGCTATTTACTAAATCCTTGACGATTAATTACGTATATATTCTGATGATATGCCTCTAACTTAGTAAAAATGAAAGTTTTCAACAATTTGGACTTTTCAACAAGTTTGCATAAAATGCGCGCGGGTGAACAATATTAACTTTTTCCAAAGGAATAACTTTCAATGAATCAGCAATATGAGCAAGAGTTACAATCAAGTTGGCAAGAGCGCCAAGACTACGCGGAGCGGATGTTACCCGTGATTGGACAGTTATACCGCAATAAAGCGGTAGAAATTTCTGTTTATGGACGCAGTCTGCTTAATGCTAGCGTTATTGATTTAATTAAGGCGCATAGAACGGTTCGTTTATTTGAAGGCGTAAAGCTGCGTTTGCGTGAAAGTTGGCCGATTCTAGAAGCGGTAAACCAAATGAACCTATCACCTTGTGAAGTAGACATTGGTCGCTTAGCTTATGAGTTTCATTATGGAAAAGCCAAAGGTCAAGATGACCTTCAGGCTTACCTAAATGAAGCACTTATGAAAGTTTGTGACACAGATGACGCTCAAGAACCGCGTGATGTTGTATTGTATGGTTTTGGACGAATTGGCCGTTTGCTTGCCCGATTAATGATTGAAAGGCAGGGCAAAGCAAATAAACTTAGGCTTAAAGCGATTGTAGTACGTGGTGGTAAAGAGGGTGATCTAGAAAAACGAGCAAGCTTGTTGCGACGTGACTCAGTTCATGGGCCTTTTAATGGCAGCATTACAGTTGATAATGAGCGTAAAGCAATAAAAGCAAATGGTTCGTTTATTCAAGTTATTTATGCAAATCACCCAAGTGAAGTGGATTACACTCAATATGGGATTAACAATGCCATAGTTGTGGATAATACAGGTATGTGGCGAGATGAAGATGGTTTATCGCAACACTTGCAAGCTAAAGGGGCAGCAAAAGTACTCCTTACGGCACTAAGGCAAAAACAATATCAAGAATATTGTACATGGGGTTAATCATACCGATATTGAAGATGCTGATACTATTCTTTCAGCAGCTAGTTGTACAACTAATGCTATAACTCCTGTTCTTAAAGCGTTAGATGAAGAATATGGCATTGTAAATGGACACGTTGAAACAGTTCATTCGTTTACAAATGACCAAAATTTGATTGACAATTATCACAAAGCTGACAGAAGAGGTAGGGCAGCTTCATTAAATATGGTAATTACTGAAACTGGCGCAGCAAAAGCCGTATCAAAGGCGTATCCTCAATTGGAAGGTAAATTGACAGGTAACGCCATTCGAGTGCCAACCCCAAACGTATCAATGGCAATTCTGAATCTAAATTTAGATAGTGAAACAGATAAAGAATCTATTAACACGTATTTACGTAACACCTCACTATTTTCAAACCTTCAGCACCAAATCGACTTTACGGCGTCAACCGAAATTGTTTCTACTGACTTAGTTGGTGCTCGCGCAGCAAGCGTTGTCGATTCACAAGCAACAATCGTTGCTGGCAATAGAAGCCACACTTTACGTTTGGTATGACAACGAATTCGGTTATAGCTGTCAAGTTATGAGGGTCGTAAGTGACATGGCGGGCGTAAGCGTACCATCACTTCCTTAAGCGATATTTAAAATTATGTAAAAAGCTGACAATCAAGTGTCAGCTTTTTTTTGGTGAGTATTTTGTATCGTTGCGTAGTTTGCTAACATATCTAAAACAGGTATCAGCTATTTAATTAGTGTAACAAGTTGAATTATTCAACTACACTAATGGCTGTGTCGATATAAAACAATAACAAGAATATTTATATGATTATTAATAGTCAATTTGACAGTGGCAACATCACAATAATTAGTGCAACAGATGAACAAAACATTCGTTTAGAAATTAATAAAGACAATCAGTCAGATTTTTATCAATGGTTTCATTTTAAATTACACGCTAGCCCCTTTGTTAATCACAAAATTCACATACAAAACTTATCTAAATCAGCTTACATTGAAGGATGGAAGGGCTATCAAGCGCTAGCGTCATACGACAGGGATACGTGGTTTAGGGTAGATACTACTTTTGATGGTGATGTCCTATGTATCGATTTCACGCCTGAATATGACAGTGTCTATTTTGCCTATTTTGTCCCCTATAGTTACGAGCGCCATTTAGACTTAATTGCACAAGCCCAAACAAGTTTTGATTGTCATCATGAACTATTAGGTAACAGTATAGATGGGCGCGAGATTAATCTGTTAATAGTTGGCGATGAGGACGAAACACAGCACAACAAAAACAAGATCTGGATTACAGCAAGGCAACACCCTGGTGAGACGATGGCTCAATGGCTTATTGAGGGTTTACTAAACAGGCTTTTAGATGAAGACGATGGTGTAGCGCGATCACTATTGCAAGACAACATTTTTTATATCGTACCAAACATGAACCCCGATGGGAGTGTTCGCGGACATTTACGTACAAATGCCGTTGGCACAAACCTAAATAGAGAATGGCAATCTCCAAGCAAAGAAAAGAGCCCAGAGGTATTGTTTACACTTGATAAAATGACTAAAACAGGTGTTGATATGTATCTTGATGTTCACGGAGATGAGGCTTTACCTTATAATTTTGTTGCAGGTAGTGAGGGAAATCCTAACTATGACGAAAGGATTAAATCACTTGAAGAGCAATTTAAGCAGGCATTGATGGCTACAACGCCAGAGTTTCAAGATGTATATGGCTATGACAAAGATGCACTAGGAAAAGCAAATTTGACGGTCGCTAGTAACGCCGTAGGCCACAAGTTTGATTGTTTGGCCTATACGCTAGAAATGCCCTTTAAAGATAATGCTGATTTACCCGATCATGCGTTTGGCTGGTCAACGTCACGTTGCAAACAATTAGGAGAAGACGTGTTGGTTGCTATACGAGCTGTAGCACCGACGCTTTGTAAATAAACACACACAACAATAATAAATAACACCCAAAAGGGGACACATGATGGACGCGTTACTTGAATTTATTAATCTTATTGACAGCTTTTTAGGAAGTGCTGTTTGGTTTCCATACGTGCTGTTGGGAACTGGTGCATTTTTCACTATATATCTTAAGTTTCCTCAGATTTATTACTTTAAACACGCTTGCAAACTAGTTACAGGTAAAATGTCAAAAAGTGATGACCCAGGTGATACAACTCAGTTTCAAGCCTTGACAACTGCTTTGTCCGGTACGGTGGGTACCGGAAATATTAGTGGTGTTGCTTTGGCTATTTTTCTAGGTGGGCCTGCTGCACTATTTTGGATGTGGGCAACGGCATTTTTTGGTATGACGACCAAATTTGTTGAAGTAACGCTATCACACAAGTACCGCGAGAAAACAGCTGATGGAACTATGGCCGGTGGTCCAATGTACTACATGGATAAACGTCTAAACATGAAATGGCTTGCGGTAGCATTTGCTGTTGCCACGGTAATTAGTTCATTTGGGACCGGTAATTTGCCGCAAAGTAACGGTATCGCCACGAGCATAGAAGCTACCTTCGGTTTTTCTCCAGTTGTTGTGGGAGGTGTGCTAGCGGTTTTGTTAGGGCTTGTTATTATTGGTGGTATTAAACGTATAGCGTCTGTGACTTCTAAAATCGTTCCGTTTATGGCGCTTGTATACATCATTGGTGCATTTGCGGTCATCTTCGCAAACATCGAAAACATTGGTCCTGCTTTTGCTTCAATTATTACTGATGCGTTTACAGGCTCGGCTGCAGCCGGCGGCTTCTTAGGCGCAACCTTTGCATACGCATTTAATAGAGGCGTAAATAGAGGATTATTCTCTAATGAAGCTGGTCAAGGTTCAGCGCCAATTGCTCATGCCTCGGCCAAAACAAAAGAGCCTGTTTCTGAGGGAATGGTGTCTATTTTGGAACCTTTTATTGATACGATTATTATTTGTACCATTACAGGTTTGGTAATTTTGTCATCAGGTGTGTGGAGTAAAAAACATGAAAACGTGTTTGAACGCTCAGATATGATGTTTATTACTGGTGAGTTTGAACAAGGAAATGCTGAAGATACTGATAATATATATCGTTATCTAAATGAGCTAAAAGGTTCTACAGTTGAAGCCTTTAATGGTGAAATTGCAGTGGTAAATGGCGTGGCTAATACAGGTGGATTTACGCTTATTAATGCTCGTTCGTTTGCTGAAGATGTTACTTATCATGTTGGTTCACTTGATGATAACTTTACCGGGACTTTAAAAATAGTGGATGGCGATATAGAAAGAGCAAATATCATTGTTCATGGTAAATCCCTCATACACTCGGCAAAATTGACAACAAAAGCATTTACGATGGGATACTTTGGACAGTATGGCCAATATATTGTGTCTATTGGTTTACTCCTTTTTGCCTTTTCTACTGCAATAGCATGGTCTTACTATGGTGATAGAGCGATGACCTATTTGTTGGGGCCTGCATCTGTTATGCCTTATCGTGTGGTATATGTAGCCGGATTCTTTTGGGCTGCAATCAGTGACACAACACTCGTTTGGGCACTATCTGCTGTGGCGATAGTAGTTATGACCTTACCAAACTTGTTTGGTATTTTAATGTTACGTAAAGAGATGAAAGAGTCGGTAAAAGAGTACTGGCATAAAGTCAAAAACTCGTAAGCGGTATCGATTATTGAATCCTGAGCAAAGACTTGCTAAAACACAAGTCTTTGCTTTTTTAGTATGTGGAGAAAGCAATGGCAATTATAGACTGCCCTGCATGTAATAAATCAATCTCAGATAAAGCAAAATCATGCTCTCACTGCGGCTACCAATTTGGTGACGCGAGTGCTGATGATATTAGGCGTAAGTTGTCACTTCAACGATATCAAAAACTGCAGAGTCTTCAGAACCAATCTATGCTGGCAATTTTAGTCTTTATAGTGGGGTGTTATTTTGTATTTCTAGGTGAATTCCCTAACACTGATAGCGGCGAATTAATGTGGAATGCATCTGTTGCAACCACCACCATTGGGTTCATTTGGTATGCTGTTAATCGATTACGAACGGCATTGGCCAAACGACAGTAAAGCAATAATTTTGATAGAGGTAATGTATGCAAGCTGAACAATTACTCGCTACGATGACACCTGATATTTTCGAAAAGCTTAAACAAGCAGTCGAAACAGGTAAATGGCTAGATGGTAATCCATTGAGTGATGATCAAAAAGAGACTGTTTTGCAAGCAGTGTTGTTATATCAGGCGAAAATTGAACAGTCTAATGAGCACATGACAATTGGTGATGACGGAGAGATTGTACAAAAGTCAAAAACTGAATTATTAAGAGAACTAAAAGGTGAAAAGCCGACCAAGCCTAAAAGAAACCAAAATATTGCTCGGTTTAAACAAGATGATTTTTGAACATATTTTTACCCCTGCTCACAAACATGCAGATTCTCAAAAACGCCTCAAAGCGATTGAATCGCTTGATTTGGCAAAAGAAAAGCACAAACAGATTATACATGAATTGGCGTTTAATGATGATTCACCAGAAGTCATCATTGCAGCCTTATTGAAACTAAATTCTTTTGCTTTATGGTATAAATGTGCACAGACCAGCTATTACCCTCAAGTCCAAAACAAAGCGATGGATGTGTGTTTTTCATTATTAGCAGATACAAATAAAATTGATGACAAAACGTTTTGTCGATTTGTTGAAGAATGCAATGACAAGGCGCTATTAGCAAAACTACTGTTTGAAAACACTAGGCTTAGACAAGATAAAGTCCTGAGTCTATCGGTACTATTTAAACTTGATAATGAAGCTTCATATCGACGATTTTTTGAAAATTTTGCAGATGATAGGCAACAATTAGCGATAATCGACGACATTCAAGATCGTAAAACATTGAATCGCTATTTAAAGCAAGCTCGCTCATCGGCCGTCATTGAAAAAATTAATACAAAACTAGAGAACCTTGAAATGCAAGCAAGTATGCCTGCAAAATTAAAGCAGTCTCTTATTTTGATAAACTCACAAATATTAGCGCTTAAAGACAGCGATGATTATGAATATATTTCCTCGCAATTATCTGAGTTAGCATCTCGTTTTGAATCTTTAAAGCTCGATTTTCACTTTTTAGATGAAAACGCAGTAGCGGCGTATACAGAAAAATATCTTGCACTTAAAGTGAGTGTGCAACAAAAGCTTGCAGTGCTTGAGCCTGCGCATCTTGAACTCGTTGAGCGAAAGGCCTTAAGTAACAACATTGAAGAGACACAAAACAATATCAATGAAATAAGGAATCAATACAACTTGCTGTGTAGTGGTGACACTAAAAATATTGAACCTCAGATGAGCTTACTGTTGAAGAGCTTGCTAGCGATAAAGCAAGAGTGCCACACTTTAATAACTCGATGCCATAGCCACGGTTCTAAACCTTTAGCAAAAAACAGCGAAACCTTACTTTTTGATGTTAGTAATTTGATTGAAAGACTCAATGCTTTGCCTGCCGCTTTACAACAGCTTGATCAAATCGAAGGGCAGGCTATTGTATTTAATGATGCTATTGATGAGTGTGAAGTAGCGATTACTAATGCCCTCAAGCAATCAGATATTGACGGATTTATTAACGCTCTTATATTGTTCGATGACACGCTTGCGTCATTTAAAAAAGAGCTGTCATCACTGAGCTTAGTTCAGGACTTTGATTCAAGTATCCTCAATAAATACAGACATCAGCTCGATGCTGCAAACACCTCGTTTAATCAGCATTTTAGCGCTTGTAAGAAACAAGACCGTGTGTGTGAAAACAAGTTAAATATCGTCAAACGATTAATAAATGAAGGTAAATTTAAGCCGGCAATGGCTACTTTTAAAACTGCCAATAACATATTTCTCAAATTGCCTGATTTATCAAAGACCAAGTTGTCGAAAAAATTTGTCATCAAATCTAAGCGCTTACACGAGAACATTAACGCTGAAATTCAAAAGTTGGCGGATTGGCAGTCTTATATTGCTGAGCCAAGAAAACCTGAGCTTTTAGATGAATTAAACGAACTTGTTTTAGAGCCTGCAAACAACATAAAAAGAAGAGCTCTAAAGGTCAAACAATTGCGTCAGCAATGGGTCAGCTTAGGGAAATTAAATACACCTGAAGATGATATTGCCAATGCACGTTTTGATGAATTAATAGAAAAAGCGTTTGAGCCCTGTCGAGTACATTATGCCCACAAAGAGGCGCAGCGAATTAACAACCTGCAGTTAGGAAAAGAACTTGTGGCAAGCGTAAAATCATTTTCTGATGACTTGGCCGCTGATGACTTGGCTAAAAAGATAAATAGCGTTAAATCCTCATTTAGTCGCTTAGGTGAGATAGACAAAGACAAATATGCTGAGTTGAAAAGTACTTTTTATGAAGCCTTATCACCTTTTCAGGATAAAGTTAATGATTTTTATGCACAAAATGGAAAGGCCAAAACGAAGTTAATTGAGAAGATAAAGAATCTCACTGTTAATGCGAAGGATGATGACTTAAAGGAAGCGACCAAGCAGGCCAAAATTATTCAAGCACAATACAAGGCAATAGGGCCATCATTTAAACGTGATGAAAATCGTTTATGGACAGAGTTTAGAACTCAAAACGATATCATCTTTAATCGATATAATGCAGCGCTTGCGGTTTCTCAGGAGCAAAATACAAAACTTATGCAAGAATTGGAGGTATTGCTTGCTCAAGCAAATGAAACACTTGATAAAGCAAGGTCTAAAGACGACTTATTGCCTTTTAGTGATGCGATTGAAAATATAAAGACCTATCTACCCAAATTGGATAGTAAAACACACAAGCAAGTCGAGCATAAACTGCAACAAGCTAACAGACACTTTCAGACGCGTAAACGCCATATGAATAGTGAGCAAGCCAAAGCAAAACTAATGAATTTGTTTACATTTTTACGTGAATTTACGGGGCCTGACTTACCCGATGGCTTTGCTTCCTTATCTACGCAACACCAAAAGTGGGTCAGTAATCCACCCAAACTACCTGATACAATCAAACCTTATGATAGACTTAAGTTACTTTGTTCGATGGCAGTTATACTCGATGTTGGATATGAAAAGTGTGTTGTTGTTTCTGAACAACAATACAAAGCGGTACAACTTGACTTAATGGCCAGTAAACTTCAAGGCGAGTCAAGCCTAGATGTAATGATTGTGTTTAAAGCATGGCTGTCAAAAGGGCCTTTGAGCGAAAAAGACCTATCGATGCTTGATACCATTGAATGGCTTGTGCTCTCGAGTCAGCCTGACCAATAGGAATATTATGAAAAAGCATATATATATCGCTTATACAGGTGGTACTATTGGTATGAAAGCCTCTGAAGACGGCTTTGTGCCTGTCGCAGGTTATCTCTTTGATACCTTGGCAAACATGCCGGAATTTCATCGTAAAGAAATGCCAGATTTCACGCTTCACGAATACGACAATTTGCTCGATTCAAGTGATATGAAACCAACTGATTGGCAACTTATTGCTCAGGATATTGCGGCTAATTATGACCAATACGATGGGTTTATAATTCTTCACGGAACTGACACAATGGCTTACACTGCCTCAGCTCTGTCTTTTATGCTTGAAGGATTGCATAAGCCGGTGATTGTTACAGGCTCACAAATTCCCTTAGCGCAGTTGCGCTCGGATGGGCAATCAAATCTACTTAATGCGCTATATATAGCTGCAACATACCCGATTAATGAAGTAACGTTATTTTTTAACAATGCGCTATTTAGAGGTAATCGAACAAGAAAAGTTGATGCCGATGGGTTTAATGCCTTTAATTCGCCTAATTTTCCTCAATTGTTATCTGCAGGGATTAACATTGAGCTCAATACACAATTAACACATTACAAATCTGAGCAAAAGGAACTAAGGGTCAGTCCTATAATTAGCCAACCTGTAGGAATGTTAACTTTGTATCCAGGGATTAGTGCTGATGTATTAACCAATATGATTCAACAACCTGTCAACGCATTAATTCTGCTCACTTATGGTGTTGGAAATGCACCACAAAACCCTGAGTTGTTAAGGCAAATTGAACGGGCAACCAAGCAAGGTGTGATGGTAGTTAATTGCACGCAGTGTATGTCTGGGACAGTCGACATGTCAGGGTATGCAACAGGCAAACTAGTCGAAAAAACAGGTATCATTTCAGGCAAAGATTTGACACCAGAGGCCGCTTTAGCAAAGTTACATTATTTATTGAGTAAAGATGAGCTCTCGTTTGAGCAGCGTTGTACCCTTATGAGCCAGAATCTACGAGGCGAAATGCTTTAAATACAGAATGCGCATGCTCAAAATTCACATTTAGAAACAATTATACTTTGCCTATTGCTTGCATAGATATGGTGGACTGATACTTTAACAATAAGAGTATCACTGTCTTTGTATTGATGAGAGTTTAGATGTTAAGTATAAAAAATATCACAAAAACGTATAGCAATGGTGTCAAAGCGCTTGATGCCGTTAATCTAAATATTACCAAAGGTCTATTTGGCTTGCTCGGCCCAAATGGAGCTGGTAAATCCTCACTAATGCGCACAATTGCCACTTTGCAACAGCCTGATGAAGGGCAGATCACCTTTGATTCCTTAGATGTAATTAATCAACCCATTGAGCTAAGGCAGAGGCTAGGTTATTTACCACAAGACTTTGGCGTATATCCAAGGGTAAGTGCTTATGAGCTTCTTTCACATTTAGCGATTTTGAAAGGTATAACGCATAAAGGTCATCGAAAAGAAGTTGTTGAAGGATTATTGGCTCAAACTAATTTATTCGAGCATCGTAAAAAAGCAGTAAGTTCATTCTCAGGCGGCATGCGTCAACGCTTTGGTATTGCTCAAGCTCTTCTGGGAAACCCAGACCTTCTGATTGTTGATGAACCAACAGCCGGTTTAGATCCTCAAGAAAGAAATCGATTCCACAATTTGTTAGTTAGCTTGGGTGAAGAAAAGGTAATCATTCTATCGACCCATATTGTAGATGACGTTTCCGAATTGTGCTCAGATATGGCTGTGCTCGGTCAAGGCAAAATTTTGTTGCAAGGTAATCCAATTGAAGTAACTAATTCATTACAGGGTAAGGTGTGGCGAAAGACTGTTCATGGCAATGAAATCAATGAGTTGCAAGAAGATTTGACCGTGATTTCAACACGTTTATTTGCAGGAAGAACCGTACTGTACGTATTGGCCGATACACCACCTGAAGGATTCGAAACAGCGCCTGCAAGTCTCGAAGATGCCTATTTTAGTATCTTAAGTCAGTCTTCAGTATTACAAGAGCGGGTATAATATGTTTGTAAAAATGCTCACCTTTGAATGGCGTTATTTTACGCGACAACCATCGTTTGTTGTTACGTGCCTTATTTTCTTTTTGTTGCCTTATTTGTCTGTTGCTGTAGAAAATATTCAAATCGGTAGCGGTGGTAATATTAACTTTAATAGTCCTTATGCGATAGCTCAGACAATGCTGATTATGGGCTTCTTTGGGATGTTCTTGGTTGTAAATTTTGTGGCTAATACAGCAATTAGAAATGAACATACTTTGATGAGCGAGATCATTTATACCAAACCTATTATCCCTTTTGCATATAAAAGTGGGCGTTTTTTTGGTGCCTTTTTGGTAGTGGTAACGGTAAGTGCAATGGTGCCATTAGGATTATTTATCGCTAGTCTAATGCCTTGGCTTGATGCCCAGCGCCTTGGAACCATCAGTTTAAGTTACTATCTTGTTCCTTTCGTTGTATTTACTATTCCGACTGTTTTCGTCTTAAGTACGTTGTTCTATGTTGCCGCAATACGAGTCAAAAGCATGATGGGCGCTTATTTGTTTGCCTTAGGCTTATTTGTATTGTTTGCTGCATCGGGAAGTATTTTTAACGAACCTCATCAAAAAGAAATCATGGCGTTGATGGACCCATTTGGTTTACGCACATTTTTTGAGACGACACAGTATTGGACACCAAGCGAAAAGAACACCTTAATTTTAACTCTAAAAGAAAGCATTCTATATAACAGAGCGCTATGGAGCATAATATCCATGACGGTACTTTTAGTGTTTGGTGGCTTTTTTAGTCAATTACGACTTTCTCCTGCTAAATCAAAAAAGGTCGTAGTTAATGAATCCATGCCTGCTCCTGAAATGGCAAATATTAGCCATCAATTTGATGCCACGAGCGAAGTTTCACAATTTTTTAAACTAGTGAGTTTCGAAGTAAAACAAGTCGTATTGAGCCCGTCATTTTTAGTTCTGTTATTGATAGCTGCTATTTTAATTGGTCAAGAGTTCATCAATCCCGCTGGTTTATATGGCGCAAAAAACTGGCCATTAACTCAATATATGATAGAGCTTATTCAAAATGGTTTTGGATTGTCACTTATTATTGTCATCACTTTCTATACAGCAGAAGTTGTGTGGCGGGAGCGTAGTGTTCAAATCGGCGATATTATCGATAGTATGCCTGTACACAATTTTACCTTTTGGTTATCTAAATTGCTCGCGGTGTGCGTCGTAATTTTCAGCCTATTATTGATAGGAATGTGTGCGACGCTACTTAACCAAATTTTTTCTTCTTATTATCATTTTGACATCCAGCAATATGTGATTTCTTTAATCTATTTTACCGCCATTCCTTGGATTTTATTAACCGTGCTTGCATTCTTTATACAAGCATTAAGTCCCAACAAGTACATGGGGATGTTGATATTTGTCGCTTACTTTTTTGTATCAGAGACCGTCTTTGTCCAATTGGGTTTTGAACATAATATGTTTCAATATTCGTCCACGCCAAGTTTAATGTATTCTGATATGAATGCATATGGATGGGCATTAACCACGCAGCATTACTACCTTGCTTATTGGGCAACTTTTGCCGCTGTGCTAGCGGCGCTCAGCTATGCAATGTGGCAACGTGGTCCGGATACAAACCTGCGCGCACGCTATGGTCTTTTAGCTTATAACTTAGGTCGCAAGGGGCAAGTTGTTATTGTTTGTTCGCTAGTCGCATTTATCAGTTTAGCAACGATCATTCATTACAATACTAGGGTGATAAATGAATTTTTTACAGCAAAGCAGGCGCTTGAACTTAGATATCAGTATGAACAAACATATCGTGCGTACGAAGATGCACCTATTCCGACGAATGTGGCGGTTGATATTAATGTTGCTATTTTCCCTGAGTTACGAAAGATTGATGCCGTAGCTTCTTTGACACTAATAAATAAAGAAGAGGTTCCGGTTAAACGGTTCTTAGTTAACTTCCCAAATTATAGTACGGTGCAAATCGAAGGAGCTAACGTTGAAGACTATAACTCAGAATTAAAGACAGCATGGTTGTCTTTAGATAAGGAGCTTTTGCCAAATGAGCAAATACAGTTAACAGTAAGTGTTACTAGGCAACATACTGGTTTTAAAGATAGAGCAGAAGATAGTTCTCTTATCCAAAACGGTACTTTTATTAACAACTATGCTTTACTCCCAATTTTCGGCGTTAACCAAAGCTTTTATATTGCTGATCAACATGAAAGAAGAAAACGTGAACTTCCGCCGCCCAAGCGTGCCTATAAACTTGAAGATGAAAGTCGCTATGAAGAAACATTTTTTGGTGCAAATGTAGGACTGATTGATTTTAAAGCAACACTTTCGACAAGCGCAGATCAAATTGCAATAGCGCCTGGCTATCTAAAAAAATATTGGATTCAAGATCAACGTAATTATTTTATCTACGAGATGGATTCTCCAATGATTGATTTTTATTCGATAATGTCTGCTGACGTAAAAGTCAAATCAAGACAGCATAAAGGGGTCGAGATAGCGGTTTATTATTACCAAGATCATGCTTGGAATGTCGATAGAATGATCGAGTCAACACAAGATTCTCTTGATTACTTCAGTGATAACTTTGGGCCTTATCAACATAAACAATTAAGAATTATAGAGTTTCCAGGTTATAGACGTTTTGCACAAAGTTTCGCCAACACTGTGCCTTATTCAGAACGGATTGGATTTATTACCGATCTAAGAGATAAAAAAGAAATAGATCCTGTTTATTATATTACTGCTCACGAAGTCGCTCACCAGTGGTTTGGTCATCAACTTGACGCTGCTAATGTCCAAGGAAGCCAAGTGCTATCTGAGACGCTATCTCAATATGCTGCTATTTTATTAATGCAACAGGAGTATGGTGAAGCAAAGGTTAGAAAATTTTTACGCTATGAGCTCGATTCATATTTACAAGGACGCTCCAGAGAATATTTAGAAGAAATGCCCTTGTTAAGGGCAGAGTCGCAAGCCTATATCCACTATCGTAAAGGCTCGATTGTAATGATGGCAATCGCAGATAGAATAGGGGTGGATGCCTTAAATAAAGCGCTTAGAGACCTAGTAGCGCGCTATAAGTTTTCGCAAGGCCGTCTGGCTACAACATTGGATCTGTTGAACGAAGTTTTAGCAAACGCTGAAGCAGATACTCACAATTTTATCAAAGAGCAGTTTAAGCAGATTACGCTATACGATCTTAGACTGCTTGATAGTCAGGTAAGTGAAGATAGTATAAATGTGAGCGTTTCTGCGGAAAAATTCGAGGCTGATGGCCAAGGAAATGAAACCAAAAACACATTCGAAGATTGGGTAGATATAGTGATTTTCGATAACAATCCAGATAATTTCGACGAAGATGTCAATATTTTGTATCGAAAGAAGCACTTGTTATTAGATGGTCAAAATAGTATCAGCATCCCGATGTCCTCACTAGCTGATGGTAACAATGGTGATAATAAATATTATGTTGGGGTCGATCCTTTCATTCGATATATTGATCGAAACGCGAACGATAATATTGCAACATTAAAACAATAGTGTAGTTAACGTAAAAAAAATGCATCAAATCGTCTTATATTATAAGTGAGTAGGAACACAATCCTTATATACGATAAAGAGACAGTGATGCATAAACACATGTTAGCGTTAAATCAAGACACTAGCTCAAATGCAATGACAGAAGTCGCATTAGGCTTGTCAATGGCGTTTTTTGCTCTGTTAATCATTGCATTGGTGTCGATAAGTTTACCAAACAAGCATGCAAATTCTGACTCGAGCTCACAAACGTCAGCAATATCAAAGGAATCTGAAATATCGCTTAAAACCGATAGCGAGCAGAGCGGTTCAGCTCACGTAGATAAGGCAATTCCATCTGATTCATTACTGCTAATTTACTGGAAAGGTGCCTATTTCAATGCTCAACTTGAACCGCTTGTAATGCACCAAGCAATACAACAAAAAGATATAATATTAGCGGTTCATCCACAGGTTGAGCTTAAAGAACTATTAGATATTCAAACACACCTTGAACAAAACCTTGGCGCAGAATATAACCTGTCTTTGACTCAACTTAATTCACAATGGCTGCAAACATTAAATGCAATGGGTGAATAATGTCTTTACTATTATGTAAATTCAAAGACAACATCCAATATTACGAATACAAAAGTGTAAGCTTTAGTACTGGTTTATTATGCGTAGTAACTTTATTGATGATTATCGCATGGTCGATTGCGCAATATAAAACATATGAATCAAGCAAACTGGTAGGCGTGAACGCACAAGCTTTTAGGTTTAATGAACATACGCAATTACGCCATACAATCGACACAACAAGCCAATCTACTGCGCAATTAAAACAA
This sequence comes from Glaciecola sp. HA4-3, assembly GCF_055693685.1. Taxonomy (NCBI): domain Bacteria; kingdom Pseudomonadati; phylum Pseudomonadota; class Gammaproteobacteria; order Alteromonadales; family Alteromonadaceae; genus Glaciecola; species Glaciecola sp. HA4-3. The sequence goes on from NZ_CM146340.1 coordinate 1,292,828, forward strand.
ACAAACAATGAGGAACTGAGAACATCAGTAGAAAGTCTCCAAGCGATAAGAATTCATAATATCATGCGCAACACCAATCGTTACGCCACTTTTAATAATAAGGTTGATAGCAAAGAGAATGAAAAATAGACTTAAGTGATATTAGTTAATTTTGGACAAGTGTATTGGTATATATCTTGCTAAATTTAGATTATGCAAATATCGCAACAACACTATTCGATTGACGGTTATAAAACCTTAGGGATCATTCATCAGACTCCTAGCTTGTGTGTGTTGCATGTACAAGAGTTGTCATCAAATCAAGAATGTGTAATAAAGAAGTGTCAAGATGACCCCCAAATTATTGATGTCAATCTAATGAAGGCACGCTTCTGCGCAAGCGCTATGCTCCTTAGCGATGGTATTTCACACCCTAATTTAGTGCCGATTGTCTCTTTTGGGAAAACGCCTGATTACTTCCATGTTGAACCATATTACGCGCACACTTTAGACAAATGCATAGATGATTTACTACTATAGGCAGTCGATTTTTAACAAGTATCGCGATTATAAAAGACATATTGTTTGCAATAGGTCGCTTGCATACAGCGGGATTTTTACATCTGGATATTAAAGCTCAAAATATCTATATCAAAAATAAACATTATATTTTAGGAGATTATACTAGCCTTTATTTGTTTGACGAGACTTTGGCTAACAATGTGACAAATGACGCGCACTTTTTTAAAGCATGGCAACAGTCATATGGGATAAATACTACTCATCAATATGCGTGCCCCTTACTATTAAAAGGCCAAGTTCAAGCGAGTATTCAAAGTGATTTGTACATGATTGGGGCACTGTGGTTTCGAATTTTATTCGCGATGGACTATCAAAGAAACCCAAACCAGCAACAGGATTTCTTTGCCAACGAGGAGAATTTTGCTAATGTGCCAGCTTGGGCAACCGACTTACTTAGGTCTTTGCTTAACGAAAAGCCTCACTCCCGACCTAAGGATGTTCAATGCTGTTTAGATACTATTAATAATGCAAAAATGAAAACAAACGAAGATTATACCACCAAAGCAATTGATCCTGTTTCCGTATTAAATAATACCAGCAAATTGGTATATGAAAGAATTTGTAGCTGTCTTTTACAGTTTGGCTTTGTTGATAGTGCTTCAAAGCGCGCAATATGTGATGAGTATGAATTACCAGCCCACGCATTTGACGAGTTGTATTTGATGGCAAAAACACACGTTATACAACAATATGACGCAGGCCCATGGTTTGATTGGCTTGATAATTTGTACCGAATTAGAGCTAGCAAGGGACGAAGATTATCATCAAAGGCATTTCAAAATTTGTTGTCAGATGGGAATTCCGTTTCGTGTTTGCCTAATATAGTAGCGAAAAAGGTCATACTCACAGTATTTGATCAGCAAACACGAAAACTCACCCTAAGTAAAGTCTCGTTAATATGTATTACAGTTGTGTGTGTTATCTTTGTTTACTGGTGGGTAGCGCCACAGCCAGAGTTTTCATTGAATCAGGCAAAGACAAACAATGATCTAGTATGGGACACAAAGTCTGATGAATCAGCAAGCACCAACATGGAAACTAAAATAGAAAACCCTGTGATGCAAAACAATAAACTCACTTTTTCAAAGGATGATGGGCATATCATCGTTTCAAATAATAAGGGGGAATCAATTGACTTTACCTTAGTGAATATTAATACAAACATACCTTTTCGGGTTATGAATACAGAAGTAACACAAGCGCTATACGAATTGTGCGTAAAAGATAAGGTTTGTCGGCAAGATAAGAAATATAGCACCCAGAGTAATAATCTTAGCTCTCCAAAATTGCCAGTTACAAATGTATCTTATATAGAAATTGAAGACTATTTTATTCCATGGCTCAACACGAAAACTCAGCTGAATTTTACTTTGCCAACTCTTGAGCAATGGCTTGCGTTTGCGTCACCTATGCCAAGTGTTTATGACTTGAGCCAAGTTAGTCATTGTAAAGATTGCAATACTAGGTATCAAAGAAACGCGGTGATTGAAACGGCAAGTCTATCAGCAAGTCCTACGGGGCTATTTGATGTTTGGGGAAATGCACAAGAATGGATAAAGGGTTGTTATACTGACGATTTTAATAAGCTCTTACAGGATTACGCACAAGGCAATAAGCCGCTTGAGCAACACTATTTGGAGCGTTGTGATCAAGCTTTTGTCATGGGGGGCTCTTGGATCAATACGCGGGCTAATATTCAGAGACTTGCGCCTCAGCGTTTGTTAAAATCGGCAAAAACGCCTACAACAGGTTTCAGGCTAGTTGAGAGTAATAGTGAAGCTTTTCAAAACTAAGGTTGCTTTATTTTTATGCTATTTAACGGTTTTTTCGATAAATAGCCATGCTGCGCAATTAAATATTGTGTTTGTTCCTAGTGTGGGTAGTGAAAGCCTTACTGAGTTAGAAAAGCAAAGCTTTGAGGCTGCCCTAAGCGAAGCTTTTGTCAATAATTTAGACAACATCGAACCTTCAGCTACTATTTTTGACGGATGTTTTGTCCGTTTTTGTAGTCTGTCGAACATACAAGAGGTCATAAACCTTACTGTTAAAAAAGCGCCAGAAATACAAGTTGTGGGTTATTATGAATTGACCGAATCAAAACCGATATCTATAAGCGCGACCTTAATGGATACATTTTCAGGTGATATAATAACTACCAGCGTCACCAATATCGGACAATCATTTGATACTAATAGTCTTTATTCTGCAGGTTTAAGTTTAGGAAAAAAACTTCATAATGCCTTAGATAATACTGGCTTGTTGAAGTCATATACGATTGAATTAAACGGCTTTGCCCGTAAGGATTTACGAGGGATCGCAACGTATATACTGGCCAAATCACTAAATACTCAAATTGTGTTAAATTCGTCTATTCAAGAGTATTTGTTGTGGGATCGATACTTCAGTGTCGTTAATAATATTTATACTGTAGACACTAGTCTTCATGCTGAGCAGCTTAAGTTGCTATTAGAAGAATATTTTTCTCAGGAGTCGCAAAGTGTACAATTAACCTTTAGTGCCAGCGATAATAGTTTTGTCATAGCCAGAAGTGTAAATCCCTATATACCTTCCCTTATTACGACAATGTGCTTGTTTTTGCTGATTAGTTTGACGGTTTACACCCTGATTAGACGTCGTTTGTTGCTAAGTTCTATGGATGAATATGCAAAAAAACGCAATGCTCAGCGCTGGTTAGCACTTTATCAAGTACTAAAAAAGCCCATTTATTTTATTCCTAGCAAGATTGTTGAGCAAGAATCCTACTGGGAACGCCTGCAAATTGAAGCCATAAAGACCTCTCAAAAAGCACAACTTTACCTAGATGCGGGTGATCTGCAAACGGCTAAATTATTGGTGAGTAAAGCATTGCATGCAAATGCTGGATGTAGACAGGCTAACGAACTATTAAACATGATTGAGAATCATGAAAAGAAGCAAAAGTCGCTGTCGGCAGATGAGCAGTGGATCCGAAGCAAGGTTGCGAAAGCCATGAATAGCTTGCGCCAAGAGCTTCCCCACAAAGCACTCAGGCAGGCTTATCAGGCTTATGATAAAGCCTCGAGTAAAAAGGGTTTAAAAAAACAAGCAAAAGCGATAAAAAAGCTCATTAAAAAAGTGATAAATGATAATGTTAATGAGACTAAAAGTGTTGTTATCAGCACACAGAATAGCCCTGAATATTTTGTTGTTTATCATCACGAAGTGATTCATCTTGGACGACATCGCAAAGACGGTAACGAAGTATGGATTAGTCAGCAAGATTTGATTTTCTTAATTAATCATAAAGCAATTTCCAGACTTGGTCAGCAGTGTTATATCGAGCACAAAAATAGTCAACTTTCCTTATGTGATAGCGGCAGTAAAAACGGAACTACACTAAATGGAAATAGTTGTGAGCCGAAGACTCATTTTTCATTAAAGGACAAAGATGCTTTAGTATTAGGAAGCAAAAGTGGTGTAGGGGGAGTGTCACTAGAGATAAACATATCTGACAGTGGGCAATTATGTTTGTTTAGCTTTTCCTCACGAGAGGACGATATAGTTGATAAAGCGCAACTAAACAAACTTTGGCCAGATAACGCAATCACCTCGCGTGCGGTTTTAGCTAGTGTCAAAGATAGTGTGATACTTGCCTATCATAAGCGTCATAAAAAATTAGGTATATTTTGTCCAAAGGATATGGCTAAAAAACCTAATTTTGTATCAGTTGCTGAAATCAGTTTAGGCGAAATAGCAACAATAAAACCCATTGATAATACTGAGAGTCTAAGCATGGATGGGGAAAGCATACTAGGCGAGCACCCATTAAAAGTACCGTGCACTCTAACTATTGATAATGAAACAATTTATTTGAGCTCCTACGATGCTAGTTTGCAACAGCAGGCACAAACCGGACTTGTACAAACACACAATTATGAACCCATTTAATCATCAAACATGATTGCTCAAAGCGGTGAAGGTACCCAGCATCAAAACACTATTCTCACTTACGGGCTAAGTGAGGCCTTAGTGGCTGATTTTGATATGCTCAGAACAACGACCACTGTCAATGGTCATCTTAAATACAATAGTCGCACCGTTGATACTCTAGCGAGACATATTGTGTGTAGAAATTATGGTAAGTTATGTTACGAACTTTCTCACCTGTGTTGGTCAATCATTCATTATCAACAGTTTGCCAGTTCTGATTCTAATGATGTTATAAGAAGGAAAGTTAAGGGCTCAGGTTTGTTGTCGTTTTTTTCTTACAGGGAAATGGGCAAGCTGCGTCTTTTGACAATTACTTTTGCCTTCATGGAACTGACGAACGCGTGGGAGATAAACGTAATTATATTGAAGTAGAAGCTTCTACAATATCGATTACTATTTTTAAACATACATTTACCTTGCACGCATCTCGGATAAACTTATTAATGTGTCTAGTTGAATGGCTCGCGACACATATTGAGAATTTTTTTGAAGAGACAGAAGACCTATTGATAGGACAAGGCGCAAATGCTATTTCAAATTACGCAAGTGAGCTACAAAAAAAGATTTATGAGCAGCTATCCGAGCATATGCTTCCTGATAAACTGCAGCGAAAGTATAGGCATTTAGAGATCTTTTTTACCCAAGCAGATAGAGCGTTGAACGACGAAGATGTGCTTGCGTGTTGGCAGACGCTTAAACAGACAGAAGGCATGTCAAAATTCAATAATTGTGTTAATGCTGTATTTGATTATTTTGCAGCAATTGAATGGGTTGATACTCAAACGCAAGTAAAAACAGCGTTTGTAAACACCCAAGATTATACATTAACGTTAGCAAGCGATGACAATGAATATCGTCACATTGCTCCTTATTTCGCAGAAGATAAACTTGATGCTTATAAGTTACTGTGTGATTCTCCAAAGGTGTTAAATAATAAACAATATGCACTCATCAATGGATTTTCAGAGTATCACTTTTACTTGCAAAAATGCCCCAGAACATACTTTCGCTGTCAGGTATTTGCCAACGTTCAAAACATACTAATTCAATTACAACGACAGAAAAAGCAAAGTGATATTGATCAAATACTGTATCAAGAACCTGACTATGAATTAATATTTGATGATTTGGTCAAGTTGTATGCAAATAATATGCAGTCACTTTTAGCGCTTAGTGTTGTGTTGCTAGAGCAGGAACCTTCAGTTGCCCTGCAAATTATGTTTAAAATCGCTAGTGAGCAAGGGGAGCTTAATGAGCAATTTCATGCTTTAGTTGGACTGTTTAACGATAGAAAGATTGATAAAGCCTTATTTGCCCAGTGGAGCTTGTCTTATCCATGGTTTGCCCAATTGGTTCAAAAATGCGAATTAGCGTTTAAAAATATAAATCGCAAAGGTTTTACTGATAAAACGCTTTGTCGTCTCCAAGAAAATAGCGATGCCGCGCAAAGTGTTTTACGTTTAAATCAGCAGATAAAAGCGCAATTAAAACGCTCTAAACAGGCTAAATGCTGTGAACAACAGAATTATTTCTCTGACTGTCTCATATTTCTCAATGAATTTGCATCACTATATCCTCATGCGAATATAGACGCTGATGTAATTTACAGCGAACTAATGCTGCGGATGAATCAAAAAGAGAACAAATAATGGATAAACAAAGGCTCAGAGAATTGCTTTTTGTGACAACAGCACAATACAAAGGCCTAGTTGACGATGAAGCATCAGAAGTCCGCGCAGTAAGTGTGACATCAACACTTAGCACGCAAAGCCTTGTCAATGCTGCAATAGCGCCATCACTTCCAAGTTCTAAACTTATTTTACTAAGGGTCAATCAAGACCTCACAGTAAAAAGACGCTTTACTCGCATTGTTGCATCCCTTTGTACCTATGATAGCAGTGAAAAAGCCGCAGCAAGTAACAAACAAGCGCAGCGTGTTAGCGATATCACAAGAGATGAACCTGGTTTTTCATGTTCTATGTTGGCCAATCACACGGATAATCAATTGAGGATTAATATTTGTTTATTTAGTGTGAGTGAGCATCAAATTAACGAAGGTATTCATTTATATTGTGAAACTATTAATCAATTTTTTCACCTTCACTTTATAATTAGGCCCGTTAAAGATGGGCAATATCAAGGGGAAACCGTAATTGAACTTGATTCAATCGTTGCGCAAAGTATGATGAGTTTATACAGTCATTTATATGTGGTTTAATTTTATAAAACATGAACCCTAAAGTCTTTATTGCTAGTACGCTTGGTCTAATAGAAATTCAATCGATTAACGCCTTAAAAGACCCTGAGCTTGATTCTCTTGTGAGTATAGATGGCAGCTCAACGCTCGCGGGTATTAGTAAAGACTATGACCACTTTGTTAGAGGCGGTTCTGGCCTTATTCAGTCATTATTTCAAGCAGAAGATACACAAAAGTACGGTTATCGTCTTGATATATCGTCAGCATTGAGTCAAGGAACGAGTTGGCAATTAGCTGTATACGTTGCGCATTTGCTTAAATATTCACAGGCTATGAGTGACAAACAAGCGAGTGAATTTGTCATAATAGCAACAGGCAGTATTAATACTTTGTCGATGCGTGTTTCTCAAATAAGTGAACTGAAACGAAAATGTCAGCTAGCCAATCCGATGATCACATCTTGGCTAGAAGAGGGGAAAACGCCACTATTTCTTTGCCCCAAATCGAATGTAATGTCGCCCTTGCCTGATTGTCGAGTGCCACTTAACGCTATTAATAGTTTGTCGGATGTGCACAATTTATTAAGGCAATTACCTGTCAAGGTTCCCTTGTTTGAGGATTTAGGTTTTTTATTTGACTCAACTGTTGTTGCCAATGACGCAGGAGCACTCTTTATTCCTGCTGCGAAAAAGACCAAATCAGTTTTGCCAAGCAATCAAAAAGTGACAAAAGCAGTCAATAAGCAAGCAATAACCACTGGGATAAAGTATGCCGTTTCTATTTGTTTATTGGTCATTTCATTAGTATGGTTTTTTTCGCCTATTGATGACAAATACGCCTATAAGCTTGAAGCAACGATTTCTCAAGAGCAATTAGCGTGTAGTATTGGTCAGCAAATTGAGCTTCAAAATGGAACTCTTTCAAGCGCCAACAAATGGCAAATCATCGATGCCGATCATATATGCAATATTCATTTAACAACAAGTGGCGATTTTTCAACAATATGGCAAATTGACAGCAACAATCAAGTATTGTCTTTAAACGCTGACCAATATGTAAATGGTTTAAACAAATGGCCTTTATTTACACCATTATCAGCCAATATAAACAAGTCTTCTGAAGTGTTTTATTTACTATTATTTGAACAGACACCAGATTTAGCAGACCAGCATGCTCTAGCAAGCTATTTATCTCAGTTTTCCAAAACTAATAATGCACCTCACAATAAAGTATTAACCCTTACAGACTTGGTAACATGGAGCCAAGCGTCTCAGTTAAACCTAATTATTATTTCATCGAGCTGGCAGGTTTGAAAAAATATGGCTAAGCGTCTCATAACTGATTACACACAGTTATGGAGATTAAAATATGCCTTCTACCCCGACGAAATCGATATTTTTGGTAATGATTGCTGCGCTTGGCTTAAGCGCGTGTGACATGACCAGACAAACGCAACAAGAGCCTGTTGTTTTGTATGAACGAATATCAAATATTTGTATTTCACAAGTAGAGCAATTACGCCATGTTGAGAATGGACATATTGCACAGCATATGTATTTAGCAGACAGCGCAACAACATGCTTAGCAGATATAGGATTTACGCCTGATCACCCAGATCTTGAGCTTGCAATGAGATATTCGGCATTGGCTGTTGTTAATTACATCAAAGCAGGTGACATTAAAAAAGCACAAGTTGGTCTAACTCGTTTTAGGCAGCAATTTGCGCAACAAGATCTTATCTTTGACAACTATTTTTCATTTGTTGATACCGCAATTGCACTCACTCAATTTGAACAATTAACTCAGGCTCAATTGAGTGTGCTCAATATTAGTCCTAGCTTGCGCACAGAGCTTATGCGTCAACAAAAATGGTCAATGAATTAGGAACTAGATATGAAAACATATGAGATCAAAAAGTGTTTAGTAATATTGTCGACTGTTAGCGTATTTGCGATTGGGGCAAGCACAGCAACAATTGCACAAGAAAATGACTGGCAACCTATATCAGCTGAATCCTTAGTAAAACTGCCAGCTAATCTAATTGAAAAACGAATCCAACAAGATTTTCGCATGGCGCCAGCATCTGCACAAATGCTAGCCATCGACCAAAAAGCGGCTCAAAAAAGTGCACAAATACAGTCTTTAAATGCGCTTATTGGCGATGCCTCTCCAAATGAAAAAATTGACCAAAAGGTCGAATTGGTGCAACTAAAATCTGATTTTTTGGATTTGCTAGAAAAAGGTCAATCATTAAGACAAAGCCAACTTGATGAAAAAATGAATCTTTATCAAGAAGTATTAGCAAATATGTATCGTGATTCAAATATTGAGATTGGTTCACCAGAATACAAATTGAAAATTGATCAGCAACAAGCACAAGAACGAATGCAAAAAGTCTTACAACAAGTAGACGACACATTATTGTCAAACTCGATGACTCAGCAAAGTCCTTATGCACAAGAGTTTGCTGCCAATTTAGCAAAAATAGAACAACTCAAACAAGTGATAAGTGAGCATAAAGCTAGCGTTGCTATGATGATTGACGGTCAAGAGGTTAACAGTCAAGAGTATATTAGGCAGCTTTTGATGAAGTCATCAACAGAACAGTCATTGTTGGACCAAGAAGGGCTAATGTTAAGTTACATGGCTAAAATAGTCGCACTAGATGCGCAAGATTTGGAATTTACGATTAGCGATATAGAAGCTCAAAAAAACGCTAAAACTAACGAAGTATACACTCCAGCGGCTGCTGTGGGTTTATTTTTATAGGAGTCAAACATGAATATTAACGTATCACTACCCAAGATTTCTTTTGCTTGGGTGCCAATGACTATTTTGGGGCTTATCTTAACAGTGTTTTCAACCTATAGTGTTGCCAATACTAAGGCAAACATTCTGAGCCTTGAAAACCTTGAACGTCAGCGAGCAGCGCTGATTACGGATGTGTTGGATCCCCAAATGACGGTCGAGCAAAGAAGTCAAAAATTACTAAAACGTCAACGTCAACTCAGCGATATGGAAAGGATGGTGATACGCGATGAACGACTTGTCCTTGCCAGTGATTCAGCGCATGTAACTAGAGCATTTAGTCAATATGACTCGACGTTTTTGGTGCACGCAGGAGCGGAACAAGAGCGCTCAGCTGGCCAGCAGTGGTTTCATATTGTTGCCTTAAATAATGACAGTATTTTAAATGCCAAACGTGGGCATAGGCGATGAACTTAACCCTCATATCTAATCAACGTCGGCATTTGTCACAGTTAGTAGGCTTGATTGTGGGGGGGACGGTCATTTCCATGGCTGTTCTTAGTGCCACTACAAATATGAATATCGAAGATTTAATCGCTTGGATAGCCAAATACTTTGGCTTGAGTTTTTCAGTTATATTTGCGTCTTTGGTTTTAGTATCGATTTGGGCTATATTAAAAGTGCACGCTAATCAAGCTGTAAGTCTTTGGTTTCAAGTTGGTCAGCAAATGGCGAATGCCATCTCGACACTGGCGTTGACATATACATTGTTAGGCATAAGTTTGGGAATAGGTTCTTTGGCAGAGCAAGAGCTTTCACCAGATAATGTGAACCAAGTCATAAGTGTATTAACTACACAGTTCTCTATGGCATTTATGACGACAGTTATTGGTCTGCCAACCGCCATGATAATTCGAGCTTGGCTAAGTATTCTAATCGCAAAATCTGAACACCTACACTCATTGTAGTGAGTGATAAAAAAGTTGTTTTTAGTTGGGAGAAAAACATGAAAAATGTATTTATTATAGTAAGTGTGCTTGCTGGTTTGTATCTACTATTGCAAAGCAATATCCTCAAAGGGGTGACAGACTGGGCAAGTTTTTCTACAACACAAACAAGCGCAATTGTGACAACCGAAGATATAACGGCGATAGTGAAAGAAATTCAAAAGCTTGATAGTAGTAATATGGCGTTAAATCAGAGGCTTAGACAGCTTGAACGCGAGGTAAAAGCGCTTGCACAAGCAAACAAACTATTACAAACGCAAGCTGCGCTCACAACACAAACTAAAGTGCAAGAAGCCGCGGTAGAACAGACAAACGTGCCGCTTGATGAATCTCAAAGCCTTGCATCAAGTGGTCAAGCTAACAGGTATGAAACTGAAAACAAATTGTTAGAGCAGCAGGCAATCTTAAGGCAAGTCGCCAGTGAGATGGAAAATAAAGCTATTGCTGGATTACTACTGTAATTGATATCACAGGTGAACCAGTGCGATGAATAAGCAAAAAAAATACACCATCGCAACACTAGTAGTTATTTTATTAACAGGGTTTATGGATATCTTTGTTTTTAAAGATTCCAGGTCTACACAAGATGTGAACCTTGAACAGCGGGTCATCGAACACACCGATGTGGATGTACCAATTTCAAAAACAGTATCACTTTCACCATTTCAACTGCCAAACCCACCAAGTTACACAATGCCTGTCAAGCAACAAGTTGATGATAAATCAAGTACAATCCAATCACTTACTGCTAACGAGAAAGTAAAAGCGTCCGAAAAAACGGGTAATAGTCAGCAGCTTGATAAGGTTTTAGATCAAATAACCAGTCTTAATGGGAAAAATCTCGTGTTGAATTTTCCAAATGATGTGGGTGCAAGCTCTACGATATTAAATTTTTTGTATGAATGTGTGGGTATCGCTAGCGCATCATACAATAATCAAGACTTAATAATGCTTGAGCACAAGCCACCGCAGTTTGCTGCGTATAGTGAATTGCTTAGAATGGTTAGTGGTATAAAAACGCTTAGAGAAGAAAATTTAATGCGTGTTTATTCACCCAAGGGGCAATTAGTGCGTATTTACCCTAGAACGTTCGATGAGCAGCTTGCTCGTTTAATATTCACTACACTAAATGACACCCCACTTTATCAATTATCAGGCACTTATCGCTTAACTGAGCATGGGCTTGAATTAACCAATATCAGGGTTAACGAGACAAGAAAAAAGACGGCGTTTTTGTTATGGCATGCTGCTAAGTGTTAGAAAGCTGAGTAAGCCCATTTGGTGTTATGTCAATTAGGGTGGCTTTACAGCGTCGTTTTTGTATGTTTCTTTCAAGCTTGTTGCTCTTTATTGGCTGCGCTACACTTCACACCAAATAGATTATAGACAAAACGGCACCTAATTGAATAAGTCACCTAGTAGTAAAGATTTTTGGTTTTTACCCCTTGGCGGGACTGGCGAAATTGGCATGAACGTTAACTTATATGGTCATAGCAGTCAGTGGTTAATGATTGATTGTGGGGTGACCTTTGACGTACCTTTAAACCGCGATGACGACTACACAACAGGCGTGGCTCGACATCCTGTTGTTAGCGCCGATATTAGTTTTATTAGTCATAGAAGAGACAGCCTTTGTGGATTGGTATTAACACATGCCCATGAAGACCATCTTGGCGCCGTTATATATTATTTAGACCAATTGCAGTGCCCGATATATACCACTGCGTTTACTGCTGAAGTACTCAAAAGAAAAGCGTATCGAGCAGGTTTAGAGATTACTATACCCATTGTAATTGTCGAAACAGGGCAGATGTTAGATATTGGGCCATTTACCGTGAAATGGTTGCCTACTACTCACTCAATTCCAGAGGCAAATGCTTTGCTGATCACTACTGCAGTTGCAAAAGTCTTGCACACAGGAGATTGGAAGTTAGACGCCAATCCAGTGGTTGGAGATGCTTTTAATACCGATATATATCAACAACTTAAACAAGAAAACATTACCGCTCTGGTATGCGATTCTACAAACGCCACAAAGCTAGGGTTTTCAACCTCTGAAAGCGCTTGTGAGAAGGGTTTAGGAGAGTTAATAAGCAGAGCAAAAGGTCGCGTAGTAGTGACATGTTTTGCAAGTAATATTGCACGTATCATCACCTTAGCTAAAATTGCAAAAGCCACAAACAGATATCTTTGTTTGTTTGGCCCCGCTTTAGAAAATATGGTGAGTATTGCAAAAGTGACCGGCCATTGGCCTGATGGGCTAACCATTACGCCACGCCGTCACATTGGTTATTTGCCGCGCCACGAGGTGTTAATTGTAGCGACTGGGTCTCAAGGAGAACAACGAGCGGGTTTGTATAAGCTTGCGTTGAATCAACACCGAGACTGTGATTTAGACCCATACGATACCGTCATCTTTTCAAGTATTGTGATTCCCGGCAATGAAACAGCAGTTAAGCGCTTGGTTGAAAAGTTCCAACAAAGGGATATTTCTGTCATTCAGACAAGCTCAACGCAGCATACTATTCATGCATCGGGACACCCAAACAAGGAAGATTTAACATCTTTTTTTCATTGGGTAAGACCAAAGTGTATAGTACCAGTTCACGGAGAACCAGTGCATTTATCGGCATGTTCAGATGCAGCAAAAGAGATTGGGGTTGAACGTCAACTAGTAGGTTTAAACGGTGATTTATATAGCTTTGCGCCAAGTATTTCAATAAAAAGAAACGCCGTAAAGGCTTCTCGGCAAGCTCTTCAATTATAGCATTTTTGGAAATAGACTATTTCTTTTTTTGGTTTTTCTTCCTTTTTCAGCCTTTTAGATTGTAACAACTTAATAACACAACACTCTAAATAGGTTGAAATATGAACCCACAAATTAAACGAGCATTTAATCGCTCATTACTTGCTAGTGCACTTTGTTTAGCTATAGCTCCTGCAACATTTGCCGGCGTAGAATTGGTTAAAGCGTCAGCTGATGATGGCGAAACGTCGGTTGTACTTGGTGGTTACGCAAAAGTAGATGTGCGTCATGTCAGCGGTGATGTCGGTTATCAAGACTACTGGATTGCTAACATTCCTGGTGGTCAAGCAATTGATACGTCCCACACTGGTTTTAATGTAAAAGAGTCGCGCGTTAATTTTAAAGTGACGCATGGGGATATTTATGGCTTTGTTGAGTATGATTTTTATGGTGGTGGCGGTAATGAGGTGGTCAGTAATAGCACAAACCCTAGGCTTCGCCATTTTTATATCGGTTATAAAAACTGGACAATAGGGCAAAATTGGTCAACATTTATGCCTTTAGCCGCGCTTCCAGAAGCACTAGATTTTGGTGGTCCGCACGTTGGTGAAGTATTTATTCGCCAAACCCAGATTCGTTACACAAGTGGTGGTTGGCAATTTGCGATAGAAAACCCAGAAACCAATGGTAATGGGACTAACGGCACGTCTTCAAGCGCAGTTGGGTTAAGTGCAGCGAATGCTGATCCTGATGAAACTATTCCAGATTTTGTTGCGCGTTATAATCATAAGGCTGATTGGGGACAAGTCTCGTTTGGGACCTTGATTAGAAAGTTGGATCAAGGTGGGATTGACGATACGGCGGTTGCAGCGAATATTAGTGGCCGTATCAACGCGGTTGGTAAAGATGATTTTAGATTTCAGATTACTGTTGGCGAGCCTTAGCCGTTATGTTGCTGCGGCAATGACACCTGATGTTGTGACAAATGGCGATGGTGAAAGAGTTGTCGAAGAAACAACTGCATTTACAGTCGCCTACCGACATTTTTGGAATGATACTTGGCGTTCAACGGTATATTATGGTGCAGCGCAAACAGATACCTTAGATAGAGATCGCCATCATTTTGCAGTTAATTTAATTACCAACTTAAGCGCAAAATTAAGCGCTGGTGTTGAAGTAGGTCAATATGCAATAAGTGATGCCGCAATTGATGATATCGATTCGACCTATTTGCAATTTTCTACACAATTTAAGTTTTAGTTTTAATTAATATAAAAAAAGCAGCGGTACGCTGCTTTTTTTGTGCTTGTATTAGGCTTATCGATAGTTTCCAATTTTTGTAAACTGAGACTCTTGTTGTACAAACGCTTTTCTAAAATGTTCAATAAGGAGTTTCAGTTTTTGGTCGGGTTGCTTACTTTTGTGATAAACAGCATAGATGCCAAGTTTCTTGTCAGTGAAGGGTTTGAGTATCGCTTTTAATCGCCCAGTTAAAATGTGTTTGTATACCAAAGCTTGTGGCAAGTAAACAATGCCTAAATCAGCTAGTGATGCCTCGCACAATGCATTTAAATTGTCTGTATTGAATCTTCCTTTAACCGAAACATCTTGCGATTTTCCATTTACACTAAAGGTCCAAGTATCCATGCTTTTATTGTGTTGTTTGTATAACAAACATTCGTGCTCATGCAAATCAGTAGGATACAAAGGGTGTCCATTACGCTTAAGATAATTGGGTGAGGCGCACACCACCCATTGAGAATCCACAAGGCGTCTAGCAATTAAGCTTGAGTCGCTCAAATCAGCCGTTCTTATTGCTAAATCATATCCTTCTTCAATTAAATCAACGAAACGATTATTAACTGACATATCGACTGACACGTGGGGATAAAGATGGCAAAATTCCGCAATTGCTTGGCTCAACACTAAGTTAGCTGACACTACTGGCATCGTTATTCTAATGGTACCTTTAACTTCGTTAGAGTAACCTGTAACGACGTCAGTGGCGTCTTGCATGGCTGTTTTAGCTATTTGCCCCTTTGCATAAAGCATTCTACCTGCATCCGTCATGCTCAATTTTCGAGTGGTACGATACAAAAGTTGTACATTTAGGCTTTCTTCTAATCTGGCCACCCGTTTACTAACTACTGAATTGGTAAGTTGCATTAACTCTGCGACTTTAGAAAACGACCCATTTTCAACAACTTGCACAAATAATAATACGTCATCTGCCTTAATCATTTGACTCTATCCTATGATGATTATTTATCTTTTTTGCGCCGATTATGTCAAAAAAAGAAAAATTGTTTATCCATAGTGGATATATATCAACAATAGATAGGCAGTTACATTAGACCTGAGTCTAGTATTAACATTTTATTATCAACATATAATGGTTGTTATTAACAATCATTACAAAAAAGAGAGTTCACTGTGAATGAAATTACATATGGTTTATTGGCCCTTTTACCCATAGCACTCACCGGAGTGCTGTTGATTGGTTTGCAATGGTCTGCAAAAAAAGCAATGCCTATCGTGCTAGCCGTTACGGCGCTTATGGGGGTGTTGGTTTGGGATATGTCATTTAATCGAGTATTGGCCTCTGGACTGCAGGGTTTAGTCATAACAGCCTCTGTACTTTGGATTGTATTTGGCGCGATTTTTTTGCTAAATACACTAAAGCATACCGGCGCAATCAAAGTAATTCGCAATGGGTTTACACAAGTTTCACCAGATCGCAGAATTCAAGCGATCATCATTGCGTGGTGTTTTGGTACTTTTATTGAAGGCGCGTCAGGTTTTGGCACACCCGCAGCGATTGCAGCGCCGTTAATGGTCGCAATTGGATTTCCAGCAATGGCCGCTGTGCTTATGGGTATGATGATTCAAAGTACACCAGTAAGTTTCGGTGCGGTTGGTACACCTATTGTTATTGGAGTAAATAAAGGCTTAGATACAACTGCAATCACAGCACAGCTTGCAGCTCAAGGTTGGGAATGGGAAGCCTTTTTGCAACTTATTACCTCTCAAGTTGCTTTAATACATGCTGCAGTGGGCACCTTTATGCCTTTATTCATGGTTGTTATGTTGACGCGGTTTTTTGGCCGCAACAAAAGTTGGGCTGAAGGCTTTGCATGCGCTCCTTTTGCGATATTTGCTGGCTTGGCGTTTACCATTCCCTACGCGCTTACCGGTGTGTTTTTAGGGCCTGAATTTCCATCATTAATGGGTGGCCTTAGTTAGTATGGCAATTGTGGTTACCGCAGCAAAATATGGTTTCTTGATTCCTAAAAAATCTTGGGATTTTGCACCTGCAAGTGAATGGCCTGCTTCGTGGTTAGGAAAACTAACGGTGAGTGATGAAACGCAAGAGAACGAAGACAAAACTCAGGCGTCTATGTCGCCAATTACGGCATGGGTGCCTTATTTGTTAGTGGCAGTCTTGCTAGTATGTTCTCGTGTATTTGTTGAATTTAAAAGTATATTACAAGGTGTAAAAATCCCGTTTGACAACATACTGGGAGAGCAGGGTATTAGCGGGGCATTCCAACCATTGTATTTGCCAGGCATGGTATATTAATCGTGTGTGCGTTAATAGCTGCTTTTGTTCAAACACAAACATCGTCAGGCGCGTTGAAAAAAGCCTTCACTGATTCCAGTAAGACAATCTTAGGGGCTGGATTTGTGTTGATATTTACAATACCAATGGTCAGAATTTTTATTAATTCTGGTGTTAACCTATCTGACATACCGAGTATGCCTGTGGCTAGTGCAGAGCTGTTTGCAAGTGTACTTGGCTCGGCTTTTCCAATGGTAAGCGCAATGATAGGAGCACTGGGTGCTTTCATCGCTGGTTCAAACACTGTATCAAATATGATGTTTAGTCAATTTCAGTTTGAAGCTGCTATGACGCTTAGTATTAGCCCAGCAATTGTCATTGCTGCTCAAGCAGTAGGCGCAGCCGCTGGTAATATGATAGCTATTCATAATGTGGTTGCAGCATCTGCTACTGTAGGACTTTTAGGGCAAGAGGGAGCCACGCTTAGAAAAACAATACTACCGACTATTTATTATGTATTGGCCACCGGTGTTATCGTAATGTTAGCGATTTATGTATTTGGTATCAGTGGTCCATTAGGGTAGTTAGCGAGTTAATTTTAAAAGGACATTCTTATGAACGACGCAGTATTACGTAACAGCATAGACTCACAAGACAGTTTAAAAGCATCTAAAGATAGTTTATGTGAATGGGATATGTCCTTTTCTACCGGCATCAAACAAGCCGTTGACGATAACAAGGTATTAAGCAATGAAAAGATTTTGGATGCTTTTACATCAATTTTACTAGCCAAAAATGTTAGTGCTGACCCTACTAAAAACAAGCACTATCGCACAGGCTGGCGCTCTGGCGGCGGTAGCGCTTTAGCGGTTGTGTTTCCTCAAGATGTGATCCAGTTATGGGAGTGTTTAAAAATAGCGGTTGCCAATAATCTTATTATTGTCATGCAAGCAGCTAATACTGGGCTAACGGAAGGTTCTACTCCCAATGGCAATAATTATGATCGGCCGGTTGTGGTCATCAATACATTGGCATTGGACGATTTGCATTTAATCAATCGTGGACATCAAGCAATTAGTCTACTAGGCGCGACTTTGCATCATCTAGAGAGTGAATTAGCAAAGATTAATCGCTCACCTCATTCTGTTATAGGGTCTTCATGTTTAGGTGCTTCTATTGTTGGCGGAATTGCCAATAACTCTGGCGGTGCCTTGGTAAAACGTGGGCCTGCTTACACTGAACTATCTCTTTATGCTGCGATTAATCAAGAAGGTGAATTGATTTTGGTAAATCATTTAGGTCTTCAATTAGGTAACAGTGCAGATGAAGTGATACGAAGACTAGCCAAGCATGACTTCGATAAAAATAATTTAACGCAAGGGCAAAGGCAAGCAAGCGATCATCAATATAAAGAGCGCATTAAAGATATTGATGCCGACACCCCCAGTCGTTTTAATGCGGATCCACGCAGGTTGTACGAGGCGAGTGGCTGTGCAGGAAAGCTGGCAATATTTGCAGTAAGAGTTGACACGCACCCCGTTGCAAAAACGGAACAAAGTTTTTATATCGGCACCAATAATCCTGATGAGTTATATCATTTAAGAAGAGAATTGCTTAGTAAACTTGATGACTTACCAGAAGTAGGTGAATACATGCATCGCGATATATTTGATGTTGCTAATAAGTTTGGTAAAGATACTTTTTTAAGTGTCAAATACCTTGGTACTAAACGCCTACCTAGACTGTTTGCAATAAAGGGAAGGCTTGACGCCTTGCTTAATAAGGTTACTTGGCTGCCTAATTATTTAAGTGATAGGTTTATGCAGTGGGCTAGTGTTTTTTTCCCACGTCATTTACCCGCAAGAATGCTTGATTACCGAGAGCGCTTTGAGCATCACTTAGTGTTAAAGCTCTGCGATGATAGCATTGCTCCTGGTCGTGAGATTATTCAACAGCTTTTTGAAAAATCAAGTGAAGGTGCATTTTTTGAATGTGAACCTAATGAAGCTAAAAGTGCATATCTGCATCGCTTTGCTGCAGCGGGCGCAGCAATCCGTTATCAGACTATGCATGAAAAACGAGTTGGCGATATATTAGCGCTGGATATTGCGCTAAAGCGCAATGAACAAGATTGGGTTGAGTCTTTTACGCACGAGATTGAACAGCACATTGATAAAAAACTTTATTATGGCCACTTTTTTTGTCACGTATTTCATCAAGACTATATTTTGAAAAAAGGTGCTAATGCGCATGACGTTAAAAAGCTAATGTTGGCACAATTAGATAAACGAGGTGCAAAATACCCAGCAGAGCATAATGTTGGACATTTATACAAGGCTGAAGATCCACTAAAAGAATTTTACCAAACGCTTGATCCAACAAATAGTTTTAACCCTGGAGTTGGCCAAATGGATAAAACAAAGCGTAATTGTAATTGCTGCTTATGATCAAACTGATGACAAAATAAACAGAAATCTATATACTCGCGCAAGATTTTATAGCACTTGAGCGAAGACTTTCAGGCTCGTGATTTGTGTCGACAAGAGCGATAAAACATCTATTCAAAGACAAGTCTTTGATAAAGTTATGTTTATAATATAGGTCTTGTTCATTGCACTGTTTTTATTCACACATCTTATTGGCCAACGAAAAACACAAAGGACCAATGGTCAAGTATAGACAAACTCTATTTAGTGCGATTTTGTTTTCATTCGCGTTTCAATGCCTTTTTTTCTCCTTTAATGTGTTTGCACAAGCTCCTCAAATTTCATCTCCGCACTTATATTACCTTGACACAAGTATCGGGCTTGACCAAAACACGATTAATGACATTGCAGTGGATGATGAAGGGTTTATTTGGGTCGGTACCAATGAAGGCTTAAATCGCTTTGATGGCGTTAATGTGGTAGACGTGCAAGCAAAAAACAATGCGCTACACAATAACGCTATATTGCGAATTTTTAAACATTCTTCGGGCAAACTCATATTAAGTACTTCTAGTATAGGCACTGTGTTTTTTGATAAAACAACGACAGAAGTGACTCCCATTATTCAAGAGCCAATGTTAGACAGTGATGAGTTTCTAACGTGGGCGGTAGACGTTGCAGAATTAGCTAATCAAGACCTGTTGGTGGCAACCAATGACCGTGTTTATTTATATTCGTATAGTGAAAATCGCTACGTAAGCTTATATAGCATTAGCCCTGAACAATATATGCAAGGTGAGGGCATAAGAGCCTTAACACACTACAAGGATGTTGTTTTGGTGGGCACCACTTATGGTTTATTAGGCGTAGACATCAAAGGTGAATTCGCGCCGCAACTTATATACTCGGGCGAACACACTGATGGATATGATGCTGGCAATGTTAAAAAGCTTGTTTCTTTTGATTCTAAAACGCTTTTAGTTGGCACCGTGCAAGGACTTTATAAGTTTAGTTTTGAAGATATTTATCAATATGTTGTTAGTAACAAAGGGCAGGTAGCGTTTGTTACTATTAATGCTAAACGCAATATATGGGATTTGGTACAAAGCGATGATAAGACCACATATGCTGCAACAGACATA
Organism: Glaciecola sp. HA4-3; assembly: GCF_055693685.1. Taxonomy (NCBI): domain Bacteria; kingdom Pseudomonadati; phylum Pseudomonadota; class Gammaproteobacteria; order Alteromonadales; family Alteromonadaceae; genus Glaciecola; species Glaciecola sp. HA4-3. Next base: position 1,313,183 of record NZ_CM146340.1, read on the forward strand.
GGTTTGTTTGCTATCTCGGATGGCTTCGAAAATATGACGTTTTTATTTGAGGCGAAGAAGAATTTTGAGGTTTTATCAAATAAAAATATGTATAACTTGGCCTTGGACCGTAATCAAAATTTGTGGTTCGGCACGCGTTTTAGTGGCGCGATGAAATGGTCTCCAAACAGCCAAGATTTTCTCAACATCTATAACTCTTTACTTGACACAAAAAAGCCGCTAACAGACAACATCATTTGGTCGTTATATCAGCACACAGATGATAATTTATATATCGGCACTGGTAACGGCATTACCACATATGATTTGTACACATCTACAAGTCAATATTACAAACCTAGTAGTAATATTACTACTGATTATAGTGAATCTGAAATCTTTGAAATAAGCTACTTCAACGAACAGCAATTGTTGATTAATACAGGGGATGGACTTCGTTTATTTGATATCGATTTACAAGCATATGTCCCCTTTGAGGCACGTTTTAGTAGAGTTCTCGATTTTTTAGAGCAATATGTATACTCTTTTTTAGTTGATAGTCGCAATCGACTTTGGCTGATTCACGAATCCGAACTAGTCGTAATTGATCTCAACACTTTAGATTATGAACGCATCGACCCTAGTGAGTCGGGGCTAGCGATGACTCAAATCTATAGCTTTTTGGGCGAGGATCCTGTTAGCAACAGCATTACACTTGGGGTATCTGCAGGTTTATGGACGATCGACCTTGATTCTTTTAAATTAACTGAGCGGCATTCAATTCTATCTGAAGGTGCCGCTAAGACTGATTTCCCCAATCAATTTATCAGAGATAATCAAGGTCAAATATGGTTAAGTTATCATGGCTTTGGCGTTTATCAATTAAATGGTGATACATTTGGTCTACTTGCAAAGTTTTCGGCTGATAATATCCTGCCAACTAACCGTATTTATGACATGTATATTGATAACTACAATCACATGTGGTTTTCTTCTCATTCAGGCCTTCATGTTTTTGATATAGATGCAGCACAAGTATCAAGCTTTAATGTCGAATCTGGTCTTGCATCTAACGAATTTAATGCAGGTGCATTTACACATCTATCTGATGGGCGTTTAGCCTATGGTTCTAACCTTGGTTTTACCATATTTGACAAAGGTGATTTACGCCAACAAATTTCAAATGAAAACCAAGAGGTGACGATTACCCGAATCAACCTCGCTAGCCGCAAGTTAGATTTACCTCTAACTAGCCTTAATGGACAAACAATAGAGCTTAATCACAATGATGTTGGTCTGAGCATTGGCTTTGCAATTGTTGGAAATGTTTCTCCGTCTCTTTCTCATTATGCTTATAGGCTTGTGGAAGGTCGCAGTGTTATTACCTATCCAAATATCAGTAGTGATACGATAGTTATCCCATCACTTGCACCTTGGTAATTATACCCTTGAGTTATTTAATGCTAATTCAGCAGAGCCCTCGCAGGCCAGCATCCGCATTAACGTAGCTTATCCGCCTTTTTCTCTCCTAAGGCATGGTCGGTATACGCAATCATCGTATTCATTTTACTGCTGATGTTTTATATACGACGCAAAAATATTAAGGCGATGGTTTCTGCTGCTAACGCACAAGTAAATGAATATAATAATCGTCTTACGCAGGCCTTAGAGGCTAGTAACTCAAATATATGGGAGTGGGATTCAAACACTAAACAAATACGTTGCGAACGCGTGCGTACAGAATTAAATTACGCCTCTAGCGATGATAGTATCGATTTTGAGGATTACGTTAATTACATTGTGCCAGAGGATAGAACTGCGTTTTTATCTCAATGGCGTAAATTTATCAATGAGCAGCAATCTTACTTTGATGTGACTTATCGTTTAATTAATGCACAAAACAAGTCATTTTGGTTCCGAGATATTGGCAGCATATCTAAAACGAGCGCAGGTATTATTGAAGTAAAGGGAACATATTCTAACATCACCGAAACAATGGCGATGCAAGAAAAATACAAGCCCTTTGGCAATGCCTTTCAGCAGACAAGAGATTTGGTACTAATTTTTGATAAGCAACAACAATTGATTGCGACTAACCCATCTACTCATACCGCGTTTGGGCTGCCAGCAGATAGTAGCACCGAGGCCATGTCACAGAAGCTTTTTGAGGAATATAAAACCTTATTTGTAAGGGCAAAGAAACGATTAAATAATTTGCGTTTAAATGAAAGTACTAAAATGGAACTTAATATTCCATTACAAGGCCGTGATAAAACATTTTTGATTGATATGAAAGCGGTTAATAGTGATATCAAAAGCAATGACATAGAGAACTATTTAATTGTTGCAACAGATGTCTCAGCGCAAAAAACTGCCCAAGATAAACTTCAAAAACTCGCGAATTATGACTTGTTAACGGGATTGATTAATCGAAGCCTTCTTTTAGAAAGACTGAAGCACTCCATCAATTATTCAAAAAGACATCAAAAAATGCTGGCGATATTATTTATTGATTTAGATCGCTTTAAGCCAATAAATGACACTTTTGGGCATACTGCGGGTGATAAAGTGCTTGTTGAAATAGCAAGGCGCTTAACGTCGCAATTTCGAGAGCAAGATAGTGTCGCTAGACTTGGTGGCGATGAATTTGTCGTTGTTCTAGAAGAGGTAAATGATCTGCATGATGTTAATATCAAAGTAACAGAGTTGTTGGAAGTACTTGATCAAGAAATTCATGTTGGAGAACAAAATGTTAGCGTGTCAGCAAGTATTGGGATTGCAATTTATCCTGAAGATGCGCACAGCGCAGAGTTGTTAATTCGTAACGCAGATATTGCCATGTACAGTGCAAAACAAAACGGCAAAAATCATTATCAACACTTTACACTTTCTATGAATGAAGAAGTACAAAGTAACACGATCATGCAAAATAAAGTCAAAAAAGCAGCGACTGACAAGCTGTTTTTTAACCATTATCAAGCGATAATTGATGCTCAAAGTGGGTTTGCTGTTGGATATGAGTTGCTTCTTAGATGGAAAGATGAAAATCAATGGGTTTCTCCTGATAGGTTTATCCCTATCGCTGAACAAATAGGCTGTATCGTTGATATCACTATGCAAGCGATAGACAGAGCGATAGAAGATCTTGCTCAATGGTACAAAGCTGGGTTTTCAGGCTATGTTGCTGTTAATTTGTCAGCAAAGCATTTTTCACAACGCCCTAATTTTGAATATATATTGTCTAGCCTTAAACGCCATAAACTGCCAAGTGCTTGTTTACAGTTTGAGATAACAGAGGGATTGTTGATTGAAAAAAACAGTAATGCAATTGAATACATGCACGAGATGAGACAACTAGGTTTCAAGATATCGCTCGATGATTTTGGAACAGGCTATTCGTCCTTATCTTATTTAAGAGACTTTCCGCTTGATGTATTAAAGATTGACCGACAATTTATCTCAGATGTTACCCTTGACGAAGGGACAGAATATATTGTTCGTTCGACGCTTATGATGGCTAATTTGCTAGAGCTTAAGAGTGTTGCCGAAGGTGTTGAAACACAAGAGCAACTAGAATATTTACAATCAGTCGATTGTAAATTAGTGCAAGGGCGTTTATTTTCTATGGCCTTAGATGCTGAGTCAGTCACAGACATTCTCTTTACTAACTGGTTCGATAAGACAAGCTCGCCTGATCAAGCTAGGGCTAATATATCTAGTATTCAAAATAAGCAGCAAAACCAAGATGTTAAGACTATTAGCTCAATCAAGCCTTCGAAATAAGTTTACTCTTCTACTCCAGATACATCGGTTTTTATTGATATAAACACTAAAAAAAATAGTTATTTTCTTTGACCGATAAGGCATTATTATGCGTATGTAATTTAAATGTAAAAATAATGAAAATTTTGGGAAGCTTATGCCTTTAGATAATGCCGCTGCAGTTAATGCTGAAAACACACCTACATCAGCTGAAACACAATCCGTTATTTCACCATTAACCAAGCTATATGAATGGGAGAAAAGTCATGCAAATACAACATACATGACACAGCCTCGCCCAGATGGTGCGCAGACATTTACATGGCATGAAACAATGCAGTTAGCGAGAAAAGTGGCCGCTAGACTAAAAAGTTATGGATATCCAAAAGGTACTCGAATAGCTATTTTTGCCAAAAATTCCGCCGAATGGATTATTGCAGATATCGGTATTATGATGGCAGGCTACGTATCGGTACCTATTTTTGCTACAGCCGGAAAAGAAACGATCGAATACGTACTAGGGCATGCAGAAGCGCCGCTTATATTTATTGGGAAATTAGATGATGACAAATCCATCAATGAAGCAAATACTGATGACTTAGTCACGGTGTCGTTTCCTTATCCTAATATTGAGGCGAAGGTAGCTTGGGAAGACTTTATTGATATAGAGCCTATGCAAGAAAGCCCTGTTTACGATATGAATGAAATAATGACAATTATATATACATCAGGCAGTACTGGGCAGCCAAAGGGTGTAGTTCATACGTATAATACAATTTCTTGGGCGGCAGGAAATTCCTTAGATGCCTTAACTGTCGACAAAGACGACCGTATAATGAGTTACTTGCCGTTAGCGCACATCACTGAGCGAGTACTTGTTGAACTTGCTAGTTTCTATTCTGGTATGACATTACACTTTGTTGAGTCACTTGATACCTTTACGCGAGACGTCAAATCATGTCAGCCTACATTGTTTATTTCAGTGCCTCGTTTATGGACTAAATTCCAAATGGGCGTGCTAGCAAAACTACCACAAAAGAAATTAAGCTTTTTATTAAGTATTCCTTTTGTTGGTAAAAAAGTAGCGGCAAAAATTAGGGGCGAAATGGGCTTAGGTGCGGCGCGCTTATGGGCGTCAGGTTCTGCGCCTTTAGCACCTGCAACTATTACTTGGTTTAGCAAAATAGGGATAAACATCTCTGAAGGATGGGGGATGACCGAAAATTCTGCATATGGTACAAGCAGCGTACCGTTTAGGCCTGAAAAAATTGGGTCTATTGGTCGAGCCTATGATGGTGTAGATATACGAATAGCAGATGATGGCGAAATACAAGTGTTAGGCCCATGCAATATGATTGGCTACTATAAAGATCAAGAGAAAACATCAGGCGTATTTACTAATGATGGTTACTTACGAACAGGCGATAAAGGCCGAATTGATGACGAAGGATATGTATATATTACTGGGCGTTTAAAAGACATCTTTAAAACAGAAAAGGGTAAGTATGTTACACCAGCGCCCATTGAAGCTAAAATAATGGAAAACTCAATTGTCGAGCAAGTGTGTGTAACTGGTACAGGTTTACCTCAACCAATAGCATTATTAGTCTTGTCTGAAGAAGCCCGCATGCATTCTAAAGAGGCGGTAACTGAATCACTTCAACAAACCTTAGATTCAGTTAATAGTGGTCTTGAAAGTCATCAAAGGCTCGATAGAATCGTCGTGTTCAAAGAGGAATGGTCAATTGAAAATGACTTATTAACGCCCACTTTAAAAGTTAAACGTCATGTGATCGAAGAGAAGTTTAACGATATTATTTTGGCCTCTTATAGCGATAAAATTGTCTGGCAAGCCTAACTAATATTGTCGTAACAGGTAAAAACCTATGAATTTGTTTCATAGGTTTTTTTGTTTATCAATATCTACGTATCACTGGTTATAACTATCGAAGATAATTAATTGTTAGGCTTTGAAAAATGATGTTTATTTTAAAAATTTAAATAATACGTTTGAACAATGATAAGGAAAATAGATGCTATTGAAACTTGGGATTATTGTATTACTGGTAATAACGTCTTTTTCCACATATTCACAACTTGTTGTTATTGTGCATCCAAATAATGCAAGCGAGTTCACCTAGGAAAGTATTCAACGTATATTTTTAGGTAAAGAAAGCAAATTCTCAGATGGGAACGAATCCATTCCGATTAATTTGCCACTTAATACAGTAGAACGAGTCATATTTGATGAACAAATCTTAGGTCGTAATTCTCACTATATCTCGTCATATTGGTCCAAGCTGGTTTTTACGGGGCGTGGAATTCCGCCCAAACAACTCAATAGCCCTGAAGATGTTATAGCGTTGGTCGCTAAGAACCAAAGCGCTATCGCGTATATTGATATTTCGCTGGTTAATGAAAGTGTTAAGATTGTAAAGTTTTAAGTTTATTTACTCATTTTAAAAAATTAAAGTCTCATATTAATGCCGTTTAACTAGCAATCGCTGCACATTCCTTATAAAGTCTTTATGTAGGATATACCTTCATATTCATCTCTAAATAATACGTCAAACGGAGTTTGTATTGCTGTTTATTTACCCATCAAATAAACTTGAAGACTTGTCTGTGTTAGCTGCATCTGTGATTCAGAACACACAAAATAACGTACTAACTACGACCACTTTGATTGTACCAAATCCGGGTATGCAACACTGGTTAAGCCTTTCATTGGCGCAGCACACTGGTATATCGATGAATATGTCATGCCCAATGCCAACAAGGTTTATATGGGATATATGCCGAAAGATATTAGGCGAAGAAAAAGTACCTCGTAAAAGCCCATTTAATAGAGAACTTATGCAATGGTCTATTTTAGAATGCTTAGAAGCAGAGGATTTTTCAACGGCGTGCTATACAAACATCAAAGGGGAAAAAAGCTACCTTGAAAAGACTATATGTCATTATTGGTTACCAGCGAAGTCATCTAAACAGCTATACCAAAAGAAACTAGCATTTGCTCAGCAACTTGCCGATGTGTTTGAGCAATATATTGTTTTTCGACCTGATTGGTTAGATAAGTGGGAAAACCACGAGTTGGTCCATTTTGAGCAATCAATTGCGCTAACGAAGCAGGAATGGCAAGCTTGGTTTTGGCGTAAATTACTCAGTATTCATAACGTTCAACCCAATACTTTGCAAAACGACGCGCTAGAAGCACTTGATAGGAATTCATGCAAGTTATTGCCTGAAAATATTTATCTTTTCGGTATTAATACCATCTCGCAGAGCTATTTATCTTTTTTTAATGCATTGTCGAAACATATCAATGTGCACTTCTTTCAATTAAACCCTAGTGTCAATTATTGGGGCGATGCAAAGACTGACATTAGCCTAGCAAAAGAAAATCGACGCAAAGCGTATATGCGCTCAATTGACGAAGAGACATTGCACCCTTTATTGCGTAACCTTGGTACTCAAGGAAGAGACCTTGTAAATCTATGCAGTATGCTAGAACATCACGAAATAGCTTCTTTTGATATTCCTGCGCGTGATAATGACGCTCAAGCTAATCTACTACATCAAATACAAGATGATATTTTATTAGGTCAAATAACGCCTATTGAGATAAATTCAGATGATAGTGTGAGTGTGCATGCTTGCCACTCGCCTGTTAGAGAGTTACAAGTTCTCAAAGATAGTATATTGCATCAGTTCTCTAAGGACCCGTCATTGCAAGCCAAAGACGTATTGGTAATGTGTCCGAGTATTGAAGTCTATTCACCCTTTATCAAAGCAATATTTTGTGAATCGCATGATCCAAGATTAAATATTCCCGTGTCAATAAGCGACAGGCGTCCGACAGATTCAGAGCCACTTTTGGTGGGCTTTATGAAGCTATTATCACTAAATAAAAGTCGTTTTGGGGTAAACGAAATACTTGAATACATTGCTTTGCCAGCAGTTGCACAGCATTATTGTTTGAGTGAAAAAGAGCTCGAATTATGCTCATATTGGTTAATGAAAGCGCATGTCGTATGGGGAGTCGATGAAACACATATCGCCAAAACGATCGGTAGCCAACAAGCAGACAATATCCATGCTTGGTCTTGGGGAATCAATAGACTATTAAACGGCATTATCTGTGCTCGTGAGGATTTAACGGTGATAGGCGATGCAGTTGTTAACCTATTGGAGGGACAAGACACTGTTGCCATAGGAAAGCTTCTGCATTGTCTAGAGGATATTGAACATACGCTTACCCAGATGCATCAAGTACGATATTTGGGGCAATGGTCTGATTTTTTCTTGGCTACATTTTACGAACGTTTTTCACCCAAACAAGAAGATACGCTTGCTCAGTCGTTAATCATTAATGCTATTGCGAGTCTTAAGGAAAATGCAGATTTATCAAAATTCACTCAAAAGGTTACTATTGATGTTTCGTATGATGCACTTAAGCAGCTGATCAGCATCCCAGAAACTCGCTCGCAATTTCATGCAGGCAACGTCACTTTTTGCTCGATGTTACCAATGCGTAGCATTCCATTTAAAGTCATTGCTATTTTGGGGTTAAATCAAAGCGATTTTCCACGTCAAGATATCCCTTTTGAAGTAAACCTGATGGCGGATAGCGCACCAAGAATTGCCGACCGTTCTAGAAGGGGGGATGATCGTTATTTGTTTTTAGAGTCAATTTTATCCGCCAGACAACATTTACACTTAAGTTACCAATACAGAAAAGTGAAGGATAACTCTCTAAGACAAGCCTCATTGGTGTTAAGCATGTTGCTGGATTATTGCAAAAGCGCTTACTCAGAAAATAGTATTGAGGTGTTTGAGCATACCCTTCATCCGTTCAGTGCGCAAAACTTTATGCGTAATGCACATACGCAACAAAGTTATGATCAAGCATGGATGTATCATGCGTTGCGACTGCAAGATACTCAAAAGCAACTTATCTCATCTGATTACGAGACAAATTTAGCAGATGAACATATAAGTTTATCGACTAAAGAAATTGCCGCATTTTTGAAAAATTCACTAGCGTATTTTGCCAATAAGAAATTGGATTTGTATTTTGATGGGCCTGATGCACGGGGTTTTAAAATACCTTACAAAGTCTCTGGTTTAGACGAATATGCGATAAAATCAAACTTTATCAAGACAATTTTGCAACATGAACACGATAATAGTAAAGACCACTTAAATGAACTTAGTGAACATTGGTTGTCTAGTGGTGCTCTGCCTCAAATAGTAGGAATTGAGAATACGCTTAATAAATTCCAACAACAATCGACAGTATTATCTGAGTATAAAGCACAATATGGTGCGACTCTAAAGTTGTCATCTTCGCTAAAGTTACTAGAGTCAAATATCGAATATCAATTTGAATACATTAATGACGTAGGGATTGTCGAGATAAAGCTTAACCCTAATAAACCTGAGCTACGCCACTTTATACTTCATTGGATTCATTATTTAATTCTGTTACATAGTCAACAAAGCAATCAAACAAACTTATCTTTGCAAATATTGTATGTTGAAAATAATGACAAAGGAAATGACGGTTTTGTGCTAAAACTCGCAAAATACACATTGGCCGAGGGTATTAAGCCCTTTGATGCCTTGGTGGACATCTTTGAGGTATTTACTGATGGAGGTAAAAAACCATTGATTCTTGATGAAGGGATCAGCAAAGAAATGATGAAGTTCCAAAGTCCCGATGACGCGTTCAAAGATAAAAATATTCACTTATTTTGGAAAGAGGCAGCCGATGAAAAACCCTTTAAGCTAAACTTGCCACACAATCTACCCAACCCTTATTTTAATTATTTTTATACGCAAATGCCGCCACTAACATATGAGAATGTAGAGCCTTATTTTAAGGTGTTTTCTTGTATACATAGTCACAAAGCGACGGTACTTGAAAAGTTTGAGGTAAATAACGTAGATATAGTTCAACGTGAAACCACTCAGCATAAGGGGGAATAAACATGACCATTTCATCACGTATTCTTGACCCACTTGCACTGCGCTTATCAGGAAGGCATCTAATAGAAGCCAGCGCTGGTACCGGAAAAACGTATAATATCACTCGCTTATATGCGCGCTTGCTGTTAGAGAAAAAGTGTTCTGTAAAGCAGATCCTTGTTATGACATATACAGATGCGGCGACTGAAGAAATAAAGCAGCGTATTGCTCTTTTTATCGATGAACTGCTAGCTCGCTGGGATAAAGCACCATGTGAGTTTTCTATAAGGATGCAAAGTGTTGTTGACAAAGCACAAGGACGAGCAATTCTTGAATTAGCTAGGCTTGAGTTAGATATGTCTTCAATCTATACCATTCATGGTTTTTGCCAACATATCCTTACTCGTTATGGCTTAAGTATGCAATCTATGCCAGATACTCAGCTATTGACTGACTTTTCACTCGTCCATCAAGAGTGTGTGTCTGATTGCCTAAGGAAACTAAGAAGTGAGCCCGCAAAATTAGCATTGTTGCAGTCAAGGTCATGGCATGACCCTTCTGCCTTTATCAACGAGTTTGGCAGCTTACTGGGAAAAAATGTGACACTTACCCAAGTCACGCCTGAAGAATTAGTGCACGACTCAGTTCACTATGTTGATGCGCTATGGCTTGATTTAAAACCTCAACGAACAATGCTGTTAGATGCTTTGTCTAAACATGCAGACTTTGTGTATTTATCATTAGCGCTTACTGCTAAGAATCAGCAAAAAATAGACGAACTTATCAATATTCTGAAAATCTGGTTGACTCAAGAGTCACTATTTGACAATCAATTGTGTCAGTACTCAGATCTAGATAAAACCTCGCCAAGCGAATGGTTTGTGGCATGGATAAACAAAGAAGTAGGAAATGAGTTTTTTCAACACAAATCCCTTTCTGCATTGTTAGGGCCTAAGAAACTCGAAAAAATCAAAACGTTGGCAAATATCGATGATGGCCATCCCCTAATTGCTTCGACAAAAAGCATTGTTAGTGTACTTAAGAAGCATTTGTTAGACCCTTCGTTTAAAATCAAATGCACAACAAGATTAGAGGCGCTACCTGTATATCAAGTTTTAGCTGAAGTTATTGTGGATGTTAATGAAAGGCTAGAGCAATACAAAATCGACCGAAGACTCATTGGCTACGACGATTTAATTAATAAAGTGGCAAAGGCTTTAGACAAAGAAGAAAGTTTAGCGCAAGTTCTTCGTGAACAATTCCCTTATGCAATGGTGGATGAATTTCAAGACACAGACGCCGATCAGTTTAGCATTTTAAATCATATTTATAAGTCTTCGACCAGCCAAGCTGTGGACTCATTGCAGACAATGCTGGTGATGATAGGGGACCCAAAGCAGGCCATCTATTCATTTCGCGGTGGTGATATATTCACTTATTTGAATGCAAAGTCACAGGTAGATTTTCTGTGGGATATGGATGTTAACTATCGTTCAAGGCCAAATATGGTTGATGCATACAACCGTGTTTTTTGGGGAAGAGCACTTAGTGAAACTTCCTACAATTTGTTTGACTTTGATATTGACTACACAAAGGTTTCGACCCCCACTTCAAATGACTTATCGCCAGCTTTGATTGACCCGCAATTTAACAACAGTTTGCATTTCATCTGCGATGCTAATCAAGAACGCATTAGTGATAACCAGCAAACAATAGATATTTTGAATTGGTGCGCACATGAGATTAAGCGACTAATTTGTGATACCTATATCGTTTGTGAAGGTACACATACGCCAATACAAAACCAAGATATTGCAATACTTGTTAGAACTGGGTTTCAAGCCAAACAAGTAAAAAGAGTACTTGATGAACACGGCCTATCGTCTGTTTATTTGAGTGAAAAATCCCCTTTATTTGCTTCCAAAGAAGCGACGTATATTTATTATCTTTTACAAGCGATTTTGCAAGGTAGTAAGTCAAAGGTAAGGCAAGCATTGAGCACAGGCTTGCTCTATCAAGAAGATGGCTTGTCGATAGCTGATTTATTAAAAAATGAGCAGCATAGTGCTTGGGAACGGGTTTATGCTCGCCTGCACAGTCTAAAAAACCTCTGGTATTCTCAAGGTGTTTTCGCATTGATACAGTCATGCGTATATCGTCTCAATTTACCAAACAATCAACTTGAAAGGGCGCTAACTAATTACATGCACCTTGCTGAAATACTAGCTCAACGCTCTGTGGTATTAAATTCTCAATTGCAATTAGTTGTTTGGTTGGCCGAGCAAATAAATTCGCCAGAAAAAGAAGATGATTATCAACTGCGACTGGAAAGTGATCAAAAATTGATAAAAGTTGTGACGCAACACAAAGCAAAAGGTTTAGAGTATCCCATTGTGTTTGTGCCATTTGCCAATCAAAAAAGTAGCCGATTAAATCAACATCTTTATCAATATCATGATGATTCACACCAAGTCGTTTACCAATTAGGCCAAACCCATAAAGTCCAAAATTTAGCAGAGCGTGAAAGCATGGCAGAAGACATTCGTCTTTTATATGTATCAATGACTAGGCCTATTTACCGGCTATACTTAGGCATGATTAACGCCGAAAAGCAAACAGATGTTGCTTTGCATAAATGTTTGGGCATTCAAGGAAGTGGCAATATTCAGCATTTAATCAAAGAAGCACTTAGTGACATTGGCGACAAAATTGATATCAGCTCAAGTCAATCGTTGATGCCAATAAAAAGAATGCCTCAAAGCATTGAAAAACTAGCGCTGGATAATATTCAATTTACTGCAAACATTAGCAAACAATGGCAAGTAAGTTCTTACAGTCAACTGCAAAGGCAGTTGGTAAATCCGATGGATGTAGAGCCTGCAAAGCCAATTGAATTTACAATTAGGCATGATTTGCATACCCGGGACAATGAAGAAAATGACCACATGTATGAAGCAATCAATCAGCATACAACAAGCGATGAACTGCCATTTGCGTTTATATTTCCTAAAGGCCCACAAGCAGGGAATTTTTTGCATGACTTACTAGAAAACATAGTATTTTCTCGTCCTAGGATAGCTGAAGCCCTCAAGTCGCTCGCTCCTGTTGTGCCAAATCTTGATTTGTCTAAGCATCAGCCATTTGTGGCTTGGTTAGATCAAATACTAGCATGTCCTCTAAGCAATAGTATTGACGAATCGGATGACTTGAGTCTATCTCGTTTAGATGAAGCGTCAGTGCTTAAAGAGGCGGAATTTTATTTCCCAATCGAAGCATTATGTTTATCTAAAATGGCGCGTGTTTTAAACGATTATCGTAAAGCTTATGTTAGCCGTTATGCAATTGATAATGTTCCAGAGGTATCTTTTACTCACGCTAATTTAAAAGGGGCGATGCACGGTTTTATTGACTTAATATTTGAGTACAAAGGCAAGTTTTATGTGTGCGATTATAAATCAAATTACTTAGGTAGCGACTATGAAGATTACCAAAGTACAAAAATTGCCAGTGACATCCTTAAGCATGATTATGACTTACAATATCTAATATATTGTGTCGCGCTGAAAAGATATCTGAAAAACAGAATAAAGGACTTCACATATGAAAAGCACTTTGGCGGTGTTGTGTACCTTTACCTTAGGGGCATGAAAGAAAATAGCACTGACAATGGTGTATTTTTTGAAAAAGTGGACGAAACCATTCTTAACCGTTTAGATGAGCTGACAAGTGCCTCGGTTGTGCTTGATAAAGGTGTTCTATGAGTCTTTTTAGTGAAAGTGAAACACCGATATATACTAGCGCTAAGGGGTGTCTTGAGGCTCTAGAAGGCATTGAAGCAATAGACTATTTTTTAGCCAAGCAACTTTTCTTTCATTATGTACAAAATATAGATAAACCCAGCATTCTTTTATCTCAACATGACAAAAGTCAACTTTTTCATGTGTTTTTGGCCTTAGCGTATGCTCAACGAAAAGGAAATGTCTGTCTTTGGGTCGAAGGCTTAAATCAAACGCGACTATGGAACGAAGGACATGAGTACAATGCAAATTATAAACGTGGCTTTCAGTTTGACTCATTTAACAAACTAAATGAGTTGATATCAGTTTGTATAAATGCGTCTTGTGACCTGAAGTTTTTATGCTTTGAAAATGGCTTGTTGTACAGCAGGCGATATCACACATACGAAACAAACTTATGTTCATTTATTCAAGCTAAGATTCAGCCCAATGTATTGAGTCGCAATGCATCATTAATTAGTGCAAAACTATCAAAGTTAAAGCAGTTTGCTTTGACACTGTTTCCTACATTAAATGAGGTCAGTAAACATGACGATGACCAACTGATAGCAGCTATTAATATTTTATTTGATGATTTTAGTATTTTGACTGGCGGCGCGGGAACAGGCAAAACATATACAATTACTCGCATAATTCTTTTGTCTGCGTTTGTGTTTGATTTGACACCTAATGATATTGCGTTGTTCGCACCCACGGGAAAGGCAGCTAATAGAATGCAAACATCCTTTCAAAAAGAGTTAGTCTCAATAATGACGCACACAACAGACGGTTTTCTTCAATCTTTTTGTCAGGGCTTTACCTCCCTTGAAGCAAGGACACTGCATAGTGGATTGAATATAAACCCTAAGACTCACGAAAATATTGCTGACCGTGGCCAAAACGTGTCGGCAAGCTTGGTGATTATTGATGAGTCATCAATGATTGATATCAGTATGATGAGTAACTTAATAAAGTCTTTGATGATAAACGCAAAGTTACTGCTAGTAGGGGATGCTAATCAATTACCATCAGTAGAAAGCGGCAGTGTGCTGGCTGACTTGGTCGATTTAGAAAACAACGAAAGGTCAAAACTTAAGCGCCGACGTATATTGGAACTCATGGCGCAGGATGATGAAGAAAAGGAACAAAAAACGACTGCAGATATCAATGAACCAAAAGAGAGGGTACATTTACATTCTATAGCAAATAGCGTGTCCATTTATCGTTTATCTAAGTCAATTAGAAGCCAAGATCACATCAAGGTTCTTGCGCAAGCGGTATTGCAAGAGAGTCTTGATACGTGCGATCGAGCATTTATTAACCCTAATGTTAGCTTAATCAATCAGTTTCCAAATGCGAAAAATGAGTCGATTCATTTTTGGCAAGCAATTGAACAAAATATCGATTATTTTGGTGGTTTTGAACTTGCAAAGTCTCCTGAGGAGGCGTTTGCTCAGCTTCAATGCTTTTCAATATTAACGCCTTTGCGGCAAGGTGAATTTGGCAGCGACAGCGTTAATAACCATATCTATCATCAAATAAAGCGTAAAAGACAAGCAAATCCACAAAGTGCTTTTGCCACGCCGATTATGATTTTAGAGAATGATTACCAGCAAAAACTATTCAATGGTGACATGGGAATACTTTGGTATAAAAACCTTGGAGATAGCTCACCAGTTGCTTATTTTCATCATCAAACTGAACAAAACTTGCGCATGATCCCATTTTTTGCCTTACCAAGAATGACTTACGCCTATGCAATGACGGTGCATAAAACACAGGGAAGCGAATTTGACGAACTTTCATTTATTATCTCGCCAAGTGCATCAAAATTTGTCACCAAAGCACTACTTTATACTGGGATTACGCGAGCCAAGAAAGGCTTGAGCATATATGCGCGAAAGCAAGATTTCGTTAATGCAATTAATACAAAAACTAAACGTATTAGCGGAATAAAACACGCTTTTTGATATTAACTGTGTTTACCCTTGTTTAGGTATGGATTGGGCTAAACATTCGCTAAAGATAAATAACTCTTTAGATTGATTCATGTCATCGCAGACACTTTTGATGACAATAGGCGTGTTGACAACGATTTGATTTTGATAAGTTGAAATAAATGAACTTGCTTCTAAATAATGATTCTTAGCCGTAATACAAGCAAATTTGTGAACATCGATAAAATTTACCCATCCCAAGATATAACCAAGGTAGTAATGTATTTCCTATTTCTTCTAGCACCTCATCTTTAATAGTAACGGATGAACCAAAAATTGGCCTATCACTAAGGCCAATTGTGCTCTTATCGTCAACGACAAGTTTTAGCTCATCACTAACTTTTGGTTTTAGCCTGATGACATTGCTATGAGAAGTGGGCATATATTGAGCTCGCATTAGTAAGCATAGTGCTTAAAAGCGCTATTTTGATATTAATATGCCTAATAGTAGTAGAGTTTCAAATTATTGACCTGACTTAGATCAAGCTTTTTGGATTCATTTATGTTCGTTTATCTGTGAATCTACGAAGTGTTTTAGTATGCTTGAAACAATCACTTTTTATGGAAACAAAAATGACCAATGTAAATAAGCGCATATTTTACCAATTTGTTGTATTTTTTATGGTAGTGAGTGTCTCTAAATTTGGCTGGGCTAAGGTTGACGATGATCAAATTTTTGAAGGCTTTATTAGTTTTAAATACAGCCAAGAGGAAGATGCAATCTATTTGGAATTAGATGACTCACAGTTTGATTCCCCCTTTATTTTTCAAACGAGTTTACCTCAAGGCATTGGTTCAAATGACATCGGTTTAGATAGAGGTCAGCTTGGTGATACACGCTTGGTACAATTTGAACGTTTTGGCAATAAAGTATTACTTCGAGAGCTAAATACAAAATTCAGAGCCAATACATTAAACACTGCTGAACGAAAAAGTATTGACGAAGCATTTGCCGATTCAATTATTGCTGGATTTACAATAAGTGATGAGAAGCAGGGGAAGGTCACGTTTGACTATACGCACTTTTTACAAACAGATGTGCATGGGATAGCTCAAAGACTCGATAGAACAGGGCAAGGTTCATATACACTTGATAATACTAGAAGTGGTATTTATCTTCCAAGAAGCAAAGCATTCGAAAATAATACCGAGCTAGAGACACTAGTTACATTTTCTGGTCAACCTACCGGCGCCTATATAAATGATGTGTCGCCTGACGCGAAAAGCGTGACGGTACATTTACATCATTCATTTATTCGCTTACCAGACGATAATTATGAGCCACGTGCGTTTCATCCGTATTCTGGATTTTGGAAGCATAGTTATTTTGACTATTCGGTGCCAATCGATCAAAACATGGAGCAAAAATACATACCTAGACATCGATTGCATAAAAAAGACCCAAATGCGGCACAAAGCGAAGCACTTAAACCCATTGTGTATTACTTAGACCCAGGTATTCCTGAGCCTGTCTTAAGTGCCTTAAGAGATGGTGCCATGTGGTGGAATCAGGCATTTGAAGCAGCAGGGTATCTTAATGCTTTTCAAGTGAAAGTATTACCTGAAGATGCCGATCCAATGGATGTGAATTATAATGTAATTCAATGGGTTCATCGAGCGACAAGAGGTTGGTCATATGGTACTTCTGTTGTTGACCCTAGAACAGGCGAAATCATAAAGGGTCACGTTACTTTGGGCAGTTTGCGTGTGCGACAAGATTTCTTAATTGCTAATGCTTTTACTTCCCCGTTTGATTCACAAACAAACGATACAAGCGAAGAACTGCAACTTGCCTTAAATCGAATTAAACAGCTATCTGCACATGAAGTTGGCCATACACTTGGAATTGCACATAATTTTGCTGCCAGTGAAAATGATCGCGCTTCTGTCATGGATTACCCACACCCTTTTATCCAATTGAAAAATGGAAAGATAGATTTAAGTGAAGCTTATGATGACAAAATCGGAATATGGGACAAATACGTTGTTGAATATGGTTATCAAGACTTTCCCGATGATGTAAATGAAACTGAGGCTTTGTTGAGCCTTGTGAATCAAACGAAAACCAGTGGTTTGTTATACAAATCAGATCCTGACGCAAGAGTTGCCAGCAGAGCGTCTGCTGACGGGCATTTATGGGATAACGGAAGTGACCCGGTTGCCGAGTTTGAACGCATGAGTCAAGTACGGGCGTTCTCTTTAGCTAGGTTTGGTAGAGCGAGTCTGCCAGAAGGTGAGTATTACTCTGATTTGGAGCGTCGTCTTGTGCCGCTTTATTATTCACATCGTTACCAACTTGATGCGCTTGTAAAACAGATTTCGGGGGTGACATACCGTTATGCGGTAGAAAGTGATTTAGAATTGGCTGAAGTTGGGATGGTCTCACCATCACAACAGCAAAGAGCTTTAGAGTTAATGATTCAAAGTGCGTCGAGTGAGTATTTGCGAATCCCATCAGAAATTCTATCTTTAATTCCACCCAAGGCATATGGTAGCTCGCGCACCAGAGAAAGCATGCCAACAAGAACTGGGATAGCGTTTGACCCAATAACTGCCGCAGAATCTATTTCACATTATAGTCTACGGATTTTACTGACAAGCGAACGTTTAAATCGCCTGCATCAACAACACAGTGATAACCAAGACATACCTTCGGTTAGTCAGGTTGCACAAGACATATTTAAAAACCTAATCCAGATAAATACGACAGATGTGTTAGAACAGCGAATTAAATATGTTGCTTTGTCTGCGTACTTTGACGCTTTAAACGCACCCAATCTAGGTGTGGAGGTGAAAGCAAGTTTGCAGCAGCAGTTGTTGGATTACCAAAAATGGTTAAATAAACATAAAAACAAAGGAAATAACAGTGTCATTTTGCGACATTTATCCCATTACTGGACACACGGTAATTGGCCATTAGAAATGTCAGTTAAACCACTTCCTCCAGGTTCTCCGATATAGAAATAACATAATTGCCGAGTCTACTTGGCTCGGCAATTGTTTTTTATATGACCCTACTATATCTCATTTGGTGAAGTGGGCTTGTAAGATACTGGTCAAAGCTCATGCAGATATTTCTAATCAGTAGCCGTCCCCTAGGAAAAATCTTAATTTTAAAGGGAGTGTCAATCAATAAGTTATCTTCCACAAAAGGAGTTAGTTGCTTCAAAGAGGCACTAAAATACTTGTCAAAATCTATCTGATATTTTGCTGAAAATTGGTGTTTATCCACAAAAAAGTTACACATAAGTTGGTGTATTAATGCCCGATGAATCACATCATCTTTTGATAAACTTACGCCTTTTTCAATAGTCGTTTGATGACTATCGATGGCAGCATAATACTCATTAAGCTTTTTGTAGTTTTGAGAATAAGCGTTTCCAGTATTGCTGATAGATGAGACCCCAAAGCCAAGCAAACAATCTGCCTGATCTGTAGTGTAACCTTGAAAATTTCTGGTGAGTTTTCGGTTTCTTGCTGATTTGCTAAGTTCATCACTATGCTTGGCAAAATGGTCCATGCCAATAAAGTCGTACCCCTTTGATATTAGGTGATTGATGCTATATTGAAATAGCGCAAGTTTGTCTTGCTTACTAGGCATACTATCTAATTTTATTTTACGCTGTGCCGCAAAGAGTTGAGGCATATGTGCATAACTGAATAATGAAATACGGTCGACATCCATCTGTTCAACAGCAGATAAGGTCTCTTCCATAGTTTGTATGGATTGCCCGGGTAAGCCATAAATTAAATCAATATTAATTGACTCAAATCCGACTTGTTTAGCGTCATTGATTAGCTTAATAATAAATTGAGTATCTTGAACTCGATTAATATGAGTCTGTACCGATTGATTGACATCTTGTACTCCAACGCTGAGTCTATTAAAACCCAAGTTTTTAAGTTGCAGAGCATAATCGGGTGGAATTTCCCTAGGGTCAACTTCAATACTTTGTTCTATTTTGTTTGCTAATCTGTAGTGCTGCTTAATAAACAAAAGAATGCTATTAAGTTGTTGATTGCTTAAAAAGCTAGGAGTACCTCCACCAAAGTGAATTTGATTCACCTCAAAGGCAGAAAAATTGGGGGCTTTTTGCGCTATTTCGGTTTTTAGATAGCGAAGATATTTTTCAACTTTGTCCTTGTTACGAGTCACTATTTTATTACAGCCGCAGTAGTAACAAAGTGAGTGGCAAAAAGGAATATGAATGTATAAAGACAGGCTAGACGTTTTGTCTTTTTGCATTTGCGTGATGACATTCTCAACAGATTTTTGAAAATCTTGTTCTGTAAAATTATCGTGGAATGCTACAGCGGTTGGATAAGATGTATAGCGTGGCCCTGCCGAGTTGTATTTTTCTAAAATTCGCTTATCAAAAAATTCACTAGTATGCATGTGAGTTTGCTCATATTTATGTTGAGCGTCATAGTAGATTAAGACTAATGAACGAATATTGATCTATGTTAAGAAAGTGCAAGGTAAGTGAAGAAGCCCTTGCTATATTTAGGACTAATAAGCGTCTATCAAAAGAATCAATTACTCAAAATAACAGAAACCCTTTAACCTTATTTTAACATTAGAACAAAGCCCGATAGGAATTGTAGATGGGACAGTTATACCTAGTGCGTCATGCACAAGCATCATTTGGCGCTGATGATTATGACAAACTGAGCGCTCTTGGACACGAGCAATCAACGATTCTTGGGGATTATTTTAAGAAAAGATCAAAGCACTTTGATTATGTTGTAACAGGTAACATGTTGCGACATAAACAAACCGCTGACGGCTTAGTGTCTTGTTTTGACCCCTCAGAAATAATCAAGGATCGTGGTTGGGATGAGTTTGATTTTGAAGCAATAGTATCAGCTTATATTGCAATGCATCCTGAACAAAAGCCAGAACCCGACTCGCCAAGAAGTGCGTGGTACGTTATTTTGAAAAAAGCAATGCTGGCATGGTCAAGGTCATCGCTTGAGTCTTATAAAGGTGAGTCGTGGTTAGATTTTTGTGCCCGAGTTCAAGCAAGTGCAGATGCGATTAAACAGTCTAATAAATCGAACGTGCTTGTTGTGACCTCTGGAGGGGCTATGGCCGTATTTTTAATGCACGTGTTAAACGTAAGTGTGGAACAAGCAATAGCGTTTAATTTGCAAATACGCAATACAAGCGTCTCTCACTTTTTTCAATCAGCGTGGCTTCCAATTGAGCAGTTTTAATACGATTTCTCACCTTGACCACCCTGAACATATTCAAAAAATTACTTATAGTTAGCCCATTTTACAGGAGATAACATGAACTTTGATCATAGCCCTAAAACACAAGAACTAATGGCAAAACTTACTGCATTTATGGACGCTGAAATATATCCCATTGAGCAAAAATATCATGATCTTGTGATGAACAATGAACACCAATGGCGAACACCTCAGCTAATGGAAGAATTAAAAGCAAAGGCCAAAGCGCAAGGCTTGTGGAATCTATTTTTGCCAAAAGAATACTTACCATATGGTGCTGGTTTAAGTAATCTAGAATACGCGCCCTTATGCGAAATAATGGGGCGGGTTTTATGGAGTTCTGAGGTATTTAATTGCAGTGCACCTGACACTGGTAACATGGAAGTCATTTCAAAATACGGAAATGAACAACACAAAAAAGACTATCTTGAACCTTTGCTTGAGGGGCAAATTCGATCGGCCTTCGCGATGACAGAACCAGAGGTCGCGTCATCGGATGCGACAAACATTGCGACCAAAATTGAAAATAAAGGTGACCATTACGAAATAAACGGTCGTAAATGGTATACAAGTGGCGCAATGAATGAGAATTGTAAAATTATGATTGTCATGGGCAAAACCGACGTGGATGCTCCTAGACATCAGCAACAATCTCAGATTCTTGTACCTTTAGACACACCGGGAGTGACCGTCCTTAGGCCAATGTCTGCAATGGGATATTTAGATGAGCCTATCGGCCATGCAGAAGTGTTGTTTGAAAATGTTAAAGTACCCAAAGAAAATTTAATCTTAGGTGAAGGGCGTGGCTTTGAGATTGCCCAAGGTCGTTTAGGCCCTGGTCGCATACACCACTGCATGAGATTAATAGGGTGTGCACAGCGTGCTCTTGATATGGCGTGTGAAAGAGTTGAGCAACGTATCGCGTTTGGTCAAGCTTTAAGTAAGCAGCAGTCAGTGCGAGAGAGTATTGCTCAAATGTATTGCAAAATTGAACAAGCAAGGTTATTGACGTTAAAAGCGGCAGATAATATGGATAAATATGGTAACAAAGTATCCAAAAATATAATCGCCGCGATAAAAATAGTCGCACCTAAAATGGCTTGTGAAGTCATTGACGAGTCTATTCAGATACATGGCGCGGCTGGAACTTCGCAAGATACTATTTTATCGGCTACTTTAGCATATGCTCGTACCATTAGGCTTGCCGATGGGCCAGACCAAGTGCATATGATGCAATTAGGTAAAAATTTAGTGGTTCAGCATAACGCTACTAAAGGAGCATAATAATGAAAGCTATTGTATGTAATGAATTTGCGCCAGTTGATGCGTTAAGCTTTGAAGATATTGACGACCCTATCGCACAAAAAGGGGAAGTATTAATTGAAGTCGCTGCTGCAGGTGTGAATTTTCCAGATGGTCTTTTAGTGCAAGGCCTCTATCAAATGAAGCCCCAATGCCCGTTTGTTCCTGGAAGCGAAGTAGCAGGCAAGATAATTGAAGTTGGAGAAGGTGTGTCTCACTTAAGCGTTGGGATGACGGTAATAGGTATTTGTCAATTAGGTGCCTATGCACAAAAAGTTGCTGTGCCTGCCATGCAGGTTATGCCAATTCCATCCTCGATACCGTTAGACCAAGCTGCTGCTTTAACAACGGCTCATGCGACAGCGCATCACGCTTTAAAACAGCGAGCTCAAGTAAAAGAAGGTGAAACTTTGTTGGTGACAGGCGCAGCAGGCGGAACGGGGCTTGCCGCGGTTCAAATCGGCAAAATTATGGGTGCTAAGGTAATTGCAGTGTGCTCGACTGATGAAAAGTGTCAAGTAGCTAAAGAAAATGGCGCTGATATTGTTATTAATTACACAAAAGATGATTTAAAAGAAACCGTTAAATCGCTAACAAAAGGAAAAGGCGTTGATGTGGTTTATGAATGCGTCGGTGGTGATACCTTTCATGCTTGTTCAAGAGTGATGGCTTGGGGTGGACGTTTATTGGTGATTGGCTTTGCTGGAGGCGAAATTCCAAAATTCCCAGTCAACCTTTCGTTGGTAAAAGGTTACTCAGTAGTAGGGGTGTTTTGGGGTTCATTTACGCAACACGAACCTAAAGCATTTATTGATAATATGAAAGAATTGGTGACATGGCTTGCGACAGGCAAAGTCAAGGTTGTTATTGATGAAGCATATCCATTAGCTGAGGCTAAAAACGCGATTGAAAAAGTGATGTCAAGGCAAGTAAAGGGTAAGGTTGTTTTATTATCTTAGTGTGAATACCATAAAAAATGACCTCCTAAAAGGAGGTCATCAAATGGCGAAGTGGCCTTCGCCTACCATGTTGAAGTGTTTATCAACTGGTGATAAGTGCTAAATTCTTTCAAATACAGCTTTTGCAACTTCATTGTCGCTTAGACCTTGTTCACTGATCCAAGCTTGAAGTGTCTTGCCGTCTGTCTCCGGCTCTCCCAAACGCTTTTTTGGCATTTTTTTCACCAACAAAGTGCCTGCTTCTACAGAGTTATTTAAGATTGCGACCCGTATAAGGCTATTACCGCCACATGAAATCCCGTTGTAATAATCACGCAATTGCATTGAGAAATTATTTCTAACGTTTTTCATTTTTTTACGTAATTCACTCTTGTCATCTACCTTAACAATTTCACAAATGTTTGCTAACGCATCTTCTACGCTTGCTTGCGCTGTGTTTGCGTGCAAGGTCATTGCACTTAGAGTGGCTACGAATAGTACTTTTTTCAACATGTTACTTCTCCGAAATTTAACCGTGTTTGTTTGACAGGAAGAAGAGTAACGTGAGACCAGAAAATAAAAAATACTGGCCTCAATACATAAGTATTTCTATCAATACGATTACCAAGCGGTTACTCCGCCATCAACGGCAATGTGTTGGCCATTCATATAGGTATTGCCTTGGCGATAGCATTAACACCATGACATTCACAATTTCCTCTATTTTGCTAATACGTTTCATAGGACTGCCAGCGCCAAGCTTTTGCTTTTCTTCGTCGCTTGCATAACCGTCAATATTCATAATGTCTGTTGGGCTAAAGAATGGGCATATTGCGTTGCAACGAACATTATAGCGCCCGTATTCAACCGCAGCGGTTCTTGTTAATCCAATAACGGCGTGTTTAGCAGCGCTATATGCGCCTCCTTTTGGCGCTCCGCCAATACCAGCCAGTGAACTTACATTTAATATATGTCCATATCCTTGTTTTAGCATTGCGGCTGACTGGTATTTCATTCCAAATGCAACGCCTTTAACATTGATATCAAACTGAGTATCAAAGATGTCTTCAGTTAACTTGTGAATAGCATTTTGTTGATGTGCAATGCCAGCATTATTGATAGCAATGTCTAAACGACCAAATTTATCAAACGCCAATTGCACCAAGGTTTTTGAATTTTCTTCAATCTTGACATCACCATGCAGAATTTCTACCCTCGCTGAATTATCAAAGGTCTGATATAAACTATCTAAACTCTGTTGATTAATGTCGCTTAACACTAAATTACAACCTCTTTCATACAAGGCTTTGCTCAAAGCTTTACCAAAACCACTTGCTGCACCTGTAATTAGTGCAGTTTGTCCCGTAAAATCAAGTAATGCATCCATTATTTAATCCCCTTAAAATTATTTATTGCAATGTTAATTAATTCATCTGAACAGTCTTCTTGTAAGAAATGCCCGCCATTTTTCAATATATAATGTGTTTGACCTTGACAACCTGGTACGTATTTTTGGAAAACTTTTTCGCCACCTTTTGTGATAGGGTCACTGTCGCTAAATGCAGTAATAAACGGTTTGGTAAATTGTGATAATTCAATCCATGCAAGCTTATTGTTTGCAGATTCAGGGTCTTCAGTTGAAATAGGGACCAACATTGGAAACTTCCTAACACCTGCTTTATATTCATCACTTGGAAATGGTGCGTTATACGCTGAGATAACTTCTTCACTTAAATCAGTGACAGTTGCCCCCTGCAAAATATTTCCAACGTTAAATTCAACACTTGTTTGCGAATACTGTTGCCATTTTAAAAAAGCGTCACTGGCTTTGTGCTCACCGGTCGGTAGCATTGTGTTTGCCGCTATAACTGCGCTAAATAAATCTGGCGTTTGTGCGACTAACCTTAAGCCTAACAATCCGCCCCAGTCTTGACATATAAGGTGTATATCTTGTAGTCCTAATGTCATTAAAAAGCTGCGCAGCCACTCTAGGTGACGGGCATAAGTATAGTCATCTTGGTTAGCAGGTTTGTCAGATTTTCCAAAGCCAATTAAATCCGGTGCAATTACTCTGAAACCGTTGGCTACTGCCTTTGTTATCATGTTGCGATATAAATATGACCAGCTGGGTTCTCCATGCAACATAAGAATAATAGGGGCATCTTTGTTTCCCTCATCTACATAATGAAGTCTTAGCGCAGGCGCTCCATCTTGGTTAACCATACAAAAGTGTTCAGCAAATGGGTAATCATTGATTGACGTAAAGCAAGCGTCTGGTGTACGAAGTATTTTCATAATATTTGTTTCATTATTGTTAAGCGTACTTCCAGTATAAGGACAACACTCTAGTTTCATTATCATTTACCTGAATATCTGTATATAAACAGAGTAACTGGCATAGGTAGATAAAATCAGGCTTACATCAAAAACGCTTATTCACAAATATAACAGCAATAAATTAGTGTGTGTTGGCGACTTCGATTAACATTTTGTTATCAATCCAATCTAGGAAAAATCAATGAGTGCACAAATGATCAATGACGTTGTTAGCATCGACAAGAAAGACAATATTGCCGTTATTGCAATGGCAAACAAGCCTGTTAATGCATTATCAAAGAGCATAAGGGTAGGATTAATTGACGCAATCAACAAAGCTAAAAGTGATGACGCAATAGACGCTATGGTTATCACAAGTGATTTAGCCTTGTTTAGCGCAGGAGCAGATATTTCTGAGTTCTCAGGTGGGGATTTATCTCCAATGTTGCCTGAAGTGCTTAGCGTAATTGAATCAAGTCAAAAGCCCATTGTTGCAGCAATAAACGGTGGTGCGTTTGGTGGAGGATTAGAGCTTGCGTTAGCATGTCACTATAGAGTGACGGTTCACAAAAACAAAGTCGGTCTTCCAGAAGTGCATTTAGGTATATTACCTGGCGCAGGTGGTACCCAAAGACTGCCTAGGCTAATTGACCCTTCTGTCGCCACTCAAATGATAGTGACTGGGGCACCGACCCCTGTAGAAAAAATTCCTCAACTTTTTGAAGCTATTGTTGCAGCAGACGACTTAATTACTAACGCGGTAGAACTTGCGAAAAAAGTCGTTGGTAAGCCAGTCGTAGGCGCAAATTCTATCGAGTTAAATATGACAGCAGATATTGCTGAAGTATTTAAACAGACAAAAGCCCAAACTGCGGCTAAAACTAGAGGTTTTTTTGCCCCCGTAAAATGTGTAGAAGCCGTGCAAGCAGCATTTGAATTGCCATTTGCGGAAGGTTTAAAGCGCGAAGGTGAATTATTTATGGAATGCATGAATACTTCACAGGCTAGAGCCCAGCAACACTTTTTCTTTGCTGAGCGAGCAGCCGCTGCCTTACCTGATATTCCAAAAGAAACTCAAACCAGAGATATTAGAAAAGTCGGCATTATTGGTGCTGGAACAATGGGCGGCGGAATCGCGATGAATTTTGCTAACGCAGGCATTCCAGTGGTGATGCTAGAGCTTGAACAACAAGCTTTGGATAAAGGTTTGTCGGTCATACGGAAAAATTATGAAAACTCAGCTAAGAAAGGGAAGCTAACACAAGATCAAGTAGAGCAACGAATGGCCTTGCTGCACGGCACTACCTCTTATGATGAGTTAGCAGATGTAGATTTGGTTATTGAAGCGGTATTTGAAAAAATGTCGGTAAAACAGCAAGTCTTTGAAGCCTTGGATAAAGTATGCAAGCCCGGCGCAATATTGGCTAGTAATACCTCTACTTTAGATCTTGATGAAATTGCTAGCTACACCAAGCGACCAGCAGACGTAATTGGTTTGCATTTCTTCTCTCCTGCTAATGTCATGAAATTACTTGAAATAGTAAGAGGCAAGCATACTTCAGATGATGTCATTAAGACGGCTATGAAACTTGCAAAAAGCATCCGTAAAGTAGGGGTGCTAGTTGGTGTTTGCTTTGGGTTTGTGGGTAATCGAATGATAGAGGTATACGGACGTGAAGCTAACCGCTTAATGCTTGAAGGAGCAAGTCCTGAGCAAGTCGATAAAGTAATTTATGATTTTGGTTTGCCAATGGGGCCGTTTACGATGGGAGATATGGCTGGATTAGACATAGGATATTTTGTGCGTCAATCACGAAAAGCCTTTATTGAACATGATCCCTCTTATTGCACAGTAGCAGATGAGCTGGTTGAAGCGGGACGCGTGGGTCTAAAAGCAGGCAAGGGCGTTTATTTATACGACGCTGGCAGTCGCAAACCAATTCCAGACCCTGAGGTAATGGATATTGCAAAAGCAAAAGCGGAAAAGCTTGGTATTGAACAAAGAGAAATAAGCGAGCAAGAAATATTAGAACGTTGTATTTTTCCACTAATCAATGAAGGGGCAGAGATATTAAAAGAGGGAATTGCTCAACGTTCTAGCGACATAGATGTTATCTATGTTTACGGTTATGGGTTCCCAGTACATCGTGGTGGACCAATGCAATACGCAGATGAAATTGGACTAGATAAAATCTTAGCAAGAATGGAGCATTACCAACAAACGCTTGGCGAGTATGGAAAACACTGGTTTACACCTTCTTCACTTTTAAAAGACTTAGTTGCGCAAAATAAAACATTTGCAAGTTATAAGTCGTAGCATTAACAAGGTAAAATATTATGCAAAATTACAAAGCGCCACAACGCGACACATTATTTGTGACTCATGAGTTGTTAAACATGCAAGCGCATTATCAAAAACTAGGCTTTGACGAAGCCAGTGAAGATTTAATAACCGCGATATATGCTGAAGCAGCAAAATTTGCTGAAAATATTTTGGCACCAATAAATGCTATTGGTGATCAAGAGGGATGCACAATAGATGATGGCGTAGTTACTACACCTTCAGGCTTCAAAGAAGCATACGCGCAATATGTAGAAGGTGGGTGGACTTCAATGGCTCATCCAGAAGAATTTGGTGGGCAGGGTTTACCATACTCACTTGCAACCTCGATGGCAGAATGGTTTTCTGGCGCAAATCACTCTTGGGCAATGTATCCCGGTTTGAGTCAAGGGTGCATGGAAACGCTGAAGCATCATGGTACCCAAGAACAGCAAGACTTATTTTTGAATAAACTTATAGAAGGTACATGGACAGGCACAATGTGCTTGACCGAACCTCATTGTGGTTCAGACCTAGGTATGCTTAAGTGTAAAGCAGTTCCTAATGATGATGGCACATATAGTCTAAGCGGAACAAAAATATTTATCTCGGCAGGTGAACACGATATGTCTGAGAATATCGTTCATATTGTATTAGCAAGATTACCAGATGCGCCAGCGGGTACTAAAGGCATATCATTATTTATCGTTCCAAAATTCAATTTAGATGAAAATGGCAACCCTGGGGAACGCAATACTGTTAAATGTGGCTCTATCGAGCATAAGATGGGTATTAAAGGAAGTGCCACGTGTGTTATGAACTTTGATAGTGCGAAAGCTCATTTGATTGGTGCGCCTAACCGCGGTCTTAATTGTATGTTTACGTTTATGAATATTGCTCGCATTGGCACAGGCGTTGAGGGGCTTTCAGCATCTGAAGCTGCATATCAAGGCGCATTGGCCTACGCAAAAGACCGCACTCAATTTCGTTCATTGACCGGCGCTAAAAATCCAGACATGCCAGCAGATCCTATCATTGTGCACCCTGATGTGAGAAGAATGTTACTGACTCAAAAATCACTTGCGGAAGGTAACAGAGCGCTTGCAAACTACTGTATGCAGTTAGTGGATGTATCAACGTACTCTAAAGATGAAGAAGAGAAGAAGTTGGCCGAAGCGAAATTAGCGCTGTTGACCCCTATTGTTAAGGCATTTTTAACTGAAACGGCGCAAGAAGCGACTAGTTATGGAATGCAAGTATACGGTGGACATGGCTATGTTGCAGAGTGGGGTATGGAGCAACTAGCACGAGATACGCGTATTTGTACAATGTACGAAGGAACAACGGGTATTCAGGCAATTGATTTACTTGCGCGTAAAATCATGGGCTCAAATGGTGAATTGTTAAATGTGTTTGCTAATGAAATAAAAACATATTGTAGTGAAGTAAGAAGCACTACACAGTTTGCTGCATGGGTAAATGCCATTGATTCTCATGTTGATGAATGGCTTCAAATTACAAAAGATATTGGTCAATCAGCTGCAAAAAATCCCGATGAATTAGGTGCAGCTGCGGTCGATTACCTAATGTATGCAGGCTATGTTTCAGTTGGGTATTTCTGGCTTAAAATGGCTATTGTTGCACAACAAAAGCTGGATGAAGGAACAAGCGAAACAGCTTTCTATGAAGCAAAAGTGCATACTGCTAAATTTTACTTCGATAGAATGTTGACTCGCACGCGTTCATTAGTCTCAGCAATTCATTCTGGTTCAGATAACCTGATGAATATGGACGTGGAACTTTTTGACGCAAGCTAGGATGTTATTTATAAAAGGGCGAGCGTATGCTCGCCTTTTTTATGTCGTTTAGTAAGCAGTTTCGAGCTTAATTTGGAATAACTAAAGAGTCAATATGCATACCATACAACAACGTTCAATAAGCTTAAGCACTACTCAAATTCAGTATTTAACTAGTGACAAAGCAATTGATCCACAAAAACAATGTCTTGTGTTTTTGCATGGTTTTCCCGAAAATTCTTGGACTTGGGAGTTATATTTAGAAAAATATTCAACAAGCCACAATGTCTTTGCACCAGATTTGCCAAGGCTATAATGGAAGTATTGGTTTTGATGAGCCTACTCAATATACGCTAGAGCGACTTATTGCGACAATGCATGAGTTTATTAGCTGTATCGCAAATGATAAACCGATTATTTTAGTTGCGCATGACTGGGGTGGCGCTATTGCCTTAGCCATTGGCAGCATTCCATGAAGATGCTATCGACAAACTCATTATTATGAATGCAGCTCACCCAAGTACTTTTACACGTGAGATGTTGCACAATCCTGAACAACAAGCTCGTTCGGATTATATTACTGACCTTGTGGGGCCAGACGCTTACGATGTGTTTTCAAAAAATAGTTTTGCGCGTTTAAAACGTTTATATGGTTCACGGTTCAATAAGCTAAGTGCTAGACAACAAGTTAACTTTGAGAATCAATGGGCGAATGAAGAGTCTATGCGAAAGAGTTTTGCGTATTATACCTGTATGCCTAATTTAGTAACTAGTCGAATTGAAGCTAAAAGCCAGGCCAAGATACCAAATATTATGATTAATGTGCCAACCATGTTGCTTTGGGGTATGCGTGATACTGCCTTTGTTCCAGAGGTAATAAATGGTGTAGAGCAATATGTGAGTAACTTAACATTGACCAAGTTTGACAATGCAGACCATTGGCTACACCATCAAAAATTTGATGGTGTATGTCGTTGTATTGACCAATTCTTAGCACTATAAATAGCAACAAAAACGTTATGTTTAACTAGGATTGTAAACGCTCGCGACGTCTAAAATTTGTTCTCTCATCCATTGATGGGCGCCATCATGATCGGCACTAACATGCCAATATAAAAAGTACTCTATTGGTGCTAATTCAAACGGCATTTCATACATCGCTAAATCGTAATGCTTTGCCAAATGATAAGGCATACAACTAATCAGATCAGTCTTTGATATTGCACTTGGTATGGTTAAAAAGTGCTGACTACGCATTGCTACTTTTCGTTTGTGGCCTAATTTATCTAGCACGATGTCGATAGAGCTAGGACCACTACGTTTGTTTGAAACGTTAATTTGTCCAAGCTTTAAAAAGGCTTCTAAGCTAAGTTCGTTTTGAATAGTAGGGTGATTTTTACGTGCTACTACTACAAATCGGTCTGTCGCGATACGCTGTTTTTTTAAATGAATATCCGTGAAACTAGATGCATCAGCAAAAAAATCCAAGTTTCCACTCGCCATTGCAGACACAACTTGCTTACGATTAAGGTCATAACTAGTTGTGCTGATATTTGGTGCAACACTTTGAAGTCTTGCCATTAATCGAGGCATGATGCTGACTTCAAGTAAGTCCCTGCTAGCAAAGTGAAATGTCTTTGTTGATGTCTCGGGTTCAAAAATATGACTTTGTTGCACACTCTTTCTGAGTAAGCCTAAAGCCTCTCGTGCTGGGACAATAATATTTTGTGCTACAGGTGTAGGCGTCATTGAGTGCCCGGTTCGAACAAACAATGGGTCATTTAACATTTCCCTTAAACGAGCAAGTGAATTACTGACTGCTGGTTGGGTAATACACAATACATCTGCTGCTTTGGTTAAGCTGCCTGCGGTATAAATAGCATCAAAAACGGCAAATAAATTTAAGTCAATGCGATGCAGGTTCATTTTTGTCCGATCCCCTTACAAATTTTCAAAGTATTAATATTTAATTAACATTTTAGTAAAGTTAATGTATTAATCAAATGAATAGTATAAATTAATTTTAATCAAAAATACTAATACAGAGAAGATATGAATATAGATGAATTAAAAATAGGTGTTCGGGTACAAAGTGAAAGCTTTACTAAAGTTGAGCAGTCGCAAATACAGCAATTTGCTGATGCAACGGGTGATCATCAGTGGATTCATTTAGATCAACAAAGGTGTATAACTCAAAGCCCTTATGGTCACACTATTGCCCATGGGTTTTTAACACTTTCTTTAATGCCAAAGATGTTTGCAGAGCTTATACAAGTCGACGCTAGTAAAACAACCATGATTAACTATGGCATGGATAGTTTGCGTTTTATTGAAGCTGTGAGAGAAGGGGATGAAATCGCTTATGAATTTACATGTTCAGACATTGAAGTCAAAGAAGTGGGTGCTTTGTATAAGTTCGAAGGAAAAGTGAACATTAAAGGTAGAGACAAACCGGCTTTAGTTGGCACGTTTTTGTCGTTAGTGATACACGGATAAATCACAAGTCAGACCACTATTAATACTTATAATTACACATAAATAACAATTTATTTACAAAATAGGGATCTCAACCTACTATCAATATAGGTTTTATTTTTGACCTATGTGGAATAACTAAAACAACATAATTTACACAGCGCTTTTGATGGCGCCAAGCTTGGGGATAAATATGAAGTTTACTGCAAAAAAACAGTCGTAGCTGCTTTCGTAGCGTCTCAGTTGATGGCCTTGCCATCATATGTCAGTGCACAGGCAGAAGAAGAGAGTGAACAGCAAGTTGAATTAATAATGGTAACAGGTAGCTTTGTGAGGCGAAGTGAAAATTTCGAATCACCTTCTCCTTTAGCCGTTGTCGATAGTATTTCTATCGATGCAATAGGTGCGAAAAATATCGCCGATATTACGCAAACGCTTACCATTAATACAGGTGCTGAAAATAATCCGGACGCGTTCACTCAAAACGCGACTGCAGGGACATCTAATATTAACCTTCGTGGTCTTGGATTAGCCTCTACCTTAGTGCTGCTAAATAACAGAAGACAGGTGGTTAATGCCCAACAGTCTAATGAAGGACTAAACTTTGTAGACACAAGTTCCTTAGTTCCGATGATTGCTATTGATAGAATGGAAGTCATCAAAGATGGCGCGTCTGCATTATATGGGTCAGATGCTGTAGCTGGTGTTGTGAACTTTATTACAAAACGTAATTATGAGGGAGCGAAAGTTACTGTCGATTATCAAGATGGCGCTCATGGCAACAACAAAGAATATATTATGCAAGGCCTTTGGGGTGCAGTAGGCGATAATAGTAGTATCATCGCTGCTATCAGTTACACTAATCGTTCCCCTTTATTTATCAGTGATCGTCGATTATCAAGACCTCAAGACGATAGTAGCTCTTTGGGTAACCCTGGTTCCTTTTTTGGTGTACTCAGGTTTGCCAGCGGGTGCTCCGGTCATCGATCCTACCGGTTGTGAACAGTTTGGCGGCATACGTCAAGTAATTCAACCAGCAGGTCCAATTGACGTTGGTCTATGTCGATATGACTTTGGACCCGGTTATTCTTACGTGCCGGATGAAACCCGAGTCAACGCTTATGTTAAATCAACATTTGAGTTTAGTAATGATTTAGTCTGGAGTAATGAAATCGGCATCGCAAGAAATCGTGCTCAGCGCGGTGGAGCGCCAAGTTTTCCAATTCTAACTGGTCCTGTTGTCCCGGCCACACATCCTGATAACCCTTTTGGTGCACCAGTTGTATTTTTTGGAAGGGCGGAAGGAAATGGCTTTGAGGCTGACCCTGCCAACACAGAATCTGATACTTTCAGATTTAATTCAGTACTTACTGGCGAATTAGACAACGGTTTTTGGGAAGTCAGTTATACCAATGCAACCAACAACTTTTTATTTAGTGTTGAAGACGTTATTAGAACCGAGTTTTCTTTGGCATTAAATGGTCTTGGTGGGCAAGGTTGTGATCCTATATTAGGTACACTCTGGACAAGGGAATTGTGAATATTTTAATCCATTTGCAACTTCGTTTACTACTTCACCTAACTCACAAAATGTGATTGATTCGTTTTCAGGTTTACAAGTCATTGACTCAAAATCTGATTTAGAAGTCATTGAAGGTTTTGCTTCGTTTGATGCATTTGATATGGATGGTGGTGTTGCAGGTCTTGCGGTTGGTCTGCAATATCGTAAAGAGCAATTAGAGCAAGATTACGACGCGCTATCCAATCAAGATTCATTTACCTTTGTTATTGGTAATCCAGATTTTAAAGATGAAATTGATGTATGGGCTGCGTTCGCTGAATTAGCGTTACCTGTTAATGACTATTTAGACATTCAACTCGCGCTACGATACGAAGATTACGGCGGCACTGTAGGCGATACTGTTGACCCTAAAATAGCATTTAACTATCGTGCTACTGACAGTTTTTCTCTAAGAGGTTCTTGGTCGACTTCATTTAGAGCACCTTCGGTGTTTATGCAAAATGGTGGAGCAACGAGTCTGCAACAATTAAGTGATCCTTTGCTGGGTGGGGCTAATGCTTTTGCGGCTGTGCGTACCTCTGGTAACGAGAACCTTACACCAGAGGAGTCTACTGCATATAATGTTGGTTTCTCATTTGAACCTATTGATGATTGGTCTATTGAACTTGACTATTGGAACTTTGATTTTGAAGATTTGATTATACAAGAAAGTGCTCAAGCGATTTTAGCAGCTAACCCACAAGATACTAGTCGTATTATCCGTGCAGGTGATCCGCTTAATGGACCTTTAATACAAGTTAATAATACGTACGTAAATGCAAGTGAATTGTCCACTAGTGGATTTGATATTGTGACAAG
Source organism: Glaciecola sp. HA4-3 (assembly GCF_055693685.1). NCBI lineage: Bacteria > Pseudomonadati > Pseudomonadota > Gammaproteobacteria > Alteromonadales > Alteromonadaceae > Glaciecola > Glaciecola sp. HA4-3. The sequence goes on from NZ_CM146340.1 coordinate 1,347,429, forward strand.
CTACAAGTTTGAAACAGGTATTGGTGACTTCACACCAAGTCTTAATGCAACGTTCATCTCTAAGTACGATTTAATCGACCCACAAGCGGGCAATGTGGACGGTGCAGGAAGACGAAACTTCACCAATATCGGTGTCTCGTCGCCAGAATTACGAGCAAACTTAGGGCTTAACTGGTCATCTGAGGCTTACAGTGCGAATATTTTCGCCCGTTATATTAGTGCATACGACGATGATCAAAACTGTGGTGATGGTAATCCGAGCCCAGGTGATTGCGGCGCGTTAGGGCTGCAAGAAATTGATAGTCACGTCACGTTTGATGCTCAGCTTAATGTAGACGTCGGCGCATTGATGGAGACAGAAGCAAATTACATACTGACCTTTGGTGGTATCAATCTAACTGATGAAGAACCGCCGCAAGTATTTACAAATAGTGGCTTTGATTCTAAGGTCCATGACCCTAGAGGCAGGCAGTTATATGTAAGACTAGCGGTTGAATTTTAATCGTAAGATATAAAAGAAATGTTTAAATAGCTCCTATGTGGAGCTATTTTTTTGCACTATTTTTACAAATGCCTTGTATAATCAGTACGATTATCAAGATATCAAAGGAATACACAATGCCAACAAAATTATCATCCGCTCAAGTAGCAGAGTATTTAGCGGTACTCAACGAAATGTCACCTTGGTGATGAATGGCAACTGATTGATGGCAAATTAGTAAAAACATTTACGTTTAAAAGCTTTATAAGAGCATTTGGATGGATGTCGCAAATCGCGATATGGGCTGAAAAGCTTAGGCATCATCCCGAGTGGTTCAATGTTTATAACAAAGTAGAAGTAAAATTAGTTACACATGATGTAGATGGTATTAGTGAATTGGATTTTGAATTAGCTAAGAAAATGGAATTATTCAGATAAATACTCACTTTATAAGCGATATGTGAGTAAAGTTTAGGCGCTTATCCAAATATATTGATTTAGCGGTTGCATAGCCGAAGTTGATATGTATAATACGCCACATCTTGAAGTTCTTAAGTGTTTCAACACAAGTTCAGACGCGGGATGGAGCAGTCTGGTAGCTCGTCGGGCTCATAACCCGAAGGTCGTTGGTTCAAATCCAGCTCCCGCAACCACACATAAATCCGCTTACTAGTTAGTAAGCGGATTTTTTGTTTTTAGCATGTTAATGTTCATAACATAAGTAATGTTCAATTACATGAAAGTGATTTTGATGAAAACTTGCACGTCTAGTTTTGAATTTGCGTTACCATTTGCGTTACTAAAGGTAGGCTTGTATACTACTGCCATTAACGAACTCCCTGCTGTTTTTTAAGCAATCAAAGTAACGTTAGTGTCATTGAACAAGACGGTTTGGCAGTGTGTTATGTAACATGATAATACAAGGTCAATTAGTCATTCTAATTGCATTGTAGTTGATGCATATCTAGTAGCTCCGCTTGTTCGGGGCTTTTTTGTATCTTAAGGCCGTAGTATGGCCATAAATATATGGGCTTTTTGCCCTTTTTTTATATGTGAAATTGGAGTTGGGATTGTCACAACTTGAAAAAAAATTAACTGATTTATTAAACGCACCGGTTGAAGCAACAGGCTATGAGCTATTAGGCTTGGAATTTGTTCGGGCGGGAAAACATTCTACTTTGCGATTGTTTATCGACTCTGAACAAGGGGTTGATGTGGACGATTGTGCGATGGTAAGTCACCAAGTAAGTGCAGTGCTCGATGTTGAAGAGCCAATAAGTACTGAATATAACTTAGAAGTATCATCACCAAGGTATGGATAGACCTCTATTTAAACCGAATCATTATCAACAAGTACTTGGTGAAACTATTACAGTTAAAACGCAGTTGCCACATGATGGCAGAAGAAATTTTAAGGGTATACTAGAAAGCTGCAGTGAGCTTAGCTTTTTGATTAAAGTCGATAATGAGACTTTTGAGCTAGCTTATGACAGCGTGCTTAAAGCTAATCTAGTACCAAATTTTGATTAAATTATTGTGCTCACTTTTTAGAGCAATGAGGCAGAAATGAGTAAAGAGATATTGTTGGTCGCAGAAGCTGTATCAAACGAAAAACAAGTGCCAAGAGAGAAAATCTTTGAAGCATTAGAGTTTGCATTGGCCAGTGCAACGAAAAAGAAAAATGAAGGAACCATAGAAGTGCGTGTTTCAATAGACCGAGAAACAGGCGATTTCGATACGTTTAGACGTTGGTTGGTAGTTGCTGATGATGAGGTGCAAGAAAACCCTTTTGCCGAAATTACGATATCTGCTGCACAAATTGACGAACCAGAAATCCAATTAGGCGAGTTTGTTGAAGAGCAAATAGAGTCTGTCGCTTTTGACCGTATTACGACACAAACAGCTAAACAGGTGATTGTTCAAAAAGTACGCGAAGCAGAGCGCGCACAAATGATTGCCGAATATGAAGATAAAGTAGGTGAGTTAGTTACGGGAACGGTTAAAAAGGTCAATCGTGATAATGTCATCATTGATTTAGGGAACAATGCTGAAGGTGTCATCTTTAGAGAAGATATGCTGCCAAGAGAAACATTCAGACCATAGGTGACCGTGTAAGAGGCTTGTTATATGTCATCAAGCCAGAAGCACGTGGTGCCCAATTATTTATCAGCCGTACGCATCCCGATATGTTAGTTGAGTTATTTAGACTAGAAGTACCAGAAATTGCAGAAGAGACCTTAGAAATCAAGTCTGCAGCGCGTGATCCTGGCGCTCGAGCTAAAATAGCGGTGAAGACTAACGATAAACGTCTAGATCCTGTCGGGGCATGTGTCGGTATGAGAGGTTCAAGAGTTCAAGCGGTATCTAGCGAGTTAGGTGGAGAGAGAGTTGATATTGTCTTGTGGGATGAAAGCCCTGCAAGCTTTGTTGTAAACGCTATGGCTCCAGCTGAAGTGGCGTCAATTGTAGTTGACGAAGACGCTCATTCTATGGACGTTGCTGTAGAGAGTGACAATCTTGCACAAGCAATTGGCAGAAATGGTCAAAATATCCGATTAGCAAGTCAACTTACTCAATGGGAACTTAACGTTATGACCGTTGAGGACTTATCTAGTAAGCACGAAGAAGAGAACAAAAAAGTATTGTCAGTATTTACCGAAGGATTGGACATCGATGAAGATTTCGCGTTGGTGCTTGTAGATGAAGGCTTTACCAGTTTAGAAGAAATTGCCTATGTACCTGTCAATGAGTTGCTTGATATTGAAGGACTAGACGAAGATATGGTGGAAGAGTTGCGTAACAGAGCTAAAGCAACACTTACCACAAGAGCGCTTGCAGACGAAGAATCACTAGAGTCTGCACAACCTCAACAAGAATTGCTAGATCTTGAAGGAATGGAGCGACATGTTGCTTTTGTTCTTGCAAGTAGAGGAATAACAAACCTTGAGCTTTTAGCCGAGCAGGGCACTGATGAAATCAGTGACATTGAAGAACTAAGTGAAGAAAAAGCAGGTGAGCTAATTATGGCTGCTAGAAACCTTGTTTGGTTTAACGAAGAATAGGTCAATAAGGAGAATTTAACGATATGGCAGATGTTTCCATAGAAAAGTTAGCAAGTGATATAAGCACAACTGTTGACCGATTACTAAAACAATTTAAAGATGCAGGCATTGAGAAAAAAGCTGACGATACTGTTACCGAACAAGAAAAGCAGACATTGCTTGATTTTCTGAGTAAACAGCATGGTGGGGCTGGTGCACAAGCACCTAAAAAGATGACGCTGCAACGCAAAACGACCAGCACGATTTCGTTGGGTAAATCCAAGGCTGTGAAGGTTGAGGTACGTAAAAAGAGAACTTACGTAAAACGGTCTGATCTTGAAATTCAAAAGATGGCTGAAGAAGAAGCAAAGCGTAAAGCTCAAGAAGAGGAAGAACGTTTAGAAGCTGAGAAAAAAGCGGCTGAGCTAGCTAAAGCGGCTGCAGAAGAGAAAGCGAAAAAAGCGGCAGAAGCGCGTAAAAAGCAAGAGGCTGAAAGAGCAGCGCGCGCGGAAAAAGCGAAGAAAGAAGCTGAAGAGCGCAAAGCTAGCGATTCTAAACTGACAGATGAGGAGCGTAAGGCGCAAGAGGACGCGAGACTTGAAGCTGAACGTATCAAGAAACAGCAAGAAGAAGAAGCTCAGAAGAAACTCGAAAAAGACGCTAAAAAAGCAGCGGAAGAAGCGCTTAAATTAGCAGAAGAGAATGAAAGACGTTGGAAAGAAGAAGAAGAACGTCGTAAGAAAGAAGAAGCGGCAGAAGTCCATCTGCACTCGAATCGGTATGCTCAAGAAGCTGAAGACGAAGAGGATATGCAGGTTGAACGTGGTGGCAGAAGACGTAAAAAGTCTAAGAAAAATGCCGGTGAAGATTTAAAGCATAGCTTCAACAAACCTGTTAAAGCGGTCGAGAGGATCGTGAAACTAGGCGAAACGATTACGGTAGCAGATCTTGCCAGTCGAATGGCGGTTAAAGGCACTGAAGTCATCAAAACCATGATGAAAATGGGTGAAATGGCAACAATTAACCAAGTCTTAGATCAAGAAACAGCCGTTTTAGTCATTGAAGAAATGGGCCATAAATATGAAGTGGTAAACGAAAACGCACTTGAAGAAGAGTTAATTGCCTCAAGTGATGCAGGCGATAAAACAACGCGGGCTCCTGTTGTAACAATTATGGGGCATGTTGACCACGGTAAAACATCATTGCTTGATTATATTAGACGAGCAAAGGTCGCCGATGGTGAAGCTGGAGGGATTACACAGCACATTGGTGCTTACAGTGTTGAAACTGATAATGGTAGAATTGCGTTTTTAGATACCCCTGGTCACGCTGCATTTACTGCAATGAGAGCGCGTGGTGCAACAGCAACCGATATTGTTATTTTGGTTGTAGCGGCTGATGATGGTGTGATGCCACAAACTAAGGAAGCAATTCAACACTCTAAAGCGGCAGAAGTGCCTCTTATTGTCGCTGTGAATAAGATGGATAAAGAATCTGCTGACCCAGAAAGAGTTAAAACCGAGCTGTCACAGCTTGAGGTTATCTCGGAAGAGTGGGGCGGTGATTACCAGTTTGTTAATGTTTCAGCTAAGACAGGCTTAGGTGTTGATGAGCTGTTAGAAGCGATAAGTTTACAAGCTGAATTACTTGATCTTCAAGCTATTGATAGCGGGCCAGCCAGAGGTATTGTGATTGAATCACGACTAGACAAAGGAAGAGGCCCTGTAGCATCTGTGCTTGTTCAAGAAGGTCAGTTGAATCCAGGCGATATTTTATTGTGCGGCGAAGAATACGGCCGTGTAAGAGCAATGCGTGATGAGCACGGAAAAGATATTGCAAGTGCGGGACCCTCGACACCAGTTGAAGTATTAGGTTTATCTGGTGTTCCCATTGCTGGCGAAAATGCTCTAGTGGTACAAGACGAGCGCAAAGCGCGCGAAGTTGCAGGCAAGCGTCATACTAAGCAACGTGAATTGAAGCTGGCTAAGCAACAAAAAGCCAAGCTAGAAAACATGTTTGCTAATATGGAAAGTGGAGATGTTAGTGAACTGAATGTCGTGTTGAAAGCTGATGTTCAAGGCTCTATTGAAGCGATTGCTGATAGTTTGGTTAAGCTGTCCACGGATGAAGTTAAAGTTAATATCATTGGTAGTGGCGTTGGCGGAATTACCGAAACAGATGCCAGCCTTGCTGCGGCATCGAGTGCCATTGTGGTTGGTTTTAATGTCCGTGCCGATGCTAGTGCAAGACGTATTATAGAGTCTGAAGAAATTGACTTGCGTTATTATAGTATCATCTATGAGCTAATTGACGAGGTTAAACAAGCCATGAGTGGCATGTTAGCGCCAGAGTTTAAGCAACAGATTATCGGTCTTGCAGAGGTGCGCGATGTATTTAAGTCACCTAAGCTAGGTGCTATTGCAGGCTGTATGGTAACCGAAGGTGTAATCAAGCGTAGCAATCCAATTCGTGTACTACGAGATAATGTAGTGATTTATGAAGGTGAGTTAGAATCGTTACGTCGATTTAAAGATGATGTACAAGATGTCAAAAAAGGCATTGAATGTGGCATCGGGGTCAAAAACTATAATGATGTTAAAGTTGGCGACCAAATCGAAGTCTTCGAGATTGTTGAAGTCAAACGCGAGATCTAACATCGCAAAAAGTGTTGGTATACGGAGGCCTAGTGCCTCCGTTTTTGTCATTAAAAGAACATTATATAAGTAGTAATATTATGGCTAGAGAGTTTTCTCGGACTGATAGAGTTGGTCAACAAATACATAAAGAAGTTGCACAAATATTGCAGCAAGAATTTAGGCACAAAGAGCCTGATATTGGCATGATAACGGTGTCAGAGGTCGAAGTATCGCGTGATTTAGCACACGCAAAGATTTTCGTTACATTTTATGGAAACGATGAAGAAAAAATTGCAAGTGATCTTGTTAAACTGCAAGAAGCAAAAAGTTTTGTTAGAGGTCTGTTAGGTAAACGTGTGCGTATGCGCAATGTACCTGCAGTTCATTTTTTCAGAGATAGCTCGATTGTAGAAGGCGCTAGAATATCAGCTTTGGTCAACGAGGCTTTAGCGTCTGATAAAGCAAAACAAAACAAAGACGAAGACTAATGGCTAGAAAGCCCAAGGGACGAGCGATTAGTGGCGTGTTGTTGGTAGATAAACCACAAGGTATATCCTCTAATGATGTAGTACAAAGGGTCAAACGCGTATACCAAGCCCAAAAAGCTGGGCATACAGGAGCTTTAGATCCACTAGCAACTGGGCTTCTTCCTGTTTGTTTGGGGGAAGCTACAAAGTTTTCTCAATTCCTGCTAGATGCAGACAAAGCATATTTAGTTACTGCTAAGTTAGGTGAGCGTACAGATACCTCTGATGCTGATGGTCAGATCGTGTCGAGCAAGCCTGTCACTGTAAATGAGCTTGATATAAAAGAAGCGATTAAAGGGTTTGTTGGTGAAATTAAACAAATCCCTTCGATGTTCTCCGCGTTAAAACATGAAGGTAAACCCCTATATTATTATGCACGAAAAGGCATAGTGATTGACCGACCTGCTAGAGATATTACTGTATTTAGTATTGACTGGGTATCGTATAAAGATCAGGAGCTTAGCTTACATATTGCATGCTCTAAGGGCACTTATATCCGAACAATTATTGATGATTTAGGTGAGGTATTAGGGTGCGGGGCACATGTTATTGCACTTAGAAGAACAAAAGTTGGTGACTATAACTATGATGCAATGGTTACTTTACCTGCATTGACAGCTAGCGCGCCATTTATTGACAGAAAGTTGAGTAATGATGAAATTGCGCAGATTGATAATAATACATGGAGTACAATAGATTCTTATCTTCTGCCAAGCGATAGCTCGATTCAACGCCTTCCCAGCATATTTCTAAATAGTAATGATGTAGCGCGTTTCATGCATGGTCAAGGACTTGAATTAGAACTCAAAGTAGTGGATATGCACCGGGTTTATTGCCAAGAAAGTAAGCGATTTTTGGGTGTGGCAATTGTAAACTCTCAAGGCGTTTTGCAAGCAAAGCGACTTGTTGTGTTATAACACTTGCACATTCGTATTTTCTATTTATAATACGCGCTCTTTTCGGCGACTCTGAATTAGTGATTGGAGCGCTTTACTTGTTTAAAATCGGAGAAATTATGTCACTAACTACAGTAGAAATAGAAAAAATCATCAGTGAGTTTGGCTTAAAAGAAGGCGACACAGGCTCTAGTGAAGTTCAAGTTGCATTGTTAACAAACAACATCAACAAACTACAAGGTCACTTCAAAGAACATAAGAAAGACCATCACTCACGTCGTGGACTGTTGCGTATGGTAAGTCAACGTAGAAAGTTGTTAGATTATCTTAATCGTAAAGATTCAGCACGTTACCAAGACCTAATTAAGAAGCTTGGATTACGTCGATAATCATTACGTCGATAATCAAAGTTTAAAAAAAGCACCTTATAAGGTGCTTTTTTTATGCGTGTTATTTAATTAAAACTGGCCTTAGCTAAGGCTCCATTTACAGCTATATTTTAATCACTTGTTTGTGGTGTCTGTGTTTGTGATCTTACTTCAACGGTTTTATTAATTAACTCATTTAGCCTAGCTTCTAAATCATTAATTGTTTGCAATAGTCCTGTATTTCTTCGTTCAAGCAATATGATTTGTTCACTCATTTTTTTAATTTCGACATTTTGTGCTTGTAGATTTTGTCTAAAGTCTTCTTGGTTAACATTTGCCCCTAAAATATCATTAGCTTGTGCACTAACCTTATTATTAAGCGTGTCAATACGTCGCTGCGTCGTGCTAACCAATGCTTTACTGGCTTCTACCTGATTTTCAACATCAGACACAAGGCTATTCACATCACCTTTAAAATTAGTGATAGTGCCATTAAGATCTTTAATTTCTTTTTGATTTCGTCTCCAAGCAGAAGCCCATAATTTATCTACTTCACTAATGAGTAGGGTAGATTTTTCATTTAGCTCATTGACTTTGACTTGCAAGGCAACCGTTGAGTTGCCCATCTCTTCACCTGTGGCAGATAGTCTATTTTCCAGAGTCTGAATACGGTTCTGATTAGATAATAAATCATTTTGTGATTTCACTAATTCAGTGAATAAATAAGCACTTAATGCTGATGAAGCAAGCGCTATAAACAAGGCAAAGATGGTCAAACCCTTACCTTGATTTCCACTTTGAGTGGCTGATGTGCTGCTTTGGCTCGTTGCGCTGCTACCGCGATTTCCTGCCATGGGGATGCGATCGCCGGCATCAAGATTAATGGGAGCGAAGTCGTTGTCTCTGGAATTTCCAGCCATTTAGCATATCCTATTGTTAATTATTTTACTGATTAGCCGATACCCTTTTTGCATTAACATATTGTTATCAGCACGCTTATTATAAAAGAAGTCTAATATGGTATCTATAACAGCTAGTATAATACACTATGCACGTTAATTTCACATAGAGTCGAACATCATATATGATGACAGACCATAAGTTTGAGTATTGGAAATATGAAGTTAAAGGATAAATTGTCATTCACACTTGGGATACGCAGCTTAGTGCTGGTGATTATCTTGGGACTTATGATGGCATTTATGCAAACCCTATTTGACTTTAATGCAAGACAAGCTCAAGTCGAACAAACGATTAACTCAATCGTTGATTCTGCACAAATTCCCGCCAGTGAAGCCGTATTTCATGTTGCACCTGATATGGCACAACAAGTAATAGATAGTTTAAAGTACTTTGAGTTCTTTAGTTATATAGCCATTATTGATGATCATGGTGAAATGCTTGCCGAATACTCACGCGATACTGATAGCAGCATCTCTAAAGGGGCGATTAACGAAACATATAACCCAGTACTATCTATCTTTTTAGCGGAAAACACCTCAGTTTCTTCTGTGGACTTATTGACCGATTCACTCAAGACAGGCGAAGTAGATCGGTATGGCAAAATGATTTTGCACATTGATAATCATGTAGCGCTTGAAGGTGTTTATGAACGAGCCGAGCGCGCCTTTGTGATTGCATTAATTGGCTATGTTTTTATTACGTTTGCGTTGGGAATTTTATATCATTTTAGCCTTGCTTCTCCCTTAACTCGATTATCGAAGCGCTTTCAGCGAGTAAATACAAAATCTATTGCGACTCAAAAAATTTCACAACTTGTTGGGCATGATGCTAATGAATTCGCACTAATTGTTAATTCAGCGAATGATATGTTGACGCGTATTTCGTCAGGACAAGTATTATTAACTGAGCGTAGCCAGCGATTTAGACTTATCCTTGATACAGCCCCAGCAATGATTTTTTCACTAGATAATAATCTGGAGTTTGTATTTGCGAATAAATCTACGGCTTCTTTTTATGGATACTCTATTTATGAGCTAAAAGGCAGAAGTGCTCAAAAGGTGATTGCACCCATCGATCAAAACTTAATGAATCAGATTAACGAGTTTTTATCTTCTAGTAAGCGTCAAAGTAATGTTGTGTTGACCGCTAGAAATGCCAACTCTATTGATTGTTATATGGAGATGGTTTTTGTTAAGTTTCGCACGCCAGATGGTCACAGCATATTAATCACAGCATCAGATGTAACCAAAAGAATTCAAGCGGAAGAAAAAATTGAATCACTTGCATACTTTGACCCACTGACGTCTTTACCCAACAGAAATAAAGTCTATGACATCCTTAATAACAAAGGGCAACGTTCTGAAAGCTACGGTATTGCAGCAATAGCTGATCTTGACCAATTTAAACGAATTAACGACACGTTAAGTCATTCGGTCGGGGACCAATTGATAGTAAAACTAGCTCGACGTTTAAGCAAAGAGTTTGCATTTTCAGATCTGATTGCACGCTTAGGCGCAGATGAATTTTTGTGTATCGAGGAAGAAGTATCTCAAGATGTTGATGTTGCTAAAAATGGAGCGTTAGTACTTGGGGAAAGACTAAGAGCATGTATTAGCAAAGAATTAGAGATTGGTTTGCATAGTTACTCACTATCAGCAAGTGTAGGTGTGGTTGTTTTCAAGAAAGGCCAATTGAATGCTGACGAAATTTTGCAATATGCAGATACCGCAATGTATGAGTCTAAAAAACAAGGGCGTAATTGCGTCACGCTTTTTGAAGATGAAATGGCTACGCAAGCTGCGGAATTGTTGGCACTTGAACGAGATATTATGAAGGCAATGTTTCGCGATGAATTTTATTTTGTCTTGCAGCCATTTATCAGTTCGGCTGAGCAAACTCTAGTAGGCGCCGAAGCTTTAATGAGATGGAGAAAAGGTGACAGTATTGTTAGTCCTGCTGAGTTTATCCCTTTCCTTGAAGATAGTGCTTTAATCGTTGACGTGGGCGAGAGAATTTTAGATAAAGTATGTGCATACATTGAAGATATGGATAGTAAAGACCTTATTCCAGAAGGCTTTAAGATTGCGGTCAACATAAGTGCGAAACAGTTAGCAAGAAATGACTTTATTGAAACAGTCTCTCGTATTTTACGAAAATATAGTGTCCCGGGTACTAGGCTTGAGTTTGAGATTACTGAAAGTGTTGCTTTAAATAATATGAATGACACGATTAGTAAGATACAAGATCTTAAAAAAATGGGAATCGGCTTCTCGCTTGATGACTTTGGCACCGGGTATTCTTCTTTAAGCCATCTTAAAGAGCTACCGGTAGATAAACTCAAAATTGATAGAAGTTTTATCAATGATATAACTGTTGATAAACAAGATGAAAACTTAGTTAGGTCAATCATCCAATTGTCAAAAAACTTAGGACTGACTACTGTTGCTGAAGGCGTAGAAACGCAAGCTCAAGTAGAATGGTTAATGCTCACCGGTGATGTTGTATTACAAGGCTACTTTTTTAGCAGACCAATAGACCCAGATGAGTTCACAGATGCTTATTTAATAGGCGCTAAAGACACCAAGGTGGTGTAAGCTAAAGCACTGCTACTGCTCAGACATTCATTTTAGTGATCCTAATCAAAGTTCCCTTAAGTTTCCCATATACACACAATTCTATTTGATAGCATATATCTTGAAGTCATCAAACAATCTCAGCCTTAGATTGTTTTTTCAGTGTTTATATGGGGGATAGACTATTGCAAACCACACAAAGCAAGCAGAATAATACAACTAACACTACAACTGACCAGCAAACTACACAAATGCACGGTATTATCGAAAATGCTCTAGAATCATTATCAGGAAGAAGACACGACCCTATTTATATTGCTAACGCATTTAAATCAGGGAATTATCCTTACAAAACAAAAATTAGTAAAAAAGTATATGAAAGTCGCAAAAAAGAACTCCAAGTTGAACTATTAAAAGTACAAAAATGGGTAAAAGAAACAGGGCAGAAGCTTGTTATTCTATTTGAAGGCAGAGATGCGGCCGGAAAAGGTGGGACCATCAAGCGGTTCATGGAGCATTTAAATCCTCGTGGTTGTCGTGTCGTGGCTTTGGAAAAACCAACGGACTCTGAAAAAGGGCAATGGTACTTTCAGCGTTACATCAAACATTTGCCCACCGAAGGAGAAATTGTTCTGTTTGACCGCTCTTGGTATAACCGAGCAGGCGTTGAGAGAGTAATGGGATTTTGTGAGCCATCTGAATACCTTGAGTTTATGCGTCAAACGCCAGAACTAGAACGTATGTTAGTGAGAAGTGGTATTAAACTATTTAAATATTGGTTTTCAGTCACGCCAAGTGAGCAAGAAGCCAGATTTACAAAGCGAGAGACTGACCCTCTTAAACAATGGAAGTTAAGCCCTATTGATAAGGAAGCTATGCAGAAGTGGGATGACTATACAGAAGCTAAAGAAGCAATGTTTTTCTACACCGATACAGCAGATGCACCATGGGTCGTCGTGAAATCAGACGATAAAAAAAGAGCTAGACTCAATTGTATGCATCATTTCCTGTCACGATTGACGTATCCGAATAAAAACACCCACTTGGTAAGAGGAGCAGATCCTTTAATTGTTGGCAATGCATCCCATGTTATCGTTGAAGATAGACATATCTTAGGAAAAACCCTTCACCCAAATAAAAAGTGCTAAATATGACGAACTAAATAAAAAAAGACGCCCTAAAGCGTCTTTTTAAATTGGTGGAGCTGGGGGAGTTGAACCCCCGTCCAGAAAGCGTCAGCCCTCGGTACTACATGCTTAGTCAGTCTTTATTCTCGTGAAAAAGCTGTGGACAGACACACTACTTAAACACATACCTGAATTAATTTTAGGGCTTCAACTCTCAGGCGGGAGTATCCACACGATCCTTTTTGGGTTTGACTCCTTGTTAATCCCCGTCTTAAAGGAGGAAGCTAGGGCAAGGAGGCTCTGAACAGGTTATTAAGCTGCTAGTGCGTAGTTTTCGTCGTTTGCGACTATTTTTTTGCGGCTTTTTAAAGAGGCCAACCGCACCTCTGCATGCACCTAAAACATCATTGAATCCTGTCGAATCCAAAACAGCCCCGATGTGTTCTTAGTATAACATGTGCAGTTTTGCTTACCAGTATAATAAGGCCCTTAATAAGCAAGATAAGACCTAATCTGATTTAATTTAGATTATCGTCTTTCCAGAACTTAACACCTTTCACTGTCGCTTGTAGCGCTAAACCGCTATTGGTATAAGTAAACACTGTAACATCACCATAATAAGCTTCGCCCTCAATGGAGCCGCCTTTTTCACCTGCTTTTGCCGATGCATCAGCATTACCGCCAAAACTCCAGCCTTTATTGATGAAGTCGTCAAAGGCTTTTTGAGTGTGAAATACCATAACAATTCGATAGTCTTTGACCCCTAAACCTAAGCCAACACCACCTTCAGCCATATTCATATATGTATGTTGATTCGTGCTCATGTCTTTGGCTAAGCCATATCCAGTGCCTGCTGCCATTATCAACAAATTGATATTTGCATTTGAAAACACGGCGTAACCTGCAGAAGATTCAACTAAGGGTTTAGCATAGGGTTTATCTTTGAAAAGTGTGGAAAGCGACTGGTTCTTCATGTCCATTATTTGTTGTCGTTTTTGTTCAGGTGTGCCTGACCCCATCGATGCACATGAGAGCAGCGCGAAGCTAAAAAAAACAATCCAGAATTTTATTCGTGCTTGTTTGTTAAAACATGTAGTCATACTTAGGCCTTTTTGATTAGATTAAAACTGAGCAAGCAAATTATGCTTTTTTCATAATTCGTTCTTTTTGCCTAGACCAGTCCCTGTCTTTGATAGCATTTCGTTTATCATGATCTTGCTTGCCGCGTGCAAGTTGTATTTCAAGTTTAACCCAACATGCTTTCCAATACATCGCGGTAGCAACAATCGTCAGTCCTTGTCTATCAAGGCCACCCATCAACTCTTCTATTTCTCTTCGCTTTAAAAGAAGTTTTCTGGTTCGGTTAGGATCGCAGATAACATGTGAGGATGCTTGCGTTAATGCCTGAATGCGGATATTCGTTACAAAGGCCTCTGAGTCTTTGATATATACATACGCGTCGGTAATATTAGCTTTTCCGGCACGAATACTTTTTACTTCCCAGCCTTGAAGCTCTAAACCAGCCTCAAATTTATTGACAAATTGATAATCGTGGCGCGCCTTTTTATTTAAGGCAATAGTATTATTATTAGATGATTTCTTTTTCATACCATGATTATACCTATGAATTGGATGACTGTGAAATGTCATATGCTAATATGTGCTTGAAAATAAGAGAATTCGTCCATATTTCTGGATCAGTATAATGAGAATGTAGTAGATATATGCCCAGTGTGAATAAAAGCGCGCTTGTCCCTTATAGCGCAAGTCAGATGTACCAGCTTGTCAACGATGTTAATGCATATGAAGCATTTCTGCCGGGTTGTCGAAAAAGCCAGATTGTCAGTCAGACAACTGATAGTATGCTAGCGAAAATGGTGCTTCGTAAAGCAGGTATAGAACAAGTTTTGGTCACAAAAAATACGCTACGCCATAATGAGAGCATTCAAATGGAGCTTTCACAAGGTCCTTTGAAAGAGCTAAATGGCGGCTGGACGTTTACGCCTCTATCTGATGAGGCGTGTAAAATAGAGCTAAAACTTCACTTTACTTTTGCTAGTAAAATGGTGGACTTGGCCTTTGGAAGAGTATTCAAATCACTTACCGATAATATGGTAAAAGCATTTAGTGAGCGAGCTAAAGAGGTTTACCGTTAATGAAAAATGCACTATCAGTTGAAGTAACCTACGCCTTACCTGACAAACAGACCTTATTGGCGCTTCAAGTTGCAGCCAGGTAGCAACGTTGAGCAAGCGATTGAACAGTCAGGCATATTGTCGATGCACGAAGACATTAACCTTGACGTTAATCGAGTGGGTATCTGGTATAAAACCACAAAGCTCGAAACCTTGCTAAAAGACGGTGATAGGGTGGAAATTTATCGCCCGCTTATTGCTGATCCCAAAGAGGTACGTAAACGCAGAGCTGAAAAAGCAAAAGAAGAGGGCCGAGCCAATAAAAGAACAGGAGCAAAGACTTAGTATTTTCGTCTTTTTAAACCGGTTTGTGCTAATATTTTTGCTGAAATCTCTTCTACTGAATATTTAGTACTGTTTAAAAATGGAATCTTCTCCTTTTTATATAAATTTTCTACTTCTCTTAACTCCATCCTACATTGAGGCATCGATGCGTATCGGCTATTTGCACGCCTTTCTGAACGAATAGCGTGAAGTCTGTCGGCACTAATGGTTAATCCAAACAGTTTTTGTTTAAAGGTCCGAAGGACGGGGGAAGCTTTAAAATATCTCCCATGTCTTCCTCGGTAAAAGGGTAATTGGCAGCTTTTATGCCGTACTGTAATGCAAGGTACAAACTAGTGGGCGTTTTTCCTGAGCGGGAAACGCCTACTAAAATGATATCTGCCTCTTCATAGTCTTTTAAATTAGAGCCATCATCATTGGCAAGCGCATAATTGACCGCTTCTATACGAATGTCATAGGTCTTTTCATGCATAGAGTGGGTGCGATGTTTCTCAGGTTTTGATGGAACCCCAATAATTTTTTCAAGTGGAGGAACAAATTGGTCTAAAAAATTATAATTTATCCCAACTGAGCCCCCAATTATTCGACCAATGTCTACATTAACCATTGTGTAAAAAACCAGCGGTCTTTCACCTGTTTCCACAAAAGCCTTTTGAATTTGAGCAACGACCTCTTTTGCATGTTGTTCGGTTTCAACAAATGGTACGGTTATATGATCAAACTCCATTGGGAATAAGGACAATAATGCATGCCCAAATACCTCTGAAGTTATTGCTGTACCGTCTGATATGTAGAATGCAGCGCGCAAAACATCTCCTTAACAATGTTGTAATTTAATTACGAAAAAAAATAAATTTTACTTTCAATTGTAAGCCAATTTACAATTCGCGTGTGCTAAACCTAGCACGTTTTTAAGTAAATTGAATACTTATAGAAAAACACACACTTTTTAACTTAACAAGCGCTTAATATTAAACACACACGTTTTACTATACGCTTTGCTGGAGGCTCTACAGTGCAAGAATATGTTCTTTGGTATCAAGAATTAGGGATGGATGATGTAAACAGAGTGGGCGGTAAAAACGCCTCTTTGGGCGAGATGATATCGAATTTATCAAACGCAGGGGTGCAAGTTCCCGGTGGATTTGCTACTACAGCGTATGCATTTAATGAATTTTTAGATAAGAGCGGCGTAGAAGCAAAAATTTACGACTTGCTTGATTCACTTGATGTTGATGATGTTAATGCTTTAGCAGAAGCTGGAACGCAAATTAGGCAGTGGATCCTAGAGACGCCATTTCAACAAACTCTTGAGCTTGAAATAAAATCAGCATTTGAAAAATTATGTGCTGATGCGGGCGAAGAAGCTTCATTTGCAGTTCGCTCCTCTGCCACGGCTGAAGACATGCCTGACGCATCGTTTGCAGGTCAGCAAGAAACATTTTTGAATGTGAAGGGCTATGAAAGCGTGTTAGTGGCAATTAAACACGTGTTTGCATCATTGTTTAACGACAGAGCGATTTCTTATCGTGTGCATCAAGGATATGACCACAAAGGTGTAGCGCTTTCAGCGGGTATTCAACGCATGGTACGAAGTGACTTATCTGCCTCAGGGGTAATGTTTACCATAGACACTGAATCTGGGTTCGAAGATGTTGTATTTATAACAAGCTCGTATGGCTTGGGTGAAATGGTGGTGCAAGGTGCTGTAAACCCTGATGAATTTTATGTTCATAAACCGACCTTACAAGCTCAAAAACCAGCCGTTTTACGAAGAAATATTGGTAGTAAGCTAACCAAAATGATCTATTCAGATGATTTAGAGCATGGCAAGCAAGTCGACATTGTTGATATTGAACGAAGTGATAGCATGCAGTTTTCAATTAATGACGCTGAAGTCATGGAGTTGGCTAAGCAAGCAATGATTATTGAACAACACTACAAGCGCCCAATGGATATTGAATGGGCAAAAGATGGTCTTGACGGCAAATTGTATATTGTACAAGCGCGCCCTGAAACGGTAAGAAGTCGCGAAGATATGCAAGTGATAGAGCGCTTCCAGTTAAACGGTAAAGCCAGCATTGTGTGTGAAGGCAGAGCAATCGGTCATAAAATTGGAGCAGGTAAAGCAAAGGTACTTGGGTCAATTGCCGAAATGGATAAAATTGAACAAGGTGATGTACTCGTTACTGATATGACGGACCCTGATTGGGAACCGATTATGAAAAAAGCCTCTGCTATTGTAACAAATAGAGGCGGACGCACCTGTCATGCAGCTATCATTGCACGTGAAATGGGTATTCCTGCAGTTGTAGGTTGTACGAACGCAACAGATGTTATCAACGCAGGTGATGAAATAACGGTATCTTGTGCTGAGGGGGATACAGGATATATCTATAATCAGGTGCTAGATTATGAGGTTTCTACATCTCGTGTTGATTCGATGCCAGATCTTCCCCTTAAAGTCATGATGAATGTCGGTAACCCTGATAGAGCCTTTGATTTTGGAAGGTTGCCACATGAAGGCGTTGGTCTAGCGCGTTTAGAATTTATCATTAATCGAATGATTGGTGTTCATCCTAAAGCCTTGCTCAACTTTGAAGAGCAACCACATGATGTTAAAACTGAGATTGAGGAAATGATTGCTGGATATGAGTCACCAGTTGAATTTTATATTCAAAAATTGGTAGAAGGTATCTCGTCTATTGGCGCTGCATTTTCACCTAAAAAAGTCATTGTTAGAATGTCTGATTTCAAGTCCAATGAATACTTCAACTTGGTTGGCGGCCATCAATATGAGCCTGATGAAGAAAACCCAATGCTAGGGTTTAGAGGAGCATCTCGTTATATCTCAGAAAGTTTTAGAGATTGTTTTGCGCTTGAATGTGAAGCCATCAAACGAGTGCGAGATACTATGGGTCTGACTAATGTCGAGATCATGATCCCGTTTGTTAGAACCGTCGATGAAGGCAAACAAGTTATCGATCTGTTGGCAAAAGAGGGCCTAGAAAGAGGGAAAAATGGTCTGCGGATTATTATGATGTGTGAATTACCATCAAATGCGCTCCTAGCTGATCAATTCTTAGATATTTTTGATGGCTTCTCAATTGGCTCTAACGATTTAACCCAATTGACATTAGGCTTAGATAGAGACTCGGGGTTGATAGCGCATCTATTTGACGAACGCAATGATGCAGTCAAGGCACTTTTGTCAATTGCGATTAAAGCGGCTAAGGCTAGAGGTAAATATGTCGGTATCTGTGGACAAGGTCCCTCTGATCACGAAGATTTTGCTGCTTGGCTTGTTGAGCAAGGTATAGATAGTGTTTCACTTAATCCAGATACGGTTGTTGAAACATGGTTATATTTAGCAGAAAATCACGTCCAATAGTTCATATACTGCACTAAAACAAACCCGTATTTGTCAGTAAATGCGGGTTTTTTTATATTGTTTACACTATATTCAAAAAAGTATGGGCTTATGTGCAATAGTTTATAGAGCCCGTAGGCTGAACTCGCTATACTGTCTCACTTATTATTCTACTTTCTATTGACTCTGGAGTGAGTGATTGAATTCCCTACCATATATTGCGCCTGAGGATAGTATTAGCAAAGAGACAAAGGCGTTTTTAGACGAGCTTCGTACATGTGCGTTTCAAGGCGATATCGAAGTGACATACGCATCTCGTATGGCCGTTGCTACGGATAACTCAATTTATCAACGAATTCCTCAAGCAGTATTGCACCCAAGCAATCCAAAAGACTTGCAGTTAGTCGCACAAGTAGCGTGTAAGCATAAAAGTGTTAGTTTTAGCGCAAGAGGCGGAGGTACGGGGACAAACGGTCAATCCTTGACACACAGGTGTTGTGGTTGATACTTCCCGTCACATGAATCATATATTGGAATTAAATCTTGAAGAATCATGGGTCAAAGTTGAGTCAGGAGTTGTAAAAGACGCTTTAAATGATTACTTAGCGCCCCATGGTTATTTTTTTCACCTGATTTGTCGACCAGTAACAGAGCGACAATAGGAGGAATGGTAAGCACTGATGCTTCAGGGCAAGGATCATTGGTATACGGGAAAACAAGTGATCATGTTTTGGGTCTTCATATAATTCTTGCTAATGGTGAACAACACACTACGGGGCCTATACCGCTTGAACAGGCTCATAGCATTGCACAGTCGGAATCTGTTTTAAGTGAAATTTATCAAGAGGTTATTGATACGTGTGTTGGAATGAGAAAAGAAGTTGTCGCTAAATTTCCACGCCTTAATCGGTTTTTAACAGGGTATGATTTAGAGCATACGTTTGATGAAAACAATCAAACTATTGATTTGGGACGGCTGATTGCTGGGGCTGAAGGCTCTCTAGGGTTTATAGCTGAAGCTAAACTAAACATTACCAAGATTCCTCAATACACGACATTAGTTAACGTAAAATATAACGACTTTGAATCGGCGCTTCGTCACGCGCCAAAAATGATTGAGGCAAATGCGACTTCGGTTGAGACCATTGATAGTAAAGTATTAAATTTGGCGAAATCAGATATTTCGTGGCATAGCGTATCAGACCTAATCGATGAAATTCCCAATAAGACTATGAATGGTCTTAATATGGTCGAATATAATGATGAATCTAAAGAGGCGATAGATGAAAAGTTAGGGGTGCTATTAGCGCGCTTAGATAGCATGATTACTAATAACAATGAAGATGGTGTCATTGGATATCAACTTACCTCTAATGCTGATGAAATAAAGAAAATTTACGCGATGCGTAAAAAAGCAGTAGGCCTTTTAGGCAAGACTAAAGGCGCTAAAAAGCCTATTGCCTTTGCTGAAGATACGGCAGTACCACCAGAAAAGTTAGCCGATTTTATTATGGAGTTCCGGTCTTTATTAGATAGCTATAAACTAGATTATGGCATGTTTGGACACGTTGATGCAGGGGTGCTGCATGTTCGCCCTGCATTAGATTTATGTGATCCTGAGCAGGAGAAGCTCGTTAATACCATTTCTGACCAAGTCGTTGCGTTAGTGGCTAAATATGGCGGCTTAATGTGGGGTGAACACGGAAAAGGTTACAGAAGCGAATATGCCCCTGCGTTCTTCGGCGAGAACTTGTACACGCGGTTAGAACGAATTAAGCGAGCCTTTGACCCATATAATCAAATGAACCCAGGTAAAATTTGTACACCCTACAAATCAGATGCACAGTTAGTCAGTGTTGCAGATACCAAAAGGGCAAGTTATGACCGTAAAATACCCATCACACATAAGCAGGAATTTAACTCAGCAATGAGTTGTAATGGTAACGGCCTTTGTTTTAATTATGATACAAAGTCACCTATGTGCCCGTCTAGCAAGGTTACGCGTGACAGAAGACACAGCCCAAAGGGTAGAGCTGGTTTGATCAGAGAGTGGCTATTTCAGTTAACTCGCCATCAAATAGATAAACAAACGATTTCGCCTAATAGCTTCTCTAGTTCATTTTGGGAAAAAACAAAAAATAGCCTTGGTCGTTCAAAAAAAGACGATTTTAATACGCAAGTGTTTGAAGCAATGGATGGTTGCCTTGCCTGTAAATCATGCTCTAATCAATGCCCTGTAAATGTTGATGTGCCCGAGTTTAGGTCTAAATTTTTGGCCATTTATTATTCAAGGTACCACCGCCCAATAAAAGATTATTTTGTCTCCAACATCGAGACACTTGCGCCATACATGGCAAAGATTCCAAGGGTGATTAACGCTTTTACTCAATCTTCAATAGGTGCGTGGCTAATCAAAAGTACCATCTCTTATGTTGATACTCCCGCTTTATCATATCCCAATTTACCTTCACGGCTGAATCAAAAAGCAATTATATTGCGTTCACAAACCGCAATGAATGAACTAAACCGCTTGACCAAGATAGAACGTGAAAACAGTGTGTTAATAGTGCAAGACCCATTTACCTCCTATTATGAAGCTCAACTTATTGAAAGTTTGATAAGTTTTGTAATTGCAATGGGCAAAAAGCCGGTTCTACTTCCATTTTCTCCTAATGGAAAAGCCCAACATGTAAAGGGATTTCTAGCGCAGTTCGAGAAAACAGCTCAAAAGACATCAACATTTTTGGGTGCAATTTCCAAGCTCAATATACCAATGATTGGCGCTGATGCTTCACTTGTCTTGTGCTATCGTGATGAATACGCAAAAGTGCTGGGCGAAGACAAAACAGTGCCTGTGTTAACGATAGCCGAATGGTTAAAAACGCTCGATTTTACGAAAGTACGAAAACTTAGTCCTTCAGGGAATTATAAGCTTCTTGCCCATTGTACAGAAAAAACTGCAGTGGTAGATACTGAGAAAGTGTATCAGCGTGTATTTTCTGAGTTAGGCTTGAGTTTAGACATTATACCTGTAGGATGCTGCGGAATGGCCGGAACTTATGGTCATGAACTCGCGCATCTTAAAAGCTCGAAAGATATTTTTGACTTAAGTTGGTCTCACCATACACAAAAAAGTCAAAAACAGCAGGTTTTGGTGACTGGTTACTCTTGCCGAAGTCAAGTTAAGCGTTTCGAACAATATCGACCGAAACACCCTATTGAACTATTAGCAGAGCAACTAAGTGAACATTAGTAATTAAACATTAAAAAAGAACAAAATATGACTTCACAAATAAGCAATCAAGAGCAACTCTCTCAGTGGGTACGCGAACAATTTCAACGCGCTAATAAGCATTTAGCAGAAAACGGTATTTTATTTGATAGTGTTGTCGTTGAGGCAAGTCGGTACTTGGCACCAAATGCAGCGGTATGGAAAATTAAAGATAGCAAAGGGAAATATTATTGGGTAATCAGTGGAGATGTGCCAGCCGATGCTATTACAGCTGATGCTGCAAACTCAGGTAGAGAGGCGCTCAAACACTTTTCTTTGTCTTGGCAAATGAAGGCGGAAAATATCAAGCAAAACTCATCAAGTGATGAAACACAATTGAATTATGCGGATTATTTGATAGAGAAGGCCGAAATGATTTATTCGATTCAAGCTCAAGATAAGCTATGGCAGGACGTTGATGCTAATTAGGCACTAAGCGTCCAACCATATTAACGAACATTAATCTTCACCTACGACAGTTTTAACTTCTTTGGCTGTTTTTGGGGTGTTTTTGTAAGCAATACTTATGTCACTTACTGAAATGCTTGATAAGTTTAAGCCGAATAAAACTTCTTTGTTAGTTAGCTTTTGCTCGTTTGCCACAATTTCAGCGATCTCGGTCTTACTAAGTAGAGGTGCTTTTTCGGCTTCTATTTGTAAAGCCGATGTTGGGCTTGATTGTAGGGCTGCGACCAGTGTCGTCATTATTAATATATTCATTAGTTTACCTTAAATTAATTTGTGTATCTTTTGTTAATGGATTGTGCGAAATATATACATTATTTACGTTTAAATTACATTAAACTATTGAAATAAAACAATATATTCTGTTACTTGTATATTTTACGGCTCAAACTACAAAAAGTTGAACGACAAAAATTATATTTTCACATTAGTTAAACTAATGTATATTGTGGGTATTGCTCTCACAAAATACAGTGCCAACTTATGTCAAAACGTTTACCGCCGTTAAATGCCTTAAAAGCGTTTGAGTCTGCTGCTAGGCATCTGAGCTTCACAAAGGCAGCCGATGAGCTTTTTGTTACTCAAGCTGCTGTAAGCCATCAGATAAAGAGTCTTGAAAGCTATTTATCAATAAAATTATTTCATCGTAAAAATCGCTCCCTTCTATTGACCGAGGAAGGTCAAGGATACTTTCATGACCTTCAAGATATTTTTGTCCATATTCATGAAGCTACTCAGCGCCTTGTGGCAATGGGCGCTAAAGGAGCCATTACAGTTGCGACTCCACCTAGTTTTGCAAGCCAGTGGTTAGTGCCTCGTTTACATAAGTTCTCAGCGGCTAATAATGATATAGATGTAAGAATAAAGGCGATTGATTTAGATGAAGGTTTTTTAGATGATTCGGTCGATATTGCGGTGTATTATGGCAGGGGTAAATGGCAAGGATTGCATAGTACTAAGCTTTTAGCGGAATATTTAACGCCTATGTGCTCACCTGTTCTTTTGCAAAAATCGAAACCTCTTAAGTCACTTCAAGATTTGGCGCATCACCGATTGTTACATGATAATACTAGGGCTGCTTGGAAGTCTTGGCTTAGCGCTTTTGGCATTAAAGATATCAATGTTAATCAAGGACCTATATTCAGTCATACTAACTTAGTGCTGCAAGCCGCGTGTATTGGACAAGGAATTGCCTTGTCAGACACGGTATTGGCCAAACCAGATATTGACAGTGGTCGTCTGCTTTGTCCTTTTGAAGAAAAAATTGAATCAAAATATAGCTATTATTTGGTATGTAAAGACAGTCAAGCTGAACAGAGTAAGATCAAAGTATTTAGCGAATGGATGTTAGAACAAGTGAGCAACAGTAAATGAATAGGCAATATCGTACTGAATCACTTATTGCGATAGGGGCATTATTTTGTCTTTTGAGCGTCATGATTGGTGCGTTCGCCGCTCATGGATTAAAAGATGTAGTAGGTGATTATCAAATATCGATTATTAAAACGGCTGCGCAATACCAAATGTATCATGGGCTAGCAATCATGCTTGTAGGCGTAAATTCGATATTCACTCATATCAAATATGTAAAAATTATAGTCGGGATGTTCAGTCTTGGAATAATTCTATTTTCAGGAAGTTTGTATATTTTGGCGCTGTCTACCATCAAAGCCTTTGGTATTGTTACTCCGATAGGTGGTGTCTTTATGATAGTGGCTTGGATAATGTATATTTGGGCAATGCTAGGCCATCAAAAGCTAGGCCGTCAAAAGCCAAGTAAGCAAAAGCCAAGCAAGCAAAAGCCAAGCAAGCAAAAGAAAATTAGCGAGTAATACTTCATGATGACAACACTACTATTTTATTGTCGAGCTGGGTATGAATCAGATTTACTTGCAGAAATTGAATACAAGTTCGCGCTAAAAAACAAATTTGGATACGGAGCGTTTAAAAAACAACAAGCATTTTTGCGTTTTGTTTTACCAAGTGAGCGCCTTAAGAATTTACTTAACAACAAGCATCAAAAATTGTGTGAATTTCGTGACCTTATATTTGCCAGACAAAAACTTATTGTCATAGATGAGTTAAGCTTAGATACCCAAGACAGAATCAGTTCAATTAAACAGGCTTTATCAAGTTCTTCTTGCTTATCCAGTCATATATTACCTTTTGGTGATATTGTTGTAGAGCATCCTGACACAGAGCAGGGTAAAGACATTGCAAAATTCTGTAAAAAATTTACTGTGCCATGTCGAAATATGCTCAGAGCAAACAAATTTTTAACTCAAAAAGTAGACCAAACACTACCGTATTTACATGTGTTTTTTGAAAAAAGTAATGCATGCATTCTGGCTGTCAGTATGCCACAAGATAGAAGTTTATATCCGATGGGCATTAAACGCTTAAAGATGCCTAAAGACGCGCCAAGTCGCTCTACCTTAAAGCTTGAGGAGGGCATTGATTATTTTTATTCGTCCATACAAAACCAATTGTTTAGTAATGGTATGAGAGCAACAGACTTAGGGGCGTGTCCTGGTGGTTGGACTTATCAATTAGTGCGAAGAGGGGTAAAAGTCGAAGCAGTAGATCACGGCTTGATTGATGAGCAGTTATTGGCAACTGGTTTGGTCGAGTATTACAGTCAAGATGGATTTTTATATCAGCCTCAACAAGGACATGTTGAATGGCTTGTGTGTGACATGATTGAGCAGCCTACTAGGGTCAGTCATTTAATGATTAAATGGCTCACAAGCAGAAAGGCTAGTGCCGCCATATTTAACGTGAAACTTCCTATGAATAAACGTTGGAAAGTGGTGCAAACTATCATGCAAATGCTTGCACAAGAGCTAAGTAGTTCGTTTGAAGATTATTTCATTGAAGCAAAGCATCTGTATCATAATCGCGATGAGGTTACGGTAACAATTATTGTCGATAGCCAATTTACAAATTTAGTCAAACAAGATAGAAATAAATTGACGTAGTATTTAATTTACATCAATTAGAACAGTGACTTAAACAGAATTTCGACGGCTAAAGTACATTGATTTAATTGTGTTTTTACAGGTGACAAAAATTCTTTGTCAAAAATAAGCATGAAAGTGGTGTAAATTGTGCGCAATGATCTATATAATTCGCCCGAAAATTTTAACGAACCAATAAAGTGGAAAGCATGTCAGATTTAGCTCATTACAGAAATATTGGTATTTTTGCTCACGTAGACGCGGGTAAAACGACCACCACAGAAAGAATTTTGAAACTTACCGGTAAGATACACAAGACGGGTGAGGTACATGACGGTGAATCAACGACCGATTTCATGGAACAGGAAGCTGAGCGCGGAATTACTATCCAATCAGCGGCGACGACTTGTTTCTGGAATGACCATCGCATGAACATTATCGATACCCCTGGACACGTAGATTTCACTGTTGAAGTTTACCGTTCATTAAAGGTACTTGATGGTGGTGTAGGTGTATTCTGTGGTTCTGGTGGTGTTGAACCACAATCAGAGACTAACTGGCGTTATGCTAACGAATCAGAAGTTGCAAGATTAATCTTTGTCAACAAACTAGACCGTATGGGCGCAGATTTTTATCGCGTAACAAAGCAAGTGAAAGACGTGCTAGGCGCAAACCCGCTTGTGATGACACTTCCTATCGGGATTGAAGATGACTTTGTTGGTGTTGTAAACATCATTGAAAAGAAAGCATATATTTGGGATGACTCGGGTCTTCCTGAAAACTACACAGTTGAAGATGTGCCTGCCGATATGGTTGACAAGGTAGACGAATATTACGAGCAATTAGTCGAAACTGCACTTGAGCAAGATGATGATTTGTTGATGGCATACATGGAAGGTGAAATGCCTTCTGATGCAGATATCAAGCGTTGTATTCGTGAAGGAACTCGCAAGCTAGATTTCTTCCCTACTTACTGTGGTTCAGCATTTAAAAACAAAGGCGTTCAATTGATACTTGATGCTGTTGTTGATTACTTGCCTAGCCCAACAGAAGTTGACCCGCAAGAGTTAACTGACCCTGACACTGGTGAAGCGACTGGTGAAGTGGCGACTGTTTCGACAGACGAACCATTTAGAGCGCTTGCATTTAAAATAATGGATGACCGTTTTGGTGCGCTAACCTTTATTCGTATATATTCTGGTGTATTGAACAAGGGCGACACGATTCTTAATTCAGCGACAGGTAAAACTGAGCGTATTGGTCGTATGGTTGAGATGCACGCGAACGATAGAACCGAACTGAGCAAAGCACAAGCGGGTGATATTATTGCTATCGTGGGGATGAAAAATGTACAAACAGGTCATACTCTGTGTGATCCTAAACATGAGTGTACACTTGAACCGATGATTTTCCCTGATCCGGTAATTTCTATCGCGGTTGCGCCTAAAGATAAAGGCTCAACAGAGAAAATGGGTATCGCAATTGGTAAAATGGTAGCTGAAGATCCTTCATTCCAGGTAGAGACTGATGAAGACTCAGGTGAAACAATCCTTAAAGGAATGGGTGAGCTTCACTTGGATATCAAAGTCGATATTCTTAAGCGTACCTACGGCGTTGAGCTAGATGTTGGTCAGCCTCAAGTAGCGTACCGTGAAACGATTACTACTCCTGTTGATGATTCTTATACGCATAAGAAACAATCAGGTGGTTCTGGTCAATTTGGTAAAATCGATTATAAAATTAGACCTTATGAGCCAAACAGTGGTTTTGTATTTAATTCAACGGTTGTTGGCGGTAACGTCCCTAAAGAATTCTTCCCAGCAATTGAAAAAGGTTTCAAGGGCATGATGGGCGAAGGTGTTTTAGCTGGATTCCCTGTGTTAGATGTTGAAGTTGAGTTATATGACGGTGGTTTCCACGCAGTCGACTCATCGGCGGTAGCATTTGAAATCGCAGCCAAAGGCGCGTTTAGACAGTCTATACCTAAGGCTGGTCCTCAGTTAATAGAACCAATAATGAAGGTTGATGTGTTTACACCGGAAGATCATGTTGGTGATGTTATTGGAGATTTAAACAGACGTCGTGGTATGATAAAAGACCAAGAAGCTGGTGTAACTGGTGTACGCATCAAAGCTGACGTTCCACTGTCAGAAATGTTTGGTTATATTGGCCACTTACGTACAATGACTTCAGGACGTGGACAGTTCTCTATGGAATTTGCTCACTATAATCCATGCCCAAACAATGTGGCTGAAAAGGTAATTGAAGAAGTAAAAGCGCGTAAAGCTGCTAAGTAAATTACTGATCAGAACCCAAAAACCGGCTATCAGCCGGTTTTTTTTTGCTTAAGAAATAATGATTAGTTTGTTTTTAAGCCTTCTATCACCATTCTACTAAAGCTAATCAATTTTTTGTTTGAAGCATCAAGACTTACGTTTGTTTGAGCAGAGTTTTTACCTGATGCGTAAATATCTTTGTAGTAATGAGCGACAAACTGAGCTAAATAATCCCTGCTCGTTTGGCTTAATTCTGGAGATATTCGGTTTGTAAAGTCTTGTAGAGTTTCAGAGGTTTCTTTTTGATATCCATGCTTGGCAAGTTTTTGTAATAAATGGTCTGCAGGTGTGATTCTGTTCCTTGTAAACCATGTTTTATAGGGCATAAAAACGGCAATAAGGAATAAGCCTATACCTAAAAACGTCAATAAAATAAAAATCATAAAGTTTTTACCAGACGATGCGCCAAATAGCTCTTCAATTAAACTAGTCTGGCGTTCTTTATTAAAGCCCAAGACAAAATGATTCCAGTTATGATCAACTAGCGACATAAATTCATTAAAATCATCAAATAGCTGAAATTCGATAAAATTTCCGATTCCACGTTCAAATATTTCACTATCGTTGTCATTTAAAGATGATAATAGGCCCGCAAATGTGCGGTTAGGTGCAACTAGAGACGTGGGATCTAGTCTTATCCAACCTCTTTGAGGATGATATGCTTCCACCCATGCATGAGCATCAAATTGACGAATAGTTAGAATATTATCCCCTTGCTCTTCACCGCCTTGATAGCCTGCCACCATGCGAGAAGGAATACCTGCAAGCCTCAACATGTAGGTCATTGCAGAAGCGTAATGCGAACAAAATCCCTGTCTATATTCAAACAAAAACTGGTCAACTGGATTTGCTCTCATTAAAGGCGGCTTTAATGTGTATTCGAAGTTATTGTTTATAAAAACATTGTTAAGTGTTTCTATAGTTTCATCAAAACTCATATCATCGTTGATATTTTCAGACACCCAAGCCCTTGTTTCTGGATTGAGTTCTTTAGGCTGCTGTAAATATTTATCAAAGTCTTGTTCTTTTGGATATAGGCGTAGCGGAGCATCGATAAAAGAGCGAACAATATAAAGAGAAGAGTTCGTATTTACATTACGTGCGAATAATTGGTACTGACTATTCATGGTCACAGGTGTGTTAGATGTAGACATTTCTATGACGGGAACATCAAGTGAATATAGCCATCTTGTATTATTTGGCTCAGCAATGATTAGATATCTTAGATTTTCTGACCCGGCATCAATACCTCGTAAACTACCGCTTTTATAGTCTCTCCTAGAAATAGACCAAGACTTCCCATCAAATTTATCTAACACGATTGATCGCCAATAACGGTCTTGTGGTTTTGGTACAGTTCTATCAAATTCCGCTCTAAATACTAGTTCAGAAGACTGCGCCAAGTTTGCAATATCACCAGGGGAGACTATTTCAGATAAACCAGTCGTACTTCCTGAGCCCACACTTGCTTTCCAAAAGGGTTGAAATCTAGGAACAACAATAAATAAGGCGATTGCGATAGGCAAAGCTTGCAGCAAAAGTTTACCGCTATCTTTATAACTTTCTTTAACGCTAAGACTTCCTTTATTGAGCAAATACGCGGTGACAAAGGCAATCAGTATGCATACCGAATAATACATAACAATATAGAGGGTTTGATTAAAGATAAATCCACAGGCAATTAAAAACGTGATCACAATAAGAATTAAGTGAAAATCTGCTTTGTTGTTTAAATTAACGAGTTTCAAGCAACCGGCAACGATCAGTAAATTAACCATTGTGGAAAGCAATCCGTACTGGTTTGAGAAAAACAATAATAAAAGCATGCAAAAAACGGCGAGTAAGTTTAATGTACTTCCTTTTATTGCAGAACCTTGTTTTTTTACTCTCATACAGGTGATTGATACTGCACAAAACCATAGGACATACACCCACATCATGATGGATTCGTTAAGTGTTATAACCGTTAGACAAAACGATAGAATTAATGAACCACAGATAGGGATTGTTAATAAAGGATTCGAGTGATTAAACTGCGTCATTAGCTTCTGCGCTTTCAAATCGTGGAGCTTGATATAAAGCAAGTTGCTCTAGGCATACTTGAAGGTGCTTCTTGCCTTTATCCGGAAGGATTTTAGTCTCTCCTAAGTCCAGACCAAATACAGCTTGGTCTTTGTCGAGCTGTTGTACTTGAAAGCATAGCGCTTTTAGTGCTTTTTCTATGTCGAATCTTTCAAAGTCTTTTATGCTCAACCATCCAATTAAACCTTTTTGTTCGCCAAAGTTTTTAGTTAGTAATCCTTGACCTTTTGCAACGTGTTTCCAACTGATATGGTAGAGAGGATCAGTTGGTTGAAACTCTCGAATACCCTCAAGGTTATCTGAGACTTGTGATTGCTGCGCGCTCAAGCGTTTTGACTGGCCTACATTCTCTTTTTGTTGCAAATTTATGCCGTGTTTTTCCATGCTCGGGTAGACATAATAATCAAAATGCGGATAAAGGTGTGTCCAACATCTAAATAAGCCAAATGCGAAATTGTTTGAAATAGTAATTTGAGGGCATTGATAATACCCACGTTTATGCGCCGCAATTGGAATGAACGTCATATTATTGCTTTCATCTACATTATGGTAAACCGTTGTTTTATCTGCCACAAATGATAGAACGCCCCCATTATAGCGTTTTGTTGAATACACTTTGACGGGAAGTACAATTTCTCGGTTTTCAAAATTTGAATGAATATCTGAAAACTCTAGACGAAATTGAACAAAATAGAAAAATGAATGAAACATGCTCAGTAACATCAAACCAATAATGAAGTAGCAAAGCGCTAAAATGACATTATTTTGAAAGTTAGTACCTAACAGAAACATACAAAGAGCAATGCCTATACAAGACCAACCAAAAGTGGATGGTAATATAAACGTGTTCTTTGTATTTAATTGAAATACCTTATCTTTGGGTATTCGATTAATAAGCCAAGCCTTCTTCTTGGATTTGGCCCATTTTTTGATTCGAGTCATCACCAATAACATCTAAAGCTTAAGCCGCAATAGGGTCAACTTGTTGCAATAGGTGCTTGCTATAGCTTGTAGAACTCTGGGTCAAAAGTTGTCCTTTTAAACGATGCTCAAAAACGGCTTCAAGCACACGTTGGACGTCTTCTGGAATAACGTAGTCTCTTTGATTGACAAAAGCTGCAGCTTGAGCAGTTCGATATAATGCTTTTGTACCTCGTGGTGATATTGCATTAGGGAAGTCGCTCGATTCGCGCGTCATGTTGACTAACTTGAGTATATAATTGACTACAGCATCACCCACTTCAATATTGCATACTTTACTTTGCATAAGCGACAGTTGGTCTAAATCGATTACGGTCTTAAGGGTTGGCATATTGATGTCTTGTTCAAGCATTAAACGTTCAGATTCAAAATCAGGATATCCCAAAGATAGTTGCATATTGAACCTGTCTAACTGTGACTCAGGAAGAGGGTGAGTGCCTGCCTGATGCAAAGGGTTTTGACTAGCAATGACAAAAAATGGTGAGGGGAGTTCTCGAGTAACGCCATCTGTGGTGACTTGTTGCTCTTCCATTGCTTCTAAAAGGGCGCTTTGTGTTTTAGGGCTCGCTCGGTTTATTTCATCTGCTAAAACTAGCTGATTAAAAATAGGACCAGGGTGAAATCTAAATGATTGAGACGCGTTTTCGAAAATATTAACCCCTAACATGTCTGCTGGGAGTAAGTCAGAAGTAAATTGTATTCTAGAGTAATCTAAGCCTAAAACGCTTGCTAAGGACTGAGATAAAGTGGTTTTACCCATACCAGGAAGATCTTCAAGTAGCAGATGTCCGTCAGCAAGTAAGCATGTTAACGATAGCTCAATTTCGGTTTCTTTTCCCTTAAGAATTCGACTTATTTGGGTGATGCACTCTGCTATGTCTTTACGCATATTTGGCTAATCTCTTCTTATGAGGCTAAATAGTGATGCAATACGAAGATTACACGCATGATGTGATGATATAGTTTTTGAATACGTTTAGCTTATCAAAAAAGATACATAAGTATTGTAAATTCTCTTATTTTACACTTAACAAAAATAAACTATCGAAAAGCTCATATAAACTCACTTGTAGCACAAATGACTATTGCACAATGAAGGATGAATTGATATTTTCAAGTCCATCAAACGCTTGCATTAAGTTACTCAAATACATACGTTTTAAAATTATCTAAGGAAATGAAGATGTCACTTCACGTCAATGCTGGGAAAAAAGCACCTCAATCTGATTTAATCAATGTGGCTAAACTCATTGCTGATTATTATAGTTTGTCACCGGATGTAAGTATCCCTGAGCAAGCTGTCAGTTTTGGTACATCAGGGCACAGAGGTTGCGCATCGAGCGCAAGTTTTAATGATCTTCATATTGCTGCAATTTGTCAGGCACTAGCAGAACACAGGCAAAGCAACAAGATTAATGGTCCTTTATTTATGGGCAAGGACACCCATGCTTTATCGGAGCCCGCTATGATAACAGCGATAGAAGTGCTTGTTGCCAATGGCGTACACCTTGTTATTCAATCGCAAAATGGCTTTACGCCTACGCCTGTTATTTCCCATGCGATCGTAAAATACAATAAAGAAAACACTCATCGATTATCGGATGGCGTTGTAATTACACCTTCCCACAATCCACCATCAGATGGCGGGTTTAAATACAATGAATATCATGGTGGGCCTGCACAAAGTAATGTGACAAGTGCAATTCAAAATAGAGCAAATGAAATCATTCTTAAGGATGAAAAGATAAAGCGCATCAGTATAAGCAAAGCAATGGTGAGTGATTTTCTATCTGAGAAAGACTTTGCACTAGATTATATAAACGAGCTTGATCAAGTGATTGATATGAAAGCAATTTCTGATTCAAAGCTGCGCTTAGGTACTGACCCTCTAGGAGGCTCTGGCCTAGCCTATTGGGATAAAATTGCTGAGCGTTACAACATCAATGTCAACGTAGTAAATAAGCAACTTGATCAACGTTTTGCATTTATGCCATGTGACAAAGATGGAAAAATAAGAATGGATTGTTCCTCAGCGTTTGCGATGAGTAATTTAATTGATTTAAAAGATGACTATGACCTTGCATTTGGAAATGATCCAGATTTCGATAGACATGGCATCGTTGCTCCGTCATCAGGTTTGATGAATCCCAATCATTATTTGGCGGTGGCAATTAACTATTTGTGTTCTCACCGTAGTCAGTGGAGTAACTCTTGTTTAGTCGGTAAAACGCTTGTTTCTAGCAGTATGATTGACAAAGTAGTTAATAAACTAAATCGTAAACTAGTTGAGATGCCTGTTGGCTTTAAATGGTTTGTCGATGGTTTATCCAAACGAAACATTGGTTTTGCCGGTGAAGAGTCAGCTGGTGGCATTTTTCTTAAACGAGATGGTACTACATGGGCGACTGACAAGGACGGTTTTATTATGTGCTTGTTAGCCGCTGAGATGACGGCAAAAACAGGGCAAGACCCTTAGTGAGCAGTATAACAACTTAACAAAAGAATTCGGCAGTCCTTGCTATACACGCATTGATGTGGCGGCGAACTTGCAACAAAAACAAAAATTGTCATCCATGTCGGTAAACGATCTTAATGCAAAGGAAATGGCGGGTGAAGCCATCGTTAGTAAACAAACCCATGCGCCAGGTAATAATGCTGCGATAGGGGGGCTGAAAGTGAGTACGCAAAATGGGTGGTTTGCTGCTCGGCCATCTGGAACGGAAAACGTTTACAAAATTTATGCAGAAAGTTTTACAGGCGAAGAACATTTGAATGCAATAATAAAAGAAGCTAAAACGCTTGTGAATAAAGTGATAGAAGGCTAAATATTAAAATACATAAGCATTAATGTTAAAAGTTTGTTATAAAATTTAAATATTTAGGCTTATATTCTATTTCGTTCTTAAAAATTAACATAAATTTTACATACATACGTATGTTATCCATGTAATTTGATAGAGAAATAGATTTTGCTGTAATAGACTTATCCCATGATCACCAAAGGGATATTATTGTGGCTAAAACTGATAACAAAGCAATTCAGACAAAAAGTCGACGTGTAAACGCTAATCGCAAAACATCTAACTTATTAACACCTGCACTGGATAAAAAGGCGTTTAAAGAAGCTGTTATTAAGCAGCTGCACTGTACCTTAGGTACAGATGAAAACAAAGCTGATAACCATGCTTGGTTTAAAGCAACCAGCGCTGCAATTCAAGAATTAGTCT
This sequence comes from Glaciecola sp. HA4-3, assembly GCF_055693685.1. Classification (NCBI taxonomy): domain Bacteria; kingdom Pseudomonadati; phylum Pseudomonadota; class Gammaproteobacteria; order Alteromonadales; family Alteromonadaceae; genus Glaciecola; species Glaciecola sp. HA4-3. Next base: position 1,381,210 of record NZ_CM146340.1, read on the forward strand.
TAGAACGTCTGCGAACGACTCAAAAAACACATTATATGAATGATACAAGGGCGGTCCACTATTTCTCAGCTGAGTTTCTTATGGGGCGCTTGTTATCTAACAACATGCATAACTTTGGTCTTTTTGACGTTGCTAAAGATGCACTCAAAGAACTAGGTTTAGAGCTTAGCGACGTGTTAGAGGAAGAGCCTGATATGGCACTGGGTAATGGTGGGCTTGGCCGTTTAGCGGCATGTTTCATTGATTCGCTTGCGACAAAAGAACTACCAGCCATTGGCTATGGTATTCATTATGAGCATGGTCTTTTTCGTCAAGAGATCAAAAATGCTGAGCAGATAGAGCGCCCGGACAGTTGGCGTGATTACGGCAATCCATGGGAGATATGTCGTCCTGAATCTATACAAGAAGTCCCCTTATATGGTTATGTGGAAACCAAATATGGGGATGGTGGAAAAATAACCAAAGAGTGGCATCCTGGTTCGATCGTCAAAGGTGTTCCTTGGGATATCCCTGTTGTAGGTTATGGTGGCAACACAGTGAATGTCTTGCGCCTTTGGCAAAGCCAATCATCAGATTACTTTAATTGGGATGTTTTTAATGCTGGAGGATATGTTGATGCGCAGCGCGAAAATGTTCAAGCTGAAACAATTTCTAAAGTGCTTTATCCAAATGATGAGACTCAAGCTGGCAAAGAACTTCGCTTAATTCAGCAATACTTCTTTAGCGCATGTTCCTTAAAAGACATCATAAGACGCTACAAACGCGCCCATGGTGATGATTGGAGTCGTTTTGCCGAACAAGTTGTTATTCAATTGAACGACACACATCCAGCTATCGCAATCCCTGAGTTGATGCGTATTCTTGTTGACCGTGCGCACTTAGATTGGGACAAAGCATGGGAAATTTCTAGCAAGACCTTTGCTTATACTAACCACACCTTATTGCCTGAAGCTTTAGAAAAATGGCCTGTTAGGATGATTGAAAAAATCCTACCAAGGCACATTGAAATCATTTATGAAATCAATCACCGATTCATGCAAGAAGTAGAGAAAAAGTGGCCCGGTGATAATGCTATGAAAGCAAAACTATCAATCATTGAAGAAGCCGGTGAAAAAATGGTAAGAATGGGAAATCTTTCTGTTATCGGTTCGTTTAGAGTCAATGGCGTAGCACAAATCCATTCAGCTTTGGTCAAACAGAATTTGTTCCCAGAATTTGATGCATTGTATCCTGATAAGTTAACTAATGTTACCAATGGTGTAACGCCGCGGCGCTGGTTAAAAGCGTGTAATCCATTGCTGTCAGAGTTAATCAATAAAAAAATTGGCACAGATTGGCCAGTGGATTTAGATAAATTAGATGGGCTTTGTGCTTTTGCAAGCAATAAGACCTTTCAAAATCAATTTATGAAAGTAAAGCAAAAGAATAAAAACGCGCTAGCATTAGATATTAAGCGTTTAACTGGAATAGATGTTAATCCCAACGCCATTTTTGATATTCAAATAAAGCGATTGCATGAATATAAAAGGCAGCATTTAAACCTGCTACATATTATGGCTTTGTACCGTCGACTATTAGAAAATCCAACATATGACATACATCCACGTGTGTTTATATTTGGAGCAAAAGCGGCACCAGGTTATGCGCTAGCGAAAACGATTATTTTTGCCATTAACAAAGTTGCAGAAAAAATCAATGCGGACAATCGTGTTAACCATAAGATTAAAGTCGTCTTTTTACCTAACTATCGGGTGTCACTTGCAGAGAAAATGATTCCTGCGGCAGATGTTTCGCAACAAATATCAACTGCAGGAAAAGAAGCATCAGGCACTGGTAATATGAAGCTAGCCTTAAATGGCGCAGTGACTATTGGGACATTAGATGGCGCTAATATCGAGATAGCCGAAGAAGTAGGGGATGACAATATCTTTATTTTTGGTAAGACAGTTGAGCAAGTAAGTGAATTACATCAACAAGGCTATAACCCGTATGACTATTATTATCAAAATAGCGAGATTAAAGCAGTTTTAGATTGGTTAGACAGCGATTACTTCACAACAGGTGAACCAGAGTGCTTTATCATCTCTCAAAGAAAGCATGCTCAGTGGGGGAGACCCTTACCTTGTTTTAGCTGATTATGAGTCATACAGCGATGCAAATATAGCCTTGGATCTTGCTTACAAGGATAAAGCAAGATGGGCTGAGATGGCGATTAGAAATACCGCTAAAATGGGTAAATTCACATCAGATAGGTCTGTTTCTGATTATGTTGAACGAGTATGGAGTCTAACGCCTTGTAAGGTGACTTAAATATTGACGATAAATCGACACTAACTTATTAAAAAAGCCAGATTTTCTGGTTTTTTTAATAAAGAAAAGTAAAGGATTAACGATAACTATGTATAAGAACTGATAACTTCATCGTTAATTTTTTAAGAGTAAGTGTTTATATGTCCGTAAATCAGGTCACGCACCTTTCTGAGATACCTAATCGATATCACTTTATTGAGATCATCGATGCGATCGCCCAACGTGAAGAGCGTTTTAGTTTAATGCTGCTTGACGTTATGCGTTTTTCAGACGTATCTGCTACTTACGGACACGAATCTGGCGATGGCGTTTTGTTACAAATAGTTAATCGTATCAATCTTATTTTTAGTAATGCGATTGCTGTTGGACGAATCAGTGGCGATATATTTGGAGTGGTATTTTCGCATGCCATAACCGACACCGCGATAAGAGATGAATACACAAAACTATTTAATCACTTTAAAACGCCGCTTATGGTCAACGAAACAGCTTTTATTGCTGATTTCAATGTCGGTGCTTCTGTAAGAAAAAACCCTGCTTCAAACGTCAATAATATAATTTCCTTAGCCGAAACCGCATTAAAAAAATCAAAAGCGAATCGACATGAAAACTTTACTGTTTTAAACGATGACACACAAGAATTCACGGGCAGAGGGCTCACTTTAAAAGCTGATCTTTCAAGGGCACTAAAAGAAGATGAGCTTGAGCTGTTTTTTCAAGCCAAGGTTGATTTTAATGATACAAGTATTATCGGTGGAGAGTGCTTACTTAGGTGGAATCACCCCTTAGATGGTGTAGTGTTCCCTGGCACATTACTAAAAGCCGCAGAGTCATATAACATGATGAATGAACTTGGCTATTGGACGATTGAAAGTGCCATAAGTGCGATAGCAAAAATTAATAGTTATGGCTTTGATATTTGTATCTCCGTTAATATGTCTCCGACGCAATTGTACGACCCTCACTTAACATCAAATCTAAGTAATTTGATCTTAAAATATGACATTAACCCTAAAATGTTAGAGATTGAGTTAACCGAAGACGTTGCTTTGTCCAACTCAATCTTAGTCAAACGTCAATTATCTCAAATCGCGGATATGGGCGTATCAATATCAATGGATGATTTTGGTAAAGGATACTCTAACTTAAGTTTTATCAGAGATATCGCCCTAAGTGCGATTAAAATTGACAAAGCCTTTGTGATGGAGCTGCATAAATCGCCTGTAAATGGCGCCATTGTTGAGGCAACCAAAATCATCTGTGATGCAAAACATTGTGAGACATATGCAGAAGGTATTGAGACAGTTGAACAACTAAATATGTTAAAAAGTATTGGCGTTGATAAAGGGCAAGGCTTTTTGTTTTCAAAGGCGGTGCCAATTGATACTTTCTTACTGCAATTACGAATTGGCAATTTTGCCCACGTCCTAAACTAAGTTTGAGTAAACAATCAGACTTAGGTCTGGTATTATTCTTCACAAATAAAAAATATCGCCATTCGGATTTTATTTGTGATCAAGACTTCTTCTCAAGACACTCAAAAAAAGCAAGGTATTATAGAAGCTATTACTAAAGACTATTTAGCATATTTGTTAGACACTCAGTCTCAGACCATGCCGATGTCTTTTGTATTGCCAAATGGAGTTGATGTTTCACTTATCGATGAAGGTATTATTGCGTTTAACGCCAATATGCGCGATAAAAACAAGAAAAGTATAATCTTATCTTGTGGCGTGCATGGCAACGAGACAGCACCAATTGAGATATGCAATGAACTAGTTAATTTGTTACTCAATCAAGTGTTGATGCCGACACATCGATTACTGTTTATATTTGGCAATATTCCCGCTATGAGAATAGGCGAGCGGTTTGTAGAGGAAAATCTTAATCGGCTTTTTAGTAAAAACATTAAGACTTCGAGCATTGAGGGGGAAAGGGCGCAAACACTTATGAGTGCAGTTGAGCGCTTTTTTGATGAGCAAACAACTCAAGAGCCTACGTCAAGCTGCAACGATCATAAGATTCACTATGATTTGCATACAGCAATTCGACCATCAATCAATGAAAAGTTTGCCGTTTATCCATTCTTACATGGTAAAACTCATAGTAAAGAGCAACTTGCTTTTTTATCAGATAGCGGTGTTAGTACAATTTTGCTATCACAAAGTCCAACCGCGACCTTTAGCTACTTTTCATCATTTAATTATAACGCACACGCTTTTACGGTTGAGTTAGGTAAGGTAAAACCCTTTGGGCAAAATGAAAAATCTAGATTTACTGCTATTTTCGATAATTTAAAAGACTTAATTTCGCAAGACTCGCTCAATATTTCTGCTAACAACACAAACACCTTGGAAGTGTATACGGTTAATCAAGTCATCGATAAACAAAAAGAAGATTTCACCCTGCATTTTAGCGACGATATTGCAAATTTTACCCAATTTGCAAAGGGCACCATACTAGCGAGTGAAAGTGGACAAGAATATATTGCACAATATGAAGGCGAAGCGATTGTTTTTCCCAATGCCAAGGTCGCGCTTGGACAACGAGCACTGTTAACGGTTATCCCTTATGAGCTTTAAATTAGATAAAGCACTGGAAAAGGACAGTGAGTTAATACTAGAGATAAATTCCATCCAAATACGGCTTCATAATGATGCGAGATATCCTTGGGTTTTGTTGGTGCCTATGCAAAATAATATCACCGAAATGCATCAATTAGCCCCAAACGTGCAAGAAAATATGCATCAATTAATACGCGTTTGCAGTATTGCGCTTGAAGAGCTTTTTCGACCTGACAAACTCAATACAGCGTGGATTGGAAACATTGTGAAACAATTACATATCCATATTGTGGTACGTTTTAAGTATGATGATGCTTGGCCAAATCCGATTTGGGGTTTTGGTAAGCCTATGTCATATGAACCAGCAAAGCGTGCAGCAATGATGGTAGATATAGCGCGAATAATTAGACATAAACTAGAGGGACAAAACATATGTTAATTACTACTACCAATAGTATTGAAGGTAAAAATATAGAAGCCTATTACGGCGTTGTTATTGGCGAAGCCATAATGGGGGCTAATGTTTTTAAAGACTTATTTGCATCAATTCGAGATATTGTGGGCGGTCGCTCTGGTGCATACGAGGCTGAATTAACTAAAGCGCGTAAAATTGCATTTGATGAGATTCAAAAAGAAGCACTTTCCCTAGGTGCAAATGCGGTCGTTGGTGTTGACTTAGATTATGAAGTCGTTGGCCAAAATGGCAGTATGTTGATGGTAAGCATCAGTGGCACTGCAGTAAAAGTTTCACAGTAATGGTATGCACGGATATGCCTTAATGGCATGTCCTTTTATTGAGCCTATCGTTTATTTATCTTTATTCTGTTTTTGCTTTAACGCTTCCGCTTCTTCTTTACTCAAAGAATTAAAGTCCTTATCACTATTTTCTTCTGCGTCGTCATAGGATGCTTTGTTTTCAAAGTTATCTGGAAACTTAAATGGTTTATTACTGCGTAATAGCGCAGTGATGTTACCTAGAATAATTGCCAGTACAACAACAATAATAATAACAACGGTGGTAGTGCTAAATTGCATAATAAATGACCTAACATATTTGATATTGTTGATTATACGCCTTTATTTAAGGTATATCTGTTAAATAATAATGGTAAATTTTCTAAAATAAGGTCTTTACCCAAAATATCATTATTATTTAGTAAGTTATGAAGTTGTTTAATGTCAAATTGGGTAACTATTTGGTCAGCCAGTTTTTTATATGATAGGTGCCAAGGCTCACTTGAAACGCCGCCATTATAATTAGCATAGGGAAGATAAAAACCATAGTTTTTGGCATTGGCTCTTAACCAAGCCGCTAGTGCCTCGCAGGGTCCGCCTGCTTGGTACTCTGCAGGCACTAACGTAAACTCATGATCTTTGGCCAATATATTTGATTTATCAAAAACGTCTAAATCAGTGCCCCAATGGTGGCGACTTGCACCGGGTAATGCAGACCAGAGCATAATCGCATGTATTTTCTGAATATCGTCAAGCGATGACACTGCAAGTTCTTGATCATGTATGTCAAACAATGGGAGCCTACCTGACCATTTTTTATTCCAGATTAGGCTTTGTCGTTCAAAGTTTCGATGGCTACTGCAAATCTGAAGGTCAAGACCAAAGGACTTTGCCGCTTTTTGCATGGTAAAGAATTGAGTAGCGACTTCAGACACTAGTTTGTGTTGCTCGTCCACACTCACCAAGTGGTCTTCGTGTAAACCCATGATCTGTTCTTGGGTAAGCTTAAACACAAGGTATCTCCATAGCCTTTAATTGGCTAAAAGTTCAACGAGTATTTGATAATACACTTTTTCAAGTTGTTGAACATTGCTTATATTAACGCGTTCGTCAATCTGGTGAATAGTATTGTTTTCAGGTCCCAGCTCTACAACTTGCGCGCCTGTTGGTGCAATGAATCGGCCATCAGAAGTGCCTCCAGCCGTGCTCAACTGAGTTTCAAACCCAAGTATTTCTTTTATACTCTTTTGGCAAGCTTCTACAAGGTTTCCTTGTGCAGTTAAAAATGGTTCGCCGTTATACGTCCACGAAATGTCATAATTTAATTGATATTTTGACAATATTTCTTGGGTTTTTGTGACTAACTCTTGCGCGGTAACTTCAGTTGAATACCTAAAGTTAAATATAATATCAACATTTCCAGGAACGACATTGCTGGCGCCAGTACCGGCATTTATATTTGAAATTTGCATACTGGTAGCAGGGAAAAACGCATTCCCTATGTCCCAAACAGTAGTGCTTAATTCTGCTAGAGCAGGAGAAACCTTATGTATAGGGTTATCAACAAGGTGAGGGTATGCAACGTGTCCTTGTTTGCCTTTTACCGTTAGGTTCGCGGTTAAAGAGCCTCTGCGCCCGTTTTTTATGACGTCACCGGTCTTTAATGTACTAGAAGGCTCACCTACAATACAGTAATCAATCTTTTCACTTCTGGCTTCTAGTGTATCAATAACACGGGTGGTCCCATTGATAAATGGACCTTCTTCGTCACTGGTTATCAAATACGCTATTGAGCCTTTGTGGTTGGGAAAGTCAGCGACAAAACGTTTTGTTGCTACCAACATTGCCGCCAGGCTTGCTTTCATATCAGCGGCGCCTCTTCCATATAAAAAACCGTCTTTTTCAGTCGGCGTAAAAGGAGCAAAGGACCATTTCTCTAATGGCCCTGTGGGCACCACATCGGTATGCCCAGCAAAGCAAAAAACAGGTTTACTAGTCCCTTTTCTTGCCCATAAGTTGGTAGTATCTTCAAACACCATCGTCTCGTTAGTAAAGCCGCTTTCCGCCAGTAAGGACTTCATTAAATCTTGGCAACCAGCATCATCAGGTGTAACAGAAGGCTTTTCAATAAGCGATTTGGTTAAACTAATTACATCAAGCAAGATTGAAAAACTCCTCGTAAAGTGCAGGCTTAAATCCGACAATTATTTTGTTATCAAGACACAGTATGGGTCGCTTTATCATTGAGGTATGCTCACATAAAATATCAATTATTGTCTGCTCATTGATACTCGTTTTTATATCATCAGGCAATTTGCGATAAGTCGTTCCACGTTTGTTAAGGACCGTATCAATACCAAATTCATCTATAGCCGTTTGCAATACTGCTTTATCGGCAGGCGCCTTTTTGTAATCGACAAACTCAAAGCTTAAGTCTTTTTCGTTTAGCCAAGATTTTGCTTTTTTGATGGTATCGCAATTGGCGATGCCGTACATAACTATCATATTAGCCCCTAAAAATGTTCATTAATATTGTTAACTACTAAATATTAATCAGTAAACTGATATCCTGATTTTTTTAATGCCGTAACGGCTTGATTAAGTTGATCTTGTTTGACTAATACGAAGTCAGTATCAAAGGTAGAAACGACAAAAATACTTACTTTTGCATCCGCCAACACTCCGCTTATTTGAGACATTATGCCAACTAACGATAAGTTGAGCGGTCCAAGTAGTTCCAAGACTCTCCAATCATAGTCAGTCTCTATAGATGGCAAAGAGACCGATTGTGGAAGCACAATGCTCAATTCATCCAGTGTTTTACCAATAAAAAAGATTTCACAGGCTAACACTGCTGATGGAATGCTCTGCGTCCCATCAAGGCTATGAATGGCGAACGTTTCTCTTAGCACCTTAAGTGTTTGTTTAGACATAACCTCGCCTTTAATGCTTGGAAAATAAAAATATATTGCGCCACAATGATAAAAGCTTATCCACTTATTCTGTGGATAAGTCTGTGTGTTACCTACTAGTAAGTAAATAAGAGCTTGAATAATATACCAAAAGCACATTGATTATAATACAGTCAAACACTGATTATTGTTCCTAATTAATAGTATTTATTTGTGCTTAGATATGATTATTTGTCATACTTTATACCCTTGATGAATTATAATTATAAAACATGTCACCATTATCAATCTTCGCTGGGAAAACAGCATTAAAACGAATTAAAGAAGAAGGGTTCATACCTGATTTATTTTCAGCTTTTTTAGGCGCAAGTGGTGGTCCTAAATGGTTTGTACTATATGGCCTTGATAAGGTTATTTTTAACGAGTTTATGCATCGTCGAACAAAGTCGATAGATATTATAGGCACATCTGTCGGGGCGTTTAGGGGAGCTTGTTTTGCTCAAAACGACCCTGCTGCTGCTATTGAACGCTTGGCGAATAACTACGCTAATACAATATATTCTGCAAAACCAAGTGTAGCTGAAGTGACTCAGAAAGGGACACTATTGTTATCAAAAATGCTTGGGACTGATGGTGCGATGCAAGCGACACAGTCAACAAACAAAAATTTACATATTATGATCGCTAAATGTCATGGCTTAGTGTCAAGCGAAAATAAGTTTGCACTTATGAGCGGGCTTGCTCTTGCTGCAGCTCGCAACGCAAGGGGCAGACAATATTTGTCTCGGAGTTTTACACGTTTAGTAGCATCAAGTAGGCAAACAGATTTTTCTTTTAGTGAACGCACGCCAATCCCAACTGAATTTGCCAAACTCAATTACAAAAATTTACCCAGCGCCTTAATGGCAACGGGGTCAATTCCTGCGGTGATTGAAGGGGTGAGTGATATACCCGATGTGCCACAAGGGATGTATCGAGATGGAGGGATAATTGATTATCATTTTGATATGAAGTTCCACACCCCTGACTTAGTTCTTTATCCTCATTTTTATAGTACGCCAACGCCTTGGTTGGTTTGATAAATCGCTTAAATCTAGACAATGTCATCCTGATAGCTATGATAATGTGGTATTGATTTCGCCAAGTGCTGAATTTGTAGACACTTTGCCTTACAAAAAAATCCCTGATCGTAAAGACTTTCAAGCACTTGATGCACAAACTAGGATCAAGTATTGGCAAGTTGTAATGCGCGAATCTAAAAGGCTGGCAGAAGAATTTTTAAAAATCGTTCAAAGTGAATCACCAGAAAAACACGTCAAAGAGCTACACTTAGCTAGATAGTTGTTAAAAACACTTGCGATCATTAAAAGGCATCGTTAATATACGCGTCGCATTGATGTTATGCGTCTATAGCTCAGTTGGTTAGAGCGCTACCTTGACATGGTAGAGGTCACTAGTTCGAATCTAGTTAGACGCACCAATTCTCTTTTAATGCATTTCTTACTTTGAATTCTAACAATAATCATCTTAGTATATCTGAATGGTTATTACTGTGTATTTGTGTATATGAAAACTCTCGTCATTACTGGCGGTTCGTCTGGAATAGGGCGAGCTACTGTTGAACTATTTTTGTCTAATAATTATCAAGTCTTTAACTTAGATTGTAATTCAGGTGATATCCTTGATAGCAAATTTTATCAACTGTTGAAGTGTGATATTACCAATCAACGCGATGTTACTGACGCTTTTAAACAGATCCCTGAAACACTTAAAATAGATGTTTTCATCTCTAATGCCGGTATACATTTCTCGGGTAATATGGAAAACACCCAATTAAGTGACTTTGAACGAGTATTTAATATTAATGTTAAAGGGGCTTATTTTGTTTCACAATTAGTATTGGCTCGTATGCGTCAGTATGAACAAGGAAGTGTCATTTACATGGGCTCGGACCAATCGCACATCGCCAAGCAGAATTCATTTGCTTACAATTTATCAAAGCACGCGATTGCATCAATGGCAAAAACGACGGCATTAGACTACGCACAGTACAATATTAGGGCGAACGCTCTTTGCCCAGGAACAATCGAAACGCCTTTGTACCATAAGGCAATTAATCAATATTGTGAGCGCTCAGGTGATATCGCTGCACATGTTCATGAACAGGAAGCCCAACTTCAGCCTTTGGGTCGCTTAGGGCAGGCAAAGGAGGTTGCAGAATTTGCGCTTTTTTTGGCTAGTGATAAAGCACAATTTATCACAGGGTCGCTGCAGATGATTGATGGCGGCTACACAGCTCAATAATTGTATGCAAAAAATTATTGACCCTCATGTCCATTTTATTAACCTTGATAAAGGAAAATATGAATGGTTGAGCAAAAGCAAAGCGCCTTTTTGGCCAGATAAACATCTCATTGCCCAAAACTATGGATATAAAGATTTGCAAATGCCAACGGGGCTTTCGCTATTCTCATTTGTGCATATAGAAGCGGGATTTGATAATCATGCGCCTTATAATGAAATCAACTATTGGAGTGAGCAGGCTCAGCAAAACAATCAACATAAAGGGCACTATGTAGGGTTTGCAGATTTGCTTTGCTCTTCGGTAGATTTTGCAAATGAGTGTACAAAGCTATCACAAACATCACTTCTTGTTGGTCTACGGTATATCATTGACGATGATTTCGCTGAAATTAGCAACAATAGTCTACTTTTAGACCGCGTTAGCCGAAATTTGGCATACATTGAAGAGCTTGGTCTTATCTTTGAGCTACAGATGGATCTTACAAACGAAGCCATTGTTAGTTTATTTATTCAATGTTTGCAGCAATCCAAACGTTTAAAAATAATCATTAATCATTGCGGCTTCTTGCCTCTAGGTGCCAAATTAAATTCGTATAAGCAACAAGTTAAACAATGGCACATACACGCTCGAATGTTCGCTCGATATGAGCACTGTTTTATCAAGTGCAGTGGTTTTGAGATGCAAAATAGGCTTTATACTTGGGATGATGTCTTGCAACAAATAGATACTTTAATTGATGTTTTCGGCGAAGATAGAGTTGTTTTAGCGAGTAATTTTCCATTGACATTATTGTCAAAACCGTATGAAGAATACTGGACTGGCTTGCTAAAATGCGTAAAACGATATAGTAGACAAAAGCATGATGATCAGCATAGCGAAATACGACTAATCAACAAACTTTGCTTAGAAAATGCTCAAAAAGCCTATTGTTTGAAACGATAAACGCAGAAGCGTTTATCGTCTGGAAAATACTACTTAACAGTTACATGGGGAGAACGCATTACGATTTCATCGTTAAGGTCGATCCCTAGTCCCGGTAAATCTGGAACTTTGAAGACGCCATTTTTAGGCTGATAGTCTTGCACACATAGTTCACGATTCCAGTGTTTGATGGCGTAAGTATGATGCTCATGTATTAAAAAATTAGGAATCGCAGCTTCTAATTGCAATGCAGCTGCGGTTGCAACAGGCCCACCACAGACATGAGCTTGAATTCTGATATCGTAGACATCGGCATAGTCACACACTTTCTTTGCTTCAGTAAAACCTCCACATAAACCAACATCGGGCTGTAAAACATCGATAGATTGATCCTCAAAATATGGTCGAACATCCCACCGATGATACAGTCTTTCGCCTCCAGCAATAGGCACATTTACCTTATCAGCCACTTTTTTATGCACTGCAGAATTCAAATAATTAACGGGTTCTTCAAACATCATGCAGCCAACTTCTTCAATAATACTGCCCATTTGAATCGCTGAAGCACACCCCATCAAAGAATGTGCTTCAAAAATAATATCGACTTCATCACCAACTTCTTTTCGTATAGCACGAAGACGGTCACCAAATAATTTCATTTGCTTAGGCGTAAACAATTTTGTTCTGTCAAAGCTCGAATCACCATTTTCGTCATACACGATGGGGTCAACTTTTACCGCGTCATATCCCTCAGACATAGCCTTTGCAGCAGAGCGAGCATAATCGTCAGGTGTTAGCATTTTTACGCAATCTTGACTCCAATCAAATTGTAACTGACTAGCATAAGTGCGCAGGTTGTCGTTTGTTTTACCCCCTAATAGCTTATAAACAGGAACATTAAGGGCTTTTCCTTTTATATCCCACAGGGCAGTGTCAATGGCGCTCATCGCAGCATAAAGTACTGGTCCACCTCCTAAGCCCCAAAAGCTCTCTCTTAACATCCGAGACCAAAGTAGTTCAGTTTTAAATGGATCAAAGCCGATTAATACGGCTTCAGCAATTTCTTTAATCATGGCAGCTGCAGCGCTGTGTCCCCAATCGTAGGCTAGACCAGCTTCCCCTACGCCATGAATACCTTCATCGGTATGTATGCGAACAAAAATAGGGTTCCATGGCGGACGCTCTGGACAGTGGATATCAAAAATTTCAACGTGGCTTATCTTCATGTAACATTTTGCCTTAGTTATTTATCAAAATCTGGATATAGACGTTTTACACGCCTAAGCATAGCTGGCCATGCTTTTTGGCCGCCAGTAAGTCCCGTATGTACGACGTTTGCTTGCGCTTTTATGCCTGCAATGACAGAATCATCAACCTTAACAATCTGATCAGCTGCATGCTGAAGCTTTACTTGTATTTCACACGCTTTCATCAAATCATACATGTGCATAAATGCGTCGCCGATAGTCATACCCATAGTTAATGCGCCATGATTTCTTAAAAGCATAAAATTAGCGTGTCCGAGATCTTGTTGTAAGCGGGTTATTTCCTCATCATTTACGGCTAATCCTTCATATTCATGATAGCTCATGCTCGCTAGTGCAAAAGCAGCATATTGAGAATAAGGAAGTAAGCCGTTTTCACAACTTGCAACGGCTATCGCGTCTGTATTGTGCAAATGCATTGCACATTGTTCTTCAGGGCGAGCGATATGAACGGCGCTGTGGATTGTGAAACCAGCAGGATTTATATCGTAAGGACTATTAGCATCAAGTTTATTACCGTCAATATCAATTTTTACTAAATTAGAAGCATTGATTTCTTCAAAGCTCAAGCCAAATGCATTGATTAAAAGTGACTCTGTGCCGGGAATACGAGCCGATACATGTGTGTAAATCAAATCATCCCATTGGTGCAAGTGTAATAAACGATAGCAAGCAGCTAAATCAACTCTAGTTTGCCACTCAATATTAGACACCTTATTGCGCAAGTCTAGATGAGGTAAATCGTACACGATAGATTCCTATATTACTTTTGTTTTTATTCTCAACTTTTCGTGGATGTTAGCACCAATATGCGTTCGAATATATGCATCTTTAATGCTAAGTTATCTCGCAACGCTATTAGTATTTTCTAATTGCATAGTCCAAATACCTCTTGCCATAATTCAATATGCGACTTCATTGCTTTTCTATAATCTTGATGACCTTCAATAAGGTGAGTATCAATAAATTGTTTATAGTCATCTGGAAAATGAGGATGCGTCAGCATCTTCTCAACAACAGGTGTGATTTGATAATGATAGCGGTTCAGTTGTGAGCCTAAAGGTTGAATTTTGTCAGCAAATAGACTTGTAAAGATGTTTCGCATGATCATTATTTCGTCTTGCTTGGTAACTGAATTGCATTGTGCGTCTTGCAAATATGTTTTGAGCAGCTGTGAGGATTGATTTAAATATGAGCTAAGTAAAGTTTGTGTGCGCCACATGCGTGCTAATAATCTTGATTGAGCTAAGACTTTCAAGTGTTCCTCTAGATCACTTGGAGAAAACGTATCACTTGTGAGGCTGTTACCAATGTAGTAGAGCGCTTGATAGCTTAGCTGGAACTCATCGCTGGGTTCACCTGATATAAAATCCGATGCGCTAGAAAAGTGCAGATAAATTTCGTCTGATTGAGTAAGCATATTCATCCAGACAATTGAAAGCTGTTCTTGTTTCAAAGAGCGCCAAGTTTGAAGTTTTTTCGCCAGATCAAGTTGTCTATTATGTTTGCTCTTGTCCTCTTTTGCTCTGTGGGTTATATCAACTAAAATGGCTTCACACTCAATCATTGCGTCAATTAAATCTTTTTCGTAAGAGAATCGTTTTGATGGAAGTTGCAGCTTTCCTAGCGCGGTATTACGCTGCGCAATAATTTGCTTAAGTGGGCATGCTTCAAATGCATAGAACTCTCGCAAATTGATAGAGATAGGACTAAGTTTACGTTCTAAACTTGTTTTATCAGGCGCAAGCAAACGTAAATCAGGCTTGGGTGTTTGCCATGATTGATTAGTAAAACTTGCTAACCTTTCGCTATATTTATCTAAATCAGATTTTACACGCTTGTTATCGTTGCAGGCACTTACAGTAAAAATGACAAGCAGTATAATAAGAAATCTGGGTTGAACCATGCCAACATAAGCCTCTAAGTAATGAAATGCTTATATGGATACGCAGCTAACAGTTTAATTAGCTCACTTTATGAGGATTCTTCATTGTTGAGCGATACTTGGATTGCAAGATTAGGCAGTATGTCGGTATAATCCACGCTCTTTTATGCGATGTATTTACGTCTCTATTACTTTCACTAAACAAGTGGCGCTTGGTAGGCGTCACCACTGTAAGGAATCTTATGCCTGTAATTACTCTTCCAGATGGTAGCCAACGCTCCTTTGACAAGTCTATTTGTGTTCTTGATGTGGCCAATGATATCGGCCCTGGTTTAGCAAAAGCCACCGTAGCTGGGCGCGTAGATGGCAAGTTAGTAGATGCGACTGATGAAATACATCATGATGCTAATTTACAAATAATTACGACACGCGATGATGAAGGTTTAGAGATTATCAGGCATTCTTGTGCGCATTTGCTAGGGCATGCCATTAAGCAGTTATACCCGAATGTTAAAATGGCAATTGGTCCCACAATTGATAACGGGTTTTACTACGACGTTGATTTGGAAGAGCCTCTTAATGATGAGGCACTTGTTGCGCTTGAAAAACGCATGCTGCAATTAGCGAAGACAAACTATGATGTAGTTAAGAAAGTAGTGACATGGCAAGAGGCGCGTGATGTTTTCGAACAAAGAGGCGAATCTTATAAAATAGAAATATTAGATGAAAATATAGAAAAAACAGATAAGCCTTAGTCTATATCATCATCAAGAATATGTTGACATGTGCAGAGGTCCACATGTGCCAACAATGCGTTTTTGTCATCATTTTAAGTTAATGAAGGTAGCTGGCGCATATTGGCGAGGTAACGCTGATAACAAGATGCTTCAACGTGTTTATGGAACAGCTTGGGCTGATAAAAAGCAATTGAAAGCATATCTTAATCGTCTGGAAGAAGCTGAAAAAAGAGATCATCGAAAAATTGGTAAAACACTTGATCTGTTTCATTGGCAAGAAGAAGCACCGGGTATGGTGTTTTGGCATAACGATGGTTGGACAATATACACTGAACTAGAGCGATTTATGCGCCTGAAGTTACGTGAATATGGCTATGACGAGGTAAAAGGTCCGTTAATGATGGATAGAAGCCTTTGGGAAAAATCTGGTCACTGGGATAAATATGCTGAAAACATGTTTACAACGGAGTCTGAGAAACGTGAATACGCTATAAAGCCAATGAATTGTCCTGGGCATGTGCAGATATTTAATCAAGGTTTAAAATCATACAGAGATTTACCATTAAAAATGGCTGAGTTTGGTTGTTGTCATCGTAATGAACCTTCGGGTGCCTTGCATGGATTGATGCGTGTGCGCGGCTTTACGCAAGATGATGCGCATGTGTTTTGTACAGAAGAGCAAATACTTGATGAAGTTAGTGAATGCATCAAGATGGTATATGACACGTATTCAACATTCGGATTTGAGAAAGTAGCAGTGAAATTATCTACTCGCCCAGAAAAGCGCGTAGGAAGCGACGAAATTTGGGATAAGTCAGAAAAAGCCTTGGCAGATGCCTTAGGTAAAAACGATATTGAATTTGCTTTCCAACCGGGCGAGGGTGCATTTTATGGCCCTAAGATCGAATTTACACTTTACGATTGTTTAGATAGAGCATGGCAATGCGGAACAGTACAATTAGATTTCTCCATGCCTGTAAGATTAGGCTCGACTTATGTTGCAGAAGACGGTGAAAAGAAAGTACCGGTGATGATTCATAGGGCTATATTAGGGTCAATTGAACGCTTTATTGGAATATTAACAGAAGAGTACACAGGTGCTTTTCCTACTTAGCTCGCGCCGAATCAAGTGGTGATTGCTAATATCACTGACTCTCAGTCCCAATATGTGGCAGACGTTGCTAAACAGCTTGCTGTTGAAGGTTTTAGGGTTAAACAAGACGTTAGAAACGAAAAGATTGGCTTCAAAATACGCGAGCACACTCTTAAAAAGACGCCTTACATTTTAGTGGTTGGCGACAAAGAAAAAGAATCTGGCTGTGTAGCTGTCAGAACGCGTAAAGGAGTTGATTTAGGGAGTATGCCGGTTGCAGAATTCATCGAATTATTGACAAACGACGTAAAAACTAAAAAAATTCAATAGCACTACGGTGTAGAATAGGTATAATACGCGAAATTATGGGTGAAAGATGGGTGAAAAACACTCGATTTCGTCTATAATTATCTTTTAAATGCTTGGAGGAAATACAAATTAAAGGCGCTAGTAATAAATCTCAGGGCGACAAAGCCCGTATTAATGAAGAAATTACCGTTAATGAAGTACGTTTAGTAAAAGCCGACGGCGAACAAGCCGGAGTTGTCTCGACTAACGAGGCAATGGCACTTGCTGAAGCTGATAGTTTAGATTTAGTTGAAGTTAGCCCTAATGCT
The DNA here is from genome assembly GCF_055693685.1 of Glaciecola sp. HA4-3. Classification (NCBI taxonomy): domain Bacteria; kingdom Pseudomonadati; phylum Pseudomonadota; class Gammaproteobacteria; order Alteromonadales; family Alteromonadaceae; genus Glaciecola; species Glaciecola sp. HA4-3. The sequence goes on from NZ_CM146340.1 coordinate 1,398,554, forward strand.
AATCCTCCAGTCTGTAAAATTATGGACTACGGCAAATTTTTGTTTGAAAAGAGTAAAGCTCAAAAAGAACAAAAGAAAAAACAGAAGCAAATTCAGGTCAAGGAGATTAAATTTCGCCCTTAGCACTGATGAAGGCGATTACCAGGTAAAACTGCGCAACCTGCGTCGCTTTCTAGAAGGTGGAGATAAAGCTAAAGTCACGATTCGTTTCCGCGGACGTGAAATGGCTCACCAAGAGATTGGCATCGACTTGCTCAATAGAGTGAAAACCGATTTAGAAGAGATTGCAAATGTTGAATCTTTCCCAAACCGTGTTGAAGGTCGACAAATGATCATGGTTCTTGCACCTGTTAAGAAGTAGTTAAGGTTTACAAGTATTTAAGTCTGCACAACTTACATCACCTTGCTGCAAATACTAACCGCTTGCCAAATAGACTTATTAATTAGTCGGCAAGTCACAACAATGCGGAGTTTTAGCAATGCCTAAAATGAAATCAAATAGCGGCGCTCAGAAACGTTTTCGTAAAACGGGTTCAGGTCGCTTTAAAAGCAAACAGTCACACTTGCGTCACATTCTGACCAAGAAGTCTACTAAGCGTAAGCGTCATTTGCGTAGTAAGAAGTTAGTTCACAAGAACGATACTGCACTTATTCAACGCATGTTGCCGTACGTATAACACAGCATTTAGGAGACTGAAAAATGGCTAGAGTAAAACGCGGCGTCGTAGCACGCGCACGTCACAAAAAAGTATTAAAGCAAGCTAAAGGTTATTACGGTGCTCGCTCACGTATTTATCGCGTAGCAGCACAAGCAGTAACTAAAGCTGGACAATATGCATACCGCGACCGTCGTCAACGTAAGCGTCAGTTCCGTCAACTTTGGATTGCACGTATTAATGCAGCAGCACGTCAAAATGGCATGTCTTATTCACGATTCATCAATGGTTTGAAAAAAGCATCTGTTGAAATCGATCGTAAGATTTTAGCTGACATTGCGGTACATGATAAAGCGGCATTCACCGCTTTGGTATCAGCAGCAAAAGGCGCATTAGCGTAATCTATTTAACCCGTGCTAGTTCAATAGCATAGTTTAAGTTCTTTTTCGAAAAAGCGAGCAGGATGCTCGCTTTTTTGATCTTGTCACTTTTTATTAAATTCCCGGCTATTGAATGCAAATAAACTGCGTAAAAGCACAAAAAAGTGTGTAAAATGTGGCGGTTAATACAAATCTTTCTGTAGCTTGTCATATTGACGCTGCGGTTATAAGACATCAACGGCTCGATGAAGAGGAAATAATGGATCTTGATGCAATAATTATTGAAGCGCGTGAAGCGATTGAGGGCGCGCATACACCCAATGAGCTTGACGAAGTCCGAGTTGCTTTTATGGGCAAAAAAGGAAAAGTAACCGACCTTATGAAAGGATTAGGTGCATTATCTAAAGAAGAACGCCCAGCAGCAGGTCAAGCAATAAATGTCGTTAAGCAAGAGATTCAAAGCTTAATAAGTACCAAAGTTCAAGGTTTAAAAGATGCTCAGTTGAATGAAAAACTAGCGTCAGAATCAATTGATGTGACTTTGCCTTAGTCGTTGTAAAACTTTAGGTAACTTGCATCCGGTCAGTCGAACTATAGCTAGAATAGAGTCCTTTTTTAGTGAATTAGGCTTCAGTGTTAAGCAAGGGCCAGAAATTGAAGATGGCTTTCATAACTTTGATGCGCTGAATATTCCAAAGAATCATCCTGCTAGAGCAGACCACGATACTTTTTATTTTAATCCGAACTTAATGCTTAGAACGCAAACTTCTGGTGTTCAGATTAGAACAATGGAAACGGAAAAACCACCCCTTCGTATTATATCGCCAGGCCGTGTATATCGAAACGATTATGATCAGACTCATACGCCTATGTTTCACTAAGGTAGAAGGGCTTATGCTAGATACCAATGTCAGTTTTGCTGAACTTAAGGGGATCTTGAGTGATTTTTTAAAGCACTTTTTTGAAGAAGATCTACAAGTAAGATTCAGACCCTCTTATTTTCCTTTCACCGAGCCATCACTTGAAGTTGACGTGATGGGGAAAAATGGTAAATGGTTGGAAGTACTAGGCTGCGGCATGGTTCACCCTAACGTACTGAAAGCCGTCAATATCGATCCTGAGCAATTCACAGGTTTTGCCTTTGGAATGGGAGTTGAACGGTTAACTATGCTCAGATATGGCGTAACCGATCTCCGGTCATTTTTTGAAAATGACGTGCGTTTTTTAAGACAGTTTACATAGAAATAGAGTTATTAGATGAAATTTAGTGAATCTTGGTTAAGAGAATGGGTAAGTCCTAGTATTGGCACCGAAGCATTATCAGAGCAGTTGAGTATGGCGGGTCTAGAAGTTGACTCTGTAGAGCCGGTAGCGGGGAGTTTTAGCGGCGTAGTAATTGGACAAGTAGTTGAATGTGGTCAGCACCCCAATGCAGATAAATTGAAAGTCACCAAAATAGATATAGGCGAGCCTGAATTACTTGATATCGTTTGTGGCGCGCCTAACTGTCGATTTGGTCTAAAAGTCGCTGTTGCCGTGGTTGGTGCTATTTTACCGGGTAATTTCAAAATTAAAAAAGCCAAATTACGCTCAGAGCCTTCTTTTGGCATGCTATGTAGTTTTTCAGAGCTGGGCATGGGTGATGACCATGATGGGATTATAGAGTTACCGACGGATGCTCCAATAGGAAAAGACTTACGCGAATACCTTGATCTTGACGACAATATAATCGAGATAGATTTAACACCAAATAGGGCGGACTGTTTAGGTATTAAAGGTATTGCAAGAGAAGTAGGCGTCTTAAACCAGTTAGATGTTAATCATATAGAAGCCACGTCATCTGAGTCTACATCTTCTAAACAGCGGAATATCCACATTGAGGCTCCTGAGGCTTGTCCAACATATTTAGGACGCGTGATTGAAAATGTCGATTTAAGTCAAGAATCGCCATTATGGTTAAAGGAAAAACTTCGTCGCAGTGGTGTGCGAGCAATTGATCCTGTCGTTGATGTTACCAATTACGTATTATTAGAGCTTGGACATCCTATGCACGCTTTTGATAATGATAAGTTACAGGGTGATATCATTATTCGACAAGCCAAAGCGTCTGAACAATTGGTTTTGTTAGATGGCAATGAGGTAAAGTTGAATGAAGATACTTTAGTTATAGCAGATGAAAATAAGGCATTGGCTATTGCCGGTATTTTTGGTGGACAAGATTCGGGTGTAAACGATAAAACCCAATCAATATTTTTAGAGTCGGCGTTCTTTTCTCCTGACGCAATCTTAGGAAAAGCACGTCAGTATGGCTTACACACAGATGCTTCGCATCGCTATGAGCGTGGCGTAGACCCACAATTGCAAGCCCAAGCTATGGATAGAGCCAGCGAACTTTTGCTCAGCATTGTCGGCGGCAGCGCTGGTCCCATTACTATTGCTCAAAGTCAGCCACATTTGCCCAAAAGAGAACAAGTTACACTTCGTAAGTCAAGGCTAAGACGTCTTTTAGGTATGGAGATAGCAGCAAACCGAGTCAGCGATATCTTGAATCGTTTAGGTATGCAGGTAAATGAATCAGATGAAGGGTGGACTGTGACGGCACCTTCATATCGATTTGATATTGCTATAGAAGAGGACTTAATTGAAGAAGTCGCTCGGGTATATGGTTACAACAATATTGTTAATCATGCACCAATGGCTGAATTAGCGATGACGCCAAGCCAAGAGGGAATGACTAAGTTATCTAGTTTTAAACAGTTTTTATGCACTCAAGGTATGCATGAGGCTATTACTTATTCATTTGTGGATCCTAAAAAGCAAGATTTGTTATTTCCTCAAGACAATAAAATGCTCCTACCTCATCCAATTAGTGCAGACATGTCGGTCATGCGAGTAAGTTTATTACCTTAGTTTATTGCAAGCTTTGTCCTATAACCAAAAACGACAACAAAATAATCTTTCATTTTTTGAGTCAGGTTTGGTTTTTACTCAGGATGAAACAGCCGAAAATAACGTTTCTCAAGAAGCAAAATTAGCCGCCGTGGTGAGTGGAAATACCCACAATGAGCATTGGGGTATTCCAAATAGAGCATTTGATTTTTACGACCTCAAAGGAATTGTAGAATCGCTTGTGAGTCTCAGCGCTGGTGAATTAGACATCGAGTTTGTCAAATCACAGCATAGTGCACTTCATCCGGGGCAGTGCGCAGAAATTAAGCTTGCAGAGAAGTCGATAGGGTTTATAGGGGCTATTCACCCTAAATTTGAGAAACCACTCGGGCTACAAGGTAAAACCTTTGCTTTTGAGCTTTCTATAGAAGCAATTTCACCACGTAAGTTACCGTCTGCGGCAGCGATTTCAAAGTTTCCAGCAATACGAAGAGACCTTGCAATTGTTGTTTCAGATCAAGTCGAAACAGGTAAATTGCTAAAAAGTATCGAAAAAATTGGAATATCTGAACTTGTTGACATAAACTTGTTTGATATATATACAGGAGAAGGTATCAATGACGGTGAAAAGAGCCTTGCCTTATCCATTTGGTTACAAAGCGTTGAAAAGACCTTAGAAGATCAAGATATACAAAATACTGTCGATATTGTAGTAAGACATTTGCGAGACAATTTTAGTGCAGCATTAAGAGATTAAAATATATGGCATTGACCAAAGCAGATATGGCCGAACATTTAAACGAAAAGTTAGGCTTAAACAAGAAAGAAGCAAAAGACTTAGTCGAATTGTTTTTTGAAGAAATAAAGGCTTGTTTAGAGTCAGGTGAACAGGTGAAATTATCTGGTTTTGGGAACTTTGACCTAAGAACTAAAAATGAACGGCCGGGGCGTAATCCTAAAACAGGTGAAGATATCCCAATCAAAGCTAGGCGTGTTGTCACTTTTAGGCCTTAGTCAAAAACTTAAAAGCCGTGTTGAAAATATACAAGCTGCAAAATAAAGGCTTAGTTAACTTTGATTTTAAGTAATAAAAAATTATCATTTTCGATAATAAAAAAACGCACATCATTGATGTGCGTTTTTTTATTACTATTTTCCTGCACAGATGTAAGTAGTGATGGTCAAGAGCAAATTAAAGACTCTCAAAATGCTACTGGCGATGCTGTTCAAGAAATCGAGACACCATTATTAACTTTGACTGAATTGTTATCGGCTGAAGATGTTAAAAATGGTCTAGCAAGTGCAGCGGCAATACAAGACAAAGAAGCGATTGTATATTGGCAAAATGCATTATTATCGGCGGCAGATGAAGTTAATTTGAGCGCTGAACAGACAAAGCTAATATCAGGAGAGCAGGGAAAGGTGTTTCTTGAGTTTCAAGGTATGAAAACAAATTACCAAAGAGAGTTTGAGTTTGCATTTTTAGAATTTCAAGACATAACCCCAATCTTTGAGCGTTATCCTGCTTTTAAAAATATGCACGAGGAATCTAAAACCCTGATTGAAAATCGAGACCGTTTAATATTATCCGTTGCAAATGAACTTAAAATGTCAGGCTATCAAGGGGATGCGATACAAGAGGCTAGACGTCAATGGCAATCCTTTGCCAAAGAGAATTTATCGTCCTCAAGCTCACTGTGAGACAAACTGTAAGGTACTTTGAATACTTTGTGGCAATAACGGCGTATTCTTGTGGGTCGCATACTCGTTAATTCCAGAACTAAAATAAGGCGATAATACATGAGCCGACTGCCCCCCTGAGTACGGTCAATATTGCTTTATCTAGATTGCCAAGGCCTTACGATAAGGCGTTGCGAGGCGCCAAAACTATTAGACTGTACTGCTGGCGTATAACTATCCCCAAACCCTTCATATACAGGCATATTGAGATATTCACCAAGTGGGCCTAGTTGTGCCGAGAAAGGATGTTTTATCGCTAGTTTGTTGATGTTTCCCCAAGTTAATTCATTAATGTCTCTGGTTTTTGGGCTGTAAGTGTCTAGAAGTCGTTCCTTAGTTTTATCAAAAGCATAAATGAAGAATTCTTGATAGGTGGTATAGGCCTTTGGTAACCAAGACAAATCTTGCTCATTGATAAGATGCCAAACAGCGGTATCAATATCTCTTAGGATATAAGATGTGGATAGATTATAGTTGTTTAAGTCTTCATTAATGGGGGCTAAAAGCTGATTAATAACAGTGCTACGAAACCTTCGGACTAAGGTATAGCCAATAGAATCAGGGCAGGCGCAAGCTTCCCATGCATTTAATGCAGATATCTCATCACTATACACCTCAGGGGAATTGCTAAGTGCATCAATAAGCAGTTGATGCCAAGGTTTCAAAAATAGTGCTCGATTGTCCAACTGGATATCATAAAAATCTTGCTCATTATATTGGTCTTTTGTCGCCATAAGCTCAACAATTTGCAATTGTCTCGGGCCTAAAGCATAGCCACCGTTGCCATAACGAATAAGATCTTTTGTGCCTACAATTCTTGCATTTGCAGTAATGAGCTTACTTGATTCAGACGTGCTACGCATCGCTGGATTTAATTTCGCCGAACTCCAACCTACGTCATCAAATTGTGTTTGTTGTATTGCGTGCCTAGCAATAGGGCTTCTGCCTGTCACCGCGCCAGTAAGTTGCCAAGCTGCATCACCTTGTGCACTTGCGATAACCATATTTTGTACTGGCATTCTGACGCCTTTTGCAAACTCTAAAGCGCTTTTTACATCACTGTAATGAGGCATATAGGCGATTTGCATGTTTACGGCATAGTCAGTGTGCGCGACCCATTTTAATGCATATTTTTTATTATTAAATTCACGCACAGGCCCATATTGGCTCATTTCAATGTCCAATGTATGCTCTGTATCTTTGCCTTTAATGATTTCTGTTACTGTTTGGGTTTGGGTTTCATCATCAAGCTCTATCCAATCGACATTATCAACATTAGAATTGGTAAATCCCCACGCAATTTGATTGGTGCTACCTACAATGATCGCAGGTGTGCCTGGAAGGCTGACACCCGTAACTTGTATATCATTGCCTTGATGACGATAATTTAATTGCGCTCTATACCAAATTACGGGGACACTAAGCCCTAAATGCATATCGTTACTTAACATTGCGCTTTGCGTATCAGTATGTTCGCCAGAGACAACCCAGTTATTACTTCCGTAATCAGGTTGTTCAAGTACCGTTTGATAGTCTGCGGTAGATGCAGTCTTATTGTGAAACAAAAGGTCTAAGTTAGGAATAATGGGGTCGATTAGTGGTATTTTTGAGTTATCAATTGCAGACTGATAAGGGCTTGGAAGGGTAAAGAAACGATACATTTCATCACCATAAAGCTCTTTTAAGGCGGTTAAACGAAAATCTATTTCAGTTTGTGCTCTTTGAAGATCTAAATACATGCTAAATGTGGCTAAAATACTATCTTTAGGCTCCCATTTTTCAAATTCGCCACCAGTCAAATAATACTCAACAGGCAGCATGCTTAAGCTTTCAGCGGCATCATTTACACCTTTAGAGTAGTGTTCTAATAAGCGAATCGACGTTGCTGGAAGGCGCGTTAAAATGATTTGCGCTCTTTTTCCTAATTGGTGAAAGCGGTGACGCTTGTCAACATTTAGTGCTACATCGCCTACAAGGGCCGATAATTCACCGCTGGCTTGGCGTCTAAGTAAGTCTAACTGGAATAGCCTATCTTGCGCATGGGCGTAACCAAGCAAATAGGCGCTATCAAACTGGTTCTCAGCTTCAATGATTGCTGTACCAATTGTATCTCTGCTTAACGAGGCCGGACTTATTATGGTTTCAGAGCTAATTTTACCGTCCAAGGTAGGTAAACTTGCGCGTAAAGCCAATACTGCCAACAGGACAAGCAATATTGCAAGTGTGCAGGCGACAAACACAGACCGCTTAATAATTGTCAGCATAATTAAACCTCTATATCAGGCTGGGATAATTCCACGTTTACATAACGAGCGGCTACAAACAAATAATCAGACAAACGATTAATGTATTGCATTGCAAGCCTGTTCACTTGATGATGTTTTGCTACCGTTACTAAACAGCGTTCCGCGCGCCTAGTAATTGTTCGAGCTATATGAAGGTTAGCCGCTATTTCACTGCCACCTTGGCAATATGAACTTTGTTTGAGGTGGCAGCTTTTCAGTTAAGGTATCAATTTGATTTTCAAGTTTACTAACGGTGTAGGCTTCTAAATTATCATTTTCTGATAGAGCAAAGCCAATGGTAAAAATTTCAAATTGAATTTGCTGTAGTGTCTTTAAAAGGTGTTCAAAAGCAGTAGAAGAAAAAAGAGCGTTTTGTTTAAGTAGCAATGCTGAGCAAAGGCCAATGTATGAATTTAACTCATCTAAACTTCCGTAGCATTCGAGTAAAGCGTCGTCTTTATCTACCTTAAGCACTTTATTGGCGTAGATTGACGTTTTACCTTTATCACCTTGCTTGGTATAGATTTTCATTTACTAACCGCCGTTTGATTCTGGATTGTCTATGATTACTTCGTCTGCAGGTATTGGTTTAACAAAACGTTCCAACCTTACAAGTATACCCAAAGTAGGGTGGTCAAAATAATGTATTTGTTTACTGATAATGCGTCTACGTTGCTTAAAAGGAAATACCTGCAGTTGTTGGTTATTATCTGAATCAATAAACTTTTTATAGTGTTTAAATTCGCCATCTAAGTGTAAGTAAGGAATGCCATTAACGTAATCTAAATAAACTTTAAACAAGCCTTCAACTTCCCATTGGTTTTGATAGGAAGTCACCGGCAAAGTTGTTTCAACTAGCTCTTCACTGTCGAGTGATAACCAATCAATTTCTTGATTGAGCGATAGTTTGTCATTTAGTTGTTCAAAAAATAAAGTTTGAGGGACATTCTGCTGAAGCGCTAAGGCTTTGCTTTTTTCGTATACATCGTTGAGTTCCTCAAAGCTTGGGCCATTTTTAATGCTCAAAAATTCCCCCGCTTTTACTTTTATAAAAGGTTCGTTTTGTTGACCAAACTGCACATTTTGATTCCATGCTGTGTATAACAGAGGTTTTATGCCTCTTTGTCTTGAGAGCGTTGCAACATAATCCTCAAGTGCAAGGGGGGTTGTTTGTGTAAGATAGTGTCTTATACCGGCTCTGCTATCTTTATTTAGTAATCTTGTGGGGATTTTCTCACCAATTGAGTTGATCATTGCAAGCGGCAGGTGAAACTCGTCAATTAGCGAATTGGACAGCAAATTGATTTTTTGACTGACATCATCATTTTTACAAGATAAGCGATACCAATTTGCATCATAATCAGGAGCATCTACGAGGGCATTTTGTTCATCTGTAAGGCTTAAGCTTAATTGATAATTAGAGTTATCAAATACACTATCAACGTTCAGTCTATTTGGATTGGCTGCATCACAATCGATAAGCCCACGTTTAAGTCTATCTAGAGGCTTGTATCTATTCTGAAGCTCAATTGAAAAAATATCTAAGTGTGTGCCAGCAGAAAATGGAAAGTCTGCTTTAGAAAAGTCTTCGTTATTTGATGGCGCAAGCGATCGCTCAAATACAAATAACTCAACTGTAAACCACCACTTTTGGTCTTCATCACTTTGACTGTATGCAATATGACTCCACATTAAACTAAGGAACAATACAAAAATAATCGCGCTACGAATGTTTAGATTGCAACAGTAAGAAAAGGCATTCTGATAATTTAAATTGTTACGCATAACCATCCTGAGTCATATCATTTAACAAATTTTCAATAAACTCTAAGCGCTGAGAGGCATCTTGAGTTTTGATATTAAACTTGAGTTTATTGGGACCATCAAATTTATAAATTTGTGGTTTCTTTTGTATTAGTGAAATTAAATACCCAGCATCAATAGGTGTGCTTTGCATAAACTCAATAGTACCACCCTGTGCGCTGGCTTCAATCTTATTTATCCCCATTGATTTTGCCTGTATTTTCAATAGTGATTGGGACACTAGATTTTTTGCAGCTTGTGGTAATAAACCAAAACGGTCTATCAGTTCTATCTGAATATCATTTATTTCATCTTCATCTTTACAGTTAGCAAGCTTTTTATACATGGCAAGACGAAGATTAACGTCACCGATATAATCTTCAGGTAGCAAAGCAGGTATTCTTAACTCAATATCTGTCTGTTTAGTTAGTGTATCTGATAAACTTGGCTCCTTGCCTTCTTTTAACGCCTCAACAGCGTTCTCAAGCATCTCCATATACAAATTAAAACCAATAGCATTTATCTGGCCAGATTGCTCATCTCCTAATAACTCACCAGCCCCACGTATTTCTAAATCATGAGTCGCAAGCGCAAAGCCTGCGCCAAGTGTTTCTAATGAAGCAATTGCTTCTAAGCGCTTCGCGGCATCTTTTGTCATTCTGCGTGGATGAGGCGTCAGTAAATATGCATAAGCTTGGTGATGAGAGCGACCAACACGGCCTCTTAATTGGTGCAATTGCGCTAAACCCAAATGATCCGCTCTATCCATTATGATGGTGTTAGCTGTAGAAACATCTATACCTGTTTCAATGATGGTGGAACAAACGAGCACATTATATCGTTGATGATAAAAATCATTCATCACGTTTTCTAATTCTCGCTCCTTCATTTGGCCATGACCAATGGCAATACGCGCTTCAGGCACAATCTCGGCAATCTCACTAGCGGTTTTTTCAATCGTTTTGACCTCATTATGCAAAAAGTAAACTTGACCGCCGCGCAGTATTTCTCGCATGATCGCTTCACGAATCACTTCATCGTGCCGCTGTTGAACAAATGTTTTGACCGCTAGCCTTTTTGCTGGCGGTGTGGCAATGATAGATAAATCACGCATGCCACTTAAAGCCATATTTAAGGTTCGTGGAATTGGCGTGGCGGTTAAAGTAAGTATATCTACATCAGCCCTAAGTGCTTTAAAACGCTCTTTTTGACGAACACCGAATCTATGCTCTTCATCAATAATGACTAAACCTAGATCCTTGAATTTGACATCTTTTTGAATAAGCTTGTGTGTGCCAACAATGATATCTACTTTGCCATCCTCTAAATCTTCCATTATTTGTTTTTGCTGCTTAGGGGAAACAAATCTTGAAACAACTTCAATTTTAAACGGGAATTGTGAAAATCTATTTTTAAAATTCTCATAATGTTGCTGCGCCAAGAGAGTGGTGGGAACTAAAATCGCGACTTGTTTTGCATGATTGGCGCTAATGAACGCTGCTCGCATGGCTACTTCTGTTTTGCCAAAGCCAACATCGCCACATACTAATCTGTCCATTGCATTTTTGCCGCCCATATCTTGTAGTACGGCGTTAATTGATTTTTCTTGGTCAGGTGTTTCAGCGAAAGCAAAACTGTCAGCGAATCTATTATAATCCTGCCAGTCTATAGGATAGGCATATCCGGGTTTTGCTGCTCGCTTTGCATACACATCTAATAACTGTGCGGCAACATCTCTAACTTTTTCAGCGGCTTTTTGTTTTGCTTTTGACCAAGTGTCGTTTCCCAATAAATGTAGGGGAGCATGCTGAGCATCGCCACTATAGCGGCTTATTAAATGTAATGAAGAAACAGGTACGTACAATTTGGCCTGTTTTGCATATTCAATGGTTAGAAATTCAGTTGCAACTCCGCCTGCATCTAGAGTATTTAGACCAATAAAGCGACCTACACCGTGTTCTAAATGTACAACAGGTGAGCCTTCTGATAGTTCTGCTAAATTTCTAATAATCGCGCTTTCGTCAACGCTTGCAGCACTTGTTCGTGTTTTTCTGCGGCTTACTTTTTGCCCTAAAAGTTGCTTTTCGGTAATAATAAGCAGTGATGCATCATTTGATTGACAATCAAAGCTGTCTTCAAGGTTTCCAATACAGATATTAGCTTGGTGTTTATGGGAAATTGCTTGCTTGAAATCAGCTTGACTTGTGAGCGGAATATTAGCTTTGTTTAGTATATCAATTAGACTTTGTTCATGGCCTTGAGATTCTGCAACAAATACAACAGGCTTGCCTACGCTTAACGCTTTTTTTACCTCGGCTTGAATAGCTGAATAAGGATTGGTGGCAAGAGTATCTATCGTAATATTATGAATTGCTTGAGTATTAAAATTAACGCTACTGGCAGAGTTTCGTTTCCCTTCAGAGATAATTGTGGCTCTTGGCCACGCTTTTAGTGTTCTATTTAGCTCGTCTGTTGGCAGAAACAATTGCTCGGGGGCAAGTAAGGGTCGTTGTAAATTATATTTATATTGCTCGTATCGATTACTTAAATCATGCCAAAACTTATCACAATCTTCGTTAAACCCCTCAAAACTAATCATAAGTGCATCTTCGTGCAAGTAATCAAAAAGGGTGGCTATGTTTTCAAAAAACAAGGGAAGATAGGATTCAATCCCACCTGGCATAGTGCCTTTACTAACTTGATAAAGAATCGAATCTTGTTCGTTTGCCGATGCTTGATTAAAAAGGGCCAAATATCTAGCTCTAAATCCACTGATAGCCTCTTTGCTACTAGGGAATTCGCGCGCAGGGAGCAATCTTATATTTTTAACTTTTTCTAAGCTTCTCTGAGTAGATGGGTCAAAAAAGCTAATAGTATCAATTTCATCATCAAATAAATCAATCCGAAAGGGGCGCTCACTACCCATGGGAAACAAATCAATAATTGAGCCTCTGACACAAAACTCGCTGTGAGACATTACTTGGCTCACATGCAAGTAACCAGATTTTTCCAAATTTCGCCTAAATTCACTTGGTACCAAGGTTTGACCTGTTTCTAGGTAGAGTAGGTGTTGACCTACGTATTCAACAGGAGCCAGTCTTTGCATTAAAGTATTGATAGGTACTAAAAAGATCCCCGCTTGCTTTTTACTCAATAGATACAAGGTTTCTAGGCGTTTTGAAACGATATCTTGATGGGGTGAAAAATGATCGTATGGTAAGGTTTCCCAATTAGGGAACAAGTAAACATCAACACTATCGGCATCACAAAAAAAACGTATTTCTTTTTCAAGAGCGATGGCATGTGCTGAATCTTTTGTAATAACAATAAGCGGCCCATTATGAGCTTTACCCGCATTAGCGATGCTTAAGGCTTGAGATGCTCCATATAATCCCGTCCATTTAATATTGTCTGGGATTTTTCGTTGTCGTAGCGTTTGTGGTAAGCGTGGGCATAAAATAGACGACATAAACTACATATTGCTCGTAAAAATATAGAAAATAAAAGTGAATATCCGTCTAATTATTCTTGATGTTGCTTTCTTAAAGCTTTTGTTTGCAAATGCAAACTAGCTCTGACTAAAAGCTCTTGGTCTTCTTCTCGAATATGAGTGAACACTAAGCTGGTATTAAAGACGTCTGGATATTCCGTATGTTGTTCGCATTTTATCACCTCAGCGTATGAATAAATAGCGGCCGACTCACTTTCGATAAATAATTTTAGGATATGTTTGCTACCAATGACCAAAGCAGACGAGGTCTCTACAACAGCTCCGCCGCCACCAAATTTATTGGCCACGGCTTGCTCGTCTTCTTTATCTTGTTGTTGAAGAATATAAGACATCATTAGGTCAATTTTTTTCGATTGGTGATTCAAAAAAGACACAAGGTGATCTAAATTCTCTCCTAAGCCTCGAAGAGGCTTAAGCGCTGAGTGTTGCACTTGTGACATCTCAGACGCTATTTTGAACGCGTAAGGCATATTTTCAATAAAGGCGCTTATGGTGAGTTCGTTTGCATCACTTGGCAATTCGCTTATGTTCGCTTTAACACGATAAGGGACCAAGTAAAATGCTTCAAACAGCGCTTTTTTCTCTTCGGGACTCGCTTCTACTGCTCGTTGTATGGGCATATCGGCCAAGTTAACTTCCTTCTTATTCAGCAAGCTTTCTTTTGATACCCAAATAATAGTAAACTTACTGTATAAAATCAGCTTTTTTATTGTGGCTACTTACCATTCATGTCCTTATCAGCTTTTATTGCATTGCGCTACTCTCAATCAGGCACAAAACAGAGCTTTGTGGCGTTCATTAATTTGTTTTCAATTATAGGTATCACACTTGGGATCGCAGCACTGATTGTTGTTTTGTCGGTTATGAATGGATTAGAGGGGCAACTGAAAAAGCGAGTGCTAGGTATCGTCCCACATATAGTGGTTAACCAAGAAACCGATTTAGATTTACCCGACGAACTAAGTCAAAATATCTTGGCACAAGTTGCTTTTAGTGAACAAGAAGTTATTGTGCAATCGTCAAAAGCCATTAGTGGCCTCTTAGCCCAAGGCATAGAGCCTAAAGCGAGCGAAAAGTATTCGGTAATTGCTCAAAATATCATTTCTGGCGATTGGCACAGCATTGAATCTTCCAGTTTCAATGTCGCTATTAGCAGTATATTAGCAAGTCAATTAGATGTGACCATTGGTAGTCAATTGCGCATGATTTCTACAAATGCAAGTGTTTTTTCACCCCTAGGTCGGATACCTAGCCAGCGTTTAGTAACCATCAGTGCTATTTTTAGTGTTAACTCTGAAATGGATGATAAGGTCATTATCATGCATATAGACGATTTAGCACGATTATCGCGCAAAAAGACAGCTCAAATTAGACAAACGAGGTTGTTCCTTAATGACGCATTTACTGATCAGCGTTTATCTTCTTATTTTGTTGAAAACAATATTGAAGCTCGCTTCTGGAGAGAGAGGCAAGGGCCCTTGTTTGATGCGGTTAAAATGGAAAAAAATATGATGTCGCTCATGCTCTTGCTGGTTATTGCAGTGGCGGCGTTTAATGTCGTATCCGCTTTAGTCATGGTGGTAAGCGAAAAACAAGCTGACATTGCAATTTTGCAGACTCAAGGGATGTTACCATCCGATATCAGGAATATTTTTCTGTTAAACGGCACATTTAATGGTATTCAAGGGATTTTATTTGGTCTTAGCGTAGGTTTGCTGGGATGTTGGTTTTTAAATGATATCTTATCTTTACTCGGCGTTAATTTGGGCTTTGGCGAAAATGGACAGAGTTTGCCAATAGAAATTGACATTAATCAATTGCTCATCATATCGCTTTGCTCGTTTGGTTTATGCTTAATGGCTAGTTGGTATCCAGCAAATAAAGCACAAACTATTAATCCCGCCAATAGCTTGCGTAGTGAATAATTGGTATCATTTATTGAAAATATAAGTAATTAAAGGTGTATTGTGGATAAAGTATTTATCAGCTCGTCATCGTTGCTACAAGATTCGTTCAAGGTGGCGGCACAGGTCTATGATGATGGTTTTAGACCAGATTTTATTGTTGGCATTTGGCGTGGTGGAGCGCCTATAGGTATTGCAGTTCAAGAGTTCTTTGAGTTTAAAGAAGCACCGACGGATCATATTGCGGTGCGGACATCCTCATACTACGGAATCAATCAGCAATCAAAAGAGATTAAAGTTCATGGCTTACACTATTTGGTAGAAAACGCTAACGCAAACGATAAGCTGCTGATTGTGGATGATGTGTTTGATTCAGGTCGAAGTATTGAAGCACTAATTAATCAGATACATACGCTTATGCGCCTAAATGCGCCAAAAGATATCCGTATTGCTACGCCATATTTTAAACCAAAAAATAACAAAACACAGACTAGTTTGGTACCAGATTATTTTGTTCACGAAAGTGAAGAATGGCTAGTGTTTCCTCATGAGTTAGCAGGTTTAAGTAAGGAAGAAATAATCGAAGGGAAAACTGAATTATCCGGCTTGACGGACATTTTGTTTGATAAGTAACACCAAAAGCTTGCTCGCTTACTTACCGTTTAAATAGAACTTGTCACTCCAAGTGTATATTAGATCCGGTTTGTAAGCGATTAAGCACGTCATGCTAAATCCATTGAAAAATGCCTCTGGAAATATCATCAACAAGGTCATTTGTGTGTAATTGTACATTATCACATCAAATGTATAGATGCCGTCTATCCAAAAATATGCGCTCATGCAGAGCATTTTGACGGCCATTGTTAACATACCCGGAAAAAAAGCGCACACAAACACATAAACGAACATTTGTCGCTCTACTTTGTGGAAAGTAAATGAATATATCGCGTAGGTGATGACAATTGGCAGATAGACGCCAATCACTAAATTGACGCCCAGCATGTTCCAACTTTCATTCCCAATCAAGGTGCTAGACACAATGAGCAGGGTACCTACCAACATTGCCCATCGAAATCCAAGAACTAAGGTTAAAGTGGTTAACCATAGAAAATGCATTACCAATCCATCATATATACTCACCCGAAATAACCACAAAACAAACACTGCAGTAGCGGCGCCAAATACGATATGCTGCCATCTTTTTTGTTTAACTAAAATTTGAAAATCGGTATTCATTGCGACTTTTGTAATACAAATAATCGCTAGCAGAAGGCTGATCAGTTGAAGAAAACTCAAATGGAACTCGGTAAACATAAATACTTATTGTTAGAATACCAAATCTCTTACTTGCAAATAAAGGCTTGAGAAAATTAAATCGCAACACAGTGTCAACTCATTACTCACAGTGTTGTATAATTATTCGCAAATGACTTCCAAAAGACCATTGTTAATGACACAGCGCTTTAGACAGGTATTTCCTTTTTTTAATCACGACACTGAAGTGTCAGAAAATAATACTGTTTATTTAGACAACGCCGCAACTACCCAAAAGCACGAATCAGTAATGCAAGCCGTTGAGCAATATACGATTAGCTTCAATGCAAATGTCCATAGGGGCGGATATCGTATCGCTCAAAAAGCGACTAATGCTTATGAAAAAGCAAGATTGACGCTAGCTTCATTTTTAAACGCAAAAGAACAGGAGCTTGTTTTTACCAGCGGTGCGACAGAGGCAATTAATATGATTGCTCAAGGTTTGGATACGTCTATGCTAAGTGGCAACAATATTCTTATATGTGAAAGTGAGCATCACGCTAATATATTACCGTGGCAACGATTTGCGCAACAACACAATATGTCGATAATCCATATTCCTATCGGCGAAATGGGCGCTTTTAGCGAAGATATAGAAGCAAACATGCTAAAAATGATAGATGACGATGTTGCAATAATTGCCATCGCTCATGCATCAAATGCATTAGGTAATGTTTATCCAATTAAAGCAATAAGTCATAAAGCAAAGCAGCATAAAGCGATTACCGTCATTGATGGCACGCAAGCAGCACCTCATATTGATATATGCGTACAAGACTTAGGATGTGACTTTTATGTTATTAGTGGGCATAAAATGTACGCTAGTACGGGGACTGGAGCATTTTATGGTCGTTTTGATTTATTGGAAAAAATGACACCTTCTAAATTAGGCGGTGAGATGATTACGAAGGTCAGCTTTGATAGCTTTTCATGTCAACAAGCCCCGCTTAAATTTGAAGGCGGCACACCCAATATTAGTGGAGTACTTGGATTAGCGAGTGCAGCTCACTTTCTTCAGTCAAATTTTGTAGAGATTCGTGATCACGAATATTCTCTATTTGTTTATTTGTTAGACGCATTAGCAAAAATGCCATCTATTACGCTATATGGTATGTGTCGGCAATATCAAAAACAGCCTGATTCGATTTTATTATGTCGAATACTTCCGCTTGTTTCTTTTACTGTGGACGGCATCCATAACAATGATGTTGCACAAGCGTTATATCAAAAAGGTATTGCGCTTAGGGCCGGCCATCACTGCGCGATGCCATTAATGAGTAATTTGAACATTGAAGGTACATTGAGAGTTTCTATTGCCTGTTATAATACAAAAGAGGATATAAAAATGTTTTTGGAAGCTTTGAATGCCATTGTTTCCAAAGAACCTTATTCACATTCAAATTGCATGCATGGTCAACAGGCTTCAATAGATGAGTCAGCATCAGCTCAAACTATCAAAAGTATTATCACTGGCATTGAGTCAGCCAAGGATTGGAATGAAAAACATAGGCAGCTTTTGTTTCTTAGTCGTCATTTGAGGCAACTTGAAGCTTGTGAGTGTAACGAGGTCAACGCAGTATCTGGTTGCGAAGCACAGGTATGGATTGATGTTCGAGATGACGGCCTATTATACGCGCATTCTACAAGTAAAGTGATACGTGGCATCTTATGCATATTGGTGTTTTACTTTGATCATCATAGTGATGCATACCACCGTTCGATAGAAGATGTTGAAGAGTACTTAAATGTGCTTGGCTTACATCGTTACTTCAGTCAAGGACGCAGAGACGGCATTAGAAAGGTGATTGAGCGAATTACCAGCTTCTAGGTTTGCTTTTTGTTTTTAGCCTCAATCCACTGACTCATATATTTACTGCTTTGGAATTGTTGATGACTGAGCATTTTTTGTAAAAACTGGCGCTCACGATTTTTATGCCTTAAGGCAAAGCCATCGCTTATAGCATCTAATAAGCCCCTTTGGTTGCGCTGCGGGTCATATTCTTGCTCAATAATATTACGCCCTTGGTCTCGAGCTAGATTCCATTTCTCTTGATTTTGATAGAGTAATATTGTTTGTTCGATGAAAGTTTGTATATCGGTACAAACTTTACCAGGCCAAACTTGCTTTGTGATCCCCTCGGCTCCAATTTCACTGGTGACACTAGGTGTTTGGCAGCGCATGGCATCAAGTAGCTTACCCTTTACACCAGCCCCAAATTGCAATGGGGCTAGCATTAATCTGGCCTTGGATACAACTTCAAATTGATTGTCTGCAAAACCGTGAACGTACAAACCATTTTTTTTATTTTCAAGGCTTTTAACTTTTGCTGGTAAATACGCTCCATAGATATGGCACTTTAGTTCAGGGAAAGATTTCTTTAGTTTTTTAAAGACTGCAGGCCAAATATTCTCGGCTAATAGTTTAACTGCGTGATAATTAGGCTCATGTCTAAAATTACCAATAAATATCATATCCTGTTTTTCAAAAAATGAGTTCTTAATATTTATTTTTTTATCAATGATATCGGGCACAATAAATGGCGCACGCTTTACTTGTGATGTAGGTAGGGCAAACTGTTTAGTGAGTAATTCATATTCAAAACTCGAAAGTACTAGATTTAGATCTGCTTGATAAACACAAGCCATTTCACGCACACTTAAATCATTGTGTAAATAATGACGTAAATCACTCTGCGTTATGGCATTTGCAGGTTGAAAATCTGCAAATACACGTGACTTATGAACGAGTTGACGTGCTCGTCGTAAAAAATGTAAGTCTTCGGCGTCTAAAATGAGAAAGGCATCTGGACATTCATGTTTAACACGCCAAGCATATTGTTCGAAGCTTAAAAACCGGTCAAATATAACAATGTCTGGATTAATTGATCTGATACTAGCATTAAAACTATTATCGTTTAATAAGCTATCAAAGCATTCTACGCCAAGTGGCTCTAGGGTCGCGCTTTTATCTGATTTTTCAGCCGAGGAACAAAAGTAAACTTTCCAACTTTCATGTAAACAGGCGTTGATATAGCTCAATATGTTTTGACCTGCGGCAGAAGAACGCGGCTCTGGCCATACGAAACCTATAAATAATACCTTCAATTGACTAGTCCTAAGCAATATTTAAGTGGCATAAATTGTAGGACGCGATAATACTATATAAATGTCTGGCTTGCATAACTATGAGGAATACAGTTCATGCCTACTACAAGGGCAGCAAATAGCAAAATTAGTACTGATGCTCACCACTTGATTTATGGTGCAGGGTTAATTGGGTGCTATTTGGGCGCAGCTTTTATGAGTGTTGGACAAACGGTTTCATTTGTAGCTCGTCCTAAAATGATTCAAAAAATTGGTCTTGGGCTTACTATTTCTGATTATCATGGTAACGAGTTCTGTAGTGCTGCACATAGCGTAATACCCAAAAAAGTGGTTTGTGAAAATACGCTTCATGAGTTGGATAACGACATTGATATTGTGTGGTTAACTGTAAAATGTCTTTCTTTACATGATGTTGTTGATAGTTTGCGTGAAATAGTTAACCACCAAAGCATTATTATTTGTTGTCAAAATGGCGTCAGCAATCATCTAGTGATAAAACAAGCATTCCCAGAAAATCTCGTTCTTAGAGCAATGGTTCCGTTTAACGTAGTGAATGATAATGATGCTCACTTTCATCGAGGTTCCCAAGGTTTGATGAGTTTAGAGTTAAATAATGAAAGTGAGGAATCTATCAAATGGTTAGCTAGGCAGTTAAACAGTGATCTATTGCCTATCGCCATTACATACGATATGACCGCTTTGCAATGGGCTAAGCTTCAGATTAACCTTGGAAATGCAGTTAATGCCTTGGCCGATATTCCTGTAAAATCGATGTTAGAAAATGCTGATTATCGGTACTTTATTGCTGGTATGATGCAAGAATTATTAACCCTTAGTCAAAAGAAAAAAATAAAGTTACCTAAAGTAGCTAATGTCCCTAATAAATACATCCCTTATATTTTAAAGTTACCAAATGTCCTCTTTAAGCGTTTGGCACATAAAATGCTTCAAGTAGATCCAAAAGTCAGGACGAGTATGTTTTGGGATATAAATGCCAATAAACAGACAGAAATTGACTACATAAACGGCTTTATTGTGTCGCAAGCGTCAAACCTTGGTGTACAAGTGCCTTTTAATCAGTTTATCGTCGAGCAGATAAAAAATTCAGAGGCAGGTCAACGACCTAGTAGTGACGAATTTTTAAAAGCGGTAAAGTCCATTAACCAGCGTTACCAGTAAAATAAGGGGGTAAAATCTCGTTTATGAATGCAATCGACTATGCGCAAAAAGCGAATGAGTTATTCGCATTAAAAGACACCGCCAATCAATTACGAGAGTTATTTGATAAAGACTCATCATCTACAAAAGATATTGCTGATATTGTTAATTCTGACCCTAGTTTGACTGTTCATTTACTTAAGTATGCTAACAGCTCGATCTTTAGATTTGAGCGTAAAATTGAGTCATTGGAAAAAGCGATACAAGTGATTGGACTTCAGTCTGTATACGAATTTGCATTAGTGTTCGGAATGACGAATATGTTTGGGCGTGAACATGAAAAGTATATTGATGCGAACAAGTTTTGGAAGCAAAGCGTGCTATGTGCATTGTATGCTATGGATATCGCAAAACACTTAAAGATGAAAAACGCCTCAAAATTATATACAGCGGGGCTACTGCACAATGTTGGAGAGTTAGTTGTACTTCGAGTAAGCCCAAGTTTAGCTAGAGACTGCAATCGAGTATATGAACATTACTACCCAAAGCAAGTTCAGGAAGAAATCCTAGGGTTTACATTTGCAGATATTTCAGCCGCTTTACTCCAAAGATGGCTCATCCCAGATATACTGGTGTCTGCAGTTGCAATGCAGCATCATGATGATACCCCTGCAATTACAATTGAATCTCAAATTGTTCAATTGTCATACAGTTTAGCGCTTGTGCAAGTATTTGATGAGATTTACACGATTGATGACGATGTTCCAGACTTTTTATTCCAAAGCCTTGGTTTAGAGCAAGAGTTTCTTGGAGCACTTGTTGAATCAAAACAAGAACAATACGAGACGCTTGCCTCCATATTCAGAATCGCAAGCGCCCAAAGTAAATGATGAGATTAGTCAAATACGGCTACAGTTTGTCGGCTTAATGCTATTACCTCTCCATCAGCGTCCCAAATTGTTGCCTCGGTATGTCCATAACCACCTGCGGCTTGCCTTGTATCAGCTTTGTACGCAAGCCAGTCCGTTGATTTTATTGTTCTGTGGGGATGAATAAAATCAACATTCCAACTAACAGTACTTGCCGGGGCAGGCCATTTCAACATTTGTAAAAGTGTTGGCGGCCAAGCATCAATGATTGCAATAATATGAGCATCATTTATTACATTTGATGCTTTTTTATATCGCATCCAACCATAGTAAGAACTCGATTTTTTGCCCGTAAAGGGGATGCCTCCTTCATTAATAGACAATTCAAAATGACGCAAAAACTTAGGAGTGACTTTAGGGATTTGTGGTATGAATTTAGCTTTTTCTGGCACCGCCATCATGTGCTTTTCATTGTTTTCGACAATGATTTTTGAGTCACGATTTTGCGCAAAACAAAATTGACTTAACACACATACTTTACCGTCTTGTATAGCTCTTGCATGAATCTGCGACACGTTTTTACCGATGCGTACTTGCTCTATTGTAATCGTAAATGGTACTTCACTTAGTAAAGGTCCTACAAAATTGGTGCTCATGGAGCGAAGCACTCTGTCAGGCTCAACATAACTTTTTGCGGCAATAAATAGCATCCCCGCACTTATTCCACCATATACAGTGCGTCCCTGAGACCAAGACTTATCAATTAAGAAACTATGGTCACTTTTGGTATTGTGCAAAGATGCTTGTAATAAGTACTCGTCGATATTCTTCATGTTTATGCTCCAAAGCCAGACATATCATGCGATACATCTGGTCTGATTAGTTGTGCATAATATTAGTGCAATTGTTAGAATATGCAAGTTAGGAGTGAAGCATCCTACTATTGTAAAATGGCAAACAAGCGATTTTTGGATTTGTTTTTGTTTTGTTGCTGCAAGATAGCGAGCTCTTTGTCATTAGCAAAATGTTCATCCCAATGTTTAAGTTTTGGTGCCATCAATTTAAACCACAAAGGAGGAATAAGTGTAATGACAATAGTGGATATATAACCACTTATCATCATTGGTGAAGATTCCATCGGCATTAGCTTTTCAAAGGGGGCGGAGGCTTGTGCATGATGGTGTGAATGTCTTGGAAGATTGAACATTGCCCAACAACTCACGCGTCTGTTAGAATTCCAGGAGTGTCTAGGACGCACAGGCTCTCTTGAATCCCTAACCAATCCGTAGTGCTCCATGTAATTGACAATTTCTAGTATGATTTTAGCGTTGAGCCCTACTAGTGAGACGAAAAGTAGGGCTTGCCAGCTTCCCGTTAAGCTCACTAATGCAAGTATACTAAAGGTCATTGCCCAACCCCTCAAGTAGCGATTATGGATACTTAAAATGCCTTGTTGTTTGCGTTTTAGACGTTTTGATTCAATCGCCCAAGCCGATTTGTTTGTTCCATAGATTGCATAAGGTACATGGACATATACGCTGCGTCCGCGAGGCGCCGTGACGGGATCATCACTTGTGGCCACTTTTGCATGATGGTTGTATACATGTTCAATTGAAAAGTTTGCATCAAAGCTAAATGCCATTAACCATCGACCAAGACTTACATCAAACTTAGAGCCAATTCGATGAACAAGTTCATGTGCCACCACCGTTGCTACACCTGCGAGCATGAACGCGGCAAATATTATAGCAACGCCAAGTTGCGCTATTGTTGTGTTATTTTTCGCTGTTACAAAATCGTAGTGAAGAAGTTCTGATAACCAGCTCATAAATGCCCACTGATATGGAGTGACTAACCATATACAGATTGTGACAATCAACAGGCTAAGGGGCAATGCGCCATATAGCATGATATTAAGTAGGATCTTAAAATCAAGCGTAGGAGTGCTGTGATCATCGCCTAAAATTGCATCACCCACTACATACACTAAAATAAATAGTGCAAAACCAAGGTAAATAAAGTTTTGAGCAAGCAGTAAAAACATGCATGCAATTAAAACAATTGCGTAGTAATGAAAAAATTTAGCGTAATGCAACATGGTACTTCTCCTATGAATTAACCATAGTTTGCATCGAATAAACACGATTAAGTGAGAGTTAAAAACGACAATAATGAGTCATTTATTGCCAAATGGCTGTTAATGACGTATCTTTTCATTATATTAGCTAGTTTGGTAGTTGAAGTATCTATGCAACACATTCCTATTTATTACTTGGGACACTTAATTACAGTACTAGAAGAAAATAATGTGGATACTCAAGCTTGGTTAACGCAAAACGGTCTAAAATTTGATGCCTTATTAAACGAACAATATAGTATCCCCGCGTCGTCTTTTGATAACTTACTTATTGACGCAATTTCTCGGCAATTTTCTAAGCATCTAGGATTAAGTGTCGGCAAAAAATTACAAATTGCCCATCATGGTACATTTGGCCTGGGCCTATTGAACTGCAGCGATGTGGCTCAAATGCTAGAGTTTGTGAAACAATTTCTTGCTATTCGTATTCCCTTTATCGAAATCAATATATTGACTAAAGAAGATCAAGTCTTAGTTTTGGCCAAAGATACTCATTGGGATGAGCAATTACACCGTTTCATAATAGAGGCGGTAACGGGCGCTGTAGTGAATATATTTGATGTTTTACAGCAAAAAGTACCAAAACTTAAAATGCAAAAAATATTTTTTGATTATCCTCAGCCCAGCTATGTGGACAAGTATAACGAGTATTTACCGGTCAGTTTTGAATTTGAACATGCATATTGTGGCATTGTGTTTTCAAAGGAAATGTTGAATTTGAGTATACCTAATGTGGATAGGCTAAGTTACTTGCAAGCTAAGCAAGCGTGCCAAGAGGAGTTAGAGAAACACTATCAGCACGCAAGTTACATTGGGAAGGTAAAGCAGTGTTTAATGCAATTTGATAATCAAAGGCCATCATTAGAGCAAGTTGCTCAGTTATTACATACCAGCCCACGCAGTTTACATCGCTATCTAAAAGAGGAGGGAACAAGCTTTAAGCAGCAACTTGATCAGCACCAAGCATCTGTTGCCAAAGAATGCTTGATAGTATATCGCTATTCAATCTCCGAAACGGCTGCTCATTTGGGGTATTTAGATATTGCGAATTTTAGGCGTGCATTTAAACGATGGTATCAATGCACTCCTAGTGATTTTATACAGGAACAAAAAAGGTGATAGAACAACAAGCACAAACAACTGTTCACTTTGCGCATGCGAACGGATTTCCTAGTGGTAGTTATCAAAAAATGTTTTCTGGCTTTTCATCAAAATATCAGCTTATTGCAATCGATAAATTTGCCCACAACCCTAAATATCCATTAAATGATAATTGGCAAAATCAAGTGAGTGAGTTAATTGATTATGTAGAAGCACATCAATTACAACAAAAGAAACAATTACCAGTGGTGCTAGTTGGTCACTCTTTTGGTGGGGTAATATCATACATGGCGGCGTGTACGCGCCCTGATTTATTCTGTGGCCTTATTATGCTAGACCCGCCTTTAGCAACAGGACTAGCTAGGTATGTCTTTCGAGCCATTAAAAAGACTAAATTTATAGACCATATTACGCCTGCTGGCATGACTAGTATTCGAAATCATCGATGGAAGCATGGCACTGATTTACATCAGTATTTTTCACAAAAGAAGTTATTTAAAGACTTCGATCCACAATGTATTGAAGATTATGTGGCATCCGTAATTGAGCAGCAAGGCGATAGTTTAGTACTCAATTTTGATGTAGCAACTGAAGCTAACATTTTTCGAACTTTGCCTCATAACCTCCCTGAATACGCAGGTAAACTAACTATACCAAGTGTATTAATTACCAGTCGAAATACAGATGTGTGCGTGCCAGTTTTACGAAATCCTTTTTTAAAAGCAAATCCATCGGTTAAACATATAGAGTTTGACAAGGGAGGTCATATGTTTCCCCTAGAGTACCCACATGAAGTTGGACAGATAATTAACAAATGCATAAGGTCTTTTGCATTATAAGTTAACCCAGTCAATTTAATACCTGAAAATAGAGGCTGTACATATCTTTATATACTGTCAGAAAATTTTACACTATTTTATCGTCGCATTTTAAGTAATTGTTTTATAATTGATTTTTGCTTGGCTCGATTATTGCAAATCATAAATTTTTTAATAAAAAACATAGGGAAATTATTCAGTGAAATATTTAATGATTGCTTTACTGGTCGTTGGGAGCGTTTTCTTTACAAGTGCTTCTAAAGCCGCGTTAATTTCGGTAAGTTCTGGCCCGCAAGCAGAGCTGGATTTAAATGGTGATAGAATAGTTGATCCATTTACCTTTACATTTTTAAATTTGCGACAGCTTGATGCGACAGAAACGTCGATTGAAGTGATGTTTAACTTTATCGGTTTGGATTTAGATTCTAGAAGTGAATTTTTAGTCACCGCAGTGACAAATTCTGCAGGCTCTTTCGCTCTAGGTCAATGGTCAAGTGTTGTGCTTACCAATCCTAACCCAAGATCCTATAATTATGATGGCACAGCTACAGCTAGTTTATTGCTATCAACAATTGGTGGGTTTTCAGGTGGTGATTTAACGTTGATTATGACACCGTCTGATTCTGTGAATGCATATGTAAGTGGCTCAACGTCTCGTTGTAGAACTAATTGTGGTGGGTCGTTAAGTGCGACACTTACTTACAACGCTGTGCCTTCACCATCTACCATAGGTTTGCTATTAGCAGGAATTTTTGCAGTAGTTTGGTCAAGAAGAGCGAAATAGTGGTAAGCAACAAAGGATGACTTTGGTTCATCACAAAAAAGAGCGCTCAAATAGCGCTCTTTTTTTTGTTTATACCAATTTTAAAGTGTGTTTAGCATTTCTCTAGTTACCAGCACCACGCCATTTTGTGAGACTCGAAATCCTCTAGCAATATCTTCGTCATGGTCAAATCCGATAATCATGTTATCAGGCACCACGCAGCCTCTGTCAATGATGGCTTTGTTGATTTTTGCGCCTTTTCCAATAGATGCGTTGGGTAAAATGACAGCTTCATTGATAATCGCGCTTGAGAATATGTTCACGTTCGAGAACAGAATACTTGATTTAACCGTTGAGCCGGAAATAATACACCCACCTGAGACTAGGGAGTTTAGCGCTTCGCCTTTATTGTGCTCATTCTCATAGACGAATTTAGCAGGTGGCAGTTGTTCTTGGTAGGTCCAAATTGGCCACAGTTTGTCGTAAAGGTTAAGTTCAGGTACAGGAGCAACAAGCTCCATATTAGCTTCCCAAAAACTATCAAGCGTCCCTACATCACGCCAGTAAGAGTCGTTTTTTGCACTCTTTTTAAAATCAAAAGCACAAACACGATAGTTATCGATAATGCTAGGAATAATGTCTTTGCCAAAATCATGGTCAGAATTTGGATTAAGAGAATCACGTTCTAGCTGTTCGAATAAAAAATCGGTATCAAAAACGTAATTACCCATTGAAGCTAGACAACTGTCTGGGTCGTCAGGTAAAGGAGCAGGGGAGCTTGGTTTTTCTATAAAGCCATTAACTTGATTATTGTCATCGATTGAAATAACCCCAAATGCCCCTTTTGCTTGTTCAATTGGTACAGACATGCAACTTACGGTCATTTTTGCGCCAGATTCCACATGCTGTGCCAACATCGGGCCATAATCCATTCTATAGATGTGGTCGCCCGATAAAATCATTACATATTTGGGTAATTCGTCTCGGATAATATCAATATTTTGATACACAGCATCGGCTGTACCTTGATACCAATCCTCTGAAAAACGCTGAGAAGCGGGAAGTACTTCAACTGATTCGCCTAATTCTTTTTTAAAGTGCCCCCATCCACGCACAAGGTGCCTAATAAGAGAGTGCGATTTATATTGAGTCAATACTCCAATGTTGCGTATCCCTGAATTGATACAATTGGAAAGAGGGAAGTCGATAATTCGGAATTTTCCACCAAAATATAAAGCAGGTTTAGCACGCCAGTTGGTCAATTCATGAAGTCTTGAGCCGCGCCCGCCTGCAAGCACTAAGGCATAAGTGTCTCTTGTTAAGTTACTGATATAACGATTATTTGGTTTTTCCATTTGCTACCCCCTATAGGCATACTCTTTAACATACTAAGTGATTATTTTTTTGCGAGCAATCAAAACACGCTAAGATGCGTAAATAATAAGACGCAGCAATTTAAACCAATCTAGTAATCACGATTATGTGTAATACCTATAAAAGGAAAGTATTATCGTTAAACTACAAATCGCAGTATCTTTGATACTGACAAAGATAAGTGACATACTATTATCACCAAAAACAACCTTACCCACCTTAATGCAAGCTGCTGGTGCTCCTGCTTACTTAAGTAACTTACTAGTACCTATAAGAGAATCTGGTGCTTTATTACCGCAAGCTTTGTTCGCGCGAATGTTACGCTCTTATGAAAAGCGCCATCATATTTGGCAACTTGGTATCATAATTCAAATAACAACAAGCATTCTGATGATAATCTCCGCGCTTTGGATGTCGGGTTTTGTGGCAGGACTTAGCATTTTGGTTGCATTATCTGTTTGGAGTCTAAGTCGGTCATTGTGTTCTTTAGTCATGAAAGATATTCAAGGAAAACACATTGATAAAGGTAAAAGAGGGCATTTAATAGGGGCTGCGGGTACTATTTCTGGGTTTATTAGTCTAACAGTGTCAATCATCGCTATTTACGCCAAAAATGCGCAAATGTTGGACGAAACATATAAATTAATCGCGATTGCCTTAATTGCTACTTGTAGTCAGGTATTTGCATTTGGTGTTTTATTCAATGTAAAAACGAAAGTCAAAGTTCTACAAAAAGTAGAAACCTCAAAGAAACGCGAAGCACTCAGGCTTCGGCTTAAATTATTTATTGCTGCGCGTGCCTTGATGAGTCATACAGCGCTTGTTGCTCCTTTTTTTATTCTTGCTTATTCAGGGAGTAAATTTGGCATATTAGCTTATTTTTTGGCTGCCCAAGCCTTAGCTAGTTTAGTATCTTCATATGTATGGGGAAGAGTTAGTGATTATAGTGCAGTATTATCAATGCAAATAGGTACAAGTATTTGTGTTTTAGCCACTATTACCTTAATTGCTGGCTATTATGCTTATGAAATCATGCTTGAGTATCCTTATGTATTGGTCGCTTTGTTTCTATTATTGCAACTTGGGTATGAAGGGGTAAGGAGCGGGCGCAAAATTTATGCAATTGATATAAGTAGTGGACAAGATAGAACCGAGTTTGTTGCTTTTTCTAATACGGTTGTTGGCGCTTTTATGCTTGCGGCAGGGGGGATATACGCTGCTATTGATGCAATTTTGCTTGACCCGCTTGGTTTTATTTTGATTACCATGGTGTGCCTAATGCTAATAGGTATTTTCATTAGTTTCTGGCTTGATAATGAAAAATAGAGCGTTTATATCATTGTGTGCGTTAAAGCATGCAGTGAATGAGACTGCATGACAATTATGCTTTGGTTGCCAATATCGCTTTTGCCGTTTTTGATTGATTATCTCTTTGTAAAATGTTGCTTATCCAATCGCCGGTTTCGATGAGTTTATTTAAGTCAATGCCCGTGTCGATGTTCGATTCGCTTAACATATAAACAAGATCCTCACTAGCGAGATTGCCTGATGCGCCTTTAGCGTATGGACAACCACCTAGACCAGCCACACTTGCATCAAAGGTTGCAATACCTTCTTGTAAGCCAACTAATACATTGCTTAAGGCTTGACCATATGTATCATGGCAATGAAGAGCTAATTTATCACTAGGCATGCTGCTAAGTAATAGGCTTAGTAATTGTTGTGTTTTTAGCGCAGATCCTACACCGATGGTATCTCCCAATGATACTTCATAGCAGCCTAAGTCGAACAGTGTAGCGCTTATATCTTTGACGGCCTGTTTCGAGACTTCGCCTTCGTAAGGACAACCTAGGGCACAAGATACATATCCTCGAACGGGTATGTTATCGCGATTTGCTTGCTTAATGACGGTAGCAAAACGCTCTATACTTTGCTCGATTGAACAGTTAATGTTCTTTTGCGAAAAACTTTCAGATGCACTAGCAAATACTGCGACGACATCTGCACCTGATGCTTTCGCATCATCATAACCTCTTAAATTGGGCGTTAAGGCACTATAGATAGTACCTTTTTTCCTTTTGATAGTTGTTAATACCTCATTTGAGTTTGCCATTTGCGGCACCCATTTGGGTGAGACAAAGCTGCCTGCTTCAACATGAGACATCCCAGATTCTGATAAGCTATCAATTAGTTGGACTTTCTGAGCTGCGCTTAGCGCTTTGTTTTCATTTTGCAAACCATCTCTTGCGCCTACTTCAATCACATTTACAAATGAAGGTAAATTGGACATCTTATTTCGCCTTTTCTTTATTAGTCGGTATCAGAAGTAACGGTCAATAAGACGGCACCACCATCTACTCGCATGCCACTTTTAACAAAACTAGCGTCAACGACACCGTCATAAGGTGCTTTTAAGCTATGTTCCATTTTCATCGCCTCTACAATAACAAGAAGCTGTCCTTTGCTGACGTTTTCTCCTTCGCTGACCAATACATTGACAACTGTACCGTTCATTGGCGCCAAAATATCCCCTGCATGAAGCGCATCAGATTGGGTTCCCAAATCAGGTGGAATTTTGTCAACAGTCAGTAAGCCTTGGTCAGACAATAAATAAAGCTTTCGCGAATTTTCATAATAATCGCACTGCCATTTTTCATTGTTTGTTTCAATAAATAGTTTATCGGACGCTTTGTTCACACGATATTCATAGTGTTTGGTATCATATAAAAAGCGGCATCTGCCAGCGTTTTGTTGATAATGCGCGATATCAAATTCAAGATCTTCTATATTAAATTTAATATTTTTATGATACTCGTGGTTCAATCTAAAGCCTGATAAGGTATCTTGGTCAACTGTTGCATGAAGCGCCGCAACGATGCTGATAACTGCTTTATCACTTAAGGCATTTGATTGCTGATTAATAAGCGCTTCATGTCTTTCAACAAAATCTGTAGTGAGTTCAGCATTCACAAAAGGCTTGCTAGTCGCGACTTTTATCAAATATGGAATATTGGTAACTAAACCACACAACATATATTGCTTGAGACTTTTGACGAGTAAATTTAATGCTTTGTCTCTATCATCAGACCAGACAATTAACTTTGATATCATGGGGTCATAATATATAGATACTTCATCATGCGTGACAACTCCTGTATCAACTCTCACGTTTTGATTGGTATCAGGTGCTTGAAGGTATTCAATTAAACCGGTTGCTGGCAAAAAATCATTGTTGGGGTCTTCAGCGTATATTCTAGCTTCAAATGCATGTCCAGAGCAGCGAAGTTGTGCTTGTGATTTTGGTAACACTTGATTGTTTGCAACAGATATCTGCCACTCTACTAAATCTTCTCCTGTTATAAACTCAGTGACTGGATGCTCAACTTGCAAGCGAGTATTCATCTCCATAAAATAAAATGCACCGTCGCTATCTAGCAGAAACTCTACCGTGCCTGCACCAACGTAATCAATTGCAAACGCAGCTTTTAATGCTGCTTCGCCCATTTGTTGCCTAAGAGTGTCACTTAATCCGGGGGCTGGAGCTTCTTCTATTATTTTTTGGTGTCTTCGTTGAACGGAACAGTCTCTTTCAAACAAATAAACACCATTGCCATGATGATCACAAAAAACTTGGATTTCTACATGTCTTGGCTCTGTTAAGTACTTTTCAATCAGCATATGATCGTCACTGAAGCTCTTCATTGACTCTCGCTTAGCCGCATTTAATGCATCAATGAAGTCTTCATCTTTCCATACTTGCCGCATTCCTTTTCCGCCGCCACCTGCAGCAGCTTTTAGAAGAACAGGGTAGCCCATCCGTTGTGCTTGTTCGTGTAAAAAAGCAGGGGATTGTTCATCACCATGATAGCCTTAGTACAAGAGGAACATTTGCTTTTTCCATGATTGTTTTTGCGGCCGATTTACTTCCCATAGCGTTAATAGCATCTGCAGGAGGACCTATAAAGATAATCCCATTGTCCTGACATTCATCTGCAAAAAGCGCATTCTCGGACAAAAAGCCATATCCAGGATGGATTGCGTCAACATTATACTCTACTGCTTTTGCGATAATGCTATTGCCCTTTAAATAGCTTTTACTTGCTTCGGCTTCACCGATATAAATAGCTTCGTCTGCCATTTTTACGTGTTGAGCGCTTCGGTCCGCGTCTGAATAAACGGCTACTGTGTCTATTCCTAGGCGTTTTGCTGTTTTGATTATACGGCAAGCAATTTCACCTCTATTAGCAATCAGTATTTTATTAATCATGTTTGATAATCCAATTTGCAGGGCGTTTATTCAAAAAAGCAGTTAGGCCTTCTTGACCTTCATCCGATACTCTTATGGCTGCAATTTTTTTGCTCGTATACGCGATTAACTCTTCGTCAATGTTTTGATAGCTCACATCTTTAACCAGTTGTTTTGCCTGGGACACTGCTTTTGGGCCATTTTTAAGAAGGCTGTCGATGACACTTTGTACTTGAGTATCTAAATCTTCTTCACTCACAGCTTCACTAATCAAACCGATTCTTCGGGCTCGTCTCGCAGAAAAAACATCCGCGGTCATAAATAGGTATTTAGCAACACGAGGCCCTAAGGCTTCTATTACGTATGGGGATATAGTCGCAGGAATAAGTCCTAATTTAACTTCGCTCAAGCAAAATTTACTTAATCTACTAGCGATAGCAATGTCACAACATGCGACTAATCCAACTGCGCCACCAAAAGCTGCACCTTGAACCCTTGCAATCGTTGGTTTGTCGATTGAATATAGTGCATGAAGCATATCCGCTAATTTTTGCGCGTCGCGGCGATTTTCATCTTCAGTGTACGACGCCATTTTCTTCATCCAATTCAAATCGGCACCTGCACTAAATGATTTGCCATTAGACTGCAGTACCATTACACGGATTGCGTCATCATTTTGGACTTTAACAAAGCTCTCATGTAAAGCGCTAATAACATCTTCATTGAAGGCATTATGTAGCTCAGGCCGGTTAAGCGTAACCTTTGCAATAGCGTTCTCTACACTAAATTCAACAAAACTCATATTATGTTCTCATTTTTATTACGCAGTATTTTTACTCGCGTTTACATTCTAAACACACCAAATTTAGTGTCGCTAATTTCTTTATTACTCGCTGCTTTTAATGCAAGAGACAATACTTTTCTAGTATCTGCGGGGTCAATAACACCATCATCCCATAAACGAGCCGACGCGTAATATGGATGACCTTGCTTTTCATATGTCTCGATGACGGGTTGTTTAATGTCGTCGATATCGCTATCACTAAGTGTTTCGCCGTTTCTTTGAGCTTGCCCAATTTTTACTTGCGCAAGCACACCTGCTGCTTGAGCTCCGCCCATCACCGAAATTCGTGCATTAGGCCACATAAATAAAAATCTTGGGTCATATGCTCGTCCACACATGCCATAATTACCTGCACCAAAACTACCTCCAATTAATACGGTTAGTTTAGGCACGTTTGCACAGGCAACAGCCGTTACCATTTTAGCGCCATGCTTTGCAATACCGCCTGCTTCGTATTGTTTACCAACCATAAAACCTGTGATGTTTTGTAAAAATATTAAGGGGATACGTCTTTGGCAGCATAGCTCAATAAAATGTGCACCTTTTTGGGCAGATTCGGCGAATAATATGCCATTGTTACCTAAAATACCGACGTCGTATCCATCTATTTTGGCAAAACCACAGACAAGGGTTTCACCAAAGAGTGCTTTAAATTCATGAAAATCACTATCATCCACAATACGCGCAATGATTTCTCTGACATCGTAAGGCTGCTTGCTATCTTTAGGGATAATCCCGTAAATCTCTTCTGCGCTATATCGAGGTGAAATACTGGCATGTTGAGACAAATATTTATCATTTCGATTTAATCTTGCAACGGCGTCTCTGGCTATACTTAACGCTTGTTGGTCATTATTAGCTAAATGATCCACTACACCCGATGTACGACAGTGAACATCGCCTCCGCCTAATTCTTCGGCCGTCACCACTTCGCCTGTTGCAGCTTGAACAAGTGGTGGTCCGCCTAAAAAGATAGTACCTTGTTCTCTCACAATGATTGATTCATCTGCCATTGCAGGCACATATGCACCTCCAGCAGTACATGAGCCCATCACCACTGCAATTTGTGGAATATTCATCGCTGACATATTCGCTTGATTGAAAAAAATTCGACCAAAATGCTCTTTGTCTGGAAAAACATCGTCTTGCCTTGGTAAATTTGCGCCGCCAGAATCGACTAAATAAATACAAGGTAGATTATTTTCAATCGCAACAGTTTGCGCTCGAAGGTGCTTTTTAACGGTCAAAGGATAGTACGTCCCGCCTTTGACCGTTGCATCGTTTGCGACGATCATACACTCAATGCCATTGACTGAACCAATACCCGCTATCACGCCAGCACAAGGCACATAGTCATCATATACTTCATAAGCTGCAAGTTGTGCAATCTCTAGAAAGGCAGTATTAGGGTCTATTAAATTTTCTATGCGTTCTCTAGGTAGTAATTTACCCCTAGAAAGGTGACGTTCACGCGCTTTTTCACCGCCGCCAAGCATAATTTTAGCGACGGTTTGACGCAAATCATCAACTTGGAATTGCATATGAGCTTTATTTTGCAAGAACGCTTCACTGGCAGTATTTATTTTTGATTCAATGACGGGCACGGATATATTCCTTGAAAAGCATGTCTATTCAGACTAGTAGAAAAACAAAATTTAACAAAAAAGAACTAAAGCTTTAAAGCCATCGTTCTTTTTCGTTTTATCACGAGTATTTATTTTGATTCGTTAAACAATTCGCGACCAATTAGCATGCGACGTATTTCAGATGTTCCTGCTCCAATCTCGTATAGCTTGGCGTCTCTTAGTAGTCTGCCGGTTGGATATTCGTTGATGTAGCCGTTTCCACCCAATAGTTGGATTGCATCCAATGCCATTTTGGTAGCCAATTCAGCTGAATACAAAATGGCTCCGGCGGCGTCTTTTCGGGTGGTCTCACCACGATCACAGGATTTTGCGACTGCATACACATACGCACGAGCGGCATTCATCTGTGTATACATATCCGCTACTTTGCCCTGAACAAGTTGAAACTCACCAATTGACTTACCAAATTGACTACGGTCATGAATGTAAGGAACAACCGCGTCCATACAAGCTTGCATGATCCCCAAAGGACCTCCCGATAAAACAAGGCGCTCGTAATCTAAACCACTCATTAGCACCTTAACACCACCACCAATCTCACCAAGAATGTTGGATGCGGGAACCACAGCGTCATCAAATACTAATTCACAAGTATTTGATGAGCGCATACCAAGCTTATCTAGTTTTTGTGCTTGGCTAAATCCAGGGGTATCTTTTTCAACGATAAAAGCAGTAATTCCTTTAGAGCCGCCGTTGACATCCGTTTTAGCGTAGATGATAAAAGTAGCAGCGTCAGGACCATTTGTTATCCACATTTTATTGCCGTTTAGCACATAATCGTCGCCTTTTCTATCAGCTCGTAGTTTCATACTCACTACATCTGAACCCGCATTAGGCTCGCTCATTGCTAGCGCGCCAACATGCTCTCCACTTACTAAAGAAGGGAGGTATTTTTCTTTTTGCGCTTGACTGCCATTTTTATAAAGCTGATTAACACACAAGTTAGAGTGGGCACCATAGCTTAAACCAATGCCAGCAGAGGCGCGGCTTATTTCTTCCATGGCGACGGTATGTGCTAAATACCCCATGTTAGATCCACCAAATTCTTCACTTACGGTTACACCAAG
The DNA here is from genome assembly GCF_055693685.1 of Glaciecola sp. HA4-3. Lineage (NCBI taxonomy): Bacteria > Pseudomonadati > Pseudomonadota > Gammaproteobacteria > Alteromonadales > Alteromonadaceae > Glaciecola > Glaciecola sp. HA4-3. Next base: position 1,434,164 of record NZ_CM146340.1, read on the forward strand.
CAGCCCCATTTCACCTAATTTAGGCCACAACTCGTTAGGAAAACTATTTTGTTCGTCCGCTTTTTCAGCTAGTGGAGCAATTTCATTTTGCGCAAAGTTATATACATGCTCGCGTAGCATGTCGATGTCTTCGCCAAGGCCGAAGTTTAGTGTTGGATAGGGCGCAGTAATCATGCAATACCTCGTTTTATATCGTTAAGTTCAATTTGACAGCGGGCCTCAACATCGTCTAATTCATTCATTAGCATTTGAATATCATTAAATTGCTGTTGCAGGACGGCTCTTTTTGTTTTGGTGAGCTCAAGCATCGTCTCAAGCTGAGCCTCGGAATTATTATTTGCATCGTATAACTCAAAGAGCTTTTTAATTTCAGCTAATGAAAAGCCTAGTCTTTTACCACGAAGAATGAGTTTAAGGCGTACCTTATCTTTAAGATAATAGATGCGTGCTTGGCCGTCTCGTTCAGGCGCTAACAAGCCTTGTTCTTCGTAAAAACGAATAGAACGAGGTGTAATATCGTAATGTTTTGATAGTTCGCCAATGCTAAAGGTCGTTACACTCATAAGCCGTGATGTTAATAATCATAAAATTTACATAATAATGACTTTACGTTTACGTAAAGTCAAGTTAACGTAAAGGTAAAGTGAAGTTTGACATTATTAAATGTCATAAGACAGAATGTTGAAATGGTCGAAAGTTTTAAGTGTTAAGCAACGTTTAAGGAACAGCAATGAGTGATTCAGTAGTTATTGTAGCAGCAAAAAGAACCGCAATGGGCGGGTTTATGGGTGGCTTGTCAAACGTGCCATCTCCAGAACTTGGCGGTATAGCAATAAAATCAGCGATGGAAACCCTAACGCAAAAAACATCGCAAGCGATTACGATAGATGAGGTAATTATGGGGTGTGTTTTACCAGCTGGTTTGGGGCAGGCACCTGCTAGGCAAGCTAGCTTAAACGCCCAATTGCCTTTATCGACTGGCGCAACAACTATCAATAAAGTCTGTGGCTCAGGAATGAAGGCAGTTATGTTAGCACATGATCTCATAAAGTCTGGTTCGATAGATGCAGCCATCGCTGGTGGAATGGAAAGTATGAGTAATGCACCCTATATATTGTCAAAAGCACGTGCAGGCTATCGTATGGGGCATGGTCAAACGTTTGATCATATGATGTTAGATGGCTTAGAAAATGCCTACGATGGCAAAGCGATGGGGTGTTTTGCGCAAGATACCGCCGATGCGCAAAACATCACAAGGCAACAAATGGATGAGTTTGCTATTAGCTCTTTAACACGCGCTCAAAACGCAATTGATAGTGGTGCTTTTGATAACGAAATTGCCCCTGTTACGGTAAAAAGTAGAAAGGGACAATCGGTTATCGATACTGATGAAGGTCCAGGCAATGCTAAAATAGAGAAGATCCCTAGTCTACGCGCTGCCTTTAAAAAAGATGGCACTGTGACAGCTGCAAATTCTAGTTCTATCTCTGACGGAGCTTCAGCGCTTGTGGTTATGTCTCAAGCTAAAGCAAATGCATTAGGACTGCCTATTCTAGCAACGATAAAAGCACATGCAACGAATGCGCTGGCACCTGAAGATTTCACTGTTGCCCCCGTTGGTGCCATTGAAAAGGTCTTGGATAAAGCAGGGTGGAAAAGCGATGATGTTGATCTGTTTGAAATAAATGAAGCGTTTGCAATGGTGACTATGTTAGCAATTAATCATCTTAAGCTAGATATTGATAAAGTTAACGTAAATGGTGGAGCTTGTGCGTTGGGACATCCCATTGGGGCTTCAGGTGCACGTATTTTAGTCACCTTAATTCATGCATTACGAAACCAAGGTAAATCAAAAGGCCTTGCTGCCTTGTGTATTGGTGGCGGAGAGGCGACTGCAATTGCAATAGAAGTCTAGAGTGTTAGGCGCTACTACGGTTTATTTAATTGGTTCGTAGCGCCAGCTTCCATCTTCTAGTGCAACGCGACATGCGTTGGTTTCCGTATCTGCTTTCCAAATCTTTTTATTAAGCTTGATAACAACGCCATGGAAATAGCTCTTTAGTCGCTACCACTTTCGCATTGGATTCGTAAGTGTCCTTCATCCTTTGCAGTTTATTCATCGTCTCACGTAGCCAGTTTAGCAGTATTCGTTCCGATTCAAGTTCACTGTTGAGGTCACGCAGTTTATTTTTCAGCGATGCGGGTATGTATTTGTTATTAATGCTGGATACCTTTAACTCGTGGTCTGCATTAGAACTAGATAATTGTTTAAATAATTCGCCAATTGAGTCTAAACGCTCACAAACAATATTGTATCCGTCGCTATAATCAATTATTAGCTCACTGCCTGAAATGGCGCCAACGCTGCCCGCAGTAATTGTTGATTGGCATTTAACGGTGCTAGCAAATAGGTTTCCTTTTGGGTTATCAATTTTACCAACAACGACTGAACCTCTGCATCGTACCCTGGAATAAGCAAGCTGCTTACTAACATTTATATCTTTACCACACACTAAATCAAGTCCTTGGCCATGTGAAATAAAGACACTTCCTTTTGCCACTAACTGACAATCAGCCTCATTCATTTTGCCCATAGCGCCTTGTGTGATAATAATATCACCACCAGACCTGATATAGGCTGATTCGACAAAGCCATTAATCGTCACGTCACCTTTTGCAATGATTTGCATATTTTCAGTAACGTCGCCGGTGACAATTACTGCGCCTTCATATTTAATATTGCCTGTTCCAACATTAACACCTTGACACTCATATACATCATCGACATACATTTGGTCATTTTTAAATTTTGCTTGTCCCGCCATGCTAGCTAAAATTAGATCGTTATCGCTGGTATCGATCTCGGTGTTTGCACCTAAATCAATATCCTTAAGTTCGCCTGGTGTTGGTGCAAGGGGCTCATTTTTAATAGTATAACCAGGGCGGCCATTACCTTAGGTGGCATTCTCATTGCGATTTTTGTACCGGGAATGACGCAAAGTACGTCGCCTAAATTGCGCATGTCGACTTTGTCACCATCAGCTTCTTGGGGTTGTAAAACACGCTCAAGTGCATTAGGGACAAGCGGTTTAATATAAGAGTCCTTGCCCTGTCTAGGCGGCAGTCCTACAGCAACCACTAAACTCATTGTTTCGCCGGGTTCTGCTTGAGCAATTTGGTCGATTAAGGTTTTGATCCGTTTTTTACTAATCCCTCGACAGATTCCGTGTTCGGCAAGTAGTGCGACAACCTCTGGTAAAGTTATAGTTGGACCTTTGAAAGGGGCTTGAATGACTAAGGTCGCTTGCATGTTATCAGGCGATATTTTTACTTTCGCTTCAGCTTTTTTGAGTTCGCCAATTTCAAACTCAAAGCTATCCATATCGCCATTAACTTCATTTTTTGTCGTAATGTCTTTTAATGCCAACAGTTTGTCTTTTGAGACTACATAATGATCATAGTCACCTTGTTGTATAAAAAAAGATATTTCATCCACATCTAACACACCCTCAATCATTAACGGATCTACCGATAGCAAAAGGGTTTGCTCATCATCAGAAATGTGTACATTTATGCCATTCATTATGTCAATGCGTGCTCATCTGTTTGTTCATTATGCTTAATCCTGCTAGCGGTCTTAGCACATTAAAAAATAATACTATGTAATGAGTATCGACCGCTATACCTAAATCAATAGTGTAGGTATTAATATTTTAGTGATTGACTAATTGCTGGCCGTAAATTCTTAGTTTTTTAAGCAACGCAAGCTTTTCTGGCTGTTGTGAATGTTGAATCGCTAAATCATCAATCGTGCGAAAATATTCCTCAATGGAGAGACACTCAGGTTTGTGATTCATGGTCAGTCTCTTGATTTGGTGAGCTTGCCACTGCTGCTGTTCTATTTCATTAAGTGTATAAATATAATGTCTTGCTCTATACCGAAATAATCGTTTCTTTAGTGATTCGCTAGAAAATTTTTCTGCAAAACTTTCTAATTGAAAAGGCTCGGTTTCTCGCAGTTGTGACATCAGTGACATGTCTTGTGATGAAGGAAATTCACTGGCATAAAGTTGAGCATCGATATCATCATACAACTCATAGCTTTTTGCATTTTCATATGCTTTTAATAATACATCACATTTTTGAAACAGCTTGTCACACTGTTTTAAACGCTTGTAGTTGTTTCTACAAAAGTCTATATCCACCCCAATCCTTGACGCATTTTCTGCTGATAGCATTTTGGCAGGAGCAATAAAAGGAGATTTGTTAATACTAAGCGTTGGTATGACAGATTTGACTTGTATTATGTGATCGTCAGTCAGAGAATCGATATGTTCAAAGCAAGACATAAGTACATCAATCGGCTTTGATAAATCGATGTACGTAAATGCATTATTGTTTGTAGGATGGCGACCAATAGGCATTATTAAACTAGTGCAAGATTGCTCACTACTGATATAACCACTGACATGTATAAGCGCGCCTAATTGGTTTTCTTGCAGTATATCGAGTACTTTTGATTTATTTCTTAGTTGCCAGTAGTAATCATATAACTTGGGATGGTTGTGCTTAATGAGTTTTGCCATTTCTATGGTGGCTTTTACATCACCTAAAGCGTCATGAGCGTTATCATGTTCGATGCCGTTGTGTATTGATAGGGTATCTAATTTAAAGCAAGGTCTTCCGTTATCATACTTAGGCCACTGAATGTTGTCTGGTCTGAGTGCATAACAAGCTCGAACCAAATCAATGATATCCCAGCGTGAATTGCCATTTCGATATTCTCTGTCATATACCGGGAAAAAGTTCCGATAAAATAAAAAGCGAGTGACTTCGTCGTCAAATTTGAAACTATTGTAGCCGGCAACACAGGTACTCGCCTGGTTCATATGTTGATAAATTTTATCGGCGAATTCTGGTTCACTAATTCCAAACTTTTGTGTTTGCATCGGATGTAAGCCTGTTACCAGACACGCTTGTGGATGCGGAAGGTAATCGATTGGCATTTGACACATGTAATTGATGGGTTTAACCGTCTCAATGATATTCAGATCTAAGTCAGTTCTGATCGCAGCAAATTGAGATGGAAAATCAAAACATGGTGTGGTTCCCCATGTTTCATAGTCGTGCCACAGGATGCTATGTGTCAAGGCGCTCTCTTATTGTAATGAAAGAATCGAAATATTAGCGTAATTGCTCCTACTATTGAACCTAATTGTACACTGTTCCACTGCGCTTTCTCGTGTTTTTCCGGTTTGATGGCAAACATAAACTAATCAAAAGTAGTATATTCTAAAATGTGTCTTAGAATTATGTACTAAGAATATTTTTGTCTATTTTGTTGGCACATAAAAAATATCAGTAAGCTTTGTCTTTGTTTTTAAAACGTAAAGTATTTTGGTTGTAAAATAAGGTCTGAATAGCTTGCTCTTAAGTCAAAAAAGGAATAGATAAACTTAGCTTTTATTTTATGATTACTGCAATAACTTATGCTTTACAGGTTTCGATGAAAAGGAATGCACGTATGCAAGAGATTTTCAGATTGGGAACGCTAAATAATGCTCAACAGTTACACAATGCAATGGGCTCGTCGATAGCGCCGTATTTTTCAATGCGTAAACTTCGCATTATTTACACACAGCTACAACGTAGTGATGAGTTTGAATTTACTAATTTTGAGGACTTTTGTCATCAAGTATTGCATGCCGTTACGCCACAAAATGAATTGTATAGATGGCAAGCAATTGCTGCTCGACGTTAAGTAAAATATAGGTGATTTTCGTTTAAAGTCGCTAGACAATATCCACTTTAGCTCTTATTCTGGCAAAAACTCAGGATTTTGCCATGTCACACAATCACCATTTACGCCTTAAAATAAAGTTTCTCAGTTTGTCTTTAGGCATGTTTACATGCTTACAGGCCAATGCGCTTACAGCGGATAGTCATCAATCAAATAAGACCGCACCTGTGGCGATCGCTATTCATGGTGGCGCTGGGACGATTTTAAAAGAGAACTTAAGTGACGAAAAAGAAGCTGAACTTAGAAAGGTGTTGGAAGAAGCGTTAAAACTAGGGCATCGTCACCTTATGTCTGGAGATGATGGCGTAGAAGCTGTAACCGCTGCGATCATTCACTTAGAAGACTCTCCTTTGTTCAATGCTGGTTTTGGTGCTGTATATACGTTTGATGGTAGTCACGAATTAGATGCTTCGATTATGCACGGCAAAGACAAAAATGCTGGAGCAGTAGCGGGAGTGACTCGTGTAAAGAACCCTATACTGGCTGCACGCTTAGTTATGGAGACCTCTGAACATGTTATGTTGACGGGCGAGGGAGCACAGCAATACGCACAGCTTTATGAGCTAGAGCAAGTTCCTAATACGTATTTTAATACCGATTTTAGAAAAAATGCCTTGGACAAAGCCAAAGAAAAAATCTTATCGCAGTCATCTGCCTTATTGAGTCCTAAAGCGCTAGTTGAATTTCAAGATTACAAATTTGGGACAGTGGGAGCCGTTGTTTTAGATCAGCAAGGCAACCTAGTGGCAGGCACATCTACCGGTGGTATGACAGCAAAACGCTATGGTAGGGTTGGGGATTCTCCAATTATTGGCGCAGGAACCTTTGCAGACAATACTTCTTGCGCAGTTTCCGCCACGGGGCATGGGGAGTATTTTATTCGCCACAACGTTGCCTCGGATATATGTGCCAGAGTGAAATATCAGGGAGTTTCACTTGAAGAGGCATCCAAAACCGTGCTGTTTGACGTATTAAATGCAGATGCGGGTAGCGGTGGTGTGATAGCAATTGATGCCAAAGGTAATATTGCAATGCCTTTTAATACCGCGGGCATGTATAGAGCAAGCATCGATGTTAATGGTGAAATGACAATCGCCATTTATAAATAAATCTTATTTGTAAGATATTCATTCATTACAAATGTCAGCATAGGTAAAAAGTTAGTTTTATATGTCCAACGCTAATGCAATTGATCTTTGTATGAACAAAGACCGGTTTTTTTGCAAAAGGCCAAAAGAGAAATCGACTCACTTCCTGAATCGGATAGCAAGCAAGCTAAGTTGGACGATTGGGTAATTTCATATCAAAAATCAGCAAACATATTAGCTGACAGGCAAGCTATTGCCCTTGATATTACCTATCCAGATCTTCCCGTATCAGACAAACGTGATGATATAAAAGCCCTAATTCAGTCCAATCAGGTAGTAATCATAGCCGGTGAGACGGGCTCTGGTAAAACAACTCAAATTCCTAAAATGTGCCTTGAACTTGGTTTAGGTCGCAAAGGAATGATTGCTCATACTCAACCTCGACGCCTAGCTGCTCGAAGTGTTGCCAATCGTATATCAGAAGAGCTAAACGTTGAGTTAGGTGACATAGTTGGGTTTAAAGTTCGTTTTACCGATAAAGTATCATCGAAAAGCTTAGTGAAGTTACTAACTGATGGTATGTTATTGGCTGAAATACAGCAGGATAAATACCTTAGTCAGTACGATGCCATCATAATTGATGAGGCACATGAAAGAAGCCTAAATATTGATTTTTTACTTGGCTACTTGAAAAGAATTTTACCCAAACGTCCAGATTTAAAACTGATTATTACCTCAGCCACAATAGATCCACAGCGTTTTTCAAAACATTTTGACGATGCACCAATTGTTGAAGTCAGTGGTAGAAGTTTTCCCGTTGATATTCAATATCGAACCTACATTGAAGAAGATCAAGCACAAGACCAAGTAGAAGCGATAGCCTTGGCAATTGATGAACTTTTCAGTCATGGCAAAGGGGATGTATTAGTTTTTTTAAGCGGTGAACGAGAAATAAGAGAAACCCAGCAATTCTTGCAAAAACGCGCATACAAGGGGACTGAGGTCATTCCTTTGTATGCAAGATTATCCGCAAGTGAGCAACAAAAGATTTTTCATCCAAAAGGTGGAAGGCGAATCGTATTATCAACGAATGTCGCCGAAACATCACTCACTGTGCCGGGTATTAAATATGTTGTGGATACGGGCCTCGTAAGGATGTCACGTTATAGCCACCGTTTAAAGGTTCAAAGATTGCCAATTGAAGCTATTTCACAGGCTTCTGCAAAGCAACGAGCAGGTCGCTGTGGGAGGACCTCTTGCGGTATTTGCATTCGATTGTATAGTGAACAAGATTTTTTATCTCGAGACGAGTTTACAGACCCCGAAATCACCCGTACTCACTTAAGTAGTGTCATATTACAAATGCTTTCTTTGGGCTTAGGAGAGATAAATAAATTTGATTTTCTTCAAGCGCCCGAAGAAAAATACATAAATGACGGCGTGAGATTGTTGCAAGAACTACAGGCAGTTGAGCTTCACAACAGACGTTTACGGTTAACATCATTGGGTCGTAAAATGTCAAAACTGCCTTTAGACCCTAAATATGCTCGCATGCTATTGCACGCAGGACAGTTAGACTGTGTATATGAAGTGATGGTCATAACTGCTGGTTTAAGCGTCCAAGACCCTAAAGAGCGCCCTCATGATAAACAGGCTAAGGCTGATGAGGCTCACCAAGGCTTTGCTGATAAAAATTCAGACCTTATGAGCTTACTAAACTTGTTTGAAGCATTTAAAACCGAACAAAAATCGTTGACTCAAAATCAATTACGAAAATGGTGTATTAGTCATTTCATTCACTATCAACGAATGCGTGAGTGGCAGGATATTGTGCATCAAATTAAGCATATGTTGGTGCCCATTGGTTTGAACCTAAATACACAAGTTGCTCAGTACAAAACAATACACTGTTGTATGATTGTTGGCTTGTTGTCGCAATTAGGTGTAAAAGATCAAAAAGGGCAGTATTTAGGTGCTAGAAATAGTCAATTTAAAATATTTCATGGTTCATCGGTGTTTTCGGCACAACCAAAATGGATTCTAAGTGCTGAGTTAGTAGAGACATCTCAGCTTTTCGCACGGCAAGTTGCTCGAATAGATGTTGAATGGGTTGAATCCCTCGCTGAACATTTATTAAAAAGAAACTATGTTGAAGCGCACTGGAGTAAAAAACGTGGTGCTGTGATGGCCTACATGAATGCCTTGTTATTTGGTTTACCTATTGTAAGTCGCCGTGTCATTAATTATTCACATATCAATCCTGTAGAGTCGCGCGAACTGTTTATTAGAAGCGCTTTAGTAGAAGGGGATACCAAGCTTAATTATTCGTTCTTGCGTGACAATCAAAATTTAGTCAATGATGTTGAATTATTGGAGAAAAAATCTCGCCGCAGAGACATATTAGTCGATGAGCAGGAGCTAGTTGAGTTTTATGAACAACGATTACCTGTGCATGTATGTAGTGAGGCTTCCTTTAAAAAGTGGTGGAATAAAACGAGTCAAACAGACAAAGAATGTCTTAACTTCTCACAACATCAATTGCTTAAGCGTGAAGCAAATGACGTAACTGTCGCTGATTTTCCTGATACGTGGCAGCAGGGCGACTTACTCTTGCCATTAAGCTATCAGTTTGAGCCTAACAGTGATCATGATGGTGTATGTCTTGATATTCCCATCAGTGTGCTCAATCAAATTCAAGACATAGGGTTTGATTGGCTGGTACCTGAGTATGCGCCATGAATTATTGGTTGCTTTAATTAAAGCCTTGCCTAAACGTTTACGCCGTAACTTTGTTCCTGCGCCTGATTATGCGAACGCGTGCATGCATGAGTTAAAAATGTTTGATAAAAATGGCGCTATTCAATCGATTACTCAGGCGCTTGCGACCAAATTGTTCAGAATGTCCGGCACAGAGGTTAAAGCGGATGATTTTGACCTCGATAGCTTGGCAAAACACCTGCGTTTCAATTTTGCTGTAAAGGATGATAGAGGTAATATTTTAGCTCGCGGAAAATCTCTTGGTGATATGAAAAAAGAGTTACAGGGCCAAATAAATAGTACGATTAAAAAGGTAGTAAAAGATAATATTGAGCAAAGTCAGTTAACTAATTTTGACATGCCTTCATTACCTACCATTTACACTCGAAAGCAAAATGGGTTCGAAGTTAAGGCTTTTCCCGCTTTTAAGGTGGTTAATAATAAAGTTGACGTTAAATTATATACTAATCCAAAGGAGGCGAATGAATCACATCAAAATGGTATTATCCATTTGCTGAAACTAAATGTGCCATCACCGGTGAAATACCTTCAAGAAAAACTTCCAAACAAAGCTAAATTAAGTCTTTATTTCAACCCTTTTGGCCAAGTTCATTTATTAATTGATGACATAATTGTTGCAGCGATACAAGCAATTGTCGAAGAACATTGCCCAACAGCGTCACTTAGAGAACAAAATAGCTTTAAAAAAATTCAAGAACAGGTGCGTAATCAACTAAACGATAAAGCATTATCGATAGCCCAAGAGGTCGAAACCGGTCTAGCTACCGCAAATCAAATACAAAAGCAATGCAAAGGCTCGATTCCCTTAAACATGGTGGCTAACATTTCTGCAATTAAAACGCATCTAAACAGTTTGGTTTTCAAAGGTTTTGTTGCGCAAACAAAAGCGAAAAACTTAACAAATTGGAATCGATATTTAAAAGCACTTTTGCATAGGAGTGAAAAGCTAAAAGTAGATCTTAATCGAGACAGGCTAAACCAGCTTGAAGTAGACAAAGCAGTAGCCCTTTATGAAGATAGCGTTGATGAATTCACAAAACAATTAAAGGATGTGGATGAATTGCTGATAATTAAAGAAATGATAGAGGAGTTTAGGATTTCGTTGTTTGCTCAAGCATTAAAAACACAGTATCCAATTTCTCTTAAACGTATCAAAAATAAATTGATAGATATTACAAACAATAGTTGACTTGAATGTCGGCAAACAATATAACATTAATGAAAGCTAATAATATGAACAGGAGTAACTCATGTTAGGGTTCGATGATAAACGTAATTTTTACCGAATGATGGTAAATTCACCTTGCCAAGTCGTATTGGTAGAACAACCTAAATCAAAGCCAATAAATGCTATTTGTAATGATATTAGCGCCACCGGCATGTCAATTGAGGTTGAAATTGCCGCAATAGAGCAGGGTACAATTATCGAAGTAACTATTGAATCCAATAACGAGCAAATATCCACGCTTGTAGCAAAAACTAAGGTGGTTCGTTGTGACAATATCAACGAAAACCAAAGCCAGATTGGCGTGGAAATTTTAGAGATGAACTAAGACGTTTATTGTTTGCTTTTTATGCACACTAAACCTTTTAAGTAATAACCTTCTGGAAAGTAGCTTGCCACTAAGTGATCTGAATCTTGGTGGAGTCTTTCTACTGTTTGTAGTTTCACATTAGCGTCAAGCGCTGCATCTGCAACAATCTTTGAAAATAAGTCACTTGGCATCAAGCCAGAGCAACTAAATGTTAACAACACTCCTTGCTCATTAAGAAGTTCACACGCTAATCGATTAATATCCTTATAACCTCTTGCCGCGCGAGTTAAGTGCCTTTTATTTTCAATGAATTTAGGAGGATCAAGCACAATTACATCAAATTTTTGTCCTTCGTCTTTGTATTTTCGCAACATTTCAAATACATCAGCCTTAAGATACTTTACTTTTCTTGCTTGCTGGTCGTCGAAGTTTAGCGCAACATTTCGTTTTGATGTTTCTAGCGCAGTGGATGAAACATCGACATTGATCACCTCATCTGCACCACCATTTAGCGCATAAAGTCCAAAAGTGCCAGTGTAGCTAAAACAATTGAGTACCTTTTTAGATTGACAATACTTCCCAGCAATTAAACGGTTCATTCTTTGGTCAAGGTAAAAGCCAGTTTTGTGGCCATTAATAAGATCTACTTCGATGTTGATTCCGTTTTCGGTGATAACTACCGTGTCAGGTAATATGCCATGGTGTGTTTCCACTAAAGGTTCAAGTCCTTCTTTTTGCCTAACTGCAACGTCGCTTCGCTCGTGTATTACATAGTCTGGGTATAGCGTTTTAAGTGCGTAGATAATTTTATTTCGATGTTTATCAGCACCTGCGCTTAGTAATTGCATTACAAGCACATTTTTATAGACATCAATCGTAACGCCTGTAGCAGTCCATCTGATTCAGCGGCAATTAAACGATAACTATTAGTTTGTTTGAAAAATGGTAAGCTTTCGCGTATTTTTTTTGCGTTTATTAGCTTATTTTTAAAGAAATTATCATCAATGATAACATCTTTCGAAAACGTCCAAACCCTTGCTCTTATTTGTGAATGAGGGGAATATGCGGCTTTGGCTAACCATTCACCTTTACTCGACAACACATCAACACTTGCGCCTATTTTGGGCGTGCCTTTCACATGTGCAATAGCACCTTCAAATATCCATGGGTGGTGCCTTAGTAAGTGATTTTTCGCGTTCTGGGTGTAACACAATGGTGTGGTTCATGCATTAAAACCCTCATCTTTGAGCAATTCGCTTGAGCAGGCAGCTTCCCTTGCTAGGTCGTCTACCGCTTCATTCTGAGGATGCCCATTGTGAGCTTTGACCCAGTGCCATTTGACGCTATGTCTAGTGCAAGCTTCATCTAAAGCGCGCCATAAATCCACGTTTTTAACTTCCTTCTTGGCACTTGTTTTCCAGCCGTTACGTTTCCAATTATGAATCCACTTGTTGATGCCATCCTTTACATATTGACTGTCGGTGTAAAGATTAACTTCGCATTGTTCATTTAACTTATTTAACGCAACAATAGGCGCCATAAGTTCCATTCGATTATTAGTAGTGTGTTTAAAACCTTGACTCAAGTTTATATGTTTATCTTTATATTCAAGCAAGGCGCCATAACCACTAGAGCCTGGATTACCTAAGCATGATCCATCTGTATAAATTGTTACTTTTTTCATGCGATACAGGTCGTAAAATAGTATAGTGATACACATTATACAGAGGTCAACGATCTTTGCTTTACTTAGATGAATAAAAACAAAAGGTTTATCGCATGCGTCAAATCGTTTTAGACACAGAAACGACAGGAATAGATCCCAAACAGGGACATCGAATTATAGAAATTGGTTGTGTTGAGATGATCGATCGGAAATTAACCGGCAACACATATCATGTTTATATTAATCCAGATCGTATGGTTGAAGAAGAAGCAATTGCCGTTCATGGAATTACGAACGAATTTTTAGCAGATAAGCCAAGGTTCAAAGAAATTGCCAGCGACTTTATCAATTTTATCAAGGGGGCTGAACTTGTTATACACAATGCGCCTTTTGATGTCGGATTTATGGATCATGAATTTGCATTGTTACGGGCAAATTTAGCGCAAACTGAAGAGATTTGTAATGTCTTAGATACCTTGGTTTTAGCCCGTAAAATGCGTCCAGGCCAAAAAAATAGTTTGGATGCCCTTTGTAAAGTATACGCTGTAGACAACAGTAGGCGGACTTATCATGGAGCCCTATTAGATTCTGAAATTTTGGCAGAAGTCTACTTGTATATGACTGGAGGGCAAACAAGTTTAAAACTAGCTGCCGGACAAGAGGAAAATTCAAGTGATGGCTTAGAAACGCCAAAACTCTTAGATAAAGCTCCGCAACTTAAGGTTTTACATGCATCTGCCGATGATATTGAGAAGCAAAACTCATTATTTTCCTTACAGTGATCATAGATAAGCATATATTACCGCAGCTGAGCATTCAGCATAAATCGTTAGCACATCATAAGGGACCAAAAGGTCTATGGTATTCTTGTGCTTTGTATTTATCTACTGTGGCAAACATAACGCTAGTCTGCCTGTTTCTTTTATCGATATGCTTACCCATTGCTCACTCACAAGAAAACAGCGCTTATCAACAAAAAGTCATACCTATCGGTTCGCAATATTTAAATAGCATTGAATTACTTAATAATCGTTTTAGAGTAGACGCAGATGTTGAGGCCGTTACGCTCATTTTTTTCAGAGAATTCGGTTCGGCGCCAATAGTATTAGTTCGCCCTGATGGGTCTAAATTGTATTTAGAAAACGCCGCGGATGATGATACCTATAATTGGTTTGAAACTGACACCTACGACATGATAGAACTGATTGCCCCAATGCCTTAGTCCATGGCAAGCTGTGGGTGATATTTTAGAGGGTAGTAAAGTAATGGTAATTGCCAATCTAACACTTGAAGCTTCTGAAATACCATTAAGGGTCTATAAGGGCGAGACCCTTAAACAAACTGCTCAGCTAATGAATGCAGGGAGTATCATTGACTCTAAGTCTTTTAGTAATGTTGTTGCGCTATCTATTGAATTTGTTAGCACCAATAATCCAGATTATCGAAATTTTGGCTTGGGCTCTAAAGCAATTGCAAGGTTTGAAGATAACGGATTAGTATTAGATGAACAGGCGCAAGATGGCGTGTTTACAGGTGAATTCAATTTGAATCTAGTTGAAGGGGAGTGGCGCCCAATATATACGGTAAGAACGCCGCTATTTTCAAGGCAAAAAATAAACCCGAATGTAATGGTCTTGCCAAGTCCTGTACTCATGAGTCATGAAATTGCTTCTTCAGACCAAAATGATATTGAGTTTGAATCTAATACGCTTGGTCAAAGTACATCTAGTACACATATATTGTCAGTTGATGTAGATAGAAGCGAACTTGACATTAATTCTCTTATTTTAGATGGCACGGTAAGTTTGCCAAGTGGTGACCCTTTTAGTTTCTCACAGACTAATAAAAGTGATAGTTTGCGGATAATCCAGATTCCAGACTCCGGTGAAGGTTTATATTCGATCGACCTAAAGGTGTTTGCAAAAACCCTAGATGGCAGAGATATCATGCTACAAGCTGCCGATTATTCTTTTGTCGTTGAACCACCATTAATTGAAGAGCCCATTGAAACGCCAATGCCTGTCAATGAGGTCGTTATCACACCCGAAATACTCGAAGAGCTAAGCCCAAAGCAATCTAAAGAAGCGATATCGCTTACGTTTATCATTATCCTTAATGCTTGCCTTTTGATAATTGGCATATTGGTACTATTATTAATTGCTTATAAACGTAAAAATCCTAATGAAAATATATTGTTAAAAATAAAATCAATAGCGACCAGCGCATTTAGCAAAAAAACAACAGCAAGTCTTTCATAAGCTTAAATTTTAGGCGATTGATGAAAAAGCAATCAACAAGCTAATTCTTTACAAAAAGCAGTTGACTCATATTACATCTAGCCTTATTATCTGCGCCGCGTTTGAGTATGTAGCAGTTGCTAGAAATCAAACGGCGCTAGTTAAGCAGTGCATTGCGGAGTGGTAGTTCAGTTGGTTAGAATACCGGCCTGTCACGCCGGGGGTCGCGGGTTCGAGTCCCGTCCACTCCGCCAATCATTGTTTTTCTGGTTTATTGAGCGCACTTCATTGGAGTGGTAGTTCAGTTGGTTAGAATACCGGCCTGTCACGCCGGGGGTCGCGGGTTCGAGTCCCGTCCACTCCGCCAACGCTTGTGCTCAATTTATCTCATACCATGTGGAGTGGTAGTTCAGTTGGTTAGAATACCGGCCTGTCACGCCGGGGGTCGCGGGTTCGAGTCCCGTCCACTCCGCCATTATCTTGTTCATTTCATTTACCTTTCGTAATGATAACTTTTTAGAGTGCTAACCTAGCTTTTTCTTGGGTTAAGTGGTCTAAACAAGTAAACTATTGTCATTCACAATCGAAAAAGCCTATTTTATATGTTGCTAAAAGGCCAAAATATATCAAAGTCTTATCGCGATGCTGATACAGATATTAAAGTGTTAAATGATGTGTCAATCGAGATAGACCAAGGACAAATGCTTGCTATTTTGGGAGCTTCAGGCTCGGGTAAAAGCACATTGTTGCATATATTGGGAACCCTTGACTCTCCAACAAAGGGCGAAGTGTTTTTTAAAAATGAAAATTTAAGTGTGCTTAATGCTAAACAGCAAGCTGCATTTAGAAATCAAGAACTTGGCTTTGTTTATCAGTTTCATCATTTGTTGCCAGAATTCTCCGCGGTAGAAAATGTAGCAATGCCATTATTAATTTCAGGTGAAGTCAAGAAGGCTGCGTTTGTCCGCGCACAAGGCTTACTAGATAGAGTTGGGCTTTCTCATCGCTATAGCCATAAACCACAACAATTATCTGGTGGCGAAAGGCAACGCGTAGCTATTGCTCGAGCACTTGTTAATTCGCCTAGTATAATCATGGCTGATGAGCCTACAGGTAATCTAGACAGTCAATCAAGTAAAGAGGTCTTAGCTTTATTAAAAGATATAAACCAAACCGAAAAAACTAGTTTTATTATTGTGACCCATGATATCGGTCTAACCAAAACCTTGGACCGTACCTTGAAGATAGAAAGTGGGGATTTACAATGATACTACCTGTTATAACGAGAACGGATGTGTGATTACAAATGAGTCTTTACACCCTTGAAATAGCTAAGCGGTTTAGCCAATCAAAATCACAAGATGCGTATATCCGATTTGTTTCTTCATCATCTGCTATAGGTATTGGCTTAGGTGCAGCAGTTCTGATTATTTTACTATCGGTCATGAATGGATTTGAATATGAACTGCGCAATAGCCTATTGAAGGTCATCCCTCATGCAGAAATTTTTGCATATAACAATAAGGGCTTGCGCCCAGCGCCAAGATTTATTGAAAGATTAGACGCTGACGCTAGAGTCGACTCTGTATTTGTTTTGAACAAAGCCACTGGTTTACTACAGTCATCAGGTCAGATGAAATCAGTGTCCTTAATTGGTGTTGATGAAGACTATTTGTCAAAGAAACTAGCAAACAATAGCGCCCTTGAACAGCTCAAAACACACCCTCAAGCAATAGTGTTGGGTGAAGATATTATCAGTAGACTTAATCTTAAAATAGGTGACCAGTTTCAACTTCTTCTACCCTCAAGTTCTGAAGATTTGGGTTTTAGCGCACCTACATCAAGCTACTTAACCTTGGTTGGCAGCTTAACGTTGGGCGGCGAACTTGATAATCAACTAGGGGTAGTAAATCGAGAATACCTTGCCACATTATTAAACTTTGACGATCAATATACCCATATAGAAATTTTACTATACGATGCATTTGACGCCTTTGACTTAGTGCGTGAATATGGGTTTCAATTTGATCAAGCTGCCTACATTTCTGATTGGACTAGAACTAATGGTCATTTATATCAAGATATTCAATTGATCAGGACGGTTGTCTATATTGTGCTAGTGCTTGTTATCGCCGTAGCAAGTTTTAATATCGTTTCTGCTTTAGTAATGTCAGTGAAAGAAAAAAGCAGTGAGATTGCGATTCTTAAAACAATAGGGGCAAGAAATAAGCATATTGCCCAGATTTTTATAATGAAGGGCCTGAAAAGCGGAATCTTGGGCGTTTTTTGGGGAACGCTAATTGGAACACTTGTTGCCTTCTACTTATCGAATATTATTAGTTTTTTTGAAACGCTTTTTGCAACAGAACTGTTGCCTAGCGGGTTATACTTTACCAGCTCTATTCCATCTGATTTGAAACTTGGTGATGTTTTATTAACTATTGCGGTTGTTTTGACTATTTCAGTGCTATCTACTCTATACCCGGCTATTAAAGCGGCTCGAATAGAGCCTGCTAGAAACCTACACTAAGATGAATCCTCACAAGTAAATCTTGTAAACTTGTGAGGTATCTGTTGCCACGAACTAGATGTTCTTATCATTAAATACAGTTTCGTCTAATTCGTTTTCAGATTTTGCAACAATACAGGCAACTGTAGTGTCACCAGTAACATTAACAACTGTTCGGGTCATATCTAAAAGCCTATCAATACCTATAATAAGTGCGATGCCTTCTACAGGTAGATTTACTTGTTGGAGTACCATTGCCAGCATAATCAAACCAACCCCAGGCACACCAGCAGTTCCAACAGATGCCAAGGTCGCAGTTAACACCACCATTAGTAAGTCCGCTGTTGACAAGTCAACGCCATAGACCTGCGCAATAAAAACAGTTGCAACACCTTGCATAATTGCTGTGCCGTCCATGTTAATCGTCGCGCCTAATGGGATGGTAAACGAAGATACAGAGCGGCTGACTCCCATTTTATTGCGAGCTGTAGCCATTGTGACAGGGAGGGTTGCACTGCTGCTTGAAGAGCTAAACGCAAATATTGCTGTATCTTTCATTTTATACAGTAGTGTCAAAGGATTTAAACGAGCTAAGCTTGCCAATAAAATGGGGTAGGTGATAAGTGCATGTGCGATAAGTAAAACAAAAACCAAGAAGAAATAAGACAATATACTGCCAAAATCTGCTAACTTGATGGTCGCACCGAGCTTTGCCATTAAGAAAAACACGCCATAAGGCGCCAAATTCATAATTATCATGACAATTTTCATAATGACTTCATTGAGAGATTCAAAGGCCGCTTGAATTTTTTTACCATGTTCTTTGGCTTTGGTAATTGCGATACCAAAAAGTAAAGAAAATACAATAATTTGTAACATATTGCCTTCAGCCATCGAAGCAATTGGGTTAGAAGGGAACATGTTAATAAAAACTTGCGCTAAACCAAGGCGCTTCTTTTGGCGCAAATGTCGCATCAGTAGAGATTGAAAAACCTTCACCAGGCTGTACAATTAGCGCCATAATGATGGCAAAAGTCACAGCGATTCCGGTGGTAGAAATATAAAGTGCTAAAGATTTGCCTCCGAGTCTTCCTAATTTACTAGGGTCTGATAGACTACTAACACCACAAACTAAAGATACAAATACTAATGGAACTACGAGCATCTTTAATGAATTTACAAATATTTTACCACCAACTTCAAATATTCCCTCGACAAATAAGCCTTGAAATGAAATATTTATACCTAAGAGGCTTGGTGCGAAGTCACCTGTTTCATCAAAAGTTGATTGTATCAAAGCACCTATAACGATTCCGGCAATCATGCCGATAAGGATGCGTAAGGTTAAGTTATTTTTCAGATTTACGTTAATTGACATACTTCAAGACCTGTTATTTTGTTATTAGTCTAAATACCTAAGGTTAACAAGTATAACGCAAAATCTAAAACGTTTTATAAACTCTGCTATCACGACTGTGAATTGGCTAAACAAGACAGTAATAAAAATAGGTAATCCAATGAAAACCGCTAAGTTAATAGTAATTAATATATTTGCCCTTCTAATGTTAGTGGCATGTGGGGGCGAGTCTTTAACGACTGGCGAAGTGCCAGACGACGGTCAAACGACTGATCCAACGGTCATTAGCATTGCGCTTAGCCTTCAAGATGCGCAAGGTAATGCAAGTAATCAGCTTGGTGATGGTGCACCTATCACTGTGTTAGCAACGGTGACAAACCAAAACAACGCCGCGCTAGAGGGTGTCGTTGTTAACTTTACACTTAGCCAAAATGAACTTGCTACATTCAGTAACGATACTGGTACTGGATTAACAAACGCCCAAGGCGTCGCAACGATAGTAATGTCGGTTGGCAATTTGTCTGGTAGCGGAACCGTTACCGCAAGCGTTACTGACGGCACGCCAGTTTCTGCTGGTTTTGAAAGCAGTGGCATTCAGCAACAACGTCCTTCTTCTTTAGAAGTGTTTGCAAGTGCGATTCAACTGGCTTCTAGTGGCGGTGACACGGTTGAAATTATTGCGACGGTAAAGAATGACCAAAATGTACTTTTACCCGATGTACCCGTATCATTTTCAGCATCTAATGGCGCTTCGTTATTTAACGCTGATACCTTAACGCAGGCTGACGGTACTGCACGAGCGACCTTAAGTACCGCTAACAACAAAGAAAATAGAGACATTATTGTTGAATCGAGTGTTGGCGCTTTGAGCGAATCTGTTACTGTTGCTGTCGTTGGAACCGAAGTTAATATTAACGGTGCAAACTCTGCCATCATCAATGATAGTGTGCCGATTACTATTGTGTTATCCGATTCAGATGGTGCTGGTATTGCGGGGCAGACTATTACGCTAAGCAGTAATATTGGTACTTTGTCTAACACGGCGCCGATTACTGGTGCGAATGGTCAAGTCTCGGTTGATTTAAGCTCTAATGTATCAGGTGCTGCAACGATCACAGCTTCTGCACTAAACGCCAGCTCTAGCTTTGAAGTACAAATACAACAAGACGATTTTAGTTTTGTTGCCTTACCAACTAGCGAAATTCCTCTTGATACTCCACAGCTTTTGACCCTTCGTTGGTTCAGAGATGGTAGTGCACTAGCAAATGGTTCTGTCACGATTACAAGCTCTCGTGGCTCATTATCAAGTGAGACTGTACAAACAGATGCTAATGGTATCGCAACAGTAAGCATTGAATCAGGCTTTGCCGGCGTAGCGACTCTTTCAGCGATA
The DNA here is from genome assembly GCF_055693685.1 of Glaciecola sp. HA4-3. Lineage (NCBI taxonomy): Bacteria > Pseudomonadati > Pseudomonadota > Gammaproteobacteria > Alteromonadales > Alteromonadaceae > Glaciecola > Glaciecola sp. HA4-3. The sequence continues at coordinate 1,454,527 of NZ_CM146340.1, forward strand.
GGTGAAGACTCAATGGGTAATCAAGTTAGCGCAAGAGGAGAGGTTGAATTTATTGCCTCGGACGTTGAGAGTATTTTCGTTGATGCGACCCCTGATTTGATTAGTCCCGAGGGGCAGACATCTACTATAACCGCTATACTAAGAGATGCTCGTGGTAATTCTATTAAAGGTAAAGTAGTAAACTTTAGACTTGAAGCTGATGCTTCTGGTGGTTCTATTTCCCCTAATTCAGCGATAACGGATAGTAATGGCATTGCGTCGACTGTGTACACTTCAAATGCAGTTAGCGGTGATAATGGTGTTACTATTTCAGCTGAAAGCGATGGTGTTGTTGAAACGACCGATCTAACGGTCGGTGACCGAGCGTTCGACATAAGTTTAGGAACCGGTAACACAATCTCTAATGATGGTGCTACCTCTTATGTTAAAGAGTTTGCAGTATTTGTGACTGATGCCTCAGGTCGTCCTATCGCTAACGCATCTCTTGGTGCTTCCATCGTGCCTACTTTAGAAAACGCTTACACTAAAGGCTTTTTTCAGTGGGACGAAGCGTCAAGCTTATATCGTGCTGTTGTAAGAACGGTGTGTGACAGTGAAGATGTGAATCAAAATGGTATCCTAGATGACGGAGAAGACACTAATGGTGATGGCCAATTAACACTTAAGGTAACGCTGCTATCGTGACGTTTAAAGATAATGATTCAACGACTAATGAGTTTGGCCAAGCAATTCTAGAGGTTCGTTATGCTAAGCAATTTGCAATTTGGACTCGCGTGAATTTGACAGTGTTTGGTCAGTCCTCTGGTACTGAGTCAAGAGAATCTCAAAGTTTCAATCTGCCAATTGCGTCTGATGACATTACTGATGAGCCTAACCCGCCACCATCAAACCCATTTGGTTCTAGCTTTATTTGTTCTGATACCAATTAATACTGCTTAAAAACAAAAAAACCTGTTGTGTCAAACAACAGGTTTTTTTTGCCTAACAATAATAACTATGTCATTTGGAATGGATAAATTGACCCTAGGTTCATTATTTGTGTAAGTTCATCAAGGGCTGTTCTTGTCTCGGTAAGAAAGGCAGCGTCAGCTAGGTCTTTTGCTTCTAATCTATCTCTATAATGCTTGTTTACCCAAGTATTAAGCTTGTTAAATTGCTTTTCATTCATAAGGGTATCTTGATTTACACAAGATAATTGAGCATCAGTCAATACAACTCTGAGTCTTAAGCAAGCTGGTCCGCCTCCATTTTGCATACTTTGTTTAACGTCGAAAAACTTCACGCCCTTAATTGGATTCGCATCTAAGACAACACTTTCAAGATATTGATTAACTGCATCATTTTCTTGGCATTCCATTGGCGCAATAATCACCATGTCATCATTGGGTAAATTAATAAGTTGCGTGTTAAACAAATAGCTTTTTACTGCGTCGTTTACGCTGACACGCTGGGTTGGTGCTTCGATAAAATGAAAGTCATCATTACCAAAAGCGCGTAAAATATCATTTTTGACTTCGCTTGTGTCTAGAAAAGCTTGTTCATGGTAAAACAACACATTTCTATTACCCACAGCTATTACATCATTATGAAATACGCCTTGGTCTATCACATCGGGGTTTTGTTGCGCAAAAACAGTATTTTGTGGGTGTAGTTGATGTAAACGAGCAACCGCGAGGCTGGCTTCTTTGGTCTGCCTAGCGGGGAATTTTTTAGGCGCTATTTTGGCATCATTAAATGCGTATTTCCCATACACAAAAAATTCAACGCCATTTTCACCGTATTGCTTACAAAATCTTGTGTGGTTTGCGGCACCTTCATCACCAAAATGATCATTTTCAGGAAGGTGAGCATGATGAACAAAATGTTCATCGTTATTAAAAGTTGCTTTTAGCACTCTACCGGTTTGAACAGGTTCAATAGCTCGATGGAACTTGTTAGTTAAGTTTGCAGGCGTAAAATGTATTTTACCATCAAAGGCATCTGCGCTAGGGGAAACCGTAGCAGCATTAGCTGTCCACATACTTGATGCAGAACAGCAAGCAAGAAATAGTTCAGGGGCCTGCTTACTGGCATCTGTAAGCACTTTTTGATCACTCCCACTAAATCCTAGCTTTCTCATAGTAAATACGTCTGGGCGCTCCTGAGGCGCTAGTACGCCTTGCACCATACCTAAATCTGCCAAGGCTTTCATTTTTTGAAGTCCTTGTAACGCAGCTTGTTTTGGATTGCTAATAGCATTTGCATTGGATTTAGATGCAACATTACCAAATGATAATCCCGCATAATTATGACTAGGACCAACAAGGCCATCAAAATTTGCTTCTATTGCTTTCATACATTACCCTTCGCGCCAATTAGAATAAACAGTATTATTTATTCCTTGATTCACACACATGTGTTGCAGAATTATACGTACTTAAAATTAGTTGCCAATAAAATTTTTAGAAAACACTAATAAAATCAATGGTTTTATAGTATAGCTTATAGATAATTATATAGTTCAGCTTGTTTTCTATTCACTTTGCAGATATATCTAAAAGGAAGAAAACAATTTTGCGTCAGTTTTTATGTACCTTTTTATTTAGGTACAACATTATTTTTACAAGGTTTTTATAATTAAATGAGCAAATCACTCGTTATAGTAGAGTCACCCGCTAAAGCAAAAACAATAAATAAATATTTAGGTAAAGATTTTATTGTTAAATCTAGTGTTGGGCACATCCGCGACCTCCCAACAAAGTCATTAGGACTAGTTCCTGCTAAAAAATCAGCAAAAGAGCTCAAAGAGTGGGATGAAGATGAGAAACAAGATTATTTAAAGAAATATGAGTACAGTAAGTTAGTCGATAGGATGGGAGTAGATCCCCAGCAAAATTGGCACGCACACTATCAGATACTACAAGGTAAAGAAAAAGTCGTTAATGAGCTCAAAAAGCTCGCCAAACAAGCTGATACAATATATCTAGCAACGGATTTGGATAGAGAAGGTGAGGCGATTGCGTGGCACTTACAAGAGTTATTACAAGCAAAGGGCAAAGAGTTTCAACGTGTTGTTTTTAATGAAATAACCAAAACTGCTATTCAAGACGCATTTTCTAAACCCAGTGATGTCAACATTAATCGAGTTAATGCACAACAAGCCCGCCGCTTTTTAGATAGAGTTGTCGGTTTTATGCTGTCGCCTCTATTATGGAAAAAAGTAGCACGAGGGTTATCAGCTGGAAGGGTACAATCTGTTGCGGTAAGGCTTGTGGTTGAAAGAGAAAGAGAAATTAAAGCCTTTGTTCCTGAAGAATTTTGGGATATACATGCAGATCTAGGCGCTAGTGTTGCTGGTAAGCAGTACGATTTGCGTATGATGGTGACTAAGCAAGATTCAAAGGCATTTAAACCTACCAACAAATCGCAAGCGGATGCTGCGGTAAGTGTGCTTGAAACTGCTGATTACGAAGTGATTAGTCGAGAATCAAAGCCGACTCAAAGTAAGCCATCTGCGCCGTTTATTACCTCTACTTTACAACAAGCAGCCAGCACTAGATTAGGTTTTGGTGTCAAAAAGACAATGACTATGGCACAGCGCTTATATGAGGCTGGACATATTACTTATATGCGTACGGACTCTACTAATTTAAGTGGTGAAGCAGTTAATGCGTGTCGTGAATATATTAATGATAAATTTGGTGCTCAATATATTCCGGACAATCCAATCAGATATGGCAGTAAAGATGGTGCTCAAGAAGCTCACGAAGCGATTAGGCCCTCTAATGTTAACGTAAGCGCTGCCGTACTATCTGACATGGAAAGGGATGCTCAACGTCTGTATGAATTGATCTGGCGTCAGTTTTTGGCTTGTCAGATGACAAACGCTAAATATGATGCGACCACAATTAAAGTAAAAGCGAAGGACTTTGAGTTAAATACCAAAGGGCGAGTATTGGTTTTTGATGGTTGGACAAGGGTGTTATCGCAATTAAAACGCAAGGGCGAAGAGCAACCAGAGTTACCTAACGTAAAACACAGGCGATGTCTTAAGTTTTAAAGCGCTTGATCCAAAGCAACATTTCACTAAGCCAATCGCAAGGTTCAATGAAGCGTCGTTAGTTAAAGAGCTAGAAAAACGCGGTATTGGTAGGCCTTCAACTTATGCCAGCATCATCTCAACTATCCAAGATAGAGGCTATGTCAGACTTGATAATAAGCGGTTTTATGCTGAAAAAATGGGCGAAATAGTGAATGATCGTTTAGTTGATAATTTCACAGACCTAATCAGCTATGATTTTACTGCTAATATGGAACAAAGACTTGATGATATTGCACATGGTGAGCTTGATTGGAAAAAAGTGTTAGATAACTTTTATGGAGAATTTTCTGAAAAGTTATTAAAAGCTGAACAATCCCAAGATGAAGGTGGAATGTTACCTAATCAAGCCGTTCCTGTAGACATTGAATGTAAAACTTGTAATCGTCACATGAATCTTCGCACAGCCAGTACAGGGGTATTTTTAGGCTGCTCAGGTTATGGTTTACCGCCTAAAGAACGCTGTACTCAAACAATGAACTTAGTGCCTTAGTGAAGAAGTTGTTAAAGTCGATGATGAAGAAGATTTAGAAACCGAAGTGCTGCGAGCAAAACATAGATGCCCAGTTTGTGAAACAGCAATGGATAGCTACTTGGTTGATGAAAATAGAAAGCTTCATATTTGCGGTAATGCGCCAAGTTGCATGGGTTATGAAATAGAAAAAGGAACGTTTAAATTAAAAGGCTATGATGGCCCAATTATTGAGTGCGACAAATGTCAAAGTGACATGGAGCTTAAAAATGGTCGGTTTGGTAAATATTTTGGTTGTACTAACGAAGAGTGCAAGAATACCCGCAAACTTCTTAGAAATGGCGAAGCTGCTCCTCCAAAAGAAGATCCCGTTTTTATTCCAGAACTACCATGTGAAAATTCAGACGCTCATTTTGTGTTACGTGACGGAGCATCTGGTATCTTTTTAGCCGCATCCACCTTTCCAAAATCTAGAGAAACACGTGCTCCTAAGGTGGAAGAACTTGCGCGCTTTAGAGACCGCATCTCACCAAAGTTTTATTACTTAGCTGATGCTCCTGCGCTTGACCCTGATGGGAACCCTTCAATTGTTCGCTATAGCCGCAAAACCAAGCAGCAGTATGTAATGTCAGAAAATGCGGATAAGAAGGCAACCGGTTGGTCAGCTTGGTATCAAGATAATAAATGGGTGGTGGATGATAAACGTAAGCCAACGGCCAAAAAAAGCCAGCAAGGAAAGTAAAAAAGAAAAGCTGATAGATTATTTACATGGTAAATAGTCTACCGCGGTCTGCTACTCTAAAGACACAAAAAAAGCGCTTGATGAAGCTCTTATTTCAAGAGTCCAACAAGCGCTTTTTCGTTTTGGTTTACGCGCTAAAGGGTAGTTGGTTTTGTCATTTGCGCGCTTGCTTTGCTAGTGACTTGATTCATTGATGCATGTTTACCTTTTGCTTCATATGTTGCTCTATCTTCGTTAGACATCGCTTTTACCACAAACACTTCTGTTGGCATATCAACCTTGCTTGGTTGTGTCATTGGCGATGAAGTAAACGACATTGGCTTATAGACATGTTGTTCACCCACTTTTTTGGTAGCAGGTTTTTTCTTCGTCACTCGCTTTTTGGGTTTATCAACGTTTTCAGTAACATTTGCAGACTCATCTGATAATTCAACGCTATCAACTTTTGCAGAGCCCTCAGGCGTAATATCTTCAAGCGATTCGGTAGCGGAGTCTAGCTGCTCATTTACCACTTTATCTTCAACGACCTCTTGACTGCTGCTATCGGTATTTTCAGAAAGTTCTTCTATTTGATTTGTTGTGTTTTCTTGTGAACCACTTTCTTCTGGTTGAGCAGGTGCATTATTATCATCTACCTTATCGATCGCAACCGATGATTCAGCTTGTTGCTTACTCATTTCCTCATCAAACATGAGCTCAACTTGTTGAACAGGCTCAACTGGAACTGATTGTTCGTCTGCCGCTTTTGTTTTAGTAGCTTTGGGTTTATCTTGTCTAGTTGTTTTTCGGCCTTTGCCTTTTTTAGGGGCGCTTGTTTCATTTTCGACACCAGTAGCTTCAGGTTTGACGCCATCAGCTGCCGATGTGTCCGCTGACCCAAGCTCTGAGGTTTCGATTGTTTGACTTTCAGCTACTGGTATTTCTATTGATTGCTGATCTTTCTTCGCTAAAGCTTTTTCAATAGTATTTGAGTTTTCAATCGTCTCAATGTCTTGTTTGTCAATATTATCAGACCCTATATCGTCACTAGGCTTAACTTCTGATTCGTAAGCCGTATTGCTATGCTTAGGAGCATCGTCAGAGACTCTTACACTTGCTCTTGCTGGTCTTCGATTTCGCCTAGCCTGAGGCTTCTTTTTAGCAGGCTTTGGCTTGTCTTGCTGGGGTTTGTTTTCATTTACAGGCTTTGCATCTAGATCTACCGAATCATTGGCTTTAAGCTTATCACCTTTCGCTTCTGAGTTAGATACACCTTTTTTATCAGATTCTGGTCTATTTTTCTTTGCATTTCGATTTCTATTGCGGTTGTTTCTCTCGCCACGCTCGCCTTTGCTATCGTTTTTAGCATGTCGACGCCTGTTATTTGATTTATGCTTAGGTTTCGGCTTTTCTTCAATGACAGGCTCAGGTGCTTTAAACAAGGAACCAACCCATTGTGATAATTTTGTCATCAAACCTGATTCATTTGTCTGCGTGCTACTTGATTTTGCTTTAGGTGGTACTTCAGACATCGCTGGCGCAGTCATGCCCTTTAAAGCAGGCTCTTCTCGCGTTATTGTTTTGGCTGCAGGTGTGTCTGCTGCTGTGTCTTGCTCAATCAGCAAATCGGCTTTGTAACTTAACTCACTGCTTACTTCTGCAGTTTTACGTCTCAAAATTTGATATTTTGGCGTTTCTAAATTTGGATTTGGAATAATAACTAAGGTAATACTATGACGCGCTTCTAGTTTTTGAACAGCGCTTCTTTTTTCATTTAACAAATAGGTTGCCATAGTGACTGGCAATTGTGCTTCAATTTGTCCGGTGTTGTCCTTTATGCACTCTTCTTCTATCAAACGTAAAACCGATAATGCCAGTGATTCTATTCCTCTTATTGTGCCATGACCTTCGCATCGAGGACATACATTGTGAGCCGAGTCTCCAAGTGATGGGCGAAGACGTTGCCTTGACATTTCAAGCAGACCAAAGCGTGAAATTTTACTCAATTGAATACGAGCTCTGTCTGAACGGACCGCATCCTTCATTCTGTTTTCAACTTCGCGCTGATGTTTAATAGGCGTCATATCAATAAAGTCGATAACAACTAAGCCCCCTAAGTCACGCAGTCTTAGCTGCCGTGCTATTTCATCCGCGGCTTCTAAATTGGTGTTATAAGCAGTTTCTTCAATGTCACCGCCTTTTGTTGCTCTTGCGCTGTTGATATCAATTGAGGTTAATGCTTCAGTTGGATCGATTACAATTGAACCGCCAGAAGGTAGCCTAACTTCGCGATTAAATGCTGAATCAATCTGTGATTCAATTTGATAGCGAGAGAAGAGGGGAACCTCGCCGTCATATAGCTTGACGCGATTTACAAAATCAGGGCGCACAAGCTTGATATGATTAAGTGCTCGTTCAAACGTTTCTGGGCGATCAATTAAGATTTCACCTACGTCACGACGCAAGTAATCTCGAATGGCTCGAACAATCACATCACTTTCTTGATGAATGAGTAAAGGTGCTGGTGTGTTATCTGCTACTTCTGTAATCGCTGCCCAATGATGAACTAATACGTGAAGATCATTTTTAAGCTCTTCTGCAGATTTACCCACACCGGCGGTGCGCACAATTAAGCCCATACCATCAGGTACATCAAGCTCGCTAAGTGCTGCTTTTAACTCTGTGCGTTCTTCACCCTCGATACGACGTGATATACCGCCTGCTCGAGGGTTATTAGGCATTAATACAAGGTAACTACCTGCTAGAGAAATGAACGTAGTCAATGCAGCGCCTTTTTGCCCGCGCTCTTCCTTGTCAATTTGAACTATGACTTCAGTCCCTTCAGAAATTACTTCCTTAATGCTAGGGCGGCCATCGTATTTATAGTTTTTGGGAAAGTAGGTTTTTGCGATTTCTTTTAAAGGTAAAAATCCGTGTCGATTTGCACCATAATCAACAAAAGCCGCCTCTAGGCTGGGCTCTACTCGAGTAATGGTACCTTTATAAATATTTGCTTTTTTTTGTTCATGACTAGGGCTTTCAATATCTAAGTCATAAAGTTTTTGCCCATCTACTAGGGCTACGCGCAACTCTTCTTTCTGAGTTGCATTAATTAGCATTCTTTTCATGTTTATTAGCTCTGTTTAAGACAGATCTAACAGCAAACCGAGGCAGAAGCTCACGCTTGTGCCCACTTTATGAGTTATGAACAAAGACGTTCATATTTATTTTGATTATAAATGTATCCACCTTTGTAGATACTATTTTGGACCTATGTCGCCAAAAATAAATGTGCTTATAATTTGCTGATATAACTGTCACGTTTAGTTAGTAATAAGCCATGCTTGTCATTAGTAAAATAGGCTTATTACGTGAATTCACATGTGCGTAGAGATGTATGTCATCATTAATTGCATTAAGCGTTTTCTTTGAATCTAGAGTTTAAGAGAAACTCAAATCATGTTGTCTATGATTGCCTTATTTAAAAAAGCAGAAGTCCAGTGTGCGCTTATATATCTATTGAAATAAACAAGAAATCACAAGCCAATTAATTGCGATAAATAATATCACTAATATTTATCGTTGCATCGTTATTAGCAATGTGTGCATCTACGTACGTCGCGATAGTATCATAATGCAAGACACAGTCCTACCAAAATCAACTGAAAATTCATGCTTTTAGCGAATAAATATTAATAAATTCTCGTATGTTTAATTCAAAGGACTAAAAAACCAAGAAATAGAGTGTATTGTCGATGAATATTAGTAAAATAAGAAGAGGTATCAAAAAGGTTGTAATTAATGAGTTCAAGTTTCGATAAAGTGCAAATGTTAACTGTTAGTGAAGACAATTCATTGCAGCGTGTTGATAACTTTTTGCTTTCAAAACTCAAAGGTGTACCAAAAAGTAAAATTTACAAAATCATCAGAAAAGGTGAGGTTAGGGTAAATAAGAAAAGGGTAAAGCCTGAATATAAACTGCAACTTAATGACCAAGTTAGAGTCCCTCCAGTTAATACAGTGCAAACAAGTAACGCGACTTTACCCGTTGATAAACTAAAGTATTTGGAATCAGCAGTTATTTTTGAAGATGATAGACTATTGGTAGTAAACAAGCCATCAGGGATAGCTGTTCATGGCGGAAGCGGTTTGCACTTTGGCTTAATTGAAGCTTTTCGGGCACTACGGCCAGCAGCTCCTTTTTTAGAGTTAGTTCATCGCATTGACAGGGATACTTCAGGGTGTATTGTCATAGCAAAGAAGCGCTCTGCTTTACGCAGTCTTCATGATCAACTTCGTGAGGGGAGGATGGATAAGACGTATCATGCACTTGTTCGAGGCCATTGGCCCGAAAAACGAAGTAAAGTGACTGCACCTCTTGTAAAGAATACCCTTCAAAGTGGAGAGCGAATGGTGTTTGCTGATCAAAACGGTAAGCCAAGTGAAACACGCTATAAGATATTAAAGCGTTTTGCTTTTGCAACCTTAATGGAAGCAAAACCAATTACAGGGCGAACACATCAAATAAGGGTACACTGTCAATTTGCTGGACACCAGATAGCGAATGATAAGAAATATGGTGATGAGGCCTTCACAAAGAAATGCTTTGAGCTCGGCAGTAAGCGGCTTTTTCTTCATGCAAAAGCCATAAAATTTACGCATCCACTTAGTCAACAAGTGGTAAGTTTTGACGCACAATATGATGAATCGCTTAGTCGCTTAATTCATAACTTATCGCTAGAATATGCATCAAGTAAACAAGTTTAATGTTATTTTATCGCCCCATATTTTTGCAAGGTAAGTTATGAGTAATATCACCCACGTAATTTTTGATTGGGATGGCACTTTAATGGACTCTGCGAACAAAATTGTTAGTTGTATGCAAATAGCTGCTGTTAAGGCGTCCTTGCCAGAGCCTAGCGATGAGCAAGTCAAAGAAATTATTGGTATAAGTCTCGTACCTGCTATACAACAATTGTTTCGTGTAGATGAATCAACAGCAAACCGCATCAAAGACCATTATAAACAAGCGTTTATGTGCCAAGATGAAACACCGTGCCCGCTATTTGATGGCGCAGTTTCGACTTTAAATATGTTATCAACAAACTACACATTAGGAGTTGCGACGGGTAAAGCCCGCAGAGGGCTAGTGCGAGCAATGACCGCTTCGTCAACACAATCATTTTTTGACCAAACGCGCACTGCAGATGATGCTCCATCAAAACCGTCTCCTGACATGCTGATACAGCTTTTAGATTTATGGAAAATAAATGCTAATCAAGCCTTAATGGTTGGTGATACTGTATATGATATGAAAATGGCAGAGGCGATAAACATGCCAAGAGTAGGAGTGAGCTTTGGCGTTCATTCCAAAAAGCGCTTGTTACAACATAATCCTGTTGCAGTGATTGATAGTTTAACCGAGCTACCCAGTATAATAAAAACGATTATTTAAATTTCACCATCACAATACGAAGAATTAATGGAAACAAATTATCCTCTTGTCATACAACAAATACGTTCGCTAGTAACAGGTGAACCCGATCTTATTGCCAATATGGCAAACATAAGTGCCGTACTTTTCAATAACATGCCAGATGTAAACTGGGCGGGTTTTTATTTACTTAAACAAGAAGAACTCGTTTTGGGCCCTTTCCAAGGTAACCCTGCCTGTATCAGAATTGCGATGGGCAAGGGAGTTTGTGGCACAGCTGCAAAAGATAAACAAACACTTATTGTTGAAGATGTTCATACATTTAAAGGTCATATTGCTTGTGATGCTGCGTCGAATTCTGAAATAGTATTGCCTGTCATTCATAATGGGGTTTTGCTGGGTGTTTTAGATATTGATAGTCCAAAATTCGCACGATTTTCTAAAGTTGACCAAGTAAACTTAGAAAATGTCGTGCGTTTATTAATTGATACAATGGCATAAAAGAAATTTCGGATAATAGGAAAATTGGTGAAAAATTTAATAGATATCCACACATTGCTTGCAACACCAGCTGACATGGAAGATATTCATGAAAACCCAGAAGCAGCTAGTGATAAGCTTAATGAGGTATTGCATTTATTATACGAACAATCCGATGAAGATATTTCGGTTGCAACCCTTGAAAATATGTTAAGTCAAACATGGGAACATTGGCACCAAGACAGACATTTAGCGGATATTGAAACGGAAGATTTAATTGATTGGGTTGATCATTTTGTCCGTACTTGGGAAGATGACAATGAGAATTTTGAAGAAGATTTCACTTAATACAAGCAATTAATACCTAGTTTGGGTTATGCTTAGCGCCCTAGGTTAAATGAACACACTACAGCACAGAAGAAATATCGATTAATGGAACAAGAAAAACTAGCGAGTCAAAAAGAAGCTTTAGTCTTCTTATGCCAACAATATCCTAAATGCTTCTCAATTGAAGGGCCTGCCAAGCCATTAAAGATCGGTATATTTCAAGATCTAGTCAATGACTTAGCGCCACAAGAGTGCATCAGTAATAGATTATTAAGAACCACCCTCCGATATTACACAAGCAGTTGGCGCTATCTAAGTTGTATACAAGAAGGTGAGCATCGAGTTGACATCAATGGTGAGAACGTTGAAGTTATCGAAAAACAACATTCTGAGCATGCACAAGAGCAATTAAAAGAAAGTAAAGCTAAAGCGAAGCGAGCTAAGGCTGATTCAATAAAAGCAAGTAAAGCGAATAAATATAAAAGTTATGACGGCAAAGATGTTACACCAACATCAGCTGGCAAACCTAAAAAGAAAGTGAGCAACCCGCCAAAACGTGCAAATGCCAACAAATCTAAACAGCCAACAATTAAAAAACACTTCGATGATAAACTTGTTTTGACTGATGGTGATATAAACAGAGGCGACGAAGCTTTAGTTAAGCTAGGTAAAGACCCAATGCCTGTGACAATTGTAGATGTGCATAAAGACGGTGTTAGTGTGCAACTTAAATCAGGAATGACAGTCAAAGTTCAAGCAAATCAATTGTTTTCACCAAAGGCGTTAACAAGCACAAAATAAAATACTACTGCGAGAGATATTATGCTGTTGAGAATGAATAAGCGGAACAAAATGAAGCATATACAAAAAGCTAGTTTAGCGTTGAGTATATTAGCCTTGGGCATGAGCCTTACACTTCGTGCACAAGAACAGGTCCCGCTTGAACAGGAAACTACAGTTGCTGCAGTGACGCAGGAGCTTCAAAAACAAGAAGTTTTATTAATTCCAGAGTTGATGCAAGAAAAGCAGCATTCTATTGCCGCCAAGCGTATATCTGATTTGTTTACGCGAGCGCATTATAAAAAATTTAAAATCGATGATGAGCTCTCTTCAGAAGTATTTGAGCGCTATTTAGATATATTAGATAGTAATAAGCATTTTTTCTTAGCTGATGATATTGCTTCTTTTCAATCCTTATCTACGAAATTTGACGAAGCAATTAAATTGGGAGACTTATCTCCAGCATACTCTCTGTATCAGGCAAACTTAGAACGCAGAAAAGAACGGTTTGAATACGCGTTGGGCTTGTTGAATGGCTCTTTTGATTTTGAAAAAGAAAATGATAAGTTTTTTTATGATAGAGAAGACGCGACATGGGCAAAGTCAAAAACTGAACTTGATGAAGTCTGGAGACAACGCGTCAAATATGATGCGCTGAATTTAAAGCTATCAGATAAAGCCTTAGGAAGAAACGCAAGAGCTTCTAGGTAAACGTTATAAAAGAGCAATTCGACGATTAACTCAGACTAATAGTGAAGATGTCTTCCAGACAGTCATGAACGCTTTTTCTAGAAGTATTGAAGCACATACCAGCTACCTATCTCCTAGGAGAACTGAACGTTTCCAAATGGATATGAATTTATCGTTAGAGGGAATTGGAGCTGTTCTGCGTCTTGAAGATGATCATACCGTTATTATGAGCTTGGTGGCAGGCGGTCCAGCGGATAAATCAGGACAAATTAAGCCTGAGGATAAAATTATAGGCGTTGCGCAAGAAGACGAAGAAGCGTTTGTTGATGTCGTAGGGTGGCGTTTGGATGAAGTCGTTGACTTGATTAAAGGACCAAAAGGCTCGATAGTCAGATTGCAGGTGCAAAAGGGCGGTACCGACAGTAAAAGTATAAAAGAGGTTGAAATTACCCGAGACAAAGTGAAGTTAGAGGACAGACAAGCCAAAGCGGAAGTTTACACGCCTGATGATGGCCCTAATCTCGGCAAAAAACTGGGTGTAATCGAAATCCCGTCTTTTTATCACAAGTTGCATGTTGATGTGATTAAATTAATAAACGAATTAAAGGCGGAGGAAGTAGAGGGTATTATTGTTGATTTACGCGGTAATGGTGGAGGAAGTCTTCCTGAAGCTATCGCACTTAGTGGTCTTTTTATTGACGAAGGGCCTGTTGTTCAAGTGAGATATGAAAGCGGCCGTATTGATATCGAAAGTAACAAAGACGGTATCACCCATTATGCTGGACCACTGACAATAATGGTAGATAGGTTTAGTGCATCAGCAAGCGAAATTTTCGCAGCTGCTATGCAGGACTTTAATCGGGCAGTAGTGATTGGCGAGCAGACCTTTGGCAAAGGCACAGTGCAACAACATCGAACCTTGCGACGCGTGTATGATTTTTTTGAAAATCCACTTGGCGCAGTGCAGTTTACAACAGGTAAGTTTTATCGTATCAACGGTGGTAGCACCCAGCATTTAGGGGTATTGCCCGATATTTTATATCCTTCGGCAATTGACCCTTCTGAATGGGGAGAGAGCAGTGAAGAAACTGCCCTACCTTGGGACAGTATTAAAAAAGCAAGTTATCGGGCTTTCCCTAAGATTGACGGCATGATAGCTCAGCTAAATGAAAAGCATCAGAAAAGAGCGCAACTGGAACCAGAGTTTCAATACATATTTGATGATATTGCTGAATATCAGAAAAATAAGGACAAAAATTTTGTCTCTCTTGTTGAATCTGAGAGGCTTGCCGAGAAGCGCGAAAACGATGAAAAGCGCTTAACGCGAATCAATGAACGTTTAACGAGGCTTGGGCTTGCTAAGATTGAGAGTCTTGACGATGATTTACCTGAGGCTTTGGAAAGTATTGACCCGTTCTTAAAAGAAGCGGCAAATATTACCTTTGATATGATTGGCAATAAAAGTTACGCTTTCAACCTTAACAATAGTGAGCAAAGTGTTCAGTAGTTTTGATTCAATATCAATAATGTAGCCTTTGAAAGCTGTTTTACTATAATTTATAAACACGCAATATTATAAAAATAAAAAAAGAGGTGCTTATGAGTGCTCGTGGACAGTTTTCCTCGCGCTTAGGCTTTGTTCTTGCGGCCGCAGGTTCCGCTGTAGGACTTGGCAATATTTGGGGTTTTCCTACAAAGGTTGCCGAAAATGGTGGGGCAGCGTTTGTACTAATGTATTTAGTAATGGCATTTTTACTGGCTTACCCAGTACTAATGGCTGAGTTAATTATTGGCCGTGCAAAGCGAGCCAACATGATTGATGCCCTCAGGCAAATATCAGGAAATATTTTTGGCACCATTACCGGTAGCGTTGGTGCCATCACCGTTATTCTGATTTTATCCTTTTATGCAATTGTTGCTGGCTGGATGATTTCATTCTTTTTTGACTCCATATTAAGTGTTGCGTCAATTAATATTCCATGGCTAACCGATGATTCTAGCTTAAGAAGCCTTTTCTTTATGGCCATGTTTCTTGTGTTGACCTGTTTTGTTGTCATTGGTGGCGTAGCAAATGGTATTGAGCGTTGGTCTGTTCGACTAATGCCAACACTACTTGTACTAATTGTCGCTTTAATTATTTATGTCAGCACTTTAGATGGCGCTATGAAAGGTTGGGAAGTTTTCCTAAAACCGGATTTTACGCGCGTACTGGCGCCTGATTTAATGATTGATGCAATGGGACAAGCTTTCTTCTCTATGTCCTTAGGTGTTGGTACGATGCTAGTTTACGGGTCATATATTCAAAAGAAAGAGAATTTGCCAAAGCTAGGAGCATCTGTTGCTTTAGTTGACATAGGCGTGGCTGTATTGGCCGGCATGCTGATTATTCCAGCGATGTATGTAGCCCTAGCAAATGGAGTGCAAATTTTTGATGAATCAAATAATCTTATTCAAGGTCCCAGTTTAATCTTTCAAGTACTTCCTTCATTGTTTGCGTCAATGGGTTATATAGGCACTATTGTAGCCTGCGCATTTTTTGCATTAATGGTAATTGCCGCACTTACGTCTTCAATCTCTATGTTAGAAGTACCCGTTGCGTTCATTGTTGATAACAAAGGAATGAAGCGCAAAAAAGCAACGATTTTGCTGACATGTTTAGTGTTTTTATTAAGTGCAATTATCGTGATGAATTTTGAGCTTTTGTTTGGATTCGTTATTGCTTTAACAACTCAGTATAGCCAGCCTCTCCTTGGCTTAGTTTTATGCATATTTGCAGGATGGATTTGGAAGCGCGATCAAATCTTAGATGAGCTTAAGCAAGGTGCTCCGAATATTGGAAGCGGTATGTTTTGGAAAATATGGCCATGGTATGTAAAGTTAGTGTGCCCATTGGTTATTGGTTTTATGTTTTATAGGTCAATTATATGATGGATACTACACAACAAAACGGATTGAAAGCTCCTAGTCTATTAGATGCGTTAATTCCTATTATTTCTTTAATTGTAATGATGTTTTCTGCTGTTTATTTGTTTGGGAGTGACTCTTCATATGGTCCAAATCAAATTGCTTTGCTTATAGGAATGTTCTTAGCAGCAGGTATTGGCCTTAAAAACGGATACAAATGGAAAGACATAGAGCAGGGTATGGTCAAAGGGATTTCAATGTCACTTGGAGCTTGCCTGATTTTGCTAGCGGTAGGTTCACTTATTGGCACTTGGATGCTCGCAGGAACGGTTCCTACGCTTATTTATTATGGTTTATCGATGTTAAACCCAACCTTCTTTTATGCAGCAAGCTGTCTTATTTGTGCTGTTGTCGCCATGAGTATTGGCAGTAGCTGGACAACTGCAGCCACAATAGGTGTTGCTCTTATAGGCGTGGCAACGGGTATGGACTTATCCTTAGCAATCACTGCAGGCGCGATAGTATCAGGCGCTTATTTTGGCGACAAGCTTTCCCCATTATCAGAAACTACAAACCTTGCACCCGCGATAGCAGGGACTGATTTATTTGAGCATATTAAATATATGCTTTGGACAACCGTGCCCAGCATCACTATCGCATTAATTCTGTTTGTTATTTTAGGTTTACAAGAAGATATAGCAACTTCAGCAGACCGTATTGAACAAATGCAATCAACCTTGTTAGTTGAGTTTAATATTGCTTGGTATAATCTATTTCCATTGCTTGTTTTATTGTTACTTGCCGTGAATAAGATGCCTGCTTTTCCTGCGGTTTCTATCGGTGCTTTGCTAGGTGGAATATGGGCCTTGTTATTTCAACAAGAAGTTGTGTCAAGTATGCTAACAAACGAGTTTCCTCCTTTTATTAGTAATTTAATGGTCGTGTGGACGGCGCTTTTTGATGGCGTATCGTTTTCAACGCCCGATGACAATCTCAATAGCCTTTTAAGTCGCGGAGGCATGTCCAACATGTTGAATACCATTTGGCTGATTATATGTGCCATGTCATTTGGTGCGGTGCTTGAAAAAGTTGGATTACTGACCGCTATCGTATCTGCTTTTTTACGTGGAGCAAAATCTGCAGGCGATATGGTAACACGTACTATTTTGACGTGTATTGGTACAAATATAGTCACAGCTGACCAATACATAGCAATTGTTATGCCTGAGCGTATGTATAAAGAAGAGTTTGAAAAAGAAATTTGCATCAACTTAATTTATCCAGAAGCCTGGAGGATGGCGGTACAATTACGTCACCGTTAATTCCTTGGAATACATGCGGTGCATACATGCACGGTGTATTAGGCGTAAATCCACTTGACTATATCTACTATGCCTTCTTTAATTTAATCAACCCAGTGCTAGCCGTGATATATGCATTTATGGGGATTAAGATTCTAAGACTAGAACCGCCTAAAGTTGAAATTAAAGGCACATCTCAAATTTAAAAAAGGTATATTATGACGAAAAGTCCTTTAACCAAAAAGCGACTAGATTATTCTCCACCAGACTATACTATTTCTCATGTGGATTTGAGCTTCACGCTAGAAGCTGAATCCACAGTTGTATCGACGCAATTGCGCGTCAAAAAGCTAAACACCGAAGCGTCAGTGCTTATCCTTGACGGTGATGGTTTATCCTTAGAAAAAATGGTGATTGATGGTAAACCAGCAATCCAGGGAAAAGACTTCTTTTTTGATAACGATAAGTTAAACGTAAATTGCACTAGCGATAACTTTTTGCTTGAAATTACTAATACAATCAATCCAAAAGCAAATACTTCTTTAGAGGGACTCTACTTTTCAAATAATGCTTACTGTACTCAATGCGAAGCTGAAGGCTTTCGCAAGATCACTTATTTTTTAGATAGACCGGATGTGCTATCTATCTATACGGTGAACATTATTAGTAGTGACGAACAAAATACCTACATGCTAAGTAATGGTAATTTAGTCTGTGATACACAAGATGAAAAGGGTACTAGAGTGTGTCAATGGCAAGACCCACATCCAAAACCATGTTATTTGTTTGCACTTGTTGCTGGTGACTTTGACTTATTAGTTGATACCTTTACTACTTGCTCAGGCAAACAAGTGTCTTTGCAATTATATGTTGATAAAGGTAGAAAACATCAAGGCCAGCACGCATTAGATAGCCTTAAAAAGGCGATGGCTTGGGACGAATTACGCTATGGTTTAGAATATGATTTAGAAATTTATATGGTCGTTGCCGTAGATTTCTTCAACATGGGGGCAATGGAAAACAAAGGATTAAATGTATTTAATTCTAAGTATGTATTGGCCGACCCAAATACCGCAACAGATGAAGATTATTTTAATATTGAGTCGATTATTGCCCACGAGTATTTCCATAATTGGACAGGAAACAGAGTAACGTGTCGAGATTGGTTTCAGTTAAGTCTAAAAGAGGGGCTAACGGTATTTAGAGATCAGCAATTTTCAGCAGACATGTTTAGCCCTTTAGCGACTCGAATTTCGCAAGTCAAAGTAATGCGCGAACATCAATTTCCAGAAGATTCAGGGCCGATGAGTCATCCAATCAGACCTGATGAAGTCATAGAGATGAATAATTTCTATACGGTTACTGTGTATGATAAGGGAGCCGAAGTGATACGTATGTTGCATACCTTACTAGGCGCTAATGGCTTTCGAAAAGGATGTGATTTGTATTTTGAGCGCCACGATGGCCAAGCAGTTACCTGTGATGACTTTGTTAATGCTATGCAAGATGCAAATAATCATGATTTATCACAATTTAGACGTTGGTACTCACAGGCGGGTACGCCGGTTGTAACAGCGCACTTAAGTTCAATTGATACTCATCAAAGTGAGTTGATTTTTACTCAAGATATCGAGAGCGATAATGATTATCCTGCATTATACATTCCAATAAAACTTGAATGTATTGACAGGCAAGGTGAGCCTATTGATCTTGGAATTAACAATAACACCTTTGTTCTTGATTCAAAAACTAAGTCTTTGGTGATTGACAGAGCATTTGAAGATATCACATTTTCATTGCTTCAAGACTTTTCAGCGCCCGTTAAAATGAATGTAAGCTATGACAATAAAGACTTACTTCATATTTTGACACACTCACAAAGCAATTATGCTAAGTGGGAGTCAAATCAATTGTTATTGATTAAATGTGTTAATAACGTCTATCAAAGTACACAGATTGGAGAGTGTGAAACACGCTTATTACATGAGTTGGCAAACACCTTGGTTAACGTAAATGTTCCATATGAGACAATGATGCAATTGTTGTCGCCTCCGTCCATAGAGGCGTGTATCGAAGGGATTAATTCTTCTGAAGGCGTATGCCCAAATAGAGCCATAGTAGCAAGGTTACAGGTGCTTGATTGTTTACAAGAAACGCTATCGTCTTTTTGCTTAAAGCTTTATGAAGATTTGCACAATAATGACGAATATCATTATGAAAAAGAGCATGTCATTAATAGAGGTGTAAAAAATGCCTGTTTAATGATGCTATCGAATGAGCGAAAACAGTCTTATTCACAGCTTATCGAGAAACAATATTACGATACCAATAATATGACGGATAAATTAAGTGCTTTAAAGGCCGCACAGCATCATGATGAAGACTTGTTTTACAGACTAATGGAAAGCTTTGAGAGTGAATTTAGCAATGACAGTGTCGTTATGGATAAATGGTTTGCGTTGCACGGTACTAATCCAGCTGTCGATGTTCTGTCACAACTAGACCTTCTGCAGACTCATGCATTATTTTCGATTGAAAACCCTAATAAAGTGCGTTCTCTAATTGGTTCTTTTGCAACGTATAACATAAAGGGTTTTCATGACAAAAATGGATTAGGCTATCAATACTTAACAGATTACTTAATAAGGTTGGATAAAATCAACCCGCAAGTGTCGGCCCGAATGGTTACGCCTTTAATTCAACATTCTCACTTAGAAAAGCACTACCAAGAACTAATGATTAAACAACTTAATAGACTACTGGGCTTAAAAGGCTTGAGCAATGATCTATTTGAAAAAGTGAGTAAAGCAATAGCCAAAAAATGAACAAAACCCGTTTTCAGTTTACTGCCCAGCTAAGCTACCTAGAATGTGAAGATCTTTATCGGTCTCATGTTAAGTACTTGATGGTGACTTCGGTTGACAACAAGCGAATTCAATTACCG
The DNA here is from genome assembly GCF_055693685.1 of Glaciecola sp. HA4-3. Lineage (NCBI taxonomy): Bacteria > Pseudomonadati > Pseudomonadota > Gammaproteobacteria > Alteromonadales > Alteromonadaceae > Glaciecola > Glaciecola sp. HA4-3. Next base: position 1,474,658 of record NZ_CM146340.1, read on the forward strand.
AAACAAAACATGCAAAAATTTATTACTCCGGTAGGTATCCAGGAAAATTTGAGTTAATTATTGACCAAAATAATAAAATAATCGGTATTAATAGAATAACAGAGACATAGCAGACTAAGGTTTTTTGTATATAAACTCGTCAATTTGTTAATTGATAGTGAATAAAAAAACGAATAAATAACGATAATTACACAACTGGTACGATTAGTTCTTGCGATTGGGCTAAAATGATGTAATCATTTTGTTAATTTAATATACGCGGATTATCTCGCGTTATCTACTGGATTTGGAGAAGGTAAAACCCATGACAAACAAGCCTAGTGCATATAATAAGACGTCTATCGCAATAGGTGTTGCCCTGACTCTTGCGGCTGCTTCACACACTGTTAATGCAGCAGATTGGAATTTTGGTGACCTCGAAATAAATTTGGACTCAAACTTTACGCTTGCAACAAGTATTCGTACAGAAGATCGCGATTTTGACCTTATAGGAAACAGTAACCATCCTCAGTTTAATTGGGATGGCTATAACGCAGCTACCAACGTTATTTATCCTAGTGCAGACGTTTGGGCATTGTCAGATGGCGCGTATTCGACTAATGGTGACCTTGGAAACCTAAGTTTTGATCCCGGTGAAGCGTTTTCTACTCAATTTGTGGGTTTACATGAGCTTGATATACGTTACGGAGACTTTGGCTTCTTCGCACGTGGTTTCTATTTTTACGATTTTGAATTAATGGATAGTGATAGAGATTGGGCTAACCCAATCACTGGTGTCACCGTTGACCCATGTCGAGACCCTGAAGCACGGGACGAATTGTGTCGTGACGCAAGAATGTTAGATTTCTTCTTATATTACGATTTTTATGCGGGTGATATGCCAGTTAGCATTCGCTTGGGTGACTACAGGTAGTAAGCTGGGGAGAAAGTACGTTTATCCAACACGGAATTAATACGACTAACCCTGTGGATGTTACCCGTGCACGTGCGCCAGGTGCCGAGTTGAAAGAAATTTTTATTCCAGTTGGGATGATTTATGGTTCAATTGGTTTAACCGATACGATTGGTCTTGAAGCCTATTACCAGTACGAATACGAGCGTTCCTTATTGCCAGTAGCAGGTAGCTATTTTGCAGGTAATGACTTTGCAGGAGAGGGTGGTTCATTTAATAATATTCAGCTTGGCTTTACTGGCAATCCTGATATAGACGCAGATACCTTGCTTACGCAATTAAACGGCATTGGTGCAGCGTTAAGAACGGGTCAAATAATTGCAGCTGATGCTGGTCAGGCATACTTGGCATACCCAACAAAAGTTGCTGTAAGAGCACCAAGCGATGCTGCGCATCATGAGGCCAGTGATTCTGGTCAATACGGTATTAAATTATCATGGTTTGCTACTGACTTAAACGAAACTGAGTTTGGCTTATACCATATCAATTATCATTCGCAACGCCCTTTAGTATCAGGTATTACATCTAATTTTACTCCTGAAGCTATCGCTAGGGATTTAAACAGATTAGCAAGTGGTAACGTAACTCGCGATAATTTGACTGATTTAGAAGCGTTTACCGAGACACGTTTTGCTTACCCTGAAGATATTGCTCTTTATGGGTTCAGCTTTAACACAACGGTCGGTGAAACGGCACTTGCGGGTGAAATTGCCTATAGAGTAGATGAACCATTACAAATTGATGATGTCGAACTTTTGTATACGGCAATGCCTGAGCAGCTAGCTAACGCAGGTCTAAGACCTGATTTAGAAGGGATTTCTCAGCTTAACAACATTGGGCGTAATGTTGGGCTAGGAGAGACTGCAGAAGGTTTCTTACTTTCAGATACTGTTCAGTTCCAAATGACAGCAACGCATATTTTTGGTCCGATGCTTGGTACTGATAATTTAATTGTTTTAGGTGAAGCTGGTTATGTGAAAATTCAGGACTTTCCAGATCCAGATGTCATTCGTCTGAACTCTCCTGGCACAAGTCGCACACCTTCACTTGAACCAACAGCTAGTGGAGCATCTAGAGAAGGGTTGCACATTGGCTTATCAAATGGTCCCGAAACTAACCCATTTAGCACTGATGATGCGTGGGGTTATCGAATGGCAGTAGTGGCTGATTTTAATGATGTGTTTGCCGGTTTTAACTTAAGAGCCCGTGCAACATTTTCACATGATGTAGACGGTACGACGCCTGATCCACTGTTTTTATTCTTAGAAGATAGAAAGTCTGCAAATGTTGGTTTCACTTTTGATTATTTAAGCAAATGGTCGTTCACTGCTTCATACAGTGCATTTTGGGGCGGTATAGGTACAACAAATGCCTTGGCCGACCGTGACTTCGCTTCGTTTAATATAAAATACGCAATTTAAGGACGTAATAATGAGAAAAAACTTAGGTGTAATTGCTGCTAGTATTGCAATCGCTGTTGTTAGCTCGCAAGCCTTTGCTAAGGTTTCAGACGCAGAAGCTGCAAAGTTAGGTGCTAGCTTAACGCCCTTAGGTGCTGAAATGGCTGGTAATGCTGATGGAAGCATTCCTGCATGGACTGGTGGCATTACCGAAGCTCCTGCTGGTTATACTCCAGGCGACTTTCATGTTGATCCATTTCCTGCTGATAAGCCACTATTTGAAATTACGGGCGCAAACTACAAAGACTATGTAGATAATTTGTCGCCTTGGTCAGATAAAATTGTTCGAAACCTATCCTGACACTTATAAAATGCCGGTTTATCAAACTCGCAGAACTGCATCTAATCCACAATTTGTGTACGATGCAACTAAAGTGAACGCGGTAAATGCTGAGCTATTAGCAGGTGGTAATGGAATAAAAGGTGCTTCAATGGGCATTCCGTTTCCAATTCCTCAAAATGGTTTAGAAGCGATCTGGAATCACATTCTTCGTTATCGCGGTGAAGCTGTTCAGCGTAATGGTGGACAAGCTGCAGTTACAGCAGGTGGTGACTTTAACGTGATTGGGTTCGAAGAACAATTAATGATTAAATACTCTGAACCTGGAGTCACGCCAGAGCAACTTACGCAAGATAATGTCCTATTTAAGTTTAAGCAGTCAGTAACGAAGCCAGCTCGCCTTGCTGGAACTGCATTATTGGTTCATGAGACAGTTGATCAAGTTGCACAACCTCGCCAGGCTTGGACTTACAATACAGGTCAACGTCGCGTAAGAAGAGCGCCGAATATTGCTTATGATGCACCAGGAACTTCAGCTGATGGCCTGCGCACCACTGACGATTTTGATATGTTTAATGGGTCACCTAATCGTTATAACTGGGAACTAAAAGGAAAGCAAGAGCTATATGTTGCATACAATAACTATGCAATTCATAGTGACCAAGTTTCGTATGATGACATTTTGCATGCAGGGCATGTGAACCCAGACTTAACTCGATTTGAAAAGCATCGTGTATGGGTCGTAGAAGCGACATTGAAAGATGAATTTCGCCATGTTTATCAAAAACGCGTATTCTACATAGATGAGGACAGTTGGCAGATCCAAGTTGCAGATATGTATGATAATCGTGGTGATTTATATCGTGTCGCGATCGCACATGGTGTAAACTATTATGATGTTAAGACACATTGGTCTACACTCGATGTGTATCATGATTTAAATTCGCGCCGTTATCTTGCCATTGGCTTAGATAACGAAGAAGAGATGTATGATTTTACTGTTGAGTTAAATGACCGTGATTTCACACCGCAAGCTCTGAGGCGACAAGGTAAGCGTTAATCAAAATTGGTTGGCATTTGCCAACCTTTTTTTTATTGTAAGTGAGGAATCGTGAAGGTTTATTCATATACTCTAGGTTGTATTTTGGGATTAAGCTCAGTAATGAGTATGTCGCAAGAATCTTATATCGCTCCACTAGTGAAAGAGTCTTTGCTGTTAGATATATCTGATGGCGATGGAGATCTTATTGTGGGCGAACGTGGTCATATCCTTAAGCTAGTTGACGGTGAGTATAGTCAAATTAAAGCGCCAAGCACTGTTACACTGACAGGTATCGAATCAAAGGGTAATTTAGCATGGGCTGTAGGGCACGATGCTACAATTATTAAATCTTCAGATGCAGGTAATACTTGGTCGGTGGTGTTTAACGAACCAACGTTAGATAGGCCATTTTTAGATATTGTATTTTTTGATGAGCTAGAAGGTATTGCCATTGGTGCATACGGTTTATTTTATCGAAGTATCGATGGTGGTGAATCTTGGGTGCAAGAACGGCATCCGTCCGTCTTGTCTGAAGATGATAAAGACTATTTAGAAAGCATTAAGGATGACATTGCCTTTTATAATGAAGAACTGTCATTTATATCACCGCATTTGAATAAAGTCAGCTATCTTGACGGTACACTGTATTTAGCCGGTGAATCAGGTCTTATTGCGACAAGTAAGGACCGAGGCAAATCATGGGAGCGCTTAGATATCGGCTATGAAGGCTCATTTTTTGATGTAAGCAAGTTATCAAATGATTTAGTTTTAGCAGTTGGTCTTCGAGGTAACATGTTTGTTAAGGCCGCTGAGCAATGGACTGCACTTGAAACTTGTGTCACTACATCACTTAACGCAATTAGCATTGAACAGGACAGAATCGCGGTACTTGGCAACAACGGTGTCGTGTTTTCGATTGATCCCACTAAATTACAAAGTGATGAATTTACAACGGCTAATGCTGAAGGTTGTAAACAGCACATTGCCCTGACACGAGTTGAAACTGACTTTTCTGAGGCCCTCTTAAATGCTGTTTTCCGCGACAACACATTGCTTAGCATTTCTGCCGCAGGTATTAAAACTTTGGAGTTAAACGATTAATATGGAAAGTATTGTCAATTCTATTGAAAAATTGATTTTTAGAAATCGCTTAGCCGTTATTGTTGTATTTGCTTTAGCAACACTCTTCTTGGTGTATCAAGCATCATTACTCAAGCTAGATGCAGGTTTTACAAAAAATATTCCTTTGCAACATGAATACATGCAAACTTATATTAAGCATCAATCTGATTTTGGCGGTGCAAATAATGTATTAGTGTCGGTATGTGATAAAAATGGCAATATTTTTAACCAACCATTTTTTGATACGCTTAAAGACGTTCATGACCAATTGTTTTTTATCAACGGCGTTGATCGTTCGCTTGTTATATCTTTATTCGCTCCCTCTACACGTTTTACAGAAATTGTAGAAGGTGGATTTTCTGGCGGACCAGTTATTCCTGCCGATTTTGATTCGTCTAATCCGAATGCTTTAGAAACAGTGCGAAAGAACATTGATAAAGCGGGAATAGTTGGTCGACAAGTATCTAATGATTTTTCTTGTGCAATGGTGACCGCGCAGCTTTTAGAGATTGATCCTGAAACTGGGGAAGTGCTTGATACCTTGTTTATTGCAGAGCAGTTAGAGCAACAACTCCGTGGTCAATTTGAAAATGAACAAACCTCTATTCATATTATAGGGTTTGCAAAAATGATTGGTGATGTTGCTAACGGAGCGAAAGATGTTGTGTTGTTTTTCGCAATTGCTATCGCGATCACTGCTGTCATGGTTTATTTTTTCTGTAAATCAGCCATGCTTACTTTTCTTCCACTCCTGTGTTCATTTATCGCAGTTGTTTGGCAACTTGGATTGCTGACCCTTTTTGGCTTTGGACTTGATCCAATGTCGATTTTGGTACCATTTTTAGTTTTTGCCATAGGCGTAAGCCATGGTGTGCAAATGATTAATGCTGTTGGAAAAAAAGCAGCGCTAGGAACAGATGTAAAAGTTGCTGCGCAGCATGCATTTAGAAGCCTTTTGGTGCTAGGAGGCGTCGCGCTATTGTCCGATACGATAGGCTTTATGACTTTATTAGTCATTGATATAGGCATTATAAAAGAACTTGCAATCACAGCTAGCATGGGTGTTGCAGTAATAATATTAACTAATTTATTATTGCTTCCAGTACTGATGTCATACGTCAAATTATCTGAGGCTAATAAAAAGAAGTATATTGAAAGTAATGATGTCTCTCCATTTTGGCAACGAGTATCTTCATGTGCCTCTCCTAAAACAGCGATAATAATTGTTGGTTTGACTGCTTTGTTATTTGCTTGGGGAACGTATCAGTCACAATCACTTAAAATTGGTGATTTACATGCTGGTGCTCCGGCTTTGCATAGTGATTCTCGCTACAATATCGATACGGCATTAATTACTGACCGTTACGAAATTACTGTTGATTACATTAGCCTCATTGTTGAAACATCGCCAGAGTCTTGCACACGTCACGACATTATGACTTCAATTGATGATTTCCAATGGAAAATGCAAAATGTACTCAGGCGTACAATCAGCAATTTCACTTGCATCTGTTGCTAAACGCGTTAATGCAGGATACAACGAAGGTAATCCTAAGTGGCAAGTATTGCCGCGTAATCAATCGACACTTGTGCAGGCTGTTGGCCGAGTTCCTACGTCTTCCGGTTTGTTAAATGGTGATTGTTCGGTGATGCCAATCATATTGTTCATGGAAGATCATAAAGCAGAAACGATAAACGTTATCGTTGATGCTGTTAAAGAAATCAGACAACAATATGAAAGCGATGAGCTTAGTATTAAGTTAGCATCTGGGCCAGTTGGCGTTATGGCGGCGACTAACGAAGCTGTAGAAGAATCACAAAACCCAATGCTATATTACGTGTTTGGTGCAGTAATCATTTTATGTTTGATTAGCTTCAGGTCGATTAGGGCAACACTTGCAGTAGTTATCCCTCTTTATGTAGTTTCTGTATTGGCACAAGCATTGATGACCTATTTGCAAATCGGCTTAACCGTATCCACACTGCCTGTTATTGCATTAGGTGTAGGTATTGGGGTTGATTATGGTATTTATATACTGTCAACAATGACTCAAAGGATTAGACAAGGAGATAACGTACAAGTCGCTTATTTAGCCGCTTTACAAGAACGAGGAAGTGCCGTTTTATTTACCGGTATCACCTTGGCTATTGGCGTAAGTACATGGGTCTTTTCTAGTCTTAAATTTCAAATGGATATGGGAATATTATTGACCTTTATGTTCGTTGTTAACATGTTGGGGGCAATTTTTGTACTACCAGCCATTGCAAGACTGGTTTGGTATAAAACTAACGAAAAATAATTTCGCTTAATTATGTAAAAAAAGACCGAGAGGTCTTTTTTTTATGCAAATTTTATAAATCCTTATGCAAATTGTAAATTTATCGTTAATAATAACTGGTAAACCATTAATTATTTTAGGAAAATGACGATATAGAAAGATAATCCGTCTTTCAATTCACTAATTATTCACAACGAGAACACAATTTATGTCTGTTTCACATGGTCAGCATTCAGTCTTGTTAGAACGCGTTTTTGCTCTTATTAACGAAAAAGTTGATAGTTCATATTCCGCAAAAGTTATTCAATTTGGTAATTTACTGCTAAAGAATATGTCGTTTGACGACTTAGACGGCAGAAGCGACAGCGACTTGTATGGCTCGATACTTAGCCTCTGGCAATTACTTGAAAATAAAAAGTTATCTAAAGAGCCATCGATAAAGGTATTTAATCCAGAAATAGCGAAACATGGGTGGCAATCTTCGCATACCGTAATAGAAGTTATTGTAGATGATATGCCGTTCTTAGTAGATTCAATCCGAATGGCTATTAATCGACTAAATATTACTTCTCATCTTATTTTACACACCCCCATGCACATTGAACGTAATAAATCAGGCAAAGTGCAGGGTTTTGTTGATAAAGTCGATGAAAAGAATGATGCGCATTTTTCAGAGACAGTCTTCTACATTGAAATAGATAGGCAATCAGCCGGTAAATCCATTGAGTCTCTACGAGCAGACATCCGTTCAGTAGTAAGCGAAGTGTCACTTTCTGTGAGTGATTGGCAATCAATGCGACAAAAATTAAGCGGTATCACCGAATCTTTTTCTAAGTCTAACAGTAAAGCTAGTGCTGCTGTTAAGTCACAATGTAAAACCTTCCTTAATTGGTTAAATGATCATAATTTTACACTGATGGGTTACCGTTATTATGATGTTGTAGCCATAGAGGGTGACCATAGATGGTGTCCTAATAACGATACTTCTTTGGGCTTAATGAAAAACTCAATTAGCGACCGAGAAAGGCTCTTATCTAATGTGCCAGCAAATGCTAGAGCTGAAGCACTTAGCAGTAATCCAATGCTATTGACAAAAACGAATACTAAAGCGCGTGTTCACAGACCAGCATACATGGATTACATAGGTATTAAAGAATTTGATAAAAAAGGTAATGTAATTGGTGAGCACCGCTTTGTCGGCTTGTATTCAGCATCATTTTACAATAACAGTGCTATTGAACTACCTGTTTTACGCGAAAAAATTGACCGTATGTGTGCAATCGCAGGCTTTGAGAAGGGCACGCATGCATATAAAGCGTTTGTAAACATAGTAGAAACTTATCCAAGAGATGAATTACTGCAAACCTCAGATGAAGAGCTTGCCAATATCATTATGGGCATTTTCCAAATGCAAGAAAGAGGAATGTCTAAGTTATTTGTGCGCAAGGATACCTTTGGGCGCTTCTTTTCATGCATGGTGTATGTTCCAAGAGAACGTTACAACACAAAACTGCGTAAAGACACTCAGGATTTATTAAAGCGTTCGTTTAGTGCTCAGGGCGAAGTTGAATTTAATACTTATTTCTCAGAATCGGTTTATGCCAGAACACACTATATCGCAAGAGTCGACAACAACAATTTGGAAATCGATGTGAACGAGATTGAAAAGAACTTAATCGAATTAACAAAAACATGGCAGGATAAGCTTCATACTAAAATTGTGTCAGTATTTGGTGAAGAGAAAGGTAAAGCAATCAGCCAAAAGTATGATAATGCCTTTTCTAGAAGTTATGCTGAAGAGAATCTTCCAAGCGCAGCGTTGGTAGATCTGCAACGGATAGATAAGCTAAGTGAGCATAAAAAACTCGATATATTGTTCTACAGACCACAAGAAGAGCAGGCACAAAGTGATATTGTTAAGCTAAAGCTATATCACAAAAATGAGCCTATACACTTATCCGATGTTCTTCCAATCCTTGAAAACTTTGGCTTGCGCGTTGTTGACGAAAGTCCTTATCGTGTTACTAACAGCAGTGGTGAAGTTTCTTGGGTGATGGATTTCACGATGCTCTACAAAAAGAATGATTCTTTTGACATGGAAACCTCCCAAGAGCTATTTCAAGAGGCATTCTCAGCAACTTGGGATGGTTTGTTAGAAGATGACGGTTTTAATCGCTTAATACTTGGAGCAGGCATTACTGGTCGCAAAGTTACAATAGTCAGAGCCTATGCTAAATATATGCGTCAAATTGGCTCGTCTTTTAGTATTGAATACATCGCCAATACTATGGCAAGTTATCCTCAGATTGCCAAATTGCTTATCGATCTATTTCATCAAAAATTTAGTCCAAAACTTAGACGAAACAAAAGCAAAGTGGATTCTATTTTAGAAAACATTATGGCTAAGTTAGATAAAGTCTCTAACCTTGACGATGATAGAATTGTGAGACGTTATGTCGATTTGATCCAAGCAACATTAAGAACAAACTTTTATCAACAAGATGAGCATGGTGTTGATAAACCGTATGTGTCTTTCAAATTATTACCAGAAATGATTCCTGAAATGCCTTTACCCATGCCTAAGTTTGAGATTTTTGTTTATTCACCGAGAGTTGAAGGTGTGCATCTTAGAGGTGGAAAAGTTGCAAGGGGCGGTTTGCGATGGTCTGACCGTATGGAAGACTTTAGAACTGAAATATTAGGGCTCGTAAAAGCCCAACAAGTAAAAAACACCGTCATTGTTCCAGTAGGCGCGAAAGGTGGTTTCGTTTGTAAAAGGATGCCTGTAGGTGCTGATAGAGCTACCATACAACAAGAAGGGCAAGCCTGTTACAAGATTTTCATTACCAGTTTGTTGGATATTACAGACAATATTAAAGATGGTGTCATTATACCGCCTCATGATGTTGTCAGGCTTGATGAAGACGACCCATATTTAGTTGTTGCTGCTGATAAAGGAACGGCTACTTTTTCAGATATAGCCAATAGTATTTCAGATAAGTTTAACTTTTGGTTAGGTGATGCGTTCGCATCTGGTGGTAGTGTTGGTTACGACCACAAGAAAATGGGTATCACTGCACGTGGAGCTTGGGAATCAGTTAAACGGCATTTCCGTGAGATTGGTATTGATTGTCAAACTACGCCATTTACTTGTGTGGGTGTTGGAGATATGTCGGGAGACGTATTTGGTAATGGCATGCTGTTGTCAGAGCAAACCAAAATAGTATGTGCTTTTAACCATATGCATATCTTTTTTGACCCAACGCCTGATCCAAAATCGACTTACAAAGAAAGAAAGCGTTTGTTTGATGATCCGAGTTTGAGTTGGGATGATTATAATCGTGATTTAATTTCTAAAGGCGGTGGTATATTCAAACGAAGTGAGAAGTCAATCAAACTTAGTCCTGAAATGAAAAAATGTTTAGGGACTAAGCAAAGTAATATGACACCTACTGAATTACTTCATAATGTTCTCAAAATGCCAGTCGATTTGATATGGAATGGCGGCATTGGAACATATGTTAAAAGCTCAAAAGAGAGCCATTCCGATGTGGGTGACCGTGCTAATGATACTTTACGTGTAAATGGTAAAGATGTTAGAGCTAAAATTGTAGGTGAGGGCGGTAATCTAGGGCTAACGCAATTAGGTCGTATTGAATATGCCGCCAATGGTGGACGTGTAAATACAGACTTCATTGATAATGTAGGAGGCGTCGATTGCTCAGACAACGAAGTTAACATTAAGATTCTACTCAATACCTTGGTTAACGCTGGTGATTTGACTGTCAAACAACGAAATAAATTGTTATACGACATGACAGATGATGTCAGTGAAATTGTACTTCAAGATTGTTATCGTCAAACACAATCGATATCAATTACACAACTGATGGGCGTTAAACAGCTAAAAGAACAACTTCGATTTATTCATACCCTAGAAAGAATGGGGTCCTTGAATCGAGAGCTTGAATTCATACCCAGTGACGAGGAAATTTCAGAAAGAGTAGCGACGGGCCAAGGACTAACTAGACCCGAGCTTTCTGTGCTCATCGCATATGGTAAAATGGTACTGAAAGAAGAATTAAATATTGAGACAATCACAAGTAATCCTTTTTATGATAAGTATCTAATCAATGCTTTTCCTCCGGTATTGAGAAAGAAATACTCCCAACAGATGCAAGAGCACCCATTGAGAAGTGAAATTATTGCAACTAAATTAACAAATGAAATTGTTAACGATATGGGCCTTAATTTTGTTCATCGTTTGATGGAGGAAACCGGAGCAAATGTTACTGAGATTTGTCACGCTTACTCTATTGTCAAAGCAATCTTTGGAATGGGTGACTTATGGGAGGCTGTAGAAAATCTTGATAATGTAATTGAATCAGACCTTCAGCTTGAACTTCTTGATCAAATGAGACGAACACTCAGAAGAACCGTTCGTTGGTTTATACGTCATGGTGAATCAGATATTGCGATCGATGATGCTATTGCTAAATATGCACCTGCATTTTCTACAATAAGCAGTCAACTAACGGCATTTTTAGTGCCTGATGAAGTCAAAGAAGTTGAGAATAGAACAGCATATTTGAAAAAATCAAATGTACCTGCAGATCAAGCCTATCAATTAGCTTGTTTAAGTAATTTATTCTCAAGTTTAGATTTAGCGCAGTTAGCTGAAATTGAGAAGCGTCCTGTTGAAGTAGTTGCTCGTTTATATTATCAACTTGGTAGTATATTTGAACTGCATTGGTTCTTAACTCAAATAAACAATCAAAGTGTAAGCAACCATTGGCAGGCGTTAGCAAGGGCATCGTATCGCGAAGAGCTAGACTGGCAACAACGTGCGATTACATCTGTATTGCTTAACTCTGCGTTAAAAAGTAATGACGCAGATGAGATGCTAAACGATTGGATTACGCAAAATGAGACTAAACTAGCTAGGTGGTATCACATGATGACTGAGTTTAAAACGACAGATAATCACGAATTTGCTAAGTTTTCTGTCGCTTTACGTGAATTGATGCTGTTAAGTATCAGTTCAAACCATTAAACTACTCGATTAAGTCAGTTAGTATAAAAAGCCCTGCCTTGCAGGGCTTTTGTTTTTTGTATTCTTAATCGAGTAAACAAGTGTATTCAATTGTATTAAAAACTTTATTGAAGTGTGACCCGGAGTGGAGTCACGATTTTTCCTTAGGTTTTCTAGCAAAATCCCAACATACGCCATTACAAAAGCTATATGCACAAAAAGTTCCTGCTAAGCCTACTACTTGTATGGGTATCAATTTCCCCAACTCAGTTGGCCTTGCGGCGGGTCTGGATAAAAATGGACAATGCATTGATGCGTTTGCAGCAATGGGATTTGGTTTTATTGAAATCGGTACAACAACGCCTAAGCCTCAAGAGGGTAACCCTAAGCCTAGAATGTTTAGATTGCCTGAACACCAAGCACTGATAAATCGTATGGGGTTTAACAATAAAGGTGTTGATTACTTAGTTGAACAAGTTAAAAAAAGTAGTTTCCAAGGTGTATTAGGTATTAATATCGGTAAAAATAAAGACACGCCTGAAGATAAAGCACTAGATGACTACTTAATCTGTATGAGAAAGGTTTATCAGTATGCTTCTTATATTACAGTCAACATTTCATCACCCAACACGCCAGGACTTAGGGATTTACAATATGGTAAAGCCTTAGATGATTTACTAAATGGCATTAAGAAAGAGCAACTAGTGCTTGAGCTTACACATGGTAAATATGTCCCCATCGTCGTTAAAATTGCGCCCGATTTAGATGATGTAGCGATAGAGCAAATAGCACATGCCTTATTATCCAGTAAAATGGACGGGGTGATCGCAACAAACACGACGCTTGATAGAACAACTGTTGACTCACATAAACACGCTGGTGAGGCAGGGGGCTTAGTGGCGCGGTTTTAAAACAAAAAAGTAACGACATAACCGAAAAGTTATATCAGGCATTAAAAGGTAATATACCTATTATAGGTGTAGGCGGCATCAGCAACGCAGAAGACGCAAAACAACGATTAGCTTCTGGCGCACAGTTATTACAAGTCTATACAGGCTTTATTTATCAGGGCCCATCACTCATTAAAGAAATTATCAATGCATAAATTAATTGTTACAGCGGCTAGGGGACTTGATGAGTTGTTAAAACTCGAGTTAGCACAGCTGTTAGATATACCGCAAAATGATGTCCAATCACGATTCAAGTTACAACCTGGTCAATTAACCTTTGAGGCACAACTGTCCGATGCGTATCGTATTTGTATACACTCTAGGCTAGCCAATAGAGTCCTTTTAGTTTTACAGGATGGACGCGTTTCAAATTCTGATGATTTGTATGATCTAGCAAGCATTATTGATTGGCCTGCACAGTTTTCAAATCAGTCTAATTTTGCAGTACAGTTTGTCGGGACAAGTAAGAGTATCAACAATAGTCAATTTGGTGCCTTAAGAGTAAAAGACGCGATTGTCGATGCTTTTGTAGATGATGGTCAAGAACGGCCAAACGTCGAGCGAGTAAACCCCGATGTTCAGGTTCATGCGCGTTTACGACGCGATCATGTTGCTATTTGTATTGATTTGTCTGGAACAAGCTTGCATCAACGTGGCTACCGCAGTGAAACAGGCGATGCTCCATTGAAAGAACAAATAGCGTGTGCGATGCTGTATCGAAGTAATTGGGCAACAAATCAAGAAGCGGTGTTACTTGATCCCATGTGTGGAGCAGGAACAATTGCTATAGAAGCTGCATTGATGGCAACAAATACTCCTCCAAATTTACACAGACGATTTTGGGGCTTTGATTATTGGTTTGGGCATCAAAAACAAATGTTTGATGCAATAAAAGAACAAGCAACTGCTGACATTATAACTAGCTGCCCTCCAATTTATGCCTCTGATTTAAGTACTAAAGTCGTCGAAATTGCAAAAGTTAACGCTCAAAATGCTGGAGTTGATCAATATATTGAATTTAAACAGTGTGACGCACTGTCTATTAGGCTAGACCATAATAATGGATATATCGTTAGTAATCCGCCTTATGGTGAAAGGCTCGATGATTATGTTAGTTTGCTGCCTTTCTACACTAAACTAGGCCAACATCTAAAAAATGAATTTGCTAATTGGTTTGTCAATCTGTTGTGTTCAAACGAGCAATTATTAAAAGCCCTAAAATTGAGAGCTAGTAAGCGCTATAAATTCTTTAACGGAAAATTGGAAACAACATTAGCGTGTTACCATTTGGCAAAAGAAAACTTAGAGAGTTTCTCGGCTAAACCCAGTGATGACGAATTCAGCAACAGACTTAAAAAAAATCGTAAAAAAATAAAATCTTGGCTAAAAAAAGCCAATACAAATGCTTACCGTATTTATGATGCTGATTTACCTAATTTTAATTTCGCCATCGATTTATACGGTGATTATTGTATCGTTCAAGAATATGCAGCACCAAAAGATATCCCGCAAAGCGTAACACAAGAACGCTTAGCACAAGCTCTTTTGCATATTCCACATGTATTAGATATAGATAAACGAAAAATAGTGTTAAAAGTACGAGATAAGCAACAAGGTACTCAGCAATATCAAAAACTTGATAGTACTGAACGTAAAGTCAAAGTGCATGAAAATGGATTATCATTTTTAATTAATCCCTATGATTATCTTGACGTCGGTTTATTCTTAGATCATCGAATCACTCGTTCTCTTTTTGCAAATGCATGTAACGATAAACATGTGCTAAACCTTTTTTGTTATACCGGCAGTGTTTCCGTTTATGCGGCTAAGGCAGGAGCGAAATCAGTAACATCTGTTGATATGTCAAAAACATATTTAGAATGGGCTAAGCAAAACTTTGAGCTTAACAAGCTTAAGGGAGCATATGAGTTTCTGCAGGCAGACTGTCTTGAATGGTTGAAAACACCTAAGGCATCAAACAACTTCGATTTGATGTTTATTGACCCGCCTTCTTTTTCTAACTCCAAGCGAATGAAAGAGTCGTTTGACGTTCAACGAGACCACGTTGAGTTATTGTCAAATGCCATGAAAAAGCTAAACCTTGGCGGTAAAATCTATTTTAGTAATAATTTGAGAAGCTTTAAACTAGATCATGCGCAACTAGAAAAGTTGGGTTTTAGCATTGAAGATATATCGCTAAGAACGATTGATGATGATTTTAAGCGACATATTAAAATACATCAGTGTTGGATTCTTTCATTATGAATGTTGTTTTGTATACAGGGCCTAACTGTTCCCTTTGTGATGATGCGCTAGCACTAATAAATCAGATAAATGATCATGACATACATCTTGAAAAGAAAAACATAAGACAAGACGCATCTCTTTATCACTTATATGCGGTGCGAATTCCTGTTATAAAACGCCTAGATACCAATCAAGAATTAGGATGGCCTTTTGACTTAACCCAATTATCGGCATTTCTGTCATGAATTTAGTCCAAATTAAAAATGCGAGTGTGATATTCGGTCATCCCCCCTTACTTGATAATGCAAATTTTAATCTTCAAGAAAATGAACGTGTTTGTATTGTTGGTCGAAATGGAGCTGGTAAGTCTACGCTTTTAAAGGTCATAAGTGGTGAACTAACGCTAGATGACGGACAACGCATCGTGGCAGGGCACGTTAGCATTGCAAGATTAGCTCAAGATCCCCCGGTAAATAATGATATTAGCCTGTTTGACTATGTTGCAGAAGGGCTAAGTGAGAATGCTTCCATCGTTAAAGAGTATTTTGCACAAACTAAAATAGTTGCGGACGACCCGAGCGATAAAGCCCTAACAAAATTACAAATACTTCAAGAGCAACTTGATGCAAATAATGGATGGTTGCTAGAGCAACAAATCACTAATGCACTTGATAAGCTTGGATTAGATGGCGCTGTCAGCCTTTCGGGCTTATCTGGAGGATGGAGAAGAAAAGCCGCGCTTGCCAGAGCATTAGTTTGTGAGCCAACTATTTTATTGCTGGATGAACCGACTAACCACCTCGATATAGATATGGTCAAATGGCTAGAAAATATGTTGTCTTCATATAATGGCACCATTGTTTTTATTAGCCACGATAGAGCGTTCATTCGAAGCATGGCCACTCGAATCTTAGATATAGATAGAGGGCAGGTAGTCTCTTATCCAGGTGACTATGAAACTTACTTGGTGCAAAAAAGCCATGATTTAGAAGTTCAAGAAGCCCAGCAAAAAGAATTTGATAAGAAGTTAGCCAAAGAAGAAGTATGGATACGACAAGGGATCAAAGCAAGACGAACCCGAAATGAAGGAAGAGTTAGAGCACTAAAAGCGCTGCGAGAAGAATATAAACAGCGCCGCAAGCAGATGGGGAGTGCTATTATAACCAGTGCTCAAGTCAATCAGTCTGGTAAGCGAGTGATTGAACTTGAAAACGTCAGTTATGCTTATTCTGATGCGCCAATCATAAGCAACTTTAGTACACTGATTTCCAGAGGCGATAAAATCGCATTAATTGGGCCAAACGGTAGTGGTAAAACGACCTTAATCAATCTTCTGATAGGTAAGATTCAAGCCGATAGTGGCGATGTATTTATTGGAACTAATCTTGAGCTTGCTTACTTTGACCAACACCGAAGTCAACTTGATTTAGACAAAAAGTTAATCGATGTCATTGCAGATGGTAAAAGAGAAATTGATATTAATGGAAGTAGCCGTCATGTTATTAGCTATTTGCAAGACTATTTGTTTTCACCTGAACGGGTAAATGTACCAGTATCAGCTCTATCTGGTGGGGAAAAAAATCGCTTGATGCTTGCTAAACTCATGAGCAAACCAAGTAATTTACTGATTTTAGATGAACCTACAAATGATCTTGATGTCGAAACCCTCGAATTACTAGAGTCTTTGCTTGTTGACTATAGCGGAACGGTTTTGTTAGTTAGCCATGACCGAGAATTTATCGATAATGTGGTAACTAGCAGTATAGTATTTGAAGGAGATGGAAGACTTACGCAGTTTGTAGGCGGATATAATGATGTCTATCAATGGTATTTGGCACAAGAAACAACAAAATCTGCGTCTAAACACGCAGATTCTGTCCAATCTAGCCAATTAGTAAAAGAAAATGACGGTAAATCATCAGTTTCATCTACTAAGACTAAGGCGAAAAAGTTATCATATAAAGAGATAAGAGAATTAGAGTCTTTACCTGCGAAATTAGACCTTCTCGAGACAGAAATAGAAGCGTTACAATCGCAAGTGAACCAAGCAGGTTTTTTTAATCAAGAATTAAGTGAGACTCAAGCCGTACTAGATAAGCTTGCGGCACTAGAACAAGAGCTAGATGAAGCTTTTATTCGCTGGGAATCCTTGGAAGAAAAACAAAATAATCAGTAGTGACAGGAAATTTCATGAAAGTAAATCGCATAACAGCTTTGTTAATGCTAAGTGGTATTACATGCAGCGCATTTGGTCAGGCGTACGATATTGTCGAATTACCGACAAACTCTATTTCAAACAATCAATTTGCAAGTTCGATTGATAATACTGGTCTGGTATTAACCATTGTTAATACGCCGTATAATCCACCGATTGATTTATCACTTTTTGATTTATCTGGTTTTGACTTAACCGACCCCGATGCCGCTGCGCAAGGTGATTTCAATGCGGCTGATCTTGCTACCCTGGCTAGCCGAGCTGTTAGTCAAGCTCAAGGCAATATAGAATTTGGTCAAAAGCTGGCCAGTAATATAGCTTACCAAACAGATGGAACTGATTTTAGTTACGTAAATGGGTTTGATACGCAAACCGATGCGACTAACGGTTTTACATTCTCAATGACTACCCAATTGGGTGATTCAGTGGGGGGACTCACATTGTCGGAACCATGCAAGGGCCTTTTCAGAAAATTCCATTTGTGAACAATGACGAAATTGAGCGCACCTATGTAGTTAATGAATTTAATTTACGAGGATTCGTCCAGGTCGGGGATGAAGTAACTGAATTGCTGCCAAGTGACTTAACGGCAGGCGGTCTTAGCACTGCGTCAGCAATTAATAGTAATTTCCAAGTGGCTGGTACAGTCAGTATTAAAGCTAGTGATGCGGTGTTAGAAGCGGTAGCCGACTGTGATACGTCTGTTGAAGATTTAGATAGACCGGTAGAAGCATGTTTGTATAATTTGATAAATAGAACCTCAACAGACCGTTTTGGTAATTCTTCAAATGCTTTCGTGCCTCAACTGACGCGTCGCGCTGCCGTGTGGGATTTGGATAACAATGGCGATGTTGTTAATACTACCGTTTATGGCTTAACGTTTGAACAAGATGCTGAATCAACTAATATATTTTCTAGTGCTGCTCTTGATATTAACGATAACGGTATTGCTGTAGGTACAACACCTGTTGAAGGAAATGGAACATTTTTTGACGCGGCCGCGACCTTTACCAATGGCGTGACTACACGGTTAATTGATGACAATAATTTATTACCAAATACTGCAACGGGTATCAATAACAATGGCTATGTGACAGGCTTTAGAACGCTTTTAATAAACAATGTTGCTGCCACAAAGTTTTTTGTCTACAACTTAAATAATGACGAGCTAACATTTCCTGATGATTTTTTTGTAAGCTCTTCAAGCATTCCACGCGCAATAAACAATAATAATTTGGTTGTTGGTGATGGAGAGATTGATTCAGATACGCGGCAAAGAAATGCTTTCTTGTATGACATTGATGCGAATACCTTCACCAATTTAAATGATCTTGTTCCATGTGACGCTAATTTTCAAATTATTGCTGCTAATGATATTAACGATAATAATGAAATCGTTGCTGATGCATTAACAACCAGGCCTTTTAGAAACTCAAAAGGAGAGGCTGTACTAAATGATGATGGTGAGCAAACACTTGTAGATACTGTTGTCACTATCAAGCTTGTGCCAAATGGCGGGACACCACCGAATTGTGAGCCAAGTGAAGAAGAACTTGCCGAGACTCAGCGTCAAGGAGCATCTTTGAGTGTTTTCTTAATAGTAGGATTAGGTTTAATTACTTTTGTTCGTCGAAGATTAAAAAAGTAAGTTTGCCGCCTTTATTAGGATAATCATCCTAAAATGCCGAAAGCCCACTGTTTATGTGGGCTTTTTGTTTTTAATATCTATGAGTAATTAAATCAATATTTTTTAGCATTATTTGGTTTATTAAATTCATCGCTACTAATCAAGTACTTAGGCACATTTATACCTTATTCATAATTTCATACTTGAATCAATGCTGACGAGGGTGTATCACTATATATGTAACATTAATAAATAATGAAGTTGAGATACCAAAAGGTATGTTGCATTTATGAATGGTGTTACATTTATTTTGGCAAAGAGAGGCTATTAATGAAAAGACAAAAAAGAGATAAGTTAAGCAGAGCGCACGCTAAAGGTTATCAAGCTGGCATTACAGGTCGTTCAAAAGAAAATTGTCCATTTCAGTCGTCGGACGCAAGATCACATTGGTTAGGAGGATGGCGAGAGGCATCCACTGACAGGCAATTAGTATCGAATACTAGATAAAATAGAATTTTAAAAAGAAAACCCCGAATACTCGGGGTTTTTTATATTTAAAATTTGGATGTATCCTGAAATAGCCCAACCTTTAAGTCTTTTGCTGTATATATTACACGCCCATCAACTGAAACTGAGCCATCAGCAAGTCCCATAAACAGTTTGCGTTTTATTACTCGTTTAAAGTCTATTCGATAAGTCACTTTTGTCGCATTAGGGAGTATTTGTCCCGTGAACTTTACTTCTCCAACACCAAGCGCTCTTCCTTTACCTGGACCACCTGACCAACCCAAGAAAAATCCAACTAATTGCCACATTGCATCTAGACCAAGACAATCAGGCATAACAGGGTCTCCAGGAAAGTGGCAATCAAAGAACCACAAATCAGGTGTAATATCTAATTCTGCTTCAATAAAACCCTTATCATGTTCTCCACCGTCTTCATAAATGCTAGTGATTCTATCCATCATCAACATATTAGGGGCGGGCAGTTGACTATTACCTGGCCCGAATAAGTCTCCTGCACTACAGGCTAGTAAGTCTTCTTTGGTAAAACTATTTTTATCTATCGACATTTAATTTACTTCATTATGTTATCCAGACACTATTTTAGCGAACACTTGTACGCTTAACTACTCTGAACAGTGAAAAATTGTAAATTAATTGTCTTTTTGATTACACTTTACCTAAAACGCACTACAATGCCGCTTATGAAAAATAAAAAACTTGTGGCTAACGCCGAAAAACAAAAACGGTTTAGAGAAAGACAAAAGGCTCTAGGCAAAAAGCTGGTTAGGGGTTATGTAACGCCTACTGCAATGGAAAATTATAAAGAAATTGTAGAAAAAACGGGTTGGACAGACAGTGATATAATCTCAAATTCGTTACGCATAACCTATGCGGCGTATAAAAATGGGCAGATACGATTTTTGAATAAATGGTTACTTGAAGAAGAGCGTAAAAAACGTATCAGCAAACGCTTACCAGCAGAAAGTCCAGAACCCCCTAAAAAAAATGAACTTGAATAGTGTCTAATTCAACACTGCGTGCTTTATTAAGATGCGGCACGCTTCGGTTTTGACGTCATCTCTATCACGAAACGCCCAAAGTCTGTCTCTAGCTTCTTTGCTTGCAGTTTTGATATCAATAATAGGGAGAAAATAGTCTCTTTGGCAATCAAAGTTAATCATAGCTGCCTCAATCGGGGGAATTAAATGAGGCTCGTGTATATAGTTTTCAGGTATGTCATTCAATTCAGGTAGCCACTTTTTAATAAAAATTCCCTGCGGATCTTTTTCTAAAGACTGCTTTATTGGGTTATATAGACGAATTGTATTAGTGCCTGTAATGCCTGCTTGCATTTGAAACTGTGGATAATGTATGCCCGGTTCAAAATCTAAAAAAAGACGGCCTAAATACACAACACCCTCTTGCCAGTCCACATTTAAATGATGACACAGAAAACTAACTACCATTGCTCTCATTCTGAAGTTTAAATAGCCTGTTGCAATTAATGCTCTCATGCATGCATCTATCAAAGGAAACCCTGTGTTGCCTTGCTTCCAAGCTTGAAGCTTTGTTTGCGCGAAGTCGCTTCTATCGTATTGATAGTGTAAGTAAGCTTTATTGACGGGCCGTACTTCCATTTCCGATTCGCTTTCAAATTTTTGAATAAAGTGACAATGCCAATGAAGCCTCGAGCTAAGTGCGCTTACTGAGCGTCTCCAACTAAGGTCTTTTGTTATGAGTCTGAGTGTATTGATACACTTGTCGAAGTGAAATGTTTCCCCACGCTATATATGGAGAGAGCCTAGAACATGTCTGTCTAGAAATCGTCGGGTTACCAATATTCCCAAAGTACCGTTTCCCTCGCGCTTCAAAAAAGTGACGCATGGTATACCAAGCCTTTCTCTCTCCGCCAACTTGAAAAGCCTTATCTAGTTGTTCCCATTGTTTGGGAACCTGATACACCTTATTTGGCACAGGTGCATCAGAGATTGCAACACATAATTGTTCAATATTAACATCATTAGTATGCCGCAATATTCTAGTTTGCCAGTGCGTGCGCCAATTGAAACGGTGATTCAGTGGGCGCTTTACCGCGCCATAGCTCGACTCATTCCAATTTATATTATGCTTTTGACACCAATCCGATATGTCATTGTCTCGGTTATAAGTGTGTTTAAGACCTATTTCTTGATGACTAAAAATATGACTTAACCCTTGTTGATGTAGGGTATTCAATACTTCGATACAATCACCAAAGAGTATATTTACTTTTACACTGTTTCGATTTTTTAAACTCTCCAATTCATTAGCTTTCATTTTGAGTTGCGAATTCAAGTCAAGTAATGATTGATAAATAAAGCGCCAATGGCGAATATCCATGTGCGGATCAGCCAACATCATGGGCTCAACAATGTAAACCAACATTATTGGCTTGTTAAGCGCAAGTGCGTCACAAAGGGGCTTGTGATCCCGTAGCCGCAGATCTCGTTTAAGCCAGACTAATGAGAAGGTTTTTGCTATTGCCACTTTTTAATAAACCGCAAATTGGGGTCATATATCTGAGTTTGCTTTTCAAGGTTAAATTGTCTATGTCCCCTTGGATCAGAGCCTACGCCCGCTAAATATTGCCAATTCCCGTAGTTGCTTGCGACATCAAAATCAATCAGCATGTGCTCAAAGTAAGCAGCTCCGTAACGCCAATCAAGATTGAGTTCATGCACAAAGCAACTCGCAACAAGCTGTCGACCTCTATTTGACATAAATCCAGTCTTTGCCAATTGTTTCATACACGCATCAACAATCGGATAACCGGTCTCGCCATCTGTCCAATTTTTGAATTTATCTAGGTCCATGATGCTGTTAGGCACATGACCTTGAATCCCGCTAAATGAAAACATTAGCGCACCGTGTTTTTCTAATTGCCAATTAAAAAACTCTCGCCAAAGTAATTCAAAAAACAACCAATACGTCGAGTCGTTAGCTATGTGTTCAGTTTCGTATTGTTTAATTTGTTGATAAACATAAGCTGCTGAAACATTTCCATGAGCAAGATAAGCAGATAAGCGACTAGAAAAATCCCAACCATCGAGCCCATTTCGCGTTTCTTTATATTTTGCAATATTATGTGATTCAAAAAAATACGACTGAATTCTATTTTTTCCCGCAATCTCCCCTCCAGTATACTCATTATCAATTTTACCAGCGTCTTCTTGTTGATAATCGTTAAAAACCTCAAACTCTTGTGCAATGGTATCCATAAGGGCCGGGGAACAGCTTGTGCATTTGTCGGGTTGACCTAAGGCATCCCTTACGAATAGTTTTTTTTCTACTTTGCGCCTAAAGGGGGAAAAAACATTCGGTAATTCATCGATAGAAAAGGGCATATCAGATGGTGAAAAAAGGTAATTGCTATATTCACAAATTACGTCAATGCTTTTACACACTGTATTGATAGCTACAATCTGCGCTTTTTCATAAACGCCACTATGGTGCTCGTAACTTATAGCACTAATCTGCTCACGCTGTTGAATATGTTCAATAAGTGATATTGACGTCTGTGCTAATGGTCCAGCTATGGCAATAAAATCATATGATAAAGCTTTACACTGTTTATCAAGAACGTTAAGCGACTCCATCAAAAAAGCATAGCGATGCGGCCCTAGATGGCCTGTTGATTTATTGCTAAAGCAAGTATGAAAGTCAGGCGACTCTGGTGAGTTCAGGCTAGCGGTTGTGATCCAATTTGGGTCAAATATATAAGCAACTAATATTCGGTCACATTTTTTTCTTAAAGAATGGATAGCCAAATTATCTATTAGCCTTTGGTCATGCCTGACAAAGTGTATGCCTAGTTTTTCTTGCTTAATTTGGGTCATGTAAATACATCTTGATGATTCAATTTTAACTTTCTACAAGTAAAACAACAAAAGCGATCTTTCCTTGTTAATTATTACTATACAACTGCATAAGCAACCTGACATTTTCAATTGACACTTTTATGACTGTAAGCATTTATTGGTTCAGAAACGACCTTCGTCTTCAAGATAATCCTGCATTAGTTGAAGCGTTAAAACACGATAAAGTAATGTTTGTTTATATAATGGATGAACAAACTCCTCAAGCGGCAAAACTTGGAGGCGCTTCAAAGTGGTGGTTACATCATGCGTTAAGTGCATTGAATAAGAGCTTAGATGGAAAATTACTGATCTACAAAGGTGATGCAAAACAAATAATTATGAATTTGGTAGATGAGTATGATGCACAACTTGTCACCTGGAATAGGATGTACGATGATTGGGCAATACAACGTGATACGTTTATAAAAACTGCATGCAAACAAAGAGATGTGCATGTCGAGAGCTTTAACGGGAGTTTGTTATGGGAACCATGGCAAGTATTAAAAAATGATGGAACACCTTACAAAGTATTTACTCCTTATTACAGAAGAGGGTGTTTAAGCAAAACAAGTCCACGATACCCAGTTGCTACTCCTAACTTTGCTAGTGTCGTTGCAATTAAAGATAACAGCGCAATTTCTATCGATAGCTTAGCTCTAAAACCAACCATACCATGGGATGCCACTATGGAGACAATGTGGGATGTAAGTGAAATAGGTGCTCAGGATCGTTTGTCTAGATTTATTAAATCCGCAATTACTCAATATAGTGATAAACGAAATATCCCGTCTATCAAAGGAACATCTTTACTATCTCCCTATTTGCACTTTGGCCAAATATCACCTAATCAGATTTGGTATGCAGTCTTAGACGCGTTTGGTGGTGACACATCAAATGATGGTGTCGATACATATTTGAGCGAATTGGGTTGGCGGGAGTTTTCATATTATTTGCTTTATCATTTAAAAAATATTGGGTATGAAAATGTTAATCGGAAATTTGATGCATTTGCATGGCGCGATTCAAAAGATGATTTAAAAGCATGGCAGATTGGTCACACAGGTATTCCTATTGTTGATGCTGGCATGAGAGAGTTATACGAAACAGGCTACATGCATAATAGAGTGCGTATGATTGTTGGTTCTTTTCTAGTGAAAAATCTAATGATTGATTGGCGTCATGGTGAGCGTTGGTTTTGGGATTGCTTGCTAGATGCTGATTCAGCAAGTAATTCAGCAAGTTGGCAGTGGGTTGCTGGCTCTGGCGCAGATGCTTCTCCGTTTTTCAGAATTTTCAATCCTATACTGCAAGGGGAAAAATTCGACAAGGAGGGCGAATATGTAAAAAAATATTGTCCAGAGCTAACAAAAATGCCTAGTAAGTTTATTCACAAACCGTGGGAAGCACCAAGCAATATACTTGAATATGCTGGGGTAAGCTTGGGTAAAGATTATCCCAAGCCGATTGTGGATCTGAAAATTACTCGTGAACGAGCTTTATCCGCTTATAAAGATATTAAATAGGGGCCGCCACTATGACAAAAAAAATCTGCCTGCTATTAGGTGACCAGCTCAATCTTCAAATGGCTTCTTTGGCATGTATAAATAAAGAAAAAGACATAGTGTTAATGGCTGAGGTCAAAAATGAAGCAACTTATGTGAAGCACCACAAGCAAAAAATAGCGTTTTTATTTTCAGCAATGCGGCATTTTGCTCAAGAATTGAAAGACGAAGGCTATCAACTTGAATATATAGATTATGAACACGAGCATAACAAAGGCGATTTGGGTGCTCAGGTGGCGCACTGCGCAAAAACTCATAAGGTTGACACAGTGCTTGTCTCTAAACCTTAGTGAATATCGTTTATGGCAAGATATCTTAAGTTGGTCAGACACGTATAAATTTAAGGTAGAGATAAAGTCAGATAATCGTTTCATCGCAACTGAAAACGATTTCTCTTCGTGGGCCAATGGTCGAAAGCAATTGCGCATGGAATTTTTTTATCGTGAGATGCGTCACAAAACAGGGTACTTAATGGAAGATAAGAAACCTGTGGGAGACAAATGGAATTATGATGCTGATAATAGAAAAAAGCTACCTAAGGACATGGTTCCGCCAGAGCCTAGTAAATTTGAGCAAGATGAAATAACAAAGGACGTTATCCATTTAGTCAATCGTGAGTTTTCAGACCATTTTGGTGAGCTTGAGGACTTTCATTATGCAGTAACAAGAGAGCAAGCACTTGAAGTCTTAAATACATTTATAAAGGAACGCTTATCTTTGTTTGGGCAATATCAAGATGCGATGGTGCAGGATGAACCATGGATGTATCACGCCCATGTTTCCTTTTATTTAAATGCTGGCATGCTCGGCCCTAAAGAAGTCCTAGATGCTGCTCACAATGCCTATTATGAAAATGAACTTCCTATTAATTCTGTCGAAGGGTTTATTCGTCAAATATTAGGATGGCGAGAATATATTAGAGGTTTTTATTGGTATTTCATGCCAGACCTTAAAGATAAAAATCATCTGCAGGCAAAGGCAAGCTTGCCTTCCTTTTTTGGGATGCAGACACTGACATGAATTGCATCAGTCAAAGTGTTAAGCAGACTAAACAATACGCTTATGCGCATCATATTCAGCGGCTAATGGTGCTGGGTAACTTTGCATTGCTAGCAGGGCTAGATCCCCAAGAGGTTAACCAGTGGTATCTTATTGTGTATGCTGATGCTTATGAGTGGGTGGAGTTACCAAACGTGAGTTCAATGGTGTTATTTGCTGATGGTGGTGAATTGGCGAGCAAGCCATATGCTGCAAGTGGTTCTTATATCAATAAGATGTCTAATTACTGTCAACATTGCCAATACAGCGTGAAAGAAAAAACTGGCCCACAAGCATGTCCTTTTAATTATTTATATTGGGGATTTCTCAATAAGCACAAACACAGGTTTGAGAAAAACCCCAGAATGGCAATGATTTATCGCACGATGAATAAAATGGACCCGCAAAAACTTGATCATATGTTTGAAGATACTGATACATTTTTATTAAAGTTATCAAACAATGAAAAAGTCTGAACTACCCTCTAAAACCTGCCTTGTGTGTAATCTGCCCTTTAATTGGCGTAAAAAATGGGCACGTAATTGGGATGAGGTGAAATATTGTTCACAACGATGCCGACGAAACAAACAAAATAAGTTACAACGATAGCTTATTGGATGGCAAACTTGTCTATAAGTAAGCCCAATATTAGGGCGAGACTAAAACTTAATAAAGTCCCCAACATTATATATTCAGTGAGCTTTCTGTCCTGCTGACGGCGCATATCACCAAATCGAAACACGCTTTTTGCCGCCAGTAAAAAACCAATACCCGCAAATTGATCAATCAATACAAAGGTGATGATTAAGAAGCGTTCTAGGGCACCAATGTGCTCACCAGCCGCTTGCAAACCATCATTACTATCTTTTGTTTGATCAAATTGAAGAGTGTAGGGACGCAACATTAATTGAATAAGGATGGATAATGGACGATAAGCAAGCAAATAGGCCAGTATAACAATTAGAACATGCATGTTATCTAGCACAAAGATTGAAGAGAAATAGGGCAAAAAGGTGTCAAAACTTAGCCAAATACTGACACCGCTTATAATAATGAAATGCCCAAGCTGATCCATCACAAAATAGGTAGTGGTAAACCCCATATATGTTTTCCAAATATCTATTACGTAGTGGCTTAAGATGATAATTGCTAGTGCGATAACAAGGTTTGCATCAAACCCATGGCCTGTGCTGATAAACCAGCTTAAATGGAGAGCCAAGCCAGTTAAAACAGTGTGCACACACATATGCTTAAATAAACCAAATGAGTTTTCTTTATATTGCACCTTATCCATTATCCAGCTATGTGGTTGTAGATAAAAATCCGCTAATATGTGAACAAATAATAAAAATATAAAGATTGTCATATTCAACTATTCCTAAGGTTTTGTTCAAAAAGCATGATTAAGTGCTTAAATAAATCTGCATTTGCTCGCTTTAAGTGTGTATTAATGTTTTGTCTAGTCATTTTTAACTGTTTAGCAATATCTTTTTGCCCAGTAAAATCTAGGTCAATATAATGAAGCAGGACGAGCGCCTGTTTTTGAGTGAGTGTCGTTAAATGACGGTTAACAAATAGCATCAATAGATCAAAATCTTTGCTAAAACAATGGTGAGTATTACTAATAACAAGCTGTCCTTTGTCTACTTTATCTAGCTGCCTTCCCGATTCTATAAAAGCTTGATGCATGTTTTGACCTAGCGGTGCATTCAAGTCAAGTTCACTTTCACTAAACCCCAAGCAAGTTGATTGGGTAAGCGATATATCAAAAAAACCTTTAAGATAAAGTTTATTGCAAAGAGAATGCTTTAAAGCATGAGTAGCATTGATATACAGTATTTGATAGGAGTCACCTCTGAACATTTCATAATATTGATGACTTGCTTGGTGATGTCCAGTATCAGTACTTATCCTTTCAAATCGTGCTTTTAATGCAGTTACAATGCGAGCAAAATCAGAACTCCCAAGCGTTGTTGAGCCAACAATATCACCTGTTTCTACTGCAAATAACATAAATCTCTACCTTCTTGTATACTCTGTTAGTAAGCATTACATAAGCACAATGACAAAGCAAACTATAACATTTGCTTTATCATTTTGAAAACGAATTTAATTGACGGAAGCAGAGAGCAATAACAATGAAGTCTTTTTTCATATTTTCGCCCCCAATATTAGCATTAGCCTTATACGTAATTTTATCATCCGTTGGAGTAGATCACTTTATTTCTGCAACTGCCGCTATTACTTTACTAACGGTTATTTGGTGGGTAAGTGAGGCAATACCAATACCTGTAACTTCGCTTGTTCCCTTTGTTTTATTACCTTTGTTAAATGTCACTGATCATAAAATTGTATCCTCTGCGTTAGGAAGCCACGTAATTCTATTGCTGATGGGCGCCTTCATGCTGTCAAAAGCACTTGAAAAGTCAATGGTACATAAACGGCTTGCAATAAATATGGTAAGCCTTATTGGAACAAACAGTAAAAAACGTCTGGTTTTCTCGTTTATGATGGCAACCGCGTTATTAAGTATGTGGATTTCAAATACCGCTACAGTGTTGATAATGTTTCCAATAGCCTTAGCTGTTTTAGATAAACTCAATGATAAAAAGCTACAGATTGCCCTTATTTTAGGAATAGCATATGCAGCAAGTGTGGGCGGTTTGGGTACCATCATAGGTACTCCACCCAATGTGATTTTTGCAGGGATTTATGAAGCGCAAACTGGTAGTGAGTTTGGATTTGTCACTTGGATGAAAATCGGGATACCCGTCGTACTAATTGTTGTTCCTATTATGGCTATATGGCTAACTAGAGCCTTAAGAGGACCTGTTGAAATAGAACTTGAACATTTAGGCCCGTGGCGAATAGAAGAAAAACGTACCCTACTTGTTTTCGCTTGCGCCGTTGTTGCATGGATTACACGTAATGCTCCCTTTGGTGGCTGGAGTGAGTTGTTATCTATTACAGGAGCGGGAGACAGTACGGTTGCACTTTTGTTTGTTGTCATTATGTTTATCGTACCAGATGGAAAAGGTGGTCGTATTCTTGATTGGAAATCAGCAGTCTCAATTCCTTGGGGAATGCTATTACTGTTTGCAGGTGGCATTGCGTTAGCCAAAGGCTTTACTGAATCTGGACTCAGTAGCATGATAGGAGAGGGTTTGTCATCATTTACCCAATTTCCACTACTAATTACGGTCTTACTTTTGTGTTTAAGCGTGACTTATTTAACGGAAGTGACGAGTAATACTGCAACTGCGACTCTATTAATGCCTATTTTGTATTTAGTCGCCATTAATCAAGGAGCAGATCCTGTTATCTTCATGGTACTAGCAGCAATGGCAGCAAGTTGTGCATTTATGTTGCCTGTAGCGACAGCACCCAATGCAATTGCATATTCAACGGGTACGTTTAAGATAGTAGATATGGTTAAAGAAGGCGCAGTATTAAGCTTTATCGTTTCGTGTATTATAGGCATATTGAGTTATGTGATTTTACGTTAACAATAAATGAAACTATGAAAATTATCGTCGATGCTGACGCCTGCCCAGTCGTCATAAAAGAAATTTTGTTTAAAGCTGCACAACGTACCAAAGTGCCTTTGCTGCTAATTGCTAATCATTCGATGCGCATACCACCATCGCCAAACATAAGTTTCTTACAAGTCGGATCCGGTTTTGATATTGCTGATGATGAAATTGTAAAACGAAGCGAAGCAGGAGATTTGGTGATCACAGCAGATATTCCATTATCTGCTGAAGTGATTGAAAAGGGCGCACACATTTTATCGCCAAGAGGGGAAGTACTCGATAAACAAAATATAAGAGGGCGTCTTAGTACCCGTGACTTCATGGATACCTTGCGCTCAAGCGGGATTCAAACGGGAGGACCACCCCCTATGAGTCAACGAGAGCGCAAAGAATTTGCGGGTCACTTAGATAAGTTTTTAGCTAGGGCTTAGACATAAGTTGTTATTTTTTCTTATCTAATAGTGTAATCAAGCTAGAAGTATCATAGCGGCCTCCGCCGTTTTGCTGCACCTGTGCATAGAATTGATCAACTAGGGCTGTAATTGGCAAGGTACTGCCGTTTCGTTTAGCCTCGTTTAATACAATATCTAAGTCTTTGCGCATCCAATCTACCGCAAACCCAAAATCAAATTGATTATCGACCATTGTTTTCCAGCGATTTTCCATTTGCCAACTTTGAGCAGCTCCTTTACTGATAACATCAATGACTTTATCACTCGATAGGTTTGCTTTTTGGGCAAAATGAAGCGCTTCAGATAATCCTTGTACTACACCGGCGATGCATATTTGATTTACCATTTTGGTTAGTTGGCCTGAACCAACATCGCCCATTAATGCATGTTTTTGTGACATTACATCTAAAATGGGCTTAAGTTGCTGATATGTTGATTGCTCACCTCCCAACATTATCGTTAACTTTGCGTTTACGGCGCCTGCTTGACCACCTGAAACAGGCGCATCCATAAATCTTAGATTATGCTTGCGACAAGTTGAGGCAAGCTCTCGCGCCAATTCAGCAGAGGTTGTAGTATGATCAACTAAAATTGCATCATTGTTCATTGCATTAATGACACCATGTTCGCCATAAGCGACTTGGCGCACATCATCGTCATTACCTACACACATCAATACGATATCAGCATCCGCTGCGGCCAGTGCTGGGGTGCTATAAGCATTATATTGAAATTCATTTGTCCAGCGTTTGGCTTTGTCAGGACTTCTATTAAAGACTTTGAGATGGTGCCCTGCATTAGCAAGATGACCTGCCATAGGATATCCCATGGCACCTAATCCTATAAACGCAATTATCATAATTCCTCCCGCATTTCTGATTAAAACAAAAGATTAGCTTGTTCATTGAGATTTTACACTTATTTTTCTTCTTCTAAGCCTTTGTTTTTATGTCGGTCTATGAATTGTTGAAAATCAGGCGTTTCTGTACAGGTAAGTATTCCGCCCGTTATGCCAGAAATAAAAGCCAAGGTCGCTTTTTCACCCTGTGAGCAGTCAATATTAATTTTCTTTCCAGGTGATTTTTCAAGCGTGGTGTCGATTGAATTTTGAGTGTCGATTAGCCCAGCAAGTTGAAGATTGCGATAGTTATTCGTTTGCTCTATTAACAGGGCATCAAATGCTGCGGTCTCTTGCGTGTAAATTAGCTCAGTTTTTACCCGATTTAGGATATTAGAGTCCACCTTAACGCTATCTGGAGAATTAGTATTTTCAAGCGGAATTGTTTGACTATTATTGGTTATTGTTTGTGTAGGTACAGTTTTAGTAATGTCGTCTTGTGATTTTGCTTGTTCCCGAGCTATCAATTTAGCCTCTGTAGTCTTTGTAACAGTAACCCTTGGATTTGCTGAGTCAGAAACAGGTAAATCTTGTTTCACCCCTAGCAAGCTTTCTTGCGGTTCTGTGCTTATGTCTTGTGGCGTGCTCTGTGAGGGCGTAACTACAACTAAATATGATTTTATATTTTGTTGATAACTAGAGTGAGACTTGTTATCTGCAATGGGCGCTTTAACGTCACTAAAGCTGGTGAAAATGAGTATAAAAATAAGCCCAGCATGAATCGCAACAGAAAATAATCCCCATCTAGAATACAAGCGAT
The DNA here is from genome assembly GCF_055693685.1 of Glaciecola sp. HA4-3. Classification (NCBI taxonomy): domain Bacteria; kingdom Pseudomonadati; phylum Pseudomonadota; class Gammaproteobacteria; order Alteromonadales; family Alteromonadaceae; genus Glaciecola; species Glaciecola sp. HA4-3. Next base: position 1,506,510 of record NZ_CM146340.1, read on the forward strand.
ACTGCTTGTTTTTAGTGAGTGTAAGGTGTTCGCTATTATCATATAAGTCTACTAATACCTTAGGTACTGCGGCATCATCAATATGTACCTCTTCGACTTTAATGACCTTATGTTGCTCAGATAATGTAGGTAAATTATGTTGCATATAGATGAGTAAAATACTGAGCAAAATACGATTATATAACAGACCCTTAAGTAAGATAAAAGTTCTTATATCATAGATATTACCGACATTTAGTACAAACTGTTACTTGCTTTGATATTTAAAACACATACACTTAAGTTATAATTTTACACTAATTATTTCACAACGTTTTTTTTACAACTTTTACTCGAAGGTACGTTTGATGAAAAATACAAAAAGCCTTATTCGTAAGTCACACCTATTGGGCACGAAAATTCGAAATTTACGTAAACGAAATAATTTAACGATGGAAGATTTGTCTGCGCGTTGTGTACGAATTGATGCAGAACTTGCACCTTCTGTGTCTTATTTATCGATGATTGAAAGAGGTAAAAGAGTCCCAAGTGCCGATATGCTTGAGGTTATTGCAAACGTTTTTCAAAAAGAAGTCGATTGGTTTTTAGATGATGTTCCAGAAAAAGGTGATATTACCCCGATAAAAGGAAATAAAGGTGGTATTAAAGGAATGCCTCTGGAGCCAAGCTTTCTTTTTTCTAATGATATTCTTCAAATAGCAATCCCCGAAATGCTATCGCAAACAGGTATTAGTGGTCGTCAATTTGCACACTTGTTAATCAGAGCCCATCAGGAATTGCACCAAAATCACTTTCCTGATTTGGAACGAGCAGCAGAGGAAATAGGGCACAAACACCTTGGTTATTCTGCAGATGACTTGATGAATATTGCAAAAAGTGTTGGTTTAAAAATATCTTGGTTTACTCAGCTGGCAAAACGCACCGTTGATGATTTAGGTGTGTCGACAAACACCTTGGTTACATCTTACTTAGAGCCGCCTAATCAACTGCAATTAAACAAGATCCTCTTGGACTATCCATGGCGCTTGAAATACGATTTAGCCGTGCATATAGGCCACAGTGTCCTACACAACCAAGACGGATTAAGAAGTACGCTAACTGCAGGCAGAACGCGTTTCGATATCATGCCTGAAGATCCAAATAATATTCAAGAATCATCAACTGTAAATGCGCAAGATATTTTGCATGCTTGGCGTGATTTTGAATCCAGTTTTTTTGCTGGTGCTTTATTATGTCCAAAAGCTCCTTTTAGGCAATTATTAGACAGCAGCGGTTATGAAATTGATGTCCACAAAAAAGTGGGCGTGTCTGCCGCGGTTGCCATGAGAAGAATGACGGCTGTATCGCCTTATCGACATTGGCATTATTTTGATGCATATGCGCCAGGCAAGCTAAAAGCTGTTTATCGAGGAAATGGCATTCCTTTACCTTGGGGAAATATGCGCACAGTAGAAGATCCTTGTCAGCACTGGGCGGTATTTAGGATGATTGATGCGCCGATATCTGGAACATCGGCACAAATATCCATACTGAATGTTGATAATGAACCTCGTATATACTGTTGCGAATCTACAAGTGTTAAAGATATGGCCAACAACAATCATGTTTTATGCACAGGGATAGACTTAAACCCAGCTATAGAAGCGCAAGGTTCAGACGCCAAGCAACTTGCTGAAGACCTCAAAAAGGTATGTGTATCACAAGGTGGCAGCGCAATTATTCCTAGTAGTATCAAAAACAAACTTTCTAGTGTTTCTAAAATACTTAATATTAATTGGGTAGAACGTGGCATCGAGTCAGACGCTAGGATGATTTGCTCAAGAGGTAATGTTTGTCCACGCCAACCTAGTTGTTACTCATCTGGTAGCACGTGTGCAAATTAATAATTCAATAATCGACGATAATACTATTATTATTACTCAGGCTATAAGGCCATAACATGCATAAAAGCCATATGAATTAGTACGTTCAGCGTTTGCATGCATTTTATCCACCTATAATTAAATAGCGTATAATGTATATTATGTTAAATTAATTATTATCCCCATTTAATCCACATTGTTTGTTGTTTACCCTACTCTTTGTGAATATCTCGATGATATTGAAGCTAAAGGTATTTCAGTTAGAGATGTACTAAAAACAATTGCTTGATTTCTTAGTAACGAATCTAAGTGATACCAAAGGTTCACAATCTCGTTTCCGCAACGAAGCGAAACGTTACCTTCTGTTGAAGATGTGAAACTTTATATTGATTGGATATGGAATCCTCCAAAGAGCTTAGTTTCTGATACACCCATTTCCGGTCGCTTCAAAAGCAGGTCGAAATCTGACGTGAGAATTGTTAATAATTACAGTAAATATACAAGCTAGTACATCATCTTGTTTAGCAGTATCTTCTACTGTAGTATCTCTAGATAATTAAGTATTGGCATGCTGTTTTGTAGCAGAAAAAGGACCTGTTTAATCATGCGGAAAATAAAGTATTTGTTGTTTTACTCACTACTGTCATTCCATATCACTACCAGTGCAGATTCCTCAGATTTAAATGACATAAAAGTTATTGCTATTGATGGTATCGAAGCTATTGAGAGTATCGAAGCTGTTCAGCTTACTAGAGTTGATAAAGAAGCAGCTCAATTGTTACAAATGGCCGCAATCAATGGAGATTCTTTCGCCCAATACAATCTAGGGTTAATGTATGGTAATGGTCTTGGAGTTGACAAAGATGATAAAGAATCCATGAAATGGTATCGCATGTCAGCAGAGCAAGGTTTCGCCGAAGCTCAATTACAAATGGGTATTATGTACAGTTATGGTATAGGTGATGTAAAAGACTACAAGGAAGCATTGAAATGGTTTCGTATGTCGGCAGAAAAAGGCAATGCAGCGGCTCAATATAGTCTTGGGGTTTTTTATGATGAGGGTCAAGGGGTTTTAAAAGACGAAAAAAAAGCATTGAAATGGTATCGCATGTCAGCAGAGCAAGGGTTTTCAGATGCTCAGTTCAACTTGGCAGTAATGTACAGTACTGGAACGGGTACCTTGCAAGATTACAAAGAAGCTGTAAAGTGGCATCGCATGGCGGCCGAGCAAGGTAATGGAATGTCTCAATATAATTTAGCAATATTGTACGCAAAGGGGCAAGGAGTTGTAAAAAATTATATTAGTGCATACTCTTGGGCTAATATATCAAGGAACAATATGGGAAACGAGGCAATGGACGGAATCTTCCAATTTCTGAATGATAAAATGACAGTTGGCGATGTTTTAGAAGCTCAAGAGTTGTCCAAAAAATGTTTGGACAGTGATTATAAAGACTGTGAGTGAGCATTACAGGCTGGCTCTTCGAGGGACCGATAGGGCCAAACTATTCAAAAAAGCTAATGTCAATGTTTAGTGGAGCCTGTACAATAGGTCAACTCTATTGAACCACTTTTCCTATTAGAATCAATAGTTTATGTCTATCTAGTTAACAGGTGTGCTCTGATATTTCAACGAATACGGCAACCTAAGCCCAAACTATGTCTCTTTTATCAATAAGGTTTACAACTAAGCGTTCTTAAAACAGTATCTGTAAGCACCAAAGCCAAAACAAAGTGTCGCTAAAATAAGGTCTGCTACAACAACAAAGTAAAATATTGGACTTTCCGAATCAAATATTGTGCCCCTTAGAGATACTTTCCCTGCTTTTAAACAATAGAATGCAAGCATGAATAAAAACGCGCCGATTAACATTAAGACCAAGTCTTTTTTTTGTCCCATTTTATAACTTATAATCCAAATAACTTATCGTTCTTCTTTATCATCTACAATGTCCGTTACTAGACCGGCAGTTTGTGATGCACCTTCTGATACAGCCTTCTGTGCAATTTCTTCCAGACCCTGATTTTCGCAAAGTTTTAGGTTTTTAGCTAATTTGCTGTCGAGTTTGGAAGCAGCGGCGCTTGCTATTTCTTCATGCTCATCATAGACCGTTGAAAGGACTACTGGCAAGACAATCGCAGCGACCACTATTGGAGGAGTTGGAATTTGACCTGTTTGAACTGTCATTTTAAAAAATTCTGGACGGCCTAAATTATCTGCTATAGCTTTGGGGGCTCCTTGAACATGTTCTTTCGTTATTTCTTGTCCCTTCATTTCATTCGGCGCATTCGTACCTTACTACGCCAAAAATAGACTTGTAAAATCATATGACTGTCTTCTGTTTGGATCTACAAACTTATAGGGGGTGTTGTTGGCATATGCATACCTGTAAAACCATGGATTTCATTTTGAGTGCTAAATTGCGAAACAGCATCCACCGGATCATTTGAGTAAACCGCCCAATCACTGGATCATAATATCGTGCCTGCACATAGCTTAACCCAATACTAGTATCAAATTTGTGACCCGTATAGCCTACATCATCACTTTCGCCCTGAATACTACTAACAAATGGCGTTGTATGCTGCGTACCACTTGTGATCGCTTGTATATTTCCTACCCTTGCTGTTAGTTTAATAACTCCCCTACTTCTTTAGAAACAGCAAAATATTTTTTAGTAATTAATGTAAGGTGTAAAAAAGACAACTTAATAGCGTAAAAGTACGTCCTAGATAAATGGGTCACTCCACTTCACCTCTTCAGCAACACTTTGGTCCGTTAACGTTTTTAAAAATGCAACAAGCGCTGCCTTTTCGGTTTCAGTGAGATTCAAGCGCACTGGCTCTCCTTCGCCATCAGTTAAAGCCGGGGATAAAGTCGGATGGGCTTGTATGCCACTATTATAGTGTTCTACCACATCTTCTAAACTAGCAAATCTTCCATCATGCATATAGGGCGCACTTAATTCGATGTTTCTGAGCGTTGTGGTTTTAAAGCGCCCTTCAAACACAGGGTTATTAAACACCGCACCGGCACCTATATCTGTTGTAATTTCGTCTAAACCATTGTTTTGTGGTCCGGGGTTAGCACTTACAAAAGCCTCTGTGGTATGACAGCCAAAGCATGCACCGCCCCCATTAGGAATGGTTCTGAAGAATATATTCTTGCCCATATTTTCTTCGTCAGTAAAGTTTGTAAAATTACGTCCCGGTGCTGACGCTTGCGCCCGCCCTTCGTCGTATTTACTAGAAAAACTGACAATACTTCGTATAAACTGGGCTAGCGCTCTTGCTATTCGCTCGCTACTCACTTGGGTGGAGCCAAAGGCGTTTTCAAAAAGCTCATCGTAATACGGCTGCGCTTCTACAGTCGAAATAAGCTCCTCTAACGACATTCCCATTTCAATTGGATCTTGAAATGGCATAAGGACTTGTTCTTCAAGTGTACTTGCTCGTTCATCCCAAAAAAAACGACCACGCTGATAAAATAAGGCATTTATTAAAGTCATAGAATGACGTTCAGTTCTACCGCCCTCAAAACCAAGGCTTAAGGAAGCATCGTCAGAAAATGCCATAGATTGTTTGTGACACGATGCACATGCAACTGTTCCGTTGGCACTTAGTTTTTTATCATAAAAAAGTACACGACCTAATGTTGCACCATCGTTAGTGGTCGGGTTGTTATCTGGAGTGTTATCAAGACCATTAATAGATGTGGGCAGTGTTTGTCCATCTGGTTCAACAGTGAAGTGTTGTGGTAGATTTAAATTTTCATAGTCAAACACAACTTGGGGTAAATTAATTTCGCTTACTTGCTCCGGCAATTCTTGGCTAATAGCATTTTGAATATCGTTGTCTTGCTCAGTGTCACCAGAACATGCTGAAAGCAACAATAAGCTGCAGACATAACACATTACCTTAATAGAATTATTCATCTTTTACACCAGTTGAGGTTAAAACACATGCAATATAATAAAGGTAACGACGTAAAGATGTTTAAGTGTAGTGTAAAGTTTTGTAAAGATGACAAAGTATGCTTTGTGTTCGATTTTGACGGTGTTGGCTTAGTCTAAATGTTTAATATCGTCTATCAATCCATCCCAAATACTTTGTGCTTGTTTTCTGAAGTACCCCATGTGCCCTATTTCCTTTAAATTATAGTCACTTGGATCTAGGTTTTTAGTTTGTAGCTTTGCTTTTGAATAGTATGAGAAAAAAGCATCTCGAGATGCCGGTTGCGCCCATAAGTCATCAATTGCTGTTACTGCGTTTAGGGGCTTGTCATATCGTTTAAATAAGCGCTTCATTTCATCTGCGCAGCTTGGGTCGTCAAAGAAATAGTGTGGATATGAACACCATTTTTTCCATTGCTCAAAAACATCTTTTGGTAAGTTTTCTCCCATACCTAAAAATGACCAATGCAAATATCCTTTTACTCGCACAATAAGTGGACCAATCACATTCCATAATAATTTAACTTTAAGGCGTTCGATAAAAGGCATATAACCATGAAATCCTGAACCGCTACCATAGGTAAATGCTGCGTCTATATGCTCAATGTTTGGCAGCAGGCCTAATGCATGCCCTCCATATGAATGACCTATTAAGAGCAACTTTAGATCTGGTCTTGATGATTTTCTATATTCATTGGCATGCTCTACTACAGCGGCTAAATCTTTGCGCCCCCAATCTGAATAATGCATTTTCAATTGTTTGAGTGATTCAACCGATGATTGACCTACCCCTCTGTAATCAAGGGTGAAAACTTCAATTTGATGGCTAGTTAAATAATCACAAAACCTTGAATAAAAACCCTGTGGCACACCAGTTGCGCCAGCAACCACCACAATAGCTTGTAAAGGCTTATTTGTACGACATTTGTAATGATGGGCACCGATTACCATGCCATCGTTTGTATTGATAGAAAATGCTTTACATAAATTGTTCATTAGTTTTTATTAGTGTTCAGTCATACTGCAATATAAAACGATAATAAATGCTTAGTCATACACTTAGCAAAACAAATTTTTGATACTTAGGCTAAGTATTACGATACAAAATTAGTTTTGATTAAAAAGCTGTAATAAATGTAAATAATTAATGACAGTTTTGATCAAAACTGTCTTGTAATTTGTATATAAGGCATCAATTATTGTTCATAACAAAATGGTGTACTTGGTGTCTTATATACGTTTGTTTTTTATAGTATTTTTAATCTCACTACCTTTGATTTTGAATACTTCACTTGCACAGTCCCGTGGACCTAGTCAACCTACTTTAGTAATTACGCAAAAGGTTGAGTTTGAAGCAATTGAAACATCATTAGAAGCTGTAGGTACGGCCCAAGCTAGAAGAGCCGTAGACATCTTTCCCGCAGCTTCAGATCAAGTCATATCAGTTGATTTTGTTCCTAGTCAAATGGTAGAGCAAGGCCAGACACTGCTAACACTGGATAGTCGCCGTCAACGTGCTTCACTTCAAAGAGCGAAGATAGAGCTTGAAGATGCAAAACGAAACGTCGAACGCTTGGAAGCAAGTAAAATAAGAGGCGCATCTACTCAAAGTGCATTAGATGAAGCTTTAACCATCAAGGCATTAGCTGAAGTAGCGGTTATCGATGCTCAAACTGACCTCGATGACAGATTAGTCACTGCACCTTTTACAGGTATAGTTGGCTTTACTGATGTTGAGGTCGGCGACCGAATTGATACCAACACGCTTATTACAACCATCGATGACAGGCAAAAGCTATTTATTAACTTTACCGCACCTGAATCTAGCCTGCAGGCATTGAATGCCAAAAATGGTGGCGTTACAGTGCAACCTTGGAGTAATAGAAGCGTCACACTAGACGCAACAATTGAACAGCTCGATTCAAGAATCAATCAACAAAGCCGTTCTATTCGAGTGCGTGCTATTGTTGATAACTTTGACGATGCGTATTTGCCAGGCATGAGTTTTCGCGTCAACCTCAGCGTAACTGGAGAGAAGTATGCGGTTGTCCCTGAGTCAGGGCTTTCGTGGGGAACTGATGGTGCCTATGTGTGGAAAGCCATTGATGGAAAAGCCTACAGAACCGGTGTACAAATAATCCAAAGACTTCGTGGCCGGCTATTAGTAGAAGGTGACCTTTCTAGTGGTGATGTGCTTGTAATTGAAGGTATTCAGCGCTTACGTCCGGGTCAAAATATCAGGGTCGATGCAGTAGCATCTAACCCAACTGCTTCACAGGATAGAGCCTAATGAGTTTGCAATCATCTTCTCAAAAAAAGCAAAAATCAATACTAGCCAAGTAAATGACTTGCCGTCATTAGCTGTGCGCAGGCCAGTATTGACCGTGGTCCTTAACTTGTTAATCATCATTGCAGGAATTGCGTCTCTAGCCGGTTTAGAAGTACGTGAATTACCGGATGTAGACAGACCGATGCTAACTGTCTCAGCAAGTTTTCCAGGTGGTTCGCCAGAAACCGTAGATACTGAGGTTACTAGTCGTCTAGAAGGTGCTATTGCTAGGGTCAGTGGTGTTAAGTCAATTAGAGCAAGTAGTGAAGAGAACTCGTCCAGAACGCGCGTAGAATTTAGACCAAGGTATTAATATAGAAGATGCTGCTAATGAAACGCGTGAGGCGATCAGTCGAGTGCAAAGAGACTTACCACCAGAAGTTGAACGACTTGCCATCATAAAAGCTGATAACGACGCACAAGCGGTAGTTGAAATCGCAATCGCAAGTGATGCTATGAGTTTAGAGGCTTTGACAGAGGTCGTTGAAACAGATGTAGCGCCGCTATTTTTAAGTATCCCAGGTGTAGCCGATGTTCGTTTAAACGGAAATAGAGAACGCGTCCTTAGAGTCATTATTGATCCCCTGAGGTTAACTAGTTTTAATTTATCAGTAACTGATGTTGCCAATGCATTGCGCTCCGCTCCGTTTGATGTGCCTGCAGGTAGCCTGCGCTCTAGCGACCAAACACTTATTGTGCGAGCCGATGCCACTTCGATCACCACACAAGAAGTACAAAATATTATTGTCCAAGGCGATACTAGAATAAGTGATGTTGCCAGTGTGTTTTTTGGTCCTTCAGATGCTAATAGCATAGTCAGATTAGATGGTCGCCCAGTAATTGGATTGGGTGTACTGCGACAAGCCAGCTCCAATACCATTGAAATCTCTGATGAAGTTTTATCGATGATAGAGCAATTGGAGCTTCGTTTTCCTGAGTTAGATATATTTTTAACATCTGATGATGCAGAATTTATTCGCGGATCAGTTGAGGAGGTAATAACATCCCTGCTCTTCACTATATCACTTGTTGTTTTAACACTTTGGGTGTTTATAGGTTCAGGTCGCGCAACCATAGTACCAGCAATGGCTATACCGGTATCATTAGTGGGGTCACTGGCAGTTATTTGGATGTTAGGGTTTTCAATTAATATATTAACATTGTTAGCGCTTGTGCTAGCAACGGGATTAATTGTTGACGATGCTATAGTTGTATCCGAAAACATTCAACGTCGCAGAGCTGGGGGTATGGGCTCTCGAGCTGCCGCGGTGATTGGCACCCGCGAAGTATTCTTTGCAGTCATTGCCACAACTGCTGTTTTAGCTGCCGTTTTTATTCCCATTGCCTTTTTACCATCTACTGCCGGACGACTTTTTAGAGAATTTGGTGGGGTATTAGCGACCGCGGTAATCATTTCATCATTTGTCGCATTAACACTTGTTCCAGCGCTTACAGCCAAGTTGCCCATTAAGTCAAAAAATACCCACTTTCTTGAAAAGTTTGGAAATAGCTTAAGTAGTATGTATCAACGCTCGTTAAACTGGAGTTTACGCTGGGGTGTTGTCGTGGTGGCATTGAGTCTACTGACTGCTGGGGGCGCTTCTTATATTTATCAACAAATAGACAACGAACTATTACCCACAGAAGATCGAGGTATTGTCCGTGTTTTTGCGAGAGGACCCGACGGAGTGGGGATCAATTTTATGGATAGACAAGCCATACAAATGGAAGATGCTTTATTGCCGTACGTTGAATCGGGGGATATAAAATCAGTATATACCGTCGTTGGTCAGTGGGACCCTAACATTGTGTTTATTCGTGTCCCGCTCGAGCCGTGGGACAAAAGGAGCCAATCGCAACAAGATATTATTGATAAATTACGTCCAAAAGTAGGCGCCATTCCAGGTGCACCCGGCAGAGCTTTTGGTTCAAACAGCCTTAACCTTAGAGGACAAGGTGGTGGCATGGAATTTGCCATTACAGGTGACGATTATACAGAGATCTTTGAAGCTAGTCAGATTTTGGCTCAAGAAATAGAAAAACGCTACCCGGAGCTAGGCCAAGCTGATATTTCGTATCAACCAACACAGCCTCAGCTTCGAATCAATATTGATCGAAGACGTGCCGAAGAATTGGGGGTTTCCTTTTCTGATATTTCCAGCACCTTAAGAGCCGCGATAAATGGCGACGATGTTGCCGATTTAAACGTAGGCGACCAATCGATCCCCATTATATTGCAGGCGTCAAACGTCAATTTAAGCAACCCTTCTGATCTAACCAATCTATTTGTCTCGTCAGATAACGGTGGTTTAGTGCCGCTATCAAGCCTAGCTTACATTACCGAAGAAGGTGTTGCTGCTGAGCTAGAGCGTCATGCACAAAGACGGGCAATTGAAGTTGAACTTGACTTGGCAGACGATATTACAATGGAGTATGCCGTTGAAAACGTTCGTGAGCTGGCAATAGAAGTGTTGCCGGATAATATGGGCATTGTATTTTTAGGCGAAGCTCGCACCTTTCAAGAGACTTCAAACCAAGTGATGTTGACTTATGTATTAGCATTTATTGTAGTCTTGCTTGTATTAGCTGCGCAATTTGAATCGATAAACAGCGCAATAGTAGTAATGATTACCGTACCATTTGGCATTGCCGCTGCGATTTATGCCTTATTTATCACTGGGACAAGTATCAACATATATTCGCAAATAGGCTTAGTCATGTTGATTGGCTTGATTGCAAAAAACAGTATCCTACTTGTGGAGTTTGCAGATCAGATGCGCGACAAAGGACTGGATGTTAAAGATGCAATCTTAGAAGCAGGTAAAGTGCGGCTGCGCCCTATTATGATGACCTTAAGCTCGACTGTTTTAGGTGGTTTACCTCTTATCTTATCTACAGGTGCAGGAGCAGAAGCGCGCAACGCGATTGGTTGGGTTGTATTTGGTGGTTTAGGAATTGCCGTTATTTTCACTTTATATCTGACTCCTGTTGTGTATTATGCACTCGCACGATTCAGCAAACCAAGAGCAGATCAAGCCGAACAACTAAATAAAGAGCTTGCGTTAATTGAAGATAGCCAAAACTAATAACAAGCTTCAATCTACGAAATGGCTATTGCCTTGCGATAGCCATTGCCATTTCAACGCCCTTAAGACACTATTACCCTTCCATTAACAACACTCAATAGCTTGTTATTCACAAGTTAGGTCTTTATTAAGGAGAATGGCTTGGAGTTGTTTGTCATTGTTGGGCTTTTATTAGCCTTAGTGCTGCTTGTTGGGAGCATTCTATCTTTTATTAATTTAGGCAAACTCGGTCGACTTGAGCGACAAGTTCACCAACTGTCGATGCAACTGAGTCGCTTGCAAACATCAAGTGCTAAAATTACTCTTGTCTCAGCCTCCAAAGCCAATGTTTCTGACGACACCACTACTGATAGTCGCGATGCCATCATAAGTAACACTTTAAGCGATGCAATTGAAAATGATAAGTCACCTTCAGCAACCTTTGATATATCAGAACAAATGGTTAAAACACCTTCGCTACCAAGCTCACTAGAGCCAAAGGAAAACAAGCCTAAGTCTACACCGTCATTTAACTTGGAAACTTTCTTACAGGGAAGCGCTCTTTTATGGTTGGGAGCCGTTATTCTTGCTTTGGGCGGAATATTTCTGGCCAAGTATAGTATTGAAGCGGGTTTATTCCCGCCAGGCTTACGTATCACACTTGGCGCTATTTTTGGTGTTTTGTTGGTGGGTTTAGCGGAGTTTCTTTTCCGACACCCCAAACGATTTAATATTAATTCAAGTCTAATCAGTGCCTCTTTAGCAAGCGGTGGAGTAATTACTTGTTTTGCTATGACATTTGTCGCATTTGATTTCTATGCTTTCTTATCACCTTTAGTGACATTTTTTATATTAGCTATCATAGGTATTGCAGCAAGTTGGTTGTCGATTCGGTATGGACCGATCTTAGCGGCTATTGGTGTGTTAGGCGCATACATAGTGCCGGCTTTAGTTAGTACAGGCAATAATGATATAAATAGCTTGTTGGGATATGTTGCCTTAGTCACCCTATCTAATATTTTAGTTCATGCTAGGGTTCAAGCATTATGGTTATGGGCTTTGACCCTACTTGGTCACACTCTTTGGCTATCAGCAGCAATCTTTGTAAGTATCGATTTAGGTGAGCATAGTTTTGCCAGCGCAATTTTACTGTTTAGTTTATTTACAATTTATGTTTTTGTTCTGATGCCTATTATTGGCCCACGTTTAGAAGGGTTTAATGAGTCCGCACTTGACGTACGAACACTTTTATTGCCAAGAAAAGAGCAGCTAGGTGTAATTATTCCCTTTATCGCTTTGGTCTTCTTTAATGCAGCGCATGGCTATAGCGCATTTTTAATTATCAATATAGTGGTTTTTGCATTAGTGTTTTGTATCGCAGCATTTAGACACAGTGCATTTGACACATGGCCGTTTTTAGCACTTGCGTTTGTGTTATTTAGTTATTTTATGATGCCTTCACAATATGACTATTTAGACAACCTATTTGTATTTACTAGCGGATTTTTATTAGTTCAAGTGTCGGCCATCATCTGCATCCTATATGCATTGTTGATGCTTAGGTATTTCCCAGCTCGTAACGCGTTTAATTTATTCTTAGTTATCAGCCCATTGCTGCTTTTTGGCGTAAGTTATGCTGAATCAGATACAGCTGCTGGCAAGTATCTTTATTCAACTTATAGTGTGGAGCTTGCTTTAATTGCTAGTTTGTTTAGCTTTTTGGCAACACGTAGCAATATAAAGATACAACAAATGAGCTTTTTGTTACTAGCGAATGGCTGTATCACACTTATTGCGACAATCTTACTCGATACCAGTATTTTAAGTTTAAGCTTAGCTATTCAAGTCAGCTTGATGATATATTTGAGTAACAAAATGCAAATAAGCCTACCGAACTGGATTGTCAAAATTGCACTAGGATGCGTACTACTTAGGTTAACGATAGCGCCTTGGTTATCTGATTATGCGCAAGAAACAATATTAGGTTTGCCATGGACGATGCTTATTTACCCGCTTGTCATAGGCTTAATTTATTGGTGTGCTAAGCAATTAAGCAGTCCTGATCTGAAGCACTGGTTTCAAGGCGCGTTATTGCACCTAATCGCGCTTTTTGTGACAACGCAAACCAGTTATTTGCTGGTAGGAAATTATCCATCGTTTGATAATTTAACTTACATCGAGACAGTGGTGTTGTCCTTTAATTATACTTTGCTTGGGTTTGTTTATTTGTATAAAGGTTCAAATAGCTCATTACAAGCGTTATATCGGACGTTTGCGTTTATATTGTTGGCTGTTAGTGCATTTATGCATCTTGATATCTCGTTATTCAACAATCCATTTATCAGCGAACAAGCAACAGGCTCTCATCCCCTTGCTAACTTATTAGCATTGCAATGGCTACTACCCATAATACCTTTGATTGGAATATATTATTTTAGCTTGGTTGATAAAAACCTTGGCCGAATATCGATGGGGCTTGCAGGTGTGTTTTTTACTTTTTATATTAACGCTATTATTCGCCTGAGTTTTAACGATGGCATGCAACTAGACACATTTAGTATTCAACAAAGTGAGTTATATACTTACTCTATTGTTTGGCTATTAATAGCCTGTTTAGTTATTGTTTTGGGGCAGTACATAAAGACACCTAACATACACTTTAATCATTCAGACACGCTCAATAAAATTGGATTTAGCATTTTATTTGTTGTTGTTTTAAAAGCGTTTATTATTGATATGGCTAATTTAAGCGGCTTATATAGAGCATTATCATTTATTGGACTTGGGCTTTGTTTAGTTGCAATAGGCTGGTTGTTTCAACGCTTTACTACAATCCAAAAAAACGATAATCAAAGCAAGCCATCTACTTAATATAAGTGTATAAATTAGTATTACAAAAAGAAGAATATCACAATATGTATGACGTAATAATTATTGGTAGCGGTTTTGGTGGAATATCTGCCGCGCTGTCATTACAAAAGAAAGGCATTAGCAATTTTATCATTTTGGAAAGGCGTGAGTTTGCTGGTGGAACGTGGCTACAAAATTCCTACCCTGGAGCAGCAGTTGATGTGCCAAGTCCTTTATATAGCCTAACAGGAAAGCCTTATCCATGGTCTCATCTTTTTGCCAAACAAAACGAGCTAGCCGACTACACAAAAAACACCATCACTAATGCTAAGTTAGATTCCTTAATCAAGGTCAATAAAGAAGTCAGTAGAGCTAAATGGTGTGATACGTTTTGGGAATTAACACTAAGTACTAATGAAACCCTTCGCGCCAAGATTATTATCAACGCTACAGGGCCACTAAGTACGCCAGTTGTTCCCCATTTTGAAGGCTTAGACTCATTTGAGGGAAAAACCTTCCATACCAATAACTGGCAACACGATGTTGATATACAGGATAAAAATGTAGCCATCATTGGCAGTGGTGCAAGTGCCGTTCAAGTAATACCGGCAATTGTTAATAAAGTAAAAAATCTGCATGTATTACAACGTACACCTCACTGGGTTCTGCCAAGAAACGATTTGGCATTTACTGAAAAATTACGCCATTTTTTGGCACTAAGACCCATATACACCTTGATCAGGTGGTTCATATATTGGGCTATGGAGTTACGCGTAATAGCATTTAAATACAGCGATAAGGCACTGAATTTATTAGCAAAGCGCCCTGCTCTTAAACATCTTTATAAACAAGTATCTTCAAAAACATTACGTCAGCAACTGACGCCAGACTTTACCATTGGCTGCAAACGAATTTTAGTAAGTAATACCTACTACCCTGCACTGCAAAAACACAATTGCCATCTTCATGATAAACAAGATAGTCTTATACGGTTTACCAAGACTGGGCTTCAGTTAAAACAATCGGGTGAGCTTAAGGTTGATGTCGTTGTATTTGCAACAGGCTACGATGCAGTCGATGCAATGGTATCGTATGAGGTTGAGGGGCAAAATAACATTTCACTATCCAAGCAATGGTCTGAATATCCAAGGGCTTATTTAGGCACTTCGATACCTAATTTTCCAAATTTTTATGTGGTAACTGGGCCAAATACCGGTATTGGTCACACAAGCGCCCTCTTTGTCATTGAATCTCAATTGTTTTATATACAAAAGTGCGTTGATACCATACTTAAAACAGATGTAGCTTCGCTGCAGCCTTCGGTTCAAGCTGAAAGTGCGTATACTGAAATGATTCATTCTGAGATGAAAAAAACTGTCTGGCATCGCGGTGGATGCAATAGTTGGTATCAAAATGCAGATGGCAAAGTAATTGCCATGTTTCCCGGTTTTAGTTTTGTTTTCAGGCGATTGTGTAAAGCATTTAAATTAAACGATCACGTAATTGATGAGGGGCTGTAATGATTGTTTTTGGTTTGTTTATACTACTTGCACTGCTATATGTACTGTTTATTTCAAGCAGTAAAACGATGGGTAAGTTTTTATATGCTTTTAACAATAAGGTGGAGAGAAAAATAGCGAAACTATCACCACAACTATTGTCAATAGAACACGCCCCATATTCCATATTGAATAACAATAACCAATCTAAGCCTTATCTGTTTTTGCTTCATGGCTTTAGTGCAGATAAGGATATTTGGCTTAAATTTTGTCGACATGCTAGTTATCATTACCATCTTATTGTGCCTGACTTCATGGGACATGGTGATATCCCATATGACGCTCGCACCAACTACAGCGCGCGTGAACAAGCCAAGTATGTAGCAAAACTAATGCGACATTTGGATAATGGTAAACCAATGCTCATAGCAGGAAATTCTATGGGCGGGATGGTAGCTGCATTACTTGCTAGCGAGCATGCTAATAGCTTACCGAATCTTCATCATACTTTTTTACTAGACCCTGCTGGGGCAAAGACGGAATTTGCAATTCAAGCACATAAAGAAAATATTAATCCCTTTTTACATCGCACTCAAAATGAAGCAATCTCTTTCGCAAAGCAAGCCATGTCTAAGCCGCCTTATATTCCACCCAGTGTAATGCATTACGTTGCACAGCATAACTATCTACAAAAATTTGACCAGCTATCCCATATGTTTAAAGACTTTTTTGATATTGAAGAGTTTTTTAACGAGAAACTGAATGTAAAAGGCGACATGATTACTATTATTTGGGGGAAAGAAGATGCACTTTTACCTGTGTCTGACTTAGATAAATGGGCGCAACTAATTGATGGAGCATCAGTATCAATTATCAATGATATCGGACATATGCCCATGGTTGAATCACCCAAACAAACATTTACCTTAATGTTCTCTAGTTATACTTAAGTATTGAAAACTTTCTAGCAAAACGACACATATCTGCTAATCTAATTGTTAAATCCATGTAAACATGATGTTTGATGGTGTAACGAAATACACAAGGAGCGCAGTTATGACGGGCAAAGCATTTCTAAAAATGGTCACGCACAAAGGCATTCCATTAAGTTGCATAGCGGTAAGGCTAAATTGTAAACTCGCCACAATTAAAGCAATTGGATTTATGGAGACAGTTCCTAAACCATACATTGTTAAATTTATCAGCGCATTCAGAGATTCTCTCACCGACCATGACGTACAAGCATTGACTCATTAATATTTAGAGCTTGCCGATACTTTTCTTGTTATGTGCTAAATTATTTACTTACGTTACTATTTATCATCAGTTACCTGAAACTTGTGTCTTTTTATAGCTAAAGAACAAGCAGGTTATTTTTCATAATCGGCTAAAAGAAAACTCATATGGACTTTTTTGAATTGCTAGTGTGCGCATTTGTATGTGGCTTTGCGTGTAAGCTTATAAATATGCCTCCATTAATTGGTTATTTAATTGCAGGGTTTATATTAAATGCATGGGGATATGAAATTACCCCAGAACTTGAAACCTTAGCAAATCTTGGTATAACCATTATGTTATTTACCATTGGCCTTAAACTAAATATAAAAGACCTTGCTCGCAATGAAATATATTTAGTGACTATTCTACATACCTTTACATGGGTAATGCTTATAGGGGCCACTACACTCTTGTTAAGTGTTATCGCGCTTCCCTACTTTACTGAATTGACGTGGCAACAGTGCGCATTAATCGCCTTTGCCCTGAGTTTTAGTTCTACCGTCTGTGTGGTGAAGCTTTTAGAAGAGTCAGGAGAAAGCAAAACTAGGCATGGTAAAATTGCCATTGGAATTTTGGTTGTACAAGACATATTCGCCGTCATCTTTTTGGTTTTAGCGACGGGGAAAGTTCCATCTCTATATGCAATCGGGTTATTTTTACTCATTCCTGCAGTCCCTATTTTTCGAAGATTACTAAGCGCAGCTGGTCATGGCGAGTTATTACCACTATGCGGTCTAGTATTTGCGTTGGGGGCTTATGCTCTTTTTGAACTAGTGGGAGTTAAAGGTGATTTAGGCGCACTAGTTATTGGTATTCTATTGGCGAACAGTCCAAAAGCATCTGAACTATCCAAATCATTACTAAGCTTTAAAGATCTATTTTTAATAGGGTTTTTCTTAAGTATAGGTTTAATAGCGCTTCCTACTATTGAAATGACCCTATTAGCGCTATTGCTTAGCGTATTGCTACCGCTTAAATTCAAGCTATTTTTTGGATTTTTCTCAATTACTAAACTGCGTGCAAGAACATCTTATTTGAGTAGTTTGATTATGACCAACTACAGTGAATTTGGGCTCATTGTTGGCGCAGTTGCAGTCGGCGCTGGAATGCTTGATCCACAATGGTTAGTCATTCTAGCCTTGTGTGTTTCGTTCTCTTTCGTTTTGACAAGTGTTTTATATCCTAAGTCTCATGAGCACTACAGTCGTTTAAAAAATAAGCTAAAGGTATTTGAGCGAAAAAGCATTCTACCTGATGACCAGTACCCTAACCTCAACGATGCACAAATTCTTGTTATTGGCATGGGAAGAGTTGGAAAAGGTGCTTTTTATTCATTGCAAAAATCCTTAGGTAATACCGTTTGGGGTATGGATGCAGACGCACAGCGGATCAACTCCTTATGCGCATCATCAACTAATTTAATCGCAGGTGATGGTGAAAATATCGATATGTGGGAGAATCTTGATACACGCAATTTACAGCTCATTTTGCTTGCATTGCCGTCTATCGAGGATTCATCAAATATTACCGATCAATTGCGAGCGACCGGTTATAAAGGGCAAATTGCTGCCATCGCTCGTTATGAAGATGAAGTTGAGCCATTGCTTGAAAGAGGTGTTGATAGAGTATTTAACTTTTTCACTGACGCAGGTGTAGGTTTTGCCGAAGAAAGCATAAGCTTACTAAATGAGATTAAAGATAACGCCGAAGGTTTACCATAGCGATACTCTTAATCGCATTGCTAATGAGAATGATTTACTTTTGTATACCATTGAATTATATAGATTTTTTCTGAAATACACTTTGACTAAGACTACTTTTATGCTATTTTGAGACCATATGTGAACAAGAGGCATCATAATGAAAGGGTCTACGAAAGTTATTAGCGCATTAAACGAAATGCTTACGATCGAGTTAACGTCAATCAATCAATATTTTTTGCATGCAAGAATGCATAAAAATTGGGGCTTGGAAGGCTTAAACTCTGCGGCGTACAAAAAATCCATTAAGGATATGAAGCAAGCAGACAAATTAATAGAAAGAATTCTCTTTTTAGAGGGCCTGCCTAATTTACAGATGCTCGGCAAATTATATATTGGCGAGGATACAATCGAATCGCTGGCATGCGATTATAAGTTTGAGCAAGAACAAATCCCTAAGCTTAAAGCCTCAATCGCCCTATGCGAGCAAGAACAAGACTATGTCAGTCGTGATATGCTCAGCACAATTCTTGAAGATGAAGAAGAATATGCTGACTGGATTGAAACTCAACAACATCAAATTGACACGCTTGGATTAGAAAATTATCTACAATCACAAATAGAGGCCTAAGAATTATGGAAGGTAATCAAAAAGTAATAAACGGCTTGAATAGCCTTTTGGGGTATGAACTTGCCGCTATGGACCAATATTTCATTCATTCTCAAATGTATGATGATTGGGGATTAACTAAGTTATATGAAAGAATCAACCATGAGTTCGACGACGAAAAAGGTCACGCGACAAAGCTCATTGAACGGATGTTATTTTTAGGTGGTGTCCCAGATATGACAACGCGTACAGGGCTAGAAATTGGTTCTGAAGTGCCTGATATGTTAGCAAGTGATTTACGAGTTGAATATGAAGTAGCGGCAAAACTTAAAGATGTAATTGCGATTTGTGAACAAGAACAGGACTATGTGTCTAGAGATATGTTACTTGTGTTGCTTGATGATACTGAAATGGATCATGCACATTGGCTAGAGCAGCAACTAGGCTTAATTAAACGTTTGGGATTACAAAATTACTTACAATCACAGCTATAAACAGTCATTGATAAGTACTAAAAGAAGCCGATAGCAAAATCTTGTTATCGGTTTTTTTATTCGTAAATTCCACTAATAGTAACCATTTCATTTCAGCTAGATTACAGCTTCCCAGAAAAGTAAGCCCTATTCCTTTTTCTTGGCCGTCTTCAAAAATAATTGATGTTTTTCCCATGTACATATTTACGCCCTCAACCCACGCTTTAGAGATTTTAAAATCATCGTCGAATAAAAATTCAACAAACAATTCTTCTTCTACTTCTAGTGGTGAAATAAACCTAATACTAAAGTCTGCCCCCTCTTGTGTATAAAAACAGCGGCCATTGTTTAAATTACATTCACCAGAGTGATTGGTAGGCCTATTTGCATAATTTAAGTAAACCCCCGCCAACACAAAGCTGGCAAGGATAATCACCATGATTATTTGATTTTTTGTCGTGCTTTTAAGGCTCATTATCAAGCGTAAACTTTCCTTTATTGACCGAGATCAAGTGTTGCTTCACTTGTGTATCTTTTTGTATTTAAAAACATTAATATCTACACCTAGCTTAGTGCAAAGTTTACTCATCTTTATTGCATCACTCAACTAGGACGCATTTTGATTCGTAAATTAACACAAGTCTACACTGACATTTTTTCTCAAAGCGGAAGTTTTTATAATGAGTGAAACAAGCCAAGTTAAACCTGATTACAATTACAAAGTAGTTAGGCAATTTACGATTATGACGGTTGTTTGGGGCATCATTGGAATGTTGGTTGGAGTATTATTGGCAGCGCAGTTGTTTGCGCCGGCTTTAAACTTCGACCTGCCATGGTTAACATATTCTCGTCTACGTCCACTGCACACTAATGCAGTGATATTTGCATTTGGAGGCTGTGCCCTCTTTGCCACTAGTTATTATATTGTACAACGAACCTGTCAGGTACGTTTGTTCAGTGATAAATTGGCTGCATTTACCTTTTGGGGCTGGCAAGCGGTAATTGTATCAGCCGTTATTACATTGCCGCTAGGGATTACCGCAAGTAAAGAATATGCTGAACTAGAATGGCCTATTGATATTTTGATTACCTTAGTGTGGGTAGCATATGTCATAAACTTCTTTGGTACTTTGGTTGTTAGAAAGACCTCGCACATATATGTAGCGAATTGGTTTTTGGGCGCGTTCATGCTAACCGTTGCGGTATTACACATCGGCAACAGCTTAGCCATACCGGTGAGCTTGTTTAAGTCTTACTCGATATATGCTGGTGCAGTCGATGCGATGATGCAATGGTGGTATGGGCATAATGCGGTAGGCTTTTTCTTAACCGCTGGTTTCTTAGGGATGATGTATTATTTCGTGCCTAAACAAGCTGGTCGTCCCGTTTACTCATATCGATTATCGATTGTTCATTTTTGGGCCTTGGTTTCTCTTTACATATGGGCTGGTCCACATCACCTTCATTACACAGCGCTTCCCGATTGGACACAATCACTGGGGATGGTAATGTCTGTTATATTGTTTGTCCCTTCATGGGGCGGCATGATAAACGGGATTATGACTCTATCAGGTGCATGGCACAAATTGCGTACTGACCCTGTTCTTCGTTTCTTGATTGTATCTTTGTCGTTTTATGGGATGTCAACTTTCGAAGGTCCTATGATGGCAATAAAAACGGTTAATGCTTTATCTCACTACACAGACTGGACCGTCGGTCATGTGCATTCAGGTGCATTGGGTTGGGTTGCCATGGTCTCGATTGGTTCAATATACCACTTAGTACCTATTTTGTTCGCGCAACCTAAAATGTACAGCACAAGACTTATTAATATCCATTTTTGGTTAGCAACAATCGGAGTGGTGTTATATATCGTGGCAATGTGGATGTCTGGTGTACTTCAAGGAATGATGTGGAGAGCGGTCAATGCAGACGGCACATTAACCTACTCATTCGTAGAGTCTTTAGAAGCCTCTAAACCTTTCTACATTGTTCGATTTATTGGTGGACTATTTGTTGTCGCAGGTATGGTGATTATGGCATACAACGTATTTAAAACTGTCACTGCTCCGAAAGAAGAAGATAGTGCTGCGATTAATAATGGCGATGTTGAGGCACTAGGAGTAGCAAAATGAAAAATCCACATGAGATAATCGAAAAAAATGTTGGCCTTTTAACAATTTTGGTTTTAGTTGCGATTAGTTTTGGTGCAATGGCGCAAATACTGCCACTGATGTTCCAACAACAAGTCCTTGAACCTGTAAAAGGTCTACGTCCATATACAGCCTTAGAAATGGAAGGTCGAGATATCTATATTCGTGAAGGTTGCGTTGGATGTCATAGTCAAATGATACGCCCTTTTAGAGCTGAAACTGAGCGCTATGGTCACTATTCAGTCGCTGGCGAGTCTGTTTGGGAAAGGCCTTTCCTTTGGGGTTCGAAGCGCACTGGGCCTGATTTGGCGCGTGTTGGTGGACGCTACAGTGATGAATGGCATCGTGTACACCTAATTAATCCAAGAGCGGTTGTACCAGAGTCAAATATGCCTTAGTTACCCATGGTTAGAAGAGAATATATTAGACGGTGAACATATCGCTAAGAAGCTTGAAGTTAACAAAATGCTTGGTGTGCCATACACAGATGAAGATATCGCTGGCGCTAAAGCTGCTGTTGAGGGTAAAACTGAAATGGAAGCGTTAATTGCGTATCTTCAATCTCTTGGCACACATCTACAATAGAGGTCATTACAATGGATCAAGGTATTGTAGGTAGTATTTTCACAGTCGTAGTCTTTGTCGCATTTGTTGGAGCAGTATGGTGGGCTTTTAATGCTCGTAATAAAACAAAATTCGAAGAGGCCGCCAACATTATTTTTGAAGATGATGTTGAGCAAAATGACAACACGTTAAGCACAAAAGATCAGGAGTCATAATCTCATGACTATGTTTTGGACAATATGGATTAGTGTGATCACACTAGGCACAATTGTAGGATGTTATTTCCTACTAAAATGGACACTTGCGAATAAAACGGGTGTACCTGAAGGCGAAGAAATGGGCCACGAGTTTGATGGTATCGTGGAGTTAAATAATCAGTTACCTAAGTGGTGGACAAACTTATTCTACATTACGATGGTATGGGGAATAATATACTTAATTTTGTACTCTGGCTTGGGGTTCACATTTAAAGGTGTGTTAGGTTGGGAAAGCTCAAACCAAGGTGTAATAAGCTTGGCAGAATCTAGAGAAGAACTTGCCTCTGATATAGCACAAGGTAATTTAAATGAATACGCAGAAGAAATTAGAGTCGCAAACGAGCGTTTCGACCCTATTTTTGAAGAATACGCAAAAACACCAGTAGAAGAGCTTGCTTTAAACAGCGAAGCACTTGAAGTTGGGAAGCGCTTGTTTATTCAAAATTGTGCACAGTGTCACGGTTCTGACGCACGCGGGCAGCGTGGTGGTTTCCCTAATTTGACTGACAATGATTGGTTATATGGTGGAAGCGGCGAGAAAATCAAAGAAACCCTTATCAAAGGCCGTATTGGCGCAATGCCTTGGTTGGCTTCCTGCTTTTGGTGAACAAGGTATTGAAGAGATTGTTGCATACACACTAAGTTTAAGCGGGCGCGATGTTGATGACAATTTAGCGCAAGCAGGCAAAGCTAGGTTTGCGGCATGCGCAGCATGTCATGGCTTAGATGGTAAGGGCAATCAAATGATCGGTGCGCCTAACCTAACAGATAACATTTGGTTATATGGTGGTACTACGCCTGCAGTGACGCAAACGCTTAACTACGGCAGAAACGGTGTAATGCCTGCTTTTGACCAAACTCTTGGTGAAGATAAAGTGCATGTCGTTGCCGCCTACGTGTATAGCTTATCGCAGTAAAATTGTAAGTTACTGTCAGGTTAAAACGAAGAAAAACAGCCTCGATTTCGGGGCTTTTTAATGCCATTTTTGATACATTATAACTGTTATTTTATTTGCTAATTCAAGGGTATATAGATGCAAGAGCACGACACTCAACCTTGGTACAAACAATTTTGGCCGTGGTTTCTTATTTGTATCCCCCTATCGTCAGTGATAGTGGGTTCACAGGTATTTAGACTAGCGACAGATGGCACTAATAGCCTAGTAGTCGATGATTACTATAAAGAAGGCAAAAGTATCAATGCGAGGCTAGACAAAATTGAACGAGCAAAAGCATTAAACATAACGACTAAGCTTGATGTTCAACAATCAGATATCGCTTTAGAGTTTTTATCAGGCGCGCCGGAGACTGGAGAAGCACTTAAACTAGATTTTTTTCACGTCACTCAAGAAGCAAAAGACTTTACTGTTTTGTTAACACGAGATGCCAACGGTGTATATCGAAACAATGAAACCTTACCAATTGAAGGCAAATGGCGCTTGCGACTTACACCTATGGACGAAAGTTGGAAAGTACAAAAGCGGCTGGTGCTGCCACAACGTGTGCCATTTGATTTTAATCCCACTTAATAATTGCGACTATAAAAGCCAGTATTAAACATGAGCATAGTGATACCTCAAGGCGGATGCTTCCATTGTGGTCTGCCTAATTTAGAAAAAGATGCCTTTCCTGTCACCATTAGGTCAATCACTCACCACATGTGCTGCCCTTGGCTGTCAGGCAGTATCGCAAGCTATTGTCGACAATGGCTTGGAAGATTACTACGAATTTAGAACCGAATTAGCTGCACGAGGTGATGCGGCTCTTGAAAATACAATGGCAAAACTAGCCGTTTATGACGAGCCTGAACTGCAAGAGGAATTTGTGTTTGAACAGGGAAAACACAAAGAGATTCAGCTAACTGTCGAAGGGATAACATGCGCGGCTTGTGGCTGGTTAATTGAAAAACAACTGTCTAAGTTATCAGGCATTAAACAAGTTTCAGTAAATGTCTCTGCAAGACGCGCTATGGTGACATGGGATGACCACGAAATAAAACTCTCAGGCGTTTTATCTCGGTTAAAATCTATTGGATACGAATCACTTCCCTTCCAGCCTGATACTCATGAAGCATCATATAAAAAAGAACATAAAAGTTTTCTAAAGAAACTGGGTTTAGCGGGCATTATGACAATGCAAGTAATGATGCTGGCGATGGGGCAATACTTCGATATTTTTGGAAACATAGATGAAGATGCTATTGCATATTTTAATGCAGTCAGTCTTTTATTAACAACGCCAGTTGTATTGTATTCAGGTAGCATATTTTATATTAGTGCAATCAAGGCTATACAGGCTAAAACGGTCAACATGGACGTCCCTATTACAATTGCGATCGTTCTTACCTATATTGCGGGTGTAATGGCGGTCAATAAAAGTACAGGGGAAGTCTATTTTGAATCTATCTGCATGTTTGTTTTCTTTTTATTGATTAGCCGTTTTTTAGAACACCGCTCGCGTCATAAAGCGACTCTAATATCGTCAAACATGCTCAAATTAATTCCGGTCACCGCAACTAAATTAGAAGGCGAGAATTGGATATCTGTGTTAGCCAAACAGATTAAAAAAGGAGATGAGGTATTAGTAAAAGCGGGAGAAACGGTGCCAGTAGATGGGCTTATTCTAAGTGGAAAAAGTACCTTTGATGAATCAATGTTAACCGGCGAGTTTGAGCCTGTTGTCAAATCTAAGTCTGAAATCGTCTATGCAGGCTCGTTAAATCAACAAGGGGCCGTGACCATTAGAACCAGTGCTAGTGTAAAATATGCAATGATGAACCAAATTTTACGGCTACAAGAACAAGCACTAGCGAATAAACCGAAAGTTGCCGCTATTGCCGATATGTTATCTCGATACTTTGTCACGGTTGTTTTATTAGTATCGGCCTTAACATTTGCATTTTGGCATTGGCAGGGCAATGAACATGCGTTTTGGATAACCATATCGGTATTAGTTGCCACCTGCCCCTGCGCTCTTGGACTTGCTACACCTTCAGCATTAACATGTTCGATGGCCAGACTAAACCAATTAGGGATCTTGCTCAAAAGAGCGGATGCGCTAGAACAGTTGACTCACATAAGCGATATTATTTTTGACAAAACAGGAACATTAACTAAGGGGCAATTTTCGATAAATAAGCACTTTATCATTCCAGACGCGTTAAATGATTTGTCGCTAAACGAACATGATATATTATCAATGGCTTATTTGATTGAACAGCGCTCTGAGCATCCTATCGCTAGTGCGTTTAGTCGATATCAACTCGAACGCGATACGCCCGCGCTAATGAGTGATTTCAATGTTGAAATCGGCAAAGGCGTGAGCGCAACCCTAGACGGGTTTGCTTGTGTGATAGGGTCTAAGAAATATGTCGAAAGCCAAATAGATCTCGCCTCAATTAACTCGCTAAAAGAAAGTTTGCTGGGAGCTAATGTTCTTTTTTGCATCAATAAGAGGTTAGTTGGCGCATTTTGGGTGACAGATACTGTACAGGATGGAGCAAGTGACATCATCGCTATCCTATCTGATTATGAGTTAAGTGTGCTTAGCGGAGACGCACAAGCTAATGTTGAAGTTGTCGCAAAACAACTTAATATTAAGAACGCAATTGGTGATAGACATCCAGAAGCAAAATTGGCTTTTGTTCAACAAAAACATCAACAGGGCTCTCAAGTATTGATGCTCGGTGATGGCATTAATGACGCACCCGTACTAGCGGCAGCCGATGTGTCAATAGCGGTTGGAAACGCTTCTGATTTAGCAAAAAATGCAGCTGATATCGTATTATTAAACCCGAAGCTAAGCTCATTAATTGATGTACTATTTATGGCTAAGCAAACCAAACGAAAAATAAAGCAGAACATTGCTTGGGCACTAGGATACAATATCAGCGTTCTACCTTTTGCAGTCTTTGGTATATTGACACCATGGCAAGCTGCATTAGGAATGTCATTGAGTTCTGTCATCGTGGTTTACAACTCAACACGATTAATGCGATAAGCTATGATTTTAAAGAGTAAAATCTCATGAGTGTAATATTTGTTCTTATTCCATTGGCTGTTATTATTATTGCTATTGCGATTGGCGTGTTTTTTTGGGCCGTAAAATCTAACCAGTTCGATGATTTAGAACGACAAGGTTACAGTATTTTATTTGATGATGATTTAAAAGAAGAAAACAAACCCTCCTCATCAAAAACTTCGCCAAGCAAGCACGATGACAAAGGTAATACTGGTGCCTGAATGGTTGCCAATCACTGCTTTTTTAATTGGTCTAGCTGGCGGTGTTCATTGTATAGGTATGTGTGGCGGAATTGCGTCAGCATTTACCTTTGCTATTCCAAAAGGCGCATCGGTGCAGCCCTACATATGGTGCTATAACCTTGGCCGAATCTTTGCTTATACACTTGCTGGTGGGCTCACTGGGTTGATTGGCGGTATTGTTAGTAGCAGCCTACTAACAGGCTTAGTGATTTTACAATCTCTTAGTATTGTTTTTCTTGTATTATTGTCGCTCTATATTAGTGATATTTTTAAGGGCTTGATAGTCTTAGAAAAAGCCGGCGCATCGGTATGGCGGCATATTTCACCGTTAGCAAAACGTTTTATTCCATTTAAAAGTCCCCTTCATACTATCGCTTATGGTTTTATATGGGGCTGGTTACCCTGCGGCTTGGTTTACTCTGCATTAACATGGTCGTTATCGAGCACTAGTGCCTTGCAAGGCGCAATATTTATGTTTGCATTTGGCTTAGGCACTTTGCCGGCGCTTCTTGCTAGTAGCATGGGGGCAAGTTTCTTAATGCCACTGCTACAGAACATTAGAACTAGACAAATTATTGCTTTGTTACTATTTGTTTTTGCAATAATTTTGACCTTTGAATTATTTAAGAGTATAAATATGATCTAAAATACGCAAAGGTTAGTAGCTTATGCCTAAATTACCTGAAATGTCCATCCACTGCCAAAGCTGTAGCTTTAGTCATCTTTGTCTTCCTGTTAGTCTCAATAAAAATGAATTGGAGTCGCTTGACGAAATCATTGAGCGCAAGAAGCCTTTGCACAAACACGATAAGCTAGTGAATGCTGGTGATAAATTTCACTCTTTGTTTGCGGTTAGATCAGGTTCGTTTAAATCGTATATTAGCGGTAAAGACGGCGTTGAACAGGTTATTGGTTTTCATTTTCCTGGTGATATTATCGGTTTTGATGCTTTAAAGGACTCTCAACATCAAAGCTTCACGCAAGCACTAGAAACAGCTATGGTTTGCGAGTTACCCTACAACACCTTAGAAGAAGTATCAGCGAACTACCCTAAATTGCGTCAACAGATTATGAAGTTCATGAGCTCCGAAATTAAACATGATCATGATTTGATGATGCTACTGAGTAAAAGAAGTGCAGAAGAGCGTTTGTTACACTTCATCAGTCATTTATCGCAGCGATTTGATGAGCGTGGTTATTCTGCCAAACAATTCCATTTATCGATGACTCGCAATGAAATAGGAAACTATCTTGGTTTGACAGTTGAGACAATATCAAGGTTATTAACGCGTTTTCAAAAAGAAGGCCTTATTAGTGTCGAAGGTAAATTGATCACTATTCTTGACGATCAGGGCCTTAAACAGCGGATGCCTGAAAACGAAATTGCGATTACATCGGCCTGTTAACCGAAAGCCAAAACGCTACTTTAAAGGCTTCACAGTCTGTTGAATACATTCGAATGAATCAGTGAAGTCGCTCAAATACACCCGCATTAATGATACTTTTGGTCTTCAAATCATAGTCAAAGACTAGATCCTTGTTTATAATCACCCCGTTTTAAAATTTCTAAAGATGATACTGTGTTAGCTAAACAAAAAAGCTCTACCAACTTTAATAAACTTCAAAAACGTCTTAGACGTGAAACCGGAAAAGCCATACAAACTTACAATATGATTGAGGATGGCGATCATATAATGGTGTGCGTTTCTGGCGGTAAAGATAGTTATGCCCTGCTCGATATTTTAATGTATTTTCAGCGAATAGCCCCCATCAGCTTTAGTATCACGGCCGTTAATTTAGATCAAAAACAGCCCGGTTTTCCTGAACATGTGTTGCCTTCATACCTTAAAGCTTTGGGGGTAAGCTACAAAATTGTTGAAGAAGATACCTACAGTATAGTCACAGACAAAATCCCTGAAGGTAAAACGACCTGCTCCTTATGCTCGCGACTAAGAAGAGGTATATTGTATAGGACGGCGAAAGAAATAAAGGCGAGTAAAATTGCGCTAGGTCATCATAGAGATGACATGATAGAAACGATGATGTTAAACATGTTTTATGGCGGCAGACTAAAATCTATGCCGCCAAAGTTGGTCAGCGATGATAACGAAAATATTGTTATTCGTCCCCTCGCCTTTTGCCAAGAAAACGATTTACAAAAATATGCAAATGCGATGAGTTTCCCTATCATCCCTTGCAATTTGTGTGGTTCACAAGAAAACCTTCAACGTAAGAATATTAAGAAAATGCTACAAGACTGGCATTTACAATTTCCTGGACGAATAGAATCAATGTTTAGAGCGATGCAAAATATTGTACCCTCTCATTTGTTAGATAATCAGCATTTTGACTTTGACTCACTTACAAAAACAACTTCTATAAACGGTGAGAAAGATATTGCCTTTGACCCTCTTGTTGTTAGTAGTGATTCGATTAGTGATATCGATAAGCACGGCAAATTTGACATAGATGTTGTAGAGCTTAAATAAGGATTTATATGAAGATTGGTTTAGCTTTAGGCGCTGGAGCGGCAAGAGGATGGGCCCACATTGGCATAATTAACGCACTGCAAGAACTTGGTATCAAAATAGATATCGTTGCAGGCTGCTCTATCGGCGCTTACGTTGGTTCAGCATTCGCAAGTGGCAAACTAGACGAACTAGAGGCATGGGCAAATACGCTTAACGAATGGCAAGTATTTAGTCTATTAGGTATTGGATTTAGACGCGGTGGTCTCGCTAGTGGTCAAAAAGTATTTGAAAAACATAAAGAATCATTTTGTGCACCTTCCTTTGAACAAATGAATATTCCTTTTACAGCTGTTGCCACCGATCTATATTCTGGTAAGGAAGTTATCTTTGCTAAAGGTGATATAAACGATGCAATTCAAGCATCATGCGCAATTCCAGCTCTGTTTGCTCCAATTGAGCATGAAGGCAGATGGTTAGTTGACGGTGCCGTGGTGAACCCTGTCCCTGTGAACCAATGCCGTCAACTTGGTGCTGATTTTGTTATTGCCGTTAATCTTAGTGCTGATTTTAGACCGCAGCTAATAGAAAAGTATGAGCAAGAGCATCACGCTAATCAGGAAAGAACAGATGCATTTATGGATAAAGCAAACGACGGCTTTATGAAACAATGGTTTTCGCCTGATCCCAAGCCAAATAAAAGTAAAGCGCCTGAGTATCATGAGTGTAATGAGTTCATCCCTAGAGATATTGCAAGCACGAGTTACTCGTTCAAGACTTGCTGGCGATCCGCCTGATCTTCTTATTGAACCACAGCTACGAGATGTTGGCCTTTTGGAGTTCCATCGAGCTGAAGAACTCGCAATTAAGGGGCGACAATCGGTGGAGCGCATCGCAAAGCAAATTCAATATCAACTTAATATTGAAAAAATAGATAACTACGAAAGTTAAACTATTCGTTGGTTACAGCAGTTATGCGTAACGGTTTTGCAGGGAGTGTCACACCAGCAAGCTGGGTAAAATCGTCTGGTGTTATAACAATGTAGTTATCTTCAAGCCTTACAGGCAACTCATCAGTATTCTCCAGACTATCCTTATCAAAATAGATCTTTAAACCATTTACTTTGGGCATCATAAAGGATAAAAAACCACCCATTTCGTCGAAGAATGCGGTGTATTGATCAAAAACAAATTGAAGGTCGTCTAATGAATATGAATGTAGTAAATATTCTGGTTTCGTTTCAAGTTGCACAGACATGTCACAAACATTTGATGGTTCTACTAATTCAATCACTAGCACCGCGTCAGCAAGTCTCAACGCCCTCTCTTTAGGAACTGTGAACCTATTTTCAGGACTAACAACAATGGGAATTTGTTGTTTATCGGTACTAATACGAGCAGCACTTATTTCACACAATGCCTTTGAATGGATGTTCACAAAACCAAACGCAAATTGCAGCGCTTGTGTTGATTCATTATCAAGCTTTTTTACATGACTATAAAAGCTTTTATATTCAACTTCTAGCGTATTTGCATGTGTTAAGAAAGGCAATAACAAGCATATAAAGCCTAGTGATTTTATCATTCGATCAGTTCCTGATTAATTTTAAGCATTAGCTCTAGCTCATCAATGTATTCTTGTCCGCGCTCTGAATAACTATCTAATCCATCGATGAGTGCCTTAGCTTCTATTGTTTGTCCGTTTTGTCGTAAATTCGATCTAATATCGCGTAATTCTTCATACGGTCCAAGACGGTTAATGTTTCTCATATAAACATACATCGCAGTAGATAGGTTATCAAATTTAGCAACCTCATGTGATGCGCCTTCATCACGCTGCCTAGGAACGAAGCCACAACCTTTTGCAAAACACCACAAACCGAAGAAATTATAACCGTTTTGCGCAAAACGTGAGCTTCCCCACGCCGATTCATTTGCACTTTGCACTAGCACCAAAGCTTTTGGAATAATGTCTACTTTTAGTAGTAGGCGCTCAAACTTTTCTTCTTGTGAAAGGCTTTGATCGATTTGATACTCTTGAATCAACCACTTAAAATCTTCTAGTTGCTGCTCGGATAACGACTGCGCGCTTTGCATCTGTTTAATTTGCGCTCTAAGAGCCAATATATATTGATTTTGAGCTTCGACCGCTGGACTAAGATAGTCGAAAAAAGCGACTTTTTTTTCGGTTACATCACTAAATTCAGAGAAGCTTGGTACTGGTTCATAGGCATTATCTAGTACTGGAATTGCGGGCAGTTTACTGTCTGGCTGCCCAAGGTTTATCAATACCAGCGCAACAAGCCCGAACACCAGCGAACTAATAATGAGCGTTAACCAATATTTATTAAGCATTGAATAGCCCATCGTTAGTCATAGTTTCTTGGTTTTTATCATCTTGAATAGGAACGCAGAATAAATCTTCGTAAATTACAGCTTTAACATTGTAATAAAACGGCCCTACCCACAAATAGGCGAACCCAAAACTGATAAGAACTAACACCAACATAGCTAAAAAGATCATATACAACACTAACATTTTACCCAAATAAACATGGCTCATTTTGATTGAATAAATAATTGCTTGTAAGGGACGTAAGCCTTTGTCTGCGATTAGTGGCAACGTAAAGGTTGTTACTGCAAAAATATAAACGCCGGGTAAGAAAAACAACTTCAAACCCAGTTCAAGCACTGAACTGATAACAAAATATGCCAACGCAATCTTAGGTAGAATAATGAAATAATTAAAGACATTTGAAAATGCCCCATTGCCTTGTCTATTGTACTTTATTGCAAGCATACTAACACCCGTCCAAAGTGGAGCCTGAAGCAGCGTTATAGCGATAATAAGAATAAATTGCTGCCTTTGCGACAGCGTCACTTTTTGTTCAAAAAAAGCACTAAAATCAGAAATGCCAAATGCATTTAGTAGCATGTAATAACTGGCAAATAATATTGCTAACGTGGCAAGTAAGGCTTGTGCAATAAGCCAGTTATTTTGCACAGATAAGGTTTGTGCACGCTTAAAAATACTTTTAATGTCGAAATCGTAACTACCATCTAATTTATCCCCAAATTGGGAGTTGTTACTATTAGGTTGAATCATGTAATGGTAATACCTTTGTACGTGATGAATAAATCAATCATGATTGTAAGACTAGCAAAATTGCCATCAAAATTAAAACGACACCCATAAAACGGTCAAACCAATGACCATGTATTTGATAGTAAAAACGAATCTGTTTGCGACTTGTAATAATAGACAAAAAACAAAACCATACTGCGGTAGCTAACGCCAAATACACACCATAAAAGGCTTGAGTCATAAAATTAGTCGTCTCGGGTATCGCTGCGGTAAACAGCGCTAAGAAGAATAGAGTTGCTTTAGGATTTAAGCCATTTGTTAGAAAGCCAAGCCCAAATGCGCGATACCAAGTGCCAGTCGTTTTAGACACTTGAAAATCATTTACCTTGCTTGTTTGTGAACCTTGACTACGTAACCCTGATATTCCGATATATACAAAATATGCTGCGGCGATGTACAACAGTAAATGATATAACCAAGGAGTTGCTTTAATGACTAAGCTTACACCAAATATAGAGTAAGCGACATGGAGTAAGATTCCAGCACCAATTCCTAAGCTTGTATATAAAGCGGCATGTAAGCCTTTTTGGAGGCCTTGCTTCAGAACCACTGCAAAATCAGGCCCAGGACTGATAACGGCAACAAAGTGCATTACAGCAATGGTCAACCAAACAGAGTAATCTATATCAATCAATCACTTTACCCTTTTCTATATAGTGAGCGTTTTCTTTTTGCCATTGCGACCATGAGCCATCATACACACTTAAATGGCTTTGTCCTATCATATAGGCGGCCTGCGCTAATATGCATGCAGTCACGCCACTACCACAAGTAAATATAAAGTCTTGCGCTTTGTAGTCGCCCATTATTTTAGCAATTTCACTAATAGGTTTAAATAGCCCATGTTTAGTCAACAACTGGGCATAATGAAGATTTTTAGCATCAGGAATATGTCCTGATTTTGTTTCAGCGTCTTTTGTGCCTTCAAATCTTGCTTGACTTCTAGCATCAAGCAATAAAGCGTATTGTGTTGATGTATTGCTTTCAACAACTTGCATATCAACAAAGCGGAAGTCGGTTTGCGCCTTTGAAACGTATTGTTGTAGCTTACACTTATTCTCTAATTTGTTGGTAGTTGGTAATGAACTTTTCAACCAATTTGGTAAGCCACCATCTAACACGCTGACTTGATCATGCCCCATTACTTTAAACATAAACCAGACTCTGGATGCACAAAAATTGCCAAAATCATCATACACAAAAATTTTGTCATCATGTTTTAAACCTAATTTACTGGCTTGCTCTTCAAACTGCTCTTTATTGCACATCATGTGCTTTAATGATTGCGTAGAATCTGCAAACGCTGATTGAAAATCAAAATAACGACTATGGGGTATAAACTGCTTGGGATTATTATTGATGATGTCTGGTTTGACGGCAGGGCCAGAATTCATACTGGTATATAGGATCTTTATATCGTCCGGCCAGCACTGATTATTGCAACTATACAAAGACGCTAGCTCTGGCGCACTAATTAGTGAGTTGCGACTAGTTTCAAAGGTATTTAGATAATGCGCTACATTATTTTTTTTCGAGTCCATAATCTCTATTATCTATCATAATCAACAGATTTGCTAAGCCAAAAATTGGCTATTTGTTGGACGTATGAATATTTTCAGAGTATGAATCTGTTAGCGGAAACAACTATAAAGGAACAAAGAAAAATGGTGCCCGGGGCCGGACTTGAACCGGCACACTCTTACGAGCGAGGGATTTTAAATCCCTTGTGTCTACCAATTTCACCACCCGGGCACATTGTCTTACTAATTTGGTATGTCACGCCATGCTTTATGGAGGCGGAACCCGGAGTCGAACCGAGATCCACGGATTTGCAATCCGCTGCATAGCCATTCTGCCATTCCGCCGCAAAAGTTGCTAACGCTTTAGATTGCAAGCGCTACACATTTCATACCAAAAATTTGGAGCGGGAAACGAGATTCGAACTCGCGACCCCGACCTTGGCAAGGTCGTGCTCTACCAACTGAGCTATTCCCGCTCTGAAATGTGCGGTGAATTCTACATTTAATATTAAAGCTGTCAACACTAAATCTAGAGAAATATGACTGTTCAGTCAATTTTTAACCAAGTCTGCCTTAGTCTTGGGTTTTTACTAATGTTTTCCATGCTGCATTTGTATACTCAATCATCGACCACAAGGACAAAACAGCTGCGACATACAACAAGACTTTACCCAGACTTACCCAATATATGGGAAAACCCATAAATTCTTCTAAACCAGATAGCAAGCCAATGAGCGCTAACATTTGTGCCATCGTTTTAGCTTTCCCCAAAAAACTAACTTTCACAATATCGGACGCACCAATTTTTGACATCCACTCCCTTAATGCAGACACATAAATCTCTCTTACTAACAATATAATAGCGGGGATAGTAATGTATACAGATGCATATTCATGAGTAATCATTAACAAGGCGGCAGCAACAATAAGTTTATCTGCGACGGGGTCTAAAAAAGCGCCAAATGGGCTTGATTGTTCAAGTTTGCGCGCCAAATATCCGTCAAACCAATCTGTAATTGCAGCAAACCAGAATATAAATGCACCAAGCTCTTTCGCGTATTGCCATTCTAAGAAATACACACTTACAAAAACAGGAATTAGAACAACTCTAAAAACCGTAATAATATTAGGAACTGTCCAAATCACAATAATACTTCTACACAAATAAAACTAACATCAATCATATCAAATAATATCCCTAGACGTGCAGATAATCATAAATAGTCTCAGCTAACTCAATGCTAATCCCTGGGATTTTCGCTATCTCTGCTTTACTAGCTTTTTTCAAACCATGTAAACCACCCGTGTATTTTAACAGCGTTTGACGCTTTTTAGGGCCAATTCCAGGAATTCCTTCAAGTGGAGAACTTGTTTTAACCTTTTGACGACGATTTCTATGTCCGCTTATTGCAAATCTGTGCGATTCATCGCGTATATGTTGCACAAGATGTAAACCGGGTGAGTCAGATTCAACCGCTATTGTTTCATGTGTGAATGCGTAAATAAGCGTTTCTAGGCCAGGCTTTCTGCTTGTTCCCTTAGCTACTCCAATAATAAGTGGCTTGGTCTCTTGTGGCCAATCCTTGAAGTGTTTTTCGGCTTGTGACAACTGTCCTTTACCGCCATCAATTAGTAACAAATCAGGCATTTTGGCATCTTTACTAGATGCTTTTTTGTAGCGCCTTGTTAACGCTTGAGCCATAGCAGCGTAATCATCACTAAGGCGTAATACCTTCTATATTAAAGGTTCTGTAGTCCTGTTTTAATGGTCCATTACGATCAAATACAACACATGAAGCTACCGTTTGCTGGCCTGACGTATGGGAAATATCGAAGCACTCCATTCGTTTTATTGGACTATCTAATTCTAGCTTTGCCTCTAAATCTGTAAATCGAGCAAATATTGAACGCTGCTGATTCTGTTGAGTTTCAAGGGCGTTATTGGCATTATTATTTGCTAACTGCAAATATTTTCGCTTGTCTTCACGCGCCCCTACAAAAAACTGAACTTTTCGCTTTGCTTCGATGCTTAGTACCTTTTCTATGCTGGACATGTCTTCAAACACTGTTGCAACGACAATTTGTTTGGGAATAGTTTTGTTTCCTGCAAGGTAGAATTGTAAAATAAATGAGCTAAATACCTCTGGGGCCTCTACCCCTTTCGGGGTCTTAGGGAAAAACGCTTTGCTTCCTAACACTTGGCTGTCTCGAATAAACACACCAAAAATACAAGCAATGCCATTTTTAAAGGCAAACCCAAAGACATCAAGTTCCTCTTGGGTTCCTGCGACAAACTGTTGCTCTTGTATTTTTCGTAAGGCGCTAATTTGGTCGCGATACCTGACGGCAGCTTCAAAATTGAGTGATGTGCTAGCCTGTTCCATTTTATCCACTAAGGTTTCAATTACTTGTGCGTTCTTTCCATTTAAAAATAGAGACGCTAATTCAACTTGCTGTGAATATTCTTCATCACTAATATGACCTTCTACGCATGGCGCACTGCACCTTTGCATTTGATATTGCAAGCAAGGACGAGACCTTGCTCTGTAATAGCTATCTTCACATTGGCGAATTGGAAATATCTTTTGCATAGAGCGAAGACTTTCTCTTACTGACCAAGAGCTTGGATAAGGCCCAAAATATACGCCCTTTCTTTTTTTAGGGCCACGGTGAAAAGCTAGCCTTGGATGTTCATGGTCAGATAGAAAAATAAATGGATAAGATTTATCATCTCGCAGTACCACGTTATATCGAGGTCTGTACTTTTTAATATAGTTGTTTTCTAAAAGAAACGCTTCTGTTTCACTGCTGACAATTGTAATGTCAATATTGGCAATATTTTTAACCAATGTTTGTGTTTTAACACTGTCTACTTGCTGTCTAAAATAGCTACTTAAACGCTTTTTTAAATTCTTTGCTTTACCTACGTAAATGACATCATCTCGTATATCATACATACGATAAACGCCCGGCTCACTCGTCAAGTGTTGTAGGAAGGAGTTAGAGTCAAAATCTGTTGACATTACTGCTATGCCGTCGTTTGAATCAACTTATGGCGTAATGCTAAATGCACTAAATCAACGTCAGATTGAATATTTAATTTTTCAAATAAACGATACCGATAAGTATTAACCGTTTTAGCGCTAATATGAAGATGCTTTGCGATTTCGGGCACCTTCATTCCATTAACTAATTTAAGGGTGATTTCTAATTCTCTTTCGGATAGTTGTTCAAAGGGGTTGTCGACTGAAAAATCTAACTGCCCTATAGCGATTTGCTGAGCAATGTCAGGTGCAATATATTTTTGCCCAGAGTGAACCTTATAAATGGCGTTAACCATTTCGTTAGGCTCGGCATCTTTTGTTAAAAAGCCCCATGCACCTGCTTGCATAATTCTGGCTGGGATCGGATTTTCTTTGTGCATAGAGATACAAATTATTTTGGCTTCATCACATATTTTTTGTAATTTTTTGGTCGCTTCAACACCGCCAATGCCAAGGCATGGATACATCCATTAATACAATGCTAGGACTATTTTTGCGGCAATAGTCAATAGCCTCCTCACCAGAACCTAATTCAGCAACAACATTAAAGTCGTTTACATCATTTAATATACGAACAATTCCCGTGCGGACTAGGTCATGATCATCAACTACAAGAATATCAATCAACGTCTAACAACCTTCTTCTATCTTTTTATTATAAGTGACGCCATCGTTTGAGATGACGCGTCAGTAGTAACATAAAAATGAACCGAATTACAATGTAATATTTTTCAAGCACAAAAAAACCCGCAACGATTGCGGGCTTCTTTAAATATGGCGGAGAGCGAGGGATTCGAACCCCCGGAAGGTTTGACCCTTCGCTTGATTTCAAGTCAAGTGCATTCAACCGGACTCTGCCAGCTCTCCAAGTGGTGCGAATATTAGAGGTGAAAACCGCTCTTGTAAAGTATTTCTGTAAAAAATATCAGGTTTTTATGAACGTTCGAAGGTTTTTTATACAAACTTTACACTTTAGCCATTATTTTGTTCGAAAAATCTTGAAAAAATGAACAAAACACCATACATATAGACTAACTAATTGTAGTTATCATACCTTTTGTGTTTTGGAGAAAAAAATGGACAAGCGTACTTTGGATTCTAATGCAGTGCATAGCCCTGCGATAGAAATGAATAAGGTACTTCGCAATACCTACATGTTACTAGCATTAACAATAGGCTTTAGTGCAATCACTGCAACGATAACGTCGTTCTTAAACGTCGGGATTGTTGGTTATTTTGCAATGATAATCGGTGCGTTTATTTCACTGTTTATTGTTCAGAAAAAAGCGGATTCTGCAGCGGGTCTATTTTGGGTATTTGCTTTCACAGGTTTAATAGGCGGCTCTATCGGCCCCATTATCAGCGCGTACATCGCTGGTGGCGCAGGCGGATTAGTCGCTCAGGCACTCGGCGGAACAGCTGTAATATTCTTTAGTCTGTCTGCTTATGCACTAGTGTCTAAGAAGGACTTTAGTTTTATGGGCGGCTTCTTGATGATTGGTTTAGTGGTTGCACTAATCGCCATAATTGCCAACATCTTTTTCCAAATGCCAGCACTCACACTAGCCATAAACGCTGTTATTATATTCATTATGTCTGGGTTTATATTGTTTGATACAAGCCGCATAATAAACGGTGGTGAAACAAACTATATACGCGCCACGGTCAGCTTATATCTAAGTGTTTACAATATCTTTATGTCTTTGCTCTCGATTTTAAACTTGACTGATGACTAATATTCGATAATAAAATGTACAACGCCCCGTTTGGGGCGTTTTTTTTGTTACTTGTAAAGCTTACGTGTTTTGACGATACTATTGTGATGAGTAAAACATTTACCCTGATGCTAACCCAAGCACCCTATTGCGGTTTAAGTGCCCAAAACGCGATTGCTTTTTGCAAACATGCGCTAAAGCAGGGTCACACTATTGACCATGTGTTTTTCTATCATGACGGTGTACACAATAGCTCTAGTTTAGTTGTGCCTAATGCAGACGAAATAAATCTACACAGCGCGTGGATAGACTTGCATGAAACATATGACATCCCTTTGTATGTTTGTATAAGCGCAGCTGCTAGAAGAGGTGTTGTAGATAAAACGCTAGCAGATGAAAGTCGAGCTAACCTACTTGCCCCATTTAAACAAACAGGCGTGTTAACATATTTTGAAAGTATTGCGAAAGGTGCAATTGGCATTCAATTATGAATGATTATATTCTTATCCATACTACACAAGCCCCCTATACAACAGCATCGTTAGAAGCGTACGAGTTAGCGCTAGGCGCCTCAAGCTTAGAACTCTCGGTCAAAATGGTGTTTAGTGATTTGGCTGTAAACCAATGGTTACCTAATCAAAATACTATTAGTAGACAAAGTAAAAACATGTATAAAAAGTTAAAAGCATTGCCGTTTTTTGAAGTTGACGAACTTTTCATAATGCTTGGGGACACCCAAAGTAATTTACGATGCCAGCTTACTGATAAGGAGTATGAGTTTATTGATGGCACAGAATTTTGTAATTTGCTCAAAAATGCTTCACATGTATTGGTGTTTTGATGCTTATTTTATTTCGCAGTACTGATATTTCAAAGTTAGAAGTTTATCGTGATGAGGGCGTTGAAGTCATACTTTTGCAAAGTGCTGTTTATAGATACCAAGAGCTAATAATAAAATATCCTAATCTTAGGATAAGTGCATTAGCCCCTGATGTGCTTATTGCGGGGGTTTCCATTCCTGAATCTATACAAATTAATTATGATGAATGGGTGCATAAATGCGCCGAAAATGCGCCTATTGTCACGCTATAGTCTGTAAAAAGAAAACTGGGATATATGGAAAACATAATATTTGAGGGTCAAGTAATAAAAACAGACAAAGAAGGCTATCTTATAAATAGCCAAAACTGGACTGTTGAACTTGCAACGCTAATCGCTGAACGTGAACAAGTTGAAATGACTGAAGAAAGATGGCAAGTCGTGAATTTTGTCAGACATTTCTATGAGCAATATGACACTAGCCCAGCAATTCGAGCACTGGTGAACGCAATGAAGCAAGAGTATGGTCCGGAAAAAGGCAATAGCCGCTATCTATATCGTCTTTTTCCAAAAGGTCCTGCAAAAATAGCAACTAAAATAGCAGGCTTACCTAAGCCTGCTAAGTGTCTGTAACGCTATTAACAATATTACTTTATAGTGGTAACACCATTCATATAAGGCACTAGTGCCTCTGGTACAGTTACTGAACCGTCTTCTTGCTGATAGTTCTCTAGTATTGCAACAAGGGTTCGACCGACCGCTAATCCAGATCCATTTAATGTATGTAACAGCTCTGGCTTTTTCATATCATTAGACTTATACCTAGCTTGCATTCTACGAGCTTGGAAATCTCCCATATTAGAACACGAAGATATTTCTCGGTAAGTGTCTTGTGCAGGTAGCCATACTTCTAAGTCATAAGTCTTGCAAGCGCCAAAACCCATATCCCCACTGCATAAAACCACCTTACGATATGGTAATACTAATGCTTGAAGGATATTTTCTGCATGAGCAGTAAGCTCCTCTAAAGCATTCATGCTGGTATCAGGCAGCACTAGCTGAACCATTTCAACTTTATCGAACTGATGTTGCCTAATTAGTCCGCGAGTGTCTCTGCCGTACGATCCAGCTTCACTTCTAAAACATGGGGTATGAGCAGTCATCTTAATTGGAAGGTCGGTATCACTGTAAATCTCATTACGCGCAATATTTGTCAGTGGCACTTCAGCAGTCGGAATAAGTGACATGCCTTGACCTTCTTCTGTAGCTGGTTTTGTATGAAAAAGGTCTTCACCGAATTTTGGTAATTGCCCTGTTCCATATAAGCTGTCTGAATTTACTAAATAAGGTACATAAACTTCGTGATAACCATGGTTTTGAGTGTGCATATCTAACATAAATTGCGCTAATGCCCTATGCATTCGAGCAATCTGTCCATTCATCACCACAAATCGGCTACCTGAGAGTTTTGCCGCTGTTTCAAAGTCTAAGCCATTGCCAATTTTAGCTGCAATGTCGACATGATCCTGTGGAGTGAATTCAAATTGCTTTGGCGTTCCCCATTTTAAGATTTCTTGGTTATCGTCTTCGTCCTTTCCAACAGGAACATCCTCATGTGGGACGTTGGGGGTTTCTTGATAAAAGATATTCAGCGAATTTAAAACTTGCTCCAAGGCCAATTTAGCGTCATTTAGCTCATTACCTAATGTATCAACCTCAGCAAGCAAAGGCGCAATGTCACCGCCACTTGCTTTTACTTTTCCAATTGACTTTGAACGTACATTTCGTTCATTTTGTAACTCTTGCGTCTTAACTTGTAAATGCTTACGTTTTTCTTCGAGCTCATTATAAGCAGCAACATCTAATGTAAATCCGCGTTTTGCTAATGCATCAGCGGTTTGCTCAATATTGTTGCGTAATAATCGTGGATCTAACATGAAGACCTTTATCCTTTTACTAGAAACATTGCTAGCCACACGCCCAACAGGCATAAGCTAATATTTAAAATTGTATTTATAAGTGCTTTGACAAAATCACCTTCTTGAAGCAATAAAAAAGTGTCAAGTGTGAATGTAGAAAAAGTTGTCAATGCGCCAAAAACACCAACGCAAACAAACAAACGAATGTTGTCTGTTAGGTGTTGGTGTTGCTCTGCCCAAAAGTATACTAATCCTAAACCTATTGACCCTATAAAATTCACGCTAAGAATACCAAATGGAAAGCCCTTTCCCAATAGTTTTGTCAATTCACTGACACAAAAATAACGAAGGCAAGCTCCTAGTGCACCGCCAAGCGCGATAAACCAGTAAGCACTGAGATTTGCTAGCATTTTATTATTTGCTCCTATCTTTGAGTTTCGATAAAAACGCTTGTTTTTGAGCCAGTTTTTTCTCTAGGCCTCTATCATTTGCTACGTAAATTCTATCATGTTGTAGAGAATCGGGTAGATATTCTTGGTCCGGAGCAAATGCATAGTCAAAGTCGTGTGCATATTGATAGTTTTCATGTTTTTCAAGATCTAATGCATGTTTGTTGGCAGTATTTTTTAAATGAACAGGAACATCAAGATTTGACGTTGTTTTAGCAAGTTGTTTGGCCTTGTTAAACGCAAGATATAAGGCATTGCTTTTGGGGGCAAGTGAACAATAAACAATTGCTTGTGCAACAGCCCGTTCACCTTCGCTCTTACCAACTCTATGATAAGTATCCCAAGCATTTAAACAATGCTGAAGCGCGTTTGGATCCGCTGTTCCAATATCTTCAGTCGCAATAGCCAATAACCTTCGACAAATAGGCACTACATCAGTTGAGCCTAGTAACCAACGAGCAAACCAATATAACGCAGCGTCCGCATCCGATCCTCTTACCGATTTATGAAAAGCGCTTAGTACATCATAAAAATGATCGCCTTTATTATCGAAATGAGTTAACGGCTCTGAGCTTGCTTGTTCTAAGCATGCTAGTGATATAATTGAGCTACCCTCACTCAAAACATCAAGCGATGCTTCCAGCAAACCTAAAAATTGCCTAGCATCTCCATTTGCAAAATACAGTAAACGCTCTAATGCTTTGTTTTCAATACTAAACGCCTTACCCGAACAACTATAATATGATTGCGCCCTATTCAATAAAACCTTAAGTTCATCGCTTGTCAAAGGCTGTAATTTATACAGCCTTAGCCTAGACATTAAAGCCTTATTAATGCTAAATGAAGGGTTTTCAGTGGTTGCACCTATCAATATTACACTGCCATCTTCAACATAAGGCAAAAAAGCATCCTGTTGGGTTTTATTAAAACGATGGATTTCGTCTACAAAAACCACTTTAGGACCTGTTAACAGGCTAGTTGATGCGTCAACCACCTGCTTTATGTCTTTGATTCCACTATTAATCGCGCTTAGTGGGATGATATCGATATCCCAATAATGGGAAAGCACATTGACCAGCGATGTTTTGCCCGTCCCATAGGTGGCCCCCATAGTAACATTGAACTTGGCTTTTTCTTCGTACATAGTTCAAAGATAGGTTTACCGGGTGATACTAAGTGGCTTTGGCCAACATAATCTTCAAGGTTGGTAGGTCTAAGAAGGCTCGCAAGTGGCCCATGACTTGTCATTGTATTAGTTAGCGCTGATCATCTACGACCCAATTCTGGGGAATGCTGTAAGTAAAAACGGCTGGGGTTTCGATGTTATTTAGCTTAACATTTGAAAACGTCACTGTATTTGTCTGTTGTTGCTTATCAATTGAAATAAGCTTAATTAATTCATTTTTTTCATTAAAAATCAGCTGTACATTATCTATTGGCGAAGATGTTGACAAAGACCTTATTTGAAACGACAGATTATCTATCTTACTGATAATTGCCTCGTCCCATTGCTGATTATCATCGCTTATTAGTAACATTAAAGGATTACTGTTTGTTAAGCTAGATTGCGCGATCAAAGTGACTTGTTCTACAAATGGGTCAATGTTAAAAACTGTTTCACCATCAGCAATCAATAAAGATTCCTCAGGAGATAACAACTCCCAGCGTAACATTTGTGGCTTTTTTAAGGCCATCATCCCACTAGATTCTTGTAATGTATTGCCTTGAAAATCAACAATAATTTGTTGAAACTGCGCACTATAATTGTTTAACGAAGATAAAATAGTACGAAGTTCACGCTTTGCATTTTTATTTGACTCTATTGAAGGCTTAACTGTCACCTGAGAAGTCTGCATCACTTGATTTGCTAAAGTATCTTGCGCATCAGCAGCACCCATAAACACTACGTTGCCCGCTAATAAGGTAAGACTAATAAATAGATATTTCACACTAATCCCTAATTGGTGGTGGAGCCAATACTTCTCGGTTGCCGT
Organism: Glaciecola sp. HA4-3; assembly: GCF_055693685.1. Classification (NCBI taxonomy): domain Bacteria; kingdom Pseudomonadati; phylum Pseudomonadota; class Gammaproteobacteria; order Alteromonadales; family Alteromonadaceae; genus Glaciecola; species Glaciecola sp. HA4-3. Next base: position 1,550,438 of record NZ_CM146340.1, read on the forward strand.
TGTTTCCTGCTGTACTTACGACACCATTTTGCTCTAATTGTTCAACGATTCGCGCAGCTCTATTATACCCTATTCTAAACTTGCGCTGGATACTTGAAATAGACACCTTTCTAGTTTGCGTAACAAATGCTAACGCTTCATCGTAGACCGCGTCATACTCTTCATCTTGATTTTCAGAATGCTCTGAAGGCAACATGTTATCAGCCCCCATTTCGCCATTGAGTATTTCATCAATATAATCGGGCTCGCCACGAGCTTTCCAATCGGCAACTACAGCATGTACTTCATGATCATCAACAAACGCACCATGTACGCGTGTTGTAATGCTTGTTCCAGGTGGATTATAAAGCATATCCCCCATACCAAGTAATGATTCAGCGCCCTGTTGGTCTAAAATAGTACGAGAGTCAATTTTGCTAGACACTTGAAACGCTATTCTTGTTGGAATGTTAGCCTTAATTAGGCCAGTAATGACATCTACTGAAGGCCTTTGTGTTGCAAGAATAAGATGTATGCCTGCTGCCCTTGCTTTTTGCGCGATTCTTGCAATAAGTTCTTCAACTTTTTTCCCCACAATCATCATCATGTCAGCAAACTCGTCTACAACAACGACAATTGCTGGTAACTTTTCTAGCTCTGGTGCTGTGGTTTCCATACTTTCTTCAAACTTCCAGAGAGGATCTAACAAGGGTTCACCGGATTCTTTCGCCAATTTCACCTTTTTATTGTAGCCTTTTAGATTTCTTACCCCTAATGCTGACATCAATCTATATCGACGTTCCATTTCACCCACACACCAACGCAAGGCATTAGACGCTTCTTTCATATCAGTAACTACTTCTGCTAGTAAGTGAGGTATGCCTTCATAAACAGATAGCTCAAGCATCTTAGGGTCAATCATTATCATTCGAACATCTTCTGGGGAAGATTTATAAAGAAGGCTTAAAATCATCACGTTGACACCAACTGATTTACCCGAGCCAGTTGTGCCAGCGACTAACAAATGAGGCATTTTGGCAAGATCAACCACGACGGGCTCACCACTAATATCAGCCCCTAAAACCATCGTTAGTTCTGAAGGATTGTTTTGAAAATCATCACATGCAATAACTTCACTTAGTCTTACCATTTCACGGTGCTTATTGGGTAACTCAAGTCCAATAACTGACTTACTAGGAATCACTTCAACTACTCGAACTGAAATTGCCGACATTGCCCTAGCAAGGTCCTTCGCCAAAGTTGTAATTTTACTTACTTTAACACCCGGTGCTAAATCTAATTCAAAGCGCGTAATCACGGGCCCAGGAAGCACATCAACCACCGTCGCTTGAATATTAAAATCCGCTAATTTTAACTCTAATAGACGCGCTACCTGTTGAAGCTCTTCTTCGCTTATTGGATTTTCTCTTTTATCGGCACGCTGCAAAAGATCAAAAGAAGGAAGAGGAGCTATACTTTCATGCGTCTTTTGTGATTCCAAATCAGTACTAGAGTCATTAAAAGTATTGTGTTTTTGTTCGATGGGTGTCGACGATACACTTGCCTTTGGTTTTACTGGCGCTTTTGTATAAGCAGGTTCATTACCATCTTCAAATGACTGATGATTAGGAGATAAAGTGTCGTTTTGTACTGTACTGTCTTGCGTAAATTCAGCCTCATCAGGAAATTGAAAACTAGGTTCTTGTTTGCTCGGAGGCTCTGGCCGCATTGCAGTAATGGTTAATTCATCGTTTGATTTTTGTTTATTTGGTAATGGCTTAGTGCTGTCATTAGATTTCGGAGCACTTAATCGTAAAGCTTCAACTTTTTTGGGCAAAGAATAAACATATTTAGCACCTTTAATCGCAAAGTACCCTACTCCATCGATGGCATTTAACCATGAAATACCCGTTGCTAAGGTTACGCCAGTAAAAAAGAAACAAAGTAGTAAGAGTACAGAACCTACAAAGTAAAAGTGAGGCATTAACGCACTACTAATAATATCACCCATCGCGCCACCAGCAGAGACCATATAAAAATCATCAAAGTTGATACTTGCAATACCTGTAAAGCCAAAAACAAGTAAAACAATGCCAATGAGTCGTAACGCAATAGTTAAATAATCGAGATCTTGTAGGCGTTTAATGTGAAGAAATACAAACCACCCGACAAATGCAAGAACAAAAGGAACTAAATAGGCTGTTACCCCAAATATAAATAATAGGGCGTCCGCAAACTCAGCACCGACGGGTCCCATCATGTTCTGCGTATTAAATGCGGTACCAGCTTGACTCCACCCAGGATCACTTGGATGAAATGTTACTAAAGAAACCAACAAGAAAAAGGCAAACCCACACGAAGCGATAACGCCCACTTCCATAATTCTTTGAATGCCAGATAATCTAGCCATGTTATTTGTTAAATCTCATTTTGACGAAAGCATACATTTTTATTTTAGTTATAAGTCAGCAGACAACGCAGATAAGCGATAAATAGAGTAGCATAAGCGCCTTGATTGGACATCAAAAATTCTCATTGCTCTACATATTTATCTTAATATTGGCCGTATGTTTAACTTCTTCCATTACTACATAAGTACGAGACTCACTTACGCCTTGGTAAACGCAATAAAGTATCTCCTAATAATTTTCTGTAGCTCGACATATCGGCAACTCGTGTTTTTAACAAAAAATCAAAATTACCTGATACTAAATGGCACTCTTGTATATCTTCGTGCTTTTGAACTGCAGCAGAAAATTCGGCAAATATATCTACGCTCGTTTTTGTTAATGTAATCTCGACAAATACTAACATAGCTGCCCCTAATTTACTGGGGTCAAGTTTTGCATGATAAGACTGAATATATCCTTGGGATTCTAGTCTTTTTACTCTTTCAAGGCATGGGCTTGGACTAAGGCCCACTATTTTTGAAAGCTCCACGTTAGAAATTTTACCGTCTTTTTGAAGCTCTAATAAAATACGCCTGTCAATTCTATCGATGTGCTTAGGAGTTTTTACTAACAAAATATAATTCTGCATAAGGTAATTTAGTCAATATTTTATACTAAATATTTAAAAACTTCGAAATTTTTATTTTTAACAATTACATTACAATTATCGAAAATTTTTTATAGGAAGATTAATGATGATTGTAGGTGTACCAAAAGAAATTAAGAACCATGAGTATCGCGTGGGTTTAACACCAGCAGCAGTAAACGAATTCGTAAGTTATGGTCATGAAGTATTAGTAGAAACGAATGCTGGAACCGCTATCGGATTTACAGACGAACTTTATGTTTCTGCCGGCGCTACTATCATTAATACGGCTGAAGAAGTCTTTGCTAAAAGTGATATGATCGTAAAGGTAAAGGAGCCGCAGCCAAATGAATGTAAAATGCTTAGAGAAGACCAAGTGTTATATACATACCTGCATTTGGCACCAGATCCATTGCAAACTGAGCTATTAGTTGCTTCCAAAGCGACATGTATTGCCTATGAAACAGTAACTGATAGAGTTGGCGCTTTACCGTTATTAGCACCTATGAGTGAAGTGGCTGGCAGAATGTCAATACAAGCTGGTGCGCACTACCTTGAAAAAGCGCATGGCGGTAGTGGAACTTTATTAGGAGGCGTTCCAGGTGTTGCTGCGGGTAAAGTACTCATTATTGGTGGCGGTGTAGTTGGAACTAATGCAGCGAAAATGGCAGTAGGTTTAGGTGCTGATGTAACCATTCTTGACCGTTCACTTCCTCGCTTAAGAGAACTTGATGACATATTTAATTCCCAAATCAAAACGGTATATTCAACTGAGGATGCCATTGCCTACTACTCTTCGCGTGCTGATTTAGTTGTTGGTGCAGTGCTAATTCCGGGGGCAGCAGCGCCAAAATTACTAAACAAAGACCATATTAAGAATATGAAACCTTGGCTCTGTTTTAGTGGATGTTGCAATTGACCAAGGGGGATGTTTTGAAACATCTAGAGCGACTACCCATCAAGATCCCGTTTACGTTGTAGATGACGTAGTCCATTACTGTGTGGCCAATATGCTCTGGAGGAGTAGCAAGAACATCGACCATGGCATTGAATAACGCGACTTTACCGTTTGGTTTAGCAATCGCAAATAAAGGTGCTGTTAAAGCCATGAAAGATGACCTTCATTTGTTAAATGGCTTAAATGTTCACAAAGGCGTTGTTACATATAAAGCAGTTACCGATGCCTTAGGGGCTCAATTGGACTTAAGATATGTAGAGGCCTTGCAAGCCCTAGACATGTAATTCATTGTAGATAACAGCTCAAAAAAAGGCAGGAATGATTTTATCTTCCTGTCTTTTTAGTTTTTACATAGTTCTACTTTACGCTTTGATTGATAGCCTGTAATGAGACTAGGGGATCGGTATGTTTTGTTATGGGACGACCTATAACCATAAAGTCTACACCGTCTTTTTTTGCTTGTTGTGGCGTCACTATTCTTTGTTGATCGTCCACACTTGAACCTTGTGGTCTAATCCCTGGCGTAACCAATAAAAACTCATGTCCTAACATTGACTTTAGACCTGATGCCTCTTGTGCAGAACATACTACTCCATCTAATCCGCACTCTTTACTTAAGCTAGCTAAACGCTCAACATGTTGGTTTAGTTGTACCTTCGGCGTTACTTCGTTTAACTGCACCTGATTCATACTTGTTAACACCGTGACTGCGGTTAATAGTGGCTTGTGTTTAACATTACTTTGGGCAATTGCATTTACCGCAGCCTCCATCATAGGCCGACCACCTGTTGCATGCACATTCACCATCCATACGCCTAGCGAGGTAGCGGCACTAACCGCTTTTGCCACAGTATTAGGAATATCATGAAATTTTAAGTCTAAAAAAACATCAAAATCCTTATCGACTAAATATTCTACCCATTGCGGCCCGAATAAAGTAAACATTTCCTTGCCAACTTTTAAACGACAAAGGCTTGGGTCTAGGCGTTCAACTAGTTGTTTTGCATGATTAATATTATCAAAGTCAAGGGCAATAATGACAGGACATTTGTCCATTTAGTACTCCAATTTATTCGCCGTCTAAACCTTTAATAGGTTTGATTACAGACCATTTTTTGCAGGATGGGCATAACCAGTAGAGCTGACGTCCAGAGAAACCACAACTATGGCATCTATATTTTGGACGTTGTGCTATCTGTTTATCAATTAGTTCATGTAAATGTACAATGCTATTTTGTGTACGTTCATCAATGAGCATCTTTTGATAAAGGCTCAATAAGGCTTTAAACCCCCGCATTGTTGGATGCTGTTTTAATTGTTTGAGCAAAGTCTGTACAGCAGGTTCGGTCTCCCCTTTGCGAGCAAGGATGTTAACTTTAGCGATATAAGAAGACGCACACTTTTGCCAATAAGGCTCTAAAATATTTTCGAGTTTCTCCCAATTGTCAGTCTTACTAGCACAGGTTTCTAATAATGGTATCGCTTCGCTTAACCAATCAAGGTCCCGTTTCGGAATTTCACTCAAATAATCCATTGCTTGTACAAATTCATTTTGCTTGATAGCTAATTTACCTAGCTCAAGCCATGCTCTCACTTGCTTTCCTTCAACCATTACTGCTTTTTTTAAAGTCAGTTGCGCCTCATCTAATTTATCTTCTTCTATAAATGACAACGCTTGTTCACAATAAAAATGAGCCAATAATTGATATAAGTGTTCGTCATTAGGCGTGACTTTTAAACTACGGCTAGCAAGTTCAACGGCTTTGTTCCACTCTTTGGTAACCTGATAAATATTAAATAATTTTTGTTGAGAAACGCCAAAGTGCGTTTCATTTTCAAGCAATTGTATAAAAACACCTTCAGCCCTTTCTAGAAAGCCTGCTAACAGATAATCGGTGCCTAGTTCAATAAGCGCTAATGCCTCTTGCTGTTTATTAATTTCATCTCGGCTAATAAGATTCTGGTGTACCCTAATCGCCCTATCCAACTCTCCACGATGTCTGAAAAAATTTCCCATCGCAATGTGTGTCTCGATAGTGTCATTGTTGACACTTATCATTTTAATTAAAGTATCTACCGCCTTATCAGGCTCATCTGATAATAGAAAATTTAACCCTTTATAATAATGATTGGATAATATTGAAGACTGTTTACGCTGAGCGCTTCTTAAACTATTGCGACCCATTACCCAGCCATAAGCGGCAGCAACAGGCAATAATAAGAATAAAAGCTCTAGCATTAGGATTGTTCTTTTGAAAGTTTTTCTAAACGCCTACGCATCGAGGCAAATTTCACTTTGAGGGCAAGATATTTAGTTAATATCGTAAATGTGCCTAGTAAGAACCCTACTATTAGACAAATAACCATGAACACATGTACTTGCATAGGAATCTGCGCAATGAGTATGTTGACATCAATTATTTGAGCGTTTCGGGTACCAACGACAGCTGCAATGAGTATTAAGCATAGCGCTATAATAATCAGAATAATTCCTTTCATGCCGACCTTTTATCTTTGAATGTTAGTTATGCTAGAGATCAACTCTATCTCGTAATTCTTTACCCGCTTTAAAATGGGGTACATGTTTACCGGTTAACTCTACCTTTTCGCCTGTCTTGGGATTTCTACCGACACGTGGAGCTCTGTAGTGCAAAGAAAAGCTACCAAATCCTCGTATTTCAATACGACTACCTTTTTGTAGGGTTTGAGCCATTTGTTCTAGTAACTCTTTTACTGAGTCTTCTAGTTCTTTACCTTGGATAGATGCAGTGCGAACAGCTAAGCGTTCAATAAGTTCAGATTTGGTCACGTGATTACTCCGTTTGTCTAAATTGGGTAATGTAACCTAGGAATGAAAGGGTAAGATGGAGCGGCTAATTCGCCGCTCCGATTTGAGCAATTACTCGCCTTTTGCAGCTTTGAATGCTTCAGCCATTGCGTTAGCAAAACCAGCATCATCGCTTTGGTTATTTACTTTATCAAGCGCTTCTTTCTCATCTGCTTGATCTTTAGCTTTAACCGACAAGTTAACTACGCGATTCTTACGATCAACACCTGTGTATTTAGCATCGATAGTATCACCTACCTTCACTACTTCACCAGCGTCTTCGACTCTTTCACGTGCCATAAGTCACCAATACGAATATAACCTTCAACTTCTTCAGCAAGTTGAACAGTTACACCTTTAGCATCGGCTTCGATTACTGTTCCATTAACAATAGCACCTTTCTTGTTATCTGTCAGATACTTATTGAACGGGTCTTCTTCGATTTGTTTAACACCAAGTGAAATACGCTCACGCTCAGGGTCAACTTGAAGTACTACAGCACTAATTTCGTCACCCTTCTTATAATCACGAACGGCTTCTTCACCTTGCTTCTGCCATGAAATGTCAGACAAGTGAACAAGACCATCGATTCCACCATCAAGACCGATAAATATACCAAAATCAGTGATTGATTTAATTTTACCAGAAACCTTATCACCTTTTTCGTGTGACTTAGCGAAGGTTTCCCAAGGATTATCGATGCACTGCTTAAGGCCTAAAGAAATACGACGACGTTCTTCGTCAATTTCTAGAACCATAACGTTAACAACGTCACCTAGATTAACTACTTTAGACGGATGAATGTTTTTGTTTGTCCAATCCATTTCAGAAACGTGTACTAGACCTTCAACGCCATCTTCAATTTCAACAAAACAACCGTAATCAGTTAAGTTAGTCACAGCGCCACTTAGCTTAGAGCCTTCTGGGTAGCGATTAGCAATTTCTTGCCAAGGATCACTTCCCATTTGCTTCATACCAAGTGAAACGCGAGATTTTTCTTTATCAAACTTCAATACTTTTACGTTGATTTCATCACCAACGTTAACAATTTCGCTTGGGTGTTTAACACGTTTCCAAGCCATGTCAGTAATGTGTAAAAGACCGTCAACGCCACCTAAATCTACGAATGCACCGTAGTCTGTAAGGTTCTTAACAATACCTTTAACTTCATCACCTTCTTCCAAGTTAGCTAGCAACTGGTCGCGTTCTGCACTGCTTTCAGCTTCAATTACTGCACGACGCGATACAACTACGTTGTTGCGTTTGGCATCTAACTTGATTACTTTAAATTCTAATTCTTTACCTTCTAAATGGTTGGTTTCGCGAACTGGGCGTACATCAACCAAAGAGCCTAGTAGGAAAGCACGTACAGTATTCACTTCAACAGTAAAGCCACCTTTGACTTTTCCATTGATTATACCTTTGATAGTTGCTTTCTCATCATAAGCTTTTTCTAGCTCTACCCAAGCTTCATGACGCTTGGCTTTTTCACGAGATAGAATAGTTTCACCAAAGCCATCTTCAACAGCGTCAAGCGCGACGTCTACTGAATCACCAACAGCAATTTCTAGTGAACCGTCTGCAGCTTTGAACTGCTCGGCAGGTATAGCACTTTCTGATTTCAAACCAGCATCAACAAGAACAATGTCTTTATCTATTGATACTACTGTGCCTTTTACGATGGCACCGGGGCGAGTTTCTAGTTGTTGAAGGCTTTCTTCAAAAAGATCTGCAAAATTATCAGTCATATTTAATATCTAAGTTAATCCGCTCATTCAATCCAGAATGTCGGGGTTGTTAATAAAGTACCTAGTTCATCCTAAACTTGGTCAAATAGTACGCTATGCGGTTAAATCACCATGTATTTTTTTATCAATAAAATACTTAGCTTTTTCAAACACTTGCGATATCGTCATGTCAGAAGAATCAATCTCCAATGCACCTTGTGCAGGTACTAATGGAGCCACTTTTCTGTTGCGATCGCGTTCGTCTCTTGCCTGTATGTCAGCCAAAAGGCGCGAGATTGTAACACCTTGATGATTACTTTTCAACTGCTCATAACGCCGATGGGCGCGTGTTTCGGCGCTTGCGCTAAGAAAAATTTTAGCACTAGCTTCTGGGAATACCACTGTCCCCATATCTCTGCCATCAGCAACCAAACCAAGGCGCTTGTGCAAACGCTCTTTGTCGACGTAACAATGCTTCTCTAACAAGTGGGATTGCAGCAACTTTAGATGCGGCACTAGCAACATCTTCAGTCCTAATATCATCGGTAACATCTTCACCTTCTAAAATAACCCTTGTACCGTCAGATGTAATGGGAAAAGTGACATCTAGTCCATTCGCAAGTGGGTGCAGACCAGCAACGTCTGATAACTCTATACCATGGTGCAAGGCTGCAACACCCAAAACACGATAAATTGCACCGCTATCAAGAAAATGCCATTTGTACGCATCAGCGAGCATACTACTTAGTGTTCCTTTGCCTGCGCCACTTGGTCCGTCGACAGTTACTATATGCAATGTTTGCATGAACTATTTTCCTACCTGAAAAATTTGACGCGGATTATACCTACCTTGAACAGATAGTGCCAACTTAGTTAGTAGAAAGCTTGGCGAACTCCTTAAAATAATTGGGGAAGGTTTTTGACGTACACTTTGGATCGTTAATCGTTACTCCGCACTTATCATCAAGACTCACCAAGGAAAAACACATCGCTATACGATGGTCATCATATGTATCTATACAAGCATGCTGTAATTCAAGCGGAGGCGTAATACTGATATAGTCTTCACCCTCTTCGACTTGGGCGCCTACTTTTCTTAACTCAGTTGCCATCGCTGATAGCCTATCGGTCTCTTTAACTCGCCAATTATAAATATTTCGTAAAGTCGTCACACCTTTTGCAAACAAAGCTGTCGTTCCGATTGTCATTGCTGCATCTGGTATATGATTCATATCCATATCAACGGCAGTCAAATTTTTGCGGCTAACTCGAATTCGGTCATCAAACCACTCAACATCAGCCCCCATTTTGGCTAATACATCTGCAAATTGAATGTCGCCCTGTATAGAATGCTTTCCTATTCCAGTGACCTCGACAGTTCCTCCTTTTATTGCAGCTGCCGCCAAAAAATAAGATGCAGAAGATGCATCTCCTTCAACTAAAAAATTTGAACAGGCGATATATCGTTGCCCGCCTTTAATCTCAAACTTTTGATAATTGTGATTAATAACCTCAACACCAAAAGCCTGCATACTATTAAGGGTTATATCTATATATGGTTTCGATACCAAAGTGCCTTTTATATCAATTGACACGTCATCATTTAAAAGAGGAACAGCCATTAACAACGCGGTAAGAAATTGGCTTGAAACACTACCGTCGATGTCAAATTCTCTCTTGTCGATTTGTGATTGTTGAATACGTAATGGAGGGAATCCTATATCCTTAAGATAAGTAATTTTTGCTCCAGCATCTATCAGTTCGTCTGCTAAATCACCTATAGGACGTTCTTCCATACGTGGTTCACCAGTTAACATCACATCAAGGTCACAAAATGCTAGTACTGCGCACAATGGCCTCATTGCTGTGCCAGCGTTACCTAAAAACAGAGTGAGAGGCTCTGTCGATGAAAAGCCCCCTGCTACTCCTTGTATATGACAAGTGGTATTGTTATCGGAAAGCTCATATTTCACACCCAACGCGCTTAATGCATTTAGCATGTGACGAATGTCATCACTATCGAGTAAATTATGAAGAACAGAGGTACCTTCGCTCATCGCTGCTAATAAAAGCGCCCTGTTGGAGAGACTTTTACTTCAGGTAGATGAATAATGCCATTGATTTTTTTAACGGGAGATAAGCTTAATTGCTCCACTTTGGACTCCATTGTAATAGCTCCACTAATATTTTGCCTAACTTACTTGCGTGCTTTAAGTAGTTGATTTATCTACGTGTGCTGTCTAAGTGCTTTGTTTTTCAAACTCAAGCATAAACTCGCAAAGCGCTTCAACACCTTCAAACGGCATGGCATTATAAATACTCGCACGCATCCCACCAACATTGCGGTGACCTTTCAAGGCTTTCAATCCACGTTTATCAGCCTGTTGGAGAAAAGCCTCGTTTAATTCTGGCTTTGATAGGTGAAAAGTCACATTCATTTTTGAACGGTATTGTGTCGCAACATGGTTGACATAAAAGTCACTGTTATCGATGGTTGTATATAAATGTTTCGCTTTTCGTTCATTTAACAACCCAACAGTGTTCAATCCGCCTTGTTCTAACAAATATTCAAACACAAGACCTGCTAAATACCACGAAAAGGTGGGCGGAGTGTTATACATACTATCTGCCGCTAGCTGCTGTTGATATGAGAAAATCGACGGCGTATCGCTTCGCTCAAGTCCAATCAAGTCTTCGCGGACAATAACCAAGGCCAAACCTGAAGGACCAATATTCTTTTGAGCGCCAGCATAGATGATGCCAAATTGACTAACGTCTATTTCTTTTGACAAAATGTTTGATGACATATCTGCCACCAAAGGTACATTCCCAGTTTGTGGAATAAAGTCCACTTCAATCCCATCCACTGTTTCATTAGTACAATAATGAAAATATGCAGCACTTTGATCAATTGCCTTCCAGTCTTTTTGCTCAAGCGGACTGACGATATTGTTGCGAACTTGATTATTCGCTACCACTTCAGTACGCATATATTTTTGTGCCTCTTTAACGGCTAGCTCTGACCACTGCCCTGTGACCCAATGCTGACAGAAATCGCCACGCTGAGATAGGTTCAAAGGGACACTGAAAAACTGACCTCGGCCTCCACCTTGTAAGAATAACACCTTGTAATTATTGGGAATATTCATCAAGGTTCGCAAATCGCGCTCAGCTTTCTGAGCAACTTCAATAAATGGTTTGCCTCTATGACTTACTTCCATTACCGAACTGCCTTGACCATTCCAGTCAAGCAATTCATGTTGTGCTTTTTCCAAAACACTTCTAGGAAGTGCAGCAGGACCTGCACTAAAATTGTATATGCTCATTTTGTTTTCCATAAAAAAGCAGCAAGGTCTAATGAACACTTGCTGCTAATTTTATCTAGCTATTTGATATCAATTTTTTTCACCCACATCATCATCTGGAGATGCTTCGGTGTTATTTGTATCAGTGAGTGTTTCGGCCGGCATCTCAGCAATTGGATTACCGTCTTCGTCTAATTCAATTGCTTCTTCAACAATTTCATCAATCTTTTGAAGTGCAACCACTTTTTCGCCATCACCGGTACGAATAAGTGTTACTCCTTGAGTGTTACGACCAACGCGCGATACCTCAGATACTCTTGTTCTTACTAATGTGCCTTGATCGCTAATTAGCATCATTTCATCGTTTTCATCGACCTGCACTGCACCAACAACCAAGCCGTTACGCTCTGAAACTTTGATCGAAACGACCCCTTTAGTGGCCCTGCTCTTTGCAGGATATTCAGTTACTGGGGTACGCTTTCCATAGCCGTTCTCAGTCGCAGTTAAAATATCGTTAGTAGCGTTAGGGACAATTAGTGATACAACTCGCTCATTATCAGCAATTCTTATACCTCTAACACCTGTCGCAGTGCGGCCCATTGGACGAACTTGCTCTTCGCTGAACCTTACGACTTTACCTGCATCAGAAAACAGCATTATTTCGCTGCTACCATCCGTCAAATCGACTCCAATAAGTTCATTTCCTTCATTTAGATTAACCGCAATAATTCCATTTGCACGTGGCCTAGAATATTGCACTAACTCTGTCTTTTTCACTGAGCCATTCGCGGTGGCCATAAATACATATTTGCCTTCTTCAAACTCTTTGATTGGCAATATAGCAGTAATTCGTTCGCCATCTTCCAGTGGTAAAATATTCACTATTGGACGACCTCTAGCGTTTCGACTGGCAAGAGGCAATTGGTAGACCTTAAGCCAATAGAGTCTGCCGCGTGTTGAAAAACACAATATGTGGTCATGCGTATTAGCCACAAGTAGTTTTTCAATAAAGTCTTCATCTTTCATTTTGGTTGCGGACTTTCCTTTTCCGCCACGTCTTTGCGCTTCGTAATCTGATAGCTTTTGATATTTCACATAACCTTCGCGCGACAAAGTAACCACGACATCTTCGCGCTCGATTAGATCTTCAATATCAATATCATGACTAGCTGCAGTAATTTCCGTACGCCTATCATCACCAAACTCATCTCTAACTTTTTCTAACTCTTCAGTAATCACTTCCATCAGACGCACTGAGCTACCTAATATTTCAAGTAACTCTGCGATAATATCGATCAAACCTTTATATTCATCAAGGATTTTGTCATGTTCTAAGCCAGTAAGCTTGTTGAGGCGCAAATCAAGAATGGCTTGAGCTTGCTCTTCTGTTAGGAAGTATTGCCCATCACGAATACCAAACTCATCAGCTAGCCAATCCGGGCGAGCAGCATCATTACCTGCTCTTTCAAGCATTTGTGCAACATCTCCTAAGGCCCACCCTTTGGCAATCAGTTGCTTTTTGGCTTCTGCAGGACTTTGTGATGCTTTAATAAGTTCAATAATGGGGTCAATATTGACCAAGGCTATTGCTAGACCTTCCAAAATGTGGGCTCTATCGCGTGCTTTTTTCAATTCAAACACTGTACGGCGTGTTACTACTTCACGACGATGTAACACAAATGCTTCTAGCACTTCCTTTAGGTTAAACACTTTAGGTTGCGTTTTATCAAGTGCTACCATATTAATACCAAATACAGTCTGTAATTGAGTATTGGCATACAAGTGGTTAAGTAACACTTCTGCTGATTCATTTCGTTTAACTTCAATGACAATTCTCATTCCATCTTTGTCAGATTCGTCACGTAAGGCAGAAATACCCTCAACTTTCTTTTCTTTTACTAACTCTGCAATTTTTTCAATTAATCTAGCTTTATTAACTTGATAAGGAATCTCATGAACAATAATGGTTTCTTTACCATTATCTTCTTGTTCAATTTCAGCTTTTGCACGTAGATAAATTTTCCCACGACCAGTTTTATAGGCATCTATAATGCCTTGACGCCCGCTTATAATTGCGGCAGTTGGGAAATCTGGACCAGGAATGAAATCAATCAGTTCTTCAATGGTGATATCAGGATTATTAATTAGCTCGATCGTGCCATTAATGACTTCATTTAAATTATGAGGTGGTATGTTGGTGGCCATTCCCACAGCGATACCTGAAGACCCATTTACTAATAGGTTGGGCACTTTTGTAGGGAGGACTTCTGGAATATGCTCTTGTCCGTCGTAATTAGGGACAAAATTGACTGTTTCTTTGTCTAAATCGGCCAATAACTCATGCGCTATTTTTGCCATTCTGATTTCGGTATATCGCATAGCAGCTGCAGAGTCGCCATCTACCGAACCAAAATTACCTTGGCCATCGACCAGCATATAACGCAAAGAGAAAGGTTGAGCCATTCTAACAATCGTGTCATACACTGCCGAGTCACCATGTGGGTGATATTTACCAATAACGTCACCAACGACCCTTGCCGATTTTTTATATGGCTTATTAAAATCATTTTTAAGCTCATTCATCGCAAACAAAACTCTACGATGCACCGGTTTGAGTCCATCTCTTACATCGGGTAATGCCCGCCCGACAATTACACTCATCGCATAATCAAGGTAGGAATTTTTAAGCTCTTCTTCAATATTAATAGGAGAGATATCTTTGGCGTTATCAGTCATAAACTGCATAGTCCTTTTTTAGTGTGTTGGTTTTGTCCATGACCCTATTCATTGTAGAAATGAACGTTAGTCTTGGCATGCCAATACTTTGTTATTATCAAACTCAATTTTTATTAGTCTGCCAATGATAGGATTGCGCATTGTATAGTGCATCAAGAAAAATTCATCGACGGTTAAGATATTATCACTAAGTTAGCAAAACTTGTAGCATATAAATGCATGTTCAAAGCTTAAATTCATGTATTTATAGGGTAATATAATATTGCATTTTGGTTAATTCGTAATAATGATTAAAATTCATACAAATCAATTGCAACTTTACAAGACTAACTTTGAGGAATAACAATAATGAGTAATGTTGATGCGAACGAGTTATCAAAGTTCTCTGATCTAGCTAGTAAATGGTGGGATAAAACTGGCGAATTTAAGTCTTTGCACGATATTAATCCGCTTAGAGTCGACTATATAGAACAACAATGTGGTGGCGTATTTGATAAATCAATTTTAGATGTTGGTTGCGGCGGCGGTATTTTAAGCGAAGAGTTAGCTAAACGAGGTGCAAACGTTAGTGGTTTAGACATGGTTGAATCATCATTAGAGGTTGCCCGATCACACGCTCTTGAATCAAACCTTAATCTTGAATACTTATTAAGTACCGCTGAAGACCATGCACTTAACTATCCGCAGCATTATGATATTGTTTGTTGCTTGGAAATGCTTGAGCATGTCCCTGACCCTAGCTCAATAGTAGATGCTTGTGCCAGATTGGTAAAGCCAGGTGGAGTTGTTGTTTTTTCAACTCTAAATCGCAACCCTAAATCATATCTTATGGCCATCTTAGGTGCTGAGTATTTGCTTAATATGGTACCTAAAGGTACACATGACTACGATAAATTTATTACTCCAGCAGAACTGACACGAATGATTGAAGCAACTCAGCTTCAAACAATAACAATGACAGGCATGCATTTTAACCCTTTAAAAAATGAATACTTATTGTCTGATAAAAATGTTGATGTGAACTATTTTATCGCCTGTAAAATGAGCGATGTGGTGATATAATTCATTTGAATCAAAGATAGTCACTGCTGGTTAAAAGTTACTCTGGTTATAAGTATGAAATTCAATATAACGAAATATTTTAGCTACTAAAACTAGTGCTCAGATTGTCTTGCATCTGCTAAATCACTCTGTGATTCGTTCCTATGGTGTTAGTCAATACTAACAGAAATACACACAGTAAAACTTCTCGCCAAAACACTACATATAGTAGTTGCAAATCCTCACTATACACACTATCTTGTGTATACCATGAATTGAAACGTTTGAGTTTTGATGCGGTTTGGTCAGTTTTAATGCAGTTTGGTCAAAAGGTTACTCAGCTTGGTAACCAAAAAGGTTTAGTACCACAAGCATTTGCGCGTAGTGTGTAGTTAAAAAAGCAACAAAGCCCTTTGAACGCTTTAAAAAAATAAAAATGAATAACACACAATAATTAACAAAAACAACATGTGAAATTCCAATGCTTGCCAACAAGTTTGATGGCTTTTCTATATGTTGATTACAAACAAGAGCATATAAATAATGAACAATAATTTACTTGTGACTAAACGTAATGGCCAGCAAGAGCCTATTGATTTAGAAAAAATACATCAAGTAGTGACTTGGGCAGCTAAAGGTTTAGAAGATGTGTCGGTTTCTCAAGTTGAAATCAAGGCTCAAATACAGTTCTATAACGGGATTAAAACCGAAGAGATACACGAAACCCTGATCAAATCAGCTGCAGATCTAATCACTACCGAGACACCTGATTACCAATACCTCTCAGCAAGACTAGCGATATTCCATCTTCGCAAAAAAGCTTATGGACAATTTGAGCCGCCAAAACTGACCAAACATGTCCATGAAATGGTTGAAGCGGGCAAATACGACGAACATCTATTAGAAGATTATACAGATGCAGAATTTGACGCATTAGATGCCCTAATTGACCATAGCCGTGATATGAACTTCAGTTATGCTGCCGTCAAACAGCTTGAGGGGAAATATTTGGTGCAAAACAGAGTTAGCGGAGAAATCTACGAAAGTGCACAGTTTCTTTATGTACTGGTAGCTGCATGCTTGTTTGCAAAGTATGACAAAGAAACTCGTTTAGATTACATCAAACGTTTTTATGATGCTGCTTCCACGTTTAAACTATCGCTTCCTACTCCAATAATGGCAGGTGTCAGAACCCCTACCCGTCAATTTAGCTCCTGTGTGCTAATTGAAGCAGGTGATAGTCTTGATTCGATTAATGCTACATCAAGTGCAATTGTAAAATACGTCAGTCAGCGAGCTGGGATAGGCATCAATGCCGGAAGAATTAGAGCATTAGGTAGTCCAATAAGAGGTGGCGAGGCATTTCATACCGGATGCATTCCTTTTTATAAGCATTTCCAAACAGCCGTTAAAAGCTGCTCTCAAGGGGGTGTCAGAGGTGGTGCTGCAACTTTGTTCTACCCAATTTGGCACTTAGAAGTTGAATCCTTGTTGGTCCTAAAAAACAATAGAGGTGTCGAAGAGAATCGAGTTAGACATTTAGACTACGGTGTGCAATGCAACAAATTAATGTACACGCGTATGATAAAAGATGATTATATCACGCTGTTTAGCCCATCTGACGTGCCTGGATTATATGATGCGTTTTTTGCAGATCAAGACGAATTCGAAAGGCTTTATGTAAAATATGAGAACGACGACTCTATTCGCAAAACAAGAATAAAAGCGATTGAATTGTTCGGTCAGTTTATGCAAGAAAGAGCAAATACTGGGCGCATATATCTTCAAAATGTCGACCATTGCAATACCCATAGTCCCTTTGATCCGAAAGTGGCGCCGGTGCGTCAAAGCAACTTATGTTTAGAAATTGCGCTTCCCACCAAACCATTGAGTCATGTCAATGATCCAGAAGGTGAAATTGCCTTATGTACACTTTCAGCCTTTAACCTTGGTGCAATCGAAAGTCTAGATGAACTAGAAGAATTAGCAGATTTAGCGGTAAGAGCATTAGATAGTCTTCTCGATTATCAAGACTACCCTGTGCCAGCCGCTTTCAACGCAACAATGGGAAGAAGAACACTAGGTATAGGCGTCATTAACTTTGCTTATTATCTTGCGAAAAATGGTGTTAAATACTCGGATCATAGTGCTAACGGTTTGGTACATAAAACGTTCGAAGCCATACAATATTATTTGATGAAGGCCTCTAACAATTTAGCAAAAGAAGTGGGTGCTTGTCCTAAGTTTAATGAAACGACATATTCACAAGGTTTAATGCCAGTGGATACCTATAAAAAGGACCTTGATAAAATATGTAATGAGCCTTTGCATTATGATTGGGATTCTTTACGAGAGGATGTTGTCAAATATGGTCTACGAAATAGTACCTTATCAGCACTTATGCCCTCTGAGACATCGTCGCAAATATCCAATGCCACCAATGGTATAGAGCCGCCCAGGGGACATATCAGCATTAAGCAAAGTAAAGACGGGGTTTTAAAACAAGTGGTACCTGACTATAAACAGCTAAAAGATAATTATGAGCTGTTATGGGATATTCCTTCAAATGATGGGTACTTGCAGTTAGTCGCAATTATGCAAAAATTTGTAGATCAGACTATATCGGCGAACACCAGTTATGATCCCAATAACTATGAAGGCGGAAAAGTCCCAATGAAGCTTATGCTTAAAGATTTGTTAACCACCTATAAGTTAGGTATTAAAACGCTTTATTACCACAACACTCGTGATGGCGCATCTGATAAGTCTGATTCAGAGCTAGCAGTAAATGAAGCAAAGCCAGCTGTTCAAGAAGTTGTCATTGAAGAAGATGATGATTGCGCGGGCGGCGCGTGTAAAATATGACCGTTGTCTTTTTATTCATGTAACATTCCTGTGGATAACTCATGACTAAAAACAGTTAAATCAGTAACTTAAGTTAAGGGGCACATTTGCCTCTTTCTTTTGCTTATTGATTGGATATATGGGTCGTGTTATAAACGTAACATTATGCTGAGTTTTCAAATAAAAAAATCCCACATCCTCAGTATGGCAACCAATTACTTCCGGTGCTGATTGATGTAAGAAATAATAACTTCCCTGAACCTCTAGCCGCGCTTTGGGGGTGGGAGCTGTGGCTTGCTCAACCTTTAAACACAGTAAAAGGTCGATTACAAGATTTATGCGTGTTTTATGAATTTGTTGACCGATGCTCACCCGATTTTTTTGAAGCAGCTGCGAAACTTGAAATAATGAGTCTACGTCAAGCAAATGAGTTATCTGCTTTTTTACTCATTAACTTCAAATATGACCTCGCTGATGGTGTTCAAGTAAAGCCAACTACCTTTAATCGCCGCATTGATTCAATAAAATCTTTTTTAGAATATAACTACACGCGTTACGTTAACAAGCTTCATGATATCGATAAAGCTGAGTTTTATTTAAAACAAGTCAATAAATTGTGTGATCACATCAGTAAAAAAAGATATAGCGCCTCAGAGGTTGATAATCAAACGCGCTATACAAAGCCACTTTCTTCTGTTCAAATAAATCTTATCAGAGATATCATCCGCCCCACTTCGCATGATTTTGTAAATGAAATGAATCCTTTCAGGCTTGCACTACAGCGGCGGAATGCTTGCATGGTCATGCTTCTTTGTGAGTTAGGGTGCAGAGCATCTGAGCTTATGCTTATTAGGCATAACCAAAAAGACTTAAAACTAACAACGAAACCAACCGTTGTTATTCAAACACAAGACCAAGGCGATAAGAGCTTTAGAGGTAGAAGCGATGGCGCTTCACATAAAACTCGTGGGCGTGAGTTACCCATTTCACGAGGTCTCGCAGCCTTGCTGATAGATTATATAGAGAATGATAGGCCAAAGCTCCGAAAGCCCTTTAAGGGTTCATTAACAAAGTATTTATTTGTTAGTGATAAGGATGGGGGCGCGATGACGACAGAAGGTCTAGATTATGTGCTCAATAGCTTATATCGCAAAGTTCCCGAATTGAAAGACGCCATTCATCCGCACCAATTTCGAGTAACTAGAGGCGGTGAGTTAAGAGAGAGTGTCGATAAACAATATGAGAACTCAAATTCCCCCATGATCAAAGCTGGTGATATGCAAGATACCTTAACAACGTGGGGTGGCTGGTCTTCCACTAGCTCAATGCCGAAGCGCTATACGAACGCAATACTCCAGAAAAAGTTAAGACAATATTTAGCAGAAAAGGAAACATTCTAGAATGGGCTACGCACAAACGAAATATCTAGCACCACACGTTGATGATGTTTACCAACATATGTATGACATCGTGAGTAACCTAAATGGGGATTGCGATCCGTTCCCCAGCAAAATAGAGACTTTTCATGGTCAAATGCTTGACCTACGCGACAATAATGGACATTTAGTAAAACGCCACCGAGTGATAAATGTTGGCAAAGATTCAGCGTTTTATCCTATTAGTGATGAGTATTCTAAATATTCTTACATCAACTATATTGCAGTGTCTTGCTGGCTTGATACAGCAATATCTCGCTCCCCTGCGTCATTATTACATCAAGGTATTGGTTTTAAAGCCTTGTCGGGCATCAAGCTATCAGACAATGCCTTAAGCTCTGAGCGCATATTTGCAAACGAAATTTCAGCTCAATTGTCAGCCATTATTATAGAAAACATTGACAATCAAAGGGTATGGACGGCAATACGACAATTTGCCAACTATGGAATTTCCAATAGTTTTTGGGGGTTTAATGAAACGCTAATTTTTAAATTAGATGAAATAGTTATTCCTAACAAAGGCACAAAGCAACGAGTTTCCTTGTTAGACCATGAGAATGGACCTTTTACTCGCTCTGAAGTTGCACAAATTTCGGTCGCGCTTCAGTCAAATAAGCTATCGTTGCAACATAAAGTTATGGTCAAGCTTGCTATGCATTTTGGACTTCGTCCTATCCAAATGGCGCTGTTACGAGAAGAGGATATATTTTACGACAACCAAACACTAGCGTGGTATATCAACGTACCAAGAGTGAAAGGCCGTGTGGCACAATTAAGACGCGATACAAATAACTTTTTACTACGCCAACTGCCAGATGAATTAGCTGAGGATATAAACATCTTAATTTCAGAGGAGTCAGATAAACATCAGTTTGATGAAAACAAACACCCTCTTCCGCGCCCCTTGTTCAAGAGTAACAAAGTAAGTCCACATTATTTGAAAGAAAAAAACTTGTTGAGTATGCATGGCATTTTGGATCTCAGAGGATATCTGAAGCTTTTTCTAGAAAAATCCAACAAGAATTGCAGCTTAAATCAGCCTATTTAAAAGATGAAGATGACAATGCCCTACCATTAAACATGACCGCTTATCGGTTCCGCTATACCTTAGGAACCCGCATGGTAATGGAAGGCAAAACATTAGAAGAAGTTGCGATGGCACTAGACCACTCTAACACTAGATCGGTGCAACATTATTTTAAATACAACCGCGATTTGATTGATTTTATAGATGATGCCTTTGATTCATCCAAAGCAATAGACAACGCGGTGTCTCGCTGGCAAGGCTATATTATTGATGAAGATGATGACAAGGTAGTAGGGTCAGTTGTTAGAGGAAAAGACTTACTCAAACTCGGAAAATGCCTAAAGAAATCCAGCTGTGATTGGCACCCATCAGTGAGCTGTTATGGATGTGGCTTATTTCGCCCATTTAAAGACGCTAATCACGAAGCGCAGTTAGATGTTATCAAAGATGAACGTAACTTTGTTCGCAACAACTCCAGCGGCCCTGTTCAGCATCAGCTAGACGAGGCATTCGAAGGCGTTATACAGATTGTAGAGGCACAAAAATCAATGAGAGATGAGAAGTCATGAGCGCTATTACAAATCTTGGTGGACAAAGACAAGACAAGCTATTCGAACAAATTGAACAAAGAGTCGAAGAACTAAAAAGGTATGCGCTGCCTGAGTTTGAAGCACTCGTGTCCTCTGGCAAGCTCATAGGTATTTGGGACGATAAATTTTGGACATATAGAAACGTAACCATATATTTTACACGTCCATATGACGCCTCTGGTAATTTAGTAACCGGAAAAACTCCCGAAAATGATAAAGTTGCAGTCGAAGGCGTTTGGGCTGATATATATAGAATATTCATATTGAATAAAATTAAAGGGCATAGCGGCGCTCCCAAAAGCCTCTCATCCCTCATATCATATACTGTGTGGCTTGGCGAATACTATAATTTTAGTATCAGCCATTTAGCGTCTATCAATCAAGATAAGTTGGATAAATTAATCCCGCTGCTTGAAAAAAACTATGCTGGCAGAGGCCCTTACGAGCGTTATAAAACCATCATAAGTTTTGTTAAAAAATTCATAGTTCCAAATAAGCTCTGCAAAAGTTTCGCGCCTAAAGTTAAGTTGGCAAATCCCATCTCAAAAAGAACTGATGCCACGTCCAAAGAAGCTGCGAAAGCGAGAGATGATAAATTTATCGAAAAAATAGATACTTACATTGGAATAGTAAAACAGAGATTTGATGAAGATGTATGTAGAATTGAGCGTGGAGAAACTGCCCTATACTCCGAGCCGAAGCCTTATTATGATGAGCTTCGTCTACTCGCCATGCCATTTTTTTTGGCGCTCGGTCTGCGTATTGGTGAAGTCTGTAGATTACATAAAGACTGCATCGGTTTTGATGAAGTTGCTCAAAGATGGTTTCTTCGAGTCCTTACTGAGAAAGGCGAATTAGCTAACGCCCGACCTGTCCCACGCAAGTGGGAAGAGGTTATCTTACAATCATATAAACGCATTATTGAAATTACAAAAGGATTTAGAGCCTTTGCTAAACGAGTCGAAACTAAGCGAGAAAAAGTATTTATTGACACCCTAACTTTTCCAGATAGAGCTCCAAGTTTTATTCAATCATTGAAGGAAAATGGTTATGACCCTGAAGAATATTTTGTTAGGGCCGAAGTAGGTGGAACTGGCGACTACCATCAATCGGGTTTGTCATTTAGTTCCCTACGCAAATCTACATTGAAAGATGGAACTGATAAGTTAGGTGTCTATTCACATGCGGTTGTTGGTGAAATAAAAGCAAAACTTAAGAGTAGGCGAACTAGGCACGTGGTAGTATCTAAAACGGCTATAGCTTCTACTGCCATGAAAAAATTGAGAAAGTATAAAGAAAGTATATACCTCGAAAATAGCGTTAATGGAGAGGTAGCGGATACAATTTCGTCCATTTCCTACTCTATAAAAATGCCCTTCAGTGACTTTCTATTCATCGTAAAAGATGAGACATTTACCGCTAATACAAAGAGCCATGGCTTTCTTCCTCGACCGTTGACACCAAGAAATATCGCGAATTGGTTAACCGAAGACACATCTAGAAGTAAATCAGTTTTTACACGATATGACATAAGAAACAACAATGGTGATATCGTTAGAATTACATCTCATCAATTTAGGCACTGGATTACCACGAACTTGATTCGTTCGGGTAAAAATGAAGCAGCGGTTGACCTTTTCATGGGCAGGCAAGCTGGTCAGTCTCGGCACTATGATCATCGCACTCCCAAAGAACGAGCAGAATCAATTAGAGAGCGCTATCTGTCTGATAACGTGCCTGATGATGTGTTAGGACGACGCATAAGGCGTATGCGAGAGAATAATGTCTCGCAAGAAGAGATAGAAAATGCCTTGAACTATACGCTATCAGTAGTCCACTACACGCCTTGGGGGACGTGCAACAGAGAGCTAGACGTCAGCCCTTGTGAGAAAGGTATGATGTGTCTTCGAGGAAAGGATGGAAACGGTTGCCAACACTTTGGTATAGATACCCAAGATGAGGAGGCTAAAAAATCTATTATTAATACAAAAGTACATTATGAGAAACAGTTGTACGCACTTCTTCCTAATTATGACGAGTTGCTCAATACGTTGAATGATAAAGAGCCTCTAGACCAGCATGTCCAGTTTTGCATAGACACCATTAAGGGTTGTGAGAACGCGCTTAAAGCATATGAGAGGGCTGAATCTCAAAAAGAAAACAACATCCCTATCGTGCAAATATTCAAGCCGGAGGAAGATGCATGAGCAAATCTAAATCACCAGACTGGTTACCAAAAGCCTTATTAAGTCTAGAGTTTTTTGCACATAACCCAGAGTATAAGCATGAGTTCGGGCATGATTACATAGCGGATAGATGCGGTATATCCCGCATGACCCTTAACCGAAACAAACGCTACATGAAACGCTATCAGGAGGTTAGGGATATACTAAAAGGATACAAGCCTACGGAACCATCCACAGGCCCTGCCCCAATATCAGGCATGAAGGAAGAAAACGAAAAACTGAAATCCGACAAAAAGAAGCTGAAAGGCGATATGGAAGCTCTAATTCTTAGGCTCAATGACTGTTATCAAATGCTTGAAGATCAAGGTATAGATCCAGCTTTTATCTATCCTAAAAAATTAAAGAAACACAAGGAGGCCTAATGAGCAATCCAGCAGCACAGGTCAATTTAGAACGATTCAAAGCCTTCGTTGACGCCAGAAATCAACACGGCGACTGGGAAGATTATACGCTAGCAAACCAATTAGATCTAAATAAAAAGATGATAGCGCGAGAATGCGAGTTTGATCGTAAAAGAATCACGGGTAATAGCAAGATCAAAGCTCTGTATGACGATGTTGTTGTCGATCTTATTGAAAAAGGGATTTTGTATGAAGACACGCGAACAGGCTCCGAAAAGCAACGAAGAAAGACAGAAAATATAGCTTCATCAAGAGAAAAGGCCGACCTTAAAAAAACGCAAGAAACTAACGCTGCGCTAGAGGAAGAGCTTTACAATGCCAAGTTGGAATTAGAAGAAGCCAATAAAAAACTATCCCGCCTTGAGACTATCGAAAGGTACATGATGGAAACCGGAAGGCTGTAATGACCAAGTTTAAGGGCCAATTACAAATACGCAAAATTCGAAGCAGAGGACGAAGCGCAGGCATTATTTTCTCGGCTATTACACTAGATCCAAAGTCCACTAGATATGTAATCAAGGCTGACTGGAAGACTGCACCTGTCCCATCGTTATTCAGAGAGGGACACTTATGGGATGCAGCAGGAACTATTGAAACACAAACAATTGAATTAAAAGATGGCACACAGTTAAAAGAACTCGTTTTAATACCGACTGAATTGCGATTCGCAAAAGCTGCCAATGAAAACTTAAAGCGGCTACTCGCTGAAGCAAAAGAATTTTTTGGCATTAGTCATGTCAAAGCCGAAAAGTTGGTGTCTTTTTTCGGTGATGATTTATATAAGATAGCGGCAGAAAATAATATTGAAAAGCTACTTCCAATTTTAGGTAGACAAGTGGCTGAGCGTCTTATTGAGGGTCTAAATAAATACCAAGAACTCAATACATTAAGATTACTGGATGATTTAGGTGTGCCCTATCATATTGGCGATTCAGTTATGAAAATATGGGGGCTTAATGCCTACGATAAAATCAAAGAAAACCCCTACCTCTTGGGCGCTTTTATGGCTAATTTAGAAGCAGTTGATGCGTATGCAATCAACAGACTTGGGTTCACTGATGATTCACCGCTGAGATTAACGGCCTACGTCAAAGAAGTCATGTTTAATGCATTCAAAGTCGGTAACACCTGCTTACCTACAGCCGAAGTAAAATATAGGGTTCGTCGCTTACTAGGTTCTCTAGGCGAAAAGGCTTTTGAGTCAGCTATTGAGGCTGGCGAAATCATAGTGATAGGCGATAAGACGCAAGTACGTAGCATGGATATTGTTGAATCAACTGTAGCATCAATCATCACTAAACTATCTCAGGCACACTACGCCGCATCCTTACATCATAGAGTTAATTCACAAATCGATGTTTTTGAGTTAGGCATAAATTTTCCGCTTACAGAAGAACAAAGGGAAGCAATAGTAATATGCTGTACCTCTAGGCTTTCTTTGCTAACAGGAGGCGCAGGCTGCGGCAAAACAACCGTAATTGAAGCTATCTGTCTCGCGTTAGAACAGCTTAAGCAAACGAGACAAATATATCTTATGGCATTAGCTGGCAAAGCCGCCCAGAGAATTACAGAGGCCACTGGAAGAGAAGCCATGACAATAGCTTCGTTTATGTACAACGTTGAACCCGAAAATATACCAGATGATGCGATTTTCATCGTTGATGAAGCATCAATGGTCGATATTTTATCGCTTCTGAAAATCTTAAAGAGGGTCCCAGCTAAAGGCAGGCTAATACTCACTGGAGATGAACAACAACTCCCCCGGTTGGCATCGGTTTAAGCCTTCATGATCTCGTAGGTACGTCTTTAAAAAACCCAGTATTAACAGCCGTAAAACGTCAATCTGAAGCTTCTGGTATTCCTGTTATTGCTAATCAAATCCGAAATTTCAATACAGGACCTTGCGAGATAAAGTTTAAAGACTTCGATGGGTGTTCTCAAGGGGTTAGTTTTATCGAATGTAAACCTGATAGGATCGAAACAGAGGCGCTCAAAGCATATGAAACATTAGGCGGTGATGGTAGCAGTAATGATGTATTAATCCTCTCCTCTACAAAGCATCAATTAGGCGGCGTTTCAAATATCAATGCTTTGATTCATGATAAATACTCTAATGGAGAAGCGGTTAATTTAATTGTGAAAGATTTCGGCTCTGTTGCTCATCAAATAAACGGTCGCTCATTGAGAATAGGCGAACTAATCATGTACACACGTAACGACTACGATAAGGATATTCGAAATGGCTCTGTTGGTAGAGTTCTCAGTCAATGTGAAAATGATATTACGGTTGATTTTGAGGGGAACTGCGTTGAGCTTTCAGTAAATGAGCTTGCTAACTTAGAGCATGCTTATTGCTTGACCGTACACAAGTCTCAAGGCAGCCAATTTGAGCGCGTGATTGTCGTAGTAAAGCAAGGAAGAAATCTTGATAGGCATTTGCTATATACAGCACTAACGCGGGCTAAAAAGCAGGTAGTGTTTATCGGTGATAAAGAAGCTTTTTACCATGCATTGAAAAGATCAAACGCTTTTAATCGTTATACCAACCTCCCTGCGCATCTTTTCAATCATGAGGATGCAAAAAAACAGAAAAGCGCTTAGTGCTGTGATTGCGGGTTATTAGGGTACGCAGTAACCTGATGTTAGACTTTAAGAGTCTCAACACCAGATAAATATTATTGGGCAGGGAATCTGGTACGAAAAAGTGTTTTGCATCCCCGCATGATAAACTAGCTTTTTAAGGTTTTTTTATAATCGAGAATTGTGCGGCGATAATAAAATTTGATAATTTTACGCCATCTTAAAGCCCTAGCATTGAATGCAAACTAAAGCGCCAAAGCTGCCGTTCGGGGCGAAGACTTTAGTGAATGTTGAGATACTAATGTGTAAAAAGAACTGGCTGTTCAAAAGAAAACACTTACCCGACTGCTGTGTACGCATACCGGACATAGACGAAATAACTGCAAGCGACAGATAAGAGACGAGACCTGTTAAAATTGCCTATCACTTTCTCCAATCCTTCACATACAAGACATTATTATTATCAAGTTGAATGACCTTTTTACCTTTCAATTTATTTTCTGCTACATCACCATATTTTCCGATTTCATCAATCGCGATAAAGGTTTGCTTTCCTGTTGATTCATACAGATCAATCAGTTTAGCAACAGCATCATTCTGAATGTTTTTAAACAATACTGAATCATGTACCAAGAAAGGTAATGCAGTAACCTCTAAAAAAGCCAAGTCAAGTAGTATTAAATTTGAATAAGCCTTGCCTGTTCCAGTATCTTCTACTAGTTCGAAAGTGTAGCTATTTTGACGGAGATTAAGTGTTGGGCTCCTCCTTTCCTCGTTATATATCTGCGTGACATTCCTTCTAATTTTGTCATTTAGTATATTTTCGATCAACTCCAAGATTCTAGTCTTCTCGGCAGCAAGCAGTTCTTTTGCTTCCTTTAAATCCGATTTAATCTGAGTGTCCATTTCGAAATACTCTATTTCTTTGCTGGCCACGGAATGGTCTTGCGACAACTCATAAACCCTATCAATAACGACATTTGGATTATCTAAATCTGCCAAGGAAGCAGATATTTTCATATCGATTAAATCGATTTCTTCACTTATTGAAGATAACAGTGAAGATAATTCAGCCTCGCTACTCTTCAACTCCTTTCTAAGTATTTTGGTTATGCTTGAGTGAAATGATTCAACTTCTTCGAGCTTCGAGGTATTTACATCTGGGAAGTATTTTATCAGGGGCTCTAAATGCTTGCTTTTTATCGCCTTGTTTTGGTTTAGATCATTTCTCACTCGAAGCAGTCGACTATCTAATCTAAGTTTCTCTTCTAAAAGCCGATCTTTCTCGAGTTTTAGCTCCATAACCTGTCTATTAGCTATCTCCGATATATTGACGGCATACTTCTTTAGGTTGTTTTTAATTTCCTCAATTTCAGAATCTATCGTATTAATTCTTGTAATGTTTTCCTTGTACTTCGTCTTGGTTGTCTTGGAAATCAACCCAGTTTTTGATGCCTTACTAATCGTACTCTTTTCGTCATTTTTATTTTTTAAATTTTCCGATAGAATTCTTATCGGCTCATATTTCTTAAAGAGCTTAATTGTATTCGTAACGCAATCGGAGGGCTTTTGACTTTTAAAACTATGGAGAGAGTGCTTTACATCAAGATTTTCTTTCCCCCAGACTCTAGAGAAAAGAGACACAATTGAACGGAAAGAAAGCTCGATATCTCCCAGAGAATAAGACGCCTTTAGAAAGGTTGTGTATTCCTCGATACTAATGGGCTCAACTTCAGAATATTTATCATCACATTTATATACAAAGTCTGGGGTTTGCGTCCCTCTTCTAAAGTAGGCTAATTCCTTGCCAAACTGAAAAGTGAAAAAGTAATCATGGTGTCCAACCTCATCGACAACATCTTTATTATGATCAAGAAAAGACTTTCCGCCATATACAAAGTCTATAACCATAAGTAGCGTTGATTTGCCAATCGAATTAGTGGCGACACTGTCGCCTAACACAACATTAAGGCCGGAGTGAAAGTCGATAGTTTCTTCTCTGAATTTATCACAACGAATTTCAATTAACATATCTAATAGCTCCTTCACCCTCTTCCAATTCGATCTTTCCTAAGATATAAAGCACATCAAGCGCCAGCATAAACTCACTAATATCCTCAAATTTGTTTAACCGAGCATGTATCAGATCAGACAAAGAAATCACCTCAGTTTCTTCCAGAATCAAAAAGCTAATCTTTGATAAAATTGAATTATCAAAATTTGTAAACTTACTAGGAAAGGACATTAAAAAACCTCGCAATTTTGAATAAAGAACGAGGCCATAATTTCTGCCGCATCACTGGTTTTTGGTTTTGTTTTTGCGTAAATCCAAGCAACCATATTTTCAAATATGGCCTGCTGATCAATCCCCATATTTTTTTGCTTTAAATAGTATGTCTTGATCTGAAGAGAAATGATTTCAGAAAAATCAGAATTGACGTTATCTAACTCTGAGAACTTCCCTCTAATAAACACGTAGTACTCTCTAACGTTGCCTTTAATTTTTAATTTAGTTGGCCTCGACATGGTAGAGTCTAGCTTCTCATCTACTTCTCTGGGTGTAAAATCAATTTCAGCAGCATTTTCTAGTTCCGGATCATCGTATATAGCTTCTATGATCTGGCTGATCTCATCTTCAATCGTATATCTTTTCCAAATCGCTTCTTGGCCACTACGATCAATAAGCTTATTCTTTAGTCCAAGTAAGGTTCGATACTCCTCGACAGTTCTAGGCTTATCAAATTTTGCATGACATATCTCGCACAAAGGTATGATGTTATTTTCGTCATTTACATCATCACTTAGCCACTCTTCATCCTTCAGTAGATGCTTTTCTTCTTTAGTGGGATTTAATGGGTATATATGCGCCAGTTCATAGTTTTTGAAGCTCTTGCCGCTCTTCTTATAGAAAAGAGGCTCAGCACATAAGGGGCACACTCGACTAACCTGTGAAAGCAAGGCTATATTTTGCGCATCAGAATACTTCTTTCTTGGATTGCTCATCCTTGAACCACTTTCATAAATTGTAAAACTTCCCCAAAAGTTATAACGATTTATTAGTGACCGATTGGTTCATTTTTCTACCAGCAGTCGCATCATCTCTATCATATCTATATATTTACCAAATTACCTAACTCATTGCTAGTTAACTTCTTTTGTTGCACATCTTTAAAGTGGTTTAAGGTGATAAATGACCGATTGGATCATTTGCATAAATATGAGAGGATTTTTATTAATTTGTATTTATACATCGAGTCTCGTGTATTTTTTGTTATCTCAAACTGAACGGTTTGTCCTGTTTTCTTTTGAACAATCATTGCCCGCGACTGAATATTTGTTCCTTGAGCAATATCTCTCACCTTTAACGACACAAGGTCACAACCGCGTAACTTACTATCTAAACCTAAATTGAAAAGCGCTAGATTACGAACATGCCCAGACAATTCAAGACACACTCATATTGCCCATATCTGTTGTAGCTTTAACGCTAGCTTCTGACCTACTAACTTATTTTTGTTCCATGCTTCTTTCTTTTTGTATATTGCTAAAGGATACATGTTTGTACTTACTGGTTGATGTGTACAATATTTAAGCAATACAAGTGCTAGTTAGCACAGTTTGTGAATATCAGGAGCAGCGCAAAAGCCGCCGTTCAGGACCAAGATTCTAGTGAATATTGAAGAACTGGTTTGTGAATAGAGGGAACACTCATAAACGATTCACAAATAGAGTTGTGATATTAATGCAATGCTGATTTTCTAACATATCGTCCTTTTTGATGTAGTCGCTATTAGCAATTATTACTGCGTTGCTTGAACCTGAAAACTGTAATTGGCCAGCTACTGAAATTAGTTACTTTAATTCTTTAAATTGCACCGTGCCGCCATAAGACTCGTTTTCGATATTACAAGTATATTTTTTTTGTCTGTTATCTCCTAGAGTATTACTTTTTAAGAAGTCCGAACTACCAGTAAATATATCTTCATTATTTGTTTTCATTAATTTAGTCAGAATATCTTCTAATTGACCATGTTTATCATCATGATCTTCATCATGAAAAATATAACAACCAACTTCATAATCACCTTTGATATGAATTTCATGGTTGTTTAAGATAGGAACCTCTAAAGCATCCTTTAAATTTTTAAGCCTAGTATCTACGCCGTGATCGATAGACTTGATACTGAGAAGGTGCTCACGGCTTATCCTGATGCATCCAGCGCAGCTCGACTAATCGACTGTATTTGGTTTAGAAATGGACGTCTAACGCCTGCGGTTATGGAAGTCGAACATAGCACTGGCGTAACCTCAGGACTTACGAGAATGAAAGGATTCTTCGACTTAGCCCCTGCTCTGCGAGATATTCGATGGACTATCGTTGCTCCAGACGAGTTGAGAAAGAAGGTTTTCGACCAAGCAAACTTAGCGCAATTCAAAACTATGGATGTTAGGTTTTTTCCATACTCTGCGGTTGATGAGCTTTATTCGCTCTGTCAACGACGCAAGCCCATAAAATAATCTGTGTCACTGAACTACCATTAGTTCTACTTCCTTTACAATCTTCGATGGTTCTATTTTGAGCGCTTTCCCAATTTTGAAAAGACTATCAAGCGTGGGTTGTCTTAGACCCCGCTCCAAAAGGGATATATATGTTCTATCTAGCCCACAATCAAAGCCAAGCTCTGCTTGAGTAACTTTAATTTCCTGTCGGCGCTTCTTTAGTACTTTTCCAAAAGCTATCTGTATAGTCATTATGATTCTCAAAAGAGACTATATGAATACTTTTGCAGACTATAGTCGACGGACTATAGTCTGAATTTGTTCTTCATGATAAGATTTGGGAAATAGGAGAATATTTATGCAGCAAACCAAGTGGGAATACCATGTTTTACACACACATTATGACGCTCTG
The DNA here is from genome assembly GCF_055693685.1 of Glaciecola sp. HA4-3. Lineage (NCBI taxonomy): Bacteria > Pseudomonadati > Pseudomonadota > Gammaproteobacteria > Alteromonadales > Alteromonadaceae > Glaciecola > Glaciecola sp. HA4-3. The sequence continues at coordinate 1,582,083 of NZ_CM146340.1, forward strand.
ATAAATGACCACTTTGCTATTATTGACAATCAGAGGGTAGAAGGCCTACAACGCATCCTCAATGGTTATGGTTTTGCTGGTTGGGAGTGTTTTGGTCAAACTCCAATTTTCTTAAGTGAGCAGCGTTCAGACTTAAAAACTGGCGCTGAAGATGACATAGAGTTGGTGTTTGATGTTACAAGTTTCCTTCTAAAAAGGCCGCTATAGCTTTTTAGGACCCTCATAAAATAATCTTGAATTATGATGGTAGAGTTTAATCTAAATATTACCGCAATAACCTTCTCGAGTAGGATTTTATGTCGACAAAAGAATGGGCAATTACGCAAAGTGACTATATGCTCTATCAAGACTGTTATCTCGATTTAAAAAACGGTAATGATACCTTTAACCCGAACCCCGCGGTCATCCGCGTAAATAGCCCGAAGAATTTTTCAATTATTAATGAGTATTTTAATAATGGAAAAAGAGATTATGAGTTAACGTTGGAGATCCCATCTGAGGTTTTTGATGAGTTAGCAATCGCATGGTGCAAGCGCAGAGGTAGGCTGTGAGTGACCTTTGGTGCATTTTAATATTGTTGGCGTAAGTAAGTAGAAACTCGTCAAGTCGACTTGTTCCTCTCGGCCAATTGAGTTTTTTATGGGTGATAAAGGCGCTTCCAAAGCATTTTATTATCGTCGAGCAGAACGCTAGAGGATGGCATTAGAACGGTATCCGTCTACTTATAAACCACCGCATTTCAAGCACGAATATTTTATACGTGTAAGATGACGCCATCTGCGACGAAGCCTTCACGTTAAACTTTTTTATTAACTCAAATTGGAGCAACCATGACTTCTACTAATATTATTTCCAACGTCTCAAAGGTACTGATTGAGCTAACGTTTCAATTTATTGTTTATCTTCTGGCATTTTTTGCATTTATAACAGCAATCGAAATTGACTACTCTTATAGCATAGCTCCTGTTGTATCCAGCTTTATTGCTATTAAGTCTTTCAGCTTCAGACTTCCAAAACCTCATGAGCCAAAGAGTCAATCAAAAGCTAGTCAATCCTCAGATGCTTTGCAGTATGCTGGATACTCACCCCAAATAGGCGACACCTCTTTCCTGAAAGCCTCAGTTCCCATTAAAGATATAGACGTGGAGCTAGCTTACTTACTATTCGAAATGTATGAGGGGGATCAGCTCAAAATACCAGACTGGTTATCCTCCCCAAAAGCTTCATTGGACGGATTGAGCCCGATGCAAGCGATAATAGATAGAGAAAAGCTGAAGAAAGTTAAAAACCATCTGGTACAAAGTAACCATGGGATGTTGGCTTAAATTCAGTCATCAATGGAAAGGCGTTTAAGCATAAACTAGAAGAAAGAGAATTGTGAAAATGATAACTACTAAAGACCTAACAGCATTGATTGACCGCCTATGTAGCCGTCTGCCACTACTGGACGAAATAACAACTACTGAAAAGCCATTCATGCTTACACTAACCATATCATTCGACCTAGATAAAAAGCTGAATGAAATTATTGAAGAAGACAAAACAAGCAAAGACGAAATCTTTCTTAAAGCGCTGCAACTATTCATTGAAGCGAGAAAAGGTATTCGTGACGGTATGGAGCTACAGCTGAAAGACCCTGAAGACAAGGGCGCTCACATCAATATTATCGGCTTGTAGCTATCCATCACAATCTTTGTAGTGACGCAAAAAATCCCATATTCAACCTTTAAAAAGACAATAACGCAGGAAAGTTGATGGCCAAACTTGGTTTACAAATAATAGCGGGTTCAGAAGCTTTAGACATACTAAATCAACTCGCTAAGCAAAAGTTCAATGCAAACAAGGTAAGTGAAATAGAGGGAAGCGATACGTTAAATATTGACGGTGGTATAAATAACATTCGAGCCAGAATTACTGCTAACAACGTTATTGAGTTCTATCACCGATACGACAAAGACTATGACAGGTACGAATCGCTATTCTTAGGGTTTTGTCGAGACAACAATCTGACTATAAAACTCTTTAAAACTGAACATCACAAAGACTGGCGTACCGTGAGATGACTTGGTTTATTTTTTGTATTTTACGAGGTGATTGATTTGGGGAAACAAACAGAGGTTGCGTTTAACGTCGATACAGTGTTTTTGGAAAAACTTAAAACAAGACTCAATCTAGAGAACACGACAGATGTAGTGAGGGTTGCGTTTACATTATTGGATTGGGCGTCGGATGAGGTACAGCAAGACCGAATGATTGTGTCGGCCAAACAAGATGGTACAGAGGTAAATAGGCTTGTGATGCCAGAGTTTGCGGAGTAGATTGGTACAAATGCTACGGGACGACTTGGTGTTGGGACTTATTTGTAATGCTAGCTATGTTGCAGTAACCGGCCCTTCACTTTCTGAATAACTTCAAGTTTATAAGCAATGTAATTTTGTCGTTTTAAAGCTGCCATGTATCGGTCCGCTTAAGACAAGAAGCGGACGGTCAAGCGAATCGATAATTGAGTATTTGTCTGATCCCATTATGCCAAAACCAGTCTGTGGGGCTTACTTGAGTTGAACTGATCTTTATTGATAAATTATCATTCTGAATCTAAGCTAAAAAGGCAACTACCTAACGCTTACATTAGAGAATTTGATTAATCAATCGGAAATTAGTTCCTCGCCTACATTTCATTAAACCCGCATGTATCTAACAAGACGTAGACGATCAATTTTACTTTAGACTTCACAATCCTATTTCATCTTTAACCATCCAGTTTAAAGCATTATCTCTTAACTGGTGTGTCTGACTAAATCAGACCATGTCAATGTGCTATAAATAGCCTCATGTTAGCTTTACAAATGCAGACCATTATTAACTTAATAATACTTGGGATTAATCGCTGGATACTTTCGCCACAAAAAATACACGGCTGGAAGCACAATAAGTGTTAACATTAATGCGCTAATCATCCCGCCAACTAACGGTGCAGCAATTCTGCTCATCACTTCTGAGCCTGTTCCAGTACCATACATGACAGGCAATAACCCAAAGATAATTGATGTAGAGGTCATCATGACCGGACGGATACGCATTTCAGAGCCCGATAACACAGCTTGTTTAAGCTCATCAGTAGTAAATTTAGCGCCTAAATCTTTGAATTTGCTATCGAGATAGGCCAACATAATGATACCGATTTCAACCGCCACACCCGCTAAGGCAATGAAACCCACTCCCACGGCAACAGAAAAATTAAACCCTTCCAAATACAAAAGCCAAATACCGCCAATAAGCGCAAAAGGCAATGTACCTATAATCATGGCGACTTGGGCAAAGCTTCTAAAACTGGCGTATAGTAAGACGACAATAATCGCTAACGTCAGTGGTATCACATACGTTAACTTAGCTTTAGCACGCTCCATATATTCATATTGACCACTCCATGTGATTGAATAACCGGCAGGTAAGTCAACTTGCTCGGTGACCGTTTTCATTGCAGTGGTAACGTAATGACCCACATCGATATTCTCGATATCAACATATACCCAGCCGTTAGGTCGGGCATTTTCACTTTTTATGCCCGGCGGCCCATCAACGATGCTTATATCAGCCACATCACCTAACATAATATGTGCTCCCGCAGGCGTCACAAAGGGCAGTCTTTTCAAACTCTCGGGTGAATCTCGATATGATTGTGGAAATCTTAACTGCACCGGATAACGCTCAAGCCCTTCAACGCTGGTTGTTATATTCATGCCGCCAATTGCGCTTGCTATAAATGTCTGTACGTCGGCAATGTTTAACCCATAACGCGCGGCATCAATACGGTCGATATCAATATTGATATAGCGGCCGCCAGCAACACGCTCTGCATACACCGACGCTGTACCCTCAACGTTGCTTAAAACTTGCTCTAATTCTTGTCCTATACGCTGAATAACCGATAGGTCTGGTCCACCAATCTTAATGCCTACTGGGGTTTTAATGCCCGTGGCGAGCATATCAATACGCGTTTTAATAGGCATAACCCAAGCATTGGTCAAGCCCGGTAAATTGACAATACGATCTAGCTTTTTAATCAATTCTTGTGTAGTAAAGCCCTCTCTCCATTCAGATCTGGGTTTTAATTGTATAAAGGTTTCAATCATCGTAAGTGGCGCAGGATCGGTGGCTGTCTCTGCTCGACCTACTTTGCCAAAAACGGTGGCGACTTCTGGCACGGTTTTGATTAATTTATTGGTATGCTGCAAGATGTCGCGCGCTTCCCCAATTGATACAGCCGCATAAGTGGTTGGCATATACATCAAATCCCCTTCATCCAAAGGCGGAATAAATTCGCTGCCGATTTTATTAACGGGCCAAAATCCAATCACTAAGACGATAAACGAACACAATACTGTCGATTTGGGAAAGCGTAACACCATCTTCAAAATAGGCCGATATCCTGCAATTAATACTCGATTAATCGGATTTTTATGCTCGGGTAGTATTTTGCCTCTAACAAAGTACCCCATTAGCACCGGAACGAGTGTGATAGCCAATATAGCAGCGGCCGCCATAGCATAGGTCTTCGTATATGCCAAAGGCGAAAACATTCGCCCTTCTTGTGCCTCCAACGTAAATACCGGCACAAAACTAACGGTAATAATTAGTAAACTAAAGAATAGCGCAGGCCCTACTTCTGATGCGGATTTTGCGACGACTTCCCATCGGTTTTCTCTAGTCAGAGGTGTTTTTTCAATGTGCTTGTGCATGTTTTCAACCAGCACAATGGCACCATCAATCATGGCGCCAATGGCAATGGCTATCCCGCCAAGTGACATGATATTCGCGTTTATTCCTTGCATATGCATAACAATAAACGCAACAAGAATACCAACCGGTAGACTGATTATAGCGACCAAGGATGAGCGAATATGAAACAAAAATATGATACAGATGAGGGCAACAACACCAAATTCGACGAGTAACTTTTTACTCAAGTTGTCGATAGAGCGCTCGATAAGTGCCGAGCGGTCATATACTGTTGTGACTTCTACACCATCGGGCAAGCTACTTTTCAGGCTATCTAATTTGGCCTTAACGCCATTGATTGTCGATTGCGCGTTTTCACCAAATCGCATAACAACAATACCGCCAACGGTCTCGCCTTCCCCATTGAGTTCAGCGAGTCCTCTGCGCATCTGAGGGCCAATTTCAACATTCGCAATGTCTTTAATCAGAATAGGCGTGCTACCGCTAGCATTATCTTGTGTAGACATGCCTGAAGACAAACCAATGGGAATATTTTCAATATCTGTTTTACTTGAGATGTATCCAGTGGCACGGATCATGTACTCAGCTTCAGCCATTTCTATAACAGACGCCCCAGTTTCTTGATTACCGCGTTGAATTGACATTTGTACATGCGTCAAAGGGATATTTAGGGCTTGTAGTTTGATTGGGTCAACGATTACTTGATATTGTTTTACCATGCCACCCACAGTCGCTACTTCTGACACACCAGCGACGGTTTGTAGCTCATACTTTAAAAACCAGTCTTGAAGACTACGAAGTTCACCAAGATCATGTTGTCCTGTAGGATCAGTCAATGCATACATATACACCCAGCCTACGCCTGTCGCATCAGGGCCTAGTTGCGGTTTAGCGGCACTCGGTAAGGTGGGTATGACTTGAGACAGATATTCTAATACTCTGCTACGGGCCCAATAAAGGTCGGTGCTATCATCAAATATGATGTAGACATATGAATCACCAAAAAAGGAAAAACCACGTACGGTTTTAGCCCCAGGCACAGACAGCATCGCTGTGGTAAGTGGATAAGTGACTTGGTCTTCCACCACCTGAGGGGCTTGGCACTGGGTAAGACGTTTTTATGATCACTTGAACATCCGATAGGTCGGGGATCGCATCAACGGGGGTATTTTTAATCGAATATAGGCCACCGCCTACAATAATGAGTGTGGCGAGTAATACAAAAAAGCGATTATGAATAGACCAATGAATAATGGCTGAAATCATTGTTGCTCTCCCAATGGCTCATTATCGCGTTGATTACCGCGTTGATTATGGCGCTCATTCGAATGCTCTGTTGATTCAGCCGAGCCACTATCCATAAAATGTACCGTGTTCAATTGGTACATGCCTTCGCTGCCTTTGATGACTTCAACATGCACACTCTGACCTGCTGCAAATTGCGCGATGTCAATGTGAGGAGAAACTGTAAAATTCATGGTCATGCCCATCATATTAAATTCATCAAGTGGGCCGTGTGTTAAATTGACCATGCGACTGTCTAGCATCACTTCATTTACAGTCGCCTGAGTCCATGCACTGACATCTGTCTGGCTACCTTCATCCATGGGCATGGACGAATGGCTGGCCTCATCAACTGACATATCGCTTGTCATATCTATTTCCATTCGTGAAAAGTCAGACGAAATACTACTTTCCGAATCAAGTAAGAACTGGGCTGAAGTGACGACAAGGTCGCCTTCTACCAAGCCATCGAGAACTTCAAACATGTCGAGATAAGAAGTCCCCAAGGTCACTTCAATTGATTTATATTTCCCATCTCCCAGCGCAATCACAACACGGTTTTGCGTGCCTGTTCTAATAACCGCACTATTTGGGACTACCAAGACTTGCTCAGTTGACAGATATTGTATTTCAACATCCGCATACATATCTGGCTTGAGCGCAAGCTCATTATTAGGCAATACAAACCGAACCGTAGCCGTTCGTGTGTTTCTATTAATAGTTGGATAAATGTACTCAAGCTGGGCATCAACCGACAAGGCTGGTCGATAGTCAAATTGAATATTTGCGCTATCCCCTATGCGTAGTTTGTTTAAGTCTGATGCAAAAATATCAGCTAATACCCAAACACTGTCTAATGAGGCGATAGCGAGCATTGTTGTAGTAGGTTTTACATAAAACCCCTCTTGTATATTAAGCTTACTTACCACACCTGTTTGGCTAGCGTAATAGGTAATTGTGCGCTGAATTTCGCGGGTTTCCTCAATTGCATCAACCAGCATTTTTGGCGCATTTAAGGCAAATAAACGCGAGCGAGCCGCACCTATTAATGCTCGATTGTTTTGCTCCAACGCAATCAGATATTCCTCTTGTGCGTTAACAAGTTCAGGTGAATACAGTGAATACAAAGGCGCACCCTTGTTGATAGGCTCGCCCTGTGTGCGCACGTATAGTTTCTCTATCCATCCTTCGACACGTGGATGAACGTGGCTTATCTTATCTTGTGCGTAGTGTACTTTGCCAAAACTGCGTATGGTTTGTGAAGGAAGCACCTTTTTGACTGGCGCTGTTTTTACACCAAGGTTCTGCACAATGATGGGAGCAATCGTTATCGTACCGGGTGAATCACTCGCATTATCTTCGCCATAAACCGGCACCAAATCCATGCCCATTGGCGATTTGCCTGGTTTATCTCGCTTGAAATTAGGGTCCATTGGTGCCACCCAATACAAAGGCTCATCCGCGCTGGCGTTCGATTGAGCATCTGTCGTGTGGCTATGAACAGGGTGGCTTGGCGCTGTTATAAATAACCCATATAGAGAGACACATACAACGATACCAATAACGATACCTAGCATAAGGTATTTAATAGTGAGCTTATTCATTAGGCGATACTCCTGAATTGCGTTGCGCGTTTGTATTTAATGGGCCTTGAGTACCTCGGTAATCGTTGTTACTGCTGTCGAGGGCGATGAAATAATTAATTTGGGCCAAGGCTTTTCGTCTATTTACATCAATTTCCAACTGAGTCACTTTGGCATCAAGCTGTGCAATTTTGGCTCTCACCACTTCAGCAAAATCACCTGTATCGTTTGTGTAAGCATTTAAAGAGGCGTCGGCCTGCTGTGACATTTGTGGAACTATTTGTTGGTTGTAAATATCATAGCGCTTGTTACTTCCCTTAAAGTCCTCATAAGCACTTAGCAAGCCTGCGATAAGCTCTCTCATGAGCAAGCGTTTTTCTGTGCGCATTGCTTCGACCATTTTTATTGAGCCTGCGATATCTGCATTTCGCTGATTGGATGAAAATAAAGGTAGACTCACACTTAAGCCCACAGAGAAAAAATTAGCGCGGCTATTCCCTCCACTTGCGGAAGGTGCATCATCTCGCAGCGCATAGCTGGCGTTTACGCCAAATTGAGGTGATAAACTTTGCTTTGCGATGTCAATGTCGACTGATGATGCTTTTACCCGCTGCTCAAATGCGTTGAGCATTGGGTGCGCCTCAGTCAGCAAATACAATGCATGTGTGTCTGCATTTGTGTTGTCCAAAAGTAAAGTAAAACCATCATCTATTGGCGGGATTGTGAGAGGTAATTTGATATTAGCAAACGAACCGGAACGCTTCGCAGATTGTTCAGGCTGGTCAGTTGGGAACAAATACTGCGATAACTTAGCGGTTGTCACTTGGCGTTGCGTATCAAGGGCAACGAGCCTGTCATTTAAGCGCAATAACTCTAACTCAGCTCGTATGATATCTTGTTGCCGCGCACTCCCGTCTGATGACGCATAGCTGGCTGCCACGATGTCAGTTAATTTATCGAACAAAGGTTTGGCCTCATTTACCAAACGATAACTAGCCGCGCTTTTATAGGTATCTAGCCATAATTGTGTGGTGTAGAGCGTTATTTTGCGTTGTCTATCTGCTCGCTGATAAGGTTGTTCTCCAGCAGAAACGCGGTATCTTTGTTTTTTAAAGCTAATGTGTCGCCTCTTGGGAACATTTGTGATGCGCCAAGTTTTAATTGGGTCATGGGCTCCTGATCAACTGCAAAACCGTCTGTCGGCAGATTGAGTAGGCTCATACTGATTGTAGGATCCGGTAAAGCAGTCGCAGCCTCACTTAAGTCAAGTAAGCGCGCTTCGAGCAAATCACTGCGCACTAACCACTCATCATTAGCTTGAGCAAGGGAAATAGCGTCCTGCAAAGATATAAGCCGTGAAGTTGTATTGCCTTGTGTTAATTGAATGGGTGTTGAATGACTTTGTGCAGACTGAGTAGTTGGGCTAACCAATAACAAAGTACTGATTAATGTGCCGATTATAGTAAAGGGCATTTTACGTTTAATGCGCGCCGCTTTAGGCTCCGCTGAAAAATTCAGGCGGCGACCATGCAAATATATGCTCATGTTTATTCTCGTTTTGATGTGCTAAATGAGATTCACGACAGTTATAACGTGCAGCTTAGTGAGTAGTTTACACGCCAGTTCTGCTTATTATGTCGTAGGCTCTTTTGTATTGAGTGCTTAAGTGGCCGAGTTAAATCGACCTTACGAGAAGGTTGTTATTGGAGGACGCTTGGGTAGTGACGAGTAAGGAGGTAATAAATTATCTTCGTGTTTAATGGCAAGTGCACAACCAACAAGCGTACACCCTTGGATATTACTGTTTTCTAAAAATACCATCGAGCCAGAAAAGGCAACGCAGTGGCAGTCCATTTCACAGCACGTTAGGCCATCAGTCTCATCACAGCAACCTTGGCTTGATGAGTATTTACTCTTAGAAATTTCAGTTAATTTCCCAGCCGGCTCTTCAGTAGACGGTTGCATACCGCAATCTTTATGTGTGCTACTTCCGCTCATTTTCTGCATATCAGCTTGTGAATGCATCGGTGACATGCTTTGCATTATCATTGTACTAGACGCATACGCACTGCCAACCTGAGCGGTAAGTAATGCCAGAATAATAAAAATGCAGTATAACGAGTTAAGTCTGTTCATGCTTGTAGTGTAGTGTAAAAATCACATCTCATAAATAGTCAATTAAGAAAAAAGCATAAAGAGTGCTGCGCCAAACATCACCGCATTTTCTAAAAAGGAAATGAAACCAAGCGGTACATTTGAACCGCCGCCCACGCACGCGCACTTAAGTTCACGCTTATCGATGTATACCGCCTTGACGACAGATACACTTCCGATACCACCAATAAGTAACATCAATGGAATAGATACCATGGGTAATATGCTGCTCACCATTAATAAACCGCCGACCACTTCGGCATAAGGGTAAATGAATCCATATGGTACGTAGCGGCGAGCAAGTAAATCGTAGCCAAGAAAGCTATTAACGAACCCTTCTATGTTTTGCAGTTTTAACAAGCCTAGCAGAACCATAGACATGCCAATAAACTGCATCAGGCCACTTTGCCAGCTAAGACTCACACTTTCAGTAGCATGAACGCTCACTGTGAGCAGAGCCGCTATAACAAACAATGCAAGCACCGGAAAGTAGCTAGTATCACTTTCACTATTTTGAGTGTTTCCAAAATGCTGCTTCAAGTCGTCAAATCCGCCTATACGGTTATCGTCAATGATAACCTGTGGCGTGGTTTTCACATCCAATGACGATTTAACGCTGTCCACTTCTGCTCTTGTCTTGAGGACTTTATCTTCAACGCTATACCCTTTACGACGAAGCAGGTCCTTTGCACGAAGGCCAAATGGACAGGTATGTCCGTCTGTTTCCATTCGATACAAAATCGCTTTCTTATCCATAAACTTCTCCTACTTTTTATAACTTGGTGTTGATGATAAACTGCGTACCCAAGTACGGAGTCAAGTTTTGTAGTTCAATTTAATGTTAACGTTTAAAAGTAGGTGAAAAATGAGAATTAGTGAGTTTGCTCGCGCATGTGAGGTTAATGTTGAGACTGTCCGCTATTATCATCGTATAGGCTTACTCTCACTACCCAGTAGTGCGGGCTCCTATAGGCAATATACGCAGTCACATTTGGATAAAATGGGATTTATCAAAAATGCCAAAGCAGCTGGATTCACACTCGATGATATAAAACGCCTAGAAAAAATGGATATGGTTGATGATCGCGATAATATCCGTCAGCTTTCAGAAGAAAAAACTCGCTTGTTAGACATCAAAATTACTGAGCTAGAGGCAGCGAAAAAGTTTTTAACGACATTGGTGAATCAATGCAAAGTTGACAAACAAGCCAATTGCCCAATTTTAGAAACTCTCAAAACATCTAATGCCGAAAAACCGTCATTTGAGTGACATTAGTTAAAACCTAACGTCCGCTTCTGCAACACAGTTAGAATTCAAAACATGCACATGAGCGATTCGTCTTTACGTACCGAATAAATTATAAATCGTACAATTGCTATTTTTTATTAAACTTTATTATCGTCGTACAAGAATGTCAGCATTTTCATGTTAATCTCAGTTCTAGTTTGTTCATATGTAAAAGTCAGCATCAGTCATCAAAGTATTGTTCATTCGGATAGATTTTCTTTAAAACAACCTAAAACGCCCCCAAGACCGTATTGCAACTATAGCGATCTTGTTCAGGTCTCTGGTCTATTTGTGGCATGCAATAACTATAAATTATGTAACATTAAGTGTACTTAAAAAGTGAAACCTCAGCTTTCTTTGCACAACATGTTGTGTTAACTTACGTGAATAGATACAAGATAAAGTGTTACATTAATTTTGAGTTGCACTAAGAGACGCTTTGATATGTCGAGTAACAGCGTAACAGTATGTAAGTTAAAGAATTTAACCAACCCACCCACCCGGGTGTTACATTTTTATAAAGACATATTACAATCTAATACACACTAGGCGATAATTAGTTTCATTATCGCCTTAAGCTGTAACCAGCTTTTAGATAGTATAAACAAGAAAATAATAAATAAGCTGTTTCAAGCTATGTTATGCGCTAACAAATTTGGGTAAATAAATGAAATATAGTACGTTTAATCAAGTAAAAAATGACCAGTTAAAAGAGCCAATGTTTTTTGGTAATTCAGTCAATGTTTCTAGATACGACCAACAAAAACATGCCATTTTTGAGAAACTAACTGAAAAGCAATTATCATTTTTTTGGCGTGCAGATGAAATTGATGTCAGTAAAGATCGCGTAGATTTTGGCAAGCTAAGTGATGCAGAAAAACATATTTTTGTCTCTAATTTAAAATATCAAACATTGCTCGACTCAGTACAAGGACGTAGTCCGAACGTCGCTTTTTTACCAATTGTCAGTATTCCAGAGTTAGAGACATGGATTGAAACATGGTCCTTTTTCGAGACTATTCACTCTCGTAGCTATACCCATATTTTGCGTAATATTTTTTCTGACCCTAGCGAAATATTTGATGACATAGTCACTAATGACGAAATCCAGAAAAGAGCGTCAGATATTTCTAAATATTATGATGATCTGATCTTTGCAACACAGCTATACCAGACACAAGGTGAAGGAGTTTTCACTGTAGATGGTCAACAACACATCATTAACATGCGAGAATTAAAGAAAAAACTTTACTTATGCATGAATTCGGTAAATGCGCTGGAAGCTATTCGATTTTATGTGTCTTTTGCATGTACCTTTGCGTTTGCTGAGCGTGAACTTATGGAAGGTAATTCAAAGATAATAAAGTTGATTGCTAGAGATGAAAATATACATTTGTCTTCAACTCAGCATATCCTAAATTTATGGGCGAAAGGTAAAGATGATCCTGAAATGGCTGACATTGCTGAAGAGTGCAAAGAAGAAGCTAAAGCAATATTCCTTAAGGCCGTTTCACAAGAAAAAGAATGGGCAAAATATTTATTTAAAAATGGTTCTATGCTTGGACTAAATGAAGAAATACTTTGTCAGTATGTAGAGTTTATTGCGAATCAAAGAATGGCCAGTATTGGCATGGGTCAGCCATTTGAAGTAAAGAGTAATCCACTTCCTTGGATGAACAATTATTTGGTATCTGACAATGTTCAAGTCGCGCCTCAAGAAACCGAAATCACTAGCTATTTGGTATCTCAGATTAATTCTGAAGTGAATACAGACGATTTTGCAGATTTCGACTTATAAATCTTCATTGGCTTCAATTAATGCCCATACTGCAGAAGGCGACAAAGTGGTTGATTATGATGAATCAACCACTATTCTTGAGTGTCTAGAGAGAAATCAGATACCTGCTCAATTTCACTGTCGAGATGGATTTTGTGGCGTATGTAGAACTAAATTATTGAAGGGAAAAGTTCGATATAAAATCGACCCTTTAGCGTTTATTGATGATGATGAGATTTTAATTTGCTGCTCTCAAGCCGAGGGTGACATAGAAATCACCCTTTTATAACAGTACTAGAGCTGTAATCCTATTCTAGACGCAACCTCGATATACGATTCTACTACCGAACCTAAGCCCTGTCTAAACCTGTCCTTATCGAGTTTTTTACGGGTTTCTTTATCCCATAAACGGCAGCCATCAGGTGTAAATTCGTCCCCAAGAACGATATCTCCTTTCTCGTCAATTCCAAACTCTAATTTAAAATCAACAAGCAACATTCCACCTTTCTCAAATAGCTCTTTCAATATTGAATTAACCTTGTAAGTTAAACTCTTCATTAAACTAAGTTGAGATTGTGTCGCCCATCCAAATGCCTCAACATGACTTTCATTGATCATTGGATCATGAAGTGCATCGTTTTTCAGAAACAATTCAAACGTGGGTGGTATTAATTCGAGCCCTTCTTCAGTTCCCAGCCTTTTACATAAAGAACCTGCAGCGAAGTTTCTCACGACACATTCAACAGGTATCATATCAAGCTTTTTAACTAAACTTTCATTATCATTTAATAAGGACTCAAGCTGAGTCGAAATTCCAGCGTCCTCTAAATGCTGCATAATAAAGTGATTAAACTTATTATTTACTTCACCTTTTCTGGCAAGTTGTTCAATCTTTTCACCATCGAATGCAGAAGTGTCATTTCTGAACTCCAAAATAAGTTTGTTAGCATCGTCGGTAACAAAAACTGTTTTAGCCTTCCCGCGATACAATTCACTTACTTTATTCATTTTATTTCCTTCTACCTATTGTTATATGTCTAAGTTATCAGAAGCCATATATTCTTGAAAAACTGGGAAAACACTCTCACTTAACTGTGTATCTAAAGCAATATTTTCGTTATCTTTAAATATGATGTTGGTGTTCTCACCCGCTCTTTGCACATAAATACGATAAGCTTCCTTTTCCAGTGGCAGCTCATCGTCGCCAAAAAGCCCAGTCCAAAATCCATCTCCTGAACCTACATAATCGACAAACATAATGCCAGAGGACTGGTCAAGATCCATGACATTAAAACCCATCTTTCTTAATACTAATAATAGACGCGGCCATGTATCAGGATAGCTTGCTTCTACAAGGTAACTCGACTCATTGTCCGCATTTGTTGATAGGCTTGAACTAAAGCCCTGTCTAATTTTTTCGATTCGTTGAGTCTGTGCTAAACGAATACCAAAGTCATATTCAGCAATAATAAAATTAAGAAAATTAACTTCATTAGTCCGTTTAGCGATAAGATCGAGTTCATCTACAGCGCTATTACCATTTTCATCAATATAGTCAATAATGGTATTATTAAGAGAGGCCGTGCGACCATGAGGTGCTACGACTAAGGTCAACTTAAACTTTTTTGCTTTTTCAATGTATTCACTTGTCAAATCGTACCAACTACTTTCAACTTCAGTTCGGCTAATAACCCAATCTGTGATGAGTACATTACTTTGTCTATCAAATGACTCTACAGCGATATTGTTTTGCTCAAGATAGCCTAGCACTTTGTCCCAAATCGTTTTATCTAGTGGCTCACTGTCATTGATTTGATCAAATAAGACTGTCGCATCTTCTGTTCCTTCCTCGACATGCGAACCGGCTACCAATGGTAAAACAAGTCTAGGAGATACAATTTTTACATCTTGGCCAATTAGCGTGGTTCCGCCTGATGCACCTTCTAAACCTGGCAAATCATACTGGTTGGATCGGACCGGTTGGTCGAGTTCAGTTGGCACGAGGAGCCCTTGCTCATTCGCTTCAACATCTAAGTACTCATAGTTGCCAGATACACGTTCTCTTGAACCTGGGGCTGCGCATGCAGCAAGGCTAGAAATTATGACAAATGATAGGAATAATTGCTTTTTCATTAATTTTGTAACAACCCTAATTTTATTAACTCATCTTCGATGCTTTTTTGATGATTTAGTTCAGGCAATACCATAGGTAAACGCAAATATGGCGAAGGTATTACACCCATTTTGTATAATGCCCACTTTGGAATAACGGGATTTGGTTCACTAAACAACTTACCGTGTAACACTTGAAGAGTATCATCTATTTTTGTCGCATTTGATGCATCGCCACTTAAAGCAAAATCGCACATCTGCGACATTTTGTCAGGAACAATATTAGCAGTGACCGAGATTACACCATCGCCGCCCTTATTCATAAAGGCACAACCACTTGCATCATCACCGCTAAATAATAGGAAATCATCAGACAGATTTTGTTTTAACTCATCAAATCTTGCTAAATCTCCAGTCGCATCTTTTATCCCAACAATATTTTCGTGTAAGGATAATTTTGCGACAGTTTCGGTATTCATGTCCAATACTGTACGTGATGGCACGTTATATAACATCAAAGGAAGCGGTGATGCATCAGCAATCAGTAAAAAATGTTTGACTAAGCCTCTTTGTTGGGGCTTATTATAATAAGGTACAACGCTTAAAAATCCATCAATACCCAAGGTGCTCATGCTTTTGGTCAGAAAAACAGCTTCATCTGTCGAATTAGCACCCGAACCTGCAATAACGGGGATTCTGCCATTGACATATTCTACTACCGCGCTAACAACTTTAATGTGCTCTTGTATCGGCAGTGTTGCCGACTCAC
This sequence comes from Glaciecola sp. HA4-3, assembly GCF_055693685.1. Taxonomy (NCBI): domain Bacteria; kingdom Pseudomonadati; phylum Pseudomonadota; class Gammaproteobacteria; order Alteromonadales; family Alteromonadaceae; genus Glaciecola; species Glaciecola sp. HA4-3. The sequence continues at coordinate 1,597,790 of NZ_CM146340.1, forward strand.
CTGTCGTTCCCACCGCGACGATACCGTGAGTCCCGTTTTCAATGTGAAATTCGACTAATTTACGCAGGTTTTCAAAATCAACTTTGCCATCATCTGACATCGGCGTGACCAAAGCCACGTAACTACCGTGAAACATTATTGCTCCCCAAAAAACTAATGCGCAATAGTAGAGCTGATAAGCCTTAAAAACAAGTCTGATATAGCGAATATTGAAAGAAAAACAATGAAACAAGCTTGAACATCGAATGACTTTTATCCAAATGCTTTTCAATTTGATAAACTATATAATGATAAATGTTTTAGCCCCAAAGTAGTACGATATGTCTGAACAACTCATAATTAATATCCTTGGACCTAGTTCAATAATCACGTTGAGTAAATTAACTCGATGCATAAGCGAAAATGCATGTAATATTTTAGATAGTCGCCACGCTGAATATGCGACAGACTTCTCATTATCAATGATCGTAAGCGGTGCCAGTAATGACATATCGATGTTAGAGATAAATCTGTCATCTATCTGTGTCGAGCTTGATCTGCTATGCATGATGAAGCGTACCAGTGGGCATCAAAAACAAAACATTGGGCAATTTGTGCGTTTGGCGTTTTCTGGCGCTGATTCAAGCGGTGTAATGAAATCTATTACTCAAGCATTGTCAGAAACAGACGTTTCGGTAAATGCCGTTCGCCAAAAGACTCAGCGTAAAGGTGAAACAACTGAACTATCATGCAAAATGATACTATCTGCGCCCAAAACTTTAGATTTACGAAGTTTTGACGAACAGATGAGAACGCTTTTACATAGTTTGGGCCTTAGCGGCAGTATTAGCCACAACACAATAGGGGAAAATGATGAATACATTGAAAGTTGGTGAATCAGCGCCTAAATTCGCGTTACAAAATCAACATAGTGAGACGATAGAACTGGATGCTTTAAAAGGAAAAAAGGTTCTCGTTTATTTTTATCCAAAAGCGTCTACGCCGGGTTGCACAGTTCAAGCAAAAGGCTTACGAGATAGCATGGCTGCCCTTCAAGATAAAAACGTGGTTGTGTTGGGTATTAGCCCAGACCCCGTCAAACGTCTTATCAAATTCGTTGATAAAGAAGGCTTAAACTTCGATTTATTGTCTGATGAAGACCATGCGGTAGCAGATTCTTTCGGCGTTTGGGGTTTAAAAAAATTCATGGGTAAGGAGTATGACGGTATACATCGCATAAGTTTTCTAATTGACGAGAATGGCGTCATAGAGCAAGTAATAAACAAGTTTAAAACAAAAGACCACCATCAAGTCGTTCTGGATGCTGTTTCTGCATAAATTGTCTTAAGCACAAGCGTGTATACGCTTGTGCGTTTAGCCTACTGATTGATAGAGAGCTCTTCCTCTGAAGGTCTAGGACTTGACCATGCCGTCATTAGGGCTTTTACAAGCGTAGCGAGCGGGATTGCAAAGAACACTCCCCAAAAGCCCCATAACCCACCAAACAGCAACACAGCTATAATAATGTACAAAGGATGTAAACTCACTGCTTCAGAAAACAGAAGTGGCACGATAATATTACCGTCAATGGCTTGAATGATAAAATATACAAGCATCACATACCCAAACATTGAACTAAATCCAAATTGAAAAAGCGCCACTACCGCTACAGGAATCGTCACAACAGCCGCTCCAATGTAGGGAATAAGCACTGAAAAACCTACCAATACGCCTAATAAAACAGCAAAGCGGAGATCTAAAATACTAAAAGCAATGCTGCTTGCGGCGCCAACAATAATGATTTCTATTACTTTCCCGCGTATATAATTTGCAATTTGAGTGTTCATTTCTTCACCAACTTGCGTAATTAACCTGCGTTCTTTTGGTAAAATGCCTGAAATACTCATCAAAAATACTTTCTTGTCATTAAGCATGAAAAACACCATTAAAGGCACTAAAATCATATAGATAAGAATTGCAGCAAGTGTACTAAGTGAATTAAACGATGCAGACAAAATTTGTTCACCAAAATCCACCACTTTTAAGTTCAGACTTTCAAGCGCTTGTTGAATGTAATTTACTTCAATAATAGAGGGGTACTTTTCGGGTAAACTAGCTATCCAGTTTTGCGCAGACTCCCAAATAAGAGGAATCTCTCTAACTAAATTGACGCTTTGTTGTGAAATAATTGGAATTAAACTTACCGCTAGTACGAAACACAAAACAAAGAATACGATTAACGTAAAGCTTGTCGCTAATGAACGCCTGACACCTAAATGCTCTAGCTTACTAACCGGTACATCCAACAAATATGCTATAACGATTGCAACTAACACTGGCATCAAGATACCACCGAAAAAATACAATAGCATTGCGCTAATAACTATTAAAAATAACAGCATCATCGCATTTGGATCAGAAAATTTACGCTTGTACCAATTACCAACTATGCCAAACATTTTGGCTCCTATTGTTTAAAGTAAAACATGAAAAGATGACGACATAGCAGATCATTATCGATCTGTTTTTTATACATTCTAAAACTTACAGTGAACACTTGCGTTAATAATTTCATAATATATTGTTATGATACTGAAACTAAGCGCCGCAATATAGGTCTATTTTTAGTAAATTATATTTTTAACCAAGGAATACGCATTTTTATATGAGTCTATCTTCGATACATAAGGTTAGCTTGTTTTTATTGCTGTGTATGATGACTAGTATTTGTGCATCACAAACCACCGCATCTCAGGATAACAACCGAAATCAACTACCTGAAATAGGTGTCGTTGCATCTGATGCAATCACAATAGACAAAGAGAAAGTAATTGGCGATGTAGTCATGCGGCAATTAAGGGGACAGGCTCCCCTTGTTATGGATCCAGTTCTTCAAGAATACATTCAAAGCTTGGGTAATCAATTAGTCATTCACGCAGACAATACTAAGTTTCCGTTTACGTTTTTTATGATTCGCAATCCTGTTATCAATGCATTTGCTTTTTACGGGGGGCATATCGGTATTCACACAGGGCTTGTTGCTCAAGCTAGCAGTGAAAGTGAACTTGCTTCTGTACTTGCGCACGAAGTCGCTCACGTTACTCAACGGCACCTTGCACGCAGAATTCAAAATCAACGCCGCAGTGGTCCACTACAAATAGCCAGTTTAATTGGCGGAATTTTGTTAGCCATGGCTGATCCAGAATCTGGCATTGGCGTTTTACAAGCAGGTTTAGCCGGCTCTCAACAAGCAAATATTAACTTCACACGAAACAACGAACAAGAAGCAGATAACATTGGAATTAACATCCTGTATAGAGCCGGATTTGATCCAATGGGCGCCCCTGCGTTTTTTGGTCGGTTAGCAGAGCAAAGTAGAGGACAATCGAAGCAATTGGCCTTTTTGCGTACCCACCCATTGGCTCAGGACCGTGTTGCGCAAACCATCACGCGAGCTAGAAGTTACCCAGAAAGAAGAGTGCCAGAAAGTTTGGACTTTCACCTTGCAAAGGCAAGAATAGTGGCTCGTTACGGTGCTGACCCTAGTATCAACTTATCACGTTTTAAATCAGCGCTTAACACGCCTAATTTGGTTGAACGTGTCGCCATGAGATATGGTCTGGCGCTCACTTATTTTGCTTTAGAGCGCTTTGATGATGCTAAAGAGGTACTCGATAAACTATTACGTCAAGATCAAGAAAACTTATTTTACCTTGACCTAATGACCGATATCTATATAGCGAAACAGCAAGCAAACAAAGCTATCACCTTGTTAGAGCCTTTGTGGCGTTTAAAGCCAACTAATCAAGTACTAACCTTAAACCTTGCAAACGCACATATCTATGATGGTCAATTCGAAATAGCCATTGAGATGCTTAGAGATTTATTGCTAGTAGATAATGAAAATTTCATTGCCTTTCAACTGCTAAATGATGCATACAATCGCAACCAACAAAAGAAAGAAGCCCATATGACGCAAGCTGAAATCTATGCACTCATATCGGCTTACCCCTTAGCAATTGACGAGCTACAATTTGCGTATAATCAGACTGGGAGCGACACTTTGTCAAAACAGCGTATCAAGGCACGCATTGAACAATTTAGAATGGCGCAACAAAGCATGCAAAACCTAAGTCTGTGAAAGTAATTCCACCATGTCTAACAAAGCTTGAGCACTCTGTTCCCCCACCAGTTGCTTAGTCTTTCTCGTTTCTGGATAGATAATAAACGTAGCAGGCAAATACTCAGGCCTTAGCAAATGGAAACTCATTAACTTGTGTTTGTATGATTGGAAATTTCATATTGTATTTTTCTTTAAGCGCAATCAATTCGTTTTTTGCCAAATTGTCAAAACTGACTGCAAATAATGCAACAGACTCTGGCTTGTTTGCATAAAAAAAGTTCAACTCTGGAATCTCTCTTAAACACGGCGCGCACCACTGTGCAAAATAATTAACAACAAGCACTTTATCTTTGAGTTCAGAAAGATTGTGTGTCTTGCCATCTAAAGTGATAAAATCGGGCGTCTGAGAATTGGTGTGGTTTTGGTACAACGAAAAAAACCATATACCAAAACTCAACGAAAATAAGGAAGCTAGGATAACAGCGGTTTTTTGCATGAATAATTTAAGGAGTCTTGTCAATGTCTGACGTCAAGTTATATCACAATCCTAGGTGCTCGAAAAGTAGGCATGCACTTGAATATTTGCGAACACTTAAAATCGAGTTTGAGACCATAGAGTATCTAAAAGCACCTCCAAGCTTGCAAGCACTAGAGCACATATTTGAGTTATTGGGGCTAAGTGATGTACACGGTATGATGCGCGTTAAAGAGCCAGAATATAAATTGGCTAAATTGAGTAAATCATCGGATAAAGCAACGCTGTTATCAGCCATTACAACATACCCGAAACTTTTGGAAAGACCTATTGTTGTTTTAAATGGTAAAGCAGCAATTGGTAGGCCCTTAGAAAACATACAACAATTATTTAAAGGGCAATGATGTGGCTACCATTCTAGTTTTATATTACTCCAAGCATGGTAAAACACGAGAGCTCGCCAAATCCATTGCTAAAGGCATTGAGAGTTCCGGTAATATTGCAAAAATTCGTACCGTTCCTGAGCTTAGTCAATTAACTGAGCGTCCAGTAAGCAATGACATCCCCGATGATGGTCATTTGTATGTAGACAAAAAGGATCTAATTGAATGTGATGGGCTAGCCCTAGGAAGCCCTACTCACTTTGGTAATATGGCTGCCCCACTTAAATACTTTATCGACACATTAAGTGATATATGGTTAAAAGGAAGCTTAGTAGATAAACCTGCTTGTGTATTTACTTCTACATCAAGTATGCACGGCGGACAAGAAACCACCTTGGTTTCTATGATGTTTCCTTTGCTACATCATGGGATGTGTATATTAGGGTTGCCATACAGCGAGCCTGAACTTCACGATACTCAGTCAGGCGGAAGTCCATATGGTGCTAGTGCTGTACAAATGAGTAAGAATGTGGAATTGACGGATGATGAAAGCAATTTAGCGTATGCTATGGGCAAACGTCTAGCCTCAGTTTCAGCAAAATTGATAGCGTAGCGTCACTCAAAACAGGTTAATGAATATATGACACAAGAATCAGCAATCGCAATGACAGAAAATACAAAAAGATACCGTTATCTAGCCCTAGTAGGCTACTTGGGCTTGTTTGCATGGTTAATCATTTGGTATTTTGTCATTGGAAACAAGCAAGACTACTCGGTTATGTTTGTGTTTTTAGTTTATTTACTGCCCCTTGCTTTTCCCTTTTATGGCATCATAAAGGGTAAGCCATATACGCATGCTTGGTCCTGTTTTATAGTTTTATGGTATTTTTTACACAGCATTACGGTTATGTATGCAGAGCCTGCATATGTAATTCATGCTAGTATCGAGTTAGTATTTGCAATAATGATGTTTGTTGGTTGCAGTATGTACGCTCGATTACGAGGTCAAGAACTCGGCACAAGCTTACCTAAATTGAGTCAGGTAATGGAGCAAGAAAAAGCGTTATTTGAGGGCGAAAAAGATGAAAATGATACACCCTAAAAGAATACTGTGTATTGGTTTAGGCTTATTTCTTTTATCCTCATGTGGTGGTTCTGATACCGGTGATACCGTTATTGACAGACCTGCACTATCACCCTCGGCCCCCTCACCTTCATTAGGCAATCTTTCACCACTTATTGAAAATGATTCAATTCAAATATTTGGCGAAACAAACATTAATAGTAATACCGTTGCAGGTTTTTCTATCATCGCAAAAGCTGGCTCTAGTATCGACGATATTTCGTGGCAACAAATAAATGGCCCAAACGTCAGTATTATGAGCCCAAATGCGAAAACGATTGGTCTTCAGGTAGACTCTCCTGAGCACATATAGTTTATTACTTGATGCCAACATCAATGATGAACCAGAAAGTTTCACTATCGATTTTACGGTGCGAAACAATATCTTTGATGTTGCAACGATAAGACTTGACCATAGCGCAACCGAATTAGCGAAAGTATCGCTTCATGTAGATTTGCCTGCTAACAAACCATATTCAGATATTCAATGGGAACAAATCGCAGGGCCACAAGCGCAAAATATTCAAATGGATAAGGAGTTTCTTTTTTTGATGCCCCATCCGTTAGTTCAGACGGCTTAATCGTATTTGAAACAACGGTGAATTATAGCGACGGTAGCCAAGATTCTGACCAAGTTTATATCAGTGTCGCAAACGTGGATTTTGATACCAATGGACTGTTTTACAATAATGGCACCGCCGTCAGTGAAGATATGTATGCCTATAATCAAAACAGTGCTTATCGCGAATCCCTGCAACGATGTATCTACAACAATTACATTCCTCGAACGCCAACTTGCACATTTGGCGACTTACCATTAATCGGAAGCACATACAGCTCCCCCACTATCCAAAACATTATGGATAGAACATTAGTTTCTCACCCGTGGATGGGCAAACGATTTGAGGAGTTTCTTAGCACATCACTAGCGGGTCCCGATATTATCAACATGCTACGCGGCGTTACCGCCATTGTAATTAGCTATGATGTTCGGCCCTCTTTTTACTGGGCAGCTACAGGCGCAATTTACTTAGACGCTAAGAACTTTTGGCAAACCCCTTTAGAACGAGATACTTTAAACGACATTCCTGATTTTAGAAGTGATTTTGGACGCGAGCTTCAGTTTAGCTTTTTTTGGCGTTATACCAAGCAAAATAGATATTTCCCCAGCACTGATTATCCGAAGCAAGAAAGAACTCAAAGGCAGTTTAGCGATGTAGAAGCGAGTATAAGCTGGTTAATGTTTCATGAATTAGCACATGCGAATGATTTTTTTGAACCTAATTCATGGGCGAATATGAACACCAATCTGACACCATTGCAGTATTTTAATAGCAACGGTACACGTTCTGATATTTTAAATAACACACTTCCCTTGCGTTCCAGCGAATTACATGCTCTTGCGCAAGTCAGGTTTCGTAATGAAAGTGCTAACGAAACTCAAAAATCTTATCAGGCTAGTGAAATAGAAGGTTTCTTCACTCCAGATATCTCTGCGTCTTTTTATTCCTATTTAAACGAAAGAGAAGATTTCGCTACACTTGTCGAACGTTATATGATGTTGGTCAGCCTAGAGGCTGAAGCAGATATCGCAATAATCGAGGGGGAAACCCAAGACGATTATATTGTGAGCTGGGGACAACGAAATAGAATCACAGATCCTGCACTTGAAGATAGAGTAGTGTTTGCTGTTACTTCAGTTTATCCAGAATTAGGCAATATTCGAGAAAATTTAAGGAGGCTACCTTCACCAATCTTGATGGATCCAAATGCAGGTTGGTTTGAAAATATTAATTTATCTGAGTTACCACAAGAATTAAATAATGGCGCTACGCTCTCCCCTATTTTGCGCGATAAAATGAATGACAGTTTTAAGCAACGCCAAGCTATAATTGACAACCAAGATATTCATAACGGTAAGCCTAAAACTATTGATTTGAAAAATAAGCTTGATTAAATCAAAGGTTTAATACTTGTTTAACAAATGGAAGGGTAACCTTTCTCCTAGATACCAATGACGCTTCATCTATGCGCTTTAAAGTCGCCATCAAGGTATGCATATCGCGTCCAAGACGGGTAATTAAGAAACTAGATACTTCTTTGCTCATCACCAAACCATAGGACTTCGCTTGGTCATTGATCACTTGTAATTTTTCTTCGTCATTTAACTCAAATATTTTAAAACGTGTTCCCCACGCCAAACGCGTTTTTAAATCGGGTAAATCTAGCGCCAAACCTTCAATATTTTGCTTTGAGGTTAACATCAATCCACCGCAGCCCTTTTCTACAAATTGATTGATCAAATCAAACACACCAATTTCCCAAGGCTTATTATTCGCAATAACATCGATGTTATCGATACAAACAATATCATTGGCAATCAGTCCGTCCAATATTTGCGGCGGATAAGCCTTTGCTAATTCAAGATCAAGGTACTGACACCTTAGCCCATGGTGCTTTTCACCTTCTTGAATTAATGACAATAAAAGATGGGTTTTTCCATATGCCATTAGTCCATGCATGTAACACAGATTCAACATATTTTGTGACGATGAGATTTTAGTTAGTTTTAATGATGCTATTGCCTGCAGGTTTTGCTGGAGGTGTTGGACCAAAATTTGATTTTTTTGCCCTCTAAAATTGTGTAAATAAAAATCCTTTGTAAAACTAACTGGCAAGACTAACTGCATTAGCTTACTCGTTCCAAACTATGTGGAGATTAGGCACCTGTGCGTCTTCTAATGAATTAGAAAAGTCTGAATTTTCAAGCGTGATTCTAGGATCTAACTCAAGTATTGAAGCAATTTGTTGCGTTGTCATTGCTTTATTCACCTTATAATAAGCACTTGATCCTTCTTGTTTAAATAATTGTTCACTTTGGACAGCAGGTATTGCCTTTAGCACACTTATAAAACGGCTATGTTTAGCAAGGCTATTTAAATTATCGATTCTGATCAAAGCGCGCTTAGTGATATTTTGTTGAGAATTCGACGACGTAAAATTGGAGGCTAAAAAATCAGCATATTCGTTGACTATTTGAGCTAGACTTTGTGACAAGTCTGCCGTGTATATAGTTTTCGTGAAAAATTCTTGTTGATCGGTAATCGTAATTTGTGTCTCTAAAACAAGGTCACTAGGCAAAGAAGCAACAGCATCGTTTAAAGCTTGCTCTACTTTAAGCGTATCAATCTGCGTCACATCCAATTGAGCAGCAGAGTCGAAAGCTTGAGTTGCATCTATGGAAGAGCTTGGTATTTGAGCAATAGTCGATGATTCATCGACATCAATTTCAATGATTTGATTGCGAAGGTTCTTTTGTTCAATGTCGACCAGCTCTTGTCGTTTTGTCTGTTTGTAACGCTCTAAATCAAAGGCACGACTGTTGGCTAATATAATATACTGAGTTTGATAACGGCTTGCATGATTGGCAACCCGATTAATGTTTTGTGCCCAAACATCATATACTGATATTTGGGTAGAATCTGTCAAGTCACCAATTGGAGTGACGACCTCAACACCTCGAGCAAATGACTGTTTAGCAACATCTTGCGCCATATTTACATTATTGTTCTGTGTGATTAAGCGCCGATTTGTTCCCACCTGCTCAGCAAGCCATAAACTCGCAGCGGGCCGCAAGCTTGTCCACACTGGCAATCCACTAGCACTTAATAATTGCTCTACTTTTTGCTGGTTAAATACGGCTTCAAAATAAAGCTCACCGTTTATTTGAGTAAAGCTACTAGCCACCAAATATTGTTCATAATTTCCAATAGCACGGCTTACCACAGTTTGCGTTAATACCTTTTGATCACCGCTTATTTTAATAAATACTTGCCTAAGGGCTTCTTGCGCAGCGACACGTTGAGTTCGAAGTGATTGATCATCAACTCCAATCCTACCAATATTGACATGCTCAATATTTTTTGCATTAAGTGGCATGCTTGTTAACAGCACTAATACCAGCAAGCACGGTAAACTGTACAAAAGCTTAAACAAAATATGATCCTAACTACATAAAGTTTTAATATTGTCGGCTATTTACGTTCATATTGCATTATATTTTGTCAACTTTTTAATACCTTTTACCCTAGCTTACTGATAAACTATGCGGCGTTTTTCAATAGCGGAATAGCCAAGTGTCAGAAAATAAGCAATCCCTCAGTTATAAAGACGCCGGTGTCGATATTGACGCTGGAAATGCATTAGTTGATCGCATCAAATCAGTCACTAAAGCAACCCACAGAAGTGAAGTCAAAGGTGGTTTAGGGGGCTTTGGTGCATTGTGTTCTTTGCCTAGCAAGTATAAAAACCCGCTTTTAGTATCAGGAACAGATGGCGTAGGCACAAAACTCAGGCTGGCTATGGACCATCACAAACATGACGGGATTGGTATAGACTTGGTTGCAATGTGTGTTAATGACCTAATAGTACAGGGCGCTGAGCCGCTATTTTTTCTAGATTACTATGCAACAGGGAAGCTTGATGTAGATACCGCTACGGCGGTAGTTACAGGCATTGGCAAAGGTTGCCAACTATCTAATTGCGCGTTAATTGGTGGTGAAACAGCTGAAATGCCTTGGGATGTATCATAACAATGATTACGATGTGGCTGGATTTTGTGTAGGCGTAGTAGAAGCCGAGGATGTTATTGATGGCACTGACGTGAATACCGGTAATGCGATTATTGCATTGGGTTCCTCTGGTCCACATTCTAACGGTTATTCATTGATACGAAAAATTTTAGATGTAGCCAAGGTTGATGTATCTGAAAATTTAGAGGGTAAGCCTATTATTGAGCATTTGCTTGAGCCAACCCGAATATACGTAAAATCGTTATTATCTGTGCTCGAAAACACTAAAATAAACGCAATTTCGCACATCACAGGGGGTGGATTCTGGGAAAACATTCCGCGTGTACTGCCAGATAGCTATAGTGCAAGAATTAACAAAGACAGTTGGCAATGGCCAGCTATTTTTAATTACCTGCAAACAAAGGGAAATGTAGAAACGCATGAAATGTATCGCACGTTCAATTGTGGCGTGGGTATGATTTTAGTGGTAGATAAAGAGCTTACTGATACAACTATACAAACATTAAATGACTTGGGTGAAAATGCTTGGTTAATTGGTGAGGTTATTGACAAAAACAGCCAAGACGCCGTCATAATTGAATAAAGATTGTGAAGTCTTCAGCCCATCCTACCAGACACAGGATCGTTGTATTGATTTCGGGTTCTGGTACAAACTTACAGGCTATTATCGATCACTGTGAAAGTGGTTTTATTAATGCAGAAGTCTGCGCTGTTTTTTCAAATAAGGCCTCTGCTTATGGTCTAGAACGAGCTCGCAAACACGGTATTGAAGCAATTTCAATTGACCACAAGGATTTTGCATACCGCGAAGATTTTGACAATCATTTACTAGAACAGATTCTGCACTTTAAACCAGACTTAGTTGTCCTTGCCGGTTTTATGCGAATTCTTAGCAGTGAATTTGTAAAGCACTTTACAGGCAAAATGTTTAACATTCACCCTTCATTGTTACCCAAATACCCCGGCCTTCATACTCATCAAAGAGCGCTTGAAAACAAAGATACGTATCACGGCTTGTCAATACACTTTGTCACCGATGAACTTGACGGTGGCCCAGTTGTCCTACAATCTAGAGTGAAGATAGAACTGGGTGATAATATCGAATCTTTACGCAGCAAAGTAGCTCAACAAGAATGGTGCACGTACCCATTAGTAATCAAATGGTTCTGTGAATCAAAAATAACACTAAAAAATAACAAAGTTTTGTTTAAAAATAAAAATATAAATGAACAAGGAATTTTGTATGAGGATTATTTACAATCCAACTAGCAAGCAATACGGTACTAATGCCAAATATACTTTCACTATGTTTCGCTTAGTCGTCATATTTATCGGGATATTTTGTTACGCAAAATTAGCTTTTAGTGTCGCCGATAATGTGCCAAACACACCAAATGAAAGTGCTAGCGAATTAGTAGAAAGTGGCTCCTTTTTGGCATATCGACCATTTAAAGCTAGTTATATTGCTTATCGTTCTGGTCGTGATGTAGGTAAAGCAAATATGTCCTTATCACGACTAAATCAAGTCAATTACCAGTTAGACTATTCATCTAAAGTATCAAAATTTTTCTTATCTGATAAACGTAATGAAACCTCAGTATTTACTATAGTGGACGACAAAGCCATGCCGCTTAAGTACGACTATCGACGGTCTGGTACTGGACCAAATAAATCGTTAAGTATTACGTTTGATCGTAGTAACAATAAAATCATTATTGATCAAGATGAAGAATTACTTTGGCAAAATGAGATTGACAATCAATTATTCAGAGTGGATTTACCTCAACATCTTGCTGACGGCGACACTCTCATTAAGTATGATTTCATTAATTATCGAGGCGAAAAACGGCATTATGAGCTAGTTGTGCTCGATACAGAACAACTAAGCCTCCCCTTTGGTGAAATTAAAGCGCTTAAAGTTAAAATTAATCGCCAAAGCAGTTCACGCACAACGTACGGTTGGTTTGCCCCTCGCTTAATTATAATCTTGTTAGATTACAACAATTTAAAGATGAAAAAGAACAAGGAGATATGCGCCTAAGCGATTTTTCATTTTTATAAGGCCATTTGTCTTTATTAAACGTAAAGATTTTTGTAAGGTGTAGGTTCAAAAATGCATCGCTAAACTGGCTTTTTTAGTTTTGAGGTGGTACATTTTTTATTCTGGTCAGACCTCAGGAGGCTATATGACAGATCTTAGTTGGTTTTTAATCTTTATCGCAGTTGCTGGTGTCGTTGCGTATAAACGTTACTCATTAAGTGCATGTATTGGCGCACTAGCAGCAACAATGGTTATCGGAACACTATTTGGTAGCATCGGTTTACTTGGATGGATATTATTTGCTGTCGTTACAGTGCCAATCGCTTATAAACCGTTTAGACTAGATTTTATTTCACGTAAACTTTTGTCTTTCTACAAAGCAGTTTCCCCTGAAATGTCGACCACTGAGCAAGAAGCAATTGATGCAGGAACAGTTTGGTGGGATGGTGAATTATTTAGTGGTAAACCAAATTGGCATAAACTTCATGGTGTCGCTCAACCCAAATTAAGTGCTGAAGAACAAGCTTTTCTAGACGGTCCTTGTAATGAAGTATGTTCTATGGTCGATGAATGGCAAATCAATCATGTCGATGCTGACCTACCTGATGAGATCTGGGCGTATTTAAAAGAACACAAATTCTTCGCCATGATTATAGAGAAGAAATATGGCGGTTTAGAGTTTTCAGCTTTTGCACAGTCTCGTGTCTTACAAAAACTAGCTGGGGCCAGTGCTGTTCTAAGCTCAACAGTTGGTGTACCTAACTCTTTAGGCCCTGGTGAATTGCTTCAGCATTACGGCACACCAGAGCAACAAGATTACTATTTGCCTAGACTAGCAAAAGGTGAAGAAGTACCTTGTTTCGCCCTTACATCTCCTGAAGCAGGTTCTGACGCAGGTTCAATTCCTGATTATGGTGTTGTCTGCAAAGGTAAATTTGAAGGCAAAGACGTCTTGGGCATGAAGCTGACATTTTCAAAGCGTTACATCACCCTTGCACCAGTTGCCACCGTAGTTGGCTTGGCCTTTAAGTTACAAGATCCAGATGGATTGTTAGGCGATGAAAAAGATCTAGGTATCACTTGTGCACTAATTCCACGCGACACAAAGGGTTTACAAATTGGTCGTCGCCATTTCCCGCTTAATGTTCCTTTCCACAATGGTCCATTACAAGGCGAAGAAATGTTTGTACCGCTAAGCTACATTATCGGCGGTGAAAAAATGGCTGGTAAAGGTTGGCGCATGCTCATGGAATGCTTGTCTGTTGGACGATGCATTACATTACCATCTTCTGCAGCCGGCGGCGCAAAGCAACTTGCCCTAGGTACTGGTGCATACTCACGCATTAGGCGACAATTTAGAATGCCCATTGGACAAATGGAGGGCGTTGAAGAAATGTTGGCTCGCATTGGCGGGAACGCATATCTTATGGATGCCGTTACATCATTTTCGACTGCGGGTGTTGATTTGGGCGAAAAACCATCAGTTATATCGGCTATTTGTAAGTATCATTTGACCGAAAAAATGCGTGAAATTGTTAATGATTCAATGGATGTGCATGGTGGTAAAGGTATTTGCCTTGGCCCCAACAATTATCTTGGACGCGCGTATCAAGGCGTACCAATTTCAATTACCGTTGAAGGCGCAAACATTTTAACACGCAACATGATGATTTTCGGGCAAGGCGCGATGCGCTGTCACCCCTATGTGTTAGATGAAATCTATGCCGCTCAAATTGAAGATAAAACAGAGCAACTTGAAGCATTCGATAAGGCAGTTTTTGGGCATATCGGTTTTGCTGTAAGTAATACAGTAAGGTCACTTTGGTACACGCTTACAAGGAACTTCTTTAGTAGCACGCCTTTTAAAGATGAGACATCCAAGTATTATCGCAGCCTTCAGGGATACAGCGCCAATTTGGCGATGCTTACTGATATATCGATGGGTGTGCTTGGTGGTTCTCTTAAAAGGCGCGAACGTTTATCAGCGCGCCTTGGTGATGTGCTTAGTTATCTATACCTCGCATCAGCGACTCTTAAAAGATACGATGAACAAGGTCGCAATAAAGAAGATTTAGCGTTGTTAAATTGGGCGATGCAAGATTGTTTGCACAAAATGGACATCGCAATTGATGATTTTATCCGCAACTTCCCTTCTACACCTGTAGCGATATACCTTCGTCTTGTGGTACAACCATTTGGTAAACTTAATGACAAGCCAAGCGATGAGACAGAACATGCTATTGCGCATATGTTGCAAACTCCTAATAGCGCGAGAGATCGCTTAGGAGATGGGCAATATTTTGGTATCGAAGACGGTACAGCCATGGGTGATTTAGAAAAGACCTTCCAAAATATTGTTAAGGTTGAGCCTATTTTCGATAAGATTTGTCGAGCTTTGGGTGAAAAGCTTCCTATGACTGGTCTTGATAAGCTAGCTGATAGAGCACTAGAGGCAAATATTATTAGTGAAGATGAAGCAGCATTATTAAAAGACACGGAAGTTGGCAGACTGCGTGCTATCAATGTTGATGATTTTGATCCACAAGAGCTATTGGCATCCACCAGTAAAAAAATAGCCAAACCGAAAGCGCCACGCAAGAAGCCTGTAAAGAAAGCGGCTAAGGCAGCTTAGTAAAAGCTTAATAATCAGCAACAAAAAAGGGCGATAATTATCGCCCTTTTTATTTTCTATTGCCAATACTCTTATTATTGATATTTGTTTTTAATAGCTTGTTTTTCTTGCTCACTTAAAAACGCCTGCGCAAGTGCATTTTCGCCCATTCTAAGTAAGTCAGACTCTGACATCCCAAGAACCTGAGTAGCCAGTTCAAACTCACTTTCAAGCGTATTGTTTGATACACTAGGGTCGTCAGTATTTAAAAATACGGGGATATTTTTATCTAAAAAAGTCTTCACTGGATGAGTTTTCATATCTAGCCAAGTGCCCGTTTGATAATTCGATAATATACACGACTCCACTCCGATATTGTTGGTCGCCATATAGTTCATCAATGCATCATCTTTATAGGCGCTGACACCATGTCCAATGCGAGTCGCTCCAAGTAAATTAATCGCATCCCAAATTGATTCAGGTCCCAAAGCTTCGCCAGCATGAATCGTTGCAAAAAGCCCTGCTTCTTTGACCATTAAAAAATGTTCTTTGAATAAAGGAGCCGGAAACCCAGCTTCGTCCCCTGCTAAGTCAACTGCGCACAATGCATTAGAGTGACTTAATAAAGCACGCAGCTCACGCATGCATTGTTCAACACCAAAAGTACGGCTCAATATACCTATTATTTTTGCGTTAAAGCCATATTGTTGATTGGCTTCATTAACGCCTTCAACTACTGCTGACACTACGTCTTGTAAGTCAAGCTTAAAGGCTAAGGCCATATAATAGGGAGAAAAACGCAATTCAACATGGTCAAGACCCTCTAAGACTGCATCTTCGACATTTTCAAATGCAATTCTTCGGCATGCTTGCGCGTTCGCTAATACAGAGACCCCTAAATCAAGCTTTTTTAAAAATGATAACAGGTCACTTGTCTTATCTTGGATATGCACCTGTTTTTTCAATGAAACTTCATCATAAGTTGGCAGTTCAATACCATGCTCTTTTGCAAGAGATATGATGGTGGAAACGCGAATATTTCCATCTAAGTGTCTATGAAGATCCAGCTTATAACACTTAATTGTACTTCTCCTAAACCAGTTGAAGTTTCTCTACAGCGACCAATATTTGTGTACGGGATTTGACATTTAGAATTTTAAATAGATTACCAATATGTGCTTTCACAGTTGCTTCAGTAACATTTAAAGTGTCAGCGATTTGTTTGTTCATCATGCCTTGTTTTAATAAGCGAAGCACCATGTATTGTTTTGGTGTTAGATTGCTTACCAAACGCGCAATATCGACAGTTTCAGGGTGAACTTCACTAAGTTCAGAATGAATATGTTTCGGTAACCATGTAGCGCCGGATATGACCGTTTCAATTGCCTCAACGGTTTCGTTTGTTGCAGATGTTTTAGGGATATAAGCATTTGCACCAAATTGCATAACTTGTGAAATAATTTCTATATCATCATTGCCTGAGACAACAGCAATCGGCAGTTCTGGATACATATTGCGTATTCTTAAAAGCCCATAAAAGTTTTCACACCTTGGCATATATAAATCTAATAATAATAGGTCAATGTTACGCTGAGCACGCAAAATACTTAATGTTGAGTCAAATGAATCAGATCCAAAAAATTTAACTTTTGGAAACTGAAGCTTTAATGCCGCTTCTAGTGCCTCTCTAAATAGAGGGTGATCATCGGCCAACAAAAATTTAATCACAGGTTTCTTCCCTAAGTAAACGACCTGAACCACTAAATGCTAATATGATACCTTAATTAACATACACAATGCCACTAACTTACTGTAAACTTTACCCTTTAAAGGTGCAATTAAAATCGTTCATTGTCATGACATCTAGTAATAAAAACGCGGAAGATAAAATTTACGCTCAGCCCTTGGAACAACTACAAGATTTTTCATTTAATCAGCAAGTAGTTGATGTATTCCCTGATATGATAAATCGTTCAGTGCCCGGCTACATGGAGATCATTAAAGGTATCGGTTTAATTGCAGGGCAAATAACATCTCACGCGCCTTGTATTTATGACATTGGGTGTTCATTGGGAAGTGCTAGTTTATCGATGGCTAAAGCCCTCGAAGGAAAAATGCCTAAAATTCACGCTTTAGATTATTCACCAGCAATGGTCAAACGATGCAAAGAACAAATAAGTGCGTTTGGCGTGGGCAAGTATATTGATGTGCATTACGCTGACGCAGTTACCTTTAGTCTTGAACCAGCTCAGATGATCGTTATGAACTTTACTTTGCAATTTATTGAGCCCTCATTTCGTCAAGCATTAGTTCAAAAGTTATATAGCGCATTAACGCCTTGGCGGTATTCTGATACTAAGTGAAAAAATAAAACATGACAGCAAGCCATTAGATGAAACACTTGTCACGCTTCATCATCAGTTTAAACGAGATAATGGCTATTCAGACCTTGAAATAAGCCAAAAACGCAGCGCATTAGAAGACGTTATGAAATTAGATACAGTGAATACGCATTACCGTAGACTTGAGGAAGCTGGCTTTTCACACTACAGTACTTGGTACCAACACTATAACTTTTTGTCATTTATTGCAGTCAAATAAATCATTTGAGAACAGGCATAACATCATTGAATAAGCTTACTTGGGATTCACTCTTATACCACGACTTAATTGGCACATCCTTGCAGCCTTTTATTGCTGATTTTATCCCCTTAATTGAACGGTGGCGCGCACAGCTTCCAGCAAAAGATGCTAAACGTTGGCAAAAGCAAAGCGACAACATGCCTGCAATAATTGACTCTGGAATATAGTTTTGGGGACATTGTCAGTTTGTCGAGTAAATCCAGTTTAAGCGAGGGTGAAAAAGCAAAACTTAGCGCAATATTGAAACAGTTTATGCCTTGGCGCAAAGGCCCTTATTCAATATTTGGTGTAGACATAGATACAGAGTGGCGCTCTGATTTAAAGTGGTCTAGAGTCTTACCTCATATAGCTAGCCTAAAGGGGAAGCGAGTACTTGATGTAGGATGTGGCAGTGGTTATCACCTTTTTAGAATGCACGAACAAGATGCTTGTCAAGTAATTGGTATCGACCCTACTACGCTTTTTTTCTATCAATTTCAGTGCATCAAACAATACTTACCCAAGTTAAATATCCATTTTATGCCCATTGGCATAGAACAAATGCCTAATACTCATTCATTTGACACTGTGTTTTCCATGGGTGTGTTGTATCATCGCCAAGACCCTATTTCATTTTTAAAAGAATTGAGAAATCAACTTAAACCTGGCGGTCAATTAGTACTTGAAACCCTTATTGTAGATGGTGACGAGAATACTGTTTTAATGCCTGAAGACCGTTATGCACAAATGCGTAATGTTTGGTTCTTACCCAGTGTTAAGGCGTTATGCCTATGGTTAAAACGAGTGGGCTTCAAGTCAGTTAAGTGTGTTGACATTGATATCACTAGCAATATTGAACAACGTAAAACACAATGGATAGAGTCTCATTCTCTAGAGGATTTCTTAGACCCATCAGATAATCGAAAGACCATTGAAGGCTACCCTGCCCCAACTCGTGCGGTGTTCTTAGCGCACTAGTCTCTTTTTGGCATTAAAATTGTAACGCTATTGAAAATAGTGTTTGATTTTATAACAACATTGCCTATCTATAGGCGATACAAATATTCGAAACAACAATAAATAACAAACACTATATTACTTAATGTGACGCTTAGCATAGGCTAGCGTATTTATAAAAGGTACTAATAGCATAACGTTATGGACTTTGAACAGTTTCTCAGTAAGCATTCACTTGATTCTTCATACCAAACTATTGCCCAAAAATGGTTCATACCACTAGCGCAAAGAATTATATTGCACCAAACCAGTGCTTCACGTTCAATTATAGTTGGCATTAATGGCTGCCAAGGCTCAGGAAAAAGTACTTTGAGTGACTTTTTAGTCAATTATATTGAACAAAATACATCATTGACGACATTAGCTATGTCAATAGACGATTTTTATCTATCTAAACGACATCGAAATATAATTGCCAAAGGTATTCACCCCTTACTAGAAACTAGAGGCGTACCCGGCACACATGACGTAACTCTGTTATCTCATTGTATCGATTCATTGCTTGCAGGTAGCCCTGTGCTTATCCCGCGATTTGATAAAAGCATGGATGATTTATATCCTAAACGTCTTTGGCATAGTATTGAAAAGCCGGTTGATATCATAATTCTTGAAGGATGGTGCGTTGGCAGTAAACCTCAAGATAAAGAGGTACTTGGCACACCCATTAATGCCTTAGAAAGCGAGTATGACCAACATGGCATTTGGCGTAACTATGTCAATAAAAGTCTAGCCGAAGAATACCAGCGTATTTTCAAACTATTTGATCAACTTATCATGTTAAAGCCACCAAGTTTTGATGCTGTATTTAAATGGCGCTGTGAACAAGAACATAAATTATTAAAGGCAAACCAACACAAACAAAGGCAACACACTAAGATCATGAGTGACGCTCAAATACGCCGTTTCATACAATATTTCGAGCGTATAACTCGTGAGGCATTAAATACGCTTCCTCAAATCGCTGATACAGTTTTTGTTTTGGATGAGCGTAGACAAATAAAAGAGAGTATTTATGCAAAGTAATGCCCCCCTAAGCAATCAGACGTCTAAGCATCATTCTCATACAGACCTTGTTCATCACAAATATATGATTTTTACCGATCTTGATGGGACATTACTTGATCATTTCACTTACAGCAGCAAAGCAGCAACAAATACGATTGCCGCTTTACAAGCATTAACAATTCCTATCATTGCCAATACAAGTAAAACTAAAAGTGAACTTGTCAGCCTTTACCAAACACTCAAGTTAAGTGGGCCATTTATAGTAGAAAATGGCGCGGCGGTTTACATACCAGAGGATTATTTCCCTGCTCCCCCTCAGATTGCTTTTATCAGGATACTTTTTATATCAAGCGCTTTTCTAAGCCAAAGATAGAGTATCAAGCACTTGTCGCCAGCTTGGCGCCCGATTTCCAACATGAGTTTGAAGCATTTTCAAAGATGTCAATAAACCGAATTATGGAAGTCACAGGGTTAGATGAAGCAAGCGCACAGTTAGCATCGCAAAGAGAGTATGCAGAGCCACTTTTATGGTTATCTTCGGATGAGCGCCGAGATGAATTTATGGCCATGGCTGCTAATCTAGGAGTCACTCCAGTTTTAGGTGGGCGCTTTTTGCATATCGGTGGAACAACAGATAAAGGCAAAGCCATGGTTTGGCTAAAGCAAGAATATACAAAACAGTATAGCTTACGCAACATCAGCAGCATTGCGTTAGGTGATGGCAATAATGATGTTGCTATGTTAAATCTTGCAGATATACCGGTATGTATTAAATCACCTGTTCACCCCTATCCAAGCGTATCTAGCACAAAACAGATTTATTATAGTGATGAATTTGGGCCTGCAGGTTGGGCTGAATCACTTAGAAATATTATTCCTGAACTTAATCAATAGGACCCTTTATGGCTGATTTTTATCAAAATGGTATCGTGACTACGCTTCATAATCTTGATGAGCGTCCAATAGAAGACTTAGAAAACGAATTGATTGGGTTTTCAAAACATCGCCCAATGGGTCTTATTTTACCCAGTTTATTCTCAGAGCTAGAAGGTAAAGCATTACCTGATACCATTGCGCATATCAAACAAGTTCCTTATCTTAGCGAAATAGTGATTGGCTTAGATAGAGCTGATCAGGCTCAATTTGAACATGCACTCTCTTTTTTCTCGGACCTTCCTCAACACCATAGAGTTCTATGGAATGATGGGCCTAGACTAAAAGCACTTGATGATGAATTACAACAACTCGGACTTGCACCAAAAGAAATGGGAAAGGGCCGAAATGTCTGGTACTGCATGGGATACATATTAGCAACCAACAAAGTGGAAAGTGTCGCACTGCATGATTGTGATATTCTGACATATGAACGTTCTTTGTTGGCTCGATTGATCTACCCTGTCGCCAATCCGATGTTTAATTATGAATTCTGCAAAGGCTTTTATGCGCGTGTGGCCGATGGAAAAATAAATGGTCGCGTTTCTCGGCTGCTAGTTACGCCTTTGTTACGTGCGTTAAAACAAACACTTGGGCATAACGAGTACCTTGAGTTTATGGATAGCTTTCGATACCCATTAGCGGGAGAGTTTTCGTTTAGGCGAGATGTCTTAAACGACATCAGAATACCTAGTGATTGGGGCCTAGAAGTTGGCGTTTTATCTGAGATGCATCGCAATTACTCGCATAATCGACTATGCCAAGCCGATATCGCGCGTGTCTATGACCATAAGCATCAAGATTTATCACTTAACAATGATCAAGGCGGGCTATCAAAAATGTCGATTGATATCACCAAGGCATTGTTCAGGAAATTGGCAACTCAAGGCGAAGTGTTTAACACCGAGACATTCAGAACAATCAAAGCAACGTATTTCCGGATAGCCTTGGACTTTGTCGAAACTTATCATAATGATGCTGTGATGAACGGCCTAAGTTTAGACATACATGCTGAAGAGAAAGCGATTGAATTATTTGCACAAAATATCATGAAAGCAGGTAAAAGCTTTTTAGATAACCCAATGGAAACGCCTTTTATACCAACCTGGAACCGGGTTGTCAGCGCAAAACCAGATGTATTAGAAAGACTTAAGAATGCAGTAGAAGAAGACTTTTTAGAATTTTCAAAATAAGCGAGAGTGTGAGAATGACACAAGTTGAATCACCAGCAGTTGCTTTACGACAAAGAATTGTTAGCCATCTGAGTAAGATTTATGACACGGTTAATACCGTTGATAATTACGACGAATTGGCGCAAGAGTTAATGGCGCGTATGCGATTAACGCAAGATACCATTCAAGAGGTACATGCTCACCAAAATCATTGGTCTGAACAAGACATCATGTTGATAACCTACGGTGACTCAATAGTAGAAACAACAGAAGATAACCATTTAGAAACGACAGAATACCCCCTGAAAACCCTTCATGCTTTTTTAAATCAATATTGCGCTGACACTATAAATAAAGTGCACATTTTACCTTTTTTCCTTACAGCTCGGATGATGGGTTTGCCGTTATTGATTATTCTACGGTGAATCAAGGATTAGGAAATTGGGAAAATATCACCGCTATATCACAAGACTTTGGACTGATGTCGGATATTGTTATCAATCATTGCAGCGCTAGAAGTATTTGGTTTGACAACTTCATAAAACAGCAAGAGCCTGGAAAGGACTTTTTCTTCACCGCCTCTCCTGATAGTAATTTAAGTGATGTGGTAAGGCCTAGAACGAGTCCTTTATTGCGCCCGACGCAAACAGAAAATGGCGTTGAGCATGTTTGGTGTACCTTCAGCCATGACCAAGTGGACTTTGACTTTACCAACCCTAAAGTCTTAAATGCCTTTGTAGATATTATACGCTTATATTTAGATAAAGGCGTTAGCATGTTTAGGCTCGATGCAATTGCTTTTCTTTGGAAGAAGATTGGGTCGCCTTGTATCAATCTTGAACAAACTCATGAAGTCGTTAGGTTGATTCGTACCTTAATTGAACACGCAGAATCTCAAGCAATCATCATCACTGAAACCAATATTCCTAACCGTGAAAACCTAACATATTTTGGCAACGCAAACGAAGCACATGCGATTTATAATTTCTCCTTGCCTCCTCTTCTAATCAATACACTTGTTAGTGGCGATTGCACTTATCTTAAGTCTTGGTTAACCAGTATGCCACCCGCTCAAAATGGCACATTTTATTTTAACTTTATCGCCTCTCATGATGGCATTGGTTTGCGCCCTGCTGAAGGTTTATTGAGTCAACAAGAACTCGGGGATTTAACAAGCCTTATGGAATCATTTGGTGGTCAAATCTCATACCGTAGCCAAGAAGATGGTTCATTGAAACCATATGAAATGAATATTGCACTAATTGATGCCTGTAAAGGTAATTTAAAAGGCGAGGATATATATCAAAAACAACGGTTTTTGTGTGCTCATGCAATAATGCTATCCTTAGAAGGCGTTCCCGGTTTGTATATACATTCACTTTTAGGCACCCAGAATGATTATGCTAAACTAGAAAATACTGGCCAAAAACGTGCCATAAATAGGCATCGTTGGGAATTATCTGCGCTAAATGAGGCGCTTAAAGATAGCACAAGTATGCAAGCATGGGCTTACCAGAACATATCTCGTTTATTAGCAATTAGGATAAAACAAAAAGCGTTTCATCCCAATGCGACACAATATACTTTGCAACTTGGCACTAGTTTATTTGGGTTTTGGAGGCAAAGCATGGATAGGAGCCAAAGTATTTTTTGTGTATCAAATGTGACTGACGAAGCGCAAATACTTAACCTGACGGATATCAACATGATAGATTTGGATGATTGGTATGACTTGTTAAAGCCGATCAATGTTTTACAACGAAACGATTCGCTGACACTAGCACCCTATCAAACATTATGGATAACGAACCGCGCTTATTAAGCAATAAATGAAGCATCACACACAAAAAAGGCGGTTAAATATCACCGCCTTTTTTAGCTAACTTTTCACTTGATATTACTAGACATATCCACGTTCGCGTTTTGTCTCGATTGTCTCAATGTAGCCATGCCACGTTGCGTAACCAAGGATTGGCATAATAACAACAAACGCCGCAAAGAAGGTCAAAAACCCTAATAATACACAAAGTACAATAACGCATGCCCATACAAACATCGGAAGTTTGTTTCGCCACACCGCATTCATGCTTGTTAACACCGCTGTTGCAAGATCAACTTTACGCTCTAAGAGAATGGGCTGAGTAAATGCACTGATAAAAAACACAAGCGCCGAAAATCCAGCACCAACAATCGTACCAAAAATTAAGAACGGCCACATTTCAGAAAACACAAACTCCCCAAAATAAGGTGGTGCCAAAGCATGAATTAAACTCGCTACCCTTAGCCAAAATATCATAAGAACCATTAACATTAGGCCGAATCCCCACTCGTTAACAGCGTTTCTGGACATTGCGCTTAGTGAATGTCTTAACGATGGCTTCTTTTTCTTTTCAAACTGCCAAGATACATCGTATAAGCCCGCCGCTAAATAAGGACCTAATAGCATAAAACACATCATGGCTGGGAAAATAACTAAATACCAACCACTAGCTTGCACTAAATAAGTAATACCTAGCGGCACAAGTGCAAATATAATCCCATAAAATAAGCTGATAGCTTTTGCGTTTTTAAAATCGTTTATACCTAACGCAATCCATTTGAAGCAATCAAATTTTTCGAGTTCTCTGGATGGAATGACGCGGGCAATGCCGCTGGAAGTAATGGCATTTTCTTCAGCGTTTTCAATTTTTTGAGACATGGAAATCTCCTTAGATGTGTGTTCATGAAAAATTATATGGGCCAGTTACAAAACCAAGCCCATACATCAATACTATGAAACTTAACAACTTAGGTCAAAACTTATACAGATCTAAATCAATTAATTAGCAAAAACTTACCATTTTGCAAAATTCCATCGAATGGACTTACCGAAAAATTCGTGTAGAAAGGTATTTAGGTCACTGAAACTTGTTACATCAACACTATGATTTGCTAATGTTTCAGCGACAAAGCGATGACAGTTTTGATCGAGTAAATGATAATCAAGCATAGAAAATAGCTGTTCTTTTGCTCTATCAGCGGTGTCGGTTCTATATAAGGCTTTATTACTATCATCACATGCAACAAAAATTTGGTCACCCGTGCGATCATCGATAAAACGTTCAGGACTGACACAGCGCACTAAGCCCTTCCCCGATAACTCATAGATATTTCCATCAACCCAAATGCCAGTATGGTCAAGTACGCCATATATACCACACGTGACCACAGAGCCATTGCGAGGAATACTCATATAAGCTGTTTCTCCGGGCATCGCATCAATGATTTCTTTGCGTTTTAAATATGCCGTATTTGCTTTATTTGTTGCATAAACACCTAGTGCGGCTGCGCCTAGCCATAATAGCGGTGCTGGCATAAATTACTCCTAGTACCAATAACATAGTGGTTTATTTCATTCATGTTAAGAACGAACATTTAAAATAAGATTTAATGTATAAAATACATAATTAATATATTAGACTTTGTGGAATAAGGCTACGATTGAAATGTTTCAAAACATTTTTTATGTGTAGATTTTTCTTTCAATTATACAAAAACTATTTGTAAGTATTAACCTGAATAGAGTAAGCACGAGGCCAATGGAATCAATTAAACAATCGCTCAAACTTGCCAATGTGTGTTATGACATTCGTGGCCCCATATTGGTAGAAGCCAATAAAATGGAAGAAGCTGGTGAGCGGATTTTGAAATTAAATATTGGTAACCCAGCTCCTTTTGGCTTTGAAACACCTGAAGATATTCTAAAGGATGTAATTAGACAATTGCCCACAGCACAAGGTTATTCGGAAGCTCAAGGGATATATAGTGCTCGTGTTGCAATTATGCAGTATTACCAACAAAAAGGGATTACAGACATTGAAGTTAGCGATGTCTTTATTGGAAACGGCGTGAGCGAGATGATAACCATGTCGATGCAAGCCTTACTTAATAATTCTGACGAAGTGCTAATTCCAGCGCCGGATTATCCTCTGTGGACAGCAGCTGTCAATTTGTCGTCAGGTAACGCCGTTCATTATCGATGTGATGAAGCATCAAACTGGTTCCCTGACATCAATGATATCGAGAGTAAAATAAACTCACACACACGCGCAATAGTGTTGATTAACCCTAACAATCCGACAGGTGCAGTTTATAGTGAAGCATTGCTACTTGATATTGTTAAATTGGCTAGAAAATACAATTTGATAATTTTTAGTGATGAAATTTACGACAAAGTGTTGTTTGATGGCGCTAAGCATCATTGCATCGCATCACTTGCACCCGATTTATTTTGTGTCACTTTTAGCGGCTTATCAAAAAATTACCGTGTCGCCGGTTTTCGTTCTGGTTGGCTATTAGTGAGCGGTAATAAAAAGTCGGCAAGTAGTTACATTGAAGGACTCAATATATTGTCGAGCATGCGCATGTGCGCCAATGTTCCTTGCCAATATGCCATACAAACTGCGCTTGGCGGCTATCAAAGCATTAATGATTTAATCACTGATGAAGGCCGTCTTATCCAACAGCGTAACATTGCCTATGAGCAACTCAATGCCATTGATGGTATTTCTTGCGTAAAACCAATGGGTGCAATGTATTGTTTTGCCAAAGTAGATAGTCGAAAAATCAAGGTGGCAAATGACGTTGAATTGATTTTAGATATTTTGCGGACCAAAAAGATACTACTCGTGCATGGTAGTGCGTTTAATTTACATGATGGTCTTTATTTTCGTTTAGTATTTTTACCACACAAAGACGTATTGCAACCAGCCCTTGCTCAGTTAAATGAGTACTTTTTGAGTCGCAGCACGATCTAATAAATATACCCTCACAAATTTATTATCTGCCCTGCGTTTAAGCACAATCAACATAAATAAATCTTAATGGTGGCTTCTGAATTTTAGACTACACTTTAATAACTGTAGTTTTATCCTCAAGCAAAATACCTAAAGGATTCGTTATGTATGCCTAATCAATATTTGGCCACGAATAGACAAAATGTTTTAATCGAAAAAGTCACAAATACTGGAACAATTCGATATGCGTATGCAAATAATACCATGACATGGTCTCCTAACTTGTATCAGCTTTTAAAACTTCCTCTAAATTGTGACATCCCAGCCAATGAATGGGATATTCCTTGCTTTTCAGAACATACTAGTAAGCTTATCGAAACTCACATTATTAAACATGAGCAAAGTGCAAAGAATTTTGAGATACAAGTGCCTGTCACCAACAGTTTCAGTACTGAACGTTGGGTTAGGATTCATGTTGAATTTATCGTTCTTCATGGTGAATTGAATGAAAGAATCACCGTAATTCAAGACGTTACCAATGCATTTGAAATTGCACAAAAATCACATTATTACAATGATCGAATGGCACTTGCCTTACAAGCTTCTAGTACAGGTACGTGGGACTATACAGTCAAAGATAATATTTTGTATTGGGATGAAGCCATGTACTTTTTATTTGAAAATGAAGGTACTAAAAAAGGAATGCGCTTTGAAGACTGGATAAAAATTGTACATCCAAACGATAAAGAAAAATTTATCAACACCTTTGATAACATTCGACGTGATGTCTCAATTGAAAAGCTGCTTGATTTTTCATTTAGAATATTAAGCCCTTTGGGCAATACAAAGCATATTAAACTTCAAGCAAAGTGCTACATTAATAAATATGGTAAGTTGTCTCGTATTGTAGGAACTTGCATCGACATTACCGAATTTGAATTAAGCAATCATGCATTGTTGGAACAAGCTACCATTGCACAAAAACATGCGCTTTATGCAAATGAAGTTGATGCGACTCGAAAGACTATCATTGCTAATTTGGGGCACGAGCTAAAAACACCAATGAACGCACTTATGGGGGCCTTGCAGATACTTAGTAATACTTGTTTTGACGAGCAGACTAATCGGCTTATTGCCATCGCAAATGAATCATCAAATGATTTGTTGGCCGTCGTTAATAACGTCCTTGATATGTCAAGATTAAATAACAATGTATCGACATTAGAATCGATAAATATCGATCTAGTACAACTGCTAAATAAGTCAATTGCCAAATATGAGAAAGAGCTATCAAAAGGGGTAAGACTTCATTGTGTTTTTGATGACTCACTAAATACCAAGCGCGTTGGTGACGCCAATAAACTTGCTCAAATTCTTGACAACTTAATATCTAATGCTGTCAAATTCACTCAACATGGTGAAATAAAAATATCTCTCAATGGTACAGTGGATGCTATCACTATTGGTGTTTATGATACGGGTATCGGCATTCCCAATAATCAAGTATCAGGTATATTTGAAGCGTTTAAACAAATCGATGATTCAAATACCCGCGCATACCGAGGAGCTGGACTTGGCTTAGCTATTACTCGACATTTAGTCGACCTACTTGGGGGCGCCCTCAGTGTTA
Source organism: Glaciecola sp. HA4-3 (assembly GCF_055693685.1). Taxonomy (NCBI): domain Bacteria; kingdom Pseudomonadati; phylum Pseudomonadota; class Gammaproteobacteria; order Alteromonadales; family Alteromonadaceae; genus Glaciecola; species Glaciecola sp. HA4-3. Next base: position 1,626,271 of record NZ_CM146340.1, read on the forward strand.
ATTCAATTTTAGGTAAGGGATCAATATTTACAGTTGAGCTACCCATGCCAAGCATACAACTATCACAGCACATTGCCACGCACCAGCTTGTCCCTGAATTAAATGGAAAACGCATTCTACTAGGCGAAGCAATTCGCTCATCTTGCGCCGTGATAAAACAACTACTGATGCCCAGTAATGCAGAATTAATTACTATGCAAGATGAAGCACAAGCACTGACTTATTATCGTAAAAATTCTGATATAGACCTACTTATATTAGATCTTGTATCATCTCCACTTGCCGCACAGGAAGTTTGCCGTAAAATAAGGCAAGAAAATACCCACTTGCCTATTATTGCTCTTAGCGCTAATGTAGGTGTTGAAGCAAAGAAGCATTTGCTGAATTTAGGATTTAATCATGTAATTGAAACTCCTATACAATATGACGTGCTGTACCAATTATTAACCCGTTTGTTAAGCAAATAGACGGTTCGAATCAATTTATGCAATTTATCGTGTTGATTTATAATGGACACGCAAGCTCTAAGGTGCTGGAAAAGTAAATGAGTAGTGAAAATAAAAATAATATTTCTTCCGTTGAAAATAACTCCGATAAACCAACACATGCTGTTGCCATAGGTGTCTCAGCGGGCGGGCTAGAGGCGCTAGAAAGCTTTTTTAACGCCGTTGATGATGAGTTAGGTTGTGCGTATATCGTAATACAGCATCTATCACCTGATTTCAAAAGTATGATGGATCAGCTTTTGTCTAAATACACCAATATGCCAGTGCTTCAAGCACAAGACAGTCAACAACTTGTTGCTAACACGGTGTATCTAGTGCCTGCTGGTACCTTACTTAGGATTGTTGACAACAAAGTCCAACTTTCTGACTTACCCAAAGAAAATCGAATCAATTTGCCCATTAACGCTATTTTCACCAACCTTGCGCATGATCTCGAAATAGGCATCGTAGGCATTATTTTGTCAGGCACTGGTTCAGATGGGTGTCGCGGAATAGTTGCACTTAAAGAAATGGGTGCATTAGTGATAGCTCAAGACCCGAATGAAGCGCAATTTAATGGTATGCCGCAAAATGCAATAGGCACAGGTGCAGTGGACTTTGTATTGAACACCGCTGAAATGCCTGAATATATTAAGAACTACATATCTCATCCTTTAGCTAGTGCAGAAAGTGAAACGTTTAAATATCATTTGTCACAAAATACTGATGTTTTGCGAAAGATTTTAATTCTTATTCAAGATTTGACCGGTTTAGACTTTAAGGCATATAAAGAGTCTACGGTATCAAGGCGCATTAAACACCGTATTAGCATTAATAATATGGTGTCGTTAAGCGAATATTGGGAATATCTGCAAAACAATAAAGAAGAAATTGAATTAGTAAAACAAGACTTATTAATCGGCGTGACTCGGTTTTTTCGCGATCGCGAAATGTGGGCAACACTAAAAACAGATGTCATTATTCCCTTAATTAATAAAGTGCCGCCCGGCCAAGCGATACGCATTTGGTGTGCAGGCTGTTCTACGGGTGAAGAGCCCTATTCCATTGCAATGCTATTTGACGCCGTTTGTAGAGAACTTGACGTTGAACGCACCATCAAAGTATTTGCAAGTGATATTGATGAAGTCGCCATTGGCTATGCAGGTAATGGTATATATCCCTCTAGTATTAGTGATGAATTACCACCAGAGTATTTGTCCCGTTACTTTAATCAGCTTAGCGATAGCGAATATCAAGTTAGTAAAGAGCTACGAAAAAATGTAGTGTTTGCGATACATAACATGATAGAAGATCCCCCTTTTTCAAATATGGATTTGGTAAGTTGCCGTAATTCACTTATTTATTTTCAGCAACCTGCTCAGCAAAAAGCCATGGCATTTTTCCACTTTTCTCTAGTTAAAGATGGATTTTTAGTGTTAGGTAGTTCTGAATCGCTAAGGCAAATTTGCGAGTTATTTTCCAACTATTGACCCATCAAATAGGATTTATCAAAAGAAAAGTGAAGCGCGTATTCCTATTGCTCAGATCTCATCAAATGGATTGAAACGCAGTGGCTATGAGCTAAAAAGTATTCCTCAATTTGTTGATCGAATTAATAAACAGCGCGCAAAAACAAAAACAAGATCAGTTGGTTTGGAACAATTACAAGACCAATATATTCCACCAACTTTTGTACTTAACCCTAAGCTACAAGTTGTTTATACCTACGGTGATACATCTACGTTTACCGAGAAACTCCGCCCTGGCGAAGTAACAAATGATATTTCAGAAATTGTTCGCTCGGATATTGTAAGTAGCGTGCTATCGGCCGCTCATGAAGTGCTCAGAGAAGGTCATAAAGTTATTATGAGCAATGTCGTAGAGCATGACGATATCAAATACTCGATATCATCATTTAGTTTTTTAGACGAATATGCGGCTGAACGCTACATTGCCTTGAGTTTTGTTAAAGATATCCAAGGTGATGATAAGGATACAGATATTGCAATCTATTCGCCCGATGAACAAACTCAACAACGAATTATTGAGCTAGAAACGGCGTATGTTGAATGCCAGCGGATGTATCGAGAAGCACTAGAGGACCTAGATTCAACTAGTGAAGAGCTACAAACGTCCAACGAAGAGTTAATGGCCGCCAATGAAGAGTTACAATCGACCAATGAAGAGTTGCAGTCGGTTAATGAAGAACTTTATACGGTTAACTCGGAGTACCAACAAAAAATAATTGAATTGACCGATACCAATAATGACTTAGAAAACCTATTAAATGCCACTGACCTAGCGGTACTCTTCTTAGACGGTGATTTAAATATTAGACGTTACACTAGGCCGATTCGCAATTACATCAACATTATGGACTTCGATTTGGATCGCCCATTTCACGACCTCTCTTTGAAATTTAAAATGGATGACGTTCATGAGATAGTCGATAGAGTGAATACCGATGGTAAGTCGTATTATACAACTGTTGAGTTTGAGGATACCAAAGGCATTGAAATGTCTATTAGCCCTTACTCAATCGGGAAAGATAATCAAGGCGTCGTTATATCTATGCGTGAGAAAATGTCTTAGTGTCGGTCTGGACGGCACGCTTGACACAACGAACTAGTCGAGATGACGGTGACCAAAGAAATGCATATCAGCGAGATAAAGCTCGTATTATGCATAGTCCGTCGTTTAGGCGCTTACAAGCGAAAACACAAATAGTTGGGGTGGGCGTTAGTGATTTTTTTAGGACACGCTTAACCCATAGCCTAGAAGCGGCCCAAATTGGCACGGGTATTGCCGCTCAACTTTGGCATACTCAGCGCGAATTATGCAGCAAACTAAGTATTGACCAACAGTTGATTGAAGCAATTTGCCTAGCACATGATATTGGTCACCCACCTTTTGGGCATGGTGGTGAAATTGCACTTCATTATATGATGCAAGATTATGGAGGATTTGAAGGCAATGGACAGACCTTCCGTATTTTGAGCCGACTTGAGGCATATTCAAAAGACCATGGGATGAACCTTGCTAGAAGGTCTTTATTGGGTGTTGTAAAATACCCTAATTATATGCCCATATTAAACAACCCCCTATGCACGCCTGAAAAAAGCGAACGTTTTTCACAAGTAAAATCGGATTTATGGCACCCACCAAAAGCATTGTTTGAGTCAGAAAGAGACGTATTTGATTGGGTGCTAGCACCATTAAGTGTTGACGACAAAACAAATTTCATGGTCTATGAAAGCCATGAAGATAAGCACGCCAAGACCATGCATAAGTCCATTGATTGCTCAATTATGGAGCTGGCGGATGATATCGCTTATGCGGTGCATGACCTAGAAGACGCTATTGTAATGAATCTAGTTACTGAATCAGCTTTTGAGCAAGAAGTGACTCATGTTATCAGGGAACTTCACATTAAAGGCCTTAGTGACCAAATAGATAACTTACAGTCGCAGCTATTTAACCAAACAGCCTACATTCGCAAAAATGCTATTGGTGCAATGGTCAATGCCTTTATTACAGCCATATTTATTGACAAAAAAGACATATTTGAAGAGCCTATTATAGATTATTATGCAAGGCTTCCCATTGAAGTGGAAACTGCTCTCAACACTTGCAAACTTTTTGTCTTCAAATACGTGATCAAAAAACCTGATATACAACTAATAAGGTATAAAGGTCAACAAATTGTGATGTCTCTATTTGATGCCTTTTCAAGTGAGCCTATTCGTTTATTGCCTATTAATACTGCTAGTCGGTGGCAACAAGCACAAAGCGAAGCACAACAGTTTAGAGTGATAAGCGACTATATATCGGGTATGACTGATGAATACGCAAATCGCATGTATGCAAATCTTTTCCTGCCCAAGACTCAACCGTTTAATAGTTTAGGGGTATAGTGCAAGATTTAGGCTCTTGTAACGGTCTAGTATCAATAGACTAGAAATAACGTTTTTCATGCGGTATTTCATCATTATCAGGACGCCTTATGATCATTAAAACGCCTAATAAACATCACGCCACCGAAAGTCAGGTTACTGACGAGAACGTATATAAAAATAGAAGGCAGTTACTCAAAAACATGGGGTTTGTTGGAGCCGCAGGCTTAATAGCAAGCTCACAAGCAAATGCTAACCCTTTTTCTTGGTTTTCCAATGACGACGAAGCGGTGTTTAAAACAAGAGATTTGGAATTTACCAAAGACACACTTAACGCTAAACAAACACCTGAGGCCATCGCCACTAGTTACAATAACTTTTATGAATTTGGCACTAGCAAATCTGATCCAAAAGAAAATTCTCAAGACTTTAAAGTGAACCCTTGGACTTTCACCATAGATGGCTTAGTCGAGAATCCAATTACGCTGTCGTATGACGATTTATTTAGTCAATTTAACCTTCAAGAACGAATTTATCGACTTCGGTGTGTAGAAGCTTGGTCGATGGTTATTCCTTGGATTGGATTTGAACTAGGTCAAATCATTGCCAAAGCTAGACCTCTAAGCAAAGCTAAATATGTTGCATTTTCCACGATTTATGACCCTCAGCAAATGCTAAGGTCAACGCAGTCGATTTGTAGGTGGAGGTGTTGATTATCCATATGTCGAAGGCTTGCGTCTAGACGAAGCAATGCATCCACTTAGTTTCTTAAGCGTCGGTATGTACGGTAAAACATTACCTCCTCAAAATGGCGCACCTATCAGGTTAGTTAGTCCATGGAAATACGGCTTTAAAAGTATCAAGTCTCTAGTCAACATTAAGTTAGTTGAGAAGCAGCCTCCCACCTCTTGGAATATCCTAATCCCAAGTGAATATGGCTTTTACGCAAATGTTAATCCGACGGTCGATCATCCAAGATGGTCACAGGCTCGTGAGCGACGTATTATGGGCAGTAGTGTATTTGACCAAGACCGAATCGCGACCCAAATGTTTAACGGTTACCCTGAGGTGGCTGATTTGTATAAAGGTATGAACCTAAAAGTCAATTACTAATGATAAGCCTTCGGCCAAAGCGCGTAATTAGAACGCCTACAAGCGTTATCACAAGCTTACGATACAGTATCCACGGCATCGCTTTAATGTATTTAATTTACGTTTTTTATGCCAGTGTTTATGGCTCATTATCATAGGTGATCCGGTTCAATATTTAATAGATTTCACCGGGATTGGTTCCTTTAATCTTTTGTTGCTGTGTCTAATAATAGCCCCACTAAGTCGCTGGTTTAAATTTGTGCAACTTATAGCACTACGCAAAACACTAGGTGTTTACTCAGCGATTTATGCCCTTTCACATTTAATGGTTTATATTGCTTTTGAATTGCAGTTTGAATGGTCTTTAATTGCAAGTGAAATAATCAAACGCCCCTATATTACTGTAGGCTTTGTAGCCTTAGTAATACTCTCAAGTTTGCTAATGACATCGTCACAAAGCGCAAAACGTAGAATGGGAAGCAATTGGCAAAATTTGCATAACTGGATATTTATAGCGCTAATATTAGCTTGTCTGCATTTTTTATGGTCAATAAAATCCAGTGAAATCGAACCATATATTTATATTGGCTTAAGTGCCCTATTACTAATGAGTAGAAAAGCTTTTATCAAAAAAATTTTTAAATAAGCCTTGCAAAACTTTATACACAGTATTACTGTATATCCATACACTGTATAAAATACTGTATAACTTATTTAAAATACGATTGAATAAAGAGCTAAATATGAATGTTAATGCAATTACATCGCTATTCCCGCAAACTACATCGGACAGTTTTACTAACAACAAGATATCAATGAAAGGGACATCCTTACATTTTGGTTTTTCTCAATCAAATGTCTTACCATTTAGTAAAGGGAAAAAAAGGGCTGGATATGTAACCTAAGTAGGAATTACCATTTTAGCACCACCAATTATCGCCATATAAAGATTGATTGTAAAAAATTAATAAATCCAAGCGCTCGTGATTCGCTAGACACACATGAAAAAATGTATGCTGATGCTCAGCTGAAAGTTATTCAAGCTTTATTAATAGCGGGGAACTGTGAATACATTTACTTTGATGCGCATTTTAGTGATGAACAAATGTCTCTAATTCGATTGCTACAAGCAAGAACAGATACAGAGTTATTAAATGCTAAGCAAGCATATATGTTTAATAACGAGCGATTAGCAGGGCAACTTTAAACACTACAATACTTCCTTCCTTAAGGATTAACTGAATGTTCAGACCAGATATTATTCTTAAGTTGACTAATTATTCGTGTTTGTGGGTTTGTTTTAAGGTGAAGGTAATCAACTTTTTTAGGGATAAATATAACTAAGCTAAAATATTCACTGATGCCGTTGGAGTTTATGGGTTCAGCTTGCGCTGTTTTATTTGCTTTTGGGGTGGGCCAGTAAAATTGAGCTTTTGCGCTATCTGAAAGTTTATTCCATGCGCTTTTAGCCTCTACTGTTTCGTACGAATGAACAACAATGTCACAATCAATTCTATATTGCTCTCTTGTTTTTACAAAGTACCAACAAATTTGCGCCTTAGCTTGAGAAGCCCAGTCACTGATTTTATCGCTTCTAACATCCGTAATCGCCGTTAAATTTAGTGAGTCTTCACAAAACCCTCGAAAAACCATCGTTCTATTTTGTGGCAAGCCGGTTAAAGATACACTAGCAACTTGGAAAAATTTTGACTCTGGCTTACTACGAGACAAGTGCAAACTTTTAACTAGAGCTTGACGCCACTGAGGAAAAGAAGTCACGTGTTCGTTATGCCTTATTCACTTGAGTAAACAATCGATAAAAATTTTCTCGAGTAGTTGACGCTATTTCTTCGATAGAAGTCCCTTTAAGTTCAGCAATAAACCTAGCAACATCTACCACATGTTTGGGTTGATTAATTTGCCCTCGATATGGAACAGGCGCTAACCATGGTGAATCAGTTTCTATCAGTAGTTTATCAAGTGGTATTTGCTTCACAGTCTCTTGAAGTTCTGATGCCGATTTAAATGTGACAATGCCTGAAATAGATATATAGATCCCCATTTCCATAGCAGCTTTTGCCATGTCAAGACTCTCTGTAAAGCAATGAAGTACAGCGCCAGTGCTCGGTTCATAATGTCGTTTAAGTAAGTCTAAAGTATCTGTTTGTGCCTGCCTAGTATGAATAATTAGTGGCTTGTTTACCTGATTGGCCGCTTTAATGTGATCAACAAACGATTGCAACTGTGTTTCTTTTGTCTGTGAGCTGTAATGATAATCAAGACCTGTTTCGCCAACCGCCACCACATCACGTTGAGAAACACATGCCATTAAACTTTCAAAGTCACAAGCATCTTCTTGATGCAAAGGATGCACACCACAAGACATAGACACATTTGGATATTTCGCTACTCGGCTTTTCATTTGTTCAAATTCACGCACTGAAACCGATACACACAACATATGCTCCACTTTATTGTCGTTTGCATTCTTGACTATTTCATCAAGGCTTAAGCCATCTATTTCAATTCTATCTAAGTGACAGTGTGAATCTATAAACACTGATATTCCTCTTAATCTATAATATCTTACTGTTATTGACTTTGTTTAAGGTAGTTTGTATTAACAATTGTTTATTTATGCCCGCTCTTTCTGCGCTCTTGCTGGCGTTAGACACTATTTTTAATACATAATCAGTGGTATTTACGACTGTAACATCCATTTGATCACTCATTGTTTGTGCAATAATTAATTGATATAGCCATTTCATGAAGTACTGGGTTTGAGATTGCCATTTTTTCGCCAAATCAATACTTGAGATCTTTGTTGCCTCAAATGATTTCATGTCGTTTACAAATACATCGTGACTAAGTTCTTTTATATTTAAAGCCGACAAGTAATCGATAGGAGAGTTACCGTAGGCAATTAAGCCTTTCTCAGTCACTTTCTCGTTAGTATGTTGACCAAGCCAATTTAAGCACACCTTAGCCGATGGTAAGTTAATGCGAATCTTCTCACACCGGCTAGTGATAGTCGGTAACAATGCTCTCATTTGTGTAGTCGACAAAATTAAGTAAGTGTTTTCTGAAGGCTCTTCTAATGTTTTTAATAAAGCATTGCTTGCAGACTCCGTCATCTTTTCAATGTCTTGGATCATTACTACTTTGTTTCCAAGTAGTTGAGATCTTGTGTTAACAAACTCGCTAGCCTTTCTAATCAAATCTACACCAATGCTTGGTTTCTCACTCTCAATCTGAACAAAATCTGGATGCGAATATGCATCAACCAACATACAAGACTTACAATGACCACATGCTGTTAGTGTTTTACACAGTAGGTTTTTTGCTAATGCCATCAACAATTCATCTTGTCCTACACCCTTATCACAAACCAAAAGAATAGCGTGATGTAGACTGTTATCTTGACTTCGTTTAGCCAAGCTATCGTAGTGTTCTTGTAACCAAACTCTATTTAGTATTTGCACGATTGATACCACTTATCGATTTGTGCATTAACTGCACAAGCAACCTCATGAATAGTTTGGCTAGCGTCAACTGAGCAAGCTAAGGGAAAACCAACGCTATTTTGTTGAGCAGATAACTTTTTAATTTCAGTTAAATAAGTCTGCCTTGCTCTATTAAAAAACGCTAAACCGGCACTTTCGATTCTATCGAGCTCTCCCCTGCCTTTAGCTCGTTGTAGACCTAACGTTGGCTCAATGTCCATATAAATTGTAAAATCTGGTACAAAATCCCCCAAAGACAATTGTTTTAGCGCATCTAGAGTCGTAAGACTTATTTGTCTGCCTCCTCCTTGATAAGCAATAGATGATAAATTATGTCTATCACCTATCACAAAAGTCCCCTTATTTAACGCAGGGGTAATAACGTTGTGGACAAGCTGCTTTCTTGCTGCATACATTAATAACAGTTCTGTTTCTTGTGCAACTTCTTCGCCCGTCCAATCTGCTTTGACGCATTCTCTGATTGCTTCAGCCATTGGCGTACCGTCAGGCTCTCTTGTACAAATTACGTCATGACCTTTTGATAACAAATAGGTTTTAATGACATCTATAACGCTAGTTTTCCCTGCTCCTTCAAGCCCTTCAACTACGATAAAAGCTGCTTTCAATTTATTCTCCTGCATTAAAAGCCTTGTTCTTTGCGTCTTTGCAAATAACGCTGTACTGCACGATTGTGCTCTTGTAACGAGTTTGAAAAATAGTGCCCGCCATCACCTGTTGCAACAAAATAAAGTGCGTCAGTAATATCCGGCTGTAGGCTTGCAATAATAGACGCTTGGCTTGGCATTGCAATAGGCGTTATAGGGAGCCCCTTTATGATATATGTGTTGTAAGGTGTACGAGTTCTCAGGTGAGCCCTTGTTATATCCCCATCATAGGCATCGCCTACGCCATAAATGACAGTAGGATCTGTTTGCAAACGCATGTTTTTCTCCAAACGATTCACAAATACGCCCGCTATTTCTCCTCTTTCTTCTTCAATAGCGGTCTCTTTTTCAATGATTGAAGCAAGTATCAAAGAATCATATTGACTCTGGATAGGAATATCCTCAAAACGAGTAGGCCATATGGACTCAACAGTGTCTTGCATCGCGATGAATGCTCTTTGAACAATGCTCATTGCTGAACTACCGAAGGTATAATTATATGTATTAGGCAATAAACAACCTTCGATACTTTGATAGTCATTGTAACAAAAGCTTTGTTGTGACCTGACTAAAGTAGCATATAAGTCTTTAATATCAGGAAGATCCTGTTTTAAATGTGTTTGATCACTTAATGTTTTATACCACTGTTTTATCGTTTGTCCTTCGACTAAGGTTATTTGAAACTGCTTTACTCTTCCTTGCGCCATCATGTTAAGCACTTCAGAAAATGACGCATGTTGTGGTATTTCATAATAACCAGCTTGAACACTGACAATTTCAGGATTAAACCTAAGCCAGACTTTAAAGCTAAAGGAATCTATTTGGGCATATTGACTGAGTTCTTGTTTGACACGGTATATGCTTTGTCCAGGTTTTACTACAATTTGAATCACATCTTTGTTTTGTAAGTTAAGTGAATCAATTTTTTCCACTTTTAAAAAAAGTAAAGCAATGCCAGCGCACACACAAAAAAATAGAAGTAAAAAACCAAATATCAGTAGTCTTTTCATAATGGTAAAAATTCCTTTTTAAGTGCGGCTTGAATTAATTTAAAAGTATCGTGTGTTTCGCTTACATTTAAGTTTCGCGATTCATCATCAGTAATCAAACATTTTATAGGTATAAACGAAAGTGCATTGCATAGAAACATAGCTGAAATTTCGTTAAATTGACTCAAATGAATAGTAGACACCTGAATTTCAATATTTTTTTCGGTTAAAACCCTCAGCGCAAAGTTACGCATAACGCCGTTAACGCCACATTGTTCTAGTACTGGTGTTTCCCAGCGATTATTTCGATATATAAAAACATTGGCAGCACTAGCTTCAATTAAATTGCCGATACCGTCTAATAATAAAACATCCTCAATATCATGACGTTGGTCAAGCTCATGTTTTGCGATCACTTGTTCTAGCCTATTGGCATGTTTAAGACCCGCTAGTAAAGGTTGGCTAGCAAGCCTAAGTGAGGATATTCCCACATCAATCGAACTTAATACACTACACTCTTGTTCCCAGTTTGGCTTACCATTGTGCATACTAATAATCATACTTGCTTGTGTGTTTTTAGGTATCGCATAGCCTCGATCGCCGATACCTCGACTCAAGAGAATTTTGAAAGTATACGCATTGTGACGTTTGGAATTTGCTAACTGTGAGTATAGTTGCTTGATTCCTTTAACAGCATGAGTGTATACATCACGTTTATCTAAATTGAAAAAAAGACGCTCACTATCATAATGAAGGCGTTCAATATGCTGTTCAAGTAAAAAGCATTGAGCTTTGTGTGTGTAAATCGTGGTGAAACAAGCATCACCATAATTTAAGGCGCGATCAGAAAAGGAAATGCTAGCATCAATGGTATCGCCAAGTAAAACAGATTGCTGGTTTGGTGTTGTACAGTTGTTTTGTAGAAAAACATAAGAAAGCGATGACATACAAGTCCTGATCACGTTAAACCCGCATATTAAGTGAAGCTAAATTAGCTTCACTTAATGTATCAAAAACCCACTGTATTAACTAGATTCTTGTGATTTATTTGGGGCTTGAGAAAAGCAATGAGCCATTTGTACCACCAAAACCAAAGGAGTTACACAGAGCATGTTTAGCGTTAAATGAACTGGCTTTATGAGCCACAAAATCCAAATCACAACCTTCACCATAGGCTCATCCAAATTAATGGTTGGAGGCGCCATTTGGTCCCGCAACGCTAAGATCGTAAATATAGCCTCAACTGAGCCAGCTGCCCCTAACAAATGACCAATCATAGACTTAGTTGAACTTACTTTAATATCACTGGCATGCTGACCAAAAATACTTTTAATTGCGGCGACTTCAGCAATATCACCAGCCGGTGTAGATGTCCCGTGCGCATTAATATAGCCTATTAAAGACTCTGGGACTTGCGCGTCATTGATTGCGTTGCGCATCGCCGCTGCAGCACCTTCACCATCGGCCGGAGGTGACGTCATATGAAACGCATCTCCACTCATACCAAAGCCAGACACTTCAGCATATATATGTGCGCCTCGAGCTTTCGCGAACTCATACTCCTCAAGCATAACGACACCCGCACCTTCTCCCATTACAAACCCGTCTCGGTTTGTATCCCAAGGACGACTTGCCGCTTGAGGATTCTCGTTAGCAGTGGACAATGCTCTTGCAGAGCCAAATCCTGCAAATGCTAAAGGAGTGATTGTTGCTTCTGCGCCACCAGCTAACATCGCGTCAGCATCTCCATAAGCAATCGTTCTAGCTGCGATACCGATATTATGAACACCTGTTGTACAAGCGGTAACCACGTTTAAATTAGGGCCTTTTAAACCTTCCATTATCGATAGAAAGCCCGAAATCATATTGGTAATTGTTGATGGAACAAAAAACGGAGAAACTCGCTTCGGACCACTATTAATTAATTTAGAGTGATTCTCTTCAATTAATGGCAAGCCCCCTATCCCAGATCCAATACTGATACCGATTCTAGAGGCATTGCTTTCATCTACAGTAATGTCTGCATCGCGTAGCGCTTGAATGCCCGCTGCAACACCCAATTGAATAAAACGGTCCATCTTTTTAGTTTCTTTTTTTGGAATGTAAGCTTGGGCGTCAAAGTCTTTTACTTCACCCGCAATTTTTGTTGCAAAGTTTTCAGTATCAAACATAGTGATATCAGCGATACCACTTTTACCCGCTAAGATATTTTCCCAGGTTGAGTCCACATCGTTTCCAAGGGGAGTAATCATTCCCAATCCAGTAACTACTACGCGACGTTTTGTCACTTATGCCTCCAAAAGACCTTAATAAAATGCAGTATAACAAAAACAAAAAAACGGCCCAAAAGAGCCGTTTTTCAATAAATCAAAATTACGCGTCGTTATTAGCGTTAATGTAATCTATTGCAGATTGAACAGTTGTGATCTTCTCTGCTTCTTCGTCAGGAATTTCCGTATCAAATTCTTCTTCAAGCGCCATTACCAACTCTACAGTGTCAAGCGAGTCAGCACCTAAATCATCCACAAATGAAGCTTCTGCTTTTACTTCTTCTTCTTTTACGCCTAATTGCTCAATGATGATTTTCTTTACGCGTTCTTCGATGTTACTCATATTACAGGTTTCCTTTAAATACCTAAAAAAAATAGCGGAGATAGTTTATTGACCTTATCTCCGGCATGCAAGTCAATCCAATCAATTTTTATGTGGTCAAACCACGTATTTTGCTTATTTGCCTATATTATTGGGCAAAACTTGATACATATCAACTTTAGATCTGCCCAGTGCTTCTTACTATCTGGTCAAATATAAATCAGTTATTGCTTATGCCATATGCATTCCACCATTCACATGAATGGTTTCACCCGTGATGTAAGCTGCCGCATCACTGCATAAAAATGCAACCGTAGCCGCTATTTCATTTGGGTCACCAAGCCTATTCGCAGGGATATCCTTAAAAATAGCTTCTTTTTGCTCATCTGTTAGCCCTCTAGTCATATCAGTATCGATAAATCCAGGAGCGACCACATTAACAGTTATCCCTCTAGACGCAATTTCTCTGGCCATAGATTTAGTAAATCCAATAACTCCAGCTTTAGCAGCGGCATAATTCGCTTGTCCACCATTGCCTGTAGCGCCAACGACCGAACCAATATTGACAATACGGCCATTCCTTTTTTCATCATACCACGCATAACGGCTTTTGAGAGCGTAAACACAGATGTTAGATTAGTATGAATAATATCATCCCATTCATCATCCTTCATGCGCATCAATAAGTTGTCGCGTGTAATACCGGCATTGTTAATTAGAATATCAGGTGCGCCAAACTCATCGCTGATGTTTTTTAAAACCGAATTAACTTCTTCTTTATCAGTAACATTCAACTTAAGGCCTTTGCCACTATCCGCCAAATAATCACTAATTGCTTGTGCTCCATTGTCGCTAGTAGCAGTGCCAATCACCGTTGCTCCAAGACTTACCAACTGTTGTGCGATTGCTTTACCAATCCCACGACTTGCACCAGTCACCAAGGCAACTTTTCCATTCAAATCAAACATATATTTGAGCCTTTTTATTTAAATTAGTCTTGTAAATCACTAGGGGAGCTGATGTTTTTAGTTACCAGTGAGCGGTCTATTCTTTTTATTAACCCACTTAGCACTTTGCCCGGTCCTACTTCTACGATTGTATCTACGCCTTGCGATGACAAAAACTCAACGCTCTTGGTCCATTGAACCGGCATATATAGTTGCCTCACTAGTGCATCTTTAACTTTTTCTTGATTTGCTTCAATAGTCACATCAACATTATTTACTATTGATGTTGAGGGACTAGTAAACTTCATCTCTTGCAACAATAAGGATAATTTATCACTAGCGCTTTTCATTAACGCACAATGAGAAGGCACACTGACTGCTAATGGCAGTGCTCTTTTTGCACCTGCTGCTTTAATCGCTACTGCAGCTGTGTCTACTGCACTTTTGTTGCCTGCAATCACTACCTGTCCAGGAGAATTAAAATTTACTGGAGCAACGACTTGATTAGTTTCGCTTTGTACTTGACTGCATATGTCGATGATTGTTTTATCATCTAAGCCAATAATGGCGTACATTGCACCTTCACCTAGCGACACAGCTTCTTGCATGTACTCACCGCGTGCTCTTACTAATTTAACACCTTCAGATAAGCTTAAAACATCAGCAGCAACCAAGGCACTATATTCACCTAAACTATGACCAGCTAAATAACTTGGCTTTAAATCAAGTTCTTGTTTAATCACGCGCAAACACGCAATACTTGCCGTCAACAATGCAGGTTGTGTGATCATTGTCTGATTGAGTTTGTCGGCATCATTTTGCACTATATCCCATAAATCATAAGATAACGCATCTGATGATTCTTCAAAGCATTGCCTAACAACTGAAAAGTCATTATGCAGTTGCGCTAACATTCCTTGAGACTGGCTTCCCTGTCCAGGAAAACGAATGCAAGTTTAGTCATTACATCTCCAACGTTTTAAAATTAATATCTTACTAATGCTGAGGCCCAAGCAAAACCGCCACCAAATGCTTCTAAGAGCAAATTTTGACCTCTTTTAATACGACCATCTCTAATCGCTGTATCAAGCGCAGTAGGAACGGTTGCCGCTGATGTATTACCATAATTCTCTAGCGTCATTACGACCTGATCTAACGACATATCAAGCTTGCGCGCAGTTGCTTTAATGATTCTGAAATTGGCTTGATGAGGAACTAACCAATCTAAATCGGATTTTTGCATATTATTAGCGCTAAGTGTTTGTTCAACGATTTCACTTAATTTAGTTACTGCTACTTTAAAGACTTCATTGCCTTTCATGCTGCCCCAGTTTGTATGAACAGAAGCTTCATCACCATGACTTGGGTTGCCTATTTTTAATAGTTCAGAATACGAGCCCGCTGCATTAATGTGAGTAGATAAAATACCTTGGTTCATCACTCGCTTCAATAATGGTCGCCCCTGCGGCATCGCCAAATAAAATAATCATACTTCTGTCAGCAGGGTCAATCATGCGACTCAAGCAATCTGAGCCTACGACCAAAATTCTTTTTGCCATGCCACTTTTTATATATTGATCAGCAACACTTAACGCATAACAAAAGCCTGCACAAGCAGCTGCTACATCAAACGCTGGAATATTATCTACGTCTAAAGCTTTTTGGATTTCGCATGCAGTGCTAGGCAATGCATGCCTACCGCTTGTGGTTGCGCAAACAATCATATCTAAGGACTTTGCGTCAATGTTTGCAGCTTCTAGCGCTTTTAAACTTGCTTGAGTGCCCATTGTCGCTGCGGTTTCATTTTCGCCAATAATACGGCGTTCTTTTATACCAGTTCGATCTGTGATCCACTCATCAGATGTATCCACCATCACTTCTAAATGTGCATTAGTGCGGATATCAGCTGGGTAATAGCTTCCCGTTCCTATAATTCTCGAATACATTAAGCTTAGTGCTCCAGTAACTCTTGCTCTATTTTTGTTTTTATTTTGTCAGGAACTTGATTGTTAACCTCAACAATGGCTTGTTTAATTGCATAAAAACAAGCTTCGCTAGAGGCATTTCCATGGCTCTTAACAACAATTGACCGCAATCCTACCAGACTAGCGCCATTATACTGGTCGGGGTTCATGCGTTGGTAGAGTCCTTTGAGTAAAGGTAAGCATAATTTGCTTAATATACGAGCAATCCATGTTTCTTTGGTAAATAAAGCGATTTCATTCATCAAAAATTTTGCTATTCCTTCGCTTGCTTTTAAAGCAACATTTCCAGTAAAACCATCAGTCACGACAACATCAGATTTACCAGCAAAAATGTCATCACCTTCAACATAACCGATATAGTGTATGGAAGGACACTCTTTAATTAACACATCTGCATGTTTCACCAAAGAGTTACCCTTTATATCTTCCTCACCTACATTTAAAAGTGCCACTTTAGGCCTTGGGATATCTTGGCACTCTTGCATGAAAATTGAGCCCATCAAAGCATATTGGAAAAGATTCTCTGCGTCGTAATTAATCGACGCACCTAAATCAAGCAGTAGGACTTTTTGTTGGTTCTGAGTAGGAAGTAGTGTCGCTAGCGCAGGTCGAGATATACCTGAAATTGTCTTAAGCACATAATAGGCTGTTGCCATCAGCGCGCCAGTATTACCTGCACTAACACAGCCTTGAGCGACTTGTTCTTTCGTTAGGTCCAGCGCCCTTCTCATGCTGGAATGCTTTTTCTGTCTGATTGCTAAAGCTGGTTTATCTGTCATCTCTACAACTTGTTCACATACCTCGTATCGAATACGCGTTGGATTTGTTGTATCTAATGCCAAAAAGGTAGACTGATTACTCGCGTCACCGCAAATAATGAAATGAACGGAAGGGAAACTAATTAATGCTTTTTTGACAGCGTCAATAAAAACATGGGGGCCTTTATCGCCCCCCATGATATCAATCGCTATTGTAGTGTAAGACACGTTTGTTTAACGCTTACTTATTGACTACTTTTTGTCCTTTGTAGAAACCATCCGCTGTCACGTGGTGACGACGATGTGTTTCGCCAGAGGTTGCATCAACAGACATTGTTGCGCCTGGTAATGAGTCATGAGAGCGACGCATTCCGCGTGTTGATCTCGTTCTACGACTTTTTTGGACCGCCATAAATTACTCCTAATCTCGCTTAAGCTCTTTTAAAACCGCAAATGGGTTTTCGCGCTTTTGTTCCGGTTCGATTTCACCAAATTGTAAATCTTCGTCACTGATATCGCAATCTTCATGTGAATGAAGTGCTACGATAGGCAGTGCTAAAATCAATTCGTCTTCCAAAAGCTGGAAGAAATCGACTTCTCCGTGGTCATTGACCTCTACCGGTTCATAAGCATCGGGTATCGTTGAGTCTTCTTCATTCCCCTGCACGGGAGTAAAACAGAATTCTGTGTTCACAGAATGCTTAAAGACCTTATTACACCGCTGACAAACTAGCTGAACGTGTGATTGCGCCTTTCCCGAAAAGTAAGTAAGACTCTGCGCGTCTTTTGAAAACTCAACAAATACAGGAATTTCAGCTTCTACCGCCGCTACCGCAGAACTAAATCTGCTCATATGTTTTGCCAAGTAGTAGCCATCATAGCTAGACCGCTTGTGCGCACATTTAACAGGATCGAATAGTCTTGGTAGTTTCACTTTTGCCATAGCGCGCGAATAATATAGATATACACCCCATTAGTCAAAGGTTTTCCTAAGTTTAAGCATGTGTTTGTGCAAAACACTTTAATTATAAGCTTTCTTATCCTGACTTAAGTTTTATCCATCATAGGATGATGCGTAAAAGGAATAAAACAACGCTACATTAGTACGCTATTTATTGCTACCCTAAAGCCTATTCAACAGACTCATATTTGCACTCTATGGCAATGCCTATATTACTCGCATCATCCTCTTTATATCGAGGACAATTACTTTCCAAATTAGGATTACAGTTTGAACAGTGCTCACCAGATATCGATGAGACGATTCTTGAAGGTGAAACTGCTTATTTAGCCGCAAAGCGTTTAAGTCGACTTAAGGCTCAGGCATTAGTAAAAAGTTACCCTAATCATATTATTATCGCTTCTGATCAAATAGCGGCAACTTCTTCTGGACAGATGTTTGGAAAGCCAACCAATATAAAAAACGCGGTCCAACAACTAACGACTCTATCTGGTCAACGAGTCGATTTTTTCACTGGCTTATGTGTGATAGCCCCTGCACATTTGTTGGGTCCTTTACATCAACACTTTGGCGAACAAATCTGTGTCGATACTTATAGTGTGTATTTTAAAGAATTACTTGAGTCTCAGATAAGAAATTATATAAACAAAGAGCGACCATTGGATTGCGCTGGTAGTTTTAAATCTGAGGGTTTAGGTATCGCATTATTTTCAAAGATCCATGGCGATGACCCAAACAGCCTTGTAGGGCTACCTCTCATCAAACTTGTGACGGCTTTAAAAAACATATCACTAGATGTTCTAGAATATTAAGCGGCTATTTTTACCCAAAAGACCTTATTCAAAAGACCTTATCCAAAAAACCAATAAGAAACGACAATAGCAGCAAATATTCCTGCAAAATCGGCAGCAAGACAACAACCAACAGCATATCGGCTATGCTTTACGCCAACGGCGCCTAAATAAACTGCCAAGACGTAAAATGTCGTTTCAGTAGAGCCTTGCATGACTGATGCGAGTCGTCCTGCAAATGAATCTGCGCCGTAAAACTGCATTGTTTCGATCATTAATGCTCGAGCACCAGAGCCACTCAATGGTTTCATTAGCGCGGTAGGCAATGCATCAACAAAGCGAGTGTCAAAACCCACTAGCGCGACTAGATAAGCAATGCCATCGGTAACAGTATCCATTACACCACTGGCTCTTAACATTGCAATAGCAAACAACATCGCTAATAAAAACGGGATAATCGATATCGCAACCTCAAACCCTTTTTTAGCGCCATCGACAAATTGCTCATAAGTATTTTGCCCTTTGCGCCAGCCAACAATTAGCACAAGTACAATAAATGTCATTAATGCAAAATTGGCAATGACGCTTGATTGCATTGCTAGTTCATCCGCCGCTAACTTTGAAAAATACAATATAACCGTTGCGAGCAAGCTAAAGGCACCTACTAAATACAGCAACACTACTTTATTAAATAAATTTACCTTTTGTATTGCACAGGTAACCAATAAACCAACTAATGTTGAAGCACTTGTCGCTAATAAAATAGGAATAAAAACATCGGTAGGCTGCACTGCCCCTTGTTCTGCACGGTACAAAAACACAGCGATAGGAAACAGAGTTACCGAAGAAGTATTGAGGACTAAAAACAGAATTTGAGAATTTGTAAGCGTGTCTTTAACTGGTGCGAGCGTTTGCATGTCTTGCATCGCCTTAATACCAAATGGCGTGGCAGCATTATCTAAACCTAGTATATTGGCAGACATGTTCATTGTGATGCTCCCTAATGCAGGGTGCTCCCTTGGAATATCAGGCATTATTCGACATAAAAAAGGTGACAATAAACGTGCAAACTTAGCGATTAACCCGGACTTTTCTGCGACATTAAAAATACCTAACCAAAATGCCAATAAACCTATCAAACCAATAGCGATATCGACACTTGTGCGAGCCATACTCATTACCGCAGTCATAACTTGTTCAAAATTACCTAAGTCACCACTGATGAACACATTAAAACATGTTGCAATAAAAGCGCTAACAATAAACGCCAGCCAGATTTTATGTAGCATTTTTTACTCTTATTATTTTTAGCAGATGATACAACAAATACATATGTCTACCGACAAAAACTACATTATTTGCAAGTGTATCGCAAACAGGTTCGCCTTTAACATTCAGTATGTGTCGTTACCCGAAGAAATTAAACGCTAGTTTATTCCCATCTAAATCTCTGAAGTATGCGCCATAAAAGACATCTGGGATGCGTTGACCAGGAGGGCCATCACAACTTGCACCAAGTGCAATGGCCGCATGGTAACATTCGTCAACCATTTCTTTAGACCCTAGCGCTATTGCGATCATATTTCCATTGCCACAGTGAGCTTCATCTTCGTTGTAGGGAATACAAATTGCTAACATCGGTGATCCTATTTTTTTCCCTAAAAACACTATTCGATCCATCTTGACCAATGTTTTTATGCCCAATGGAGCTAACAATGTTGAATAAAAATTCTCTGCACGTTCTAAATCACTGACACCAATTGTGACATAACTAATCATAAGCCGCCCTTTTAGTTTCGTTAGATTTATTACTTAACAACTTAGTAACAAATAATTACCTAAAGGATAGACTACAATTAAAAAATGGCGATGATTTTTATACCACCATTATAATGTTTGTTTAAGTGCATCAACACAGTAATCAACATGGGCCTTTGAACAACTTTCTCCCATCAGTCCAATTCGCCATACTTTTCCAGCAAATTTTCCAAGACCAGCACCAATTTCAAGGTTAAACCGATTAAGCAATTCTTTGCGTATTAGCGCATCATCAAGTCCTGAAGGAATATCAACTAAATTTAGCTGAGGAAGTCTATATGAATCATCTATTGTCATCGACAAGCCAATCGCTTCCAGTTTTTGCACCAAATACTCGTGGGTTTCACGATGTCGTTTGTGTGAGGCTTCAAGCTTTTCTTCGTGCAGCATCAAAAGACTTTCATGTAAAGCATAGACGCTATTTACTGGCGCGGTATGATGATAAGCTCGTTTAGTTCCCTTACCCCAATAACCCAAAATTAAGTTAATATCTAAAAACCAGCTTTGCACGGGGTGCTTTCTTGATTGAATCTTTTCTATTGCTTGTGAGCTAAATGACACGGGTGAGAGTCCCGGAACACAACTTAAGCATTTTTGGGTGCCAGAATATATAGCGTCTATTTGCCAGTGATCTGTTTTTAACTCAATACCTGCAAGGGATGTAACGGCATCAACAATGGTTAAACACCCATATTGTTTCGCTAACTTACATAAAGCATCGCATTCATTTCTGACGCCGGTCGATGTTTCAGCGTGAACAAAAGCGACAATTTTTGCATCTGGATGTTTTTCAAGCGCTTCGCGCAGTCCATCTATTGATGTTTGTTGACCCCATTCGTCCTCGACCAAGACTAACTTACCGCCTATTCGTCGCACATTTTCAGCCATTCTTGTTCCAAACACGCCATTTTGGCACACTATAACGGTATCGCCAGGTTCAACTAGGTTTGCAAAACAAGACTCCATACCAGCACTTACAGGCGCTGACAAAGGCATTGTCAGCTCATTTTTAGTATCAAATGCATATTGCAAGAGTAGCTTTGTCTCATCCATTAAATCGACAAAGGATGGGTCAAGATGGCCTATAGTTGGCCTTGATAATGCGTCAAGAACTCTTTGGCTAACGTCAGATGGACCCGGGCCCATCAACTTTCGCGAAGTGGGAATAAATGGTTGAAAAGTTTGCGGCGACAACTGCGTCATGTCTATTTCCTTAAAATTAATCTTGTCTACTATACCCCTTATGTGCAGATATGTGTTCAATGATTAACATAAGTAATATGAATATCACTTTGTGGATAAACTGTGGGTGAGTTGTGAAAAAGTTGGTTATGCACAAGGGATAAAGGCCATCACTGATAAAAATGCAAAATAAAGTTATAGATATTAAACGCTTATTTAACAATGAGATACTTAACAATAGGACGGTAAAAACTCAACTAAACACATATAAATGTAAAAATTTCACCAAAAACACTTTATTTTTGTTTAAAATTTAAGCTATAGTTAATATCCGGCTTCAAAAAACACCATATTGGTTTTTGATCGCCACCAAGTTTTACATGCGTCTCCCTCAATATGGAAGTTTTGCTGACGATACGATGTTCACAAATTGCTTTTGCTGTAGTATTCTTAAAGCATATTTGTCAGTATTTACAGTAATCAGTTAGCGCACGGCTCATCTATGAGCCAATCCCCTAAGCCTGGAACTTTTGTTCCGGGCCTTTTTTATTGAGATTTAGTTGCTTTTCATTTTCCTTAATAAGCCCTCTTGGACTGTCGTCGCAACAAGCACTCCTTCCTTATTGAATATTTTGCCTTGCACAAGTGCACGACCATTCCCGCTAAAGGGGCTTTCCATTTCGTATAGCAACCAATCATCAAATTGAACATCTTGGTGGAACCAAATTGCATGATCAATAGTGGCTAACAACATGCGTTTATCTTGTATGGCAAATCCATGCGCTTGTAGTGCTGTGCTTAGAAAGTGATAGTCACTTGCATATGCTAAGGATGCTTGGTTTAGCACCGTAGAGTCACCTGTAGCATCTCTTCCTTTTAGCCACAGCTGCCTTTTGGGTGCGCGTTTTACAGCATCAAATGAATTTTTTGCATCGATTGTACGGATGTCCACTGGACGATGAAAAGGCAAGGCTTCTTTCACGCGCGTTGATAACTTATCAAAATTTTCGTCATAGAATCGAATATCTTTAGCAAGCTTATCTGGCCCAGAGCACATCGGGCATATCAGCATACTGGTGATTGAGGCCTTTTTCAGGAAGTTGAAACGAAGCGGTCATATAGAAAATGGTTCTTCCGTGCTGTATCGCTTTAACTCGTCTTGTCGAAAAACTGCGTCCATCTCTTACTTTTTCAACTTGGTACACCACGGGCTGAGCTGCATCACCGGGTAACAAAAAATAACTGTGGAGTGAATGAATTACTCTTGAATCATCTACACTGTTGTAAGCCGCTTTGACAGATTGTCCAAGTACCTGCCCTCCATACAAAGCTCTAAAGCCAAGATCCCAACTTTTCCCTCGATATAAACCTTCTTCAAGGACTTCTAATTCAAATAATGACTCAAAACGCGCATCAGACAAGGTCCGTTTTCCTAAATATTAATGTCATAGCTTAATTATATTAGGATTGTCAGGTTTATCTACTTAGAATAAGGATTTCGAGGATAAAAATTTGTGTTTAACATATCGTGTTTAGTAAAGAATCGTGTGTCTTTATAGGGAAGTTTCATAAACCCTGAAATACCGATACCATTTATCTGTGGAATAAAATCAATAATTTGTTGAAGTAGATAGGTGAACTCTGCTTGTTTGGCGTGATCAAGTAAGGTGTAATAGCTATGAATTTTCAGGTGTTTTGGAAGCGACTCAAAAATAATACACCCTGTGTGATGGATATCATTAAGTTGCTTAATAATATTAAGCATCGACTCAGGCAATTTTAATAGCTCGTCGGGATCATCACCATCTTCAAAATATGAGTGCATTCTTGATAAATCTTCTTCAATCGATACTTTGCTCATTTCATAGGGAATTTGTAATTGTTCGTTCGCTATAAAAGGCGTATTAGTGTTTTTGCGTTCGATATGCAGTGTGTTTTTTGCATTGAACATACATGATTTAAATACGCCAGACCCATTAATTGCCCTTGCTAAATTAATCATATTATCGACACTTCTATCAAAGGAATATTGTTGAGCAGGATTATATAATTTCAGTGATGAGTCTACGTAAATACCTTCGTCTTGCCATTTAATCGCTAGTCCTCCTACAACCGGATATTTGCCAAGTCGACTAACTGCAGATAAAAATGCTTTTTCGGTTTCTCCCATGCCTTGCATGAAGTTTTTGTAGTAACGTTCAAATTGCGCATCATTAACATAATGAAGATTTTCATTATCAAAGCCTTGCTGATCTCGTAAAAAAGAGCGCCTAGAGCTATAAACTACCGTTTCAATATCTTTAATACTTTGACTGATCCAAGTCGGCAATAAGCACACTCTGTTATGGTCTTTTGCGTCGTTAATGACTATTTTATCAAGGTGTTGATAATTATTAAGTAAATAGTCTCCCGCGTTTTCTCGACGTTTTACATCGTCACTCATTAAGCCTTCTAGACATTCAGCTAGCATTTGTGGAAGGCCCAAAGACACGGGCCTAATCACTTTTCGACCAAATCGAGAGGATTGTCCAGAAGCCAACGCATAAATAGTACTAGCTAGGCCCTGCTCATCAAAACGTACATTCGACAACTTACCGTTTAATTGATCGTCCCCAATAAAATAGACGTCGCCTAAACGTGCATTTGTTTGGTGAAGATCACTAGACATTAAATCCATTATGTTATCGCCTATATACTGTCCTTGCTCATCAACTTGAGCAAATACACTAGACCCCCAATCTATTAGCATGATCTTTTGTTGTTGTTCATCCCAAACTAAATTTGAT
Source organism: Glaciecola sp. HA4-3 (assembly GCF_055693685.1). Classification (NCBI taxonomy): domain Bacteria; kingdom Pseudomonadati; phylum Pseudomonadota; class Gammaproteobacteria; order Alteromonadales; family Alteromonadaceae; genus Glaciecola; species Glaciecola sp. HA4-3. The sequence goes on from NZ_CM146340.1 coordinate 1,650,718, forward strand.
GGCTTGATATCGCCATGCACGATTGGCTTATGCTTGTGTTGAGATGTAAAGCTTCGTAATTTTAATAGAATATCGCAAAGTTGCGTAATTATCGTGATAAGCATTTTAGGGTTTAATGGCCCATAAAGCAGCGACACTTGCTCTAAATCAAAACCAGGTGCTCTTTGCATGGCCAGTATCGATTGACGTTTAATCTTTTGAAACGCGATAACATCTGGAATAAGATCGTGTTCAAGTAATCCTTGCATGTATGACTCTTCTTCAAGCCTATCTTGAATATGTTGAGGTAAAGTCACTTTTGAAAACTTAAATACCCTTTCCTCGCCTAAGGCAGATGTGCCGGCAAAGGCAAAACCAAACGCACCTTTACCGATTAGTTCCACTTTTTTATATCCAAGTTTATTAAGTTGTTTTTCGCACAATGCAAACCAGTCTTTTAACTTTTTAGCATCTTTGTGTGAGAGTAAATAAACCGATTGATCATCTGGTATATAAAAATGTTTTAGCGCTAATTCATTCATAATATCGATATTTAGTGCCTGAATTAGCTCGAATGAGCTCTTATTGACACATGAGAGAGTGCTTTAATACCATCAAGTTTTAGCAGGACCTCATCTAATAATTTTTGAGCTGCCCTATCAAATTGCCAAGGAGGATTAATCACCAAAACGCCCGAACCATACATGCCGACATCCTGTGATGGATATTGCAATGCAAGTTTAATATCTATCACGCCAGTACCCGAAGGTATTTGATTGATAATCGCATCACACATCTTTTCACTCATACCACTTTTGGGGTTACTAACGAGGTCACCAGAGGATCTATCGATTCGCGAGGGAGATAATAGTGGATACCACAATGCAAAAATTCCTTGTGGCCACTTTCGTTGTGCCTGAACAATATTCGACTCTACTTGTTGATACTCTGCTGCTTGCTCATATGGAGGATCAATTAATACAAGGCCTCTATTGGGCTTTGGTGGCAACGCACTAAGTAAAAGCTCAAAACCGTCGCGATTATGACATTCGATAGCGGTGTGCTTCGCGGTATTTTTTAACTGGGAGTAGACCTTAGGATGAAGCTCGCTACAAATCAATTTACAGTCATTAAGAGACGTGCTTGCATTTTCTAAACTAGTCGCAATATGCTGATGCGCCAACAAAATGGAGCCTGGATATTCATCTTCGCTAAGATAAGAATCAATCAGCATTTGATACGTCTGCAGATTATCATCATCACAGGTGTTAGCACACAATTTGTGCGCTAACACCTTATCAATATGATGTCGTTCATGGCCCTGTGAGCTTATCGGGTAGAGGCCGCTACCGCTATGTGTATCTAGGTAAAAAAGAGGCTTATCTTTATTTAATAATTTACTCAATAGACTTATTAAACAGGTATGCTTAATAATATCTGCATGGTTGCCAGCATGAAAATCGTGTTGGTAGCTTAACAAACTTACTAATTCCTGTTAAAAAGAGCTCGTTGTAATGCATAAGCATATATCAAATATATATGCTTAACAAAAAACGATGCGCTTAACGCAAATGAATAAGCATTTTTTCTGGATGTGTTAAATAATCACACCAAACATTATTAAACTTAACCATAGTAGCTCCATCAATCACTCTATGATCGCCTGACCAATTCACTTGCATTATGTTTGTTGCAAACACCTCTCCTTTATCATTAAAACGCGGTAACTTTTGCGTTTTACCCAATGCAACAATTGCAACATCTGGTTTATTTATCACAGGCGTTGCTGTAATCCCCCCAATCGCACCAATATTTGAAATACTGATAGTACCGCCACTGAGATCTTGATTGCTTAACTTTCCGTCTCTTGCCGCCGAAATTATCCGATTGAGTTCTTTTGTTATTTCAAATAATGATAAATTTTGTACATTTTTAATATTAGGGACTAGCAAACCAATTTTAGAATCAACCGCTAAACCAATATTATGCGAACTCAAATACCTTAGTTCACTTGCGTCATCGTTTAAGCGACTATTAATAATCGGAAATTCGTTAAGTGCAAGCGATAAAGCTTTTATAAAAAACGGCATGAAACTCAATTTCATGTCTTGTTTAACAAAGCTTTCTTTAAGGGATGATCGCAAGGCAATCAAATTATCCATACACAATTCATCACTGACTGTAAAATGAGGAATAGTAGAAACGCTAGCTAGCATTTGTTTCGCCATTGCCGCTTTTATGCCTTTAATTTTTTCCACTCTATCAGCTTGTGGTAGGCTATGCGTGTTTGACGAGCTGACACTGGTGTTACTTGAAACATCTGCAGATTCGCTCATTTGCGCTTGTGCTGTTTGCGGTTGCTTTGAAAGTGACATTACATCTTGTTTTAATACGCGTCCTTTTTTACCACTGCCAGTCACGCTATTTAACGCGACACCTAACTCACGGGCCAAGCGCCTGACTGCTGGACTTGCAAGCGCCCTGTCTACCTCTACAGGCGGGACATATAAGCCCCCTTGCTTGTCATTCTCTGTATTAGTGGAAGCTACCACCTTTTCAACTTTCGACGAATTTTGATTGCTTTTATTAGAAATAGCGACATTTTCGGCGACGTTAACCACATCACTAGATGTGATTTCTTGATCAAACAAGACAGTGTGGACCTTAGCAATATCACCTTTGGCATAATGCAATTTTAAAATTTTACCATCGTATTTCGCCGGAATCTCAACAACCGCTTTATCGGTCATGACTTCTACCACAACTTGGTCTTCTGTCACTACATCGCCGGCTTGTATGTGCCATTCCATGATCTCACATTCGACGATTCCTTCTCCAATATCAGGTAAAACAAACGCCTCTATTTTTGAAGCGGATGTTTCTACTTCAGTACCTGTTTGTGCTTCATCACTGACGCTCTGTTGTATTTCAGGAACGCTTGTTTTCGCGTCATCTTGCATGGCAAATAAAGGCGCGTGCACTTTGGCAATATCACCTTCTTGATAATATAGCTTTGCAACAATACCATCATGCATGGCGGGTATTTCTACTGTTGCCTTGTCAGTCATCACTTCAGCAACTGGCTGGTCTTCTTTAATTAAGTCGCCTTCAGCAACCAGCCATTTTAGCAATTCACATTCAACAATGCCTTCGCCAATATCGGGTAAAATAAAATCACTCATGTTTATTTGCCTCAGTAGTCTAGCGTACGCTTGATCGCTTCGTATGTTTTTAAATGATCCGGCATGTATTCTTTTTCATGTGCCAACGGGTATGGTGTATCTAGCCCACAGACTCTCGCAATAGGTGCTTCTAGATATAAAAAACACTCCTGCTGGACTGTTGCTGCAATCTCACTTGCAAAACCGCCTGTCTGAGGCGCTTCATGGTTGATTAACAGTCTCCCCGTTTTGTAAACAGATTCGCATACCGCTTCAACATCCCAAGGCAATATGCTTTGAAGATCGATTATTTCGCAGGAGATTCCGTCTTTTTCTGCCATTTTCGCAGCCATTTCAAGAACCTCTACTTGAGCACCCCAAGCTAGAAGAGTAATATCACTCCCTTCTTTGACAAGATCAGCTTTGCCTAACGCAAGCTCATAATCCTCTTCAGGCACTTCACCGACTGACGCACGGTATATTTTTTTAGGCTCCATGAACAAGACTGGATTATCATCTCTGATACTCGACAACAAAAGACCTTTCGCTTGATATGGATTGCGTGGAATGACAATTTTCATACCTGGAATATGAGCAAAAAATGCTTCTGGGGACTGCGAATGATAAAGACCGCCCGCAATACCACCGCCGTAAGGCGTTCTAATCGTTAAGGTTCCACACGTAAATTGGCCACCTGAGCGATACCTAAATTTTGCAGTTTCATTCACTATTTGGTCAAACGCTGGAAATATATAGTCTCCAAATTGAATTTCAGCCACTGGTATTGAACCCTGAGAAGCCAAACCATTCGCAAAACCGATAATACCTTGCTCTGTCAATGGCGTATTAAAACACCTTGCTTTACCAAATTGTTTTTGAAGATTTGAGGTCGCACGAAATACGCCGCCAAAATGCCCTACATCTTCTCCAAACACCATCACACGTTCATCTTGCTCCATAGAAGATATCAATGCGCTATTAATTGCTTGCAACAAATTCATCTTAGCCATTGCTTATCTCCCTGCCGTCTTTGGGTATTCTTGTGGGTATTTAGCCACGTGTTCTTCTAATTCTTTTAATTGTTTTTGCAAATGCCATGGTGGAGTGTCGTAAACATCTTCAACAATGTCGCTTAATGGGCACACTGGGACTTTTTCTGCTACTTTTAGTGCCGCTAGTATCTCATCGCGCATTTCATCCTTATATGACTCAATCGCTTTTTGGTCATACCAACCTTTACTGTCTAACCATCTTTGAAAGCGCAATATCGGATCTTTTAATTGCCATTTCGCTTCTTCTTCTTTACTACGATAGCCTGAAGGGTCATCCGACGTAGAGTGCGCCGATAAACGATAAGTCATAGCTTCTATCAATACCGGACAGTTTTCGCTAAGTGCAATTTCTCTGGCTAGCTGTGTTGCTCGATAAACAGCCAATACATCATTCCCATCTACTCTGATTGTTTTAACACCATACCCTATTCCACGAGAGGCAATACCATCACCAGCAAATTGCTCTTCAGCTGGAGTAGAAATGGCATAGCCATTGTTGCGGCAGAAGAAAATAACGGGGCAATTTAAGACTGCAGCCATATTGACTCCAGCATGAAAATCGCCCTCAGACGCAGCGCCTTCACCGAAGAAACATATGGTTATTGCATCGTGACCGGCCATTTTTTGGCCATATGAATACCCAGCAGCCTGCGGAATTTGTGTACCTAAAGGCGAGGATATGGTCATAAAATTAAGCGCCTTATCCCCGTAATGGATGGGCATTTGGCGCCCTTTATTGGGATCTTCTTGATTACTAAACATTTGATTCATGAACTGTTTAGTTTCGTAGCCTCGGTATACCAATGCACCCTGTTCTCGATACTGTGACATGATCATATCTTGGCTTTTAAGTGCCGCAGTGGAGGCAACAGTTGCCGCCTCTTCACCCCTTGATGCAAGATAAAAGCTGATTCGACCTTGCCGCTGTGAACCTATCATTCTGTCATCTAATAGGCGCGTATATTCCATCGCTTTTAGTATTTTTTCTGCTTCTTGAGTGTCTATATTTGGCGACATCTCAGGTGCCAGTTCGTTCCCTTCTTCATCGAGTAACTGAAGCATTGGAATGTCAATTAAGCCATTTGTGATAAGGGATACATCTTGTGTTGTATTTACGCCAGACAAATGATTTCTATCTTGGATAGATTTTTGCATAGTATCGTCACCAAGGTTTTTGCATTAAGTGCCTGTTGAAATATCAAGTTGACAATTTAACGCATACAAATTTTGAAATAGTAATACTAGACAAGGATTGCTTATATCGCTTTGCTAAATATCAAGCGTGGCATTAGGTTTGTAGGGTGATCCGATTAAATTCAATCTGTTTTGAGGATACATATCCTAAATGTAACGAATATGTGTTTTTACGCTTACATTTTGTTAATAAAACAGGGTTTAGCATTAAGTTGATGTCAAAACATGATAATTTTGTATACATAATGGTATTCACTTGTTAACGAGTGTTCTGAATTGTGACTAAATACAGTTATGTTTTTAACTGGCTAATATGCAACGACAAATATATAGAAAGAACGGTAATCAAATAAGGTTTTGCAGCATGCATAAAATATTCTCAATTGATAAAGCAATATCTGCTTGTCCTATACATAGACTATTGACGCTTATCATAGTAGCTGCCTCGTGCGTTTTCGTGCATTTACATGCTAATGCTCACACTGCGCATGATGATAAATCACATTATTATGACTCTACTAATAAACCATATGATGATGCTGATGTACCTGCTAAAAACAATCCTATAATAATGACTCAGTTTATTCATCCTGACAAGGCGTGGTATCTACCATTAGCGAGTTTTGATGATGTTGTGTCAAATCCATTTTACCGCCACATATATATTGTTGAACTATCAGAGCCTGCTATTGCAACAGACAAAAAACACACGCTCACACTTCGCGATATGCAGACAAAACCGCGAAAAAACCTGATGCAATTGCTCGACTCCCAAGGTTCTTCTTCAGAGGTATCTGCGTTATTTGCACCCTCTTTGAAAGACTCGATATCAGCGGTACTGACACAAAATAACAAAATAAAAGCGCAACAAAACAGATTTATACAAAGGGCAAGTGCAACTATTAATGATGTCGAGCCGCTTGCACAGTTAAGCCTTAGTTTAAATGCACTATTTATTAAAATGAACGCTATCGAGGCCAATGCTGTAGCTTCACTACCAGAAGTTATCTCGGTAACAAGGGACAAGACTTACTCGCTTGATACTGACCGAGGTCCAGAGTTAATTGGTGCAAATAACGTTTGGCAGGGTAATGCTTCGCCGCAAATTGGTGCGACACAAGGCGAAGGCATCATTATAGGTATTATAGATTCGGGTATAAACACAGATCATCCTTCATTTGCACAACGTTCTGGAGATGGTTACGTCCATGTTAACCCTTTTGGTAGTGATACATTTGTGGGTGATTGTGCTAACGGTTTTCCCGAATTATGTAATAACAAACTAATTGGCGTTCGCAGTTACTCTCAAATAACGTCAAGTTACTCTGATACCACAGTATTTCCACCAAATCTTGCAGAAAATGGTGAAGACTATGGCGGTCATGGTACTCATGTAGCCGCTACCGCAGCAGGCAACATTTTATTTGATGTAGCGGAAGTTAGACCTGATGTGGGCGAAATTAGAAGCTCTGGAGTGCCGACAGGACTTAATTTTGAACAAATATCTGGGGTTGCACCGCGCGCTAATATTATTGCATATCAAGTGTGCTATGGCGGTACTTCAGTTGCAGGTGATACATACGCAGACTGCAATGGTAGCGCGATATTAGCGGCAATTGAAGATGCAATAAGCGATGGAGTTGATGTCATTAATTTTTCAATTAGTGGAGGCGGAAACCCTGGAATTCTCAACGAGAACGGGCATTTTTGTCCGCCAGAAATGCTGGTATTTTTGTAGCCGCCTCAGCTGGAAATTCTGGTCCGAATCCACAAAGCTCTAGTAAAAATGCACCTTGGTATACTAGCGTTGCGGCGGCAGAACATGGTCGTCAAAATGTTTTTGCAAAGCAACTCAATAATTTTAGTGGCGGCACAACGTCTTTGGCAGGTATACCGGGACAAAGTAATACAGGTTCATATACTGGAACAATTGTCTATGCAGGTGATTTTAGTAATCCTAATGACCCCTCAAATCCTTCCGAACAGTGTTTACAAGGTTTTCCGGCCAGCACATTTAGTGGACAAATCGTAGTATGCGATAGAGGTACTATTGCACGAGTAGACAAAGCTCGAAATGTTGCTAATGGTGGTGCAGGAGGCTTTGTATTAGCTAATATTCAAGGCGGCGCTACATTTTTAGCCAATGATAATTATGTAGTTCCTGGCATACACATAAATGCAGACAACGGCGATAGACTTAAAACATGGTTATCATCAGGGAGTAATCACCGAGCTACTATTACGCAATCAAATAACACACAAGGTATAAACCTTGATCGTGTAGACGTATTAGCCTCTTTCTCTTCACGAGGGCCAAACGCAACGAACAGCACCTTAACCCCTACTTTGACTGGCCCTGGTGTAGATATATACGCAGCATATGCAGACGAGCAAATCGGTCATGACGGTCACACTCCAGCAGCAAGCGATTATGACTATTTGTCCGGCACATCGATGTCAAGCCCACACGTTGCAGGTGCTGCTGCATTAATAAAAGCAGCAAATCCTAATTGGGATGCTGATGAAATTAGATCCGCATTATCACTCACGGCTATCCAATCAGTTAAGATTGAGGACGCTAGCACACAGGCTGACTATTTTGCAATGGGGGCTGGCAGAGTACAAGTTGATAATGCCATCAAAGCGGGTCTAGTAATGAGTGATACAGGTACTAATTATACTAATGCTAACCCCGCCCGTGGAGGCGACCCAAGAACATTAAACATTCCTTCTATCACTGATGACAGTTGTTTAGGGATTTGTACTTGGCAGCGCACTTTTACCGCTACTCAAGATGCAACTTGGACTGTACAAACCGAAACAATATCACCTGGATTACGTGTTGATGCTAGCCCTGGTCAATTTACCTTGCGCGCTGGTCAAAGCCAAGAGGTTACATTTAGAATCGATACTAGTGACAGCGTGAAAAACGAATATGTTTTTGCAAGTGCCATTTTAAGTGCTCAAGGCAGAAGTGATATTCCCAATAGCCGGTTGCCAATTAGTGTTTTTGGTACTTTAGGAGATATCCCTTTAAGCGTGTCAATTAATGGTAAAAGAGACGCAGACTCACTTGTTCTAAGAAACCTTAATACAATCACGATTGAGAACTTTGCATTACAAGCCTATCGTCCAGTTAAGGCCACACAAGAGTCTTTAAGCATCGCTGAAGACTCAGACAATGACGCATTTTTAGATGATATTTTAGATGGCGTTAACATTACCAATATAAATGTGCCTCAAGGCAGTCTATTGCTTAATGTGCAAACACTTGATTCAAGTGCCCCAGATATGGATCTTTATTTACTGTATGATAGCGACCAAGATGGCTCACCAAGTGTTACAGAAATAGTTGCGCAAAGCACATCTTCAAATGCACTTGAGGAAATATCCATTAATTATCCTGCCAGTGGTAACTATTTCATTGCGGTTCATAATTTTTCTGGCTCCAGCAATGCTAACGATTCGGTTAGCTTACAATATGCGATTGTTAATTCAGTTAACGCACAAAACGAATTACAAGTTCAAGCGCCTACTAGCATATCTGGAAACAATCCAATCGATATGAAATTTATATATAACTTGCCTCAAGCTCAGACAGGAGACGTTTTTTATGCAGCAGTAGAGATGGGTGAGTCACAAGGTAGCAACGATATTGGTCTTATTTCGGTTGAAATAAAACGCCAAGACGATGATGTACAAATTATAGGTGATGGACTGCGCATTAGTGCTGGAAGCTCAGCGCCATTCCAACTAAGTATTGCGCCTAACACGAGCAACGAAGCTCGACAATACGAGATTATTTTACCTGTGCCAGTTGGGACACAAATTGTCGATTTTACTAGAGCGTTTGATGCTCAGCTTGAAAACAATCAGTTGCGCTGGCAAGTTGATACCTTACCCAATAGCAATACCACTACTTTATTAAACGTTGAAATAAGTGCACTTGATGGCGTACCGGCCGGACCAATTCAAATCGATGCCACCAGTGAATTAACAAGTGAATCATTCACTCAAGCCGAGAGTGTTGCCACTTTTACGGGAATTCAAATAGAAGGAGCACCGCAGGCAAGCTTTAATGGCAGCGACTCAATCACTTTGAGTGTTGTTGAAACAAGGGAATTAGCCATACCTTTGAGTGTTGTTGATGCAAATAATGACCCTATTAACGTCGTTTGGGAACAAAATGCTGGGCCAAATACGCGTATTACAGGAGAGCTTAATGATTTTTCATTAATCGCACCACGTATCGAACAAGATACAACATTAGAGTACACAGCGATTGTAAGCGATAATAATGGAAACAGCAGCTCAGCAAGCTTGCAAGTCCAAGTCTTAAACAACGCTTCGCCTGTTATCAACTCTATAGATGCTCCAAACGCAGTTAATGCAGGTGCTTTATTTACATTATCTGTTAATGCAAGTGATGCTGAACAAGATAATTTGAGTATCACGGTAGATGGCGTGGTTATCGCTGGAAATGCAGTACAATTGCGTGCCCCATCTTCAGGCTCTCAAGCTAATTATGAGATAAGTGTAAGTGACAACGTCAATACTGTGACTCAGTCAGTCTCCATTGACATTATCCAAAGCTCTAGCCCAAATCAACCCACTCAAACGCCAAACGATTCTGGCGGAGGTGGAATACCGTTGTGGATAATATTGTTAATACCTTTGATAATAATAAGACGCCGTCATTACGCGAACTATAATTATCTGCACTAACATAATTGCGGCTATTCAATATGAGCTTGTTGTTGAATATGCCGCACTCTTAGATACATAAAAACGGCCGCTGTACTAAGCCCTGCTATAAATCCTATCCAAAAACCAGTTGCTGCCATTTTAGGAACAATAAAATCGCTTAAGCCCAATATCAACCCTGTAGGAAAACCGACTAACCAATATGAGATAAAGCTAATGATAAGCATCGCTTTTGTATCTTTATAGCCCCTTAGGGCATTTGCAGACACTACTTGTATTGCATCAGAAAACTGATATATCGTGGATAATAATAAAAGGCTTGCCGCTAATTCTATTAAAGGTAATTCATGGCTGTACAAGCCAGCGATTTGTTGATTAAAAAGCAAAATAGTTGCAGCACTAAAAACAACCGTTAACACACCCAGCACAAGACCAGCGTGATAGGTTTGTTTAGTATGTGATGATCGTCCTTCTCCAATCAAAAAGCCAATTCGAATAGCAACTGCCAATCCAATACTAAGTGGCATCATAAAAATTAGCGAAGACACGTTAAGTGCTATTTGATGAGCTGCCACAGTTAAAGCGCCAAATGGTGCCAATAAAATGGATACAATCGCAAATAGGCTGACTTCAAACAATAAGGTAAATGCGATAGGCAATCCAAGTTTTAATAAAATCATTAGCTCTTTAAATGATGGTTTTTTCACGCAAGAGTATAGCTGGTAATGTTGCAAACGCTTTGCAAAATAAGTATACATAATAGTGGCAAGCATCATTGTGTAATACACCAACATCGTTGCAAAACCACAACCTGCTCCACCCATTTCAGGCATGCCGAACAGACCATTAATAAAGACATAGTTCACGGGGATATTCACAAGCAAGCCAAGCCCCATAATAACCATTGTTGGTCTAGTCAATGATAAACCTTCACAGTAATTTCTAAGCGTTTGATAAATGGCAAAGGCTGGCGCTGCCATCAGCACATAGAACAAGTAATCTAAGCTTTTGAAGGCCATATCTTGTTCCATATTTATCATACTGATAATACCGGGCATAAAATAAAACAAACAAATAGCTAAAAGCGCAAAAAGCATCGACAGATACAACATTTGATGAACATTATTGGCAACTTTGGCATCATCTTTGGCGCCATCAAGCCTTGAAACAATAGGGGTTAATGCTAGGCAAATACCTTGAATAAATATAAAAACGGGTAAGCTAATACTGACCCCAATCGCAACAGCGGCCATATCAACATAGTTATATCGTCCAGCCATAATAGTATCGGCAACACCCATTAAAATTTGGGTCAACTGAGCAATTAGCAATGGCCACGTCAAACTCGCTAATACGCTGAGCTCTTTGCGCAGGATTTTGAATTTCACATGTTTCATATAAGACTTATATGCTCAAATTTTTTGTGGAGGATTAAACGTTTTCGTCGAATCACTAAGGGCTTGGTTCATGACTATCATCTCCTGCTCGCTTAAGTGCCTATACTTGCCTGGTGCTAGCCCTTTCAAGTCAATATGCATGATACTTTTACGAATCAATCTCGTAACATCATAACCTAAGTATTCACACATTCTTCTAATTTGCCTGTTTAAACCTTGCTGGAGAGTAATGTCAAAACCAAATTTGCCAGCAGGCTTTACCTCGCATGGTAGCGTTACCGTATTTAAGATTGGCACTCCTGAAGACATTTTACGTATAAACTCAGCGTTAATCGGTTTATTGACGGTAACACGATATTTCTTATTGTGGGCGTTCTCAGCGCGCAGAATTTTATTCACAATATCACCATCGTTGGTCAATAAAATTAGTCCCTCTGATGGCTTATCTAACCTTCCAATAGGAAAAATTCGTTGGCGATAATTAATGGCATCAATAATGTTGCCTTTGACTTTTCGTTCAGTTGTGCACGTAATCCCTACGGGTTTATGGTAAGCAAGATAAATCCGGTCGCTTTTATTTTGAGCAACAGGCACAATCTTTTTACCGTTAACCATAACGGTATCCATCTCCCCGATTTTAGTGCCTAGCTCGGGCTTTTTTCCATTAACTAATACATGCCCCTTCTCAATTAAAGCATCTGCTTCTCTTCTAGAGCAATGTCCCGAATCACTGATATATTTGTTAAGTCTTTTCATGACAGTAATATCATTATTTTCCATTCTGGCAAAATATCTATTAAGCACTACACTTTAGCCATACATCATTGTTAGCCTAGCACTATGCAAAACGAATTTATTGATTATTTTTTAGCATTCTTTTATACCTTCGTCGCGGTGTTTTATACGCTCTTAATCACTAAACGTCAAACAACAAACACTGGAATAAAACTTGTCCATAATGGTGAAAAATACTCACTTCATTGGTTTAACCATCTTACGTTTCGCGTATTTAGGGCTAGCATCTGGGCAGTTTGCGTGTTTCGCCTTCCATTCCCAGCAATAGATTCTGCCTTAATACAGTTTTACCCACTTAATACACTAATAATTAATTATCTTGGTGCATTTATGATGATGCTGGGGTTTAGCCTTACTGCTTTGAGCAACTTTACTCTAAACCAAATGTGGCGTAGCGGAATAGAATATTCGCCACAACCGATTCACGAGCAAAGGCATAAATCACAGTCTGATGACAGCTTAATCACCGACGGACTTTATCAATTAAGCAGAAATCCAGCGTATATTGGCGTAGGCATTTCCCAAATTGGCTTTTTCCTCGCATTACCCTCTGGGTTTACCCTTTTATGTTTAGGAATTGGGATTAATGCACTACTAATCCAAGTAAAGCTTGAAGAACAACATTTAAAAAACACGCAAGGCCAGCTATATAAAACATACTGTCAAAATGTACCGCGCTGGATATAACATTACTTTTTAAGTAGTGTTTTTATCCCTTCTGTTAAGCCTTCTAATGTCAGTGGATACATTCGGTCTTTCATCAGCTCTTTTATGATTTGAATAGACGCATGATAGTGCCAATAGCCTTTTTCTTGAGGGTTTAGCCAAATGGCATAATCAAAATGATTGAGCAAACGCTGCATCCATGAGGCCCCGGGTTCTTCATTCCAATGTTCAACACTGCCACCAGGATAGGTTATCTCATACGGCCCCATAGTAGCATCCCCGACAAAAATGATTTTATAGTCGCTACCATATTTGTGAATAATTGAATAAATATCAGTCGCCGCGTCATGTCTTCTTGAATTGTCCTTCCAGACACCCTCATATATGCAATTGTGAAAGTAGAAAAACTCAATATGTTTGAATTCTGCATGAGCCGCACTAAATAATTCTTCACATTGTTTAATGTAAGGATCCATCGAACCGCCCACATCAAAAAATAGTAATAATTTTATAGCGTTATGACGCTCAGGTGCCATTTTTATATCCAAATAGCCAGCATTTCTAGCAGTAGAACTTATCGTATCGGATACATCAAGTTCTTCGCTTGCACCTGTTCTGGCAAATTTTCGTAAGCGTCTAAGGGCAACTTTAATATTTCGTGTGCCTATTTCTACATCGCTGGCAAGGTTTTTAAAATTTCGCTTGTCCCATACTTTGACTGCAGAAAAATTACGATTTTTCTCTTGCCCTATTCTAACGCCTTCAGGGTTAAATCCATTTGCACCAAATGGAGATGTTCCGCCCGTACCTATCCATTTATTGCCACCTTCATGACGTTTCTCTTGCTCATTTAGACGCTCTTGCAGTGTTTCCATCAGTTTATCAAGCCCGCCAAGCGCTTCAACTTTCGCTTTTTCTTCGTCACTTAGTAGTTTTTCAAGCGCGTTTTGCAGCCACTCATCTGGAATTGTTTTATCAAATAGATCCAGAGTTTGGATGCCTTTAAAATACTCAGCAAAAGACTTATCAAATTTATCAAATTGACTTTCATCCTTAATTAATACCGTTCTGCTGAGCAAATAAAAAGCGTCTATATCCGCATAAATTAAGTTAGCATCTAATACTGCCATCAAGTCTAAGAACTCAGTAATGCTTGTTTTTACCTTGTGCTTACGCAAGGTATAAAAAAATCAATTAGCATTTCGGCGCGCCATAAACATCAATTTTTCAAAAAGATGTATATCTTGTTCATTTTTAAGCAAAGCTCCGTATAGAGGTGGCAAGGCATTTTTTGTATCACTGTCCTGCAAGACGGATGCTGGTATATCGTCAGCAACTAACAATTTTAACCAATCGATAAGTTCAGACGTCGACGGCCTTTTTTCAAGCCTCCAACTTCTCTTATTTGGAAAAAATTAGCCAAAGCTTGGTCTAGAAGCTCTTTTTTAATATCTGGATAATGTACTTTTACAATCTGTTCCATCTGCTCTTTTTCAGGAAATTCAATATAATGAAAAAAGCAACGTCGTAAAAATGCATCTGGTAATTCTTTTTCATTATTGGATGTAATAATGACTATAGGTCTTTGCTTCGCCGTAATCGTCTCTTGTGTTTCATATACAAAGAACTCCATTTTATCGAGTTCTAAAAGTAAATCGTTTGGAAATTCGATGTCTGCTTTATCAATTTCATCGATCAGTAACACTGGTCTTTTGTTAGCGCTGAACGCTTCCCACAATTTTCCTTTCACAATGTAATTTCGAATATCTTTAACTTTTTCATCACCTAACTGAGAATCCCTTAGACGAGAAACTGCATCATATTCATATAATCCTTGCTGTGCCTTAGTTGTACTTTTGATGTGCCATTGCAATAAAGGAGTGTCTAGCGATTGTGCGAGTTGTTCGGCAAGCATTGTTTTCCCTGTGCCAAGGTTCACCTTTTATTAATAATGGTTTCTCTAACGTTATCGCAGCATTTACTGCTAATTGTAGTTGCTGACTTGCAATATATTGTGAGGTTCCAGTAAAGCGCATAGGTATCCTATTGAATAGTTCAAAAAAATTTCATTGTTGACCGACAAGTTATTTCTAAGATATAGCAAAAAAACAGTTTGTTTTTTTTAATTTCGGCATAATCTTATAACTGTACGAATATTACGTTAAACAAAACACTTAAGATTATTAATATCTCTAACTAAATATTAATGATATCTACTAAAATAAGGATCTTAAAACATGAACGTGTTTGCAGACAATTCACTCGCCATAGGTAATACTCCTTTGGTAAAACTCAACAGAGTCACCACAGGTAATGTATATGCAAAAATTGAAGCTCGCAATCCAAGCTTCAGTGTGAAATGCCGAATCGGTGCAAATATGATTTGGGATGCTGAAAAATCAGGCGCATTAACAAAAGACAAAGAGATCATCGAAGCGACCAGCGGCAATACTGGCATAGCGCTAGCATTTGTTGCCGCTTCTAGAGGTTACAAGATCACATTAACGATGCCTAGTAGTATGAGTCTAGAGCGCAGAAAGTTGCTTAAGGCTTTAGGTGCAACACTTGTACTAACCGAGCCGCCTAAAGGAATGAAAGGCGCGGTTGCCAAAGTTGAA
The DNA here is from genome assembly GCF_055693685.1 of Glaciecola sp. HA4-3. Taxonomy (NCBI): domain Bacteria; kingdom Pseudomonadati; phylum Pseudomonadota; class Gammaproteobacteria; order Alteromonadales; family Alteromonadaceae; genus Glaciecola; species Glaciecola sp. HA4-3. Next base: position 1,666,284 of record NZ_CM146340.1, read on the forward strand.
GAATTGATGGCGGCTAACCCGGGTAAATATGTGGCTATGAATCAATTTGATAATCCTGCAAATCCTGCTATTCATGAGCAAACAACGGGTCCTGAGATTTTTACTGCCACTGAAGGTAAAGTTGATGCGTTTATTGCAGGTGTAGGAACAGGCGGTACAATTACTGGTACTTCCAAATACTTAAAAGCACAAAAAAGTACAGTAGAAGCAATCGCTGTTGAACCTGCTGAGTCTCCAGTGATTACTCAAGCAAGAGCTGGTGAAGAGCTCACGCCTGCCCCGCACAAAATTCAAGGGATTGGTGCTGGTTTTATACCAGGAAACTTAGATCTAGAAATTATTGATGATGTTGAACGAGTCAGTAATGAAGATTGTATGGAGATGGCACAACGCTTAATGAAAGAAGAAGGTATCCTAGCTGGTATTTCATCAGGTGCGGCAGTAGTTGCAGCACAGCGTTATGCTTCACGTCCTGAAAATAAAGATAAAGTTATTGTGGTATTGCTAGCCTCAGGTACTGAACGTTATCTTAGTAGTCCTCTTTTTGCGGGTGAATTTTCTGAATTAGAGGAAGTCCAATAACAATAATTGTTGGGCATATGAAAAGGCGCTTTCAAATAGATTAGCGCCTTTTTTTTACTTATTTCTTTTTGATTTCTGCCGATACTCATCTTAGATAAAAGATTTAAGGTTGCAGTATGAGTTTCTCAATAAAAGAGCGAAGCACATTTTCGTTTAAAACGCTTTCAACAGTAGTAATTTGTTTTATGCTATTAAGTGCATGTGCTGACGATGACAAAATAAGCGCTGGACGTTACGGCATGATGAGTGATGACACGCCACAATATACAGCACTTGTGTTTGTTAATGCCATATACAAAGACCCAAATTTAAGTGGTGCAATTGCCGTGAGTACAGAGCGCTTCGCGCGAATCATTCAAGGACATCACACGAATAAAAATGTACAACGCCAAGTATTTAACTTACGCCTTGAGAATATTCAAGCAGAGCCAGTCTCGGGTGGCGCCGTACTCTTTCCTGATAGACTTGATGAAGTAAACATCGAAATGAAAATTTTGGGTGAATTTGATCGACGAAAAATTACTGAATTAAAAACTTTGCATATGATCAAAGAAGGTGGAAAATGGCTCGTTAACGATGTCAGCGATACCGTAAAGTAAATCTATTGACCTACTGCAATTCCTTCTCTTCGAGGGTCGGCAGCTCCCCACAGCTTGCCGTCAACAATTTGTACACCATGTAAACCACTATTAAGGTCAACAACCCTCACTTCATGACCCAAAGACTCAAGTGCCGGTGAAAGTTCGACCATGTTGCTGCCTTTTTCAATAGCCGTATATCCATTTCGATTACTTATCCTCGGAAAGCTAATAGCTTGTTGAATATCCATCCCAAAGTCCAAGACATTAATTATTGTTTGTGCAACGTAATTTATGATTCGGCTTCCACCTGTAGGAGCCAAGGACCAAACTTAAATTATCGTCCTTATCAAAGACCATAGTAGGACTCATCGCACTTCTTGGGCGTTTTCCTAGCTCTACGCGATTTAGCACCAATTTTCCGTCTTTGCTCGGGGAGAGTGAAAAATCAGTTAATTGATTATTTAGTAAGAAACCATCTACCATTAGTCCAGAGCCAAACATAAACTCAATACTTGAGGTCATGGAAATTGCATTACCCTGCTTATCCACAATAGAAATATGACTTGTACTATCAAGTTCAAGCGCATTATCTTGACCAAATGAGGCCGTCACATAAGGGTTTCCAGCCGTCGCCTTCTCAAATTGGTTTTCGATAGAAATTTGACTTGCTCTTTGAGCAATATAATCATAATCAACTAAGGGTTGTGCTGACATGTTCATAAAGGACAAATCAGCAATATAGTGAGAACGGTCAGCAAAACCTAGAGCAGTCGACTGGGCAAAAATATGCACAAACTCCGCACTATCTGGCGCCATATCAGACAAATTAAATTGTTCTAAACTTTTAATTATTTGAAACACTGTGACGCCACCAGAGCTTGGTGGTGCCATGGAGCAAATTTTATGCTGACGATATGCATTACACATCGCGTCCCGCTCGACGACCTCATAATCATATAAGTCTTTTGCTGATAAAAGGCCGGGATTTATTGTCGCATTATTCACCGCTGTTGCTATATTCTTGGCAATATCACCTTTATAGAAAGCATCAGTTCCTTGATTTGCAATTTTTTCTAAACTCAGTGCAAGCGCTGGATTTTTCCGTAATTGACCCGACTTCAATACTTCGCCTTCAGGTTTGAAGTAGTTTTTGCTACTTTCAAACTCATTTAAACCCGGATGCAAATCTAACGCTAGCAAGCGTGCTAGCCGAGCTGACACAACAAACCCATCTTTTGATTGCTTTATAGTATCGGTAAATAGTTGTGACCATTTTAAGTTACCAAACTTTCTATGCGCTAACTCTAATGCCTTGAGCGAACCATAGGTGCACCAACAGATTTCCCACCTACAATGGCTTCGCGCCACGATAAAGCTTTACCATCCACGATGAAATTGTTTTGAGTGGCTTTTTGTGGGGCTGTTTCGCGACCATCAAACGTATATAAGCGTTGGTTTTCGTTATCCCAGTACATAATAAATGCACCACCGCCGATCCCACTGGATTGAGGTTCAACTAAGGTTAGCATTGCTTGGACAGCTACCGCCGCATCAATCGCATTGCCTCCGTTTTCTATAATACGCTTACCGGCATTCGCAGCGTATGGATTGGCAGCCGCTACCATGTATTCACTGGCAACTACTTTTTGTTTAGTAACAACACCAGTAGCCGCTTCAGGTTCTCTATCCTCTAAAACAACCTTACTATTTTGATTTTGTTGGTTCTGTGCATACGCCAGACTTTGCACACTAATACCTACTACACTTATTAAAATGGTACTAGATATAAGTAAACGCAAGGTTGGTATCATGTTGTTTTCCTAAGGTAATGAATACTTCTAGAGTAAAATTGAATTTGCTTTTCGAACACTTAACTTTGTGCTTAGTCTACTCATTAGCTACAGACAAATAAAGTAAGAATGATAGTATATGACAATATTCTTCAAAAGGGTTTACACTTTAAATAAACAACACATGAGCTTTGTATAACGTGCAAAAGAGACAACCATTATTAACTTATGAGGCCTTACCGTTTTTTTTATTGGCGATGGCCTGCGTATTTCTGCACACACTATCGCTGATACCCTCATTTGATTGGATTCATAATTTGGGAAGGTATGATGACAAACTTATTGTACAAGGGCAAATTTGGCGGGTACTTACCGGCCATTTACTGCATACAAATTCCTACCATTTATTAGTTAATTTGTTAGGACTTGGCTTACTTTATTTACTCCATGGTACTTATTATAACAACATTCGTTTTACTGCCATATTATCAGTAAGTAGTCTTTGTATAGCGCTTGGATTATTGATATTTGACCGCGATTTACATTGGTATGTCGGACTCTCAGGTGCTTTGCATGGCTTGTTCGCTTGGGGGGTTATTCATGATATAAAATTAGGTCGAAAATCAGGTTATCTGCTATTTATTGGTCTAATCCTCAAACTTTGCGAAGAACAGTTTTTTGGAAGCGGTGATCTAGTCAATGAATATATAGAAGCAAAAGTAGCCATAAATGCCCATTTGTTTGGGGCAATCTCAGGCACAATTCTTGGCTTTGTCGTTAAAAAAAGCCTTGAATCATTCAAGGCTTTAATCGTAATTGTTACTTATAAGTTTGTTTCAAAAAGTTTTAAAATTCGACGATATTCATCAAGCCAAGAACTAGGTTGTACAAAACCATGAGGCTCAACAGGGTAAATCGCGGTTTCAAAGTCTTCCTTTTCAAGCTCAATTAATCGTTGTGTCAACCTAACTACATCAACAAAAAACACATTGTTATCAACCATCGGCGCATTCATCAGCAAAGGACGTTGTAATCCTTCAGCAAAGTAAATAGGCGAGCTTCTTTCATAAGCGATAGGGTCAATATCAGGCGTATTTAATATATTCGATGTATACGGTGTATTGTAATGAGCCCAATCAGACACTGGCCTTAAAGCAGCGCCTGCTTGAAATAAGTCAGGTGCATTGAACATAGCCATAAACGTCAGGAACCCTCCGTAAGAGCCACCATAGGTACCAATGCGATAGCGCTCGACATTAGCGTTTTCCACAAGCCAATTTACGCCATCACGTAAGTCCTGTACTTCAGGTGTCCCCATTTGGCGATAAATTGCTGTTCGCCAATCCCTTCCATAGCCTGCTGACGCTCTAAAGTCCATATCAAGCACAACATACCCTTTTGATGCAAGTAAACTGTGGAACATAAACTCCCTGAAATATCCAGACCATCCTTTATGTGCATTTTGTAAGTAACCTGCACCATGATTGAATACCACCGCTCGATGCTTTGAGCCGTCAGGTGTCTGACCAGGTCGATAAACACGAGAGTAAATTGGTTTATCTGTATGAGAAGATGGTATCGCTTCAATTGTTGGTACGACCCAATCAATTGCTAAGAATTCATCACTTATGGTGTTGGTAAGCCTTAATGGACCTCGATCACTATTAAGTCGCAGCGTATATAATTCAGGCGGCCTATTTAGTGTCGAGTGAGTCAATAATACTGTATCTTCGTTAGGGCTTAACTCAAAGTCTGTCATTCCGTTTAAATCAGTTAAGGCTTCCGCTTGACCACCACCTGAAAACACGCGGTAAACTTCATATATGCCAAGGTGTTTTTTATTTGCCTGATAATAAAAATATCTGTCGTTTTTTGTTAGCACCACATTGTCGACAACAAATTGTCCCTGCGTAATTGCAACCGGCTCACCAACTAAGTCCTTGGTGTACAATTGTGCATATCCTGATTCTTCACTCAAATAGAACAAACTTAGCTTGTTATCAAACCAACCAAACTGATTAAATCGATAATTTACCCACGCTTTATCATGCATACGGTGTTGGGTTTGTAATTTAGGTGCTTTGGCATCAACCGTCACAATCCATCTATCTTTGTTGTCCCAAGCTTCAAGCATTAGCGCGACATGAGTGCTCGAATCATGCCACTTTATGGGCATCTCTGTCGCGTACCAGTCAAACAGCAAACCGATATTTCTTGGTAAACGATTAGGGGTGTACTCTTCACCTTTTGCAAGGGCATTTTCAGTTTTAACGTCAGCTAAAACATCTTCGTTATATCCTGGAAGGTCAACATAACTAAGCTCCTTTATCGTTCCTTGTTTGATATCGATAAAATGAACCACATGGGATACAGGTTTTGCATCAGCCACGCGTTGCCTAACTGAGTCATTGGCAATGCGACCATCCTCTTGAATGTAGTCAGGCATGATGTCTGTGTCACTGCGTGTCGGGAGATCTTCTCTGGTGACGATAATCGCATATTCACCGTTAGGTGAAAGACTCGCCAAAACATTAGTATGCGCCTTATCCAGATAGAACATCGACGACATGATGCTGTCATTTGCTTTATCAAGTGCTTGTTGGTGGTCAAAGCGGTCTTGTCTATTTTTACGCTGAACTTGTACGTATTGAATCAACTTTTGCTGCTCAGCGGCAATGTAATCAGCAGGCGGTTTAACTGGCATGGGTCTGTCACTAAAATCCCAGGCGAGAACTTGCTCTTGCTTGCCGGTAGTAATATCTACCGTATAAAATGAGTTACCATCTTGAAACGAAACACCATTTCGTCCGTAGTACTGCAGGTTTCTCATTGTTCGATTATTTTTCGTTAGCTGCGCAACACGCATATTCGTGCGTGTTTGAACAAAAACATTACCTTCGTATATCCAAGCGACAAAATTCAGATCGTCATCATCGATCAGTTCATCATATTCGTGCTCATGACGTTGCGCTAATGGGACTATTTCGCCATTACCTTGCCCTGGTTTAGTTCTATATAGATCATAAACAACTGAACCCTCACGTTTCCTGTAATATAGGATATTTTCACCTAGTGCAGAGTAAAATCCATCCTCAGGTTGTCGACCCAACCAATCCGGATCGGCCATGATTTGATTTAAATTTACGCCAAGATCATACGCATTCGAGCTAACGGGAGCATATGTAGGCTTTGCTATTACAGGCTGAACAATCGGCGCTGTGCTAACTTCCTCGGAAGTCAGGCCACAACCCATTAGAGTAGTGGCGCCAATTAAGATTGTTAAAAGCTGTTGTTTTTTTATCATGTTCGTCATTCTTTTATTAATTATTAGTCATTAACATGTGATTATTAATTACACGTTATTTCCCTTTCTAGTCGCCATAAACTAACAAAGCATCCTAAGATGCTTTGTTTGATTTCGTTTTTCTATCCATGCACATGTATCATGAAAATGTACCAGAGGTACTATTTATTGTCATCCTTAAAATATACTTTGGGCATGTCTGCTGCTTGCTCATTAAATCCGTAAATCGCTTCACCCTCTTTTACTTGTACGCTAAAGGAAGTAACCACTGCTTTTGACGGGTCCATTGTTTTTTGAGCACTAGGAATGTTAGCACCTTGATCGTTAAAGGTCGCTAAGGTTTCACCATCTTCAATATCCACTGTGTAGCTAGTTGGCGTTCTTTCGTATGCTAGATCTGGATTCTTAGAGACTGCTGCACTTGGCATATTAGCGCCTTGATCATTAAACTCTGCAAATGCAGTATCGCTTGAAGTAAGGTTTGTTGCATCACACGCAAATAAGGCGCTAACAACCGTCAATAAGACACCTATTTTAACAATTTTCATAAATATACCTACTGTATGTTAGTCGTTTTGACAGATAATCCTGTTCAAAACATGCTGTTTGTTCCGATAAGACCGTTTTATGAGCTAATTTGTTACATCACGTCTAATATCAACGACTCATTCAGAAGGTCTTGCACTACTTGTTGTTTGCTATTAACTGGAAAATTTGTCACCTTTTGATTACCCGCTCATAGCATGTAATTAAGCTATACGTAAAATATCTGTAGCTTGATCTAAACCATGTATAATAAATTAGTGTATCAGTATCATTCATTTTAATTCTACATGATAATAAACAATAAGGTTATGAACATGAAAACACTCGCCATTGTTGCTGGCTTGCTTATGACATCTGGCATTGCTTCGGCTGACTGCCCAGATTTGCTTAAGCATATGAAAAGAAAACTTAACTCACAAGAAGTCGTTAATATGTGTGAAGCATATGAAGGTAAGGCAGTTTTATTCGTCAACACTGCTAGCAAATGCGGTTTCACTCCACAATTTGAAGGACTTGAAGCACTGCATGACACGTTTAAAGATGAAGGCTTAGTGGTTGTAGGGTTTCCGTCAAACGATTTTAAACAAGAGTTCAGTGACGAGAGCAAAACCGCGGAGCTATGTGAATTAACTTACGGTGTGAGTTTTCCAATGTTTGAAACAACGCCAGTAAGAGGTGATGATGCAGACCCATTATTTGCGCAATTAGCACAAAGAACAGGTAAACAACCAAAATGGAATTTTAATAAGTATTTAATGAGTAAAGATGGCAAAACCGTGACACATTACGGTAGTCGTGTTAAACCACAAGATGAAGATTTTCTCAATGATATTGCTCAAGCATTAGGCAACGAAGAGTAATCTACTTAAAAAAAGCCCTTCCAAACGGAAGGGCTTTAACACACTCAACTAGGAACACACTGATGGCTATGATTTCCCACAACCATCATGTATATATAGACAACAAATCTTAATTTGGTTCACAATTTTTTACGAAATTCTTCCCATGCACTATTTGCTGACTCCTCGCCCATCGCAAGTCCTTCTATGAAATACATTTTCACATCGTTAATGCCTAAAAACGCAAAGAAATTTTGCAAGTAATGGCTTTGCGTATCTAGTGGTGTGCCTTGGTATTTTCCGCCTCGTGCTGCAAGCACCGTCACTGACTTGCCTGTTAGCAAACCTTGTGGACCGTTGGCGGTATATTGAAAAGTTATGCCAGCACGCGCGATTCTATCAAAAAATGCTTTTAATACACTAGGAATACCAAAATTATACATGGGAACACCCAATACAATTTCATCGGCATTTTGTATTAACTGAATATACTTATCAGAGTAATTTGCTAACGTTTGCTGTTCTGCGCTTCGTTCGCGATTGTCAATGGCCCACGCTTGCATCTCTTGTGCACTTAAGTGAGGAAGGTTTTCACTATCTAAATCCAACACCGTAAGCTTGATCTCTTGTGCTGCTTGTAATTTTTCTGTGTAAAGCGCACTAGCTTTTGTGCTATTGCCTTGTTCACCCTGCAAACTGCTGTTTATTACTAATACATTTTTCATTATCTGTCTCTCTATTGATTACATACTTGGTCATATTGAAAGTATATGCATCTAATTATGCGAACAAAAGAGACAAAAATAAGACTTTATATTCGATTTAATCGAAACTAAGCGCTGAAAGCCTGTTCAAAATCGCTAATTATATCGACACTGTTTTCAATGCCGACAGAAACACGTATCAAGCTATCGCTAATTCCCATTTGAGCTCTTTTATCAGGCCCATTTTCATAAAATATGGTACTGGCAACTGGTAACACTAAGGTTCTGGTATCACCCAAATGGGTCGCAACAATCACAGTATTTAGTGCATTCAAAAAACGTCTATAATCAATGCCCTCACGTAGTTCAAAACTAAGAATTGCACCGTATTGTTGTTCAAATAAATGCTTAGCTCTGTCATGCTGCGGATGATTGTCTAACCCAGGATAGTTAACGGTTGATACGTCTGTATGTTGTTGCAGATACTGAGCCAAAGCCATTGCATTATCACAAGACTTTTGCATTCTCATTGACAATGTTTCAAGGCCTACCGATATTAAATGGGCTGACGTTGGTGCAAGCGTCGCTCCCATGTCTCTTAAGCCTTTTTTCCTAATCTGAGTAATTCCCCAAAGCTTGCTGTCTTGATGTTTATAGTAAGGTAAGATATTTGCGTAATTGTCCCAATCGGCTGTTCCCATATCAACAATGACGCCGCCAAGTACATTACCATGGCCTCCTACATATTTTGTAAGGGACGTTGTAAGAAGATGCGCTGAAACTGATTTTGCATCAAGCATAACACTAGGTGTCATGGTGTTATCAAGGACGAATAACAGATTATGCTGTTGACAGATTTCCCCTATCCTTTTTAAATCGGCAACTTGAGTACCTGGATTTGCGATAGATTCACAAAACACCATTTTCGTTGCTTCTTTAATACTGCCCTTCACATTTAGTGCATCAGTCGTATCCACATACGATACCTGAATACCAAAATTCAATAGCGTGTCAAAAAAGCTTCGTGTATTACCAAATAAGTATCGACTAACAATGATGTGATCACCGCTTTGTAAAAGAGACAACATCAATGCACTAATTGCGGCCATTCCCGTTGCAAAATTAGCCGCTTGAAACCCGCCTTCCAAATCAGCCAATACATTTTGTAATGCATTGCTGCTGCTTGAAGAGCTTCTAGAGTATACATGCCCTGCTTTTTTGCCTTGAAACACTGCCTCTAAGTCAGCTACATCATTAAACGCAAACAAAACGGAATTATTTGTTGCCTCATGAACGGCCCCATGTTCGGGATTATTAAGCTTACGATCAGCGTGAACAAGGTGGGTTTCGGTTTGTGGTTTTTTCACGTTAACTTCCTTCTATTAACGTTGCTACAGGAAATCCTGAAGTAATAAACAAGTAATCTACGATAGTATCATAGAATTTTAAGATAAGTAGTTGATGTTAAGACAACAAAACTCTAAGGTATACGCCGTCTTTAGAAATATGATTTTGTGTAAGGTCCCCAATATTTTAATGTGTATTTTATTTATTGCTATTAATCAACACCCAAAGTATCCGCTCATCATTGCCGCGAATAGAGACGAATTCCATCAACGTCCTACAGCTGCATCAGATTTTTGGCAAGACAAGCAAAGCTTACTCGCGGGCAAGGACTTAAAAGCGGGTGGTACATGGATGGGAATGACAAGATCCGGAAAATTATCAGCCTTAACTAATATAAGAGCCCCTAAAAAAGAACGTGCTGATGCTAATACTCGAGGCGAGCTAGTCACTAACTTTTTAACGGAAACAGTCAGTACAGAGCAATACCTTTGTCGTTTGAAAGATGAACACGAGCAATATAATGGGTTTAACCTATTGTATGGAAGCCTTGAAAAATTATACGTTTACAATAGTTTTGAAGATAATGCCTACCGACTAAGGACGGGGGTATATGGTTTATCAAATGCAAGCCTCAATAGTCCATGGCCCAAACTTGATGCAGGCAAGAATGCGCTAGCTCAGTATTGTCAACAAAAAGATCCTATTGATAATGAACAGTTGTTTAGTTTGCTTAGGAGTGAACAAACACCTGACGATGAAGATTTACCTCAAACGGGTGTCCCGATTGAATGGGAACGCAAGCTATCTTCCATTTTTATCGTCTCACCTGAATATGGTACACGCTCTAGCACTATCCTATTAGTCGATAAAGAGCAAAATGTTTATTGGGAAGAGCGTTCATTTGACGCAAACGCACAGCTAAGCGAAACGAAGAAATACGAGTTTTCAATAGACGCTTAAGCTACAATAAATAACAAAGCGAGTAACAAGCAATTTATTGCTCGAAATTTTCAGTAAAACCCGCATAATGCATTTACATTCTTAACAAGGAACAATCGCTGTGTTTGAAACTCTATCTGCCCTCGCGCCCGACCCTATTCTTGGATTATCAGCTGCATTTAAACAAGATAAAAATCCAAATAAGATTGACCTTGGTGTGGGTGTATACAAGGACGAGCAAGGTAATACTCCTATCTTAACATCTGTTAAAGAAGCACAAAAAATCCTTCAAGCTACAGAAACCTCTAAGGTGTATATCACTCCACAGGGCAATCAAGGATATATTGATGGTATGTTGAGTTTATTGTTTGGTCAAAACTCTGCTGCATTAAATGCTAATAGGGTAGCAGCTGTTCAAGCGCCTGACGGTTGTGGAGCTCTAAGGATTTTGGCTGAACTATTAGCACGGGTAAATTCAAAAACAAAAGTATGGGTAAGCGATCCAACGTGGGCGAATCATATCCCTCTATTAGGAGATGCAGGACTAGAATTGCACACCTATCCTTATTTTGACAAAGAATCAGCCAGTATTAACTTTGACGCAATGATGGAATGCTTATCTAAAGTCAGTAGTGATGATGTCGTTTTATTTCACGGTTGCTGTCATAATCCAACTGGTGCAGACTTAAATCAACAGCAGTGGCAAGAAATTGCAAAGCTTGCTAGCAAAGTTGGCTTTTTGCCTTTTGTCGATACAGCGTACCAAGGATTTGGCGATAGCATTGAACAAGACGCCTATGGTTTAAGGCTATTGGCAGATTCTGTCGATGAAGTAATCATTGCTGCGTCGTGTTCAAAAAACTTCGGACTATACCGTGAACGAGTTGGACTTGCTGCAATTGTTTGCAAGGATCAAAGAACAAAAGATATAGCCCAGTCGCAAATTCAATCTGTTGCTCGCGGCATTTATTCTATGCCGCCTTCATATGGGGGTGCGCTGGTCGATATAATTCTAAATACGCCAAGCCTCAAGCAAATGTGGGAAGGTGAAGTAACTGAGATGCGTGAACGAATGACTTTATTGCGCGCCATGTTAGTTGATAATTTAAATGCTCAAGGGGTTGATAAAGATTTTAGTTTTATCAATACACAAAAAGGCATGTTTTCATTTTTATGTATCCCAGCCAGTCAAGTTCAGCAATTAAGAAATGAACATGCGGTTTATTTTGTAGACTCAAGCCGGGTCAATATTGCAGGTATTAATAAAAACAACGTTGATGCGCTTGCAAAGGCAATTGCGAGCACCTTATAGCGTATTATGTCTATGCTTAGTTTGTACGTTTTGCCAGTGTGTAGTACAAAGAGCGATTAATCATAATAAAAAAGCCACATATACGTGGCTTTTTTTACATACGCTTTTTTTCCAGATTAGGTCATCATGCCACCATCAACAACAACGCTTGCGCCCGTTGTATAGCTAGACGCGTCCGAGACTAAATACAAGACTGTCCCCGCCATTTCATCAGGGTCTGCAACTCGCCCAAGTGGGATAACCTTAAGTGCTGTTTTTAAGATATTGTCATTGGTCGTTAACGCAGATGCAAACTTAGTATCAGTCAAGCCTGGTAACAAGGCGTTTACTCTTATATTTAACTTACCACATTCTTTGGCAAATGACTGAGTCATGCTAATGACAGCAGCTTTAGTAATAGAATAAATACCTTGCATGTCGCCAGGCCTTATTCCATTGACTGAAGCTGTATTTAAAATAACGCCTCCACCTTGCTCCTTCATCATATTGCCTGCTGCAATAGACATGAAAAAATAACCACGAATGTTGACATCGACCGTTTTACTATAGGCGGCAACATCAGTATCTAATATATGTCCAAAATAAGGATTGGCAGCAGCATTATTCACTAGTATGTCAATACGACCAAATTCCGCCTTTATATGCTCAAATATCGCATCAATTTGAACCATTTCACCCACGTGACAAGCAAAAGCACTCGCCTTACCGCCACTTTCAACAATGCTATCAGCAACTGCTTGGCATGCTTCTATTTTACGGCTTGATACAATGACGTGAGCACCTTTTGATGCGAGCAGCCTAGCAATAGACTCCCCAATACCTCGGCTTGCTCCAGTGACTAAAGCTATTTTTCCAGTCAAATCAAATAAATCTTTCATTTTTATTCCTATCACTCGTTATTGCACATATGTTTATGCAAGCATTCCACCATCAAGTGTAAATGCATGACCATTCATAAAAGAGCTCTCTTCACTTGAAAGCCAAGCAATCGCTGTCGATATCTCTTCTACCTTACCTAAACGACGCATTGGACTAGCTTTAACAATCGCTTTTTGCGAGCGTTCATCTAAAACTGCAAGCGTATTTTGCACCATTGGCGTATCAATAAAACTTGGACAAACTGCATTAAAACGCAAGCCTGCCTTTGCATATTCAATTGCGGCTGATTTAGTCAAGCCCATTACGCCATGTTTGGATGCACTATATGCAGAAATAGCAGGGGATGAGCGCAAACCTGCAACAGAAGCAACGTTAATAACATGGCCTGAGCCTTGTCCTGCCATAGTAGCAATAGCTGCTCGCATACAATGCCAGACACCTTTAAGATTGACAGCAATATTACTATCAAAATCATCATCACTAAGTTCATGCATAGGTGCAGGTTTATGATCAATTCCCGCATTATTTATAACGACATCTAGACCACCGAGTTCTTTAGCTGCAAATGCAAACAATGCCCGCACCTGTTTGCCGTCGGTGACATCACACTCATGAAACAATATTTTATCACCAGCTTCACTACCAAGCCGAGCAACTGATTCACCTTGTTCTTTAGATAAATCAGATATCACTACATGTGCACCGCGACTTGCTAATAGTAGGCCACTTGCGGCGCCAATTCCTGATGCGCCCCCGGTAATTAAAATACGCTTACCTTTAACATCTGCTGCTGGATTCATAGCCTATTCCCCTACTTTTAACACAAGCTTGCCAAAATTTTCGCCTTTAAACAGCATCATTAGTGTCTCAGGGAAGGTTTCAATACCATCAACTATATGATCCTTTACTTTTAACTCGCCAGAGCCAATCCACCCAGCAATGTCTTTCATTGCAACTGGATATTCTTTGATGTTGTCAAATACAACAATCCCTTCCATTCGAGCTCGATTTACCAACAAAGAAAGATAGTTTGAAGGCCCTTTAATTGGTGTTGTATTATTGTATTGACTAATTGCCCCACAAATCACGATACGTGCACGCAAATTAATGCGAGTCAACACATCATCGAGAATTTCACCACCAACATTATCAAAAAACACATCAACACCTTTGGGACAAGTGTCTTTCAACGCTTTTTTAACATCTTCGTTTTTATAATCAATCGCAGCATCAAACCCTAATTCATCAATTAAAAACTGGCACTTTTCCTTACCACCAGCAATGCCTACTACACGGCAGCCTTTAATTCTAGCAATTTGCCCTACTAAACTCCCTACTGCGCCCGCGGCGCCAGATACAACTACCGTCTCTCCTTCTTTAGGCTCACCGCTTTTTAATAAACCGAAGTATCCTGTCATACCCGGCATACCTAATACGCCAAGATAATAAGACAGTGGCGCAAGTTTAGGGTTAACTTTGTGCATACCTGTGCCGTCACTCACTGCATAGTTTTGGACACCGTTGTAACCACATACAAAATCGCCAACGGCATAGTCTTCATGTTGGCTCTCAATTACTTCACCAACCGTTCCAGCACGCATTACATCACCGATTTGCACAGGCTCTATGTATGACTTGGCATCGTTTAACCATCCGCGCATTGCGGGATCTAATGAAACATATTCAACTTTGACCAAAAATTGTCCCGGTTGAATTGTTGGTTTCTCGGTTTGTGCAAATTCCCAAGTATCTTCGTTAGGTGCGCCAAAAGGTCGTGATTTAAGTAACCATTGTTTGTTTGTTGTTGTCATTATTATTCTCCTTAAAACCAATCGTTATGCATGTCTGTACAGACTGAATTATTCTCTTTTAAAATTTGTATATCTCGTTGAACCGTCGGTAATTCCCAATCAATAAAATATTTTGCGGCTTGCACTTTTCCTTTGTAAAAGCTTATTTTCTGTGCAGATGATTCATTTTCTAATAACTGCTCAGCCTTACTCGCTTGTTTTATCCATATCCAACTAACTACAACACTTGAAAATATATTCATCATGGCTTGTGCATTTGCACTAAGAGTCAACGCCTCTTGCGATTTCATTACGCCGCTTAGGTGGACTAAAACGTCATGTAAATGATTCATATAAGGTGCTAACTTTGCTGCTAGTTGTGCTGATTCACTTGTTCTTATTGCAGACAAATCTTGGGTAATTTCATTTTTTAAGATTTGAATCCCTATACCTTTGTGCTGCCATAATTTACGGAAACTTAAGTCCAAGGCTTGAATACCGTTTGTCCCTTCATGAATTGGGTTTAATCGATTGTCTCGCCAAAACTGTTCAGAATAGTATTCGCGTGTATAGCCTGAGCCACCTAGCACTTGAATACCCAAATCGTTTGCTTTAGGTCCAAATTCCGACGGCCACGCTTTTAAAACTGGCGTGAGCAAGTCTAGCATTTGAGATAATTCTTCCTTACGTGTTTGATCAGAGCAAGTGTTGATTCGGTCAATCAAATTTGACCCATATAAACACAAAGCCATTCCCCCTTCTGTGTATGCCTTTTGTGCTAACAGCATACGTTTTACATCACCATGATTAATGATGGCTGTGGCATCATCTTCGGGCTTATTATTTGGTGCTATGCGGCCTTGCGTTCTGTCTTTTGCATAGTCTAGGGAGTACTGGTAGCCTCGGTAACCAATCATAGCAGCACCAAACCCAACGCCAATTCGTGCTTCATTCATCATCATAAACATATAACTTAAGCCACGATGAGCTTCGCCAACTAAATAGCCATGACAATCATCATTTTCGCCAAACGTCAGTGCTGTACTTGTTGTGCCTCGATAGCCAAGTTTATGTAATAAACCCGCAAGTTGAACATCGTTTCTATCCCCTACTGATAAATCATCATTTAAGCGGTATTTTGGTACAACAAATAACGAGATCCCTTTAACGCCGGCCGGTCCACCTGGAATTTTTGCCAGTACAAGATGAACGATGTTATCTGATAGCTCATGCTCTCCACCAGAGATATAGATTTTGCTTCCCTTAAGACGATATGTGCCATCGCTTTGCAAAGTAGCACTTGTTTTAATATCAGCTAAAGAAGAACCTGCATGAGGCTCTGTTAGGGCCATAGTGCCTGTAAAATCTCCCGTTAGCATACGGGGCATAAATGCAGCTTTAATATCATCATTAGCAAAGTGTGATATTACATTGATCGCTGCTGCGGTTAAAAATGGATAGGCTGTTGTAGAAGGGTTGGCCGCCATAAAATAGCCAGAAACAGCTGTCATTACTGTTTCAGGCAATTGCATACCACCATCTTCAAAGCTATATCGGCCAGCAATAAACCCTGCTTCACGAAACGCATCAAAAGCGACTTTCACATCATCAATCATCGATACTTTGTGACCATCAAACTGCGGCTCATTTTTATCCGCGATATGATTGTGAGGCAGAAACAACTTTGCCGCCATTTTGTGAGCCGTATCGATTACAGCATCAAAGGTATCACGGTTGTGTTCAGCAAATTTATCATGCTCGCATAACGCTTGTGTATCTAGCACATCATATAGTTGAAAAGGTAGTTCAAAATCATGAATTAATGTATCAGCAGCCATAAGTTGTCCCTTAATGAAAGTCTATTGATTTATACTTTTACTGTTATGAATAAGTCTAATAAAAGTAAATAAAATGTAATATTGTCATTTATGACATAAAACAGGTTATTTGTGACACCTATAGATTTTAGTGATATTCTACTACGACTCAAATGAATATCGCTTTTAGCATGAGTAATAAAGATGCCCTATTTCAAACCATTCAGTGTAGTCATCATCGGCTTTGATGGTGTTTTAGGCAGCGCCTTAGCAGGTGCTTTAGATGTATTTTCGTTTACTGGCGTGAGCTGGCAGCGCTTTAACAACGAGTCTGTTTCACCACGATTTAGTGTACAAGTAGCGAGTGTTTCAGGTAGAAATTTTAAGTGCAGTAACCGACTCGTTATGCATGCACATATTGATATTAACGATATAAGTAATTGTGATTTAGTTATCATACCTACAATTGGCGGCAATATTGATGAAGTACTCGATGCCAACATGAATTTAAAACCACACCTTTTGCGTATTGCTAAACGCGGTGCCGACATCGCTAGTAATTGCAGCGGTGCATTTTTACTTGCCAAATTTGGTTTACTTGATGGACTTCAAGCGACAACACACTGGGGATATGCACAGAAATTCAAACAAGACTTCCAACACGTTGATTTACAAAACGATAAACTTGTAACCCAATCTGGAAACGTATTTTGTTCAGCAGGAGGTAGTGCATTTTATGATCTGAGCCTTTTGCTTATCGAGCGATACTGTGGCCGAGACGTGGCCAATCAAGTTGCCAAAACACAAGTGATTGAGTCGAGGCGAGGCAATCAGAGTATGTATACTAATATGAAACTATACAAACACCACTCAGATGAACTTATCAAAAAAGTCCAGGAGTATATTGAAGATAACTTTGACCAAACCTTACAGGTAGCGCAATTGGCTAATTTGTTTAATGTGACGGCTAGAACCCTTAATCGCCGATTCCAAACAAGTGTCAATTTAAAGCCAATTGAATATATTCAAGCGGTGAGAATAGAACAAGCTAAGCGATTACTTGAACATGGCAATATCAACTTGAAATCTTTACCTCAGGCTGTTGGCTATGACGATTATGTGTCTTTTAATCGATTATTTAAAAGAATCTGCGACCTAAGTCCTAAGGAATATCAAAACAAATTCTATCGAAACTAAGTTTACCTCTTCAATCGACATCACACTCTGGTATAATTACAGTGTCAATAATATGTTATTGGCAACACGCTAACTATTTCATTACGCGATACCCTTACTTACTATCATTTACGGATTCGAACACTATGATTCTTTTAAAGCAATCTTTGCTTTCTATTACTATCGCTGGGGCTTTGTCGGGTGCAGCCTATGCACAAGAAGAAGTTGAACAAGAAAACCAAACGGGCTTAGAAACTATTACTGTTACGGCTCAGAAACGCACACAGTCGATTCAAGAAGTCCCCATTTCAATCGCCACTCTTAATGGTGAACAATTTGAAAATATCTTTGCAGCAGGCGATGATATTTTAGCAATGGCTGTAAGAGTACCAAGGCCTATATGCTGAAACATCAAATGGCAGAGTTGCGCCACGTTTTTATATTCGTGGATTAGGAAATACTGATTTTGACTTAGCCGCTTCTCAACCTGTTCTCTATTATTATGGACGATGTAGTGATGGAAAACGTTGTCTTAAAAAGTTTCCCGCTTTTTGATGTACAACAAGTTGAAGTCATTCGCGGACCACAGGGCACGCTATTTGGTCGTAACACGACCGCTGGTATTATAAAGTTTGATTCCGTAAAGCCATCTGAAGATTTTGATGCTTATGTTAAATCGTCATTTGGTACTTTTGACACATTTAATGTTGAAGCGGCTGTTGGTGGCGGATTAAGCGATGACATTTCAGGTCGTTTATCAATCTTATCTCAAACGCGCGACGACTACATTGACAACCTCGCAGCACCTTGATACTGAAAATTTGGGTGGCTATGAAGAATTAGCCTTCAGAGGACAGTTGCTATTCACCCCAAGTGATGATTTAGATATATTGCTTCAAGTTCAAGGGCGAGACCTTAAGGGCACCGCGTCTGTATTTAGAGCAAACGTTTTTAGTCGCGGATCAAATGACTTAAATGAAAACTACGATAGACGAGCAGTGACCTATGATGCAAACCTCTTAGGTCAAGGCTTTGACAATAATCCTCAAGAATATGACGGCTTCGGGACAACACTAAAAGTAGATTATGACCTAGGTGATATGACATTCACATCTATTAGTTCGTTACAAACTGCAGAAGGCTTTAGCTTAGGTGACATAGATGGTGGGTTTGGCAGTGCAGCAGATTTCACGCCTCCCTCGCGCCCAGGATTTATTCCTTTTGATGCGGTCACACGAGACTCGGTTGACGATCTTGAGCAACTCACTCAAGAATTTAGACTCGCAAGTGATACCAATGACGCATTAAGCTGGCAAGTTGGTGCATTTTATTATGATGCTTCTTTTGATGTAACAAGTACGGATGGTTTTTTTGGTGCCACTACAGTGACGCATGAAAATACTACCTGGGCAGTTTTTGGCCAAGCAAGTTACGATATCAATGAAAAGCTTAGCGTAACTGGCGGCATTCGCTATACAGATGATGAAAAGTCTTTGTTAGTTGGTCAACAAAATGTTGATGGCTTTGCCTTGGTTATTGGTGCCGCTCAGATACAAGATTATGCACCTGTAAACGTTGATGATGGGCAAACAAGTTTTGAACTTAGCGCAAACTATCGCATGACATCAAACACGTCATTATTTACGCGCTTTGCTAACGGCTTTCGAGCTCAAAGTATACAAGGTCGAGATATTGCGTTTGAAGGAAATCCTTCTGTGGCAGATGCCGAAACCATCAATTCTATTGAATTTGGTGTCAAATCTGATTTGTTAGACAACTCCTTAAGACTTAACGCTGCTGTATTTGCCTATACGGTTGATGATTTACAACTATCGGCAATTGGCGGTGCTTCAAACGGAAATGCCTTATTAAATGCTGATAAGGGCGAAGCTTACGGCTTTGAAATTGATGCACAATATGCATTCAATGATAATTGGTTCTTCACCGCTGGTTATGCCTACAATCACACCGAGATAAAAGATGACAGTTTACTCGTTGCAGCCTGTGGTTCTCCCTGCAGTGTTTTAGATCCAGTTGCTGATAATGGCTTTGCTTTTGTGGACGGTAATCCCTTCCCTCAAGCACCAGAGTACACCTTAAGCTTCACTGCAAAGTATACAGTACCCGTCAGCGATGACGGTGAGCTTTTTGTCTATACTGATTGGGCATTCCAAGGCGATACAAACTTATTTTTGTATGAGTCATTTGAGTTTCAAACTGACAGACAGTACGAAGGCGGTTTGCGTGCGGGTTATGAAAACTTTGCTGATGGATATAGTGTTGCTTTATTCGGCAGAAATATAACAGATGAAAATAACGTTAAAGGCGCATTAGATTTCAATAATCTTACCGGTATCGTAAATGAACCTCGAGTTATTGGGATAGAAGTCAAAATGAATTTTTATTAAGTGATGACTTTCGAGTAACTTGGTAAAAGCCAGTCTTATGACTGGCTTTATTTTTATTAGAAGAACACAACAATATGACATTATTATCATCAAATTTTGTACTATTTAGCATTTGTACACTGGTTTGGGGCTCTACTTGGATAGCACTGACCTTTCAAGTGCATGAAGATATGCACATTATGCTAAGCGTTGGTTTACGATTTGCCATTGCCGCTATTTTAATTGGTATTTGGTGTAAGTTATCCGGTATTAAAATACTTATTCCATTTGTCCATCACAAATGGATTGCGATAGCTGGTGTATTTCTTTATTGCCTAGATTACTCTTTTTTGTATGCGGCCCAGCAACATATGATAAGTGCGCTGTTAGCCGTATTAAGCAGTAGCGTAATCTATTTCAATGTAGTGTTACGTCGTTATCTGATGGGAAAGCCAATCCGCATAGAAGTGGTGATTGGAGCTACAATTGGTCTATTAGGGATTATCTTAATTTTTTCACCTGAATTTCAGGCCTTTGGTTTGAAAGAAGGGATTGGCTTTGGATTACTCTTTGCAATCATCTCATTTTTTTGTGCTGCGGTGGGAAATGTGGTGTCTGAAAAAGTACTAAGCGGCGATGTCAAAATATTACAAATGAACTTTTGGGCCATGACATATGGCACAGCACTTACGCTTATAATTGCATTTTCAAGTGGCGCTTCTGTGACACTTCCAACACAAGAAAGTTATTATTATTCGCTAGCATATCTGAGCATTGTCGGCTCGGTGATCGCGTTTGGTGCTTACATGAAACTACTAAAACAGATTGGTGCTGACAAATCAGCGTACGTGGTTTTATTGTACCCGGTGGTTGCACTTATAATATCGACATTTTTTGAAGGTTATCAGTGGTCAATAGCCGCTATATGGGGTGTCATTGCCGTTCTCATAGGAAACGCAATTGCCATGGGTAAATGCAACACATTACTTGGTATAAAAACGATTGAAACGTAAATACCAAGGCATATTAAGGATAAATGCGACGCAAACAAGCCCGTCGCATCTAAGCCACAAGAGTATTAAGCACCATCAACTTTAATATCTGTCGACACTTCAACATTTTGCTCAGGAGCACCTTTACCTCTAAACAAAGACTTAATGTCGTCTAAAATGATATATAACGATGGTACCAACAACAATGTAATAACGGTTGCAAACAAAATACCAAAAGCCAGTGAAATTGCCATCGGGATCACAATCTGCGCCTGTAAGCTCTTTTCAAACATAATGGGTAAAAGGCCCATAAACGTTGTCAACGAAGTTAAAATTATCGCTCTAAATCGCTGAGTGCCAGCATTGAGCACAGATTCCATTAATGAAAATCCTTGCCGTCTGGCTCGGTTAACAAAATCCACCATAATTAACGAATCATTAACCACAACGCCCGATAGCGCAATAATACCCAAAATAGACAGTACGCTAACAGCATTAAACAACAATAAATGTCCAATGATCGCGCCAACTAAACCAAAAGGAATAACCGACATAATAATAATCGGTTGTGAGTATGATTTTAACGGAATTGCCATAAGGGCATAAATTAATACTAGCGCAAACACAAAGCCTTGCACCAAGGCAATAACAGCCTCTCCTTGCTCCCTTGCATTTCCTTGCAATCTAAAATCAACATTCGGGTATTTTTCTAAAATATCAGGAATGACATTAACAACAACATCTCTGCTAACCTCACCGGGGTCAACCAAGTCTTTATTCACTTTTGCTGTAACAGTAATAGTTCGCGCTCCATCAACGCGTCTTATACTTGAATAGCCTTGAGCTAATTTCACATCGGCAACTTGATTAAACGGCACATCATCGCCATTAGGCGCTCTTACACGCATGGTTTCAAGGTTACCCACCGAATTGCGCTCTTCTTTTGGATACCGAACCATGACCTTCACTTCTTCATCTTTACGTTGTATCCGCTGCGCTTCGGCTCCAAAAAAACCGTATCGGACTTGCTGCGCTAATTGAGAAAGGCTTATTCCAAGTGCTTCTGCCTGAGGTTTCACTTCAAGTTGAATTTCATCACTACCGCCACTAAACGAATCATTTACTTCTGTGACGCCCGTATATGTATCTAAATATCGTCTAAGATCAGCGGTAACAAGTTTTAATTGCTCAACATCGTCAGATCTAAATTCAAAATCTAAATCTGAACCGCCACCAGGACCACCTTCACTACCAATAGACAACGAGCGTACTCCGGGTATTTCTTGGACAAACCCACGCCATACATCTTGTATTTGTTTATCATCTAGCTCCCTTGTCTCGCCCTTAGTGAGCTCGATAAACACTTGGCCTGCTAATGGACCATTATCAAATGCAAGAAAGTGTTTGATAACAGGCGCGCCAGTATCATCAATAATTTGTTGATTCATTTTTTGCGCTGAGCGTGTTAACTCTTGAATTGCAAGATCACGTTGGCGAAGCGATGAACCAGCTTCCATTTCAACATTTGCAACCATAAAATCAGATGGGATATCAGGAAAAAAGACAAACCTAACAATTCCGCCAGAAAACAAGCCAATAGTGAGTATAAACATCGCTAAAAAGATGGATAAGGTGGTGTATCGATTGCGCACCGCTTTCATTAAAAACGGCCCGTATTTATTGTGAATAAATGATTTGATCTTTAGGTTTAAATCTTCTCGAAACCTCTGAAACGCGTTAGCCTTATTCGGATCATAAGGGGTCACCTTCATATTGGCTAAGTGAGCAGGCAATATAAGCTTAGATTCAATCAGCGAGAACACTAAACAAAGAATTACAACAAGACCAATAGTCTTCCAAATGACACCAAATGTACTCAGGTACCATCAACATTGGCGTAAACGCTGCAATAGTTGTTAATACCCCAAAGGTGGCCGGCATCGCAACACGCTTAACACCTCGTATCACGTTATCTAAACTATGCCCGCTTTTGTCTATTTCGGAATAGGCGGATTCCCCCATAATAATCGCGTCATCTACCACAATTCCTAGCACTAATATAAAGCCAAATAGGCTTAATAAATTTATCGATACATTGATGTATTCAACTGGCATAAGCATCAAAGTGCCTAAGAAACACACCGGTAGCCCAACCATTACCCAAAACGCTAATTTTAACTTCAAAAAGATAGCTAGTATCGCAAATACCAACACCGCACCTTGTAGCATATTCCAAAGCATCATGCTTAATCTATCTGCCAAATAAAATGAACTATCTCCCCAAGAATCCACATTGACATTAGCAGGCAATTCGGTTTTCTTTTTATCAAGATATTCATTCACTCGCTTTGATATTTGAAGTGCATTTTGGTCGCCCACTGCATTCACGCGAATACTAATCGCATTTTCTCCGTTAAATTTCGCGTAATTGTTATCTTCAACGAAGCCGTCATTAATAGAAGCAATGTCCCCTACCAACAAACGAGTACCATCTGTTCGGTTAATAAGAGGAATACTCGCAAAATCCCAAGCAGTGTAGGCTTGGCCTTTTGCGCGCAAAAGGATGTCGCCATTTTCCGATTTAATCGAACCACCTTAGCACATCAATTGAAGTGCGCCTAATCGCATTTACTACATCATCAAAGGTCAGACCATAGGCTTGCAATTGAATCTCTGATATTTCAACTGACACTTCATAGTCTCTTGCGCCTGCAACCGTTACATCAGATATACCAGGCAAATTCGCTATATCATCTCTTATCTCTTTGGTAAGTTCTTTTAACTCTCGTTCGTTTACATCACCATAAACCGATATCCAAAGAACACTTTGTTGCGCTTTAATACGATAGACAACTGGCTTTTCTGTGTTGTTTGGAAAGGTAGAAATCGCATCTACTTGTACTTTAATCTCATCAAGCAGGTCTTGTACATCATATCCATCTTCAACCTCGACAGTCACAGAGCCTAGCCCTTCTCTGGCAACTGAACTAAGCTGTTCGATACCTTCTAAATCTTTAATAGCCTCTTCGATTCTTCTAACAACCCCCTCTTCTACTTCTTGAGGGGCGGCGCCTAAATACGGAACTTGAATGCTAATGACATTGATACTAAATTGTGGAAACACTTGTTTTTGAACTTGAATAATTCCGAAAATACCGCCTAGAATGATCAAAACCATCAATAAATTTGCAGCCACACTGTTGCGTGCAAACCATGCAATTATGCCACTTTTAGTGTCTATTTCTTCTCTATCACTCATAAGTTTAACTCTGTAGAAGATTCTTCATCTTCGCTATTTAAAGAGGGTGTGGGAGTATCTTGGGTAAAACGTACCGGCATACCTTGATAAGGGGCAGAAACGGCGCTCATCACGACTTGTTGGTCTAAAGGTAGGCCACCGCTTATATACACATAATCTTCATCTGAACGCATAATATCAACGGCATTAATGTTTAGCGTATTGTTATCGTCAACACTCAAAATTGTGCCATCAAGCCTAACCACAAAGCGAGGAAGTTTGACTATATTATTAGCCGTTACTCCGGTTATTGCTGCACTAACAAAGCGACCATATTTTAACGGTGAATCATGTTTTTGTGAGCGTAAATTATAAGGGTCATCTATTTCCACTACACCATAAATAACTCGTCTAGCTTCGTCTAAAACGGCTTCATCCCTGACCAACTTTGCTTGCCAGAAATGCGTTTTACCAGCCACTTCAGCTTGCAATGTAACAAGGGGCTGTTCTTGGTTTAAATTCGCCAAAAACGCCACATCATTATCGGTTAACGGAAGTCTTACTTCTCCGGTTTGTGTAGAAAAAATTTCACCGACTTGACTACCCATTGGCACAAATTGACCGATATCGACCATTCGTGATTTTACAAGACCATCATAGGGTGCTCTAATTTTGGTTCGTTCAAGATTACGCTTTGCTCGCGCTAAATTAGCGTTTGCCGCTTTTACGTTTGCCTGTTCACGAGCTAACTGGGGCTTTCTTAAGCCAAGCTCTGGTGCCTGTGATGTATTAATAGAGCTCCATTCGGCTTGCGCTACTCTGCCGCGAGCTTGTTCTTCGTCAAGACTAGCTTGAGCTCTTGCCAATTCAGCTTCAGCTAAAAGCAAATCAGTTTCATAATCTGCACTTTCAAGCTCGATTAAGACATCCCCTTTTGAAAAAAATGCACCTTCATTAAAATTTTCGGCAATCTCAACAATACGGCCGCTTACCTGTGTGCTTAGCATGGTGCGCTGCTTTGGCTCAACCGGCCCTTGTGAGTAAACTAAAAACTCAATGTCTTGTGCGAATATAGGCTGCGCTTCAACAAGAAAATCTTTGGTTTCAACTTCCTTTTTTTCAGGCTTGGGCTTTAATTGAATAATCACGATCAATGCGACTATAGATGCTATTACAATGATGATTGGAAGCCCTACTTTACGAAAACTGCTGCTCATGCACTAACCTTTTTATCTAAATACAACACGTTATGTGCTTCAATTATACTCTGCATTATCGGCTAAGGACTACCGCAGAACATTAAAGATTTGTTATTCACCCTACTTAAAGTGTGTCTAAATGTTACAACCTTTACATTCTCTTTAATGTGGCACTTAACTTTTGACATAATTCTACGCTGTTTCCGCAAAGTTTAGGCATAGCGTAATCGATACTTTGTAGCTCTGAAGCCCTTATTAAACGAGTCACCAAATCGCGTAACCAAATTAGTCCTGGATCACGCTCTTGTCTGGTATGCCACAGTATATGAGCAGGTGGTGGATTTAACTCAATCGGCGGTAATGTGCCGGTAATACTTCCATCCATAATACTTTGCGTCACTGCACCAAGGGGCACCACGCAAATTAAGTCACTGTTAACTAATAAAGGCGCAACCATACTAAATTGATTAACGCTCATTGCAATGCGCCTTGGATAATCCTTGCTGCTCTAGCACTTCATCTGTTACACCCACTACATCACCAGACAATGACACTAACAAATGATCTGCAGCGGCAAACTCATCAATACTTAGCGTACTTTTTGCAAGGGGGTGCTGTGGCCGCATCGCACAAATATACTGGGGATGAAACAAGGCTTCACTGCGGATGGTGCTTGGCAACATGTTACCAGCACCAATTACCAAATCGACCGCGGCATTATCTAAAACTTCGCTTGCATTGATGATCGTATACGGCACCATATGCACATTAATTTTAGGCGCTTCGCGCTCTATTGTCTGTCGTAGCGCGACCATCATCATTTGCACAACAATATCTGCCGCGGCAATTCTAAAAGTACGAGTAGAAGTAGCAGGGTCAAATATGTTGGGTTTAATTACTGTTGATAATTCATTTATCGGCTGTTTAATCTGATCCCACATGTTTTGCGCTTTTAAAGTGGGTTTTATATTGCGACCTTGTTTCACAAACAAATCATCTTTCCACGCGACTCGCATTCGACTGACAGCATTTGAGACTGCTGGTTGAGTCATTGCTAAACGATCTGCAGCTCGACTAATGCTACCCTCGGTCATTATGGCGTCAAATATAATCAGTAAGTTTAATTCTTGTGGACGCATTAGCTCTCCTTAGATGTTTTTTTAAGCATAGATTAATACATCACAAATGCAAATGTATTATATATAATTATATAATTTTTTTTATATTTAATACGACTCTATTATTGGTCCATCAATTAAGGTTGAGGAACCAATAATGAACATACACAAAATCAAAACGATACTAACGGGGTTTATTGCAATTAGTGTGTTAAGCGCATGTGTTAATGCGGATAATGACGAACAGGCATTGTTTGTTCCCGAAATAGAAGTCGCCAATGTAGAAACATACGCTATTGCAGATTCGCAAGTGTTTACTGGCCATACTCAAGCGCCACAGCATGTTGACTTGCGCCCACGAATTTCAGGGTATGTATCGCAAGTACATTTTATTGAAGGTGCACAGGTAAGCAAAGGCGATATCTTATTCAGCATTGATGATGCACCTTTTCGTGCAAAAGTGAGTCGCCTACAAGCAGATTTAGAAATTGCCGCTAGTCAATATGAATTAGCGGTGAAAGAATTTTCGCGAGCCGAAACACTAAGCCTTAGCAATGCAGTCTCGAAAGAATTACTTGATACCCGTCAAGCTAATGTTCAACAAACTAATGCTCGGCAAGCATCAGTTCAAGCACAACTTAATATCGCACAATTAGAATTAAGCTATACCCGCATACTTGCGCCTATTTCTGGGAAAGTGTCAAATGCTTATATTACGCAAGGAAATCTAGTAAACGCGGGGCAATCATTACTAACAACTATTGTTTCAACTGAGCAAGTACATGCTTATTTTAATGCCAATCAAGATGCATATATCGAGTTTGTTCAAAGCAAAGAAGACAGCCAAGCATTGCCTGTCATTGTTAGTTTTGGTGAACAAGGAAATGCAGAACGCGTCGGGTTTATCGACTTTGTCGACAATCAAATCAACGAACAAACAGGGACAATAAGAGCGCGAGCTGTAATCAATAATGAAGACGGATTGATTGTGCCGGGATTATTCACGCGTCTGAATGTTTATTCTCAACGTGCTACCGACACTATTCTTATTCAAGATACTGCCATTGGCACAGATTTAAATAATAAATTTGTGCTTGTGGTAAATGAAAATAACATTGTTGAATATCGAAAAGTGACATTGGGTGAAAAAATTGAAGGATTACGGGTTATTTCTAAAGGCCTTGCGGCAAGTGAAAGGATTGTTGTTAATGGACTACAAAAAGTACGTCCAAACACCCAAATTTTACCGATTTCGGTTGAAATGGCTGATAGCGAAATATTAGCAAATATTCACGATTACCAGACAAACATAAAACGTATGCATGCCCAATTGAAACATCAAAGCTCAAATTCCGATAATCAGGTGGTAATGCTGCTAGGCTCTGATAAAGGCAAAACACTTGCCTTTGCTTCTCACTAGACCCATACGAGAATAACACGATGAATTTTTCACAATTTTTTATCCGCCGTCCGATATTTGCAGCCGTCTTATCTATTTTGATTTTTATTGCAGGCGCGCTATCACTTCAACAATTACCCATTACCGAATACCCAGAAGTTGTGCCGCCAACTGTAGTGGTTAGTACTACTTACCCTGGTGCTAACCCAAAGATTATTGCCCAAACCGTTGCATCTGTAATAGAAGAAGAGCTTCAAGGGACTGAAAATATGCTTTATATGTCATCACAATCTACAAGTGATGGACGAATGACCTTAACAGCCACTTTTGCAATTGGTACCGATATTGATTTAGCTGAATCACATATAAAATCCAGAGTTGATAGAGCGCTTGCAAGGTTACCTCAAGAGGTGCAACGCATGGGAGTAACGACCCAAAAGTCATCACCAGATTTAACAATGGTGGTACACCTTACATCACCCGATGATCGTTTCGATATGCTTTACCTGTCAAACTTTGCTCACATTAATGTTAAAAATGAACTTGCACGAATAGAAGGTGTTGGCGACGTGCAGTTATTTGGCGCCGGTGAGTACAGTATGCGAATATGGCTAGATCCTTCAAAAGTAGCTAGTTTAGAGCTAACAGCCATGGATGTGGCCGATGCAATTAACGAACAAAACAAACAAGCCGCCGCTGGAAGTTTAGGCGCTCAGCCTAGTGGCAGTAACGCATTTCAGTTACTTGTAAATGTTAAAGGGCGACTAGAAACGCCTGAAGAGTTTGAAAACATCATTATAAAAGTAGGACAACAAGGCGAAATAGTTAGGTTAAAAGATGTTGCTCGAGTTGAATTAGGCGCAGACTTTTATGCTTTGCGCTCCTTATTAGATAATCAAGCTGCCGTTGCTTTGCCAATTTTTCAGGCTGCGGGATCAAATGCGATTCAAATCTCAGATGATGTGCGCAAAACCATGGCTTCTCTAAAGCAAGCATTTCCTGATGGTATCGACTACAAAATAGTCTATGATCCTACGGTTTTTGTGAGAGATTCCATAGAAGCGGTGGTAAAAACACTTTTTGAAGCGTTAATCTTAGTTGTGCTTGTTGTAATTTTATTCTTGCAAACATGGCGGGCTTCTATCATTCCCCTAGTCGCGGTGCCAGTATCTTTGGTGGGTACGTTTGCCGTAATGCACCTATTAGGTTTCTCACTAAATGCCTTATCATTGTTTGGCCTAGTCCTGGCGATTGGCATTGTCGTAGATGATGCGATAGTAGTCGTTGAAAATGTAGAAAGAAACATATCGGAAGGTTTATCCCCTGTAAAAGCTACTCAAAAAGCGATGAAAGAATTTACTGGGCCAATTATTGCGACCACCTTGGTGTTAGCGGCTGTGTTCATCCCCACAGCATTTATGTCAGGTTTGACGGGACAGTTTTATAAACAGTTCGCATTGACCATTACAATATCTACTTTTATTTCAATGTTTAATTCATTGACACTTAGTCCTGCGCTTGCCGCTTTATTACTCAAGGACAAACATGCTCCTAAGGATGCCTTAAGCCGATTAATGGACCGCTTGTTTAGTCACTATGTATTTACACCATTTAATCAATTGTTTGAAAAAGGACAAAGTGTGTATGGCAAAGCGGTCAAAAAGATCCTTCGAACTGGAGTACTCGTTGGTATCTTTTACGTGACGTTAGTGGGAGTAGCTGGGCTTCAAATTACAAATACACCAACAGCTTATATTCCGACTCAAGATAAGCAATACTTGGTAAGCTTTGCGCAACTACCTGATGCAGCATCTTTAGATCGCACTGATGAAGTGATACAACAAATGTCTGCAATAGCACTGGCTCACCCTGGTGTTGAGTCTACTGTCGCTTTTCCTGGACTTAGTATCAATGGTTTCACAAACAGTACTAATGCTGGCGTCGTTTTTGTCACGCTAAAAGATTTTTCAAAGCGCAAAGGTGAAGCGCTTTCAGCTAATGCGATTGCTCAGTCTCTTGGTGGACAATTTAGCACCATCCAAGAAGCATTTATTGCTATATTCCCACCTCCTCCTGTACAAGGTTTAGGTACAATTGGTGGCTTTAAACTACAACTATTAGATAAAGCAAATCTTGGTTATTTAGCATTGTATGATGCTACTCAAACCATATTACAACAAGCCTTAGCAAACCCCGGAATTAGCGGGCGTGTTTTCAAGTTATCAAGTAAATGTGCCGCAACTAGAAGTAGACATTGACCGCCAGAAAGCAAAAAGTTTGGGCGTATCTATCAGTGATATCTTTTCAACTATGCAAATTTATTTAGGCTCATTATATATAAATGACTTTAATCAGTTTGGGCGTACCTACCAAGTTAACTTGCAAGCCAAAGAATCGTTTAGACAAGAGCCAAAGCAAATTGCCAAATTAGAAGTTCGAAATGCGCAAGGCGACATGGTGCCACTGGGCTCATTTGTGACAATAAAAAATGTCGCAGGCCCAGACCGCGTAATGCGCTATAACGGA
This sequence comes from Glaciecola sp. HA4-3, assembly GCF_055693685.1. NCBI lineage: Bacteria > Pseudomonadati > Pseudomonadota > Gammaproteobacteria > Alteromonadales > Alteromonadaceae > Glaciecola > Glaciecola sp. HA4-3. The sequence goes on from NZ_CM146340.1 coordinate 1,696,749, forward strand.
TTTATCACCGCAGATTTAAATGCAGGACCGGCTGAAGGATTTAGCTCAGGTGAAGCTCAGCTTGCTATGACTAAAATTTTAGATGCAAATTTGCCTAATGGGATTGAGTATGAATGGACCGACCTAGCCTATCAACAAAAGCTAGCAGGCAATACCGCGCTTTTGGTGTTTCCACTTATAGTGTTATTAGTGTTTTTAGTACTTGCTGCTCAGTATGAAAGTCTGAGTTTACCGCTGGCGATTATTTTGATTATACCTATGACTTTATTGTCGGCGATGACAGGGGTGATTGTTTATGGAGGTGATAATAATATATTCACCCAAATAGGCTTAATTGTGCTGGTGGGTTTGGCCACTAAAAATGCGATTTTAATCGTAGAATTTGCCAAAGAATTGCAACACAAAGGCTTAAGTGGATTTAATGCAATAATGAAAGCTTCAACCCTTCGTTTACGCCCTATCTTAATGACCTCTATTGCATTTATTATGGGGGTATTACCACTTGTATTGTCAACGGGCGCAGGCGCTGAAATGAGACAAGCAATGGGTGTGACAGTATTTGCGGGAATGATTGGTGTAACTATTTTTGGTCTTTTACTTACGCCTTTGTTTTATCATTGGCTTGCACCTAAAAACAAATCTGAATAATCCTTTTTTAAATGAACAAGCTCGCAATTTAAACGTTGTTTCCTCAATCATTCGAGCTTGTTCATTTATTCTTTGTGGCATATTAATATTTTAAATCTAAATTTTTCAACTACAATACGGGCAAATTACTCAGCTACTGAGATTGAAAATGGATAAACAAAAATATTACCAGATGATCGAGTCACCAGAAATGCTTGATTATGGTGTTTACTTGCAGTGCGACAAACTTCTTGATTGCCAAAAGCCACTTAATGAATTAGCGACAGCTGACGAATTACAATTTCAAATCGTACATCAAGTTGAAGAGCTTTGGATGAAGCTAATTTGTTTCTCATTAGTTGAAATTATTGACTACATGGAGACTGAACATTATCACCGTGTGATTACTCTTTTTTCAAGGGTACATCAGTTGCAACGATTAATGATTACTCAATTAGATGTGTTAGAAACAATGTCGCCTAAAGAATACCAGCAAATTAGACTGCAGCTTGGTAATGGGAGTGGTCAAGAATCACCTGGTTTTAGAATGTTACTTAAGATGCCATCAGATCTGTGGAAAATGTTTGAGTATAGCTGCTTAGATCAAGGAAAAATCAGTATAGAAAGCATCTATGACGAAGACTACACACATGACTTTAGATATGCAATTGCAGAAGCCATGGTCGAATTTGATGAATTGCTACAACGTTTCAGGTGGCGGCATTTATTTTTGATTCACCGTTCAATTGGCCTAGGTTCAGCTTCATTGAAAGGGCGTCCAGTTGATTTGTTGCAAAAAGGAGCAAACAAACGGTTCTTTCCTGCTCTTTGGGATATTAGAAGTACAATGACAGATAAATGGGGAGGTGAATATGGCAAAGTTCGCCCTTCTATTTCTGGTAAATCATCATCATAAGGTAACTGCTTAATGTCTGACGACTCAACTCACAGTGCACTTATATCGCCTAAGCTTATTGAACAAATGTTTAATCAACCTAAAGGCATATATGCCCTATCACATTCAGTCGGCCCACTTATAAATAGTGCTGCTCAAGCACTACAAACCCAATATCTTGATACTTGGTCTGAAAATGGTTCAGATTCATGGCCTTATTGGTTGTCTCTATGCGACGATTTCTGCCAACAAATAGCCAACATTATTGGCGCTAATCAACAAGATATTTGTCCACAAACTCATTTAGCGTCGGGTTTTCACGCATTTTTAACAGCTATTGCAAAGATGCCCAAGCATAAGCATCAACGCACTGTCGTTATGCACTGTGAAGCTTTTGCTTCAATGGGATTTGTCGTAAAAGCGCTCGCCGATACCTATAACTTATCACTTGTAATATTAGACGGAGATCCTAACGATATTGAGATATGGTTAGATGCCTTAGAATCACATAATGTGCTTGCTTGTCTGGTCACCCATGTTCACTCTAATACATCTATAAAGAGCCAGGTCAGTGAAATTTGTTCATTGATTAATCAATTTGAAGCATTCTCAATGGTAGATGTTGCGCAATCTATTGGCATCTGTCCGATTAACGTAAAACAATGGAAGTGTGATGCAATATTTGGGTCCTGTGTAAAATGGCTTTGTGGAGGGCCTTGGCGCTGGTTTTATATATGTAAAGCCGACACTTGTGCAGTATTTGCAACCCGATCCTGTGGGTTGGTTTTCTCACGAGAATCCTTTTGAATTTAACATCGAGAACTATTTACCCGCTACAGGTGTTAAACGTTTTTGGGGTGGTACACCTTCGATTGCGCCCTATGTTATTGCATCGGCATCGATTAAAGCGCTAAGCGGTATAGGTTTCGATAAAATCAATGCACATAACCATGCACTCAAACAGTATATAATTGACAATATTGATTACAAGGCATTGAAAGTATCACCACACCATGATGCAAATATTTATGGTGGAAGCTTGTGTCTTGTTCCCAAAAACCTTGAACTAACGAAAACGAATTTATCAAAGTGCGAAGTTAAATTTGATGTCAGAGGTGAGGCTATTAGGATTTCTTTGCACATCATCAACACAATCGAACATGCAAAGGTCATATGTACTAGCTTTACAGATTAAATCAATCTAATTAATTTGATTTATAGTAAAGCAAACATAAAAGACTGCTTTTACCTGCATAAAAAAACCGAGCTAAGAAAACTTAGCTCGGTTTTAACACGAGATTGTAATGCAATTACAATGCAGATTCTAATTTAGGAAGTTCGTCAAATAAATCTCCCACAAGGCCATAATCAGCTACTTGGAAGATTGGCGCTTCTTCATCTTTGTTAATGGCAACAATGACTTTAGAATCTTTCATACCTGCTAAATGCTGTATTGCGCCAGAAATACCAACTGCAATATATAACTGAGGTGCGACGATTTTACCCGTTTGACCTACCTGCATATCATTCGGCACAAAACCCGCATCTACCGCGGCTCTTGATGCACCAATGGCTGCGCCTAGTTTGTCAGCAATACCATTTAATAATGAGAAATTTTCACCATTTTGCATGCCACGACCACCAGAGATAATTACCTCAGCAGCGGTTAGCTCTGGACGTTCTGACTCAGTCAGCTCAGCCGACACAAAGCTTGATTTGTCACTAGCATTTGCATTATCTAATGCTTCGATTGGCGCATTAGCGTCGTTTGCCGCTGCATCAAAAGCTGCAGCACGGACAGTAATCACTTTTTTCTCATCTGCGCTTTGAACAGTGGCGATTGCATTGCCTGCATATATAGGTCGAACAAATGTATCGGCACTTTCTACCGCGATAATGTCTGAAATCTGGGCAACATCTAAGAAAGCGGCAACGCGAGGCATAAAGTTTTTGCCCGTTGTTGTTGCAGCAGCAAAAATATGCTCATAACTACCCGCAAGCTCAACAACTAAATCGGCGACATTTTCTGGTAACTGATGCTCGTAATGTGCTGAGTCTGCAACAAGCACTTTGTCCACGCCAGTGATTTTTGCACCACTTGCCGCAACGCCTTCACAATTGCTGCCAACAACCAATAGCGTAATGTCACCACCCACTTTGCTAGCTGCATGTACTAATTTATTGGTCTCTGACTTTAAGCTGACATTGTCGTGTTCTGCATATACTAAAATACTCATGATATCACCTTCGCTTCGTTTTTCAGTTTTTCTACCAGTTCGTCAACACTTGCCACTTTAACCCCGCCTTGACGTTGTTCAGGTGGTGTTACTTTAACTAAGGTGACTTTAGATTCAAGATTTACACCTAAGTCACTCGCTTGCTTAACATCGATTGGTTTGCGCTTAGCTTTCATAATATTTGGCAATGAAGCGTAACGAGGTTCATTTAAGCGCAAATCGGTGGTCACTACTGCTGGCAATGATAAAGCGACCGTTTGCAAGCCTCCATCTACTTCCCTTGTTACATTAATAGTATTACCGTCAACATCTACCTTACTTGCAAACGTTCCTTGCGGCATTCCCGTCAATGCTGCTAGCATTTGGCCGGTTTGATTATTATCTGAATCAATAGCTTGCTTGCCCAAAATGACGATATCTGGTGACTCATCATCTACTACTGTTTTGAGTAATTTAGCAATTTGTAAGGAATCTAGAGACGCTTCTGTCTCGATATGCACGCCCCTGTCCGCACCTAAGGCAAGGCCTGTACGAATTTGCTCTTGGCAAGCTTTAGGGCCAATAGACACAACAACGATTTCAGTCGCCACGCCTTTTTCTTTTAGCCTTATTGCTTCTTCAACTGCGATTTCACAAAAAGGGTTAATCGCCATTTTTACATTGGTTAAATCGACATTTGAATTGTCAGGTTTGACTCTAACTTTTACGTTATAATCGATAGCACGTTTGACCGGTACTAAGATTTTCATACTTTCCCCTAATATTGATGTCTTTTGCTGGTAAAATATTACCTACACTTAATCGTATTTATGTACGTTTAGTGTAGTGTTTTAGCTTAAATCCTTTATGGCTAAAACTTATGTTGCAATATTGACAGATAAAATAGACGAGCAATCTATAATTAGTTGACGCAAACGTCAACCTAGATTACTTTTCTATGATAATTTATTTTACACCGTTTTAGCGCGCTGTAATATTCAATTGACGAATACTGAACTATAAATTCGTCCTTGCTACGGAGTCCATGATGGAAAGAGAAGTAATGGAGTTTGACGTTATTGTTGTTGGTGGTGGTCCTTCAGGTCTATCAACCGCCATAAAACTAAAACAACTGGCCAATGAGAATAACCAAGAACTTAATATTTTAGTACTTGAAAAAGGCTCAGAAATTGGAGCCCACATTCTATCAGGTGCGGTTTTTGAACCAAGAGCCCTAAATGAATTAATTCCTAATTGGCAAGACTTAGGCGCGCCGCTAAACACAAAGGTAAGTGGCGATCATATCTACTTATTAAATAATGAAACCAAGGCGACAAAGCTACCCAACATGATGACGCCTAAAACCATGCACAACGATGGTAATTATATTGTTAGTATGGCAAACATGTGTAGATGGTTGGCAGAACAAGCCGAAGGCCTTGGTATCGAAATCTATCCTGGCTTTGCAGCAGCGCAAGTTCATTATAACGATGCAGGTCAAGTCGCTGGGGTAATTACTGGTGATATGGGCGTATCAATAAACGGCGAACAAAAAGACGCGTATATGCCTTGGAATGTTGCTAACAGCAAAATACACCGTGTTTGCTGAGGGTTGCCGAGGTCATCTTGGTAAAAGCTTAATTGAGAAGTTTGAACTCGACAAAGACGTTAGTCCGCAACATTATGCCATTGGTTTCAAAGAGATTTGGGATGTACCTGCTGAGCAACATCAAGAGGGATTAGTCGTTCATACGGCAGGGTGGCCCTTGAATGATGCCACAGGCGGTAGCTATTTATATCATGCTGAAAATAATCAAGTGTTTGTAGGGCTTATTGTTGACCTAAACTATGAAAATCCTCATTTAAGCCCTTTTGATGAGTTTCAAAAGCTAAAGCATCATCCGGTGATCGCAAATACGCTTAAAAATGCAACGCGTGTTAGCTATGGTGCAAGGGCAATTGCAAAAGGTGGTCTTCAATCTCTACCGAAAATGACATTCCCAGGCGGCATGATGGTTGGGTGCAACGCAGGTACGCTCAACTTTGCTAAAATCAAAGGAAATCATACCGCAATGAAATCAGGAATGATTGCGGCAGAAACACTTTTTGATTTACTTGATGAAACCAAAGACGTTATCGACCCCATTGATTATGCGGAAAATTTCAAACGTTCATGGGTATATGACGAATTATATCGTTCACGGAATTTTGGCCCTGCTATACATAAGTTTGGTAACTTCTGGGGAGGTGCTTATAATACCTTGGATCAAAACTTTTTTGGAGGTAAATTACCTTTATCCATAAGCGATACAACACCTGACCATGTCACACTTAAACCAGCAGCAAGTATGCCAAAATTTGACTACCCAAAACCTGATGGCGTACTAAGTTTTGACAAGCTATCTTCAGTATTTTTATCAAATACGAACCATGAAGAAGACCAGCCTTGTCATCTTCAATTAAAAGACCCTGCTCTTCCCATTAGTTTTACTTTGGAGAAGTTTGATGAGCCTGCTCAACGATATTGCCCAGCTGGAGTATACGAAGTGGTAGACGAAGCAGATGGCAGCAAACGTTTTCAAATTAATGCACAAAACTGCGTACACTGTAAAACCTGTGACATTAAAGAGCCCAGTCAAAATATTCAATGGGTAGTACCAGAGGGCGCTGGCGGTCCTAACTATCCAAATATGTAGAGCACAATGATGTTAATCATCCAAACAACACATATTAACTCTAAGGACTAGCGTAATTATGGTCTGCCCTTTGCACTATCAGCTATTTGCGCAGCGTGATCCTAATGCACCAAAGGTGGTGCTCATTCACGGTCTTTTTGGTAGTGGTGATAATTTAAGTATTATTAGGCGAGCACTTGAGTCCGACTACACAGTTATTAACATTGACTTGCCTGACCATGGGAAAAGCCCTAGAACGACTTCTTTTTCATTTGAGTTATACGCAAGGTTAATTAAAGAAACGCTTAATAGCCTTGGAATCGATAAAGCAAGTTTTGTAGGACATTCTTTAGGTGGTAAAGTCGCTATGTTCTTAACATCGATGTATCCAAATATCGTCGAAAAGCTTGTTATACTGGATATTGCACCTGTCGCTTATAATGCCCGACATGAAAACGTTATCAATGGCTTAAATGCGGTTGACTTGAACCAGATAAAAACAAGAAAAGACGCTCAAGATGCAATGGCAAAACATATTAATGACGCGGGGACAATCGCTTTTTTATTAAAAAGTTTGTTTGAAGACGAATCTGGTTGGCAATGGCGCTTTAACCTATCACTGTTAATCGAACAATACGACAAACTTTCTGATTGGCCTTTAGCGGGCAAGTTGGTGTTTAATAAAATCGTGCTTTTTATTGTCGGTCAAAATTCTGATTATGTTACTAGCGAACATCAAGACACTATAATGACGCAGTTCCCGCAAGCAAAAGCAAAATTTGTACAAGCAGGACATTGGCTTCACGCAGAAAAGCCACAAATTGTTAACAGCTTAATTACAAAGCATTTACGTGGTGAGTAAAGTTAACACCTTAGTATAGGTTTTAAGCCAAAACTTGCTGATTTTTGCGGGTTTTATGTTAGACTCTGCGCAAATTTTTTATTGGTTTTGCTTATGTCACCAGAAACATTTCAACAAGTCGAATCGATCGTATTAAATATCACGCTAGTCGGACTTTTTGGACTTATGACGTATGCGGTGCATGACGTCATGAAAAAAAATGATGTACCAAAAATAGGCCGTTTTGTTGCTTATGGTGTTTTAGGCTTAGGAGCCTTGGGCTTTGTAGCAAAAGGCATAATACAAATATTTTATCTATCCTCTGGTGTATAAATTTAGTTTCTGTAGCTAGAAACAATTGGAGTATTGTAATGGCAAGTGTTGGTTTGTTTTTTGGCAGTGATACAGGTAATACCGAACATATAGCCAAAATGATTCAAAAAGAATTGGGCAAAGACCTAATTGATGTTAAAGATATCGCTAAAAGTACCAAAGAAGAGATTGCTGAATTTGATTTGCTCATGTTTGGTATCCCAACATGGTATTATGGAGAAGCACAGTGCGACTGGGATGACTTTTTCCCCGAATTAGAAGAAATCGATTTTGAAGATAAACTAGTTGCGATTTTTGGATGCGGCGACCAAGAGGATTATGCTGAATATTTCTTGGATGCAATGGGTATGGTTAGGGATATTGTCGAGCCCAAAGGTGCAATATTAATTGGTGCATGGCCGACCGAAGGGTATGATTTTGAAGCATCCAAAGGGATGTCTGATGATGATCATTTCGTGGGTCTGGGAATCGATGAAGATAGACAGCCTGAGCTGACTGATGAGCGTGTCAAAGCGTGGTGTAAACAAATTCAAGAAGAAATGTGCCTTAGCGAATTATAAACTTAATCGGCGCTTAATTTTAAAAGCTAGCAAAAATGCTAGCTTTTTTTATGGGTCTTGTAATATCAAATATGACAAGATCGTATGCCATAAGTTAGTCCCAAGCACTTGCCTTATATTTGTACATAGTGCTATGTTTACCTTTAAATAATAACAATAACACCATGGAGTGCTTCATATGCACATGCCTTTGAGTAAAATTTTATGTGTTGTCGCTATCAGCATTGGGCTTGTCCCAATCGCGCAATCAAGTCTAGTAATGAAACCTACCTATTCGAAAGACCTTGATTACCAAATCGAGATGCTAAATGGTGACTATGACACCAGCGTCACTCGCCCGGAAGACATACTAGGCTTTCCAGTTGGTCAGCGTGTTGCCTCACCCACTTTAATCAACTAAGGCAATCAACACATGGGCAAATGAAACAAATAAAATGAAAGTTGTTGAGTATGCTAAAAGTCATGAGGGACGCCCGCTATTTGCTCTATTTATTACCAGCCCTAGCAATTTAGCTAAACTTGATAATATCCAAAGTAACTTAGCACAATTAGCAGACCCTCGTGACACGTCCGATGCACAAGCTCAAGAAATTATTCAAAGTCTTCCTGCAATAGCATGGATGGCGTATTCGATTCACGGAAATGAGACTTCAGGCGCGGATGCCGCCATAGCAGCGATTTATCATCTCATTGCTGATAAGAGTGAACAAAATGCAAGTATGCTCGAAGATATGGTTATTGTTATCGACCCACTAATGAACCCTGATGGCAGAGACCGTTTTGCAAAGTCGTTAGAACAATATAGAGGGACTGCGCCCAATGTAGACGACCAATCCTTGCTACACAGAGGAGACTGGCCTTATGGAAGAACCAACCACTATTTGTTCGATTTAAATAGAGATTTTTTCTACTTAACACAACCCGAAACAGTCGGTCGTGTTGAGTTGATCAATAAATGGCGTCCTCAGTTAATGATTGATGGTCATGAAATGGGGCCGCAAGACACCTATCTAATGGGTCCCCCTAGAGAGCCACTAAATAAGAACATTTCACCAAGCGTTCAAGACTGGGCAAAAGTATTTGCAAATGACCAAGCAGCCGCTTTTGACCAAGAAGGTTGGAGATACTACACCGGAGAATGGTTCGAGAACTGGTATCCTGGTTATTCAAACTATGCGGAGTATCGTGGCAGTGTGCATATTCTATATGAACAATCACGTATGGCTGAAGATGGTGTTAGACGTCCAGAAGGAACCGTACAGACTTATTTAGAATCTGTTCATCATCAATATGTGAGTACTTTGGCAAATCTAAGAACATTGCAAGTGAACTCTAAAGCAATGTTTGAAGACTATTTTGAAGATCGGAAAATGTTAGTTTCGAAAAAATCTCCCTTTGCCGACAAGACTTTTATTATCCCTAAAACGGATAATCATACTCGCCTGCACACACTTGCCGAAAAGCTCTTAGCGCAAGATATTGAAGTTAAGGTGACCACAAAAAGCAAGAAAATCAGCAACGCTATCAATCATTTTGGTTTGGATACAACAATTAACTTGCCCAAGGGCAGCTTAGTCATTGTTAATCGACAGCCAGAAGCAAGATTATTGTCTGCTATTATGGAGTTTGACTCTGCGCTTCTGCCTGAGGTGATTGAAAAAGAAAGACAACAAGTCCTGCGAGAAGGACGTTCAATCATGTATGACACATCTGCATGGAACCTTACCATGATGTATGGCTTAACTGCCTATACCCTTAATAATGAATTAACAAAAGATACCGAGCCGTACAAAGCGCCAACATCAGTTGATAATAGTATCAACAAGGATGCAATTGCTTGGTTGGTAGATGGAGAAGATGATAAGTCAGTCGCTTTTGCAGCGCGGTTGATGGAAAGAGGTGTCTATGTCCGAGTTATTGATAAGGCATCTGAGTTTAATAACATTACATTTAACCGCGGCACGGTTGCTGTCACTATTACAGATAACCTAAATAACGAAGAGCTCATATCGTTAATTAGTCTCAGTGCACAGGAGCTAAATCTACAATTACATTCTATCACTCAAGGATTAGGGCAAGGAGAGCTTCCAGATTGGGGCGGCGACCATTTTGTACTGCTAACAAAGCCTCAAATTGCTATTGCAACTCAAGATGGCACCAGTGGTCTTGATGCAGGAAGAACATGGTGGAGCATTGATACTAATCTTGGTATTCGACATAGTCATTTAGATGCTTCAGCTCTTGGTTTTGCAGACTTAAGACGCTACAACACAATCATCATGCCATCTAGGCGTCAACTTAGCGATAGCGCGCTGAAACAATTAATGACTTGGGTTGAGCAAGGCGGCACCTTAATTACCCACGACCGCTCAAGCGCTTTAGTGGCAAAACACAGAGAGTCAGGTAATGTACAAATCGTAGATGATATGCTTACCGATGCAGACAAATATAATATCGCACTGCAGCGAAGATTATTGTCACGCAAGCCGGTGTCTTCAGATAAAGCATTATTTGATTCGCGTTTAAGTACCGATGTAACTTATCCATGGGATGACCTTGGAAAACCATTAAGCAAGGAAGACCTTAAAAAGCGTAATGATTGGCAAAGACTGTTTATGCCAGCAGGCGCTATGGTCGCAGGAGATGTTGATACCAAACATTGGCTAAGCTTTGGCACGCCGAGTGTTTTGCCATTGTTATATCGTAACCAAAGTGTACTAATTGCTAATCAAAATGCTGAGTCTGTAGTGTCGGTCGGAGTATATAAATCAATTGATGAAGAAATCGAACTAGAGAATTATGTCAGTTGGTATGCACTTCCTAAAGATCAACAAATTCATGTACGCATGAGTGGGCTGTTATGGCCAGAAGCCGCCCAACGCATTGCAAACTCTTCTTATCTTACAAGAGAGCGCGTTGGTATGGGACAAATTATTATGTTCTCGGGTCAACCTAACTTTAGAGGTGCAAGCATTGGCACAAATCGCCTTTTATTAAATGCGATGATCTATGGACCCGGATTTGGGACACGTTACAATATCGATTTATAAGTCATTTTCATTAACGAAAAAGGTCCTTATGGGCCTTTTTTTATGAGTTTAACTTAAACTTTCCGACTGCGTCGCGCAGACCTTGCATGTGTATCCCTATCTCATGAGTCGCATCATTAGACGCTTGGGTACTTAATGCACTTTCCTGACTTAACGAAACAATAGTATTTAATCGTGTGACCACGTTATCAAGCAATGCATCTTGATTTTGAGTATCACACACGATATTAGAATTCACCTGCGCTAGACTTTCAATAATAGTTTTTATTTCTGTGACCTGTGTAGTGACTTCATTGGTGATTTCAACGCCACGCTGCACTTGCTCTGACCCTTTTGTCATTGCATCTACAGCTTTACTGGAATCTTGCTGCAAACTAATGATCATTTTTTCAATTTCTTCAGTCGAGTTATGAGTTCTGTTTGCTAAGGTCCTTACTTCGTCTGCTACTACCGCAAATCCTCTTCCCTGCTCTCCTGCTCTTGCCGCTTCGATTGCAGCATTTAGGGCTAATAAATTAGTTTGCTCGGCAATGGTTTTAATCACATCCAAGATACCGCCAATCTTATTACTATTTTCACCTAAGCGGTTCACAATTGTAACGCTTTGTTGAGCTTGCATCGATTGCTCATTTACTTGTTCCAAACTTTGTTTGACCAAATTTACTACCCGTTCACTTTGTCCAATCGCAAGCTCTATTTTACTGTCTGCTTCTTGGATTTGACGCATGTTCGACTTACTTGTCTCTTGCACTTGTTGGGTGTTATCAGACGTTGCTCTAATTTCGTTTTGTTGCTCGTCAACTTGTGCCAAAGATTTGTCCCCTTGCTCAATGCTGCGCATAGTGACAACTGATAAGTTTTCTTCTTTCTCGTTGATACTCCCGATTAAGGTTTGTAGGGATTGAATCAGCTTATTAATGTTTTTAGATAATTCAGAAAATTCGTCATTTCCTTGTTCACTTAATTGGCGAGTCAAATCACCTTGAGATAAAACCTTCAACCGTCGATTTACTCTGTTTAGTGGCTTAGCAATGCTTCTGGTGGCGATAAACGCAAGCGTGCCAGTGGCAATTAATCCAATGAAAGAGATTACAACGCTTTTGATAACATTGCTTTGCACTGACGCCAGAATATTTTCTTGACCGTCTAATGCGTCCTTGTTTACCGACTCAGACAGTGAATCTAATGCGATAAGGCTATTGTTAATTGCGTCATTACTTTGTATCCGAAGCGAAGACATGGTGGACTGAAGGTCTAACATTTGGTTTTTAAGAGCAAAGACCCCTCTTTCACCTTGAAGCGTTTTTTGTAGTGCCTCAAACTCGCTCGCAAAGCTATCTAAAATGCCATCATCGTTTATTCCATCTGCTAATCGTTTGGCAAAATCATAATCCACTTTGATATTACTTAAAACGTAACCAATATTTTCTATGATAAGCTCGACGCTTTCCCGATCATCAGTAATACTTAGCTCTTTGAGGTTTGACATCATATTGCCTAACTTATTATCGATGTTCGTTGACATACCAATTAAGCCTTCTAGATCTCTTTCGTCTCCCTCTAAAAAGGTTAAATCCAACATCAATGCGCTAGCTTCATCAGCTTGATCTAAACTTAAGGCTAAGGCCTTTTGCAACTCGATTTCGTCTGTTATATACAAGCTTTTGTTTTCAAACATCTGACGACTAGCACTGAAATAGGATAAAGAGTTTTGTTATGCCTTATCCAAAGGTGTTTTGTTTTGACCACTAACAAGCGCTCTGAGTTTATCGACGCCAATATCAAAATTCTCACTGAGTATTTCAAACTCATTTTGACTGTTGCTTAATCGTTGTTGTTCTTTTTCAAAATAAGCATTGGTCGTGATCCTAGCCATATTAAGGACAATTTGATTAATACTAGAGGCTTCGCGTTGCACAGGCATTTTTTCAAATGCTACTTGCTGGGCGGATGATTTTATTTCATCTAAGCCCACATAGGACAATATACTGGTGATCACTAACAAAAATGCCAATGATGAAAACCCTATGACCATTTTATTGACCACAGTAAATCGAAAAGAAGAATTGTGTTTCATGTTAGCGTTTAATACCCAGAGCAATGTTTAAGCAATTGCGAAATAAAATTTATATTATTATTACGGCTAATACTGTTAAATCTTTAAACATGTCTTATAATAATTGCAATTGCTATAACAAAGACTTGAGCGCATGGACCAAAATAAAGAATTAAAAAAAGCCGGCCTAAAAGTAACGCTTCCTAGAATCAAAATCTTAGAGATTTTACAAGATCCGAAAAACCAACATATCAGCGCTGAAGATGTCTATAAAATTTTAATTGATATGGATGAAGAAATAGGCCTTGCGACCGTATATCGAGTACTTAATCAATTTGATGATGCGGGGATCCTTAACCGCCATCACTTTGAAGGCGGCAAGTCTGTGTTTGAGATTAGTCACAAAGACCATCACGATCATTTAGTGTGTTTAAAATGTGGTAAAGTCGTCGAATTTGAAGATGATACTATTGAACAAAGGCAAGAAGCTGTCGCAGAAGCCCATGATATGAAACTGGTTAATCACAGTTTGTACCTTTATGGTGAATGCAACAAACAAGACTGCGAAGATTATGCTGATGACGAATAACGCTTCAATAACATAAATGATATTCACAGCCTCAACTTTTGAGGCTTTTTTATTGCGAAAACTTATGTTTGTTATAAGCAGCCTGCGCATTTTTGTACATAGCGCTCAGGTTGTCCGAGGCCAACACGCTGTTTATCAATTTGTACTACAGGGCCGACTTCTTTACTCGATGATGTAATCCATATTTCATCTGCCATTTTTAGCGTATCAATGTCGAAGTATTCTTGTTTTAATTCAGCAATATGCTCTTGTTCAATAGCTTCAATAAGAATATGGCGTGTGATACCCGGTAGAATATGATTGTCTAAAGGTGGTGTATAAATGACATCGTCTTTTACCATAAATACATTACATGCCGCCGCTTCTGTCACTATGCCTTTTTCGTTATATAAAATGACTTCATCGGTACCTCTTTCGACGCCTTGCTGATAATGCAACACATTACCTAAAAGGGAGGTGGATTTAATATGACAGCGCTGCCAACGAAGATCTAATTCAGTCGACACGGTATAAGTCTTAATGCTACTGGACGATAAATCTTGTGAGTATGGGATTGTAAATGCGTATGCAAAAACTGTCGGTTCAATATTACTGGGCATTGCATGATGACGTGTTTTATCAGCTCCCCTACTGACATGAATGTATACTGCATTTGATTTGGAATCATCTTGACTAATCAGCTTCGCAACTATTTTTGACCACTGATTTATATCAACTTCAAAAGGTAAATTAATCTGTTTTAAACCATTTTCCATACGTTGCAAATGTTGTCTCAAACCAACAGGCTTTTTGTCATAACACGGAATTACTTCATAAATACCGTCGCCAAAAAGGAAACCTCTGTCCATAGGTGAAATTGAGGCTTTGTGTTGTTCAATAAACTCACCATTTAGATAAACTAGCATTGTCTTTCATCCTTTTTGTTAAGCAAATAGCATCGTGTTTTCTTTTGCCAACCTGAGCAAGGCCTGCTTTGCCAATTCATAATTGACCATATTATTTTGCATAGCTGTCGGCGTAAATCTGACAAATTGCCCCGGTTTTGTTTGCGCTAAACTTGCCAACGCCATTTTACTTATCGCACCAATAATGGGGTATCCACCAATAGTTTGGCGATCATTTCTCATGATGATTGCTTGTCCATCCCCTGAAATTTGAACACTACCATTGCTAATACCTTGCGAATAAAGCTGATTGACCGAACAACTTATCGGTAAACCAGATAAACGCACACCCATTCGGTCACTATATTGACTAATTTGATACTCTTGCGCAATAAAACGCGCTCGTTGTGTGTGACTAAACAAATGAGTTTGATATGCGCTGCTTATTTCTAAGTCAATACAATCACTATCAAGTGATGCAATATGAGACAACAAAACTGGGGCAATACTAATTTGATTTACGGCGCTTGCTAAATGCGTTTTATTATTTTTATGTCTACAACTGTCTTGTGTCACTTTTGTATTGATCGTGTCGCCGTTTTGTAAACTCTCACCTTTATACTTTAATCCACCTTTTTGTTCACGCAACACGCCACATACACTATTGGCAAATAAAGGTAAGTCTAGTGGACAAGAAAACGCTATATAGTTACCAATACCTAGAGTAGTCTCAATAATTGATATACTCTGCCCTTGCTCGATATAATAGGGCCTGTTTAGCTTAATGGGTTTATCATCAAGGTATATTGAAGCATGTGCACCTGTTATACAAAAGACGCAACTTTGCTGAACAACACAAGCAAAATTTCCATGTAACACTTCAATACAAGGCGCATTTAAAGTATTAGCACAAAGCGCATTTGCCAAATAAAATGATATCCAATCAAGCGCGCCAGACTGACTATATCCTTGACTTTGAATGTGTGTTCTACCTTCATCTACACAGCTTGCAAACAATCCTGCTTTAGTGATTGTTATCATCTTTAATCCAATGCACTTTGTTCAATTAACGTAAAAAACTCAAATGAACTTATTTCTTGAAAACGAAGCTTCGCACCCGCTTCAATTGATTTCACCTTTCCAAGCTCAACCGGAGTATATGCAATGATATTCCAGCCGTCAGGCGACACTTTCGGGTAAATCGCGGTTTGACGATCAGCAATTGCCACCGCCCCTGCCGGTACCTTGGTGCGCGGCGATGCTAACCTTGGCATCGATAAACTAGCATCAAGCTCGCCCAAATACGCAAAATCGGGCATAAACCCAATTGCAAACACGTGATATTCAGGTTGACTATGGCGTTTGACAACCTCTGATTTAGATAAATTTGTGTGCGCAATAATCTTCGCCAAATCGTTTGGATAGTCTTGATTGCTTAATTCATAACAAATGGGGATCTCAATCGCTTCTTGGACGCAACTAGCGTTTGAATGTTTTGTTTGTTCAAAAAGGAACATCAATTGCTCAAGTATTTTGGTTTGATTATGCTGCTCAATCCGACACTCAAGTAATAAGCTCTGGTAGGCAGGCACAGCATCTATTAACCAATTCGGCTTAACACTAATAAGCTGTTTATATACTTGACTGATCACTGCATTTTTTTGATAGATATCTGCAAATAACGGACTTTCTTCTACACTCACGATATAAGCACTTTCACTTACTTGCGTAAGTTGAGCATATGAGCCCAGTGAGATACCTTTTACCGGATTAAGCTGCATCTATTTTGCTACGAAGCGCCTTGCATAAGCTAAGCGCAGTATGGTTATCTGAATGCACACAAAGCGTAGTTGCATGCAATGGTATAGGCTGTCCAGTATTACTTAGCACCTGTTGATGATTTATTATGCTATGAGCTTGCTCAATTGCATCCTCATTTGTTAATACTGCGTGTTTGTTTCCACGAGGCATTAACAAGCCGTTTTCTAAATAAGCTCTATCCGCAAAAGCTTCAAATTCTAGCGTGACGTCATATTGGCTAGCGAGCTTTCTGTGCTTATCATTGCTGGGCAAAGCTTGAATACAAACTGCTATATCTTTTTTGAATTGGGATGCAGCAATTAGCACTTGTTCGTAAAGTTTGTCGTCTTTCATCATGTCATTGTACAAAGCCCCATGAGGCTTGATAAAGCTAACTGCTTGCCCATAAAGCCCTGCTAAACCGTCTAGTGTAGCTACTTGAGCTTGAATAATGGCGACAAGTTCATCCTTAGCAAGTTGCATAGACCGGCGCCCGAACCCTTGCAAATCTGGGTAGGAAACATGTGCTCCAATAACTACACCATTGGCTGCCGCTAATGCAATCGCGTTTTTCATCGTCATTGCATCACCTGCATGATAACCACAAGCAATATTTGCTTGGTCAATTAATGGCATCACTTTTTCATCATTGCCCATTTGCCAAATTCCGTAGCTTTCACCCAAGTCTGCATTTAAGCTTATCATTTAACTCTCACTGTGTGGTTAGGACTTTGTTATACTAGAGTTTTAGTACTATTAATGATACCAAGATGCTTAAATTAGGCCAACGAAATCAACTCATTGTTAACGATATTTATCCCATGGGATACGAGCTTGCTATAGTAGGTGACGAGCAAGCTCATAACATTTTGCTAAAAGAGTTAGATGTAATATACCAGATTGGTGAAACGCTAGAGGCCTTTGTTTATACACAAGCTGATGGACAGTTGCTTGCCACACAGCAAACGCCATTAGTAAAAGATCAAGAGTTTGCAGCACTTTTAGTTACTGGTGCGAGCGAGCATGGCTATTTTTTTGATTGGGGAATCAAACCCGATTTATATTGTCCTGTAACTCAAGCTCACAGCCCGCTCAATGAATCCGAATCTTACGTCGTAAAACTCATTACTGACAGAAACAACAAACTTATCGCAACAACCAAAATAGAACGCTTTTTAACAGACGCGATAAATAGTGACACCCTGAAAACAAATCAAGCGGTCAAATTACTAATATATGCACAGACACCGCTTGGTTATAAAGCTATTGTCGATAATAAATACAGTGGTTTACTCTACAAAAATGAACTCATCGCCTCTGTTAGAATTGGACAGCAGATAGATGGCTTTGTCAAAACTATCCGCGAAGATGGTAAGCTTGATTTATCCTTACAAGCTACTAACCGAAACGCTCGAAAAACATTAGAGCAAACCATTATCGAAGATTTAGAATCACATGATGGTATTTCCTCGCTAACAGACAAAAGTCATCCACAAGAGATATTTGCACGGTTTAAAGTTAGCAAGGGCGCTTATAAAAAAGCCCTAGGCACGCTATATAAACAACAAAAAATTAGAATTTCTAAAGAAGGTATTTTTCTACTTTAGACAATATGACAACAAAGAGGTTTACATGAAAGCAACCGTAAATTGGATTCCTAGTAACGATGGCTTAGCGTTTGATGGCGAGATGGACGACGGTAAGCGTCTTCATTTAGATGGCTCAGGAAATGCGTTATCTCCCATGCAAGCAGTTTTAATAAGCGTCGGTGCATGTTCAAGTGTTGATGTTGTTGAAATCATGAGAAAAGCCCGTCAAACACTTGATTCGTGTGTATGTGAACTTGAAGCAAAAAGAGCGGACGAGGCGCCTCGGGTTTTTGAGAAAATACACGCTCATTATTTGGTTAAGGGAAGTAATATTAAATTGAAACATCTGGAAAGAGCGGTACAACTTTCAACACAAAAATATTGTTCAGTCATGCTAATGTTGCATAAGCAAGTCGAAATAACCACCAGTTTTGAGGTGCTCGACTAGTTAAAATATAAGGCATTGATTAACAATCATGATTAATTTAAAGCGACTCCTAGGGCTATCTGTAACTGGATTAATGATTTTCGTATCTGGTATCTATATCGGTATGCATTATGAGAAGTCCGTTGTTTCACAAGTCATTATTAATCCACAAACCAGTCTACTTTCACAAGAAAATGACTCATTCGAGAAACCCTCTTCAGGTGCTCAGGCACAGCTCGGTTCGCCTCAATTGCTTTCATACACCTCGAAAACGAACCCTGCTGATGAGGAATTATTTGCCGAACAAAACACACAAACAACGCCAGCACACCCATTAACGGGTTCGCAAGATACACTTGCTTTATTGAGTTTTTTATTGGAATTAACGTCGTCTGAAGATGAGTCTTCACTGCATTATTACGGCGAAACAATTGATATGATTAAAAAGTCGATTGTTGATAACCCTGAAAACTTAAGCTTAATGATTGAGCAATTCATGTTGGCAGATGGTGACTCAAGTGCTCCTTTTTTTATCGTCAATATTCTTCAGCATAGTAACATTCCAAACAAGCAACAAGTTATGACAGACTTAGCCGACAGGCTTATTGCGCAAGGTAGTACTGCTGCTAACGTAAAACTACTTAACCTTGCTTCTAACACATCAATAGGGCAACAAAACCCTAGAGTAACTCAAGCGATTGTTGATATTGCTATGTATGACCAATCCGATAGGCATAACCGCCTTTATGCACTAGATTTATTAAAACCCTACCAACTAGACCCACAACAAAAAGATGCCGTGCTAAATCAATTATCGCTCGACCTTTCTAATGCCAATGATGAAACAAGAGCAACTTACATTGAAAGTATCATGCGATTTAGTGATGCACAAAGTCAGCAAGAATATGCGACGCGTTATTTACAAAACAATTATGATCTGCAATCTAGACTGGCGGTTATTGGCTCTATTCATTCTGGTGACTTAAAGACCAATAGTGAGCTTAAAGCGCAGTTGATCACCATAGCACAAAATGAGAATGATGCACTACAACCACATGCGAAGCATGTATTGCTATCGAGTTTTAACGTTTCAAATGAAGAGTATCAGTCACTTAGTCTAGACTAATAGCATTACTCATCTTCGTTTTGCTTATCTATAAGCGCTTTATCAAGTTGCTTATTGGGTGTAACGCCTAGCTTTTTAAAGCTTTCTGCTTGTGATAGCAAGTTACCTCGCCCTTGCGAAAGCTTATTCATTGCTAGTGTGTAATTTTTATCAACCTGCTCAATTGAGCGACCTATTTTTTGCATGTCATCAACAAACCCAGCAAACTTGTCATACATACCTTTTGCTTTATCTGCGATTTTTTTAGCATTTTGATTTTGATATTCGTATTGCCAAATATTATTAATGGTTCTAAGTGCAACTAGCAGATTAGTAGGGCTCACCAGCATTATTTGATTATCCATTGCAAGCTTGATCAAGCTCTGGTCGCTTTCTACCGCATTTAAAAACGCTGACTCAATAGGAATGAACATCAATACATAATCCAAGGTTCGCAGTCCTTCTAAGTCTTGATAATCTTTTTTGCTTAAGCCTTTGATGTGACCTTTAATTGATGCAACATGTTCTTTTAATGCAAGTTGACGTTCATTCTCATCTTCTGCATTCATAGCCTTATCGTGTGCCACTAATGAAACCTTTGAATCAATAACAATATCTTTGTCGTTTGGTAAATGCACAATAACATCTGGTCGATAAGCTTTTCCTTGTGCATCGCTTAATTGCTTTTCCATCTCGTATTCGTGGTCTTTACGAAGACCTGACTGTTCAAGGATTCGTGCAAGTACTACCTCACCCCAATTTCCTTGCTGTTTATTATCCCCTTTTAAGGCATTGGTTAATGCTGCCGCTTCTTGGGTGATTTGCTGATTTAGGGTCTTAAGGCCAAGTATTTCATTTTTTAACGCTGCTCTTTCTTGACCTTCTTTTACATATTGGTCATTGATTTGCTTTTTAAAATCATCAATTTGATTCTTTAAAGGAGATAGCAGTTGATTAAGGCCAAGTTCGCTATTTTTAACGAATTTCTCTGATTTTTGCTCGAAGATTTTATTGGCTAAAACTTCAAATTGATCGTTAAGTTTTTTCTCAGCATTGTTTAACATAGAAAGTTTTTCATCAAATGAGACCCTTTCTTGTTTCATACCAGCTTGTTGTGATTCGTAGCTCGCCTTCAAATCTGTATATTGAACTTGTAATTCGTCTAAACGAGTTTGCAACTCAAGCTTAAGTGTTTTGATTTCCGCTAATTGTTTCGATTGTTCACCAAATGCCCCCAAACTTCGCTCAAGTTCGGTTATTTTAGCTTGCTTATGTTGTAGCTCACTGTTGAGCTTCTCAAGACTAGCGTCACTTGTTAGCTTAATTTGTTCGACTTGTGTCATCTGTTGCGCTAACTGTTGCTCCAACAGCACTATTTGGTTTTCTAAGCTTTGAGTATGCTTTGCATTTTCAAACTCTGTTGATTGCTTTTGAGCAAGCATAGATTGTTCAACAGTCTTTAATTTAGCCCTAAACACTACAAGTCCCATAATCACAAGAAACATAAGTACAATGGCAGTTGCTATAGTATGAGGCATACTCAACCACGATAAAAAATATGTTACATCAAAGAATGGGGATTCGGACATGGGGCTTTACTACTCTTTTATTATTGTTATCAATTAAATGGGTGGCTCTTTTTACATTAGCCACCCTGTTAGCACCTACCTTTTAGCACCTATAAATGCACAGCCTTATTTACTTAGGGCTGAATCAAGATCCTCAATTTTTGCCTTCCAAATAGCAGGGCCTGTTTCATGCGCATTCGCTCCTGTGCTGTCAACCGCGACTGTCACAGGCATATCTTCTACTTCAAATTCGTAGATTGCTTCCATCCCTAAATCTTCAAACGCTACTACACGTGATTTCTTAATCGCTTTTGATACTAAATAGGCGGCTCCGCCTACTGCCATCAAGTACACCGCTTGATGCTTAGCGATACTCTTGACGGTGGCAGGTCCGCGTTCAGCTTTACCAATCATGCCTATCAAGCCTGTCTCTTCTAACATTAGGTCGGTAAATTTATCCATTCTAGTCGCTGTAGTCGGTCCCGCTGGGCCCACAACTTCACTGCCAACAGCATCGACAGGTCCAACGTAGTATATAAACCTATTTGTTAAATCGACCCCTTCTGGTAAGCCTTCGTTATTTTGCATCATGGTTTGAATACGTTTATGGGCGGCATCTCTACCGGTAAGCATCTTGCCACTAAGCAGCACTGTTTCGCCTACTTTCCAATCTTTAATATCGTCTTTTGTTACTTCATCTAGATTCACTCTACGCACATCTTCTCCCACTTCTCAGGTGACTTTTGGCCAATCTTCTAGCTTAGGAGGTGTTAAATCTGCAGGACCCGAGCCATCTAGATAAAAATGTGCATGGCGTGTTGCTGCACAATTTGGGATCATGGCAATTGGTTTAGAGGCCGCGTGTGTAGGCACCGATTTAATTTTTACATCGACCACCGTTGTTAGACCACCAAGGCCTTGTGCGCCGATGCCTAAGGCGTTGACTTTGTTATATATATCAACTCTTAATTTCTCTTCAGTTGTTTCTGGACCGCGAGCAATTAACTCTTGGATGTCAACTGGATCCATCAAGCTTTCTTTAGCAAGAACAGCAGCTTTTTCAGCCGTACCGCCAATGCCCAAGCCTAACATTCCAGGCGGACACCAACCAGCGCCCATTGTGGGCAAGGTTTTAACAACCCATTCGGCAATGTCATCGCTAGGGTTTAGCATTACCATTTTAGACTTATTTTCTGAACCGCCCCCTTTAGCGGCAATCATGACTTCTACTTTGTCGCCTGCCACCATATCTAAGTGGACAACCGCAGGAGTATTGTCTTTTGTATTGATACGTTTGCCAGCAGGGTCGCTTACAATCGACGCTCTAAGCGGATTATCTGGATCTAAATAAGCACGTCTTGTACCCTCGTCAACCATCTGTTGAACGGTCATATCTGTTTTGTCCCATGTGACCCCCATACCCACTTTTACAAAACAGGTAACAATACCAGTGTCTTGGCATAGAGGACGTTTTCCTTCGGCAGACATTCTAGAATTAATGAGGATTTGAGCCATTGCATCTTTTGCCGCTTTACTTTCTTCCTTCTCATATGCAGCTTCTACGGCTTTAACATAGTCTAGTGGGTGATAATAAGAAATAAATTGCAATGCATCTTGGATACTGTCAATTAGGTCTTGTTGACGAATTACGGTCATATGATCCTCGTAAAATGAAATGTGGTGAAAGCTTTGTGAGATAAGTATACTACTCTCAAAATTTGTTTCTACCAAACAATCCAATCAGGACTTTAGTAGGTAAACAAAATTGTGATTGATTAGATAAGTAGTTAACTAGTGACTTTTAAACTGAATATTCAGATTATAGAACAAACAAATTATGAGACACTGATGCAGGTTGTGTCTCAACACCAGCATAAACCTTGGACACTACTATTAGATAGTTGCCAGCAAGTCCATTTGGGCGCTAGATTTGACATATTCGTGGCAGACCCTTCCCTTTGTTATGAGTTTAATCACAAAGCACACCATATCACGATAAATGACAGTAAATTTTCTGCCATAGACAAGGAATTTCCCCCCAAGCAAAGTCCATATGCTGTTATTAGTGAAATTCAACAAGCCTTTTCTGACTATATCGATATATCACAAGCCTACGACTACCCTGAGTTACCGTTTGTATTAGGTAGCATTGGTGCTTTTGCATACGATACTAATATATATACCGACAACATTATCGATGGTAATCCTCAACAGTATGAATTACCCGACATTAGCATTGGTTTTTATCGAAATGCGCTCATTTTTGATAATGAATCTCAGCATGCGTACATTTGTTACACCGACGAGCAATGGTTAAGCAATATAAAAAATGAAATAACTGCCAAAAATAATATCCTTGAAGTTGAAGATAGCGCCATCGCTACGAATACTGAATTTATGATTGGCAGTGACTGGCGTTCAAATATTCAAAAAACTGACTATTTAAACAAAATGGAGAAAATCGATCGTTATTTGCGCAATGGTGATTGTTACCAAGTCAACTTTGCTCAACGTTTTAGTAGTCAATTTTCAGGATGCGAATGGTCATTGTACCAATACCTTAGCACAAAGAACAAAGCGCCATTTTCTAGTTTCATGCGTTTGCCAAATGCTTGTATTTTAAGCGTGTCACCCGAACGTTTTTTACATGTTAAAGATAAGGTGGTTGAAACAAAACCAATTAAAGGCACTCGCAAGCGCTCAAGTGATCCAATTTTAGACAAACAACTCGCGAATGATTTGCTAAACGCAGAAAAAGATAAAGCGGAAAACTTAATGATTGTCGATTTATTGCGTAATGATTTGTCCAAGCACTGCTTGCCTGGGACAGTTGAAGTGCCTAAGTTGTTCGCATTAGAATCTTACCCAGCAGTACATCACTTAGTCAGTACAGTCACCGGTATATTGAAACCAAGTTCTTCATTGTTTGACTTACTTGGTGGCGCTTTTCCAGGGGGTCGATTACTGGGGCGCCAAAAGTACGCGCCATGCAAATAATTCAAGAATTAGAAAAAGACAAACGCGCGATTTACTGCGGCAGTATTGGATATTTTGGCTTAAAAGGTGATATGGATACTAATATTTGTATCAGAACTGTTTTAGTAGAAAACAAGACGCTCTATTGTTGGGCTGGTGGCGGCATCGTGCTTGATTCTCAGGCAGAAGATGAATATGAAGAAAGTTTTCATAAGGTATCTAAGATAATCCCTGCCTTATCAAAAGGTCGCTACGTTACCCAAAACGGGAGTACACAAAACAAGGATGTAAGTACTCATGAAAGTGAATGAGTTTATCAGCGCATTTAATCAACATTGGCGCGTACCTGAAAATAAGTCTGAGCCCTTTGCTGATGCTACGCGTCGTGCAGCAGTATTGATTTGCTTACACGAGGTCGAGGATAAGACTCGCGTAATTCTTACCACGCGCGCAAGTCATCTAAAGCATCATGCAGGGCAAATCAGTTTCCCAGGTGGAAAAGCAGAAAGAATGGAT
This sequence comes from Glaciecola sp. HA4-3, assembly GCF_055693685.1. Taxonomy (NCBI): domain Bacteria; kingdom Pseudomonadati; phylum Pseudomonadota; class Gammaproteobacteria; order Alteromonadales; family Alteromonadaceae; genus Glaciecola; species Glaciecola sp. HA4-3. Next base: position 1,721,456 of record NZ_CM146340.1, read on the forward strand.
AATGACATTATCCAAACGGCTTATCGCGAAGCCCATGAAGAGATAGGCCTTAACACCGATAATTTATTGCTCTTAGGGACATTGCCCGATTACAAAACAATTAGCGGCTTTGCAGTGACTCCGGTTGTCAGTTTCTATAAACAAACACTAGATTTAGACAATGATTTAATTAAAGACCCTAACGAAGTGGCTGTTATTTTTGACGTCCCATTAGAATATTTAATGGAACGCAACAATTATCATCGTGAAATAATTCGTCGTGAAAATAAAGAATTTCCCGTATACTTTATTCCATATAAAGACAAAATGATTTGGGGTGCGACGGCTGGCATGCTATCGATACTTCAATCACACATAAAAACAGGTAGTGAAAATATAGGCTAAGTTTGCTTATTGTTTCTTGCTTCATCGCCTGTATATAACAATAAAAGGTGATGTATGATCAGCGTTTTTGACATGTTTAAAGTTGGCGTTGGCCCCTCAAGCTCTCATACCGTTGGCCCCATGCGAGCGGCGTTGGAGTTTAGTAATTTACTTGCCAAGCAAAGTCTTATCGAGCAGGTAAGTCATGTTACCACAGAACTATTCGGCTCTTTAGGCCAAACTGGAAAAGGCCATGGTACTGGCAAAGCCGTTATTCTTGGTTTAATGGGTTATTCACCAGAAAACGTGCCCGTTTTGCAAGTCGATGCGATGCTCAAAGCGGTGGAACATGATCAAGAGTTGGCGTTATTAAATGCACATAAAATAGCCTTCCCTTCTACTGGCGCCATTGTATTTCATAGGCGAAAAACCCTGCCAAAACATGCTAACGGAATGACGCTTTTTGCATACAATAATAATGAACTAGTGTTATCCGTTACATATTACTCAATTGGCGGTGGGTTTATCGTTGAAGATAGTCAATTTGAGGCACAGAAAAATGAAGCTTTTGCACAAGCGCAAATGGATGCCCCTTATCCTTTTTCAACCGCGAACGAACTGATTCAGATGTGTAAAGAGGATAGTATTCGTGTTAGCAGTTTGATGTTACAAAACGAAAAAATGTTAGTGTCTGAAGCCGAAGTCAGGGCAAAACTTGTCAATATATGGGCTGTGATGCAAGAGTGTATTGATAATGGCATTAATACTGAAGGCATCTTACCAGGAGGTTTAAAGGTGCATCGACGAGCTCCAGCTCTTTTTGCTCGATTACAAAATGAACAAAGTAACGACCCTATGCTTGTGATGGATTGGGTTAATCTTTATGCACTTGCCGTTAATGAGGAAAATGCGGCTGGTGGGCGCGTGGTGACGGCTCCTACCAATGGGGCGGCAGGCATCATACCCGCAGTCATGAGCTATTATCATAAATTTATTAGACCAATGACAGATGACACCGCATGCAGATTTTTATTAACTGCTGCCGCAATTGGTATCCTTTACAAAAAGAATGCATCTATCTCTGGAGCTGAAGTTGGTTGTCAAGGCGAAGTGGGTGTTGCTTGTTCGATGGCCGCAGGAGCCCTTACTGAAGTATTAGGCGGTTCGGTTGACTCGGTTGAAAATGCAGCTGAGATTGGAATGGAACACAATTTAGGACTAACGTGTGACCCAGTCGGCGGACTAGTTCAAGTTCCTTGTATCGAGCGCAACGCCATGGGGGCAATTAAAGCGATTAATGCCTCGAGACTGGCCTTAAGGGGCACTGGCAATCACAAAGTTTCATTAGATAAAGTAATCAAAACTATGTGGGATACTGGTAACGATATGAAAACAAAATATAAAGAAACCGCAAGAGGTGGTCTTGCTGTCAATATTATAGAATGTTAAATACGACCCAGGCTATCATTAAGCTTTTGAAGGGATATATCGATGATAGCCTGAGGTTTGCTATTTAACGGGTAAGGTTAGATCCTTAAACATCGTTTCAAGGTCTTTATTATTTTTTTGCATCATTGCTCGCTCTACCACATCCTTAGTCAGGTGTGGCGCAAAGCGCTCAATAAATTCATACATATAATTCCGTAGGAATGAGCCTTTTCGAAACCCTATTTTCGTTGTGCTGTAATCAAACAAATGACTCGCATCTATTTTAACTAAATCACTATCAAGCTCATCATCAACGGCCATCGAAGCAATAACGCCTACTCCTACGCCCAAACGAACATAGGTTTTAATCACATCCGCATCCGTCGCAGTGAAGACAATTTTAGGCTCTAGACCTGCTGCATTAAACGCACGATCTAATTCTGAACGACCTGTAAAGCCAAACACGTATGTCACTAATGAATATTTCGCAAGGTCTTGAATACTAAGGTTGGCTTTTTTGGCTAAAGGATGATCTTTATTGACGATAATCGACCTATTCCAGTGATAACAGGGCAACATGACTAAATCGTTATATAAGTGCAATGATTCTGTTGCAATAGCAAAGTCGGCCTCCCCTTTTGCAGCTAAATCGCTGATTTGAGAAGGTGTACCTTGATGCATGTGCAGCGAAACCTTGGGGTATTTATTCATAAAGCCATTTATCACGTCAGGCAGCGCATAGCGTGCTTGTGTGTGGGTAGTCGCTATATTAAGTTTACCTTGGTCTGGCAAAGTATGTTCGCGAGCGACTGCTTTAATACTTTCGACTTTAGCTAATATCTCCCGCGAGATGTTAATAACTTCTTTGCCTGCCTCTGTCACATGTGTCAAATGCTTACCACTTCGACCAAAAATTTGAATCCCTAATTCATCTTCAAGCATCCTAACTTGCTTACTAATGCCTGTAGTTGAGACGTATATAAGTTTTCAGCCGTAGCAGAAACGTTCAAATTATTGTTTAAAACCTCAACAATGTAGCGTAGTTGTTGTAATTTCATTTAATCCCTTAGGTAATTGTTTGCCGGCATTAGGTATAAATATCAAAAACCAATATTTTTTTAAGCTCATCTGATGAACTGCCGATATGGTATATATACTAATTATGATGAATTTTTCAGGCATTCCAAACTTTTTTTATAAAAGTTACAATTTAGATGCAAACAACAAGGCATTAGGCAGCATGAACGAGCAATTAGAACAGAGCGTTGACACTGAAGATATATTTGATTTCTCGTCAGTAATGGCTGTTGCAATCCATGATATGAAAAACTCACTTAGTCTTTTGATGCAATCGATTGAAAAAGTGAGCGAGCTTATTCCTAAAGACAGTGAAGATGCAATAACGGGCATTAATAGTGTTTACTACGAAGCTAACCGCATGAACACGACCTTAGTGCAGGTTCTATCTTTATATAGAGCTGAATTAAGTGCCCTGCCCATCAATATAGACGAGTGCTTTTTAAGCGACTTAATTGAAGAGATTGTCGAAACAAAGCATGGATATTCCCAAGAAAATAACCTTAAGGTCAATGTGAATGTCGATGATGATTTGTCTTGGTACTTAGATAGAGAATTAGTTCATCTTTTGATTCACGACGTACTAATAAATTCCATTCGCTATGGCGCGACTAATATAGATATAAGTGCTGAGGTTGTTAACGAACAACTTGTGTTGGAAGTAAAAGACAACGGGCCAGGTTATCCACAAGAAATGTTAGATATGTCTCAAGTGAAACTGAGTAATATTTGTATATCTGAGGGTCGAACAGGCCTAGGATTGTTCTTTGCTAGAATGATTGCAAACACGCATAAAAATAATGGGCTAATTGGCTCTATTCATTTATCTAATGACCACGTCAATGGCGGCAGTGTGTTTAACTTAACACTGCCATAAGCTGCTTATTTTATGACTTATACTATCATTATTATCTTGATTGCATTTTTAATCGTTTGTGGCATCGCTGCAACCGCTGTGCAACAACATAATGAAAGAAAGGCTGCCGAAAAACGCGAAGAAATTACTCGCCAAAAAACAGTATTTGAAGACACTGAGGATGCTCTATCTGCTGCAAAACATATGCCCGTTTCCAAAGCATTAATGAGCATCTTACGAAAACGCTCCCATTATGCGCTAAACAAAATATACGAACATAACCCAAATGCTGATATAAAAAATAAACTCGATGAAATTAAAGTATCGATAACAGACATAGACCCAGCTGAAGAAATGCCAAATCATGAAGTATTTAAGCTGCCTAAGACTGATAAAATTATCATCAAATATATTCAGGCTGTCAAAAAACTTCGCATGATGTTGAAGTCAGAACATATAAAAAATAACATTAGTCGCGAACAGTACTTCAAAGAAGACAAAGCACTTGAAACCTTGCAGCTTAGAGTTAATGTAGAGACATTACATAAACGTGCAAGCGACGCTATATCAAGTAATATGCAAGGTTCTGCTAGGCAGTATGTAGAAAAAGCGCTTACGGCAATTAGTAAGCACAAACCTCAATCAGACTATACAAAACGTAGAAAAGCAGAATTAGAGGAAATGGGAAAGAGTCTTGTTAGCTCTGTCAAAGACAGCAACTTGGCAAGAATCGCGGCAGAAAAAGCGCAAGAAAGAGAAGACATTGATTCTTTATTTGCCCCTAAGAAAAAGTGGTAGTGTTTGCTTTGAGCTGAACATGCTCAAGAAATACTTTGGCTGAACTTGAAAGCTCATCAATTTTAGTTAACACAATACCGACTTCCTTCGACAATTTGAGATCTGATATTTTCATACACTTTAAGCCCTTCGCTTCCATCTGATCAGTACAGATTTGAGGCACTATGGCTATTCCCAAATTACGCGCAACAAGTTGACCAATGGTAGCTAATTGACTGGCTTCAGTAATTATATTAACCCTTACACCTGCTTGTAAAAACGCATCATCAAGCCATTGGCGTATACTCGACTCTCTGTTCATCGCTATCATTGGATAGTCTTTAATGTCATCTAGTTTGACATGCTCCTTATAAAATAACGGGTGTTGTGACGAAAGCACCAAGCAAAACTCGTCATTAAATAGTTTGATAAAATTAAGTCCGTGCAAATTTTCTGGTGCAAATACAAAACCGAGTTCAGCGCGTTGAGCCTTTACATTTTCAATCACTTTTTCCATGATGACATCTAAAACACGTAAGGAAATATTCGGATAGTGTTGATGAAACCCTTCAAGTAACTGGGGTAAGTGTCCCTCAGCAAATGCCGGCATCGCAGATACAATTAAATTACCTTGCTGCGCACTAAACTGCGCTTTTACATCACTAATCACATTTTCGTATTCTGCAATTAGGCGTTTAGCGTGTGGCAAAAAAACCCGTCCTTCTGGTGTTAAATCAACACGACGGGTGCTGCGACTAAATAGCTTCCCACCTAATTGGGCCTCAAGTGTTTTAATTGCAGAAGACAGAGCAGGTTGAGACACGAATAATTTACCTGCTGCATCGGCAAAAGTGGCAGAGTCAGCCACTTCAATGAATGCTTTTAAGTTCTTAAATGTCACCAAAATGATATTCCTAAGCGTAAAAAAACGCTTTCATTATTAGATTTTATTTATTAATTGCAACATAAAATTGATTTTACATATTAAAAAGGATGTTCAATAATTAAGCTATATTCAAGGTTCTGATTAATGCTAAAGGAGCAAATAATGGCTGGTTTTAATAAAGTCGTCACAAGCTACGAAGACGCTTTGCAAGGTCTAGAAGATAATATGACTGTGATTGCGGGTGGTTTTGGACTATGTGGTATACCCGAAGGCTTAATTGCACAAATAAAAAAAATGGGGTCTAAAGGGCTCACAATAGTGTCTAACAATTGTGGTGTAGATGGTTTTGGCTTAGGAATTTTGTTAGAAGACCAACAGGTAAAGAAAATGGTCTCATCATATGTTGGTGAAAACGCGTTGTTTGAAGAGCAACTGCTAAACGGACTATTAGAAGTAGAATTAACGCCTCAAGGTACATTAGCTGAAAAGATGCGGGCTGGTGGTGCAGGCATACCTGCATTTTATACTGCAACGGGTTACGGTACCCCCGTTGGTGAGGGCAAGGATGTTAAAGAGTTTAATGGCCGACCTTATATTTTAGAGCCTAGTATCACAGGTGAGTTTGCCATAGTAAAAGCTTGGAAAGCAGATCGTTTTGGTAACTGTGTTTATAGGCATACTGCTATGAATTTTAATCCAATGGCTGCAACTGCTGGCACCATTACTGTTGTTGAAGCCGAAGAAATTGTTGAACCAGGTGAATTGGAACCTAGTCAAATTCATACCCCAGGTATATATGTTGATCGAGTCATTAAAGGTAGCTTTGAAAAACGAATCGAACGTAAAGTATTGGCAAAGGAGGCACAGTAGTCATGGCGTTAACAAGAGATCAAATCGCAATGAGAGTAGCCCAAGAATTTCAAGATGGGAACTATGTAAATTTGGGTATTGGGATTCCCACTTTAGCTGCTAATTATGTACCAGATGACATTGAGGTAATGTTGCAATCTGAGAATGGATTACTTGGTATGGGGGCTTACCCCACTGAAGAACAAGTTGATGCAGATATGATTAATGCAGGCAAAGAGACCGTAACCGCTATTCAAGGAGCATCCATTTTCAATTCTGCTGAGAGCTTTGCGATGATTAGAGGCGGACATGTGGACTTTACCGTATTAGGTGCATTTGAGGTGGATGTTAACGGTAATATAGCCTCATGGATGATTCCTAGTAAGTTGATTAAAGGTATGGGAGGCGCAATGGATTTAGTTGCCGGCGCTAAGAATATTATAGTTACTATGACGCATGCTGATAAATATGGTAAATCAAAACTATTATCCGCTTGCACCTTGCCTCTTACGGGGGTTAATTGTATTACGCGGATTATTACAGACTTAGCGGTATTAGAAGTCGCTGATGGTGCATTTCATTTAAAAGAAAGAGCACCTTGGCGTGAGTATTGAAGAGATACAATCTAAAACGGCAGGCAAACTGCTTGTATCAGGTGATATTCCCGAAATGCAGTTTTAATAAATGAACTGACTCTAGGTAATTAGCTCAACTACCGTTATAATGCGCCCTTAACTAAATAAGGGCGCATATTCTTGAAATTTACCGATCTTGCACTTGATAGCCGCATTGTTAAAAACCTAAATAACAAGCAGCTTGATTCATTAACAGAAGTTCAAAAGCACGCCATCCCGTATGCCATGCTAGGCAAAGATATATTAGCCGCTTCTAAAACAGGTTCAGGTAAAACACTCGCATTTGTCGTTCCTGCTGTTAATCGTTTATTAACGCAAAAATCATTTTCTAAATCAGACCCAAGAGCTTTGATCTTGGCTCCAACACGTGAATTAGCAAAACAAGTCTTTGGCGTAGTCAAAGATACAATTGTTCAAACTCATCTTAAAGCTTCTTTAGTGGTAGGTGGTGAAAACTATAATGACCAAGCAAAATCATTGCGTAACCGTCCGCATATCATTGTGGCAACAGCAGGACGAATAGATGATCATTTACGCGATAGACACTTGTTTTTAAATGGTCTTGAATTTTTAATTTTAGATGAAGCAGACCGTATGCTTGAACTTGGCTTTAGTGAGCAGCTTTCTCGTATTCATGCTCAAGCCAATCATCGTAAACGTCAAACAATGATGTTTTCAGCAACAATCGAGCAAGCACAAATTAAGCGTGTTACCAGTGAATTACTAAACTCTCCTCAAGTAATAAAAATAGACGCAGCTGAAGTACCTCATCAAGACATTAGCCAACAATTTTTCTTCAGTGATGGTGTTTCACAAAAAGACCAACAACTTTTATCTTTAATTGATATCAAAGAGCGTCAACAAGCAATAGTATTTGTGGCAACGCGCGAAGATACTGTGCGAGTTAAGGATTTTTTGTATGAACGACAATTTGATGCAGCCGCACTTCACGGCGATTTGTTACAAAATCAACGAAACCAAGTACTACAAGATTTTAGTAAAGGTAAATTTGGCGTGCTGGTGACAACTGATTTGGCCGCTAGAGGACTTGATATTCGTAACGTTGCACTTGTGATCAATTATGACCTACCCAAATTTGCTGAGGAATATATTCATCGAATTGGGAGAACGGGTAGAGCCGGCGAAAAAGGCCGCGCTTTGTCGTTAATAGGAACAAAAGACTGGGCAAGCTATATAGCAATTAAAGACAATTACTTACAATCGCATTCACTTGAAGTTGTAGGTGGTTTTGAAACAAAATTTAAAGGCCTACACAAGAAACCCACTAAAAAACCAAGTAATAAAGGGACAAAACATTCATCAAGAACCTCGGCAAAATCCAATAATATTCAAAAAACGAAACGTATAAATACGATGGACGCGATTGAAATGGAAAACATCCCAATCAAACGAAAAAAGCGTCAGATTGACCTTGATGATGACAATGAATAAATAGTAGCAAAATGTATTGAGTACTTTTAAATATTACTCAAAGTACTCAATATATTGTTTAGACTTCGCTAAGCTCTACAAGATTAAATGTAGCATTTTCATCGCCTTTCACTATGATTTGACAGCTTCCCCAATTTTTTGGAATGTGCCAAACATTATCTTCAGCTATGGTATAAATCTGGCGGCGCGCATCACACCTAACTTCGACTGTTTCAAGCTCCCCTTTCACATCAGCAAAACTAAATTTATTTCTGATTAAATGATGAAAATAATAACCAGAAGAAGTGATTTTACTATCAATATATAGGGGCTTGTCTGATGACATGTATTCATTTAAATACGTGATGGCTTTTTCTAAGCCTGTTGTCACTTTTTCAGGAGTGTCAAGTGAGTTGATTTCGTCTAAATTTCGATAAGCCTCGCCAATTTTACCTTGCTGAAGCTGCAGCACAAAACTTCGTTGATAAAGGTAATGAATATACTGATCATCAAAGGTTTTGTTTTGCTCTTCATGAAACTTTGCACTAGCAATTGTTTTTCGTATGCTTGAAAGCTCCCTTACTGGATCATTTGTTTTTTTAGCGTAATCAGCATCTAAACTCCATAACCATGCATTTTGATAACGGTTTCCATAATCTAAGCGATGAATCTCATCTAGCATATCGCTAGCTTCTTCTAACTTGTCCTCACGTAGCAGGTTGAAGGCTTCTTTATATTTCGATACGAATTTACGTGAAGCACCTCTTTGGCCATCTAAATTGAAGTCAAACCTTACTGCTGCCTTGCACTGCTGGACTGGTTTACCGTCCATTTGTGCAGGTGAAAATTTCCATTTTCTAATTGATCGTAACGCCGCCTGCTTAAATTTACGATTACCTGCAAAGTCTTCAACAATTGGATCTTCTACCCTTCCTTCCTCATTAACTACATAACTCATTGTAACCCAACCTTCCTGTCCTGCACGTGCCGCTTGGATTGGATATTTGGGATTTTCTCTAGAAATTGGCTTGGCTGACTCAAAAGTGGTCAGCAATTCAACCTCAGAAGGCGCAGAATTTTGAGCAAGTTCTTCGGCTTTTTCACAAGGAGATTCGAAAGGTTCTTGCGCATGAACTGCGCAAGACAACAACAAACTAGTACTTAAAAGACTTAATTTCCTTATAAACATATTTTTCCTCTATCCTTGATTAGTAACTGTAAATATACCTTGTTTTAATCTTATTTCAAGCTTCGCCCATGAGTGCTAGTAATGCGTGAATAGTTGACTCAGTACCTAGTTTTACACTATCAGGCGACACCTTAAATAGCGGGCTATGGTGAGATGGAATGACAATTTCACCCGCTTCTGCTTTTTTCATATCATCAAGCGAAGTGCCGCCTACTGCCCAATATACTGATGGAATATATGGATCACTGGTAAATTGAGGAAAATCTTCAGCGCCCATATGATCAGGAGCAAAAGCATTAACTGCATCCTCTCCTAACTTATCTTGCCAAACTGCACGCAAACTATTAACTAATTCATCATTATTAACTGTCGGAGGCGTGCTTTGCGTTACTTCAAACTCAGGAAGTTTGTCTTCAGGTAAACCAGCTACACGTCCCATATTCTCTGATATTCTCTTTATACCATCTAACAGAAGTTTGCGGGTTTTTTGATTGGTGTTTCTAACGGTAAGTTGCAACACTGCTCTGTCCGATATTATGTTTCCTTTTGTCCCACTATGGAATGAACCTACTGTTACCACTCCTGCCTGACGGGGACTAAGTTCACGTGAGACCAAAGTTTGCAAAGCCAATACAATTTGCGAGCCTAAAACAATAGGGTCTTTACCAGAATGTGGACTTGCACCATGTGCTCCAACACCATGAATCGTTAAATTACCACTATCTGAACCAGCATAAGGCGCGCCATTTACCACATTGATAGTGCCGACAGGTAAGCCTGCCCCAACGTGAAAGGCAAGCGCATAATCGGGTAAACCAAACGTTTCCCAAATATTAGCATCCATCATTAATTTTGCGCCCATAATACGTTCTTCTGCTGGCTGCCCGATTAACATTAATGTACCTGACCATTTATCTTTATTGGCCGACATGTAGCGTGCAGTACCTACTAAACTTGTGATATGAACATCATGTCCGCAAGCATGCATCACCGATACTTCTTTTCCAGTAATCGGTGAGATCTGCTTTGCTTTTGAAGCGTAAGCTAAGCCAGATTTTTCATTAACTGGCAAGCCATCCATATCCGCCCTCATCATAACCGTTGGCCCCTCTCCATTTTTCATGATGGCAACGATACCAGTTGGCGCAAACCCATCCACTTCAAGCCCTACATTTTGCGTGACCTCAAAACCTGCATCATTGAGCTCTTTGGCTAGCCTAGCGGCGGTTTTTGTCTCAACAAGTGATAGCTCTGGATGTTGATGAAAATGAATAAATAAGTCTTTTAAGTGAAGCTCATAATCAGCATTTACAGATGATGTAATATCTTGTTCTTGTGCCATTGTCGCATTTTGCAAAAAGACAATTGCCAATACAGCTAATAAGAATATATTTTTCATCGAGAATCCTTCATTTAATTATGGTGGGCTTGTCACACAAAATCATTTTGCGTTTATAATCATTATTTAAACAAGCTAAGTTAAATCAGCGATAACGCATCTTCAACATCATTTATTATATCTTCAATTCGTTCACAACCAACACTAAAGCGAACCACGCCTTGGGGAATATCATCAGTACCCCACCTTGCTCTGCGCTCAGCCATACTGTGCACACCACCAAAACTTGTCGCCTCGTATACCAGTGAACAATTGGCTAAAAACGCTTGTGCTTTATCCTTATCTTCTAGTTCAAAACTAATGATAAAACCAAAATTTGATTGTTGTTTTTTTGCTACTTCATGACTTGGATCTGACACTAAGCCTGGAAAACGAATTGAATAGACCTTTGGGTGGTCCTTGAACCTTTCTGCGAGAGTTTGGGCGTTTTTACACATGCGCTCTAAGCGAACATCTAAAGTCGAAAGACTTCTATGCACTAACCACGTTTCCATTGGGTAAGGAATGTTGCCTGAAAATTTTCGCCAATGTCGTATTTTTTCACTTATCGCACTATCACGACATGAAGTATGCCCAAATAAGACATCACTGTGTCCATTGACCGCTTTTGTATCTGCGCTCATTGAAATATCTGCACCCAGACTAAGTGGTTGTTGCCCTAAGAATGTTAGAGTCGTATTGTCAATAGCAAGCAGCCCACCATTTTTGTGTAGTTTATTTGCCGCCAATGCAATATCAAACGTTTCTAACATAGGATTACTAGGCGTTTCTAAAAGCGCTAGGTTTATGTTTTTAAAATCAAAGCTATCTATTTGAGAACTTGCGATAGTTTGTAAATGAACACCAAATTTGACTAAATATTCTTGCGCATAGGTTCTGACTGGCGCATATCCATCGCTTGGCAAAAGTAAGGTATCGCCTGGCGAAAGTAGCGCAGTAAGGATTGCTGCTGCGGCCGACATGCCTGAAGGGAAAACAACACTATCGCCACCTTCTAATTCACGCAAAGCAGTTTCAAGGTAGGTCCATGAACGCTGACCAAACCGTCCATATTGATTCGCTTGAGGGTCGACATCACCAACTAAATGGTAGGTGCTAGCGAACTCTGGGCCCGCTCTAAATGCTTGACCTTGGCTTGGAGACGGTGCACCAGCGTTAACGCTTAATGTCGCTAAAGAGGGCTTGCGTTTCATTTGGCGTTATTTGAAATTGAATAAAAAAACACGAAAGCGTCTAATATTCCCACCAAGCTTCTTGCCACCACTCTAGAAACTCTTCAAAATCAATAAAACCGTCGCCATTATCGTCGATTAAATTAAAACCATCTTGAACACGACTAGCTTTCGTCTTGGGTGACAGTATAGTTAGCATTTCAATAAACTCAGCTAAGTCTATTTGCCCATTATTGTCTTTATCAAAATAATCAAATTCTTTGCGAATTTCAGCGATTTTTTCTTGACTTAACTCTGTAGTTTTTGAATTAGATTCACTCATGATTCGTCCTAAGTCGGATTAGCGACACTGCTAAAGCGTAAGCTAAAGTTTACTACCCAAGCTTGAATGATGTCTAGTTAAATGCGCTGTTTTTATCATGACAGACACGTTTTAATCACAAAAAAATCAAACATTTACTGATAAGTTATACTTTGGTCAAATTTTACGAGTGTTTTGAATTCTTTGCCAAAGCTCGTGCACTTTGTGCATTTGCTTTTTGAGCGCGTTTTTCTAACATAATATCCCTAGCTTGTGTACCGACATGCTCTTGAGACCGCAATTTCGCTAAACTAACCTGTTTCTCTCGCTCTCTAAATCGTGATAGTTGTTCATCTGAATGCTTCCCAAAACAATGAGGACATGTAACGCCGGCTTCATACTTGTCACTTTGTTTGTCTTCTTGCGTAATAGGCAAACGGCAACCATAACATTGATCGTAGATGCTTTTTTCTAAGTCATGATTAACAGCAACCCTATTATCAAATACAAAACAATCCCCCTCCCAAAGAGACTCTTCTTGAGGCACCTCTTCTAGATATTTTAATATCCCTCCTTCAAGATGATAAACCTCATCAAAGCCCTGCTCTTTTAAATACGCAGTAGATTTTTCGCAGCGAATACCTCCTGTGCAAAACATAGCGACTTTTTTATGTTTGTTTTTATCTAGATTGTCAGCAACATATTGCGGAAATTCACTGAAAGATTCAGTATTTGGATTAATTGCGTTTTTAAAGGTGCCTATTTCTATCTCGTAATCGTTTCTGGTATCAATTACGGTGACCTGAGGGTCAGAAATCAAATCATTCCAATTTTCAGCAGATACATAAGTGCCGACTGTTTGGGTAGGGTCGATACCATCAACTCCCATTGTAACGATCTCTTTTTTTAACTTCACTTTAGTGCGATAAAATGGTTGTTCGTCATGCCATGACAATTTAAAAGAGATTGGGCTGATTCTATCGTCTTGATTAAGATAGTTTAGTAATGCGTTAATACTACTTTCACTGCCTGAAACAGTTCCATTTAGTCCTTCTTGCGCCAATAAAATAGTACCTTTTATCTTTTTGGCTTCCATGAACGAGCGAAGCGACTCGCGTTTGTCTTGATAGTCACTAAGCGTGACAAACTTATACAGTGCACATACTAAAAACTGACTCATTGAATTTCCTTTGCTAAGTTGGAACGTAAAACCAATGCAAAATTGCGCCGCGCAGACTATCATAAATTGTTGATTATCTACACCAAGACTTTAGCTTATATAAGAAAATTTCTTGCGGCTTCAACCGTATCGTAAAAATCCATATTTTCTTGTGTATCCATCTTAAGCATATCAATGTCGCTTTGCCTGCAGGTTTGTTGGGCATGATAAGCCATATTATCGAGCACTTCGTCGTTTATATTGATAGGATGTGACGCATGGAATAAAGGGCTTGGGTAGGCGGAATTCACCCACATTAGAAACTGTTGAACATTGTCACTCTTTGAGATTCCATTTGATATTCTGTTGATATTCACATAATCATGATTTCTAGCGTACAAAGCAGCACATGGAGCTTTTGGCAACGCTGGTGTGTCAATGCTTTGTTGATCTGTTAATTCATTATTCTCGACAGTAGGTAAAAGTTGATCATTAAACAGCGATAGAATGAGATGAAAATCAGCTCTGCTTTCAGAACCTTGTTCAATACTGGTGTTAATATCTTTGTTAATATTTATGCAATGAGCGGCCGATAACATTTATTGAATAACTTTTGTTCACTTAGGTTTATATTTTGATATCGACCGATACAAACAAATACTCAATCATTGTTCGAAAACGACATAATCAATGCTCAAAAATAGGAGCCATTTTGTCTAATTGCCGTAAACAACCAAACGTTGGTCTTAAATGAAATCTATCGATTACACCAATAAGAAGTGCTTAATAGTAGAAGATAGACGACCATTTTTAATGCTTTTGAAAGGGCTGCTAACTAGCCTTGGGGCAACAAAAATAACAACTGAGCTATCAGCTGAGTCAGCTTTAAAAGCTTGTAAGGCAGCAAAATATGACATTATCGTTTGCGACCTTCATCTTGGTAGTAAACGCAAAAATGGCTTTGAATTCCTCGAAGAAATCAGAAAATTGCATCTTGTTAGGCCATCTACTGTTTTTATAATGATAAGTGGCGATAGTGCACGCTCAATGGTTCTGGGATCGATTGAAAAGCAGCCTGATGATTATTTAGTAAAACCCTTCTCACAAGCTCAACTGAACTCCCGTATTACAAAAGCAAGCCTCAGACGCTCAACCTTGTCGGCTTTATACAGTCAAATAGATCATGATAAATATTCGCTGAGCATCGAGACATGTAAACATTTTATAGAAACTGAGCCCCGATACACTAATCATCTTATGCAACTTTTAGTCGAGCTATATTGGAAAATAGAGGACTATGAGGCAGCCCAAGATTTACTGGAAAAGGTCTTAAAGAAAAGAGAGCTATTATGGGCATTGTGCTCAATGGCTCAGACCAAAATTTACCTAGCGCAATATGAACAGGCAATTGAGCTAGCCAAAAAAGCAATAGACAACTCTGTAAATAATGTTGTTGCATATGACATAATTGCGCAGGCCTACCTTAATTTTAACAAGAAACCTGAAGCACTCAAATATATCCAAGAAGCTTTACAGCTGTCGCCGCTATCGATTGAACGCCATTTTAAAGTCTGTGAAATCGCGCGAGAAAATAAAGACTATGAGCTTGCAATGACCAGCGCAAAATCAATTTACGATTTGTCACAACGCTCTGTACATAAAAATATAAACCATATGTGCGGTTATATAAGAAGTGTATTAGATGCTGCGCAACATAGTGATACATCTTCACGGCGAAACAAATTTCTCCAAGAGTCTGCCATTGTTATGCAACGAGTGAAGGTAGACGAAATATCCAAGATACAACCTGACGATTTTGACTTTGACATCTTTGAAAATATTGTCAACGCACGGATGCTCCAGATTGAAGGCAAAACCAATGAATCAAAAAAAGCACTGGAGGAAAGCCAAATAGAAATCGAACGCACATTTAGCGAATATCCAGTTGCTTTGGCGGCCGATAGTATGAAGCTAATGTTAGATCTTGGCGATTTTGAAGAGGCAAGTAAACTGAGCAAGGTTATAAAAGAAAACCCCGAAAAAGTTGACCCTTCTATTTTGTATTTAATCGAAAACGAAGGTGATCATATTAAACACACAAGACGCAACTTTATTAGAAAAAATAAAGAAGGCATCGAACTGTATAGCTCTGGTAATTTTTCAAAGGCCTATGAAGCATTTGTTGAAGCGAAACAGGTTTGCCCGCTTAATATTGGGGTGTGCCTTAATTTGTTGCAATGTTTAGCAAAACTAATTAGCCAAGTGGACAAGCCCGAGGGCAAGCATATCATTGAAGCCCGAGACTTATACCGTTTTATTAAAAGTATGCCGTTAAAGCAAGTCCACAAAGCTAAATTCGGCAAAATGAGAGAAGATATTGAAGCGGCAATCAATTAAATAATACAGTTGAAAACAAAATGTAAATTTACAACACTATTATTTTGAGCACCGAAATCAACTCATCAACCAGTTAAAATATACCTAAAAATTAAACCTAAGTATTAACAGGTACTTAGAGTTGAAAAAATGACATTCTGGTGGACCAGTTCAACTAAAAAATAATTGTACGCATTAATCTACAGAACTGTAAACTTATATTTACAAAAATAAAAGTTATATCTATTTGTATTTATTGGTTTTTTCCAGAAGTAAACACTAGCAACATCACTGAAAGTAATTTTGTATCATTTCACAAATGTATATCCTTCTCTAAAAACACTTTTACGTATTATTTTACATAAGTTATGGTAGCGAAGTTCGATTGTATTTTTTTCGAACAAATTATCCTAAAAAAACTTATATAAAATAAATAGGAATTCACAACATGAAAACAAAACAAAATAAGCTAAGCACTAGCTTAAGCTTACTCACGCTTTCTATTGCAATGAGTACAGCATCTGCTGCATCCATTAATTCAATGGCAAGTCCAAAAGCAAAAGGTCTTGGCCTAGCACTTGAGGCCCCTACGACTAGTGATCCATTAGCACCGGTAGAGGTGGTATCAACAGACCGAGGAAGTGAAAGACTTACGTATAGCTTTTCTCGTTTTGAACGTAATAAGCGCAAACGTTATATAGTTACTTTTAAAGAAACAAAAGAAAGTGATGTTAGCGATACAGAGATGTTTGGCTCTTCATCAAACTCGTTTGCTGCACCTGTAGTAGCAATAGAAATGAGCGAGCCATAGTCAATGGCAAGCTAAATGAAAATGCAGCTGCTCGTATTATTACAAACGCTGGTGGTCAACGCATAAAATCGATGAATAAACACCGCATGATGGTGGTGAATATGAATCAAAATACCGCCCTTAAATTAGAACGAGATCCTAACGTAGAAAGTATTTCGATTGATGAACGCAGAACCTTATTGGCTGAATCAACGCCTTACGGCATTAGTATGGTTCAGGCCCCATTGTTGGGTCAAAGCAACGAATCTGCTCGTAAAGTGTGCGTAATCGACACTGGATATAATTTAGGACACCCTGATCTACCTGATCAAAACGATGGTGTTACCGGTCAAGGAAACAGCAGCCAAACGTCTAATTGGTTTTCAGATGGTAATGGTCATGGAACACATGTTGCCGGCACGATTGCAGCACTTGATAATACTATTGGTGTAATTGGCGTTTATCCTGATGTTGATTTACACATAGTAAAAATTTTTGATGATAACGGCCAGTGGACCTTTTCTTCTGACATTATCACTGCAATTGGTCAGTGCCAAAGCGCTGGGGCTAATGTTGTTAACATGAGTTTGGGCGGCGGCGGTTCATCTACTGCTGAGCGCAATGCAATGCAAAGCTTTGTCGATGACGGTATGATGTTAATCGCAGCGGCGGGTAATTCAGGAAACAGTAGCAAATCTTACCCTGCATCATATCCTGCAGTTGTCTCGGTAGCGGCAGTAGATTCAGCTGAGCGACGTGCTTCATATTCACAATACAACGACCAAGTTGAAATTGCAGGACCTGGTTCAGCAGTTAGCTCTACATGGCCGGTAAACACGTATAATTCAATTAGTGGTACATCGATGGCAACTCCACACGTTGCTGGCGTTGCGGCATTAGTATGGAGTTTCTTCCCGCAATGTTCAAATGAAGAAATCAGAACTGTATTAAATGAAACAGCTAAAGACAAAGGTTCTGCTGGTCGTGATAATTTATACGGACACGGCATTGTTCAAGCTCGCGATGCATATGATTATATTGATTCATTTGGCTGTGATGGCAACTCAAACCCAGGTGGTGGTGTTACTCCTGTTGATGGCCAAATCAACAATATTGCCGAAAGTCGTGGTGACTGGAGACGTTACACTTGGAATGTGCCTGCAGGTGTTTCGACACTTACGGTAAGAATTTCAGGTGGTCGTGGTGATGCTGATTTATATATGAAATTGGGTTCTGAACCACAAACTAATAGTTATGACTGTCGTCCATATAGAAACGGTAATAGCGAAGTATGTACGTTTAACAACCCACAAAGTGGTGAGTGGAATATTGGTATCCGTGCTTACTCTACGTTTAGTGGCGTAACAATGAACTACAGCTACGAGTAAATAGCTGCAAAAAGTCATGCGAGTTGAGTAAGCTTTGCTCAACTCGCATTTTTATTGTTGTAAACTCACCACATCATCACGTAATTCACTAATTTCACCTTTTAATTTATCAAGCTGTTTATCACTGGCCATGGACAGTAAGCCCAACATATAGTCAGTGCTAGCCTGAACATTTTCATCAGATGCGGCTAAAAATGCATCACTTCTATAGGCTTCAGGGTTAACAATTAACGCCAGCATCTCTTGTTCAAATTGTGCATCTTTTACTTCGCGATACGCAACGTCTTTAAGTGCTGCTTGATAATTTTCTTTGTACTCAATCCAATATGTGCGTGTTGATCTGAATCGCTCATTAAACCCACTAATGAAGACTTTTTGATCATTACTCAAACGTCCCATCCAACGCCGTATATTCTTTTCATTTCTTTTTATCCAATTTTTAAGGCGTTTTTGAGTAGTTTGTTCGGCACGCTCTGCCATTTCTTCTTTATCTTTCTCATTTTCTTTCGCTAGGGCCGCAAAAAAATAATCATATTGCTCATCGGACAAGGTTTTTGCCAGCTTGACGATATCGTTGGCAACATGTGCCCTTACCCTTTCATAATGCCCTCTGGCTTTTTCTCGATGGTAGTCAATTCGAGCTTCATCCATTTGCTTTGCTTCAATTTCACTGATAATTTCATTTAACTGTAGCTCATATTTAGGTAATTCTTCGGCTTTGTGCCATGCCAACCATCTAGTTAGCATCTCGTCGAACAATTCTTCTTGCTCGTCATTAAGCTCTACATAATCATCTAAATACCAGTAAACAAGCCAATTTGCATTATTATAAGCAAAACGAGTTGAGCACCCTGTTAACAAAAGCACAGCAAGCACAATTATAATTTTTTTCATGCAATTGTTTTCCTTATAAAACGATATAATATACATACGACAACAACGAGCATAAAGGTTTCAAATGTCCATAAAGAAAATTGGTGTTATTACCTCTGGTGGAGATGCAGCCGGCATGAATGCGTGTATTCGAGCCTTATGTATTAGCGCTCAATCACAGCAGATTGAAGTACTAGGCTTTCGTTCTGGTTTTATTGGCGTACTCAACAAAGACTACATTCAATTAAATACGGATATTGTCCATAATTTAATTCAACGTGGCGGTACGATTTTACATAGTGCTAGGTGTATGAAATTTCATGAAGTCGAGCAACAATCTATTGCACGGGACAACTTGGATTCTCTAGATGTGCATGCATTAGTGGTGATTGGCGGAAACGGCTCACTAAAAGGCGCACTTGCACTACAAAAAATATGGAACAAACCAGTGATTGGGATTCCAGGTACTATCGATAACGATATTGCAGGAACGGACTATACTATTGGTTATCATACTGCTATTCAAACTGCTGTTGAATCATTAGACAAAATTCGTGATACCGCGGAAGCATTCGAACGTATTTTTATTGTAGATGTGATGGGTCGAGAAGCTGGTTTTATTGCGCTAAACTCAGCCATATCTAGTGGCGCTGACCATGTATTGCTGCCTGAAACATTTACCAGTGCCGCCGAGGAGCTCGTTAAAATTTTAGATAAACTCGATGAAAGAAGAAAGCACAAAGCCAACACAAGCCATATTATTGTCATGACCGAAAACTTATGGCCAGGCGGAATACATGTATTGCAAGATTCTTTACAAAGTGAAACAGGTATAGATGTTAGGGTACTTACACTTGGCCATGTTCAACGCGGAGGCTCACCGGTGTGGCAAGATAGGCTCTTAGCAACAAAACTAGGTAACTATGCCATAAGAGCGCTAATTGAAGGTAATAAAGGTGTTATGGTGGGGGTTAAAGCGGCATTACCTTGTATGATAAAACTAGAAGAAATTGAGCTTGATGATAAACGATTAAACCCCTATTCTATGAAAATGCTGGATACCTTAACGCCATTGGGGTAACACATAAAGATAAAGCCAATAAAAAAGGGCCATTAAACGGCCCCTTAGTCAATAATTAGTATTGTATATTCATTCGTTTTAACCAATGAACCCACCACCAAGCAGGGCCTACCAATAAATAGCGTAAATCTTCAAAAAATGATGGCTTTTTACCTTCAATTTTATGACCTACAAATTGTAGAACCCACATGACGACAAACAGAATAATTGAAAAAAGTAGCACTGATATTTCAAGTACAGTCAAAAAATGAATACCTGCAAAAACCGCAATAGTCAGTAAAGTCATCGCCGCTCCGATTGGGCCTGAAAGCTTGAAATAATACATTAAAGTAGGAATAGCAAGAATATGCGCCCATGAGTCACATCAAATTTTGCAATAAAATCTGGCACGGGTATCGACCATATTAATCCGATCGTTACAAAGTAAATGCTAGGCACCGCAATTGCATGAATTAAAATATTAAGCTTGTTTTGATGGCTTTGACCATAATGATTAATCAGTCTTTCTATTTCACGTTCTCTCACTGCTTTATCCTTTGTTATTTTTGTATGCACGTTCGTTTACTTAACGCAAAGTTTACAAGCTCATGTAAATTTACTCAACAAAGATTGCGTGCCAACTGTATTAGCTTTGACATCATGCTATATTAAATGTCAACTAAGCCTTTCATTTTTATCTTTATTCTATGTCAAACTACTGTGTTAACTATTCAGTTTGCGTCGCAAGCTTAAGCGAGCATTTGCTCGATGTCACAATGAAGGTGACGCTTCCTACCCAAAACAAATATCGATTATGCCTACCCGCATGGATACCAGGTAGCTATATGATCAGGGATTTCAGCCGAAACTTACATAATTTGGTGTGTGTCACACCCAATGTGAGTATCAAACAAATTGATAAACAAACGTGGGATGTAAGTATTGATAGTACGCAAAATCTTGACGAGCTTGAACTTGTATTCACTTATCAAATATATGCCAATGATTTGTCAGTGCGCAGCGCATTTATTAATGATGAATACGTTTTCTTTAATGGAACAAGTATCTTTATTTACGTTGAATCATATCAAGATATTATTCATACCGTGACAATAGATCATTCAATTTTAGGGGCGCAGTCGCAAATTGCGACTGCAATGCCTTTTAACAAAACAACAAAGCATTATCAAAGCCACGATTATTATGAACTTATCGAACACCCATTCATATTGGGTCATTTCGATAAACATAGCTTTGCTATGGATGGACATATATTTCATTTGATATTTACTGGTCATCTTGCTATCGATTTTGACCTTTTAGAGATTGACTTGCGAAAAATTATTGCCCATCATATTGCTTTATTTGGTGAATTTATGTGTCCAGAATATTGGTTTATGACCTTAGTCTGCGACAACGGTTTTGGTGGACTTGAACATAATGCTAGCACCGTTTTGCAATTCAACAGATTTGACTTGCCTTTAAAACAAGTATCATCAAAAAACACCCTCTGTGTGAATGCTAAAAACAATAAAGGATATCAACAATTTTTATCTCTTTGCAGCCATGAGCTTTTTCATACATGGCATGTAAAACGAACCAAACCAGCTTGTTTTGTGAAGCCGGATTTAAGTCAAGAGGTATATACGCCACAACTTTGGATCTATGAAGGGTTTACGTCTTTATATGATGACTTAAGTCTACTTAGAAGCGGCATTATCGACAAACAATCGTATTTACAAATATTATCAGAATCGCTTACGCGCTTACTGCGAAACCTAAGCAGACATAAGCAAAGTGTCGCCACCTCCAGTTTTGAAGCCTGTAATAAATTCTATAAGCAAGATGCAGGCTCAATCAATCATATCGTTAGTTATTATAATAAGGGCGCCATAGTAGCGCTTTGTCTAGATATTACGATTCGTCAACAGACACAAAATAACGCGAATTTAAATGACGTAATGAGATTACTTTGGGATCACTACGGCAGTCAAAACATAGGCACCCCTGATGATGTGATAAATATGCTGTGTCAGCGTTATTTACAAATTGATGTGTCTGGTTTTTTGCATATCGCTGTTAACTCACCCATGGATTTACCCTTACCTAGTTTACTGGAAAGCATTGGCCTTAATATGAATATGAGGCCCACAGACTCCATGCAAGATAAAGGCGGAAATGTAAAAACATACAGTGCCTTTGATATAGGTGCACAATTTAACATGGTCGATAAACAACTAAAGGTTGTCTCTGTTCAAAGTGCAAGAGCAGCTTCACGGGCTGGTATGCAAGTTGGCGACACTATTATTGCCCTAGATAAATTAGCCTGTGACGATAAAACATTTATGCGTCTTTTAAACACAAAAAAAGTGGGAGATAAACTTGATTTACATCTGATTAGAGATGGCAGGTTAATACAGTCTTTCTTTGAAGTGCATCCTGCCATTTGCGATACGGTGTCACTATCAATACACAGCGATGAACGTTTCAATAATTGGATTGGGGTAGAAGTGTAAGGCCCAGCTATTTTAAATTAATTAATTTGAAATAATTGCGCCTTTTCCTACGCCCTCAAACGCTCTGACCGTTAGCTTATTGTTAGATTGTTCACTGGTTTGCTCTAGTACATATTGTGCTAGGCATTCTACCGTCGAGTCATAGGCAATTACCTCACAAACTGACCTATCAATTGCCATTTCAAAGCAGCCTTGCGACGATTCGTACTGAAAACAAAGTGCATTTGCTGCATCAATTAAGCTAAAACTTAAATTTTGTGCAGCTACAATATCATCTTCACTGCCAATATAAATATCTTGCCACCTTTTGGCCCAATAAGACTCCCAGTGCGTCGACTCTTGTCCATCTTCCAAAATAATAATTTTACTACGATGTCCATGCGCAATGCGTTGGCAGTTACCATCATGCTTCTTCAAACCGTGGGTATAATGATAAAAAGGGGAATTAATGATTTCTTCTCTGAGCACAATCTCAACATCGTGAACATTTTCAGGCAAGTGTGTTGCTATGACATCTTTGACATAGGCATTAACGCTATCTTTTGTAATAGTGTCACTGTAAACAAAGGCATATGCTTCTGGGGGACAGTTCAATTGAATAGACTTAGCATGAGTTGAAGCGTTTTGTAGAAAGGTAAAGTCTACTTGCACACGACCATCAGCAGTAGCTGCATGTATTCTACTATGCTTACTATCCGCCGGTACCACTAGTTTATGGTCTATGTACTCGTCTATTAAATGTTTTAGTTGCTTTTTAACAATACCAAAATCCTGCACCATGCTTTCGTCGTTTAAACCACCATCTAATATTACATCGACGATCCAACTTTCTCCCACCATGCCTCTTTCATCGCATAGATATGAAAAGTCCATTACGGTAAGATCATTTACAAATAACTTCATTCGTCGTGTTCGCCTTTGTTACCTTTGCTAAGTTGGTCTTTTAAATTAGGCGGTAAGCCTACAATTGTCAGCGTATCTGTATGAATATCATAGTGC
Organism: Glaciecola sp. HA4-3; assembly: GCF_055693685.1. Lineage (NCBI taxonomy): Bacteria > Pseudomonadati > Pseudomonadota > Gammaproteobacteria > Alteromonadales > Alteromonadaceae > Glaciecola > Glaciecola sp. HA4-3. Next base: position 1,744,980 of record NZ_CM146340.1, read on the forward strand.
ACCCTTTGGCCTAGAAGCTTTCGCTCAAAACTAAGACTAATTCCAGCTCCTGATCCACTATATTTATTCATCACATTTACCATCGCCTTATCGGCTTGAAACCTTGGTTCTAGTGGGATGTCTTGGTCAGCGCTATAGGCTGCAAAACTATAATCAGTCTCAGGCATTTTAGGTAAAATTTCAGCGACCTCTTTGACTCTGACATCTTCGCCTGCGCTGGCTTTATCTTTAAAGTAAGAAGCAACTGATTCTCTATGCTGATGCTTTTCGCTCGCATCAAGAGTTTGGCTTGATAAATAAGCGTCTAAATGGTGCACAAACTGTTTGTTTTGCGCTTTTATATCGACTTTTTCTTCACATCCGACAAAGTTCATAAAGAAATCAGATATCTTTCTGCCCATCCGACCTTTGATAAAACTTATGTACCTTGCGTCCTGCGGACTCACTTCCATTTGCGTCAAATCAATTCTGATTGCGATTTGCATCTTATTTGGCTCAAGAAACTCTCTTTGAGACAGCTCTAGTTGGTTATCTACTGTCACTAGCTCTTTTGAATCTAACATCGCTATCATCAAATAGTCAGTTGCCAAGTACTCATAAAGATTAAAGACAACGTAGCCTGTTTCAAGCATTTCTTCGCTTTCGATACTAGTGAGTAGTTTCTGTGCTGCGCTAACACTAAAGGCATAAAACTCATCACTATTTAAATCAACACTGTTAAGTAGATCTTTAAACTCTGGGTCGGCAGCTTCACTGAATTCTCCCACCCCTTTACTTGGCTTCGCATTGAAACTAGCGTGAAGTTGACTTGCTAGATCTTCAATAGGCTTAGATAGTTCAAATACACCTTCTTTAGGTACAAATACTAATTTGCCCTCATTCGATAGACTTATTTGATGTACGACAAACTGTTTTACGTTAGCACTCATATATGGTGTGATAGCCTTTGTTAAAAATATTGGGTAAAAAAAGAAGCATTATTGCTCGATAAATGGCCTAAACAATTCATTTTATTACAAACATTGGTAAAAAACGCCCTAGGCTTTATACTGCATATAAAATGATTTGAGTAATTGTAACTAGTTTTGTTGCAAAAATCACAGGACAAATTGATGCCTATACAATCACGCTACAGCAATGATGAATTTGAAGCGCTTATGCAGGACGTTTTCATGGTACTTGAGCGCAATAAAGCTAGTCGAGATTTATCGATAATGGTGTTAGGTAACGTCATTGGAAACATATTCAACAATCAGATTGATAGCACGCAACGCGAACAAATGGTTGACCAGTTTTGCGCAGCACTAAAGAAAAGCACGGTAAAATAGTGACATGATTTATTCGGAATCACCTCGTCGTCAACAAATCACAAAACAAGTTGCATGGGGCCATTGGTTTGCCCTTGCAAATATTTTCATGGCGATTGTTATTTCATCTGTATATTTGTTTTCGACACCGATAGCTGATACTCCAATTAGCTTTGTCTATTTGCTGACTACTTGGGTTGGTCATACTAGTTTTATTACCTTTATTGGGTTTGTAATACTTGTTTTACCATTGTGTTACAAACTTACTAATATTAAAGCCTTACGCGCAACCAGCTCAATTATCGCAGCAATTGGTTTAGCCTTGTTGGCGTTTGACGCGCTTTTATATAATAACACGGGCTTTCATTTAACGTTTAGTTCAGCAGAGTTGCTACGCAGTGAAGCCAAAGGCCAAATGGGCGCCTTTACATGGTTACAATGGTTTTACCTAAGCTTATTGTTTGTGATTTGGTTAATGTTTCAATTAATCATCGCAAACGCGATTTTTAAACGACTTGAGCGCTTAGAAAAATTAAGTGTTGGCCCTTATATAATTGTTAGCTTTGTTGTGTGCTTTATTAGTAGTCATGCGATTCACGTTTGGGCAGATGCTCGGCTTTACACGCCAGTACTCAAGCAAGACAATATGTTTCCTTTATCCTATCCTGCAACCGCAAAGACACTAATGGCAAGATACGGCTTACTAGATCTTGAAAGTCGCCAGCAACGAGAAGAGCTTCAATACAATAGTGATACCAATCGCTTTAACTATCCTCCCCAAGCGGTTTATTGTAGCGTTGATGCTGCCAAAAAAGTGATTGTTCTAGTTAATAATGGTACCAGCAAACAAGCTTCCTTTGCCGGGCTATACGCTAATCAGTATCATTTAAATTTACACAACGACCCGGAACAATTATTGCGTCAACTTGAATATGGCATCCCAAGTAATCTAGTCAATATGACTAATTCACCATCAGTATTAAAAGAGCTCTTAGCAGCATTTGATGTCGATACAGTTACTTATATTCATCAACCAACACAAGAAGACGAACTAGCGATTTCGAGTCTTTTTGAAGTATTTATTGATCAAGCTAGCAATGCATCAACTGGCTTGTTTATGGCTAGTTTAAGTGAGCAAGAATTTGCCCTTTTAGACACACAAACACTCGCAAGTTCGGCAAAGGTCATGCTCATTAATCAATTTGAACAAGATGAACATCCCAAGCTACATATGAATGTAGTCAGCAATATTAATGTGTCAACAAACGAAGATATTGCACCAACCATCTTGCACGAATTTGCCTGCAATGCTGATGTTAAGCGTTACTCCACTGGACAAGCACTACAAGTGGGCAAGCGTGATTGGCTTGTCACCACACAAGCAAACAATATAGTTGTATTTAAGTATCCCTTACTTACAGTTGTTGCAAAAGACGGAAGCCATGAAGTAATAGACGTAAGTAATAATGCAAAAATATTGATGGATATTGATACAAACTTACTAAGCCGTTCAATTAAACACTTACAAGATTTTAGCCAATAGACTCTGGGCGCGCTATCAAACAGTGCCGCCTAGTTTAATTTCAAACGGTAACACCACACTGTTGTTACTTCCAGCTAGAAGCAAGTCAGCAGCCTGCTTTCCCTTTTCTACACTAGATTGGCAAATAGTAGATAAACAAGGAGTGACTCTGTCCACTTCCTCTATGCCGTCAAAGCCAGTAATTTTTAAATCATTAGGTACTGACATACCTAATGATTGAGCATAGTGAAGTACTTCAATCGCTATTAAATCACTCATACACAATATGACATTAGGCTTAATATCTGAAGATAAGATATCGACCGCGGCTTTTTTAGCATATTTGTGTTTGTTTTCAGGCGCGTGCCATAACAAATCTCCGTTCATGGGCAGGCCAGCTTCTTTGAGTGCTTTATTATATCCCTCAAGTCTTCTATGCGTGATGCTTTGTTGTTCGTTTAAAGATACTGGCGAATATACTTTGCATACTTCAGAGGCATCAATTAAACGCAGTCCAATTATGGCAACTCTATCGTGGGCAGTTACCGCAAGTTTTGCGATTTGATATGCAGCTTGCATATTGTCGATATTAACCGAAGGATAATCGCTCAAATTAAAGTCGACCGTCACCACTGGCTTAGCTTGAGATGAAATTTGGTCAATTAATTTGTGGTTACTTGGCGCACCATAACATATAAAACCATCAACAAAATCGACGATATCTCTAATAGAATCTGAATCACCTGAATAAAGCAGAAGCTGTTTCTTTTGAGGCTTAAGCACATTTGCCACACCTTGAATAAAACTACTTGCCACAGGGTCTGTCACGACATATTCAATGCTATCGGCCAAAATTAAGGCAATAATACCGGACGTCCCCTTGCGTAGGATTTGTGCAGCTTTATTGGGCCCATCATAACCAAGGTCTAAACAGGCTTTTAAAATTGTGTCGCGTTTGTGACTTGATAGTTGATCGGGTCGATTAAACGCATTAGAAATTGTCGCAGTTGATGTACCAAGTTGTTTTGCTACGTCTTTGAGGGTTAAGTTCTTTTTTTTATCTCGCGACATCTAAGTGACGTTCCTAAATACAAGTGAACCGATAGTGTACCTAAAAACTTGCGTTTATTCTTTGCTTAAATAAGACTCAAATATTGAAGAAAAGTCTTTTGCGCCATTACCGTTTAAGCCATGTAATTGATAAAGCGATTTCGCCAAAGCCCCCATTGGGGTAACAGAGCGAGTGTTGGCGGCGGTATCCATTGCAAGCCCCAAATCTTTATTCATTAAATCCACCATAAAACCACCTGAATAATTATTGGAAGAAGGCACGCCCTCCATAACGCCGGGTACTGGGTTATATTTTTCTAGGGTCCAGTTATTACCTGAGCTTTGTTGCATTATTTGTGACATAGTCTTTGGATCTAGACCATTATCTATCGCCATTTTTAATGCCTCTGACGTACCTGCCATTAATACGGCCAATAACATGTTATTACAAATTTTAGCGACTTGCCCTGCGCCTACATCGCCAGCATGAAAACAGTGTTGTCCCATTTGCTTAAGTACAACTGATGCCTCTTGAACATCTTCTGAATCTCCACCGATAATAAACGTAAGTGTACCTGCACTCGCCCCTGCCACACCGCCAGAAACTGGCGCATCGATAAAACGGTGACCATACTGATTAGCTTGTGCACTTAATTCTTTGGCTTTACTTGATTCAATAGTGCTGCAATCAATCAACAAAGTGTTACTAGCAACACTAGGGAGTATTTCCTGATAAAGACTCTCGACATGCTTTCCTGCGGGTAGCATAGTGATAACGATTTGGGCATCTTTTACCGCTGCTGTAGCGTTAGAGGCTGATCTTGCTCCTTGTTGGACCAAGGCATTTACATTATCGGGTAGCAAGTCAAACACACAAACTTTATTGCCAGCTTTAAGCAAATTAGCAGCCATACCCGCGCCCATATTTCCTAAACCAAAAAATGCAATGTTATACATGATGTTCTCCAAATTCTTCGACTAGATCTTGCAAGGGATTATGACTATTATCCAAACGCGTAAAATGTTTATCTATAATGTCCTGTGGCACATTATGAACGTTATCAAACATCCACTTTGGCGAATTATCTTTGTCAATCAAAAGCGCTCTTACACCCTCTTGAAACTCACCCAATACACTGCACTGATATGCCATACTTAATTCCATAGCAAAGCATTGTGACAAACTTTTTGACTTTGCGCTGCGTAACTGTGTCATTACTAAATTGGCGGTAATTGGACTACCATGTTTAAATGCAGAACAAGCTTTGACTACTATTTTATTCTCACTGTACTTAGCTAATAAGCTTTCAAACCAAGCACTAATTTGCTCAAGTGACTCTAAGGAATCCAAGCTTGCAATATCATCGCTTAGCACAGCAAGATTGCCCTGTTGTTCCGAACTTATTTGTAAATTTTTAGTCGCAAATGTCTGGCTTGTTTGTTTGATTATTTGATGATTTATTTCGGGTAAAGCAGCTAACATAGCAATATAAGATGTTTTTTTCTCATGATCGATTTTTACATCTGCCAAACCAATATCGATACAATCCTGCGCATTAATGCTTGCTGCACTTAAGCCTAAAAATTTTCCAACGCCCGGTGGCATTTGATTTAAAAAATAACTTGCACCAACATCAGGGAACAAGCCAATAGTGATTTCTGGCATCGCTACACGGGCAGTTTGTGTTACCACTTTTGTGCTAGCGCCAGCAAACACGCCCAAGCCTCCGCCCATAATAATACCATGGCCCCAACATACAATTGGTTTTGGATAAACGTGGATAGCGTAGTCTAATCGATATTCTTGCTCAAAAAATTCTGCCAAAAAAGGAGGAAGTGTTTGCTCTTTTTCACTTTCCATCGCTTTGTACATTGACACAATATCACCACCTGCGCAAAACGCTTTATCACCTGATGCATCCATAAATACAGCCAGAATGCTATCGTCATTGCGCCAATCATTAAGTTGTCGTTGAATGATTTTCACCATATCTAAATCTAAAGCATTGAGTGCTTTAGGTTTGTTAAGACTAATATGGCCAATAGACTTACCCGATATATGCTCAATCAGGCCTGTGATAACCTTTTGTTCAGACATTATAAAACCTCAGTCATATCCGATAAAAGACGTCGAGCGATAATAACGCGCATTATCTCGTTAGTGCCTTCTAGGATTTGATGAACACGAACATCCCTAACATGTCGCTCTAGTGGATACTCTTTAATATATCCATAACCACCATGGATTTGTAATGCCTCGTTACAGACTTGAAAGCCTACATCAGTGGCAAAGCGCTTAGCCATTGCGCAATAGGTAGTGCGGTCGGGATGCTTGTTATCGACCTTACTTGCGGCGAGTCTTACAAGATGCCTAGCTGCAACAAGCTCCGTTGCCATATCAGCTAATTTAAATTGCAGTGCCTGAAAACTCGCAAGTGGCTTTCCAAATTGTGCACGCTCTTGCATATAAGCGTTTGCCGTATTTAAAGCTTGCTGTGCGGTTCCAATTGAACATGTTGCAATGTTAATGCGGCCACCATCTAAGCCTTGCATTGCGAATTTAAAACCTTGCCCAAGTTCCCCTAATAGGTGATCCTTCGGCACCTTCACATTATCAAAGGTCACCATTCGGGTTGGTTGAGCATTCCAGCCCATTTTTTCTTCGGCTTTACCGTAAATGATACCTTGAGCATCTGCGGGCACGACAAAGGCTGATATACCATTTGGGCCCTGCTCACCAGTTCGCGCCATCACTACCAATACTTGAGTTGAACCTGCTCCAGAAATAAAGACCTTTGATCCGTTTAATACAAAATCATCACCATCTTGTCTTGCAGACGTTTTCAGACTTCCCGCATCCGAACCATTACCTGGCTCAGTTAAGCAATAACTAGCAATACTTTGACCACTCATTAAATCAGTCATGTAGCGATCTTTTGCTGATGATGTACCCCAAGTGGCAATCATCCATGAAGCCATATTGTGAATCGTCAGCATGGCAGTAGTTGTTGTACAACCCATCGATAATTGTTCAAAAATGATTGAAGAATCCAATCGAGAAAGACCAAGCCCACCTTCCTCTTCAGGCGTGTACAAACCACAAAAACCGAGTTCGCCTGCTTTTGCAATCGTTTGACTTGGAAATATGTGTTCTTGATCCCATTTTGCAGCATGTGGAGCGAGCTCTTGTTGTGCAAACTGCCTTGCTAAATCAGTAAATGCTTGTTGATCTTCGTTTAGTTCAAAATTCATATTATCACTCTACTAAATTGGTTTGTTACTCGTGAACGCTTATGGTTTATGCTTTTATTATCTTAATTCAATAGTCATATTTGGACCGGTAACAGCTTCATCGTCAAACCATCTTGCAGTAATTGTTTTTGTTTCCGAATAAAAACGAATAGCTTGTTTACCATAAGCATGCAAATCACCATAAAAAGAATTTTTCCAACCTGTGAATGAGAAAAATGGTAATGGAACAGGAATTGGTACGTTTATCCCAACTTGACCAACTTCAACATTACTTTGATATGTTCTTGCTGCTGCACCACTTGCGGTGAAAATAGATGTCCCATTACCAAATGGGTTAGCATTGACTAATTCAATTGCTTCAGCCAAGGTGTCGACACGCATGCAACACAGGACAGGACCAAAGATTTCTTCCTTATAGATAGCCATATCAGCGGTCACATTGTTAAATACGGTTGGTCCTACCCAATTCCCTGACTCACTTCCGGCCACTGTATAGTCACTGCCATCTACTAGGCATGTCGCACCTTCTTTCTTGCCTTGCTCGATTAGTGATAAAACACGAGCTTTTGCTTGCGGTGATATAAGTGGTCCAAAACCAGCGTCTTGGTCATCCCACAAGCTAAGGTTTTACTGCTGCAATTTTCCCAGCAAGTTCTTCAACCCACTCTCCTGCTTCCCCCACAAATACTGCTACAGATATTGCCATACAACGCTGACCTGCTGCACCGACGCTTGCACCCACAAGATTATTAAGCACTTGTTCTTTATTAGCGTCAGGCATAATAACTGAGTGATTTTTAGCACCAGCAAAGCACTGAGCTCGTTTCATATTATGTGTTGCTGTGCGGTAAATGTGTTGGCCAACCGGCACGCTGCCAACAAAAGACACGGCTTTTATGTCATCATGTTCTAACAGGTAATTAACTTCGTCTTTACCGCCATGCACCACGTTCAAAACGCCTTTAGGTGCGCCTGCTTCAATAAATAGTTCAGCTAAACGCATTGGTGTATTAGGGTCTTGTTCAGATGGCTTTAACACGAATGTATTGCCACAAGCAATTGCCATTGGAAACATCCATAGCGGAATCATTGCAGGAAAGTTAAACGGCGTTATACCCAAGCAAACCCCAAGCGGTTGAATCATAGAATAAGTATCAATGTTAGTGGCAACGTTCTCAACCGTCTCACCCATCATAAGAGAAGCAACATTAGCCGCTTGCTCAACCACTTCAATACCTCTCCAAACATCGCCCTTTGCATCATCAAAGGTTTTACCTGTTTCTTTTGCAAGTATTGTCGCGATTTCATCATGATGCGTTTTTAGCAAGTGCTGATAGTTCAACATTACGCGTGCTCTTTGAGAGACTGGCACTTTACGCCATAGGTTTCAAACGCAGCTTTGGCACTAGCGATCGCACTTTCTAGTTCTTGAGTGGTAGAGATTGGTAATTTAGAAATCTGCTGGTTGTTGGCAGGATTAGTTACACTAATAAATGCATCAGAGCTAGATATTTGAAACTCACCATTGATTAGTTGGGCCACTGTATTAATAGAATTTTGGGTCATCATTGCACTCGCTTAGATTAAAGTTGATTTACCTTTACGTTAACGTCAACTATAAATCTTATCAGAGAGTTTGTAAATCAACTGTTATTAACTCTAGCGCTTAGTTAACAATATTTGCTTTCGTTTATTTATTGATTATCAAAATTTTTGGTACGTTCATTGCTGTAAACGTAAAATATTCAATATAAATTAAAGTTTAGTGCGACTCGATGGGATAAATATACTCATTAGCGCGCAGAATAAAATATAGATTAAGGCAGGCAATGACCGCTTTCCCTACAATTCATACAAACAAGGCTACTCGCATAGCAATTGTTGAGGATAACGCAACCGCAAGAACAAATTTGCGGGGCCATTTATTGTCAATTGAGAATTTCGAAATCGCTAGTTATAGCAATGGTTTAGAGCTTAAAAACGCACTTCGATTGCAGGATTTTGATTTGCTACTAATGGATTTTAATCTTGGTCAAAGCAAAAACGGTGTTGAATGGATCATTCAGTTTCAAGAACAAGGTTTGTTAAAAGCCTCGACAGGTCTTATGTTTATCACCTCTGATAGCCTGACACAAACCATTGGTCAAATTCTTGACTTACACCCTGATGCAATTTTAATCAAACCATATACGATGAAAAGCCTTCGTATAAATATTGAACATTATTGCAAATTTAGAAAGCAGATAATTTCAGTTTTACAGTACATGGGCCAAAAAGATAATCACCAAGCACTTAACATCATTAGTAAAATGATTGATAACGGGGTTGATAAACGATTTAAAAATGATCACATTAAACTTAAGGGTCGATTATTATTAGCTGAAAAACAATATACCGAAGCCATTAGCCTATATTCGTCAGTCCTCAATAACTCAGCGGGTGTACTATGGGCACATTGGGGATTGATCAAAGCGGAATTTTTTATCGGCCGATGGGAAAAATGTCAAAAACTACTCAATGATCTCATCGCCCAGAGCCTTACAAAAGATAAAGCATACGAATGGCTAGCAAGTGTGGCAATTGGTAGTCACAACTATTACGAAGCTGAAGTAATGCTTGATAATATCTCAACAAGCGATTTAACTGTCCAAGCAACTCGATTAAAAGTCATGTCATATAAGCTACAAGGGAAAGCTGATAAGGCCCAAGATTTGTTAGAAAAGAAAGTGCAAAGCAACCTTACTATAAAAGATAGGATGAGCGATTATGCACTTGAATTAGCAAGGTTCCATATCAACATTGCTGAATCGAATCTTGAAGAGGATTCACAGGCCGATAATACAGAGGATGTTGAAGGTACTGATAACTTACTTGAAGCCCGAAAATTAATCGGAAAAGCTACACGAAACACAAATGACAAACAAAGTAGTTTGCAAAAAGACTACATGCTAGCAATGAGTTATTTACTTGATGGCAATACCGCAAAAGCCGAAAGTACAATCTTGCAAACACAGCATGCAGGCGCACTAAGCAATGCACCGATGACAACATTAATTGATGGTATCAAAATATGGTTTGGAGTTGGGCAAGAAGAAAAAGCAAAAGAGTTAATGTTAGAGTGCGATAACTTGTTGCTTGAAAATGGCAATCATATTGATCAGATAATTTCCAATGAACTTATTTACGAAATAGAGAAAAAGCACAAGCTAGAAAAAGAACGCGCTTTACAAAATAACGACAAAGGCATGAAGCTATACACAGCGAAGGAGTACGCTGACGCATTAGTGTGTTTTTACAAAGCATATAAAACCTTTCCCGGCGTTCCAGCCTTTTCGTTAAACTTGCTGCAATGCATGGCAGAAATAGGACAGGATCAATATCAGTCAATTAGCGCTGAGTACTTGTATATCGAGTTAAAAGAGCTCGCATTATCACAAAAGAATCAATCTCGCTTGGCCTCAATTGCAATCAAGCTAGGCATAAAATAACCAAGCTTTAGCGTTTTGAATGCCTGCCTTGTCATAACCTTGCAAAATCAAGGATAAACCGTCACAATTTAATGCTTGATAACACGTTAAGAGCATTTATGAGCAATACAATATTTAGCCTAGGCTTTACCAATAACAAAGGACAAAACATCGGCTTTGACGAGTACAAAGGGAGTGTACTTTTAATTGTAAATACCGCCAGCAAATGTGGTTTCACACCGCAGTATGAAGGTCTTGAAGCTTTATACCAAAAATATAAGGATCAAGGTTTAGTGATTATTGGCTTCCCTTGCGATCAATTTGGAGGCTAAGAACTATAGGTGATGACGTTCAAATTGAAGAGTTTTGCCAATTAAATTTTGGCGTGAGTTTTCCTCTTTCTCAAAAGATCGAAGTCAATGGTGACAACACTCACCCTATTTACACCTTTTTAAAACATAAAGCACCTTACTTGCTAGGCAGTAAGCGGATAAAGTGGAATTTTACTAAATTCTTAGTCAATAAAGATGGTACGGATGTTAAACGTTACGCGACAGCAACCAAACCAAGTGCAATTGAAGACGACATAAAAAAAGCACTGGCGGTTTAAATACGTGCCTTTATTAACATGTGGAAGTATTTACCCAGCCATTTGTAGGGTTCTTGACTTCCATATTTAATTTCCATCTCGACAAGTTGTGTGTACAAGTCACGTTGTTTTTGAGGATCATTCATATAATCGTGTATGCATCTAAGTCCCCTAGTAGAAACAATGTCACAATCACCGCGCTGGGACATGTATTTTATGATCGTCTTTGGCTCTTGCGCATTATGTGGATTTAATCGCACTGTATTTTTTGACGGCATACCCTGCTCTACATAATCAAAATTACCATACACCATGTTATTAAATAATTTTGCATATCGATTAAAAAACGACAAAGACAAGTGTCCTGCTGGGTTTAAGCAGCTCATCATTTTATCAATTGCATGAATAGGTTCTGGCATCCACTCAAGCACTGAATGACATAAAATAAGATCGTAGTTATTTTCGTGCAGCTCGTCGATGGATGATTGCACAATGGTGACATTAGTATAATCGGACAATCTATCTCGGGCGATAGATAATACATCACTGGAAATATCACATAAGGTTACATGATGTCCACGTTTAGCAAACTCCCTGCTCATCATGCCAGTACCGCCACCTGCATCCAATACCTTAAGACTTGCGCCATCCAAAAAACGCTTCAATACATAAAGTAATAGTTGATGCCTAAGACGACCTTTTGAGGTGCCATATATGTTCTCGTCAAACTTATTCGCAATACCGTCAAAACTACTTTTATCAGTGATCATGCCGGATTATCAATATCTATGAAGTGCACATCTACCTCGTACAATTTACCGATATGTTCTCCTAAAGCCTTTATGCCATATCGTTCAGTTGCATGGTGTCCTGCGGCAAAAAAATCGATGTCTTGCTCAATGGCACTATGGGTAGTTTGTTCTGAAATTTCGCCACTAATGAACGCATCTATTTGAACACCACTTTCGTTTTGCTTTGCAACTTGATCAATAAACCCCTGACCACCTCCGGTGCACCAAGCAATCGTTTTTATTGAAGACTTTTTACCGACGCTCACTACGGTTCGACCCAAGCTGTCTTCGAGCAAAGCTTTACATTGTTCGTGCATCATCGAGCGCTCAAAGTCTCCTAGCATCACAATACCTTCTGGTTTGATATCTTTTACAATTGTGATATTTCTTAAGCCTAACACATGACCAAGCTGAGCGTTGTTACCAACACAGTTATGAATATCTAAAGGGAGGTGATATGCAAGCAAGCTGATATCATTACATAGCAGCGATTTAATTCTCTTGTGTTTCATGCCTGTGATTGTATTAGGTTCACCTTTCCAAAAATAACCATGATGGACCAATATTGCATCGGCTTCATACTCGATTGCCTTTTCAATTAAAGCAAGACTTGCAGTAACGCCAGTGACTATTTTTTTGATTTGCTGTTTACCTTCAACTTGCAGACCATTTGGGCAATAGTCGCTAATTGCGCTTACATTTAGATATTCATCAAGATACTTTTTTAAATCACTAAGTAACAATTTACTGTCCTTTTAATAAGAAATTAGACTTTTTCACTAAAGTATGTATAAACTATTCAATAATAACATTATTTAAACATATACAGGTGCATTTTATTAATGAGTAAATTAGACAAAGATACTGTGTTAGAGGATTTTTCAAAGGCCTACACAAAAGCAAATGGAAAAGCTCCAACTGTTGAAGCAAAAGGCGGTTGGTACAGTGTTGACGGCGGTAAAAACGTCCGTCTGGCTCAATTAGCAGAAATGACAGTAGAATTAGCAGGAAGTAAGGCTGCGCCTAAAGCAGCAAAGGCTGAACCTAAAAAAGCAGCCCCAAAAGCAAAAGCTGAACCCAAAGCACCTAAAGCCAAGGCTGAGAAGCCAAAAACGGCCGCTAAAAAACCTGCCAAGAAAAAAGCAAGTAAATCTTCATTTTCTGTTAAGGATTTTTACACAAAACAAATTCAAGAAGCTAACCCAGGTGCTAGAGCGCCCAGAGTAGTTTGTGTTAGATAAAAAAAAGCGTCCAATGGGACGCTTTTTTTATGTAAAATTTTAGTGTGACCACCATTTTGCATTATACATAAATTTCGTGACCCCAGATTCAAGACCATCAGACACTGCGAACCCCAACTTTTGAGCTAGGGTCTTTTTACTTGCATATTGAAGTCTGAACATAGAGAAAGTCTCATTGGCTTGCATAAGAAAGTCATCAGAGGTTTGAATCTCATCAACTAATTGTAGCTCTTTTGCTTTTGTACCATACCAATACTCGCCTGTGGCCACTTTTTCTATATCTAAGTTTGGTCTATTTTCTGATACGAACGATTTAAACATTACATGTACTTCTTCAAGTTCTGATCTAAACTTCTCACGTCCCTCATCACTGTTTTCACCAAAAACAGTCAACGTTCTTTTAAAATCGCCAGCTGTATGCATCTCAAAATCAATATCATTCTTTTTAAGCAGCTTATGAAAGTTAGGTAACTGAGCGATAACACCTATTGAGCCAACGATTGCAAAGGGAGCACTAATGACTTTATCTGCTACGCAAGCCATCATATACCCACCACTAGCAGCCACTTTATCAATACTTACCGTCAGGTTTAGGCCTTTGTCTTTAATTCTTTTAAGTTGAGAAGCTGCTAGACCATAGCCGTGCACTACACCTCCACCACTTTCAACTTTTACAAGTACTTCATCGCCCTTTTCTGCTATGCATAATATGGCTGTTATTTCTTTGCGTAAGCGCTCTACCTCTTTTGCCATAGGCGAACCATCGAAGTCGATTACAAATAAGTTATGTGACTTTTCTTTTTCAGCCTTTGGCTTCTTTTTATTTTTCTTTTGTTCTTTTTGTAGCTTTTTCAAATCATCTTTGGATAGTAAAGCTTCTCGTCCCATTTTTTGTAGGTCATCATAAGACTCAGACAAAGAATCTAATTCCAGACTACCTTGACTCACCACCTGCTGACTTTTGTTTCGAGGCAGCGCCCAAAATAATAATAACAATTGCTGCAAAGGCAATGACGATGGTTAACGCTTTTGCCAAAAACAATCCAAATTCAAATAAAAATTCCAAAAAACCACACTCCAATATTTCTAATACATTCTATTATAAGGGCGAAAACAAAAACCAAAAGACTTGTTTTCAGAATAAATAAAAAACCCGCCATAGAGGCGGGTTTTTAGTGGGTTTATTAACTTAGTTTTGAACAACTGCTGTGTTATTTACTTGAATAACACGAGCATCACTTGCTAAGTAAGTGGCGATTTGCGTCTGCATTTCTAAGGTTACCGCAGGGTCTGGCACTGGATTCAAACTACTTGCATGCGCACCCGACGTGTATAACACAATACCACTTTGGGGGTCGGCACTAGCAGTTGTTGACGCCACCGTAGGCAACTCCATCAAAGCAGCTAATGGTAATTGCCCAGAAGTAGGTAGACTAGTTGATACAGGAATGACTTGGTCAGGCAGATTTTCACCACCATCACCAACCACTGTTAACATGTGTACATTTGTATTCTCACCTAAGGTGTCAAAGAAATTAATAGGGTCAGAGGAGTCAGTAACTGTTTGTGCAGCAAATGCAAACTGGGCAAAAATAGCATTGATCGCTGCAGTTTGTTCAGCATCCAAGGCACCTAGAAATGCACTTGCAAAACCAACCAACTCTGGCTCAGAAAGATTAGCAGGATTCGCCCCCTGTGAAGCAACAAATTGAGCAAACTCTGGCGAAGCTCCTAATAACAGTGAACCTTTGATAAGTGTACCAAACGCTTGTGACTCTAATAAGAATGTTGCTAACCCGCCTCCAGGTGATTCCAAAGACGCCGCCTGAATTTCAAACAACCTGGATAGTTGTGCAAGCGGTCCTTCAATCGGCGTATTGGCCACTGACGTAAACATACCACCAGTAATTGCTCCTAAAGACACGCCCATTACTGAAACATCAGTACCATTGATATTTGCCATTGGCATGCCGGTAGTACCATCAATAACCGCGTTTAAGCCCAATCGTGTACCTAACAAATCCGCAACAGCTTGTCTTGAGTTATCACGTGCCGTTGGCAAGCTAGCTAAATTCAAGAAACTAGTTGCAGAAACTGTTGTTGCATTGATTTCATCTCCAGGATTTGTTGGGTCAATATCAAATCCACGACTACCATGTACAGGTAAGTCGATTGCAACTGTTGCAAATCCAGCCAAAGATAAACTGCCTGTAATTGACAACATTGCTTCTTTTTGTGAAGTGATGCCATGAACTAACATTACTACAGGCCAACCATTTGCTGGCATAGTGATCGGATTACCTAATGCAGCCGCTACCGTTGGATTTGGTAGTGTGATTTGAACATCTAAATCTTCCTTGCCCGCATTACGTCCAGTCATTTGAGGAACAGGAGAAAATTTGGTTAGATTACGCGCGGCATCTAGTTTTTGACCACCAACTCTTAAATCAGCAAGTCCCGCGGCTGAACATGCAGCAGCATTGGGGTCAGGCTCTGCAGCAGCAAGCACTTCTGCCGGCGCTGTCGCCAGCACAATGCCTGAGTCACAAGCAGAGGTCCAAAATTCATTGGCCGGTGCAAGTGGATTGTCTTCGCGCGGAACGCCAGAATAATACGGTAGTGAAATGTTACCTGCGTATAAGTCAGCAGCACAAAAAGCACCTACTTGAGGTAATGTTAACTGGCTAACACCTTGTGCAAGCGCATTCAAGCCGCCATCAACTTGTGGTACACCTGTTGATTGACCGGTAAATCCTACAAAATTATTGCCTGCTGCTTGTAATAGACCATTACACGTGGTTAACGCCGAAAAGTCTGTTGCATCAACAAAGTTTTGAATTGCTTGCAGCTCTGGACTTGCCATTACAGCGCCAGCAATGCCTGCATTAATTGCAGTTTCGCTAACCAAGCCAAGGGCTTCCATTGCGTTAGGAACTGGCGCTTGGCCACTAACAATGATGGCAGGTAAAGCCTGACCGGCGGTTGGGTCTCCAGCGGCTGTGCGTGCGCCAAACTCAGCAACACTTAACTGCTTAATTGTCGATAGTACATTTGGAATAGATTGTGTCGTAAACGCTTGTACCGAAACAATTTCCTCTCGTGATAAGTTGACTTGTTCTAGCGCGTCAATATAAGAGTTAACCAAACCCTGAAGCTGCAATTGCGAAGCAGAAGATAATGGAAAGGTGTTTATATCTTGACGAACTAAGTCCCAAGTAGTAGAGCCTTGAACTGATTTACCTGAAGAATCTCTCAGATCTGAAGTCACCACCAACATGTGTCCTTGAGCTGCTTTCAAAGGCTTAAGAGGTACAACATTGATTGTATTAGCACCTGATAGAGACAATACATAGTCAACACCAAATTGTAGCTCGTCACCCATCTTACAACCTGCGCTCGGTGTTGTTACTGTCGAGCATAACTCGTCACTTTGATCAAGGCCGAGTATTGCTTCGAAAAGTCTTACGCCAGATGAAAGTGTTGATGCGTCGATGCTTACGCCTGGTGGGGTATCGATATTAATCTGCATTGGATAGTTAGTAGACCAGCCATCTAACACATTTAAGGCATTTTGAGGGTCAGAAAAATCACTAGGGTCTGCAACCGGAATGTTGAGCGTGAAGTCAAATACCTCACCTTCCCCCGGTAACATTAGCAAGTCGTTGGGAATATTCAAATCACCATTTGCAGGATCAAACACAATTCTTGAAACAGGGGTTTGTACTTGCGCTTCAGCTTGAAGGTCTTCTATAGTCTCTCCGCCACCGCACCCTGTAAGCCCTAAGGCCATCACGATACTTGTGCTCAACAACAATTTTTTCATTCTATCTCCCTACTTCGTGTAGATATGCTTTGTAAGTGTTAAGTTCATACGAAATTTGTCTGGTTTTGATTGTTTTTCACTCGTATGACCAGTTAGTTATTCCCCTATATTATTGACTTTATCGTCACTTTGCAAAGTGTTTGTAAATGTAATGTAATAAAAGTCATATTTTCTTAGCTAGATTAGACAAATTTGCTTATGAGGCCCCTGTTCACCTTTTGCTCTTGCTTAATCTCAGGTAACATTCATTTAATTTTCCCAAGATCAAATACGCTATGTCACATATTGCTAGCCATATAGATTTTCAAATAGAACAAAACTCTTTAGAAAACAAAACGATTTTAGTCACCGGAGCCGGTGATGGTATAGGTAAACAAGCAGCCATTACTTATGCTACTGCAGGGGCTGTCGTTATATTGTTAGGTAGAACAGTATCCAAATTAGAAAAAACCTACGACGAAATAATTGCACTAGGCGGGCAGCAACCAAGTATTGTTCCGCTTGATTTAGCAGGCGCAAGTCAATCAGATTATGAGGGCCTAGCCGCGACAATAGAAGATCAATATAAAAAACTAGACGGCATTTTACTTAACGCAAGTGTTCTTGGGAACCTATGCCCGTTCGAGCAAATCAAGCCAAAAGAGTATCAGGAGGTCATGCAAATCAACGTAAATAGTCAATTTACGCTGTTGCAAGCATTCCTGCCTTTGTTGAAACAAAATGATAGGGCCTCAGTTATATTTACTACCTCATCAGTTGGTCGCACGGGAAGAGCTTTCTGGGGAACTTACAGCATTTCTAAGTTTGCCACCGAAGGAATGATGCAAATACTAGCAGATGAATACAAACACAGTGGGCTGCGTTTCAATTGTATTAATCCAGGCGCCACTAGAACGCAAATGCGAGCAAAAGCATACCCTGCAGAGAAAGCTGAGTCTTTAAAAACACCCAAGCAAATAATGCCTACTTATGTTTACTTTATGGCTGATGCCAGTACTGCTGTCACTGGGCAAAGCGTAGACTGCCAAGTCAAATAATAGTAAACATTTGTCAATCACTAAGGTCAGACCTTAGTGATTGATTTTTGCCCATGTATCTCTTAATTCCACCGTCCTATTAAAGACTAACTCATCTTTAGTTGACAATGTATCGACACAAAAATAGCCTGTTCTTTCAAATTGAAATGCTTGACCTGCCTGTGTATTCGCTAAGTCTTTTTCAACAATCGCGTTTTTAGTCACCAGAGATTTAGGATTAATAGTACCCGCGAAGTCTTCTTCGGCCGCAGGGTTAGGCACCGTAAATAAACGATCATATAGCCTGACTTTTGCATTTATACCCGCTGCAGCACTGACCCAATGAATAACGCCTTTGGCTTTTCGGCCATCAGCAGGATCTTTACCTAATGTTTCAGGGTCATAGCTACAATATACACATGTCACATTGCCACTTTCATCCGTGTCAAAGCGTTCTGCTTTGATGAAATAGGCATTGCGTAGCCTGACTTCTTTACCTATCACCAAACGTTTGAATTTTTTATTTGCAGACTCTCTAAAATCTTCAGATTCAATATAAAGCTCTTTGCTAAACACGACCTCCCGGCTACCTAATTCCGGTCTATTTGGATGATTTGGTGCATGTATAACTTCTGTCTTGTCTGAAGGATAATTTTCAATTACCACCTTGATCGGATCTAACACTGCCATTCTGCGAGGTGCGTCAACATTAAGCTCCTCACGAATACATGCCTCTAGCATCCCCATCTCAACCATATTATCCATCTTAGTGACGCCAATACGTTTGCAAAACTCCCTCACTGACGACGCTGTATATCCTCGACGTCTAATACCCGCAATAGTTGGCATACGCGGATCGTCCCAACCCTCAACGTGTTTATCGTCAACTAGTTGAATGAGCTTACGTTTGCTTAACACCGTGTATTCTAAATTTAATCGACTAAATTCATATTGTCTTGGACGGCTGTCAATGGTGATATTATCAATTACCCAATCATAAAGGCGTCTATTATCCTGAAACTCTAATGTACAAAGTGAATGAGTAATGCCTTCTAGCGCATCGGAAATACAGTGCGTAAAATCATACATTGGATAAATGCACCATTTGTCACCCGTTTGATGATGATGAGCAAATTTTACTCGATAAATCACCGGGTCTCGCATACACATAAAATCAGAAGACATATCGATTTTTGCTCGAAGGCTACAGTGTCCTTCGGGATATTCACCTGATCGCATCTTTTCAAAATGCTCAAGATTTTCATCTACCGATGTATCTCGATAAGGACTATTTTGGCCAGCTTGAGTCAGCGTCCCACGCATCAGCCGAACTTCTTCTTGTGTACTAAAATCCACATATGCCAGAGACTTTTTAATTAGCTCAACTGCAAAACCATGTAATTGATCAAAATAAAGAGAAGAATATTTAATATTCTCGTGCCATGTAAAACCCAACCAACTGACATCGTTTTGAATTGATTTCACATAATCAATGCTTTCTTTTTCTGGATTAGTATCATCAAATCGTAAATTACATGTGCCACTATAATCACCTGCAAGACCAAAATTTAAGCAGATTGATTTAGCGTGCCCCATGTGCAAATAACCATTAGGCTCAGGTGGGAAGCGAGTTGTAACAGTGCTATGCAATCCCGAAGCAATATCTTTATCAATAATTTGACGAATAAAATTGGTCGGACGAAAGTCGGTCTCGGCCATAATATATGAGTTCCTTAAAAATGCAGCTCGTTATTGCTGGAGTATATCATTACAGGTTTATATGGTTAAAAGGTTATTTTTCAATATCGGCTCTTCACTAGCATTTGCTTGATAAGTATAAGACTTTTGGTGTATAAAACCTTAAGCATTTTTTTTAAGTATACAATGAAAAGTAAAGCGACCTCTTTTGATATTGCACACATGGCTGGGGTATCTCAATCTACCGTATCACGGGCCTTGAGCGACAGTCCTTTGGTCAACCCAGAAACACGAGAACGTGTTAAAAAAATCGCAACTGAACTTAATTACAAAGTTGACAAAAACGCAAGTAATTTGCGTAAGCAACAAAGCAAAACAATTGCACTATTATTATTTGAAGACCCAACATCTGATAATTCTTCTATCAATCCATTTTTTATTAGCATGCTAGATAGCATTACCAAAGCAACCTCTATAGCAGGATATGACTTACTCGTTTCTTTTCAAGATTTAAACGATGATTGGCATGCCGTTTATGCAGATAGTAATAAGGCAGACGGACTTATCTTACTTGGTTATGGAAGTTATACTGATTATGAGCATAAAGTCAGTCAACTAGAAGAGCAAGGAACTAGATTTTTACGCTGGGGAGCGGCTGACAAGAATCATCCAGGTATATCGGTTGGCTCTGATAACTATCACGGCGGCTTAATCATGACCGAACATCTGTTGAGTTTTGCTTATAAGAATTTTGCTTTTATTGGGGAATGTGGTGTAGGTGCACCAGAGTTCAAAGCAAGATATGACGGTTTTATAGATGCATTAACGCGTCACAATATTGATGTAAACACGGTTCAACAAGTGGACGCAATATCAACAGAAGAAGCTGGTTATGAAGCGGCATTAAGGATTTTAGAACATAAGCAGCCTGAAGCTGTCTTTTGTGCATCAGATCTTATGGCCATTGGCGCCATGCGTGCCATAAGAGCAAAAGGTTTGGACGTTCCCAATGATATTGCTGTGGTTGGTTATGATAATATCCAAGTAAGCGCGTTCTGCACGCCTGCTCTATCAACTGTTCAACAAAACACACAGTTAGCGGGTAAATTGCTCGTGACCAATCTGTTGGCGATCATTAACAATGAAGTAGTTGACGATATATTAATGCAACCTGAGCTCATTGTTAGGCAGTCCTGCGGGCACAAGAGTGCCTCTAAACATCCGAGTAATACTCAGTTTTTATGAAGAAAATTGTCATCCTTGGCGGTGGTAGCGCAGGCTGGATAACCGCAAATCTACTTAGGCATAGTTTAGACATTAACGAATTTGATATTACCTTAGTAGAAAGCCCGCAAATAGGCACTATTGGCGTTGGAGAAGGATCAACCCCGCATCTAAAGCTTTTTTTGACAGTATTAATATCGATGAAAAAGAGTGGATGGCCTATTGCCAAGCATCGTATAAAAATGGAATTACTTTTTGCGATTGGACTATTGGCAAGCATAAGAATAGCTATTTTCACCCCTTCCCTTCAATTGTTGATAGACAAACCGTTGGTGCCTTCTTGCAAAACGCTATTTTGCGAAGCAAAGGCAACAATACCAATGCACATCCTGATGATTACTTTTTAGCCTCCCTTTTAACGGAACAAGGTAAGGGCCCAAAACCACTTGATACTTCACTCAATATTCCAATTAACTATGCCTATCACTTTGACTCAAATCTATTGGGCGAGTTTTTATCTATAAAAGCCATCGCCAAAGGTGTAAAGCATGTTCAAGGCACATTTCAGCGCGCAAGTATTAATTGTGACGGTGACATCGATGCTATTTATCTAGACAATGATAGTAAAATCGATGGAACATTTTTTATCGATGCTAGTGGATTTAAGAGTTTATTATTGCAACAAGCACTTAAGGTCAATTTCAATTCGTTTGGTAATATGCTGTTTAATGATAGCGCTATTGCTATTGCTTCGACTACTTCACAACCTTTGTTAGCCCAAACAAAAGCAACTGCGTTGTCAGCAGGTTGGGCGTGGCATATTCCCTTGAGGTCCCGAACCGGAAATGGTTATGTTTTTAGTAGCCAACATATTAGCTTTGATGAGGCCGAAAACGAATTAAGAAAGCATCTATTGCTTTGTGATAATGAAGGAATTACCCGAAAAATAAAAATGAAAGTTGGCGTAGTTGAGCAAGCGTGGAAATCAAATGTTGTCGCAATTGGTTTGTCTCAAGGGTTTATTGAACCACTTGAAGCAACAGCGATACATATCGTAATTGATTCGGTCAATCAATTCGTGAAGTATTTTAAAAACGATCATTACAATACTGAAGACCGTGAAGACTACAATATAAACATCCAAAAGCGCTATGAAGGGATCCGAGACTATATCGTGTGTCATTACTTAGTTAACAATCGTTATCAGTCTAGTGAGCATGATCCCCATGGTTATTGGAAGGCATGTGCTAATCTTAGTGTCATTTCTGACAACCTCAAGAGTATTATGTCAACTTGGGAACAAGGAAAAGACATAACTCCTGAACTCAATAAACGAAACATGCAACAGCATTACCCTGCCATATCATGGTATTGCCTACTGGCTGGTTACCACCATTTTAAACAGCAAGCGCATGGCAAAGAACTTAACGCAATTAATCACCAAAAAATGAAAGCTTATATTGAACAAAACTTACGTTTTTTTGCTAATCATCAAGACAGCCTTAATGCGCTCGATGATTAAAGGCAAAAATTCTTTAAGGCATTACAACTCTAAGCGCTAAGCCCTCGTTAGTTAATGGTATTGTACTTAGATTTAAAGTTTGTTTAGCGCTGTCATAAACAATGTCTTTTTCAGCAAGTGCAACATCATTCACGAAAACACTTGCAGGAGCACTATTAATGCCATGTAGGGTGAAGGAAAGCTCTCGCTGATCTGGCACCCCCGTATAAGAACCAGTTGTTTGCGCATTAATAGACAGTTCATTTGATAGTTGATTGTCTTGTCCAACTTCAGTGTAGCTAGCCTTGAATATCAATTGCTGTACTTGGTCTTTTTCAATGCTATTAGGATCGATGCCATCGTCTTCATACATAATGTAGGATGCTTCGTTTATAGACGAGTGATGATAATAATGAATAGACAGGAATTCAGGCGCATATTGTTTAGTATTTTGCATATCATTAGCATATGGCACAAATGCACCTGCTTTTACCAAAACAGGCAATTGTTCAAGCCCAGATAGAAACATTATTCTGCGTCGGTTTTGATACACTTCATTTGTCCAATAGTTGAACCATACTCCTTTTGGCAAATTGATGCGTTTTGTATAACTTTTTTCATCCACTATTGGCGCGACTAAAAACGCATCCCCCCACATATAAGCGTCTGTCCTTTCAATTGACTCTTGCGCAAACGCCATGGCAAGTGGTCTCATTAATGGAAGACCGGTCTTTGCATTTTCAATGCTTAAGGAGTAATTGTAGGGTAATAAACGATACCGCAGTTTGATGTAGTCACGTACGATACTCTGCGTCCGTTTATCATGAAACACAGGCTCGGGCGCTATATGGTCTTGAGCATGAGGCCGATATACTGGTTGAAAAACACCATATTGCATCCACCTAATATATAGTTCAGGATCAAATTCTTCACCGCCGGCAAACCCACCCAAATCAGAATGAATGTATGCCAAACCAAACATACTCATTTGCAAAGCTAATTCAACTTGAGGCTTTAAGCCTGCCCAACTTCGATCAACATCCCCTGTCCATGGAATCATGCCAAAACGCTGAGATCCGATAAAACCAGAACGCATCATGACAAATGGACGGCTATTTGGGCTAAGTGCGCGCTGTTTCTTGTAGACCATTTTTGCCCACTGGTGACCGTATGCATTATGAATTTCATTTGCCGTCACTGACTCATCATCTAGCAGATGTAAAGTATCATATGGATGCACCTCTGGCTCTCCCAAATCACCCCACCAACCGCTGACGCCCTGTGATGCAAGCTTTTCATAAAACTGCCAAAACCATTGCTGACCTGAATCACTAAAAACATCAACCAAACCAGTGTTTCCAAAATAAAAATCGAATGTCTTAGGTTTACCACTAATTCCAAGTGCTAGTGCATTATTTTCAACAGCATCAGGCCATTTACTTGCATTAGTTAAGATGAAAGGTTCTGTAATCACAATCGTATTAACGCCCTGTTCATCTAAAGAGCTAATCATTCCTGTGGGATCAGGCCAATTAGGTTCATACCAATCAAGATTACCCATGTGCCCTTTTATATCAGGACCAAACCAGTATAAGTCAAGCACAATAGCGTCTAGAGGAAAGTCCAACGCTAGGAATTTATCAACCGTTTCGACAGCTTCTTGTTGGGTACGATAGCCAAAACGAGAAGCAAAGTTACCTAATGCCCAACGTGGTGGTAAGGGCTGAGTGCCAGTTGCTGTAACGAAACGCTGAACGACACTTTTGTAATCTTTACCCGCCGTTACTATATAAGAGGTCCTGCCAGCTTCAGCTTCAAATTGAAGAACGTTTTTATCAGTGTGCGCGATATCTAAATGACCATTAGCAGTATTGTCAAATGCTATTGCATAGCCTTTATCCGACATCACCGCCGGCAGACTGTAGTACATTTGATTTGATTCGCTGTTGTAGCCATAGTGTGCACGATTGTATAAAGGCATTTTGTGGCCACGTCTATCCATTCCTAATATCCGCTGACCACCTCCAATTATTTTTTCAGTATCATCTATCGTAAACCGGAATCCTCGAATAGTGTCATATTGGAATAGTCCCTTTTCTTCTTTGAATAGCAATTTTTCTGCGTGATAAAAAGAGAGTTGAAAAGGCGATTTTGTTATTCTGATTTCAATTTCAGGCAAGGTAAATAAAATTGATTCATTCGTTTCACTAAGAAATTTATTACTATAAACGGGGGCATCGCTTGGCAATGCGAAAGAAGGTAGCAACTTGGTCCCCTCTTTTTGATAAAAAACTTCTACCGTCCCTTCATTGATTGGTGTGAGCGTTAATTGTCCTTTTTCAAAATTAATCACCAGTTTGTTTTCAACAGTTTCACTGTCTACAAACGTTCCTAGTACATCATGAGAAAAAGCAAGCTTAGGCACAAGGAAGCTAACAAACAGTAGCGTGAAGAAAATAGTCTTTATCCGTAAAGTCATTGGCTTCATCTTTTTTCTCTTATTATTATGTTCAATGATTAATGTATCTATTGATCCTATTTATTCATATATTTCATTTAATATCAAACTCATATATTTTTACGTCCCAATTATCTAGGCTCACTCTGATAAACAAACCGTCATCGTCGAATTTGATACTATTGGTGTGGTCACTCATCAGCTCTCTAACATGAATAGTATCTTTGCCCAAGCCCAGATTTTGAGCTACCTCATTGGGTAAACGTACAACAAACTCCTCTTGGATGTCAGAAAAATTAGCCACCACCAACATAGCTTGCGTGCTTGTATGGCGAATAAATGAAAATTGTTGCTCACTGTAAGTTTCATTTCTATCAACATTGTGTGCATGAATACCTACATATTCACCTCTCATGGACGGATGAAATGCCGAAATATTCATAATATCAATATACGCTTCTCGCAAACGACGCTCTTGCTCACTTAATAATTTACCATCAAACGCACCGTGATTCATCCAGCGTTGATGTGCTGGCACGCCAGCATAATCAAATATAGTTGTGCGTGATGGGTCACCAAACCCAGGATCTTCACTCCCATCCTCTGCGACATCTTGACCAAAATACAACATACTTGGCGATCGACTAATTAGAGCAGAGACAGCCATTGCAGGAATCCCCTTACACGCATCACCAGCGAATTGAGGACTTGCAATACGTTGTTCATCGTGATTTTCCAAAAAGTGCAACATATGTTGTTCAATATCTTGTAGGTTGTATTGAATGTCTTCAAGCGCTTGAGTTTCGCCTTTACCTTGCATTACTAATTTCAACGAATCGTAAAACTCAACTTTGTCATATAGGTAATCCATTTTACCTAGTTGAATATAGTCACGATAAAGATGCGGTTGATACACCTCAGCTAATAGCAATGCATCAGGGTGTTTCATCTTGATTGAAGAATTTAAATAGGACCAAAACTCGACAGGTACCATTTCTGCCATGTCATAGCGAAATCCATCAACGCCTTTGTCTAGCCAAAAATGAACAATTGCTTCAAATTTCAACCATGAATTAGGCAAATCGCTTTGTTTTTGCCAAAACTTATAATGATCTTGATAAGGTAAATCACGATATTCTTGAGGGAGCGCAGGGAAATCATATGAACCATCAGGTTTAACGCCATAATTCACTTTGACTGTCTCATACCAATCATTGGCGTTTGGCTTTGCTGCGCGTGAGCCATTTCCGGTCCATTTTGCAGGGTTTTCATCAAAGTTTCCATCTGCCATAGGGTGAGAATCTCCTCCTAGCGTTTGATAAGCTGCATCAAGATCCGGAACCTCAAAGGACTCGTCAATAATATAATAAAAGTTATTATGCTTTGCATACTCAACTGACGTATCGTCATTGCTACCAAAATTACTTTGTCCCTGTGGCAACTCAATCGATTCATACTGTCTGGCAACATGGTTGGGCACAATATCAACAATGACTTTCATATTGTGTTTATGCGTACGTTCAATTAAGGCCTCGAATTCTGCTAGTCGATTATTTACGTCTATCGCTAAATCAGGATTCACGTTGTAGTAGTCTTTGACAGCATATGGTGAGCCTGCTCGACCTTTTACCACATCAGGGTCGTCTTGCGTAATGCCATAAGCTGAATAATCGTTAATTACCGCGTGATGCATGACACCCGTGTACCAAATATATGAGGTGCCTAGTTCCTTAATGCCAACTAGCGCATCATCTGTAAAATCGTTGAACTTTCCTACTCCATTTTCTTCAAGCGTTCCCCAAGGTTTATTGGTTTGATTAGTATTTCCGAACAATCGAGTAAACACCTGATAAATAACGGGCTTACCTTCGCCTAATGCATGATGTTTAGATGCCTTAATCAATGGGTCATGCTCCTGTGTTACTGTAGCATTTGTTTTGCTGGGCTTGTGATCACTGCATGCGTTAAGAACGAGTAAACTCGCACTTAATCCGCTTAATAATAAAACCACTTTAAAAATGGATTTCCTTGAAATACCCTCAATACTGTAAGCACTCATGACTCAACTATGACCTTGAAACATAACCAATTGTTTTTCTAGCATACTCTTTTATACATAACGAAAGAAGAAACATACGTATTCATTAACTTTATATGGTCGTTTAGAAAGCTAGAGGGGTATCCGATTTAACGCTATTTAAATTTATTCATTCTCTTTTTTGTATAACTTGTTGGCTGTGCGTTTGCAGGATCATCTGGCCAGAAGTGTTTAGGATATTTTCCTTTCATCTCCTTTTTGACATCCTCGTAACTTCCTTGCCAAAAACTTAAGATATCTTGAGTCTTATGAATTTCTCTGTTAGCAGGCGACAATAGCGAAAGCGTAATTGGGTGGCAGCTTAGACCAACACTTAATGTGTGTTTAAGACCATATAACTCTTGAAGTTTAATGGCTAGTATTGCTTGATCTTTGTTGTAGAGTATTTTGTGACGATTATTGCATGCTGAGACATAGTGGCTTGGGAAGTTATTTTCAATATACTGCAGTTGGTCCCAAGTAAAACGAGACTTAATAACATTTAGCCAATCAATTTCACGTAGCCCTTTTGCATCAGTTATGCCTGAAAGATACGGCATTAAATAATCATGCATATCACTAACCAGCGCTTTAGTTGATACATCTGGCAGTTCTATTTTATCATCACATGTTCTTGCAAAAGCTACTCGCCCAATAAAGGCCTCGCATCCTTTTAAATACTCATCCAAGCCCTTTTGCAACAAATGATTTACGATACACAGCTTAACTTTCTCTTGGCTATCATGGTCAGTCCCCAATGCAACTTGGCGCTGGTTAAATTGTAATTCACCATAATAGTGTCTTTGATGACAACTAACTTTTTGTCGTTTACTGTCCCATACGTACTTTGTTGATACTTGACTACGCTCATGGATGAACTCTTCGGTAACACTTAGCGCAAGTGGAAAATATGCAAGTATTGAGTTATTTAACTGTTGGTGATTTGCTCTGATCACGTGATGAGTCACTATTAGCCACTCATGTTTTACATCATTAACGTAGTTATCAAACTCAAGCCCTAGCCCCAATGCACTCTTATAGACTTGTCCCGAACCTTGCGTACCTGCATTATCAGATGCTCTATTCAAAGCTAGATTCAGCGGAAAGGCACGAATTAAAAGCATCGATAAAAAATGATGATCATTGCACGCTTGTTTTATATTTGAAACGCTAAGGTTTGTGTTAACAGTTTTTACACTTGCATTGGTCACTCGAAAAAGCTTTTGCTTAAGATTATTAGCATCTTGTCTAAGTTGACCGGGACATTGTTGTGATAGGCGCAAGCACTTATCTATAACATTATAAGGCGTCTGTGAATTTGCTTCATAAGCTAAAGGCAATGCGAGAATACATGCCAGTATTACGGCAAAATCAATGTATTGAGGTGATGTGCTATTACAGTACAGTAAAAGATATGCAATGTTTGGTTCGATGTTAAGTAAGGCTGCTTGTCTGCCAAAACTTGTAATACGTTTATTTTCATCAATGAAATCAAGTGACTGCAGGTTGGCAATAGCATAATCTAGTTGAGCTATATTAGGCTTATCGATAAACGCTAAATTATCAAAATGGCTTCCCCATTCTACCAAGCCTAAATAATACTGGCTTAAGTCAATTGAGAATATTTGCGCAACATCATCTTCTATTAAATATTGCTGTTGTTCCCTTGACCATAGGCGATAACATGCACCCGCCCTTTGCCTTCCAGCTCTGCCGGCTCGTTGCGTCGCAGACGCTTTACTTATCATTACACTTTTCAGCAAGCTAGCTTGTTTATTTGGATAAAATACAGACTGTTTCTCAAGCCCAGTATCAATCACTACGCTAACGCCATCAATCGTGACACTTGTTTGAGCAATATTTGTCGACAACACTACTTTTCGCTCGTCAAAATGACTTTTCGTAAAGACTGCTTTTTGTTGAGTTGAATCCATAGCACCGAATAGACGTAAGGCTTTTACCTTTGGAAGCGCTAACTGCTGAACATCATCAAAGACTTGTTGTATTTCCTTGGCGCCTGACAAGAATACAAGAACATGTCCCGAATACTGATTAAGCGCCTCGATTATGGTTTGAACAGTATGATTACGTAAAGCCTTAGCTCCATCCTGATTTATGTCTATGCTTTGCGCTCGATTGAGTTAGTAGTGGACGGTAATGGTATTCAATTTCAAACTGTTTCCCTTCAGACACATGTACTTTTGCATTTGGCATTAGCGCTTGAATTGAAGGCATTGAGAGAGTCGCTGACATGACTAGTAAACGTAAATCACTGCGATAACCGGTTTGTGAGTCAATGGCAAGTGCCAAGGCCATATCTGAGTGTATGCTTCGCTCGTGAAACTCATCAAATATTATTAAGCCGACATCTTCTAATAGAGGATCATTTTGTATTTTTGCCGTCAGTAGCCCTTCGGTAATAACAAGTAAGCGAGTTTGTTCACTGAAAGCTCCTTCACCACGGACTTGATAACCAACTGTATGACCCACTGCTTCTTTTAATTGACTTGCCAGGTAAAGCGCAATGTTGCGAGCAGCAACGCGTCTGGGCTGCAAAATAATGATTTTTTGGCCATCAAAACATGTCAATGATAACAATTTTAAGGGTAGATAAGTCGATTTACCTGCACCTGGTGGTGCCATGACAATGCAATCATGATTGGCTATATCGGCACAAACACTATCACTAATTGCTGCTACTGGAAGCATCGTAGTCAAGGCGAATTAAAATAGTGTATAAATAAAGGTAGCAAGGGATGATTGCTGTGTAGCAACTACAATAGCGCCTAACAAGGCCAACACAACGATGATGGGCAAAAGCCAAATTTTCTTTCTGACTTTTAAAAACGCCCATAAATCTTGAATAAACTCTAGCATTAAAAAGGATCCTTTAGAGTATCTTTGTTAGGTGTGTCATCACGTGAGACCCACGAACTTGTCTGTGTCATATTTGTTTTATATTGCAATTTATCGCGTAGACGCATAAATACACCGGTTGGCACAATTAATAAATAGTATGCTAATGCCAATACAATACGTGTATTTATCCATCCTAATATCGAGGCAATTATCATCCAAACAAAATAAGGATAATACAAAACCTTTGGCATAAATATGTACATGAGTGAAAGCCCCATGGCAACAATAATAGGCCATGTAGGAATTGCCGTGCTAAACACGAAAGGTAACACCACCATAAAGATTACTATAAATGCCAATGCCATTGTAATAGCAAAACTTTGCAGTGCATCTACGTCATGTTTATTGGCCAAAGGTAACATGACCGTTTGAGTAAACCATCGAACAAACGCTTTTATCATTGTAGTTTAATCCTTCTCAAAACTTATAGCCTTCGCTTTTTCAATAGCCTGCAACGACTGTTTATCTTTATATAGCACGGTGTTTTGCATAACTAAAACGTCCATTTCAGTCGCTAAAAAGCTACGAATTGCATCTGTGATGTCACGAACTGGAGGTTCTCCCCTAACATTAAAAGATGTGTTAATTACCATACCCACCTCAGTGAGCTTCTTAAATTCAGATATTAATCTATGAAACTTCGGATTTGTCTTTTTACTAACCGTTTGTACCCTTGCCGAATAGTCAACGTGGGTGATTGCTGGCACCGGTGACCTAATTTGAGCTAACTTATCGAGCCCACTTGCAGGCTCAAGCTTATTACATTTGTCATCATTTAATTTAGTCGTGATCAACATATAAGGACTAGGACATGTTTGTTCAAACCATTGTTGCGTGTCCTCTTCTAATACTGCGGGCGCAAATGGTCTAAATGACTCACGTTGTTTAATTTTTAAATTCATTTGACGTTGCATTAAAGGACTTCTAGGGTCTCCCAAGATACTTCTATTACCCAGCGCACGTGGACCAAACTCCATTGCATCTTGAAACCAACCAACCACTTTGTTGTCACTTAAATGCTTAGCAATTAATGGGTAAAGCACATCATCTTCATAACTTTCAAAAACAACATCATTGTTTTGACAGTACTCGATGATTTGTTTTTGCGAAAACGAATCCCCTAAATAAGCGCCTTTCATAGCATCATTGATATCATCACTTTGTTTTGGTTTATCAAAATATGAATGCCATACCTGTAAAGCGGCCCCTAACGCACTTCCTGCATCACCTGCAGCCGGTTGTATCCAAATCTCATCAAATTTACTCTCTCGTTGTATACGTCCATTTGCCACACAATTAAGGGCAACTCCACCCGCCAGACAAAGCTTAGATGAACCTGTGATTGCATGGGCGACATCAACAATTTTTAAGACAATATCTTCTGTCACTACTTGGATAGACTTTGCCAAGTCCATTTGTTTTTGCGTCATCAATGCATCAAATGGGTGTGGTGGGCCACCAAACAGCGCATGAAATGCTTTATTGGTCATCGTACTACCTGTCGCAAAATCAAAATATTCCATGTTTAATAAAAAGCTACCGTCGGCTTTTACATCAATTAACTTTTCATAGATTTGTTCAACATACTTTGCTTCGCCATAAGGCGCTAAACCCATTAGTTTATACTCGCCAGAGTTGACTTTAAAACCGCAATACTGCGTAAAGGCTGAATATAATAGACCAAGAGAATGAGGGAATTGAATTTCTCTTAAAGGCCTTAACTTGGCCTGTTTACCATGCCAAATACTTGAAGTCGCCCATTCGCCCACGCCATCTAAACAAACTACCGCGGCATCTTGAAACGGGCTTGGAAAATACGCTGCTGCCGCATGGGATTGGTGGTGCTCACAGAAAAGCAAGGCCGGCAATTTTAATAACTTTTTACGAGCTGACTTAGCCTGCGTCACTGTAACAGCATGCTCACTTGCATAGCGTTCGAACTCAAGATGTGCCAGCTCATCTTTAAGTACTTTTTTTAGATACAATTTTTCTTTTAACCAAATTGGCATTGCGCGCACAAATGAGCGATATCCCAAAGGTGCATTTGCAAGATAGGTTTCAAGTAAGCGTTCAAATTTTAGCAATGGTTTGTCATAAAAAACAATTGCGTCGACATCATCTATATTTAACTGTACTTGACGCAAACAATAGTTAATTGCATCTTTAGGAAAGCGAGCATCATGCTTAAGGCGGCTGTAACGTTCTTGCTGACACGCCGCCACTATATCACCGTTTTTGATCAGCGCCGCTGCACTATCATGATAATAGGCTGAGATGCCCAAAACGAAAATATCTTTTTGCTTTTTATCAACGCTGCTCATATAAACTGTGTACCGCTTGCTTTTTATTATTATTCGCACGCTTGTTGCTCGTTATAGCGACAACATCACGCTGTATTTAGTGCATTTTTATTGCACTTCATTTATCCGATATTAGCAATATTTTTCATAAATAATGACTGATAGTTCAATAAAAATTGAGATTTACTGATGAATAGGTATGCATAAGCACAAAAGGCCTATGAAATGGCTGAAATTTGTCTTTATTACCGATACACTTAAAATAAAAGATGCTATGAAAAAATTCAGTTTTTACCTAATTGCTTTTTTACTGCCTTTTATAATTCTGCTGTTTGCTGAGGGCATTTTGCGTGCAAGTGGCTATGGACAAGCTTATCCCCTGTTTATTCAATCATCTCAATTTGAAGACTACATACAGCCTAACCCTGATTTAATAAAACGTTATTTTTCAAATAAAAACGCCGCACCTAGCGTAAGTCCCGATACCTTTTTGTTTAAGCGTAACAAACCAGCGAACACAATCCGCATAGTTACTATGGGCGGCTCTACAATGGCTGGATTTCCATATGGCAGATTTGCCTCGCCTGCAGGCATGTTACAAAGCAGATTAAAACACACTAACCCAGAAAGTAGTATCGAAGTGATTTCAGTCGCCATGTCTAGTATTAATACCTATACAATCCTAGATACCATAGACGAAGTAATTGAAATACAGCCTGATGCAGTTTTGATTTATGCTGGGCACAATGAGTTTTTAGGCGTTATGGGCGTTGGGTCAGCTTTTGCTGGTAGCCAGAGTTATGCTAGCAATTTAGCCTATTTAGCGGTAAAAGACTGGCGCATTTATCAGCTTATGCAAAGCATTTATCAGTCTGCGCTTACCTTATTTGTGTCGAATCAAAATAGTCATGCTCAAACTGAGCAAACAGAACAAGATCAACGGACACTTATGGCAAAAGTGGCTCAAAACAAAAACATTGTATATGGAGACGAAATATACCAAGCAGGCGTAGAACAATTTGAGCGTAACCTATCTTTGATTCTCGAAAAACTCAATCAAGCAGGTGTCCCTAGCTACATTAGCGATCTGGTCGCCAATGAACAAGATCAGCCGCCTTTTGCATCTGTGCGCAACAACGTTCTCAATAATTTACCTGCCATAAGCACTCAAAATAGTGCCCTAGCACATGACATTAAGCATGCTAATTATTTTTATCGACTAGCTCAACAATACGCCAATGCAAAACAGTATAAAACCGCGCTTCGCTTTTATACGCTGGCTAAAGACTTTGATTTATTACGATTTAGAGCTCCCTCAGCATTTAGAACTATCATTTTTGATACTGCTAATAAATACAATGCGCACTATGTTGCAAGTTATGAACTTATGCATCAACAAGCGAATAATGGGATTATTGGTAACGATTTGATGCTTGAACATCTTCACCCTAATATTACTGGCTACTTTTGGTTAGCCGAGAGTTTTTACCAAGCCTTGATAAGCAGTCAATTTATTGTGCCACAGTATGAAATTAGTACTAAGGCCGCATTTGATAATATTCCTGTTAATGATGTAGATAAACAATATGGCGCCTTTAAAGTGGCCCAACTAATATCGGATTACCCCTTCAGTGAAACCCCAAAAGAAGTGCCATTGCCTGCAGTATTTGATGAGATAAGTCATCAAACATTACAACGGATAAAAGGACAAAGCTGGATAGCAACACAACAAAACTTACTTCGCTATTATCAGCAAATCGGTGACTTGAGCACCGCAGCGGGAGTTGCAGGTACACTATATGACGCATTACCTGAGCAAGCCGAAATAGCCCGTGTTGCTGCTTTGCTTTATATGCAAAGTGAACAATTCTTGCTGGCAAAATACTATGCTTTAAACGCGGTTAAACACTCACCCAAAAACGTTAACTTCCGGCTAACGCTTGCACAAGTGCACTTTGCACTTGGTGATGTATCTCGCGCTATAGAAGAGCTGGACAATGTTTTGCAAATAGCACCTAACAATCAACGTGCAATTGCGATAAAAAGAACCTTAAATGACAATAGGTGATGATAAATGACCGCTTCTCACACTAACAATACAATTAACTGTGAACATAAAAAACGTACTTTCTACGCCATTTCAATGGCAATTCCATTTGTATTTTTCTTGCTCATCGAAGGTGCTCTGCGTTTAAGCGGGTTTGGTGTTTCTACGCCCTTATTTATTCAAAATCCAGCTCATCCTGATTATCTCTTACCCAGACCTGACGTGATGTCACGTTATTTTCCTTTTGCGGACAACCCACCTGCGGTAACGATGGAAACTGATTTTTTTCTAGCTGAAAAACCTCAACAAGGTATTCGAGTTTTTGTGCAAGGCGGCAGCACAGCGGCTGGCTTCCCTTATGGTTTAGGAGCGTCAGTTTCTGGTCTTTTAGAATTTCGTTTGCGTCAAAGCTTACCGAATAATCATGTTGAGGTGGTTAACACTGCGATGTCAGCGGTAAACTCACACACACTATTGGATTTTGTCGATGAAATTATCGAGCAAAAGCCGGATGCTGTGCTAATTTACGCAGGGCACAATGAGTTTTTAGGAGTATTAGGTGCAAACGCTAATTATTCTATAAGCTCAAGCTATTACTTAACTAGAATGCAACTTGCGTTAAAAGACATTCGCGTATTCCAAGCAATGCAAATGCTGGTTTCTAGATGGTCCTCTCAAAACTCTTTGGCTGATCAAGGTGTTCAAGACCCATCCCAGCAAACGCGAGCAACCATGATGAGTAAAGTCGCTAAAGGGCAATCTATCGTCTATAACAGCCCTAAATATGAAGCCGGGATATATCAATTCACACAAAATATTGAAGCACTTTTGTTAGCATATAAACAAGCGGGCATACCAGTATTTATTTCATCTTTGGCGAGCAACCAAAAGCACCAAGCCCCTTTTTCATCCATAGAAATCAGTCAACAAGAGCGACAGTTTTTAAAGACGGTTGAACAAATCAACACCATAGATCTAAATGACTTGTTAAGAGCTTCAACAAAATTTGAGCAAAGTCTAAGTGCGGATTTTCACTATATTTTTGCGAAGCTGATACTTCAAAAACAAGGAGCAGTTAGTGAGGCACTAAACATTGCTCAAAAACACTTTAAGCTTGCCGTCCAGCATGATTTATTAAAGTTTAGAGCACCAGAAGATATCAATAAGATTATTGCCAGTGCTTGCCAGTAAACATGGTGCTACGCATGTTGACGCCAATGCACTAATGCAGCAAAGAAGTCGCTATAACATTGTCGGCGATGAAGTAATGCTGGAACACCTTCACCCCAATTTACAAGGCTATTTTGTATTAGCAAATACATTTTATGAGTCCATCACGCAAGCCAAAATATTTGATGATTTGAAACCTATTAGTGCCAATCAAGCTTGGAATGAAAGATTAGTGTTACCAAGTGAAGAATACTTCGCCTATGCCACCGCTGAAGCTCTAAAGGCAGATTTTCCATTTGTAGATACTCAGCAGACAATTTCTTTGGCAAAGCCAACAGATACTCCACAAACGCTTGGTCTAGCATATTTTAATAAGCAAATAGACTGGCTAACAATGATAAAGCAAAATCTTCTATATTATCGTCAACAAAATAATAAAAAAATGGAATTAAAATGCTTGCTAATATTGGCTGATGCAATGCCGCACATGGGCTTATATAGTATTCAAGCAGCAGAACTATTGGCACAAAATGGACAAATGACAATGGCTCAATTCTATCGACAAAAAGCTGAACTAGCCGGTATGCAATAAGGCTGAAAATAATCTACCTTTAATGAGGGCCTGTCTGGCAAACGTGGCGTTGGCGGCACAATCAGAATTTATTACTCAAGCATTTTTCGTTAACAAGCACAAATAAAAAAGCCGCGCCATTTTCATGGTGCGGCTTTTATCGTTCATGCTAACTCGCTATTCAATTGGCGTAACGGTTAGGGTTGGTTGCGAAGCATCTGGACCTTCAATCTTAAATTCATACAGGCCTGCTTCAGCACCTCTAATATTTAGGTTTGTTGGATTGCCCGCTTGGAATACTTGACGAGGTTCACCAATGGTAAGTTCAGTATCGTTTTCATCAACGCCACCTAAGTTGACTGTCGACCAATCACCTGTAGCGACTTTAAACTCAATATCGCTGCCATCTAAAGTGATATCAACCGAGTACACACCAGCACCTTGATATTCTAAAGCATCAACTTCGCCCCATCCATTCATACCACCTCGGATATAAACGATTTCTGCTCCGAAGAAAGCTTCATTAAATACACGTACTTTTGGTGCGGCTAAATCTACCGTATCAAAGATAAAGGCATAATTACCTGCTTCTGTGATATTTAGTTTTAGGTTTTCACCGCCTTCTAGTAGTGGCATATCAGTACCTAATTCAACAACCGTGTCAGCATCGTCTGCACTAAAGCCACCTAAGTTTGGACTTGCCCATCCATCATTAGCTACTTTAAATTGATATTCCTCAACGCCAAGGCTAATTGTAGTGGTGTAGATTCGACCACCTTGATACTCAAGTTCGTCACTAGTACCCCAATCGTTCATTCCACCGCGGATAAATATTGGATTACCGACGTATGGCTCTTCGTTGATGATGGTTAATACTGGCGACATATTATCTGACGCATCTAAGCTGAAGATAAATGTTGCATCAACACTTGGAGTAAAGGTCATGTTGTCATCACCAGACACTAAGGTTTTAGCAATATCTTCTTCAACGACAGGGTCACTTGAGTCACCAAAGTTAACAGTTGACCAGTCTTCTGATGCAACCTTAAAGGTAATAGTGTCACCCATTGTCAGTTCAAGTTTGCCTTCATAAACGCCATCACCTTTATAATCCATAGCGTTGCCTGTGCCCCAATCATTCATGCTTCCACGAAGGTACACAATAGTATCACCATAAGGAACTACGTCTGGAGCACCTGCTGTTGCTATGGCTGACAAACCATAACCACGTTCCATGCCTTGTGGCTTAACAAACACTGCAATGCTTAAAGCTGGTACAGTGAAGTTTCCTAAAACTTGCTCTTCTTCAGAAGCATCAGAGAAGTTTGCACCTCGAACCATCGGGTCAATTGAATTCATTAGTGTTGGATGAAGTTCAAATCCTGCGGCCGTTAAGACATCAATAGATTTTTCTTCATAACCTGTATTAATGACTACCGCGATTGCATCATAGTTAGGATCTAAGTCAGCAAGTTCAACTGAACCCTCTTGGTTTATACCATCATCAATACTCATGACGATTAGACCTTGTTGCTGTCTTGCACCTAAGTTATGGAAACCAACACGGTTCTTGATGTCATCCCCTGTTGTAAGTCTAAACAAAGGACTGCTTGAACGAATACTCAACAACTCTTGGAATACTTCTGAAGCAAACTCAATCTCTGTCATTGACGCAGCACGTTCAGGCAAGTTCATAAATTGAGATATTTCTGACCAACGACCTTGATTATCTTGCGCTAGCGGTAAACCAACGTTCCAGTTATTGGTGTTCATTGTGAAATCAACATAGTTAAACCAATCGCCGGCATCAAATGTATTGCGGTCCATCGATTTTGATCTCAGCAAATCACCACCCATTTGTAAAAACGGGATCCCCTGAGACATCAACGGTATGCCTATACCTATGTTTTGCGCTCGAACACGCTCATCTAGCGTTAAATCGCTTGGTAGAACATAGTTAAATTGATCCCATAGGCTTTCGTTATCATGTTTTGATACATAATTGATTATATCAGCAGGATCTTGAGCATACCCGCCAAGTACAGATGTTTCAGAATCACTTCCGCCAGAGGTATTCAAAATAAAGTCACTTAATGTACCCGCTAAACTCATTTTAACTCTATCTTGTGCATTTAGAGCATCATCACTTGATTCTCTTGCAAAAATATCGCCTTGTCTTACCGCTTCTCTAATACGGTCGTTAAACGTACCAATTTCGGTACCGGCCATATTAAACTGGCTTGCGATTTCAAAATCGCCATAAGGTGCTGTATTTTTACCCCAACCTTCTCCGTAGAAATAAACGTCTGGGTCAACTGTTTTAACGGTTTCAAATAATTCAACCATTGTTGTTTTAGAAGCTTGGCTCATGATGTCAAAACGAAATGCGTCAAATTTGTACTGTTCTGACCACATTAAAAGTGAATCTTCCATGAACTTTTCCATCATTCGATTACGCGGCTCTGTATCATCACAACACGTTTCACGAATAATCGCGCCACTTTCTAAATCATATCGATGGTAATATCCAGGGACAACTTTATCGAAAACAGAGTTAGCAAATAGACCAGAAGCGTTTGTATGGTTGTAAACAACATCAAGTGCAACACGAAGACCAATTTCATGAAGAGACTGGTTCATTGCTCGCATCTCTTTTATACGAACAACACTATCAGGATCTGATGAATAGCTACCTTCTGGTG
Source organism: Glaciecola sp. HA4-3 (assembly GCF_055693685.1). NCBI lineage: Bacteria > Pseudomonadati > Pseudomonadota > Gammaproteobacteria > Alteromonadales > Alteromonadaceae > Glaciecola > Glaciecola sp. HA4-3. Next base: position 1,783,705 of record NZ_CM146340.1, read on the forward strand.
CATTGAAGTGTTTAGGATCATAACCCCAATTAAATAAATCAAAGTTACGAATCTGTTCGGTAAACTCTTGGGCCGCATCAGGCTCAGTCAATACGTTAAAGCCTTGATACACTTCAGCAATAGTTAATTCACGTGGTGTATTATCATTACATACCGCAGCAGCAGGTGATAAAGCACAAAACTCTTGAAGTGTACTTGTCCAATCGATAGTACGAGCAGTATCTTCATTAATTGTCGCAATATCGTTGGCAGGCAACATGTGGAAATGCGTTAAGCCTTTTTCTTGTAACGTTTGTAAGTGTTGCATTGGAGCAGAATCCTGCTCTGTGAATGCAAGGTACTTACCTCTATTAGCAGCTGATGTTGACTCATCTCTAATACTGAAGTTACGGATATGACCTTCGTAAATAACAATATCTTCAAAATTTTCAACCGTAGGAATATCGTGCGTTTCCCAACCATCTGGTTTCAAATCTTCATCATTCAAGTTGACAAACTGAGAAAAACGACCATTTACCGACAAGCTAACCGAATATGGGTCAGTCACATCTAAGACTTCAATTGCATCATTAACTGGTGAAAACACTGTCACTTCATAACGATATAATTGTCTGTCCATATCCATCGAACCATCAAATGACCAAACACCTGATGAAGCGTCAAGATTCATTTGATTAGTCGTCGCAAGCGTTTTATCTGCATTGTAAAGCTTAAGCATCACATTTTGTGCAGTGGGTGCCCATACAGCAGCAGTAATTCCATTATCGGTGTAGATACCACCTAGCATGGCTTCATCAGCGTCACTTTCCCCTTTAGTGTATAGTTCATCCAACACATTAGGGATTTGCAAACGCGTTGCCGCAACTAATTTGCCGTCACTATTATAAGCACCTGCAATTACTTGGTTTTTCAATACCGCTTTGGCGTCATCATCACTCCAATCACCGGCAAATGCAGTGATATCAGCAAGATGAGGCGCAATCGCAGCTTGTTCATCTGTTAAGTCAACTTCAGTTAACTCAATTATTTCACTGTTTAAAACACCATCTTCTAATGTGATTTCGATATTCGCTTCAGCTGAATGATGCAATTTGACCGTATCAACCAGAGCATCATCTACGTTCCATAAAATAGTTTGTGCATCTAACCAATGCGCTTGTGAACCCTCGATAGAAACCGGCTGTTCGCCTAAACTGTCGATAGGAAACTCAAAAATCGTAGCCACTCCCGATAATGTAAAATTCATGCGAGTGAATCGTTCATCGTCTTGAGTTAAGCTTCCTTGGAAATCGCCACCACCCATTTCTTTACCAGCATCATCGGTGCCGATATGAATGATGAAATTATGACAAGCACCATCGGTATCCGCATACCCTGGTTTTAGATCTAAAATCCAATACGCGCCATAAGTTGGGTCAATACCATCATGAATTCTGCCATCTGCCCATGCGGTATCAGGATCTGCATATGCATCACAAGCATCATTGCTCCAGGTATGCAAACGCCAGCCTTCATATGCAGGGTCGTTTGCGTCATTAGTGGCGTCAACATCAGCACGGTTGTAATACAATACCGCTTGGTCTTCATCAGGAAAGAAAACTGGATCATCCAATTCAGCATTGAATCCCACCACACAAGCGTCATTTGTTTCATTAGGCACTGTTGGTGCTGGACATTGTATCGGTGGCGGTGGCACACATTGCCCACTACCATCAGGTATATTTGGCACATTACAGGTGAGCAGTTCTGCACTCTGGCGCGACGTCATCTGACCCACCACAAGCACTAAGTAGTAGCACACCGACCACTAAAAATAATGCTCTAAGCGATTGTCTTATATTAACCATAGTTGAAAGCTCCACTCTTCTATTGGCCGATTGCGATGTATTCTTGGTTTGAATATTGCGATTAAATAAACTCATAATGAATATGTGACCCCAAGAAAGTACTGCGTTCCAAAGTACTGAATGGTGCCGGTTCTAGACTCAGCGCCAAAATAACTTTTAGTTGGTTCGTCAGTAATATTATTTGCTTGGAATAAAATTCCAAGATTTTCGTTTACTTCATACGAAGCTTGGAAGTCTACTACCAGCTCTGAATCAAAGTTAACAACTTGTGCGTTTACCGCGACTTGCTGTGACACAAATGGGTCTCGGTATCTTGCATTAATACGTGTTTCAAATCCTTCATATTCATAAAACAAGGTCCCTGAAATAACTGTGGGTGACAGCTCAGGTAAATCTGATGAATAAATACCTTGATTAGGATCTGAAATTCTCGTTATTTCGGTTTGTGTATACGAATAGCTGAAATTAGTACCTAAACCTGACCACATGTCAGGTAAGAAACTAAATATTTGTGTATAAGTAAATTCAAGACCACGAATGTAGCCACCTTCACCATTGTTGACTGCTGAGGTATAAGCACCATTTACTACAGGAACATTAGTGGTTAATGGTAATCCGTCCGCATCTAAAACGGGAACAAGGTTGCCATTGCCATCATCTTCTTGCACGATCAAATCAATCGTATCAGGCACATTGAATCCGTTAGCGACAAAGTCATAAGGGTCTATCGTACTTCTATCAACAAACGACTGAATATCTTTATAAAACAGGGCTAATGACATTGCACCGTCGGTTTCTGTAAAGTAATGCTCGAACGAAATATCATATTGATTAGCATAAAACGGGCGTAAATAAGGAGAGTTATCGGCTTGACCACTAACCGTTGCTTCACCCGTTACGGTAATTTGACCGGTATCGATGTCTCGTTCAGCCAATGGCTCATTTATACGCACTCCTGAGTTTGCAAACATCTCATTGATAGGCGCACGCCCCATCACTTTTGCCATCGCAAAGCGCACATAAGAATTATCAGCCACTTGGAAATTTAGGTTCAAAGAAGGTAAATAATCGGTATATGTATCCTCAAGCACAACTGAGCGGAATTGATCAGATACTAGCCCAACATCGTCTCTTATTAGTTCTGCACCGGCATTTATATCGCCACCCACATTTTGTAAAAATGTTGACGCTTGCTTAGAATCGACCATGCGAACACCTAAGTTACCGGTCACCGGCATGCCCGCGAGCTCAAAGTCAAGATTTGCCATCACGTATGCAGAGGTGACTTCTTCATATACTTCACCCGATTGCAATACCGACCAAGAAGTGTCACCACCTAGAAGCACACCCTCTGGCGCGTTTACAACACCATCAAAACCACCCCAAGTTTGCTGAGGTTGTGGCACACCTTGCGGGAACCAAGCATTTAACGCCGCATCTAAATCGATAGATAAGTAGCTAGGGAAATTACCAAAATTACCTTCCCAATTCACGATTTCAACCATGTCTTGGGTTAAGCGAAGTGGCGGTTGAGTGCTTGAAAAGCTTGAGTCACTGCCATATTCAAATACCGAACGATCATTGGTGTATGTTCTATCAGAATAACGCGCGCCAAATTCGATTGAGCGAACATAGTCATTTTCAAGTCTATACTCAAAATCTAAACGATAAGCATCTAGTTTATCGGAGTTTTGGAATGGGTAGATGCCATATTTTGATACCAACACTTTGTTAATATCTGAAAATGCTGCATCTTGGTTGAAACCAACATCAGGTAAATCTAAACCGTTTAACAAATAGCTAATTGAAATATTTTCATCTAATTGAGGGTCAGCAACCGTTGCATCTTCTGCAACAAGTGACCACAACAAACCATTTCTAAAATCACTTTCAGCTGAGCTGCTAGCAATATCAAAATTCATTGTCCAATTATCGGTTATTTCCCAATTACCATTGAGTCCTAAATTTTTGATTTCATCAAAATCTTGATTGTCATCGTTAACAAGTTCGACGCGGGTGAAACCGCTCCCAGAGCGATTAAAGGTGCCACCTATCACATGGTTATCAACAATTGTTGGATTGCCAATTTGTACATTAGGCGCTTCAAGTTTAACCCTAAATCCGCGAGCAAAGGCTTCTGAATCAAATTGAGAATAAAACGCGTCGGCTTTAAGTGTAAAGTTATCTACTGGGGCCCACTCAATTGTTGCGACATAGCCGTTACGCGTTTCAGCACCACCTTTGTGTTGCATTTCAAAGCCTTCACCAACAAGCTCACACTCAACACATTGCCCTTCAATTGGCGTATTTGGGTTTAGATTATCGGTATCACCAACAACGCCGTCTACATCAACTTCACGGTTATAAGCAAGTCCAATAAACTGAGTCGAAACACTTGGTTGGAACAAACGGGCATAACCTAATGCCACACCTAAGGTGTCGTCTAGATATTTACCCTGATATGAGAAACTTAGTCTATGGCCATATTCATCGGCATCGGGGACTTCGCCTGCTCTATCGTTATACATACCACGAACATTTAAGTTAAATGAATGATCTTGTTCGTTGCTTAGTGGACTTGCAGTAGTTAATTCAACGGTACCTGCAACACCACCTTCAATCAACGATGCTTTTGGCGATTTATAAACAGCACCAGCAACGATTAATTCAGAAGGGTATTGGTCGAATTCTATAGACCTACTGCCACTAGTAGAAACCTGTTCCCTACCGTTAAGGGTTGAAAACACAAAATCACCTGAAAGACCACGGATATTAATTTCAGCTGCTTGACCACCTGTTCTTACCGCAGAAATCCCTGGTAGGCGAGTCAACGCGTCAGCAATTGACACATCAGGTAGACCGCCTAAATCATCAGCTGATAACTGTTCGGTAACTGTATCGCTGAATCGTTTTTGATTAAGGGATTTTATTAGACTCGTACTGAAACCTCTTACTTCAATTACTTCTATTGAGTTTTCTTCGGCATCAGTATCACTTGAATCTTGCGCGTATAACGTCGTGCTCCCGAGCAACATACCACTAGCGATTAGCGCGCTAGTAATAAGATTGGGTTTAAATTTGTTCATACGTGTGTCTCATTTAGTTGATTGTGGTGTTAACAAAAAAGTCGATGACTATTATTTTTTATTATCAATTACATTTTATTAACATTTCGTTGTAACAGTCCTATTACAACAGCATCAATGTTACATTTTTAAGCGCTCGTTAACACCAGCATGCATACGTATTCATAGATTTTGCATACATTTTGTTTACATTTAGAGTAACAAATACCATACAAAAACATCTTAAAAATGTCTAAAAGGAAGGTTTTTCTAGCACGATACAAAAGGACAAACGGGGTTTTTAGAGGAATTAAAAAAGCCGAAGTAAATACTTCGGCTTTTTAATTTACGATATTTATTACCAGCCTGTGATTTCTCTCAAGCCTTTACCAATATCTGCCAACGAACGGACTGTTTTGACGCCTGCGGCTTCAAGTGCTTTGAATTTTTCATCAGCTGTACCTTTACCACCTGCGATAATCGCACCGGCATGCCCCATTCTTTTACCTGCAGGAGCGGTAACACCCGCAATGTAAGAAACAACAGGTTTAGTGACGTTTTCTTTGATATAGGCGGCAGCTTCTTCTTCTGCATTACCACCAATTTCTCCGATCATCACAATTGCTTCAGTTGCTGGGTCTTTTTCAAACAATTCAAGTACGTCGATGAAGTTAGAACCTGGAATAGGATCACCACCAATACCAACACACGTAGATTGACCAAAGCCTTCATCGGTTGTTTGCTTAACCGCTTCGTAAGTCAATGTACCTGAACGAGATACAATCCCTACTTTACCAGCTTTATGAATGTGACTAAGGCATGATACCAATTTTACATTCATCAGGCGTAATAACGCCGGGGCAATTAGGGCCAATCATCGTCACACCTTTATTAGAGATGTACTCTTTGACATACAACATGTCGATAGTTGGAATGCCTTCGGTGATACAAACAATAATTTGAATGCCAGCATCTGCCGCTTCAATGATTGAATCTTTACAAAAAGGTGCTGGTACATAAATAACCGATGCAGTAGCACCCGTCGCTTCAACCGCGTCTTTAACAGTATTAAAAACAGGTAAACCTAAGTGAGTTGTACCACCTTTACTAAGGCGTAACACCACCGACCATTTGAGTACCGTAGTCAATCGCTTGTTCAGAATGGAAAGTTCCTTGACCACCAGTAAAACCTTGGCAAATTACTTTTGTGTCTTTATTAATTAAGATACTCATGCCGCACCTCCTGCTGCATCCACAACTTTTTGAGCTGCATCACTCAAACTGGCCGCTGCAATAATATTTAACTCACATTCTTCTAGCTTTTGTCTGCCTAGCTCAGCATTATTTCCTTCTAATCGAACAACTACAGGAACCGAAACGCCAACTTCTTCAACCGCGCCAATAATACCTTCAGCAATCATGTCACAACGTACAATACCACCAAAAATATTAACCAAAACAGCTTTAACATTACTGTCAGATAAAATGATCTTAAATGCTTCAGTCACACGCTCTTTGGTCGCGCCGCCACCGACATCTAGGAAGTTTGCAGGATTACCACCGTGTAATTTCACGATATCCATAGTGCCCATCGCTAGCCCTGCACCATTAACCATACAACCGATGTTGCCATCTAGTGCTACATAATTCAGTTCCCACTGAGCAGCTTGCGCTTCACGTGCATCTTCTTGTGACGGATCGTGCATTTCGCGCAACTTAGGTTGGCGATACATCGCATTGCTATCAATTGCTACTTTAGCATCTAGACAATGAAGGTCGCCGTCTGATTTAACGACTAAAGGGTTCACCTCAATAAGCGCTACGTCAAGCTCTTCAAACATTTTAGCAAGACCCAAAAAGATCTGAGTAAACTGTCTGATTTGAACGCCTTTAAGCCCTAATGCAAAAGCGATTTCGCGAGCTTGAAATGGCTGAGCGCCCACTAAAGGATCAACTTCAGCTTTAAGAATTTTCTCTGGAGTTTCTTCCGCAACTTTTTCTATTTCTACGCCGCCTTCAGTAGACGCCATAAACACAATTTTGCGAGAAGAACGGTCAACGACTGCGCCAAGATATAATTCTTGGTCAATATCAGTACATGACTCAACTAAAATACGGCTGACAGGCTGGCCGATTTCATCAGTTTGGTAAGTTACCAAGTTTTTGCCAAGCCAGTTTTCGGCAAATGCGCGAATCTCAGCTTTATCTTTGACTAGCTTAACGCCGCCTGCTTTACCGCGGCCACCCGCGTGCACTTGACATTTAACTACCCATTCAGTTCCGCCAATGCGGTCTGCAGCTTCAACGGCTGCTTGAGGTGTATCAGCAGCATATCCATCAGATACAGGCAAGCCGTATCCTTTAAATAACTGTTTACCCTGATATTCATGCAAATTCATGGTTTATTATCCGATTGTGTTGATTGAGGACACGTCAACTAAATGTTTACATATCCGGTTAAAACTGCGCCGAATTCTATCATGAAATCGGCGATTGATCAGATGATAACGAAACTATCATCTTAAGTGCTGAAATTTCGACCAAAGTATCAGCCGAATCTACACATCTAGCAACAAACGTGTAGGATCTTCTAACATTTCTTTTACTGTGACTAAGAATCCAACCGATTCTTTGCCATCAATAATTCGATGATCATACGACAAGGCAAGGTACATCATTGGTAATATTTCGACTTTACCGTTAACCGCCATTGGACGGTCTTGAATTTTATGCATACCTAAAATTGCACTTTGTGGTGGATTAATAATCGGTGTCGACATAAGAGAACCAAATACTCCACCATTTGTGATAGTGAAGTTCCCACCTTGTAACTCGTCAAGCGATAGTTTTCCGTCTCTGCCTTTTAAGGCCAATGACTTAATTCCTTTTTCAACACCTGCCATGCCCAACATATCAGTATCTTTTAATACTGGCGTGACCAATCCTCGTGGTGTAGAAACGGCAATAGAAATATCAAAATAGTTATGATAAACCACATCATCCCCATCTATTGACGCATTCACTTCAGGGAAGCGCTTAAGTGCTTCTGTTACCGCTTTGACGTAAAATGACATGAAACCTAAACGTATACCATGACGCTTTTCAAAGCTGTCTTGATATTGTTTACGTAAATCCATAATAGGCTTCATATTAACTTCATTGAAGGTTGTTAACATCGCGGTAGAATTTTTTGCTTCTAACAGGCGATTTGCGATTGTTTTACGCAAGCGTGTCATTGGAACACGTTTTTCAGTTCTATTACCAGCCGCCATTGCAGGCACCTCTTGAATATCCGCAGCTGCAGCCTTAGGTGCTGGTTTGTTACCTGATTTCAAGTGTTGTTCAACATCTTCTTTGGTAATACGACCATTTTTGCCAGTACCTTTGATTTGGCTTGGCGATAAGTCTTTTTCAGCTAATAAACGTCTTACAGATGGGCTCAATGCATCGTCATCGCTGCCCTCATCATCGCTACCTTGCTGTGCAACAGGTGCAGCAGCAACCGCTCCGGCAACAAATTTAGCAATGATTTCTTCAGCTGTTACTGTTGCGCCTTCTTCGGCAATAATTTCACTTAGTGAACCATCTGCTGGTGCAACTACTTCTAATACGACTTTATCAGTCTCGATATCAACTAAGTTTTGGTCTCGAGCAACAGCCTCTCCAACTTGTACATGCCAAGTTGCAATGGTAGCGTCTGCGACTGATTCAGGTAGCACAGGTACATTAATGTCGGTACTTGGCGCATCAGATGCTGGTGCTGCTGGAGTCGACTCTTCAGTTTTGTTTGATTTACTCACAACGCCCTCTTCTACTTTTCCAATGACTTGTTCGCCCAAGACAGTATCACCTTCGACTGATATTATTTCACTTAATACGCCGTCAGCAGGAGCAACGACTTCTAATACTACTTTATCGGTTTCTATATCTACTAAATTTTGATCGCGTGTAACAGAATCACCTGCTTTTACATGCCAAGTAGATACGGTAGCGTCTGCGACTGATTCTGGTAATACGGGAACTTTAATCTCGTGTGCCATTCTGTGATTCCTTATTTAATTGTGAGTGCAGCTTCAACCAACGCTTTTTGCTGTTGGTTGTGAACAGAAACATAACCTACTGCAGGAGAAGCAGATGCTTCACGTCCCGCATAACTCAATTTCGCGCCCTTTGGTATTGCTTGCCAGAAATGATGTTGACTACAATACCATGCGCCTTGGTTTTGCGGCTCCTCTTGGCACCATACCCAGTCTTTCACGTGAGAGTACTGTGCCAATTTTTCATTTATTTCATCATGTGGGAATGGATACAACTGCTCTATCCTAACGATTGCTACATTGTTTAATTCGTTTTTACGACGTTGGTCCAGTAATTCATAATACACCTTACCCGAACACATCACGACTCGTTTCACTTTACTTGCATCGATTTCATCAATTTCATCAATGACGTTCTGGAATACACCTGATGCTAATTCATCGATAGAAGACACAGCAAGCGGATGCCGCAATAATGATTTAGGTGACATAACAATAAGAGGCCTTCTCATCGGCCTAACGGCTTGACGACGAAGCATATTGTATACTTGCGCTGGTGTTGAAGGCACACATACCTGCCAATTATGGTCAGCACAAGCCTGCAAGAAACGCTCTAATCTCGCGGAGCTATGCTCTGGACCTTGCCCTTCATAACCATGAGGAAGTAATACGGTCAATCCGCACAACCGACCCCATTTCGCCTCACCTGAACTCAAGAATTGATCAAAGACCACTTGGGCGCCGTTGGCAAAGTCACCAAACTGCGCTTCCCATATAGTTAAGGTACCAGGCTCTGCGGTAGCAAATCCGTATTCAAAAGCCATTACGGCTTCTTCTGATAATACCGAGTCATATATTTCTATATCGCCTTGCTTAGCATGTAAGTGTTGAAGTGGCATATACACACTAGCATCTGCTTGATTATGCAACACTGCATGACGATGGAAAAAAGTACCACGTCCTGAGTCTTGCCCAGTAATGCGAATATCTGTCCCTTTATCAAGTATCGTTGCATAAGCTAAATTTTCAGCCATACCCCAATCAATCATCTTCTCGCCATTCATCATTGCGATACGGTCGTTATAAAGTTTATTTACACGTGATTGAAGCTTGTGCCCTTCAGGAATAGTTGTTATAGCTTGGCCCAATTTGACCAAATGTTTGTTGTCAATACTAGCATCATATTTAGCATCCCAATCGTGCCCAAGATAAGGACTCCAATCAACAGAGTGTTCTGTCATTGGACGCCATTCTTCAACCACACACGCGCCGTGATCTAACGCATTGCGATACTCTTCAACTAACTTATCGACTTCATGTTTTTCTATGATGCCTTCAGCCTGCAACTGATCAGCATAAATCTGTTTAGGTACTGCGTGTTTTTTAATTTTTTGATACATCAATGGCTGTGTTGCATTGGGCTCGTCAGCTTCATTGTGACCATGCCTGCGGTAACACACCAAATCAATAACAACATCGCGTTTAAATTTGTTTCTATAATCTAGAGCCAATTTAGTCACAAAAGACACCGCTTCGGGGTCATCTGCATTTACATGAAAAATTGGCGCTTGGACCATTTTAGCAATATCAGTACAATATTGAGTGGAACGCGTATCTTCGGTCTTAGAAGTGGTAAAGCCGACTTGGTTATTAATTACAATCCTAACTGTTCCACCAACCGAGAAGCCGCGTGTTTGAGACATATTAAACGTCTCTTGCACTACGCCTTGACCCGCGATTGCAGAATCACCATGAATCGTGATTGGCAACACGCTTGAACCATCTAGGCTACCACGGCGAGCAAGTCTAGCCCGCACAGAACCCATTACAACGGGATTTACAATTTCTAAATGAGAAGGGTTAAATGCTAACGCTAAGTGAACATTACCACTATGGCGTAGCAAAATCAGACGAATAACCTGCGTGATATTTAACATCACCAGCGCCCAAGGAATCATCATGCTTGCCCGCAAATTCATCAAATAATACGGACGGATTTTTACCTAAAACATTGACCAAAACGTTTAGCCTACCTCGATGAGCCATGCCTAAAACGACTTCTTTAGCACCCGCTTCACCAGCGTCATTGATCAAACCTTTTAGCATCGGTATTAGTGCGTCTCCACCTTCTAAGCTAAATCGTTTTGCGCCAGTAAATTTACTACCCAGGTATTTTTCCATACCGTCAGCCGCTATGAGGCCTTTTAAAATTTTTATTTTAGCGTCACGATCAATAGTAGGTTTCGCTTCAACTGATTCCAAACGTTGTTGTATCCAACGCTTCTGTTCAGTATCGGTAATATGCATATACTCAGAACCTATTGAACCGCAATACGTTCTTTCTAAGGACTTAACTAATTCTTTTAATGCGAGCTTCTCTGCACCAACCGCATAAGACCCTAAGCTAAATAATGTATCAAAATCACTTTCACTTAAATTATGATGTGACAGCTCTAAGTCTCTCACACGTTCTTGTTTCCAAAGTTCCAGAGGATCTAAATTAGCGTGTTGATGCCCCCTAAACCGGTAAGCATTAATCAATTGCAAGACTTTGATTTGTTTTTCATCGCCTACTGCGCCAGCACTAGCGGCAGGCGCAGCACCCATTCTGGCCACAGGGCCCATAGATGCAGCTTTTCGAAACTCTTCTTTGATTAATGTATGATTTTGTTCAACGGAAACACCTTCAACCTTTGGTAAATCATCAAAGATAGTTTTCCAGTTTTCTGGGACATTAAGTGAATTTTCTAGATATGCTTCGTACAATTCTTCAACATACGCAGCATTTGAACCTGCCATATGGGAAGAATCCCACCATGCTTTCATCACGCTATTTTGCATTGTTTAGCCTTGACTTGTGTTATTAACTGTATTGTATTCTAAGTAGTTTTTAATTTAAATCTTATATAACTATTGTCTTACAAAAATTTGCAATATTTTTGCTTTAGACGAAAAAAAAGCCGCTCTTTTCAGAGCAGCTTTTGTTTAATACTTCAAAAATGAACAAATATGTTCAATTAAACGGCTCTTTGCAACAGCATCGATTTAATTTGTCCAATGGCCTTAGTTGGATTTAAGCCTTTAGGGCAAACGCTAACGCAATTCATAATGCCGTGGCATCTAAACACGCTAAACGCATCATCCAAATCATTAAGCCTTTCGTCAGTAGCAGTATCACGACTGTCAATTAAGAAGCGATATGCATGCAATAAACCTGCTGGTCCAATGAATTTATCCGGATTCCACCAAAACGATGGGCATGATGTAGAACAACATGCACAAAGAATACATTCATATAAACCATCAAGTTTTGCTCTGTCTTCTGGACTTTGCAAATGTTCTCGAGCTGGTGGTTGTGTATCGTCATTTATCAAGAAAGGCTTAATTTTTTCGTATTGTGTGTAGAACTGTGTCATATCGACAACAAGGTCACGCACAACAGGCAAACCTTAGTAAAGGTCTAACTACCACTTTCTTTTTACCTAATGCCGATAGAGGCGTTATGCAAGCTAAGCCGTTTTTACCGTTCATGTTCATTCCATCTGAACCGCACACACCTTCTCGGCATGAACGTCTGAATGATAAAGTCGGATCTTGTTCTTTTAATGCGATTAAGGCATCAAGAACCATCATGTCTTGGCCTTCTTCAACCTCTAATTGATACTCCTGCATGCGCGGGGCATCATCAACATCGGGGTTATAGCGATAAATTGAAAACTCTAATTTCATAGTAGACACTCCTATTAGTAGGTACGAGCTTTAGGAGGAAACGCCTCTCTAATTTTCGGAGCCATGTTAACATCACGTTTAAGCATAGTTTCGCCCTCAGGCACATACACCGAGTGACACAACCAATTGTCATCGTCACGCTCAGGAAAATCGAATCGGCTGTGAGCACCGCGGCTTTCCGTCCTGAAGTTTGCAGCAACAGCTGTGCTATATGCGGTCTCCATCAGGTTGTCGAGTTCCAAACATTCGATTCTTTGTGTATTGAAATCACTGCTCTTGTCATCTAAACGTGCATTTTGAAGGCGTTCACGAATCTCAGAGAGTTCTTTGAGGCCTTCAGCCATTGCTTCGCCTTCTCTAAATACTGAGAAGTTAAGCTGCATGCACTGCTGCATGTCTTTTTTGATTTGAACAGGATCTTCGCCTTTTCCTGAATCCGAGTTCTCCCAACGATTAAAGCGCGCCATCGCCGCGTCAACGTCGTCATTAGATGCGTCGGATTTGACGTCGATCTCATCAATACTTTTACCTAAATGAAGACCGGTTGCGCGACCAAACACAACTAAATCTAATAGTGAGTTACCACCAAGACGGTTAGCTCCATGCACAGACACACAGGCAATTTCACCGCAAGCAAACAGGCCATCAAGTGGCTTTTCGTTGCCATCTTTGTCTATCTGTATGACTTGTCCATCAACATTTGTTGGAATCCCACCCATCATGTAATGACAAGTTGGAATAACCGGAATAGGCTCCTTAACTGGGTCAACATGCGCAAATGTTCTTGAGAGCTCTAAGATGCCCGGAAGGCGAGACTCAAGTACATCTTTACCAAGGTGGTCAAGCTTAAGCTTTATGTGCGTACCCCAAGGTCCCTCACAACCACGCCCTTCACGAATCTCAGTCATCATTGAACGAGCGACGACGTCTCGCCCGGCAAGATCCTTAGCATTTGGTGCATAACGTTCCATAAAACGCTCACCATCTTTGTTTAACAAGTATCCGCCTTCACCACGGCAACCTTCGGTAACTAACGTACCAGCGCCTGCAATACCTGTAGGGTGGAATTGCCACATTTCCATGTCCTGCAATGGTGCACCAGCTCGAAGTGCCATACCAACACCATCACCAGTATTAATGTGCGCATTGGTGGTTGATGCGTATATTCTACCTGCTCCGCCGGTTGCTAACACAACCGCTTTAGATTTAAAGTAAACAACTTCACCTGTTTCAATATCAATTGCAGTACAACCGACTACCTTAGCCATGTTGGTTTTTGACCAAATCAAGCGCATACCATTCGGAAAATACTTTTGTCTTGTTTTTGACATTTTGCTGATACAGCAAATGCAGCAAGGCGTGGCCTGTTCTATCTGCCGCTGCAGCAGTTCGAGCAGCTTGCTCCCCGCCAAAATTCTTTGATTGTCCGCCAAACGGACGTTGATACACTTTTCCTTCGTCTGTTCGAGAAAAAGGAAGTCCCATATTTTCCATCTCAATAATGGCTTCAGGGCCTGTCTTGCACATATATTCAATGGCTTCTTGGTCACCAATATAATCTGACCCTTTAACCGTATCGTACATGTGCCATTCCCAGTTATCTTCATGGGAATTACCTAGCGCAACCGTGATACCGCCTTGAGCCGATACAGTGTGCGAACGCGTAGGAAAGACTTTTGAAAGCAATGCACATGATCTGCCTGATTCAGATATTTGCAAAGCAGCGCGCATACCAGCACCACCTGCTCCGATAACAACGGCATCAAATTCATGAATAGGTAACGTCATCTTAAACTCCCCACAATACGAATAAACCAACCGCCACGTAAGCAACGGCAATGATATTTACGACAAATTGAATGGCGGTTCTTAGTCGATAAGCTTTGACATAATCTGTCAATACTTGCCACAAGCCAATTTTAACATGCATCATGATGGCAATGAGTGCCAACAAGGTAAATGCTTTCATATATATCGACGCAAATAAACCTTTCCATACTTCATAAGTGACTTCTGGAGTGGAAATAAAGAAATACACCATGAACAAAGAAAACGCACTGATCACAAAAGCGCTTGCTCTGATGGTGACATAATCTTGAATACCGTTACGTTTTATTGCAGCTTGATTAGTTACCATAATACCACTCCTACTACGATGGTCAGGATAATCCACAAACCAATAGCCACATTGGCGCTTGTGTTACCTGATTCTAACTCTTCCCAAAAACCCATATCCATAACAAGATGGCGTACACCGCCTATGAAGTGATAAAGGAGCAAAGAAGCGATGCCCAAAGTAAAAATATATCCAACAATTCCTTGCATAAGTTCGCTGACATACACAAAGCCTTGTTCAGAAGATAGTGACGTTGCCCACGCCCATACTACGAATAAAAGCCCAATAAACATTCCAACACCGGTAACACGATGCAGAATGGATGCTCTCCCTGCGGCGGGCAGTGTGATTGTGGTCAAATCTAAATTGACTGGTCTTTGTTTTTTCACAATAAAACGCCTGTTAGTAAAATGTGTGTTAAAAACTACATGAATTAGCTGCCTATTAACAGCTAAACGCCGAATGCTTATCCTCAAGAAGCTAAAAAATATCCCAACAAATCGAAATATTTGTTAACTAAATGTGAAAAAAATATTAATAAAAACATCATAATATCCCTTATTTTTCAGCGGGTTCGAATATATCAATCAAACATATTAATAGCAATTATTAGTTGGCACTAGGGACTTTAGTCGTAAACTTATGTTTATACCTACATTTCAATCTGACTTATGCCTATCATTGCTTATAAGAAATGCCGATTATCATATTCAGTGATATAGAATATATATTGACCAAAATTGCATTTAAATTGACTTAACCATGCAATAAGTTGAGAATGACGGCACTTTTCCCCCAAAGGTGTGCTTTATTTGCGACACAATAGTGAACAATTTGCGCACTTTTTCCGTTTAATCGGATACTCAATTTTAGGAGAGTAATTTAATGTCAAATAAAACCGCTTCACTCAAAGTAGGTGATGTAGAAGTAGATCTTCCCGTTTTAGAAGGGACAGAGGGTCACCCGGTTATCGATGTTCGTTCCCTTGGAGGACAAGGGTACTTTACGTTTGATCCTGGTTTCATGGCAACAGGCTCTTGTGAGTCCGCGATTACCTTTATAGATGGTGCAAAAGGCATATTGTTACATAGAGGGTACGGAATCGAAGACCTAGCGCGCGATTCAGACTATCTTGAAGTATGTCATATGTTACTTCACGGAACAGCCCCTTCCACGGAAGAGTATTTAGACTTTAAACAAACAATCACAAGACATACCATGGTGCATGAGCAAGTTAACATGTTCTTCCATGGCTTTAGAAACGATGCTCACCCAATGGCCATGCTTTGTGGCACCGTTGGCGCGCTGTCTTCTTTTTATCATAGTGATTTAGATGTTGCAGACCCAGAGCAACGCAAACGTTCTGCGCATCGCTTGATCGCAAAAATGCCAACACTTGTCGCGATGTGTTACAAGTATAACGTTGGACAACCGTTCGTATATCCACGCAACGATTTGAGTTATGCCGCTAATTTTCTAAACATGATGTTCTCTGTCCCAGCTGAAGAATACAAAATCAGCAAAGCGGTTGAACGCGCCATGGATAGAATATTTATTCTACATGCAGACCATGAACAAAACGCCTCTACCTCTACGGTACGCCTAGCTGGTTCATCAGGCGCTAATCCATATGCATGTATCGCAGCAGGTGTCGCATCATTGTGGGGACCTGCTCATGGCGGTGCAAACGAAGCATGCTTAAGAATGTTAGAAGAAATTGGTACGGTTGACCGTATTCCTGAATTCATCGCAAGAGCAAAAGATAGAAATGACCCGTTTAGACTCATGGGCTTCGGTCATCGGGTCTATAAAAATCATGACCCTCGTGCAACAGTTATGCGTGAAAGCTGTCATGAAGTCTTATCAGAGCTTAATGTTGATAACCCATTATTAGACGTTGCTATGGAACTAGAGCGAATTGCTCTAAGTGACCCTTATTTTGCTGAGAAAAAACTCTTCCCTAATGTCGATTTTTACTCTGGTATCGTATTAAGTGCAATTGGTATCCCAACTAATATGTTTACATGTATTTTTGCACTAGCAAGAACGGTTGGATGGATTTCTCATTGGCACGAAATGATGAGCCAACCTTAGTCAAAAAATCGGACGCCCGCGCCAGTTATATACTGGTGAGAGCAAACGTGATTACGTTCCAATTAAAAAATAATCACAAGCTATCAGTAAATGGCGCTTTTGTAGCGCCATTTTTTTTGCTTATCTATTATTGGGCACTATATAATATCAACACTACGTTGGAGTAAATATCACATGAAAAATGCAGCAAAAGTGTTAGCTTATCTTGGACTACTGCCTTTTATTGGAATGCCTTTACTTATTTTGGTTGGCGCCATACCTTACTATCAAGGGTACACTGCGTTTGTGCAATATTCGGCGATTATTTTATCTTTTTTTGGTGGTATTCATTGGCTTGATGCCCTTCAAAATAGACGTCACAACCATCAACTCTATGTAGCGATGTTACCCAGCATCATTGCATGGTTTGCTCTTATATTTCTTAATAGTAATTTACTACTAAGCGTTTTATCAATCGCATACATTGGGATTTTAATGTATGACAAATATGTACTCGCCTTAGAGCGAGACATTCTTATCCCGTATACTAAACTAAGGGTGATTTTAACAAGTGTCGTGGTGATAACACATTTGGTAATGGCGTATTTATAATCTATAGAAAGCCTGTATTTTATTGCTGATTACTTTCATGAATCTTTGCTTCAATTTCCGACAGCTTTTGCTCCACTAAACCAATATCGTTTTTGCTTTCGATATTCAATCGTATTACAGGCTCCGTATTAGACTTTCGGAGGTTAAAACGCCATTGCTCAAATTCCATCCCTATGCCATCGGTTCTGTCAATTCCAAGTGCTTTAGGCTCGTATTCATCGATAATACTTTTAATTGTGAGGCTCGCATTTGTTACCGTGTAGTTAATTTCTCCAGATGATGGGAACTTTGCAATACGTTCTTTCACCATATCGGACAAAGGAGTACCAGTAGTACAAATCAATTCAGCGACTAACAGCCAAGGTATCATTCCTGAATCGCAAAAAGCAAAATCTCTAAAATAATGATGAGCGCTCATTTCACCACCATAAATGGCATTTTCTTTACGCATTCTTTCTTTGATAAATGCGTGGCCTGTTTTAGATTTTACTGGTTTACCCCCAGATTCACGTACCATATCTTCGGTGTTCCAGTACACTCGTGGGTCATAAATTATTTTTTCCCCTTTATGCTTGTCTAAAAATGCCTTAGCTAACAAACCGACAATATAATAACCTTCTATAAATTGACCATTTTCGTCAAATAAAAAGCAACGATCAAAATCACCATCCCACGCAATACCCATATCAGCTTTATGTTCAATTACTGCTGCTTGCGTATGGTGTCTATTTTCAGGCAACAAAGGATTAGGTATACCATTAGGAAATTGGCCGTTAGGTTCATGATGAATTTTGATAAATTCAATTGGGACGTTTTGATGTCTAAAATATAGCTCAATCGCGTCAATGATGTGCCCTGCACTTCCATTTCCTGCATTTACGACTAACTTTAAAGGCCTTATGTTTCGGATATCGATATATTCACTAATGTGCAAAACATAGTCGTTTACACAAGTGATACGCTCATATGAATGAGTAGACAACAAGGTAATATCCTTCACAGAACATTCGCCATTTACAAATTGTTTGTCTGTTACGCGCTCGCCTGATGAATAAAAAGCAAGTCTTTGCGTAACAGTATCATCGCTGTATGTTTCGGCTAATGTTTGAATCGCTTTTAAACCAGTATCACCACTAATCGGCACTGATCCCGCTTTAACCATCTTTATACCGTTATAGTTAATAGGATTATGGCTTGCAGTCACTTCAATCCCACCATCAACGCCTAAATGCTTTGTGGCAAAATAGATCTCTTCAGTACCACTATTTCCTAAATCTTTAACAGACGCTCCTGCGTCGATTAGCCCAGCGGCTAACGCCAATTTTAAAGGAATCGATGTTAAACGAGCATCTGCGCCTATCACTACTTGCTTAGCGCCTAGATGCTCAGCAAATGCTCTACCAATTCTGTAGGCAACGTCTTCAGTTAGTTGGCTAAGAAGCTCACCACGTATATCGTAGGCTTTAAAACAAGTTATAGGGGTCATATGATTAAACGTAAAGAAAAGAATGTGCGCAAATGTTAGGGAAGAAAACCGCTAGATGCAACGAATAATTGTGAAAGACGTCGCCTCTAGCAAGCTGTGTTATAGCAAATAGATGCGTTAAGCGGTCAATCTGTTAGCCTGATAGTCCGCGATTGCTTGGTTTATTTCATCCATTGAATTCATTACAAATGGACCATATTGCTCTACTGGCTCATTTATGGGCTCACCACTAACAAATATAAACTTAGCAGAATCATGACTTTCGACTATTAGTTGTTGACCAAAATTTAGTACCGCTAATAGCCCTTGTTCAAGCGTTTTTCCATCGATTGTTATAGTGCCTTCATAAACATACACAAAACCATTATGAGAGCTTTGGGTAGCAATGCTAATTGTATCTTTTGTACTAATGTGGACATCATAAAACTGTGGTTTAACCGTTTGTGTGCTCACCGCACCGGCTACTCCATTCAACTCTCCGGCTAATACCCTTGCCTTTGAGGAATCTCCAACAGACGTTTCATTTATGAGTGCACTTGGAATATCTTCATACCCTGGAGCTGACATCTTCTCAGACGCAGGCAGGTTTACCCATAATTGAAAACCTCTCATTTTACCCGAGGTTTGCTGTGGCATTTCCTCATGAATTATCCCCTTGCCTGCATTCATCCATTGAAGACCACCATCTTCAATAATGCCCTCATTACCCACTGAGTCTTTATGGCCCATTTTACCGTTGAGCATATAGGTTACCGTTTGGAACCCTCGGTGAGGATGCGCTGGAAATCCTGCAATGTAATCTTGTGCATCATCTGAACCAAACTCATCTAGCATTAGAAATGGATCAAGGCGTTTTAACAACGGCTGCCCTAAGACACGTTTTAGTTTTACACCCGCGCCATCTGAAGCAGGCATTCCTTTCACAACTTGTTTTATCGATGATGTTTTCATTCTTCTATCTCCCGTTAAGACAGCAAAGCCCTTTTATGTGCTTTGGTATAATCAACAATAGGCCCTTTTGGCACTATCTGAGTTGGGTTTATCATAGTATGGCTGTAATAATAGTGACGTTTGATATGATCAAAATTAGTCGTTTCTGCGACACCTTTATATTGATACAACTCTGATACATAACCTGATAACGCAGGGTAATCAGCTATGCGTTTTAAATTGCACTTGAAATGCCCAACATACACAGGGTCAAACCGTATTAAAGTAGTAAATAATCGCCAATCTGCTTCAGTTAAGGTATCACCCACTAAATAACGATTTTTCGTCAATATGTCCTCAATATGGTCCAAGGCATCAAACAGCTCTTCAACAGCTTCTTCATATGCCTGTGGTGTGGTTGCAAAACCAGAACGATAGACACCGTTATTAATCTTGGGATAGACAAAGTCATTAATCTCATCGATTTTACTTTGTAGATCTGCTGGATAATAATCATCAACGTTTCCAGTTAATTCATTAAATGCAGAATTAAGAATACGTATAATATCGGATGATTCATTATTCACAATCCGATTTGTTTTCTTATCCCACAGTACAGGCACAGTAACTCTAGTAGTAATATCTGGATTGTCTTTCGTGTAGACCTGATGCATGTAATCAAAGCCAAACAAGTGATCTTGCGTTGCGCCAGAGTAACCATCAAACTCCCAACCATTTTCTAACATATCAGGACTAACCACAGATACGCTAATATGCTCTTCTAAGCCTTTTATCGATCTAAAAATAAGCGTCCGGTGTGCCCATGGGCACGCCAATGATACATATAAATGATATCTACCCGATTCAGGTGTAAAAACTGCACCTTCGCTAGTTGAAATTTGATGACGGTACATAGAGTCTTGACGTACAAACTTGCCGCCTGACTTTTTTGTGTCATACCATTGGTCTTTCCATTGTCCTTCTAGCAATAAACCCATAAACTTAGCCTCTTGAATGTCGTGTTAATTTTCAATAAACGTATTAAAGCATTAATTTAAAAGAATGAATAACGCTAAAAATAACTAGTTTTATTCTATTTTATAGAAAGGTATAAGAGTAATGTCATATCAACAGCGCTTCTCGGGTGTCGCTCGCTTGTATTCTGCATCCGGATTACAAAAGCTTTCACAAGCAAATGTGTGTATTGCTGGTATTGGTGGTGTAGGTTCGTGGGTAGCAGAAGGCTTTGCAAGAAGTGGCATAAACCAAATGACCTTAATTGATTTAGACGACGTGTCACAAAGCAATATCAATAGGCAACTACATGCACTAGACTCAAGCGTTAATCAAAGTAAAATTGAGGTCATGCGCATACGCATAAAAGATATAAACCCAGATTGCACAGTAGATTGTATAGAGGATTTCGTGACGCCTGATAATACGATGAGTTTATTAGACAAGGGCTTTGATGTAGTTATTGATGCAACCGACAGTGTTAAGGCAAAAAGTGCGATTGCTGCATATTGCAAACGAAACAAAATAAAACTTATTTGTATTGGAGGAGCTGGCGGACAGCATGATCCCCTTTTAATTACAAAAGGTGACCTTGCAAAGACTAAACAAGACCCACTTTTAGCCAAAGTAAGAAGTGAACTAAGACGTTTTTACAATTTCAGCAAAAACCCAAAACGTAGCTTTGGAATTCAGTGCATCTATTCAACAGAGCAACTTAAATACCCAACCGCAAGTGGCGGTATCAGCGAACAAAAACAAAATAGCCAAGGCAGCGCTAAAATGGATTGCAGCACCGGCTTTGGTTCAGCGGTAAGTGTAACGGCAAGCTTTGGTTTTGCTGCTGTTAGCTTAGCGATTAAACACATTATTAAATAATTACTGGATAAGTCGGGAAGCCTTGTACTTTTTGACATCAAGGGTTAAGGCAATAATTAACCAAATACTAATCACACCAAGCAACATGTAGGCATTTTCAGCCATTGCCATAACTTGCTCACTTAGCACTGCTGTGCCTGCAATTAATAACAAGTAATATGGTAAATTGAGCAAGCCAGCTAGGCCGATGACCCTCATAGACTTATTATTTGCACCTTGAGAAAACATAAAAAATGCGAGTGAATTAATATGTATCATCGCTAATAGCAACTGCGATAGTTTTGTCCTTTCTTGCGGTTCTTTATTTCTACCATCAAATGATTGAGAAGAGGCTTTTCCTAAGGCGTAGTTGATTGCAGAACCGATAGTTGCCGCTAGCACCATCGCAATGGTTAAGTATAGGATATCTTTAGCAGAAGGATTTGCACCAACAACTAAAATGACGGCAAAAAACTGACTAAGGAAAATAAAATCCAACATACACAATTGATTCAAGCAGAATAATCAGAAAAATCACCCAATAAAAGCCGTTTTCAAATACATTCTTTATCGCTTCTAATAACTCAGCACCAGGAGGAATAACATTATATTGAACAAGCACACTTAGCATGCCAAGGGCGATTAAGGCACTTAGGGGTAAAAACGAAGCATATTTCATATTGAGACTATAAATTCCTAATTAATAATACAGATACCGCGTAAAAAGCATAAAAGTTTATTGTTTATACGTTACCATAATTTAATACTAGTACATCTTGAATAAAACGTTGGAGCAAACTTTGTACCGTCCAAAAACCACGCTAGAGCAATGGCGAATCATACAAGCAGTAGTTGACCATGGTGGTTATGCACAAGCCGCACAAGCGATGAATAAAAGTCAATCCAGTCTGAATCACGCTGTAGCCAAACTGCAAAGCATGCTGGGCGTGCAATTATTAGAAGTGATTGGACGTAAGGCTCAACTAACGCCTGCTGGCGAGGTTATGCTTAGACGTTCACGAGACCTTACATCTAACGTAGAATCCTTAGAGCAGTTGGCCGTCAATATCAATCAAGATTGGGAACCTGAAATCACTCTTGCCGTTGATTTGGCTTATCCACGTGAAGCGCTCATACCTATATTGCAAGCATTTTTGCCGCAAAGTCGAGGAAGTCGCTTGCGTATAATCGATACGGTATTAACTGGCAGCGTTGAATGCGTAACTGAAAAAACGGCTGATTTAGTAATATTATCTGAAACTCCCAAAGGTTATCTTGCAGAACCCTTATTACATATTGAATTTGTCCTTGTGTGTCACCCTGAACATGAATTAACTAAGCTTGTTCAACCTATTGATCCTAACGCCTTGGCTCAGCAACTTCAGATTGTGATAAAAGACTCCGCCACAACGCCTAACGAAAAAACGGGCTGGTTAAAATCAGAAAATCGATGGACGGTAAGCCAATTTGATACTGCGGTAGATATTCTCAATAGAAATATTGGTTTTTGCTGGATACCCAAGCATAAAGTAGATAACTTATTGAACGAAAAAAGACTAGTATCTTTAGCGGTAGAAGGCAGTTCATTTAAACAACTTACCGCTTTTTTAGTGTGTCCAGCACCTGAACAAAAAGGACTAAGGTACGCGTTTATTGAGCGATCTTATTTTACAACATCGTCAAATTACTCTACCTTCATAAGCAACGAATATAAGAGCAGCACATATGAATAATGATGAATTACAAAGATTAATGAATGATAGTGCCAATGATGCTATTGAAGTAAGTAAAGAAGAGTTTAACGTCGATTTAGACTATAGCCACGAAAGTATTCAAGAGATTGACCGCTTATTCAGCTCCTTTAAAGAGACATTTAAAGAACAAGTGTTGGAAGATAAAGCAATTTTTACACTTTGTAATATATATGGCGCTTATATTGGCGAGGTATTTAAAAAACTGGCAGACGGTTATTGGATATACGACGAAAGTGAACAAGATGCCCCCACTATTTTTCTTAAAGTCGATGAGCATACTTATGCATTTGCTGGCATTTGCTATGAAAATTTAGTCAATGATAACGAAATGTCAGTGAAATCCTATTTTGACACTGCATTAGCGGCTAATCAAAAATAGCTACGCTATATAACTAAGGTGTCCGCCAGTCTTTGCACATAGTTGACACATATCGACTAGATAAGACATATAGCAGTCCACAAACAATGATACTAAGTGATACTGCATGTGATAATGAAAACACGAACTTAATATGATTTAGCATGTAGATTTGAGAGCTTAAATCTATTAGCAATGCTATAACGACAAATGGCTTGAGCAAAGTAAATAAGCGTAAAAATTGTTTTGAAAATAATGAATTTCGATAACTTAATAGCCCTAATGCACATATAGCAGGCAGTATAGGCAATAAGCCAATGTAAAAATGATAGGGTAAAGGGTAAAACAAACGCAACAACAATTCGCTATCTTCCCTAAAGGATAACGATACAATTAATACCAATAGGCTGCGGCAAGTAAACAGAATAAACAAGTACAAATAAAAAGGCGGCTTTAATCGACCGCCTTCATCGTAACAACTTAATGGATATTGAAGCATAGAAAGTTCTGTCTACTAGCTAATGTATCCCGCTAAAGATTAAGCATCTTTTTCTTCGATACTTTCTTTTTGAATAATAAGGTCATTCGATCACTCTCGCCAATTTGACGCATTGCTTCACGTTTTTGCTCATCATCACCGGCCCCATTAAAACTTGGCGGTAGACGCCATACAATATCATCAATACTCAGGTTTGTCATTTTCATTAGCATTCATTTCGCTGCTCGATACTAATTCAAAACCGGCCTGTTCAAAAACGGCGATCACTTGGGATTGTTTTAAATAGCCCTTGCTGCCGTCAGCCCATTCATCGGGCATTGATTCTGGAGCTCTGTGTTGCACAACGCCAACAAGGCCATCATCCTTCAATAGTGAAGACGCTACGTCCAATGCTTGAGTAAGAGTTTGAGCTTGATCTTCAAAACGGTTCAGATTGTGAAGTGCGCGAACAAATAAGACACGATCTAGGGTCCCAAACGCTTCTTGTGGAGCCGTTTCAAACGTAAAACCAGCACTTTCAATACCGTTGTCCGTAAATGTCGCCACTAATTCTGGAAATTTCGCGGTGCGGGCGGACATTTGTTCGATACGTTCAGGGGTAAAGAAACCAAACAATGGCCACATTGAATCGTTATAGTTTATTCCATGCAATGCGCCAGTCTCCCCCAAGTACGGGGCAAGAATTTTAGAGTACCAACCACCACTACAGGTAATGCCTCTGCTACTTTCATTCATGGTTTTACTTGGAAAAATGACAGTGTTTCAACAGGCCGACGATATATATCTCGAGCTTTATCTTCTGCATCCCTAGCTTGGACTGCTTCGTTAAGTGCTGGCATATGATCATCTGCGTGCGCGTTAAATGAACAAAGAATGCTAAATGCGAATGAGGCAGCTACAAATGAAGCGATTGGAAGCGACTGTTTATTTTTTAAGAACATGGTGGTCTCTAGTAAAGGATTGTCGAGCACTTATCATAGTAAACAAGTGCTCAACTAACAACATCCTTAATACCTTTTTATCGCTCAATAGCGTGATGAGAGTTTAAGGTCTTACTTGACCTACACCTTCAACTAAAAACTTTTCAGTAGTCAAACTCTCAAGGCCCATGGGCCCATATGCGTGTAATTTACTTGTCGCAATTCCTATTTCTGCGCCAAGACCGAGCTGACTGCCATCTGAGAAGCGCGACGAAGCATTCACCATTACTACCGAGGCATCTACACACTGTTGAAACAATTGAGCATGTTTTTTGTCTTCAGTGCAAATGACTTCTGTGTGATGACTTCCAAAAAGGTCTATATGCTCTAGTGCTTCTTCAAGTGAAGCAACTGATTTTATAGCAATTTCTAAGGCCAGATACTCTTCACCGAATTGGTCGTGTTCGATAATAGTAGCGGCATTAAAATATGAAGCATTATCGATCTCACAGTTAATCTTTACCTTAAATGTCTCAAGCGTCTGAGCTACCATGGGTAAAAATGTATCTTTTATCGCATCATGCACGATGAGTCCCTCTAGAGCATTACAAACGCCTGTTCGCTGGGTTTTCCCATTAACCAGTATTTTCAGCGCTTTATCTAAATCTGCATGTTCATCTACATATAAATGACAAACACCTTTAAAGTGTTGAATTACCGGTACTTTACTATTGTCAGAAACAAAGTTGATTAAACCTTCACCGCCTCGAGGAATAATGACGTCTATGTAATCCTTCATGTTCATTAACTCCTGCATTAAAGAACGGTCAGGGTCAGGTACAACAGAAATCACCGCTGGGGGAATGTTATGCTTTTCTAGTACTGTATGTAGCACCTTGGCAATCGCTTTAGATGAATGCAGAGCTTCTTTGCCCCCTCTTAAAATCACGCCATTACCAGATTTAAAACACAAAGCAGAAGCATCAGCAGTAACATTAGGCCGTGCTTCATAAATCATACAAATGACACCCAAAGGAATATTCATCTTGCTAATTGATAAGCCGTTAGGACGAGTAAGCGTATTTGATATTTTACCAACGGGGTCTTCAAGCGAGACTATTTCTTCAATGCCCGCCGCCATATCTTCTATTCTTTGTTGCGTCAGCAATAATCTATCTTGCATTGCATCCGCTAAGTTATCTTGTCTTGCTTGCGCCATATCAAGTTCATTTGAAGACAATATATCGCTTACGTTTTCTCGTAAGGCACTTGCCATATCACTTAACACTTCGTTTTTTTTGTCTTCAGATAATCTTACTAATACTTTTGCCGCTGATGCAGCTTCTTTACATAATGCTTCAATCATTGAGTCTTTCATGAGTTCTCCAATACGGCAACGTGTTCAGGGGAAATAATAGAACGAGTTAAAAAGTGTGAATCTTTATCGAGTCTTTTTCTGACATTTTCATCGGCTAAATAGCTCAATAAACAACTGCTATATTTAGCTTTTGCTTTGGCTAATTTTTTACCATCATCATTGCGTAATAATATGGTATCACCAATTGCAAACTCACCATTTACCTCAAGTAAATTTTGACTCGTCACTTTTTCTTCTATTTCACTTATTGCCAGTTGTTGTTCAGATAACACTACCTCTCCACGTGCCTTCACCGTATGTTTCATCCAATGTTCTGTGGATTTCATCGGTTTTTTACAAGCATTAAATAGCGTGCCCGGATTCTCACCAGTAATGAACAAATCAAAATTACTCGTTTCAAAACCATTGATAATGTATGTATCGATGCCATGACTTGTTGCTTTTTCAGCCGCTTCAATCTTTGTGCGCATCCCGCCAGTGCCTACTGAACTTGTAGCACCGCCAGCCATATCGTATATTTCTGGAGAAATCACACCAACTTCTTTTAACAACATTGCGTCTTGATTTGTATGAGGGTTTTTGTCATACAAACCATCAACATCAGTGCACAAAACAAGTGAATCTGCATCAATAGAACTAGCGATGACGGCAGCCAAGTTATCATTGTCGCCTACTTTTTGAGAATCTGACGTGACCGTATCGTTTTCGTTGATGATGGGCAATACATTTTGTGCAAGTAACACTTCAATAGTGTCTTTGATACTGACAAAGCGTTTGCGGTGGCTTAAGTCATCGTTTGTCAGCAAAAGCTGTGCACTGGGGAAGTCAAAAAGCTTATCCCAAAGCTCCATCATGGCGGTTTGTCCGGTTGCTGCCATCGCTTTTTTCAACGCGGGTGTCATGGTATTACTATCAAACCATTTGCGTCCAGCAGCGACCGACCCTGAAGAAACCAGTACAATTTGCTTGCCTTGTTGGCGACATTTTACAATAAATTGAGCAATGGCTAGAAGGTTATGAGAACTGCAACCATTGTTGTTTGGCGCGATAAGCGCACTACCTACTTTAACTACTATTCTGTGATTGTCTCTAAAAGACATAAAGCCTCATTGTGGATTAATGTAGCGTGTAGTATATCAAAATTGAGTTTTTCTTTCAAAATTACTAAACTTTAGTCTAGTAAAAATGGAAAGAAATCCGTACCTATAGTCCATTTAAAAAAACGAAAAAGCATGACACTTTGTGTTTAAGTGTCTAATGATTTGTTAACGCTCTTGCGCTATACTGCGCGCCATAAACATCTTGTATCACTATATTATTGGGCCATCTTATAATGACTGTAAAGCAGTTTACACCTAATCAAACCACCACTTTAGATATTCCTGTCAAAGTCATGAGTGAAAATGTAAATAACACTTCAAGTTCGAATGGGTCACGTATTGGTTTTATTTCATTAGGCTGCCGAAAGTGCGCTTAGCGGTGCTTTGTAGTGCGAAGCGTCAAAAACTTAGCTCCTAAAATTACTTCTACAACTCATATTTTATATCAACAATTCTTTCGTTAAGCTCTTCTAATCCATACAAATAAAAACTAAACTGGTTTTATAATTAAGGACAAAGAAGTAACTTATGGAAAATAAAAAAATAGCTGTGTTAATTGATTCAGATAACACGCCGCACTCTAAACTTCCGCTAATTATTGAAGAACTATCTGGCTTTGGTCAAATTGTCGTAAAGCGTGCCTACGGCGATTTTTCAAGTGACTGTCTTAAAAACTGGAAGAATCCATTAAATGAATTGGCTATTCAACCAAGACAGCAGTTTGCATATACAACAGGTAAAAACTCTACAGACTCAATAATGATTATTGATGCTATGGACTTGCTATATAAAGATAGGTTTGATGCGTTTGCGTTAGTATCAAGTGACAGTGATTTTACAAGTCTTGCAACTAGGTTAAGAGAGTCGGAATTACAAGTAATCGGAGTAGGTAAAACAACAACACCCATATCATTTAAGAATGCTTGTGACGACTTTGTCGCTATTGAAAATCTTGGAAAATCTGATGACGAACCAGAAGTGGAATTTACGCAGTCGCAAATAGTAGAACGCGAACTTTGGCAATTAATGCATCAAGCTTGGCAACAATACCGTGATGATTCAGGGTGGGCTAAATTAGGTGAAATTGGCAAATACCTTAAACGTATTAAATCTGATTTTGATACAAGAAATTACGGACTAAAAAAACTTTCTGACTTTTTCGATAGGCATTCAGATAGGTACAAAACAAGAGCTGCCAAAGGTAACGGCTTAGAAGTTAAGTTAATAACTAAAGCAAGTGTCGACAAGAAGTAATTAAATATACAAACAGACTTAAGGGATAATGATGCCAGAAAGCAAGGACACTAAAGAAATTACTATATTTCCAACAATAACTTCATTTCTAAAGCCGACTACTGACTACTTAGCAGAAGAACTAAAAGAAGCTGTTAAAGCTAAAGTTGAAAGTAAGAAAAAACAAATAGAAGATGAGAACCTATTAAGTCATATTAGCTCGGTAAATGACAAGATTAAGTCTTCAGGTAAAGATCAAATATCGTATGAGCAACTTGACTTGTTTTCTGAATGGGTTGATAACGTTTCAAAAGTAGACCCTACTAATAAGGAGCTTAGTCAGTTATGGCAAAACTTACTAGTGAATGCTTCAACTGAAAAATCATCTGAAATATTAATAACCAAAGTGAAGGCTACGTCTTCTGGGCAGGCTAAGGCGTTGGTAGCATTTGCAGATAATTCCATAAAAACATTATCCGAAGAAGACCGTTATCACTTGAAAGCCCTTGAAGATAATGAGTTGATTCAGCCGAACAATACCTTTTTATCTCTTATGCAATTAGCTTTAGGTGGGAGTTTTATAGCCTTTGCTTTATTCATTTTACAGTTCGCTATTTTAGATGGGGTTATTGGTGCTGTATTGACAGACAATAAAGTAGACTTTGCAAAACTGTTTGTCTATTTACTGCCTTTAGTTGTTTACTTTATCGGGTTTATTGCAACAGTAAAATCACTACAAAAAAATGGAAAGTGGGCTAAAAAGATAAAAAGGCTAACATGGATAGGTAAAAAGTTAGTCTCATTGAGTAGGGCTAACTAATAGTGGATAAAGATAAGTTACCATCAGAAGAGTTTCGAACACCTGAAAATGTGTTACAGCCAGATGTACGTACAGAAATGATGGGCGTGCAGTCTATTGAGCAATTTCATGACAATATTAAAGATTATCAGTTGGGTCAGCATGTTGACGAAAAGATAAGAATTCAATTCGATACAATTAAAAACTTATATCTTCATGCATACTATGTATATCGCTTTTTTCCAATAGTAAAACATCAATTGTATGTCACTTTAGAGCATGCGTTGAGAGAGTGTATCGGTGAAAAAACACTTGATGTTTTTCGCAAAAATAAGAACAATCAATTACCACGAAAAGCACCTAAATTTTCTAGGGGCTTAAAGCTGTGTATGACTTATGCAGTCGAACATGACCTAATTAAAAACAAAGATTTTAGTGTTTGGCAACGTGGTAAAGAACGACAAGCAGAAGAAGAATATCAAAGCAAAGTCCTCGATATTATGACATCAGAAAACCTTGAGTCTTATGAATGGAATGAAGAAGAAATTGACTACGAAAATGTTGAATTTGATTACGATTACGTGGACGCAATCACTAAAACTACAGCTGGACTTAGAAACTCCTTGGCACATGGCTCAACGATGCTATCGCCGACACCGCTAATTACATTTGAGATAGTTTCTACGGTTATCAACAAGATTTATGAAAGACATAACAGTAAATGCTAGCTGAGTAGAACACACTAAAGTAGTGATTTTTGCTTCATGATATAAAACTCACTCTCGCCAATAATGACATGGTCAAGTACTTTGATATTTAGTATCTCAGCGGCATTAACTATTTGCTCAGTAAAGTTAATGTCAGCAATACTAGGTTTACTGATTCCTGATGGGTGATTATGAATAAGAACAACAGCAGGGCTATTGGTAAAGACCTAATTTACTAGACACTTTCTAGCTCGTTAAAATATCGTTGTTCGTATTCATTAGGCGACAATCCGTCATTAGTACCATGATTTCGTTTCGGATTGCAGAAGCATTCGATGTAATCAAATATCTCAGCCCGTGCTTCATTACGGTTTTTATAGATTTTACGCTTAACCCTATCTTTCTTCAGCAATGAGAAGAAGCTTGTAGCTACTGCATTGTCGTGGCAGTTACTTTTTCTACTCATACTGGCCTCTAAATTGTGTTCAGTTAGGAAACTCCGCCAGTCTGAAGATGTATATTGTACTCCTTGACCCGAGTGTACAAGCACTTTATGTGTAGGTCGTCTGCCAAACGGCCATTAATAGCGCGTCAATCACCAAGTCTGCTTTAGGACTACTTTTCATTGTCCAGCCAATTACTTTACGAGAAAATAAATTAATGACTACCGTGACGTATAGCCAACCTTCATATGTTAGAATGAAAGTGAAGTCTGTGACCCACGATTGATCAGGTTTACTGACTTTGAACTCTCGGTTAAGCGTATTGGGCGCTGCGAGGTGTTGATGACCCGAGCGAAAACCAGGATGACCCTTGTAACCGCGAATAGCCTTAAGTTTGTTTCGACGCATGATTTTCATCACTCGATTTTTACCGCAGTGCTCACCATCGCTCTTCAGGTCAATCGTGATATTGCGATATCCATATGTGCAACCACTTTCCAGCCAAAACTGTTTAATCTTTCCTAGTAACCTTGAGTCTTCAATTGCGCGTTTGCTTTTCGGTGCTTTGAGCCATGCATAAAAACCACTTCGGTTAATTCGCAGGAGTTTGCACATCATCCTAACTGGAAAATGTTTGCGCCGTGATTTTATGAACGTGTACTTTTCTTCGACTCGCCCGCAAAGTATACGGTTGCCTCCAATAAGATGTCGCGTTCCATCGTAACGCGCCTTAATTCAGCTTTTAACTGTTTGATCTCATCATGATGTTGGTCGTCTAATTCTCTTTTCTTAGGCGATTTAGCATATCGTTTTGCCCAATCATGCATACTTTTGTAGCTCAAGCCTAAACGTTTAGCTACCTCAGCAATGGAATGCCCTTCTTGGTTAACCTGATTAACTGCTTGGATTTTAAACTCTTCTGTATAGCGTTGACCGCTCGTAAAAAACACCTCTTAGTTTTTACATAGTATTAAGCTAAGTTGTGTCTAGTAAATTAGGTCCTTAAAAATACTGCTTGGATTTTCAATACAAAAAAGGGAGGATACAACTTGTCTAAAGCTTTTTAGAAGGCTTGCATCCGATTTGTATAAAACCCAATCAACAAGAGCTAGCAGCCAGAATCCTGTTGAAATCTCTCTATTATTAAAAATATCCAAAGTATCTTAAATCCATTTATTATTTTAATGTGAGAACAATCAACTCAAATTCTAATCAATTTATTAAACAATAAAAGTTAAATAGTATCTTAAAACTAGCTATTCATCCTTTACCTACATTCCTGTATAATTCCGCGCAATCAACTACAGCCTTAGCAACGACATTGACTTTGCAATATAGGCATTAAAACCACCACTTATGACGCTTTAACCTAATGGTTTTAAGCCAATTAAAGCCACAGAGCGCATTATGACCGTAGAACAATTCGACCCAAACATAACTAAAAAAAGCAGCAATTCAAACGAAAGCCAAACCACCACTTTAGATATTCCTGTCAAAGTCATGAGTGAAAATGTAAATAACACTTCAAGTTCGAATGGGTCACGTATTGGTTTTATTTCATTAGGCTGCCCCAAAAATTTAGTCGACTCTGAACGCATATTGACACAGCTACGCACTGAAGGTTACGACGTTGTGCCTAATTACGACAATGCAGATCTGGTGATTGTAAACACATGCGGTTTTATTGATTCAGCAGTGCAAGAATCGTTAGATACGATAGGCGAGGCCCTTGCTGAAAATGGTAAAGTAATCGTCACCGGTTGTTTAGGCATCAAAGAAGACGAAATACGAGAAATACATCCAAATGTACTAGCAGTGACAGGTCCTCATGCGTACGAGAGCGTAGTTGAACAAGTACATGAATTTTTACCTAAACCGAAACACAACCCGTTTTTACATTTGGTTCCTGATCATGGTATCAAACTAACGCCAAGACACTTTGCCTATCTCAAGATATCTGAAGGATGTAACCATCGTTGTACTTTTTGCATTATTCCGTCAATGCGTGGCGACCTTGTTAGCCGCCCAGTTGGAGATGTGTTAGGCGAAGCCAATAGGCTTAAAGCAGCTGGTGTTAAAGAGGTATTAGTCATTTCGCAAGATACCAGTGCGTATGGTGTTGACGTAAAGTACAAAACAGATTTCTGGGAAGGAATGCCGGTGAAAACGCACATGCAACAACTGTGTGAACAACTCGGTAAGTTAGGTATTTGGGTAAGGTTACATTATGTTTACCCATACCCCCATGTGGATGAACTGATTCCTTTGATGGCACAAGGTAGCATATTACCGTATCTTGACATTCCATTTCAGCATGCTAACAAACGCATTTTACGTTTAATGAAACGACCTGGTAGTGCCGAGCGCACAGTGGAGCGCATAAAAAAATGGCGAGAACAATGCCCTGATCTTGTTATCCGTTCAACGTTTATAGTGGGTTTTCCAGGTGAGACTGAAGAAGAATTTGAAGAGCTTCTTGAGTTTCTGCATGAAGCACAGCTAGACCGTGTAGGGTGTTTTAAATATTCACCAGTTGAAGGCGCGACGGCAAATCAATTAGATGGACATATCAGCGAAGAAGTAAAAGAGTCTCGTTTAAAACGATTTATGGATGTGCAATCTCAAATAAGTGCGCAACGTCTTCAAAATAGAATTGGCAAAGAGTATTTTGTTGTTGTTGACGAAGTAAGCAGTGAAGGAGCCGTTGCTAGGAGTTTTGCAGAAGCGCCTGAGATAGATGGTTTAATTCATATTAACGATGTTCATGACCTTGAACCTTAGTCAACGCTTATGGGTAGAAATTATCCATGCCGACGAACACGATTTATGGGCAACTCCCAGCGAAGAA
The DNA here is from genome assembly GCF_055693685.1 of Glaciecola sp. HA4-3. Classification (NCBI taxonomy): domain Bacteria; kingdom Pseudomonadati; phylum Pseudomonadota; class Gammaproteobacteria; order Alteromonadales; family Alteromonadaceae; genus Glaciecola; species Glaciecola sp. HA4-3. Next base: position 1,817,508 of record NZ_CM146340.1, read on the forward strand.
CAAGACGACTAAGCCTAAAATAATACTATGTGTTAGTAAATTGTGCTAAATCCTCAGGTGTGTCTACGCCATGAGGTGGTGCTTTTACCGCTTGCTGAACATGTATATCGTAACCATGATACAGCACCCGTAACTGCTCTAAAGACTCTATAGATTCATAGGCACTTGGACTTAATGATAAATAAGTATTAATAAACTGAGCAGTATATGCATAAATACCAATATGCCTAAAGTAAGCATCTTTTTGCATTTTTTGCGTATTGTGAACCCAAGTTCTATCAAATGGGATGGGCGATCTAGAAAAATAGAGCGCTTTACCATTTTTAGCAAAAACTACTTTCACTATGTTTTTATTATCTAACTCTTCTTTGTGCAAGATTGGATAACAAAGCGTTGCCATTTGCATGTCACTAGCATTTTTAAGGTTAGTAGCAACCTGTTTGATGTTATCAGCAGGTATAAAAGGTTCGTCACCTTGTACATTTACAATTATTTCATTACTTGGAATGGAAGCTTTTTCAATTACCTCTGAGAATACGTTGAGTACCCGATTCATGATGGCTACTAGTAATAACAACCTGTGCATTAAATGATTCAGCAACCTTACTTATTCGCTCATCATCAGTTGCAATAATGACCTGTTCAGCGCCAGCCTCCAAAGCTCGTTCGTGAACATGCTGGATCATGGGTTTACCATGAATATCGGCCAAAGGCTTACCAGGGAAGCGAGTTGAACCATATCGTGCGGGGATAACCACTGTGAATGACATTCGAATACCTTACTCTATCGTTTTATTGCTTCTAACTCTTCAAACCCTAAACTACGCGCTTCACTTTCTAATAAGACTGGTATGTTATCTTTGATAGCAAATGCTAATTTATCAAATCGGCATATGAGCTCTTGTTCACCATTGTCTGTAGTATGCAAGACTAAAGGCCCCTTGCAACATGGGCAAGCCACTATATCAAGTAATTTTTTATCAAAGGCCATCAGGCTTCTTCCTATTTTTTTCTATCTTTAATTGGTCAAGTCGTTCATCAAGTGTGCGCCAAAACTCTATTGATAAACTTGCATCTATTTTTAAATACCAAGCACCTTCATTAACGATATCTGCACATTTTACTGCGTCCTTTTCCGTCATTAGCACAAAATCAGCGTGGGGAATATCCGCTTGAGTATAGTGATGATGATCGTTAAACGAAAGGCTTTCATCTACATCGATTTTCATTTGTTCAAGGCTTGAAAAAAATCGACTTGGATCACCGATACCAGCTAATGCCTTAATTGTCAGCTTTGTATTAGATTTTTTTTCAAGGCTAAGTTTATCTCTAAACTCCTCTATTGATGTTGATTCCGATGTCTTTATATTTATCCACCTTGCGGGTTCAAGTGCCATATTATATGCGCTTTTCTCATCTATCACGTTAACAAGAGTTTTGTCTCTATTAAATAGGCCTTTGGCACCTTGATTGAACACAACAAAATCTAACTTACTAAGTCGCTTTGGTTTTTCACGCAAAGGACCTGCTGGCAATAAAAATCCATTACCACACAAACGCTTATCCATCACACAACACTCTATGTTTCTATGTAGAGCATAGTGTTGCATACCATCATCACAAATAATGATATCTGCATCCGTGTATTGCTCTATATATTGTGCCCCGCGAGTTCGACTAGGATCAATCACAGTGATGCACCCTAGTCGTTTGTAAATCAAACTTGGTTCATCGCCAACGCTTTGCGCTGTGCTGCGTTCATTTAAGTGATGAGGAAATTCTGTATTGTCACCACCATAACCTCTAGAGAGCACGGCAGGTCGATAACCTTGTTGATTCAAATGTTCAACAAGCGCAATGACTAATGGCGTTTTACCATTGCCTCCTACGCTTATATTACCAACGATAATAACGGGTAAGGTGCTTGTATAAGAGGATAAAATACCGGCACGATATAAGCTTCGTCTAAGCGCACTTAACATGCCAAAAACCCAAGATAATGGCAATAAACACCATATCCATTTTGAATTAGAATACCAAGCTTGTTGTAAACGCATAATGACCTATGGCGACGTAAATTGCATGGCATGCAATTGCGAATACATACCACCTTTAGCTAGCAGTGTTTTATGATCGCCTGTCTCTAAAATTTTACCTTGATCAATGACTACAATAAGATCCGCATTTTCAATCGTCGATAAGCGATGTGCAACAACAATACTGGTACGTGTTTTTTGTAGCTCTTCCAAAGCTTGTTGAATAAACTTTTCTGACTCGGTATCTAGGGCGGATGTCGCTTCATCTAAAATGAGCACTGGCGCATCAGCTAATATGGCTCGGGCGATTGCAATCCGTTGACGCTGTCCTCCCGACAGCATCAGGCCATTTTCACCCACCAAGGTATCAAAGCCACTTTCTTGCTGATTAACAAACTCTGTTACATGAGCAATGTCTGCCGCTCTAATAATCTCATCACGCGACACTTCGCCTTCTTTGCCATAAGCGATGTTGTTAGCAATAGTGTCATTAAATAAAACTACTTGCTGAGAAACTAAAGCAAACTGTCTTCGTAAACTTCGCAGAGTCAACTCAGTGGTATCTATATCATCAAGCAATATGCGGCCAGATTGCGGAGCGTAAAAACGTGTCAATAAGTTTGATAAGGTTGATTTTCCACTGCCCGAACGTCCAACTAAGGCAATCATTTGGCTCATGGTTCGACAAGTAAATTGATATTATCTAAAGCGGGCTCTTGTTTAGAAGGATAGGTAAATGTCAGCGCCTCTATTGCAATTTTACCATTTGCTCGTCCAATTTCTTGCTTACCTTCGTCAACTTCATTTAAATTATCAAGCACTTCAAACACACTTGCGCAGGCCGCCATACCCTTTTGAAATTCGGTATTCACCGTAGTAAGTGCTTTTATTGGTTTTAATAATACAACCATACAGAAAACGACTTTGATGAAAATCCCAGCGGTCAACTCTTCGACCATGGTTGGTAAACTAGACGCAAACAAAACTGAAGCAAGTGCCACTGACGCTATTATTTGCACTGTCGATACACTTAAAATTTGTGTCGTTACCAACTTCATATGCTGCTGGCGATTCTGGTTGTTACGCGTCTCAAATTTGTCAGATTCTAGTTTTTGACCATCGTGCATTAATACGACTTTGTGTCCTTTTACAGCTTGCTCAACACTTGTAGTAAGCGTACCCATAGCCGTTTGTATGGCTTTACTTACTTTACGAAAACGTTTACTGACAAAGGTAACAATGATTCCCACAACTGGACCAATCAATAAAAATATGAGGGATAATTTCCAAGAAGCCAAAAACATAACAATTAACAAACCAATCACAAACATACCATCTCGCACTAGCGTTAAAAGCGCCTTACCAGCTGCTGCACGGACTTGTTCTGTGTCATAAATGATTTTTGAAATAAGCATACCGGATGAGTTGTGATCGTGAAATTCGACGGGCAAATGGATAAATTTTTCAAACAACTCTTGTCGCATCTTCATCACTACTTTTGTGCCAATGTACTCTAGGGTGTAGGTGCCCATAAAATTAAAGATGCCTCGCAGAATGAACAGCGGCACAATAAAGTAAGACGCAAAACGCAGGTAATCATATTTACCCGTTGCAAGACTATCGTCTATCAAAGGCTCTATTTGAGATAAAACAAATGTATCGACTAATGCATACCCTATCATCCCTAATACAGATACCAAGAAAAGCATCTTGAAGGGCTTGATATAGCGTAAAAATCGCTTAACGACTTTTCCAGATGGAGCTTGTGTATTTACTATCGTAGTCATCTAAACTTAAATTTGATCATGTTAATGTGTATTCTAGCGTGTTTTTAAGGTACAAGGCTAACTTGAGTTAATTTTTAATCAGGCGCCTCAAAATACCATCGCTTGTTTTCGTCTTTTCGATAACGTGAAGTAAAAATATGCTCATCTTCAAATCGAAACAATACTCTACCATCTTTTGCAGTATTAAACGCCTTTACATTCATCTGAGCGTACCGTTTTTCTACTATCGATGAAGGGTGATTAAAACGATTATTATTTCCTGTGCTAAAAACAACATATTGTGGCTCAACTGCTTCTAAGAAAGCATTGGAAGACGAGGTTTTACTGCCATGGTGTGGCGCAAGCAATACCGTACTTCGTAATTTTTTATTATGTTTGTATTTTCTAACTAATACTGATTCCGCCTCATATTCAATATCACCAAGGTAGCAACACACTATGATGTTCATTTTTAATTTTGATCACGCAGCTATGATTATTTTCATTGCCACTTTTAATAGCATCTGGCCATAGTGAGGAAACGTCAAGCCCCTGCCATTTAAATTGATAACCACCTTTACATTTTGAACTTGGCCTGACTACTTGGTCAATTTCTAGTTTTTTATTAAGTACTTCATATCCTCCCGCATGGTCATTATCGTTATGACTAATAAACAAATAATCGATTTTATCAATACCTAAAGTCGCTAATAATGGGATAAGGCTGGATTGAGCTATTGCAAAACCATTAGGATAGCTTGCACCAGTATCATATATAATTGCGTGTTTGTTTTTATGTATTAGCACAGCCGTTCCTTGCCCTACATCAACAAACTCGACATACCATGCTCTGTCTTTTCGTAAGTTGTTAGCTGCATCAACAAATATACAGATAACTAGCATTAACCACAGCCCACAAATAAGATATTTTTGTTTCCAGCTAGGTAATAAAAATAAAAGACTTATTATCATCAAACAGACAAACTGCCCTGTGCTAATTTCGATATTATATGAAGTAACTTCGCTGAATATCACCTGTAATTTGCGTAAAAATGTAATTAAACAAGCCATTAAAAAATCGATTGTTAATAATAGAAAAGCAACAACGCCATCCCCCATATGCAAAGTGCTTGTTAACACCATACTCATCACTAACAATAAACTTAGTGGGAGCACTAATAGGGTAATAAAAGGAATCGCAATTACATTAGCAAGCAAAGCACTTAACGCAAGCGTATTAAAAACATAGAGGATAATCGGTAACATACAAATCCATATCCAAAGTTGGATCTTTGTTATGTCGATAATTTTACTTGATAAATACTGACATAACTTACCTGCACTAGAACTCGCCTCTATGATTCGCTTGTTAGAGTATGTTTGCCATGACATTAAGCACAACATAGTCACTGCACTAAAACTTAGCCAAAAGCTAGCGCCTAACATGGCAAAAGGGTGCCAACACAAATACACCAAAACGATAAACAAAAACATCTGACTAATTTGCCAGTTTCGCTTAACGCTAATAATCAGTGATGCTATAGACACGGCCAGCAAAGCCCTTTTGACCGGTAATTCCATCCCCGCGTTGAGCGCATAAAACCCACAGAATATACAAGAGATAAAATATATAAATACCTGTAGGTTTATTTGTTTTAATCCTTTGATAGGAACTATCCTAAACAAAACACGAATAACATTTAAACTAAATAGAAAGACGATTGCCAAGTGCATCCCTGACACTACAAATAAGTGCGCGGTGCCTGTAGATTGAACAATTGTCCAATCATCCTTAGTTAGATAGCTTTTGTCTCCTAAAGCCAAAGCTTGAATCCAAGCTAAATACTCAAGATTTAATGTGCTGTGATAAGTGTGTAGTTGATTCAATAGTTGCTGGCGTATAGAAATATTTTGAGCCAGTCTTTTGTTACTTGGGCTTGCAATTACAATTGCACTAGCCGCTATATTTTGACTTAACAAGTAAGCTTGTAAATTAAAGCCATTCGGATTCGCCAAACTATTGGGGGCTTTTAATTTCACTAATATTTGCCATTTTTCACCTTGTTGCAACTTAAGCTTGTCGTTAAACCAAGAAAGCGATACTAAGGGCCTAATTAATAATGGCTTTTTTCCTATTTTACTGACTTTAATTCTAATATTTTGTTGGCTTAGTACTTCTGAAGAATTGTGTACGCTATCAATCTCCCCTTGCAGCAGAACAGGCTGGCCATAAACTTGATAAGGTATTTGAGCGTATAAATAATAGTACCCATTGATAGTCGACCATAAAATGCCTATGCAAAAAGCGCTGTAAACTAGTGATAATTTGAAAATAAATGTAAGAATTAAGACTAAAAGTACGCATGTTAGCAGTGCTATTTGAGGCAGATTAGGCCATAATGCCGCACTGAGTAAGGTTATGACAAACACAATACATGCTGTTTTATTGAGTCGAATCAAAATTTAACCATATGAGCTAATCATGCCTAAGAAGTTTATCCGTCGGTTTTTGCCTGACCACAACACAGTTAAGACGCACAAGTCTTTGAAGCTGTTTGGCAGTCTCTTGCATGATCCTAACTTATGGCATTTAAATCGTCGTTCAGCCAAAGGCGCTTTTGGAATTGGTCTATTTTTCGCCTTTTGGCCTGTACCATTTCAAATGGTGCTTTCTGCTGCGGTGGCTATTCCTGCCAGAGTAAACCTTCCACTTTCAATCGCTACAGTTTGGATTACGAATCCTCTGACCATGCCTCCGATATTTTATACTGCATATTTGGTAGGTAGTACTGTACTTGGGACTGAAATGTCGAGCTTTGAATTTGAACTTAGTTGGGCTTGGTTATTCGAATCGATTTCAACAATTGGACCGGCATTCATATTAGGCTGTGCAATCTGCTCTATTATTTCAGGTTGTATCGGTTATTTTGGGCTCGACTGGGTCTGGCGATGGTCAGTAGTAAAAGCTTGGCAAGAACGAAGAGACAAAAAGCGAAGAATCTAAATCGATTATTGCGTTTCAAGAAAATTGATAAATGCCTGTTCGTCCCAGGTTTCCACTCCTAAACTCTCAGCTTTTGCTAATTTTGAGCCCGCTTTCTCGCCCGCAATCAATAAATCAGTTTTAGCCGATATACTGCCAGACACCTTAGCGCCAAGTTCTTGTAACTTTGCTTTAGCTTCAGCACGCCCCATTTGATTGAGGGTTCCAGTTAGTACAATTGTTTTGCCCGCTAATGGCTGTGAATCTGCCGAAGGCGCCTCAATTACTGGCCATGATACTCCTGCATCTATCAATTTTTGAATAATTTCGATGTTTTTCGTCTCTTTAAAAAACTCAAAAATATGATTTGCTACGATTAAGCCAACATCTTGCACTTCTTGCAAACTTTCAATATCAGCTTGAGCTATGGCATCTAGTTCCATGTAGTGTAATGCTAAGTTTCTGGCGGTAGACTCACCTACTTCTCGTATTCCAAGTGAATATAAAAATTTTGCTAGCGTTGTGTGTTTACTTTGTTCAATTGCCCGCAACAAGTTTACAGCAGACTTCTCCGCAAAACGTTCCAAAGATAGCAAGTTCGGTAATTCCAATGAGAATATATCGGCAGGGTTGTTGATTAAATCCTCTGAAACTAGCTGCTCTACAATTTTGTCACCTAAGCCTTCAATATCAAAGGCCTTGCGTGATGCAAAGTGTTTAATTGCTTCTTTGCGCTGTGCGCCGCAAACTAAACCGCCTGTACATCTCATGACAGCTTCGTTATCCATTCTCTCTACATGTGATTCACACACAGGACATTGCGCAGGAAACACGATTTCACCAGCGCTAACGGGGCGTTTATCAATCACGACAGACACAACTTGGGGGATGACGTCCCCTGCTCTTCTAATAATAACCGTATCACCCACTTTCACACCAAGCCTTGCAACCTCGTCTTGATTATGTAGCGTTGCATTTGATACTGTGACGCCTCCGACAAAGACCGGTTCTAATCTGGCAACAGGTGTAATGGCGCCTGTTCTACCGACTTGAAATTCAACATCAATCAATCGAGTCATTTCTTCTTGGGCTGGAAACTTTTGCGCCATTGCCCATCTAGGTGCTTTAGAAACAAACCCTAACCTGGATTGAAGAGACAGCTCATCAACTTTAAATACTACACCATCAATGTCGTACGACAATTCATCACGTATTTCACCAATTTTATTAAAATATTTAAGACACTCATCGGCACCCGTGACTGTTTGGGATTCCTTGCACAAAGGCAGACCTAATTCACCAAGCGCAAATAAACGCTCACTATGAGTAGTTAACTCACTAATTGCTCCACCTTCCAAAATACCAACAGAGTATGCATAAAGCCTCAATGGTCTTGATGCGGTAATTTGGGGGTTGAGTTGTCGTAGACTTCCGGCTGCAGCATTTCTGGGGTTAGCAAAGATCTTCGCATTTTTGGCTTTTTGTTGTTGATTGAGTGCATCAAACCCTGACTTTGGCATGAATACTTCGCCTCTGACCTCTAGACGTTTTGGAATATCTGTACCACGCAGTTTTAACGGCACATTGGCAATGGTTTTCACATTTTGAGTGATATTTTCCCCAATACTTCCATCGCCCCGTGTCGCAGCTTGCACTAACATGCCATTTTCATAAAGAATTGATACCGCTAGGCCATCAAGTTTGGGTTCACATGCAAAAACAACATCATTATTGGTATTTAAGCGATCTTTTATTCGTTTTTCAAATAAGGCCAGATCCTCATCTTCAAACCCGTTGTCTAAAGATAACATTGAGATTTCATGAGTGACCTGTTCAAATTTAGTAAGCGCTTTACCGCCTACTTTTTGACTAGGCGATTGCATTGACTGTAAATCGGGGTAAGAACGCTCTAAATCAATCAGCTCTCTCATCAAACGATCATATTCGATGTCTGGAACACTGGGGTCGTCTAGGACGTAATATTGATAATTATAGGTTTCTAGTATGTCAGAAATACTAGCAATGCGTGATTTAGCTTCGTCTTTATTCATTTTAACAACTATAGGATAACTTAAGGACTTATCTGTTTATTCTTTTACGTTCAAATTCTCTAATTCTTTCAACATATTGTTGAAGGCTTTGCTTACTAATAGGAACTCGGTTACCGTCTAAAATCTTACAGTTAAATTCTTCACTCAATTTTCTGGCCGCATTGTGCATCATATTAAAAACTTGTTGTGGGTCTCCCTCAATGGGCAACATCATAAACAAAGATAGTCCTTGAGTACTGAAATTTTCTAAATTATCAATGTCAAATACGCTCTGGTTTAAATAAGTTCGTCAAACTAAATAGTATAGGTCCCTTTCCATTAGTATTAACATGTCTATGAAAAATATCATGCTCTCCAAATTTGAACCCAAGCGTTAGCAACATCGGTAATAGTGCTGCGCCTTCTATTGGTTGCTCGCTAGTGGCCCGGACATTTAAAACAAGCACATCACTAGCTTGCTTGTTGCTGTTATTGGGCTGTTTAGCAGATGCTTTATTTGATGAGCTTGTCTCATTAGCTTGGCTTATATCAGCACTAGTTCTGTGCGCCGTGGGTTTAGCACTATCATCAAAATCAATTCTCATTTGATCGTCGCTAGCTTTGCCTTTTAACACCGGTTCTTTTCTAATTTTTTCAGCAACCGTTTTTTTGCGTCTGCTGACAAAACGCTTGGCATGTTCGGTAAAGCTGAGTTCTTTATCCACGTCTTTGACGCGCTCTTGGTTACTTGAGCTTGTTGATCTTGTTGGCGTAATTGGTTTGTCGATATCTTGCATATTTAAGCTAAACTCAGGCACCTCTTTTTCAACTTGAGGGGCTGTGACTGATTCTGTTGCATCCTTTTTATCTAAAGACGGCGCATTATCTAACAGACTGTCTTTATCTTCTTTTTCGACACCTATAGGCGAGTAAGCTCAGGGGCAGGCCCTTCATCTTTTTTAAGTAAGAACCCTAGTGGCTCGCCAAAACCATCGAGCTCTTTTGAATTATCTTTGTTGGATGAGAAGCGATTAAAGTCTGGCTTTGGTTGTGTCACTACATTTGAATATACAGGGCTATCTGATGGTTCAGGTTCATTCGATTCGTTAGATTTGCCTCCATCAATCCCGACTAATTTATCACTACCCGTTATCGGTTTAGCGGACTCATCAAGCTCATTAATTGATTCATGAACCACTTCAGGGTTTTCGTTGGTAACACTATCATGCTTGGAATCTTCGTCTTTGCTAGTCGCAGGTGTAATAAGCTCATCATGCTCAGCTATTAACTGGTCAATTGTATCGTGCGTATCTTGTTCATGATTAGGTTCACTAATGATAGGCTGTTCAATCACTTCTTCGTCAACAAATGTATCTTGCGACATCGGTGTAGATGTTTGACTATGGATTACTCTTGCTTTACCAACTCCTACATCATCATAAATTTCGTCATCATCATTTTCTTCATGTTCTAATGATTGAGGCCAATCTTTTGTTTTAAACTGCGGCCGAGCGCGAGACTTCCCATTTTTACGGATTGTCCACAAACCATGCAATAACACACCACCAATAACGGCGAGACCAATTATAATTAAGGTAACTTGTAAATCTTGCTGCATGGTGGCCCTTTATTTTAATTATGTTTATTCAGCTATTTCTAAGGCTTTTTCCATATCCACAGATACTGGACGCGAAACGCCTGGTTCAGCCATAGTAACACCTGTTAAGTGAGTTGCCATTTCCATTGCCACTTTGTTGTGAGTAATGTAAATAAACTGCACTGTATTAGACATTTCTGAAACCAGCCGACAAAACCTGCCCACATTAGCGTCATCAAGTGGAGCATCCACTTCATCAAGCAAACAAAATGGCGCAGGGTTGAGTCTAAATATCGCAAATACTAATGATAATGCGGTTAGCGCTTTTTCTCCACCAGATAATAGGTGAATTGTTGTATTTTTCTTGCTATGGAGGTCTTGCCATAATTGTGACGCCTGTTTCTAACAGGTCTTCGTCGGTTAAATCTAGGTAAGCTGACCCTCCACCGAATACTTTGGGAAACAAGGCTTTGAGGTCACCATTGACTTGATCAAACGTGCTTTTAAACCGAGACCGTGTTTCTTTATCTATTTTACGCATAGCCGCTTCAAGCACGTCAAGAGACTGACTTAAATCTTCATTTTGTTCATCAAGATTAGCTTTTCGTTTTGATTGTTCTTGAAACTCATCAACAGCCGCTAAATTCACAGCGCCAAGCCTTGAAATACTTGCCACAACTGAGTCCAACTCTTTTTGCATAAGCGACTCATCTGCGCCTTCATCAATCACTTCAAGCATCTGTTTAAGCGGTTGTTTTAAGGCCGTAAGCTGCTCAATAAATGTTTGGGCTTTTACATTTGCACTTTCTTGTTGGATTCGCAGTGTTTCAATAGTTGACTTAATCTTATCCATCTTAAGCACGACACCTTGTTTACCTTGCTCGAGTAAGGTCATTTCGTCTTCAACTTCACTTAGCTCGCCCTGTTTTACCTGTTGGACTTCTCGCAATCTTGTTTGTTCTTCTAACATACTCTGTAAGCGTTTAGATTGCTCATCCTGAGGCATTAAAAGGTCTTCTCGTTCATCTTGTAATAGCTCTAATTTATGACGATTGTCAGCAAGTACCGCTTGTTTATTCTTTGTTTGTTCTTTACACAGGTTTACTGTATTTTGCTGTTGTTGAATATTCATGGCCAGTGAGTGACGTTTGGACTGCACATCGTTAAATTTCTGCTGTAATGACTGTTGTAGGCGCGACAAAGCATCGTTTTGAGTCATGTAGTCAGCATTTGTCTCTTCTAATGACGCCAAATCAATACTGATATCTTCAATTTCTTCATTGAGCAAAGTAAGGCTGTACTGTTCTTGCTCTAAGGTCTCTTTCAGGCTTTTAACTTCTATTGATGCCTTTTGAGCTTGTTGTTCAAATTGTTCCATTTGAAACATTAAGGTGTTTACGGTTAACAAACCTTTAGATTCAATTTGTTTGAGTGATTGTTCATTTTGCACTAGCAAGTCAAGTTGTTCTGCTTGCTGTTTAACTTTATCTTCAACTTGAGAACATTGCTCTTTTATCTTTTCAAGCGTTTGTGTTTCAAATGAAATTGCTTGCTTAATCTCAGCAATTTGTTTATCCCTGAGCCATTTATTATCACTTTTCACTTCACCCAATATTGTATCGAAACTTAGCACTAGTCCTTGCTTGGTGACAATAATATCAAATTCACGATTGGCTTTTTGTAGATGCAATTTATGAAAGGTTTTTGCTTGTTTAAGATCATCCGCTAGCAATGTACGAGTAAACAATTGAGGAATATGCTCAGAATCTATAACTCCCGATAAACTCCCTGCCACTTTATTTGAAACAAAATCAGCCGTAAAGCTCAAACTTGACATGTCGCTTGCTTGAATGTCACTTGGTAAGTCAGACACATTGCCATGAAATGCTTCTGGAGACGCATTGCCACCCACCATATAGTTTATCGTTGCCTGAAGTGCATTTTCCCAACCTGTTTGCACTGTAAAACACTTCCATAGTGGCAAAATCTTATCTTTTGCCAACTCAACAACATTAGCATCTTCATTATTGTTGTCAGTTTGAAGGCCTTGTAATGATGTTAAGCTCGACTGCAAGCCAAGTACTTTGGCATTGGATTTGTTCAGCCTTTCTTGCTCATTGTTAAGCTGATGATCAAGTTGAGAATAAACATCTTTCGCCTCGATTATTTGTTTGTCTATTTGCGTTATTTCATCACGCGTTTCTTCTAGCGCAATATTTGCAGCATGCAAGTCGTCTTGCACAAATTGCGTATTGGCGGTTTTAATTTCTGACTCTAACTGGCTTATTCTGGCACTCACTGATTGCTGATTACTCAGATTTTGCTGAACTTGGCTGTGTTTTTGTTGCAAGACTAACTTTTGCTCATTTAGCTTTAAGTCTTTGGTCTTGTGCTGTCTTATCAAATCTTGCAATGATTCAGTGGTGCTTTGTAATTGTTGTTCTATTTCAAATAATGATTCATCTAGTATTTCTTTTTCCGGCTCTATCGCAAGCAAGCTTTCTTGAGCTTGCTGTAGCTCGATTTCAGCCTTGCTTAGATCAGATTGCAGATTGAGTTCTGAACGTGTTATGTGTTCAACTTCAGATTGAATTTGTGCCAAACGTTTTTTAGCGAATAACTGCGATTGTTCTAATGTGGTAATCTGCGTGCCTAGTTCAAAAATAGCCTGCTGATTATCAGTTAAATTTTGTTTAAGCACTGTTTGTTGATTTTTCAAAACTTGTAAGCCTGAATCTTGACTTTGTTGGCCTTGAAGCACGCTTTCTAACTCTGCTTGTTTTTCTTTAATTTGAGTTTGTAAGTCACTAAGCAGTGTACTTTGCACTAACCATCGCAAGGTGACTAATTCAGCTTTTAATGTTCGTTCTCGTTGTTTTAGCTGAGTGTATTTTTCAGCAGCATTAGCTTGACGTTTTAGTTTTGAGATCTGTTCACCTAACTCTGCCCGAACATCATCTAATCGTTCAAGATTTTCTTTTGTATGAGAAATTCTAGATTGGGTTTCTTTTCGTCTTTCTTTGTATTTTGATACGCCGGCTGCTTCTTCAATAAACACCCGCAAGTCTTGAGGCTTTGATTCGATGAGTTTCGATATCATGCCTTGTTCAATTATGGCATAGCTTCTTGGGCCTAAACCTGTGCCTAAAAACAAATCCGTTATATCTTTTCGACGACATTTTGCATTGTTTAATAAATACGTAGAGACTGCATCTTTTGTCACTACCCGTTTAACGGAAATTTCGTTAAACGCAGCAAACTCGCCCTGCATTCGGCCTGAACTATTGTCAAACACTAATTCAACCGAACACTGAGACACAGGCTTGCGTGCACTAGAACCATTAAAAATAACATCTATCATTGAGTCACCACGCAAATTCTTCGCTGATGACTCGCCTAGCACCCACCTTACGGCATCTATTACATTAGATTTACCACATCCATTTGGCCCAACGATAGCGGTCATATCCCCGGGAAATGGAATATTGGTAGGATCAACAAATGATTTAAAGCCCGCTAAGCGGATTTTTTTAGTCGCATAGTTTCTTAGACGCCGCCAACATCGCTTATTGCTCAAGCAACTTTATTATTTTTGTTTAGTCTACTATATAAGAATCAGTCAACAAAGACTATCGTCATTCACCCAGTAAACCTGTTCGCGCTGTGCATCATAAATATGCAAGGCATTTACACAATACACAAATTGATACGTTTAAAACATGGCATAGCAAACTGTGCTTTAGGTATACTAGGATTTAGTGTTGTCTAGACTAACTTTATATATTGCAGGAATGATATGCGTCCACACACAAACCCATCAACAACAAGCCATTCATCTAGAGGCGGAATAAGCTATTTTTTTCAAGGCTTCGAACTTATTCGTACAAAAGGCCTGAAACGTTTCGTACTAATACCTTTGTTTATCAACGTTGTATTATTTTGCAGTGCGTTTTATTTTTTACTTGATTACATTGCTCTAGGGGTAAATTATCTTGTTGATATGATACCCAATTGGTTAGGCTGGCTAAAAGACGCCCTTCTTTATCTATTATGGCCAATTGCCATTATTTCTGTTTTGCTAGTCTTTGCTTTAGTATTTGGTACCTTAGCTAATTGGATAGCCGCCCCATTTAATGGGCTTTTAAGCGAAAAGGTAGAGCGGTTTTTAACCAATGAAGACATGGGTGATGAAGGATTGCTTGATATCATCAAAGATACGCCGCGCAATTTAGCAAGAGAAGTGTCGAAGCTTGGTTACTTTATACCCAGAGCAATTGGATTTTTACTTTTATTTTTTATCTTGCCATTAATTGGGCAAGTTCTGTGGTTTTTATTCAGTGCGTGGATGCAATCGGTGCAATATATTGACTATCCATTTGATAATCGCAAACTTACCTTTAAATCAACGCGGGATACCTTGCGTCAAGATAAATCTAGGGCCTTTGGTTTTGGTATAATGGTGAACATCTTTGCCTTCATTCCAATTGTAAACTTTATCGTTATGCCAGTTTCGATATGCGGGGCAACCGCGATGTATGTCGACCAATATCGACAGTCATATCCTCGTAAATAAGTTATCAAGAAGCTTACTTATTCAATTGACGACTTAAAGGCTTGAAACCAAAATGGCCCAGTAGAAAAGTTATTGTGCATAGCCAACAAATAAAAGTGTTCCGCAATAGCTAGGTTTTTATTGCGTTTTTCTAGCTCTTTTGCCCACAGCGACAGGTAATTTGCAGGGATATACTCAATATCGTGGTACTCCATAAACGTTATATTGTCGCTAGGTTTATATGCATTTAAGCCTATCGAAGCGCAAGTAAGGGACGCATAATACTCAACCTGCTGGTATAACTTACTAAAGCGCAAGTTAGGCGCTTCTTTTTTACAATGCTCACGTGCAAAATTGGCGGATAACCGATATTCATCAACAAAACCTACAAAATGTGCTAATTCGTGTACAAATACTGAATAAGCATCATGTTTATCTAAGTACATTTGTCCATGTTGGACGTATGCTTTGCCTTTGTGCAAAAAGTTGACCATATGAGTGTAAGCGGGCTGAAATTGCTGTTGTGCCAATATTGAATAATCGCACTGCATCCTTGCGGACATCATTTTACATTCACGTTCATCTTTGCTTAATTCAATAATGGGTAAAATACAAATCGCCAAGTCTTGAAAACGCTCATCATTTTCAAAGCTTTGCTTAAATCGTGTTGCTTGCAATGATGTATCAAAATCAATCGTAATAAACTGAAGCTTCTGCTTACAGTTTTGTGCGTTGACTAAACTAGTCTGATTGTGCCCAGTCGATTCACTGACTAACCAACTTAAAGGTTGTTTCTGTACCGTATTAAAAGTCGTAAAATACGCATGATAATCATCCGCCGCTTGGCCATAATATTCAAGTACTCGTAACGCCTGTCTTACTTCATCGATGTCCCATAAATATTGCGCATACAACAATGCGATTTGAGCATCAATAATGGCGGCTTTTTTTAAATAATCGACTAAATCAGCGATGTGAATCGTTTTATCTTGCTGGTACTTTTCATAAAGATACTTTTCATAAAGATACTTAGCGTAGTCTATGACAGCGGCTTCGAACCCAGAGGAGGCAGATACCATCAAAAACGCTTTATCCTCTGGTAGATTACTTAGCTGTGACAAAATATATTGACTCTTAGCATGGCCGTCATTTGCTAAGAGTCGTAAATAATAAATCTGTTGCTCTCGACCAAGGGCCTTTTCAACTAAAAATAGCATACTTATCCGATCGCCTAATTCTGCGCCTTTATTTGCCCAATACAAAGATGAATTGCGACGAGCAAAGCTTGATAATGCTTCTAACGATAGTTGTGAACCTGACAAAGCAGCATTAAATAAAATAATAGGTTGTTGGCTTAGCAATGACGATGTTAGATGAAATATTCGGTATTCATAAGCTCGAACATTGTGATTTTGACTCGAACTAAGAAGAAGTGTTAGCACAAAAAAACTTAACAGGCGCGCATGTTTTTTTACGGGCAATGCCTCTATTTGTGTATCAAACATTGCCTTTTTATTGGCTACCTTTGGCAGATAACCTAGTTTGTCGAAGAGTATCGAGCTCTATTCTAGCCATCTTATGCTCAATAAACTCATATACATTTGTGCTAAGGGCTAGCTTAAAATAGTTTTCCGCTTTAATTGAATTGCCGTTAATCGCATGGTACTTGCCAAGATAAAAGTATGCTTCGCATAAGCGATTATTGAGTTGAGATGGATTGTTCACCCCTTCTATTAAGCTTGCGATGATACCAGACTCGCTTTGCTGTCCTAGATAGAAATCTATAAGTGATACTGTCCAAGCACTTTCTGATAACTCCTTACGCGCATCTTGAAGTGCTAACTCTGCAGATTGAGGATCAGTTTTATGACGGGTAAGAAAGTACCATAACGCTCTTAGCGGATCGCTTTGATCTTTTTGTAAAAATAATTTTGTGTCCTAGCTCGCTAATTCTGCACGGCCTCCGTAATATAATGCAATACCTCGTTTTAAAATTGCATTTTCATCTTCAGGTTTTATCTCCAACGAGGAATCAAAGGATTCATACGCTCGGGTAAACAAACCTGCTTGGATATAGTAAACGCCAATTTCACTGTAGGCTTGAGATAATAGAGGGTCTAGCTTTAATGCTTCAAGGTAATCAACTCGAGCCAAGCCAAATAAGCCTATAGAATCATACGCTAAGCCCCTCTCAAATAGGTATTCAGCTCTTTCTTGGTCGCTCATTTGTGCGCGATACAAAAAATCGGTATAGCGCGCAATCAATATTTGAGAACGTTGACTGATTGGTTCAGGCTCTACTAATAGCAAGCCGCTCATTAAAGAGTTAGATTGCTTAGGTGTGCTTGTACATGCACCAAGCGATGCTAAAAAACAAACTGCGCATGCCAGACGTGAAAATCGTTTCATGACAACCATAATTGAATACCAATAATGCCTTAACTATAACGCGTTAATCCCTTATATGCCAAATCAGGCAAGCGATAAAACACATTTTATGCTTTATTATATCTTTGTTTTTTGCTGACTTATTTTTTCAAATGCAGCAAGTTGCTCTGGTGTTGCCGGCAATTGATGATTTTCTTTCCACTGTGAATATGGCATTTTATAAATGTACTCCCTAGCTTGGGCATCATTCATATCGATATTACGAGCCTGTGCTTCTTGCAAATACCATTTTGATAAACAATTCCTACAAAAATCAGCCGTTATCATCAAGTCTATGTTTTGTACTTGCTTATTAGCATCTAAATGTGCCAATAAGCGCCTAAATGCAGCTGCTTCTAGCTCTGTTTGTGTTGACATGACTCATCCTTTTGTTTAGTAAATAATCATTGGCAATAAAAAAGCCGCTTAAGTTTACCTTAAGCGGCTTTTAGTCGAAATTAAAAAATCTTAACTTTCAGTTTCTTCTGGCGCTGCTGGTTTTTCTAGCAATTCTTTCATACTCAAGCGAACACGATTTTGACGGTCAATCTCCATGACTTTCACATCAACTTCTTGACCTTCTTTCAAATAATCCGTCACTTTATTTACACGTTCATGAGCAATTTGTGAAATGTGAACAAGACCTTCTTTGCCTTAGCAATACTTCAACAAATGCACCAAAATCAACAATACGCATCACTTTACCGTGGTAAGTTTTACCCACTTCAAGTTCAGCTGTCACTTCTTCGATTCTTGCAATGGCCACATCTGCTTTTGTCTTTTCAGTCGCAAATATTTTTATTGTACCATCATCTTCAATTTCAATATTCGTATCTGACGCTTCGGTAATTGAACGGATAGTAGCGCCGCCTTTACCAATAACGTCACGAATTTTGTCTGAATTGATTTTCAATGTATAAATACGTGGGGCATATTCAGACATTTCTTCGCGGTGACCGCCAATTGCCTCATCCATTACACTCAATATATGCAAACGGGCTTCTTTTGCTTGTTTAAGCGCCTTTTGCATAATTTCTTGTGTAATACCTTCAATCTTAATGTCCATCTGTAAGGCGGTTATACCTTCAGTTGTTCCTGCTACTTTAAAGTCCATATCACCTAGGTGATCTTCATCGCCTAAAATGTCCGATAAAACAACAAAGTTGTCATCAGATTTTACCAAGCCCATTGCGATACCGGCAACAGATGCTTTAATAGGCACACCTGCATCCATAAGCGCCAAAGAAGTACCACATACAGAAGCCATCGATGATGAACCGTTTGATTCAGTAATCTCAGAAACAACACGCACTACGTACGGAAATTCTTCTTCACTTGGCATGACTGCTTGAATACCACGTTTAGCTAAACGACCATGACCAATCTCGCGACGCTTCGGAGAACCAATCATGCCTGTCTCACCAACACAATATGGAGGGAAGTTATAATGAAGCATGAAACGACTATTAGTTAAACCAGACAACTCATCAATCATCTGTGCGTCACGCTCAGTTCCCATTGTTGCAACTACTAAGGCTTGAGTTTCACCACGCGTAAATACAGCTGAACCATGCGTTCTTGGTAATAGACCAGTAGCGACATGCAATGCTCTGATAGTATCTGGATCGCGTCCATCAATACGTTTTTCACCTGCTAGAATACGTGAACGAACAACGTCGCTTTCTAATTCATGCAGTAAATCCGATACTTCTTTTTGATCAAGTGTTTCATCAGCTTCAAGCAATTGAGCAAGCGCATCAGCACTGACTTTTTCAACCGCATCTTTTCTGACCATTTTGTCAGAAATTTGATACGCTTGCGTCATGCCTTCCTCTGCAATTGCTTTTATTTTATCTTTTAAATCAGTATTTGCTTCAGGTGCTTGCCAATCCCAAGATTGGGTACCTACTTCAGCCGCAAATTCAGTCACAGCATTTACAACTGTTTGTGATTGTTCGTGACCAAACATTACAGCACCTAACATCACCTCTTCTGACAGTACGCTAGCTTCAGACTCAACCATAAGCACAGCACTTTGTGTACCTGCTACAACTAAGTCAAGTTGACTACTTTCGCTCTCTGAACTGCGCGTATTTAATACAAATTCGTCATTAATATAGCCAACACGAGCAGCACCAACAGGTCCATTAAATGGCATACCTGATATCGCTAAAGCGGCTGAAGTACCGATAAGAGAGATGATATCAGTAGGAATTTCTGGATTTGCCGAAATCACCGTAATAACCACTTGAACTTCGTTTTTGAAACCTTCTGGGAAAAGAGGACGAATTGGTCTGTCGATTAATCGAGCAGTTAGAGTTTCGCTTTCTGAAGGTCGGCCTTCACGCTTGAAAAACCCACTAGGGATTTTACCCGCAGCGTACGTTTTTTCTTGATAATTTACCGTCAATGGAAAAAAGCTTTGGTCTGGCTTTGCTTCTTTTTTACCAACCACAGTCACCATGACTGTCGTATCATCCATGCTTGCCATAACAGCAGCGGTTGCTTGTCTTGCGATTACCCCAGTCTCTAGGGTGACAGTATGCTGACCATACTGAAAAGTTTTAGTAATAGGAGTCACACTCTATCCTTTATTTTGTCAATTTATTTATGCTTTTAAATGCGCGCGTAGTATAAGCCTTATCGCGCATTAATACCAATGTATAATTTAACAAAAGCAAGGGTTTGCCACTCTTACTTAAAGATTACGTCTCTAGCAGTGTTGCAAATAGCAGCTACGGCAGGATGCGTCACTTTGCGCTCTGCCGATATTGCGTAAAATTTTTGTTGAAGCGTTTGACTTCTACCGATGACTTGCAAGCCAAAACCTTTTTGGACTTCATCTTCGATGATACTTGGCATAAAAAATATACCAAAGCCTGATTTACCAAACGATTTCATGAGTGCGCTATCATCATATTGCCCCTTAATAACAGGAAAAATATTGTGATCAGCACACCATTTATCAAACAGTTGTCGAATCGCATACTGTTTGGTTGGTACCAACATCGGTGCATCTTGCAAACAAGCGGGGAATTCACCTTTTAACTGACTAGCAAGCTCTGGGGCTGCAAAAAATGACAAGGTAGATTGCCCAAGATAATGATTATACGCCTTGATACTAAAGGCTGAACTCAAAGGCGTATCGGTGAGTACCATATCTACTTCGTGTACAGCAAGCTCCCCTAAAATGGTTTCGACAGGGCCCTCTTTGCAAGTAAGGCTAATATCTTGAGAAATCGATAAGGCAGGTTCAACGACTTTGTACACGATGGTTTTTGGTAATGCACTTGCTGCACTTACAATAAACTCAGATGTACCTACTAATGGGGCTCCGCGTAAAACATCTGATAACTCCCGACCCAAGTCAAATATATCATCTGCATAACGTAACACTAATCTACCGGTTTCAGTTAATCGTAAACGTCGACCTACGCGATCAAATAATGGCTGTCCAATACGTTCTTCTAACATGCTGAGTTGGCCACTAATAGTTTGTGGCGTGATAAAAAGTTTATCTGCCGCACGGGCGATACTACCTTCAGTTGCAACCACCCAAAAATAATGTAAGTGCTTGTAGTTTAGATTATCTGACATGTAACCTTTTCCATACAGGTAATAGACAAGTTTTTCCGAATGGTCTTTATACATATTATCGAATTTATTTGTTCACTTTTAATTGATAGTTTGTAAGTAATTAAAATTAGATGTAAATATGATGCAATATAAAATCGAGAGTAAAGGGATTGATTTAACCGAAGATGAGCTGGCAATGATCGAGGCAAAAGTTGGGCTGTCACTCTCACGGTTTAATAATATCATCCATAAAACAGCCTTTAAATTTGAGGCTCTTGTTACTCAAAATAAGGTTGGGCTTGTGCAATGTGATGTTGTAATTACCTTGCACAACACCACAAAAATTGAATTGAGTGACCATGGTACTTCCGTTAGTGAAGCCTTTGGTAATGTATTGGGTCGGAGTAAGCGGTCTATCGAACGCCAATTAAAAAGACAAAAAAATGTGCGAATAAGCCCCGCAACACCGGAAGGTCCCAGTAACTAAAATCGCCTTTTTCTTACGCTGGAATATCTACATCAATGTTAGTTTGACTTCTTAAGCCTTTTACTAGTTCTTTAATGTTTAAAGGTTCACTAAAAAAATACCCTTGAATGTATCTGCATTTCTTTTTTCGAAATAATAATATTGCTCAAGCGTTTCTATACCACTTACCGATATATCTAAATCGAGGGCTCTAGCCATTGATACAATGGCATCGGTAAGCGTAGTTACGCTATCTCGCTGATCTTCTATTTGTGAAACGAATATTCGATCTAATTTAAGTTTACTAATCGGTAAGGTTACAAACTGGCTAAACGTTGTCCCACCCTTACCAAAATCATCAAGTGTTATGCTGACACCATGCTCTTTGAGTTCGTGCAGACCTTGTGTAATGGTGTCATTCCCATTGGCCATCGCAGTTTCATTTATCTCCAGTTCAATATTTGCTGGAGAGATATCAAATGTTTTTAAAGTATCTTTTATTGTTTGAGCGAATGACTCATCATTAAAGTCGATTGTCGAAATGTTAATGCAAAATTTTAGTCCTAACTTCTCAAACACTTCTTTATGTTTGGCTATCGTTTCACAGGTTTTAACAAATACCCAATGGTCAATTTTACTGACGAGTCCAAGTTCGTTAGCATTTTTAATAATTTCTGCGATTGACACGCCTTGTGCATCAGGATTGTTGACTCTTAGTAGTACCTCTACCAAGCTTACTTTTTTTGTATAAACATCGTAAATAGGCATGAAATTAAGATCAAAAAGATCATTGTCTAAACTTTCAGTAATCAAACGTTCAAATTTAGCGATTTGTGCTTGCTCAACAAGGGCCGAATCGTCATATTTACAGACGTTCACTCCTTTGCTAGCGCACTGGAGCGAGGCGTGTTTCGAAAACGAAATCAACTGCGCTAAATTATCTTCATCATGTGTGACAAGGTTAGAAGAGCTCTCGTAAAAACCAATTTGGCATTGCAATGTAATAGGCTTATTCTCGATAGTAATTTCTACGTTACATATCTTCTCAAGCTCTTGAACAAAATTTTCACTATCGTTGAGCTCATTGCCGACATAAACAATAACTAAACTTTCCGCGTCTATCCTAGCACAATTAAAGCCGGCACTAGTTGAGGCTTCCATTTTTTGAATATGAACTCGAATCCTTTGGCAAAGCTCCTTGGTAGCAAAAAACACGGTTTGATGACCTTGCGAAATTAATAATGATTGCCAATTACTTAAGTGGACATACATCAGCACTTTATTACTTTGATCTTCGCTTAATTTAGCTTGCCACCACTTAGCTAGACTTTCAAAGTTTAAAAAACCGCTTAAACTATCTACCTCTAACGCCTGCTTCTTATCTACTGCATGTTGATTTAAAATGCTGTTAAAGGCAAAACCCCACAAACCAATACATAATATTAAGGCACTAAACAGATAAGTTAGGCTAGTCGAAAACCAAACATTCGCGATGGCTATTGCGACTAGTACCAACAATGATAAAACCATCAGGTAAAAAGCTTGATTGTATTCTTTGTATAAATGAGATATCACAAACATAAATTTTATTCTTAAAACCCATTAAGTTAGGGCCATTGTCATTTCACTACTTATATTAATAAGTATCGGCTAGATGGGCATGAGGTTAAATATATTGTTTGTCGCTGAGGTATTTATTTTCATAAATTTGCACAATGATTACTTGGGATCGGGGATAAGGTTAATGATATCACTCAGTTGCGCCGTGCTTTCGTACACATTGCCACTAAAATAGTCGATTTCTAACTCTAATATCAATTCTATGGCTTGGGTCGATTCGATGCCCTGTTCAACAATGATGTGTATGCACATAGCTTGTAGGAGTTTTATAGACAAACGCAAGTATTGCGCATGATCATCATCATGAACAGCGTCATTGATCACACCAGCACTGATAAAAACAGACTTAACATTGAGTGTTTTCAAAATATTTAAGGAAGTAGCCCCCTCAAAGTAATCATGAATAGCGATGCGCACGCCTTGTCCCTTTAAAAACAAGCTATTTTCAAAAATCGAACAAAACTCAACATGATTAATTGAGTCAGGCAAAGAATAAACGATTAAGTCATTTCCATGAGGAAGCGATTGAAATTTATTGACAAACCTTCCCAGTGCCTTCGCTTGAATAGACAAGGCCAAAGGTACTTTTACAATGATAGTTACCTTCTTCGAATAAAGGCTATCCATAAAAGGCAAAAGGCTTTGTGTAAACCTATCACTATATACATCAAAAATCTCAGCAAGGTCTTTATTCTTAACCGAGTCTTGGCCTCGTTTTATTAGCAAACTGTCCAACTCATCTATCAAGAAATGACAAGGCTCAATGTATAGTTTGTCTATTTTATGTTTTGAGATACTTAATAGAGGATGGGCAGTGAATATATATTTATCATCTTGAAGATTTCTCAGCAGGCTTCTTATGATTTCTTGTTCTTCTTTTTGTTCTTCCTGTAAGGAGTCATCATACATTAGCCAATTATTTTTCCCTTGCCTTTTGGCTATGTACATAGCCTGATCGGCTTGTTGTAAAATAGTAGCAAATGGCTCTTTAACATAGCTGCTAAGTGAGCACCCTATGCTAGTCCTAATATAAAAATCACCCATACTAGATTGAATCGCCTGATTAAAATAATCGCATATGTCATTTGCTAACTTACCAATAGAGACTTGGTTAGTATTAAATAAAACGATGGCAAACTCATCACCAGATAACCTAACTGCTTGGCCTTTCATTCCCTCTTCAAGATGAACTTGAACAAGGTGCTTTAAACAGTTTGCAAAGCTTACTAAAATTTCATCACCAAACTCGTGCCCATAGGTATCATTTACTTTTTTAAAATCATCAATATCTAAAAACAAAACTCCTATATTTCCAGATTTTTTTGAGATATTCGCTTTTGCTTACCTAAATATTTATCAAGACCATTGCGGTTAAATAAACCTGTAAGATTGTCAAATTCAACCTGAATCTTAATCGTTTTATGGTGGCCATAAGCCAAAACTAACACCAACAATAAAAGAACAATGAGTAAAAATATAATCGCCACACTGCGAGCAATAAGGTTTTTAGATGCCACTATTTTCTTTACATGAATGGTATACTCCCCAACTTCAGAAAGACCATTATGAATTAAAATAATGCCAACCGACTTATCTAACTCTGGATGTGAATATTCTCTGGGGATTTGATATTTATAGAGCCACCAACTTTCAACTTCAAACTCGTTTACACTAATTTGATAGACATTTGGTTTGTCTTGCGTATTAAGTGTCACCCCATGTATTTTTCGAGAATCCTTATCACTTAGGGTAGAGTATTTTTCATTAAAACTGGTAAGCTGAAACCGTATACTGGCCTCACTAAGAGGAGTACGCCCTGAAAATTGTATAGTAATATCATCGTAATCACCAACGTTGATGGGCTTATAAACGCTATCGACAATATCAAAGCTCACGCCACAAACATTAACATTGTTTACCATCTCAACATTACAAGATGAAACCAGTTCGCTTTGGGGTTCAAATGTGAGAGTTGAACGTAGGGTACCCACTTCAATCGACTTAATGGATTTAACTTCTGCGAACAAGTCCTTTTCGATAATGAAAAGTTCACTTACTCGTAATAATAATGGCGTGAAACCGATCAATATGAGTAAAAAAAGAAAAACAGGCCTTATATAAAAATTTTTGGCATTCCTTTGCGATATTGGTCGGTCACGTAACGCCATACACACCTTAACTGCCAAGACAAGTCGCCATAAAGACCAACGCTTGCCAATAGTTTTAGAACATATACTAAAGAATAATTTGGTGTTGGAGGATAAATGAACAATTACCTATGTGCAATTAAAAATTATATTAACGATAGGATTAATTACTGGAGCCCCTAGAGACTTTTATCAATTGATAGGTTTTGTCATTATTTTCCGATTTTTTTAAAATACCTGTTTGGTTGTTATAACAGTTTGTTTGACTATTACACATAATCCAGTGGTGTTAGAGCTTTGTTAGCTCTTCTCGTATAGGAAGGTGTTGTGGTAACACTAAATTTCAAACAAGACCAACTGAAGCTAGCCCTTGTAAAACATACCAACCTATATCAATCTGCCCCTTTTCCAGCGCAAGATTTGCAGAGCCTGGGAATGCATGATGATTGTTGTGATAGCTTTCACCCATGGTAAGCAAAGCAGCAAATGGAACATTGTGACCTTGCACACGCGCTTTTTCGATATGCCAATCGCGAGGTCCATGGTTATGCGCAAAATAACCTATTAACCAATGCCCTACTACAGAAACCGATACCCTTACGCATATTCCCCAAATAAGCCAATCAACTCCACCTAAGACAAATAGTATCAGCGCTAAAGGCAATTGCTGAAGCATCCAAGATGTTTCCATCAACTTGTAGATTTTGTCTTTGCTAACGGATTGTTCAATATTAAAAGAAGGTGGGTGGTTCAGTTTGATATCGCAAAATACCTGCCAAAAAAGTCTTTCCACATAGCTTGTTTGTGTCCAAAATAGTCGTGACAATCTTCTTGTCGCTGCGCCCAATCTCGCATGTCGTGAGTTTTGATCATACCGATAGGGCCTGCTAAACCAACTATAACACCCAAGTGCACGAATAAATATTCAAGCCATATTGGACATTGATAGCTTTTGTGAATGAGTCTTCGATGCATACCTAAAGAATGTCCTAAACACAGAGATATCGCCGTTGTTATTACAAACACAAAAAATGATGTAATTGAGAAAGTATACCAACCGCCAATAATAGCGATAATAAACATACTTCCCATCCATAGTGTTTTAGGTACAGATACAAGGACTTGCCCATGCACAGCATTGCTATTTTGATTAGTGACTATACGTTCATTTGAATACATGATTGTCTCCTGACCTCCCTAATACCTCAATTGGAATAAACAGCTCATTTAAAAGCAAATTAGCTGTTTGCGTAATTGCATATTCCTGAAGCGGTCCAAAGTACCAAGCAGGATCGAGAAAACGATGATAGTGAATAGTAAGCGTTACCTTTGTGCCGCCTTTTGCTGGAGTAAATCTGATTTCTGTGCCTTTCAAACGCAAATAATTGCCAATATAACTAGTATCCTCTAAGAAAGCCGTCCTTATATATGCTGGTTTTACCTCTGATATTTCTAAAGTCATATTTCCTTTATGAGTATTAGTTACGAACCAGCGGTGGTAGACAAAGTCTATTGTATGCTTGTCACCCTCAGCAAGAGTTTCTGCATCAATACGCGTAGGCATAGGAAACAGACTTAGCAACCAATTACGCTCAACATTTAATTTAATGGGTTGAGTGAGTTGGTGTTTTATTTCTTCAACAGAAGACTCAAGCACTATTTCTTGTGTAACAGAATACTCTCTATTAAAACTAGCACTTGGGATAACTCCTTCAAACGCGCTCATAACTATCAACACCGGTATTACATGGGCATAATGCTTACTCTTATCTACATGATTGAGATAATGTGCTAATAGTTGAAACAGATACATCATTAGAATAATGGCAAAATAGATAGGCATAAACATCAATACACATATAAAGCCTTCAAATAAAACGATAGAAGTACCCAACATGACAATGAGAGACCACATTACTATGTGCCCATAATAACGATGTAAGCTGGGTTTTTCGGGCTTCTCTACAACAAATAACAACGCCAAGGCAACTAAAAACGGAATGCCCACATATAGTAACGCTGTTCGGTCAAATTCATACGACATGAGCAACCTAATGAGTAGAGACGCTGTGCCTATAACAAGTAAAATTAGAATATTGCGACGACGCTTTGTGGTATTTAAAGCTCCTTTAGAGCCTGATTGAGCCATGGTGTTTTCCATAAATATTGTTTACTATCACACTACGATAAATTAAATTAATTAACTATTTAGTTAAATATATAACCAATGAGTAATGTTTTTCAAGCTTTATCTTCACCTGTTCGCCGAAAAATCTTAGCTTTTTTGTCTGAAGCCAGCCTGACTGCTGGCGAAATAGCAGAAAAATTTGAGATGAGTAAGCCGGCTTTATCCAAGCACTTAGGTATTTTATCTAATGCTGGTCTTATTGATTCTGAGAAAAAAGGTCAGTTCGTACATTATTATCTAGTTAAAGAAAACCTGTTTGCCAGCATGAATGATTTCTTGGTAGATTTTTGTCCTGAAGGCAAGCCATTGAAGGTTGAGAGCCAAGCTATTGCTAAAAATAAGAATAAAGGCAGATAATAAATTTGAAAGCAAGATTAGAAGCCAGAAAGTGTGTAAATGAAAGTAAAACCATCTAAAAAATTAAAGCTTCAAATGGCTATCCGAATTGCGTTACTGATATGGATATTTAGTTCAATAGTTTACATCTTAAGAATATCTGACTATACCTGCATCAATATCTTGGTATGGGAGTTCTGCGGTGCTTACGGACATGCTGATTTAATATACATATTAGTAGGTTTTGATTTACTATTAGCATTGTATATTTTAATGCCATTCTTCACATTTGGTGCTTTACGACAAGTGATTAAGTCAAAAAATACAAACAACAAAAAGTGAATAGACTGCAATAGTTTTGGGCTATTCTATTTCGACAATAAAGAACCAAGATGCTTTATTATCAATCGACACTCATACTTTTTACGATTGCTAACACCTCTCGCACAGTATCTTTTGGGTTACTTTGCAATACAAAATGACTACCTTGCACACTTTTGCAGTTCAGACGTGTATACACTTTTTTAAAAACATCTACTGCATTACTTGAAACCAATCTATCATGCTCCGCCTGAAGATAAGTCGCTGAAATATCGCTACTTTGATCGACTTTATTTAAATTACAGAGCTGTTTGATTCTAAATTCCAACAAGTCTAGTGAAACGTCCGCCATTGCTCGTTCAAACAGCCCCATCAAATATTGGGATCGATACTTACCAAACAGAACCTGCAATACTATAGACTTTGGATATAGAGTATAATCAAGCATCACTTTTGGTACCATATCACCAAATTTTGCCAATACGGATGGTTGTTCCAAAAAGCTGGCTGCAAAAACAATATGATTAATTGATTCTGGCGCCAACTTACCTAGTTCGTGAGCTACTAGACCAGAGTAGGACTCCGCGACAATTATTGTGTTGTTCTTTACTTGTCCTAATAAAGCACTTGCCTGCTCTTCGAAGCTGACATCTGTTTCCTGAATAAGGGAAGCGACGTTTATATCTATTGATTTAGGAAAAGCTGTTACAAAGGGCTCAAACAATACTCCAGTGCCATCCATACCCGGTAACAGTAAAATATTCATTCAGTCTTTAATGTTTATAAATAGTGTGGACTTAGATGCTATCGTAACGAATGACATAATAAAAGAAATACTAAAAAGGGGTCAGAGTTAATTTGCAATAAATGTTTTGCAAATTAACTCTGACCCCTTTTATTAATTGGTGCGGAAAGCGGGACTTGAACCCGCACGGCCGTGAGGCCACCAGCCCCTCAAGCTGGCGTGTCTACCAATTCCACCACTTCCGCGATAACTAGTTTGGAATGTCTGATTCTGGTTGCTCTTGAGGATCTGCAACCGGAATATCTGAATCGTTAGGTGTTATTGCTGGTGGGATAACATCTTCAACAACCGGTACGTCGATTGAATCAAACGCCCCTTCTGTTTCACTTGTCCCAGCAGTAATACCACCAATGACAAGGCTAATACCAAAAAACAATGTCGCTAAAATAGCGGTTGTTCGTGTCATGAAGTTACCAGAGCCACTTGAACCAAATACAGTATTAGCACCACCTGAACCAAACGAAGCTCCCATATCGGCGCCCTTACCTTGTTGAATCAACACAAAGCCAATTAACAACAAAGCAACGATTAAATAAGCAATCAACAAAAATTCGTACATACTTTTCCTTTTATTCTGCTGCGTTTATTAGTGCAGTAAAATCTTCAACAGTTAAACTAGCGCCTCCAATTAGGCCGCCATCAATATCTTCTTTAGCAAACAATTCACTTGCGTTGCTTGGCTTAACGCTACCACCGTACAAAATACGGGTATTGCTTGCGTTACTATTCCATTCGCACAGTTGCTGTCTAATGCATTCGTGCATCTCTTGAGCTTGCTCAGGAGATGCTGTTTTTCCAGTACCTATTGCCCAAATTGGCTCATATGCGATAACACAATTATCTAAAAATTGGGAGCCACACACTGTGTTTACCGCTTCTAATTGCGCTAACACAAAATCTTTTTCTTCGCCTGACTCTCGTATTTCAAGAGGCTCACCACAGCAAATTATGGGGACTAAGCCACAAGATAATACTGCCTTCACTTTTTCAGCAACAACGATATTACTCTCGCCATGGTCTTGTCGCCGTTCAGAATGACCAACAATGACGTATTCTACACCAAGCTCTTTGAGCATGTTGACCGAGACATCACCGGTATGCGCGCCTGATTTGAATTGGCTGCAGTTTTGAGCTCCAACACAGAACTCACCTTTACCAGCCGCATGTAAATAAGTGTCAGGGACACATAAAACAACATCAACACTATCATTGGATTCAATACGTTCAATAAAGACTTGTAATAAGCCTAAAGAACCATTCATTTTCCAATTACCAGCAACTAGCGCTTTTCTTTTTGTCGTCATTTATATTTTCCATGCTTTCATTTCGCAAATTAGCAAGCTTTTAAGCGGCGCTGATATTAACTAACCATACTCAAATATACAAGGCTTTGCGTGAATAAAACGCAAGTTTATCCCGCTTTTTTTACCGCCTCAGCGATAAATTCAGCCCACTTGTTTGAAACCTCTTCGGCTTGGGCTTCAACCATTACTCTAATTAGTGGTTCTGTACCACTTTTTCTAAGCAAAACACGCCCAGACTTGCCCATTTCTGATTCTGCAGTTTCAACAGCTTTCACTACGCTGGGTGAAACTAAAGGGTCTTCCCCTTTATCAACAAACTTTACATTAATTAAACGCTGTGGGTATTTCGTAAATCCTGAATTCAAAGCGCTTAGTTTCATGTTAGCTCTTAACATAGCAGAAATAACTTGTAGTCCAGCAACAATGCCGTCACCAGTTGATGCATAGTTTAAGTTAAGCACGTGCCCAGAATTCTCTCCGCCTATACACCAGCCTTTTTGCAAAAGAAGCTCCATGACATAGCGGTCACCAACATCGGCTCTTTCAAAAGGCACACCTAAGCGCTCTAAAGCAATTTGCATCCCTAGATTGCTCATTTTTGTGCCCACTACACCACCATTTAATTTGCCTGACTTAAGCGCGTCACGTGCGATAATGAAGATTATTTGATCACCATCTAAGATTTGGCCATTTTCATCAACCATCATAATGCGATCACCATCGCCATCAAGCGCAAAACCTAAATCGGCATTGTGCTCTTTAACCGCTTCAATAGTCGTTCTTAGTGAAGTTGCACCTACCTTGTGATTAATATTTAGACCATCTGGCTTAGTACCAACTTCAATAACTGATGCACCTAGTTCAGACAATACATTAGGCGCTATATGATAAGTAGCACCATGAGCACAATCCACTACAACTTTTAATCCTGATAAAGATAAATCCGAAGGAAATGTCCCCTTGCAATATTCAATATACCGACCTGCTGCATCATTGATTCGACTTGCTTTGCCCAATTTATCTGACTCTACACATGTCATGGGTTCAGACATTTGTTTTTCAATGGCTAATTCTATCTCGTCATCTAATTTGTGACCGGTTGATGAAAAAAACTTTATGCCATTGTCATAATATGGGTTGTGAGATGCCGAGATGACTATTCCCGCTTCAGAACGAAAGGTTTTCGTTAAATAAGCGATGGCTGGCGTGGGCATGGGGCCTAGCAAGCCGATATTAATACCAGCAGCGGAAAGACCAGCCTCTAGGGCTGATTCAAGCATATATCCACTTATTCGAGTGTCTTTACCAATTAATACTTTATTTGTGCCTCTACCCGCCAACACTTTTCCAGCGGCCC
Source organism: Glaciecola sp. HA4-3 (assembly GCF_055693685.1). NCBI lineage: Bacteria > Pseudomonadati > Pseudomonadota > Gammaproteobacteria > Alteromonadales > Alteromonadaceae > Glaciecola > Glaciecola sp. HA4-3. The sequence continues at coordinate 1,849,019 of NZ_CM146340.1, forward strand.
AACCAAGTTTGGTGACAAACTCAGGGTTTATCGCACTTTCTCCGACTTTGCCACGAATACCATCTGTTCCAAAATATTTTCTTTTACCCATTAATTTTCCGTTTTTCCTACATTATTTACTTTATCAATAATTTTCATAGCATCGCTTGCTTCACGTACATCATGCACTCTAACGATACTTGCTCCACTAGCCCCTGCAAGTGTCGCACAAGCGATATCACCCGCTAACCTTTGATCGATATTTCTACCTAATAGTTTTCCAACCATAGACTTTCTAGACATACCAGCTAATACAGGCAAATCAAATTGAGTAAAACTATCAAAGTACTTCAGCATAAGATAATTATGATCAAGCGTTTTACCAAAACCAAAACCAGGGTCTAATAATATTTGTCTATATTTAAAGCCTGCACCAGTAAGTCTTTCTATTGATTGACGGAAAAATGTAATTACCTCTTCCATTAAATCAAAATATTGGGGGGCATTCTGCATGGTTTGAGGCGTGCCTTGCATATGCATAATGCAACTTGGAACATTGAACTTTTGTGCCAAACTTGAAGCCATTTCCAGCGCTCCATCTAGTTTTAAAGCCCTCACATCATTAATCATTTTTGCGCCTGCATTTACAGCAGCTTCCATTACTTGAGGGTTACTAGTGTCAATTGAAATGATGGTATCAAACGCATCGTTGACTTTTTCAATAACAGGAATAACTCGCTCAAGCTCCTCTTCTACGCTAACAGGACTTGCGCCAGGCCTCGTTGATTCCCCTCCGATATCAATAAAGCTGGCCCCATCATCAATCATTTGAGCAGTTTGGCGCAATGCCGAATCGACAGTGTTAAACTTGCCACCATCAGAAAATGAATCAGGTGTTACGTTTAGTATCCCCATCACTTTCACCGTATTGAAGACTACTTTCTTGTCTTTAAATACCATCATATTGACACACTCATATAAAACTAGACACTTACCACGTTCATCATCATAACGCATTGAAAAGCAAAAATAACTAGATTTACACTAATTTAGTCATCACCAATGTAACAGCTGGTTTTACAAATAAAAACACCAGCCGAAGCTGGTGTTTTGAATAAACTTTTAAAAGTAATACTAACTATTGTGTCGCGTCACTAGGCGAGCCACCTTCAGCAGGCTTATCGTCTTTACCAACCTCAATGGTTGCACCACTGCTAGGCTTTTGCGAATCAGAGTTATCCGAATCATCCCACCCTTCTGGAGGTCTAACATCTACACGGTTCATTAAATCATCAATTTGTTTTGCATCGATGGTTTCATATTTCATCAAAGCGTCTTTCATTGCTTCAAGAATATCCATATTATCTTTTAAAATCTGCTCTGCTAGTTCGTAGTTGCGGTCAATCAAAAGACGAATCTCAGCATCTATATCTCGAACCGTTTCGGCGGACTTAGGTTTCCCAGGTCCTCCCATAAACATTTCGTTTTCATCATCTTCGTAATTGATTGGTCCCATCTTAGGTGACAATCCCCAAGAAGTTACCATTTTACGAGCAATCGCTGTTGCACGTTCAATATCATTTGATGCACCTGTGGTAACGCCAGCTTCACCTAGGGTTATCTCTTCTGCAATACGACCACCAAACAAGGTCGCTATTTTCGATTCAAGTTCTTCTCGTGAGTTACTATATTTGTCTTGCTCTGGCAAAAACATAGTAATCCCTAGCGCCCTGCCACGAGGAATAATCGACACTTTATAAACAGGGTCGTGCTTTGGAACAAGCCTTCCAACAATCGCATGACCAGCTTCGTGATACGCCGTATTAGTTTTCTCTTCTTCTGACATTGCCATGCTCTTACGTTCAGAGCCCATCATAATTTTATCTTTGGCTTTGTCGAACTCTTCCATTGAGACTAATCGTCTATTCGTTCTAGCCGCAAACAATGCCGCTTCGTTGACCAAATTAGCCAAGTCCGCACCAGAAAACCCTATTGTTCCGCGAGCAATAACAGATGCTTCAACGTTATCACCCAATGGGACTTTTCTCATATGTACTTTAAGTATTTGTTCTCTGCCACGAATGTCAGGCAATCCTACAGTCACTTGACGGTCAAAACGTCCAGGACGCAACAATGCAGGATCTAGCACATCAGGTCTGTTCGTTGCGGCAATAACGATAATGCCTTCATGTCCTTCAAAACCGTCCATTTCAACCAACATTTGGTTAAGTGTTTGCTCACGTTCATCATGACCACCACCATGGCCTGCGCCACGTTTACGTCCAACCGCATCGATTTCGTCTATAAAAATGATGCATGGTGAGGCCTTTTTCGCTTGCTCAAACATGTCTCTTACTCGCGATGCGCCCACGCCGACAAACATCTCGACGAAGTCAGAACCAGAGATACTAAAAAATGGTACTTTTGCTTCACCAGCGATTGCTTTGGCCAACAATGTCTTACCTGTTCCAGAGCGGACCAACCATCAATACGCCTTTAGGTATTTTACCGCCTAATTTTTGAAATTTGGTTGGGTCGCGAAGAAAATCCACTAGTTCAGTTACATCTTCTTTGGCTTCGTCACAACCTGCAACATCAGCAAAGGTCGTTTTAATTTGATCATCGCTTAGTAAGCGAGCTTTACTTTTGCCAAAGGACATCGCCCCTTTTCCACCACCACCTTGCATTTGACGCATGAAGAATATCCACACACCAATTAGCAGTAACATGGGGAACCATGAAATAAGGATTTGCGTTAAGATACTTTGACTTTCAGGCTCTTTCCCTGACACTGTCACTTCTTTTGCAAGTAAAATATCCAGAAGACTAGCATCATAGCCTGGGCTTTGGGTAACAAAAGGGTCGCCGTTACGCTTCACGCCTCTAATTTCACCTTTCGCGCTATTGATTTCAACTTCATTGATATTTCCATCCTCTACCATTTGCAAAAACGTAGAATAATCAAGCTTAGAATTCGCCGTCGTAGGAGTGTTAAACCCTTGAAATACCATCATCAATACCACAGCTATTACTAACCACAATATGAGATTTTTTGCCATGTCACTCAATGCTATGAACCTCTGTCAAATAAAAAAACGTGCGGAAAATCACACCTTAAATAAGCGTACTACATTTTATCTTATTTCGCCAATAACTCAGCTTGCCTAGTGAGTTAAACCGAGGATAAAGAGTACTACTTTTGCCCTTGCTGCCTTTGAAATTTACCAATTAATACAACCCGCTTCACAACAAACACATATCAAAAAGTTTGTTTCGTATTCTTGTTACGCCCTGCATTCGCATGTTGTTCAAAAATATTACCTATGATCGCCAATTCTGTATTTAGTTCGTAAATATTAGCGTCCACTTCACTTAACCGAGAAACCAGTACTAAAAGTTAAGCTACAAAATTCACCCAAAACTTTACTTAATTCGCATTGTTGTTTAAGTGTAGGTAGAATGCGCACAATTCAAGAGTAAAACTCAAAAACATAGTGAAATAATTTAAAATGACATTGACGAACAAACAAAAGCAATACCTTAAAGGGCTTGCTCACACAATGAAACCCATTGTTCAGTTAGGCAACAATGGACTTACAGAAGGCGTTATTGCTGAAATTGATAATGCACTTAATCATCATGAGTTGATAAAAGTAAAAGTGCCTAGCGATGATAGAGAAGAAAAACAACTAATTATGGATGCTATTGCAGGTGAAACAAAATCTGTAAAAGTACATACCATTGGTCATGTACTTATTCTTTATAGAGCTGGCGAAGTACAAAAAATCAGTCTTCCAAAAAATTAACCCAAGAGAGACAGTATGAATACTTCACATTATGCTATCGTCACAGGTGGATGTTCTGGTTTAGGACGTGCAACTGCCACGCTTTTGCTTGAAGCTGGTTACAAGGTGTGTATTTTTGATATTTCAGATGATGGTCATCAAATCGCATCACAACTTAGCCAAGAAAACTGCGACTTTATAAAAGTAGATGTTACCAGCGACAAGTCGGTTGAAAGCGCCGTTGAAATATGCGCAAGTAAACATCAAATTTCTTTACTCGTTAATTGTGCGGGTGTCGCACCAGCAAAAAGAACCCTTGATAGAGAAGGCAACGCGATGCCATTAGATGATTTTGCTAAAGTCATCAATATCAATTTGATCGGGTCATTCAATGTGGCCCGAGTAGTTGCCGCAGCTATGGCAAAAAACGATGCAAACACCAACGGTGAAAAAGGCGTAATCGTTAATACGGCCTCGGTTGCAGGTTACGAAGGTCAAATCGGACAAACCGCTTATGCCGCCAGTAAAGGTGGTTTGATTGGACTTAGCTTACCTATGGCTCGAGACCTTGCGCCGTTAGGAATAAGAGTCAATGCAGTAGCGCCGGGTATTATGGGGACACCAATGCTATTGGCAATGCCCGAAAAAGTGCAGGACGCTTTGGCAAGTAACGTTCAATTTCCTAAGCGTTTGGGATACCCTGCTGAATTTGCAAAGCTAGTATTGCATATTGCACAGAACCCATACATAAATGGAGAAACGATACGTTTGGATGGCGCTTTAAGAATGCCGCCTAAATAAGCAGTCAAGTTATTCTTCATCCGCACCATTTACTATGCTGGCAATATTGTACAATCGAGATATTGCAGCGTAGTGAACGCATTTTTTTGGGTATCTTCCTCGAGTGTTTAATTCGCCAGCCGTTTGCCCCGTGAGTATTTCAATTGCTTGGTCAACACAAGACACGGCATAAATATTAAATAACGAGTCTGCTACTGCTTGTTTGACTTCATCATCTAACATTAAATTTATTTGGTTTGATTTTGGAATAATGACGCCTTGCTTGCCATTTAACCCCCGCTTTTTACATAATGTGAAATAACCCTCGATCTTTTCATTGATGCCACCTACGGCTTGAACCTCACCTAACTGATTAATAGAGCCGGTTACCGCGATACCTTGTTCAAGAGGGATATCAGTCAAAGAAGAAATTAAAGCGAGTAATTCGGCAAGCGATGCACTATCGCCGTCGATATACCCATATGATTGTTCAAGTGCGATATTGGCAGAAAGTGTTAGCGGAAAACTCTGTGCATATTTATTACCCAAGTAACCCGTTAATAACAACACACCTTTGGAGTGAATTGACTGACCTAGCTCGACTTCTCTTTCTATATCCACCACACCGTGTGAACCTGCATATACTGTTGCCGTCACCCGTGCTGGCGTGCCAAATGAGGTATCTCCGACCTCAAGCACGGTCAAACCATTTAGGGTTCCTACAGCCCTACCTGCAGTGCTTATTAACACATGGCCTTCTTCAATATCCAGCAAAAATGAATCACTCACTCGCCCGGATCTATTTTTCTTTGCGCGCAAAGCTTGGTCAATATGAATACTATCAAGGATGCCGCCTGAGCCTACATCTTTATTACAAAAATAAGCGGACTCATTTAGTAGTTCAATAATATAAGCAAATTTGGCACTTAATTTTGATTGATGCTCAGATTGTCTAAGGCTTACCTCTATTAAGCTTGTCAATGCAGATTCACTAATTTCTTTTAGATCTAAAACCACTAACTCTTGACGAATACGAGAGACGAATTGACCTAAAATGTCGGCATTTAAGTCGATTTCATGATCAAAATCTACCAAGACTTTAAAGTGTTCTACAAATTCAGGATCATAATCCTGCAAGGCGTAATAAAGCTCACTTGAACCCAATAAAACTACTTTTACACTTAAATCGATCGGCTCTGGTGACAGCGTAATATTATTTACCATTCCCACGTCTTGTTGAGGAATCTCTAGTTTAATCTTATTAAATTTAAGGGCTAACTTTAATGATTCCCATGCATGGGGGTTGTCTAAGAGCTTTTCAGCATCTAAGACTAAATAACCACCATTAGCTCGATGAAGCGCACCACTTGTCAACATCCTGTAGTTGGTGTAAACACTGCCTTGTACATTTGCATATTCTATTTTACCAAATAGATTATGATAGCTAGGATTCGCTTCATAAATTAGTGGCCGAACGCTATCTTGTTTGTTTTTGACTAACACTTTGGGTACATATGTATCGACAAATAAGCCATGTTTATCATAGTCCTCGGCTTTGTCGTCTTTGGTTTCGCTAATTAAGGTTTCCAGCACCATATCAATCAAGTGGTGCTTTATTTGTCTAAGGTATTTTAGGATTGCAATGTCTGACGCATACTTATGCTCAAGATTTTTGATTAATGGTCTTAGACCTTGCTCAACGGTTTCTTTTTTCAAATTTTTGAGTTTTTCAGCGCTTTGTCTTTGCCAAATTGGTAGCTCTAACAATGCTTCGCTGAGCGTTTCTTCAAGTTTATCTATCAAGTCATAGAAATGCTGTCTATCAATATCAGTGCGACGAGTAAAATCTGCATCATTTAAAGGCTTCCCATCCACAATAGGTGAAAAACTAATCGTATTGCCCTCTTCAATCAGGGCTATGCCTTGTGATTGAGCAAGAGTTTCAACATGATCAATTGCCGCATCATACTTGTGTTCAAAATGACGAGTGATTGCCGTCTTTTTGCGCTGATATCCTGGGTTTTCAAATACTGCAGGAAATGTTGCAAGTACTTCGTCTATTAAAATCTCTAAATCATTACAAAGTGCATCACTTTCGCCTGCATTTAATTTTAAAGCAATTGGCGCTCTTTCATTTTCAACATTGTTGACATAGCACCAATCAAATAAATTATCTCCTGTCGATAAATGTTCAGTAATATATTCTTTGACTAGTGTATATCTGCCCGTTGCCTGCTCTCCCATTACGAACAAATGGTAGCCTGGTGCATTTATCCCTAAACCAAATGCTAAGGCTTCTTTTGCCCTATGCTGACCAATTAAGCTTGTATTAGCAAAGCGTTTATTTAAAGCATCAATGAATAAAGGTTTTGACAAGTCCGCACTTAATTGGCTTGCCGTAAGGCGACACATTGACGTGTTTTTTGAAATTTGCGATTCGGGCATAAAATTATTGTTCAAGTAAATTGCGAGCAAAATGATAATAAGAAGTTCAAATGAGTGTACATGAAATCAATGGGATAAACAGAGGCATTTGCGATATTCAAAGAAACTTCAAATGAAAACGACATTTTTGTTCACCAAGTAAGCTACAAAGCCTAATTTGTGACGATTTCAACTTGCCCCACAGTGTCATTACAGGCTATTCTTACCGCTTTATGATGATGCTTAAAACGAGACCTTACTGGCGATGACCAATCAAGAAATGAACACCCCCGATCAGTACGAGCAATATGAGCCAGCAAAGGCTGAAGCAAGCGCTCAAAAACGCTGGTTAGACACCAAAGTATTTGAAGTCGATGTAGACAATGAGAAAGAAAAATTTTATTGCTTATGTATGTTCCCTTATCCAAGTGGTCGCCTACATATGGGACACGTTCGTAATTATACGATTGGAGACGTAGTCAGCCGTTTTCAACGTATGCAAGGCAAAAACGTACTCCAACCGATGGGTTGGGATGCCTTTGGCTTGCCTGCAGAAAATGCAGCGATTCAAAATAAAACCGCGCCAGCCAAATGGACATTACAAAACATTGACTACATGAAGACTCAATTAAATTCTTTGGGTTTTGGTTATGATTGGTCTAGAGAAGTAACGACATGTGACCCTCAATACTACCGCTGGGAACAGTGGTTTTTCACACGTCTTTTTGACAAAGGTTTAGTGTATAAAAAGAATGCGACCGTCAATTGGGATCCAATTGATCAAACTGTTTTAGCTAACGAGCAAGTAATTGATGGAAAAGGATGGCGCTCAGGTGCCGTAGTTGAACAAAAAGAAATTCCACAGTGGTTTATTAAAATTACTGATTATGCTGATCAACTGTTAAACGATTTAGACCAACTGGAAGATTGGCCTCCACAAGTTAAAACAGCACAGCGAAACTGGATTGGACGTTCTGAAGGTGTTGACTTACGCTTTGACCTATCATCTCCTTATGCAGGTTTTAGTGAGCTAGAAGTATACACCACTCGGCCTGATACACTTTATGGTGCAACGTATTTAGCAATTGCTGGTGGGCATCCCATCGCACTTGAACTGGCAAAAACTAATGAAGAAATCGCTAAATTTGTAGATGAATGTAAAAATACAAAGACCACCGAAGCTGACATGGCAACAATGGAAAAGTTGGGTAAGCCAACAGGTTTGTATGCATCTCATCCTTTGACGGGCGAACAACTACCAGTATGGATCGCAAATTTTGTTTTAATGGGTTATGGCTCAGGCGCAGTAATGTCTGTTCCTGCTCATGACCAAAGAGATTGGGAATTTGCGACTAAATACAAACTACCTATTAAGCAAGTTGTCGCTTATAAAAAAGATGATCTTGGTCATGATCTTGACAAAGCAGCCTACACAGAAAAAAATTCACTGATTAATTCTGATGAGTATTCAGGCTTGAGCTTTGAAGACGGTTTTAAGGCAATTGCGGATAAGCTAGTGGCATTGGGTAAAGGCCAAAAAACGGTTAAGTATCGCTTAAGAGATTGGGGCGTTTCTCGACAGCGCTATTGGGGAACTCCCATACCGATTGTAAATGACGATAAAGGGCAGTCGTATCCAGTTGATACTAAGGATTTACCTGTTGAACTACCAACTGATGTAATCATGGATGGCGTCACATCCCCTATTAAATCAGATCCTACTTGGGCAAATACGCTTCACAATGGCATACCCATGCAACGAGAGACCGACACGTTTGACACGTTTATGGAGTCCTCTTGGTATTATGCTCGCTATGCTTCGTGTCCGAGTGACGCGATGTTAGAGCCAACTGAAGCTAATTATTGGTTGCCCGTTGATCAGTACATCGGCGGAATAGAACACGCCATATTGCATCTATTGTATTCTCGGTTTTTTCATAAATTATTGCGCGATGAAGACTTAGTAAAAAGCGATGAGCCATTTAAACGTTTACTGTGTCAAGGTATGGTGCTGGCAAATGCGTTTTACAGTAAAGATTCTGCAGGAAAACAAATATGGCACAACCCCGCTGATGTGACGGCAGAAAAAGACGACAAAGGACGAATCAAATCAGCCTACGTGACGAGCTCTAAAGAGCCTGTGACCTTTGCTGGAATGATTAAAATGTCTAAATCGAAAAACAACGGCATTGACCCACAATCAGTAATTGATATCTACGGTGCGGATACTATCCGACTTTACACTATGTTTGCAGCGCCGCCTGAGCAAGATCTAGAATGGACTGAATCTGCCGTCGAAGGAGCCCACCGATTTTTAAAACGCTTCTGGCGCCTAGCGATGCAACATATCGATAATGAGTTTGTGAACCTTGAACAATTTTCTGGTGATATTGCAGTAGATAAATCAACATTAAATAAGAAACAAAAAGATTTTCGTTTTGAAGTTCATGCCACCATTGAAAAAGTGACCGACGACATTATGCGTCGTCAAACATTCAATACGGCTGTAGCTAAAATGATGGAGCTACTTAATTTTCTTCAAAAATACTCTGTCACTGATTTGACTGATGCCAAGTTAATGCACCATGCGGTTGTAAGTATGGTTAAGATGCTAAATCCTGTTACTCCCCACATCTGTGAAGCATTATGGGACCGTCTATGCCAAAAAGAAGCATTGCAAACATCGCCTTGGCCATTACATGACCCAACAGCCTTAGTGCAAGATGAAAAGTTAATTATTGTGCAAGTCAATGGAAAGCTGCGAGCGAAATTAACCGTTTCGGCAGACATACAAAAAGCCGAGCTTGAAGCGTTAGCACTTTCGCATGACAACGTAACATCCTTTACCGATGGAAAAACAATAAGAAAAGTGATTGTCGTGCCTTAGTAAACTAGTAAATATAGTGGCTAATTAAGAATGAGCAAAAGTATGCATGAAAAGAATAATATCAGCTTGTTTGTAAGCGATTATAAACGCTTGATAGTCTCTATCATTGCTATATCAATGCTTAGCGCTTGCGGCTTTCAATTGAGGGGAAGCCAAGCGCTTCCCTCTAATTTAAAGCAGGTCATCATTCAAGCTCCATTGCAGTTTTCTCCGCTATCAAGAGCACTTGAAGAGCGGCTTCCTGTATATCAGCTAAATGGTGTCATACAACAATCGATGACCAGAGAATCCGAGGACAAAAACGAAAGAGTGATAATTACACTATCACCTGAACAGTTTGACAGAAGATTATTGTCCGTTTTCACTACCGGTCAGGTTGCTGAATATGAACTCGTTTATACTGTAAATTATACCGTTGAGTTTCCCAATAGGTATCCAATTACAAATAGCTTGTCTGTCTCGCGAGAATACCAAGATGACCCAGACCAAATTTTGGCAAAATCAAGGGAATTAGAACTTGTATTAACCGAGTTACGCAATGAGTCTGCGGACCGTCTAATCAGGCTTTTGTCGAGTCAATACAATAGTGCTGCTTTGATAGGTGAAGATAAAGCAAATACTACCGAAGAAACTCCCGCTAGTTTGGGCATCGTTATGAAAAAAGGAACGCCAGTTGCAATTTAAAGCAGCAGATATTCATCGCCAATTATCCAGTAACACTTTACCGCAGGTTATTTTGCTATTTGGCGACGAACCCCAACAAAAACTAGATGTTATTGATGCTGTTAGAAAAAAGGCAAAAGATTTAGGGTTTGATGAACGCCAAAACTTTACCTTAGATAGCGATTTTGATTGGTCATCATTAACCGATGCAATGCAGAGCATGTCGTTATTTTGTGATAAGCAATACATTGAGTTGACAATGAACTCAGTAAAACCAGGAACAACCGGCGCGAAAAAATTTGTTGAGATAGCTGCCATGGACAACCCTGATGTTGTGCTAGTCATTCAGGGACCCAAAGCGGGAAAAGATGTTCAAAAAACAAAATGGCTATCAAGTCTAATGAAAAAAGCATGGTTCTGCCATGTGTATGAACTACAAGGTAATCCGCTTTATCAATATTTACAAACAGTTGCTCAATCTGCATCACTTAACATCAGCTCGCAAGCGCTTGTAGTCATTGGTGATATGTGTGAAGGTAATCTGCTAGCCGCTAGACAAGAATTAGAAAAGCTCAGCTTGCTTTTTGACTCGACACATACAATTAGCGATCAGGATGTAATGAAAGTCTTGGTGCAGCAAGCAAGATACTCTGTTTTTCAGCTCAGTGATGAAGTATTAAAAGGTGATATGACTAAAGTCATCAATATACTGGCTAGTTTAGAAGATGAAGGCATTGAACCAGTTGTAGTGCTATGGAGTCTAGTAAACGAAGCACAAACTCTCACTCAGTTAAAAGAAATGGAGGCCTTAAATGGACATATTGATTTTCGTCAATTACGCATTTGGCCGAATAAACAAAGCTTGTATCAACAAGCGCTTAGTAGATTGAGTTTGACACAACTGTACGAGTTAAATGAACACCTTAGCCAAGCTGATATCGCGATGAAATCAACAAGCATTGCAAAACCTTATATTTTATTAGCTCACTTGGCATTGCTATTTCAAAGCAACGCCCTTTCGTCTTTTCATGTTGCCTAAGTCTGCGAATACAAAGATTAGGTTTATATATGGTGGAACGTTTGACCCGCCGCACTTTGGGCATTTATACCCCTTACTTGAGATTGCAGATAACTTAGATGTAACGCATATAGACCTAATGCCATCGAATAAACCCGCGATGAAATCTATGACCAGCAGTGCTGAGCATCGCATGGCAATGACCCGTATTTTTGCCAAACAAGACTGTCGGCTCTACGTAAATGATGCAGAAATGAAGCGAGACGCTATCAGTTATACATATGATACCATTGCCCAACTTAAGCAGACCTTGCCAGGTGAGCATCTTATTTTTGTGCTAGGCAGTGATGCCTTATCGAGCTTTAGTCAGTGGTTTCGGTATTCTGAATTGTTTGACTTGTGCCATGTTTTGGTCATGAACCGGCACAATCAAGTGAGTAATTATCAAGCGACTAGTCGGCAACAATTGAATGCTTATTTAACAAATGCCGATAACGATTGTGACAAGGAGTTTTTATTTTCAAAGCTAGTAGAATATGAAGATGTAAAACAAGCAATGAATCCTAAGTTCTTTCGGGATATAATAGAGAAAAACAATAGTGGTCGATTAATTTTAGCCCATAATGAAATAAGCGCTGTTTCATCGACTTTGATAAGAGAAACGGTAAAAACTGAGCATAATCTAATGCGACTCAAAAATGCGCTAATACGATTAATGCCCACTGATCTTGTCGATTACATTATTGACAATCAGCTATACACAACAAAAGATTAAGGTAATCACTTGAACGACAAAGAATTTACAGAATTTGTTATAGAAAAAGTAGAAGATATGAAGGCGCGGGATTTGGTCGTGCTAGACGTAAAAGGAAAGTCATCAGTGACCGATACCATGCTGGTATGTTCGGGCACCTCGAAAAGGCATGTCACTTCAATTGCTGAAAACGTCATTGTAGAATGTAAAAAGGCTGACCATGCCCCACTTAGTGTCGAGGGCAAAGAGGCAGGCGAATGGGTATTAGTTGATTTAGGCGATGTAGTGCTGCATGTTATGCAAGATGAAACACGCGATTTTTATCAACTAGAAAAGCTATGGCAATAAAAACGCCAATATAGGCCATAAAGATGCAAGTTCAGATAATCGCTGTCGGCAACAAGATGCCAAATTGGGTAAGCGATGGTGTAGAGGAGTATATCCGTCGATTTCCAAATGATTTTAAAGTCTCATTTACTGAGGTAAATGCAAAAAAGAGAACAAAAGGCAGTAATTTAGCAGCGATTAAAGAAGAAGAAGGACAAAAATGCCTTAATTTGATCCCCAAAGGAAACTTTGTGGTGGCATTAGAGGTCGAAGGCAGAAGATGGTCAACACAAGACCTCGCAACACAAATAGATAAATGGAAGTTGTCTGCTCGAAATGTGACTTTGCTAATAGGCGGACCAGAGGGCTTGTCTGACGACTGCAGAGCAAAAGCAGACGTACAATGGTCGTTGTCTGCTCTCACCTTGCCTCACCCCATGGTAAGAGTGATTGTAACTGAGGCCTTATACAGAGCATGGTCAGTAACGCAAAATCATCCTTATCATAGAGAATAAACAAGGTTCACAACATGGCTCGCGCTAGGCAAACAATAAGAGATCATACTGCAGAAGCAAATTTATTTTCTCGCAGAGCCCTTTTCTCGGCTAGTTTTGTTGTATTTATGCTTAGTTTACTTTTTATCAACCTATATCAATTGCAGGTTGTAAACCATTTAGATTACCAAACCCAATCTAATGGGAATCGAATCAAAGTACTTCCTGTAGCGCCTAATAGAGGGTTAATATATGATCGCAATGGCGTAATATTGGCCGAAAACAGACCTGTTTTTAGTTTAGAAATTATTCCTGAAGAAGTCGAATCGCTCGATGAACTGATTGCTGAACTTGAACTGTTAATGGGTTTGAGTGGCAATGAGCTAGAACGATTTGAACGTGAACGTTTACGTCAAAGAAGATTCAAACCTGTTGCCATTAAAAAACAACTTACCAACGATGAAGTTGCACTTTTCTCAGCCAACCAGCATAAGTTTCCCGGTGTCACTATTGAGGCAAGACTTGCTAGACACTATCCTTTTGCAGATGCACTAACACATACTCTTGGATATGTAGCACGTATTAACAAACGCGATGAAAATAAATTAGAAGTAAACGGGCAGGCAGCCAACTATGCAGCAACCCATGATATCGGCAAGCAAGGAATTGAGCGCTTTTATGAACGGGAATTGCATGGCATCGTTGGTTATCAGCAAGTTGAGGTAAATAATAAAGGGCGCGTTATTCGCGTATTAGATTTTGAACCGCCTATACCTATGGTAAAGATATCGTGTTAAACCTTGATATTGAACTGCAACAAAAAGCACAACAAGAGTTAGCGGGAAGGCGTGGGTCAGTAGTTATCACTGATGTTAAAACCGGAGGTATTCTTGCTTTATATTCTAGCCCAAGTTATGACCCTAACTTGTTTGTTCATGGTATTAGTCAAGCTAACTATTCAACCTTGATAAATTCTCAATATAGTCCTTTGCTTAACCGCGCAACGCAAGGTCGCTACCCTCCTGCTTCTACTATTAAACCTCACCTAGCCTTACTGGGCTTAGAAGATGGCATCATTGATGCCAACACAAAAATACATGACCATGGTAGTTACCAGCTACGCAACGTTTCGCATGTTTGGCGAGACTGGAAACGTGAAGGCCACGGGATAGTTGACGTTACGAAGTCGGTTGAAGTTTCTTGTGATACTTTTTACTACGAACTTGCGTTTAAACTAGGGATTGACCGCATGCACGAATATATGACCGAATTTGGCTTTGGCCAATATACGGGCGTCGACTTACATGAGGAATCTCAAGCCAACATGCCCAGTCGAGGATGGAAAAGAGCTCGTTTCAACGAGCCTTGGTATATAGGTGATACCATTCCCGTAGGTATTGGCCAAAGCTTTTGGAATGCAACCCCTCTACAAATAGCTAACTCAATTAATATACTGGTAAATAAAGGCAGACGGTTCACCCCTAAACTATTGAAAGGTTATCGAGTAGAAGGTCAATCAATTGATGAGCCGATAGAAGAGCAACGCCCAGTTATGATGAAAAATGAGGAAAACTGGGATCTTATCTTAGATTCTTTGTATGGAACGGTAAATAGACCACACGGAACTGCTCGAACAGCATTTCTTAATACCAATTATATTTCAGCTGGCAAAACTGGAACGGCTCAATTGTTTTCTGTCGCCCAAGATGAAGAATACGACGAAGAAAACGTTAATGAATATTTACGCGATAATGCAATGTATGTTGGCTACGCCCCATATGAAAATCCAGAAATTAGTATTGCGGTAGTGATTGAGAATGCTGGTGGAGGCGGCTCAAACGCGGCTCCTTTATCACGCAATGTAATGGACTTTTATTTTGAACGACAACAAAAAATAGCAGCGCAGAAAAGCGTTGTTGATAGTCAAAGCAATGCCTATGTCCAATAAGCTTTCTGCAAATAAACAAACAATACTTGAACGCCTTCATATAGATGGTTTTCTACTATTTTCCCTTTGTTCATTAATGCTTGTTGGCTTGCTCACTATATACTCTTCAGGCGGTCAAGATTGGGGTTTAGTTCAGCGTCAACTGGTAAGGCTTAGTATCGCATTTTGTGTCATGTTCGTGCTTGCTCAAGTTCCTATTGCGGTATTTCGACGAACTGCGATCTATTTCTATACGCTTGGCATTTTGATGTTGATAGCGGTTTTGTTAGTTGGCGTAGAAGGTAAAGGTGCCCAACGTTGGTTAGACTTAGGTTTGCTTAGGTTTCAACCTTCAGAAATACTAAAACTTGCGATGCCCATGATGATTGCATACTTTATTAGCAAAAACAGCATGCCACCAACACTTTATAGTATTTTTGTTGGTTTTATTTTAGTGTTCGTTCCCACGATATTAATCGCCAAACAACCTGACTTAGGTACCTCACTGTTAGTCGCATCCAGCGGTGTTTTTGTTTTGTTTTTAGCCGGTATGACATGGAAGTTGATTGGCGGTATAAGTATTCTTGCCGGTGCTTTTGCCCCTATCATGTGGTTTTTCCTGATGAAGGAGTATCAAAAACAGCGTGTTATAACCTTTATTGACCCAGAGAGCGATCCTCTTGGTGCAGGCTATCACATCATACAGTCGAAGATCGCTATCGGATCTGGTGGGGTTGATGGCAAAGGATGGCTGCAAGGCACTCAATCGCAATTAGAATTTTTACCTGAACGACATACTGATTTTATTTTTTCAGTATTTAGCGAAGAATTTGGACTTGTTGGCGTACTTGGCTTATTAATTATCTATTTGTGTATTATCATGCGTGGTTTGTATATTGCCAACCGAGCGCAAGACACCTTTAGTAAATTACTTGCTGGTAGCATTACCTTAACGTTTTTCGTGTATGTTTTTGTGAACATGGGAATGGTATCGGGTTTGCTACCTGTTGTAGGCGTCCCCTTACCTTTAATTAGCTATGGTGGGACGTCGATGGTTACACTAATGGCAGGCTTTGGTATTTTAATGGCAGTCAGTACACAAAAGAGATTGCTTTCACGCGAGTAAGTCTGGCAATATTTGCGATATAATAACTAAAAACAAATGGTGAATTTGGTGTCCATTCAAAAGCTTTGTATCTTTGTGATATCCATCACTTTTTTATATTCATGCTCATCATCACAAACTCAAACAAGCCGCTATAAACTCACTCAAGATACCGCGCCAAGTTTTAATTACGGCGTGATCGACTATGAGTTAATAGAACCAAAATTTGAAACCTTCAATGTTTGGACAAGCCGTCCGTATGAAATAATGGGGACCTACTACACACCAATGCATACCAATAAAGGCTTTGAAGATGTCGGTTATGCATCGTGGTACGGCGAAAAATTTCACGGTTACAAAACAGCAACGGGTGAAGTATTTGATATGTTTGCACTGACTGCTGCTCATAAAACTTTGCCATTACCCTCTTTTTTGCGAGTAACTAATACGGAAACGAACATATCTATAACCGTCAGAGTGAACGACCGGGGCCCGTTCCACAGTGATCGAATCTTGGATTTATCTTATGGTGCAGCAAAAAAGTTAGGCTTTCACAATAAAGGCACTGCGCAAGTTAAAATTGAGGCTATCCACTTTAGCGAAAATGGTGACAAGACTGTTGGAAGAAACCCAACTGTTTTTGCAGAACCCACATTGAATATTGCTATTGTAGATTCAACGACAACTAGCACAATAGATAAACCACTCAATTCAACCATTACTGCGCAGCCCGAGGATAATGTTGGTACTTATATTCAAGTGCTTGCATTGAGCGATCAGTCAAAAGCGAAGTCCATAGGATTAGCTTTATCTCAAATGTTAAGAGTACCTTCGGTGATCCCCAAAGAGAATAATGTATATAAATTACAATTAGGCCCAATTGAAACTGAACAAAAAGCAAATACCCTACTCAAAGAACTTGGCAAGATGGGTTTTGAGAGCGCATTTACCGTAATTAATGTAGCTGATTAGTTACGGTTTCTGAGTCTTTATATAAAGGTCAAATAAGCGAGTAGGATCTTATCGAAAAAAACACCGTTTGCCCTATCGTTTATTCAGGCAATCATATAGAATTCGCCTGTAAATTGTCACATATACTACTTTGGGATAAAAAATGCGTTCAATAATGATATTTACTCTTCTAGCCACAATGCTCATGCCAATCGCACAAGCGTCCATTGTGATCCCCCCGCCACCAAGCGTTGCCGCAGGCGGATTTATGCTAGTTGACCATCAAACCGGACATATCATCGCAGAAAAAAATATTGATCAACGTCTCGCGCCTGCAAGCTTAACTAAAATAATGACCGTGTATGTTGTGGGAAAAGAGATTCAAGCTGGCAACATCAGCATGGATGACGCGGTTACTGTGTCTGAAAATGCATGGGCAAAAAATTTCCCAGACTCATCTAAAATGTTTATCGAAGTAGGTACTCAAGTAACGGTGCGAGAGTTGTTACAAGGCATTATTGTTCAATCAGGCAATGACGCTTGTGTTGCGATTGCAGAATATATTGCAGGCAGCGAACAAGCATTTGCGTCGATGATGAACGCTCACGCACAAGCCTTAGGGATGACAGCAACAAACTTTGTCAACACACATGGATTACATGATCCAGACCATTACACCTCGCCTAGAGACATGGCATTGTTGTCATCAGCTTTGATCAATGAAGTACCTGATATGTATGAAATCTATAGTCAGCGTGAATTCACATACAACGGCATCAAACAGTTTAATCGCAATAGTCTACTATGGGACACAAGTTTAAATGTTGATGGCTTGAAAACAGGACACACGTCTGACGCGGGTTACAGCCTTATCACTTCAGCAACGCAAGGTGAAATGCGCTTAGTATCAGTTGTAATGGGTACTGATAGCGACAGAGCGCGAAAGACTGAAAACAAAAAGTTGCTGCGCTACGGTTTTAGATTCTTCGAATCGGTCGTACCGTATAAAGCAGGTCATAGCTTTGCTCAACAGCGTATTTTTATGGGTGATAAAGAAACCGTCAGCCTTGGGGTTAATGTTGATACCCCTATGACCATTCCAAGAGGGCAAGCAAGCAAGTTGACTGCTCAATTTGAGCTTAGTGAACAACTCAACGCTCCCCTTCAAAAAGGCCAAGTGGTGGGACAATTATTTATTCAATTAGATGGTGAAACAATGGGCTCGTATCCCTTGGTAACCTTAGAAGAAATAAACGAAGGTGGCATTGTTAGTAAAGCGATGGATTGGGTAACCCTTAAATTGGGACTTGATGAGTAATGGATACACATTTTGATGAATTACTAGACTTTCCTTGCATGCAAACATTTAAAGTAATGGGAAGTGCAAAACCTGAATTGCCAGATACCATTGTGAGTTGCTTGCAAAGCCTTGCGCCTGCAGATTATACATACACCGTTAAACCTAGCAGTAAGGGCACCTATCATGCGGTGTCCATAGCGGTAAAGGTGACTAGTAAAGAGCATATGGAAACTATTTATACTGAGTTAGCTAAACTTGAGCTTGTGAAAGTAGTCATATAAGCCAATACAAGAGAACGAATTTGCCCTTAGATACCTGTGAAATTCTTCCCACCATCATCAGAGACCTTGGCTGCCAAGAATATTTGCCTATTTGGCAGAAAATGCAAAATTTCACTGATGCACGAAATCAATCGACACCAGATGAGATATGGTTGTTAGAACATGCCCCAGTGTTTACACAAGGTCAAGCTGGAAAACAAGAGCATTTATTAGCACCTGGAGACATTCCAGTGGTGCCCGTTGATAGAGGTGGACAAGTTACTTATCACGGACCCGGCCAACTAATGATGTACATTTTATTGGACATTCGTCGCAGTAAGTTAGGTGTTAGACACCTTGTAAGTGCCCTTGAAGATTGTATCGTGTTAACATTACGCGATTTTGATACCCAAGCATACGCAAAAAAAGACGCTCCAGGCGTTTATGTAGATGAGAAAAAAGTATGCTCGGTGGGTTTGCGTATTAGAAAAGGTTGTTCTTTTCATGGATTAGCCTTTAATGTGGATATGGACTTGTCACCTTTTCAACGCATTAATCCTTGTGGCTATGCAGGCCTAGAAATGATCGATAGCAATAGACTTAATGGCCCATATGATATGGGTAAAGCAAAACAAGTTGTATCACAACATTTTTGCAAACTTCTTAATATTAGCAAGCTTGTAAATAAAGAGGGCTTTGATGAGTAATTCACGACCTGAAGCGGGTGTTAAGCTTCGTGACGACGAGAAAGTAAAACATATTCCGATTACAATTATGCCAACAGAAAAAGCCAACATGTTGCGCAAACCTGAGTGGATAAAAGTTAAGTTACCACGTACAACAGATCGTATCGATCATATAAAAAAGACGCTACGAAAAAATAAATTGCACTCGGTATGTGAAGAAGCTAGCTGCCCCAATTTGGCTGAATGTTTTAATCATGGTACTGCCACGTTTATGATTTTAGGAGACATTTGTACAAGACGTTGTCCTTTCTGTGACGTTGGTCATGGTAAGCCTTTACCACCAAGTGCAGAAGAACCTGAAAAGCTCGCAAAAACCATTGCTGAAATGGATTTGCGCTATGTCGTAATAACCTCTGTTGATAGGGATGATTTACGCGATGGTGGCGCACAACATTTCGTTGACTGTATTAATGCTATCCGTAAATACAGCCCTACTACCAAAATAGAAGTGCTAGTACCTGACTTTCGAGGAAGAATGGATAGAGCTTTAGATATTCTGCAGAATGGCCTACCCGATGTTTTTAATCACAACTTAGAGACTATTCCACGCTTATATCGCGAGTGTCGTCCAGGCGCTAACTACAAGTGGTCTTTAGAGTTGTTGCGAAAATTTAAAGAACAGCATCCTCATATTCCTACAAAATCTGGACTAATGATGGGAATGGGTGAAGAAAACGATGAAATGAAGCAAGTGCTAGATGATCTTAGAGAACATAATGTCGATATGTTAACGCTTGGACAGTATCTTCAACCTAGCAAGCATCATTACCCAGTGAAACGCTATGTTCCACCCGCAGAGTTTGATAGTTTGGGAGTTTACGCCAAAGAAATCGGTTTTACACATGCCGCATGTGGCCCTATGGTAAGGTCGAGTTATCATGCAGATAAACAAGCTGCAGGTGTAGAAATTAAGTAAAAACAGTGGCCTAGTGTTTATCAAAAACCCTAGGTCTGTTTTTTTATAATGCTAATCTTCTGTGTCACAAATAATTAATTAAATTTCAGTGTACACTTGTACGCTCAATATATACAATTCCTACATTAAATAAATATCAAGCAAATTGAACGCTAGGAATTGCCTCTTATATGTTACCCAAAAAAGCCGCTGATTTAGACAAATCAAGTTACTCTATCAACGAAGAAAGACTCAACACCTGGAGTCATGCTATAGGCTTCGTGTTAGCTCTTTTGGGGATAACATTGATGGTGTCAAAAGCACAAGCTTGGGTAGAAATAAGTGTATCAATAGTTTACGGCGTAAGTTTAGCAATGATGTTTTTATCGTCTGCTCTTTATCACAATACAAAAGACACACTACGCAGAATCATTTTAAGGCGTATCGATCACATTGCCATTTATTTGCTAATTGCAGGCAGCTACACCCCTTTTTTAGTATTAGGTGTAGGTGACACGCTAGGTTTGGTAAGTCTTATTATCGTGTGGTCAATCGCGATACTAGGGATAATTTTTAAGCTGGTTTGGGGACATAAGTACCCTAAATTGTCTATTACCACCTATGCGATAATGGGCTGGCTTGCCCTATTTCTGATATATCCAATATATCAATCCTTAAGTCCTTCAGGTTTTATTCTGTTGCTTTGCGGCGGTATCGCATACAGTGGAGGTATTGTGTTTTATTTGATGAAAACTAGGCATTACTCTCATGCACTATGGCATCTATTTGTTGTTGCTGGAGCGGCCTGTCATTTTTTCGCCATTTATTTGCATGTTCTTTAAAGAGAAAGTGCTTCGCTGTTTTCACACAACAAGTGTCAGCTATTTTTACAATAAACGAACTCATCACAAAAAACACCTTATAAATCATTGAAAATTATCCACTTGTCAGCTTGGCACTATTGATGCTTATCAATAAAAATCGAAGTATAAAACAATAATTTTCGATACTGCACTTCTACTTAAGGAAATAAGAATGAAATTTAAATCGTTATTAGTCAGCTCTGCTTTGTTGCTTATCAGCAGCATGGCAAATGCTAGCCCAGTTTATAGTTCAAGCTATCAGTTGTCTGACGCAGGAAATGGTACTAGAGGTTTGTGGACGAATGTTGGCAGATTTCAAACACAGTCAGGCTCGTTTGTGGTTAATGGCAATACTGCAACCTTCACCGGCGATGTATTCTCAAGCACATTGGGTGGTTTGACATTTGATATTACAATGAATTATTCATGCTCTAGTATGGTTTCTGCCATTCCTGGTATGAGCAAAAAAGTTACCGTCGATAATGCGGCATGTGGGCTTGATAAACAACCTACAGGCGGTAGTGTAAGCGGCGCTGATGTTGATGGAAACACTTGGGATTTTTGGAATTGGGCGCCTTCTACCCTAACAGGTTATGGCGCTTTAGATGGTTTAGTCATTGATATTTCACAAGCTCCTAGCAATGATGCAAAGCCTTTTAGAGTGGGTAACGGCGCTAACTGGGATGATAAGGGCTTATTAGGTGCATCTGGCTGGATGTTTATAGACACGTTTACATGTGATTCAAGCAAAGCATGTGCAAGTTCTAACTTTAATCCAGGCAGTGCAGACTTTAACTTTACCTTCACTGATGTACCAGCGCCTGCGTCTGTGGGTTTGTTAGGGTTAGCATTAGTGTTACTTACCAGAAGAAAGTTATCGTAATTTACAGATTAACGTAATTAATCATAATAAAAAGCCAGCTTATACAGTTGGCTTTTTTATGCACTCATTTTTGTGCTTTTGTCCACCGCCGCATCGCAAATTACCACCACACCTAAGCTATTTTTCTTATTCACAGCATGTACGCCTTTAACAATTAATATACTTTACTCGAAGTTAGCTATTCACAGCGAATAAACGCCCATGCAGCTTAATATTGCGCATAAAAAAAGCCACTTTGCATAAAAAGTGGCTTATTACATGTTTTGTTGAACGTTATTATTTTCTGCTTCTAAACACCATCATTAAAAAGCCTAAGCCCATAAGGGCTAATATTGAAGGTGCAGATACGCTAGTGCTAGTTGAACTTTGGTTAAAGAAAAATTGACCTACATTTCTTCCACCAATAATTAGTATACCTCGATTAGGTTCACGCCAATCTAAATAAGCAGAACCACTGCCAAATCGTAAAGCAATACACCTGCTACAGCTGCTGCCGCCGCCACCTGAAACAACAGAGTCATAAACACCTGTGATCAAGTCACTTGCATCTGTTCTAATTTCAACCGCATTCTGGTTTCCAGAAATGCTGCTAAGCCCTGGGCCACCAGAAAAAGAACCTGTTTGACCAGACACCAAATCATAGACCACAGTAAAACCAAGCAAAGCTGATTGATTATTTGGCGAGACAAATATACTGCTATTGCCAAGCACAGAATCAAGCACTTCAAATGTGATACTTACACCCTTGTTGTTCGAATCCGTACTTGAGAATGTTAATAATGCAGCTTGTGCCTGCAAACTAAAAAACATACCTAGTATCGCTACAGATTTTATCGCTCTTAATAGAGAACTTTTAACAACTTTGTTCTTCATGGTATTTCCCTTTAAATTTAAGATAATGTCACATCTATACTGAGTGACAATTACGAATAGCAAAATACATACCACCCAAAAAAATCAATATTTTCAATTTGTTACGATTTTCCAATACGAAAAAATTTAAAACATGTAAAATTTCCTGACACCTCTGTTGAGTATGAATTGTGTTTATTTTCAGTAAGTTGTTCAATAAATGATCATCGCAAAAATTGTTAGCACACAAACTCTCGCATACCTATTTATAACTTCATATCGATCTGGGTACTAATGCAATTGTTATCTAAAACAGATTTGTAAATACAGTGTAAATTTTTTGTTACTATTAGTTGTATTTATGAATATCTAAGAGTATGGTGAATATATCAATGAGCATTGCTCATTGATATTTATAAGAAAAATAAACAAATGTGCCTTTAGCGCATAATTTGTAAAACAACTACAACACACCAACAACCCTTGGAATCCTATATATGAAGAAAATAACACCTCTTTTATCAGCAACGCTACTTGCTGTAAGTATTAACGCTGCTTTTGCATCGGAACGTGTCATAGTTCAGGTAGACAATCCTGGCAAAGGCATCGTTAAAAACCTAGCTCGTCAAGCAGGCGGTCAAATTAAAGTAGAAGGCGATGGTTTCATTGCTTTTGAGTTTGCAGGTAAAGATTTGTCTCAGATAAAAGGCTTACTTAATAACCCGCATATAAAGTTAGTAGAAGTAGACCAAGTTAGACGTTCAATGGCGCTTTTTGAAGACGACCTTGGCGATCCAATGACTCAACAAGTCACACCATATGGTTATTATCAAGCCCAAGCGGATCAAGTTGCACTTGATACTAGTGCTGGTATAAAAGTCTGTGTAATCGACTCTGGACTCGATATTAGTAATCAAGATTTTATTTGGAGTAATATCGACGGAGACAATGATCCTGGAACAGGTAATTGGTTTAGTGCTGGTGGTCCGCATGGTACTCACGTTGCAGGCACAATTGCGGCGGCTGACAATAATGTTGGTGTAATCGGCATGGCGCCTGGCGTTAGCTTGCATATTATCAAGGTATTTAATGCCGATGGCTATGGATATTCTTCTGACTTAGCCAAAGCTGCACAACTTTGTACTGCAGCTGGGGCAAATATTATAAATATGAGCCTTGGTGGTGGTGGCGCAAATAGTACTGAAGAAAATGCATTTAAATCATTTCAAGCGGCAGGCGGGTTGTCTGTAGCTGCAGCCGGCAATGATGGCAACTCAGTACGATCATACCCAGCAGGTTACTCATCTGTGATGATGATTGGTGCAAATGATGCAGATAATAATATTGCCGACTTTTCTCAATACCCGACTTGTACGTCTGGCAAAGGTCGAAGACAAAGAACTGACGAGACTATATGTGTTGAAGTTACCGCTGGTGGTGTAGATACACTATCAACGTTCCCAGCCGGTATTGCAACGTCGTCAGGTCTAAGTGCTGATGGAAATGCATTTGCTTCTTCAGCTATGGAAAATGCTGGCAGTGCCAATGGAACAACATATTTTATGGGAACAGCAGAGGCTACAGATGCAAGTGCTGATGGTAAAATATGCGTCATTGACCGCGGCGTTGTTTCATTTTTTGATAAGGTAAATAACTGTGAGCAATCCGGCGGTATAGGGGCTGTTATTATCAATAATGAACTAGGCATTTTGTTTGGTACATTAGGTGATACGAATACCACTAGTATACCTGCTGTTGGTGCTGCGCAAGAAGACCGCAGTGCACTGTTATCTGCGGCGACTATGAGTATTTCTATCGGTGCAAGTGATTATGGCACTCTAAGTGGTACATCAATGGCAACACCAACTGTAGCGGGAGTTGCGGCCTTGGTATGGTCTAATCACCCTAATTGTAGTGGCGAAGATATTCGTGAAGCCCTCAAAGCTACCGCTCTTGATGGCGGCGTGAGTGGCAAAGACGATAATTTTGGTTATGGCATTGTGCAAGCTGCGGATGCAAATGAATACTTGGTATCTAATTCATGTGGCAGCGTTGAGCCACCACCTCCGCCTCCACCGCCTTCAGGGGACTTTAATTTAAGCGCAAATGGCTTCAAACAAAAAGGAAGACAAAATGTGACCTTGAATTGGGGTGGTGCCAGCACATCAAGCGTTGATATATTTAGAGATGGTCAAAAAATAACCACTACATCAAATGATGGTGAATATCTTGATGCTATCGGCGTTAAAGGCTCTGCTACTTATAGTTATAGCGTATGCGAAGCTGGCTCAACGGTATGTACTGCTAATGTACAGGTAGTGTTTTAATTAGATTTAACATTGGCATTTGATAACAACCCTACACAGTTTTGTGTAGGGTTTGTTTATTTAGTGCCTCTTTTATTACGCTTTTTATTCAAAGTTTAAGTAACTACAATAAACATTCATTACACACTTCTATTTTCTTGGCATCAATACAAACTACATTGCAAACCAAGACGCAAAATCATATAGCTGTTATATTGTTCATATGCGTAAATTCATTTAAGTCAAAATTAGGCTTGTAGGGAATAGGCGTGTTAACAATCATAAAATGGGATAGCGTATTGAGATGAAAATTTTAGTAGTAGATGATCATGCTTTATTTCGCGATGGGCTTAAACACGTACTTGCTGAACTCGACTGCAGCGCTGATGGCGCAATGCAAGTCTATGAGGCCAATACGAGTGATTTATCTATTTCAATACTTGAGGATACGCCAGATATTGACCTAGTGCTTGTTGATCTGAATCTACCAGGAGAGTGCGGCTTTTCCGTTTTAGAGCATTGCAGAAAGGTTTACATGACAACGCCTGTAGTTGTCATATCAGCGTCAAACAATCATCAAGATATACAACATGCAAAAGACCTTGGTGCGATGGCTTATATCTACAAAGATACCAAAAGCAAAATAATGTTGAATATTTTACAACTTGTACTTGCTGGAGGCTTATATTTCCCCGAACATTCATCACCGAAACCTCAACTATTGCTAACAAGCCGTCAACAACAGGTCTTATCATTCTTAATTCAAGGGCAATCAAACAAACTTATTGCTGCGAATATGGAAATCGCAGAGGCCACAATTAAAATGCATGTTACTGCTATTTTTAAAAAATTAGGTGTTACCAACAGAACCCAAGCAGCACTGGCAGCCAAAGAACTTGGAATTCTTGATATCGTGTAAACATCAATCTTGAAAAGTGTTCGCATGCACACTGCGTAAGAAAGCGCGAAGCTTAGCCGCTGGTACAGGTTTATGTAGAACCTGCCAATGTCCGGTGTTCATCATTTCTATCTCATTTTTTTGAGTATCACCCGTCACTATTAGACTAGGAATCATACGTTGATACTGCTTATTAACCCGCTCTATCAAATCAATTCCGTTTAACTGATTTGCCAAGCGATAGTCAGTTATTAGCGCGTCTGGCGCTCGACCTCTTTGAGCGAGTAACTTAAGTAAGGCTTCCGCAGAATCTGCCACAACAACGTCATAATGCCATATAGTCAAAAGCTGAAGTAGCCCTTCTCTTATGCTGGTTTCATCGTCGACAACTGCAACCAAAAACGATGGAGTAATATCAAGCTGAGTAGCGGGTACTTCGACTTCATGACTTAACTTAGGTAAATTATTCGCTTGTTCAATATGAATCGAAAATGTCGATCCAACTCCTAATGTGGATTTAACATATATTTCATGCTCTAACAGTTTTGCGGTTCGAGAAACAATAGCCAAACCCAATCCTAAACCATTTTTACGATTGCGTTGTTGATTGTCGACTTGGTGAAATTCTGTAAATATATTTTTAATTTCGTTTTCAGCAATACCAATCCCAGTATCAGTAACGCTAATAATTACCAAGCCATCCTCAGAAACACATCCCACTTTTATTTCACCCGATGGTGTATAGCGAATAGCGTTTTCTATATAGTTTCGTAATATTTGTTCTAATAGTTCGGCTTCACTTATTACGCAATAATCCTCACTAGGCCATGTAATATTTAGCCCTTTTTGGGACGCTTGCATATCAAATGCATTGGATAGTTTTACAAAAAGACCTTGAATGAAAAAGCTGGATTTTGAGGCCTCTACGGCACCTGCGTCTAACTTCGAAATGTCCAGTAATGCGTCAAAAAGGCTTTTAAGTGCATCAACAGACATATTTATCTGATCTATTATTTTTCGAGTTGCTGGTTGTTGTTCTGACTCATCTAATACAGAGGTAAATAGCCCTAATGAATAAAGAGGCTGGCGTAAATCATGACTAGCTGCCGCAAGAAACTTAGATTTTGCTTTATTAGCACTTTCGGCTTCTTTTTTTGCTCCTTTAATCTCTCTACTAATAAACTATTTTCAAAACGCAGGGATAAGGTCGTAATGAAGTTCTTGTTAATTTTGATATTAAACGCTGTCAACACAAGCAAAAACACTAAGGATACGACTCCTAATGTATTATAAAGCTTATCTCCCATCAAAAAGAATTGTACAGTAATCGGTAATAAAATAGACGGTACATAAGAAAAGTAGCCTTAGTAGATAAAGACTATAGGTAAAGGCTGATCCACCTGTCATCGCAAACAAGCTCATTAACAACAAAAACTGATAGGTTTGATTATCTATTGGTAAGTACAAAATCCCAATTGCACCCCAAATTAAGCCCGCGCATCCACTTCCAATGATAATGGATAACTTAAATGGTTTAAGATTTTCTGCGCAAAATTTATCTTTGTAATACATATACATAAGGGTACGGACAGCAACCATCAAAAAGAGTAATCCCATGCATATTGCTATAGTGGAAAATGGCACCACATCTGAAAAACCGTAAGAAATGGCACATCCAATTACTAAGTTTATAAAAAGTAGTGTAGGAATAGCGCTGTGCATTAATGCTATTTGTTCAACATGTACTTTATTAGATAAGTCCTGTTCAACGCTTGTATTCAATTTATTGCCTTTTGCTGATTAATCTGCTTGGCTGATAGACGCCCTAGCCTTGATACTCTCATATCAAAAGACCAGAATCATTAGATTTTTACTAAACCCAGACGGAAGTCTGTATTTATCCCAGACCCTTGTTTTATATATCCGCAAAGGACTTTATTTTACATTAGTTTTCATTCAAATTGATTCGAGTTTGTCATGGATAAGATTACAAAAATAGCACCTATGGTAATGGTATTGAGCTGTTTATTATTGACAGGTGGTTGTTCCTCAATGGCACTATAGTACACAAGTAAAACAAATAGAGGAACGCAAAGGCGTTAACGTGGAGCTTATTCCAGCGGCCTATAGAGAAGTCTATTTTAGTCCCGAGAATTCAGATGAGAGACATTGTAGAGCGCCTGATCCAGACTTTACTGTCCAGCAAAATGATCAAGTAAGTGCTTCAATACCTACAGGCAACGACATCAGTCTTGATGGAGGTGAGAAACAAACTGCTTTAAATTTAGGCGGGCGAACCGAAACTGTGCTTCTTACTCGAGAGCTGATGTATCGCGCTTGTGAACTAAGCGCTAACATAAACGCAGACCAAGAAACAACAATCGCTATATACACCGCTTTTTTGAGTTCGGTGCAAGGCATCTCAAAAAACTCAACAACTAGTGATGAATCTGATAGTGCTCAATGGCTAGACGAAGATGACTCACAAGCTAATAGTCCTGAGCTCGATAATGATAACTAAATTACTTCGAGCTTTGCGCTATGTCACAAACAAACCTTTGGTCAATCTATTAGTAGGCTTCATCTTTTTAATCTCTGGTTTTACTGAAGCCTTGGCGTGAAATAAATGATCTATCCTTTGGTGCTCACCATGGTGCAATTGTGTTCGGGCTATTCCATATATTAAAACACTTTCCAGACTTTGTTGAAGGTTTGGAATATGTGCAGAAAAGTGTAAATGACTAACCGCGCGACATATGCGCACTTTACAAAAATGGCCACAAATCGGCTTGAAATCAAGCCATAGTTGGCCATCAACTAGGTAATAAAAAATGATAATTAAACCTTCGTTATACACGTTAATATTGTTCGTGATTGCATTTCACTCACATGCAATCGACCCTAATGTAAATGGATTTAATGTCGTCTCAGTTAAACATCAAACTGGCGAATGGGTACAAAAAGAAAATAAAGTTTGGTTAAGCTGGAAATACGCTCGGAAAAATAAATCTGCACATGTATACAAAGAGGTCAGTAGAGACGAACACAGTGTGTACTTAATGTCAGGTGACTACAGAGTGATCTTAGATTTACACAAAAAACTGTATTCTTATAAAGATAAACATGGAAAAACGCTAGAAGCTAAAAAAATACTCTCGGCAGATTCAAATCAATCATCTCAAAGTGCCAGTGCGTACAATGCTACCTTTATAAGGTATGACAAAGGTAGATATATCGACAAGTCAAACTACACGACTACGGGTAATTCCCATACTGAATATCGCGCGTGGGAGGAGTGGAGCAGCGATAATAAAAGTCACAAACTATATACGGAAACAGGCAGAGATAAAAACGCGATTTATTTGCAAGATCAATATGGAGAAATTCGAATTGACCTTGCTAAAAATGAAATTTTTTATCGCCCCCTTAAATCGAAAAAAACCAGTAAAAAAGTCTATACCGTTGAGCGCGCTTTCCAACATATTCCATCAGGGCCAATTGACGAGCTAACAATCGAAAGCATAGAGACGCTTAAAACGGCTGGTGGGCTAGATACAGCTGGTAGAGCTGGTTTTAGCCTTACAGTAGGCGCAATATCATCAATGGCAACTGGCGGTTATAGTGCAGCTGTTAGTGGATCTGTTATGGCAGAAACAATCACGCGTAAGTTTTTAATTGATATGGCCAAAAATGGAGCCGAAACGATTTTAAAAGCAGGATACAACGAGTACAAACAAGGTAAATACAGAGGTAATTGCGCAGTACAAAGGTCCCAGACCGCAATAGAAGCTTTATTGATGGGAAGAATAGACGATTTAGAAGGCAACAATGGCACTATCAAACAATGGGCTGCTGTTTCTGATTCAGTAAATGATTGGTTTGAAGATAAGGTAAGCGAAGTCGATGATTTATTAGTTAGCGTTGATGGCAGACAATTGTGGTCTACAGCCAAAGAAATGCGCAAAGGCAGTATAGCCGAGCCTAAAACCAAGCATCTATTTAGCCGTGAGCAAGGTGCAATCATCCAACTTCTGGAAGAGGACTCTATGTCTGACAATGATGATTTAGGTGCCATTAGAGTCACAACATGGACTGACTTATCAATGGGAGAAGCACAAGACTGTGTCAGTCGGCGTGGCAATGTTTATACTGTTTTAGCACCAGAAGAGGAAGACGGTAGCTTCTATAAAGTGACCGTATCAATAAAAGAGGAAGTTGGTCATTTCAACAATCTAGTACAAATACAGGCATGTGGCACTCAAACTTGCGTTGCATTGCCCGCTAGCGGCATTGCCGGTCTTGATTTATCAAAGCTTGACCGAGACAAAGACAAAGGTGATTTAAAACAGTGTCCAAGTGGTTATTACAGCTTTCATTTTGCAAAATACACACAATTGATTGTAGCAGATGTCTACCTGCGACTATGCAAACTAATCCCCCCACAATAAAATAACGAACAAGTAGTTCTGGGCTAAATAGCAAGGATGTTATCTAGCTCGAAATGTTACTTTTGCTTAAACTACACTTAACACTTTGCATTACAAATATAAGTTTCAGGCCTTACCTAGCGTCAGGGAGTGAAAATAAAATTGATTCGATATCAAATTGAAGGTCACTATCATCACCGCCTACTTCATTAGAAGTTAAGGTTTTCTTTCCATAAACTTGCCAAACAACTTGATTAGAATTTGCGTCAAATATTCTGATTTGTAAAAAACCATCCGCAGGAACAAGACTAGAATTATAGTCGTTTTCTGTCGTACCAATTACAAAAGCAACGTTAAAGTCTCCGCCCTTCTGAGTGTAGCGGTAACCTTTTTCTAGCAATTTGTTCTTAGTGAACAAATATAATTTGCTGATTGTTGTTTGAGGTACTTGGTATTGTCCCATCAGCACGTCAATTGAATCATTTGACCACGAGAATGTATCGTATACAGTAGGATCGAATTTTTTAGGACTGTCTGTGCTCATACATGCCACTAATAAACACAACAAGACACTTATTGTAATCGCTCTAACATAAATCATTTATTATGTACTTCATCAAGTGTGCGTCTAAACTTAAGTTTTATTTATGAATAGACTACCACGTTTTGTCAGTATATCGATATTTTGAAGCTCAAAACAAATCTGTGACGTGAACTAATATGCATGCAGTTAATAGTGAAGAAATAATAAACCTAGCTTTGCTGCTAGGTTTATTGTCACTAAGCTTACTTTATTCCTATTTAATTTAACCACCGTTTACGAACACAAGCGAACATTGCTAATCCAAATAATGCAAATACACTTGGCGCATTAACGGTGTCTGGATCTGGTGCAATAATAGTCGAGATTGCACCAACCGCGTCAATATCAGCACCGACATAAAATCCCGTTCGTTGTCCTTCATTAGGGTCGTCAGTCAAACGCACAAACTTTAAAATTGAAGAAACGGAAAATCCAAACGCATCTATGTCGATGCCGGAAGTTGCGCCAAATACTTTGCCCACTGATGTCCAGTTTACGCCATCTGCGCTTACTTCAACAAACGTATCCTCTACATCGGGCCCAATTTCGAAAATCCATAGGTCTAACTTGTTATCGCCACTTCCTGTCAGCAAATTATCAATAAACTCCAGTACAATCGAGCCACCGCGACCTAGCGATACGCCAATATTATCTGGTTGACCAATAGTATATTCGGGCGTTTGTACAGCAATGTTTGGGGCTTGAATACCTGTGTTGTATTGCGAAAAGCTGTCTGCAAAAGAAATTTGACCATTTGGAAAATCCACTCCACCGATAAGTTCAGCGTGGACATTAAGCGAAACACTTAGTGCAAAGCATGCCGTTAGGATAGAGCTCATTAATTTACGAATCATGATAGTAAGTTCCATTTATATTATTAGAACCTACATAGTATTGAGTAACATCTATAAATTACTAAGAAACATATATTTTTCATATGTTTTCATAGTTAATTATATATCAATGTTGCAAATTTTTTCTTAGAAGACATTGCTTGAATTTAATTTTCGAAAGGTGTAGCGTAATTATTAAAATACAAGGAAAGAATGTTGGTAAGTAATGTATAAATATCAGCTGGGAGATTGGATCATTGACCCCGCCACATGTGTAATCTCAAACGACGATACCAGTAAGAATATCGAACCAAAATGCATGGATTTATTAATGCTTCTTATCCAAGCAAATGGCAAGCTTGTTTCTCGTGAACAGATATTAAAAGCCGTGTGGGATGAGCGATATGTTACCGAGCAAGTCCTTAACAACTTAGTTGCTTTGTTAAGAAAACACTTACGTAATAATGACAAGCAAAAGAATGACGCCTACATCAAAACACGTCCAAAAAAAGGGTATCATTTAGTCATACAAGCCAAACGACTTAGCCTAAGTCAAAATCAAAGTACATCAAACAGTGCGACAGACAGTGCAATCATATTCAAACCACCTCCCCCAAAAACTGATGATGCGCAAGCTACAAGCGCTATTAGTGAAAATAAGCAACAAACTAACAGCTGGTCGCGAATAAAGCTTCCAATAGTATTATCTATATTCTTAGTCGCCATTATCACAGCGGCTTACATTTGGTCGCATAAGCCCTTACAAGCCCTAACAGTAGCGATACTGCCAATTGACATTTTAGATTCACAAACAGATGCACAAGACTTTGCTAACGGTCTAGTGGAAGAAGCAATTTATCAGCTGTCAGAATCTACGCAACTTCAAGTTGTTTCCCGCTCTACAGTGTTCACTATCACGGATAAGTCCTTAAGTGCACAAAAGATTGCTGAAAATTTGGATGTTGACTATTTAGTCGAAAGCTCTGTAAGAACTGAACACGACATTATGCGCGTTACATCGCGCCTAATTGATGGTAAAACTGGCAATTTGTTGTGGACAAAGGTATTTACTGCAAACTCTAGTTCAATACTTCAATCTCAATCTGATATCGCGCAGTCCCTCACCGCTTATATTGGTGATAGCCTGCAAAGTCTTGACACGCGTATGGCACTGGAGAACGGTGCAATTGCTCGCGAGGCATATTTACACGTGCTTAGAGCCAAAAAGCTGAACGCTCAAGGCACAACTGAGTCTTATGCTCTTGCAATTGATGAATTTCTATTTGCCACCCAAGTCGCTCCTGAATATTTAGAAGCCCATGTAGGCTTGGCATATAATTATATGCAGATGGGAAAAAAGCGCGCAATGGACTGGGAAAAATCATTGGCACTAGCATACGAATCCATCCAGAGTGCACTTAGCATTGATCCAGAGCATGCTTTGTCTAACTCTATATTAGGAACCTACTATCAAAATAAAGGCAACTATCAAGAATCCGAAAAATACTATCTTACTGCCATAGATATCGACCCAAATCTATATGTTGCTGTTTTAAACTACGCAAACTTACTGCGACAATCAGCGAGGTTTGATGAATCACTTTCTTTTTATGAGCAGGCACTCACCTTATCTCCAAGATCAGTACCTGCTCATTGGGCGATCGGTAGCATATTGGTAAATTTGGGAAGACTCGATGAGGCATTGGCTCACTATCAAAAGTGTACGTTGCTTTTACCAAAATCTACTGACTGCCTTGCTGGTCAAGCTTATGTTCAACGTTTAAGTAATTTAAACGAGCGCGCAGAAGACACCTTCAATACGCTGACACAAGTATCGAAACCAAGCGAATATTGGTATAAAGTTGTCAGTGCATGGCATTCATTGTGGAAAAACGACACACAACTTGCACAAAAAAAATATTTGGCTGTATTTGAAGACAATAGCTTTGCAGCAAATGGGGTAGTAGACGCTAGCCTTGTAGCATGGAAACAAGACAATTTGTCAGCTTGGATAACACAACTGACAACAGCGCTAGAAACCAGAAAAAACATAAAGACACATGCTTCTTTATCTTATGCAAATTACCTTAATAATGATTGCCCAAGCGCTATCAAAAATCTAGAAACACTGTTGCAACACCAACCCTATTACTTTGACAATTATAGCGTGTGGTTAAATGCACTTTCCTACCGCGCTGCTTTGGCATTTTGTTATAAACAGATGTCCCGCAATGAAAAGTTTATATTTCACCGAAATGCGTTAGAAGAAAGACTGATGCTACTACCAAAAAATAATGTATTGGCCCCTGGATTCGAATTAGTTAAAGGGCACTACCACATCCTAAATAACGAATTAGACATAGCCACAGATATTGTAAACAATATCGTCGAACAAGACGCTAACATTGCTTGGATGTTTGCAAAAGATCCAATCTACAAGTCTGTAAAACTACAATAGGCATAATTAAAACTTTAGTTATCTATAGAATTGATGTTTGATAAATGTTTACTCAATCTTCATCATCACCACGAATACGCGCTAAGCGGGCTTGCTCTTCTGCGAATGCCGCTTTAATTTCTTCAAGTACCGTATCGACATCGGCTTCGCTTTGGTCAAACTCAAAATGACCTGTAAGATCGGAATCGGGGGTAAGTTTACCGCTTTCAAACAGCGCCCACATTTCTTCGGCATAATGGGTTTGTTTTAACTCAGGAGCATATTGTGCGTAGTAGTCAGTCATATTATCGATATCACGCTTTAACATACTAAACGCGTTATTATTGGCTGCGGCATTCACCGCCTGGGGTAAATCGATTATTACTGGGCCGTAATCGTCTACCAACACATTAAATTCCGATAAATCCCCATGAATAAGCCCTGCACAAAGCATTAGCATGACATAAAACATGACTTGAGCATGATCTTCTAAGGCTTGCTCAGCAGACATCGCTACGTCATTTAATCTAGGCGCGACCTCTCCTTCCTCATTGGTCACAAGCTCCATTAACAAGACACCATCATAGCAACCAAAAGGCTGAGGAACGCGCACACCTGCTTTGCTCAAAGTAAACAGTGCGTCTACTTCAGCATTTTGCCAAGCCTCTTCTTGTTGTTTACGACCAAAATTTGAACCTTTCTCCATGGCTCTGGCGCGCCGACTATTTTTGGTCTTGCGGCCCTCTTGATACTGCGCTGCCTTTTTAAAGCTTCGCTGCATCGAATCCTTATAGACTTTAGCACAGCGGATTTCACCTTGGCTGAGCACCACATATACCGTCGCTTCTTTACCACTCATCAATTGGTAATGTACTTCATCTACTAAGCCATCTTCCACTAAAGGCAATAAACGTTTAGGTATTTTCATACAAGAGTTACACCTTGAAATAAAAGAAATAACATTAAAGCGCTGAGAAAGGACTTCTTGGTGTGGTAATGCTGTGACATGGTGAGAGTTTGGAACACCATACTAATTAAATATTGTCGAAGTAAATACAATTAGCGTTTTAGCATCAGAGTAATGGTCGGTGTGAGAGGATTTGAACCTCCGACCCCTGACACCCCATGACAGTGCGCTACCAAGCTGCGCCACACACCGACCGAGCCAAGCATTATATTGATTTATCAATTGAAATCCACTGTTTTCTTGGAATATTCGCTCGAATTTACCCATATAAGTTTGCCTTCGTCTAGTTCTTGTTCACCATCAAAACGATATGCACATAAAACGCCTTGAGGAATAACGACAGACCAATCTAAACAGGCTATATTTTTACTCATTAGTCTGGGTTGTCCTTGCATCCAATAATGCCCAAAAAATATAGGGGCATTACCACTAATATCCGGTATTAAAGGCAAACTTACAGGAGTGTCGGGTATTTCATCAATATTGGGGACAGAAGTACACGCATTTTTATAGGTAGTTTGCTCTGGCAAGTCCCACCACTTAAGCCGTGCCTTTTTACGAACTCGACCACCTGAATCAGTAAAACTACTTCCTTTAGGTAAGTCAAACTTACTTCCATTTAAACAATACTCAAGTGCACCCAAGCATTCTTTAGTAATGCTTTGTGGTGATTGCCAAAAGCTATCCAATAAAACCGCATCTCCATCAGCATACTTTGAAAGGGTCTTAACTGTATGATTATCCCACGCGGCGTGCACGCAACGAAAGCGAGCATCATCAATAAAAAGAGGCAGCGTTTTCAGCCATTCAATAGTGTCAAGATACCATGCTTCGTTAGATTTGGTTTGCTGTAAAAAAGCCTCGTGTTCTTTGAGATTTTTAGGTGTATGCGGTCGTAATGGCCTGCCTTGATTGTCTTTTTGATGCCATGCAATTGCATAGAATTCATGATTACCCATAATAATGAGTGCTTTGCCAGCCTCATGCATTTTTTTCAAGATATCAACAATCTCGACTTGCCCTGGGCCTCTATCAATAATGTCACCGACCGAGACCAACACACGTGATTTGTGCTGCCATACGCCATCGATTTCTTGGTAGTCCATTTTAATCAATAAATCGATAAATGATTGGCTATGCCCATGAATATCGCCAACAAAATCAAAATGTTCATTGGCCTGCAATACACTTCGTAAGGTATGCATATGCTTAAGATTTCTCCTTAACAGACAACATATTATGCTTTATCATCTGAACCAATTCTGCTGGCGACCGCGCCATCTTGGTTGCGATATTTTGCATCTTCGCGCGAGTTATATGGCTTTTGAGCATAATCAGACAATACTTCAAAACTTAATGCCCCTATTTTCATGCC
Organism: Glaciecola sp. HA4-3; assembly: GCF_055693685.1. Lineage (NCBI taxonomy): Bacteria > Pseudomonadati > Pseudomonadota > Gammaproteobacteria > Alteromonadales > Alteromonadaceae > Glaciecola > Glaciecola sp. HA4-3. Next base: position 1,885,738 of record NZ_CM146340.1, read on the forward strand.
CGGCTTTAGAGCTAAAGGTAACTTCCCTGAGTTAAAGAACTCTAAAACGATATTTCCTGACCAACCAGGATCAATTCTATGAGCAGTTACGTGCACCATTAGACCTAAGCGTGCAAGCGACGAACGGCCATCTAGCCAACCAACCATGTTTGCTGGCAAAGTAATTGATTCGTGAGTGACCGCAATAGCCAATTCACCAGGATGTAAGAAAAACGTTTTGTCATGTGCAATTTCAATCTCATCACTCATAACATTATCAAGGGCCGCTTGAACTTCGTGTTTCGGACCACTTAAGTCAATAAAAGGAGCTTGGTGATCTTCAAAAACCCTGAATTTGTTTCCCAATGTTACATCTACCGTTACGCCACTTATATTATCATCATGGGGCATTGGTGAGATTACAACATCGCCTCGTTTGAGGTATTCCTTAATATCTTTATCGCATAAACGCATAATGTTTTTTCACTACTCTAAGTTGGTACTAGTCTAATTTTGTAATTTCAATTGAACCGGCTAAGTTTGCCGCTGTTTGCATAATTGTAGTTTTATCATACAACGCAACAGACATATCAATTGCGGCTTGTTTGTAGATACTTGTTATTGGATGCTGAGCCTGCAAGTGTAATAACGATTGCCCCGTATCTGCATATTCTCGAATAATTGGATCAAGCGGTACCTGAGCCAGTAGCGGCAATTGATATTTATCTGAAAGTTTCTGGGCGCCTCTTTCAGAAAATATCGCTGTTTTATTATGACAATAGCTACATTCAAAATAACTCATGTTTTCGATAATACCTAATACCGGAATATCGAGTTTTTCGAACATTGAAATGCCCTTTGCAGCGTCAGATAAAGCGATATCCTGAGGCGTTGTTACGACAACCGCTGCAGTTAAGGGTAGCTGTTGACACATAGTTAGCTGAATGTCGCCGGTGCCTGCAGCGGCATATCAACAATCAAATAATCAAGCATCGGCCAAATTGTCTCATTAACCAATTGATTCAGGGCTTTACTGGCCATTGGTCCACGCCAAATTGACGCATGATCATTTTTAACAAGATAACCAATAGAGTTTGACACAATATCATGCCCTGCGATTGGACTCATATGTTTATTATCACTGCTATGAGGCGTAGCATCTTGTTTACCCATCATTATAGGAATTGAAGGCCCATAAATATCAGCGTCTAAAATACCAACTCGGGCACCTTCTTTCCCCAGTGCTATGGCCATATTTAACGCACTTGCCGATTTTCCAACACCGCCTTTACCCGACGATATCGCGATAATGTTTTTAACATTTTTTACCAACGGCGGTTTTGCATCAAAAATAGGAATATTATAAGTATGTGTAAGCTCAAAGATATTGGAAAGGTTAATCTCACTCTTTTGTAGTATTGATCTTAATTCTTCGCTCAAGGCTGGCCACAAAGAATTAAGCACCATTGGAAAAACAATACATAGGTTTTCACATAACTCACTTTCATTAAACTGAAAACGATATTCAATGGCTTTTACTACGTCTTCACTTACCCCTAGTTTAGCTTTGAGCATCTTAGTCAAGATGGGTTTTATAGCCTTTGCTTGATTTTCAGTCTTTATCTTGCTGCCGACTTCCATTTTGGAGACTTTTGTTGTTTTATTTGACGAAAAAAACATACTGATCCTAAAAGAATAATTATATAAACCTGCGATTATTCATATTTGATGATAATTTGTGCGTAGCTGCATCAATCTTTGTGTGTATTATGCCTAATTCAAGGTGCAAATAATATGAGTTTCGGCTACCATTCTTGGCTGAAAACTAATCCGTAATATTTAGCGTGTGTTTTACCACTGCAGTATAGCGGTATTTGCAATCATTAAAAGATAAAGGTCAATACATATATGAATTCTGAAAAGCGCCGCATGCTGGTTACCAGCGCTCTACCTTATGCCAATGGTTCTATTCATTTAGGTCATTTGCTAGAACATATCCAGACGGATATTTGGGTGCGCTTTCAGAGACTCCGTGGCCATCAGTGTTACAGTGTCTGTGCTGATGATGCGCATGGCACACCCGTGATGCTAAAAGCACAAGAGCTTGGTATAACACCAGAGCAAATGGTCGACCAAACCCGTCAAGAGCATCATCAAGATTTACAAGACTTCTTAGTTGATTATAACAATTATTACGTCACCCATTCGCCTGAAAACAAAGCCTTTTGTGAAGACATTTATCATAAGCTTAATGCAAATGGCTACATTTCTAAGAAAACAATTAACCAGCTTTTTGACCCAGAAAAACAAATGTTTTTGCCAGATAGATTTGTTAAAGGTACTTGCCCTAAATGTGGTGCTGAAGACCAAAACGGTGATAGTTGTGATAGTTGTGGGGCTACCTATTCTCCTACCGAAGTTCAGAACCCTCGGTCTGTTGTTTCAGGCGCAACCCCTGTATTAAAAGACTCTGAGCACTTCTTTTTTGACTTGCCTAAGTTTGAAAGTATGTTAAAAGAATGGATTCGTTCAGGGGCTATTAAAAATGAAATGGCCAACAAACTTGAAGAATGGTTTGAACAAGGATTGCAACAATGGGATATCAGTCGTGATGCACCCTATTTTGGTTTTGAAATTCCAAACGCGCTCTGGTAAATTCTTCTATGTTTGGGTAGACGCGCCAGTTGGTTACATGGCTAGTTTTAAAAACTATGCTGACAAGCACGGTATCAATGACAGCGAATTTTGGGAAACTGGAAACGATACGGAGCTTTATCACTTTATTGGTAAAGATATTACTTATTTTCACTGTTTGTTTTGGCCAGCAATGCTCGAAGGTGCAGGGTTTCGCAAGCCTACCGGTGTTAACATACATGGTTTTGTTACGGTAAACGGCGCTAAAATGTCTAAATCTAGAGGGACATTTATCAAGGCCAGGACATATTTAGAACACCTCAACCCCGAATATTTGCGATATTATTTTGCTAGCAAACTAAATGATAGTGTTACCGACATCGATTTAAACTTTGAAGACTTCGTTCAAAAAGTAAATGCTGATCTTGTTGGTAAAGTAGTCAACATTGCTTCAAGATGTGCTGGGTTTATTAGCAAAAAATTTGATGGAACTTTATCAAATAGAATTGAAAACCCTCAATTGCTTCAAGAGTTTCAAGACGCAAGCGAAGCAATTGCACAAAGTCTAGAGTCGCGTCAATACCACAAAGCGATTCGTGACATCATGACCTTAGCGGATAAAGCAAATCAATACATTGATGCACAAGCGCCTTGGGTAACTATCAAAGACGCCGACAAACATGATTTGACGCACGATGTATGCTCATTAGGCATCCACCTGTTTAGAGTGTTAATGGTATATCTAACGCCTGTTTTGCCAACGCTCTCTAGGGACACACAAACATTCTTAAATGATGAATTTACTTGGGACAGTGCACAAGATGTAAAATTAGGGCACCGCATTAATAAATTTAAAGCATTGTTACAGCGAGTTGATTCAGACAAGGTGAATGCGATGATTGAAGCATCTAAAGACAACTTAAAAGCAAGTACTGCAAAGCCCGACAAAGAAGCTAAACCAAGCGCTAATAAAAACGATATTGAAGATTTAGCCGACACCATCAATTTTGACGATTTTGCCAAAATTGATTTAAGAATCGCCAAAATAGTGAATGCTGAAGCGGTCGAAAAAGCAGATAAACTGTTAAGGCTGGAGCTTGATATTGGTAATCAAACCAAGCAAGTATTTGCGGGTATAAAATCAGCATATCAACCAGAAGACTTAATTGGCAAACATACCGTAATGGTCGCAAACCTAGCGCCGCGTAAGATGCGTTTTGGCGTGTCAGAAGGGATGGTGCTAGCAGCTGGACCTTAGTGGTAAAGACTTATATCTTCTTGAACCTCATGATGGTGCCCTGCTAAGGTATGCGTGTCAAATAATCACGATAATCTTGACTTACTAGTACTATTTCGATTTTGAATTAACGACTGTTGCCGTGCCAGCAGTCGGTCTGGCGCTAAATTTAGGCTTGAGCTTCCAAGTGGTTTTGATTGGAGTGATGGGTATTTCTCTTTTTCTTGCGACAATAATATACATAGACGAAAACCAAGGTAAATAACGTTTTAATAGTCGTTGAATACGACTATTAGCGCCAAAGAACCTTGACATGAACAACGAAGAGTACATGATGTGCTCTTGCACAACGACTTCAAACTCTAAAAGATGCAACCAATCCTTTATTCTTGCACTTGTGAAAAACCGGCCTTGGTGCAGAATGTTTTTAGGGTTGATGGGTAGGTATTTCATTAAGCCTGCAATACTAAAAGGATTATACCCCGCGATAATTAGATGGCCATTGGCCGTCAAAGCACGGTCTATTTCTCTCACAATTTGATGTGGGTCTTGTGCAAAATCAAGCTCGCCCAATAAGACAAATGCATCGACACTGTTATTTTGAAAAGGCAACTGAGCCGACAATGCGCAAATATCATTATGTTTATTTGCATGTGGTGCGCACGAAAACTGACGTTTGATTTTGCATTCTTTTAGTGCCACTTGAGTACTTAAACTACCTAATTTGACCAAATAATATCCAAAGACTCGCTCCATCAAAGGTTGTAAGGCTTTTTCTAGCTCCTCGCAAGCAAGGTCACCTTGGCTAAGCTCCTTCCACTGCTTTGGGTAATGTATTTTATCAGCGCTTTTGGCGTCAGCCATGCATTTCGCTACCTATATTATGATGTTTCATTTATTTTTATGGATACTATTTACTTTATGCAAGCTTATGCTTAAATTCCACTGTACCTCGCATTACATTCATATAAAATACATCATATAGTCATGATCAACAATCAGGAGCATTTTTTGAATACGCTGCATGTATTTGGGATCCCCGCATTTTCAGATAACTATATATGGTGCCTACATAACAATACAGATGCCGTTGTTGTTGACCCAGGCGACGCTGAAGTCGTGTTAAGCTACCTACAAGATCATAAGTTAACATTATGCACTATTTTGATCACACATCATCACTGGGATCACACTGGCGGTGTCAAATCGCTCTTAGAGCACTACCCGGACATTCGGGTTTATGGCCCTGAAAACCCCAAAATTAAGGATATATCTGATCGGGTTACTCAAGGGCAAACGCTGGTAATACCTGAGCTTAATATTCGTTTTGAGGTACTAGAGACGCCCGGTCATACGCTCGATCATATCGCGTTTTATAATGAAGACATGCTATTTTGTGGCGACACCCTGTTTTCCGGAGGGTGTGGCAGAATGTTTGAGGGAACCCCAGATATGTTTTATCAATCATTGCAAAAGCTTAGTGACCTACCTGCATCCACAAAAGTATATTGCACCCATGAATATACCCAAGCAAATTTATCCTTCGCACTATCTATAGAACCCAGTAATTTAGAATTATCTGATTATGCCAATAGGGTTAACATGCTTAGAAGTCGCAATGAAATTACCTTACCGTCTACTATTTCGCACGAACGTGAAATTAATCCATTTTTGCGTTGTCACATAAATTCAATACAACAAACTTGCTTGCCGTCTTCAGCATTAATTGCTGATGATGCAAAGCTTGAAGTGCAAACATTTGCAAAGTTACGCCAATTAAAAGACGATTTTTAATTCAGGAGTAAATAAAGTAAAATCTGCGCGCATTCATAATATTAAATAGGTTTCCATGAAGTACCTCGTTTTATTTTTTCTGTTTTTTCTTAGCGCTTGTTCATTGACACAAAACCCTGAGAATGTAGTAACGATACAGCCGTCTTATGAAGTTGCTCAAGATACTTTTCCGTCAAGTTTGGACAATGCTGCCCAGCAATGCACATTAGATACTCTAGGTGAAAGCTGTGATGTATTGGACAAAGGGGATGAGCATCAGCAAGAGGGTGTTGCTCAGCTTATTCATCCTGTAGAGGAAGTTGATTTACAAAACGTGCTGCCTCCTATTGAAGAACAAAAGCCGTACGACAACATTTGGGAGGATATTGCCCGAGATTTTAGTTTTGACATACCTGAAAACAACAAACGCCTACAAGCTCAAATAAACTGGTATCTTAAACACCCAGCATATATGAAACGCGTATCCACACGCGCACAACCTTTTTTACATTACATTGTGCAACGGTTGAAAGCAGAAAACATGCCTTTGGAACTTGCTTTATTGCCAATTGTAGAAAGCGGATTTGATCCGTTTGCGTATGGCCATGGCAGAGCATCAGGTATGTGGCAATTTATTCCTAGTACTGGAAAACGCTTTGGTATGAAGCAAAACTGGTGGTATGACGGCAGACGTGACGTGATTGCTTCTACCGAAGGCGCAATTGCTTACCTACAATATTTACACCGTTTTTTTGATGGCAATTGGCTACATGCATTGGCTGCGTATAATAGTGGTGAAGGCCGAGTCAAAAGAGCAATAAAGAAAAACAAGCAACAAGGTAAGCCGACTGATTTTTGGTCATTGTCCCTGCCAAGAGAAACTAGAGCTTATGTCCCCAAATTACTTGCGCTTAGCGATATTCTTACCAAACACGAAGCATATGGTTTCGCATGGCCTGCAATTCCTAATCAGGCCGTATTAGAGATTGTTGAAACTCAGTCCCAAATAGACTTAGCATTAGCAGCTGAAATGGCGGGCTTAACAACAGCGGAATTACAGGCACTCAACCCTGGTTTTAATCGTTGGGCGACCGATCCCGACGGTCCTCATCAATTGTTATTGCCTATTGAGAACTCAGAAAAATTTACTGTCGCCCTCACACAAACATCTCAAAAAGATCGTTTAAAATGGGTCAGACATAAAGTCAAAAGTGGCGAAAGTCTTGGAGTCATCGCTCAAAATTATAGCAGTAGCGTCGATGTCATCAAAAACATTAATAATCTAAAAAACAATCTTATACGCGCAAATGATTTTCTATTAGTACCTGTCGCATCAAATGATTTGTCACAGTATAGTTTATCCTTGGATCAACGAATTGCTGCTAATAAGGCGCGCCAAAGGTCTGGAACTAGGTCAACACATAAAGTCGAAACGGGCGATACTTTGTGGGACATAGCCATGGCCAACAAGGTCGATGTAAGAGCCTTGGCCAAATGGAATAATATGGCGCCAACGGACCCCCTTAAGGTGGGTAAAACGCTAGTAATTTGGCAAAGTAATGGTAGTCAAACAGTTGACAGTGTTAATACCACTAAGGCGAGTCGTATATACAGTGCGAAATGGCGACTCATTAGCAAGAATTGCAAGTAAATTTAAGGTAAAAGTGTCAGAATTGACGAAATGGAACAAGCTTAATAAAGGTGATTATTTGCAACTATAGGTCAAAAAATACGAATAAATGTTGACGTGACACGCACTTAATCGCGTCACGTCACCCAAGCAGGAACTACAATTTACGCCACTTTGTCCCTGCTTTACTTTCTTCTAACACGACTCCCAAAGTATTAAGCTCGTCACGAATAACATCAGCGCTGGCCCAATCTTTGTTATTTCGAGCTTCAATTCTTTTTGCAATCAGCGATTCAACTTTTTCAACGAAAGCGTCATCTACTTCCCCTTTGAAGAAATCATCAGGATTTGTTTGCAATATACCTAAGATCGCACCAAGCTTTACTAATAATCCAGATAAACGACTAGCCTCCTGTGCCTCTTGACTAAGACTATTTAAGTCTTTGGCAATTTCAAACAGCACAGAAACTGCAATTGGCATATTGAAATCATCATTCATAGCGGCTTCAAATTTTGATAAATAACCACCATGATCAATCGCTACGTTCATATCGGGCTTTGCGCTGCGTATCGCGTTATATAATCTTTCTAAGCTTGCTCTGGCTTGAGTAATATTGTCTTGAGAATAGCTCAACTGGCTACGGTAATGAGCAGACATTAGAAAGAACCGTAAAGTCTCCGCATCGTGTTTTTCTAAGACATCTCGAAGTGTGAAAAAATTGCCCAAGGACTTAGACATTTTTTCATTATCTATTTGTACCATCCCTGCATGCATCCATGTATTGACATATTCAGTATCAAACGCACAACATGATTGCGCCACTTCATTTTCATGATGCGGAAATATAAGATCAGAGCCACCACCATGAATATCAAAATGCTCACCAAGATGCTTGTGATTCATCGCTGAACATTCAATGTGCCAACCTTGCCTGCCTTCTCCCCATGGAGACGACCAACTTATTTCGTTAGGTTTAGCCATTTTCCATAATACAAAATCTAATGGATCTTCTTTATCACTGGTAGTTTGAACACGTATCCCAGAAGATAATTGTGATAGATCTTGCTGACTTAATTCACCATATTTTTCAAATGAATCTACTTTAAACAAAACATCACCCGTAGTAGATTGATAAGCATGCCCTTTTGCAATAAGCCGCTCAATGACATCGATGATCTCGGGTATATGGCCAGTCACTTTTGGCTCAATATCGGGTTCGGTTAAGTTAAGTGCAGCGAAATCTGCATGCATCTGAGCAATGGTACGCTCGGTCAATGCTTGCGGCGTTTCATTGTTTTGCTTAGCTCGCGCTATAATTTTATCATCAACATCGGTAATATTGCGCACATAGTTTACCTCATACCCTAAATGACGGAGGTAGCGAACAACAATATCAAAACTTAAGTAGGTTCTTGCATGTCCCATGTGACATAAATCATATACCGTTATGCCACAAACATAGATGCCAACCTTTCCTTTTTTTAAAGGAGTAAAAGCTTGTTTTTTGCGAGATAGCGTATCGAATATATGTAACATGTGTATTTTGTCTTACCTTTTAGAAGTCGCGCGAAAAATGTGGGCAAATTCTAGCATCTTATAGGGGATTTGAGCTACCATTACACGCGAGTTAATTTATACAATTAAAACCCTAACACAAAATCGATAACACAAAGGATCCATAATGGTTGTAATCAAAACAAATTTTGGCGAAATAAAAGTAAAACTATTTGAAAAAGAAGCGCCCAAGACTGTCGCTAACTTTTTATCTTATGTCGATGATGGATTTTATGACAACACTATTTTTCACAGAGTCATTAGCAACTTTATGATTCAAGGTGGCGGCTTTGAGCCCGGTCTACAACAAAAAGATACTAAAGACACCATTGAAAACGAAGCCGATAATGGATTGAGTAACAAAACCGGTACCCTAGCGATGGCTAGAACCAATGATCCACATTCTGCAACGTGTCAGTTTTTTATCAACGTAAAAGACAACGATTTTTTAGATTTTAGCGCCGCTAATGCTCATGGATATGGTTATTGTGTATTTGCTGAAGTGGTTGAAGGTATGGACGTAGTTGAAGCAATCAAAGGCGTCGATACGGGCAATGCAGGAATGCATCAAGATGTCCCTGTTGAAGATGTTATCATTGAATCAGCGACTCGCGCTGAAGCCTAGTTAGCCAATCATTACATATTTTGTCTAAAACACTCTTTATTTCAGATTTGCATTTAAGTCCTGAGCGAGATGACATCGCTCAGTGCTTTTTGCAGTTTTTAATAAACGAAGCCCCTCTAGCAGATGAAGTTTATATTTTAGGGGATTTATTTGAAGTATGGATTGGCGATGACAACAAAACCCACTTTAATGAAACGATTGCTAAGGCACTTTCAGTCTTAAGTAAAGACGTCCCTACTTTTTTCATACATGGCAATAGAGATTTTGCGATTGGTAAACGCTTTGCTCAAGATACAGGAATAAGCTTGTTGCCAGAGCAATACGTGATCAACCTCTATGGACGCAAAACACTCATATCTCATGGTGATGAATTGTGTACGCGTGACATCGAATATATGAAGTTTCGTAAAAAAGCCAGAGGTTGGTGGTGGCCAAAGCTTATGCTGTCTTTGCCGTTGAGTATGCGAAAACGTATCGCAAATAATGGCCGCATAAAAAGTAAAAACAATCAGATGCAGCTTGCGTCGGACATTATGGATGTCACACAATCTGAGGTTGAAAAATCAATGCGCAAACATAACGTCGATTTATTTATACATGGGCATACTCATCGACCTAAGATTCATCAATTTAAGCTAACCAATAAACACCAAGCACAAACAATGACTCGTGTCGTGCTAGGTGATTGGTATACGCAAGGTAGCGTGCTAGTAGTCACTCCTCACACGCTCGATTTGCAAACAAGAAAATTCTCAGAGCAATAAGATCCCTTTAATTCAATACTCCAGAAAAATGAATATCGGATTGCTCTTTAAATTTAGCTAAGGTGTCATTAAATTGCTTTAACTGCGATGGTGCTAGCTCAGTTGCAGGCATTTTCAAGCTGGTAAAAATCTCAAACTTGTTATTTTGCCTGAACACGATTTCTCGCAACAAACTACCATATTGTGTTTCTAGACGAAGTTCTGCAGGAAAGCTTGTCAGCTTCCACAGGTCGGCAACATCTATACTTACCGTAGAACGTAATGAAATCCCAGGGAAGTATGTGACATAGTCTTTATTGTTAAATTCAATTGAATTTAATTCACTAACAATCCATGGCTCGTATTCAAATGCGTCTAGATCTTCTTCTAGATCAAGATAAGGCTCGTACTGTGCCTGAGAATTAAACACGATATCAGTACTTAAGTTCCCAATACCTTTTACCGAAACCGAAGGCGTCGTATTTTGTGAAATAATACTTTGAAAAAACTCTACCCCCCATTCCTCTAGCTCTTTATCGCTTAAACCATCAAGTCGACTTCGCCAAAATGCAGCGTATTCATCTTTGAATTTAACATTCTGCTTTTCAGTTTGTCCGCCCGTAGCAAGAATTGCTATGCTACTTCGACTCTCTAAATCCCATTTATATTGGGTATGCTCCATGTTTTCGGGCAGTCCGCTTTCAGTTAGCGGCAAAGAAACTTTTCCTTGATTCCAACTAGAGGTATAGCGCCAATCACTGCTTGGGTCAGTAGCATCTATACAATAATTTTGTTCGTCAAATTTAAAACACGCAATTACATGATTAAAATACGATGCGCTAGGTGTAGTCAAATTGTTTAAATTGCGTCTATCTGTTGCTATTAGTACAGGCCAGGCGTCGATGTCGGCACGTTCTAGCATTTCAAGGAGTAATGCAGTCTTGTCTTTACAATCACCATAGCGATTATCTAAGGTTTCATTTATAGAGTGCGGTGTAATGGCATTACCTGCTTCTGACATCGAAACATAACGAATATCTCTAGAAACAAAGCTGTGAATGACATCAATTACTTCTTCAGTATTCATGTTTGGTTTAATCAAATTTTGCATAAACCCTTTTAACTTGTCGCTATCTTGTTGTGCTTTTGTAAAACCGTCTAGCACACTATTTTTTATAGCGGACCACTCTTTTGCGTGACTTATTTTAAATTGAGGCGATTCGTCTTTAAAAAACATATTGTCGCCATACTCAATTTTAGGGACATTATTGGCTTTGCATTCGATGCGTTGTGAGGTTTCTTCACATTTTAACAACTCGGATGGATTATGATAAAAAATATCGCGCGTCCCATTTGTATTGACGGTGATGGAAAATTCTTTTTGCTCAAAGTAATTTTGTATAAAAATGCCTCTCGACCAATATGTCTCAAGCTTTGTGATATCCGTACGAATTTGATAGCTTAATCCCGTAAAGCTTCCTTCAAACACTCCTGGATAATTAATTACATGTCGCTTACTTTCCGTGAAAACATCGTAGGTATCATCATCTATTGTTTTTATATTATCGTTATCAAACCAATTTACCTTGCCATCGTCACGAATAGTAACAGCCGCGATATCAACAACTTGGTCTGAATGAGCATCAAAATAAATCGATTCGTAAGCATAATCCTGGACCGCCTTTTTACTTGGATAAAACCAAATATCTTGAACCGATAGAATTGCCGTATCGTTTTCAAACGAAATATCTACATGCTTTGACAACCTTATTGGCAGTAGTGTTTGCTCAGACATATCTTCTTTTGAATTGGCAAACTGTTCTAGACGTTTTAATAGTTGTTGCTGTCGCTCATTAAGTTCATCATTAGCAGAATTCGCTTGTGCATGTCCTACAAATAAACACGCAAAAATCGAGAATATCCCCGCATAAATAGCTTTATTTATTAGTGTCATTAACCTTTACTTCCTTGCTTGCTGTTTGTAGTCCTATCTGACTTCTCAGGGAGCACATTTTCTAACCAAGTCAGACTTTCGACAGTTTCCAGAAAGCCTGATTCGTTCTTTTGAAAATCGACTCGACTAGCAGTGTAATTTGCATATAGTTCTACAAATTTTCTATCTTCTACTTGAACATAATGATATGCATCAATCGCAGGCTGACCGAACGCTCGCCCTTCACAAATAACAACAACAGAAAGCCAAAGGCTATCGTGAATAAATTTGCGTGACTCGGTACACTTTGCTCGATTGATATCTTCAACTGACTGTCCTATACGCCATTGAGTATAATCAGATATCGTATCAACACCCTCATGGATGAAAATCATCAAACGCCCATCGACACCATAGCCGGCAAGTTCAAGCTCGGCCGAGCCATCAGAAAAAGTACCTATATCAGCATCCTTCCATACATTATCGCTTAAGGTAATTTGGAAGTGATGTGGTGTGTTCTTGACCACGTGGTTTGACGGGTAATTGTCTTGAAGGGCAAAAGAACCTTGACTGAATAATCCTACTAACAGTAACACCCATACTTTTAAAGAATAGGTTTTAAACTGAAAATTTTGTTGTGTTTTAAACACGTTTGTAAACTCCTTTTAGGCAAACTTGGTCGTTATTTATGCAGCACTTTTTGCGCTTATGGTTTTTGGTAGACCGCTATGAAATTTAAAATCTTTGTCGGGTGAACTAATCAATAATGCCTCATGCTCACCAAAAAGTGTAATTCTATCTTGAATATCAACACCAGCGATGCGTCTAGCTAGCGACAGATAATCTTGAAAGTGTCTAGCTTCACTGCGTAACAAAGAAACATAAAAACGTTCAAGTTCAGGATCAAGCAAGGGGGATATCTTAGCAAATCTTTCGCATGAGCGCGCCTCTATATAAGCACCACAAATAAGCGTATCAATCAAACGTGCAGGCTCATGAGATCGAACGTGCTTCATCATCCCTCTGGCATAGCGAGATGCCGACACGTTTTCGTAGGGTATATTTCTGGCCTGCATGATGTCCCATACTTGACTAAAATGATGTAGCTCTTCTTTAATCAATAACACCATTTTGTTAATCAACTCATCACCATGTTCAAACGTGGATTTTCCAATCAGTTTTTTGGACAGTGCGAAATGCTCCGTAAAATTACCATCTCCTTGTTTACGATATGCAAAGTCCTCAAACGGTTTTAACCATGCTAACAAAGCTTCATTGCTTTGTTTATCCACGGCATATCGTCTCAATAACAGCATCGCGGTTTGCGCTGCTTTTAACTCACATATTAGGTGATCGGTTAATAAAACAGGTAAGTTTGCTGGTTTACTTGCCTCTTGTAACCATTCATCGGGTGTTTGACACATCAGGAAATTGTGTATTGGGTCGAGCAAATCAGAGTGAAACAATTTATACTTCTTTACGTAATGCTTTACGGTTATTATATTTTCGCCAGACTTTATTGCAAGCTCTCTGCAAACAACAATAACGATAAGAGGAAACTGATATGTCCGATACACCAACTCAATATGATTTCATATTATACGGTGCCAGTTCTTTTGTGGGTGAAATAATGCTTGAGTATCTTTCGGCGTATCAACAACAAGGCTCTGAAACGTTTAACTGGGCAATTGCTGGTCGCAATGAAGATAAGTTACTGACACTTAAAGCTAAGTATAAATTGAATGATATAGACCATTTCATTGCCCAAGCTGACGATGAAACAAAGTTAAAAGAACTATGCGAACTTACTAAGGTAATAGTTACCACCGTTGGGCCTTATGCCCTTTATGGCGAAACTTTAGTCAAAGTTTGTGCGCAGTCGGGAACTGATTACTGTGATCTGACTGGCGAGCCTCAATGGATCAAGCTAATGCTAGAAAAGTATGAAGATGATGCAAAAGCCTCTGGTGCTCGAATTGTTCACTGTTCAGGCTTTGATAGTATTCCATCTGATTTAGGTGTGTACCATTTTCAACAACATGCTAAGTCAATATCTCAACAGCCTTGCTCGCAAATAAAAATGCGTGTTCATCGTATAAAAGGAGCGGCTTCAGGCGGCACTATTGCAAGTATGCTCAATGTTGTTAAAGAAGCCAATGAAAAACCTGAATTACGCAAATTATTGGTTAATCCATATGTGCTTTGCCCTGTTTCTCACGGTTTTACTAAACGTCAAAAGAACCATAAAAAAGCTGAGTATGATGGCAACCTTAAAAAATGGACTATGCCTTTTATTATGGCGGCTATCAATGAAAAAATTGTGCATAGAACTAACGCACTGACTGATAACTCATACGGCGAAGATTTTTTATATGATGAAGCTATGAGCGCAAAAAATGGCTTTCAGGCATGGTCGATGACTCTTGGCTTGGGCGCGTTTATGCTTGCAGCTACCGTTCCGTTTTTGCGTGATCTAATGGCTAAACATTTACTTCCAAAACCAGGGGAAGGCCCAGATAAAGAAGAGCAATTAAATGGTATGTATGATATGCGGTTTTACGGCACTATTGACAATCCAAACGACAAATCTTGGAAAAAAGAATTAGTGACCAAAGTTGTTGGTGACCGTGACCCTTATTATGGCTCAACGGCAAAACTTTTATCACAAGTGGCGCTTTGTTTAGCCAAAGACGAATTAGCGACACAAGGTGGTAGTTGGACTCCCGCATCTTGCATGGCAAGCCCCTTAATGAAAAGGCTTGAAGCACATGCAGGCCTAAAATTTGAAGTCGTTAGCGATTAGTTACACACTGTTACATATATCCTAAGGTGTGTCGTTTACCTTAGGATATACTACCCCAGTTGAAGACTGTGCTTGGTAAGGTCACTTGCTGCACAACAAAATAAGGATAATTATGCGGTTCTTAATCTTAGGTACATTTTTACTATCAATCAGCTTATCTGTGCAAGCGCAAGTCACTCCAAAATGGGCAAGATACTCAGCAATCTCTCCAGACGGAACAAGCATTGCATTTACATACAAAGGCGATATTTACATTGTTAACGCTAAAGGTGGTGAGGCGAAACGATTAACATTCCACAAAGCGCATGATTATAAGCCTGTCTGGCGCTCTGATTCTAAACAAATAGCCTTTGCATCATCACGATTTGGCAATTTTGATATTTTTGTTATGGATGCAAAAGGTGGTCCTGCTTCGCGCTTAACCTTCCATTCATCAAATGAAGAACCCTACACTTACAGCCACGATGATGAAAATATTGTGTTTAAAGCACAAAGAATGGATACAGCTTCTCATCGACAGCATCCCACGTCTCGCCAAGCCGAGCTGTATTCAGTACCAGCTAATGGTGGTGCAATCGACCAAGTATTAACCATCCCATCAGAAGAAGTACAATTTAATAACGCTGGCAATGCCCTGCTTTATCAAGACAACAAAGGATTTGAAAACCCTTGGCGTAAACACCACCGTTCTGCAATCACGCGTGACATTTGGGAGTACAATCTACAAACAGGTAAGCATACCAAACTAAGTGCCTTTGATGGCGAAGACAGAAACCCAGTATATTCAAGTGATAACAAAGGCATGTTTTACTTAAGTGAAGAGTCTGGTTCATTTAATGTTCACTACATGCCTTTTGATAATACGTCCAATACAACTCAAATCACCGATTTTAACTTACACCCTGTGCGTTTTTTGTCCATCAGCTCACAAATGCTTGCCTTTACACATCATGGTCAAATTTACACTATGAAAATTGGCGGGACGCCTACCTTAGTACCCATCACTATTCGCACACAAGACATTGATAATAATATCGACATGATGAGTGTAAATGGCGACATAAGCGAAATGAGTATTTCCCCCAACGGAGAAGAAATTGCTTATATATCGCAAGGAGAGGTATTTGTTTCTTCAAGTGACGGTGCATTTACCAAACAAATCACGCATACACCCGAGCAAGAACGTTTCGTAGAGTTTTCTCCAGATGGCGACTATTTAGTGTATGCTGCGCAACGAAATAATAAATGGAGTATTTTTGAAGCACGTAAAAAGCGTGAGCAAGAACCGTTCTTTTATGCGGCAAGTTTGATAGAAGAAACCACCTTAATTTCTAACGATAAAGACAATTATTTGCCTCAAATTTCGCCAGATGGTAAAAAACTGGCGTTTATTGAAGATAGGCGTACCTTGCGAGTACTTGATTTAGACTCCAAAGACCTTGTCACGCTTGTTGAAGCAAAAGACATGATTCATATGCGCGACGGAGACCAAGATTTTTCGTGGAGTCCAGATAGCCAGTGGATCTTATTTCAGTACGATAAATTATTAAACAATGCTGATATTGCCATTGTCAGTGCATCTGGCCAACAAGAAAAACGTATATTGATTCCAAGCGGCTATTATGATGCTGCGCCAAAATGGGCAAATGACGGCAAGCAAATTATTTGGTTTAGTAACCGCGCTGGATTGCGAAGTTACGCAACGAGCGGCGCTAGTCAATACGATGTCTACACATTATTTTTAAACCAACAGGACTGGGATGAATTTAACTTAAGTGAAGATGACTATGAGCTAATGCAAGCAATCGCTGAAGCAAACGACGATACAATTCAAGAAGATGATACATCTGATGAGTCTGATGATAGCACCCAAGACGAAAATGACATTACGCCGATAACAATTGACTGGGATGGCCTTGATGATCGCATTGCAAGACTGACTATTCATTCATCAAGATTAAGCGATGCAGTGCTCAATCAAGATGCTGATACCCTGTATTACTTAACCCGCTTTGAAGACGATAATGACCTATGGCAAACAGACCTTAGAACAGGAGATACCAGTAAAGTAATCAAATTATCAAGCAGTGGTGGTAGCCTAGAATGGAATAAAGTAATGGATACGCTTTACTTGCTCAATCGAGGACGTATTTCAACACTAGATATCGATGCGGGTACTAGCAAAGGAATCAGTATTAACAAAGACGTGGCTATTGACCAAGAAGCACTTCGCCAACATGCATTTGATCACGTGTGGTTAAGAACGGCTAAGATATTTTATGAGCCAACTTTTCATGGTGTTGACTGGCAACAAATGCGCGAACAATACAAACCTAAGGTCTCCCATATTGGCAACACCTACGAATTTACCGAATTGCTAAGTGAAATGCTTGGTGAGCTAAATGTATCTCATGCCGGCGCAGGTTATCGTGGTACAAGCGAAGGTGCTGATAGTACAGCAGCCCTAGGCATATTCCACGACTATAAACACAAAAAAGCGGGGATAAAAATCACTGAAGTCATTAAAAATGGCCCTTTAGATAAAGCTAAATTTGATGTTCAAGCCGGTATGCTGATAGAAAAAATCGACGGCTTGAAGGTTGAAGCTAATAAAGATTGGGCTGCTCTGCTCAATAGAAAAGCAGGTGAATTTGTCTTATTGGAAATATACGACCCACAAAATAACGAGCGAAAAGAAATTACCGTAAAACCAATTACTCTTAGTGCGCAAAATCGCTTACTTTATCAACGTTTTGTAGATATTAACGAACAAGAAGTCCTTAAAAGAAGTAATGGCAGGCTCGGATATGTTCATATTCCAGGTATGGGTGATGGTCCATATCGCAGCATTTATGGTGATATGATGGGAAGGTTTTTTGATAAAGAAGCCATGGTGATTGACACTCGTTTTAATGGTGGCGGTGACTTAGTTGCAGATTTAGCGATGTTCTTCACAGGCGAACCATTCTTAACATATGCGATAGAAGGCAAAGTGGTTGGTGGTGAACCTACATCTCGTTACACTAAACCGGTAATCAGTTTGTTTAATGAGTCTATGTACAGTGATGGGCATTGTTATGCTAGCGGATATATAGACCTAAATCTTGGCAAAGCTGTTGGTATGCCTGTGCCTGGGACATGCAGTTTTGCAGGATGGGAATCGTTGCCTACTGGCGGCAGATGGGGGTTGTACCTGTTAGTGCGAAGAATAAAGCAGGCGAATGGCTTGAAAACAATCAAACCGAGCCTACAATTATTATTAGAAATAACCCTGGAATTATTGATTTTGGTCGCGATCAACAGCTTGAAAGAGCAATTGATGAAATGATTAAAGACCTTCAATAGCTAATGCAAACATCAATAACAGGCTTCACTGCCAGTGTTAGCCTGTTATTTTAAAACAAGCAGATTTATCAACTCGTTTACCTAAGCAAAGCCTTTGCATGTATATACTATGTGCACTATGCTAAGGTCTATGCTTGCCTAAGATAAACACTATTCATGTCAAAACTATCACCTCTTGTCGCTGTTGCCTTGTTAATCATCGCTTTGTTGACGATAAGCTCATGCCATCAACAACAGTCTGATAAAGACTTTACCATTACCTTAAGACTCAGCCATGTGTTCAACGTCAACGAAGAACTAGCTCAATCTATTGAATTAGTTGCACAACGAATCAATACCAAAACTAACGGAGCGGTAAGAGTCTTGACTTATCCAGGTGCACAAATTGCTGCTTATAAAGACGGCGTGGAGATGGTTGTGCGCGGCGCACATTTTATTTCGGTAGAAGACCCTTCATACATTGGTGATTATGTACCAGAATTTACAGCATTGGTCGGCCCAATGTTATACAACGATTACGATGAGTATATGGAAATTATTAAAACTCCCATGGTGAAATCTTGGGTAGATAAATTGGAAGATAAAGGTATTAAAGTACTCTCTTTACAATATATTTTTGGTTTTAGAAATTTAATTACAGACAAAGTAATTGAGACCCCCGAGGATTTACAAGGCGTGAAGCTAAGAACGCCTTAGTAGTAAACTGTTTATAGAAACCCTAAACGCGATGGGTGCTAACGCAACGCCTTTGCCTTGGGGAGAGACCTTTAGCGCCTTGCAACAAGGTGTGGTAGATGGTTTAGAGGGCTCTGAATTTACAAATCTCGGTACCAAGGTATATGAAACAGGTAAGACTAACGTTGCCTTAACCAAACATTTTTTAGGTACTTGCGGTGTTTACATCTCTACAGATGTATGGGCAAAAATACCCGTCCAGTACCAAGAAATCATCGCTCATGAATTTGAATTTGAAGCACAGCAAATGATTAAACAACTTAAAGAAAAACACGAGCAAGTTGTTCAAACACTCGAAAGTAAAGGAGTAACATTTAACGAGATTGACCGTGAAGCGTTTGAGGCAAAAACAAATGCTTTGTACGACGGTAAACTGCCAGGCGTAACGATAGAAATGTATCAACAAATTCAAAACGAATTGACGAAAATCAGAGCAAATAAAGCGACAACAAATGAGTAAAATTAAATATTTTTTTAAGCATTTAGAAGAAATATTGTGCAGTATTTTTTGGTTACGATGATTGCCTTAGTCATCGTGAATGTATTTTTACGCTATCTTTTTAGTTTTTCCATCTCTTGGGCAGAAGAAGTGGCTACAATTTGCTTTGTGTGGTGCGTGTTTATTGGCGCAAGCGCAACATATAAACATAAAATGGATATGGGTATCGATCTACTTGTTACAAAAACGCCTGTTCGGATTGCCAAGATTGTTACACTCGTAACAAGGTCTATTCTACTCGCAATTAATGCCTATATTTTTTACATGTCAATCGTGTTTACCGCTATAGTCTGGACTAAACCAACGGCAGTTCTTGGTATTAGCTCTGCTATTTTTAATTTAGCGTTGGTGTTTGGATTTGGGTTAATTACCTTCTATACGATGCGTTTTTTGTACTATGATTTGGTCAAAGTAAATGTAACAGGTCAAACATCATGATTTATTTGCCTGTCCTTGTATTGTTTGTACTTTACTTTTTAGGGGTTCCTATAGCTTACGCGCTATTTGGCTCAGCTATTTTCTATTTCACCTTTTTTGACGCTGGCATGCCACCAGACCTTGTTCTTCAAAAATTCATTACCTCCACCGCCTCTTTCCCGTTATTAGCGATTCCATTTTTTGTCATGGCTGGCTCTGTTATGAATTATTCGGGAATAAGCCGAAAACTCATGCAAATGGCAGAAGTATTAACCGGTCATTTGATTGGCGGCCTCGCGCAAGTTAACGTTGTGCTAAGTACATTTATGGGAGGCGTATCTGGGTCAGCAAATGCCGATGCGGCCATGCAAAGCAAGATTTTAATTCCTCAGATGGAAAAACAAGGATATAGTCGTCCGTTTTCTGCAGCAATAACTGCTGCCTCCTCTGCAATATCCCCCGTTATCCCGCCTGAGTATTGTGATGATCATTTATGCGCTCATCGCTCAAGTGTCGGTAGCTGATTTGTTTGTCGCTGGATATATTCCAGGCTTGTTAATGGCTGGCGCATTAATGTTGACGGTCACAATCATTTCCCATAAACGTAAATACAAGCCATCAAGAACAGTCAGAGCGACATGGTCAGAGATTGGTCAGCAGTTTATTTCATCTATTTGGTCCCTGTCTTTACCTTTTGGTGTGATTTTGGGATTACGCTTTGGTTTATTTACACCAACTGAAGCTGGTGCAATGGCTGTTCTTGCGTCGATATTAATTGGCATTTTTGTTTATAAAGAACTGACCCTAAAACACATCAAACCTATTTTACTTGATACTATCTATGGAACTGGAACCGTCGTACTTATCATTGTGTCAGCATCGGTTTTTGGCTATTACCTAACTTGGGAGCGTATCCCACAAGATCTAACAGCGATGCTATTAGCATTTACCTCAAACCAGTACTTGATGCTAGCACTAATCAATATATTCCTACTACTTGTTGGCATGATATTAGAAGGAGGAGCAGCTCTTATTATTATCGCCCCCTTATTGGTGCCTGTTGTTGTAGCTTTAGGTGTAGATCCTATTCATTTTGGTATGATCATGATTGTTAACATCATGATTGGAGGTATTACTCCTCCTTTTGGTACTATGATGTACACCACCTGTTCTGTCAGCAAGGTTAATATTGGCGAATTCATGACGCAGATTTGGCCTTTCATATTAGCGCTACTAGCGGCCCTAATGATCATTACTTATGCACCTTCACTTATTCTATTTTTACCTAATTTGTTATAACTGCTGATCTTGAATATATGGCTAGTCTTGCGCAAGTCCATCATTTTTGAGTACTTTTAGTTTTCAATTTTGAATTTATTGTAGCTTTCCAACTTGTTAATTAGTTGTTAATGACCTATAGTCTTACTAAGTGAAGGGGTATTCTTCATCTATGCTTAGAAATAGCTCAATTGATGTGCGAGTTTTTCTAGGATCCACAATAAAGCACAAGCCTAGGAGCTATTTTAGTGATACTGAATCATTTATGGGGCATTTACACCAGCCCAAAAGAAGAATGGAAAACCATTGATAAAAAGCATGAAAGTTATTTTTATGCCCTAAGTCACATTATGATCATTGCACTGATACCTACTGCAATGGCTTATTACGCTTCAGCCCATTTAGGTTGGGATATTGGTGCAGGTGCAACAGCAGATACCATTTACCTTACTCAACAAAGCGCCTTATCGATGTCTGTGGCCATGTACTTTGGGCTTATTTTTGGCGTAATTGCGTTAGCTGTTCTTATCCACGAACTTGCTAAGTCTTTTGATGTCACCCCTAATTATACCCAGTCCCTTGAAATCGCAGCTTACACCGCTACACCCTTATTTATGGCTGGCTTTGGTGCTTTCTTTCCACAATTATGGTTTTTAATGACTATTGTTTTGATAGGTCTGTCTTATTCTGTGTACCTTCTGTATACGGGTGTACCAATTATGCTGCACATTCCTGAAGAAAAGGGGTTTATATTTTCTAGTTCGGTTGTCACTTGCGGATTAGTGTTGATGGTTATCTTAATGGTAAGCTCTGTTATTCTATGGAGCCTTGGTTTAGGTCCGCAATACGCATAAGCAAAATTGGCTTACTAAAAAGCAGCACATATTAGTGCTGCTTTTTTTTGTTTCAGCAAACCTTATTATTTTAAAAACTGAGCGTGAAAAGCCAAATGTTGGTCGATGAAGCTACTGATGAAATAATAACTATGGTCATACCCAGAATGCATATTTAATTGAATATCATACTCTGACTCTAGGGCTTGTTTAACCAGATTTTCAGGCATGAGTTGTTCCACCAAGAAACTATCATCTGCGCCTTGATCAATCATAATAGGCACCT
This sequence comes from Glaciecola sp. HA4-3, assembly GCF_055693685.1. Classification (NCBI taxonomy): domain Bacteria; kingdom Pseudomonadati; phylum Pseudomonadota; class Gammaproteobacteria; order Alteromonadales; family Alteromonadaceae; genus Glaciecola; species Glaciecola sp. HA4-3. The sequence goes on from NZ_CM146340.1 coordinate 1,908,043, forward strand.
GAATTTGCGCTTTTGCAATTAAACACTTTGCATCGTATTGTTCCCATTGTCTTTTATCATCGCCTAAATACTGTGAAAACGCTTTAATCCCCCAAGGACAATTAATTGGATTACAGATGGGACTGAAAGCTGAAATTGCACTAAAAAGTTCTGGGTGTTTTAACCCTATTGTCAATGCCCCATGTCCCCCCATTGAATGCCCAGCGATACTCTTTTTATCACTGACATTAAATGATGATTCCACCAACGGAATAAGTTCTTTTACGATATAGCTATACATATTGTAATTACGACGATAAGGCTCTTGCTGCGCATCCAGATAAAAACCAGCACCTAAGCCAAAATCATAAGCACCGTTTGCATCATCGGGCACATCTTCACCTCTAGGCGAGGTATCAGGTGCTACAATCGCCATACCAAGTTGTGCAGCAAGTTTTAAGGCGCCCGCTTTTTGCATAAAGTTTTCATCCGTGCACGTTAAGCCAGACAACCAATATAAAACCGGCACTTTTTCGTGTGTATTAGGAGGTAAGTAAATAGCAAAGGTCATATTGCAATGAGTAAATTTACTATGATGCTGATATCGAGCATGCACACCATTAAACGCAATATTATGAGATAAAAGCTCAAGATCACTTTTCGCAGTGGCAAGTTGAACTACTTGTTGACTCGTTGAAGAAACTGACATTTTATTACCTTATGGATAATTGATTTTAGGGCTATCTTCAAAATGAACAACTGAACGAATGCTTTTACCTTGATGCATTAATTCAAAGGCGTCGTTTATATGAGCTAAAGATATATTGTAAGTAATAAAATCATCTAACTTAATGTCACCATTAAGATACTGCTCAACATAGTCAGGTAACTCCGTACGGCCTTTTACACCGCCAAATGCAGTTCCTCGCCATACTCGACCAGTAACAAGTTGAAATGGCCTTGTGCTAATCTCTTGTCCAGCACCTGCAACCCCTATTATCACTGATTCACCCCAGCCTTTATGACAGCACTCTAAGGCACTACGCATAACATTAACGTTACCAATACACTCAAAGGAATAATCTACGCCTCCATCGGTAAGTGCCACGATAACATCTTGAATAGGCTCATCATGCTCTTTAGGGTTGATACAATCTGTTGCCCCTAACTTTTTAGCCAGCTCAAATTTACTGTCATTAACATCAATTGCGATAATACGTTTGGCCTTGGCCATAACAGCGCCAATCACTGCAGATAACCCAATGCCACCTAAGCCAAAAATAGCGACGGTGTCTCCTTCTTCTACCTTTGCCGTATTCATTACTGCACCAATACCTGTTGTAACGCCACAACCGAACAGGCATATTTCATCCAGTGCAGCCTTTTTATTTACTTTCGCAAGCGATATTTCAGGCAGTACGGTATATTCTGAGAAGGTAGAACAACCCATATAATGAAACAATGGTTTACCATCTTTATAGAACCTAGAAGTTCCATCGGGCATCAGACCCTTACCTTGGGTTTCTCTGATTTTTTGGCACAGATTTGTTTTTCCAGATGTGCAAAATTTGCATTCTCCACATTCAGGGGTATACAGGGGAATGACGTGATCGCCAACCTGCACTGAACTTACACCTTCACCAACTTGTTCTACGATGCCGCCACCTTCATGACCTAGAACAACAGGAAACAAGCCTTCAGGGTCTTCACCAGACAAGGTAAATGCATCTGTATGACAGACGCCTGTAGCGACTATTTTAACCAGTACTTCGCCTGCTTTTGGTAGCATGACATCGATTTCTTCTATTTTTAAGGGTTCATTTGCTGCCCATGCAACTGCTGCTTTTGATTTAATAAAACCGCTCATAGTATTCCTGTTGTTATAATAATTGTGCTATTCAATATTAGTAGCCGATTAAATTAGATCAAGTAAAAAACAAAACCCCAATAAACTTTCGTTTATTGGGGCTTTATTATTTTAAGTAGTTGTCTTAATTGCTCATATTGTGCATCTCTAAATTACTCAGCTCAGCTTGTATGGTTGGGCTTTTGTTAGCTGATTCACCTCTAGCGTTATCAATTCTTTCTAAATAACTTTGATCAACGTCGCCTGTGACATAAACACCATCAAATACCGACGTCTCAAATTCCGTAATACTAGGGTTTTCCTCACTTACCGCAGCCACCAAATCGTCTATATCCTGAAATATCAATCCATCTGCTTTAATACATTCACTAATTTGTTCAATCTCACGGCCATAGGCAATTAGTTCATTGGCTGAAGGCATATCAATGCCATAAACGTTAGGGAAACGTATCTCCGGCGCAGCTGAGGCAAAGTATACTTTGTTTGCGCCCGACTCTCTTGCCATTTCTATAATCTGTTCGGAGGTAGTCCCTCTTACAATAGAGTCGTCAACCAACAATACATTTTTACCTTTGAACTCAGATGAAATCGCGTTGAGTTTACGTCTTACTGATTTTCGACGCTGAGTCTGGCACTGGCATAATAAATGTACGTCCGATATAACGGTTTTTGACAAAACCCTGGCGATATGGAAGCTCTAAAGTATTCGCAATTTGCAAAGCGACATCCATTGAAGTTTCAGGGATAGGTATTACGACATCAATATCAAGATCAGCCCACTCCCTTTTGATTTTTTCACCTAATTTTTTGCCCATATTGACTCTTGATGCATAAACAGATATTCCATCAATAAAAGAATCGGGACGAGCAAAATAAACAAATTCAAAAATACATGGATGAAAAGCCGCAAGTGGTGCGCACTGCTTGGTAAATAACTCACCGGCCTCAGTCACATAAATTGCTTCACCTATAGTGCTAAATCCCTGACAAAGGTAAATCCAACTGCATCAAGTGCAACAGATTCAGAAGCAACCATATACTCATCACCTAGGGCAGTAGTGCGCTTGCCCAATACTAAAGGACGAATGCCATTGGGGTCACGAAACGCTACCATGCCGTAACCAATAATTGTTGCCACTACGGCATATGCACCTTTAATCTTCTTATGCGCAGTTTCAACCGCTTTAAAAATATCGTCCGCTTGCACTTCCATATCACTGATTTGTGTCAATGCGTGCGCAAAAATATTCAATAACAATTCTGAATCAGAACTTGTGTTTATATGGCGACGAGCAATTCTAAACACCTCTTCTTGCAGTTCGTGGGCATTTGTTAGATTCCCATTGTGTGCAAATGCAATCCCAAAAGGTGAGTTTACATAAAAGGGTTGTGCTTCAGCAGAGCTTGATGAACCTGCCGTAGGATATCGGCAATGACCAATCCCAAGGTTACCCGAGAGTCGTTTCATGTGACGTGTGTGAAATACGTCTCTAACCAGACCATTTGCTTTACGCAGATGAAACATGTCATTTTCAATAGTCATAATGCCCGCAGCGTCTTGGCCCCTGTGCTGCAACACTATCAGTGCATCATAAATTGCTTGATTGACTGGCTCTTTACCGACAATACCCACTATCCCACACATATAAAAACCTTAAATATTTGTTGGCTCACGTAGTGCATGAACACAAAAATTAAATTATGTTGCTAAAAAACTAGACCGTTCCTTCATGAATTCAAAAAACCACTCAATGATTAAGCCAAATTCAGGGACCAATATTGAGTTATTCCACCAGAGTGCGCTAGAAAATGTTGTAAATGTATCGATAAAAAACAGTAAAGCACTGACGATTAAGATTCCGCGAAGTGCACCAAATACTGCACCGAGCATCCTATCAGTCCCACTTAGACCAGTTGCTTTGACTAACTGAGAAACAATGTAATTAACAAGGGCTCCCGCGATTAAGGTACCAACAAATAAAATCGCAATAGCAGAGGCGTTTTTAACAATTTCATCTTCGATTTGAGTCAAAAATTGTGCAAGATGAGGATAAAATGTACGAGATATGACGAAGGCCGCAATCCAGACAGCTAAGGATACTGCCTCTTTAACAAAGCCTCTCACAAGACTGATAACTGACGATAAAACGATTACGCCAATAATTAAAAAATCAAACCAGTTCATGGTTAGTCTAATTCCACTGATAATTGTCAGTATTAAAGGTGAAATGCACCCTAATCAAAACGTGCGCGCAGTCTATCAAAATTACTTATTGAGCGCTAACATCATATTCAGTTATTTTGCCTTTAAGCCCTGTGACCTCTTCTAAACGAGAAAGTGCTCTTTCGAGTTTTTCACGCTCAAGCTCTGGTCCTACAAAGACTTTATTTAATGTACCAACGCTAGTCACAACCGGTCGACTAAACCCAGTAAAACCGGCAGTTTTCAACTTAGTCAGTACTTCTTGAACATTTTTTTCATATCTAAAACTACCTAGTTGAACAACAAACGCAGTTTGTTCAATAGGCGAAGTTTCTGGTGATTGCTCAATGACCTTCTCTACTGGAGCCTCACTACTATTAGCGTTCACTTCATTTGCTTCATTGGATAACGCAGGTTCATTTGTTGGCACAATAGCTTCAGAGTCTTGAACCTGTGTTACAGGATCATCTATGGCCACCTCATCAATCACTTCTATCGGCCTTTGCAGTTGCGCTTCAATATCACTAGTGTCTATATCAGGAGCTTCTAATACCTGAAGTGTCTGTTTAGTTGCAGGTACATCAACAAAATCAGGTTGATTGACACGTTTTTCACCATCTAGAAACTCAGGTAACAAAATGACCAATAGAGCAACCACTATAATGGTGCCAACTAATCTGTTTTGCAGGGCGCTTGTCATCTAATAAAAACCTATTTGTTAAATAAACCCGTTTTGTTCAAGTATGCTATGCATTGCGACGCTAACACAAATGAACCGACGACTAAAATGATATCATCACTTTGTGCTTCTTGCACAGCGCTTTGCATTGCATGGTCTATATCACGAGTACATTCTACGTTTTGACAAAACTGTCTTATCGCTAATTCTAGACGATGAGCTTTTGCCGAGCGCGCTGTAGGTAGATCAACGCAGTACCATTTAGCGGATAAATCTTTCATTTTTAACAAACTAGCTTCAATATTTTTATCTTTTAACATCCCAGTTATGATAAACAATCGATTGTATTTTTTGTTCTTGATACGATCAGCAACATATTCACATGCCGCTTCATTATGCGCGACGTCTAATATAATTTGAGGTTTGGTCGCTAAGGTTTGAAATCGCTCCAGGCATGTCGAGGTCTTGTATTAAAGCCTGAATCTCGTCTACTTTTAATAAGAAGTGTTCGTTTTTGTCCATGAACTCGTTAACAAACGATAAAACGCCGAGAGCAGTAGCAATGTTTTGAGCTGGGATTTTAGCCTTACTTGTATCAAAGATAGCCTTAAATGGTGCATTGAAGCGCAGAAAATCTGCGTTGAAACTATAATCATAACCCGCAATAAGGTATTTATTAGCCTTACTATCCAAGGCCTTGATAACACATGTTTGTGGATCGCTATAGCCTATGACTACATTTTGACCTTGCTTGATAATTCCCGCTTTTTCAGTTGCAATACTATCTAAGGTAGCGCCTAAGTAATCTTGATGATCTATCCCAATACTCGTTATTGCACCAATATGAGCATCTAAAATATTTGTAGCATCTAACCTTCCACCTAAACCGACTTCAAGTACCACAATATCAAGGTCTAATGCAGCAAATATGCTCATAGCGCACAAGGTAGCATATTCAAAGTAGGTCAAACTAATCTTGCCTTTTGCGTGCTGTATTTTTTCAAAATGCTGGCAAATCAATGAGTCAGAAACATCGCTACCATTAATACGGATACGCTCGTTAAATGTTTCTATGTGCGGAGAAGAATAAACACCAACTCGGTATCCAGCACGCAAGCAAGCTTGTTCTATAAAGCGACATGTTGTTCCTTTACCGTTTGTACCTGCTACAGTAATGATACAGGTTTCATCAAAGTCCAATTTCAGTAGTTCAAACACCCGATGGCAACGGGCTAAGCCCATATCAATTTCACTAGAATGGGCTTGCTCGATATAAGAAAGCCACTGCGATAAATCTCGCAATGGCTGTTCGTTATGACTCATACTCTGTGTCGTCTCTTATTCAGCGGATTCAGTCGCTCGTTCGCCGTCATTATTTTGATGTAGGTGGTACAATTTAGATAATATACTTTCTACTTTATCACGCATGTCACGCCTATCGACAATCATATCAACAGCGCCCTTTTCGAGTAAAAACTCGCTACGTTGAAACCCTTCTGGCAATTTTTCACGGACAGTTTGTTCGATAACCCTTGGGCCAGCAAAACCGATAAGAGCTTTCGGCTCTGCTATATTGACGTCACCTAGCATCGCTAAACTTGCCGATACTCCGCCCATCGTCGGGTCAGTTAATACTGAGATATAGGGCAGCCGTTTTTCACTCAGACGTGCCAATGCAGCGCTTGTTTTGGCCATTTGCATCAATGAAATCAAGGCCTCTTGCATCCGAGCTCCGCCACTTGTCGAAAAGCATATAAACGGACAATTATTTGCAATAGCGGCATTTACGCCTGCAACAAACTTAGCTCCCACAACAGATGCCATCGAACCGCCTAAGAAAGCAAACTCAAAACTCGCTACAACAATCGGCATTCCATTTAAGGTTCCTTTTGTCACAATTAAGGCGTCTTTTTCATTAGTCGCTTTTTGGGCTGCACTTATACGGTCTTTATAGCGCTTGGAATCTTTAAACTTCAGAACATCTTGTGGCTCAAGTCCTGCTGCAAGCTCTTCTCTATCTGCAACATCCAAAAAAGCATTTATGCGCCCTCGTGCTGTAATTCGCATGTGGTGATCGCATTTTGGGCACACTTCAAGTTGTTTTTCCAATTCAGTTTTGTACAACACGGCATTGCATGCAGTGCATTTGGTCCATATTCCTTCTGGAACATTGCCTTTTGTGCCAGTCGTGGTCTTGGGCAATATTTTTTCAATCCAACTCATTAAACCATCCTGTCATTATTTTTATTTGCTTAGTATAGCGGTAATGACTATATATTGCGATATCAGTCCTTACCTCAAGTGGCGTGATTAAACCATAAAGTAAAACATTTCGAAATCGATAACTGGTCTTAAGTGTCGGGCAAAAAAAGTGGTCCTAGTTGTGCTTTGGGGATCTCAAAGCGATCTGGGTATTCAACATGAACCAAATACAGTCCATTAGGTTTTGCAGTTGGCGCGGCTTTTGTTCGATCTTTTAGCAACAACAAATCTTTCATCCACGTAACAGGATGCTCTTGATACCCAATTCGTATTAACGAACCCACAATATTGCGGACCATATGATGTAAAAAAGCATTTGCAGTAACATCAACAATAATATATCTATTTTGACGCGTTACGGAGATTTGATGAATATTACGTGACGCAGTTTTGCTTTGACAATGCGCTGCTCTAAACGATGTGAAATCATGTTCACCCAGTAAACATTGTGCAGCTTGGTGCATCAATTCAACCTCTAAAGGTTGATAAACATGTGTAACGCCGCTGTTTAAAATACCACTTCTTAAAGGATAATTATAAATAATATAACGGTAACGACGCGCAGTTGCACTGTATCTAGCATGAAAATCATCACTTGTTTGCTTTGCCCATGTCACCGCAATATCTTTAGGAACAAGAGTATTAATTCCGCGAGTAAACGCTTTACGAGGTCTTGGAACATCAATGTCGAAATGCACAACTTGCCCTGTAGCGTGCACTCCAGCGTCAGTTCGTCCTGCACATGTAATACTTACTTCATGGCGAAGCACTTTAGCCAAAGCAACTTCCACTTGTAATTGTACTGCATTTACATGAGCTTGGCGTTGCCATCCAGAATAAGACTGTCCTGCGTACTCGATGCCTAAAGCGACACGACTACCCGCTTCAAAAATAGGTTCCTCTATAGAAGAGTTAGTTTCTTTCATATTGTCCAACAGTTCTTATTTGCTTGCTCTGCGCCGTTGTCGTTGTCCGGCAACTTTATTTAATTTGTGTTTTCTAACACTTCTGCGCATACGACTTAGCTTTGTGTGGTCTAAAGCTTCTTCTTGATGTACTTTTGTCACACTTTCATCGGGGAGTTGTACCATTTTTCTAAGGGCATTGACTTTGTCAAGGTCTAGTTCCACCCAAGCACCTTGAGGTAATCGTTTGAGTAATTGCATATTACCATAGCGCACTCTTATCAAGCGGCTCACCTGCACACCTTGTGATTCCCACAAACGTCTAACTTCACGGTTTTTGCCTTCACTTAGTGTCACATTAAACCAGTTGTTTAGCGACTCTTGGTCAGGGCTAGGACGGACATGGATATGATTAAATTTTGCTAGACCATCTTCTAATTCAACACCATTGCTTAGGTTGCGTAAAATTTTGGGTGTCACCTCGCCAAATACTCTAACCGCATATTCACGTTCAACCTCGTGACTAGGATGCATCAGACGATTGGCTAGTTCTCCATCATTGGTAAACAACAGTAATCCACTCGTGTTTATATCGAGTCTGCCAACTGTTATCCAACGTTCACCAACAATTTTCGGCAAGCGCTCAAATACGGTCGCTCTTCCTTCTGGGTCAACGCGCGCACAAAGTTCTCCCTCTGGCTTGTTATACATCAACACTCGACAAGGTGGTTTATCTGCGCTGCGGGTGATCAACTCATTATCAACACGTATTTTATCAGTAGCAGATACTCGGTCACCTAAGGTGGCAGGTTTACCATTTATGGAAATACGCCCTTCACTGATCCATCTCTCCATTTCTCTTCGAGAGCCTAATCCATTATTCGCTAATACCTTTTGAAGTTTCTCAGTAACAGAATTTGCTTCGGTTTTGTTTTTACTCATTAGTGTATATTTGCCTTGTCATTAGGTAATAGCTCTTCCTGTTCAGGGTTGATATCTAAACGATTAGAGGCTTCAAGTGCTTGGTCCATATTTTCACTAAACGCTTCAGCAGAAGGTAAATCGCTTAAAGACGTCAATGAAAAATAATCTAAAAATGTATTGGTCGTAGCGAATAAAGCGGGTCTGCTAAGGCACATCTTTGTGTCCAATGACTTTAATCCATTTTCTTTCACTTAACGACCGAATAATATTGCTACTTACCGCTACACCCCGAATATCTTCAATTTCACCACGAGTAATTGGCTGTTTATAGGCAATCAAAGACAAGGTTTCAAGCATTGCTCTAGAATACTTAGGTACTGTTTCTTGCCAAAGTTTACTTAACAATTGACCTAAACCTGATTGAGATTGAAATCGATAACCAGACGCAAGCTTTACTAAATTAATGCCTCTTGGTGCATAGTCTAGCGTAATCTCTTTAAGTACTTTATTAAGCTGACGAGCCGAGACATCTAAATCACTTAGGATACTAGCGCGCATTTTTTCAACACTTAAAGGCTCTTCAACCACAAAAATGGCCGCTTCTAACAATTGCTTTAACTGCTCATCTTTTATCTTATTCATAATGTCTAATACGCCAACCTTGCAAAATACTAAGCATCATTCTCATCTTCGTGGAGTTTAACATGAAGAAGGCCAAAAGCCTCTCCTTGTTCAATTAGTACGAGTGATTCTTTGACTAATTCTAAAATCGCAATAAACGTTACCACAACGCCCGCTTTGCCTTCTTTGGGGTTTAGGATATCGGACAAACTGACAAATTTATGTGTATTAACCGTTTGTAGGATATACGCCATTCTTTCACGAGTAGACAAGGCTTCTTTTGCTATTTGATGATGCTCAAATGCATCGGCTCTTTGCATTACTTGGCAAAATGCCATGACAAGATCTTGCAATTGCACTTGAGGAAGATGTTTGATTGGTTGTACGTTATCACTAGGATCTGCGTTTGCATGATGAAAGTCACGTTGCAAACGAGGCGCATTATCTAGTTCCATAGCCGCGGTTTTAATGCGCTCATACTCTTTCAAGCGTCTGATCAATTCAGCACGGGGATCATCCTCGTCTTCATCGAGATTATCATGTTTAGGTAGTAATAATCGCGATTTGATTTCAGCTAACATTGCAGCCATTACTAAATACTCGCCAGCTAACTCTAGTTTAATATCAGCCATTACATCTACGTATTTCATATATTGCTGAGTAACTTGTAACACTGGCAAAGCGACGATATCAAATTTTTGCTTTTTAATTAGGTAAAGCAGCAGATCTAAAGGGCCTTCAAAGGTTTCAAGTATTACCTCTAGGGCATCTGGCGGGATGTACAAATCTTCAGGTTGATTAATTAACGCTTCACCATTAACAAACGCAAGTGCTAATGGGTTTTGTTGAGTAATTTGATTTTCAGACATACGTAAACACTATTCGAAAGGTGTCGTATCACCACTACCGTAGCGCAAAATAGTAGCGTCACCTTCCGACATATCAACAACCGTTGTCGCTTGCTCACCTAGATACCCGCCATGAATAATTAAGCCAACGCGCTTTTCTAGCTTATCCCTTATTTCATCAGGATCGCTTTCGGCCATTTCCTCATTAGGTAATATTAAGGTTGTAGACATTAATGGCTCTTTTAACTCTTCCAAAATAGCAAGAGTAATAGGGTTATCAGGAACGCGTATGCCAATGGTTTTTCGTTTAGGGTTTTGCAGGCGTTTTGGAACTTCTTTTGTCGCCTTTAAGATGAAAGTATAAGGTCCAGGTGTGTTGTTTTTTATTTGTCTAAACGCAACATTATCGACCCTTGCGTAAATGGACAGTTCGGACATATCAGTGCACATCAGGGTGAAGTTATGATCTTTAGGTATGTCCCTTATCATACAGATTTGTTCAAGTGCTTTTTTGTTTTCCATTTGACAACCAATGGCATATCCAGAATCAGTCGGATAAACAATTACTTGCCCTTGATTAATTAACTCACAAGTCTGCTTTATCAAGCGGGCTTGAGGATTATCTGGATGGATATAAAAGAATTGACTCATTGTATTTACCCATTAACGACACACAACTTTATGCATTTAATATAAAACTAGCAGGTCACGCGTTGTTACCGTAGTTTCTGCATAGAGTATACCAAGATGCCTTTCAAATAGCTTGATAAACTAACTGCAAACCTGTTTTACACACTTTTATGAAGCAAATGAATCCCAAATGGGACTCAACTGTGTCGTAAATTTCAACCTTCTTCCTAATTCAGTCCACTTTGATGGCGCATGAAAATCTGACCCTGCCGAACCCTTTAAATTATTATCTAGGGCAATTTCAACCATTAAGTCATGTTTTGCCTTTGCAAGATTGGGGTGTTGAACTTCAAAGCCGTCCCCGCCGGCTTGCGCAAACTCAGTTGCTAATCTACGCAACCATTTTGTTGTCATATCATAGTGAAATGGGTGTGCGATAACCGCTTTACCGCCGGCGTCGTGAATCCATTTAACCGCGTCTGCTATGCTTATCCATGAAGGGGTAACGTAGGCTTTTTTCCCTTTACCTAAATATTGAGTAAACGCCTGCTGAAAGTGAGTAACTATACCGCGCTGCGTTAACACATGCGCAACATGCGCTCGTGAAAAACAATCATTTCTCACTTGCTTACTTGCTTGCTCATATACCCCATTTATTCCAATCTTGGCCAGTTTTTCACAGATTTTTTGCCCTCGAATTTTTCGTTTTTCAATCTGAGAAGACAAGCGTGTAAGTAATAAATCATCGGTATGATCAACATCCAGGCCTAATATATGTATTTCAAAACCGTGCCATGAACATGAAATTTCAGTTCCAGAAATCAATTTGATTCCTAAGTTCTCCTTAGCAATATAATCATTAGCTGGGCCAATTGCACCAACCGTATCGTGATCAGTAATTGCAAGCATGTCTACTTGCATCATTTGTGCACGGGTTAATAGTTCACTTACGCTAAGTTTGCCATCTGAAAAAACCGTATGACAATGCAAATCAATCTTCAACTTTTGATATACCTTATTAGATGGTGTTCTTAAAATTCATCACAATTAAACAATTGTTTATTGACTTTGTCGCCCAAATCGTTTCTTCTATAGGGGCTCTGTCCAAAGCTTCATTTTTCTTATATTACTATAGCTTTTGGGTAGTTCGCACACTTTATCAAACAAAGAGATAAACATAATGAATATACACATGAATACTTCTTGGTGGTGGTGCAGCTTGAACTAGGGTCAGCTGACGTATTCGTGTGCGTTTCATAAGGCCCAATTTCAGGGCCTTTTTTGTTGCTTTATTTTAACAAATTAAGTCCCTAACACTTAATTAAATAAAATGAAGTATAAAGGAATTTAAAATGAACTTGTCTGACTTAGGTCACTCTCCCGGTAAAGTGGAAACGATAGTTGTAGAAGCTCCCTACATATCCAATCCGCTAAGCGCTTATCGTGACTTAGCGCATACAAACTCAATACTCTTAGAATCTGCTGAGATTGATAGCAAAGATGATTTAAAGAGCTTACTTTTGATTGATGCCGCACTCAAGATTGTGTGTAACAAGAATCGTGTAACTGTTTACTGCCTAAGCAAAAACGCTAATGCCTTGCTTACATTTTTAGCTCAACATCTGAGTGAATACTTAAGCGAACAACAAACTGACAAACTCGAGTTCTTGTTTGAACAAGATAATGAAGGGCTTGACGAAGATGCTCGGCTCAAAAAAGCCAGTGTGTTTGATGTGCTGCGAACAATTCAATCAAAGATAGAGCCATTACGAGAACATCCACATGCTATTTTTTTAGGAGGTGTGTTTGCTTACGATTTACTGGCTACGTTTGAAAACCTTACACCGGTTAACGATAGTCTAAACACCTGTCCTGATTACGTATTTTATTTAGCAGAGTCGCTATTGCTTGTCGATCATAAATCACAAAGCGCACAATTAATCGGGAGTGTATTTAGCGGAAATGACGTTGCAAACTCTTATTTTACCCTTCATCAACGATTAGAGACAATAAAGCAGCAGCTCAGCAATGTTGACCAAAATCTAGACGTATTATTAGATTTACCTAACGATGTTAAAATTAGCGTAAATAAAAGTGACGAGGAATATTGTGAAGATGTTATCGCACTTAAAGAACATATTCTTGACGGCGATATTTTTCAGGTTGTCCCCTCTCGTATTTTCAGCTTACCCTGCCCTGAACCAATTAGTGCGTACCAACAATTAAAACTAACTAACCCATCACCCTATATGTTTTACATGCAAGATAGCGATTTTGTTATCTTTGGTGCCTCTCCTGAGTCTGCACTTAAGTATGAGGCACTTACCAATCAGGTTGAAGTTTATCCCATAGCGGGGACTCGTCCTCGAGGTAAGCGACAAGACGGAAGTCTTGATCTTGATTTAGACAGCCGTTATGAGCTTGACTTACAACAAGACGAAAAAGAGCGTTCAGAACATATTATGTTAGTCGATTTGGCGCGAAATGATGTGGCAAAAGTCTCACAACCTGGAACACGTTTTGTCAAAGACTTACTTAAAGTTGACCGTTATTCTCATGTAATGCATTTGGTATCAAAAGTGGTTGGTCAATTAAGGGATGATCTAGACGCATTGCATGCTTACCAAGCTTGCATGAACATGGGTACCTTAGTAGGTGCGCCCAAAATTAGTGCAGCAAATTTAATCAGGCAAACTGAAAAAGAACGTCGTGGAAGTTATGGTGGCGCGGTGGGTTACTTTAATGGCAATGGAGACTTTGACACTTGTATTGTCATTCGCTCAGCCTTTGTATCTAAACACACTGCCCACGTGCAAGCAGGTGCAGGCGTGGTTAATGATTCGGTACCAATATCTGAAGCAAATGAAACAAGTGCCAAAGCACAAGCCGTTATTGGTGCGATTAAACGCTCCTTGTCACTATCGCCTTCACAGGACAAATGAGTCTGTTATGAAAAATAATCAAACGTTAATAAATCACCATATTGTCCTGATTGATAATCAAGATTCGTTTACCTACAACTTAGTGGATGAATTGCGCGTATTAGGGATTACCTTACGCGTTTTTAGAAACACTGTTGCAGTAGATATCATCATGGATACATTAGCCAAATTTAACAAAATAGGTCCTACAATATTAATGTTATCGCTCAGGATATAGGTGCGCCAAAAGATGCTGGCAACATGCCAACAATCATAAAACAAGTAAAAGGACACTATCCTGTTTTAGGTATTTGTCTTGGACATCAAGCCATTGTCGAGAGCTATGAAGGAACAGTTGGCAGAGCGCAATCAGTTATGCACGGAAAATCGTCTTTGATGACACATCAATTTCCTGCTCTATTTAAGGACCTTCCCTCTCCTATGAGCATTGCGCGTTACCATTCTCTTGTTGCATTAGATGTACCAGAATGTTTGCAGGTTATCGCAGATATAGACGGACTAGCAATGGCGATAATTAACGAGGCTGATAGAATGCTCGGCTTTCAATTCCACCCTGAATCAATACTAACCGCTCAAGGAAGTCAATTGTTGTCCCAAGCCATGCAATATCTTACTAACACGTATAAGGAAGTATCATGAATAATTCACTTATCGAAAACTTAGAAACCTTATTCGCTCACAATAGTTTGGATGCGCAACAAAGCTATCATTTATTTGACGCCTGTTTACAGGGTAAGCTTAGCTCAGCACAAATTTCAGCCTTGTTAATTGCACTTAAAATGAAAGGTGAAAGTCATGAGGAAATTATTGGTGCCGCTAGTGCAATGCGCGACAACGCAATTGAATTTCCTACACCAAACTATCCTTTTTGCGATTTAGTAGGAACCGGCGGTGATGGCCATAATACTATCAATATCTCAAGTGCCGCTGCAGTAGTAGCTGCCAGTATGAACTGCAAAGTGGCTAAACATGGTAACCGAAGTGTATCCAGTAAATCAGGTTCATCTGATCTTTTTGCGGGATTAGGGCTTGACCTAAGCATGAGCCCACATACCGCTAGGCAGTGCTTAGACGAAGCTAATCTGTGTTTTTTAGCCGCCCCTCAATATCACAAAGGCATGAAGTATGTCATGCCAGTAAGAACCGAGCTTAAAACGCGCACACTCTTTAATGTCTTGGGGCCACTGGCAAATCCTGCGAAACCCTCACATGGTGTGTATGGTGTGTATACGCCCGAATTGCTAGATGTCTATGCTAATACTTTGCAAGCGTTGGGACATACTAGTGCTTTTGTAGTGCATGGCTCTGGGCTTGATGAAGTTGCATTGCATGGCCCTACCAAGGTTAAGTACTTGCACAATGACCAAATAGAAGACCTTGTTGTATCTCCCAGTGACTTTGGTATTCAAGCACAGAGTTTGGATAAAATTAAAGGTGATACTCCGCAATATAATGTTGATGCAATTATGCGTGTTTTTTCTGGCAAAGGAGAACAAGCCCATAACCATGCAATCGCCATTAATACTGCATCATTGTTGTTTGTTTGTCAGCCAGATAAATCACTTGCCAAGCATTTTGATGAGGTGATGGAAACCCTAGCATCAGGCAAAGCATTACTTACCATTAATAAAGCCGCGCAAATCAGCTAAGGCAGGAGAAAATAGTCATGGCTAATGTATTGGCAAAAATTGTCGCAGACAAACGAGACGAAATTGAATTAAAGAAAACAAGTTTTCCACTTGAAGCGTTTATCGAAGGATTGGTACCCAGTAGCAACTCGTTTTTTAATGCCCTAGCAGCACAAGGCACTAGTTACATTTTTGAGTGTAAAAAGGCCTCACCTTCTAAAGGCTTGATAAGAGAAAATTTTGATCTAGACGAGATAACAACAGCTTATGCAAAACAAGCGGCCTGTTTTTCTGTATTGACGGATGAAAAGTATTTTCAAGGTAAATTTGAGTACTTACAGTTTGTTGTTGATAAAGTGTCTCAACCGGTCTTGAACAAAGACTTTTTTATAGATCCTTATCAAATCTACTTAGCGAGATATTTAGGTGCTAATGCTGTTTTATTGATGCTCTCTGTGCTTGATGACGAGCAATATAGTCAGCTAAGCGAACTTGCACAGCGCTTAGGTATGGATGTACTTACCGAAGTTAGTAATACAGCAGAAACTCACAGAGCATTAAGCTTAAATGCGAATATCATTGGGATTAATAATCGTAACCTTCGCGACCTCTCAACTGATTTATCAATGACTGAAACTTTGGTACCTATTATCAAAGAGCATGAGCACTTTAGTGGTGTGATAATTTCTGAATCAGGGATTTACACTCACGCAGATATTCAAAGGTTAAGCCCCTTAGTAGATGGGTTTTTAGTGGGTAGCGCTTTGATGCAACAAAGCAATCTTGACCGAGCGGTATCAGACTTAGTGTACGGTAAAACGAAAGTATGCGGTGTCACTAGTGTTGAGCAAGCTCAATTGATTAAAGCGTTTAACCCTTCAATGATGGGGTTAATCTTTGCACCTAATTCGAAACGTTTTATTAGCCTTGAAACCGCCTTGGATGTGGTTAAGCAACAAGCACATGATTACGTCGGCGTATTTGTTAACCAACCTTTAGCCCTTGTCGTGGAATATGCTAATAAACTAGGCTTAGCCGCGGTGCAACTTCATGGCAAGGAGTCTCAAGAGTATATTACTCAACTACGCGAATCGCTTCCTAAGGCGTGTAAGATTATTAAAGTGCTGAGCATTGATATAAATAGCGTTGATGAACATGCGGCACAAAGTAAACAAATATCTAGGCAAGTAGAAAGGTTATCTCAAAACACCGATATATCAATGATTTTGTTGGATGCAAAACTTGGCGAACAATCAGGCGGTGTAGGTAGCCCGTTTAATTGGACTCTACTTAACAACATAGCAAATAAACAATCATTAGTACTTGCAGGCGGCATTAACTCACAAAATGTTATTCAAGCTAGTCATAGTGGTGCCCTTATGTTGGATATTAATTCGGGCGTTGAAACTAAACCTGGCGTAAAAAATGAATCATTACTACGCACATTATATGCAAACCTTAGAGCTTAAAAAACAGGGAACTCAATATGAATAAATTAGACACTAAATTTGGCGATTTCGGCGGCATGTATGTGCCTGAGCTCCTTATTCCTGCCCTTGATCAACTTGAGCAAGCATTTTTGGAAGCGAAAGAGGACCCTAGCTTTCAATCCGAGTTTATGAGTCTTTTAAAAGACTACGCAGGCAGGCCAACTTCAATGACGCTTGCTCGCAATATCGTCACTAACCCGAACGTAAAACTTTACTTAAAGCGAGAAGATCTTCTGCATGGCGGAGCACACAAAACCAATCAAGTGCTAGGTCAAGCCTTATTAACAAAGCGGATGGGCAAAACAGAAGTTATTGCAGAAACAGGTGCCGGTCAACATGGTGTGGCAACCGCATTAGCATGTGCTTTGCTTGGCTTAAAAGCACGTATTTATATGGGTGCAAAAGACGTCGAAAGGCAATCACCCAATGTATTTAGAATGCGCTTGATGGGTGCACAGGTGATTCCAGTTGATTCTGGTTCAGGCACGCTTAAAGATGCCGTCAATGAAGCGATGAGAGACTGGTCTGCTAATTATCAAAATGCGCATTACTTGCTAGGTACTGCAGCAGGCCCCCACCCTTTCCCAACGATTGTGCGTGAATATCATCGTATGATTGGCGAAGAAACGCGCGCACAAATCATGGAAAAAGAAGGACGACTGCCAGATGCAGTAGTAGCCTGCGTTGGTGGTGGCTCAAATGCCATTGGTATGTTTGCTGATTTTATTGACGAGCCCAGTGTTTCGCTCATTGGGGTTGAACCCGCTGGAAAAGGTGTTCATACAAAAGAGCATGGGGCTACCATTTGCACTGGGACTAAAGGCATTTTGCATGGCGCATTTACCTTTATTATGCAAGATGACGATGGCCAAATTGAAGAATCATATTCGGTTAGCGCAGGGCTAGATTATCCTGCTGTAGGTCCTCAACATGCATTTTTAGCTGAAACAGGCAGAGCACAATATTTTGCGGTGACCGACACCGAAGCACTAAACGCGTTTCAGCTCTTAGCAAAAAAAGAAGGTATCATACCCGCTTTAGAAACATCACACGCCCTAGCACATGCACTTAATATGGCTGACGAAGCAGAAGAAGAGACCATTATTGTTGTTAATCTATCTGGACGTGGCGATAAAGACCTTGAGCATGTAACTCAAATTTTAGGAGATAAATTATAATGGCGCTTACTCAAGATACTGGACGCTACCAGCAAATGTTCACTTCTTTAAGTGAGAAATCTCAAGGCGCCTTTGTTCCATTTGTGATGATTGGCGACCCTGATTTGCAAACCTCTTTAGCTATTATCAAAAGTCTGGTAGATGCTGGGGCTGATGCATTAGAGTTAGGAATACCTTATTCAGATCCAATTGCAGATGGGCCTACCATTCAAAAAGCTAGCATACGAGCACTTAATAATAAGGTAAGACCCACTGATTGCTTTGATGTAATTGCGCAAATAAGAAGTGACTATCCTGACATTCCTATTGGTTTATTGTTGTATAGCAATTTAGTGTTGGCAAAAGGTATCGACACGTTTTATCAACAAGCCAGTAAAGCAGGTGTAGATTCTATTCTTATAGCAGATGTGCCGCTTAGAGAAGCAGATAGTTTCATTAATATCGCTAATGAAAATGGTATTCAACAGATATTAATTGCTCCACCAAATGCGAGTGACGAAACACTTGCTCAAATAGGTGAAAAGTCTGCTGGCTATACGTACCTGTTGGGTCGTTCTGGTGTTACTGGTGCTGAAACGGCCGTTGAAATTCCAGCAGAAGCGTTAGTGGCAAAGCTACAAAAATATAAAGTAGCGCCTCCTTTAATTGGCTTTGGTATTTCTAGTCCAGCTCAGGTAAGCGCGGCTATTAAGGCTGGTGCCGCAGGCGCAATTTCAGGTTCGGCAACGGTTAATATCATTGCAAAGCATCTTGACGATCTAGAGCAAATGAAAGCGGCACTGAGCCAATTTGTCAAAGAAATGAAAGCCGCTACTGCACTTTAGCTCAAAGGGAGAAACCATGTATTACATGATATATGCACAGGATGTTGAGAACAGCTTAGAGGCTCGTCTTGCTGCTCGCCCCGCACACCTTGAACGATTACAACAATTAGATGAGCAAGGACGACTTCTCATTGCGGGGCCTAACCCAGCAATTGATAGCGAAGAACCCGGTAGCGCCGGATTTTCTGGCTCATTGGTTGTAGCTCAGTTTGACTCACTTCAAAGTGCGCAGGATTGGGCTGATGTAGACCCATATCGGCTAAAAGGAGTCTATAAAGAGGTCATAGTAAAGCCTTATAAAAAGGTGTTTCCCAAATAACAGGTAATAATAGGTATGTAGTCAATTAGTCTATTAGATTGATTTTTGTACAATTTCAGGTAAAGTTTTAAGCTCAACGAGTCGATAAAAGACGCTTATAAGGATTATTTGTTGAGTATTTTGTATACACTTTTACCCGTTTCTAAGCTCTGCTTTCCACCTTTATCTTGGGACATTGGCCTTAAGACAATAACAAGTGCCCCTTTGAACCATAACTTGTTATTGTCTACTCGCGCAAAGTTTGATTGTGACATCGGATGCCAGTTTAGTGAACTGGCTCAAAATGACTCGCTAAGCATTGTATTTATCAGCTTTATTGTTATCTGTGTGTTATGTCTAGGCTTAGCAATCAAGTGTTTATTGCTTGTTTTAAAGAGTAAAAGCTTATCGAATAAAAGTCGTGAGCAAGCTGAGATTATTGATAACAACGTCAGTGCACTGGATTCCGCACACGCTAAAATTAAAATGCTAGCCTTAACCGATTCATTAACAGGGCTGTATAATCGTCGGTATTTAGAACATACCCTTCCTCGCGACTTATTGTCATCGACTCGCGCTTATCATGACAAGAAACTACAAAAACCCGTTTCAAATGCTGATGTAATTTTATTTATAATCAATATTGATAACTTTAGGTACATCAATGATAAACATGGCATTGATGTTGGCGATCAAGCATTACAAGAATTTGCCCAGCACTTATTAAAAATGTTTCGAAAAACAGATTATTGTATTCGTTGGTCAGACAATGAGTTTATTGTGGTCGCTAGAAATTCAGACAGGCATCATGCAAAAGGTTTGGCGGCAAAAATTTGCAAAGATGTCAGCCAAAATAAATTCTTGGGCCCTAAAGCTTTGACAATAACGTGTTCAATCGGTTTTGTTGCTTTCCCACTGTCAGTAAGTGAATTTAAAAATGAAAAAACGGCGATTTTACATATAGTCAAACTGGCTACTCGCTTATTACATGCTGCACAAAATTCAGGCAGTGATTGTTATGTGGGCTTGATCACCAGCCCTGAAAACAATATTACTTTAAACAACCTATTAGACATTATTGAACGTTTTAGTGGACAACATCTCATATCATCGACATCGATCGTCAAATGGAAAAAATCTTGATACACTGCTGATGAAGTTGATTAACAAGGAAGTCATACATGCTACTTACTCCAATGCGCAAAATATGGATATTATTTTTTGCGGCGTGCGCCGCCACTATTGCTATAGCGCAAGAGCCACTGCAATATAACGCACCACTTGATGCTTTTAGCCAACTCCCCTCCTATCAAGATTTGCAATTATCAGCTTCAGGCAAAAAACTAGCCTATATTCAAAATAGAAAGGCTCCAACTAACCTTGCAGTGTTAAATGTAATTGATCTACATACTGGAGACATGCGGGCTTTACTCACATCAGATGGCAAGAAAATTAAAATCAATTGGTATGAATGGGCCAACGACAAAACACTTATTTTAAGCGTTGCATACGAATCTAGAGACAGAAGTGTGCTTTATTATCAAACCCGTATGTTTGCTGTTGATGTTGAAGCCAAAGAATTAATATTAGAACCTATGCTGCGTCAGAGTCATTCTGTTAATTACAATAGTGCTGATTATGTAAGTCAGTATCAAGACAGTGTCATTGACTTTTTACCCAACGACCCTGAGCATATTTTAGTTGAAGTTGACTTTGATGTGAGATTTCAGCCCAGTGTCTATCGAGTCAATCTAGAAACTCAGCGTAAAAAAAGAGTCGAAAAAGGCAAACTAGGTGTCCGGACTTGGATCACTGATCAACAGCATATTGTTAGGATTGGGCGAGCTTATAAATACGACACTGGCCGCGTGAGATATTTACACCGATTTTCTGAAGATGATGATTTAGAGGTCTTATTCGAATATATGGCTTTTCAAGATAAACCAATCTCGGTGCTAGGCTTTGGATTAGACCCTAATATTTTGTACTACACAAAATACAAAGGTGATAAAAAAGCACTATACAAAATGGATCTGGCTACGCAACAAAGCGAGCTTATGCTTTGGCATGAACAGTATGACGTAGGTTCCAAACTAATATATTCGCCCACGACTCAAGACGCTATAGGACTGTATGACCCTCACTCTAAATATGGTCGATATTATTTTGATGATAAAGACTACTTACTAATTCGGTCTTTAAATAAGGTATTTCCTGACGCGCATAACTTTATACAAAGCACTAGCCAAGACAGTATGCAATATATTCTGTATAGCGAATCAGATGCGACACCAGGGCAATTCTACTATGGCGATCGCAAAAACAAGACACTTGATCACGTTTTCAGTGCATACCCATCCTTAAACGATGTAGCATTGCCCGAACATAAAAAAATCACCTATACCACTCGAGACGGTTTAGAGCTTGAAGCGCTGTTGACGCTTCCTGCTTTTGGTAAAGCTCCCTTTGCAACTGTTGTCCATCCTCATGGCGGACCTAGCGCCAGAGATTTCTCAGGGTTTGATCCTTGGGTATCTTATATGTCAAACAAAGGATATGCCGTTATTCGACCAAACTTTAGGGGGTCGACAGGTTATGGCTTCGAATTTGCGCAAGCGCAAATGGGTCAATGGGGCCTAGAAATGCAAGATGATATAAGCGACGCTACCCAATATCTTGTTGATGAGGGAATAGCTCAAAAAGATAAAATTTGTATTTTTGGTGCCTCATATGGTGGTTATGCAGCGCTTATGGCGACGGTTAAAACACCTAATTTATATGCATGCGCTGTTAGTTTTGCCGGTGTAAGCGATTTATTTACGCTTGCGCGCAACCAGCAGCGGTTTTTAGGTGGCGACCTTGTTGCCGACAATCAACTCGGAGATGGTAAAAAAGATATGCGAAGCCGCTCACCCATTTCCTATGTTGAGAAAATAACCACGCCAATACTGTTAATGCATGGTGTAGAAGATCGAACGGTACCGGTAAAGCAATCTCGACGATTTAGCGAAGAATTAAAAGAGTATAATAAGTCTTTTCGTTATGTTGAGTTTGAATATGGCGATCATCATTTGTCAATTCCTGAAAACAGAGATAATTTTTTCAAAGAATTAGATACGTTTTTTGAACAACACCTATCATCCGACTAGTGTTACTGGCGATAAGACGAAACTTACTAAATAAAAAATCACTGAGTTTTATCGCCAAACGTATTATGCTAGTGAATACAAAACATAATAAGAGATAAGCATGAATTTTGCCGAGTTTGCTCAATCAAGAAAGAGTGTCAGAGGATTTACTGATCAGGCCGTATCAAAAGAATTGGTCGACAAAATTATTAACGCCGCGAAATGGGCACCGTCATCATACAATACACAAACCTGGAAAATACACGCAGTTAGTGGGGATGTTCTTAATAAAATTAGACAAGGCAATACTGAAAACACGCTAGCAGGTAAACCTCACGTAAGAGACTTCCCTTATAAAGAAGACTATGAAGGTATCCATAGACAAAGACAAATTGATGTTGCTGTACAACTATTTGAAGTCATGGGAATTACGCGAGAAGATAAAGAAAAACGTATGGATTGGATGATGCGCGGGTTCCGTCAATTTGATGCGCCAGTTTCTTTAGTGCTTACCTATGACAAAACACTCGAACCAGCAGGCATCACGCAATTTGGTTTAGGCTCTCTTGCTTATGGTATTGTGCTAGCAGCATGGGACTTAGGCTTGGGGTGCGTAATTAATGGTCAAGGTATCATGCAATCAGAAGTTGTGCATAAATACGCAAATATTCCCGATGATGAGGCAATTATGATTTGTATTGCCTTGGGTTATCCTGACGATTCATTTGCGGCTAACAGCGTTCGTTCGACGCGCGCCGATAATAAAGAGTTCGTAACATATCATGGGTTTGAGTAGGCAGTTATTGCCTACTTTGTCTGCTGATCAGGGTTAAGGATGCGCACTTCGCGTTGTGGGAATGGGATCTCTACACCATTGGCTTTTAAGGTCTCAAAGATAATCAACAGGAGATCTCCCCCTACGCGATTTTTACCATCGTCTATCCCCTCCATCCAAAACTCAACAAACATATTAACACCTGAGTCACCAAAACTATCTATTTCACAATCTGGTTGTTCTTCAAAAGGCAAATGTTCACCACTCATGACTTGAGGATGCTCACCTACCGCCTGTTTAATCAATTCGACCATTTCACGTATGTTAGTGGCATAGGACACACAAAAATCGACCCTGTAACGTTGCTTAGGATCTTTATGGGACCAATTTACTAGAAGATTCGAAATAAACGTTTCATTAGGGACCAAAATATCTTTACCGTCATATGTTTCTAGCACGGTATAACGCATTCTAAATTCGCGGACAAAGCCTGTTTGTCCAGTTTCAAGTTCAACGTAATCTCCGATAGTTAAAGACCGGTCAAGCAGAATGATAATGCCCGAGACAAAATTTGATGCAATAGACTGCAAACCTAACCCGATGCCAACGCCAAGTGCACCGCCAAAAACGGCAAGCGTTGTTAGGTTGACTCCCATCACATTTAACAACAGCAGCACAATGAAGCAAAAAAGTATTACTTCAAATAGCTTTGAGAAAATTTCTTTAGTTGGCACGTCTAAAGAGTGTTGCTTTTTGATTACTGCCTTGCCAAAAGAATTTGACTCTCGGCCTAACCAAAATAGGAAAACGCCAAAAATAAGTACTCTAAATATTCCATATGCTGAAATATCCACATTACCAAGTGAGATGGATATTCCTTCAAGGATCACAATTAAGCCTGGTAGTAAGCCGACAACATGCAAAAATAAAAGCGGTAGGCCAATCCAACGAAATAATCTAGCGGGTAATGGTTTTGATACAAATTCGCGAATAACAGAGCTAAAAAAGACTAATAAGGCCACAGCAAGAGTGCTTTGAATAAGCCAATGAGGAAACGCTAATGCAATGGCTATTTCGTCTACAACAGCGACAAGTATTAGTGCTAATAGTGAAGCTGCGACATTGGTAAATTTAATAACTAATATGCGAATTGGGTGGACTTTAGCATTTACCGAACCTGCAATAAACGCAAACCGCGAGCGCAGAACTTTTACTACCGCAAAGGAAAATAGATAAACACCGATAATCAAACCAATTTGAATGTAACTAGATGGCGATGATATTGCCTCGCTAGCGTAGGCTATCCATACATTCGTCCATTCTTGTAACTGTTGCGTAGTCAGCAAGCTAATCTCCTTCACTTGACAACAAGACCGCTAACCACCTTGTTTCTTCTCGGCTTTCAAGCGCAATTTTTACAACCATAGTAAGTGGAACTGACAATAACATCCCTACCGTTCCTAGTAGCCAACCCCAAAAAATTAATGATAAGAAAACAACCAAGGTCGACAAACCTAAACCTTTTCCCATAAAGCGAGGTTCAATCATATTTCCCATTACTGTATTGACCAAAATAAACCCTAAACCGGCTAGTCCAGCCTTTAAAAGACCAAATTCCACTAATGCCATTAGTACTGCTGGTATTGCCGCGATAATAGAGCCTATATTTGGAATGAAATTCAGCATAAATGACAAGACCGCCCACAGCATGAAGTGGTCAACGCCCAATACATATAGCCAAATTCCAATAAAAAGCCCGGTGGCTAAACTTACCATCATCTTGATCACTAAATATTGATTAACAGAGCTCAAAAAGCGGTCGATATGAGTCAATTCCATATCAGGGTCAGCCATTGCGACATGCATTCTTTTGGGCATCGATTCAGCTTCAAATAACATAAAGATAACGGTTAGCAATATCAAAAATACATTTGATAATACGGTACCCATGCCGGTAATAAAGTTAGTCGCCATTGTCATCGCGACAGCAGGATCTAAGTGCGATACCAATAAACTAGAATCAATATTGATATTTAACAAAGCAAGCTTTTCCACAATCCATGCAAACTCACTTGATAGTTGTTCTCGATAAATTGGCATATTTTGCCTAAACTCAGCAAGTGACTGTGTAATTAAGCCCGCTAACATAAATCCGATCACGACGATGAGCAGTATTACTAAGGTAATTGAAAGCCATCGCGGTATTTTGAAGCGACTTGACCAATTGATTAACGGACTTACCGCAATTGCAATAAACGCAGACAATAAAAATGGTACTAAAATCACGCTAGCGGCTTTTACACCCGCTAGCACTATGACCACGGATGCCATAATTAAAAAGGCTTTTAATACTGGCGAGTTAATTTCCATAAAATTTTCCGTCACTCAAATCTATAATAAACAAGGACTAACACAAGCATGAATTTAAACCTTGCCACAATTCGCATCAAAAACCTACGACTTCGTACATATATCGGCATAAATGAAGATGAAATCAAAAATCAACAAGATGTCGTGATAAATGTTGTGATTCAATATGATGCGAAACAAGCTACAGATTCAGACCAAATGCAAGATGCATTAAATTATAAAACAATTACCAAAGCAATTATTCGTTTAGTTGAAGATAATAGGTTTTCGCTTTTAGAAAAGCTCACCGCTGACATATTAGCAATAGCGGCAGAGCACGATTGGGTTATTTCAGCAGAAGTTGAAGTTGATAAGCCTCACGCGCTTAGATTCTCAGATTCGGTCTCACTTGCCCTTTCTTGTACCAAGGAATAACAATATGAAATCTGTCTTGCTAACAGGTGGAACAGGCTTAATTGGCCGTAAGTTAATCAAAAAGCTTCAACCTCATTACTCGCTAACGGTTGTTACAAGAGACCCTGCTCGTAGTAAAAGACTGCTGGGTGACAATATCAATTTTGTTTTATTGTCTGAGTTAACTGATGTTGATTCATACTATGCAATTATCAACCTTGCAGGTGAGCCAATTGCAGATAAGCGTTGGACAGATACACAAAAACAGATTATTTGCGATTCAAGGTGGGACATCACGCAACAGTTGGTGGATTTAATCAATGACGCTCAACATCCACCTCAGGTTTTTATCAGTGGATCGGCAATAGGCTATTATGGTCGACAAGATGCTACACCAATAAACGAGGATTTCAGCAATATTCACGATGAGTTTAGCTCTCAACTATGTCAAAAGTGGGAAGATATAGCGAACAAAGCAAACACACGCGTATGTATCGCACGCACAGGCATTGTTTTAGATGAGGATGGCGGAGCCTTAGCAAAGATGCTCATGCCCTTTAGACTGGGTCTAGGAGGCCCAATTTCATCTGGTACCCAATACATGTCGTGGATCCATATAGAAGATATGATCAAGGCTTTGGTATTTTTACTTGAGAACGAACAGTGCGCAGGCCCTTTTAATTTCACATCGCCTAACCCTAATACAAATGCTTTTTTTAGTCTTAAACTTGCCAAACGGCTTGAGCGACCTTGTATTTTTAAGGTACCCGCATTTGCAATTAAGACCTTAATGGGAGAATCGTCAGACTTAGTTCTATATGGACAAAAAGTATTACCCGAACGGCTACTTGCTTCTGGTTTTCACTTTTCTTATCCAACCTTAGTGGAAGCCCTAGACAATCTAGAATTGTAGTGACGTAAATATAGTACTAATAAAAAAAGGGGATAGCGTTTCGCGCTATCCCCTTTTTAAACCACTTTTCATTAAACCATCTTACGAAGTAAATGAGCGGTGTTAAGTGATAAAAGACGCCAACAAGCAAGCGCCCCTAATATTCCCACAACAACAGCTCCGCTTATTGGGGCAATGAGCCAGTACTCGATATGCAAGCTAAAGGGCATTTGAAACACTGTGGTTTGCAGCAAATACAAACTAAATTCATTTGCTAATGCTGCCATAAATCCAGCCACTGCCCCAATAATAATAAATTCATTAATCACACTGAATCTAATACTAGTGCCTTTTAAACCAAGTGTTCGCAGTATAGCGAGCTCTTGAAGCCTCTCATCCATACTAGCTTGTACTTGAGCAATAAGGACCAATGACCCGGCAATTAAGACCAAAACCAAAATAAATTCAACCGCTACCGATACTTGGTCAATTATTTCTCTTAATTGGTCGATGCGAGCATCAACATCAAATAGGGTCACACTAGCAAACGGTGCCATCAATGGTGCGATTTCATTTTTGCGCGACTCATCCAAGTGAAAGCTTGTGATGTAGGTTGCACTGAAGTTTTCCATCGCTTTTGGATGAAGAACAAAGAAAAAATTGGGTTGAAGCGTCTGCCAATCAACTTCTCTTATGGACGTAACAGTCGCATTGATAACTTCACTTCCTACATTAAACGTCAGTGTATCGCCCAAGCCTATATCAAGTCGCTTCGAAATTTCTTCTTCCAAGGAAACAGGAACCGGCTCACCCTCTTGCCACGTGTCATGCCATTGGCCCTCGAGTATGACATTTCCTTTTTGCAAGACTGTTCCCCAGCTTAAATTTGCTTCTCGGCCTAAGCCTCTTCTTCCTTCATCAGTTGGATCTTCATCTTCTTTTGTAACATCGGTACGAATTTTTTCATCGTTAATCGCGACAAAGCGCCCACGCGCAACCGGATAGAAATCTTCATATTGCACATTATTGTCATCAAAGTGCGCTTTTAGACTATCTTTTTGCGATTCTGTTACGTTGGCTAAGAAATAGTTGGGTGTCCCTTCTGGTAATTGGTCTCGCCACTGTTTGACCATATCATTACGCATTACAAGTACCACCAACAAGAGCATTATGGTAATGGCAAAACTAATTAGCTGAACTGAGTTACCCATTGCACGCCTTCGGATTCTAGCCCATGCAAGCGTCCAAGCGCCCATGCTGCCACTACCTAGTTTGCGGCCTACCCATATCAATCCATAGGTAACAAACAATAAACTCACGACCAAGACAATGCCAGACACAAATAAAATGCTACTAATAGTCAAATTGCCGCTATATACCCACATCAATAAGAACACTGCCCCCCAGAGAATATAAACTGCAGCGCTCTTGATGACATAGTTGCTGCTATGTCTTTTCGTAATACGCGTAAGGGTGGTACTGAAAACAGTTGTAACAAAGGATAAATACTAAACAACAAAGCACAGGTAACGCCTGTAAATACGGCAATCCCCAATGGTCGCCAATACCAAGTATCAATCGCCACTTCCACTTTATCTTGCAAAGCGATTGCTATACCTTGCTGTATGCCATAACCAATCACACTACCTAAGACTATTCCTAGTAGTGTAATAAAGCATATTTGTACCAGATAAATTGAACGGACCATTGACTTGCTTGCGCCAAGGGTTTTCATAATGGCTACGGGATCGAAGTGACGCTGACTAAATCGTTGAGCAGCAACCGCAATCGATACTGCCGCAAGCACAATTGCCAATAAGCTTGCTAATAGAAAATACTCTTCGGCACGAGCAATAGAATTACCAATTGCAGAGTCATCATCCTCTATACTGGTCCAACGATGTAATTCACGATTCATTTGTGGACGTAGCCAGTCATAATAGTCTTCAAGCTCGCCTGAATCGCCAGTGTAGTAATATTTGTATCGCACACGGCTACTAGGCACCAGTGATATTAGTTGCAGGAATATCATCAACATGCATCAAAATAATGGGGTCAGTGTTAAAAACACTAAAACCTGCGTCAGGAATCTCGCTTAAAATATTTGTGACTGTTAATTGTGTATCACCTACTTCAATTTGGTCGCCAATCGTGATCTGCAACAATTGAATTAATCTAGAATCAGCCCACACTTCGCCTGTAGTTTGACTTTATCGCTTGTTGGAATGCCTTCGCCAAAAGGAATATCTGTTATTGTGATAGTGCCTTTTAACGGATATGCATCATCTACAGCGCGTACGTCAGATAATGCAAGCTCATCTCCTGCAAACACCATCGAACGTGTTGAGATTTGAAACGCGGTTTCTAGTTCGTATTTTTTCGCTTCATTAAGCCAGTTTTCGTCAACAAGTTCACGAGATCGAAGCTGACTGTCTGCAGCGATAAACTCAGCACTTCTATCTGTTAAAGCTTGCTGCAAGCGCTCTGAAAAAAGTGATAAAGACAACACTGAAGCGACTGAGAGTACGATTGCAAGCAGGATAATAGTCAACTCCCCACGTCTTGCCTCGTGCTTGAACAATCGCCAAGCTAAATCAACTGCAATCATGTTTATTCTCCAGAAACCACTTTGAGTGTGGGTGTTGCTTCACTCAGCTCCCCTGCAGTCATTCTTAACTGCCTATCACATTTTTCAGCGAGTTGATTATCATGGGTAACAAGTACCAAGGTAGTATCTGAATCTTTATTTAATGCAAATAGCAAATCTTCAACTTTTTGAGAATTTACTGAATCAAGATTACCGGTAGGTTCATCTGCAAACAATATTTTGGGGTTAGTAATAAATGCTCTTGCAATGGCAACTCTTTGTTGCTCGCCACCAGATAGCTGATTAGGGAAATGATGAGCACGGTGCTCTAAGCCAACTTGTTGGATAATTTCTTGTGCCCTTGCTTTCGCATTCGCCATGCCGGAAATTTCAGCGGGTAACATAATGTTTTCAAGTGCAGTCAAACTTTGAACCAACATGAAGCTTTGGAAGATAAAACCAACTTTTTCGCCTCGTAGTTGAGCACGAGCTTCTTCATCCATGTCATGTAAAGGCTGACCATCTAATAAAATATGTCCACCACTTACTTCATCTAATCCAGCTAATAAACCTAATAATGTAGATTTCCCAGATCCAGATGCGCCAACAATCGCGATGCTTTCTCCCGGTTTGACCTGTATACTAATTGGCTGAAGGATCTGTAACTCGCCTTCATTCGTAGTGACCTTTTTAATTACACTTTTTGTTTCAATCATCAAAGAGGCTTGGCTCATAGTGATAAATCTTTCATCCTGTTTCTCGTTCAAGGCGGGAAATCGCCTTAAAATATGGTTAGTTTTACTTAGTCTTTTATTCGCATATTCGGCGCATTCAGATCAGAGTAAAGATGTCGAATCGATGCCTAAGCAACATAAAGTCTTAGTGTTAGGAGATAGTCTCAGTGCTGCTTATGGACTCACCGAACAACAAGGTTGGGTATATTTGTTAGCACAAAAGTGGCAACAGGAACAACGTTCCATTGAAATTATAAATGCCGCAATCAGCGGTGACACGACCGACGGCGGGTTAGCAAGGCTACCAAGACTGTTAGACTTGCACAAACCAACACATCTGTATATCGAACTAGGCGGTAACAATGCACTACAAGGACACAACCCTAAAAAGATTAAACAAAATTTAATGCAAATGATCGAATTAGCGCAACAAAAAGGAGTAGATGTATCTATTCAAGAAATGCAAATACCAACAAACTTTGGTGCTCGCTATACACGTGCCTTTACCCAAATATTTCATGAATTAGCCAAGGAATATGACATTCCTCTTATTCCCTTCTTTTTGCAAGATATTGCGCTTGATAAATCACTGATGCAAAACGACGGCATTCATCCTACTGCCCAAGCACAACCATTGATTGTAAAAATTATGTCACCTGCACTTCTATCTGCTATTAATTAAACTCAATTGCAACAAAGTAGAGTTGAACAATAAAGCCCATCTTAAATGATGGGCTTTACATACTAAAACCTATCTTTATTGATAAACAATAGGTTTATCGCCTGATAAATCCAAGTAACGGTCACGCAACTTGGTTTGTCTTGATTCCATAGGCATCGCATGCCCTGAAATAAAGACTTGCTCTGCAGCATGCGTGACTTCAAGCGGGTCGCCAGACCATATTACAAAGTCGGCCTGTTTACCTGTCTCTAAGCTTCCTACCTGATCATCTACACCAAATATTTTCGCTGGATTAATAGTCAATGCTGCGATACCAGCGCTATGAGGTAAACCGTTGGCGACAGCATTTCCAGCATGTTGTGGTGCAAGGCGGATATTATGTGTATCAATACCAATAGCAATGGTGACACCTTCTTTGTATAAGCGTCCTGCGTTTTCAAGAGTTGCACCTAAGTTATCAAATCCTCCTAGTAGATTGTATTCAGGATTAAGAATCACAGGTACTTGGGCTTGCGCAATTTGCTGGGCAACTCGCCATCCATCTGTCGCGCCAACAAGCACAAGGTTTATATCTTCATAACGGTCTTTAATTGCTATTGCTTGTAGAATATCTGCTGCGCGATTAGCCGTAACTAGCAAAGGTACCTCTCCCTTTATGACTGGAATAAGTGCTTTTGCATCTGCTCTTGTGATCATGCCTTCCCAATCTTCACTTGGACTTAAATCATAATCACTTGCAAATATAGCCTCATCCAAACTTTGATTAAGTGCCACCCATAACGCAGCGCGACTTTCACCGTTTCTGTCTGCTCCTGAATTACTCACATCTACATGTACACTCACCTGTGTCGCCATTAAAGGATTAAAACTCTTATTTAAGCTAATAACAGCCGCTTGCCCATTGAACAGTTGACCCGTAGAACTTATTCCTGTTACCGCACTTGTAAAACCCTCTAGCCGCGTAATATCAATTACCGTTGAGTCTGAATTAATGGCAAATTGTGCGTCAAATGCAGCACCAACGCTAGAGACAGGATGAGCATCTACACGCGAATCAACAACCCCGGCTGAACCGCTCACTTCAACTAAACCTAAATTAGTCATCGCTCCTATAAAACCCGGAGTAATAACTTTGCCACTTGCATCAATTTGAGTGTAGCCGTTTGGCACAGAAACAGAATCTAGGACTTGTTTTACTTTACCTCTTTCAATTAACAGTGTTCCCTCGCTAATAATTCCTTTGCTTGATAAGGTGTGAATTGTCGCGCCTGTAATCGCCATTTTTTTATCATTGACTTGAGCGCTATCTGTTTGTGCCAAGATGACACTACTTGTAAGACTTAAACATAAACCAACGAAAAAGCATTTACCCATATTCAAATGTCTCATTTGGCATCTCCTTGAGCAATTTGCCCTACTTCAAAATCACTTACTGGCCATTGTTGAGGGTCAGTACGGTCGTAAACTAACGCACCATCAATAAATACTTTTTCGGCTTGTGAGTATGTTGAAAACGGATCGGCACTCCACAAAACTACATCTGCATTTTTACCCTCTTCGATTGAGCCCGTTTGGTCAAAAATACCAATTGATTTAGCAGGATTTGCTGATAACCACTTCCACGCTTCAGCTTGGGTAATATTAATACCAGCACGAACACCATCTGACCACGCTTTAGCCGCTTCTTGATTTAATCGTTGAATACCAATATCACTATCTGAATGAACAATTGCACAAGCATTAGCCGCATGAACCATCGGAATGTTTTCTCTTATGCCGTCATATGCTTCCATTTTAAAGCCGTACCAATCGGCCCACATGGCTGAACAGACATTATTTTCTTCGAGTTTATCAGCAATTTTATATGCTTCAACCGCATGATGAAAAGTGCCAATTTGATAATTAAACTCTTTCATCAAGTCCATCATTATTGTCATCTCATCTGCTCGATAACAATGCATGTGCACAAGAATATCCCCATCTAACACACCTGCTAACGTTTCTAAGCGCAAGTCTCTTTTAGGCGCATCTTTAGCCGTTCCAGCTTCAAGCGCTGAAGAATAGTCTTGCCATTTCTTTTGGTAAGCTTGTGCATCAATCCACGCTTTGCGATAGCCGGCAACATTTGCCATTCTTGTCATCGGCCCTCCGCGTTGACCGTAAACACGCTTAGGGTTTTCACCACATGCCATTTTGATACCGTAAGGCGCATTTGGAAACTTCATATCTTGCATAGTTCTGTCAGGCAGGTTTTTAAGAACAACACTTCGACCACCAAATAAATTAGCCGAACCATAGGTAAAATTTGTAAAGACGTTACGCCGCCGGCCAATGCTCGTTGAAAACCCGGGTCTTGTGGCCATACCGAATGCTCTGCCCATACTTCTGCAGTAACGGGTCCTGTCATTTCATTACCATCAGAGTGCGATTGAGTGCTAGGCATGAAGGATAGACACCCAAGTGGCTGTGATTATCTATGATTCCAGGAGTTACCCACTTACCAGTGCCATCAATTTTTATCGCATCATTTGGCGCGCTGAGGTCTTCACCAAACGCTATAATCTTCCCATCCTCTAGCAGAATATCTGCATCTTCCATTTTATTACCAATACCATCTAGTAAGGTAACATTAGTAATATGAACAGGCTTTGATTCAATAGCTTCGTAAGTACTTGGATAGGGATCACTTAAATCTGCGACGTCAGATTTTTCGGGCTTTTCATTACTACAAGCGCTTAACAAAACACTAGAGATGATTATTGCCAAACCAAGCTTGGTAGGACTAAATTTGAGCATAATTTTCCTTTAAATTGAGGTTGATATAGTGCGTAAGACGAGAAGTCTGCAAATAGTATAGTCACGAAAGTAGGAATTGAAAATAAGTGTTCGTGAATAAGGAGAAAACTGAACTACACTAGCCTTTTTGTAATAGTGCGATGATATCATCACTTTGCTTAAGACGTTTCAATTCACCAAACATCTCATTCGCTTGGGGATACTGTCGCTTAAGATATGAAAACCATTGTTTTACGCGATTGGGATAATATTGACCTTTGTCTGAATAAATTTCATAACCAGAGTATTCAACTAAAAGTGCTCGAGTTTCGGCCCATGTGTAAGGTTGGTGATTGTGTTTAATAGTATTAGCCAAATTCGGTAAAGAAAGTGCCCCTCTGCCAAGCATAATGTCATTGGTGTGACTTTGCGCAATGCAATTACTTGCGTCACTTGAAGACCAAATCTCGCCATTGGCAATGATAGGTATTGTTGTATGGCGTTTAATTTTAGCAATCCAATCCCAATATGCTGGTGGTCGATACCCATCTCGTTTAGTGCGGGCATGAATCACCAAGGATGAAGCACCAGCTTCCTCTATAGCTTGCGCATTTTCAATTGCCAAGGCGGTATCGTCATAACCTAGTCTAATTTTAGCCGTCACCTCGTGCTCAGGCTTAACGGCATCTCTGACAGCTTTTACGATATCAAAAAGGGTTTGTGGATATTGTAGTAATACCGCTCCCCCTTTGGACTTATTGACTGTTTTTGCAGGGCAACCAAAGTTTAAATCAACACCGTGGGACCCAAGTTTTATGGCAGTTTGCGCATTTTTCGCCAGCCAGTATGGGTCTTGGCCAAGCAATTGTACTTTAACTTTTGTACCCGATTGGGTGTAGCCTTCGTTGTGTAACTCAGGACAAATTCTATAGAACACTTTGGCTGGTAGTTGCGTTTGAACAACACGCACGAACTCCGTCACGCACAAATCGAATCCGCCGATTTTGCTTAACATATCTCTCATCAGGCTATCGACAACACCCTCCATAGGAGCAAGTACTATTTTCATGATAGTCCGATATCATTTAGCCTTAGATTGAATACTTAAAGACAGCAACATGTTGTTTAATACTTCGTCGATGTCAGAAAATGCTTCAACACTGAAGTAAATGCTCATTGCCGATGCTACTTCAATACTTTCTACCGACGCATCTTTTGTCGTAAATTCCTGATTAAAAGTATTCGTCAATGCTTCTTTCATTCTTTCAAAAAAGGCCTGAGCTGCTTCTTCTTCAATATTATTTAAGCCAACAATAAACTGTTCTGGACCAAAACGACCAATCACGTCGGATCCTCTTGTAATGTTTTTGAGTGCTTGTGCGATTCGTTGAAGCACTAAATCACCATTAGGTGTGCCTAGTTTCTGATTAAGCTCTACAAAGTTAGCAATATCAAATAATGCAATCGCATTAACTTTTGGTTTCTCAGGTGCTGGCATTTTCTCAATAGCACTAACAGTGGTACTGGCATTGGTCAACTGCGTAATGGGGTCGATTCTTTTGGCTTGGCGTCTTCTATGAAGCGCATAAAAGACAAGTGGTAGAAGCAATAAAGCAAGTGCGCCAAGCACAAGAAAAACACCAAATAGCTTTTGTCTTTTTTGACCTTGAATCTCTGTTTCTAAATTAATGATTTTTTGCTGGAGATTAGCGGTTGCGTACGAGTAATCAGAGTTACCGACTTCAAACCTAATTATCTCAACCTGCTTATTATAAACATCAAATGCGGCCTGTAGCTTAGCTGAATCATGCCCTGTCAGTACATACGCATTGACTAAAAAACGATGATACAGTAATGATCTAGCCATGACGCTTTTATATTGCTCTGAAGCTCCTTCTTGTGCATCTAAAAACGTAATCAAACAAGGTATGTCTTGTTCGAAAAAACAAAGTCGTGC
Organism: Glaciecola sp. HA4-3; assembly: GCF_055693685.1. NCBI lineage: Bacteria > Pseudomonadati > Pseudomonadota > Gammaproteobacteria > Alteromonadales > Alteromonadaceae > Glaciecola > Glaciecola sp. HA4-3. The sequence continues at coordinate 1,943,614 of NZ_CM146340.1, forward strand.
TGAATAATAATGATAAAGTCCATCGTAAATATCAGACCTAACATTTGTCTTAATTTCCCCCAATCCTTCATCGCTTTGCGTAAACCTTCAATATCTAAAATTTCAGCATAAATCTCGGCTTGCGTTATATATTGCAAAAAATTAGTTTGAAAGGTATTAACTCTTGTATTCACCTCAATATATTCATCAAGATACATCAATGCTTCATCCAGTCTGTTGGCATTTTTATTGGTTGTAATGGCGTTACGCAATACCCCTAACAAATGCTCATCAGAGTATGTTCTTCGAGCAATTTGAAGTGCTTGTTCGTATTGACTAGCGGCCAACGCAAACTGCTGCATTCCGCTAAAAAATAGTCCTATTGCATTATGTGCATGTGCTTTAGCTTTGTCATTTCCACTTGCAGTTACTGTTTCTAGTAACTCGTATATGCTAGTTAGTTTATTGGGATCATCCTGTTTTATGCAGCTTATTGTGTAATTGAGTCTTGCACTGGTGAAGATGTCGGTAAATTTATCTTTTGATTGATCACTTGATAACAAATAGTATTCGCATGCTTTATCTGCTTCATCAAATACATCGTGTAAAAAAGCTTTTTGATAAAGTGCCGCTACATAATAGCCTTGGGTTCGTTGTGCCTTTTTATCCTCTACTAGTGGGTAGACGATGTCTTTAGATTTTTCATATTCGCGGCTACATATCATAGAGTGAGTTTTACGCGTAATTAACTCATAGCGTTGTTTTTCAGTTAAATCACTGCGTTCAAGGTATTCATTTATGAAGGGTAAATATGCCGAATCTGGGCAATCGAAAACGGGGGTAAACGTCCGTTCAATGAATTCATCAATGCTTTCCGCGTTTGCAGAGGATATGACACCAAAGCTTGCAAATGTTGTTAAGCAAGCAATGCCAAAGCTCATTAGCCTAATTTTACCCAAGGTATACCCTCACAAATACTACTGACAAGGCCTGTCTGACACGAGCGTGACAGTGCCTTATAAAAAACCGGAAGTCAGAATAATGAGAAACGCGGCTAAAAACAAGTAAAGCGCGACTGTATGCTTGTAAAATAGACACAAAAAAACCAGCAAAAGCTGGTTTTTTTGTCAATATGGCGTCCCCTAGGGGATTCGAACCCCTGTTACCGCCGTGAAAGGGCGGTGTCCTAGGCCTCTAGACGAAGGGGACAAAACTGTTTAATGCTTTGTCATGGTACGCATATTTTGTTATCACCACGGCCTACGTGATGAATCGCTTAACTTACTGCCTAGTGTAAATTAAGCTTGACGACAATTTGATTATTTCAAAGTTTTACCTTTTCAACAAGCAAAAATGGCGTCCCCTAGGGGATTCGAACCCCTGTTACCGCCGTGAAAGGGCGGTGTCCTAGGCCTCTAGACGAAGGGGACACATTATGTCCTTGGTGGAGCTAAGGCGGGATCGAACCGCCGACCTCTTGCATGCCATGCAAGCGCTCTCCCAGCTGAGCTATGGCCCCGCATATCGCTGGAACAAGCCGTTATACACCCCAACCTAGTTACTAAGTCAGTTCGTTAACAGCGGGGCGCATTCTAGGCATCACAGCCAATTATGTCAACGCTTTTTTTAAGAATTTTCACGATTGCTGATGAATTGAACAGCCTTGTCTATTCTTCGTACAACTTGTGCTTTATCTAGTAAATGCAAAGTGACATCTAAGGAAGGGGAATTCCCTGAGCCTGTCACAGCAACCCTTAATGGCATCCCTACTTTTCCCATGCCAACTTCAAGCTCGCTTGCCGTTTCATTAATTGCCTGTTGTATGCTTTCTGGCGTCCATTGACTGATTGACGCTAACTTCTTTTGAACATGCAATAAATTCTCTTTAACCACTGGACGTAAATGCTTTTTAGCGGCATTTGCATCAAACTCTTCAAACTCTTCATAAAAATAGCGACTAACTTGCGCCAATTGAGACAAATTATCGATTCTATCAGCTTGAACTTCAATAAGCGCAGAAAGCTCTGGCCCTTTACTTATATCAATTGATGCTTGCTCAAAATGCCATTTCGCATGCTGGGCAAGCTCTTCCTTTGGTAATGTTTTGATATAATGTTGGTTTAACCATATAAGCTTTTCTGTATTAAATGCACTTGCTGACTTACTGATATTTTTCAGACTAAATAGCTTAATCATTTCATCTAATGAAAACACTTCTTGGTCGCCATGAGACCAACCCAATCTCACTAAATAATTTAACACCGCTTGAGGTAAGTAACCTTCATCTCGATATTGCATGACGCTCACCGCGCCATGACGTTTAGATAACTTCTTACCATCGTCACCTAAAATCATAGATACATGGGCATATTGTGGAATAGGCGCGTTTAGTGCTTGAAGTATGTTAATTTGACGAGGCGTATTATTGATATGATCTTCGCCTCTAACGACATGTGTTATCCCCATATCCCAATCATCAACCACCACACAGAAATTGTAAGTTGGTGCACCATCACTGCGTCGAATGATTAGGTCGTCTAATTCACGATTGGCGATCGTAATGGTACCTCTTACCTCATCATCAAAGCTGACATTGCCTTCCAAAGGATTTTTAAACCTTATTACATATGGCGTATCGGCTGGATGATCGCTTCTATCTCGCCATGTGCCTGGATAACGTGGTTTTTCACCGTTTAGCTCTTGTTCTTCACGAATTTTATCAAGTTCATCTGCGCTCATAAAACATTTATATGCTTTACCCTCAGCTAATAACTGATCAATTAGTTGGTTATATCTTTCAAATCGCTGAGTTTGATAGAAAGGGCCTTCATCGTGCTCTAATCCTAACCACGACATCCCATCTAAAATTGCCTGCTTGGCTTGTTCAGTAGAGCGCTCAATATCGGTATCTTCAATACGCAATACAAACTTGCCGCCTTGGCTTTTAGCAAACAACCACGAATAAAGCGCTGTGCGAGCGCCACCAACATGCAAATAACCAGTTGGACTTGGCGCAAATCGAGTAACTACAGACATTGTTTTTCCTAAATAATAAAAAGCACGGCATTCTACCGCGTTGTTAGCTGGATCAAAAGTTTCCCAACGCTTAAATTGTCTAATTTTACGATGCATTGAAGTATTTTTTTACACACTGTTTCGTTGATGCATAAAATCGACTTATTTTTATGCAATTAGCGCATTTTTACTAAAATGATGTTGACACTTGAAAAGGCAACTCTATAATACCCGCCACTTGATTGAATACACCTGCAGACTAGTAAGTTGTTTAATCAAAGCTCAAAAATTACGGACGCTTAGCTCAGTTGGGAGAGCACCGCCCTTACAAGGCGGGGGTCACTGGTTCAAGCCCAGTAGCGTCCACCAATTTTTTTGTCATCAGTTCCAAATAGATGGACGCTTAGCTCAGTTGGGAGAGCACCGCCCTTACAAGGCGGGGGTCACTGGTTCAAGCCCAGTAGCGTCCACCACCTTCTGTCCCATTGTCTATTACATAATTTTTCATCACTCAGAAAATGTTTCAACATGAAACCTTGTGCCTGTGCTGTAGATGTTTTATGAATAAAATTTAATCATAGTATAAATTGGCCGATAGAAACCTTGTAGAAGGTTGATTCCCATCAAGGCAAGGCGAATTTATATGAACATCCAGAGAAAGTTTATTGTTTCAATGTCAGCTGTTATTGCAATTTTTGTGATTTTGTCAGCTTCACTAAGTGCTTACAACGCAATTAACGAAACAGAACAAACAGTCAATGCGGAAATTCGCAATCGCTCTGAGCAAATCATTGATGTGTTGTCGACCACTGATAAAATTATGGCTGAGCGCGTTCAAAACTCCATGCGTCTTCTGAAAAAAATGGGGGCTGAGCTGGGCAATGTCTCCCAAAGTGGCACAACCACGGTAAATGGTGTTGTTGCAAACGATATTTTATTGGGTGCATCAGCGCAGGGAAATGATTTTCAGTTAGTAGACGGATTAACTGAAATAATGGATGGAACCGCCACTATATTTAGTAAAACTGGGAGCGATTATATACGGATCGCTACTAACGTCATCAAAGATGGCAAACGCGCGATTGGCACCAAATTATCCCCTACTGGAAAAGCAATTAAACTGATAAACAACGGGCAGGCCTATTATGGACAAGTCGATATATTAGGTAATCCGTTTTTAACTGGATATGCCCCCATGAAAAATAGTGCTTCAGAAACGGTTGGAATATGGTATGTCGGATACTCAGCAGACCTTGATGTGGTCAGCGAGTCTATCAAACAAGCTAAGATCTTAGAAACAGGGTTTGTCGCACTTTTAGATGGGAAAGACAATATCCGCGTTCACTCTGATTCCGTCAGCGAGGCAGATGTTTTAGCCGCAATAGCAGATCAAGCGTCATGGCAAATCACGCGGGTGTCATTCGATGCGTGGGGCTACACGCTTATTATGGCCGCAAGTGAAAAAGAAATAAGCGGTATTATCACCAAAGCAGTTTTCGCGTCAATCTTTACACAGGTAGTTGCTGGTGTGATTGTAATACTGGTACTGGTTGTTTTAATTAAAACCATCATTGGCAAACGCATGCAAAGATACATCGATAGTATTCAAAATATTGCCCAGGGTGATGGGGACTTATCTATCAAATTTGATGAGAGTGAATCTGACGAATTTGGTCAAATGGCTTTGGGTTTAAATAGACTGATTACAAAAGTTCAAAATACCATTATTGACGTAAAAAACACGTCACAGAATATGACTGACACCAGTGATTCACTGACATTAATAGCATCGCAAACGCAGCAGAAAATTAGTGAGCTAAATCTTCAAGTTGAAAATATTGCTGCATCTGCATACGAGTTAGAGTCGCAGGCAAACACAGTGGAAGAAAACAGTTTAAATGCTCGTGATGCTGCACAAAGCGCAAGTCAAGATACCGAGATTTCAGTAAGCACCTTGGACTCTACTATTGAAGATATCAAACTACAAACCCAAAACACAGAAAACTCAGTTCGGGTAATTGAAGATTTAGCAAAATCAAGTGACGATATTAGTGGCGTTATGGATGTAATTCGTAATATCGCAGAACAAACAAACTTACTTGCATTAAATGCTGCAATTGAAGCAGCTAGAGCAGGTGAACAAGGTCGAGGGTTCGCAGTCGTTGCTGATGAAGTTCGCTCACTAGCTAGCCGAACTCAAAGTTCTACAGAAGAAATTCGCACAATGATTGAACGTTTGCAATCGGGTAGCTTGGAGGCGTCAAAATCCATGGCTGATAGCCAAAATGCCGCCTCATCTACTGCTGAATCAACAAGTAAAACAAGCGATGCGCTAAGGCAAGCTCTGGCTTCTGTGGATAGTATTCGAGATCTAAATGAAGAGACAGCGACTATGGCAAGCAAACAAAAACAAGTCACGGTTGTCATAAAGGAAGGGATAGAAACTGTTAATAAAGTAAGCAGTGAAAATCAAATGAGTGCTGATGAAATGAAACAACTTTGCGACGATATCGCTAGGCAAATAGCTATCACGCAAGATCAGCTAGCAAGTTACAAGGTCTAGTTTCTTACAACAAATAAATTGCTAAAAAACCGCGATAAGATTAGCAAGAAAGACAAGAGCTAGGCGTTTCTTTGCTTGTAGCAAGTCTGCTCGTGATGGAACAATCGTTTTTGACACTAAGTATATACTTCATTGCTTATCCAGCTTAATTGGAGCACTGTACTTTTGTATTCAGGCTTTATATGTTTAACTTGGTATAAGAGTACTAACCTGGACATGTAATGAAGTACATCATCATCGTCGCAATAGCTGCGCTAATCATTTTTTCTTTCTAAAGAGTGCTAGCGACAAAAAAGCAGCAAGCGCAAATATCGCGTTAGGAAACCAATTCTTATCAGATAACAAAGGTCAAGATGGCGTAATCGAAACTGACTCAGGTTTACAATATACGATATTAAATAAAGGCACAGGTACAACTCACCCAATTGCGTCATCTGTTGTGAAAGTTCATTATCACGGAACATTAATTGACGGCACAGTATTTGATAGCTCTGTTGAAAGAGGCGGGCCAATAAGTTTTCCGTTAAATCGCGTTATTAAAGGATGGACAGAAGGTCTTCAATTAATGGTAGTTGGAGACAAATTTAGGTTTTATATTCCTGCAGAGCTTGCCTATGGCAATAATTCTGCAGGAATTATTGAACCGGGCTCCACGTTAGTGTTTGAAGTCGAACTGTTAGATATCGAATAACATATTGACCAATAAACCCCTATGGCATGGTATTGTGTTAGTTGCTGGTGGAGCAATCGGAGCTGGCATGTTTGCTCTTCCCATGGTGTCTGCCGGTGCATGGACTTTTTGGGCAATTTTTGGTCTTATTCTCATTTGGGGTGTCACCCTACTTTCTGCGGCCTTACTAAATAAAATCCATTTTGCACTTGTAGATGACCCTCGCTATGACATCACGGTTGAAAGTAGCTTTGACTCTTTGGTAACGCACTCATTGGGTCAAAAATGGGCCATATTTAATAATATTAGCATTGTATTTATCATGATGATTTTGATGTATGCATACATCACTGCAGGCGCCAATATTATCAATTATAGTCTTCAGCCTTTAGGTTAAGCGCTACCACAAAAATATAACCCTGTGCTAAGTCTATTATTTACTGCCATTATCGCTTTACTCGTATTTGTTGGCACTTCAGTGGTAAGTCGAATAACTTCATTTCTAATAATGATCATGGCGATTGCTTTTATTTTTATCATTGCCGGTATAACACCAAATATTGATCTTAATGAGTTTAGCAACGCTCAAAACACCTTACACTATTTACCCGCCGCATTACCCGCTTATCTGACAGCTTTTGCTTGTGGTGGGCTTATTCCAACGCTCGTTCGCCATTACCCACGCTCGCCAAAGCACGTATTTCAATCGGTATTTATTGGCACTTTTATCACCTTGTTAATTTATGTAGTCTGGCTTTTGGTAACGCATGGCACTGCAGGACGAGGCGATTTTAGTACAATTATTTCTCGCGGATCTAATATCTCTGCACTTATTGATTCGCTCGTCGATAACGGTGTGAGTCCATCAATTCAAAAGTGGACTACCTTATTGTCTCACTTTGCGATTACTAGCTCTTTTATTGGCGTAAGCTTGGGTTTGTTTCACTTTATACAAGACAAACTTGCACTTACCAACTCTACTTCACACAAATTGACAACACTGACATGCTGTTTTGCTCCGCCGCTTTGTGCAAGCCTTTTTCTTCCCTATGGGTTTGTCTACGCGATAAGCTTTGCTGGTTTATTCGTTGCTTTTAGCTTTTTTACTATACCCGGCATGATGAGCCGCTTTGGTCAACGACAAGGCTTGATAAAAAGTGCAAATATGCCTGGATTGTTACTAATTTTATTCAGCCTTTTAATAATACTTGTGAAAGTCGGTGTATTGTTGTCTCTTTTGCCCACTTTTTAGCGCTTAAACATTGCCACACACATTACAGTCTGCACGTTTTTGAATATTAAATGTCTGCCAACTTGACGTCATTGCATCATACAATAGCAGTTTATTAATAGCAGGCTCACCAAAATCAGTAAGTATCTTAATTGCTTCTAATGCTTGGCTAGCGCCTATTACCCCTACGATTGGTGACATAACACCCGCTTCCGAGCAACTTAAAGTCTGTTCTGATATGGAGATATTAAAGCAGTTATAGCATGCCGTATTTTGTGATGGGATCGCGTTAAACAATTGCCCTTCCATTCTAATTGCCGCCCCCGAAACCAAAGGTGTATTATGCTTAAAGCAGGCTTGGTTGATCATATTGCGAGTTGCAAGATTATCACTGCAATCAAGCACGATATCATGCTGTAAAATCAGCTGAGACATTAATGGAAAATCAACACGCTCAACTAGCGCCTGTATTGAAACTTGAGAATTTATTTGTGAAAGCGCCGCTTTTGCTGATTCGACCTTTTTTTGACCTATCGCGTTTTCAAAATGCAATATTTGACGCTGTAAATTGGTAAGCTCAACCGAATCATCATCAACTAAAGTGATCGTACCGCAGCCTGAAGCTGTTAAGAATTGAGCGGCGCTGCACCCTAAACCGCCCAAACCAATAAGTAAAACACGGCTGCTCATTAATTGTTCTTGTCTATCTAAATCAAAGCCTTGCAATGATATCTGACGATTATAGCGCAGGGCATCTTGTGGCGTAATTACGTTACTTGCCATTATTTGTTTAATCACCTTTATTTAATATTACGACTAAAAAGCGCAACATTTACAAACTCACCGATCTCTATGTTTGCTCTTTCTTGTTCAAGCACTGCATAGCAATTACTTTTGCTAAATCCAGACAGTACACCAGAGCTCTGATTGACCACGGCTTTTACGCATGCTTCGCCATGACTATCTAAAAACAAATCTACTCGTTGATAATCTGTTCTGCTAAGGCCTTTTCTTAAAAACACTGCAGGCTTTTGCTCGAATAAGCATTGGTTGACTCAGCGTTGCACCAGATACCATATCTAATGCGGGACTGACGATTTGATCAAAGGTAACCGCCGCTGAGACAGGGTTACTAAGGCAAACCAAAAAAAATACTTGAGGGAAGTTGGCCAAACGCTAAAGGCTTACCCGGTTTAATCGCTAGTTTCCAAAATACGATATCACCATACTCGCTTAACACTTCTTTGGTGTAATCGGCCTCTCCCACTGACACGCCACCGCTGCTTATAACGACATCTGCAAAGTCATCAGCTTGTTCAAACGCTTTTCTAATTTGAAGTTTGTCATCGTTTATTAAGCCTAAATCTAAGACATCAATATTCCACTTTGACAACATCGCACACAGCATGGGTCTGTTGCTATCAAAAATTCTATCTGCACGTGGATGTTCTCCAGCACAAAGCAGTTCATCTCCGGTTGAAAAGACCGCAACTTTAGGTTTTCGGTAAACCATCACGGTAGCAAGGCCTAAAGAAGCAATTAATCCAATATCAATTGGACTTAAGCGATGCCCCTTTTTTAAAACGACATGACCCTTTGCAATATCGCCTCCAACTGGCCGGATATTTGCGCCTTTGTTAATATTGCTCAACAGTGTAACTTCATTCCCATCAAGCGCGACTGATTCCTGCATAATAACAGTATCAGCGCCACTAGGCAGTTGCGCCCCTGTCATAATTTGTACGCAAGTACCCTGCGAGAGCTTGCCTAAATAAGCATTACCAGCAAGACTTAAGCCTACCTTATTTAGTATTTTGCTTTTGGCTAAATCAGCAAAAGCAAACGCATATCCATCCATGGCCGAATTATCGTACGCTGGCACGTTTATCGGCGAAACAATATCCTGAGCCAGTACCCTATCTAGAGCATCACATAAAGCACACGTCTGCGTATCTGTTATAGGCTGTATTTGCTCAATAATGTTACCGAGCGCGTGCTCGATTGGCAAAAGTCCAGGCGAATCACATCCGGCAGTCATAATGGTATTCCTATAGGTTGACCAATGTTTACTTTACCACACGCAAATTACTAGTGAGGTGTTTACGTGCTGTTATTTTATTAGCAAATTGAATAAGTAATAGCGTATTTATTATGGTTCACAGCCCAATATGACAGTTTTGTTACACTTTTATGACAGTCATGTTACTATAAAGGCGTGTAGAGACACTAAGATCGCTTCATACAAAGAGGTAAATATGAATTTTAGAAAAGTACTTAGAAAAACACTTAAACGACGCAGCCCATACGCACCAGTTGCTTTACTAGGTCGAAAGACCGTCGAACAATGTCTATGTGCCAAAATAAAAAAGCATAAAACAATCGAAAACGAACTTAACAATGCTTAATACTTTGCTAGTTTGAAACCTTCTGATGTGAGTGTTTCACACATAGCCTTAATGTGACGGGGGCCAATCTCGCAACAGCCCCCTAAAATTGTTGCCCCATCATTTGCCCACTTAAGGGCATGTTTAGCATACTGCTGAGGCTCTAAATCTTGCCTGCTTTGAAGTTGCTCAACTGTTCCGCCTGGATGCAGCGCTGCTACTGACACAAATCCATTTGCATATGCGCCCGACATCGGTCCATAGCCCGTAATATTGGCTAGTGAGTGTCCAATTGCTTCAGGTTGGCTACAATTAAGTAAAATTGCATCTGCGTTAAGCTCAGCAACCGCTTTAGCGGCTTCATTAACTCGCTCACCACTGCGTAACAACCCGTATTGAGTATCACTAACCGTTAACGCAACCCATACGGGCTTGCCACTTTCTTTGCCAGCAATACATGCTGCGCGAGCTTCATCAATAGAGGCCATGGTTTCACACAAAAACAAATCACTAGCGGGGTCTTGCAGCGCCACTAGCTTTCGATAATTAATAAGTGCTTCATCAAAAGGTAACGACACTTCAGGTTGATAACTGGCGATCAATGGGGGTAAACACGCCGCAATTCTTGTTTGACTAACTTCGCTTTTCTCTATTGCTTGTCGCGCAGCATCCATTGCTTTTTGATGCAAAATTGGCAATATCTCTAGCTGATTTTCGCGGGCTAATCTATCGGGGGTGGCGGTATAAGTATTGAGCGTGATAATTTGAGCACCACTTTTGATAAAATCTAGATGCAATTGACTCACATAAGGTGCGGCTCATTAAGCATAACGTCAGCAGACCACAAGGGAGTAATTGGTCGAGAGCTTCTTGCTAATAACTCTTGGCCCATGCCGCCATCAAGAATAGTAATTTGTGTCATTTTATATCTGTAAGTCAGCTAAACGAATAACATGTTGATTCAGTAAACGCTGTTGTCTGCCATGTGCAGAGAAGGTGATTAGCGTATCGAGCATGTTTTTTTTGCCCCATTCAATTGTCACAATGCCATAATTTGTTTCTCGAGCTACATCACCTACCCTAAAGCTATTTGACTCTGTTACCTTTGAATAACTCTGCGTCATTCCACTAGAGGTGAAATCCCACATAGGATAAGGTACGCTGCTTCCTAATTGTCCGGTGTCGACTGATATTTCCATTAAATGCCTATCACCACTTAAAAAGACGACACCATTAGCCTGTGTTTGTGTAATAAGATCATATAGTGCTTGTCGCTGTTTGGGCATGATCCCCCAGCTTTCCCAAGCATGCTCGTAAGCAACCACTTGGATAGAGCTTATTACTAAGCGTAAATCAGCGTCCTTTTTGAATTCTTGCGCTAACCAATTCCACTGTGCGTCTCCTAACATTGACTTTGATGCATCATTTTGCATGATATAGGGGCCTTTGCCCGAAGGGCGACCTTGTGGGTTTTTCACGAGCTCGTCTCGATGGTATCGTGTATCTAACATGATAATTTGTAATTTCTTACCATTGTCTTGAATGATTCTTGAGTGGTAGATACCGTCTTGTTGTCGAACAGGATGTTGTGCAGGAAAACCAAAGAAATCTAAAAATGCGGTTTGACTTTGTGCTTTTAATGCAAATTCCTTACCCGCGTCATTAGCACCATAGTCGTGATCATCCCACGTTCCCATAAGAAGTGGCACTTGACGCCTAAAATCTGCAAATCCATGAATGTTGGCAACATCGTCGTATGCTTGCTTAAAGCGCTTGGGATCTGTTACCGGCCCATACACTCGCTTCCCATCAATCCATTGATTATCGGCATACTGGTTATCACCAATAAAGAAAAATGCGTCTGGCTTATGCCTTGAAATATCTCGCCAAATAGGCTGTGCTTGGTATTCTCTAGCACAAGAACCAAAAGCAACAACCGTTTGTTGCGACAATGACATTTCAGCATCGGGGCCCAATGAGCTTGCAACTTGTGCGTTGCTATAGGTGCTATTAATAGCCATTAAGGTAATCATCGCTGTAAAGCAACTAAAGAGCTTGAACATTGACATTTAGTGTCGCCTTATAAGAATCAAATCAATTCAACATGTTGGTTAAGTATTGCATTATAATAGGGTTTTGCATAAACATTTGTAAAACACCTTGTTAGCCCCAATATCGTGTTTGCTCGGTTGGTTTCTTTCACCAAAATGTAACTACTCAAATAGGACTCTTAATTTGCGCTCTTCTCGATTTCCCGAAAATGAAGATACCTCGTTAAATTGGCGGATTTTTAAAAAGCTATGGCCATTTTTAGCTGAATATAAACAAAGAGTATTTTTAGCCATTGCTTGTCTTGTTGGTGCAAAGATTGCCAGTGTAAGTCTACCATTTGTGCTCAAGCATATCGTTGACAACCTTAATTTAGACAGTCAACTAGAAGGACTGTTGGCCGTAATCATTAGCCTTATAATTGCCTACGGTGCGTTACGGCTTGCTAATGTATTATTTGGCGAGATTAGAGACACCTTGTTTGGACGTGTTACTGAAAGAGCGATGCGCAGAGTTGGACTAAAAGTATTTAATCATTTACATCGCCTTGATTTAGATTTTCATGTATCAAGGCAAACTGGTGGCTTATCAAGAGATATAGAGCGCGGCACCAGTGGAATTAGTTTTTTAATGCGCTTCATGGTGTTTAACATTGGCCCTACGTTGTTAGAAATATTCATGGTTGTGGGTATTTTGTTATTCAATTATGGCTTTACTTTCGCGCTAGTTATCATTATTTCCGTTATCACTTATGTGACTTTTTCTGTGAAGGCCACCGATTGGCGCACAAAATATGTCAAAGAACTTAATCAAGCTGATAATCAATCGACCACCCGTGCTGTCGATAGCTTGTTGAATTTTGAAACCGTTAAATATTTTAACAATGAAGAATATGAAGCAAAGCGCTATGACCTTGGGCTGGCTAATTGGGAACAAGCGAGGCGGAAAAATCGTTTGTCATTATTTGCATTAAACGGTGGTCAAGCCTTAATTATCGCCATTGCCATGACAAGCATGTTAGCGTTGGCTGCACTTGAGGTTGCCAATGGGAATATGACCATAGGTGACTTTGTATTGGTAAATGCATTTACAATGCAGATTTTTATGCCGCTAAATTTTTTAGGGTTTGTCTATCGTGAAATTAGAGGCTCTTTAACCAATATCGAGAACCTCTTCACTTTATTAGAAAAACCTCCCCAAATTAATGATGTAGCTACGGCTAAACCTCTAGTCCTTTCTAGGGGCGAAATCACCTTTGAAAACATGAGCTTTTCTTATCATCCTCAACGCTCAATTATTGAAAACCTAAGTTTTGTTATTCAGCCGGGGACAAAGGTCGCAGTAGTAGGGGAAAGTGGCGCAGGCAAATCAACCTTGGTTAAACTACTTTTTCGTTTTTATGACCCAACTAGTGGTAGCATTAAAATTGATGGACAAGACATATCGACGGTCACTCAGGCATCATTAAGGCAAATGATTGGGATCGTTCCTCAAGATACGGTGTTATTTAATGACACCTTATACGAGAATATAAAATATGGTCGTCCAGATGCAAGTAAATCCGACATTGACAGGGCCATAGAGCTTGCTCATCTTAAAGACTTTGTTGAGCGCTTACCGGACAAAGGCGATACGCAAGTAGGCGAGCGTGGACTCAAGTTATCAGGCGGTGAAAAGCAGCGCGTGGCGATTGCACGGGCGATTCTAAAAAATCCACCCATTATGATATTTGATGAAGCCACTTCTTCATTAGACTCGCAATCTGAACAAGCTATTCTTAGAGCATTAGAAAACATAGCCAAAAACCATACAAGCTTTGTGGTTGCGCATCGTTTATCGACCATTATGGACGCAGACAACATTATTGTTATGCAGGATGGTAAAATCGCAGAACAAGGCACTCACAACGAACTGTTGAGCAAAAACGGTTTGTATGCAAAGTTATGGTTAGCGCAGCAAGAAAGGCAAAATACTAATGACAGACAAGCTTAAGCAGACAACTCATGCAAAAGCCCCTATTGCTCAAGATATCGATTTTGATGTACTTGATATTGACCAGCGATATCTTGTCGATACGCTCAATACAAAAATGCCTTTTGGGAAGTATAAAGGACTAAAACTATTACATTTACCAGAGCCTTACCTTGTTTGGTTCCACAAAAAAGGCTGGCCTAATGGAAAATTGGGCCAGCAACTTGCTTTGTTGTATGAGATTAAACTTAATGGGCTTGAAAAAATCCTTGCGCCATTAATTATCGACGAAACACTTAAGTCTTAATTATTACGTTTATTTTTTAAGATGATCAGCCACCAAAAACGCCATTTCTAGGACCTGATCTGCATTTAGTCGAGGATCGCACTGCGTTTGATACGCTTGAGCAAGATCGTCATCGCTTATTTCATAAGCACCACCGGTGCATTCAGTTACATGTTGACCCGTCATTTCTAAATGAATGCCGCCCGCATGAGTTCCTTCAGCTTGATGCGCTTGGAAAAATTGCTTTATTTCACTTAAAATCGCATCGAAATTACGTGTTTTATAACCGCTTGATGCTTTTATTGTATTACCATGCATAGGATCAGAGCTCCATACCACATTACGACCTTCTGCCTTTACTCTTTTGAGCAAATTGGGCAATTTATCGCTCAATACATTCGCACCCATTCTGGTAATAAGGGTGAGCCTACTAAGGCGTATTGTCAGGGCTTAAAGCATCAATTAAACGAATTAAATCATCTTCTTGCATACTCAGGCCCAATTTTTACACCGATAGGGTTATTAATACCACGGAAAAACTCAACATGTGCATGGTCGAGTTGACGTGTCCGTTCACCAATCCATAACATGTGGGCGGAACAGTTGTAGGGTTTATCAGTAAGGGTATCAATCCTAGTCAAAGCCTGTTCATAATTAAGTAACAATGCTTCATGGGACGTGAACAGATTGGTTTCGTGTAAGGCACTAGTATTACCGCTGTTGATACCAATCACATTCATAAACGCTAAAGTGTCTTCGATGCGTTTTGCAATGTCTTGATATCGTTCTTTTAGCGGATTGTTTTCAAGAAACGCCATGTTCCAGCGATTCACTTGATGTAAATCCGCTAAACCACCTTGAGCGAAGGCGCGCAATAGGTTTAGGGTAGATGCGCTGCGATGATAAGCTTCAAGCAACCTTTCAGGATTTGGCTCACGTGCTTGTGGTGTGAACTCAAAGCTATTAATAATATCACCGCGATAGCTTGGCAAAGACACTCCATTTATTGTTTCCAGATCGGAAGATCGAGGTTTTGCGTATTGTCCAGCCATACGCGCGACTTTAGTTACCGGGCATCGGCCAGCAAAAGTCATCACAATAGCCATCTGCAAAATTACTTTAAACGTATCGCGAATCTTAGGGGCATTAAATTCATTAAATGACTCTGCACAGTCACCCCCTTGCAACAAAAAGCCTTTCCCCTGAGATACATCGCCTAGTTGCTTATACAACTGACGTGTTTCTTCAGCAAAAACAAGCGGTGGATAACTAGCAAGCTTAGCTTCGACATCGCTTAATAAGGCTTGATTTTGGTAATTTGGTTGTTGCAAAATTGGCTTATTGCGCCAACTATCGATACTCCACTGACTCACGAATATTCCTTTTTTAGATTTCTTTGGCTAATACTTCATTAATAATCATGCAAGAATACCATATAATGGCCCTTAGATAAGGGAAGAACTATCATTTATAAGGTATTTTTTATCACAGTTGGAATCATGTATTAAGCGAAAGCCATGTTGAAAAATATGTGTTAATCGGCTGGGCAGCAAGGTATCTTCTTTATCACCTGAAAAAACAAGTTCACCTTTATGCATAAGCGCTACATGACTTGCGTGCTGAAGGCTGTGGTTAACATCATGGGTGCTTATTATCACTAAATTACCTTTTTGAGTAAACACATCAAGCAAAGCAAATAATGCGCTTTGGTATTTTACATCAAGCTGTTGTGCAGGTTCATCTAGCAGTATTAACGCTTCCCCTTTTAAAATGCTAGGCCAAATGTTTAATAGACTCTTGGCAATATAAAACCGTTGTTGTTGCCCACCAGATAATGACAACAAAGGCTTTGATTTTAGTTGTTCAATATGAAGGCTTTTCTCAAGTAATTCTGGTACCTGTTTACTACCAGTAAAAAAGGTAAGTAACTGCGCTACAGTGACCTTAAAATCACAGTCATGGTCTTGCGATAAGTAGGCTCTATTTATGGCTAAATTCGCAGGTGAAATAGCACTAAGATCAACACTATTAATCAGTACTTTTCCTTTATCACACGGCACAATACCAGCAATACATTCCAATAACGATGACTTACCTGCACCATTTTCACCAAGCAAGTGCCATTGCTCACCCGACTTAATCATTAGATTAAGATCACATAAACGATGCGTAACAGTGGTATTTATAAGGTTTATCGTCGCCATTGCAGAGAAATTGGGATCATTATCAAATAGTCTGGTGAATACTGAGCATCGTATCATCAAACTACCTTGCTGTAAGTGTATTTTGTCTATACTTCTTGGACTTTATCGTTGGGGTAAAACAGTGGTACAGTATTGTTAATAAACAAAAACTCGCGCGTAGTACCACGCTTATAATAAAGAGAACATGTATGGAAAATGTCGGCATTTTATCAATTGATCAAGGCACAACGTCAAGTCGTGCGATTGTTTTTTCGCTTGATGGTAAACAAAAGAGTGTTGCACAACTGGAGTTCGCTCAGCACTACCCTGCCAATGGTTGGGTTGAACATGACCCAGAAGAAATTTGGGCAAGCACACTAGATACATGCAAAACAGCTTTAAAAGAAGCCGCTGATAAAGGCATTGAGACAAAATGCA
This sequence comes from Glaciecola sp. HA4-3, assembly GCF_055693685.1. Taxonomy (NCBI): domain Bacteria; kingdom Pseudomonadati; phylum Pseudomonadota; class Gammaproteobacteria; order Alteromonadales; family Alteromonadaceae; genus Glaciecola; species Glaciecola sp. HA4-3. Next base: position 1,960,383 of record NZ_CM146340.1, read on the forward strand.
TTGGTATTACTAATCAACGTGAAACAACGTTAGTCTGGAACCGTGAAACTGGCAAAGCTATTTATCCTGCCATTGTCTGGCAAGATGGCCGAACGGCAAATTATTGTAATAGCATTATCGATGCTCAAGATATGGTGAAATCCAAAACAGGCTTGTTGCTTGACCCCTATTTCTCTGCGAGCAAAATTAAATGGATACTTGATGAAGTCGACGGGGCTAGGCATTTAGCAAGCAAAGGAAAGTTAGCATTTGGAACAGTGGATACCTTTTTGATATGGCGGCTCACCAACGGAAAATCACATGTTACCGACGCGACAAATGCCAGTAGAACAAATTTATTTAACATTCATACACAACAATGGGATGAAGAACTCTTATCCCTTTTCAATATCCCCAAAAGTATACTGCCAGAAGTATTAGATTGTGCCGCAGATTTTGGCACAAGTGCACAAGATGTATTGGGATATTGTCTACCGATTTCTGGCGTGGCTGGAGACCAACAAGCGGCGCTTATTGGTCAATCTTGCTTTTGCGCAGGCGACCTAAAAAGTACTTATGGGACAGGATGTTTTGCTTTGCTTAATACAGGCTCACAAGCAGTAGATTCTCAGCATAAATTGTTAACAACCGTCGCATACCGCTTGAATGGGCAAACAACATATGCTTTGGAGGGAGCTATTTTTACTGCTGGTGCAAATATTCAATGGCTTCGAGATGGTATTGGCGTGCTTGAGCACGCTAAACAAAGTCAAGTCCTAGCGCAGTCTCTTGATTATGATCACGGCGTATTTTTAGTACCAGGATTTGCAGGCTTAGGCGCGCCTCACTGGAACCCCAACGCCCGAGCCAGTTTATTTGGTATGACACGTGGTACAGGCCCTGCTCATTTTGCACGTGCAGCGCTAGAGGCCGTTTGCTATCAAACACATGAACTATTAAATGCGATGAAAAATGATGGTATGCCATCAACTAATGTATGGGTAGATGGCGGAATGGTCGCTAACGATTGGTTGTGCCAATTTTTAGCTGATATTTTACAAGTGGATGTACAACGCCCAAAAATGATGGAATCAACCGCTCAAGGAGCCGCTTTTTTAGCAGGGCTTCAACTAGGACTATACAGTTCTCTAGAGGATATTAAAGCTTTGAAGCAAAAAGACCGGGTGTTTACGCCCGAATTATCAAATAAGACAAGGCAACGATTGCTAGATAAGTGGGCAATGGCAGTGCAAGCTACCTTAGCATTTGCTAAACCTTAAGGCTTTTTGGAAAACAAAACATAAATAAAAAATGGTGCCCCTAAGCTTGCAGTGAGCATAGAAAGGGGCACTTGCGTAGTAAAAAACCATTCGTTAATAATTGCGCATGCCAATATTATACAGGCGCCTAGTAAAGCGGATAAGGCGATAACTTGCTTGTTATCGTATCCGTGTAATTTACGTACTGCGTGAGGCACTAATAGACCAAGAAAGGCAATTGACCCTGCAATCGATACACTCGCCCCGACGACCAAGGCAACTAGCCAAAATATGTGTTTTTGTACTAGTTTGGCATCGACACCTGCTGCAAATGCGGCTTTTTCACCCAAATATAATTTATTCAAAGTGTCTGATTGGCGGTATAAATAATATAGTCCGATAATTATTATTAGCCCGCTAACACTCAAGCTAGCATAGTCTGTATAGCGTAAACTCCCCATCAACCAAAAGGTAAGGCTTTGCAGTGCTTGCGCTGGAGCAAGCAGATATAGCCAGCCAATCATTGCGCTAAATACCGTAGAGATAGCAATGCCTGCAAGAATAAAACTTGAAACACTAGGGCCAATTCGTTTAGCAACGATATAGATAAGAAAGCCACTCAAACTTGCGCCAACAAAACACATCAATGGCAAAAAATAAATACTATAGCGATATAACTGTTCAGTTGGGAAAAACCCCAAACTGCTAAAAACGATTAAAAAAATAGCGGCACATAAACTTGCGCCACTTGATACCCCAATAATCCCAGGGTCTGCGAGCGGATTTCGAAGACAAACTTGTAAAGCAGCCGATGCGCTGGCAATGCCACTGCCCACTATAATCGCAGTTAGCGCAATAGGTAGCTTTATTGTCACTAAAATATGCCATTCTTGAGCAAAGTTACCCGTATATAAATTCGGTAACAAGTACAATATCAATAGCGTAATTAACAGCCCAAAATAACTAGACATAACGCGCTTTTAGGCCTTGATAAAAGGATGGCTGGTTTCGATTTTTTTATTAAGCCGTCACTTGCTTGTTCTATTAAATTTAATACTAATTCAAAGCCTTTATTTCCACCGTAATAGGGGTCAGGAACTTCAGTGTATTTAGTATTAGCATATGACATAAACAAGGATATTTTATGTTGATACTGACTTGGGCATTCAGCAATTAAATCTTCTAGATTGCTTTTATCCATGGCTATGATGTAGTCAAAATCGCTAAAATCACGCACTGATACTTTTCGGCACTTTAGTTTAGACATATCATAACCATGTGCATCAGCGACTTTTGAAGAGCGCTTGTCGGGAGCTGATCCAATATGAAAACCCGCGGTTCCTGCTGAATCAATTGTTAGTGTGAGCCCTTTGCTAATCGATTTAGTTTTAAATACCGCTTCGGCGGTAGGTGAGCGACATATATTGCCTAAACAAACAAATAAAACAGATAACGAAGACTGCATGATGGTGCGTCCCTTGCAAATACAGCGATAATGAGGTCGTTAGTATAAGAGAATCTTACATGTAATGCATTATTTGCTACCTTTTAAGTGCATGTTTTTGCGCTTAAGATCATCTTCTCGCTTTACCAATACAAAGGTTAAAAACATCTTAGTGGGCAAAGACATTATCATACCAATGGCAACACAGCAGGCACTTATTATCATACCTTTTACACCCATCTGTCCGATTGTTTGACTATATAAATGAAAATATATCCCCAACAATATTAGGCAAAAACCTGCTATCATTACTATCTTTAGTAACAAAATAAGTGCTTTATCAGACATAAGTAACCCCAAACTTCAACATTGAAAACGAAAACGATAATGTCGGTTTATTCTATATTCATGGCTGAGCAATGAGCTTGATTTACATCATTATTTAAAAGGAAACTTATGAAAGTATTAATGTTAAGTAGTTCTAAATACACGAACCACGGATACTTAGAATACGCATTGAGCTGGATTGATGACATCCTCGCGCAAACAAAAGATATCTTATTTATACCTTATGCAGGGGTTACCATTAGTTGGGATGCGTACACCCAAAATGTTCAAAACGCCTTACCCCATTTATCGATTACAGGTATTCACCAACATCACAGCCCAATTGAAGCGATAAACAATGCCAAAGCTATTATGGTCGGGGGAGGAAATACGTTTCATTTGCTTCACCATATCTATCAATACAATTTAGTCGATGTCATTGTAAATCGAGTCAATCAAGAAGTGCCTTATATAGGATGGAGCGCTGGCTCAAACATATGCGGCGCCAGCATTAAAACCACTAATGATATGCCCATCATTGATGTGCCTTCATTTACTGCTTTTGGGTTTATTAGCGCGCAAATCAACCCTCATTATACCGATGAAAAAATTGAAGGTTTTCATGGTGAAACAAGAGACCAACGTATCGCAGAGTTTTGCATGATTAACCCGATAACCCCCGTTATTGGTATACGGGAGGGGACCGGGTTATTATTACAAGATAACAAACTTAAGTTAATGGGCGAACTTGATGGCGTTATTTTTGAAAGTGATAAAAAGCTGTTAATTACTCAACAACATGATTTAACTGAATATATCTAAAAATTCTGCACTAATCTTAAGCTCGGCATTGGCTGGTGATATTCTATTTGGAAAGTATGGTACATCAGCTAACAACGGTGCATTTATTAATGACTGCAATGCTATTTTGTTTTCTGTGTAATTCATCATATGTTCATCAACATGATTGGCAATCCATCCCACACATTCAAGTCCATCATTTGTAATTGCTTCATAACTTAGTAAGGCATGATTTAAACAACCTAACCTCATCCCTACTACTAAAATAACCTTCATCTTATGTTGCTTTACATAATCCGAGAAAAACAAACCGTCATTATTGAGCGGTAACCGCCACCCACCTGCTCCCTCAACTAACATGCAACTAGGAGAAAATTGCTGGGCTTTTTGTAAATCTTGGGCCAAGGCTTCAAGGGTGATTTGTTGACCGGTTGATTGCGCTGCAATATGAGGCGCAATGGGCGGTTCAAAAGCTATCGGGTTAGTAATTTCATATGGAACACTGATAGAACTTGCAGCTTGCAAGACCAATGCATCATCATTTCTTAATCCATGCTGTGTATTCTGGCATCCTGCCGAGATGGGTTTAAGCCCTAAATTATCGATACCCAGTTGTCCTAATTTTTGCAAAATTAATTCACTCACCAAGGTTTTACCGACATCGGTATCAGTTCCAGTAATAAAAAATGTCTTCATAAAATACTTAACTCGCCATTCATTGAGGGTTTTGATATTGATAGGAAAAGAACGTGGTAATCAAGTTCAAATATTTCACCTTGATTCTTAATATCGCTTCTGTCTTGAGTCAAGGCTAGTTCGATAGTCTTTAGCTCTTGCTTTGAAATTGATGGCTTGTATTTATTGTCCAGCTTAACGTTAGCACCGACATTTTTGACTGAGCGTAAAAGACTCAACAAATTTTTGTGCTGCGTACAAAATACCTTTTGTTGATAAGACACTTCAGCAGGCAACTGCGCGGCACAACTAATCCACTGTTGTGAGGAAATAAAATAGTTTAAGCGGCTTTTGTAGCCTGAAGATGCATATGCGTTGTGCACCTTAGAAAATGAATCACCAGACAAGAGCGCGAGCATTGCATAACCATTAGGTTTAAGTACTCGATATACTTCATTAATCACCGCTTCAGGTGACTCACACCATTGCAGGGCCATTGAAGAATAAATCGCATCAATACTACTAGTTGCAAATGGTAAATGCTCTGCATCACCTTGGCAAAAATACGATTTTTGCATTCTTTTTTCGGCTGTGTTTTGGGCGTTTAATTTAGCTTGGTCAAGCATCGCTTTTGATAAATCAAGTCCAACAAGCGTAGAAAACTCTTGTCCTAATTGATGAAAACTATGTCCTGTACCGCATCCAATATCAAGAAAGCTATGCTTGTTTGAAGCATTAGCACTTTGCAGTTCAGTAAATATGATTTGCCCAAAATCAGCAATTTGCTTTTGAACAAATGAATGCTCATCGTATTGCTGTGCTGCCTTGCCAAAGCTATCTCCAAGAATTTGTTTATAGTTTTTTTGCAAACTTTGCGATGCAATATCATCATCTTTGTTAGTGCTTGCATCCATCTATGATTTACCCATTGAGCTAAGCTTGAGCCCAAACTGTTTCTCAATGCTAGGCAAAGTAATACTGATCCCTTCAACTAAGGCATGTATGTCTTGTTCTGCATGTAAAGATGATAAGGTAACTCGCAATCTATCGGTATTAGCAGGTACAGTAGGTGTGCGAATAGCAGGCACCCAAAGTCCTAATTGTGCTAATGCTTGGCTAAATGCAACGCATGCTTGCGGGTGTCCAATAATGACGGGCTGTATAGCCGAAAGTGACGGCATTATGGGTAAACCATTTTGCTTAGCTAAGCGGGTAAATAACGCAATGTTATTAAGCAGTTTATGCCGTTTGTCGGATTGCCCAACAAGTGCTAAAGAAACTCTTGTTGCCCGAGCTTGAGCAGCACTAAATGCGGTGCTATAAACATAGTGGCGACTAAAATTAATCATATATTCTATCAACATCTCAGAACCAGCAACGAACGCGCCACCAGTGCCTAAAGCCTTGCCAAATGTACCCATTAAAATATCAACATTTGGTTTTTTTGCTTCGCCAGTATCAAGGGTGCCATAGCCATCTTTTCCAATAACGCCGATAGCATGTGCATCATCAACAAGCAACAAAGGCTTTGAAGAAGTACTTGGGTATTGCTGGTCAAGCATATCGCTTATGGCGCTTATATTGCCCTTGTCACCATCCATGCTAAATATGCCTTCTGTCGCAACAAGCGTATGGTGAGATTTGGGGTCCAATTTTTGCTGCGCGTGTGCAATATCATTATGTTTATATCGTACAAAATTTGCCTGAGTGCCAAGCGCGCCTTCAACAAAAGAAGCATGCATAAACTTATCTGCTACGATTTGCATACGTTCATCACTATCAGCTTTCTTTGACAAGCCAGAACCGGCAAACAAAGCATGACAAATAGCCTGATTAGCAGCAAAACCGCTAGTAAACAAAATAGTCCTAGGCATGTTATACAGCTCACACAAATCATCTTCTAATAAACGGTGTTCACGACTATAACCGGTTACCACAGACGATGCCGTGCTACCACTACCATACAGACTCAAGCCTTCAGTAAATGCTTGTAAAACTTGTTCATCTTGACTTAGGCCCAAATAATCATTACTGGCAAAATTTAAATAATGCTTACCTGATAGCTCAATGAGGCCCTGATAGTTCCTATCAATAGGCACTTGCTTGCGATATAAACCCTGCGAACGTCTGTTTTTAAGCGCCTGCGCTAAATACTCAAACGCCATCTGTGACTAACTTTTTGCCATTTGTTTATTAAGCGATGTTTGAGTCGCGTCAATAAACAATGAGCCATTGGCCTTTTCAGCATTTGCTTGTTCAATTTCATCGTGCAATACAGCCGAATACGCCTCGTCAGAATATGTGCGTGTTTTTTGTGAGTTAATACCTAATTTATTAAACAATTGTACATCTTCGTGTGTTTCAGGATTAGAAGTGGTGAGTAGCTTGCATCCATAGAATATTGAGTTTGCACCTGCCAAGAAACAAAGAGCTTGTATCTGCTCATTCATTGATTCTCTTCCTGCAGAGAGCCTAACATATGATGCAGGCATCATAATTCTGGCAATCGCGATGGTGCGGATGAACTCAAATGGCTCCAAGTCATCTACACTGTCTAGTGGTGTACCCTTCACTTTCACTAGCATGTTAATTGGTACACTTTCTGGGTGGCGGGGCAAATTTGCCAACTGAATCAATAAACCAGAACGGTCATCTGCATTTTCGCCCATGCCTACGATTCCGCCCGAGCATACATGCATGCCAGCTTTGCGAACATTATCTAAGGTGTCGAGTCTATCTTGGTATGTACGCGTAGTAATAATGTCGCCATAGTACTCTGGTGAGGTATCGAGGTTATGATTATAATAATCAAGCCCCGCTTGTTTTAACGAAAGCGCTTGCTCAGTACTTAACATACCTAGGGTCATACATGTCTCAAGGCCAAGCTTTTTAACCTCTTTAACCATGTCCTTTACATAAGGCATATCGCGGTCTTTTGGGTTACGCCATGCAGCTCCCATACAAAACCTAGTCGAGCCTGCTGCTTTGGCTTCTTTTGCACGCTCGATAACTTTTTTAATCTCTAGAAGGCGCTCTTTTTCAAGCCCTGTGTCATAACGTGCGCTTTGTGGACAATATTTACAGTCCTCAGGACAAGCCCCAGTTTTAATTGACAGTAGCGTGCTTACTTGAACATGATTTGGGTCAAAATGTGCACGATGCACCGTTTGGGCCATAAACATTAAATCATTGAAAGGCATTGCATACATTGCATTAACTTCTTCTAGCGTCCAATCATGGCGAATATTTGTTTTTTGATGACCCAGTGGGTCAGACTCAAGATTGCGCTTAGGGGTAGCTGTGTTCATATATAAACTCACAAAACTGTTTACTCTTAGAGGGTTACGCTCTAGTCTATGTGGCATCCCCTTTTTGTCAATCTAATTTAATTAGTAAACTTTACTTTAGGTTAAATTTTGAACAGTAGAAGCACGACTTTATCCAACGTAGAATTCGATAAACGCCATATCTGGCACCCTTATACTTCATCTGTAGACCCTTTACCTTGCTACGAAGTGGTAGGAGCACATGATGTCTATTTTTCACTCTCAAGTGGTGAACAAATAGTCGATGGGATGTCGTCTTGGTGGGCAGCAATACATGGCTATAATCACCCTGAGTTAAACCAAGCCGCACATTCTCAGATTGATAGTTTTTCACATGTCATGTTTGGTGGTATTACCCATCAACCAGCAATCGATTTATGTAGAAAACTCATTGATATCAGTCCCGATGGATTAGAAAGAGTCTTCTTGGCAGATTCTGGCTCAGTGTCGGTGGAAGTCGCGATAAAAATGGCAATGCAATATTGGGCTTGCCAAGGTCGAACCGATAAAAACAAGCTGCTTGCCCCACGTAGCGGATACCATGGCGATACTTTTGCTGCTATGGCAGTATGTGATCCAATTAACGGAATGCACTCTTTATTCAAAAAATCACTAATAGAACATTTTTTTGCTCCGGCCCCACAAACACGCTTTGATCAAACATGGAATCCGGATGATATTGCACCAATGAAAGACATATTGGAAAAAGAGCATCAACATATCGCTGCGCTTATTCTAGAGCCTGTTGTCCAAGGTGCTGGTGGGATGAGAATATATCATCCCGAATACCTTCGTGAATGCAGGCAACTGTGCGACCAATACGATGTGTTGTTAATTTGTGATGAAATCGCAACAGGATTTGGACGCACGGGCGAGCTGTTTGCTTGCGACCATGTAAATGTGAGCCCAGATATTATGTGCTTGGGCAAGGCATTAACTGGGGGATATATGACGATGGCTGCCACTTTATGCACTCAACAAGTTGCGCAAGGCGTATGTGAGGGCTCGCCTTAGTGTATTTATGCACGGTCCAACATTTATGGGCAACCCTCTAGCGTGTGCAGTAGCCAATGCTAGTATCGACTTATTGCTAAGCTATGACTGGCAAAATAAAGTAAAGCAGATTGAGCAACAGCTAATACAAGAGCTAACATGTTTATCTGGCCACGACGCAGTGGCAGATGTAAGGGTGCTAGGCGCCATCGGTGTAGTTGAGATGAAGCAGGCGGTTAACGTTGCCAACATACAAAAAGTATTTATCCAAAATGGGGCCTGGATCAGGCCCTTTGGTAAACTTGTGTATGTCATGCCACCTTTCATCTGCACACCACAGCACATTAAAACCTTGTGTGATGCAATCAAAGCCGGTGTTCAATCAGTGGCCTAATCAAAGGCCATGCTAAGCCGTAAATGGTGACAAACCTTTATTTATGTGGGTTTTCACCATTTCTAAATTCTGCCGCCATCAGCCCATGTTTTTTCATTAATTTATGCATGTCGGTACGATTACGACCTGCTAAATCTGAGGCTCTTGTCACATTGCCTTGTGTCATTTGAAGCAACTTACACAAATATTCATACTCAAAAGTGTCTCTAGCTTCAGTCAAGGTTGGCCAATGTTGACTCTCTTGCGAGAGCGCTTGTTCTACCAACGACGCGGGGATAGTAGCGCTTTGGGTAAGTGCAACACAACGTTCTACCACGTTGACTAGTTGACGAACATTACCAGGCCAATCAAACTTACTCATTAGACTAATTGCATCATCCGTAAACTTTGTCACCGAAATACCATGTTTTTCTGCACTTTGTCTCAACAGATGCTGCGCCAATATTGGGATATCTTCAAAACGTTCTTTTAGCGTAGGTATTTCTAAATTGACCACATTTAATCTGTAAAATAAATCTTCTCTAAACTCGCTTTCCTTCATCGCTTGTTCGAGGTCTCGATGTGTTGCTGAAATAATACGAACATCGACATTAATAGATTGAGTCGCACCTACTGGACGCACACTTCTTTCTTGCAAAACACGTAGGAGTTTGACTTGCAAAGCAACAGGCATATCGCCAATTTCGTCCAAAAACAGCGTACCACCATCAGCGTCCCTAAAGAGTCCTTGGGTATTTTGATGCGCGCCAGTATATGCGCCTTTCACATGGCCAAATAATTCAGACTCAAGTAGATTTTCAGGCAAGGCGCCGCAGTTAATCGCTACAAAAGGCTTTTCACTGCGATTACTCGCCTTATGAATGGCTTGTGCGAGTAATTCTTTACCTGTACCACTTGCCCCCGATAACAATACACTGACGTTTTTGTCAGCCACCTGCTCTGCTTGTTTGAGCAATCTAATCATCATAGGAGACTGCGTGACAATTTCTTCGCTCCACTCCCCCATTTCATGATTTTTGTTTTGACTGACCGCTCTGGTTAAGACCTTTTTAAGCTCAGTATGGTCAACAGGCTTGGTTAAAAAGCTATATACGCCTCGTTGTGTCGCTTCTACAGCTTCCTTAACACTGCCATGTGCCGTCATAATAATCACAGGTAAGTTTGGATGTTTTTGTAAAATTTCATCAAACAAACTCATGCCATCCATGCCTGGCATACGCAAATCACTAAGCACTACGTCATATACATTGTTATAAGTTAAACGTAATGCATGAGTGGCATTATTTACACTGGTTACTTCAAAGCCTTCGTTTTCTAGCCTAATTGACATTAACCTAAGTAAGGTCTCATCATCATCAACTAACAGTAATTTTGATTTTGCTTGCACAACGTCGTCGGTATTCAATGCCTGTTCCTATTCTTATTTTTTTCTAATAAATCCGTTTCGATTTTTAGTAACTGGTCTACTTGAGCTCTTTGTTTTTCTAAGGCTTCTTCGCTACCTTTTAACTCTTCTTGTATTGCTTTTAACTCGCCTTCTTGGCGCGCATTAACACTGCTTAATATCGTGATTGCTGACTCCAGCTCTAACATTTGCTTACTATTAGGGTAAATAAGATTTGTAAGTATGTTGGCAATGTCAGGCGCAAGACTATCACTTATCTGTGTAATTTGATTTTGCGCTCTCAAACGATAGCGATATGGTGTATCAGCAGGCTGACTTAACAGTATTTTTTGAATCACATGATAAGGCAGTACGTCATCAAGTTCAGCCATTGCTTCTTGACGAACAAGCCAATCAGTCTGGTTAGCTTGATAAGTAAAATCTAGCCAACTTTCAAGATCGCAAAACATCCCCATTTTGATTTTATCAATTTCAGTTTCACATAAATTTTTATCGACTTTTGGCGTCGTTACTACTGGCACATTTTCGGGCTTTGGTGACAAATCACACGCCCCTAAAAATAGCAGACTACTTATTACTGCTAAACACTTTTTCATTCTATTTGCCTCTTGCCATCATGGCATGATTCGATGCATATCTAGGCAATGTCACCCTAAAACATACATCAGCTTCCAGTACGTCGACAATTGCCACCTCACCTTTCAATAAGCGAGCGCAGTCATTTACTATAGATAGGCCTAAACCTGCGCCTACTACTTTATCATTTCTTGCATCTTGACCTCGTTTAAAAGGTTCAAAAATCTCTTTTCTTTGCTCAATCGTTATCTTCTTACCTTTATTAGTGACGTCAATAATAACGATGTCTTTATCTACTTCAACACGCACACCAATTGCAGAATGAACACTACCATGAGCAATCGCATTTGAAATTAAATTATCCATTGCTCGGCGTAATAACTCATGATCGGTTTCAAAATGAGTATCACTGGCCACTTCTAAGCGTAATTGTTGATCGTTCTGTGATAGAAGTAATGCATAATCTTGTTGGCACTCTTGCAGCATCTCATTCACGTTAACGCGTTCAAAGCTTGGTTCGGCTTGTTGCAATAAGGCGTTATAATCAAGCAATTTGACGATCAATAAATTTAGCCTATCGGTGGAAGAAATAAGTAAATTCACAATTTCTTGCTGTGTCGCACTTAATGAGCCCACCATACCTTTGTCTAGGATATCACATCCCTCTTTTATACTTGCCATCGGGGTTTTAAGTTCGTGAGAAGCATGTCGTAATAATGCTGTCCTGACTTTTTCAAGTTGCATCAATCGGTCGTTTAACCAATATAAATCTCGTTCAACTTCAATAAGTTCTTTAGGACCGGTATTAGCTTGGACAATAGGCAATTCAAGCTCATTGTTTGCAATGGCTTTAATGATGTGTTTTAGTTTATCAACGGGTTTTGTGATAAGTCGCGTTGCAAATAAAATGAGTATTAGCGACACAATCACAAGCGCAAAGGTAGAGTACCCTTGCCTGCTTCTCACCTCGCTTAATAACATTTCTTGATTATTAATGACTTTCGTAATGGCTGTTTGCACTTCAGTTCGAAGGGCTATTTCAGCTTGAGCCAGGCTTGCTAAATGAGCATCAAGTAACAATTCATCGTTAAAATTTCGATAATTACTTACTTGGGAGATTGCTTTTTGTAAACTTTCGCACGCTCGATTGCTGCCTAATCGGTCACATAAAATAGTGCGATATTCAGCATATGTCGCCAAGGCGTTCTCAGCCAAAACCTGAACTTGTGCTTCAGGCAAAATTTGATACGAGCGAATAAGCCTCTCTACATCACTACTTTGTCCTTCTAGTTTTCTAAGTTCACTTGTCATGAACATAAAAAACTCAGTGTTAGTTTCGGTGGTTTGTTCTAGCGATTCGAAGTCTTGCTGTGATTGCCATAACAAAACAATCAATGGAACCAGAGCAACAAAGAAGCTACCCAAAATCAACTGCTTTAACGAACGGATTTGCACACGAATATCCAACCTTCCTTTGAAAGGCTGTAGCATTGCAAATAAATGAAGAGGGTTCAAGCGCTTAATTAAAGCGCTTGGATACCGAGTTTGTATAGTTTTTATGATATCCAAGCTAAGGGGTCTTTAGTTAACCTTTTGTTAATTCACTTGCACTTAGCTCATCAAGACTAATAAAGCCGTCTTCGTTAAGGTCAATCTGATTAAACATTTCTAATAATTTACTATGCCCCGCTGCTTCTTTAAGAGAAATCAAACCATCTTGATCCTTATCTAAAGTCGCCATTAAACTTTCTTGAGCACTTGCTTGATTAAGCGCTGAGATTGCCTGAATAGCAACAACACTTGCGCCTATGATAATCAATTTTTTAGTGATGCTTGAGTTTGAGTCATTCATTGTTTTATTCCTTTTTAAGTCCCAGTAATAAAGTAATAACATGGGTTGCCTATTTATGTTGTGTAAGCAACGATAAGGATAATTACAAGTAACGTGCCAATAAGTTTTTATTATTATTTTTCAATACTTTACATATGATTACTGTTAATGAAAAATCTCAAAGTGTCGCGTATTAAAGACAGTAAATTAATAGGATATACGCTGTTTTCATAGAAAGAGTGCCAAGGCCTTTAAAAATGGGGATTTAAGAATGTAGCTTATCTGCAACCGTATTAACGACGCAATTGGTAGTATTTACATATTTACATATATAACAAGTAAACTAATTATTGAAATAGCGAATAAAATCATGAGATTAACTCCAAATCTGTCAGACTTCCTTCGATTTCTTGTTCGTCGTAAAAGCATAGTAAGGCCAGATAAAACTAAGCTGGCTTGTAAGAGCAACAACAAGTCATCTAAGTGTTCATTTGACCAAAAGTCGCGCCCCTCAATACCCCAATAATTTTGCACGCCAGTAATAAAATCAGGTCGAGCATAATGAAATGTCACCAGCGCCATCACTATAATAAACCAAGGCGACAATATTTAGGATGACAACACATTGATACAATACATCTTGTTTTCTAGACTGCTTACGTCGTTCAACATGACGTTTTGGAGGTTTTAACTGACTCTCATCAAAGCGAACATCGTCACTATTGGTTGATTTTTGATGCATTGGAGCATCTTTTTTGTCAACATTCGCTTTTATCGGAGTTTTATTGGACATATTGCTGTCTGAGTAGTGCCTTCGTTTAATGACTACAGTATACTACTATGATGCTTGTTGATAAGAAGTTTCTTTTTTACGTTAAAGCCTAATCGCTTAAATGACAAAACATTAATAGAAGCTGAGTCAAGGCATAAAGAAAATCACTTACACACTATAATTATTCAAAATTCATGGAGATTAACTATGACGATTGCCCCAGTCGCCGAGATCTTGGCTGGTAAACACTCCCAAGGAACTGTGGTAACGGTTCAAGGTTGGGTGCGCACAAAACGTGATTCAAAAGCAGGACTTTCTTTTATTGCATTACATGATGGAAGCTGTTTCGACCCTTTACAAGTCGTAGCCTTGAACTCATTGAATAATTACGAAGAGATAACGAAACTAACAACAGGTTGTTCTGTTGAGGTTACTGGTGCGTTAAAGAAGTCAGAAGGCAAAGGTCAAGCCTTAGAAATTGAAGCTGACACTGTAAGTATTGTTGGATGGGTGGAAAACCCTGACACCTACCCGATGGCCGCAAAACGTCATAGCATAGAGTATCTGCGTGAACATGCTCATTTACGCCCCAGAACAAATATTATCGGAGCAGTTACGCGGGTTAGAAACTGCTTATCTCAAGCCGTTCACCGCTTTTTTCATGAACGTGGATATTGCTGGATCAGCACGCCAATTTTAACCGCATCTGACACTGAAGGCGCAGGAGAAATGTTTAGAGTATCCACCTTGGATATGAACAACCTGCCACGCACCGATAAAGGCGATGTAGATTACAATCAAGACTTTTTTGGGAAGGAAACATTTTTAACTGTTTCTGGACAATTAAATGTAGAAACGTATTGCTCAGCAATGTCCAAGGTCTATACCTTTGGTCCAACATTTAGAGCTGAAAACTCAAATACTAGCCGACATTTGGCAGAGTTTTGGATGATTGAGCCAGAAGTTGCATTTGCAGATTTGGCGACTATTGCACAACTTTCTGAAGACTTACTTAAATACGTATTTGATGCGGTACTAAACGAACGCCCTGACGATATGGCGTTTTTTGAACAACGCGTAAACAAAGACGTTATAACGCGTATGCAATCGGTAATTGATTCTGAGTTTGTTAGAATGGATTACACAGATGCTATTGATATATTGCAAAAAAGTGGAAAGAGCTTTGAATTCCCTGTTCAATGGGGTGTTGATTTATCATCAGAACACGAACGTTATCTTGCTGAAGAACATGTTGGTGCACCAATCATTATGCAAAATTATCCAAAAGACATTAAAGCATTTTATATGCGCATCAATGATGATGGTAAAACTGTAGCTGCTATGGATGTCCTTGCACCTGGCATCGGTGAAATCATTGGGGGTTCCCAACGCGAAGAACGCTTGGATGTATTTGACGCAAGACTGAAAGAAATGAACTTGGACCCTCAGGACTATGCTTGGTATCGTGATTTGCGTCGCTATGGCACTGTGCCACACTCCGGTTTTGGACTTGGTTTTGAGCGCTTAGTTGCTTATGTGACTGGTGTACAAAATGTAAGAGACGTTATCCCTTTCCCTCGTACTCCCGGTAACGCACAATACTAGTGGTCTATGCAGTGGTGAGATCAGCCACTATGTAGTCAGATACACTAATAAAAACGCAGGTAAAATTACCTGCGTTTTTTATTTTTGATTAATATCATCTATCGATTTTTTATTAGTGACCTCCTAAGTCCCTATAAACAAGGGGTTTAGGATATTGCTAATAGTCACAAATATATTTAGTTACATTTGGCACATTCTTTGTAAACACTTAGTCATTACACTTAGCGTTAAATAATTTGCACTCCACTTTGCGATGGCTCATTAAAGGAATGAAAAAATGAAATCGATATTACTTAAGCTAGCTTCAATACTTGGCATAATTGCCGTAACTATTTTGCTAATGACTGGTATCAATGCTACAGCCGATGATAATAATGAAGAGCAAGCAGAAGATACAAGGCCATCGGTTTCAATCGAAACCCTTGTTCCAATTAATCATCAAGTCACTATTACCGGTTTTGGTGAAGTACAGCCTCTTGAAAGTACAAGCTTAGCAGCGCAAGTAAATGGTGAAGTGTTAAGTTGGAATCCGTCTTTTGTTGAAGGAGGCATCGTCAAACGAGGTGAAACCTTATTTACTATCGAAGCCGATGCTTATGAAGCAGCAGTGTTATTAGCACAAGCAGATATCTCGATGGCACAAGCGACTCTCACCGAAGAGCTCGCGCGGCAAAAAGTAGCCAAACGCGAGGCAAAATCGTTACCCACGGCACAAGTTAGTGACCTTTATTTAAGAAAGCCGCAAGTATTAAGCGCTCAAGCCCGTCTAAAATCTTCACAAGCAGCCTTGCGAATAGCACAACGAAATTTAGAAAAAACAATTGTAAAAGCCCCTTATGATGCCCTTGTTGTCTCTCGTGACATTGGAACTGGTCAATTTGTTAGCGCAGGAATGCGAGTCGCACAACTTAACAATATCGAAACTGCAGAAATAAAAGTACCAATTGCTGGGTTTGATAGCCCTTTCTTAGATTATCAAACTCAAAATGCTGAAGCCTTTGTTAGAGCGCAAGGTAATAGCAGTAATGAGCGTATTGCTTATGTAAATAGAAATCTTGGTTTAATTGACCAAGGCACGAGAATGCAACATTTAGTCATTAGAATAGATGACCCGTACGGTGTAAAAACGGCAAATACCGCCATTAAATTTGGTAGTTATGTAGAAGTTTCATTTGCAGGTATTGAGCTTCAAAATGTATATAAAGTGCCTCAGTCTTTGGTAAATAACAGACGCTTATGGGTAGTGGATGATGAAAATAGACTTCAAGCTCATGACGTAGAAGTTATTAGGGAAGAAGGAACGTATTTTTACATTAGCAGTGGTATTCAAGCGCAAGAAAAATTAGCGACTAACTTACCAGAATATCCGCAAAATGGTATGGAAGTAAAAGTACTTGAAGTACCAAGCTCTTCAAATACAGCAACAACTGTATTCTCAGCAAACGTCGGTAATTAGGGAATAGAACCATGACAGACTCAACTCAGGTGACATCCTCACAAAGTGAAACCGGTTTGATTGCATATTTTGCAAAGAACCCTGTTGCAGCTAATCTACTGATGATATTTATTATCATTATTGGGATAGCTAGTTACTTTTCTATCCAAAAGCAAATGTTTCCTAATGTAGAACGTAATTATATAAATGCTTACATTAATTACTCTGAGCGCATCTCCTAAAGAAATAGAAGAAAACATTACTAAAAAAATCGAAGAAGCCATTAAAGATCTGCCTGAAGTCAAAAAGAATATTGGCCGCTCATGGCGTGGAGGCGGTCGAGTCACCATGGAAATTCATCTTGATGAACACTTACCCGATGTACTTGATAAAGTAAAAGCGAGAATAGACGGCGTTGCTACTTTTCCAGCGGGTATGGAACCTATTACCGTTGCACAACAAGAGTGGAATCAAGAAGTAATGGAGCTATCTTTGGTAGGCGATTTAAGCCTGAATGAGCTCAAACCAATTGGTAAACAAATTGAAAACGAATTACTGGCTCTTGAAAATGTACAATTAGCGAACGCAAATGCGCCAGAAGACGAAATTTCAATTGAAATACAACCAGAAATGCTGCGTAAATATGATCTAACCATCAGCGATATCTCTCAAGCAATTTCTCGTTATTCTGCAAACTATTCAGCAGGTCAAATACGCACTGATGCCGGTACAATTGCAGTAAGGGTAGAAAATCAATTATATAATGGAGAAGAGTTTGCAGCGATTCCTATTAAGCTTGGGACAGCTGGCGCCAAAGTACTATTGCGTGATGTAGCGTACATAAGAGATGGATTTACACAAGGCGAGCGTTATTTTAAATATAACGGTGAAAACGCCTTGTTTTTAAGCGTGTCAGCCACCAAAACGCAGGATATTGTGCCAGTTGCAAATTCGGTCAAAGCATATATTGAACAAAAGAACAAAAACCTACCTGATGGCCTAGAACTTAAAGTCCTTGTTGATATGACCTACTATCTCAATGGCCGTTTAGATATGATGCTGAGCAATCTCGCGCAAGGTGCTGTTTTAGTATTTTTAATGCTAGCTCTGTTTTTACGATTCAAACTCGCGTTTTGGGTAATGATAGGTTTACCGGTTTGTTTTTTGGGCGCCTTAATGATGATGCCGGTTTTTGGCATAACTATTAATATTCTCTCATTGTTTGCCTTTATTATGGTACTTGGTATCGTCGTTGATGACGCCATAGTGATTGGAGAATCAGCCTATAGCGAGATTGAAAAACACGGTAATTCAGTAAATAATGTGGTCAAGGGCGCAAAGCGCGTCGCAACGCCTGCAACCTTTGGCGTGTTGACCACAATGGCAGTATTTGCGCCTGTACTGTTTAGTTCAGGCCCTGATGCCGATCAATTTATCAACATATCTGCTGTTGTTATTTTGTGCTTAGCGTTTTCACTTATCGAATCAAAGCTTATTTTACCTTCACACATTGCCGCGTCTAGCTTTAAACCTTTGCCTCAAAATAGCTGGCGCAACAAATTTAATGAAAAATTCTTTGGCTTTGTTTACGGTCCATATAAGCGTTTTGTAACGTTTTGTACTACCTATCGCTGGCAGACCTTGACTTTTTTCATTGGGATGTTGATGGTTAGCATCGCACTTATACAAGCAAATCATGTTCGCATGGTACCCAATCCAAAGGTGCCACATGATTTCCCGAGTATTAATATAGAAATGAGTGAAACCGTTTCAGACGAAACGACGGTAAATGCACTTAAAACAATCGAAGCTTTAGTTATTGAGATTGAAAAAGAAACCGAAGCTGAGTTCGGGCAAGGCATGATTAGAGATTTACTTGTCTTTAATCAAGGACGTAATCGAGGTGAGATATTAACCCCCCTTGTAGATGAGGAATTACGTCCATTTAGTACCTTTGAATTATCTAGAAGATGGCGCGAAAGAATGCCCGATATCCCATGACCTAAAGTCAATCACTATACGTGATGATGTAAATGGCGGAGGTGGTAATGGTGAATTCGGCTATATGATATTTGGCTCTGATATCGCCACCCTAAATCAAGCTGGTCGATATTTAATTGAGCTTCTTCAAGGCCAAGAAGGCGCATTTGATATAAGTTCAACAATTGACCCTGATAGTAAAGAAGTGCAAATGTCCTTAAAACCCGTTGCCTTTGATTTAGGTTTAGATTTAAGCACTATTGCCTCACAAGTTGGCGCAAGTTTTTATGGTGGAGAGGCGCAGCGTATATTAAGAAATGGTGAAGAAGTACGTGTTATGGTGCGTTACCCAGAACTTACGCGTGAGCGCTTTGCAGACCTTAAACATACTGTTATATCCACGCCTAGTGGCTCTGAAGTTATGCTTGGCGATGTGGTAGAACTAATTGAATCGCCAGGGATCAGTTATATCCGTCGTGAAGGTGGATACAGAAGCGTCTATGTGTGGGGCTCTATTGATGAAGAACGCATCGAACCTAATGAGCTCACAAACAACATTACAGAAAACCTTATCCCGCAAATGAAAGAGCGTTTCCCCAGTGTTAAAACGCAGTTAGGCGGCGATATACAAGAGCAACAAAGCCAACAAGCTGAACAGCTTCGCTTCCTTGCGATTGCCTTGATTGTTATTTATGTTTTATTAGCGATTCCATTGAAAAGCTATGCGCAACCTTTAATCATCATGTCAATTATTCCCTTTAGTTTCACAGGGGCCGTATGGGGACACTTTGCGTTTGGCTTAGATATTAGTCTGTTTTCATTCTTTGGATTAATTGCTGCAGCCGGCGTTGTAGTCAATGACTCACTGGTGATGACTGATTTTGTCAACACTCGTCGCAAAGAAGGGTATTCAATAAAAGACGCTGTACTAGAGGCAGGTTGCGCACGCTTTAGGGCAATAACATTGACTTCAATCACGACCTTTATGGGCGTTTTACCTATAATGTTCGAAAGCAGTCTACAAGCTAGTTTTGTTATTCCCATGGCCGTTGCACTTGGGTTTGCGGTACTTTATGCAACCTTAGTAACCCTGTTATTGGTGCCATGTCTTTACTTAATTTTGGAAGACTTAGGCGCGGCCTTCCGCTGGATATTCAACGCCTTTTCGAAGCTGTCTAGCCGATTATTTGGGAAAACAAAAACGGCTTAATGATTGATGTAAAATATAACATCCGCTTATCACTAAAACCGAAGCTTTTGCTTCGGTTTTTTTGTGAATGAAGGCTTCAAGTTTGTATCGACAAAGTCGATATATTACTACTAGATAGTCATATATAGGTTTATAGGTCGATACAACATGCAAGCTTCCATACAGGTTCCTAATGCATGAGTAAAATACTCATCGTAGATGACTCTGCGCTAACAAGGCGTTTATTAAAAAACTTACTTGAAAGTGCAGGCTTTGAAACAGAAACGGCACAAGATGGTGCGCAGTGTCTGCTTGCCATCAAACGTTTTAATCCAGACCTAATCACGCTAGACATTGAAATGCCGGTCATGGACGGGATTACCTGTTTAAAAGAAATTATGAGTACTTGCCCAAGACCCGTAATTATGGTCTCGTCATTAACGGAAAAAGGCGCAAGCGCGACGTTTGATGCTTTAGAAAACGGTGCTGTTGATTATATTGATAAACCAAGCGTTATGGCACATTCAAAGGAAACTAGTAATAAAAACCCGCTCATTTTTAAAATAAAATCAGTATTATATTCAAAACGACGGCATGTAAATTCAAACGATACTGCTAACAAAAAAGTAACACCGGGTCTTACTCGGCCAATGTTTATTCCCTCAAAGCAGCAAAGAAGTAATATTGAATTGATTGTCATTGGTGTGTCCACGGGAGGCCCTAATTGTCTACAAACTATTTTAAAACAATTGCCGGCCTCGTTTACCACACCTATTGTCGTTGCTCAGCATATGCCTGCGCGGTTTACAAAGGTCTTTTCACAAAGACTCAATTCATTATGTCAACTAGAAGTGGTAGAGCTTGATAAGAATTACCCTTTAAAAAGCGGGCATATTTATATAGCGCAGGGTGATGGTGATGTCATTATCAAACGACAGGGAAACATACTTAACGCTGGCCCTAGCAAAATAAACACGCAGTACATATGGCACCCAAGTGTTGATTATCTGGTTACAACAGCGCTTGAAGCTGTCCCGGCAAAGCGCTTAATGTGCATTCAGTTAACCGGGATGGGAGATGATGGAGCAAATAGTATGAAAAAAGCCCACGAAAAAGGCGCCTTTACCATCGCTGAATCAGAAGCAACCGCTGTTGTTTATGGCATGCCTCGCGCGCTAGTTAAGCTTGGAGGCGCAAGCTAGGAACTTCCCAATAATGCCATTGCTAAAGAGATAATAAAATTAAACAAATAATATTGAATGATAATGATTGTTATTTGCAATAAATTGTTTATACTAGCCTTACATTGATTTATTGGTCTTTATCAATGTATGTAAAACTATGTGTGTAAACAAAGGGTAAGCAGTGTTGCTTACCCTTTTTAATTTGCTAATTACTTTTTATCGCCACGCCCTTTTGAGGCTTCAATTACTTTATGCGCCACCTCTACTAATGATAGACCTTGATTCATTGCCGCTTTTTGCAATCGTTGATGCGCTTTTGCTTCACTTAATGAAAACTCTTGCATAATGTAGAGCTTCGCCCTGTTTATTTTCTTTTGTTCATGCAAACTTTGCTTTGCGCTGGATAACTCATCACTCATCTGCTGAATGCGCGATGACTGGCTTTTTAAAAGCTCATATACAGAACGATTTATCCTAAATGGATAAGGCTCAAGCGATATATCGTCTAAAGAATGAAAACTTGACTGAGCTGTGCATGTATCTGCAACAAATGATGCGATATCAATACTGTCAGCATCTAGTAATTCTTGTGAGCTTGGTTGTCGAATATTATGTTCTTTTAGCGCGCTTAGTGCTTTGTTAGCATCACAAACCCGTTGTTTAGATGTGTCGAGTAATTCCTTGGTTAAGACTTGCTCTATTTCATACATTTTATCGATACGTTGGGTATAGACTTCATACCAAGTTGTGCTCAAGTGAGGGTACACATTATCAGTATCACATAGCATTTGGATTAGCTTTTGTAGCTTTTTAACCTCATGTGTAATTTCATGCTCTTCTAAGGCCGCCCACAATTTTAATGAGGATGGTATTGAATACTCACAAAAAATATCAAAACACATAGTTTGTTGTTCTTGTAACTGTAATAAACGCTCACAAATTTCGTCGTTAAATTGTGAATTAGCGAATCCAACAGCTCCCCATGCACGCTCTTGTCCGGCATATTCTTTACCTTGAATAAAATTAAACAGCGCAACTAACGCTGATGTGACGGCTGAATCATTAGCAATGTCAGCAGCCTCAAAGATAATACTCAACAAATTTGAGATAAGAAATGTATATGCGCGCGTTGATGCTATTGGAGGAATTTGGTGGCACTCTACCGACAACCTTAACTCGTCAACAACATCGATACTTTGAAGTGCAATCGCTATGCTTGATAACAGACGATAACTATCTGATTTTTGATATTTCTCCAAATATGTTCGATCAAATAGTCCAACAACAGCATCTTGTACTATTTGAGTCTTTTCTATTTGTCGTTTTCTTCGCTGTATGTAGTGCTCTCCCTTACTTGCCAAGTAAACATTTGAAATGCCTCGTTCTTGCTGAAAATAATGGATCAACTCACAAACAAGCGTTACTAAATGGCAATTATCTGATAATCGTTCGAGAGTTTTTAGTTCGGCTTGCTTTGCCGCATACAGAAAACGCAGAGTATTGTTCGAACCCACAAATACCTCCACTTCCTTTGATAGTATTGTTGTAAGAGGTTTTACACAATAGACAGAAGCAAAGGTTATTCCAAATTGCTAGAATTAAGATGTTTTGAATTTTATTTGCATCTGGGTTTCTTTAAGGCTTTGTTTTCAATGTTTTATTTTTTAGTATTTTAACATTCCAGAAAACCAAGCTTATGACCAAATACACTACATTATCGATAAAGATGTCTTATTTAAGTGCATCTTATACAAATGATTGCACCAAAATTTACGCGGTTTGTGAGTAGTCTCGCCATTGCTTTGGCGTATTTATATTTAGTTCTATACCCGGCATTAAAGTAGGCTTGTAGTCTAACTTTTGCGCGTCAAATTGACTCAGTAGAAAACGCAGCGACATATTTTCGCCCTGCGCCAATTTAGCATACATTTGCTGGTTAACACCTTGGTTAACACAAATGACACAGGGTAAATAATGCGCCGCGATATATGTAGTGCGTTGAGCTATTTTTGCATTGTGTAACAATAGCGGTAGCACTTGCTTGCCTATAGCTGGCATGTCTACTGGCATGACAACTAGCATATCACCATCACGCAATGCTAGTTGATTGATGCTAGATACAATAGCGGCAGCTGGCCCTGCTTTTGTAAATTGGTCTTTTAAGCCACCATGGTGCGCCCCACTTATGTAACAAGCACCCAATGACAAAGCTTGTAACTTGCTATAGGCGGTATTGAGCATATTTTCATTACCTAGTCTTAGCAATGCCTTGTCAGTGCCCATTCGGGACGATTGTCCACCAGCAAGCAGTAATCCAATTGTTTGCATGCTTAAAACTTCGTATTTATCCAAACCCAAAAGCGATCTGTGTCGGGTCTACCACTATCACCTGAATAACTGGCATACTTTATACCAAGGCCATAATGCTTAGCTAACTTAGTCGTATATTGAAGATTAATTTCTGACCCTAAATCATCAACAAGCTCGGTTGCATGATCTGCTTCATACGAATGATATGCTAGCAACCACTTGCCTCCCAATTTAGCTGTAGCCACGCTAATTTGCATATCAACCAAACCTTGTGCAGGTGTATTTATAAACAAATCGGCCCAACCATTGAATTTATGTAAGGTTGCCAAAGGCGTAGCAAAACCTACCTGACCATCATCTGAACCTAATACTTCGTATGCTGCATTCACAGTATAACCCTTAGTTGCAAATCCTCCTTTGGCCAATAAATAACTAGTATCAAAATCTCCGCCTGCTGTTTCATTGGTTTGTGTCGCATATTCCGCATGGTAAAGCCATGTAAAATCTTTATCTCCTTGTTTTCCTTGAAAACTAACACCAAAGGTATCTAAACCATTGGTTACATCATTATCAACTTCAAGCACATAAGAATATGCGACTAGCTTTCCAACGCTTGTGTTGTATACAACATTTAGTAGGTGGTCTTTTGAATCCAGATCGGCTTCCTCGGCAAAAATTCTATTACGTTTATTAACGTAGCTATATTGAGCCTTAAAGTCCTTGTTTGCTTGATATGTAAAAGTAGCAGCATCAAAGGTTTGTCTGTCTTGACGCCACCCTACGTGCCCTACAAAGCGTTGGCCATCTAAGGCAATGACTTGTCGACCCAATTTGAATGTGAATTTATCATTTTTGTATTGCACGAAACCTTGATCAATTTCGGTCACTTCCGGGTCAGCAATAACAGAGTAAATGCCCGGATTATAGCCTGTTGGTCCTACGGTAAAGTCACCTTGACCCAAAACGATTCGACTATCTTCGGCTTCAACCTTAAACGACCATCCATTGAAGCTTTTTGAAGTATATCCAAAACGAGTACGTAATGTTAAAGCACTAGCATCTCGAGCGGCGTTATCTTGAGAAACATCTTCATACCTTAAGTTAATATCTACATTAGCTTTCCCTGTGCTCATCGCTTCATAGAAGCCATCTGTCGCAAAGGCAAAGCTGCTTAAACAAAAGTAAGCGGACATAAGTATCGATAAACTTAAACTTTTTGGGTAACAATAGTTAGGCATATTAATCATTCCTGCGTGTGTTTAGTGTTCAAAAATTAAAAAAGTGCTAGCAGTACAAATTTAAGCAGCATCATGACTACTGGCTGATGTGTCGCTGATATCTGCTGCACAACCGTTCTTGTTAACAGTTTCGACCTTCTTTTGCTTCTCGTATAAGAAGCGCAAAACATCATGTCTATAGTTGTTGTATAAGGGGTTATCGGCCAGTTTGATTCTATTTCGAGGCCTATCTAATTCGATTGATAAAATTTCTCCAATTGTTGCTTTAGGGCCGTTTGTCATCATGACTATACGGTCAGATAACAACACGGCTTCATCTACATCATGGGTAATCATAATGACCGTATTTTTTAGCTTGGCGTGGATCTCCATTACCGAATCTTGCAGATGCGCTCGGGTAAGTGCATCAAGTGCACCAAAGGGCTCATCCATTAATAATACTTTAGGCTGCATCGATAACGCTCGGGCAATGCCAACTCGCTGCTTCATACCACCTGATATTTCAGATGGTAGTTTATGCGCTGCATGGGTCATTTGGACTAAATCCAAATTGTGTTCAACCCATTGTTTAATCTCTTTTTTTGACCGATTGTTATGAGTTTGTTTTACCGCTAGTTCAACATTTTTATATACTGACAACCACGGTAGCAACGAGTGATTTTGAAATACCACGGCTCTTTCGGGCCCGGGTTCATTTACTTCTGCATTATTAAGTAACACGCCACCCATCGTTGCTTGATATAATCCAGCGACAATATTGAGTACCGTAGATTTGCCACAACCTGAGTGCCCAATAAGCGAAATAAACTCGCCTTCAGCAATTTTTAAATTGACGTTTTCTAATGCGACAAATGCACCTTTGGGTGTTGGAAATTCCATACCGACCTGCGTTAACTCTAAATGCGTTAAATGTGTCATTTTAGGCTCCTAGTTATATACCTAATTTGCGTTTAATTAGCGTAAGGTCGCTGATTTATCCCAGCTCACTGATTTTTGTAGCACTAACATTAATCGGTCCAAAATAAAGCCAATAATGCCAATAGTGAGTACAGCTACCATGATTCTTGATAATGATTCTGAACTGCCGTTTTGAAATTCATCCCAAACAAATTTTCCTAAACCAGGATTTTGTGCAAGCATTTCAGCGGCAATAAGCACCATCCAGCCAATGCCCAAACTCAAACGTAAACCTGTGAAAATCATAGGAATTGAAGATGGCAATACAATTTTTATGACATGTTGAATTGGGTTTAAACGCAGCACTTTGCTCACATTTATAAGGTCGCTATCAATATTGGACACGCCAACAGATGTGTTGATTAACGTAGGCCAAATGCAGCACAACGATACTGTCACAGCAGAGGTGATAAATGATTTGGAAAACATTGGGTCTGAACTAACATATACCGCGCTTACTACCATCGTCACAAGCGGTAGCCATGCCAAAGGTGAAACTGGTTTAAATAATTGAATAATGGGATTAAGCGCAGCGTAGGTCGATTTGCTTAAACCGCTTATAATTCCAACTGGTACCGCGATGATTGAAGCAATAAAAAAACCAAACATGACAGTATAAAGACTGGTCCATATTTGATTAAAAAAAGAAGGAGCTCCGGTATATGGTCTAATTTTTGGCACATAATCAGGATCTTTTTCTAGGCGTTTTGCGTTTCGTTCTTCTTGACGCTCAAAAAATGCATCTGCCTTTTCCTGCCTGTCTTTGTGCTCTTGAAATAAAACAGACGCCTGAGTAAATACATCTTTAGGATCAGGGAATGAGCCTAAAGATGTATCAATACTGCTTGCCGCCATTGACCAAAATCCAAGAAATACCAAAATACCGATACATGGCAATAAAAGTTTATTAATTTGCGCACTGAATAATTCAAATACATTGGTTGACGTTATGTTGTTAAACGCTGCTGGCGTAATGACTTTATTTAACATGGTAGATCCCTACTATTTAAATTTATTGGATTTTGGTCAATGGCGGCAAGTAGCATCAAGCTCTACTCGTTCCCTACCTCAGTAGGCGTTGACTCAAGATCAACAATACCACTGGAATTACCTTGAAGGCCTATTGTGAACTGACTCAAATATTCATTTGGCTTTGTACCGTCATAAGGCACCTATAGTCAATAAACTCATCATGCTTTGGCTTAAATCCAGTTTCGTTAGCAAAATCCGGAAAATCAGTCGCATTCGCTTTACCTTCCGCAATCAATAATTTTGCTGCTTGAGCATATACCTCAGGCTTGTATACATCTTTGGCGGTATTCACATACCATTGATCGGACTTTGGTTCTGAAATTTGTCCCCAACGACGCATTTGGGTTAAATACCAAATTGCATCACTGTAATACGGGTAAGTAGCATTATGTCGAAAGAAAACATTGAAATCAGGAATGTCTCTTTTGTCTCCTTTTTCAAATTCAAAGGTGCCCGTCATACTATTTGCGATGACCTCTGCATCTGCTCCTACATAGTTAGCCTGTGCAAGTATCTTTACTGCTTCTGGTCGGTTAGCGTTATTATTTTCATCTAGCCACATTGCAGCGCGTAACATTGCTTTTACAACCAGAATATGAGTGTTTGGGTTTTCTTGTGCCCATTGATTACTAACGCCATATACTTTTTCAGGGTTATTTTTCCAAATTTGGTAGTCGGTAATGACTGGGACACCTATGTTTTTAAATACCGCTTGCTGATTCCACGGTTCTCCAACACAATACCCATGAATCGTCCCCGCTTCCATCGTTGCAGGCATCTGTGGAGGAGGTGTAACTGATAACAAGGCTTGAGCTTTTATTTGTCCACTATTATCACCTTTGTCAGGCGCATAGTATCCAGGATGAATACCGCCGGCTGCTAGCCAATATCGTAGCTCATAATTATGGGTCGATACCGGAAACACCATGCCCATTTTGAATGCTTTACCCTGTGAGGCTAGCTCTTCGACCACTGGTACTAATGTGTCTGCTTTGATGGGATGAACGGGCAAGCCATTTTCATGCGGGATATTAGGTTTCATCATTGCCCATACATCGTTAGAAACGGTTATGCCGTTACCATTTAAATCCATACTAAATGCGGTCACGATATGAGCTTTTGTTCCATATCCAATGGTAGCACCTAAAGGCTGTCCCGCTAGCATATGAGCGCCATCTAATTGACCATCAATTACTCTGTCTAATAATACCTTCCAGTTGGCTTGTGCCTCTAAAGTGACATATAAACCTTCATCTTCAAAGAACCCTTTTTCGTAGGCAACCGCAAGTGGTGCCATGTCGGTTAGTTTTATAAAACCAATTTTTAGTTCTTCTTTTTCAGGATAAATTTCTTCGGCATATATCGACGTGGTAAACAAACTTAACAAGCAAACGACTGAGGCAAGCTTACCAAGCGATTTTTTCAATATTAGTGTTTCCATGTGTATTCCCTCTTACAGTTTTTTAAACGCTTTCTTAAATGCAAAAAGCCCGTACTAAAAATTGAAAAATCAACTTCTAGTGCGGGCTTCTTTGCCAAAACACAAGATATAAACCTTGTATTAACTAAATTGTGTCTTACTGAACGAATTTTTCGCTTACTTTACTGGGCTATATATCTATCATTCGCTATATGATTTTATTATTTCCTCGGCAATGCCTATTGCATCTATAGCATCAATAATGTCTTTGCATCAATAGTGCCAATTATTTAATTCTTAGTAATCATAGACTTAACATAAAATATACAAACTAAAAATGCTTAACTTGTCTCACTTTTGTGCATACCTGCACAATCACTGTGCCTTTCATATCTATCTTTACCTGTAGTTTTATTGGTAACTGACAAGCAAATAGTCTCGAAGTGTCTCGCTTATTCCACCAACTCATTGCCATCTCAATGGCTTCGCTTTTTGATACTTTGCATTTTCCTATGATCATTGCGCTAGTGGTCAAGATAATCGTATTGTAAGCATATTGATTAGTCGACAAGCCTTGCCATACGCGAAGAATTTCACCGTAGTCAAACAATTTCGGTTTAATTTGCCAGGCTTGTTGTGCTTCAAATGTCCATGTCTGTATGGCTGTATCATTGTCTGCTTTGGAACTATCAAACTTCAAAATATTAGTATCTTTTGCAGGATTAATTTCTGGCTCTCCCGATTCCCCTCTAAAACAAATTACATTTTGATTATTCAGATGAGCAGCAATATTAATATGCTTAACGTCAATATGTTCATGATGCACACCCTGTACCGATAGGCTTGCATTGAGTGGATTGAGCAGTCTAGCTAAGGTATTGGCACATGAACGAAGGCCAAACTTTTCGCGCAACTGTATTAATTCATAAAGTGCCGGATGGATACTACATAAATCCATATAGGCAAAACCTGACTTTTCGATCTTTGATTTCGCGTTTATTAATGTACTTGCCGATACTTTTTCTAATAAATCTAAATTAGCCAGTACATCTTTTATATACATGCGCGTAGTATGAGGCTCGCTTGTACCATGCATTATTAAGCTATAGGACTGCTGATGCATCAATGCACACGATAACAGGTACCAAGGAAGTTGACGTCTTTTTCCAGCATAGCAAGCAATATCAAGGTCTACCTCAAGATCTACTTTCGGTATAGGTACAATCAAGGTTTCTCTGCACGCTTCAACAAAACCACACAACTCTTCTATCGATTCTTCTTTAACACGAAGAAGCATCAAAAAAGCGCCTTTTTGCTCTAAGCTGATTTTATTTTGTAGTAGTAAGGTAAATGCCCGGTATGCTTGCGCTCTAGTTAAGTCTCGGCCTGCTCTTTTGCCAGCGCCAATGATTTTGATATATGTGGCGAATTCTTGCATTGGCATATTACCCATTAGCTTTTAACGCTGTTCGTAGATACGCATTAATTCGAGTAGTTTGGATATCTATCGCATCACATGGGTCACTAGTATCTTTTAAGTAATAAACGTTTTGCTGATAATTAACCACCTCACCACAAACAATAATCGCCGGACCTCTCAAGCGTAAATCCTTGGCTATTTTTGTAATGTTAATTAAGGTACTTTTTATGGTTGTTTGTTCATCAGAACATGCCTTATCAATTATCGCGATCGGAAAATCAGGGGCAAGACCATGTTCTATTAATCGTTTAGCGATAGTACCCAAGCGGCCCAAGCCCATATAAAAGACTAAGGTTTGTTGATGGCTTTTATCAACCAAAGAAGCCCAGTCAGGCTCATTTTCGGGATGTTTTAAGCTTGCGGTGGTAAGCGTTACAGACTGCGCACAATCGCGCTGAGTAAGGGGGATACCTGAATATGCCGATGCACCCGATGCAGCGGTAATCCCCGGAATGATATTATAGTCAATATTGTTTTTACTCAGCGCATGCGTCTCTTCATATGTTCGAGCAAAGATAGCTGGATCTCCCCCTTTTAAACGCAATACTTTTTTACCTCGCATAGCATGATAGACAATACGCTGACATATATCGCCTTGTTGCATACTATGCTGACCACACCGTTTTCCTACATACTCGGTCAAAGTGTTAGTAGGGATAAGATCTATGATAGTTTGATCGACCAAATTGTCATAAAGTACTACATCGGCAACAAATATAGCTTTGTAGGCTTTTATGGTCAGTAAATCAACATTCCCAGTACCCGCGCCGGCAAGCCATACAAAGCCTTTTCGAGATTTAGTTTGTGAAACCTCTTTGCTGGATAAACTGATTAATTTACTCATACATTAATTACCTCAATACGATTTGATTCTTCACTTATGGCCTGCGTAGGTGACTTTTCATTTATGTTGATACTCGCCAATACTTGTCCATTCGTATCTGATTGTGTATCGCTGTCCATCACACTTATAATATGGGCCAATTCGCTTTTACATGAGCCACAATTAGTGCCGCACTGTAGCGCATTACCTAGGCCAACTACCGTTTTTGTGCCATCAAGAACAGCCTGCTCAATGGTTTTTTGCCTAACCTGATGACAGGTACATATCACAGGCCCTTCTAGAAACTCTGATGTGGGCGAGAGTCGCAACAAATGAGCAAAATCCTCATTTGAACAAGACTCATCATTGAAAAGCGAATCAAGCCATTGATTTATTTGTGCCTGTGACGATTCAAACACATCATTTGTTGTGATGACCATCGCCTTAGGTATATCGCCCTGAGAACCGAGCCATACTGATTTACTATTAGATGAATAGGTCCTTGAGCTCGTAATATCATTATTGTGGCTTGTGGCTGTAGAGTGGTTTTGTTGTATAGTTTTGATGATTTCAATACTTATGCTATGACACCACGTGGTATTTTCAGCATGCATGGAAATATCAACGTTTGAGTGAGATTCAGTAAACAAGGCCATGTAATATAAGGTTGTGTTTGCTTGTTTAACCGCATACCAATAGTCACACAAACGGTTTACATGACTCATGTTCAAAGGTCGTTTAGTTAAAACATAGGCTTGCTTGCTTACATTGAGCTTTGAGGTTGCAATTGCGGCGTGCTTTAGCTCTGGCTGTCCGGATATAGGATCGTTTGCATCACTGAACATATAGGCAACACTTGCATGTGATGCCCAAGTATTTGACCAATGTATAGGAGCAAAAAGATTTCCATTTGCTAAGCCATTATCGATTTTTAATGGCAAAATTACAGCTTTCCCAAGGGTCTTGCTTGCTTTGGACGACAAGTTTAACAAATCACCTGATTCATATTTCAAGGCCCTTGCATCATGTTCATTCATGGCGATGAATCCATGCTGGGTATGCTGGTGTAGTGTTGGTGAATTTCCGGTACGCGTCATAGTATGCCAATGGTCACGTAAACGGCCGGTATTAAGCACAAATGGGTATTTAGAGCAAGTCAACTGTTTGGGAAGCCTTGGGGTAATAGGGATAAAGTGAGCTTTGCCTGACGCTCTGGCAAAGATCTTGTCGCTAAATAGTCGTTTCGTCCCAACTAACCTTTTATTTATAATTGAAACCGGCCATTGTATTGGTAACAAGTTATCATAATCATTTTGGCTTATTTGGCTAAACGGTCCAATATTAAATGCACGAAACTCACCGGTTTGTTGACAGTTCTTATAGGCACTAAGCGCGGCGTGCTCTGCAAATATTTGAAAAGGAGACTCAAAATTGAATGCATGCTTGAAACCAAGTTTCGATGCTACTTCACATAAAATCTGCCAATCATGACGAGCATTACCCATCGGAGGAACAATGGCTTTTTGCCTTGATATACACCGTTCTGAATTAGTCACGGTGCCATCTTTCTCAGCCCATGGCGTTGCGGGAAGTTTGACGTGTGCATATGCCAAGGTATCGTTACTTGTCACCACATCCGATACTACGATCGTTTCGCACTTTGCCATGGCTTGTTCAATTTTGCTTCGGTTTGGCATGCTGACAAGTGGATTGGTGCCCATTATCCACAAAAACTTTACTTTCCCTTTGTCTATTGCATCAAACAAATCAACTGCCTTTAAACCAGGCTTAGTTGCAACCCTATCAGACTGCCAAAACTCACTGACAATCTGTTGATGTGATGGGTTATCAATATCCATGTGCGCCGCCAGCATATTGGATAAGCCGCCAACCTCTCGACCTCCCATAGCATTAGGCTGACCGGTAATAGAAAACGGACCACATCCACGCTGGCCGATTTTACCGCTTGCTAAATGACAATTTATTATTGCATTAGCTTTATCTACTCCCGAACTAGATTGATTAATTCCCATAGAGTAAAAACTAATTGCTGTTGGCGAGCAAACAAATAAGTCATAAAACCGCACTAGCTCTTTTTCACTGATGCCGCAGTCTTGTGCAACCTTCTCAATAGAGTATAAAGAAGCTTGGGTGATAGCATCATCATATCCTTGAGTATGCAATTCGATAAAAAGTGTATCGAGTCCTTGTTCACTTATATATTTGAGTAATCCATTGAACAAAACTGCGTCGCTACCCGCTTTAATAGCCAAATGTATATCAGCTAGTTGATTAGTAGCTGATTGGCGTGGGTCTATTAATACTACTTTCATTGAAGGATTGAGCTCTTTTGCTCGTTGCATACGTTGGAACAACACAGGATGAGTCCATGCAGCATTAGAGCCTATCAAGACCAATAAGTCAGTGTGTTCAAGGTCTTGATAACACGTGGGTACAAGATCTTCGCCAAATGCGCGTTTATAGGCCGCAACGGCTGAAGACATGCATAGTCGTGAATTAGTATCAATATTGGCTGAACCAATGAAGCCTTTCATCAGTTTATTGGCAATGTAATAGTCTTCAGTCAAAAGTTGCCCAGATACATAAAATGCAAGCGAATCTTTGCCATACTGGTCAATACATGACTGCATTTTTTGTGCGATAACGTCAGTTGCACGATCCCAACTTACCTTGCTGCCATTGATTTGCGGCTCAAGCAATCTTCCTTGATGATTAAAGGTGTCGAGTAAGTTACTTCCTTTTATACATAGCTGACCAAAATTAGCCGGATGCTGTGGATTACCTGCAATTTCGGCATTTTCAAGTGCTTGCTGAGCTTCAAGACTGTTATCAAGCTTAAGCTCTACACCACAACCTACTCCGCAATATGGGCAAGTAGTTGTGCAGCGTTTGGCTATATTGGGCTTATTGTTCATCAGACTTCATGCGCTATGCTATTTGCTCATCAAATTTTTGCTCATCAAATCTGTCAAATCCATTCAAATTCAACACAACTTGCTCTTTTTCAATGCGCGCGTCATAAACGGACAAGCTAAACTCATCATCTTCTATGCATTTGCCTGTCACCAAGGAATAATGCTGCTTGTATAATGGGCTACTGATAACAGGCTCTTCACATATAGAGCCTATAATGCCTCTGTACATAACGTTAGCGCGACCAATGGGATCCCAATTTGAAACAGCATAGACTTTATTGAGTCGAGCTATATAAAATATTGCTAGTTGTCGTCGCTTTGTATCATCCTGTTTCGTCAAATTGGGCAATAAAGCACACACACC
The DNA here is from genome assembly GCF_055693685.1 of Glaciecola sp. HA4-3. Classification (NCBI taxonomy): domain Bacteria; kingdom Pseudomonadati; phylum Pseudomonadota; class Gammaproteobacteria; order Alteromonadales; family Alteromonadaceae; genus Glaciecola; species Glaciecola sp. HA4-3. Next base: position 1,994,118 of record NZ_CM146340.1, read on the forward strand.
CGAGTTGTCTTGCAAATCGCTCTTTGGGCAAATAACAAACCATTTTGATATGTGTTCACTGTGAGTCACTGTTGATTCATTTGATATAACTTGAGACATACGCCGTTCCTTATACAAGTTCGATAATATCGATATCATTGGATGTATCCCAAGCAGGCTTGAGTGCTTTTTCTGTATCAGTAGCCGGTCTTATTTGTCCTCTTTGTTCAACAAACTGGATATTTTCATCGCGTCCCTCACTATTAACAAACTGCCTAAATCGCTTCAGTGAGTCTTGATTTGAGATGGTTGTTTTCCACTCGCATTGATAGCTATCAATCACCCTTAGCATCTGTTTTTCAAGCTCATCACACAGTTGCAGCGAATCATCAATGATGACCTCTTGTAAAAACGAAAGACCACCGTCCAAATTATCCATCCAAGTCGCAGTTCTTTGCAGTCTATCTGCTGTCTTGACGTAAAAAGACAAAATTCTATCAATGTATTTAATGAGTAACTCACTTGATAAATCGGTCGCAAATAAATCGCCATGTCGAGGTTTCATGCCACCATTACCACATACATAAAGATTCCAACCCTTCTCAGTGGCGATAACACCAATATCTTTGCTTTGTGCTTCAGCACACTCTCGAGTACAGCCAGACACAGCAAACTTGATTTTGTGGGGCGCCCTTAGACCCTTGTATCTATTTTCTAACTCAATGGCTAAGCTGACAGAGTCTTGCACACCATAACGACACCAAGTATCTCCTACGCAAGATTTCACGGTGCGCAAGGCTTTTGCATAGGCATGACCAGTCTCAAAGCCTCCTTCAACTAGCGCCTGCCAAATATCGGGGAGTTGCTCGACACGCGCTCCGAACAAATCAATTCTTTGGCCACCAGTGATTTTGGTATACAAAGAATATTGCTTGGCTACTTGTCCTAACAAAATGAGTTTATCGGGGCTTATTTCGCCACCTGCTACACGAGGGACAACGGAATATGTACCATCTTTTTGCATATTGCCAAGATACACATCATTTGTATCCTGCAAGCCAATATGTTTAGGATCTAAAATGAACTCGTTGTGAACAGAGGCTAAAATAGAGGCAACAGCCGGTTTACATATTTCGCAACCTAAGCCATTGCCATGTGAAGCTAGCAAGGTTTCAAAGTCTTTTATCTGAGTAACCTGTACAATGTTAAATAAGGCTTGTCGAGAATAAGCGAAATGTTCGCAAATATCTTTTTTAACCTCTACTCCTCGTTTTTCAAGCTCACTATCCACTACATTTTTTAATAATGCGGCGCATCCTCCACACCCGCTACTTGCTTTTGTACACGATTTTATCGCGCCTAATGAACTCTCTCCTGCATCAATTGCTTCAATAATATCGCTTTTAGATACGTTGTGACATGAGCATACCGTCGCACTCATTGGCAATGCATCAGCCCCCAAAGCGGGTGCTGAGTCATTATTAGTGGGAAGTATTAGAGTTTCAGGAAATTCAGGAAGCTCGATAACATTGAGTGAATATTGAAGCAAAGTGTCATAGTCAGATGTGTCGCCCACCAACACTGCACCTAGCAGTCTTTGATTATCTTTATCAACCACAATTTTTTTATAAACACCATCAGGTTGATTTTCATAGGTATAGCTTTGAGCAAACTTAGTGCGCCCATGAGCATCACCGATGGACCCGACCTCAACACCCATCAGTTTTAATTTAGTGCTCATATCTGCCCCTGTAAATTCAGGAGTGCTATCCGAACCACCAAACACGATATGGCTGGCCGCTGTTCTTGCCATGCTGTAGCCTGTGTGCAACTAAACCAAATATTTTTTGTTCCCATAATGCACATTCGCCGATAGCATAAATATTAGAATCCGATGTAATACAGAAGTCATCAACTACAATGCCTCCGCGTTCTCCTACCATCAAACCAAAGCTGCGAGCCAATTGGTCACTAGGACGAATTCCCGCCGAGAACAAAATGAGATCTGTTTCAAGAAATGTGCCGTCTGCAAAGCACATCTTATAGCGACTAGTGTCACCTAGCTCAATGACTTGAGTTGCTTTTTGAGTGTGGACTTCTACTCCTAAGTCGGTGATTTTATCTTTAAGTAAATCGCCGCCTCTTTCATCCACTTGGACCGCCATTAGTTGTGGTGCAAACTCTACAACATGCGTTTTCAAGCCTGATTCTTTCAACGCATTGGCTGCTTCTAATCCAAGTAAGCCTCCGCCTACTACAACCCCTACTTTGCTTACCTTAGCTGATGCCTCAATGGCTTCTAAATCATCAATAGTGCGATAGACCAAGCAATGTTCTTGCTCATTACCCGGAATCGGAGGCACAAAAGGATATGAACCAGTGGCTAATACGAGTTTGTCATAGGTAAACTGCCGCCCATCTTGAGTAGTCACTACTTTTTGTGTTGTATCAATGTCGGTCACCCAAGCATTCACGTGACACTGGACGTTTAATTCATCATAGTGAGATTGTGTGGTCAATGCCAAGTCATCTGCTGTTTTACCCGAAAAGTACTCTGAAAGATGAACACGGTCATACGCAAGACGAGATTCACCCGACAACACAGTAATGCTGCAATTTGTATCCAGCGCTCTTAATTGCTCAACAAAATGATGACCAACCATTCCATTTCCAATAATTAGTATTTGACTTGCTTGCAATAAATTAATCTCACCATGTCTCATATCAAGCACCTTTTCATGCATAAAAAAAACCCACAGTAAGCAAGTTACTGTGGGCGTCTTTGCCACCGCCTTCATGCACACAATGCTGACGGTAATTAAATTGTGAGGGCCGTGCTTTACACGTCCACTATGCTTATACACTATACAATTTCGATGCCAATAAAATTACTTGTTAATAAACAACAACTTAACAATTATCAAGCCTTTAAAGTGAAGCAAGATTGCACTAATACAAAGCACCTTTGCACTAATTTAGTTATATCTATCAATAATCCTGATAGTGTTAGACTATTCAGACAAAGATATACGCAGTAGACTAAAAATAATAACAAAAGGAGACAGCACCATGATGAAGCCACTCTTCATTTCATTGTTACTTAGCGTAACGATTGCATGCAATGCAACGACAACTTATGAGCAAACTAAATTAGCTGCGCAAGTCAATATCACACAAGGGCTTGATACTGAGCGCCTAACGCGTATAAATTCGGTTATGGATGAGTACGTTACCCAAGGTAAACTGGCAGGCACTATTAGTTTAGTTGCACGAAATGGCGAAATTGTGCATACATATGTCAACGGGATGCAAGACCGTGAACAAAATATTCCTATGCAAAAAGATAGTATTTTTCGTATTTATTCGATGACTAAACCCATTACGGCTGTGGCGGCACTAACGCTTTGGGAACAAGGAAAGTTTCACATGAACGATCCGATCGATAAATATTTACCCGAGCTGAGCAACCTCAAGGTGTACGTTAGTGGTAAAGGCGAAAATATGGTACTTGAAGACGCAAAATATCCTATTCGTATTATCGATTTGTTTATGCATACTGCTGGATTTTCATATGGCTTCACCGGCAGCGAAGTTGACAATCTATACCGGGCATCACCAATTGGCCTAGGTAAAGTAAAAGCAGACGAAGTATTAAACGAGCTGGCTAAATTACCGCTAAACCATCAACCCGGCATTAAATGGCATTATGGGGTTAACACCGATGTTATTGGCTTTTTGGTAGAGCGTATTACAGGCCAAAAACTAGGAGAGTATATGCAAGAGGTCATATTTGACCCACTTAACATGGCAGATACTGGGTTTTATGTAAAACCTGAAAACATCTCTAGATTTACGCAAGTTTATGGTGCTGGTGAGCAAGGTCAAACGATTCCACTTGATCAAGAGCCATTAGGCGACTTCTTAAGTGATCCTGACGTTCACAATGGTGGTGGTGGTCTTACTTCAACTATTCATGATTATTTCAAGTTTACCCAAATGTTGCTTAACAAAGGAGAGTTAAACGGTCAGCGTATATTAGGACGCAAAACGGTTGAATATATGACGTCAAATCATTTAGCTGACTCGCTTATTCCTTTTAGTCCAAATGCCCCAGGGGAAGGACATGGACTTGCAATGTCTGTAACTGTAGATGAAAACTTGGTGCCATTTATGGACTCTACAGGTAGTTACGGTTGGGGTGGCGCAGCTTCAACCTACTTCAGAATCGACCCATCAGAAAACTTAATTCTGATTAGCTATACTCAATTTATCCCGTCAGGTTTTCATGGCTATGTAGATGACTTTAGAAATACGGCCTATCAAGCTATTGTTGATTAAATAAAGCGCGCAACCTATATTCTTATGGGTTGCGTGAATTTTTAAAACGTAAACACACCAAGCATGTTTACGCTTTTATCTCGCTCACCATTTCGCTCATCTTATCAACGTTTTGGCCTACCGTTAGTGCAACATTGTGCGTATCTTGTGCAATATCTTTTGCCGTTTTCGCGTTACTTGCCAAGTCAGCAACATTACTGTTTATATCTCCAAGTACTTGCGTTTGCTCATCTGCAGCGACTGCTACTTGATTAGCATGGTCGTTAATATTGCCAGAAAGCGATGCAATGGCACTAAGGGATTTTCCAGCTTCATTTGCGTTAACAATGGTTTCTTTTGTTTGCACTTGGCTTTTTTCCATCGCCAGTACAGCCTCATCCGAGCCCGTTTTAAATTCAGCAATGATACTGCTAATTTCTTGCGTCGATTGTTGAGTGCGAGTTGCAAGAGTGCGTACTTCATCAGACACCACTGCAAACCCTCTACCATGTTCCCCTGCTCTGGCTGCTTCAATTGCTGCGTTAAGTGCTAGTAAATTGGTTTGATCAGCAATTTGCGTGATAACCCCTAATACGTTACTGACTTGTTCCCCGCTACTAGCGAGTCTGTTGACGACTTGAGTTGCAGCGGCGATTTCTTGCTCAAGCGAACCTAATGATGAGATCGTAGAAGTGATTTCTGCTTGACCGTTAATAGCAGCGTTATCCACCTCACCAACATCGCTTGCAACTTTAGTAATTGTACTTGCGACATCTTGAATCGCTTCTGTCATATGCGAAATGGCAGTAGAAATTTGTTCTGACATTGTGAATTGTGCAGTAACAGTTTGATTCGATTTATCTGCCAAAGATTTTAAATGTTCGCTTTCTTGTTCAAGGCTTTCATTTGAGCTATGAATATTACGTACAATGTTACCAAACTTATGCAACAAGCTTTGAAAGGACTTACTAACGCTACCAATTTCACAATCAGTATTTGCGTTTACAACATAAGACAAATTGTTTTGTGATTCAACAGTATGAATATCAGCTGCCAATGTACTAAGCAGTGCTTGAATAGAACGCAATACGTACCAAAATGCACCCGCTAAGGCTAGGGAAAAAATAATCGTGAACGTCACAATCAACGCTGTCATGAAACCGCGTATGTCGGGGATTAAAGCAGAGAAGCGATGAGAATGATCATCAAGCTTATTTAGATTACTTTCAATAGTTGAGAGGAATACTTCTGATGATGTAGGGTTTCGTTGAAATCTCTCAATTTGCGCAAGTAAGTCTTCGTTAACGCTAATATCATTTTCACATATATCAATCGCCTCTCCAAACCCTAGGACTCGAAACATCGCGACTTCAATCATATTGACAGCATCTAGACATAAGTGAGCTTGTTCTTTAGCAAACAGTACGCCTTGTTTTATACCTTGCTTTCGAATATCGCCACTATTATTGTCAATAAATAGCTTGATATCTTGATCACCACTGGCGTTAATTTTTTCTATATTGCGTTTTACTGTTTCAACTCCGATTAAATGCTGTCTTTCCAAAAAAGTAAAATAGCCCGTTTTTGAGATAGTAATCATACCGATGATGTTAATTACCAAAATAAAAATTAAGCTAGACAATAAGTATGTAAATCTTTTTTGGACTGACCAATTAGTCATTTGAGAACTCCGAGCGAGGGTTATCGTATTAGATCGTTAAACTTGGGTTTGCGTTAACGACTCTTTACAGTTTGTGTCGTATTCATTGAGTTATCGACTAAAGTTAAATTTTTCTCATGCTAATTTAGATAAAAACAGCACATGCTTGAAATAAAAGAAGTTTTATTTTTTAAAAAAGAGGACGCACAGGGGCGCGTCCCTAGGGTAGGAAATTAAACTGCGTGGACTTTATTTGGATCTAAATCATCTTCAATTGCTTGATCAAGTATAGCAAAATCCCCTTTTCTGGAACGAAGCTTTGTGTTTCTAAAAGCCGTCATGTCAAGTTGTGAAAATAATTTACCCGCCATATTACCAGCAACGGACATCTGCTCTTGTGGTACAAGTCGATCGAAGAAACCAGCCTCTATTGCCGCTTCTGGCGCGAAGATTTCGGCATTTATCACGCATCGATTAAAATAATTTTTTGCCAAGGCGCAAGCGCGCTAATTCAATACCAAAATTATGCATGGTCATGCCAATTAGGGTTTCATTTAGTCCAACTTTATAATCGCCTTGAGCAATCATTCTATAATCACATGCCAACATCAAAAAGGCTCCCATTGCGATTGTGTGACCAGTTGACAAGGCGATTACCGGCGTAGGAAATGCTAGTATTCTTCGCGCTAATTTTGACCCTTTGGAAGTAAGTACTAAAGCATCTTGAGGGCTGTTTTGCATTTCTTTTAGATTGAATCCACCAGAAAACACGCCGTCTCTGCCAGTTAAAATAACAATTGCGTTATCTGCTTGTGCTTGATCAAAGGCTTTGTTTAACTCAGCTATCATGTTTGTTGATAGCACATTAGCTTTGCCGTCGTCCATTGCAATAGTCGCAATGTTATCTTCTAAGGTGTATGTGACCAAATCTGTCATAGTATTTCCTGTCTTATTTATGCTTTTTATTAATGCTTAGTATAGTCAGTTTCAGCGACAATAATCAATTCATAGCATCAAGCTACAAACCCATCCCAGCGCGACATATACTCGATGAAGGTATCACTTAAACCTTCTTGCGCTAAATGCGCTTTTGATGCAGGTAAAGCTATTGGTTCAAATGTGGGATTTTCGATAACTCGACGAGGAAAGTCATGATGTAGGATACCCGCTCTGCCAATTGTGACAAAATCTACCCCTGCACCCAGCACCGTTTTTACATCGGCCGCACTGTTAATCTTGCCTGCCACTGTCAGTTTCACGTCTTTTAAATTTAATTGAGTGCAATGCTCTAATAGAGTCATATTCTGATGTTCTGGTTCATTAGCTTGTTTAAATACATCCCACAATGACAAATCCAAAAAGTCTATATCATGTTCATCTATCAGTATTTGACTTAGTGTTTTAATTTCACTTAATAGCATACCAAAGCGTTCAGGGGATAAGCGCACCCCTAATAAAAATTGCGGGCCGCAGGCTGTTCTAATTCCTTTTAAAATTTCAAATAGCAAACGCGCTCTATTTTCCAAAGAGCCGCCGTATTTATCCGTTCGTTGGTTGATCTCACTGCTTAAAAACTGTGCAACAATATAGCCATGAGCGCCATGTACCTCTGCCCCATCATAGCCGCTTTGTTTCGCCCGAATAGCCGCGTTAATAAAGTCATCACGCAATTGCTCTACTTCCTGCAAACTTAATCCACGCGCATTATGTTTTTCTATATCAGATGGGCACAAAGCTTGTCCGTCTATTTGATCTGCAGGTGAACGCATACCTGCATGATGAAGTTGAATAATCGCAAGGCTTCCATACGACTTTATAGCCGATGCTAGGCGTATGAGACCCTCTTTGTGTATGTCATCAAAAATACCAAGTTGGCCAGCAAAGCCCTTTCCAATAGCTTGAACATGTGATGCGCATGTCATTGTCATACCAAATCCACCTTTAGCCCTCATAGTTAACCAATTGAACTCATCTTGTGATAAACGACCATCATCATAACTTTGCGAGTTTGTCAAAGGCGCTAACATAAATCGGTTTGGCATGGTTACACCATTTTTAAAGCTCACGGGTTCATTTAAATACAGCATGTAAGGTGTTCCTGATTAATTAAAGATGTTTAAGTAGATTGGTTTTAGAGCGACAGTTGGTAAAGGCATATATTAACTGCACTTGCGACATTTAAAGAGTCAATCTTACCGCTGCCGTTTATTGTGTATGCATGTGCGTCAAACATATCTAAAGCTGCTTTAGGTACACCTTGAGCTTCATTGCCAAACAAATAACACTGATAGGATGAAAAATCATCACGATTAATACTAGCACCTTGCATATCAAGATACGCAAAGGTCGAAAATCGTTGGTGTAAATCGGTTAATGTTACTGCGTGTTCGATTGCGACATGAAAAATTGCTCCCATGCTCGACCGCACCACTTTGGGGTTATATGGGTCCACACAATTTGGGCTTAAAAGTAGCGAAAAGTCGCCAAACCACGCCAATGTCCGTAAAATTGTACCTAAATTACCTGGATCTTGTATTTCATGTAGGTAAACATATTTATGCGTTTTGCCTTCACTTTTGATGTGTGTATTATGCTCATCAGTGCGCTGATTAGTTAAAAATGGAACAACAGCCACAATACCTTGAGGACTTTTTGTGTCACTTATTTCACTCATTTGTTTTGAAGTTATCACATTGACTGTGAATACAGGATGCAGACCTCTAGCCCATGTTTCGTGTTCACTAGTAACATAAATATCGATACGGTTTATAGTAGCGGAGCTGGCGATAAACTTTTGTAATTCAAGCACCAAATGCTCACCTTCCACCAAAAAACAGTCAAATTGATTTCGATACTTTTTTTGCTTTAGTTTTTTTACATCATCGAACTTCATGTTTATATTTCACCGCCAAATTAAATCCCGACAAAGTGTACTCTCAAAAGTAGTTTAAGTCAGTTTATATGGACTTAAATCTTGGATTAGAAGCTTATCGAATATACAATATCACTACTTTGTATATACAAGACTTAATTGCTTATGGCGCGCTCAAAAACAAGTAAAAAATGGCTCGACGAACACGTCAATGACCCCTACGTCAAAAAAGCAAAAGCGGATGGCTATCGTTCTCGTGCTAGCTATAAGCTAATTGAAATCAACGAAAAAGATAAGCTTTATGCACCTTCACAAGTAGTGATGGACCTTGGATCTGCACCGGGTGGTTGGTCACAAATCGTTGCGCCTGTTGTTGGCGACAAAGGCACCTTAATTTCCTCTGACATTTTAGATATGGACGGTATCGCTGGTGCAACCTTTATTAAAGGCGACTTTACCGAAGAATCGGTTTATCACCAAATATTAGAAGCGTTAGATGGGAAACAGGTTGATACTGTTTTGTCTGATATGGCACCTAACATGAGCGGAGTCAACACAACTGACCAATACTCTTCTATGTATTTAGTTGAATTAGCCTTAGATATGGCTAGAAATGTACTTAAAACGAATGGCAAAATGTGTGTAAAAGTATTCCAAGGTGTTGGCTATGAAGATTATATAAAAGACGTAAGGCAGTCTTTTAATAAAGTGATTATTCGAAAACCTGCAGCTTCTAGACCTCGCTCTAGAGAGGTCTATATTGTTGCAAGCGGCTTTAAAGGATAATTTTCGTATTAGCGTACTGATTAACATCATTTGACCATCTGTTTTTTTATGTCATACTTATTCCACTAAATTCCACGGAGCGTTGATGTCATGAATAACTAAACCTGTTACCTAATTTAACTTATAAATTTGGCTATGCAGTTTAGTAAAACATGTCATGAATGCGACATTTCTAATATCGTTTAATATTATCAATATCTATCGCTGATAGTATTTTGTATATCCGTTCTTTGATTGTTTTATTTTCCTGCATCACAGGACAAAAATCATGTCCATTATTCATGCTCAACGACTGAGTTATCAATTTGAAACTGGCGAGTATTTATTCAAAAATATCTCGTTTACCATACATAAAAAACGCATTGGACTAGTGGGTAGCAATGGCTGTGGTAAATCCACGCTTGCCGCAATCATAGCAGAAACGATAAACGCCAGTGAGGGGGTTATTTGCGTTAACGATGAAGTGTGTCTTGTGACGCAACACCATAATAACGATGAGGTTTGTTCACTAACTATCGCCCAATTTTTGGGCATAGATAAAATTATTGCTGCGATTAGTGATATTGAGCAGGGTGATTGCTCAAGCGACAAATTTGATGTAGTCAATGAACAGTGGGACATTCCCCAAAAATACAGCGCAATAATGAAAGATTTAGATTTACCTTTTAACCTGCATTACCCTTGCTCAAACTTAAGTGGCGGACAACTTAACATATTGAGGCTATGGCATGCATTTGATCAAAACCCACCAATATTGATTTTGGATGAACCATCTAACCATTTAGACGCTAATGCTAGAGCTTGGTTGCAAACTCAAATTGATGCATTTGAAGGCCATATTGTGCTGGTGAGTCATGACCGAGCACTGCTAAATAGAATGCAAGAAATATGGGAGTTAAGTAAGTCTGCAGTAGCTGTCTTTGGTGGTAACTATCAACACTACATTAGACAAAAACGTACCGAACAAGAAGCAATTGAGCGGCGCATTAATTCAGTCAAAAAACAACAATCACAGCTAAAGCAGCAAGAACAAAAACAACATGAAAAAGCTGAAAAAAAGCAGGGCAAGGTAAACGCTTAGCTAAATCAGGAAGCCAAGCGAAGGTCATACTCGGCGCGATGAAAAATAGAGCAAGTGCGACTTTACAAGGTAAAAAACGTCATCAAACTACTAAAGAAGCATTACTTACTGAAAAAGTTGAGCATTTGAATAAACAAAAGACCCAAGAAGTTTGCCATCAATTTAGTATTGATGATACTCAGCACAAACAAACAAGCATATTTAATATGAGTGATGCGGTGCTTAAGTACGGGCCATCAGCTTCTTTTTCTTTGCAAGTGTTTACAAACGACTATATTCATGTGACAGGAAAAAATGGTAGTGGAAAATCGACTTTATTAAAAACTATGCATGGTCAATTCCCCTTAATATCAGGCAGTATGAGCAAAAATCTCAAAACCGTGTATTTAGACCAACACTTTAGTAATATCGATAATTCTAAATCTACACTCGACAACTTACTTGATTGTTGCAAAAGCCTAACAAGTAGCAATGCAAGAACCTTGTTAGCAAAAATAGGCTTCGCAAAAGAGCGCGTATTTTTGTGTGCTAAACACTTAAGTGGGGGTGAAAAAATGAAGCTTGCAATTCTGATGATTAACCATCAAAAAACCGGGGCTTTGCTCTTGTTAGACGAACCGGATAATCATCTAGACATCGAATCAAAAAATCTTTTGGCGCAAACTTTACGCTCATATCAAGGTGCATTTTTACTAGTCAGTCATGATGAATTTTTTATCAGCGATGTCGGAATTAACAAAGAATTCAAAATGCAAATATAATATTCAAGTTATTGTTTTTATTTATTTTTAAATCTAAAGAGTTCAATAAAATATAGCTTATTTACACATATAATTTGCGCACATAATCACTTATATTTTTAGGGGCTATCATGTCGTTTTCCCCTAAAAATATTTATCAAATAAAACCATTAACATTTTTTGTAAACGTGTTATTTTAAAAAAAGATGCTAAAAACGACATACTTATTTTTTCAAATTACCCTCAACGATTAATCAATTATCGGCAGTATTTTTAAGTCAAATTGACACTTCCAATCGTTTCTTCATTCGGGCAAGTTTTATGTTTTTTACAATCAACTTTTCACAACACCAGTAAACACACTACAAAAATAAGAGAGAAAGATATGTTGCTACATAAAATAGATATAGGCGTGTTTATCGTCTATGTAATTGCGCTAATTTCGATTGCACTTTGGGTATCAAGGGTTGAAAAAACACATGAACGAGATACCAAAGACTATTTTTTAGCAGGTAAATCTTTACCTTGGTGGGCGCTTGGCGCATCACTCATTGCATCTAATATCTCTGCTGAACAAATTATTGGTATGTCAGGGTCAGGATATGCCTTGGGTCTAGCAATTGCTTCATATGAGTGGATGGCAGCGTTAAGCTTGTTAATTGTTGGTAAATACCTCTTACCAATATTTTTAAAAAATAACATTTACACAATGCCGCAGTATCTTCAACAACGCTATGATACTCGAGTCAAAATTACCTTAGCCACTTTTTGGTTGGGCGTCTATATATTCGTAAATCTTACCGCCGTGTTGTGGCTTGGGGGTTTAGCGATTGAAACGGTCACTGGTATTGATTGGTTAACTGGCATGATATTCCTTGCGCTCTTTTCACTCGCCTACTCTTTGTATGGTGGACTAAAGGCTGTGGCATACACCGATATTTTGCAAGTTGTCTTGTTGGTATTTGGCGGTTTATTTTTAAGTTATCTCGCCTTAAACCAAGTGTCTGGTGGCGAAGGATTTGTAAAAGGCTTTGTCATACTAACACAAGAGGTCCCTACTCATTTCGATATGATCCTTAGTCGTGAAAACGAACATTATTCAAGCTTGCCTGTAATATCAGTATTAATTGGCGGCTTGTGGATCATGAACCTAAGTTACTGGGGTTTTAATCAATACATTATTCAAAGAGCCTTAGCAGCACAAAGCCTGCAAGAAGCCCAAAAAGGGATCGCGTTTGCTGCATATTTGAAATTATTAATGCCTATCATTGTGGTACTTCCTAGCATTGCAGCGGTTTATCTGTACCCCACGCTTTCAGCGCCTGATCAAGCTTATCCAACCATGATGAGTCTTATGCCCGTTGGCATTAAAGGTCTAGTATTCGCTGCATTAGTCGCAGCGATAGTATCGTCATTAGCCTCTATGACTAACAGTATTGCAACCATTTTTACAATGGATATCTATAAGCATTTTAGTCCGGCAAAAAGCGAACGCCATTATTTGATCACAGGCAGAATAACAACGGTTACTGCATTATTATTAGCGCTTTTCACAGCCCAGCCTTTGTTAGGTAAGTTTGACCAAGCCTTTCAATACATTCAAGAATTTACGGCTTTCTTTACGCCAGGAATCGTGGTGATTTTTCTAACTGGGATGTTCTACAAAAAAACCACTTCAAATGGTGCGCTCGCCGCAGCGATTGGTTCGGCAGTGTTTTCGTTTGGTTTTTATCAGCTTTGGCCTAGCTTGCCATTTATGGACAGAGTGAGTTTTGTCTTTTTGATGTGCCTTGCCTTAAGTTTGATCGTGTCGCATTTAAAAGCTAGTCCTGAAAGCACCGATACTACCACTAAGCAACCAGTGAGTTTTAAGACTAATTCGGGGTTTAATATCGCTTCATGCTGTTGTGTTATTATACTAGCGGCACTTTACACCGTATGGTGGTAATAGTAATTAAAGATCTTTTTGTTTGGGGGCATATTGCTCCCTTAATGCTGAAGGCATTAAACCAAACTGCGATTTAAACTGCTTACTGAAGTAACTGTGCTCGGTATAACCGCACTCATAGGCCACTTCTAATATTGGCAAATTTGTCTCAATGAGTAAACGTCTAGCGTTTTCTAGGCGTATCTTATTGATGAATTGATTAGGGGTTTTACCCAAATGCCGCTTGAATCTCCGCTCAAGCGCACTAATTGATAAACATGCCAATTCAGCCAACTGCTCAATGGTAATTGCTTGAGCATAATTTTTTCGAATATAGTCAACGGGCACACGCACAGGTTCTATTCTTGAAAGGCTTTGGGCTGATTGGTCAAGGTAATAACTAAAGCCATAGCTTCCGACCAACTCGTTTTGACGATTCTTAATGGGACGCTTAGACGTTGAAAACCAACCAAATTCACCATTTCCCAAGTGGTTAATTTCAAGTCTGTCGGACACCAATTCTCCCTTCATGACTTTTTGATCATCCATGATAAATTGGCGGGCAATGTGTGGAGGTGAAATGGTAAAGTCATCAGATCCAATTAAACGTTGCCGCGACAAGCCCGTATGGTCAATAAACTTTTGGTTCACATGTAAAAACTTTGATTCTAAGTCTTTAATCCAAAATAAGGTATTGGGTAAAAGATCAAACATTTTGATGATTTCATGCGCCCCTATTTCCGACAACAAGACATCTACATCAGCATGGTTTTCAACACTTTGCATTGACTATCCTCATTGCTTACTAAATATCACAAGCCACCTTGGCGCTGATTTTATCATAGCAAAAACCGAATTTACACTAACAAAAGGAAGCAATTTACCCAATAATAGTTACAATAAATTAACATAATGCATTTTCAAATTTGTGGTTGTAGCAATATGACAAGTCATAAAAAAATAAGAATGGGAATGGTTGGTGGCGGCGAAGGATCATTTATCGGTAAGGTCCATCGTCATGCAGCAGCCCTCGATGGCGACATAGAGCTAGTATGTGGTGCGTTTAGCAGCGATGCTCAAAGAAGCGAAAGCTCTGGCATGAGTTTATACCTTCCTAAAACACGTTGCTATGCAAACTTAAATGAAATGTTAAAAGCTGAAGCGCAGTTACCTGAACATGAAAGAATGCAGTTCTTATCTATTGTAACGCCGAATCATTTACATTTTGGTGCTACTATGGACGCCTTGAGTGCTGGTTTTCATGTTCTTAGCGATAAACCCGCCACTTTGAGCCTTGAAGAAGCCCTCACTCTGAAAGAAAAAATACACGAAACTGGATTACTTTATGGTCTCACACATACGTATTTAGGCTACCCAATGGTGCAAAGAGCTAGGGAACTGGTGGCACAAAATCATCTTGGTAAGGTTCGTAAAGTCATCGCTGAATATTCACAAGGTTGGCTCGCCAACACTGAGGATGAAACAAGCAAGCAAGCAAGTTGGCGTTTAGATCCGGCGCAGGCTGGAATTAGTTGCTGCATGGCTGATATTGGTGTGCACGCTGCTAACTTGGTTGAATTTATTAGTGGACAAGCCATGGTATCTTTGTGTGCTGATTTAGGTTCGGTGGTCAACAATCGCGTGTTGGATGACGATGGCACTGTATTTTTTAAATTAAGTAACCAAGCACGTGGGACACTCCTTGCTAGCCAAATCGCGATAGGAGAGGAAAACAACTTATCGATAAGAATTTACGGTGAAAAAGCAAGCCTTCACTGGCGACAAGAAGAACCCAATACATTGGCGATTAAGTATCACGACAAAAGTACTCGACTAGAGCGCACTGGCGTCGGTCAATTTTCAGATAGCATAATGAGTTCAATTCGCATTCCAGCTGGACATCCAGAGGGTTACATTGAGGCATTTGCTAATTTATACACCACCTTTGCACAACACATAAAGTTCGCTAATGCTAAGGGTCAACCTGATAAATTAGGGTATATGCCTTGTGCATCGACGATGCTGTTAGGGGGATGGCGTTTATCGAAAACGTAGTAGCGTCCCATCGCTCACAAAACAAATGGCATACCTTTATTACTACACACTCGCCGCTTAAGAGTGATAGTTCACTCCATTCTTAGTTAAGGAATACTGCATAATGAAGCAAATCAAAGGGCCTTAGTATTTTTCTTGCCCAATTTATTGAAGACAAAGCGCCTTTTAATACCTTGCCTAACTTGTGTAAATGGGTCAGTAGCCTTGGTTATAAAGCGATACAAATTCCCACTTGGGATTCACGCTTAATAGATTTATCGCTGGCAGCACAAAGTAAAACATATTGTGATGAACTTGCCGGTATTGCGGCAGAAAATGGACTGGTCATCTCTGAATTATCAACACATTTACAAGGTCAGTTAATGGCCGTTCATCCAGCATATAACGAGTCGTTTGATAGCTTTGCTCCGCCAGAAGTTAAAAATAATAGTCAAGGTAGAACGCAATGGGCAAAGCAGCAAATGTTAGATGCTGCAAAAGCGAGTCAACATTTGGGTTTACAATCCCATGCTACCTTTTCAGGAGCCTTAATGTGGCACACTGTTTATCCTTGGCCACAGCGACCAAAAGGATTAGTTGAAGAAGGGTTTGCTGAGCTTGCGAAGCGTTGGCTACCCATATTAAATGCCTTTGATGATGCTGGAGCGGATGTTTGCTTTGAATTGCATCCAGGAGAGGATCTTCATGATGGTATTACATTTGAGCGCTTTTTAGCATCTTGTGATAATCATCCTCGCGCAAATATACTTTATGACCCAAGCCACTTCCTACTGCAACAACTCGACTACCTTGCCTTCATTGATATCTATCATGAGCGCATAAAAGCATTTCACGTAAAAGATGCAGAGTTTAGGCCTAATGGTAGAGCGGGCGTATATGGCGGTTATAGTGATTGGATTGATCGTCCAGGTCGTTTCCGCTCATTAGGCGATGGACAAGTAGACTTCACACAGGTCTTTTCAAAGTTAACACAATATGGTTTTGATGGATGGGCAATATTGGAATGGGAGTGTTGCTTAAAGCACCCTGAAGTAGGCGCTACAGAGGGCGCTCCATTTATTCAAAAACACTTGATACAACCTGCTGAGCGGGCCTTTGATGACTTTGCAGGCGCAGAGCAAGACGAAAACCTAAATCGTCGAATCCTTGGACTAGATGGAGATTCACAATAATGAATAATGAAAATTTAGCAAAACGGGTGTTTATCCTAAGTTGTATTGCTTTAACAGTGACATCAATGACATTTGCCATCAGAGCGGGGATTTTAGGTGATTTGAGTGAGCAATATGGGCTATCGGCCACAAAGTTGGGTTGGATTAACTCAATGGCATTTTTAGGCTTTCCACTAGCAACAATGTTTGGTGGCATCTTATATAACGCGTTTGGTGCCAAAAAATTGTTAGTTGCTGCATTTATTTGCCACATGCTTGGGCTGATTTTAACCATTTATGCAGACGGCTTTTGGTTATTGATTATTTCAACTTTTTTGGTCGGCTTTGCCAATGGTTCAGTAGAAGCAGGCTGTAATCCGCTTATTGCAGAAACATATAAAGACAACAAAACTACCATGCTAAATAAATTTCACGTGTGGTTTCCCGGCGGTTTAGTTATCGGTGCGCTTGTGTCTTCGGGCTTATCTTCATTGTCTATTGGATGGGAAGTACAAGTTGGCGTTATTCTACTACCGACTTTGCTGTATGGTTATATGCTCTTTACAACAGACTTCCCGCAAATGGAGTCACATACTCACTCTACGATACTTAACTTTAAACACTTATTTACGCCTTTGTATATATTTTTAGTGCTTTGCATGACATTAACTGCGACCACAGAACTAGGTACACAACAGTGGATTGAAGGTATTTTAGGTGCATCTGGAGCAACGCCGATGTTGGTGCTTGCGCTTATTACAGGCATCATGGCGGTTGGGCGCTATTTTGCAGGCCCTATTGTGCATTCCCTAAATCCAGCTGGTGTATTAGTGTTTTCAGCGTGTTTTTCTACCTTAGGTATTTACCTAATGAGCACTGTTAGCGGACCAATGGTATATCTAGCAGCAATTTGCTTTGCTTTAGGAGTAACGTATTTTTGGCCCACCATGCTTGGTTGCGTCAGCGAGTATTTACCTAAAACGGGAGCCTTGGGGCTATCGATGATGGGTGGAGCTGGTATGTTAGCGGTTAGCATGTGGAATCCCGCTATAGGCTCTTGGATTGATAATGCTGCTAATGAAGCAAAAGCGTTAAACATGTCGGCAAATGAAGCACAAATTGCTGCAGGCCAAGCCGTATTAGAGAACTTAATTGTATTTCCTATAGTCCTAATAGTAGCTTTTACTGGCCTTTATTGGTATCTCAATAAACGTCATAACCTATCGACGCAGGAAAATCCCTCATGAGCAAAAAGAGTGAATTAACAAGAAGAGATTTTTTATACAAAGCGCGAGATGCTGCAATTGCAACAACCGCAATTACTTGGCTAACGACATCTCATATAGCTAGTGCAGCTTCCTTTGTGACTAGCAAAAATGTTGATGGAAAGCTGTTTAATCGCAAAGAGCTTTTGACCCTAAAAGCTATTGCTCAAACCATTATTCCAAAGACAGATAGTCCAGGTGCAGGTGATGCAGATTGCCATCTTTTTATCGATCATCAATTAAGTGTTTGCCATTCTAAAGATGAACAGCAGGCTATAAAAGACATCGTGCAAACCATTATGAAACGCAGTCAAACTGATTACGATGGTGAATATATTAATTTAAGTCCATCACAAAAAGAGACCCTTTTGGTCTTATTAGAAAAACAAGACGGATATAGTGAAACCCAAAGGCAACAATTTGGCTTTCTTAAGCAATTAATTGTGTTTGGCTATTTTACTAGTCAAGAAGGAGCAACTCTTGCGCTTAATTATGTGGCAGTACTAGGCCCATATAAGGGCTCTATCCCTGCGGACGAGAATACAAAAGCCTATGGCGCGCTTGCGTACTATTGAGATACGGACAAAATATTATGCAAATTGAAGATTTATTTATTGAAAAAAGTGATGAAGTGTTCGATGTCATTGTTGTTGGCAGCGGTATTACCGGTGGTTGGGCAGCTAAAGAGTTCACTGAACGCGGCTTTAAGACGCTAATGGTTGAACGCGGCCGCAAAGTCATTCATCGCCAAGATTACCCAACAGAAGGAAAAGGGCCTTGGACGTTTGCAAACCGCACCAAAGTAGACGCAAAAGAGGTCGAAGAAAACTATCAAGTTCAGCGTAAATGCTATGCGTTTAGCGAACAAACCAAGCACTTTTTTGGCAACGATAAAGACTTGCCCTATACCACCGAACAAGGCACAGGCTTTGATTGGATACGAGGCAATCAACTAGGGGGTAAATCCCTTACATGGCATAGACAATCATACCGCATGAGCGAATATGATTTTAATGCAAATAAAGCTGATGGTCAGGGTACTGATTGGCCGATTCGATATAAAGATCTTGATAAATGGTATAGCCATGTCGAGAAATTTGCAGGCATCTCTGGTGGAAAAGAAAACCTTCCTCAGTTACCTGACGGTGAGCACCTTCCCCCTTTTGAAATGAATAGCCCAGAAAAAGCGATACAAGCGAAAATGGCTGATTTGTTTCCTGAAAGACCCCTAATTATTGGCCGATGTGCACATTTATCAAAGCCTGAACCTCATCACATGGCACAAGGCAGAATTCAATGTCAAACGCGCAATGAATGTCAAAAAGGATGTTCTTTCGGCGCTTTTTTTCAACACAAAGCTCAACGCTGCCTGCTGCAGCTAAAACAAATAAGCTCTCTATTGCCACCGACAGTGTGGTGCATAGCGTAATATACGACCATACTAAAAATAGAGTCACCGGCATTCGCGTGATTGATGCTAACACTAAAGAGCAACATGAATACAAAGCAAACATGGTATTTATGTGCGCATCTACGCTAGGCTCAACGCAAGTTTTATTGAATTCAACCAGTAAACATTTTCCAAATGGATTAGCTAATTCTTCTGGCGTATTAGGTCATTATTTAATGGACCACTGCTTCAATGCCAGAGGCGGCGGAATGATAGAAGGCTTTGAGGATGAAATAGACTATGGCCGCAGGCCAACGGGTGTTTATATCCCTAATTTTCAATTTGAACCTAAGCGATATAAAAAGAACTATTTACGCGGTTACTCGCTTGGTGGCGGCGCATCCAGAGGAGGCTGGCAAGGTCGAGCAAATGAACAAGGTATTGGTGTTAATTATAAAGAAGCCATTACCAAACTAGGACCATGGCATGTGCATTTTTATGCCCAAGGCGAAATGCTGCCTAAATTTGAAAACATGGTTTCGTTAAACAACGATAAAAAGGACGCCTGTGGAATTCCTCAGTTACATTTTAACTGTCAATGGTCTGACAATGAGCGTCTGATGATGGCGGATGCTGAGATGGAAATCCGGAATATGCTTGAAAAACTAGGCACTAAGCATATTTACACATCTAATACGATAGAGCATGCTTCACTATAGGTATTGCCATACATGAAGTTGGTACTGCGCGTATGGGTAAAGATCCTAAAACATCAGTATTAAATGGTTTTAACCAAAGCCATGATATTCCCAATTTATTTGTCACCGATGGCGCTTCATATTGTTCAATTGCAACAGTGAATCCATCACTCACCTTTATGGCGCTTACCGCAAGAGCGGTCGATTTTGCGGCTAATGAAGTCAAAAATAAACGAATATAAAACAATAGAATCAAACTAAAAGGATATTGCAATGCAACTGGATATTAAAAAAGCGCTATGCTGCTTTGCTTTAGGTATCGCCATAAGTGCAAACAGCTTGGCTCACGAATATGGTTTACAGCTACATAGCATGCGTTACCAAATGGAAGAGGACTTGCCAAATGCATTTTCTCAAGTCAATTCTTGGGGTATCCAAAGTGTTGAAGGAGGCGGTAAGCTCTATGGGCGTTCAGTCAATGAGTTTAAGGCTTTGTTGGACAAACATCAGCTAGATATCGTTAGCGTTGATTCAAGCTTTGAGGAAGTGCGAGATAATCCAATGGCTGCTGTTTATAAGGCTCAAGTATACGGCGCGCGTTATGCAACGGTGTATTGGATCCCGCACGAATTTGGCCAACCCTTCACTCTTGAACATGCAAAACAAGCTGTTGAGGTATTCAATCAGGCAGGCAAGATACTCAAACAAAATGGTATTACACTGCAGTATCATCCACATGGTTATGAATTTCAGCCCTTAGGTGAAGGTACAATCTTAGATTATATGCTTGAAAATATTACTGAAGCTAGCTTTCAAATGGATGTATTTTGGATCAAACAAGGTGGTGGCAATCCGCTTGAAATATTGAAAAAATATGAAGGCAAGTTTACGTCTTTGCACCTTAAAGATAGGCGCAAAGGTAGCCCAAATAGCACAAACGGAGCAGCTGATGTTGAAACAAATGTTGTTTTAGGTACAGGTGATGTAGGAATTGAAACCTTAGTCGCCGAAGCCAAAGCGCAAGGAATAAAATATTTCTTTTTAGAAGATGAATCTTCGCGTGTATTGCAACAAATTCCAAAAAGTTTAGCTTTTCTCAAATCCCTAGACTAGCGTGAGAAGCGCTTGTAAGTAATTCTTGCAAGCGCATTTTTTTATGTATATTCAATAAATACATTTGCTGTTAACCGCCCTTTCCTAGGATCATCATTAATATCGGTCTGTTCATTCACCAAAATAGAATGAAGCAAATTTCCCGGATATATCACCATTCGGTTTGCTTTGTATTCAACTTCATCAAATATTTCATAATGGTCATTTGATTGCGTAAAATACTGACTTTTAGGCTCACCATTTTTCTTCATGTACTGCTCGACACCATCAAAATATTCATGTTGTCTTTGGGCCGTGATGCGCTCAAATCCGGTAGGTTTATGCCTAAAAAACGCAGTGCTACCGTGTGTACTATCATTAAGGTAGTGCAAGGCAGCAAAATAAAATGGTCTGGGCGTGTCAAAATGGGGACCACGTTGACCCACCTTGAGATCTTGTGGTGATTTAGATATTAGTGAGAATGCATAGATGCAAGGCTTTAAGCTTAAGTTCGGTGGCACTGAGAATACTTTGCACATTAATTGGTTAATGGGTGAAATCGCATCAACTACATAGCGAGTAGGCAAACTTGCTCTGACGCCTTGGATACATTGTTTTTTGCGCGTTGACCATACTAAATCGTGCATTTTCGTATGCAAATGTTTTTATATCATCGATTGAAATAGCAAAGTCATCGATAACAATGATAGGCGTTTTTTCCTTACCAATATATCTCACATTTATATTGGCTTGCGGATTTATTTTAAGGCCCGGTCCACTTGGTTGCATACTCACATCACACTCACTTACACAACCTTGCTTTTACAAAAGTGATCAATGAAATCTTTATGCTGCGGAAGGCTTGAAACTCGTTGCCTCACCGTGTTTTTAATCCCGCTTAAAAACTCACTTAGCTCTGCATCATCCATCATATCTACGATTGGATGATATTGCTCAGCTTGTAAGCCTTGTCCAATCATCACCTGTAACCAAGAACTTTCACCAAAAAGTTCATCCAATAGCTTATATACCTTGCCTGTTTGTTTAAATAGCTCAATTCGATGACTCAGGGTTTCAGGCACCGGCATATTACGACAATAGTTCCAAAATGGCGTGTCTTTACGCTGCGTGACATGATAGTGCAAAACAATAAAGTCTCGAATATTTTCAGTTTCAAACATGGTCAAATTATTAAATTGGTCGATGTCTGGTTGACGAATTCCTTGTGAAGGAAAATTTTGGATCAGTCTGATGATACCGCGCTGGATTAAATGAATACTGGTGGATTCTAAGGGTTCAATAAAACCACTCGATAAACCAATAGCAACGCAATTTTTATTCCAGTGTTTACGGCGTGTTCCCGTTCTAAACCGAATTACGCGCGGGTCGGTTGTTGTTTTGCCTTCTACATTATTTAACAAAATCGAACTTGCTTCATCTTCCGACATGTATTTACTACAAAAGACATGTCCGTTACCCGTTCGTGATTGCAAAGGAATGCGCCATTGCCAGCCTGCACCATGAGCAATTGAGCGAGTATATGGCACAGGAGCGCCAACATTTTCTGTTTGTACTGCGATGGCTCTGTCACACGGTAACCAATGAGACCAATCATCGTATCCAGTATTAAGCGCTTGTTCGATTAATAGGCCCTTAAAACCTGAGCAATCTATAAACAGGTCACCTTCAACAACTTGCCCATTTTCCATAGTGAGTGAATCGATATGACCTGATTCATTATTGACATTTACCTTGTCTATTTTCCCTTCTAAACGCTTTACACCGTGGCGCTGTGCAAACTTTCTTAAATATTGAGCATAGCGTGTGGCGTCTAAATGGAATGCGTAGTTGTATTCTTGTTTTGGCATCACAGCAAATTTGTTTTCTCTTGCAGCAAGATGCTCGGCGCAATAATCCCCGATCTCAGGAGTAGCGATGCCCTTTTGTAGACCTTTTAGCCAAAAATGTTGAAAACCTGCAGCCCAACAATCTTTGCCTAAGTAACCAAAAGAGTGCATGTAGTCTTTACCATTATCACGCCAGTTTTCAAAATTAATACCTAATTTGAAGGTTGCATTGGTTTCCATCATAAACTCATCAGTCTTTATCCCTAACAAGCGATGAAAAATATGTAAAGTAGGAATTGTCGCTTCCCCTACACCCACAGTACCGATTGCATCAGACTCAATTAAGGTCACATCTATCGTTTTACCTAATAATTTACCCAGTGCTGCTGCACTCATCCAGCCTGCAGTGCCACCACCTGCAATTACGACTCTTTTTACTTGTTGATTGGGCATTATTTTATCCTCACCTTAACGCTTAAGCTTATTGACCAGCTGTGCTTTCAACTGCACTGCGTTGTTTACATCTAATGGTTTGTTTAACATTCCTCGAGCTTGTTGAGGAATATGATCATTGTCATTGTGCTCATGCTCAAAAACATAATAATCAAATATATTTCGCCACGCATCTCGCTGCGTTTTAGGCAAATTGCGAACACTGAGAATGGCGTGTTTAAGCGCCTCAATTGGAGGTCCCATGTAGTTTGGCGTATCACGCCACCAATGTGTCATTAACACATTAAATGGACTAAAAGCCTCAACATGATGCCACCACATACTGGGTAACACTAATGCATCACCTGGCGATAAGTCTGCTATAACAGCATGCTTAAGTGCCTCTTTAAACTTTGGGTGCTTGCTAAAATCTGGTTTAACCATATCTACTAAACTGATTTCTTGGCCACCTGTAGGCTCGCTCTAATGGACCAATATATAAATTTTCCAGTTGCTCTGGTGGAAATAGTGTAAAGCGCCTTTCACCTAACAAACAACATGCTAAATTAGTTGGAAAATCGTAATGCGCTGCAATTCTTGATTGATTGCCTAACCACACATTGACAAACGCCTCTCGGGCTTGAAGATCGACAAAGTGCTCATCCCTAAACCCCGGAAATAGGCTATCTACAGGTGTTGAACCTACATAAAGAGTTGGAGGTGACGATTCAGTGAAACTTTGCAGCAAACGCTTAAAAAACTGCTCTAAACGTATATTACCTGCAGAAAAATTAAATCCATCAAGCGCGTCATTATAAAAAATACGTCCATGCTGATCGGGGCTTGCAAAACCGGCACTTACTTCATAGCCAGTATAAAAGCCCATAAGATAGTCTAAGGCAGCATTAACATCATTGTTGCAATAATTCACCAAGGGCCAATCTGAGCAGAAGCCTTTTAATACCAGAGGCTGCGAGGACTCTAGCACCTCATACATATGTGGGGAATTTTTCTCCACATGTATATGCTTGACCTTTGGTAACTCACTCAACATGATAATGGCTAGCTTGTTAGTTGCTTGTTTTTAATATCGACTAATTTACGCACGTTCGATTGTGACGCTATTGTCATGTAAATTGCCTGTAAAATTCCTTTCGCATGAAGATCAGCTGCCACTTCGTGGTCCAAGGAGCGTAATTTTTCTTCATTGATGGTATAAAAGCCTACCATACTGTTTTTAGAGCCATCATTAAGTTCAATATCTAAAGTAAAAGACTCTAATAATTGCTGTTCTAAAATAGCACTAACAAACTCTTTATTTTGCGTCATCCCTTCATCAATAATATCTAACATTTCAGCAACTTGGTTTAAGTAAGGGCTTTGAGCACCAAACTCCATGAATAAGGCCTGACCTTGAGTTTTATTTACCCTAGGATTATCCATATCAATGTGGATAACGCGCTGAACTTTTTCTACTCCTTCTTGCATTGTTTTTTGTTTGCCAATCATAAACGGCTGGCGTTTGATCATCATTGGTACGTTCCCAGCATCCCATTTACCATTATTTAGGTATAAGTTCTCATTTTGTTGGAACCCTAAAAGAACAATTGGATAAAATTCACCTGTTTCGGCAGATTTTTGAAAAAAGATGGGATAATCTGCTTGAATCGTTCTAAATTCTGATGGGAACGTGGGGCAATACCATAAATTATCACCATATTGCTCGCCAAAGTCTGTTAGTACTTTCAGTTCTTGATGTTCAACGCTATTGAGCATTACTGGGTTTGCCATTCTTTTTCCTATACTTCCATTTTTATAATTAAATTAATCGCTTTACTACAAAGCGGGAAAACCGTATTGGTCTACCTTTTTTAGCAATTCTTTGGTACTAGACAGCATGCCACTTAACTGCTGTGTTTTTTGTTGATTTTCGGTAAATAGCGCTTGGGCTCTTTGACGTTTCGACTGCCATGCACCATCACTAAAATCGGTTTCAAAGCCCATTCCATAAAGCACGTATTGGTAACTTGCAGAAGGAAACATTTCATCTTTTAGCATTTGATCATGTACGTAAGGACTTTGATGTTTCCACAAGGTTAATAAATCCAATAGACCTTGAGGTGTAGACGCTTCGTTTCGCATATCAATCCAATACTGAGAATCATCTCTTTCACTAAGCACGTAGTGTAGCTTTAAAAACTCAATGATTTTTTCCCAGCGATGGGTAAACACCTTATTGAAGCGATTAGCAATAATTGGCATGCAATCTCTATTTGCCGGCAACTGTTGTGCAACATATTGCGCTGATAACTCTATTAATACTAAAGCAGAAGCTTCTAAAGGTTCAACAAAACCAGCTGATAAGCCTATCGCTACTGCATTTTTGTGCCAAAATTCTTGCCTATACCCTGACTTAAAGGCTATTTTTCTAATATCAAGTGTATCAGCGTCAACGCCACCTGTTTGCTTAACATAGTTTCTTAAGGTCTGTTCGACGTGGGCTTCGCTCGTATAGTCACTGGCATATACATGCCCTACACCGCGACGCGTTGGTAATCCAATATCCCAAATCCAACCATTTTTTTGTGCACTGCCAATGGTACACGACGCAACATGATGATTATCGCTAGGATAAGGCACTTGCATCGCCAAGGCCGTATCATTAAACAAAAAATCGGTAGTTGGAGTAAGTCCCACCTTGTAATGTTGCTCAATCAACACACCTGCAAAACCAGTACAATCAATGAACAAATCACCGGGAACTTTTTGCTCATTGGCAAGCATTAAGTAATCTATATAACCTTGTTTATCGTTTTGTACATGCTTAACTTGTTCACATATAAAGTGAACGCCTAAGTTATCAATACAATGTTGCTTTAAAAATTCACCAAACTTGCCCGCATTTAAGTGATAGCCATAGTTAAGTGCAAAGCTATATTCTGGTGTAGATATTAATTTAGGGGATAAATGATTGTCGCTTACGCGACTTTGAGGACAAACTGCATCAGCGAAACTTACTTGATCTCGATGGGCATGCCAAAATGGCGCTAAATTAAGTTCAGAGTATCCTATAGGAAGCGTAAAAGGGTGATAATAGTGTTCACCTGAAGCGCGGCGCCAATTTTCAAATTTAGAACCTTGTTTGAAACTCACATCGCAACACTTGATGAAGTCCGATTCTTTTACGCCAATTGAACGCAAAGTATTGCGCATGGACGGCCAAGTACCCTCGCCCACACCTATAGGCGGAATACCAGGTGCTTCTACGAGCGTGATGTGAACATTGTCATTGGTCTTACATTTGTGTTGTGCAGCTATTATTGCTGCCGTAAGCCAACCTGCACTGCCACCACCCACTACAACAATCTTCTTTGCATGGCTATGCATTAACACTAACCTACTTTTTCATCTCTTCGACTACATCTATAGTCTGTTTTTTTATTGTTAGGATAAAAGAGCCACATACGTGGCTCTTTATCGTTTTCTAGCTAACTTTTCAGCTTAGAAAATATAGCGTACGCCTATATTGTATCGGGCGCCAGTCTGAGTCAAGTTTAGAACTTGTTCAGTGGCTCGGCCGACAACACGGGTGTATTCATCAGTGATATTGATTGCTTCAACAAACACTGACAGGCCTTCGTATTGCTCGAACTCATAGCTCGCATTTAAGTCAAATTGCTGGTACTGCTCGGTATACTGAGGATTAGCACCAGTGCCTTGACCACGTGAATTTAAGAACTCGTCACGCCAGTTATAAGCTAATCGAATAGACAAGCCATCTTTTTCATATATACCCACTAAGTTTGCTGTATCACTTAGCCCAATTACCGCAGGTTGATCTTCCAACAAGAAGTTATTGTACTCAAGGTCAGCATCAGTATAGGTATAGTTAGCTTGTAAGCCGAAACCTGTGTCACTAAAGAAATGCTGAGCAGAGAACTCTAAACCACTGACTCGTCGGCTATCTTCACCATTAACAGGGGTGCTAATTTCAAAGCTAAATGGGTTATCGGTAGCTGGGTCGCCTGTAATGACGCCATTTGCAACATCAACAAAAGGTGAATCAGCAAAATTGGCAAATATATAGTCACGAATTTGCAAACCACTCGCACCCGCCGGCAATGCCGCGACTGCTGCATCATATTTAGCACCATCAGCCGGATTAGCAATATCAAATGGCGCTGCATCAACCACTTCGTTAGCAATAAAATTAACAACGTCTTTGGTATAGTAACCCACGGCTACGTAACTTGAATCGCCATAGTAATATTCAATGCCAATATCATAATTAGTTGATTCTAATGGTAACAAGTTTGGATTACCCGCAGAACCTGTCGCACCGGCTCTGTTAGCTAGGTTGCCTACACTGGTACCACCTAGAAGTGCTGAGTAATCGGCACGTGCAATGGTTTTACTTGCCGCTGCACGTAATATGATGTCGTCAGTTAATTCATAAGACAGATTTAAGCTTGGTAGCCAATAATCGTAGTCACCTTGCTGCGACAGGAATTGACGCCCATCTTCAGTCAACGCTATTTCTGTTTCGGCTATCCATCTTGCTCCATTAAAGGCAACAACCGCTGATTCTGAATCAACATCCGTTTTTTCATAGCGCATACCAACATTCATAGACAGTGGTCTCTGTGCAACCTCTGTTTCCCAATTAAACTTAACATATGCCGAAGTCGTTTCTTCATCTGTTGTTCGGTCTTCTTGCGAAGCCCAGTCAGTTGATGGACAGAAGCCATGACCACAATCGCCCACAACTGACGAAGGATAAAGCGTAGCCGCCGCGGCAACAAGTGCCTCAAAGTCCCAGAAGAAAACGGTATCTAGTGCTTCGAAATTAGCAATAGAAGGGTTGTTTAACTGATTAGCAACACTGAAATCACCGCCGCTGGCATCAAATCTATCTCGGAAAGTTGAACGCTCAAACCATGAAGGATCTAAATCGCCCGCTTCGCCAACGCCGCCCCAGTCATTTCTTTGAACATTAACGTTTTGCACTCGGTTTGATACATCATTATGCGCAATACCAAAATCGATGCTCATCGAATCGTTAAGATAGTAATCAAAATCAATTTGGGTTTGACTAATTTCTTGGCGGTTCTTACCGTTGCCAAATACACTGCCCGTTACGCGCATATCAGTCGGTTGCACCGTATTACCACCACCAACAGAAAGTACTGGTAAATCACCTGAGAAATCAGTTGCCGCATGAGTTCTAACAAAAGCAGCAGTTGATACGTTAGGCGCGGTTCCATAAGGGCCGTTTGGCCCCCATTTACCAGTTGAAGAGTGATGATCAACTGTCATTTTCAAATCTTCATTGATTTGCCAATCAATATTCAAACCAACAGAAGAGGTTTGTGCCTTTGTTGCTCCTTGACCAGCCGCCATACTCAAATCTGCAGGTGCATCATAAACTTCAGAGTACAATAACGGCGATGAAATTGGTCCATCTGTCCATACGTTTTCAGATGGGACAAAGTTAAACCAAGCAGATACGTCTTGATGCTGTGTATCTATTTCATTTTCAAAATAAGTAAAATCAAGTGTTGCAGTTAATGAGTCCATAGGGCGATATTGCAACACCAATTGACCATTTGTACGCGTGCGTTGTTGTTCTTCAAATCGATAAACCGTAGTTTGAGGTACCGAATAGATATCCCCTTCACCCGGACGGTTTATTTGTGAATCTCCATTTGGAACACCACCCCAATCAGTCGGGTTAGCAGAGCCCCAATCGTTATCCGTAGGACCATCAAACGAGCGCCAACCTGTGCCTACTTGCGCACTATTGTTGCCACTTTCACGTTCTTGAATGCTCCCGGTAAGTGATATACCAAACACACCGCTATCATCAACATAAGAGTAGATACCAGCGATTTCAGGTGTCACATCACCTTCATCAGTTGAAGTATCATTAACTAGTTTAAGAGAAACCGCGCCTTTGGTTGCACCAGATTGCAAAGGTTTATTCGTCAAGATATCAATGACTGAACCTATACCCCCTGTCGCAACACCAGCATCACCAGTCTTGTATATATTAACGCCGGTAATACCCTCAGCAGCAATATTGGCAAAGTCAAATGAACGAGAGCCAGTTGTATTAGGCAATTGTCGACCATTTAACATTACTAGGTTTTGCTCAGGCCCCCAACCACGAACAGTCACTCTTGAACCTTCACCGTTGCTTCTATCAATAGCAACACCGGCAATCCTTTGTAATGACTCGGCTAGGTTAGTATCAGGGAATTTACCAATGTCTTCAGCCGAGATAGCATCTACCACCCCAACGCTTGTTCTTTTGGTATCCATTGCTCGCATTAAACTGCCACGAACGCCCGTTACTTCAATGATCTCAGTGTCAGCGCTTGATTCTTGAGCTAAAACGCCAGCAGACGCAGTCCCTAAAACCATTGCTATTGTCACCGCCAAAGGCTTTTTCATTAAGTTTGCCTTATTCACGATATGTTTCTCCTAAGTAGTGTGTGCTTAACTTCTGTTTCTTATTTCACTAATTGCCACTGATGGTTACCAAAAATCGCATAACCACCAGTAGTTGCAATTTGGACATCGCTTTAACTAGTTTGAGTCGATAGTCAATCAACTCATGCTTAAAACCTAATTTGGAAAAATGTAACTTAATCGTCATTACTTAACGTCGCCACACCATACTTAATGTGACAAACATGTTAAGCAATTTCTTCATTCTTCCGTTTAAAGGTATGAAAACGCTTTATCTATCTCGCTTTATACCGTTAAAATTAAAAAATTTTCTATTACGTTACAATTATGTTAACCAACTTAACAAATTATCAGTAGGATATTATCGTCTGATGATGCAACAAAATCGGCACTGACCAAATTTAGATAAACAACAATTTGCAACGAAACGCCTATTTAATGGCGACTTAATCGATTAACAAAGCTTTGTGATTTTGGCGTTAATATTTATTGCAAGACTCTTCTATGAACATCTTGTTATGTTTGTAAAATAAACGTTAACGTTAAATAAATTAAAATACGAAAGAAATGGGATGAGATGGTCGCATCTAAAGGTAGATGCGAAGTGGTCTGATCATTGGTGTTAATATTTAGGTAGAAAAGTGGATTTAAGTCCTGAATCTATCAACCGCTGATTGCAATCGATGGGCAACATCAGACAATGCTGACGCAGCTGCTTGTGTTTCATTCGATGCAATAGTCAGCTCGTCTGATGATTCAGATACTCGTGTCATGCTCGCTTTAATTGCAACACTTGTATTAGCTTGCTCGCTAGTAGCACTGGCAACATCTTGATTGATGCAAACAAGGTCTTCAATACCTTGATTCATTTCATCTAGACTCGCGTTGACTTCTCTAACCAAGGTGATCCCTTCAGTTGCAGAACCGGTCGCTTTGTCCATTCTGATAACTGCATTCTCTGCTACGTCAGTCAAGCTCCTGATTTTATTTTGAATTTCAATAGTACTGTCTTGAGTACGAGACGCTAAGGTGCGAACTTCATCGGCGACGACCGAAAAGCCGCGCCCATGTTCACCCGCTCTTGCGGCTTCAATTGCCGCATTTAACGCCAAAAGATTGGTTTGATCAGCAATAGCGTCAATGACAACGAGTACTTCTTTGATATTGATTACTTGCTCTTTAAGTTCAGTGATAGCCTTTGATGTTGTTGCCATTTCATCAACAAGCTGCTCAATATTTTTAGCCGCAATTTTACTACGCTCGTTATCTTGACTTGTGCGATTTTGAGCATCTAACATGCCTTGTGAAGCTCTTTGTGAAAAGTCCGTTACTTTTACAATGTTTTGATTAAATTCATGGATTGCGTTAGATACTTCTTGGGTTTGCGCGTTTTGTTCACTTGCTGCTGCATTTGACTGGGCGGTAGTTGCATTTAACTGCTCACTTGCCGATGCGATGGATTCAGCATTATTTTGGACTTCTAAAATAATGCCTCGAAGTTGTGATATAAACGCATTGAATCCTTTGCTGATTGCGTTTATCTCAAGCACTGATGATTTTGGTAGAGCAATCGTAAGATCTGCATCACCTGAGTTGAGCTCTTGAAATTTATTGGTGATTTCACTTAAAGGGTTAATAAGCCTTTTTGCCATATAAAATGCAATAATTGAAAATAACAAAGTAAGCCCAAGGACGCATGTGACAACTGTACCAATTAATTCAACAGATAGAGCTTCACTTGCTTGAAATGCCTCAGCTTCATCCATTTCAGCTAATATAGCCCAGCGTAAGTTCCCAAACTCAATCGGGGAATACGACGAAAGTACGTTTTCTCCACGATAGTCCACCACGCTGGTAAATCCGTCGTTACCTAACAGTGCTTGCATAACCGAAGTACCATCTGCGCTTAGCGTGGCAATTGTTGTTCCAGCTTGGGCAATCTTATTTGCAGTATTGGGATCACTAGCACGTAAACTGTCAACAAAGCCTTCTTTGTCTTCTAGATAAAACCGACTTTCACTTCTAAGGGTTTTGTCTTCGCCGACTAAATATGTTTCAACTGTCTTACCAAAGCCTCGCTCCGACCAAAGCTGATCATGAGTCATGATATTATTTAGCGTATCAATCGGCATTTGAAAAATTAGTACCGCAAGCAATGTGTCACCATCATAAATAGGGCTTGAAATAAATCCTGCGGGCGCTTCATATGATGGTTTATAAGGTGAGAAACTAGTGACATAAAACTCATTGGCTTTTAGTCTTCGTCCTTTTTCGTAGGCTTGAGCAATGCCAGAGTTTCGATAAGGCCCTGTTTTTAAGTTGGTGGCAAAATCAAGCTCTTTAAATACACTGTAAATAATATCGCCTTTTTGACCATCAACAATAAATAGGTCGTAATAGGCAAAATCTGCTACAAAGCGTGAAAAGTCTTCATGATAACGCTTATGAACGCTATCGTATTGAGTATTAGTGCCGGCGCTTTGCAGAGAATCTTTGCTGCCTAATTCAAACTTGTTTAATGCAATGTAATCCACTTGCATTTTTGAAGCCTGTGGGGACAAACCGTCTAAAATTTTATTTATATCGGCAGATTGATTATTCAGTGTTTGGTATTTACTGCCAAATTCTTGAGTATAAAAACGGCGCAATGCATCTTGGTCTGATGGCGAGGCAATTGCGTTATCGTTTGCATAAAAGCTTTGTATAAAGCTTTTGCTTGCTTCAATAGTATTTTGATGGGACGCCATGCCAGTTAATTGTGTGGCAATTGTCTCAAAGTACGCTTCAATTTGCTTTTTAACGAGCGTTTTTTGTGCAATCAATTTTTGAGAGCTTTCTTGATAGGTCGAAGATTTTATGCGATCAACGCTTAGAATAACGACAAACATGCCCAAAAATATTAATGATATAGCCACCGATGTAGCAATACTTATTGTCCAACGAAGCTTTAACGAAGTGCGCATGTTGCCCTTAAATTAACTGATTTTCTATAAGTGTTTAACGGCAACATCCTTGTGTTACTTTAGTGAGATTTCTTATAAAACGCAGACCTTATGCAACAATAGATTCATTACTTTTAATTTGCTTGTCTAGTAAATCGCGTCTTGATAGCTGGGTGAGATCAACCATTGCTTTGCGCAAGTCATAATCATCACAAATGGGCTGTAAAAACTCAACAAAATCAATTGTACTTTTTTCATCTACGCAATGACCTGATGGCAAAATAGTGTAATGAAACCCGTGTTGGAAACAAGTAAGCATCTTCACACTTCCTTGTTCTATAAATTTTTCAGCAAATCTAGTACTTTGATGATTAACAATCAGTGCCAATGCATCAGCATGATCCTCATGCATATGATCTATAGCGGATTGGGTGTTACTTGATATAGCTTGCATAAGTGTTTGCCATTCATCTTGGGAAAACCAGTAAATTTCACCAAATCCGCCGATATATCTTACTTTGTAAGTTCGAATCAAATAAAACCTAAAATCATGTGCTTGCACATATGCTTTAGCTTGCGGAAATAGTGTCATGTATTGTGCCTGCAAATCACTTGATACTTCATCGGCACTGGCGCTTCCCATAATAGTAACCCGTGCATTTGCTTGACTGTCGTCTCCAGACGCATCATAAACACAAAGACTGACCTTTTCGTTGGCTTTCATATTGCGAGAATGCTGAGCAATATCCGAAGCATATATCACAAGGTCGCCATTTTGCGTCATTAAAAATGGAGTGACTGAACCAAATGGGAAGCCTTTCAAAGAAAGGCTAACCGTAGATAATACACCTGAATGTTGTTTTCTTAGTAGTCTAGCTGCGTTATGCATATGTGTTTGTTTGTTGTCCATGCTTCTTCCTTTATGATAAAACGTTTGATGCTTGTAAATGATAAAATCGGGATGCATTGATTTGATGAGTAATCAATTCACCGTAAGTGTTAAAACACTGATTTAAAATGGGCTCAGAAAATACGTCTTGTGTATTACCTGACGCTAATATTTCACCTTGTTTGAGCACAACAAGGTTGTGCGCAAGCGCGCTCACTTGGTTAATATCATGATCAATAATAAT
Organism: Glaciecola sp. HA4-3; assembly: GCF_055693685.1. Classification (NCBI taxonomy): domain Bacteria; kingdom Pseudomonadati; phylum Pseudomonadota; class Gammaproteobacteria; order Alteromonadales; family Alteromonadaceae; genus Glaciecola; species Glaciecola sp. HA4-3. The sequence goes on from NZ_CM146340.1 coordinate 2,027,956, forward strand.
TACCGTGCCTTGTTGTTGTTGAAATGCTAATAAATACCGATACAAGAGCATTGTTTGCTTGATATCTAATGCACTGGCAGGCTCATCTAAAAGCAAACATTTACCAGCCATATTGTCATTTTCGTACAATTGCAAATACGCCCTGACAAATTCGATAATTTGCTTTTCACCACCTGATAAGCTAGTAAGATCGCGCAACAAAAAATCGGTAATAAGAAAGCGCTTGGCGATTGCCATTACCAAAGTTTGGGTCTGTTGCCTTGTTTGGCTATATTGCACACGTGCCAATACTAAATAGTCCAATACCGTCATGCTAAATACATTGGGTTGTGCTTGCGCGATATATGCACGCTTCATGCTAAGTTCACGCAAGCAGTAGTTTGCAATTGGAGTATTACAAAAGCGCACAGCTTGATTCGCTTGTGGAAACTCACCTAACAAACATTTGAGCAAGCTCGATTTACCAGCACCATTAGCACCAATAATTGCAGTGATTTTTTCACTTTCAAAGCGATATGTAAGCTTATTTAGTAGTGTTTTTGTGCCAACTGTTACACTAGCATTGTCTAAATCAAACATGACTAAACTTCCTTTTTTCTTTTATGATTAAATACAAGAAAAACGGTACGCCTACCAAGGATGTAATTAGGCCTATTGGCAGCTCTGCAGGTATGACTAAAGTGCGAGCAAATATATCTGCCATGGCAACTAGTAAAGCACCACATAGCAGACTGCTTGGCAAAAGAATGTGTAGATGGCTACTAATAAACATTCGACAAACATGAGGCACAACCAAACCAACAAAACCAACTATTCCCGTAAAACTGACACAAACTGCCACAACTGCCGCTACCATCCACAGGCTAATAAGCTTCAATTGTTGTGTATCGATGCCTTGATATTTTGCATGTTGCTGCGAAATACTCATGAGCATTAGCGCTTGTTTATTTCGCCAAAAATAAGCTATGGCAATAACAATAGGAATGATAGTAATTGCAACAACTTCATATGAAACGCCAGCATAACTGCCCATGCTCCAAAATGTAATTTGGCGTAATGTGGCATCGTCAACTACATATTGAATTAATCCTAGCAACGACATGGCGCCTGCATTGATTGCAACACCGGCTAGTATCAATAATAAGGTGTTCATACCACTAGCAGCACTTGCAATGCGTAGCACTATCAATAATGCCAAACCTGCACCAGCAAAGGCGCTTATTGGGACCAAATAGGCGTGTAAATAAACAGGCAAAGTGTCAGACGTAAAGGCATGCAAAGCAGCTGAACTACTCGACATGCTTAATATCGCAATTGCGATACCTGCAAATAAAGCAGCACCAGATGATACACCTATTAAACCGGGGTCTGCTAAAGGGTTTCGGCAAATCGCTTGAAGCGCTACACCGCACAAAGCTAAACCTGCGCCCGTCACTAAAGTCATTGATAAACGCGGTAAACGAATATCCCACAAGATAGTATGCGTAAGCACAAGATCGCTTGCTATTTCCTCATTGCCAAACGAAGTTAAACTCAGATGTGAACCAAGCCAATACAGCAATTTCACATCAGCAGCGCCTGCATTAAGTGCAGTCACTATGGTTACGCCCAGCAATAGTAACAAAGCAACAAATTTACGCTGGTACGATAAAGAAAGCTGCGTTAGCTCATTTTGCATCGATTTTGAACCAAGCACTTCAATTCTGTGTTGCATGTTACAACAATCCGACTTGCTGATTATCAAGCACGGTTTCTAATGTGTCTTGAACGGCTAAAGGCAGCCTAGGGGTCATACCTAAGAATAATAAAGAATCAACAATATGAACTTGACAGCCACGACGCGCAGCCCACAGTTTTAAAGGGGCTTGTCACACATTTGCTGTGCAGAAAGTCCTCCACTTGTATGCTGTGCAATAAAAATATGCTCAGGGTTGTTAACTAATAATGACTCTGTTGAAATTATATCGAAACCGTTTAATTGAACATACGGGTTGTTGATACCCGCTAAAGTCATAATCAAATTAGGTACTGTATCATTGCCCGCAGCCATCATGCCTCTCTCATTTGCAGACATTAAAAACACCGCACTTTGGGCACTATTTTTACTAAGGGGCTGGATTGAGGCTAATTGTTTTGTAATTTTTTGAACTAAGTCATTTGATTCATTCACTAAGCCGGTCTGATTGCCAATGTCTCTCACAAGCTGTAATAAGCCTTCAACCGTTTTTTCTTGTTCAAATAAATGAAGGCTTATACCAGTTTGTTCTATTTGCTCGAGTCCAGCTTGAGGCCCTGCTCCGCGCATCGCAAATAAATGTGTTGGCTGCATTGATAACACGCCTTCAACACTAAGCTGACGATAGTAACCCACTTTAGGTAAGGCGTTAACGTATGAAGGATAAGAGCTGCTGGTATCTGTTGCGACAAGTGTAATGTTATTGGCACTATTAGCCTTTAATGCATATAAAATTTCAGTCACACTGCCACCGGCGCTGATAATTCTTTTTTCATTCATTGTCTTAGCAACTTGGCTTGCAGCCATACTCACCTTCAGTATTAATAGCGCAACAAGCATAAAACGCGCAAGACTAAAAAGCGCTTTTGAGACTTTCATAACAGGTCCTTAAAATAATAATTTTTACTTGTTGCAAATAATAATAATTCGCATTAGCATTTGCGTCAACAAAAACTTAAAGGACTTTTTATGCGAGCCAACTCCCCTATTTTTTCGCTCTCTTTTTTCGTAGCAATGGCTGTCTCGGGTAGCTATTTAATTAACCATAATAGTGTAATGGCTGAATACGCCGACAATGCAAATAGTGTTGCAGCCGACACAGCAATAGAAAGTATTACCATTAGCGGCACAAGAACAGCACGAGAAATAAATGAAATTGCAGCCAGTGTAACGTCTATCAGTAGTCAACAAATCGACGCAATCGCTGCAAACAATATTCGTGATTTACTGCGCTATGAGCCAGGCGTGTCTGTTGAAGGCAGCGGACGCTATGGTTTATCTAGTTTTAATATTAGAGGTATCAGTGGCGATCGCGTTCTTATTCTTGTTGATGGTATTCCAATTGCTGATGAATTTAGTTTTGGTCCAAACCTGTCTTCTGGTCGCGACGCAGTAGATATAGATTTAGTGAAATCAGTGGATATTGTGCGCGGTCCAGCATCAACCTTATATGGTAGTGATGCAATAGGCGGCGTTGTTGCTTTTAACACAAAAGACCCTATCGATTTAGTCGGTGATGCTACTGGGTATGCTGGTCGATTGAAATTAGCCTATGCTAGTCAGTCAAATGAAAAAAGCGCTAATGCTTTATTGGCCGGTGTTCACGACAGCTGGCAATGGATGTTGCATGCTGGGATGCGCAACGGGGATGAAACAAAGTCATTTTATAACGACAATGCTCTTGGAGATTTGAGAAACAGTGCAGATCCACAGTCAAATGAATCAAATAGCGTGTTAGGTAAATTAATTTATCAAGCAAATCAAACCCACAGACTTGAGCTAAGTGCCGAGCACTTTATGCAATCTAGCGATACGAATTTGTTATCAGAAGTAAACACCGTTGTCAGAGGGACTACCACCCTTCAAAGCTTAGGTTTTGACGAGCAAGAACGCAATCGAGTATCAATACAATACTTATACCAAGCACCAACACACGAACATTTAAAGCGAATCAAATTACTAAGCTTTTACCAAGACTCACTCACCAATCAGCACACCGAATTGACGCGTGTATCGCTTGTACCAAATTCGTCTGCATTTTTTAGAACACGAGATAGTCAGTTCGAGCAAGTAACAAAAGGCCTTAATGCTCAATTTGATCATGAATTTACCTTCGGTGCACAGCACTACTTAATTTATGGTGTTGTATACGAACAGACCGATTCAGAAGCTTTGCGTGAAGGACAAACACTCGATAGTGTTAGCGGACAAAATATACCAGAGTTTAGTGTATTCCCAGCTCGCGATTTCCCGATATCAAGCCTGCAAGAGCGTTCTGCATTTATACAAAATGAAATACAACTACTTGAAGGTAAATTACGCTTGAGTCCATGGCATACGCTATGACAGCTTTAAACTAAGCCCTACATTGGATGATTTATTTACTTCGGCAAACCCTGGTGTTGAAGTATCACCATTTAGCGACAGCCAATTGTCTAAGAAACTAGGCGCATTGTATCAATTATCATCAGATTACAGTGTGTGGTTACAATATGCAGAAGGATTTAGAATACCACCAATGGATGATGTCAATGTTGGCTTTACCAACTTTTTAGGGCGATACACCTCTTTAGCCAACCCCAACTTATTACCCGAAAGTGTTGATAGTATTGAGATTGGTTTGCGTGGCAACAGTGATGCTTTGTCATGGTCCTTAAGTGCTTATCAAAATGATTATGATAATTTTATCGAGTCTTTGGCCTATGCGGGGATTGCCGATAATGGCTTTACCTTATTCCAAGCCACTAATTTAGATAGTGTTGAGATTTCAGGTATTGAAGGACAATTTGTTTGGTACATGGGAGAAACGTTTATTGATGCAGATGCATGGCAAATCCGTGCAAGTTTTAGTATCCAAGACTCTGAAGATAAAACTACCGGATTAGCACTTGAATCAATACTGCCTAATCAAACCGTGTTGGGCTTGCAGTATAATGACTATGATGATCCATGGCGCGCTGAATTAATCGCTACACACACTAGCAAAGCTAAGGCAATTGACATAGACGATGCTGCGACATTTTTCGAAGCCCCAAGTCATGTCACCTTAGATTTATTAGGTCATTATCGCATCAACGACGACATCACTATTAACCTCGGCATTTTCAATATCACTGATAAGGAGTATTGGCTTGCATCAGAGGTTAGAGGACAGCCCACTGATAGCAACCTTCGCCCTTTTACTTCGGTAGGACGAAACGCTTCTATCAATATAGTAATGACCTTTTAAACAAAAGTGCTAGGTGACATGTTGGCGTTGTGAGCCTAGTGTACTGGCTCGGCGAAGCTGGAGATTGCGAATATGGCCATATGCAATCAACACTGAACCAATAATGGTTAAAATGACTTCGCCAGCATGCCCTACTATATCATGGGCCAATACAGCGCTAGATAATAATAACATGCCACTTAGGCTGACAATTAAGACATGTTTGAAACGGTGTTGCAGATAGCCCGACACAATGGCAAAAAGGCTAATTGGTATCACCGCAAACACAAGCCAAGCGTGAATCGCTTCATTGTTTAATACTAATAAAATAGACATGGTAGGAAGTGCCAGTAACGCGAGCGGCAATGCGATACAGTGCATAACGCAAAGTACAGACAATATAATCGCTGATTTATCAGTGGAATTTATTAACTTGTTCATTATTAACTCTTTTACCAACGGTGATTGTTAGGTCGACTTGCAGTGCCATATTTTTCTATCAATATTGTTTAATATGATAAGAGCAAGGACTATACGCGTCCTGCATAGCGGTGTTACACTATAACATATCAGGATAATACACAAATTTCGACTTTTCTATTACTGAGAACAACATGAACAAATTAATACCGCTCACTGCCCTTTTAAGCATGGCCATCGCCTCGACATTATCAACTACTGCCTTAGCAAGCTTATCTGCACCAACAGCAATGGTATTGCCATCAATTAGTACAACAATGGCAAAGGATATACACTATTCAGTGAATAATTTGCGCGTTGCAACGTGGAACGTTGAGCATTTAGCTTATCCTATTGACCAAGGTTGCAAACCCCGTACGCAAAACGAGCTAGCGCTTATGCGTGAATATGTTGCAAATGTAAATGCAGACATTTTTGCCTTGCAAGAAGTAGGCTCATTGCAAGCAGTACGTTTACTCTTTCCTGAAAGTGACTGGCAAGTCTTTATGTCACCGCGTAAAGACAGTGAATCATTCACCTGCCGAGACAATGAAAATGCATCAACACAGCAAAAAGTCGCATATGCAGTACGTAAAGGTATTGATGTAAGCAATGTTGAAGGCTTGTCTACTTTGGCACTTGAACGTCCGGGACTTCGTTATGGGTTGGAGCTAGATATCGAGACGCCATTTGGCCCAATAAGCTTATTAAATGTGCATATGAAATCTGGTTGTTTTGTTGATAACTATAGTCGCTCTGACTCTGATGCTTGCCAGACGTTTGCTAAGCAAGCACCACTGCTAGATGCTTGGTTTGAAAGTAAAGAAAAAGAAGGCGCACAATATATTGTGCTAGGTGATTTTAATCACCGCTTAAGTGCGCCATATAATCATCTAAGCCAAGCTTTGTTTTCAAATACCGATGGCAGTGAATCAAGTTTAGTCAATACCACTGCTAACTTAATTGGTTGCCACCCATGGTATCCGGCACCAATTGATTTGGTGTTTGCTGGTGGCTTGCAAAACAAAGGCTTGCAGTTTACTAGTCAAGCACACGATTTTAAGGACATGGAGCCCAAGAACATGCTCAGTGATCATTGCGCGGTGTCACTTGAAATCGCGACACAAGATCTCAAGCTTAGTAGCGCTGTGAAATGGCAAACTCAAAGTAAAGAATATGCTTTTATTGTTCAAGAGACCTATCAAAATGCAACAAGTGCTCTTGAAGCATTAGCTAACGAGTACGAGGGTGATAACTGGATAGTGGTTATGGATGTTGACGAAACCATACTAGATAACAGCATGTATCAATTGTTGCTAGACAAACAAGGTTTATATTATACACCGAAAAGCTGGACTAAATGGGTACAAAGAGAAGAAGCGGCGCTAGTACCTTGGCGCAAAATCCTTTATGCAAGCAGTATTAGCCAAAGGTGGGAAACTAGCACTTGTAACAAATAGAGAAAAAGCACTCGATAAGCACACATGGACAAACATGATCAATCATGGCTTAGCACTTGATAACCAAAATACTTGCCTAATTGGTCGTTCACAAGCAGATATTGACACAGTTGATGGCGATACAATCATCAATGACAAAGACCTGCGTCGCAAGCAGCTTATACAGGGCACTGCAGATTGTTATGTTCCTGAGACCGCTAATATAAACGCATGGACAAGCAAGAAAAAGATCGTTATGGAGATAGGCGATAATATTGAAGATTTTACCAATGTTACCCAAGAAGATGCGAAGGTTGACGCTCTAATCGAGCAATCGCCGGCACGCTTAATTCTTTTACCTAATCCTATGTATGGGTCATGGTAAGGTATCAGCTAATCAATTAGTTAATTAGCACTGTTTGAAGATTGTTGCGCCATAGCGTTTAAGGCGCAACAATTAGCTCTTGCACCCTTAATTCTTTGTCTAATAGCACCCACTGAGCATCAAAGCCTTTGGCAATGCGGCCTTTGCTTTGCTCTAATTGTAAAAAATTAGCGGGCGTTTTTGATGCCATTATTAACGCATCTTCAACACTGCAAGCTAATAGCCTCACAGCATTTTGTACTGCTGTTTGCATATCCAAAGCAGAGCCTGCTAGGGTGCCATCAGCAACAGTAAGTTTATTTCCATTGCGGGTAATTTCCATACCAGCAAAAGGCAGTACGTTTTGGTCACTACCAACATGGCTCATCGCATCTGTTACCAACATGATTCGACGACTTCCCTTGCATTTGACGGCTAATTGACAGCTGGTAATACTGACATGTTCATTGTCAACAATTAAGCCGCAATAACTCTCATTGCTTAACAAGGCAGCGCCCACCATGCCGCTATTTCTTCCTTGCAAAGGTGACATCGCGTTAAAAAGATGAGTAAAACCTGTCGCGCCTGCGTTTAAAGCATCAAACACTTGTTGATCGCTTGCATTTGAATGGCCTAGGCAGACGATGACACCATGGTTGACAAGGTGCTCTATTGTTTGCGGACTAACATTTTCTGGCGCAAGGGTGACGCAAACTCGCCCGATGTCTTTTCGAGTAAATAAGCGCATTTCTTGCTCAGATATTGCTCTAATATGCTCAACGGGATGAATACCCTTTCGCGGGATACTTAAATGGGGGCCTTCAAAATGTATCCCGATAATACCAAGGCATCTTATTGTCAATCGCTTTAGCTACCGCATCAGCTGCATTTGTCATGACAGATAAGTCGTCGGTAATTACTGTAGGTAACAATGAGCCTGTCCCATAAGTTGCATGTGCTTGAGACATACATGTTAAGGTCTCGTAAGTCGGCTCGTTATTAAACAGCAAACCACCACCACCATTGACTTGAACGTCGATATACGCTGGCGCAAGTAAGCCTGATAAAATGATATCAGCTTGCTCGGGTTTGCCGCTGGTTACGCTAAGAACTTTTGCGTTTTCAGTTACAATGACTTGGTTGGTTTGAATAACGTTTCCATCAAACACCTGTGGAGCAAAATATTTCATAGTCAAAACGATTCTTTATCAGATTTTTGGTAGTGATTTAAAGCCAAGATAACAGATTAAGCTTAAGATGATAATGACAGTTAGCGTAACTGATTTAACCAATGGCAAATCTTAAATAGTAACCATGTTAGGCAAATTCATTTTTTATGCCTCAATAATGTTTCTGCATTTAGGAAATCCACTACACCCCCAAAATTCAATCCCTGCATTTTTACCTTTAGTTGCTTTACGTAACACCATTTGAGCACCACAATTAGAGCATACTTTCGAATCTAGTTTAGTCTCTACTATTTCTCGTACATGCTTAATATGTTGTCGATTAGTTTTAAAACTTCGCTCTAGCCTACCGCTTTCAATCTGCTCAATAACATTTACAACTTCTTCTGCATTGAAAACAATGTCTGTTTTGCTTTTGATATATTCAATACCACCACGAGCAAACCTGACATTCTCTGGCATTTTAGTTTTAAAGGTACTATCACCAATAAATATGATGACTGAGAATAGACTATCATTCTTTGCGTTTAAACAAGTTTCTAAGGTTTTGACATGCTTATAATTTTGGTGAAGCGGGTTTTGAAATTTTGTTTTGTGTTTAAAGATTTGTTGAGTCCATTGCTTTTGATTAGCACTGCCAAAGATCCAGCCCTTCATGTTCTTCGTTTCAACAACAAAGATTCCAAATTTAGAAACGATGATGTGGTCAATCTGAGTTGTTCCGTCATCTGTTGGAAGCGTTACATTTTTTATAAGGTGATACTCATTTTTGTTTAAAAAAACTTAATGAGCATGTTTACTTGCCACTCACCCATTATGCCTTTAAACCATGCAGATTTAATGACGATTGTAAATATGAAGATCGGTATTAAATACCAGGCGGTACTCATCACCATGTTAAAGTAAATTGATAAATCCATTTAAAATATAATCCTTAATTTAAATTACCAAGAAGCATATCGGTATAGCCACATTATAGTCATATGTGAACACATGATATTTTTTATTCAAGACTTCGGTTTTCGCTTATCTTGCACATACGTACCATTGCCACTCTTTAGTTTTACCTCGAAAAGGTCGATTGCCATAAATAAGTCTTTGATCTTGTTAAATCCATAGTTACGTTGAATCGCATGACGCATCCCCTTATAATATCTATAACAAACAATGAAAGATGCAAAATCTGTTGATTAGTTTTTTACCTTATAAAAACTTGGCTTTAAACTCGTTTTTTCGACTCGTCGGTTCATTGTTAGATAAACCTTTGCATTTATGTGCTGCATGCGCGTCCCAGCCCCAAGGCCAGCGTTTAAAGGTATAATTCCTACAAGCAGGGCATAACTTTGAATGATCGCTACTGGAATTACCAAGGCTTTTACTTGCCGCAGACCTTCTTTTATTGTTTTTCATTGAAGGGGCGCCTTGTGCCAACTGCTTAAAACGCAGGTTATCTAGCTTAGGTAAATAGATGGCATCAGCTTCTTCAACATTGCCGATAGCGACTCTTTCCGTCTCGGGCAAACTAGCGATCCAAGCAGCACCGTACGCATCTACTTTATCATGCATTGGTCCTTTGCAAATACTTGACACTTTATCCCAATCGGCTTGGGAAGATGGCCAACCAGTGTATTGACTTATGGCACGCAATTGAACAATAGCTTGGTCGTCTTTCATCTTATGCTTACCTGCTACTCCAAGAACTTTTGCCGTTGCATGAGGATACACTTCAATACATTTAGCAACGCTTTTAAGCGCATCAGCAATCGCAAATCCTGCCAACATAAAAAGTTGCATAGAGTGGGGTAAGGCATTTTGTTTACCATCATTTTCAAGATGCTGTTTTACTTTAAGTTTAATTGTTGCAAAGTCAGATTCTGATGGGGTTGCGTAACAGTTAATTCTTAGTCTATCTAACTCTTGCTCTGCAAGACGGCGCTTAAGCCGAGTGTCTCGTGCCCTTAGAGGTGAATCAATTGCAATACATATTGGCTTAAGTTCGTATTTTTTGCAGATGGCTACAAGATAGTCTTTGATACGTTTGGCATATAACTCATTATTAGCATCAGCTAGAGTGCTAATATTTCCTAATCCCTTTGGAGGCTGCATAGCTTCATCAGCCAAGCTGAGGGGTACAAGCTTTTCATCCTGCAGATAACAAATAGTGATTGGGCAACGCTTTTTTTTGCACATGCTACATCGATACCTATATATGCTTCCACTTCAATCTCCTAATTTAATTTACGCCTTCAAACATTCTTGCACCGCTGTATCAAATACAAATAAACAATCCTAGGGTCCAACACACTAATCAATTTTGCAATACATATTGACACTATATAGTTTTAAACACTTTTGCGTTGGTTTGTTACGACAAACATATAATAACTTTTCAAGTTTCTAATCAGGTCTGAAATAAATTATCAATTTAATCTTTGTACTTGTAGAGGTAGGTTGATTTTGATAGAAAGAAACCCCGTAAATACGGGGCTTCAGTGTTCTTGCTACAAGAATCTGGCGAAGAGAGGGATTTGCTCCTTTCTTTTCTGTACACTACAGGCCACGTGGGTTATAAGCGTATTAAGCATTGTGGCAGAGTGTTGTGGCAGATGTAAATCTGAGTGATAGTGACATAGATCACGCGCGTCATGTTCCCTATTCTTCGGATGTAAAAATTCTTCCTATTTACTAAACTTGCCCTTGCATAAACGAAACGTAGTTCCAAATAATCGAATCAAGTAATTTGGCATTAGTTATATTGTCTATGGCGCTTATGTCGATATCTAGACTAAATTTCTTTATTATCAAGTCGGCTGTGATGTTTGCTTTCAATTTTTCCCTAGCAATCTCAAAGAAGCCGTCGCTTTGCAATAATTCGAGGTCTGATGTAAATAAAGCTGTTAACCTGCTATAGATAGCTACAGCACTATTTACTCGTTTTTCGTAAGTTTTTCCCGAGACTGAGGGTAGAAAATAGTACGTGGAAACTAAGCTATCATAGATAGGCATCTCGGCATTAATCGTGTGAAATACTTTTGATGAGTAGCTAAAGTTAACTTGTTTATTGTTTAATTCAATAATATCGCGAAGACTAGCACCTGAATCGTTACCTACGTTCACTGATTTGCGTATAAACTCGAAAGTCACGTGCTTTTGGTTACTTTGCATTCTCGCCATAGCGTAAAGTTTCGTGAAATTCTGTGTAAATTTATTGAAAACCGTATCTATTTCGTTGCTAATCTGATTATTACTTTGCTTGTTTGAAAGGGATTTCAACTGTTCGAAATCAGACATTACCTGACAGTATAAAAGAATATTTTCTTCCAGTTTATTGAAAAACTTATTCTTTTGAGGCGATAGTAGAACCTCAATATTTTGGATGTTGATATTTCTCATCAATTTCTCATTAAGTCATAGTTTTTGTTAATTGTTTACTAATGCAATTAGTCGATTTAAAGCCTGCATATCATTCGTATTTGGCGCGATTCCTTTTAAAACGTTAGGGCTAAGCAGTACGATGGCCAAAACTTGTGATCTAGATATAGCAACATTCAACCTCTGTTTATCTAACAAGAATGAAAGCCCTCGCCCAGCTTCACTAGCGTCACTTGCACATAAGCTTAAAAACACTATCGGCGCCTCTTGGCCTTGAAATTTATCAACTGTACCCACTTTCGCATTATCTCCAAGCTCAGATTGTAAAACCTTTACTTGGTGGTTGTATGGTGTGATAAACAACATGTCTTCCCATTGTAAAGCTCTAGAGGTAACCATTGAGTCATCACTGAACGTAGACTCTTTCAATAAATGTAGAGCTACTTCTTTGATTTCCATAGCTTCCTCAATCGAAGCTTGCTTGTTACCGACATGCTCTACTGGAATATAAGCGATACCGGCATCACAACCCAATTTTTGAAGCAAATCTTCGGATACTATATTCAATTTTCTAGTGTTTGTTATATCGTTAGTTTTCAACTGCCCATCATAAATATGCTCGCTCACAAACTTATTTATTTCTGGGGCCATTCTGTAAGTCTCTGGCAGAAATACGCCTAATTCAGGTGGAATGACAGCTTTACCTTGCAACAGATAATCTAACGTAGATAATCCACTCTCTTTTGGGTGGACCGCTTGAGAAGGCTGGCCTAACTGCATCTGGTCGCCCATCAAGATTATGTTCTTAGCTGATTGGCTCATTGCCACTAAGTTTGCAAGTGAAACTTGCCCCGCTTCATCAACAATCAAATAATCTAATGTGCTTCCCATTTCAGCTCTAGAGAAGCCCCATGCCGTTGCACCTAAAACACATGCATCACTGAGTTGCTCAGACAACTTAGAGTTAGTAGTATTTTCAATACCTACCTCTATCAATTGGTCGTTATAACCACCAGTACAAAATATTCTAGCTTGAACATTAGCAAGTTCACATTGTTTGGCAGAAGCTTGCAAGAGGTTATTAATAGCACTATGACTATTACTAGATACACCTACACGTAGCCCCTTCTTCGCCAATTCAGTAATAATCATCTTGCCTGTAAATGTTTTCCCTGCACTAGGAGGTCCTTGAATAGTAAGGCATGCATTATCCATAGCCAAAACCGTGCTGATTACTTCGTTAACTAACGAATCACCTTTCATCTGGCGAATACTTAATAGGGGGGACTCTAAATTGGTGTTATTGCCATGTTTAAAAGTCGGGGGCTTTCTCCTCAAATACTGAAGAATCGCGGAGTCTTGCTCCTTTTCTTTTTCAGTAGATGGATTTGAAAGATAGCGCGAAGCAATATTTTGGATAGCGTCAGGGATTTGTCCCGCAGGAACCACTACATTTGGTAGAAAAGTAGTTTCGTTGGGCGGTTCAAAGTTTGTTTGAACAACAATATAACCGGCACTTAGGTCACTTTCATTTGGTAAGTACTTTCCTTTTAAGGGCCACCCCATTTCATTTTCGGTACCTAAAAAATAAAGCTCAGCATTAGCTGATAAGGCTTTAAAGTCTTGAGTATCGTCAAATTTATATTCGAAGCTGTAATTTCTTGTTCTCGGTGTTAGCAAATAAGGCTCTTTGGTTGTTCTAATGCATTGTGCAATGCAATTTAAATCATCCGTAAGCTCTTCTGGGTTCAGTGCCATACGCTCAAATAATTGCCAATAGCTGACTTTGTTCTCTCTTTTGTGAAAATCGAGCAAAAAAGCAAGCAATTCAGCTGTTTCGTCTTTTTGTTTACCTCCATCTTGGTTTGTAAAAGTGCGAGATAAAAGCTCATCCTTTAACCTTGATGATTCAATAATTTTGTCGCTATCTGGCGCATGTATAGTGTCTTTGCTTCCCAAATATTGGATATTGTTTTTCTGCTGAAGAACACGCAGCCAATCAACCAACCCTTGCGTAGAGTCACAATCATCAATGTTGTAATCCCTAATGCTTGAAAGCTCTTTTGAGTCTTGCCAGTTACCGGTTGTCTTTTTATCAAGGTACTCTTCACGAAATTGCTCATAAACAACTACCGAATCGGCACCAGCACCAACTTCGGTCTCGCGTTTAGACCGATATAAATGCTCAACATTTTTAATAGAGTATTTAGGCTCACCTAGTATAATCGACTCCTTCACGACTCTGTATAAATCAATAAAAACATTGTTGCGGAGCAATTGGTCTACTTCATTCTCGCAAACAGCATAACGATTCATCAGTTTTTTACAGGCAGTAATTTCGTAACTAGCATAATGGTATATGTGCATTCTGGGATCGGTGAGCCACCTGTTATGTGCCCACATAATAAAGTCTATAAACGCTTGTCTCTCTTGCTTTTCATTATGTGCCCAAAACTCCTTAAATAATCGCTCACCTTGCTCATTAAAGTATGACGCTCCCCATAGGTACTCTAAACCACCATCTACCAGAGGATAGCCTTCGACGTCAAAATACAGATCTTTTGAATTGGTCGGCGGGAGTAACGATAATCCTTTTTTGGTCTTATTATCATGCGGCAGTAATTCGAAGCAAGGTAACGCATTTGTATCTTTCATTTGCACTTCAGTCGATGCTTTTTGTAACCTAGCTTGACTAACCAATCGATGAAAAATATCCGGCTTTAGTCCAAAAGAATCTTTTTCAACATCAACTAGGCTCGCCAATTGTGTCATTGTAGTAACACCTGCTTTTTGAAGCTTACCTATCTGGTGGCTTGTGATGTTAGCAACCTGCCCAAGATAGTCTCTTTCTAGCAAAAGTTGTTCAGCATATGTTGACCAATTTAAATGGTCTTTATCTTCGGCGGGATCAACTTCCATATCCGACGTCCAATTGTTATGGAAATCAAAAAATGCGGTTTTTATTTGATGATAATAATATATGTAATCCCGAGTAAGCATGCGCTCTAATTGGCCGTTACCCATTGCTACACATATGTGCATTGGCAAACACCCTTGGATGTTCTTTAGCATTTCAGCGTATGCACATAATTGAATGACAAAACTAGGTTTAACCCTAGACGATAACTTGGCGTCCCAAACTTCATAGTAATAATCACCTAACTTACTTTCACCGGAAACTTTAACTAAGAAATCACTTAAGCCCGCAATATTTTCGCCCTCCAAATAGGCTTGTGATATTACGTCAACACCGTCGTACATAGCTTCTTTTGTAAGTTTTGCTTTTTCGTTGTCATCACCTCCCTTGATTATTGCAACGTTTAAGCCTTGTTCTAAGAAACGTTTTTCGATGACCTCTTCATGCTCATAACCTTTGTCAGCAAGCAGTTGCAACATCGGGTCATCTTTGTCCTTCAAACCTCTTAGCTCAGGATTCGATATAGCGGCTCTATCCATGTGGGAAGCAAACTTACTCTGCATAAATCGATGAATATCTGATGGGGAGTAAAGCATCTTTTCATTTTTTAAAAACATGAAATAAAACCTAATTTAATTAAGAAACAAAAGTTCATTGAGCAATCTATATACTTAGCGGGTTATCGGCGGCTAAGTCAAAACCACCCTGTATTATTAAACGCTTGTACATATTAACTAATCAGAAGTCGAAATAAGTGACAGCTTTAGGCTTAGTATAAATAAAATCTCTTTGAAGCAAATAAATTAAGACTGATTGATAGTGCCAAACACTAAAATAAAGTGTTATGTATCTGGGTCGTTAATAAAAAGGAAACAAAATTCAACGACAAACCACTTATTAGATACATCGCCGTTTTAGATGAAGTCAAGTTAATGATGACCTTAAGAGATCGCTCAAATAACGACAAAGATTAGAAAGGTATATTCAATGAATTGGAAAAAAATAGAGGAAACAAAAACTAATAAAGGCTCTTCGCTCGCCGCGTTAGAGCGAGCCCTATTTGTACTAAGTATTTTACCTTCTGCAAGCAGTGATAGTGGAATTTCAATAAAGGAAATAATGACAAAATGGGAAAATCATATTGGCTCTGATACGGACAAAGCGGTCAAACGAAACACCATGAATGACTCGGTATCAATGCTTGCGGAACTTTTCAAGCTTGATGTCAAAGTAGGACCACACAATACGAAACGGTACAAATATAGCAAAGACAGTTCTGCATATTTTATCAATTTCGAGTTACAAGAAGCGCTGAACTTTCTCGCTTTAGCTGACTTTGCAAAAAGCAACGGTCCTATTGAGCATATCGATAAACTGTCATTGTTTTCAACAGCCGCCTCGCAAAAAGCCAATAAATACGATAGGCCCCCATCCGTATTATTTGAAGAAAGTGGGCTGCTAAGAAGAAGTGTTGAAGAGCTAGAAATATCTGCAATAGACGCTTCAACACGCAATGAATTATTAAGTTTATTTGACAAAGATTCGGTCACTTTGGCTGCAAAACGTGAAAAATTAATATCAGCAGTCAACAATGACCACTTGATTAGTTTTAAATACAGATCATCTAATCGCAAACACGAAGAAAAAACTGTCCTGCCAATAGCACTCGTCTATAAGAATAAAAATCAATATTTGCTCGGTGTTGTATCTCAAGACAGAATGCCAACGCAAAATTCATTCAAGGATGAAACAAAATTATTGGCTTTTGTCTTGCCACGAATAGATGGTGATATCACCGTACAACGAGGAAAGTACAATAAACATGAGTTTTCAAAGAAAGATATAGAAAGTGCGCTTCAATTCACTAGCCGCAATGCGGTTTGTTCAGCGGAAGTATTTACATGTAGTTTTAAGCTCTACCAGCCAATTGCATTTACTTATTTAGAAGCACCATTTATTGATTCTGAATATCCGAATACACAAAGGTTCATTTTAGGAGAAGACGACTATCTAGAAGTCGAGTTACAAACTAAGGACACTCACGAACTGCGGCAGTTTTTACTCGGCAATATAAACTTCATATCTGACATCCAACCTCAAGAGCTTCACACAGCTTTGAAAGAAGACTTTTTAAAAGGATTAAAAAAGAACTTCAGTTAACACTTATATCGATAACTGACATGTCATTATTCAACCTGTACTGACGAAACAACAAATTTGTGTCGTCCCCTTTTTGATTTTGATAGGTAAATAAATATGACAAATTCAACACTTAAATTCTCTTCAGACGCTGCACTAAAAGGCATATTAAGCTCTGAATATCTAACAGATTTCACTGGTGATAAGGTAACTGTCTGCACAGCTACTGGTAAACAACAAAATGAGGCTAATTGCACATTAAATACAGGTAGTACAGAGATATATTGTGACCTATTTACAGATAGCAGCGGTCAGTTTTACGGCAGTTTTGAATATGCTGACGGCGATATTGTTTTTTTAGTCAATATCGATAACAAAGGAAACGACAAATTCGAAGATCAAAGCTCTAACAACTTTACGTGTGAAGCTTCGTTTGAACAAGGTCAAATCAAATCAGTGTCTGTTTTTAACAAAGCCTCGCCTGATAGTCTAATCAAAAAATATATTCGCTCTACAGAAATACCTTTACTTTTTAAAGTTTAAATAACAGTCGAAGGGAGGGAGGTGATTTCTCCCTGCGATTTTAACTAACATTCTGCATGACTATGGGCTTTTATATGATTTGACCTTTTTATCTTGCAGAGTTTCAACTAAAGATAAAGGTGCTGCTAATCATGGAAAAAAATGAAATGACCCTCAATATTGAAATCTCAAAACAAAATCAAAAAAGGACGGCTAACGTTAGACAACACACCCAACAACGGAACAAGAAAAATACGAATAATGTTAGCGAGAGTGTCGACAGTGTAGCCGACTCACATGTCATTATTGGTCATCAAATTGCCCAAGCAAAGTTTAATTCTCTCTTACCTTTTATGCATACCGGTAATAGACACCCGGTAAACGCAAGCACTTTGGTTCTAACTGGCCCGCGAAACAATGGAAAACACTATTTAGTAAAGACGATGTGCAAAGCACATGATGTTGATTGCGTTAAGATTGAGTTAGTAGATTTGGTCAAAGACGAGTTTGACCAAAAAGCAGGCAAGATAATCGAAATGGCTAAAAAGAAAGTCCCAACAGTTATACTAATTGAAGATTTTGAGGCTATTTATAAAACCACCAAAGTTGTAATGTCTACTGCAATAAACAACTTACGTATCATTTTCAATAAGACTGAGCGCTCAAAAGAAGCATTCGTCAACACTCTATTTGTAGTGTGCACATCAAAAGTTAAAGGCCCGGTGTTTAAAGTAATAAACGAATTAACCGTATACACATCATTACAACTAAATCTACCAAATAGGAATGAACGTGCGGCTCTTATCACAGAACATTTTCGAAAAAACGGCATTGAAGTGAATGATTGCGACAGCATTGCTTTATCTCAAATTCTTGCCGGAAAAGGTTACAGTTCAATATGTGAACTTATCGATGTTGTCATCAATAAATTACCATCAGGTGAAAATAGAATAAAGTTACCGACAATTACTAAAGAGATTTTTTACCCACTAGAATCCGAAATTAATAAGTCTATAGCTCAGCAATTTGAAGAGGAATTAGATGCTTACTATATGGCAGCGAAATTAGTTATTATTAACAAGTTTCAGACAGGTACACGGATTTTGTATGCAAACTTTTATCACCGAAAATACTATATAGACATGTTAGACAATAACAAACATAGTAAACTTGCAGTACTTGCTGACATTCACATTCTTTTATCCAGAAGAGCCCTACAAGCAATATATTTTGAAAATGAGAATAGCTATGACGTTTTTAAATACAAGGATCTAACAAGGGTATTTAAACTAACTAAAAAGTTTCTTGTATCAATCGACATATGTCAGTCGCCCAATGCAAACCGATATAGTGTCAACCCAGTTGAGAAACAACAAAAGTTAATACAACAGTCTTTTGATACGGCAAAAAAGCTAATTTCAAACAACTGGTCATTAATTGAACATCTGGCATATACGTTAAGGACAAATGGAGAAGTGTTTGAGAGTGATTTTGATTACTCGCCTGCAGCATTGGTATCGCAAGACTGTTATATAGCGAAATATATTAATCAGAATTAGTGGGCTGCATATAACGTTATGTCTTAGTCATAATGATGATTTAAACGTAGCATGGTTTGGCGGAGAGAGGGATTCAAACCCTCCGAGAATTAGTTAAATAATTGATTTTAAATATAAAACCATGTTCTATATGAAGTTTTTTTACGCTTTTTAGTGCCTTTTGATCCCAATTTGATCCCAAGAATTTTTATGCGTTTTTAGTACCTAAAATTAAAGCATCTGTATTAACATAAAAAAATAAGTCGAGTTAGAGCACTAAGATAAAACATACTTTCGGCGTCTACTCTTCTTCACCACACTTTTTTGTCTAAGACCTTACGTTTCATGAATCTAAGCAGTTTGCCATCATGTGGCAGCAATAGCGTTAATTCGCACCCACTCATTTCTCTGTAAAGATGTTGGTATGTTTGGAGCCAATGGACCTAGAGTATCGGGTTTTAATACCCCACTTGGTCTTGCTAGCAGGTTTATACTAGGAACTTCTACAATAGAAAAAGCGCCTGCCTTAAACTCAGTAGAATCTAGCAAAGATTCATGTGATTGCTTGAAAGTGGGATTTTTAAAACTCGGCTACAATATGTGGTTCGTTAATACACATAACCTCTGTTTTCTTACTTACATTTTCTTCAAGGGCTATTAAATACTAAAGATTCCAACGCCCCCCGAGCAATCGAATAACTTTCAACTAATTCTTGGCTTTTTGACTTGTAAGGTTTATTTGCACTAAACATTAGCGCAGGATTCAACGAGTCTTTTCGTAGTAAAGCTCTGGGTTTTCTAATTTTATCAGTATTTTTGGGAACGCCGCTAAGCGCAACTTCGAAATATTGACTGGTAGAAGTATTCATATGTTTAAGAACATCAGGGTCGACTTTAAATATTTCTCTACCACCATAAAACTCAATAGTAGTTTTGTGGCTGGCATGTGTAAACTGCTTAGAGTAATCTTTTACATCTATGCCAGCCTCATTGAACATTCTTGCCGCAGTATGTCTGAGTTGCTTAGGTGGTACAGGGTTTTCAATACCGGCTAGTTTCTGAAGTTTGTAAATATCGCGTCGGTATTCATATTCTGTGTATGCTAAACCTGTGTTTGGATTTACGACAAGAAAATCAAGGCTCTCACTGGATAAATCATTATTTGATTCTTTAAGCGTTATTTTCTGAGTTGGATAATTTTTTGCATCATCCACTAACCTCTCAAGATAAACCGCTGAGCTTTCAAACACATTAATTGTGGACAATTGCTTGTTTTCATTTTTCGGCCGTTTATAACTCTCAAGCGCACAAGACCTATTTATATCAATGGTATACTCACCATCATCAACTACTTTTATATCTTGCAACTCTAATGCGCGGGTCTCACCTGACCGAGTTGCCACTGATGTTGCAGTTAATAATGCCGCATTCCTAACTGCTTCCAACCCGTGAGTCTTTAAATTTTCAGTATCTAGACTTTCTAACGCAGCTAGATCATCTATACCCAAGGTTTTAGTATCACAAACACTCGGATTAACATTTTTAAAACGATTGATGATTGTATGAATGGTATCAAAATCGACTATAATACCACTTATTACTTCAAGCTAGACAGCCCTTTTCATAACTGTTTTTAGCATAGTCATCATTTTACTGACAGACTTAGCACTGAGTTCTTTTGATGCTAGCGTGTTTTTGACCCATACCTCTACATCCTTGTGCTTGAGCATATCAATATTAATATGTTCAAAGTGTTTTTAATTCTATTTAATTGCGTCTTGTAGTCTTTTTCTGTTGCTTTTTCTAACCCAACTAGCATATTACACTCGTAGTCATCACATACATGTGAAAATAAGCGATTTTTAGGGTGCCTCTTCGCACGTTTCTCTTTTTCTTGCTCTAGATCTTCTGGAGAAGATTTAATAAGCATTTTTGCTTGTACCAAGGAATTGCTAATCCCTGAATAAGTACGTGAACCTAGATTTATTCTAAGTGGCTTACCATTAATTCGTCGAGAAAACCTTATTGTCTTGTTACGAATCTCTAGATACAGCTTACCTACTTGTGCCTCTTGCCGTTCAATTAGGCCTTTCGCTACTTCTATACACAATAGCTCATCGCTATTGTCATTCAACCACTTAAAATCGAACTTGCCATTGGCAAGAAGTCCGCTTTTGTTTGGTTGAGTAGGTAATGTCATAGGTTAAGTTCTGTTGAGCCTATGAATAATGGTTTACGCTTTGCGTTTGCGTTTGCGTTTGCGTTTGCGTTTGCGTTTGCGTTTGCGTTTGCGTTTGCGTTTGCGTAAAACTATACCTGTAACTAATGAGTGAATACATATTTTGACCGCTCTCTTTCATTCTTGATTGAGAACAGTGTATGAAATAATCTCTTATTTACCTAAACTTAGGTTTTTTTGGAAACTCTTTATAAGTCATAATCTTATAAAATAAACTTAATTTTATTATTTTATGATATTAATTTTTAATTAATAAATTTAATCCCTGCATTAAATAAGAGCAATATTCCAGTTTAAGGTACATGAACGATGACGAAGATAAATACATGAAGCTTTCAGTTGTGTAGAATAAATGACATTGTGCAACAAAACTTTTTATAAAAGGGGTTATTTTGAGCGTCTATGAATTAGTAGCTATCTTCATTTCATCCGGCTCATTACTTATTGCCGGTCTTGCATTGTATAACTCTTGGGGTAACAATAAAAAACAACAAGAATTAGTCAGTCTACAAAAGCGTGTTACCGAAATAGAGCTATTAAAGTTAGACCAACACGCAGAGAATGAAAACAGAGCGCTTATCGACGTTGATATTTTTGATGAAAAACTAGTAATTACTAATATTGGTTATTGTTCCGCTCATAACATTAGAGTAGATTTTCCTCTTGGAAATGATTTTGTCATAGATTCAGAGTTAGTAGACAAACTACCTGTAATCGAATTAGCTCCTAATAAATTCGTTAGATTTATCACGAGCATTACTTGCGATAACATGCCCAAACAAGAATTATTAGTCAAATGGGATGATGATTATGGACCTGACAATTTTAAATTACATAAGATAAATGTTTTCAATTACACAAACCCTATTTAGAGCAACGTAATCACAAGAACATATGCAAAAAATCGCACCATTTAACTCACAAAAACTTGAAGCCGCTTGTCGGGTGCTGGCTGATACAGAGCTAGGACTAACTGGCTCAGAAATTGGCAGTTTAATTCAAGACTGTAATATTCAAGACGTATCCCCTTCCATGACGAAATGGAAACGCCTTTTTAATGCTCTAGGTGAGGCACAAAATAAACACCAAGTAGGAAATCATTTGATTATGTTCATTAATCGTGCGCTTGATCCGGTTAGCTATGCTAGAGATAGAGAAAAATTTGAATGGCGTCGTTCTGAACTTAACGTTGTATTATCGTTTGCAGGATTCATGGTGAGAGAAGATGGTAAAGTAATTAAGACTTCAAAAACGACAACGTTAAAGGGAGCAAGAGAGCGTGCTGGTGCTCTGCGGGCGAAACTTGAAGACCGCAAAGCCCATAAAGAAGTATTTCATTATTGTCGAACCGAGCTTGTTGATGAAAATTACTTTCATGCCGTGCTTGAGGCTGTCAAGGGTATTACAGAGCGGATTCGTAATATGTCGTCCTTGACATCGGATGGAGCTGAGCTTTTTAATAAAGCATTTTCTGTTAAACAACCGATATTGAAGATTAATAATTTGATTACGGATACCGAAATTAGCGAGCAAAAGGGCTTTAATAATGTTCTCATTGGTTTATTCGGCTCCGTTCGAAACCCTGTAGCTCACGCGCCAAAGACATCTTGGCCCATGAGTGAACTAGATGCATTAGATATCTTGTCAATGGTATCGTTTATACATCGGAAACTAGACAATACAATCACTAATAATACCTAAAGCTTGGTTTGGTCGATAACTTGGCTGAGCAACGATTGAAATACTGTTAGCTAAACTGGCAAGCAAGAAGTATCGCATATACAAGCCAGATAAATCTCTTTAGTTGATATTGAAAATTTTTCATCACCCACAGGAATAGTTTGACGCTCACTAGTAGAAATTAAGTTTAAGTTGCTATGGTCCTTAACATCTATTGTTGATGCATGTCTCAATAAAATCTTGGTTACTACCAATAGCATCTTCTAATACAACTTCCCAATGATTAAAACCTAAAACAGCTTTCATCTCTGCGCACCTATCAGTAATTACCTGACCGACATCATCAATCTTTGATGTGCTAATATCAGCTACTAAGCGTTCAATAACTCTTGAACTATTAAGTCTAAACCTCGCTAATAATTTCAACGAAGTATAATGGTTTTCAATGAGCGTGAATAACTCAGGTTCAATATCACCGTCATTACGAATACTAAATTCTGGTGTCCAATTTATATCAAAATTAACAAATAAAAACTGAGTTTCAGGAACGTTATGAAGGTACAAATTTAGAAATAGATAATTTCCTTCATTGTCTCTCCAACTGTCATTCTTTAAACGATTGCATGCGCTACAGCACGGGAATAGGTTTTTGGGGTGCACAGAAAACTCAGCAAACTCTTCTTGAGGAACTAAATGGTCCATCGTGTCGACTTCATTTATTGTGCAATTCTGACACGTATTTAACATTCTGTCGGTAACAGGGTGTTTTGTCAGAATCGCTTTAAGCTCTTGTATTTTTTTATTTCGGTAACTATACAAATTTTTTAAATCACGCTTTATTGAAAGCGTATGGTTTTGAGAATTCAAATCTGTAAGTGTCTTGGTCTGAAACAAACGATCATACTGCGTAAACAATATTTCCTGTGCAGCTTTCAATTCTTCTATTTCCTCCTTAAAATTGGGACGATTGGGTCTACTCCTAAGTTTTGAAGTAATATCACTGTAAAAACCAAATGACTCTCCTGTGTATGCGTTTAAATTAATCATCTGTTTCAACCAAACTACGCAGGTACAACCGAACATTGAGACTGGAGGGTAGATTATCTTGCTGTAGTGCACTTAGAACAGCATCATATGTATTATATTTTTCGAAAAGCCTGTCTATCACCTCTTTGTAGTGTCTTGGAATCGTTCTGTTACCAAAAACCTCTTCTGTTAATGTTGATAAGTTTTCACCGAATGACTCGATACCAATTTGACTGATAGAAGGAACGTTTTCTTCCTTCGACAAAATGTAAACGTTCTTAGAAAATATTTCTTGAATAATTAGAGGAGAATGTGTTGCAATTACACAAAATGATTGAAACTCATAAACTAATTCTGCTATTGCATTCATCAACTGAGAAATTGCGTTGGGATGTAGATGAGTTTCTGGTTCATCAAAGAGCATCAAACTGTCATACCTAATGTTGGCGACTATCTCAGATACTACAAACAAAATAATACTTTGCCCCGAACTTAATGAGTTTTCAGCTTTTTTAAAGCCTTCTTGGTCAAAATAAAGTTTTTCGCTATTATTTGGTTCAGGCCGTATAAAAAGCTCTATTATATTATCGTCAAGAAAGTTAGAAATAACGCTTCTCCATTTTTCAAGCCTACCAATCGCCTGAATTCTCTTCCATGTATAATGAAACTTGAGAAGAAGCCCCCTTTTACTTCTAAGTTCCCCGTTATCATCTCTGATTCCGCAATATGTATAATTAAAATCAGATGTCTTCTTTGGGATTTCAAAATTATCAAATGAACTGTAAGACACCGCGATAACTTTGCTAAAAATAGGGCTATGCGGTGAAAACTTTTTACTATTGCCTTTAGAAAAGTCTAACGGTAGGGATGTAATCAGTTGGGTCTTTCCCGCTCCATTTTTCCCGATTATTGCAACGATTCTGTTTTGTATCTCTCCTTGACTATTAAAGTCAAAATTAATGGATAACTCTTTGTTAGAATAGTTCGGGCTGAATTGATATGTAAATGTATAAAGACTCTCAACATTCATGTCAAGCAACATTGGTCTAACTTGTCTGTGAAGTCTTTCTGCGTCATCATCTCGAATAAGAGAATCTCTGAATACTTCTAGCCTTTCAAACTCGTCTGAAATGTCTGAAAAAAATGCTACATCTCGCAGTGCGTACAAAACACTTTTGAATCCTGGGCCAAAAAGTTGTTGAAACTCCGAGTAGTATTCAATATTTTGACCTAAGGAACAGAAGCTATGTTCGAGCGAATCAAACTCAATTGGCAATTTTGCAATAGCGTTTTTATCATTTTTGCTACCAACCTTTACCCAACGAAGATCAAACCTTTCCGCGCCATCAAAAAAGCAAAGATAAAATTGAGTTAAATAACCGAAATCATTCCAAAGGTCAGCGACTAAAACAAAGTGTTTTACAGGCCTGCCGGCAGTAACAACTAAATTGCCTACATGTATACTAGCCCAAACGCCCGGTTTATCAACATAAAAAGGTATTTTATTCCTAACTATTTCTGGCGGATGACCATCATTAATGAGGCTATCAATTTGAAAAATTGGAAACTCATCATTAAAACCAACAGTCACCAATGACAAATCATCCTGTCGTAAGAATTCGTTTATTAGGTTAAAATATCTAAATGACTCTTCTGGACTGGCTTGAAACTCCGGCTTAACAAACGTTTCGATGAACTTCGTAAATGTTTCACTACTTTCTAAGAGCTTTAATCGCTCTAAAAAAAGATATTCGTTGTCCCAATCGTCATTATTTATGGTGTGCTGAAATATGTCTTGTTCTGCATTGCTAAAACGGGAATCTTCCGATGGCATACTTTTTAAATCATAAATTTGACCTAAAAAAGGAATTAGTCCTTTTTCATAGTTCCTCGCAAATGAAAATGATTGTTTATCTTGCACTATTGCACTATAAACTTGCTTTCGAACTGTCTCACTAATATTCACAAATGCGTCCTTTCTTTCATCTCATTTGGGATTTAAATATAATTTTTAGTAATTCACGATCCGCTTGCCAATAATTAACCCTGCGCTCCTGATAATATTCACAAATTGTTAGCAACGAAAGTATTAGCAAGCCGCAATTCTGTTTGGCTAGCTTGATTTAAATTAGCTTTTAGTGAATCACAAATATCCATCAATTCTTCTACTTTAGCGACAATCCGTTTTTGTTCAGTTAGTGGGGGTATTGGAAATTCGAACAATTCCAAAACTTTTTTGCTAAGACCCTCAATAGCCATTCCTACTTGGCGTCCCCAAACTAACCTCTGTACCAATGGAGATAGAATCCCCAAATGCAAAAAAGGACCCATCGTTTCTTCTATAAGTCGAATAATCGTTACATGTTGGCTTACGTTGGCTATTTTTAAGTGACTAGGAAATATAGTCGAACGCCCTAATGATGCACCCGTTATGTTTAATAAAACATCGCTAGGAAAAACTTTAGTGTTGTTCATTTTTTCATTTGTTTCATCGGTTATAAAAGCAGTATCGTTAAGTTTTAATCCGTCATTCCAAATGTTCTGAGACCTCAGGAATATGACTCCTTTATCAACGTAAGCGTTTTGCCCCCCTCTTGGGGTTCTACCAGACCCTAATCTTGAAGTTAAGTTACCCATGCGCTCAAATTCCCATCCATGAGGCAACTCAAATTGTTTTTCATGATCTTCAATTGGGGGCAGTGGCTTTTGCTTTTTGATTTTACCGTCTTTGATGAGTTGTTCTTTTTTAGCAGCAATGCGCTCTAACAGTTTAGATGCTGGTTCATCGTTAGGGTCTCGTTTGACGAGTTTGCCCATTACTGCGAGTTGCAGGATGGTTTGTTTTAGTTGGTCGATGCTGTCTTCGGTGGTGAATAATACGTCGAAGTGTTGGCTGATGCGTTGCTAAGGTTTGTTGGAAGGCGTCGGCGTCTTTTGTGTTAGTTAAGGTGCCAAGTAGGGTTTCTACTAAGGTTTTATGGGCTTGGATGCTGTTTTCGGTTTGGGATTCGAGTTGGTCGCAAAGCGCCATTAGTTCATTGATTTTTACAACAATCCTATTTTGTTCTTTTAAAGGAGGAACAGCTACGACTAGAATGTTTACTTCGTTTCTATTTAGTCCAGGCTTAATACCCTTTCCTAGCGCATCTAGTCTCAAAGTGTGAAACTGATTAAATACAAAATTAATATTCAAAAATTCTGAGGGCACAACACTATAAGCTACATCAGTAACCCAACAACTATGTTCCACACTAAGGTTTAAAGCTCCAGCCGAACCTTTTCTACCTACAATAATACAAGGGTCAAATATACACGCCTCATCATGCGTTCCAACAACACCGTTGGAACCATAGACAAAATACTCTCCTGTGAAGCTTCTCTTTGCGCGTGGCAGATTGTTTCCATATTCAAGCGAATAGATATTACCAAATCTAGTAAACTCCCATCCGAGGGGCAATTCAAACGGTTTCTCGTCGTCATTCACAGGGGGAAAGACTTTCTCTTTACTGCTTTAACTTTCTCAAATGTTACATTTTGCGCATTGATTCTCTTTATTAATTCACTAGCTGGCTCATCGTTCGGATCCTGTGGCACCAAATTACCACGAACTGCCAACTCCAAAATCAACTCACGCAGCTTCTTAATTCCATATAAATCAATTTTTTTGAACTACCTCGACCTGATGCTGATTTTGCTTTTACTGCCGAAGTCCAAATATCTAAATGCTCTGTAATCAAATTATTTACATCAGTCATGAGTACCTCCAACCGAATCGCCAATGCCTTTGCCAAGACGTTGACGACTCTTTTCAATAGCTTGATGAAGCTTCTGTTGAAGCACTTCTTTGGAGGGTAGCGCGGTTAAATAGTCGGCAACGTGAATGCCTGATTTGTCCATATCTAATAACTCGACTTGCTCATTATTTTTTCCGGCACATAAGATAATACCCAGTGGAGCTTGTTCATCGGGTTCTTGTTCATATTTTACTAAGTAACCAAGGTAAAGCTCCATTTGACCTTTATAGGCTGCTTTAAATTCGCCTATTTTTAAATCAAGTGCTACCAAGCGTTTTAGTTTTCTGTTGTAGAAAAGCAAGTCAATATAGAAATCTTCACCACCAATTTGAACGCGATGTTGCCGCCCGATAAAGCTAAAGCCTGAGCCTAGCTCTAATAAAAATTGCTCAAGCTCGCGCAAAATAGCGTCTTCTAAGTCTTTTTCAATGTACGTGTCGTTGAGTTCTAAAAAGTCGAGTACGTATGGGTCTTTTAGTAACATGCTTGGACTTAATTCAGAGCCTCCCTTGTTATCGGTTTTTAGCTGCTTTAGCTCTAGTTCTATTAATTCATCTGGCTTTTTGGAAATGGCCGTGCGCTCAAACAGCATTGAATCTATTCGCTTGCGTAAAGTGCGTACACTCCAGTTATCGATAGAGGCCATCTGCGTATAGAAGTCTCTTTTTGTTGCATCATCAATAGATAGCAGTCTTATAAAATGCGACCAACTTAATTGTCGTGACAGTGTCACGACAATCTCTGAATCGGGGTATGCTTGATAAAATTGAATCATTTTTCGCAGGTTTGTGTGGCTAAAACCTACACCAAACAAACGAGTGAGTTCTGTTGCAACGTTATTGATAACTTGTTTGCCGTAGTCAGCCCGTTCTTGTTTTAGTATATGCGTTTGAATCCTCTCGCCTACTTGCCAATACAGAAGAGTGATATGCGAATTAACACTGACTTGCACCTATGGTTTTTTGTTTGTGCAATAACGTGCTTTAGTTCGTCAATTAAAGTCTTGTTACCGCCCTGCTCGCTTGTGTTTTGCGTCAGCTCTTTGTTTAACTTCAGGTCTTTATTGGGCGTTAGACTTTTATTTGTCATTAGACAATGCCTCGTTCAAAATACCTTTCAGTTGATCTCGCAGTTTTTGGATTTCTTGCTGTTGGCTTTCGTATGTCGCAAGTAGCTCTTCTGGGTCATGCACTACTAGTTCGCCTACATGGGGGTTTTTAATATCTAAGTTGAAGTTTCTTGCAATGATATCGTCAATGCTAACTTTCCATGCCTGCTCAGTTTCTTTTCTGCTGGCAAACCCATCTTCTTCACTACCCCACCACGACTGCTCGGTTTTAAATTCTTCGAACTTCATCGGCTTGGTTTTATTGTAGTTTTTTACGCCTTCTGGATAAGGGTGTTCATAAAACCAAATGTTCTTTGTTGGTTGCCCTTTGGTAAAAAACAATATGTTTGTTTTAATACCGGTGTAAGGGTTAAATACACCATTGGGTAAGCGCACTATTGTATGTAGGTTACATTCTTCGGTGAGTAGCTTTTTGATTTTTGTTTTTACACCTTCCCCAAAAAGCGTGCCGTCGGGTAATACTACCGCAGCTCTGCCGCCATCTTTTAGCACTTCAACAATAAGCTGTAGGAATAAATCGGCTGTTTCGCGGGTTTGCATGTCAGATGGGAAGTTCTTTTCAATACCGTCTTCTTCTGTGCCACCAAAAGGCGGATTTGTCACAATCACATCAAAATCTGCATCCCAGTTCGATAGTGATTTGTTTAGTGTATTGCCATGTTTAATTTGTACGGGTACTTCAATACCGTGCAGCATCATATTGGTTGTTGCCAATAAGTGTGGAAGTTGCTTCTTTTCGACACCGTAAATTTGCTTTTGCAGGGTTTGGCGATCACTGCCCGTTTTAACATAGTTGTCGCGTACGTGGTCAATTGAGCATGTCAAAAATCCACCTGTTCCACACGCTGGGTCAAACACTTGTTCGCCTAGTTTTGGGTCGAGCCTATTGACCATAAATTTTGTAACCGCTCGTGGCGTATAAAACTCACCTGCATTACCTGCACTTTGTAAGTCACGAAGAATCTGCTCGTAAATATCACCAAACAAATGACGTTCTTTTGAATCGGTAAAGTCGACCTCATTGAGTTTATTGATCACTTGACGAAGCAGCGTGCCGTTTTTCATGTAGTTAAAAGCATCACTAAACGCTTCTTTAACCACAAACCCACGTGGATTTTTATCTATTGGGGTGGTGAGGTTTTTCAGAGTTGGAAACAGATCATCGTTAATAAACTCTAGCAGTGCATCACCTGTTATTCCCTCGTTATCTTGTGCCCAGGTTCGCCATAAGAATCGTTCATCAATAGGTGTGCGGTAATCATCAAGCTCCAATTCAAGTTCTTCTTCTTGCGCATCGAATATTTTCAAGAATAACAGCCATGACATTTGACCTAAGCGTTGCGCGTCGCCATCTACGCCCGCGTCTTTGCGCATAATGTCTTGAATGGATTTAATTACGGTGCTTACTGACATATTGTTATTTCTCTTATTATTTATGCTGTTTTGTTTGGCGCTTTATAAGGTGATGATGAATAGATAGCCTGTTCTAGTTCGGTAATGGCTTGGTCGTATTGTTTTCGACCACCAAAACCATCTTTTACTATCTCTTTGAAAGAGCCTATTTCGGTAAATGGTTGAACTTTTATGGTTTGTAAATTTTCGACTTCCAGTACACCTGCATCAGCGTATTTGTCTAGCAATTTTTCTAACACTATCTGAGCTTGTTCAGAGTATTTGGTAAAGTAGTTTTGCTTTTTAACGTTGTTGGCACGCTCGCTTCGCGTTAGCGCAGGTTGATCAAATACTACGTGGCATATCATGTCAAATGGGTCGATATCTTTGCCTACCTCTTGCTCAAGGGCAGTCCATAAAATGCCCTCTTCCGCTAATTCGTCGATAATGCTTTGTTTACGGTCGGCGTCGTTCCACTTTTTCACAAACTCATCTAATGAAGCATATTGGATTGCTAGGGTTTTCTTGGTGTAATCTTTAAATGATTCGGTAACAAGCTTGCCGTCTGTGTCGTAATATTGAACACGCTCAGCAATTTTCTTAACTGTGACGCCTTTTACATGATACTTATTCACCTTGTCGTCATCTGGCTCAATGATATTGCCTACGCCACCGCTTTCAGATGATGCGGGGTAATCGAAACCAGTATCGTCGCTACCTAAACAATGAGTGTCATCTTCATTGTGATTACTCGGATCATCAATCAAGTCCTCAAAACCAGATTCTGGATCGTTAATTTCTTCTGGTTTAGCCGCTATTATTTTTTCGGGTACACCGTCAAAACGTTCATCAGCAAAAAGCTCCGTCGCTTTTTTGAAATCAAGAATGGTGAACCACAGTTTATTAAACTTGTCATCGATTCGCGTGCCGCGCCCGATGATTTGTTTAAACTTGGTCATAGACTGAATGTTTTGGTCTAAGACAACTAGTTTACAAGTCTTGGCATCAACGCCTGTTGTCATTAGTTCAGAGGTAGTAGCAATAACTGGATACGCTTTTTTAGGGTTAATGAAGTTATCTAGTTGACCCTTGCCTATCTCGTCATCACCGGTGATTTTCATGACGTACTTTTCGTTTTTGGCGTATTGTTCATTATTGCAGTTAATCAGTGCTCTGCGCATACGATCGGCGTGATCGATATCGTTACAAAAAACAATTGTTTTTGCCATTGGGTCTGTGCGTTTTAAATAATTTGATATGGTTTCAGCTACTAACTGTGTTCTCTCATCAATCACTAAGGTTCTATCAAAATCTTTTACATTGTAAATACGATCGTCAATTACATTCCCATGCTTGTCGACTTGGCCTTTTGTGGGTCTCCAACCTTGTAAATCTAAATCTAAGTCGACTCGCACTACCTTATAAGGCGCTAAGAATCCATCTTCAATGCCCTCTTTGAGAGAGTACATATAGGTTGGCTCACCAAAGTAATCGATATTCGATACTTCATCGGTTTCTTTGGGTGTTGCAGTAAGCCCAATTTGAGTTGCCGTGCCAAAATATTCAAGGATTTCTCGCCAAGCACTATCATCAGCAGCGCTGCCTCGATGACACTCGTCAATTATAATTAGGTCGAAAAAGTCGGGATCAACCTGTTTGTATGCCTTTTGAGATTCTTCTGGCCCAGTCAATGCTTGATATAATGCCAAGTGTACTTCGTAAGCTGGATCTACCTTTCTACCTGTAATTTTGGTCATTGCCTGCCCAAATGGTTGAAAGTCATTTATGCGAGTTTGATCAACCAATACATTGCGGTCGGCTAAGAACAAAATACGCTTTTTGGCTTTAGCTTTCCACAAACGCCAGATTATTTGAAAAGCGGTGTAGGTTTTGCCGGTGCCAGTTGCCATTACAAGTAATATACGGTCTTTACCTGATGAGACCGCTTCTACTGTTTTGTTGATAGCTTGTAATTGATAATAGCGAGGAGACTTGCCAGAACCATCATCATAATAGTCTTGAGATATTACTGGTAGTTGGCTTTCAGTATAACCTTTAAACTCACAATACTTACGCCAAAGCGTCTCAGGAGACGGAAAGTCTGAAAGCGTAATCTCGGTTTCTATTTGTTGTGGGTTAGTTCTATCGTGGAAAATGAAACCGTCGCCATTGCTGGCAAATATGAACGGGACATCAAGCAACTTTGCGTAGTCTAAGCCCTGCTGCATACCTTTGCCAATTTCATGTTTGTTGGCTTTTGCTTCAACAACCGCAAGGGGTATGGATGGTTTATGATATAAGACAATATCTGCTGATTTTACTGACTTACGAGCCGCAGCCATACCGCGCACTATCACCTTACCGTCACGCAGTTTCACTTCTTGGCGAATTTGCGTCATATCATCCCACCCAACTGATTTAATAGCTGGCATGATGAACTTGGTGATAACGTCAGTCTCGCTTAATGTCTTTTTGTTAATTGGACTCATACTTGTCTTATTGCATCCTTGTCCTGCTTAATCTGCTGTTTCCGTTTTTACGTTGCAGACTAAGCTAACATTTTAATCAATCGCCAAATATTAACTACGATTAAATTAGCACCAATCACCTTATTTGTCACCTAACAATGGCGAAACCCTTTAATTAAATCAGACACTTGCTTGATAGTTTTATTGTGTTTTCACAATTAAAAAATAGGCAAACTAGCATAATCAGCTTTTATTAAATTTATTTCTTCGTGCGAAACTTATCTTAACTTGATGAGTTATGAACTAACGCAAATTCTAGAAGTGTGATGTTCATTATGAGTCTTCTGAGTCGGTTAGCTGCATCTGCACTGCGTTAACAAACATCAAACTGACCGACATACGACGCCGTTTTAACTAAAAGATAACGATTGGAGGTACAACGATATGATATTTTATTATCGAATGAAAATGACGTAAGGTCCGCAGTGCAGATGCGTTAAATTTACTATTGTTATACTCGGGTACTGGCATTTTTTAGGAAATGCTGGTGCTCACCCTATATTGTGTGTTGTTACCGCTCCAAATATATTGAAAACATTGTGGTATTTTTTTAGATACCCAACGTATTAAATAACAACGTTGAAACAATTTCATAAAACTCTTTCGTATCACTGGCAATAGTTGGTTTAGAAAAAACTTAGGCATAAATGCTATGCTGTGATTTTAAGTTACCTCAAGAAAAGATTACAGCACAACAGAAGGATTAATAGCTAGAATGGAAAACGCTAATAGCACCATTAGACAGCGAGCAAACGATATTAAAGATTACCAGTGCAAAAACTTAATTGCCGTTCTTGAAAATCCCATGGACGTTAAAAACATAGGTGCGGTAATAAGAAACGCTAACGCTCTTGGTGTTGAGAAGATATACGTTGTTGACGAAAGGAAGTCTTTACCGGACGACTGGGAAGAATTACGCGAAAGAAAATCCATCTCCAAAATTTCAGTTTCTGCGTCTAAATGGACGTTCGTCAAACGCTTTGATAGCAGTGAAGAGTGCCTTGCACATTTAGCTAACAACCGTTTCATCTCGGTTGTTACTTCGCCACATACCAAAGGAAAAGATAACTACATACTACATGAGGCAGATTACACACAAACAAGACTGGCAGTTTGGTTTGGTAACGAAGCTAGAGGAATCAGCGATAGGGTTGTCTCAAAAAGTGCATTTTGTGTTTCGATACCCATGTTCGGCATGATCGAAAGTTTAAATCTGGCGACAACTACCGGTATCGTTTTATACGAGGTCACAAAACAAAGACGTGAGTACCAGTCAAAGTATAAGCGAGCAAACCAAAAAAGACCGATAAAGCAAGATAAGCCAACTGGTTAAACGTAAAAATCACAAAAAAATGGCGGAGAGAGAGGGATTCTCTGACCGAAATCTATAGGCCACAGAACTCGTGTCTTTGAGTTCGTATATCAATAATGTGACAGAGTTTTGTGACAGAGTAAAGTGTTAAATTTTGATGGTGTTTGCTTGGCTATTTTTCGCTATCACAAAATGAAAACGAATCAACATGAGACCTCAATTTAAAGTGTTCTCTATTGTAAATATACACATTTTTATTCAGATAAATGGCTTTTCTTGGCTCATTGGCACTTCCTGTTCTACTTCAATTGTTATGGGCTCCGGTAAACGATAAAGCAGCGACCTTTTAATATCTCCTCGATAACCTGTCTTTTCCCGAATATCATTTTTTATAGTGGTAAATTCATGATAATTAATACGAGGGTCGATCATCACTTGTGTTATTAAATCATGAGGATCAATCTCGTACTTATAAATATCTTCCTGAGGTAACTCGTATCCCCAATCTAGATAAACCAACCTTATTTCCTTCTCGTGCTTAAAAGCTTTACGCTTAACTAACAATGAGCGAAACAAACTCCCAAAAGTCATTTGACCTGAGTTTGTAAATGCTTTTTTGGCAGAGTGGGCAATTTCTTTTTCGGAAAGGTAACTTACTTTACCTATACAAGACTTGGTCATCGAGGTATTAGCATTTGCAATTCCTAGACTCATTAGTAACTTATTGATAGTTGTTCTAATTCTTACGCTTTTCTTATCGTGAGAGTAGATTCTCCACATTGCATCTGATGCTTTCGATGTTGTCCAGCATTGACCATATAACCTCTGATGAGTATCCAACTTCAATTCTGCACCATCGGGAAACTTTAACGTTGATTTTAAAGCATAGTTTTCAAAAGTGTCTTCCCACTTATTCGGACTGACCAATATATTTTGCTTTGAATCGAAAAGTTCGAGAAACCTTTCATATGACATAATTCGGTAAATATGATCGTCACGTTCGTTTTCATCAATATTTAGAAACATTCGACCTCCAGAAGAAACAGGGTATTTGCCATAACTACCTTTGCAGCCTAACTCTAAGACGTCTAGCCCTTTCTCGAAAAGCTTTTTCACCACCTTCCAAGATTTCGCAAACCGTAGTCCGTATATAGTTATTTTCTAATCCTCCTGCAACGTAGCTAATCGGAGGAAGTATGCCGGATTGATGTTGTCCAACTTCGGCAATTATTATTTGATCGGCGTCGGTATTAATAACAAGGTTTGCATTGTGCGTAACCATGATTACTTGCCGCTTACTTTTAGAGTCTATGAATAATGGTACCAACTCATCATTGACCGACTTTGGATCTAAGTTCTCTTCGGGTTGGTCGATAATCAGTGGTCTGTCATCCGCCTCGTCCAAAGCGAGGTATAGCAAAAGTAATACTATTCCCCTTGTCCTAGGCGATAGCTTTCTTATATCAATGCCGTCATATAAAATCTCGTAGCAAATTGAGATATGGTCTGTACTAAACAACCAGTGAGCAAACTTTTTTAACCACGATCTATATTCTAATTGCTGCTGTTTCGTAACCGGAGCATGAGCAAGTAACTCTCCCATGTGATCATTAATGAAACTAGCCATAGCATCTTTAATGTTTTCTGCTGTTCCAGTTTCCCACGCCGGCATAAGTGATTTAGATACCAAGTTTGTTAGTGCACCTCGGCCATTAAATACGCCAGCCTTTCTAAGATCTAGTAAATTCTTTTCAGCAAAGTCACCCCACTCATTAACATCGACGATCCGTTTTACTGAAAAGCTCAATTTACCAAGGGTACCGCTTGAAGATGCTAAGCGCTTCATTAGGGGTTTATAAAGCTCTGACAGAGCGTTTTGCTCATTTATGATCGCCTCAAAAACCCGACTATATGTATCATCACGTTCTGATTGTAAAATTTTTCGTCTCTGAAAGGCTCCTTTAGCGTCAGTTAGCTTCTCTTCTAGCGACTTTAAAGTTGCTTTCTCTTGAGATATACGTTTTGTGATAGCAGTATATTGATCTCTAACTAGCTTATCTGCACTCAGTATGGCCTCTAGCCTCGTCATCTCTGCCACAAGAGTTGAGAGCGTTAACTTTGATAAATCACTATTGTCTGCAATTATTGGGGAGTTAGGATTTGTCACTTGAACCGGCTTACCATTTAACTCCGCAATTTGCGCATCTACCCAGGTAATATAATCAGTGAGGCTAGCATCAACGTTGCCTTTGTAGGTTAGGAGAAATTCATCCCATTGTTGGTCATCAAGACCACTTAGATTATGTCTTTCTTGTGTTTGTCGAAGCAATTCAGGCGCTTTAGTTGCTCGCGTACTAGTAACTTCATCTTGCATCGAGAGAAAAGTACGTTTTTGATTGCTGAAATCCTGAATTTTATTTCGAATGGTCTGCGCTAGCTCACTAAGTTCAGCATGTTTCTTAGCTTGTTGTTCAGTTCCACTGACCACAAGTTTTTTCAAATCTGCATCGTAACTCTTGATCAACGTCTTTTTTTGAGCGACCTGAGATAAAAGGTTGTCAATTGCAGTTTCTTTCTCTAGTTCTGTTGAGATCCGTTCGGATATATTAGTGATAGCTTCGCTTTCTCGCTTTCTTGCTTGTTGAAACCTAATCGTTTTGTATTCCCGAAATCCTGCAAAATTAATAGCTCCTTCTCGCTCATCTATAGAGTGAGCTTCGAAAATTACTCTCTCAATTTCTTCAATTAAACCATCAGAAACTCCATTTGAAGAGCATAATTCCTCGACAAACTGTTGACTTAGATATCGCGCTCGCGGGTACGACAAATGACTATTCGCATCATTCCCATTCAGCTCTCTAGTAGTTTCATTCCCCCCGCCCCAATGCAGCGTCACTGTTTCATCACAGATTAGGGATTTAGCTCGAGCTAGAAACGATGGACTAGTGTACTCATTTGCATTCCAAGCTTGATCTGAAATGGCATCACACCCAGCAGCAATCATATCGGCTAAAGCTGTTTTACCAGAGCCACGGGCCCCAACGATAGCGATAAGGCCGGGATTCAATGGAATATTGGGTGTAGTTGCCCAAGTAGCATTGTTGATTGACAGTTTAGATATTACCTGTGAAGGCATAGCACTTTTTGGAGGCTCAGATCCTACAAAAGCTCGGTTTTCAGGATCGATACAAGCCTGCCGTAAAGAATCAAAATCTAATCCTCCTTTAATCCAAGAATATCGATTATTTTTGGGCTTACCGATAGATTCCAAATCATGTGAGTCACTGCCGTGTAAACATGGTTTGCAACCATGGTATCGATCTCTCAGTTCGTCAGCAGTTACGGACTTTTGTCCTAACCAAAACTCTCGCTGAGCGGAGCTACTAGCAAAAATGATATGAGCAAATTTTTCAATTTCCTGACGAACTGTTGCATCGGCAGCTTGACGCACTCCAGAAGTTCCATCGCCGGATGCGCCCGCAACCGCAATTAATATATTATGTTTAGCCCAATCGCTCTCTTGAAAAACTTCCCTAAGTTGAGCGAAGTTTACTTTGAATTGAGTAGCCCCCTGTTTAAGAGCTGCAATATCATCCTGAATAGTTGGTTCTGATAGTCGCCCTAGTCTAATTAAGTCGTTTTTTTTACAATCAAACCTGTCGCCAAATGCATTAAATTGTAAACGACCTAATATTCTATGAAGCTGCTCGAGATGGTCGGGCTCTTCTGGGCTAACGAGAAGATGTATATTTACAAACCCTGATTTAGCTGCAACATCAAGGCGCAATTCAATGTTTGGAAAAATCAACTGAACGTTTGGTAACCTTCCACCATCCTTTTGCTTTAAAACTTGTTCATATGTTTCGGTGAGATAGTAATCAGTTACTGCCAGTGCTTCTATTAACGGAAAGTTTTCTTCAATAGCCTTAATGTAATCATCCCAAGAGTTATTATTCCCAAATTGATTGTTAAGTACTGTTCCTGGAGCATGAATATGTGGCTCCCAACGATGCCATTCCGAACCTTTGCTAATCATATTATTGACCTCCTTTTCACTATGTTAGATTGATTGTGACAACAGCTAACTGCCATCACTCCAATGTTGACTTAGCGCCTCTGCCTGCTTCAAACACAAGTCAATTGCTTCATCTGCTTTATCTGGGGGATACTTCCACTTTCTTAACGCTCGGCGCACTAGGTTGCGTAGCTTTGCTCTAACGCTGTCTCTTACTTGCCAGTCTACGGTCGTACTTTTGCGCAACTGGTTTGTTACGTGTTTTGCTAGTTCACGAAGGTTGTTGTCGCCAAGTTCACGAACGGCAGACTCGTTTTGGATTAATGCACGGTAAAACGCAATCTCGTCGGTATCTAAACCAGAATTCGCGGCAAGCTCTTCGTCTTCGGCCATTTCTTTGGCCATTTTAATGAGTTCTTCGATAACCTGAGCTGTTTCAATAGCGCGGTTGTGATATTTGCGCAATGTTTCTTGTATTCGGTCTGAGTATTTCTTTTCAGATACGACATCGGTTTTCATACGCGCTTTAACTTCATCACGGAGCAGGCGCTCAAGCAAATCGACAGCTAAATTCTTTTCTTTTAGGTTGGCGACATCTTCCATAAATTCGGGAGACAACAAACCAATATTGGGTTTGTCTATACCAACTAAATTAAAAATGTCATCTACACCATCTGCAATAATTGCATTGTCTATTATTTGCTTAAGCGCTGAGTTTTTTTCTTCGTCGGTTCGACGTTTATCGACGGTGGTAAATTTACTAATGGCATTCTTTACTGCGCCCAGAAAGGCTATTTCCTTCTTGTATGGCTCTACTTCATCCATTGTGCCACAAAGTGTGTATGCTTTGCTGATGGCCGCCATGACGTCGAGAAAACGTTTCTTGCCATCCAGTTCACCGTTTTGGCCTTTTAAGCCCAAAATATGATTCATTGCGCCGGGTAAAAGCTGCAATGCATTGTGTTCGTAGTCGCTGTAGTCGAAACCGGTACCATTAGCAGCCGGTGAAGAAAACATGCTTCTAACCACATCCATTTTTTCCATCAAAATAGCGTAGGCTTCATGCATATCGTGCGTTGGTTTACCTTTGCCGTTTGACCCCGTGTAGGTTTTTAAGGCGTGTTTCAATTCATTTGCAATACCGATGTAATCAACCACAAGGCCACCGGGTTTGTCTTTAAATACTCTGTTTACCCTTGCAATCGCTTGCATTAAGTTATGGCCTTTCATTGGCTTATCGATATACATGGTATGACAGTTAGGCGCATCAAAGCCTGTTAGCCACATGTCGCGTACAATAACCACTTGCAGTGGGTCGTTTACATCTTTAAAGCGCTTTTCAAAAAGCTTCTTCGTTTCTTTGTTATAAATGTGTGGTTGCAACTTTGCTTTGTCTGAAGCTGCGCCTGTCATCACCACCTTGATAGCCCCTTTCATAGGATCTGAGTCATGCCAGTCAGGCCTAATGGCCACTATTGCATTGTATAAATCAATACAAATTTCACGGCTCATACATACGGCCATAGCTTTACCTGGCATCGTTTCGATACGGCTTTCAAAATGCTCAACTAGGTCATTCCCAACCTGGGTAACGCGGGGTTCACTACCCACCAGCTTTTCTAAGGCAGCCCATTTAGATTTAGTGCTTTCTCTGGTTGCGGTGTCTTCCTCATCTTCAATGACTTCATCTATTTCATCATTGAGCGCTTCCATTTCGGCTTCGTTGATATTTAACTTAGCTAAGCGCGACTCATAATAAATAGGCACGGTTGCACCATCATCAACGGCATCCTGAATATCGTAAATAGAAACGTAATCACCAAACACAGCTCGGGTATCTTTGTCCGCCGAATCTATTGGTGTGCCCGTAAAGCCTATGAAAGAAGCAGCGGGTAATGCATCGCGCATGTGTTTCGAATAGCCAAAGGTATATTTACCCGTTTTGGCATTAAACTTGGCTTTATCACCATACTGACTGCGGTGCGCTTCATCGCTCACTACTACAATGTTTTTACGCTCACTTAGAACAGGATGAGCTGTTTCATCTCCCCCATCTTCATTTTTTCTGAGGGCAAACTTCTGAACCGTAGTAAAAACAATGCCACCCGATTGACGTGAGGATAAAATTTCACGCAAATCGTCTCTATCTTCCGCTTGAACCGGAGTTTGTTTGAGTGTTTCTGCCGCCATACCAAAGGTATCAAAAAGTTGCCCATCCAAATCATTGCGGTCGGTTACCACCACAATAGTCGGGTTATTCATTTCGGGTTGCGCCAGTAATTTACCCGCGTAACACACCATGGAGATGGACTTACCCGAGCCCTGTGTATGCCAAACAACTCCCGCTTTACCTGAGCCTGGCACCACTTTGTTGGCATAGTTTGCTCGCGGTTCAGTGACACTACCTTCGCCTTGTGACGCAATCACAGTGGCTTTAACTGCTTCTCGTACTGCATGGAACTGGTGGTAACCGGCAATTTTTTTGAATGTAACGTCACCTGCTTGCTCAAATAATATAAAGTGGCGAATATAATCTAAAAACAGTTCTGGTTTAAAAAATCCTTTAACTAGGGTTTCTAAAGCATATTCAAATAAAGGTCTGTCATGTTCATTGCTAACAGTTCGCCAAGCCATGAAGCGTTCTTTGTTTGCTGTCAATGAACCAACACGAGCATTTAAGCCATCACTTACCACCAATGCTTCGTTAAAAGTAAAAAGGTCAGGAATTTGTTCTTTGTAAGTTTGTATTTGTTGATAGGCCGACCATATGTCGGCTTTGCTAACAGCAGGATTTTTAAGCTCTAGTAACGAAACTGGCAAGCCATTGATAAATACAAGTACATCGGGACGGCGATTACCCTTACTGCCAATAAGCGTGAATTGGTTTACCACCAAAAACTGGTTGTTATTTACATTATCGAAATCGATTAAACGAGCATAGTCATGCTTCTCTTCGCCTTTTTCATCTTTGAAATCAACCTTTACCCCTTCCAATAACATTAGATGAAAGGCTTTGTTGTTTTTTATCAGTATGGGCGTTTCAGGAACAGCAATTTGCAGAGCTACTTGCTCTAGCGTTGCTACCGGAATATGTGGATTAATTTTTACGAGACAATCTAACAGGCGAGCACCTAGAACTATCTGGTGATAATCGCTTCGTTCTGGGCTTACTCCATCTGGCGCTATATCGTAACCACAAATATAGTCGTAGCCGATAGTTTGAAACCAGTCGAGGCACAGTTGCTCTAGTTGGTCTTCCGTAATCATTTTTCGTTCCCTTCCTCTTCACTAATGAGGTAACTCAAAACACCATCGATAGCTTCATCTCTTTGATTGACGGGATAACCAAGTTTGCGCAGAGTAATACGCATATTTGCCCGCATTTGCGATTGAATGTTGTCTCTTTTTTGCCAATTCACAGCTTTTAGTGTGTTCAAATCTTTAGCAAGCTTCTCGGCTATAAACTGAATACGCCCTGGTTCAACTTGCTCTGAAGCACCTGAATGCAGAATTGAAGCTATAACGGGGGAATCTTTATCATCAGCAACAAAAATATGGCTTGGCGTGTTGTCCACTTCATCATCTAGTGAACTAACCTGTTTTATTAGTCGCTGCGCTGCTTGATCTAATTCATACTCGCGATGCTCTTCTGCCACCAATAAATTGCAATACTCAGAGGCACCTAACACATCAGGAAACAAACTAGCATGATGCACATTCATGCGCCGCAATTGGCGCATGCAACCCTCTCTATCCTCGTTTTTGATATATATTTTACAAATATAACGAGCGATAATACCTGCCTCTTCGTCTTCAGACGCTGCTTTCAAGTCATCATCGGGAAAATCTTCGTTTGCCAGCGTATCGGTTAACGCATTTTCGATCGTTGAATCGTAAGGCGAGAAAGTAAATAACCCCGCTTGATTAACCAATCTGCCGTGGTCATCTTTGCGCGGTTCTACAATACGTACTTCGGGGCACAATTCATCGTCCGCAATAAAAGTCTTGTTTAGTACATAAATTGCCCGGTAAGGATTGTCTTTTTCTTCTTCAGAATCCACCTCTGAAAAGGCAAAAAACAGTGCTACATAAGGAGAATAGCTCCAATCTAATAGCGGCGTCATTAAGCCATGATGTTGACCCACAGCCCATAATTCGTCTTCCGCATCATCCATTACTAAGCCGCTATCTAACAACCTGCCTCTTACCGCTCGACGAAAATGCTGCAACTGATTATCAGCAAGGGGTCTATCAATAATACCTGACTCGGGAATACGAGCCAGAGATGGTGATAAATTCCAGTCAAAACGACGATGGCCACGAAAAACAAACTGAGTCTTTACGCGATTAAAAAAATTGCTTTCTAATAACTCCGAAAAATCACGCCAATGTTCTAAGCGCGTAGTTGGAATTCGGCCGTTTATCTCATCTGCCAAAATTTCAAACGCTGGTTTATCGTTAGACCATAAAGGTATTTTTTCAAAGTAGTCTTTTTCCATAATTTATTTACAAGTCCATTTTCACGTCAATTTTGCCAGAGAGAAGTTTTGGAAGAAGCGTGTCCCGCAGTTGTTCTAGCGTTCTGATTTCTGAAAGTGCATTTTTAATCTGGCCGAAAAATGGCTTAACAATATTGCTAAATGCTATCAACGTTTGTTCTTCAGGCACTATTATCTGTATATTTTTGATCAACTTAGAGTTCACAGCTGATGCGATTGATGACGTGCTACCCAATGATTCAAAATCAAAATTTCGAAGATATAAATATAAGTATTCAGTGGTTATATTATTAGTTCCGTTGAGCTTAAAATGAGCTATAGCTTCATTTGATAACATCTCACCATCAGTTATAGCTACCCTGCCCACGGTTAGCTTAAAGCTTAGCAAAACCGTATTATCCGGTACTCTTCGAATGTTGAATCTAGAAATAGCGCTTTCAGTTAAATATTCTCTTGTATCTTGTATATACAAACCCGATTCACCCATATCTCTAATTGAAACCCATCGAACATCGGTTGGAGCTTCTGAAAACCATTGGGACTCTTTTCTAGGTGGCGTCTTTCCAATCGCGATATCTATCAGGTCATTTGCAATTCCAACTTCCCACCCTTCGGGTATTTCACCGAGTTCAGACTCCACTAATTTATCGGAAAATAGCGCGGCAGTATTTTTGAGATTTTTTAACTGCTCATCGCTGAGAGTGTCCAGTTCATCAATTGATTTACCTGCGATGGCGGCCATAGCGGCAAGCTCAGGATCTTGCCCATTTTTCTTGGCTTCTATTTTTGCACGAGTGGGATCAAAATCCACAAACCAGCTTTTAAATATAGCTTGCGCTAAGTTTTCGAGTGTTTGGTTTGTTTGTTGGTTGAGTTCAACTTTGTTATCAAGATCTCGTAATACTTTTGCAATTCTTTTCTGCTCATCAAGTGGGGGTAAATTTAACTCAAACTTGGAGCAATCAGGAACGCGAATATGACTAACTACTGAACCACTTCCTTCGTGCATATGAAACTGGTGCTGTAAATCTGGCGATAAGAATACATATAATAAATATTCTGGATCTAGTAGCTCAGAATTTGCTCTATATTGCATAATCCTCTGCCCGAGAAAGACAGTATCATCAAAATCCACATATCCAACCTGCCCCATTGGAGCTTCGCGGGTCAATAATACATCTCCTCTTAGAACTTTTGCCCTACGTGTCCATTTTTCATATGTTGCTTCTTCCACAAATCGACAACCGACTCTATCTACACGCCCATTTTTAATATTGGGTGTTCGAATCATTTTGTAAGGCGTTTCATACTCAACACGAGGTGCGGTCTTGTTTACACAATCTACAATAAGCTCACAAACCTCTGAAATTTTTACTCGAGGCCAATCAGCACTCATAACCCAACCCCGCCAAGTTCTGTTTAATTTC
This sequence comes from Glaciecola sp. HA4-3, assembly GCF_055693685.1. Classification (NCBI taxonomy): domain Bacteria; kingdom Pseudomonadati; phylum Pseudomonadota; class Gammaproteobacteria; order Alteromonadales; family Alteromonadaceae; genus Glaciecola; species Glaciecola sp. HA4-3. Next base: position 2,071,877 of record NZ_CM146340.1, read on the forward strand.
TGCTTCGAGCGATCGGATTCCTTGAACTGTGCCTTTAGCTGAACTGTTAACCTAGCCATCTTCTCGGCGAATAATTCACTATCTTCTTCAGCATCAGCAGCTCCCACATAGCGACCTGGGGTTAAAACATGGTCGTGTTTTTGTATCTCTTCAAGCATTACAGATTTAACAAAGCCAGCCACATCTTCATAGCCTTCACCCATCTGCCAATTGTGAAAAGTACTTGTCACTAAATTCAAATCATCTTCCGTAAAGTCACGCAAAACTCGGTCTTTCATATACCCTAAATTTCGTGCATCAATAAACAGGACTTCACCTTTTCTATCACGCAACTGTCTACCACTTGCCGCTGTACGAGCACCTTTGTTTTTGGTTAAAAACCAAATACACGCTGGAATTTGAGTGTTGGTAAAAAGCTGCCCTGGTAATGCCACCATGCATTCGATTAAATCTTCTTCAATTAACTTTTTACGGATGGCTCCTTCGTTGTTGGTGTTAGAGCTCATTGAACCATTTGACAGTAATAAGCCTAATGCGCCATTAGGTGCAAGGTGGTAAAGCATATGCTGAAGCCACGCAAAGTTTGCGTTACCCGATGGTGGTGTGCCATATTTCCAGCGAGGGTCATTCTCACTTACGCCAGTGTCCCACTCCTTCATATTGAAAGGCGGGTTAGCCATTACGTAGTCTGCGCGTAAGTCTGGATGTTGGTCGTTGGTGTAGGTATTGGCGGGCTCTTTACCGAAATTAAAATCGATACCACGTATCGCCATGTTCATGGCCGCCAACTGCCATGTAGTGTGGTTGTATTCTTGGCCGTATATAGACACATCGCCTATTTTACCTTTGTGGGCGTTGATGAAATGCTCAGATTGCACAAAGAACCCACCCGAGCCCATGGCTGGGTCGTAAACGCGACCTTTGAAAGGCTCAAGCATTTGCACAATTAAGCTAACAATGGATTTGGGCGTATAATATTGGCCGCCTTTTTTACCTTCAGCCAATGCGAATTGCCCAAGCATATATTCGTAAACATGGCCTAGTATATCTTTGGAATTTAAGCTTGCGTGATTAAACGGGACTGTTGCTATTAAGTCTATGAGTTCCCCTAGCTTGGTTTGGTCGATTTGCAGGCGGGTATAGAGTTTATTAAGTACGCCTTTAAGCTTTGGATTGTCTGCTTCTATCTGCTCAAGGGCATTGTCGATAAGATGCCCCACTGAGCTGAATTTTTTGGTGGTTCCATCAGGTAATTTAAGCTCCGCGCCGCCAACAACGGTTTTGTTATTGTCTTGCAAAAATTTCCAACGAGCGGCAGCTGGCACCCAGAATACGTTTACCTCGGCATAGTAGTCGCGTTGTTCTAGCTCTACTTTTAGCTCTTCTGCGTACTCATCTGAATCTGCACCACCAAAATCTTCTGGATCGAGGTAATAGTCGTGTTCAGGATCTTTAAATTGCGTTGTAAGCTCATCTTGTCGAATTTTAAAAGCATCAGATACATATTTTAGGAAAACAAGCCCAAGGACAGTGTGTTTATATTGTGATGCATCAAGGGTTGAACGCAGCTTGTCTGCGGCATTCCAGAGCTTTTTATCAAGGTCTGCTAAAAATTGTTGTTCTACGTCTTTCATGTGAATACTTCTTATTATTGATTGTTACTAAAATGAATATCCAAACTTAGTTTCCGACTAGGTTTCAAAGTACTCTTCATCTATTTTCTGCAAGTAAAGCACTTGCTCGTCTCGGCTACCGATATTGTATTTGAGCATGAGCTTAGCAAGCTCTTTTCCGTTTATTAGAACAATTCGTGTGCCTAAACCTTTAGCTGTTTCAATTGCTGAGGCAGTAAATTCCGATGTAGTAATGAATATGCCTTTATTGGCTCTTTTCAGGCTTAACGCGCCAAAGAAGTCTCTTATGTCACCTGAGCCCACGGTATTGTTGTTTGCATAACGTTTGGCTTGAATGTAGATTTGATCAACACCTAGTGGATCTTGGTCTATTACGCCGTCAACACCATTGTCGCCGGTTTTACCTAGTGCATGTGCAGCTCCGCCACCGGCGCCTCCATATCCCATCGCCACTAGTAACTCAATGAGTAGGTCTTCAAAAAAGGCAGGGGTGACTTTGCGAGTTCTTTCTAAGATGTCATCGGCCAATGCATCATTAATAGTCTGATATGCGTTTCTTAGTGCTTCGTCTGGCGTTACTTCTTGGTCTGTGTCTTTAGTTGACGAAGAAGAAACATCATCGTTATCGCCCTTATTAGGACTAACAAACTCGTCGTATTCTTCAAATTGCTTTAGGTAATTGACATCAATAGTAGTATTGGGATCAGTAAGAGCGTCTATGCCTCTTTGAGTAATTAAAAAGTGACCACGGCGAGGGGCTTCTAACAATTTTGTTTTGGTCAGATATGTGCGCGACCAACCTACCCTGTTGTGCAGCACTCTTTGTTTACCGCTCGGTAGTGTTTGTTCTCGTTCTTCTTCTGACAGTAAGAATCTATTGGCTATTTCTTCATATACATGAGAAAGGGCAACCTCGTTGCCACCACCTTCTTTCACGATCTCTAAGAAAGGTCGCATGCATTGTTGATAATTAGGGATCATTCCTTATCCTTTTTGTTTTTCTATCCAAGCTTCCAAATCAACTTTCTTAAAACGCCAGCTGCCACCAACTTTGAAGCCCGGCAAGGTCTTCGCTGCTGCTAGACGATAGGCCGTTTTCTCGGTTAGTTGCAGGTAAACTGCGACCTCTTTCAAGGTCATTATTTCCATAGTTCATAATGCCTTTCTCTTAATTGCAACTTAGAGAATATGGGAAAATTCGGGAATAAACAAGAATTCAAATGTTATGAAGCAAAAATAGCAGTAACTTGATCAATAGCTTGCGAAATTGATATTGGTAAGCCTTGCTTTATAGCGTATAGCGCAAAGTACTTGAACCAATAGCAAAGCAACCCTCGTCGAACACTCAAGACTCATTATGATAATTAAATAGTAAGACCACTCTAAATTGTACAATTTTTGTACGATTTCAATTCATGCTTCACAAAAAATTCCACAACCATTTTTCCCTCTACAGGGACAAATTTTAAGAAACGGAGGGTTACAGTCACTTATAGTTTTATTCATAGCTAAATGAACTGATTTTCCATATTTTAAGACTTTTTGTTGATTGATGAATCAACATATTCGCGATGTGTGATGTTCAAATACGCAATCCTGAAGCTGATAATGTGCATATGTCAGATTGTTATTTGTTTAAACTATTGTTGGTTTTAAATATTTGTGGGTGCAGGTTTAAGCATAACTATAGCGTCCGATGTCCATGTGCAAAATAGTAAAAACCTAGTCCTCCCATCAAGGTGCTCTTTGCACCTTGATGGGAGGACTAGGTTTTAATGCACCGTGACTAAAGATACTAGATAAGGTTTTATTTCTGAAGTTTATTGCCAGCAATATATTTATATCGCTTTTTGTTACCGTCTTTTTGTACTTCAACAAGACCTTGTTCGAACAATGATTGGCATGCCTTTGTTGCTCTATTGCTTATTGTACGATCTGCCAGCCCGTCTTCGTTCTTACAAAGCTCGCTCTTTAGTTGTTGCAGCGTAATGAAGTCTTCACTTTCTCGTAACACGCTTAGTATTATGTCTTTATCGTGTTCAATTGGCGTTCGTTGTAACCCATCGGCCTTCTCTTCGAAGCTAATGCTGTCACATGCAAGAATCATCATTGAATTGCCCGCATTGTCTTTGACACCAAGATCATGCTCACAGAAACTCATTGATGCTGTTGTGCCGACCATAGAATCTTTTGATTTTGTTACTTTGATCTCAGTCGCAACTTTTTTCGCGGTTTTTATTCTCGTTGCTTCAATTACCATATCTGAATTGCTAACAAATGCACTGCTACCCCTATAACCACCGGTCTTGTTGTTATGATGAACTGATAATACACAAGCATCAAGCTCAACCGCTAGCTCGTTACAGCCGCGTAAATAATTAGCAATTTCTTTAGCTGCATTTTCATCAATATCAATTGCGTTTGCAGAAAACGTGTCAAAAACAACTAATGCGACTTTTTTACGAAGTAATTTTTCTTGCTTTTGAATGAATTTTTTTAATTTAATAACGCTCGAGCTATCTGCCATACTGACGGGTTCGTTGATGATAATGACATTTTTCTCAATGAGATACTTTTCATTATTCTGTAATTCAAACGCTTTTAACCGCTTCGGGATAGAGTCCGGTGATTCTGCTGCTACTATTACGACAAGACCAGTATCTGTATACAAATTTCCAAACCGCTTCCCCGTGACGATGCACGCAGCGATTTCGACTATCGCAAATGTCTTAAGAGACTGGCTTGCACCAACTAATATGCCAACTGAACGCCGAAAGAAAAACTTATCAATAATCCAGTCCTGAGGCTTATCCCAGCCTTCGGTGCCGTATGAGCATGAAAAACTTCTTTGGCTGTCACTAGTTATTGCTGAAGCACTACCTTTATAAGCCTTTGTCGATACTACTTGTTTGTTTTTCGTGTTGATGGCGTCTTCTGAAGCTCGATTTAACGCTTCGTCGCGCACTTGTTCAACTTTATTGCCGGCAGGCTGGTCGAAGGCTCGCTCCTCCTGAACTTTTCGTTTAATCAGCAGATTAATGAATGTCATCAGTCGATTTATTAGCTTACTCATCGTTGACTCCTTGTTTGTCTTTACATTGCTTCATAACCTAGCGTGAATGACAAAGACACCAACAAGATCAGCAAAAATATATGGTGTAATAGCTCAAATAGGACAGGCAAGGTAAGGCCAAAAAGCCTTTAGATAGGGCCTCAGAGGCTAATGTGGGTGAGTAATTATTTTTTTAATTGGAGATATTTAGACTTGTTTGAGATTAGAGCTAGTTCAGCCCTTTTCTTATAAATTGACTTAAAATAGTGGAGTACGAAGACAAGTTATTTATCATATTGAGAAAGTTAAAGAAGCAATCTGCTCTTCAATTGTTGTGTTTTAATTCGTCGTCCATTTTGACATTGCCAATATGAAACCCCACGACAGTGACCCGACTGCTTGTTTTTAGAAGTGCGATTTTTGAACTTTGCAGATCATACAGAATGGTCCAACACAACCTTTTAATTGCGTATTCTGATGTTTTCATAATGCTCCCCAATTATTCAGCTTCAAACATCAATGACAAAATGGCTTCGTTCATTTCGACAACAAGAGGTTTTTCGACAGGATCATCAATTTCAGGTTTTGTGCCAATATGATGAAAATCTAAGAAATATGGTAATAAAGCTTGTCTAACCTCAACGGAAAAGTGCGTTTGTTGGCCATAATCCTTTAAGGTAAAAAACTGCAGTTCTTTAGAAAGTCTTTGGTTCGGTTTAATGGTGATCCTTATATAATCATGCCAACGCTTGTCAGCATTTGAGTCAATATTGGACGATTCAACATCAATAATGTGCTTGATCCTGTTGATATTAAAATCTCGAAACTCATTTGTACGCTCGCAAAACGCTCGACAGTGATAGCGATTGCCATTATCGGCGATGGCATGAGGATGAATAACTCTGATTTTGCCTTCTGGTTTTGATTTAGAGCGGTAATTTATAGTGAGTGCTGAGCGACTTTTTATAGCTTTGTAGACATCTTGAAAAATCGTCGGCTCAATCTGTTGCATAGGCGCTGTTATACTTGTATCAATTGAAAAATCTTCATAACTGCCATTCATTTGAGCTATTGAATTCTTAAACGATAAATAGTCGCTCCATTTATCAGTAATACAATGCCTTTTAAAACCTTTTCTCGGAACGTAGAGCTTTTCAGGCATTCTCGGTTGATACACCAAATTATCTGGATACACCGACAGATACTCTTTTAAAAACTTTCTGGCGGTTAATAAGGAAACATCAAGATGTTTGCAAAGCTTGTTGCTATTTACGCCACCTTCCCAGTACACAAGGTATTCAATTATCTGAAAGCGTACCAGCTTCTTTCTTTCGTCAGTTTCAACCATGGATAACCTGCCTGTTAGACTTGCATGTTAACTCAACCCTATGAGCGATTAGACGCTCTTGCGTATAACTGCCACCCATTTCAATAAACACATCAAGGTGGGGTTCTAACCATTTAGGAGAGCCCTGTGGAAATTTGCCAGTCAATTCCTTTTTCTGTTTTTGATAGTCTTCAAAGTTACCTCGAGGCTTGATATCCCGTAGCGAGGTTAAATCTGGCATAAGTAAGAAATCCCATCCCCACTCAGACTGTTTAATTAATCCAGAAATGTCATAGTCGTAAAAACCAAATACAGGAAGGCTAAACGCTGTCTGCCATTGCTTTACAATCTTTTCGTTATTGCCACCGAAATGCGGTGAGCCCCTAAACACAACCAGCGTATTATCTGGGATTAGCCCTGAAATTGCTTCGCTTTTGAAAGAAAACGTATCTAAGTTTTCGATTATGAGTAAAGCATCAGCTTGGATATGCGAGATATCATCTGGTCGTAATAAATGAAATCCCGAGGCGGGCATCGATAAGGCGATATCATTGATGACCACATGTCCAATGGCTTTTATCGGCACAAATTTATTGAACACAAAAATGCCACTGCCTTTCTCGCTCATTTCTTGAGTGGCTTTTTCATTGCGAGATGTTTGTTTGGGATCATAATTATTCGGATCAATGCCTAAGGTGTCACACCACTTTTTAGCCAGTGCCGCATCGTTGGCACTGTAATTAATCATCCTTGTACCTTGTGCGGTGCCTACGCTGTATTGTAAGCACAGTGAGCGTGCTGCTTGCGTAGTTGACGAACTTTTTTGAAGTTTGCTATATCAACCAGCAATTGTTTTTCAGTTGCAGAGAGTTTTTTCATGATAATTAATCAGCGTGTCTTTATGCTTGCATCAAATACGACATCTATGACTTCTCGATTGCCCGAATAGTTGGGATGCTTCGTAAAGCACAGATTGATGGAAAATTGCCTCAACAATCTTCGTTTAGTGGCTTCTTTCTTGAGAATCTGTGGTTGCCGGTGACAATAATGCAGCCAATAAGACATGCGTACATTGGAAGCGTCAGGGTATGCATTGTAAAAAGCCACTGCGCTTTGAGTTGACCGCTTTGTGATAATGTCCTTTAAGAGTTCATTGAACATCACTCTGACTTGCTTTGCTTCGCGTTTTCTTTGAAGTGGTGACGCGTTAATTTCACCAGAACGACCTCGATTGTATTTTTGTTTCTTCTGCGGCTTCTTCTGTGCCAAGGCATAGATCGTCTGACGATATTGGTCAAGCAATCGATTATCAAAACTATTGATATCTACATTCGATTTTACCTTTATGGGTGGTGCTTGATAAAAAAACGTCATGCTATACGCTCTGGCTCTAGCGTTATCAAACGGTGCACTTGGATCGTTTTTTAGATAATTGGCCAACTTCTGCAGTAACGTCGTTCTGACTTCTCGTTTTTTCCTCATGTGCAATACGGAACGAATTTCCTGACGAAGATTTTTTGCATGATCCAGATAATCTGTGATATCCAGAAAAAACCGTACCTTTAACGTGCCTAGAAACGAATACTCAGTGAATACCTCGTTATCAAAAAACAGTTCTAGCTTTTCTCTTGCCGCCATAAGCTGGTCGAGCTTACTGAGTAATATTTGAATGCGATCGAAGCGTTGTTGTCCATATTCGATGCTGCCCAGTGCTATTTTGGCTTGTTCATAAATGTTCTTTGCTTTATCTGAAATGAAATCTGTAATTTCAAAGCAAATGGATTTTAGCTCATCCTCTTCAAGTGCTAATCGGTCTTTGTCTTTTGTAGCGAATGCTTCTTGGTAATCTATTAGCGATAAATCTAGCGCGTCTACTTGCTCACCAATGTCTACACTTAAATCACGTAGATGGATGCGATTAAGGCCTTTATCTAACAATTGCCGGGTTTCTTTGGATAATCGATAGACGTGCTTGCTTACGGGTCGAACTGCGCCCATAGATTTGAGTACCTGCAGACTGTGCTCCTTGTTTTCAGAGAAAAAAGCCCCTGCTCTTTCGCCATAACATTTAGCCAACAGGTGACGATGCTTATATAGTCCTTCGAGGTATCTTGACGCTTCAAGCGTGTTATCTGTACTCATAATTTCATCGACATCTGTTCGTCGTTGACATCAAGTTCTGGTACGCTTAACTGTTCATTTTCTGCAATAAACAGCATGACTTCCTGAAGCACATCCATTTTGCCCGTCACCATGTATCGTTCAGTGACTTTATCTTGAAGCACCAATAATCCGTCCTTTTCGGCTTCTTTAAATAAGGCTTTTACTTTATCTGTGATAGCAGCATCCTTTCGTTTGACCCAATCAAGCTTTGTTAGAGCTTCCATGTATGCTTGATTGTGCTCTAAACCTGAAATGATTTCAGAGACTCTGAGTGTTTCACCCCCTTGCAAGAATACCTTCGTGTCTGATGAGGATGTCATTGCATTTGCCACGATGTCTAAAAACCCTAATGTAGGTCGGATGTTTTGTCTGATGTGGTTAAATTGTTTCTCTGCTTCGGACTTATGGTCGATGGTATCAATGTCATGCACCACGTAATATGTAGACTGCGTGTCATTTAATACAAGATGACGACCGAGAGAAGCAAGGCAGGTTTCCACTTTGGATTTAACCTCCAGGTTATCATTTAAGTAATTAAATGCAGAAGGGTCTGTGAACTGACACACAAATTCACCTTCAAGCAATTTCGTCATCATATGCTGTAATTGCTTATCCATACATTGTCTCCAACTCAGCTAGTGGATCAGCGTCGTGTTCATTGACGAGTACTTTGACGCCATTTTCAACTTCAAAGGTGTAGGTATTATCAAACCCGTTATAGACAGCATCATCAGTGACCGTGCATGCGGATACCAGATGGATATTATTGTCTTTTAGCAGTTTGAAAAGCGTGAGAATATTAGAAGGATCAATATCGGCTAATTCATCCAGACTCCAGTTAAAGTGAATGGCATGCTCGCCTCTTCGCATATTTAATATGCCAATAAAAATGGAGAGAATGATTAGGTTACTAACGCCGTTTGAGGAGACTTGCGTCTTGCTCGAATTAATTTTTTTGAGACTGTTAGCGCGTTTCGTCACGCCTTGATCGTCAATGGTAAATTCAAAATCAATGTGCTCATGCACATTTTCGATGCTTAGATCGCTTGTTCCTGGGAAGTCTAAGAATCGCTGTATTGCATTAATTAATTTATCATTAGGCAGCTTATCAACCGAATTTAAGTTGATTGAAATTCCGCCGACTTCGTATTGCCAAGCACTAAATGCCTCTTCAATGTCTTTGACAATCTTCCAGTTATCGCTGTCGGCATAGGTAAATTTCACACTGACTTCCAAGTTATTAATGGCTCCGAAACTGGATGCTTGGCTCATATGTGCATTAAGTCCCTTACTAAATTTATTGATCATCCGCCCGAACTGCTCGAAGTATTTCACGAATGTATCAATCTTTATGAGCTCTTCTGCTCCTCCCATGAATATCTTGTAGTCTTTTTCAAAGATTTTGTCATTGAAGTAACTGAGCATGTGTTTTGCTGCGACAACCGTGTCGTCCTTGAATCCACCCATGCCATGATAGTGGCGATAAGCTCCCGTTCCCGGTCGAGAAAAACCAAATCTAAGGTCTTTTTCTAATGAGAAAATATTTTTTAAGGCAATTTCCTTTCGTTCTTTAGCGTTATCAAATCCTTCTATGATGCTCTTTACACTGTATGATTTACGGTCAAGTGCTTTGTTTGTTTGTGTTATTTGCACTCCAGGTTGATTAAGCAGGCTGTTCAAGTCTCTTAATCCCTCCTCTCTTTGACGCAGACTGGCGTTGTAATTTTCTGTGAGTTTAGTGGATTTGCCTTCTAACTTTTGCTTTTCACTGCAGGCTGTTTGCAATCCATCTTTTGATTTATTTTGTGCAGTCTTAGTAATACTTATTTTTTCAAGTAGTTCTGGGTATTTGCAATATTCATTCTCAAGAAAGGTGTCTAGTTCCTCTTTATGTTGTTGCAGGAGCTGTACACGTCTTTCAAATGCTTCGATTCTCTTTATTTCTTCTTCAAGTGTTGTGATTTTTTTGGGATCGATGCCTTTTTGTGCCAATTCTTGTTGGTATTGCAATTGAGCGGTTTGGGTGCGCTTCTCGATGTCAGATGTCAATTCGGTTTCTTTTTTTCTATTGACTTGATGGTGTCAGTGTACTTGTCCTCAATAATCTGTTTCTCTGCCGTTAACGCATTTTCTGCGGCTTGTTCAATTGTCTCTATTACCTCAGCAAGCGAGTCTTTTTCTCCCTTTACTCTGATAATGTATTCTTCTAACGTTATGATTTCGTGTTTGAGTGTTTCTTTTTGTGTTTTCAGCAGAGCTTTGAGACGATTTTGTTCATCCTGAAGGGCAGTTTTAGCAAGTCTTATGGCGCTATCTGTGTCTTTTTCTTTCTGCTTCACTTTGCGAAGCTCTGTTTCTATTTCATCAAGTTCAATTGATAGCTTGTTAAGTGCTTTTTCAGATCCCTTAATATCTGAATCAATACGAGCCATACTAGTTCTGATGAACTGGATCCTTTCTTCTAATTCTGATTCGTCGTCAATTAGGTCTGTGTTTTGTCGCAAGTTATTAATGGCTATCTCAACGCCAAAAACGGTGTTTTCCATTTCGTTAATCGTTGATGGTGATAAGTCCTTCTGGAGCAAGACGTCCTTCCTCAATGCTCGCCCAAAGGTATGTGTCCAGTTTGGTTTGTGTTGCTTTAAGAATGACAACAACGAATTAGCTGGTGGTGATGAAAAGGGCGAAATTTCGAATAACTCATCCTCTAACTCATCACGTTCATTGAGCAGGCGATCAAACTTGGTTTTTTCTATAGTTTTGTTCGATGTTAATTTATTTACATCGTCATTGAGTTGTCGTTTTTTATTAAAAATGTCGTCTCTTAGACCTTTTAATTCATCCAGTCTAGCTCTTAACTCTTCTTCACCTACTTTCTCGTGCGATGGCAATTGGAAATCGGCCAATTTGGATTCTTTCACTTTTAGATCGGCATTTAATTCAATTAATTGTGCTTGAAGCGAGTCTAATTGGGCGGAAATAGGGGATAATTTTGCTTTCTTTTCTTGCTCTATTCGAGTGGTAACGGCCTTACTATCCTCCAATTCCGCGTTCTTAGCAGAGAGTTTGTCATTACTGAGTTGTTGTACTTTTTGAACACGCTCACTTTCGATGGAGTTTAAGAATGCGTCACGCTTATCTTCAGCACTTTTCTCTTCAGAAAGAAGGTTCTTTTTTTCCTTAATTTTGGACTGTTTAGTGATGCCATCTTGTATGCCTTGAGCAATGATTTCGTCGTAATTATTGGGCACTTGTTCAGAAAACTTTGTTTTAAGCTTATCCAATTGGGTTTTATCATACTCTAGGTCTTTGAGTACTGTAGTGTTTGTATCATTTATCCTTTGCAACTCCTCAATCTCATTACTCTTGTCTGTGACCTGAGTATTCAAAAGTATTTTTTGGGCTTTGTATGCGGTAAATGCTTCGGCTTTTTCTTGTTTGATGGCTTCATGTTTGTCGCTCGCGCACAGGAAGAAATCCTCCTGTGAGCGACAGGCGCTGTCATACTCAGATACCTCTTCTCTCAGTTTTTCTATCGATTCGGATTGTTGAGCAAGCCAATTCAGTGAGTGAAATTCGTTGAGCCACGTTTTAATGAATTCTTTTTCTACTATCCCATCTGGAAGGCGCTTTTCTCCCATATCGGTGTTGACCCAATCTTTTATGATGTGTGTCAGTTCAGTGTGCCCAGCGTTTTTGCTAAACATACTCGTCATGAGTTTTTTCATTCGTGCCATGTCAAGTCGAAGAGGGCCCATTCCGTAGTCGGGGTTTTTACCGCCTAACAAGGTTTCGGTATGGTCGATATCGGTACTGACGTTTTTGATTTGACCTGCAAATCTAAGCTTCATCTCGCCAAGCCATTGAGATGTATCTTTCGATGATGATGATGCTTCATCCCAATAATCGTCTAGCTGATATCCAGTGGGTAAAAAATGTCGATAATATTTATCTCTGTCATTAGGGTGAGGTGTGTAGACCAAAGATCTCAGCTTACCTCGAGATAAATATTCAAAAATCAAATAACTGCCCGAGCGCGGTAAATAACGCATCACGAAGCCATCATGACCGGATTGGATGTCTTCTTTTATGCCTAGTGTGATGGGGCTTTCACCATAAAACATAACGACGAGTTTAATTAATGAAGTTTTACCAGCAGCATTATTTCCAAGAATATTGGTATGTCCATCAAGCTTGACCTCATATATGTGCCCGGGAAGGTAGGAATCTACTAAGATAAGTCGAGTAAGGCCGTATTCCATGTAAGTCACCCTTTTTGGTGCGTATAATATTATATGTATAAAAATATACATACAGTGGGCGCATTAATCAAGTAAACTAAATAATTACAGATGGGCAGTAACTGAAATTAACCCATGGCTAATACAATGACTTAATTAAACTTTAATGCTTGCACGAACAGCAGACGAAAATCGCCAATTTTTAACGAAAGATAGGTTAATGTTGAGAATCTGCGAACAAAAGCGCTAGCTAAGTTTATCGTTTCTGCTTTGTCTCTATTTCCTACTTGTCGAGCCAAGTCGAAATTATCGATCAAATTTGTCAGATAAGACTTTACTTTAGATTGTTACACTTTAGATTTGTGAAAACGTTTAATATCTAGTCTCATACATAACTCGTTAACGACCTTTACTGAAATGATTCACTACTGCGATTAAACGTTTCTGTCCAGTTAATGGCTCCGCATTTCCATTGAAACCTGTCATAGAATAACCCTTTACCTCCCGGTTCCACCAAGATGTTCTAGGATGAGAAGTTACCGCCATCGCTATTTCTGTTTGCTCTCTTAGTCCTGACTTAGTGGCTGTACTCCAAGCCTTTTTGGATACAAAAATGACCAAATCTGGAATAAGAGTATTTATAACATCTAAGATAGTCGTGTATGCAACATCCTTATCTATTGGTGTCGGTTTGATTTCTTTGCCGAAGTTATTGGCAGGTCGTTGGAAGTAATTAATGTAGGCAATCGATTCAAACACGCTATTATTGTCAAGTCTACCTTTGAAGTAATCCGTTGAGTTCAAGGCTTTTGTAATATTCTGGTACATCAATGGACTCTTTCCAATAATGGCATCAATTGTTTTTGATATTTGATACCGAACTCTGTGACCTTCTCTTTGCTGAAGTTCTTTATCATCACCTCTTGCATACCATTTTTCAGCATCGTGGTGAAAATCAGTCTCTTTCGAAAAATAGTGGCTTTCACCAATTATCAATAATTTAAAGTCTTCTGACCTGTATTTATTCCCAACCCAAGGCAGCATATCCTGATATTTTTGGAAGTGTGAGCTTAAAGATAGCTTCTTATCAAAGTGTCGATCTCCAAGATATGTGTCAAATCTATTAGTCATATATTTCCTTGCTACAGAACTTATTTTTATTGGTTAGGTTCAAAGAAGTTAATCCTTACCAAGAATACTCCCGACTTTCTCTTTTAAGATTTTATCCAGCCGTTTCTCCATTACACTGACACTACAAGCGTGCAGATGAATGCCACTGCAATCATTTGCCCAAGCGGTTGGAGCAAACAGTAATACGCACCAGTCGTTCCGTTTGACCTCGTTAAGCGCTTCAAACATTTCAGATGCTTCAGTATCATTACCATAATGCAATGATACTGCGGTATCTGTGCAATCGGGCAGCACGCTTAATGCTGGCGCATAGATATCAAACGCGACTTGTGTTTCACCTTCATCAACTTTTTTACTTACACTAAGCACATTAGCCAAAACTTGAATTCCTTCATGATCAAGTAACTCTTCGAGCTGTTCAACGCTTAGCTTTTGGATATTCGACATCGTCCCCCCATTTTATTATGTGACTCAATCTTCCATGTTAACTCAATCTTCATTGCATTTTATCTCTAATTTGCAGGCATAAGCTTAAATTTGATACTCAATTAAATAGCTGAACATTACAACGAGTGAATACAAAATTTCATTCAATAAAAACTTCAAACACCTTGAGAAAAACCGATAAAAATAAAGGACAATTTGAATGAGATTTTACTCATTAAAAATGAACGGAAATCTGTCACGTCTCATGTGTAATTGAAAAGACTATTCAACAGAATAACTTTGCATCCTTGTCATTTAAATTTTCGACAATCACAACCCTTTTGCGGGTGTTAAGAATCGTAAAATTTTTCATCAGTAAAATTATTATTCGTTAACCCTCGATTCAGAAATTTGAGGAATTAGTATTTCGCGTTTGCGTTGGCATAAAATGATAACGATGCCTGTCAACACAACCTCAGAATTAGGGAGAAATAGCAAAGTTCCTAATGGCCAAAGTTTAAGGAAGAAGTCATCGTTTTACGCTCAATTCGCATATTTCAAAGCTCACAAATTCATCTCAATAATGAGACAAACTGGGACCCGTTCTGGAAATTTTCCTGATCCGTTACTGGAAAAAAAAGTTTTTTCCAGTAACGGGGGCATTAGGAGTAAAAAAATCGATTTAGTCTTTTTTCCAATTGGCATTTAGCGTTTCTCTATGCAACGCTCAAAACTCGGGTTTTTAACTCGCAATTTCAAGTCGAAAATTAGCAAAAGTTATTGAAGACGATTTGAGTGAAATCTGATTATATTTCGCACTTTATGCACTTCACAGTATTAGATATCGATAGTCAATGATGTAAGCAAGCGCGTTTGCATGTTTCGCTCGAAAACTAGGAAACACATGAAAAAGACAAAATAATCGAACAATAAAATAAACAAATGTAAACATTACTTTTGCCAAAAACGGCATCTTATTTTGCATAAAGCTAAGGATTTAAGAGCACTCTTTTAAACATTTTAATCGTTTTAAGTACAACAAAATAGTGCGTTTTTGTAACGACAATAGGCGTTAATATTTCAAATTTTTATGCGAAATTACTACTAAAAATTTGACTTGTCGCAACGAAAAAAGTACGTATTAGAACCTCAAAGGCGGTAGTTGAAAACACATGAATAATCAAAAATATTGGTGTTTTTTTTGGTGATTTTTTACTAACTTATGGATTGTAAAGTGACCATTTTATGACTGACTGACAAGTCAATTTACGCTAGCAAAAAGGCTTGGGATGACGTTGTAAACACCCCTTGTCGAGATACATTTCGCTCGAAATTATGGCTACATGTGCTGCATTGAAAGCCTCAAGCCATAGCAAAATAATAGATCAGATACTTACTCTGTTGTTTTAATTTGAACCGCAATTTCCGGTAAAAATCCTGTCCATAGTCAACTCGATTGCGTTGTCATTTATAATGATAGGCTTATAACTTTTTACTTTGTACACACTGTTTCTTGTCTCAAAATAATAGCTAGTTTGGTCTACTTCAACATTGACGATATAGCTTGATGCAAACCAGTCGCCCTCGACATATTTGTCACTGCTATGCATGACTACATCGCCATACAAGAAACAAATATCGGTATTTTCAATGTGACAAAGGCGCGCATTTGCAAGCTCGCCCGTGTAATATTTTTTATCCATCAACTCTGTTACCCCATCGATCCAGAGGCAACGTTAGTTGCCTCCAATCTAGTTATCCATATTATAAACACGAGTATTTTGCTAATAAACGTGATCTACATTTGAAGTGCACGTTCACTAGCAGCCAATGAATGAAGCATACTGCCGAGCTCTTTGCGCTTTCTCATCTAGTGCAGGTTGAAAGTGATGAAACAAATCCCACACTAACTGTGCCTCGATCGAAAACTCAGTGATGTCATGTCCCTTCCATAACGACGCAACATGACAATATTGTCTCAGTGTTTTGGCTAAGTAACCGTTCCGTTTTTCTAGTGACAACAACAAATGCTCGAGTTGACCGATGATAGCTCTATGCTCGTCCATTCGGAGCCGGGGCTCTTCGCAAAAACGAAAATAGGTGCGATAAATACAAAACAAATAGGCGCCCACCATAATACGTTGTTTTGCGATCATGTCGGTATGTGATAGCTGATTGACCGTACATAAAATTGCGTTGTAATCAGCCCAACAAGAAGCATCCAGAATACAATATTCCGCCTCAAAACTGTCATTCATCATTGTCGTCGCCCATCCATTTCTGAAAAATGACATCAGTTCTTTTAGCTCATGCGAGCTTATCTGTGACATATCTCGCTTCCAAGTTTCATATTCTTCTCGTTCACTTTCAAGCAGTGTAAAACCATAAAAGTTTGCGATTTGGTTTAAGTCGGGCATGTCATAGCTAAAGATAACTTTTGCCTCGTTTTGAACATGATAGTTCACGCGAAGTAAGTGATTCACCACAGGCACTTTTTGGCAGTTTGGACCGTAATCAAATCGCCGCAGACTATTCCCGTCATGCAGATAAATGGCGCTAGTAGCACCACCTAGCATTTCCTGTTGCTTGTAAACTGGGGCGGGCCTCAAAACAGCTTGTATGATTGATGCCTGACTTTGATTTTCATCTTTTTGTGATAGTTGCATAGACAATACTCCTGATTAATTAGTAAACAACGCTACAAAACAACTAGCGACCTCTGATAATCTTATTTGATTATTGTTAACCGCTAAGTTAATTAGATCATCATATGAGAGTACATGTCAAGTGATTGGTTAATCTTTTTTGATTATTATGGTAGAGTTCTGCGTGATTAAGAGTCTGAAGTGATTAAAGCTATGATAAGAATTTTGTTGATGCAACGTCTCGACGATAAGTCGTTTGAGCAAAAAAGGCGAATTACTCTCAATGAAGTTGCGAAAGAAACAGGCATTGGCCGTGCAACGCTTACCCGCATTGCAAACAGCCATGATTATAGTGCAGGGACAGATGTAATCGATAAGTTATGCGATTATTTTGACTGTGACATAGGTGATTTGTTACTGCGTGTACCTAATGAGAGATAGAGAATTAACAACAGTGCAGCTCGCCATTACAAGTTAAACCCTCCACACGGTAAAAAGTATTAACTCGAATGTGGCGTTTACTCAGCAACATAGTTTAATAAAAGCTATAATTTATCACCTTAGGTATTAATTATTTGACATGTATAAACCTATAGTTTAATTTATAATGATTGTTAATACCCAAGGCATTGTAATGTCTTCAAAGCTAAACTGGCTTGTAAATGAATTCCCTCCCGGTGCGGTCGTTTTACAGCATTGCTTGAAGCGACAAGGGATAAGTCACTCATTAACACAAAAGTATGTTCAAAATGGCTGGCTAAAGCGATTCGCCAGCGGTGTATTTTATCGCCCTCATAGCAGCACAAAGCCCCCACCAAACTGGCCTGCATTGCTTAGTGCATTGATATTTCAGACTGATAAAAATGTTTACCTTGCAGGGCTATCCAGCTTGCAGCATCAAGGACTATCCCATTATCTTCCTTTAAATCCAGATGGGGGCACGGCGAATGAAAAGGTATGGGTTGGTACAAACAATAAACAATCCTTACCTAAGTGGTTAAGAGAGTTAAGCAACGTAAACTGGGTATACTGTCAAAGCAAAGTAACTGCCCCAGTCGAGTCTTCCCACGTATCCATATTAATACAAGGCAGTGAGTTAAAGGCTAGTTCACCAGAGTTAGCCGCTTTAGAAGTGGCATCAGCCGTTGGTAAAGATATAAGTTTTGAACATCTTGCCGAACTTTTTCAAGGCTTGGTCAACCTCAGCCCCAAAAAACTCCAAACAATATTGGAAAGCAGCAAATCAGTTCAAACGAACAGGGTATTTTTATTTTTAAGCCATTACTATGATCATCAATGGGTAAAACGTCTTGATGAATCAAAAATACACTTGGGTGCAGGGAAAAGGCAGGTTGTTATTAATGGGCATTATGATAAGCGTTTTAAGATTACGGTGCCTTTGGCATTTAAAACAGCTTAAGAGTGACTAACAAGATGGAAATTTATAAGCCAATGGACACGAACAGCATATACTATCAACAAGTAAAAATGCTCATGAGCGTTTTACCAATAGTGGCTCAAGAAACTGATTTTGCGTTAAAAGGTGGCACTGCGATTAACCTGTTTATTCGTGACTTCCCAAGGTTATCTGTAGACATCGACTTGGCTTATTTACCGCTTGAAGACAGAGATAGTGCTCTTACCAATGCCAAAATAGCACTAAAACGCATCGCGGTTGCGATTAACAGTATTGGCAATAAGCGAGCAATACTACAAGACAATAAACCCGATGAGCTTAGGATAATAGTCAGTGATGCATCAGTCACAATTAAAATCGAAGTATCACCGGTTGCCAGAGGCACTCTGCATGTGCCTGAGTTAAAAATGGTACATGACAAGGTTGAAAGAGAATTTGGCTACGCTGAAATGCAAATAGTCAGCATGCCTGATCTATATGGTGGCAAGCTATGCGCGGCAATGGATAGACAGCATCCCAGAGATTTGTTTGATGTAAAGCTTTTATTGGAAAATGAAGGAATATCTAGGGAGATATTAGTAGGCTTTTTAACCTACGTGTTAAGTCATCCAAGGCCTATTCACGAAGTAATGAAGCCGAAGTGGAAAGACTTATCACATGTATTCAATACTGAGTTTAAAGGGATGACGTTAGCGCCTATCACCGATGATGAATTAAATCTGACCAGAACGAGTATGCTAATGGCACTCCAATCTCATTTTGATAATCGAGACGCAGAGTTTCTGCTCTCATTCAAGCGTGGGGCTCCTAAATGGGCTCTCTTTGACGAACCATCAATCGCAGATTTACCAGCAATTAAATGGAAGTTAAGGAATATTAAAAGACTTATGCAAGACCCTAATAAACATAGTGTCCTAGTGCGTAACTTAGAGATTGTCCTTGCCGATTGGTTAAATAAATAGCGCCCTATTGTCTCGATGCTTGATCAAAATGATAATTTATGTCGTTTCGTGAATTCGTCATCATTTGACCTGAAATTTTAAAAAAAGAACGCAATCAAAAGCTCTAGACCAAATATAAGCTCCTGCATCAACCCCAAAAAGCCGATATTTTATCATACGGTCACCGATTTCCATCAAGCCTACTGTGTTTTTCAGGCCTTTTTCTTAACAATTATTTTGAGACTAAGTAAATAATCAAGTTTATTTGATAATGGTATGAAAACCGCCAGATTGTATTGATCGCCACTTGGCTATTTTAAAGAATCAGCGTGGTTGACAAGTGT
The DNA here is from genome assembly GCF_055693685.1 of Glaciecola sp. HA4-3. Taxonomy (NCBI): domain Bacteria; kingdom Pseudomonadati; phylum Pseudomonadota; class Gammaproteobacteria; order Alteromonadales; family Alteromonadaceae; genus Glaciecola; species Glaciecola sp. HA4-3. Next base: position 2,091,198 of record NZ_CM146340.1, read on the forward strand.
CATTGGCTCACTTGTTTCATACACACCACTAACGCTGAACTTTCTCAAAATGATAAATAGAACACAATTAATTCAGCTATTGAATGAAAATAAAACGAGGACATACCCTTCGTTTGCAGAAGGGCATGCTTAATTTCATGCTCATAACACTTTAACCAACAATGTGAATAAGTCCTACTACAGCTTGATGCGTCGCTTTTAAGCCTTCTAAACTGCTGCAAGCAAGCTCCATTGGTGTACTTCCCATGTATGGGTCGTTGCTTTTCACTCTGCTCATATATCCAGTTACACTTGCCGCATCAGAGTACTGCTCCTCAAGCTTAGCAAAAATATCGATAAGCAATATACATCGCTCTTTCAATTCGGGACTGAAAGCTAAAAATGCATCAGGCTCACATTTCAGCTTGTTGAGTGAAACTGAGTTTGGAACACCTAGCAGCAAACATCTTAGCTCCTCTTGAATGTCACAACTGTCAAAGTGACTGAGGGTAGACGCGACTGCATCTTTCATGGTTATTTCCTTCTTATGCCATGTGAGATTCCTGTCTATCACCTCCTTGAGCTTAGCTAGCGGGATCTGATCCATATCAGCATAAACACTCAGCGTAATATCATCGTCTACCGAATGCCCAACGATTCGTTTGATTAAATAGTGCTCCTCTCCTTTTGTCACACAAGTCGAAATAAGCGAACGTCGTAATGAATGGAAGCTAATTAACGCTCGTTTCTTTAACTCCGCATCAGAATCAATACCGATGTTTTTGAGTAGGGTTCTATTGAACCAACGAGAAATCGGGTCTCCCCAACCTGCGCTGCTAAGGCTCAATAACACCCTTGCGAATTTGAGGAAATATAAAGATTTCACCTTTTGCTCGTAAGCTATCGATGTACTGCAATATACCTAAGTCCAGCAAATATTGGGCGATTGGCACCGTTCTTTCGCTCGCCTCGTTTTTCACATCGAGTCCTCGTAAATCGAAGTACCAAATCCCGCCCTCATCCTGCTTGATGTGGCTCACGGGAAGTGCCGATATTTCATTAAGACGCATCCCAGAGTACAAGGCTAACTTGGGGAACCAGTATGCATCGCTACGAAATGCTTTTGCTTCGCTACCATGCCTAAAGTCGTACGAAAGTATATTTCGAACATCGCAGCGGGAAAAGGAGCGACGTTTTGGAGCATTTTTCTGCTTAGAAAAACTCACATTGCTGAAAGGATTCCGAATATCAATATCCGTATCATCTTCCAGCCAAGAGAAGAAAGAATGATAATTCGACAACATACCATTCTTGGTCTTAGAAGTGAGCCGGCCACCACGCTTACCGACGTTTTGATGCTTATCTAAACTGCTAAGCATGTCTTTCACTGATTGAGTCTGCACTTTTGTGAACTCTCTCAGATCAATACCTTGTGGAAAATGCGCCAATAGCAAGGAAAATGAGCGTTCGTACTTTTTGAACGTTTTTGCCGCAACCTCCCCCTTTTTTCATTGAGAAACAAAGGAACTTGGTAGGCTAGAGAAAAATACTCATCTTTCTTTAGTTTTTCAGTCTGCTGATGCTCATTAAAACTGCTGCTCATATTATCGAACAAATCAACGGCATCATTGACACCTCTTTGAGATTCCAACGTTGAGTTGTATTCAAGGTCCTCATTTAAAGCAAACTCATCATTCTGCGCTTTAAACTCACTGAGTTCACCAACGAGCTTGTTTAACATACTCAAGCACGCTGAAAATTGATTAGAGTTGTAATTATCATTTTGCAATGACGGCATCAACTCTTCCACAAACGCTTTTTGAGCCACCTTCGGTGTATTTTCTTCGCAGTACTGCTTAAATGCCTTGCGTTCGTCTTCCGCGACAGGCTTTGGCACCATAAACTCCCCATCTAGATCGCAATCAATCATCGCCTGCCCCGCTTTTAAAAGCGTTACAAACCTCTCTCGTAGCGCCCTTCTGAACAGCATCATGCCTCTTAGGCTTTGCTGCCTCTGCTTCATCAGCTCATGCTGTTTATCCTTTCCACTCTCAAGCCCAATTAAGGGCTCGTTATCATTTTGAAACGCATCTTTTGAAATGTCCATTTCGGTAGCCTCCGTCAACTTAGATTTAATAAATAAAGCTAGCCATCTTGCTTCTTCATAATCAGATGTCTGAAGTGAAGCCACGAAATAACCGCTTGATTTAACATATCCTGTTTGATCAAAAATTCCCTCGCGGATCCGAAAAAAGTAATTAGATGAGTTTTTGAATTTATATAGATAAGTAGAATGTGATTTTTGCATCTTGCTCTGCCAGCCTTATGTAAAGTTGTGACAGAGTTCTGTGACAGAGCTATTCTCTTTGATAAGATTTAGATACTAGAAAGCCCCTAAATACGGGGCTTTCAAGATTATCTGGCGGAGAGAGAGGGATTCGAACCCTCGAAGGGCTATAAACCCTTACACACTTTCACAGGCGTGCGCCTTCAGCCACTCAGCCATCTCTCCAAAACATGCGGTAAGCGGCGCGTATCTTAGGCAAAACAACTACGACTTGCAAGTAATATCGCACTTGTATCCTCTTCATTGACAAGCGCTTTTGACAAACGTTATCAACCTCCACTTACAAAACTCGGTTTATGCATTCCCTTTTATTTGTAGTTTTAAATCGGCAGCAAAATTGAGCATACGATCTAAGGGCAACATAGCTTGCTGTGCTAAAGCTTCGTCCACAAATATTTCTTTGCCGCGCTCGTCTAGCAAAGCATCTCTAAGCGCCTGTAATCCATTCATTGCCATCCAAGGACAGTTTGCACAGCTTTTGCAAGTAGCGCCCTCTCCTGCCGTCGGTGCTTCAATAAATGTCTTATTAGGTGCCATCTGTTGCATCTTATAAAAAATACCCTTGTCAGTCGCAACAATGAAGGTGTCATTTCCCATTTTTGAAGCGGCATTGATAAGCTGTGATGTTGACCCAACCGCATCTGCCATCTCTATCACACTAGCAGGCGATTCAGGATGCACAAGTACTGCCGCGTTAGGATGCAAATGCTTAGCTTTTTCAAGTGCTTTAGCCGAAAACTCATCATGAACAATACACTCACCGTTCCACATCAGCATATCTGCACCGGTTTGCTTCTGTATGTAAGCACCTAAATGACGATCAGGACCCCAAATAATCTTTTTGCCTTCGCTGTCTAAATGCTCGACGATTTCAAGTGCGATACTTGATGTTACCACCCAATCGGCCCTCGCTTTTACGGCCGCTGAGGTGTTTGCATATACCACAACAACACGATCGGGATGTTGGTCACAAAATGCACTAAACTCGTCAATTGGGCATCCTAAGTCCAGTGAACATGTTGCCTCTAAGGTTGGCATAATTACTTGCTTTTCAGGGCTAAGAATCTTAGAGGTCTCGCCCATAAACTTAACTCCCGCCACTACCAGTTTTTGAGCTTTGTCATCTCGGCCAAAACGTGCCATTTCAAGCGAGTCCGACACACATCCACCGGTTTCTTCAGCTAGGGCTTGAATGATTGGATCAGTATAATAATGAGCAACTAGCACTGCATTTTGAGCTTCTAACAAGGCTTTGATTTCGGTTTTAAGTGCAACTTGCTCAGCATCGGCAAGTTTGACAGGCATTTTTGGAAAGGGGTAATCAATAGGCGCTATTCTATTGGCTAATGTCATGGCAGATGTTCGTAAAAATTTAATGTCCGAGTATTATACTGCTTTAGCCATATAAGTGCATACAAAAACGCAATTAAATACTTTGAAAGTGTGTAAAAATCGTAGAATGAGAAAATAATGAATAATGGCAGTAAATTAGCTTGAGTGGTGGGTCGTGCTGGATTCGAACCAGCGACCAATTGATTAAAAGTCAACTGCTCTACCAACTGAGCTAACGACCCTCAAGATCTTACAGGTTTTGTGAAAGTGGTGGGTCGTGCTGGATTCGAACCAGCGACCAATTGATTAAAAGTCAACTGCTCTACCAACTGAGCTAACGACCCTTTCACAAGTGTTGAACATATGCTAACAGACCTAGTCGGTTACGTTACGTCACAACGGGCGCATATAATACTCAAAACCACACAAGGTGCAACCATTTAATATGATTTTTTGTAATTATTTACAGGAATTTTAGTTTTACGCTAGCCGTAAAATAACAACTGCCTACTAATTAGACAGTTGTTGATTAGCTAGTCTTGCTGAGGTGCTACTTGGGTATTCAGTAACCACTTGTTGGAAGAACCTACGAGCCGCATTAGCATTGCCAGCAGTTTGTTCTATCAAACCTAATTTGAGCAAAGAGTCTGCTCGTTTAGGCGAATCAACAAATTGATTAGCCACTTGCTCAAACTCTGACTTTGCTTCGTCAAAACGTTGTTGGTTGTACAACAATTGTCCCAACCAATAATGCGCATTTGCGGTAAGTTGTGAGTTTGGATAGCTTGTCAAAAACGCTCTAAACGCAGGTATTGCGCTATCGTAGTCTTTGTCTTGTAGTATCAAATTCACTGCAGATTGATACGAACTTTGCTCATTCGCTGGGTCTGCCACACTTACATTAGCTTGCTGCGTATTCGTGGTCACAGCTGTGCTATTCATATTGCCGATATTTGTTTGAACCTGACTTGCACTTTGCTGCAAATCTGCAAAACGTGTATCAAGCTCCAAAAACAGCTCGCGTTGACGTTCAAGTAGCTTTTCTAGTTGATGATTATGTAATTCAATTGTGCCTTTCATAAGGTCAATATCGTTTTGTAACTCATCAACTTGCTGTTGCATTCGTTGTTGCGAAGTTGTCCGCGAATCAACTATGCGCTCAAGCACAGCTAAGCGTTGTTCTAATTCGTCAGCGGTTAAATCAACAACAGGCGCCTGCGCAAGGCTGGCACCTGTATAAAAAACCGCGCTAAAACTTAAAGCGGTAAGTAATTTCATTGATTAATTATAAACCAATACACCACGACGGTTTTGAGCCATTGCGTAATCAGACGTACCCATTACTGCTAGCTTTTCTTCGCCGTAAGACACTACAGAAATTTGTGAACTGCTTACACCAGCATTTGTAAGGTAAGTTTCAACTGCTTTTGCTCTGCGCTCACCAAGTGCGATGTTATATTCTGGTGTACCGCTGCTGTCACAGTGACCTTCAATCACGATGCTTTGATCAGGGTTCTTGATTAAAAAGTCAGCATGCTTATCAAGCACTGCAGTAAAGTCAGCTTTTACCGTTGAACGATCAAAATCAAAATACACTACTGAATCATTCATTAGGCTTTGTAATTCAGCTGCAGCCATTTCTTTTTCTCTTTCAAGACGTTCGATACGAGCCGTCTCTACACGGGCAGCTTCTGCCGCTGCAGCTTCCTCAGCGCGTTGAGCTTCGATACGAGCTTGTTCTGCAGCTGCTGCGTTACGTTGTGCTTCAAGCTCTGCTTCTGTCGGTCCACTTTGACATGCCATTAATGAAGAGGCGGCTAGCGCAAGAACTGCTATTTTTAATTTATTGTTTGAAAGCATGATTAATCCTTAATTGTATAAAACTTACTATTATTATAATAAAAATGGAGACCAACTAGGCGACTTTACTTGCCCGTTTGCAGCGGGTAAAAGCGCTTTGAATCGCCCATCTAACGACACCAAAGACAGCACCTGTCTACCTTCATGAAGCGTGCTATAAATAATCATGCTTCCGTTAGGTGCTATACTTGGTGACTCATCTAAAAACGTCTTAGTCAATACTAACATATCTCCAGAAGATATGTGTTGTCTTGCTATATGATAATCCCCTGCTGTTCTATTTACGACAACTAAATGCGAATTATCGGGTGTAACTGACGCCGCTAAGTTCATATCACCATCAAAAGTGAGACGTCTAGTGCGCTTACTCTCTAAATTTACTGTATATACTTGCGGTTTTCCACCCCGTTCTGAGGTAAATATGATGCTTTTTCCATCAGGTGACCACGTTGGCTCTGTGTCAATGGCTCTATGGCGGGTAATCCGCTCAAGCTTTTTACTACTTAAGTCCATTACATAAATTTCAGGGTTACCGTCTTTAGACAGCACCATTGCAAGCTTTTTGCCATCAGGTGAAAACTCTGGCGAGCTATTTATCCCAGGGAAATCGGTAATACGCGTGCGTCGTTCAGAATAGATATTTTGGATAAATATTTGTGGGCGCTTTTGCTCAAAACTTACATAAGCGATTTCTTCACCGTTAGGTGACCAACTTGGCGACATTAAAGGCTCTGGAGAAGACAACAGTCTAATTTCATTTTCACCATCGTAGTCCGAGATCACTAATTGATATGGGCGTGGCGTGGTTTCTCGGTCGCGCACTACTATGTAAGCTAAGCGTGTTAAGAATGCCCCTTTTTCGCCTATGAGTTTTTCATAGACTATATCGCTCATAATATGAGCATATTGCCTAAATTCATCACCTGAAATTACTCTTTCGCGACTTTCAATGATGTGATCTTTGCTTGACATTAACTGACCATCTACAAGTGCTTTTGATTCACCACCAGTAATTTGCGCACGCAAAATATCAATCAACGCAAAACTTACTTTATATTGATCAACACCCACCGGTTCAACGCTACCCACCACAATCGTGTCGATGCCACTTTGGGCCCAAGCATCGTAATTAACTTCATCGTCACTTGCTGGATATTGAGGCATTTGTGAAATACTAGAAGGGCTAAATTTACCGCTACGCTGCAAGTTGTTGGTCATAACATCTGATAAATTTTCAGGCAATATGGTATCACCCGTCCACCTAAATGGCACAACCGCGATAGGGCGAGCGTTATTCATGCCCTCTGTTATCAATATTTCCATTGATTGAGAAAATACCAGCGAAGGTTTGATGATTATCAACGCTAACACGAATAAACGACACAAGTTATTTGCTGCTGGTTTTATCATTATAAATTTGGCCTCACCGTAAATGTTACACTTCTAAATTTATTGAAAATCTCTGGGTCTCTCGGGACAGGCAAAGTGTCAGGCCTTAGCACTGCACTTTGCGCCGCTCTACATAAAGCAGGGTCGCCATTTAATACTTCTACATTAAGCACTAATCCGTTAGAAGCAAGCTGAACTTTTACCCTGCACTCACGCCCATTGAACTCATCTCCAATATTCAAATTACGCAGCACTGTTTGCTGAATCAAGCCCCTATATTTTTCCACCTCAGACATAATACGCCGTTGGTTAGCTTGAGTCATCGCCGCTTGCTCTTGTTGTAGCTTTTGAGCTAATTCATCTTCGAGCTCTTGTTGCACACGCTCTTGCTCTTGCCTGACTCGTTCACGCTCTAATTCTTCTTGTCGCTGGCGCTCTAACTCATCTAAACGAGCTTGTTCTTCTTGCTGCTTGCGCTGTTCTTCTTGTTCTCGTTGCTGTTCTTGTTCACGCTTTTTACGAGCTTCATCAGCTCTGCGTTTTCGTTCTTGTTCTTGTTGCCTTGCTTGTTCTTGTTGCCTTGCTTGTTCTTCTTGTTGTTGGCGTCTTTTACGCTCTTGAGCTTGCCTTTGAGCGCGTTCGCGCGCTTGTACTTGTTCTTTTTCACGACGTTGTTGCGCAATAACATTACTATCAATAAAGGTGGCTTCCACAATATCGACTCGATTGGCGCTTGTTTGCTCAGGCATCTGTGCGGCAAACACTAATGGCTTAGTACTAAAATTGAAACTAAATAATAAACTGGCAACAATCAGGCCATGCAAAGCAAGCGAGCGAAACATAGCGCTGCGCATAAGCTCCTTTAGTTTTTGTAAAAAAACACCTTTTTGTACCGAATCATTTTGCTGAATTCCGCGTTCATCTGATGACCTGTCATTTGACTGCTGTTCAATCGGCATACTAAGGCTCGTTCGGATCCGTCATCAAACCAACGCTAGGTGCACCCGCTTGCTGCAGTAATACCATCAAATTGACCACTTTGGCATAATCTACTTTTCCATCACCATTCACTACCACCGGCGTTTCTGGAGATGCCGCTAATCGCGTTTTAACAATATCGGCAACCGCTTGCGCGCCAATTGGCGCTTTGGGATCATCCCCTACATTTATATAATATAAACCTTGAGCATCAACCGACACAATTAGCATGACCTCTTCTTCTGTCTCGATGGTCTGTGCTTCAGCCTTGGGCAAATCAACCTTTACTCCCTGTGTTACAAGAGGAGCAGTTGCCATAAAAATAACCAGTAACACCAGCATTACGTCAATGTACGGTACGACATTGATCTCTGAAACCTTTTTTCTACGCTTGCGCACATACATAAGTGCTAGCCTCTACCTAGCAAGTTTTGAGCGTTTGTTGTGCTTTGCTGCTGCGTCGCTAAAGTTTGACGATGCAAAATAGCAGAAAACTCTTCCATAAAGTTACCATAAGTGTTTTCTATTTTTTCAACTTGTGTACTAAAGCGGTTATATGCGATGTATGCAGGAATGGCAGCAAACAAACCAATTGCAGTTGCAATCAATGCTTCAGCGATTCCTAGCGCAACCATTTGTAAGGTAGCTTGTTTTGCCTGCCCTAAGGCAATAAACGCCGTCATGATGCCATAAACGGTACCTAACAAACCAATGTAAGGGGAAATAGAACCAACTGTCGCTAAAAAGGGTAAGCGCTGCTCAAGCTCATCGACTTCGCGTGACATTGCTACTCTCATTGCTCGATATGTGCCATCGGTAATAGAGCCAGGAATCGTGCTTGCTGTTTTACGTAATCGTACGTATTCCTTAAAGCCACTACAAAAGATTAATGCTGTGCCGTTTAAATCGGGTTTATCAGCTAGTTCAGAGTAGAGTTGATTTAGATCGGCGCCTGACCAAAATGACTCTTCAAATTGCTTGGCTTCCTGAGTAGCCCGTTTTAAAGCCGATGAACGTTGAAAAATATACATCCAACTCATCACTGACATGACTAATAGCATTAACATAATGAACTGCACAACAAAACTGGCTTGCAGTACGAGGTTCAAAACAGACATTTCACCGTTCAATGGCTTATTCCTTTATCATAATTTTTGTTCTTAATTCAGGTGTCATAGCAATCGGTTTAGAAGTACGAATATCCACCGATGCCACCTTTACTTTAGCGCTGATTAAAAGTGTATCATGCCGCCAAATTTCTTGCTCAAAAAACATGCTAGCACGCTTAATTTGTAACGCTCTACACGTAACCTTGAGCTGATCATCAAGTTTAGCACTACTTTTGAATGCAATATCCATGTGTATGACGACAAAACCAATAAATTGTTCCAATAATAATTGCTGCGAAACCCCTAAATTCCTCACCCACTCTGTTCGAGCTCGTTCTAGGTATTTTAGGTAATTGGCGTGATAGACAATACCGCCAGCATCAGTATCTTCGTAATACACTCTCACATCGATCATCTTTTTCGGTATCCCTCAATCTCACTTTCACGATAGATTGTTTTGTCATTTTTAATGTTGAGATTAATAACGCTTGAGTAACCTTTGACATTTTACATTAAATTAAGTACATCAAACCATTACATTTTATTTACAATTTCACACTTGAATCGCCTTACATGCTTGAATATAGCAAAATATTAAGCGATTCGGATTAAAAATATACACATTAGTTTTATTAATCCGAAAATAAAATTTTATTCAATTGTTGAGCGAATAAAAAATCCATATCATACGCGCCATTCGAGACACACAGTGTTTTGTTTTCATGGAATCCCTTCCGTTTATAGTTATTTTAGGCCCACAAATGTGGGCCTTTTTTTGTCTGATCATCAACGATGCGCTATTTTCAGAAGGTCACTTTATTTTTTGATATCAAAGCCCAAATGCATATAAGCACTTGGAGTTGCGACTCGTCCGCGCGGTGTACGCTGCAGGTAACCTTGCTGAATCAGGAACGGTTCAATCACATCTTCAATAGTTTCTTTTTCTTCGCCAATGGCAGCAGCAACGTTTTCTAAGCCAACTGGCCCACCGTCAAACTTTTCAATAATTGATAGCAACAATTTACGATCCATCAGATCAAAACCTAACTTATCGACATCAAGCATATTTAAAGCAAGCGACGCGATTTCGGCGCTGACTTTTCCATTAGCTTTTACTTGGGCATAATCTCTGACTCGGCGAAGTAAGCGATTAGCAATACGGGGGTACCTCGTGACCGCTTTGCAATTTCCAATGCACCGCTTTGTTCCATATCCATATTTAGATGCTCAGCACTGCGCAAAATGATATTGGTTAAGTCTTTGATTTTATAGAACTCTAAGCGCTGGGTAATGCCGAACCTATCGCGCAATGGCGAAGTCAACGATCCTGCTCTAGTAGTGGCGCCAATGAGTGTAAAAGGAGGTAGTTCTAGTTTAATCGAACGCGCTGCAGGTCCTTCACCAATCATAATATCTAATTGGTAGTCTTCCATCGCTGGATATAACACCTCTTCAACCACTGGGCTTAAACGATGAATTTCATCAATAAACAAGACATCGTTTTCTTCTAGATTAGTCAGTAAGGCCGCTAGATCACCCGCTTTTTCTAAGACTGGTCCTGATGTTGTTTTGATATTGACCTTCATTTCGTTAGCAACAATATTAGCTAAGGTAGTTTTACCTAAGCCTGGAGGGCCGAAAATCAATAAATGATCTAAGGCTTCGTCCCTAGCCCTTGCAGCCTCTATAAAAATTTCCATTTGATCACAAACTGCTTGTTGACCAGCGTAATCGGCAAGCAATTTAGGACGAATAGCCCTATCAACAGCAGCATCTTCAGATTGCTCTTGTGGTCGTAAAATACTATCTGCTTCAATCATGAGCTACCTCTTTTTTGGACATCTTCTTACCTACACCATCGATTTAAGAGCATCTCGAATTAGCTGTTCACTACTTGCATCATCGCTTGCCACTTGCTTAACGACCGACTCTGCTTGTGCTTTTTTATAGCCTAACGCTATTAGTGCACTAACGGCTTCTTCAGTATTGCTAGTTTGTGCTTTTAACAAACTCGGTCCATTTGCATTAGTGGTTTGGCTAGGAACACTAAAGCTAGGTAACGCGTCCAAATCATTTAGTTTGTCTTTAAGTTCAACCACCAGGCGTTCAGCAGTCTTTTTACCAACACCTGGCATTTTGACTAAGGCATTTATGTTTTCTTGCATCACTGCATCTACAAATTGCTCAGCCGACATGCCTGATAATATCGTACACGCTAACTTAGGCCCCACGCCATTTGCTTTGATCAATACTCTGAACAATGTACGTTCAAGCCTTTCTACAAAACCAAATAATAATTGCGCGTCTTCACGCACCACAAAATGAGTGTGCAAAGTAACAGGCTCACCTTCGTTGGGAAGTTGATAGAAGCTAGTCATGGGTAATTGAATTTCATACCCAACACCGTTCACATCAAGGACAATCTCTGGAGGGAGCTTTTCGATAATAATGCCGGATAAACGAGTGATCATATAGATTGTCTTTTGTTATTTTTATTATGCTTATAACGCCTATTGTAATCGGCGTCTGACCGTTTTTGTAGCGTTTCCTGCCATTTTTATTAAGCTTTGCTCTGTATGCAAATGACATAAAGCCACCGCTAGTGCATCAGCCGCATCTGCTTGTGGTGTTTTATTTAGCTTTAATAAGTGAGTAACCATATGCTGCACTTGTGTTTTTTCTGCACTTCCTTTGCCCACAACAGACTGTTTTATTTGTCTTGCTGAATATTCAAAAACAGGCAAATCAACATTGGTCGCTGCTACTATTGCAGCGCCTCTTGCTTGACCCAGCTTTAATGCCGAATCTGGGTTTTTGGCCATAAAAACTTGTTCTATCGCGAAATTTGTAGGGCTGAATTGCTGAATAATCTCTCCAACACCGTCAAATACATTTTTAAGGCGCTTAGACAAGTTATCATCCATCACTTTTATGCAGCCACTGCCTAAATACACGGTTGTATTACCTTTGACGCCAATCACGCCATATCCTGTGATGCGCGAACCTGGGTCAATGCCTAAAATAATGTTCACTGTGCCATTACCTCTGGTACATACCTAATGATAGCTTGCCTGTTTGTATCAGACCACACTTTAGCCGCGGCGTCTTGCTTATTTAACCATTGATATGATAAATGTTCAGTTAATATAATATGGCTCATACTTGGAATTTGCGCACAAAACACATATTCAAAATTGCGCGTTACGCCTTTTGGATACCTGTAGCGCCACTCTTGGCGAATAGAATATTGATTAACTCGACGACAATCTGCAATATCCATCAGTGATAAAGCAACACCGACTTCTTCGCTCACTTCTCGTAAAGCGGTTTGAATTGGGCTTTCGCCAAGCTCCATCGTGCCAGTAACAGACTGCCAAAATAAAGGGTCGTCATCCCGTTGCAAGACCAAAACCTGACCGAACTCATTAAACAGCACAACAAGTACAGATTCAGGTCTTTTGAATGGCATCGGATTTAGTCTTTATCAACCTTGGCGATTGTGGCGATTGAAAGCTCTTTTAATTGCTCAGGGTTAGCTTGGCTAAGGCGCACCGGTAAGTGGGCATGCCGCGGTAGTTGTTTTAGGAAAGGCCATTACATCTCTTATCGATTCTGCACCTACCATCAGCATGACTAATCTATCTAGACCAAAGGCAAGACCGGCATGAGGCGGGGTTCCATATTTTAGTGCTTCTAGTAAGAAACCAAACTTCTCTTGTGCTTCTTGCGCTTCAATCCCTAGTAAGTCAAACACGGTTGACTGCATATCCATATCGTGGATCCTGACAGAGCCACCACCTAATTCAACGCCATTTAACACCATGTCATAGGCGTTTGACAATGCACTTACTGGCGATGCTTTTAATGCTTCAACATCATTATTAACAGGCGCCGTGAAGGGGTGATGTAAAGCATGCAAACGACCATCAGCCTCTTCAAACATTGGAAAGTCTATTACCCACAGTGGCTTCCATTCACCGACTAACAAGTCAAAGTCTTCACCTAGTTTAAGCCGCAACGCACCTAAGGCTTCCGTTGTCGTTTGCCAGTCACCTGCACCAAACAACAAAATATCACCGGTTTTCGCCGATGATGCCTCTAAAATCGCCTCCACAGAAGATTCATCTAAAAACTTTAAAATCGGGCTTTGAAGCCCTTCTATGCCTTTGTCAACATCGTTTACTTTTATCCACGCTAAGCCTTTTGCACCATAAACGCTAACATACTCGGCATATTGGTCAATTTGCTTGCGTGAAAGCGACGCGCCACCTGGTACGCAGATAGTCGCCACACGACCATTTTCATCATTAGCTGGGCCACTAAAGACCTTAAACTCGATATTTTTAACAGCATCAGCAACATCGATTATCTCAAGTGGGTTACGCAAATCAGGCTTATCACTGCCAAAGCGAGACATGGCTTGGGCATAACTCATATGTGGAAAATCACCTAAATCTACATTTAATAAGTGCTTAAACAAATCCCTAATCAGCTTTTCGGTTACTTGCATGACGCCATTTGCGTCCAAAAATGTAGTCTCAATATCTATTTGAGTAAATTCGGGTTGGCGGTCGGCACGCAAATCTTCATCTCTAAAGCATTTGACAATCTGGTAATATTTGTCCATGCCACTCATCATCAACAATTGCTTAAATAACTGTGGTGATTGCGGCAACGCAAAAAATTCGCCTTTGTGCGTGCGGCTTGGCACTAAATAATCACGAGCACCTTCGGGTGTCGCTTTTGTTAAAATTGGCGTTTCTATATCAAGAAAGTCGTTGTCTTCTAAAAAGCGTCGAACAAATGCTGTTACTTTAGAGCGAAATACCAAACGCTCAGTCATCAGTGGACGACGTAAATCCAAATAACGGTATTTTAATCGTTGTTCTTCGGAGTTTTCTTGATTCCAATCTAAGGGTAGCGCTGGCGCTTTATTGATAATCTCTACGTCTTTGGCCAAGATTTCAATACCACCGGTCAGCATATCTTTATTTATCTGAGAATCGGGTCTTGCCCGCACACGCCCGGTAATGGCAATACAAAACTCATTTCGAAGTGAACTGGCAACTTCAAATGCGTCTTTTGTGTCAGGGTCAACAACAACTTGAACAATGCCTTCTCTATCACGTAAGTCAATAAACACTACGCCACCTAAATCGCGACGTTTGTTAACCCATCCATATAGGGTAACTGTTTGTTCAAGATAAGATGTGTCAATTCTTCCACAATAATTAGTGCGCATGCATAAAGCCTTTTGAGGTTAATACTTTTTTGTAATGCCGTACTGTATTTCAGCGACGGGAAATCGCGGCAGATTATAAACTAAAGTAAGCATAAGCTAAACGTTGCACTGGCACTTTTTAACAGTTAATTGCAAACTGACTTAGCTAAACCAGATGACGTGTTGCGCTTGTACTTTGATGCCAAACAATTCGTCAATTTCATGATTATGGTGACTAGGCGCAAAACAAAGCACGGTTTCTTGGCTTGATGGCAGCTCAAGCGTATAACGAATAAATGCGCCTCTAAACTGCTTGGCCACTATTTTTGCTTTTACGGGGCTACTGTCTTCATGAATGATGTCGTCTGGACGAAGCAAGATATCAATAGTATTTACGTTTTGATCGATAGGTACGTCACTTAACACTAGTTCGCCTAAGCCAGTTGACGCAGTAACTCTTTTTGAGTCATCGTTAATGTGCCCTTTGATAAAGGTCCCCTCACCGATAAAATTCGCCACAAAACGAGTATTGGGTTCATGATACAAATCATAAGCGCTTGAGAATTGCTGAAGAGATTGAGACGCCAAAACCGCAATTTTGTCGCAAAAAGCAAAGGCTTCACTTTGATCGTGAGTGACTAGTAATACCGTTAAGCCAAGTGTCTTGATGATGTTACGCAGGTCATAGGCCACTTGCTCTCGTAATACTGGGTCTAGCGCTGAGAAAGCCTCATCCATTAATAATAAGTCAGGTTGTGGTGCCATTGCTCTGGCCAAAGCCACTCGCTGTTGTTGGCCACCTGATAACTGAGATGGAAGTTGTTGAGCAAAGGCGCTTATTCCCGTTATCTCCATATAGTCATAAACACGTTGGTCGCGTTCTTGTTGGCTTAAGTCATCTAAACCAAAAGCGACATTTTCATATACTGTCATATGCGGAAATAACGCAAAATCTTGAAAAACCAAACCAATAGAACGTTTGCTTGGTTCTACAAGCATTTTCGATGAAGCCACTACATTCTGGTTAATGCTAATCGTGCCACTTACAGGTGACAAGAAGCCCGCAATAGCCCTAAGAACAGAGGTTTTGCCGCAACCCGAAGGACCTAATAAACATGCTATTTCGCCTTTATTTAATGACAAACTCATATCTGATAAGACGCGTTTATCACCATAAGCTAGGCTTAGTTTATCTATTTCTAATAATGCAGAATTACTCACGGTTTATCTTCTCAAGGCTACGGGTTAATAAAATGACAGGAATAATACCTGCTAAAACAATACTAACAGCCGGTAAAGCAGCGTCGATGAGTCGTTCGTCAGATGCCAACTCGTATGCGCGGACCGCCAGCGTATTCATATTAAAAGGACGTAAAATAAGCGTGGCTGGCAATTCTTTTAATACATCGACAAATACCAATATAAACGCGCTTAATAAACTGGCCTTTAGTAAAGGGGCATGAATACGCCCCAATAATTTAGCTTGACTAGCCCCTAGGGTAAATGCCACTTCGTCAACTTGAGGTTTAATTCTATCAAGGCCAGTATCAGTATTATGCAAAGCTACACTTAAATATCGAAGTGCATAGGCAAATACCAGTATTGCCATGCTGCCTGAAATCACAAGCCCTGGTTGATAATCAAATAGTGCTAACGTGATTTTGTTAATAAAAATATCTGCATCACCTGCCACTTGGATAACACCAACTGCGATAACAATGCCAAGGCAAAGCATATCCTAAACTAATGAACTGACTAGCCAGTTGTATTTTTTTGCTTGAATAAAGACGTTTACAATACGAAATAATCAAAGCCAAACACACTATGACAATGGCACTAAAAAACGCTAATTGTAATGATGTAAATAGCAATGGCCAAAACTCATCTAACACTGATATATCAAAATAAGATATTGACCACCAGAGTAGCTGTGCAAAGGGGATCACAAAACCAAAAATAGGTGGCAAAATACAAATCAATAGTAACAATCCACTACGGGTACCTTTGACCTTTCGCGCTTGTTTTTTTGTAAATTACGACTTTGGTAACTGGATTGATGTCTTCGACTTGTTTTTTCAAGCCACAATACAATGAAAACAAATAAACAAAGTAAGCTCGCTAGTTGGCTTGCTGCGGCGGCATCACCCATCCCAAACCATGTTCTAAAGATACCGGTTGTAAAGGTACTCACACCAAAATATGCAACAGTACCAAAATCAGATAATGCTTCCATCATCGCCAGCGCAGAGCCGGTCAGTATTGCGGGTCGAGCGAGCGGAAGAGCAACTTTTTGTAAATATTTTAGTTTTGTTACGCCACTTAAAGTAGCAACCTGTTCGTATTGAACAGATTGTTCACTAAATGCAGTGCGTGCTAACAAGTAAACATAGGGATAAAGCACTAAGATCATCATAATTGTTGCGCCCCATAAACTCCTAAAATCAGGGATAACGCGCGTATTAGATGCTAATTCAAAGGTCTCACGAATAAATAATTGGAATGGCCCAGCAAAATCAAACATACCAGTGTAGGTATAAGCGATAATATAGGCAGGCATTGCAAGTGGCAGCAAAATCAACCACTGCAGTAGTGATTTACCTACAAAGCGATAATTTACCATTATCCACGCGGTATAGGTGCCAAGAACCGCAGTCCCAGTTGCTACCCCAAGGGCCAACAAAATAGAATTAAGGACATAATCAGCTAAAACCGTATTGGCTAAATGTGCCCATGTATCTGTTTGAAGATTAAATACACTACCAAAGACAATCAATAACGGGACTGCAAAGAGTCCCGTTATTATCCATGTACTGATGCTTAAGGCGCTAAAGTGTCTGCGAATTACTTCCAACCAGCTTTATCCATAATCATTAAGGCTTTTGCATTATTACTGCCTATTATATCAAAAGATACTGTTTGTGCTTTAAATTCACCAAAACTTTGTAACTGCGAACTAATTTCTACACCCTCTATCACAGGGTATTCATGATTTACTTCGGCGTACCATTTTTGAGATTCACCACTTAACATAAACGCCAACAACTTTTCTGCATTCGCTTTGTTTTTTGCACTTGATGTAATTGCCGCACCAGAAATATTTATGTGTGTGCCGACCCCATCTTGATCTGGCCAAATCACACCTACTTGCTGGGCAATTTTTCGAGTGTCTTCGTCTTTTGAAGCCAACATACCACCTAAATAATAGGTATTTGCTACCGCAATTGCGCATTCTCCTGCGACCATCGCTTTTATTTGATCGCGATCACCGCCTTTAGGCGAACGCGCCATATTGCTAACAATACCTTCCGCCCATGCTAGACTCGCTTCTTCGCCATCTAGTTCTAGCATCGCTGACATCATTGATTGATTATAAATATTACTTGAAGACCGAATACAGATACTATTTTTCAACGCATCATTAGTTAAATCGTTGACGCTGCTGATGCTACTAGGGTCAAATTTGCCTTTCACATACATAATGGGACGAGCACGTTTTGTTAAGGCTACCCATTGCCCTTGCTCATCTACAAACTGCGGCTTAACAAGATCAAGTACGGATGTTTTGTCAATCGATTGAGTTAAGCCCATTTGTTTAGCTCTTACTAATCGTCCAGCGTCAGCCATAATCAATACATCAGCTGGCGTAAACTGCCCTTCAGATGCAATTCGACTTATCAGCGCATCCCCTTTGCCCGTAATCAAGTTGACAGTGATGCCAGTTTGCTGAGTAAAGTCATCTAACAGTGGCTTAATCAGCGCTTCTTGCCTGCCTGAATAAACGTTAACTTCATTCGCAACTGCATGCAGTGAAAATACTAAACTAAAGCCGATTAAGATTAACTTTTTGATAAATCACCCCTTGTAAATAACATGCCATAATTGTCTATTCATGGCTTGCTGAATATAATTATTTTTAAATATTGACTACACTAGTGGTAGCTGAGCAACACCAAATGATAATAAGTATCAATTGCATTGAAGGTTATCAAATATAATCTTCTCTCACAATGATTTTTAAAATAAATCATCTCTTGATAGATTTTGGCATTTATCTTGTATACATCAACAATCGAGCGAAAAGGATAGCAAGCATGAACGACAACAACTTGGTTTATAGTACTCAAACCGGTCGTATTACACCCAAGCAATCACAAAATCAAAATGTGCCACAAGGCGATGGAATCGTGCGCATAAAACGTATCACCAAAGGTAAAAAAGGGAAAGGTGTGAGTGCTATAGAAGGTCTTGGCTTAGACAAAACTGAGCTTAAGTCTTTGTGCTCTGAATTGAAAAAGCTATGTGGCTGCGGTGGCAGTGTAAAAGGCTTCGAGATAGAAATTCAAGGGGATGTAAGAGATAAACTTAAAGCGTATCTTGAGCAAAAAGGAATGAAGGTTAAGCTAGCTGGCGGCTAATTAAACCCAAGTGTTATTTATTATTTAACAATTTTGAGAGACATAAATGCAATTATTGATTTCTGATTTACACATCTTGTTGGTCGAACCTTCAGATACCCAAGCAAAAATTATTAAAGGTTTGTTGGGTCAAGAAGATGTCAATGGTGTGGATGTTGTCAAAAATGTGGCGCAGGCCAAAGCGGCAATTGATCAACATAACATCGATTTAGTCGTGAGCAGCATGTATTTGTCCGATGGGCATGCCTTAGAAATCATTACCTATTTGAAGGAAAATATTTCTACTGCCAGTATTCCATTTATGCTCGTTTCTAGCGAGACAAGTCTAGCTCGCTTAGATAAATTCAAGCAATCAGGCGTTGCTGCAATTTTACCTAAACCTTTTAAACCCATTCATTTACAACGAGGTCTTAACGCAAGTCTTCAGTTAATGAACACCCAAGAACTAGATTTAAGCATGTTTGATATTAAACATGTTCGTGTACTATTGGTCGACGATAGTCGATTGGCCCGAAATCATATCAAACGTGTCTTACAAAACATGGGCATTGAACTGATTACAGAAGCGGAAAATGGCGCTCACGCCTTAACATTTCTAAAAGATAATGAATACGATTTAGTGGTAACCGATTACAATATGCCCGAGATGGATGGTCGCGAGCTATCTGAATACATCAGGTTTAACCCGCAAACAACGCACATCCCTATTATTATGGTAAGTTCTGAGTCTGCTGACAGCCCGCATATGGCTAATATTCAACAAACGGGCGTGAACGCACTTTGTGATAAACCTTTCGAGTCTGATGAGGTTCGTGAAATATTATCGCGCCTTTTAGACCAATAAAGCGAATTTAAACTTCTTTTATCTCTTTTTTAGATTGAAAGTGTAAAGCGTAAGGCTTACTATCCAGTGATATATATTCACCTAGGAAAAAAGCGTGTCAACAGACGTTCTGAGCACTTTACGAGATCAAATAACTGCAGCCGACAGCGAACTACTTTCATTAATCGCAAAACGACAAAAGCTCACTGCCCAAGTTGCTGAAACCAAAGTTAAGCATAAGATTTCGGTACGTGATAAGCAGCGCGAAGAGCAACTGTTAATTCGCTTAATCAAGCAAGGCCAAACCGAGGGGCTCGATCCGCACTTTATTACTAAATTGTTTCAAGTCATTATCGAAGATTCAGTATTGCAACAACAATCTATTTTGCATGAATGGGCTAATCCAGATGCATTATTGCCTTTAAATCGTGTCGCCTTTTTAGGTGAAAAAGGCTCATACAGCTACCTTGCTACTCAAAAGTACTTTTCAAGACGTCCTGATGAGCTGGTTGAAATTGGTTGTAGAAGTTTTGGTCAAATCATTGAGAAAGTCGAAAAACATGAAGCCGACTATGCTGTTTTACCTATTGAAAACACAAGTTCAGGAAGTATTAATGAAGTATACGACCAACTTCAACATACTCGATTAAACATCGTTGGTGAACTTACTCACCCCATTGAACACGCGCTGCTTGTGCACGAATCTGTCGACGTAGCGCAAATTAAAACTATTTATGCACACCCGCAAGTATTTGCTCAGTGCAGCCACTTCTTGGCAGAATTTGGTAATGTTGAGGTTAAAACTTGTGATAGCAGCTCCGATGCAATGCTTCGCGTAAGCGAGCAAGCTACACCAACAGTAGCCGCGATTGGTTCGGCTCAAAGTGGCGGGTTTTATTCATTAAAAGCAATAAAGTCAAACCTTGCTAACCAAAAAGAAAATCATAGCCGTTTTATTGTTGTGGCTAGCCAGTCGATAAAAGTACCATTACAAGTACCTGCAAAAACAACGGTTATCATGTCAACGGTTCAAACACCAAGGTGCTTTATGTGATGCATTACTTGTCTTAAAAGAAAACAACATCAATTTAACTAAACTTGAATCTAGGCCCATCAATGGTAATCCTTGGGAAGAAATGTTTTATGTGGATGTTCAAGGAAATATCGAAGATGGTCCAGTACAACAAGCCTTTGATACATTGCGCTCGATGACCAGATATTTTAAGGTCTTAGGATGCTATCCAGTAGAAGAGATATCGCCAACACGCATAGCCGCTGTGAATGCTTTGAAAGACTAAATACGGACTAGTCAGCACGAGGAGTTGATGGCGCAAACGAAATAAACCTGGCTTTATCGCGGTCTTTTAAAAATATACTACACTTTTAACAGACCAATGCTTTAAATATAGCCGGGTAACGATATGCAAACTGCTTCAGTAGACATTCATAGTAACGTATTTGAAATAAGTGATTTGATCGCCAATGTGTCTGACGCTGTTGCGATAGTTAACTATGACGGCATGATACTCTCGCAAAATACGCATTTTGATAAGCTTCCAAAAGCCCTTCAGGAACGTTTATTGTTGTCGCTGAACAAGCGAGATAAAAATATAAACGAGTATCTTGTTTTAGGTTACCAAATAAAACTCGTAGATTTAAACGTCGCTACTGCACTCATTGTTGAGTCACGTGCAAACGAGATAAACTCCCGCATGTTACCAATAGCAGACTTGTCGAATCAATTTGACAGTAAAGAAGATATTTTTCACGCAGTAGGTTTGGCCATTCAAGAATCGTTACAGTGGAAATGGATTGCAATCACACGCTTTAGTGGCCGACAACGACTCGAAGTACTTACCTTTTTAGAAGATGGCAACAAACTAGAAAACTACGAATATGACATAATAGGTACACCTTGCAAAACGGTCATTGATACGGTTAAGTTCACGTTTTTTGAAAGTGTCGTATCAGCTTTTCCCAATTATCAAGCCTTGCAAGAATTGGGAGCGGTCACCTATGCTGGCTTGGTATTTAAAAATTCTGACGGTGAACCTATCGGCCATGTCATGGCAATGCACGATGATCCACAAGTCAATTTTGCACAAGCACAAAATGTGTTTGAAGTGGCAACGTTAACACTATCAGCTCATTTTAAACTAAACGATATTAGCTTAAAGCTAAAAGATGCCCAAAAGCTCGCCTTACAAGATAAACTTACCGGCGTAGGCAACCGTTTAAGCTTTGATATGAAACTTGAAGCAATCGCAAGTGTTTATAATCGTCGAAATTCTGATGATTACACTATCGCTATTATTGATTTGGATAACTTAAAACCTCTAAATGATAGTTTCGGCCATGAGGCGGGAGACTCTTTTATTCGGCTAATGGCTCAAGCATTGACAAAACTAGGTAGGCAAAGCGACGAGGTGTATCGTATCGGCGGAGACGAATTTGCCTTAATATTTAGCCAAAACGTCACAAGCTCAATACCATCCATACTAAAACGATTTAATGAAATCATGCGAATAATAAGCGAACAGTTGGGATATCAAATTGGCGCATGTATTGGATTTGCATCATTATCAGAAACTTCAGGTCAAATTAAACCTTGGGTTAAGCTTGCAGACCAACGTATGTATGAAAAGAAAAAGCAGCGTTAAAGCACAACTACAAGGGTTTTCTCAGTAAATGCCCATCATCCGCTTTTAGCAACATCTTTTTACTGTCTTTTAAACACTGCTGGGCATAGTCACCAAACCACGCCTCCACTTGAGTAAAACGTGCGACAAACCCTGCTTTGTCGTTATTTTTTAATAAGCTTAATGCTTCACCAAATCGAGCATGAAACCCTTCGAGTAAATTAATGTTTTCTTTATTATTAAAAATAATATCAGCATACAAGGACGGCGCTTGAGCAAATAGCCGTCCAACCATTGCCAGCTCAAGTCGATAAATCGGTGAGCTAAACGCGATAAGCTCTTCAAGATTGGGGTTTTCTTGTTCAAGATGCTGGCCATAAACAAAGGTGTTGAAATGGCGCATAACTTGTATAAAGGCCATTGCTTTATCATGCGTTTTCGCATGTGTTTCGTGAATTTGCGCGCCCCAAATAGTCATTTGTTCAATCAACCATTGATATTGACTGGCCATGCGCCCGTGGCAAACTACCACTACCTGCTTTATCATACCAAGGTGCATCGGGACCAAACATTGGATGTAAACCCAACACAGGACCACTGTGCGCCTTCATCATCGCATCCAAAGGTTCACTCTTTATGCTGGTAACATCTGCCAAAATACAGTGCTTGGGCAAAGTGGGTAATTCCGCAATAAGCCTTGTTGTCACGTTGATGGGAACAGCCATAATGACAAGATCCGCGTCGCAAAGAATCTCTTCTCGGTCATTCCACTGGTCTTTATCTAAAGACACACAATGATAAGCACTATTACAAAATAGTGCTTTGATAACGCTGCCTAAAGCACCCTGACCACCCACTATTACTATCTTATTGATATCACTATTGGCCCTTGCATAACTTGCATGTTGAGAATAATAAGAATCTCTCATCATTCGCCGCAAAACATCTTCGACTAAATCGCCTGACACTCCAAGCTCTTTTGCTTGCAGTCGACGAGACTCAATCATGCTTGATTCACGCTGTGGCACGTAAATAGGCATGCTATGGGCTCGCTTTACATCACCAACGCTTGCTGTGAGTTGCTGACGTTTTGCCAATAACTCTACAAGCTGAGTATCAATCTCATCAATACCCAAGCGAAGTTCACTCAATTTATCTTCGACGTCATTACTCATTAAGCACTAACCAGTATTACGCTTTTGTAATCGCATAGGCAATACGGTAATTAGTTTCTCGCGGGCATCATGCAACAATGTATTTGTTTCATCCCAACTGATACACCCATCGGTGATGGATACACCATAATCAAGCTCGTCGATGCTTTTTCCTGAAGAGCTTTGATTGCCGGCATTAAGGTGACTTTCTAGCATCACACCAATGATAGACTGATTACCTTCAAGAATTTGGTTGACGACGTTTTGTGCCACAAGTGGTTGACGCCTGTAGTCTTTAGCCGAATTAGCATGGCTACAATCCACGACTAAACTAGACAATATGCCCTTTTGTTCAAGCATTTTTTCACAATCTGATACACAAACCGAATCATAGTTTGGCTGTTTACCGCCTCGCAAAATAACATGCCCATCTGGATTGCCAGAGGTTTTAATAATGCTGACTTGCCCTTCACGGTTAATCCCCATAAAACTATGACCAGCTTCTGCAGATTTAAGTGCGTTGATAGCAATATCTAAACTACCGTCGGTCCCATTTTTAAAACCCACCGGCATAGATAAGCCGCTGGCCATTTCGCGATGCGTTTGTGACTCAGATGTTCTCGCACCGATTGCAGCCCAACTAAAAAATTCTGATAAATATTGAGGACTAATTGGGTCTAGTGCTTCGGTTGCAACTGGAATTTCAAGTTCAGCCAAAAAATTCAACAACTCTCTGGCTTTTTTTAAGCCCGCCTCTATATCAAAAGAATCGTTGATGAGAGGATCATTGATTAGTCCTTTCCAACCAGTTGTTGTGCGCGGTTTTTCAAAATAAACACGCATAACAATATATAAGGTATCTTTGCTTAGTTCATGAAGCTCTTTAAGTCGCAAGGCGTATTCTTTTGCCGCTTCAACATCATGAATTGAACAAGGTCCGCATACCACTAATAAACGGTGGTCTTTACGGTGAATAATGTCTGAAATAATGCGTCGAGCACTTTTCACATAATTTAGTGCCTTTTCGCTTGCTGGCATTTCTTGTGCAAGTTCTTGTGGAGTTATCAGGACTTGTTCGCCGCTGACGTGTAAATTATTAACGCTGTCTTTTTGCATGGGTATAGGTACTTCTCTTGGGTAAACTGGAAAACTATAAAACAGAGAAACCTTGTTATTATTATGCGTTTTTTAACGATCATTGCTATGCAAGTTGATGATAAAAAATCGTATCTGCCAATGTGGATCTCTAGCGCGGGAATGGCTTGGTATTGCAAAACCACCACTTGTTTGATGTTTTAACAAACTTACTGCCATTGAGCAAGCAAAAACCGATACAAGCGCATAATACTCGTTATAAGACACTTGTTGATAATACGCGCATAAAAAAAGACAGCCAAAGCTGTCTTTTTAATCTGTATTTTTCATACTTACATTGCTGGGTAAACGTAACTAGACTGAATCCCTAAAGGAATACCAATTGACCAATAAATAAGTAAGAAAATCGTCCAAGCGATAATAATACAAACACTATATGGCAGCATCATTGACAACAAAGTTCCAATCCCCGTACCTTTAACATAACGCTGGCAGTACAACACCACTAAGGGGAAATAAGGCATTAATGGCGTAATGATGTTACTTGAGGAGTCACCAATACGATAAGCAATTTGCGTCAAATCTGGTGAAATACCCAATTGCATTAGCATGGGTACAAAAATAGGCCCTAACAAAGCCCATTTAGCAGAAGAAGAACCCACAAATAAGTTAACAAAAGCGGTCAAAAAGATAATACCCACAATGGTTACCATCGAAGGAAGCGCTAAGGCTTGTAAAACTTGCGCACCCTCAATTGCTAACAAAGCACCTAAATTTGATTTGCCAAACGCATCGATGAACAATGCACAGAAAAACGCCATGACAATATAATAACTCATGCCTTGCATGGCTTTTGTCATACTATCTATCATGTCTTTTGTTGATTGATATACCCCTGAGACATAGCCATAAACCACGCTAAGGCAGCAAAAACAACAAGAAGATTATTGGCACGATTGATTGCATGACAGGTGCAGAGAAGCTTGTTAAAGATCCTTGGGCGTCTCGCATTGGTGAACTCTCAGGCACAAGCACTGCGATTAGCACAATAATACCCACAAGCATTGTCAGGCCGCCATAACGTAAGGCCTTCGTTTGTTGAGAACTTAATTCTTCAAATTTAGGGATTTCAGACGTATTACCGTCAACTTCAACACCTTTTAGTCTTGGCTCAACGACCTTATCCGTTAAATACCAAGCAATACCAATTATCAAAAGCGAAGAAGCTGAGTTAAATATCCAATTATTAAGTGGGTTTACTTGAATAGCAGGATCAATAATCCGAGCAGCTTCTTGCGTAAAGCTTTGTAACAAAGGGTCAATGGCAGAGGGAATAAAGTTTGCACAAAATCCGCCGCTCACCCCGGCAAAAGCCGCGGCAATACCGGCCAAAGGATGTCGGCCCATCGCATAGAAAATAACACCCGCTAGCGGTATGACAAGCACGTATCCAGCATCAGTGGCAGTATGGCTCACGATTGCTACCAAAACTACCATTGGCGTAAGTAAAGTACGAGGCGTCGAGTCAAGCATTCGCTTTAAGCCTGCACTAATAAAACCAGAATGTTCTGCCACACCAACACCAAGCATTGCCACTAGAACAACACCAAGGGGCGCAAACCCCGTAAATATAGTCACCATACGAGACAAGAAATCTGCCAATGCGTCACCCGTTAATAAATTAACGATTTCGATAGGTGCGTCTGTGCGTGGATCAATTGCTCCCCACGTGAATTGAGACATTATTGCCGAAAGTGTCCAGACTACGACTAAACATATAAAAAAAATGATTGCGGGGTCGGGTAGCTTATTCCCGACCACCTCAACTTTGTCGAGTGCGCGAGTCACCCAAGTTGATTTGGCCTGCTGCATGAAGTTTGCTCCTGCATGTTGTTATTGTTATTTAGGATAGATAAACAGAAATCTGTTTGTGTACTGATTATGCGAAATGTCACGAGAAATGCAACTTTTAAACATTAAAACACTACGGTAACGATAAAAATAGTCCTTATTGCTACAACGCCTTAAATAATAATTTAATCACCATGCCTCGTTTTATATTCAGCTTTTGTAAAGAATGATGGGAAATACTCGCTTTGATAGTTTGACCACTGACGTCACACTTTACCAAAAACCCATTTGAAGATGAGCTTATATCCAATACCAATCCAGTTAATTCATTTACCATGCTGGTATTATTCGGTTGAGTGCTTAATACAATATTATTGGCATCAATTAATATCGATGTGTTTCTAGCTGCGTCATGGTCATTTGCATGATTACCTGCGCGTAGATATATGCTTTGCTTATTATACGAGCCTTGGCTTGATTGTTTTTGCTCTACTAGGTGGTAATGATTTAAATATTCATCACTTTGCGTCGTGTTATATTTAACTTCGATTACATTAAAGACATCATTTTCACTTTGTAAAACATCAAGCATTTGTTGCTTAGGACCAAAGGAGGCCAAACAGCGCTGATTAAGCCATAAAATATGATCACATGCTAAGGATAATTCGTGCAAAGAGTGACTAATCAGAATGAAAAAAAGCTTATACTCCGCTTGAAGAAACACTATGGTTTTAATCATAGCGCAGCGAGTTGGCCAGTCTAGATGAGAAAATGCTTCATCCAAAATCACTATAGGTTTTTGACTAAGTAACCCACGAGCAAAATTAACACGTTGCTTCTGACCACTTGATAATTGGGCTGGGTATAAGTATAAAAGATCTTCAATCTGCGCCCACGAAATGACTTGTTCAATATTAAAACAAGGGAGTAATTGAGATGATGTTTTGTCTCTATGTTTTTGCACCAAGCTTAATGCGTCTTTTACCATAAGATGTTCAAACAATGGCGCGTGTTCACCTATATACACGCAAGGATTTAAGTGCTGTTTTGGATGCTTATGGGTAAACCTAATGGCTTGGTCACTGCCTTCAAGGCGATAGCTAATCTCATATTTTGCTTTTGGTATTAGGCCACTAATTCCTTTAACAAGTGTTGACTTGCCTTCTCCCGATGGACCAAAAATACCATAAATGCCCGATCTTAATTGGCTATCATGCGACAGCTCTATAAGATCATTAGGCTGCCCACTAATATGGTTTCGCTTGTGTTGGAAACGATGAAAGAATGAAAAAGAAAACGCTGCAATCATCTCTCAGAGCCCATAAAATAAGTATTTCGATTGAATTTATAGAGCAAAACAAGACTTATTAAACTACTTAGCAAAAGAAACAGCGCTAGCTGATGAGCGCTTTCGTATTGCAAGGATTCAACTTGGTTGAAAAGCGCGATAGAAACTACTTGGGTTTCACCTGGAATATTGCCTCCAATCATTAGGATAAGCCCGAACTCGCCTAGGGTATGTGCAAACCCAAGCGTTACTGCGGCAATAATTGCGCTTTTACTCATTGGCAAAATGACATAAATAAATCGCGCGAATGGCCCTATTCCCAAAGTCTTTGCACTAATGATTGTACTAGGCCCTAATTGTCTGAAACACGCTAGAAGTGGGTGAATAACAAAAGGCATAGAATAGACAATAGAGCCAAAAAGTATACCTGCAAAACTGAACACAAATTGCTCCCCAACAACCGTAATCCATAGTTGCCCCAACAAAGAGTCAGGTGAAAATGCACTTAATAAGTAAAAGCCCATTACTGTTGGCGGTAGCACCAAGGGCAATGCCACCAATGCTTCCATTAGAGGTGCAAATCGGCCTTGATACTGAGCAAGAAACCAAGCAAAAGGAAGCCCAATCATCAGTAATATAACTACGGTTAGAGATGCTAACTTAGCGGTCAAAAATAGCGCTTCCCAGTGCGGCGCAATACTCATTTTAATAGGCCTTGTGTATCGCTGATGTCTTCAACTTGTAAATACCCCAATGAACCAAATAGCGTTTGTACCTTATCACTAAGTAGGTAAGCTAAAAATTGATTTGCCACTTGTTGATTAGCACTGCGGCTTATCACAATCGCTTGTTGCTCAATCAAAGGGTGTAAATTGGGTGAAATCATGCCATAGCGCATGTATTTTTCTTTGTTGTCCCTTGTCTGACTAGCCTGTATTAATAAAGATTCTGCCAACAAACCCGCCTGAGCATTGCCCGAGTCAACAAACAAAAATGTTTGATTAATATTGTTGCCCATTACAATTTTAGGTAACTGCGCATTATCAATATCAAGTGACGCTAAAATGGCTGATGCCGAAACACCAAAAGGCGCTAGTGCCGGATTTGCAATTGCTAATGTTGCAGATGAATCATGTAACTGCGTTAAACAATCATATAGTGTGTCTTTTGCCATGTATTGAGATACCGTTTGCCCAATACTGTCGTGGCATTTATTCGATAATGGCCACAATACTAGTTTACCAATTGCGTAGCTTTTTCTGTTTTCGCCAAGCGACTTCTTTTCTAAGGCGATGGGCAATTTGCTATCTGCTGACAAAAACAAATCAAACGGTGCACCTCGTAAAACCTGAGCATACAAAGTGCCAGATGAGGCAGTTACTAGCCTAATATCAGATTCAGCCCATGCGGAATCAAGACTGATCGCTTTTTGTAAAGGGTAATAGAAGTTACTTGCGACCGCGATAGTAAGTTGTTTGTTATCTTGTTTATCAGCTTTGCTTGCGCTTGCAGCTTGTATCACTAATAACAAGCTCACCATGACAAGAATAGGCGCTAAATTGATGCGTGTTTGCGTAAGCATATTACGCATGCACTACACTATCAGCTGGAACATCTTGTTTAACAACGACACCAGCACCAATAACACTACGAGCGCCAATAGTGACTCCTAGCAATACAGTTACATTAGCACCTAACCAAACATGCTCTTCAAGTACAATGGGTTTGGAATAGCATAAACCTTTTGCTCTATGCTCAGCATCTACAGGGTGAGAGGTTGCAGCAAGAACACAATTTGGCCCAATTAAACAATGATCGCCTAGACTTACCCTAGCACCATCTAAAATAATAACATTGTGATTAACAAAAACTTGCTTGCTGGCATATATATTTTCACCATAATCGCATTGAAACGTTGGTTCAATCCAAATCCCTTTAGCGTTTGGTAGTAGTTGTTTAAGTATGCCTTTGCGAGTCTTATGAGCATCAGGCTCACATTGGTTATATCGATGGCATAAGGCTTTTGTTTTTTTACGCTGGTTAATAAGCGCCTTGTCGCTAGCGTTGTAAGTAGAAGATAGGAGTAGTGTTTGCCATGAACTCATTGCAAGAAACAGCTTTATGGTTAAAAACAGATACCTACCATCATGCCACTAGTGAACAAGTAAATAAAGGCCTATACAGATACAAAAAGCCCGCTGACATTGCTATCAGCGGGCTTTTGAATGTTAACGATAACGCGAAATTTAAATTAATTAAGCTTTTCTTTGATACGTGCAGATTTACCTGAACGCTCACGTAGATAATACAATTTAGCTCGACGTACGGCACCGCGACGCTTCACTTCAATTGAATCTATTGCAGGGCTATGAGTTTGGAAAACACGCTCTACACCTTCTCCGCTAGAAATTTTACGAACTGTAAAAGCAGAGTGTAAACCGCGGTTACGCTTTGCGATACATACACCTTCGTATGCCTGCAAACGTTCTTTGTCACCTTCTTTTACTTTAACGCGCACAATTACTGTGTCACCAGGGCCGAACTCAGGGAGATCGGTCTTGAGCTGTGCTTGCTCAATTTTCTTGATGATATCTTGATTGACTTTAGCCATCGAATCCTCACTTCCTAGAGATAACTGTCATATGCCACAACATGCTTACTTTAAGTCTTTTATGCTACTTAAAATTCGCTGTTGCTCCTCAGTCAGAGCTAGGTTATTTAATAAATCAGGGCGTCTTGTTTGCGTTCGTTTTAACGATTGCTCAAGTCGCCACTGCCTAATTTTTTTATGGTCGCCACTTATCAAAACTTCAGGTACGCTTTTACCTTGATATTTTTCAGGTCGAGTGTAGTGAGGACAATCCAATAAACCATCAGTGAACGAATCTTCTACTGCTGATTGTTTATGTCCTAATACATCAGGAATCATTCTTGATACTGCGTCCATTAGGACCATAGCAGGCAATTCGCCGCCACTAAGTACATAATCACCAATTGACCATTCTTCATCAATTAAGGTTTCGATTATGCGCTCGTCAATACCTTCATATCGTCCTGCAACTAAAACCAAATCTGTATAAGCACTTAGCTTTGTTACACCTTCAAAATCAAGCTTTCGCCCTTGAGGTGATAAATAAACCACTTTTACTTTATCGCTAGATGCACGTTTTGCATCTACGATTGCGTCTGCTAAAGGTTGCACCATCATCAACATTCCTGGGCCACCACCATATGGTCTATCATCGACCGTACGGTGTTTGTCGTGCGTATAATCCCGAGGGTTATATATACTCACGTCAATTAATCCTTTTTTAACCGCTCTGCCAATTACTCCTTCATTAAAGAAGCTAGCAAACATGTCTGGAAATAAAGTAATTACACTAAAACGTTGCTTTGGTGCTGTCGCTTTATCCTTAATGTTGCTCATAACAAAAGCTCATTAAAAAGCAGGATCCCAATCCACTGTGATTGTGTTTCCTTCTTTATTGACATCTTGTACAACATCATCATACAAAAAAGGCAATAAACGTTCTTTTTGGCCAAAAGCGTCATTAATATTTGCTTTGACTAGCATCACGTCATTTGCACCTGTTTCAAACATATCTTTTACCACACCCATGTCATAGCCTTGAGAGCTAATAACTTGCATGCCGATTAAATCTTTCCAGTAAAAGTCATTTTCTAATTCAGGCAACAAAGCAGCATCGATACTAATATCTGCATTCTTAATTGACTCAGCGCCGTCTCTGTCATCTACACCTTCAATCTTAGCAACAAGGCTATTAGAATGATGACGCCACTGTGTAACTTTCAACGACTGACTATCACCTAAACGCACCGAAGTAGTCCATGGTGTATAGTCAAAAATACTTTCTTTGTTTTGAGTAAAGCTGTTAATTTTGACCCAACCTTTCACACCATATGGTGCTCCGATTTTACCAACGATTAACTTGTCAGACGCAGAACTCATCTTTACTCCAAACCGCAAACACTGCTATTAAGCAGCAGCTTTTGCATCTTTTACCAAGCGTGTAACACGATCAGACAAACCAGCACCTTGTCCAACCCAATACTCAACACGTTCTAGATCTAAGCGAAGTTTTTCCGCTTGACCTTGTGCTGTTGGATTGAAAAAGCCGATGTTTTCAATAAATTTGCCATTACGTGCACGACGGCTGTCAGCAACAACCACTTGATAAAATGGGCGCTTTTTAGCACCACCACGCTGTAAACGAATAGTAACCATATATGCCTCAAACTCGTTGTAGCGTTACCGTTAACATACCCTTCCCCTACGCTACGTGGGAAAAAGAGTGCGCGAATTATACGTATTTTAAGGGTGAATGCAAGATATTATATGGCTTATAGGCATTTAAAAGTGTTTGAAATACTCATTTTTCAAATAAGTCATGGATTCACCAAAATCTATTTAAAAAAATAAATGAAAATTATTCACCCCTTTTCACTTTTAGTCACGTCTTGTTATTGATAGACACATAAACTGAACTGGAGAAAACCATGACATTACAACATACCATGGGTACAACAATGCCTAATATCACAAAACACAACACTGACAATAAACCCTTGACTGTTTCACCATTGAAATTGATTTTGAGCATATGCATGGGTGCAATCGTCACATTTTTTATCTTTGCCATGATGCATGAATTAATTAAACAAGAACCTCAAGCAAGAGTAGAACCAGAGCCAGTCTTTCATTTTTCATCTATTTTAGATGTACAAGAAAAAGAGCTTATTATAAAAAAGACCCTCCCAGAGCCGCCTAAAGTAATTGAACAACCTGAAAGAATTGCACCACCAAAGGTGACACCTAACGAAGGACCGGTCGTTCTAACGTCGAATTTTGTGCCAAAAGACATCGGCCCGGTGATAGATAATAGTGTTGGGCCACTTGATAGCCAGCCCCGCCCTCTAGTGCGTGTTGATCCTCGCTATCCGAACGTAGCTGCGACTAATGGTATTGAAGGTTATGTTACATTGTCGTTTTCTGTGTCATCATCAGGTAATGTAGAAAACATTAGTGTTATTAATTCAGAACTAAGGCAACACATTTGATCGCGCCGCTCGACAAGCGCTGCGCAAATGGCGTTATCAACCTAAAATTGTCAACGGTTCTCCTGTTGGGATGGATGGCTTGCAGGTTCGTTTAGACTTTAACTTAGAACAATAAATACAACAATATTCATATGTTTAGTTTTATCCCTGCACTATGGGGAAATCAAAAAGTTGCTGACAAGGTCTTTGGGGAAAAGTCTCCAGAGACCTTAATTGCAGATTACGTGATGTATCGCAACAAGCGTTCAATAGATGCGCTTTATCATATGTTTGCTAACGACATTTACCATTATCTAGCAAGCTTAAGCGATGAGACAAGCGCACAGGATATTAGCCAGAAGATATGGCTCAAAATAATCGAAAAACCTCAATTATTTGCAAACAAGAACAGCGTAAAAGCATGGATATACAGTAGCGCAAGAAACGCCTTATTTGATGACTATAGGTATAATAAGAAATTTACTGATATCGACAGTCAAGAAATTGCTTATGTGAATCCTGAGCATACCTATTCTTCAATACATGAAGCTTTTGAAGTGGCGCTATGTGCTCTACCGTTTGAACAAAAAGATGCATATTGCCTTCAACAAGAGGGTTTTAGTTTACATGATATCGCTAAGATTACAGGTGCAGGAACTCAAACAGTTAAAACACGCCTTCGCTATGCCAAACAAAAGTTAAAAACAGTGCTGGAGAAACACCATGAGTGAATTTGAGCCTAATGAACGCAAAGATGGCCAGCCAGAAGAAGATGCGCTAGGTAGATTATATCAATCACGCAAACTGCGCTATCGAGCACCTTGGTGCAATAAAAGAAAAACTTGATCAACAAATGGCGTCTGCTAAGAGTCCGTCAAAGCCGTGGTGGCACCTTGACCTAACGCAATATGTAAAGACCAGCGCGCTTGTTTGTAGTATCGCTTTGGCTATTGTGGTGATCAATTTTCAACTAATCAGCCAATACAATAGCGGTGACAAAACAATTGTTTATGACATTCAAGATTTAGTCAAAGTCGAATACCATGTACTCCAAGCGAGTACCAGTGATACAAATACAATAACAAAGAGTCAATTTGAGAAAGAAGCGGAGCTGGCAATTAATGATGCCAGAGAAAATCGAATTGCCTTAAAAGTAGAATATAACAAAGCGTATAACTCGTATATCGACATGCAACATAATCAAGTCAATTCAATCCAAGCATACGCAACTGTGCTTCGAAATAATTATGGTTTATCACTGCTAACGTGTGACAATACTTTATTGAAAGTATCGCCTGAAGTGATTGAGCTGTTGCCAAACAATCAAGCCTCTGACTACCAATTTAATCAAGGTCAGATGCTCGATTTGCGATTTGACAAACAAGGCCATTTACTCTCAATGTCAGATTTACCCAACAAACCACATTGCTAACAAAATAGGTAAATTATTGTTTAAGCCTAACAGGAGAATACCCCACGCCATCGGGATTATTGCCTGTTGGGTACTCTGCAATGACGATTTGAGTATTGACATTGATAGCTTGGACTTTGTTATGCAAATTAAGTGACAAAAACGCGATATCATGACTTGGGTGAAGCGTTATACCCTGTGGCCCTGACTCTGGGTCAAGCTCCAGCTTGTTGATAATAGTTTTATTTTTTGTATCGATGAACGTTAATGTATGGTCGGTAAAATCTGGAATAAGCGCGACTGATTCGTCATGAGAGAATAATACTCTATACGGAAATTTGAAACCAGAAAAACGAGACTTGACTTGATGAGTCTGTGCATCTAATACAATCACTTCACCATTTTTGTTAGCGCCATACCATAGCTCATTACGCTTAACTAAGAAATTAATCGCTTCAGGCATTTCACTTGTTGGAATTTGTTTGCGTAAAGTATTGGTATTTAAATCAATTTGAGAAATACTATTTGACCGAATGTTAGTTGTATATGCCGTATCTTGAGCCTTGTTCATCGCCAGCATATGTGTAGTATCTTGCTCAGTTGCAATAGCTGCTTGTATGTTACCTGTGAAAATATTAGCAATAACAAGGTGTTGACTTTTGCCTGACGTAAAAATGACTTCATTTTGATTTGCTAAAAACTGCAAGCCATGAGGACCCGGATAATCATTTAATGGAATGGTTCTTGCCACCTTTTGTGCGTGAATATCAAAAACAGTTAGGCTATCTCCCCCAACAAAATCTGAAGAGACAGCCCATTTACCATCATCTGAAACGACTAACTCATGGGGTCCTTTTCCTGTTGGCAAGGTATTCACGATCGATTGACTATTTAAGTCGATTAAACTAACCGAGTTATCGCTTTTGTTGACAACGACTAAAGTCCCCACTAAAGGCGAGTTACTATCATCAAACGCGGCATAAAGAGTAAATGACAGAGTAATTGCTATGCCTGTCATAATGATTTTTATTAGTGATTTTAGATTATTCATATAGCGCTCCATAAAAGTTGTTTGGTATTTAGAGGCTTGCTTGTTGGATGTATTTTAGCGTTTTGTTTTGCTTTGTTTAGCGTTTCATTTTGGGCGGTGCTAACACACAGTCTTGTGGGTATTTTGCTACCACCCGTGAAAAATATTCGTAAACCTTTGCCATATCAGTTTCCTTGTCACCTGTTGGTTCAAATGCCCGGGTAAACTCTACTGTTTTTGAAGCAAAATTGAATCCTACCAATACAATAGGTACTTTCGCCTGATGCGCAATTGACAAAAAACCAGACTTCCAAGGGAAGATTGGGGAACGGGTTCCCTCTGGCGACAAAGCTAAAATCATTTTTTCGTGCTGATTAAAGGCCTCAACAACTTGGCCAACTACTCCATGCGCACTTCGGCGATCAACAGGCATACCGCCAATTACTCTTAAAAACCAGCTCACACTACAGGCACGAAAATACTGTGTTTACCTAAAAATGTAATTTTTATTCTCAGTGCAAATAATACCGCTACACCTAAAAAGAAATCCCAATTTGAAGTATGAGGACCAACGGCGATCACGCACTTATTAGCTTTGGGTAGCTCACCTGAGATCTGCCAGCCCGTGACAGACAATAAGGTTTTGCCTAAGGCTTCGGTGAAGGCATTTCCGCCTTTAGGAAGCGATGGTTCGCCAAGCCGAGGTACGTTATTTTTTGCGTCCAAAACCGCCCATCCCCGGTGGTAGGCCGCCTGGAGGCATGCCGCCCATACCACCCATACCACCTGGAGGCATCATACCGCCCATGCCTCGCATCATCTTTTTCATATTACCGCCACCCATTTTTTTCATCATTTTCTGCATTTGGGTAAACTGTTTCAATAGACGATTTACATCTTGGATTTGAGTACCAGAACCCGCGGCAATACGACGTTTTCTTGAGCCTTTAATCACATCGGGTCGAGTGCGCTCACTAAGGCGTCATAGAATTAATAATCGCTTCCATTTGGGTAAATTGTTTGTCGTTTGCTTTGTCTTTAATTTTAGCGCTCATGCCTCCCATACCAGGCAGTTTGTCCATTAATGACATCATGCCGCCCATGTTACGCATCTGTTCTAACTGTTCTTTGAAGTCTTGTAAGTCAAAGCCTTGGCCTTTTTGAATTTTTTTGGCGACTCTTTGAGCTTTTTGCTTATCGACTTTACGCTCAACATCTTCTATCAGGCTAAGCACATCACCCATACCAAGAATTCGTGAAGCGATGCGCTGAGGATGGAAAGGTTCAAGTGCGTCTAATTTTTCACCCATCCCTAAAAATTTAATTGGTTTGCCAGTGATTTGTTTCACCGACAAGGCCGCACCACCACGAGCATCACCGTCTGCTTTGGTTAAAATCACACCGGTTAATGGAAGTGCTTCATTAAACGCTTTCGCTGTATTTGCCGCATCTTGCCCCGTCATTGCATCGACAACAAATAAAGTTTCAACCGGTGTAACAGCCGCATGCAAGGCTTTGATCTCGTCCATCATTTTTTCATCAACCGCTAGACGACCTGCGGTATCCACCAATAACACATCAAAAAATTGCATTTTTGCGTGATCAATCGCCGCTTTTACGATATCAACGGGCTTTTGCATGATACTAGAGGGATAGCATTCAACATCGACTTCTTCAGCAAGTGTTTGAAGTTGTTTTATTGCCGCTGGGCGATAAACATCAGCACTGACCACGATGACTTTTTTCTTTTCGCGTTCAGTTAAATACTTCGCTAGCTTACCAACGCTTGTCGTTTTACCAGCACCTTGTAAACCAGCCATCATAATAACCGCTGGAGGTGTGGCTGCTAAGTTTAAGCCTTCAGAGCCATCGCCCATTGCTTGTTCAAGTTCGCTTTGAACGATTTTTACGAACATCTGACTATAGGTTGAAGACTTTTAGCGACTTCTGTGCCCAAAGCTCTTGTTTTTACCTTATCTATAAAATCTTTTATAACCGGAAGTGCAACATCTGCCTCTAGTAAGGCCATGCGAACTTCTCGCAAGGTATCTTTTATATTATCTTCGGTTAATCGGCCCTTACCGCTTATGTTTTTGAGCGTCTGGCCAAGTCGGTCTGTTAAATTCTGAAACATAAATCAATAATTTATTATTTTCTAATGTGATAAAGAGTATACAATAAGAGAACAGGGATAGTAATAATCCCGATAATTTTAATCTCATCTTGGTGCTGATTTTTCAGCAAGTGTTGATTTTTTATACGAGTTAATCTTTTATACAAGTAGAAACATAGTGAGATAACACACTATAGTGTTGACAGGATAAAACATGCCGTTAGGAATTATTGCCTTTATTGTTGCTTTTGCGTGCTATGTAGCCGCGGGGACTTTTTATGTGCAACTATTTTTTAAAAAGCACGCACCCGCTGGCGTCGCCCAAACCTTATTAATGTTGGCATTGTTGGGGCATTTGGGGCTGTTAGTCGTATCATCTAGTGAGCATGGTGGTGAACAACTTAGTTTATCCTTTGTCAGCTCAATGCTGGCATGGTTAATCACCTTAACCATGCTAATTAGTAATCGCTTCATCAAAAATTTACTGTTTTTACCCGTCGTTTGTTTTGTATCGGCGTTTTTCGTTACCTTAGATGTGTTTTTACCATCAACCACAGGCATCAGTATTAATATGTCAATTGGCATGATTAGCCATATTTTGCTTAGTCTTGTAGCATTTGGTTTATTAAGTATTAGTGCTCTTTATGCATTTCAGCTTGCTTATATCAATTATCAGCTGAAGCACAAAAAGCAGGTAATGTTAACTGGCAACCTGCCGCCTCTTTTGTCGGTTGAGTCTATTTTGTATCAAATAATGACCTTAGGTG
Organism: Glaciecola sp. HA4-3; assembly: GCF_055693685.1. NCBI lineage: Bacteria > Pseudomonadati > Pseudomonadota > Gammaproteobacteria > Alteromonadales > Alteromonadaceae > Glaciecola > Glaciecola sp. HA4-3. The sequence goes on from NZ_CM146340.1 coordinate 2,129,057, forward strand.
TAATAGTGCTTATAGTGGCTTTATTAAGTGGTTTCGTGTTTATTCCTAACATGTTTGCTGACGGTTATGGCCACAAAACAATGTTATCAAGCTTAGCATTGGCGATATACATTACTTGCATCATCATGCATCATACAATAGGACTAAAGGCCCGTGTTACAATTGTGTTTAACACGGTAGGCTTGGGCTTATTAAGCCTTGGGTACTTTGGTAGTCGTATTGTGAAAGAATTCCTTATCACGTAATTATGAATTATCCCAAAACCTACTTCATACATAGCAAAGGGTATTATTTTTGGACCAACTAGATACTGATACACTAAGCCTAATGCTTGGTGTTTTAATCATGATGTCAGCGTATTTTTCTAGCTCAGAAACGGGCTTGATGAGTATAAATCGCTATCGCTTAAAACATTTATCGAATGAAGGAGGCGCGGCCGCTAAGCGTGTCGAAGCTCTATTAGCTAGGCCAGACCGATTAATAGGGTTGATTCTAATAGGCAACAACTTAGTTAATATTGCCGCAACTGTAATTGCCACTAAAATTTGTGAGCGACTATTTGGTCCTTTTTATGGTCCAATTGCTGTCACAATAGGTTTAACGCTTATCATTTTGATATTTGCTGAAGTTACACCTAAAACGTTCGCTGCCTTGTATCCTGAAAAAATCGCTTTCCCTAGCTCGGTCATATTAGTTCCCTTACTTTATTTCTTAACGCCCGTTGTTATGTTAGTGAATTATTGCACCAATGGTGTGTTGATGCTTCTTCGGATAAATCCAAAAGGGAACAGTGATACAGCCCTTAGCCAAGAAGAGCTGCGAACAGTAGTGCATGAAGCTGGGACGCTTATTCCCCAAAAACACCAAGATATGCTCGTCAGTATTTTAGACTTAGAAAAAGTAACCGCTGAAGATATCATGGTACCGCGGAGCGAAATTCACGCAATAGATGTCAACGATGATTGGAAAGATATTCAAAAGCAACTAACAAACTCGCAACATACCCGAGTTTTATTATTTCGAGACAGTATTGATGATGCAGTAGGATTTATGCACGCTCGAGATGCGCTACGGCTCTTGTCAAAAGACCAGTTTACCAAAGCGACCATGTTACGAGCGGTGCGCGAAATTTTTTATACTCCTGATACTACCCCTTTACACACCCTCATGTATAAGATGCAAGCCGAGCGGGAACGTATTGGATTGGTTGTCGACGAGTATGGAGACATTCAAGGCTTATTCACTCTTGAAGATATCCTAGAGGAAATCATTGGTGATTTTACGACTTCTCAAATTCCAGATTACAGCAAAGAAGCAATATTGCAGCAAGATGGCAGTTATTTGGTTGATGGCAGTGCTAATATACGAGAACTAAATAAAGAATTAGATTGGCACTTCCCCACTGACGGGCCAAAGACATTAAATGGCTTAATTCTTGAGTACCTTGAGGATTTACCTGAAAATAATATTAGCCTAAGACTTGCTGGCTACCCTATTGAAGTCTTAGAGATAAGCGACAACATGGTTAAAACAGTCAGAGTGATACCAGAGTTTTACAAACGAAGTGATTCCAAATTAGAGGAATAAAAAGCAAGCGAGCTAATTAGAACCCGCTCTATTTAGCAGTGCTTTTTGCTTTAATAATTCTACCTTTTCGTTTAACTCAGATAAGTTCGACATAATCGTTTCGAGTTCTTCGTCGTTTTCAATATCTGAGGCAGCAGCATGTTGTTTCAACGATAGCTGCAACAAAACAGGCAATGATATTCTTCGCATGTCTGTAGTACCTATACAATCCTATGGTTACAACTATTAACGCCCTTGATAAAAGGCAAGTTGTTTGCCTATGCAGGTGTCAATATCATAATCGATAATCAAGGTATCGGCGGTTTCGAAAATTTTTGCATTAAATTGCGCGCACAATTTATCTGACAATAGGCTAACAAGGGGCATATGTGTCACTATTAATAGGGATTGTAGGGTTTGTTTGTCGTATGCATACCCATGTATTAAATCAGCGGTTTGTTGGGCATTTCCCATTGGTGTAATCGCGTCAATAGTTGTTTGAGTGCTTACTTTAATACCAGCAGCAACGTGTCTGAGCGTTTGCTGAGTACGCAGGTAAGGGCTCACGAGCGCATGGTCAATTATGCTCGATGGTGTTTTAGTCTCTTTAGTCAAACTAGCCAGATTGGTCGCTAACCATCGCCCAACGCTTTTGCATTGCCCTATTCCAATCGGAGTAAGTGCTCGAGAGTGATCAGGTTGCTGATGTGGCTCAGCTTGACCATGTCGCATTACAACTAAAATCATGCAGTTTTAAACCTAATTAATGCTGGTGTTTACTATCACCATAGCCATCTATTATTACAGTATTAGAAAATATTACCGTTACATAAAGTTAACGTCCAAGGACTTACTAACTTTATTGCAATACACTGCTAAACTTAAGACGTTATTGTCAATGATTAACAACAATTGTGTCCAAAGGATAAGCGCTTGCCACCATCACCGAGTAACTACAAAATATTAGATGTCATGACTATTAATGGTCATGCCAAGCTAATGTTAGTGTCGCAAAAAAACTCGAATAAAGCCGCTATCGCTTGTTCTATAGCGGCGGGGCATTTCCATACACAAGACTTATCTCCTAGTCTTGCTCACTTGCACGAACACTTATTATTTAACGCAAGTAAACATCACAGCGAATCAAACGCACTAGAAGATGTATTAAATGCACATCATGGACATGCTAATGGGTGGACTCAAGATACACATACTAATTTTCACATGCAATCAGATATTTCGGGATTTACTGCCGCATTACTGATTTTTTTAGATCGATTACTCCATCCTTTGTTCTTAGCTGATGACATTAAAAAGGAAATAAAAGCCGTCGAGGCCGAGTTTTGCACAAAAAGAAGCGACTTTTCTCGTCAATTGTTATCTGTGCAAAAAGCAACAGCCAACCCCAAACATCCTTTTGCTAATTTTAGTGCGGGTAACGCAAACGTGTTTAAGGACTTTACAATCGAACAGCTTAAAGAACAATTAGAAAGCTTTCATCAACTTTACATGGATGCATCGAATATTAGTATATGTATTAATATCCCAGAACATCACAACGAACCACAATGTAATCAAGCTAAGTTTTGTCAAGAAATAATAGCGATTATCAACAACAGATTTAACGATTCAAAACACTTTGCCCAAACCGACAAGGTCGAACTGCCAGCGGTATTTACACAAGCTGATATTGGTCAACTAGTTACGGCGCAAATAAAAGGGAGTGAAAACAGATTAATTATCACTTACCCTTTTGATTTAACTAAAGACCAAATAGATGCGAAACATTTAGAACCAACTTTATTAATATTAACGCATCTTTTTGAAAGTAAACATTATAATGGTTTATACGATAGCTTGTCTGGCTTGCAACTTACTACCGACATTAGAAGCTATTATAAAAACATTGATGACAACACATGGGAACTTTATATCGATCTTGCGCTATCTGAGCAAGGTCTAGCAAACAAATATACGCTCATAGGTATCATTCAACACTTTTGCGATTTTGTGAATGAAAAACAAATTGACCAATGGCGATTCAGAGAAAAATCGCGCCAATATGAGTTGCAAAAAATACTGCAAAGTGAACATGACCCGCTCAATACCGCTATTGAGTTATCGGTGCGCTTAAAAGACTGTCCAAGCGACATGTTAAGTGCACAAACTAAATCATCTACATCGCTAGCATTTAAAGATAAGCAAATTGATCAGCAACACTTTGACAACTTATCGCAAGAAGCATTAAACATTAACAAGGTCCTCGATTTTAACGATGCCTACATTTATTCGACAAAGCTAGTAAGCATGCTAACAAGTACTAGAATGCGAGCGTTCTTAATACAATCTGCAACACTTTCAAGCACGTCGGTATCACAAAGCGAACATTACCATACGCCCTATTTCTGCGAAAAACTCAACGATACTGAACTAAAACTAGATTCAAAAATAAAACAACAATGTCGATTTTTAATGCCCAGACAAAATCCCTACATGAGTCATCATTTTGTCAAAGTCATGCCACAAGTAACAAAAGATACCCCCGTTATATCAAAGTCTAAAAACTCATTATTGAAGTTTTATCAAAATGCAGATTTTGAACTGACTCGAGGCGAACATTATTTATCGATAAGAGATAAAGAAATGTTTGGTTCACCTATACGAAAAGCCATTAAGCAAATTTGGTTATATTCACTAAACGAACACTTAGCAAAGGTGTTTTTTGATGCCGAGTTAGCAGCATTACACTTTAGAGTATATGCCAATATTCATGGGATTACCTTGCACACAAGTGGACCTAGTGAGCGTTTGTTGTTATTAAGTATTGAAATTCTAAATACGATTATTAAATTTAGACCGTCAGTATCTGATTTAGAAAAAGCGCGTTTGAGGCAGCTAGAGAAATTTAACGGCATATTACTTAAAAAACCAATTAATCAACTGTTTACTCGCTTGAACCAAGTTTATAGTGTGCAAGAGGATACCCAAGAGGTCTCAAAAAATGCTTTTCTATCTCTTGAATCAGGCAATATACACGTAACACTCAATCAATATTTTAAAACTGTGTTTATTGAAGGCTTAGTTATTGGCAATTGGCAGTTAAGTGGTCTTCAACGTTACTTCATGCAAGTGCAATCTCGTTTTAATCATTCAAATACACTACAGATACCAGCTAAAAACCAAGCAAAAACAATGACTAATCATCATCAGCATATTCAAGATGAACAATGCCAAGCATGCAGTGTTGTTTATCATTTTATTCCCACAGTTAGCAATGACGAGGACAAGTTAATCATAGCCAAAGAAAAATACCGTTTGGTGTTAGCTGCGCGCGCATTAATAATTGAAAAGCTGCTACATACACCATTGTTTCATATTATGCGCAATGTTCATCAAATGAGCTACACCTTCGGTGTTGCATATAAAGTTATTGGTAATTTTCCTGGTATTGTCATGTACGCTGAAAGCGCAAGTCATTCAAAACAAAGCATCATAGACGCGTTGAATGAATGTATCGAACTGTGCATTGAAGAAATCCAACATGGTCAGATTAATATGAAGAGTTTACAAACAGAGCTTAGCAAACAGGTGAGCCCAAAAGATAAGAATTTAGCCAGCTTAGCGGCAAGAGTTTGGGCAAATTTTGATACGAAGCACCCTCATCTTCAACATATCGAGTTGATTCAAACACTTGAAGCTATTCACTTGGATGAAATACACCGCTCTTTAACAAGAGCTACACAAAACAATCGTGGTCAAATAGCACTTAGTTTCAGCGCCGATAAATCTTAGATATTAACAATACGGCGTGTTTATGCGGCTAAATAAATGTTATTAAACCCAATTGATTTTCGAAGATTGATTTTTTTCGAAATTTCGAACATCGGCAACATAGTGGGACCAAATACCAAGCCTGCGACAACCCATCTTTTTTTCGACATACCGTTGCGGGCTGTTTCGATAAAAAAATAAATTGAACATAATGCACTACTCAATAAGAGTAAGATGACCATTGCAGTAATTCCTAATTACGTTTACCCATAAACATAGTATAGGTCTTTAGACGATAGATATGTCTAATATTCAGTATAGTTTGAGACTGTTAAGACTATCGCTGCATACCTAAGAACAGAAAGAAAAGAAGAATTGGTCTCTTGATTACAAAAAAGCTGCACTCTTATGAATGCAGCTTTTCTAGTCAATAAACCTTAGTAAAAAGTTTTACCTTCTTTTTGCATGGTTTTTAGGATCGCTGCAGGCGCATACTTTTCATTGTACGTGCTACTGTAATGTTCTAGACGACTCACTAAGTGGTCGATGCCCAAGCGGTCCATGTATCTAAAAGGACCACCACGAAATGGTGGGAATCCAATACCAAATATTGCGCCGATATCTCCATCTCGAGGATTACGCACAACACCTTCCTCTAGACACATCGCCGCTTCATTTAGCATCAGTAATACACAACGCTCTACTACAGTATCGTCAGTGTATTTGCTTGCCGGAGCAACACCTAACAAATCATAAATTGACTCATCAACTGATTTGCCCTTTTCTTTTCCAGAATAGTTATAGAATCCAGATTGATTCTTTTTCCCTTTCCTATCGTTTTGAAGCAATTTCTCAAACGCATCTGGCGATGCAAATCTTTCACCAAACTGGCCCATTAAAATAGGAATAATTTTGGTTCCTACATCAATACCAACTTCGTCTAAGAGCTTGAACGCGCCAACTGGAAAACCAAATTTCACTAGCGCTTTATCGATATCAGCAATAGGCTGGCCTTCCATTGCTAAATAACCTGCTTCACTCATATACGGCGCTAAAATTCTATTAACATAAAACCCTGCACCATCTTTAACAACAATTGGTGTTTTGCCTTGCTTTTTAGCAAATTCAACTGTTGTTGAAATGGTTTCTTGTGAAGTACCTTCATGTGGAATTACTTCCGCAAGGGGCATTTTGTCAACCGGTGAAAAATAGTGCAAACCAACCACATTTTCCGGTCTTGCCGCTTTTTGGGCGATATCAGCAATCGGAATAGATGAGGTATTTGAGGCAAATATAGTATGTGATTGACAGTGCTGTTCGATATCAGCCACCATGTTTTGTTTTAACCCAAGATCTTCAAAAACAGCTTCTACCACAATGTCTAACTTTGCGTATCCGCTATAATCCAAGCATCCTGTTATCTTAGCCATTTGTTGTTGCATTTGCGATTTAAGCATAAACCGTTTTTTGACTTTTTTATTCAGAATGTCGTAGCTATATTTCATAGCGCCAGCGATACCCGCTTCGCCAATATCCTTAATACGCACTGGCACATTTGCTTTAGTAGCAGTAACAAATGCAATACCGCCACCCATCAAACCGCCGCCCAAGACACCTGCTTTGCTCACTTTTTGAGGCGCGACGCCTTCAACACCTGATTCTTTTTTCATTTCAGTTGTAGCAAAAAATATTTCTCTTAACTGAGCAGATTCAGGCGTCATAACCAGTTCACCAAACAATCTAGCCTCAGTCGCAAAGCCCTTTTTACTGTTGCTCAAACCCGCTTCAATACAGTCAATGATGTACATGGGCGCTGGGTAGTTACCATTTGTTTTTGATAGTGTTTGCTCGCGCGCTTTTTTAAATAGTATGTTTCGACCAAATGATGTGTTTTCTAACATTTTGTTGGTCAACGATTTTTGAGCAATACGTTTTTTAGGAGGTTTTGCAGCAAGTTGCTTAGCAACATCCATAAGAATCGATTCTGGTACGCTATCATCAACAATGCCATACTTTTTTGCTTGCTTAGCGCGTGCTGGCGCACCTGTTAACATCATCTTCATGGCTTGTTGTACGCCAATCAATGCTGGTAAACGTTGAGTTCCGCCACTACCTGGAAGTAGACCTAGTTGTACTTCAGGTAAACCTACTTGCGTTTTGTCACTGTTAGAACATACACGGTAGTCACACGCTAGAGCCAGTTCTAGACCACCACCTAAGGCTGGACCGTGAATTGCCGCTACAAAGGTTTTATCCATCGCTTCCATACGATCAAATAGTTGCTGCCCCGCTATGGATAAGGTCTCAGCATCTTTTGCTGATGCACACTGCGCTAGCATGCTGACATCTGCACCTGCAACAAATGAGTCTTTTTTACCGCTTGCAACAACAACACCTTTGATGTCTTTGTCTTGCTCAATATCATCTAATATACTAGTGATCTCTTCGCCAAAACTCTCTTTTAGCGTGTTCATCGTCTCGTCAGGAACATCCATCGTTAAGATAGCAATACCGTCGTCTTGTTTACTTAGGGTAAATGCACTCATTATTCTGTCTCCACTATCATTGCAGCGCCTAGGCCACCAGCGGCGCAAGCCGTTAATAAGCCTGTACCACCGCCTCTGCGATTTAATTCATTTAACATCTGAGTAATCATTCGCGTACCTGTGGCAGCGAAGGGATGCCCATAAGCTAAAGAGCTTCCCATTACATTGAATTTGTCCATGTCGATTTCACCAATTGCTTTATCGCGGCCAAGTTTCTCTTTTGCAAAAGTATCGCTGGCGAACATCTTAACGTTTGATAATGTCTGAGCTGCAAAGGCTTCATGCATTTCGATAAGCGTTAAATCAGACAATGACATACCGGCTCTATCTAATGCGATAGGTGTTGCATAAGATGGTCCCATTAGCATGTCTTCCCACACGTCAATTGCCGAAAACGCGTAGCTTTTTAAGTAGCCTAGTGGTTTATAACCAAGTGCTTTGGCTTTGCTTTCAGTCATCATAACAACCGCAGAAGCACCATCTGTAAGTGGCGTTGCATTTGCCGCTGTTACTGAACCGTGTTTTTTATCAAATACAGGGCGTAATTTTGCGTAGCCTTCAAGTGTGCTGTCAAATCGGACATTGTTGTCGCGCGAAAAACCGCCTTTGTAAGGTTCAGCATATGCAGTCATAACTTCTGCATCTAAATTACCCTTCTCCCAGTTTTCTGCCGCCAAAGAATGAGAGCGGTGAGCAAGCGCGTCCTGCTCAGCTCTTGAGATACCATGAGTTTTAGCCATTTGCTCAGCCGTTTGGCCCATCGACAATCCAGTAGAGTATTCTGCAACCGCTGGTGGAACTGGTAATAGGTCTTTTACACTCAGTCGTTTAAAAATAGTGAGCCGTTGACCCAAAGTCTTAGCTTTTTGTAAGTCGACTAACGCGCGGCCTAGTTTTTTTGAAACGCCTATTGGTGACACTGACGTTGAATCAGCACCGCCGGCAATGCCAACTTCAATGTTTCCCACAACCATCGACTCGGCGATATTAACAGCTGATTGAAAACTCGTGGCGCAAGCCCTTGAAACACTGTAAGCGTCTGTACTAACGTTCATCCCCGTTCCTAGCACAATTTCTCGAGCGATATTAGGAGCTTCGGGCATTTGTACAACTTGCCCGTACACAACTTGTTCAACCACTGCAGGGTCAAGGTCATTTTTGATCATCAATTCATTAACGACCATTTTAGCTAAATCAACTGCTGGCACACCATGGAAATAGCTTGCCATTTTTGCGAAAGGGGTACGCAAGCCTGCGACAATCGCTATGCGATCGCCGTTTTGCGTTTTAAGTACTTGTTTATTTGACATATAAAGTCCTATGTATAATTCGTATGAACCGTTATGCTCACAATGCGTTTGCCCCATTTTGGCGCAATCTCTGGTCTGACCACTATGCTATTGTTGCAGAATAAAACAGCAATAGCAAATAAAGCCACGGAAACTTTTCTTGATGCTGAGTGTCTGTAGTGTGTTATTGCTAAATCGATTTAATTATAGTCTATAGACTTGAGTTTTTTTAGCTTGTACACATATATCTAACACAGTATTTAAGTAATTAATTTTGAGTAAACTGGGAAGTGTCAATGCATAAACAATTTACCGCCTTACTTGAGCATTTAGATGCACAAGTATTAGGACAAAGCCACTTAACGCAGAGTATCCTTATAGCACTGCTTGCTGATGGCCATCTTTTGGTAGAAGGCCCCCTGGTTTAGCAAAAACGCGTGCAGTAAATGCACTATCAGATGGTATAGACGCAGATTTTCATCGTGTTCAATTTACCCCCGACTTATTGCCAGCTGATTTGACAGGTACCGATATATACCGTCCGGAAACAGGCGAATTTATTTTCCAAAAAGGTCCCTTGTTTCACAATTTAGTGTTGGCGGACGAAATTAATCGCGCACCAGCTAAGGTCCAGTCAGCTTTACTAGAAGCTATGGCTGAGCGCCAAATTACCGTAGGAAGCAAGACATACAAACTTCCAGAATTATTTTTGGTAATGGCAACACAAAACCCGCTTGAACAAGAAGGGACATATCCCCTACCTGAAGCACAACTCGACCGTTTTTTAATGCATGTCGAAATCGATTACCCAGACGCGGCCACCGAACATAAAATATTAGCATTGACGCGTTCAGAAGCACTAGATAAAGCAACAAGCGTGCTAAATTCAGACAAACTCAGTCAACTTGATATTGCGCAAGCGCGCAAGGATATTCTAAATATACATGTTGCAGAAGCCGCAGAGGTGTATTTGGTACAACTTATTATGGCTACAAGAAAGGCGATAAGTTATAGCCCTGAACTTGCACAATGGATTGAGATTGGTGCAAGTCCTAGAGCCACTATTGCATTAGAAAGATGCGCAAGAGCCCATGCGTGGCTGCATCAACGTGACTTTGTAAGCCCACAAGATATACAAGCTGTTTTGCCTGATGTGTTAAGGCATCGTTTAATATATAGCTATCAAGCACAAGCTCAAGGAGTGACTCCAAACCAAGTAATTGCAAAAATTTTAGAATTAGTCCCCGTGCCATAGTGGTGGCTTTTTATGTTTGTATAACGACAATTCATTACGAGATATGACGACTAATGCAAAGCGCTGCTGTAAACGAACAACTTAATTTTTTGCAATCCAACGGTGTTAGCGTCGCGCTAGGTGAACTAATGCGCTACAAAGGTATTGCCAACAGGTTAAGTCTTCGACCAAACTCAGTCATTCGAAATAGCTTATCAGGCATGATGTCTTCCAAGGTCAAAGGAAGAGGAATGGAGTTTGATGAAGCTAGACACTACCAACCGGGCGATGATATTAGAAGTATCGATTGGAGGGTAACGGCACGCACAGGTAAAACACATACCAAACTATATCGGGAAGAGCGTGAGCGACCAGTTCTTGTGTTTATCGATTTTCAGTCAAGTATGTATTTTGGTTCTTCATTATTATATAAATCAGTTCAAGCCATGCACGCATGCGCGATTATCACATTTAGCGCGATTGGGCGTGGTGATAAAATTGGCTGTATTGCTATCAATGCGTCTAACGACATAGAAATAAAACCAAAGTCGTCAAACAAACATGCTTTATCCATGTTGAATCGTCTTGAGTCATTTCATAATCAAGCTTTAGACAAACAAGCAGCTACTAAAAAAGACACCTTGTCGAGCGGGAATATGTCGACAGAAGAAGGCTTAAGTAAACTTGCTCAGATTGCCAAGCCCGGGACCCTAATCTATTTATTGTCTGATTTTATGGCGATGGATGAAAAGCATTTCAGTATTTTAGGCAACATTCAGCGCCATTGTGAAATACGTCCCTTGCACGTGTTTGATCCTCTAGAAGCGGCATTGCCTATCACTGCTAGTTTGCAACAAGTGTTGCTCACAAATGGACAGGCAGAACAAAAGATTACGCTTGGAAACAAAGATGTTGCTAACGCTTATTCAGATAATCGTGCTATTTGGCGTAATAAACTGATCAGTCAATTTGACCAACTTGGGATGAGCTTACGCCAAGTAAGTGCGGCTTATCCACTTGAACAACAACTTGGTACAAGCCCTCATGGACTCATTTTGGGAGAATCAATATGAATCCACTGGATCAACTAGCCGACATTACGGCGCCTAGTGAAGTCTCTATTTGGCCTCTGGCATGGGGATATTGGATTGTTATAGCATTTGTCATGCTTACGCTAGTGACCCTTACTGTTGTTTCTATATCATATGTCAAACGACATCGAGCAAAGAAAGATGCACTGCGCAAATTATCCAAATTAGATGTTAATGACGAATATTTTGTCGCTAAAACGCGGCAATTGGTGAAACACGTCTGCATTCACTACTTCCCTGACACCTTCCAATTTGATTCGCTAAAAACAAATCAATGGTCACATTTTATGGCTGGTATACTTAGCCATTACCGTGCAGACATGACAAAGCCCATCGAAAAGTGCTTCAGCATGATGCAAAATGATTTGTATTCACCTCGCAGGTTATCTGCGCAAGATAAGGTTTTTATTAAGGACCAAATTACACATTGGATAAAAACCTGCGTTCCAATGAAACAAGCACATAAAAAAACAGCGCTTGCAAATATAAAGACTAATGAGGCCACAAGACATGGCTGAGTTAAAAATATTAGGAGATGAGTTATTTCAGCTTGGCAACTTTGCGTTGTCATGGTGGCCCGTTTTATTGTTACTGCCCTTACCATTATTTATTTATTTTTGGGCGCCTTCAAAAACAAACGATGCTAACGTTGCCTTGTATTTTCCGCATGTAAATGCGATATCACAAAACGGTGCCTCACTGCAAAAAACAGCAAAAATGCCTATCGCGTCGCTTGGGATTATTTGGATTTTGCTGGTGCTAAGTGCGGCAAGACCTATGTGGTTTGGTGCGCCTATTTCAATTCCAACTGAAGGACGAGATCTGATGTTGGCCGTTGACTTATCCGGTAGTATGCAGCAAACCGACATGCGCGTTAACGGCAGACAAGTTGACCGTTTAGATATGGTCAAATCAGTTATGGATGATTTTATTGAACGGCGCGTGGGCGACAGGCTTGGGCTGATATTGTTTGCTGATACAGCCTATTTGCAAACGCCGTTAACCTTTGACCGTGAAACAGTCAAACAACTGCTTGATGAATCAGTCATTGGATTAGTTGGAGATAGCACCGCTATAGGTGATGCAATTGGTTTAGCGGTTAAACGCTTTTCAAAACGAGAGCGCTCTAATCGAGTGTTAGTTCTATTGACTGATGGGCGAAGCACTGCTGGCAACATTTCAGTAGAAGAAGCATTAACTCTAGCAAAAAGTGAAAGCGTTACTATTTATGCCATTGGCGTGGGGGCTGATGCGCAAATGCAACGAACCTTTTTTGGCACCCGCACCGTCAATCCTTCGATGGACCTAGACGAAAACACGTTGACCCAAATAAGCCGTGAGACCGGTGGTGAATATTTTAGAGCGCGTGATGCTCAAGAGTTATCAACAATATATGAGTATCTTGATGTCTTAGAGCCTGTAAAAGGAAACGAGCAAACACTTAGACCTCGTGCTGAGCTATTTTATTATCCATTGGCGATTGCTGGGTTCTTGACTGCTTTTATGGTGTTAATGCCCATGGCTAGCAGGCTCTTCAAATTTATGACGTCAAATGCTTCGTCACAAGGAGGCGCGTAGTGGAACACTTTTATGCCCCTTTTGTCACAGGCTCTTTTGTTTTTATTCGGCCTATGTGGTTATTGGCTCTAATACCTGTGTTCTTTGTATATATTCTTTGTATTAAATACGCACGTACACAAAATATCTGGCAAGACATCATTCCTAAACATTTATATCAGCAATTAGTCATTACTAAAGGTCTTGTGAAAACTCGCTACTTTTTACATGTTGCTACATTTGGCTGGATATTATCTATACTAGCGCTTGCTGGTCCTGCTTGGGAAAAACTGCCTCAAAGTGTGTATCAAACCCAAGCAGGTAAGGTTTTACTACTAGATATGTCGATGTCGATGCGTGCAACTGATATATCACCAAACAGGCTTACTCGCGCTCGTTTTAAAGCAATGGACCTGATCAACCAAATTAGTGAAGGTGAAACCGGCTTAGTTGCCTATGCAGGTGATGCATTTGTGATTAGTCCACTAACAGACGATATCGATACTCTTCTTAATTTTATCCCTAGTTTGCGACCTGAAATAATGCCAACACAAGGCAGTTCGGTGTTAAGCGGACTTGAGCGCTCATCTGAATTATTATTAAATGCGGGATATCAAAGCGGACAAATCTATTGGATTACCGATGGCATCGTCTTTGACGAAGTTAACGAAATTAGGCAATTCATACAAGATTCACCTTACCAAATTTCAGCAATTTTAGTGGGTACTGAACAAGGTGCGCCCATTCAAATGCGAGATGGAAGGCTACTTAAAGATAATCAAGGCAGTATAGTCGTTCCAAGTATCAACTCTCGACTAATGGCCCAAGCAATGAGCGGTACAAATGCAAATTTTAGTGAGTTCAGTGCAGATAATAGCGATATTATGGCAATTAAAAGACAGATTGATTTTGAACAACAACAAAAAGCGCTAGAAGTTGAAAACACAAGCGGAGACATTTATAAAGATATGGGACCTTATTTAGTATTGTTAGTATTGCCATTTGTGGCTTATGCGTTTCGTAAAGGCGTAATGAGCATTGCAGTATTTAGCATCTGCTTTGTGAGCATGTATGGAGGTTCTAGTATCCCCGCCTTTGCAATACAAGCTCAAGAGCCGTCATCGATCACTAATCAGACAAGTGCTGTCATTAGTCAATGGTTCAAGAATGCAGATCAAAAAGGTAAACAGGCCTTTGATAATGAGCAATTCGTGCAAGCTACAAATTTGTTTGAAGATCCACAATGGCTGGCAGCCAGCGCATATAAAGCAGGAGAATATGAACAAGCAATTGAGTTGTACCAAAAACTTGATGGACTGGACAACACCTATAATTTAGCTAATTCATTAGCCCAAAATGGCCAACTTGAGCAAGCATTAAAACACTATGATGAAGTGCTTAATCAGGTACCAACACATCAACAAGCATTGAAGAATAAAAAAATAGTTGAAGACTTGCTAAAACAGCAAGAGCAGTCTCAAGAGCAGCAGCAACAATCTGAAGACCAGAATCAAGATGGCCAACAAAATAATGACAACAATCAGTCTGAGCAAGAACAAAGTAATAGTGACGACTCTTCTGAACAAGGCTCTCAAAACCAGCAAAGCGAACAATCACAAGACTCACAAGAGTCGGACAACCAGCAACAAAGTGATAATAGCGAATCAAATGACCAACAAACGCAAAATCAACAAGACGACCGTGATTTGAGCGACGCCGCCTCACAACGTGAGCAAGGACAAACAGATAATGAACCGTCAGAACAAGAGCAAGCTTTTGACCCTAACAATTCAGACCAAACGCCCGAAGAGCAGCAAGAACAGGCATTAAAAGAAGCAATTTCAAATCAAATTGACGAGCAAGATCTTACACCCGAACAAAAAGAGCAGATGCAAAGGATGCAGATGATATTAAATAAAATACCAGATGATCCCGCCTATCTGTTGCAGCGAAAAATGCAACTTGAGGCGCAGTCTAGATATAGACCAGTACCACCGAATGTGGAGGCTTGGTAAATGAAGAACATTATTGTTAATTGTCTTCTTGCTACATGCTTGTTGTTCGGCGCAGCCACAAACGCCTTATCACAGGTAACATCGGTATCTGCAAGTGTGGATAAAAATACCATCTTACTGGATGAATCTATTCGACTAAATGTGGTGGCTAACGGCAGTGCCGAGCGAGAAAATATCGACTTTGAGCAATTAAAGGATAATTTTGTAGTCGGTAGACCTTCTGTTTCGCAACAAACACAAATTATAAATGGCAATAGAACGCAAACAACATCGTGGACTGTTACCTTGTTCCCTCTTGCCGAAGGGACCTTCACTATTCCTGAATTTACTATACAGGGACAGTCTTCTAATGCATTTGATGTTAAAGTGCTTCCCGTTGATTCAGTTAATGTTACCACACCACGTGATTATTATGTCAGGGCAACATTGGACAATGATAATCCATTTCTACAAGAACAAATGCTCTACACAATTAAGATTTATCTGTCGACCAATATTCAAAGAGGTAATTTGAGCTTGCCAATATTAGAAGGTGCGATAATTGAACAAATTGGCGAAGACAATGATTATCAAGAGATTTTAAATGGCGTGAGATATCGCATCATAGAGCGACAATACGCTATTATTGCGCAAGCAAGCGGTGAATTTACGATCCAAGGCCCAGTGTTTGAGGCGGAAATACTAAGTACATCACGCCAAAGCTTCGGTAATTTTGGCAGGACACGCACAATTACACGCAAGGCACCTAATCTAGATATAACGGTAAAACCCATTCCAACAGATTATAATGATACATGGCTTCCCAGTGAGTATGTTGAAGTAGAGGAACAGTGGCAGAACGACCCTAATCAATTAACAGTGGGAGAACCTATTACTCGAAGTGTCACGGTCACTGCTGCTGGCGTGACAAAAGAGCAGTTACCTATCGTTGATATACCCTATCATCCTAGCTTCAAAGTGTACCCTGAACAAGCTGATTTAAATACCGCACAAGTAGGTGACATGCTCGTATCGCAAGGTGTATATAATACTGCAATCATTCCAAGTGAGGCAGGCAGCTTTGTTCTACCTGAAGTTAGAATCCCATGGTTTAATACCAAAACAAGCTTACAAGAGTTCGCTGTTATACCGGCTAAGACGGTACAAGTACTACCCTCGCCATCTGCTACAAGCTTAACTAAACAGACGATTGACAAGCGGATTGTGCAAGACACAGCTGAGGCCGAAGCAACACCTTCGCTTCCAGGCACTGTAGCTTCTTCCAATTTGATATATGCCTTGGTTGCTAGCAATGTCATCAGTGTCATGATAATTGTTTTCTTGGCTGTGTTACTGCAGCGAAAATCAAGACCCACTGCACAACAAAAAAACGAGTTTACTAACACTATCAGCAACACTGAATCACAGGTATTCACTGAGCTTAAACAAACATTAGAGCAAGGTGAATTAGCCCAATTTGATTCTTTATTAGATCAGTGGTTAAACCTATTATTAGGAAGTGAGCATCACTCAAATAGCTTGAGTCTATCTAAAGCAAGTTCACTAGATTTGTTACACATGTACAACGATATTATCGCTAAACAGTTTGGACATGAAAATCGCGCCATTGACTTTATGCGTTTAATCGAAGCTTTAGTCTCTTTTAGGCAATATAAACTAGCCGCTTCAAAAGAAAACGCATTAAATAGTTTGTATCCGAATTAATTTTTTGGTCACAGTCAACGTCAAAGTGCTGACTGGCTCTTGCTAGAGTGGAATTTTTGTGAGATTAGAGTAGGCTTAAGTCAACATTTAACAAAAAAGTTTTCATCATGCGAAATATTTCTAGCGACGCATCGGTCTTATCAGACATGAACACAAAACAAAACCGATACGAAGCCTTGGTAAAGGCACTACATGCTGACATTTATCGTTATGCTGTGTGGTTAATTAAAGATAAAGCAATCGCTGAAGATGTTGTACAAGAGACTTTTCTAAGAGCATGGAAATCCTTAGATTCTTTACAAGACGAAAATGCGGCGAAAGCTTGGCTTATTACTATTTTACGTCGCGAAAATGCAAGGCGTTTTGAACGTAAACAGTTTGACACCGTAGATATTGATGATGTGGCTGTAGAAGACCCCGCCGCACATAGTGAAGACTCGTTGCAAACAAGAGAAGTTCGAAAAGCGATTGCCAGCTTAAGCGAAGAATATAGAGAGCCATTAACTATGCAAATAATTATGGGATTTAGTGGAGATGAAATTGCCGAGCAATTGAAACTCAATAAAAATACCGTTATGACGAGACTTTTCAGAGCCCGTAATCAATTGAAAGACATTTTAACTGCTCAGATGCAGTTAGGAGAGCAAATAAGTGGATGATTTAACGTTTAGAAAGGCAGTTTACGCTGACCCTTTTACAAAAGATCCTGAAGTGATACAAGCTGCTCAAGAAGATGCTTCAAAGCAAGCATTTTGGAATGATATAAAAACAATGGAGGCTGAACTTGAAGCAGCCATGAACATTCCAGTGCCTGAGAATCTGGCTGAAAAACTGATTTTAAGACAGTCAATTAAAGAACATAGACAAACAAAGAAACAAAGACCTGTCTACTTAGCACTTGCTGCATCTGTGGCGTTAGCGGCTGTGCTGACGGTCAATATGCTAAGTGGGCCAAGTAGCTCCTTACAAAATGATGTCTTTGCACATATGGACCATGTCAGTGTCGAAATGATGAAAGGTGGTCAAGTTAATACCGAAATGATCAATGACAAACTTGCTTCATTTAATGGACAAGTATCTGGTGATTTAGGAGAAGTTGTGTCTGCAAACTATTGCTATCTTGATAAAATCAAAAGTCTACATGTGATTATCAAAGGCGAAAATGGCTTAACGTCTTTGTTTGTTGTACCAGATTCAATTACCGATACCATTGCTGAGAATTTCAGTAATGCAAGTTTTGCAGGTGCATCCTTCTTATTAGAGTCTGCAAAAGTCATTGTGGTAGGTGAAGATCCAAATGAAGTTGAAGCTGTACAAAAAAGAGCCAAAACCGCTTTGTCATTTTCAGCATAAACGCTTAGATTAAATCTAACTCTATACAACGCCAAGCATCAGTCTTGGCGTTTTCGTATAATTCACAAAACGCTTCGTTTACGCTCTCTGCTTTCGATATTTACCTGAGATGTTACAATTAGGGTTCAATTAATCACAATAATAAGAGAGCATCCATGGAATATGGCGCATACATTTCTTTATCTATTTATTTTATTGCTATGCTTGGCATAGGGCTTTATGCCTATAGAACAAATGAAGAAAGTGCATCAGGCTATCTACTTGGCGGTAGAAAACTAAGTGCCCCAGTAACGGCACTGTCAGCAGGTGCATCTGACATGAGTGGATGGATGTTAATGGGCGTGCTAGGGGCAATGTATTTATCTGGTGCCTCTTCTTTATGGATAGCCTTTGGTTTGATTGCTGGTGCCTTGGATAAATTATTTGATTGTCGCACCTCGTTTACGCGTCTTTACAGAAGTCGCAAATGACTCTATAACCTTACCTGATTATTTCGAAAACAGATTTAAAGATACGTCCCGTTCTCTGCGTGTTATCGGTTCGCTGGTCATTATTTTGTTTTTCACTTTATATACCTCCTCTGGCATTGTTGCAGGTGGTAAGCTGTTTGAATCATCTTTTGGCCTAAGCTATCAAATAGGTATTTTTCTTACTGCAGGTGTGGTGGTGACTTATACATTTTTTGGCGGCTTTATGGCGGTGTCCTTAACCGATTTTATTCAAGGAATAATCATGTTTATTGCCTTGATATTAGTGCCTACGGTCGTGGTATTTGAGCTTGGAGGAATAAGCGCTACACTAAATAGCCTAGAAGCCATTAACCCACAATTATTGTCATTGTTCACCGATGCCAATACGGGAGAAACCGTCACGATAATCGGCATTATTTCATTGATGTCATGGGGCTTAGGCTATTTTGGACAGCCTCATATTATTGTTAGATTTATGGCTATTGAAAGTGTCAAAAAGGTCCCTGTGGCACGTAGAATAGGAATGACATGGATGATTGTCGCCTTGCTTGGTGCCGCTATGACGGGAATATTTGGACTAGCCTACGCTAATCAAACTGGCTTAGTTGTAAACGATGCTGAAACGATTTTTATTTTGTTATCTACTCTTTTGTTTAACCCGCTAATTGGCGGTTTTCTGTTAGCCGCGATATTAGCAGCAATAATGAGTACTATTTCATCGCAATTACTTGTCACTTCAAGCTCATTAACACGTGACGTTTACTTAAGCTTTTTCAACACACAAGCGAGCGAATCTAGGCAAGTATTAGTCGGTAGAATATGTGTCATAGTGGTTGCTATTGCGGCGATTGGACTAGCCATGGGCGAAAACAAAACAATATTATCATTGGTTAGTAATGCTTGGGCCGGATTTGGCGCTGCCTTTGGCCCCTTAGTCATCATTTCATTGATATGGAAAAACATGACTCGTCTTAGTGCTTTACTGGGCATGATAGCAGGGACCATTACTGTGCTGTTATGGATATTTGTGCCCATAGATAGTGACGGCAACACCTTGTCATCCATTATTTATGAAATAATCCCTGGGTTTTTAGTCTCTTCTGCCGTTATAGTCTTAACTAGCTTATTATTTCCTGAAAAAAATGAAGTGATCGTCGGGCAATTTGAGCGCTATGAAATAAAACTAGCAGAGAAATAACACACACTACATATGACGTTTTTTGCAGCAAGACAACCCATTCTAGATAAGAATAAAGAAGTTTATGGTTATGAACTTCTTTTTCGCGCTAGTTCGCAGAATGTATTTCCTGACGTTGACCAAGAAATGGCAACCTCAAGAATGGTTGAAGGTCTGCAACTTGACCTTGGTCTTGATCACATTGCTAAAGGTAAGTATGCGTTTATAAATTTTACTGAAGATTCGTTGGTAAAAGCTTACCCCAACCTTTTGCCAAACGATAAAGTAGTCGTAGAAATATTGGAATCTGTAGAGCCCAATAATAATGTGTATGGAGAAATTAAAGCGCTTCATGAAGCAAATTATATCATTGCACTTGATGACTTCATTCATACTAAACAATGGGAACGCTTCTATCCGCTGTGTAATATTCTTAAAGTAGATTGTCAAACAATAACACCTGAACAACTTGCACACGTTTTGGACGTGAAACGGCGCTTTAGTCATTTAATTTTGTTAGCTGAAAAAGTGGAGACATATGAAGAGTTTCATGACTATGCGTCGTGGGGTTTTACACTGTTTCAAGGATACTTTTTCAGTAAACCGGAGGTTATGAAGAGTGTTTCGCTATCTCCCTCACAAGCACTACTATCAACCTTACTTGGGGAAGTTAATAAACCAGAACCCAACTTTAAAATTATCAGTGATACCATAGAAATTGATGTCGCACTGTCGTTCAAATTACTTCGCTATACTCAATCACCATTATTCAAACGCACAAAAACAATTGAGAGCATCAAGCAAGCGGTTATTTTATTGGGTCAAAAAGAGCTTAAACGATTTATAGTATTGATGTTTGCCGCTTCGATGAATGAGTCAAAGCCAAGTGAATTGATTAAAACTGCTATGTTACGAGCAAAATTTTGCGAGCTATTTATCTCTAGTACGGAATATAAGCCACTTGCTACAAGTGCATTTTTAGTGGGCATGTTGTCTTTGATTGATGCGATGCTTGATGCGCCGGCTGACGTACTATTAAAAGAGTTACCAATCGCGGATAATATTGTTGAAGCCTTATTAGACAATAAAGGAAAGCTAGCCGATTGCATTTCGCTTTGTGAAGCCCTTGAATTTGCGCAATGGCGACAAGTTGAAATCTTATCTGAACGTTTTAATGTCGCTCATGAAACTGTTCTACAGTCTTATGATGAGGCTAGAGAGTGGGCTGATTTAGCTCTTTCGCTTTAAATATAAAAATCAAATAATGACTGATATGTCAAAACATTGATTAGTAAATAAAATATCAGTTACACTTGAGATAAATTCGTAAATTACCTCATCTATATAACAAATAAATACATCAACCTTTCAAAAAGTAATTTATCATAGCTATTTAACATAGTTCTAGCACCTTACATCAATATTGATTGTGCTACTATAAATGCATAACACCTCACTACCCTTAATCATGATAGAGGCTATGGTCAATGCCCAATAATATCGTTTGGCATCAACATCATGTTGACAAACATACTCGTGCAAAACAGCTTTCTCAAAAACCATGTGTGATTTGGCTAACTGGCTTATCGGGTTCTGGAAAATCTACAATTGCTAACCTTCTTGAAAAACAGCTTGTTGATAAACAAAAAACAACCTATTTGCTTGACGGTGATAATGTTCGCCATGGCCTGTGTGGCGATCTTGGTTTTGATGATAAAGCTAGAGTTGAAAATATTCGTCGCATAAGTGAAGTAAGCAAACTGTTTGTTGATGCTGGTTTAGTGGTCATCACAGCATTTATTTCGCCCTTCGTCGCAGATCGAAATTTTTGTAGAGGATTGCTTGAACAGGGTGAGTTTATAGAAGTATTCATTGATACTCCTATCGAGGCATGTGAAGCGCGCGACCCAAAAGGCTTATATAAAAAAGCAAGAAGCGGTGATATTAAACATTTTACCGGCATTGACTCAACCTACGAAAAACCTAGCTCTCCTGAAATACATCTTGAGTATATTGAGGGTGAATCAGCTCAAGCCAGTGCACAGAGGCTGTATCAACTGCTTGAAAAAAATGGGTATGTATCATGAGTGAAATACTAATTAACGATACATTAATAAAACAGCTTGAAACAATCGCTTCAGGTGCTGGCGCCAAAATACTTGATATATATCACAAGGATTTTGCGATTTATGACAAATCTGATTCAAGCCCACTAACAGAGGCTGATTTAGCAGCCCACCATCACATTATTGAGGGTTTACAAGCGATATCATCATTACCGATTTTATCTGAAGAGTCGGCAGAAATTCCATGGGATGAGCGCAAAACGTGGGCCAGATACTGGCTCGTAGACCCCTTAGATGGCACCAAAGAGTTTATTAAAAAGAACGGCGAATTTACAGTAAACATTGCGCTGATTGAATACGGTGAACCCACAGTCGGCGTCGTATATGCCCCTGTATTAAATAAAATGTATACCGGTATTGTTGGTAAAGGGGCTTATCTAAAAGATGGGCAACACATCCAAACATTAAAGGTAAGCCCTCATCAATCAGGCGATACGTGGAAAGTGGTGGGAAGCCGTTCTCATCATAACCCACAAATCAACGCAATTATGGATGCCTTGACTGGTCCTAAAGAGCTTATTGCAATGGGTAGTTCATTAAAGCTCTGTTGTATCGCAAGTGCTGAAGCACATTTATATCCTCGTGTTGGGCCAACAAGCGAATGGGATACCGGCGCTGCTCATGCGGTTGTGCTAGCAGCGGGCGGA
Organism: Glaciecola sp. HA4-3; assembly: GCF_055693685.1. Lineage (NCBI taxonomy): Bacteria > Pseudomonadati > Pseudomonadota > Gammaproteobacteria > Alteromonadales > Alteromonadaceae > Glaciecola > Glaciecola sp. HA4-3. Next base: position 2,151,603 of record NZ_CM146340.1, read on the forward strand.
AAAGTCACTGTGTTGGATAGCCAAAACCCGTTTGATGACGATGCTCACCCACTTAGATACAACCAGAAAGAATCAATACTTAATCCTTTTTTTATGGTAAGCGCTTAACATGTTAAACGACAAACAATTATTAGAAACTGACATTCATCAATATTTAAGTGCACATGAAAACAAAGACCTTATGCGCTTTTTAACCTGCGGTAGTGTTGATGATGGCAAAAGCACCCTAATTGGTCGACTTTTACATGACTCAAAAATGATCTATGAGGACCAATTAGCCGCTATTACACAAGAGAGCAAAAAAGTGGGTACTACCGGCGAAAAAGTCGATTTAGCTTTGCTGGTAGATGGTCTGCAATCTGAACGAGAGCAAGGTATTACTATTGATGTTGCCTATCGCTATTTCAGTACTGATAAACGTAAATTTATTATTGCCGACACTCCAGGGCATGAGCAATATACACGAAACATGGTAACCGGCGCATCGACGTGCGATTTAGCTATTTTGATGGTTGATGCAAGATCGGGCATTAAAACACAAACCAAAAGACATGCTTTTCTTGCGTCTCTACTGGGAATAAAACATGCGATTGTCGCCATAAACAAAATGGATCTAATGGAGTATAGCCAAAGCGTATACAATAAAATCCGTGACGATTTTTTAGTTTTTTCAAAACAACTGAATATACCAGATATTCACTTTGTGCCTATTTCAGCACTTGAAGGTGACAACGTCGTTAACCAAAGTGAGCATACGCCTTGGTTTAAGGGGCCCACCTTAATGCATACACTAGAAAACATTGAAATTACTCGTACAGCAAATGATGATTTCAGGTTTCCTGTACAATATGTGAATCGCCCTAATTTAGATTTTAGGGGCTTTGCAGGTACCATTGCTTCTGGCTCTATTGCAGTATCAGATGAAGTGCTCGTATTACCTTCAGGTAAAAGTTCGCGAGTCAAAAGTATTTATACATTTGACAAAGAGCTCGACAAAACCAGTGCACCAAATGCAGTCACACTTACCTTAGAAGATGAAATCGATATTTCTCGTGGTGATATGATTGTGAAAAAAGAAGCGCCTCCTCTTAGTGCAAATGCTTTTTCAACACATTTAGTATGGATGGCTGAGGAAGCACTGATTCCAAACAAACAATACAATTTTAAGTTTGCCAGCAAAACCGTGTCGGGCAGTATTTCAGATATTAGCTATAAGATTGATGTAAACACTCTTGAGCATAGTGAAGCGCTTCATTTAAACCTCAATGAAATTGGTGTGGCTGATATTAAACTCACCCAAACAGTGGCATGCGATGCATATAGTCGCAACCGAGCGACGGGTGCATTTATCGTAATCGATAGAATGACCAACGGCACTGTCGGCGCAGGCATGATAATTTCTAGCAATAAAAATGTGCAGAACCAACATGAATACTCTGAGTTTGAACGAGCATTCAATGCATTAGTAAGAGAGCATTTTCCTCATTGGGGTGCTGTCGATATTAGCAAGCTATAATACTTGATGAACACAATAGTCCTTTTCTATAAACGATAATGCAATGATGAACTTTGACCAAATCATTGTTTTGCTTATCTTTTTTGCTACTATTTTAACGCTTATATTTACTAGGAAGCGTCCTTCAAGTGTGTTTGGCGCGTGCACACTTGTGCTTTTACTAAGCCAACAATTGTCATTTAGTGAAGTGCTTATCAATGTAACTAATCTAGGACTTGTAGCCTTGGTGCTACTGCTATTAATTAGTCATTCCATTGATAAAACCACCTTTATTGTTAGGTTAGGTCGCGCCGTTATTTCTGGTAATTATGCTAATAGTTTTTGGCGGATGTTTGCACTAACATTTAGCGCATCAGCTCTACTGAACAATACGGCTGTTGTCGCTAGTTTAATTGGTCCGGTTAAGCAGAATCAATTGCATGCGCCATCTAAATTACTCATCCCACTCTCATATGCGGCTATATTGGGTGGTACCGTAACCTTAATTGGAACGTCAACTAACCTTATTGTCGACAGCTTTTTGATTGAACACGGGCATCAAGGATTTAAGTTTTTTGACTTTACACTTTTTGGTATCAGCGCGGGGATCATTTGTGGTATTTTGCTTTTTTTGTGTACTCCCTTATTACCTACTTTTTTGTCACGTGAGTCCGATATACAACATTATTTGTTAGAAGCTGACGTAGAAGAGCAATCGGAATTAGTCGGCAAAACAGTTGAAGAAAATCACCTACGTAACCTACCTGAGCTATTCTTAGTTGAAATTGTGCGAAACAAAAGAGTTATATCCCCAGTATCCCCAAACATGGTAATACAGAAAAACGATAAGTTAATCTTTTCAGGTAATGTAAAAAAGCTTGATGGTTTACAACATATAAATGGCTTAACAACCTTCGCAGAAGCCAATGGCTTATTAAATGAGAACTTGACTGAAGTCATTGTATCAAATCGGTCAAGTATAAGCGGTAAAACGCTAAAAAGCCTTGGGTTTAGAGCCATGTTTGACGCTGCAGTAGTAGCAATTAGGCGTGATGGAGAGTCAATTTCTGGAAAATTAGGTGAAATAAAAATAAAACCTATGGCGACTTCTTGCAACTTGCAACAGGTGATGATTTTGGTCGACGCAACAATATCACAAAAAACTTTTTTATCGTGTCTAACCAAGCAATTAAAAGGCGTTTAGCACCGTGGCAAGAACGGTATACCTTACTTGGGTTTTTAGGTGTTATTGCATTGGCAGCATTTTCATTACTACCATTAGCGACTGGCTTACTGTTTTATATCGCTAGCTTGGTTGTGATTAAAGTATCTTCGATCGCTGAAATAAAGCGTCACCTGCCAATAAATCTTATTATCGTGATTGTCGGTGCATTGAGTCTAGCGACTTCACTTGAAAACTCTGGCCTAGTCACGCTGGTGTCGTCGTTAATTCAAGGTTCATTAGGCAACATGTCTGCGCTTTATGCACTGATTGTTGTTTACGCTATGACTGTATTATTAACCGAATTTGTAACCAACAATGCCGCAGCAGCCATCATGTTTCCCTTTGTTTATGGCTTAGTTATTAGTATGAATCTACCTATCACGCCTTTTGCCTTGGCTCTGGCCTTTGCTGCAAGTGCTAGCTTTATCTCCCCCTATGGGTATCAAACAAACCTAATTGTATTTAGTGCCTCACAATATCGTTTTGGTGATTTTGCCAAAATAGGCCTGCCAATATCACTTGCCTATGGCACCATTATAATCAGCTTGCTCAATTGGTACTATTTTTAAAGTAACTCGCAAATAAGAGCGAGCAATTAAGCGCTCGCAACTTGTATCGTGTCTAAGTGATTAACTTATTTTTGCATCTAAGCTTTTCAAAGAGCGTAAAAATAAGCCTAAGCCTCCAATGGCTAAAACCAAAATAACAATAAGCTCAAAAGACGTCATGGTTTTGAAGTTAAAACGAACTGATGAGAGCACGCCAAAAAATAAAGCAGTTAGCGAGCCTATCGATAATATCCAACCGAGTAGATTTTTGCTGTTGTAAAAGATAATGCCAACGCCAAAAATAAACGGGATCATTATCATTCCACCTGTGACACCAAAGCCTCCACCGAAACCAAAAAGACGCGACCCTAGTCCAAAGTTTGAACTTACGGTGATGGCATTAAATAACATGTAAAAACCACCGCACATCATAATCAAACCAATGAAAAAATGCCCTATCCCACCTGAACTACCACCTGCTCCATTCATATTTTATCCTAATGCTTTATGCGTATCTCTAATATACATTGACTACCAACTATCTACAAAAATTTAGCTTTGAAACTTGATAAACGATTGCGACTAATGGGGATGCGTTTACCATTGGTCATGATTAACTCCCCTTCACGCCCTTTTTGTCTAAACGTTTTGATTCCTTCAAAGACTACCCAATGAGACCTATGTACTTGCATGCCCATTTCTTGTGAAAGCTCTGCAACCGCATCTTTAAGTGAGTAAAGAATAAGTTGATGACCTTGGCTTGTGACAACATCTAAGTAATGTAATTCTGCGCTTAGATATAACAGTGAGTCACCTAAGTCAATTGTCACCAAACGCATAAACCTTAGTTCATATAGACTTGACGAGCTAGCTGGGGTAATAGCTTGGGCACTTGAGCTCGTTTTTGATGGACTGCCTGCTGAAGCGGTTTTGTTCGGTAATGCTACTATTTGAGCTGAGGTGTTTTGCTGGGCAAAACTAATATTCAATATCCAAGGAGCATTGATCAACACCCACACAATAATCGCAGGTGGAACAACCCCGCCCCACTCATCGACCAAATCGATAACGATGTTATTTGTACTAAGTTCCCCCATCCAATATACATCTATTGCGCTTGCTATAGGGACAAATAAACTAGCGCCAATTAGCCCTGATATCAAAATTTTTAACCATGGATTACTAAATTTTGCTACGTTGATCTTGGCAAGCTGAACGTGAGCAATAATCATGAATCCAACAGGAATGAGAGTTTGCAACTGCCATTGCACTAGGGTTTTCCACATCTCTACATTTGGGTTATTTTCGATAAACGCAAACACTAATCCAATGCTCGATGCTATACCAAAAAAATATGCTAATGGTGATATGCCGACAATAGGAAACTGCCTATTCATACAATAAAGTTGCCCATTCGTTCAATCTCCTATTATTTGGATTTGCATGGCTTACTATTTAGCTGATGGACATTCATCTTAATCATTTTTAGGACGCTAACTCTTATGAAAAATTTCTACCTGTGCGCAGTTGCCATATGCTTTTATATAATCTCACCTAGCTTATTGGCAAAATCAATACATGACAATGAAAAAGACACATCAAACAATTTTTACATTAAACCCATTGTCGGTATAAGTGTTTTAAGTGATCAAACATTTATCACTGACAATCTGCTTGAGCAGACAGGTAGTGCAGATATTGAACTAAACAATGGCTTAAATTTAGGCTTAGGTGCTGGGTATCGATTCAATGATTCTGTGGTGTTAGAACTCGCTTGGGAATATAGAACAAATGACTCTAATACGACCTTAAATAATGGGGCTACTTTTGCTGGTAACTATGCATCTTCTTTGTTCTCTGCCAATGCTTACTACACATTTTTTAGATACGACAACATAGATGTTTACGCAGGGACTGGTCTTATTTATGTTCAAGAAATAGACTTAGATTTAGAAGATAGCGAATTAGAACGCTCGTTATCTGGTAACGGTAGTTCGGGAATGCAATTTATGATTGGTACAAGATATCAACTTGCAAAAAGTTGGTATCTACAAGCTCAGCTTAGACACATATCAGTATCGAACATGCGTTTAGATGCTGAAGAGAACCTAAACACTGGAAGTATCAATAATCTGTCTTACAAGCCTTTAAGTTTTGAGCTAGCGGTGGCGTACTGGTTTTAATTACCAGCCGCTTGAATGGCGCCAACACCAAAAATCCAACCTTCAATTTGTTCAGCCGCCTCACTTGTTTTTACCTCAAGTGGTGTTGCGGTTTTAAACAAATAACGCATGCCCGCTGCTGCAATGATGGCATCAGTAAGATGATCGTTGAGCTGTTCAGATTGGGTAAAAGGCGGACATTCAAAAAATGCTAGAGCCTTGTTGAGCGTCTCTAAAGTGCGAATTTTAGCATTTCCAAATCCCGCCATTTTTATGAATAAACGCGGATATAACTCACTAATAACGACGGTCGCATTAGCCACTAAGTGTTTTTCAAATGGCCATATTGCCACTTTGTCACCGTATTCTAGTTTTAAGCGATACAACATCCTCATTCCCGCAAGGCCACCTTTTCCAACTTGCTTTGCACCAATCAATTTAAAAGGACTTTCGGGCACACCTACATTTTGAATAATAGCTTGTTTCTCGGTATCTCGTCTTAGTTTGTTTGCATCAAACCATGATGGCATTTTACCCGTTTGCCAGAAGGATTTTGAGTAAGCTTCGTGGGTCCAAAATCCTCCAGCGAAAAAGTTTTCATGTTGCTGGTTAACCCTATCTACCTCTTGCCATAAGCTAAGATAATTGGCATTTTTTCCAAGCTGTGATGAAGCAACACTGCGCACATAACCCAAATTACAATCAATGCCCACAAAGGTATATTGACGTTGTCGCAACTTTTGCGTAATGAGCTCATAAACATCTGTTCTTGAAAGTTTATCTTCAATTGCCAGAACTGCCCCATTACTAATTGGCTTGCAACTGGCAAGAGAGATAGCGTGAGTTTTTACAGGGCTTTTTGCGCCCGACCAATCAAGCCCTATATATTCGTCAAATATCATATATGATTTACCGTTAAGAATTAACGCCGCTCAGCGCTTGCGATTATTTTTTTGCCTTTGAGTCTTTTGCTTCATTTTTCTCAATCAGTAAATCGGCATAAGAGCGCAACTTTTGCTTATCTCTTAAGTGGGCAAAAGGGTCTTCACAAGAGCGTGATTTAGGTAGTGTCTTTTTATTTTTACTATCAACATTTGACACTTTACGATTAATCGTCAGTAAGCTTTTAAGCGTTTTGTTTGGCTTTTGAATATTCTCTTTGGCACGCTTATTTTTGTTGGCAATATGATTTGCAAATATAAAAATAACAATGCCTACCGCCCAAATACCCCATTTGACAACAAACGACATACCAATAGTATTTTGGATTTGCTGCGTAGCTGCTGAACTACTGGCATATGCAAGGTAGTCCTAGTGTATTTTGCCAACCAAAAACACACTAAGAATAAGCAGCAAAAGTGTCACGATAAAAAATTTATAACGACGCCACAGCAGACCTGATAGCACAATATTGATTAATTTATTCATAAAGACTTAATTATAACCTTAACCAAAAAAACTAAAACCAAAGACGGCAAGCACAGCAAGAAGACCTTTTTCTTTGATATCTGAATATATCTGCGCTTCTTCTTCTTGTACGATTACCTCTAACTGTTCAGGTGTAAAATCTTCTGGCACTTGTTGCGCAAGCACAATGCGAGTGCGGGCTCGGCTTATGGCCTTCTCTCGTATCGCACTCTTCACTTTTTGATTTAGGGTCGAAAATGGGTTTCTCACATTTATCCTTTTTGTTAGCAAACAGTATTGTAACTAATGTTTATATTGACAATCTACGCATTACAATGAATCAACAAAATATAGCGTTTTTGTACGCCTATATCATCTAGTTATTGTAACAGCGTGTGACGATTTGTGCTGGATTAAAGAAAAGTTATAAGTTATTCGTATGATCCCTATTGATAATATGCGTCGCATTGGATAGTATTCTCTCGCTCAAATAGTTAAGGCAAAACCAAAAATATGACATTTTTCGCAAATTTGAACCATCACCACCATACACGCATATAGCCTTTCAGGAATGTGCTGGAAGGGTATTGGTTCCTTTCCATGGCGATGAAATAAATTTGAAGCCCTCGGAAGGAAACTTTCGGGGGTTTTTCCTTTTAAAAGGCCCGTTAGCGTCAACAAGCGAAATAAATTAATTAGATTGGATCAATTACACTTTTTATCAGTATAAGTACGGGTAGTAAAACTAAGGAATTAAGATGAGTGATAGCAGCAGACTTCGAATAGCAATTCAAAAATCAGGTCGCCTGAGTGATGACAGCATTGCATTATTAAAAGCCATCGGCATTAAACTACAAATCCGCGATAGACTGTTAATCGCCCATAGCACTAATCAAGCTATCGATTTATTACGCGTAAGAGATGACGATATCCCTGGATTAGTTATGGACAATGTCGTGGACTTGGGTTTTATTGGCGAGAATGAATTAGAAGAAAAAATGCTTGAGCGCCAAGCAGCTGGTAAAGCACATGAATTTAAGACATTGCGCCGTCTTGATTATGGCGGTTGTCGACTATCAATTGCAGTACCAAACGAGTTTGCTTATGCAGGTGTTTCATCACTTAGCGGTAAAAAGGTCGCCACGACTTACCCCTATCTGCTTGAACGATTCTTTAAACAACAAAACATAAATGCGCAAGCGGTTATGTTAACCGGTTCGGTCGAAGTAGCGCCAAGAGCAGGCGTCGCAGATGCGATTTGTGACTTAGTATCCACCGGCGCAACGCTTGAAGCCAACGGCTTGCGTGAAGAAGATGAAGTCTTCTCATCTAAAGCGGTGTTGATACAAAAAGCACAAGGACTTAGTGAAGAAAAACAAGCTTTAGTTACGCGCTTGTTACCGCGTATTGATGGTGTTTTGCAAGCCAAAGAAAGTAAATACATTATGTTACATGCACCCAAAAACTACCTTGAGCAAGTAAAATCATTGTTACCTTGGCGCTGAAAATCCAACAGTACTGCCATTGGCGGGCATCGATGATAGGGTTGCAGTGCATGTAGTGAGCTCTGAAACACTCTTTTGGGAAACAATGGAAAAGTTAAAAGCAATTGGTTGCAGTTCGATATTGGTCTTACCAATAGAGAAGATGATGGGCTAAAATATGAGTAATCAATACAGTTCAGGTCACATACCTAAAACGCTTGTTTGGGAAAAGATGAGTAAAAGCGAACAAACTGCTTGTCTTGCCCGCCCTGCTTTGTCTGATTCAATCAAGCTGCAACAAATCGTTAATGATGTTTTAACGCAAGTGAAAGCTAAGGGTGACTAAGGCAGTTTTAGACTATACCAATCAATTTGATGGTGTAGTGCTAGATGATTTGAGATTAGATAAGTCAATTATTGATAACGCAAAAACGATGTTATCTGCAAAAGTCATTAGTGCCATCGATACTGCTTATCAAAATATAAAAACCTTTCATCAGGCACAGTATCCAACAGATATCAAAGTTGAAACAATGCCAGGCGTTATTTGCGAACAAAAGCATAGCCCATTAGAAGTGGTTGGTTTATATATCCCTGGGGGCAGTGCCCCGCTACCCTCAACGGTATTAATGTTAGGGGTAAGTGCGCAAGTGGCGGGTTGTGACATGCCCATTTTATGCACACCACCTTCTAAGATGCGCACAAAAGATATGCCAATTGCGCCAGAGATTTTGTACGCTGCATCCTTATGTGACATACAACACATATACCTTTGCGGCGGCGCCCAAGCTGTAGCTGCCATGGCTTATGGTACGCAAAGCATTCCTAAAGCAGATAAAATTTTTGGCCCGGGAAACAGCTTTGTTACTGAAGCGAAACAACAAGTAAGTCAAGATCCACAGGGCGCTGCTATAGATATGCCAGCCGGTCCATCTGAAGTGCTTGTGTTAGCAGATAATCAAGCGAATCCAGCCTTTGTGGCGGCGGATCTTTTATCACAAGCTGAGCATGGTGTTGATTCTCAGGCCGTACTTGTTTGTGACAGTGAAAGTATTATTGATGCTGTCAAAATCGAAATTGAGCAACAATTAGTAAAACTAAGCCGGCGCGAAATAGCGCAGCAATCAATCAATAACAGTCGCTTTATATTAAGTAGCTCAACTGAACAATCAATATCAATTGCCAATGCATATGCTGCAGAACATTTGATTATTCAGACCGCAGATGCATCGACTGTTGAGGCTAGCGTGAAACATGCAGGTTCTATTTTTGTTGGTGCATACTCTCCTGAATCTGCAGGCGACTATGCCAGTGGAACCAATCACGTGTTGCCTACTTATGGTTATGCTCGTAACTATTCAAGTTTAGGCTTATTAGATTTTATGAGGCGTTTTACAGTCCAAACTTTATCAAAGCAAGGATTGAATAACATCGCCGATGCGATTATGGATTTAGCAAGTGCTGAAGGATTAGATGCTCATAGCAACGCAGTCGCAATTCGTCTAGCAGACAATAAAACAGAGGTATCACGATGAATCCCTCACAAAATGAACAATGGTTAGATGACTTGACAAGTCAGCATGTTAGAGCGCTTACTCCATATGAATCAGCGAGGCGTTTATTTAGTGCTGATGATAGTCAAGAACGTATTTGGCTAAACGCAAATGAAGCGCCAAGCGCAGAGGAATTTTCAGTCAAAAGTGACTTACTTAATCGCTATCCAGACTGTCAACCTACTGCAGTAATCAATGCTTATGCTAAATACAGTGGCCTTGCACCCCAAAATATAGTGAGTACACGTGGCGCGGATGAAGGCATTGAGCTGCTAATACGCGCTTTTTGTGAAGCTCAAAATGATAGTGTATTAATTGCTCCCCCGACTTACGGTATGTATGCAATCAGCGCCCAAACTTTTAACGTTGGCGTTACTAAAGTGCCACTGAATCAAGATTTTAGTGTTGATACACGTGCTATTATTGATGCACAAAAGTCGACACAGCAGACTATAAAGCTTGTATTTTTGTGTTCACCAAATAACCCAACTGGCACATCTATTGCCGAAGACTCCTTAATAGAAATACTTGAGGCTTATCATCAAAAAGCTATTATTGTCCTCGATGAAGCCTATATCGAGTTTAGCGCTAGTGAGACTAAAACTTACCTGCTCGACAAGTACCCTAATCTGGTTATTCTGCGCACTTTATCAAAGGGTTTCGCACTTGCTGGCATTCGATGTGGTTTTGTTTTATGCAGTGAAGCAATAAAAGAAACACTGCTGAAGGTCATAGCGCCTTACCCTATACCCGACCCTGTTGCACAAATTGCACAACAAGCTTTGTCAAGCGAAGCAGTTGAGTTAATGCGTCAACGAGTCCAGCAACTTAGCGCTGATTTACGCAAGCTATGCGATGAGCTAAACAGTATAAGTGAAATAAGTTTGGTAGGCTCACAATGCGGTAATTTCGTCTTGTTCAAAAGTCAATTTAATACTCAATTAATGGCGTATTTAGTAGAACATCGAGTCTTAATTAGAAACCAATCCAAACAACTGTTTTTAGATAATTGTTTACGCATCACTATTGGTACGCCAGAACAAAACGAACGTGTTTTGTTTCTCATTGAGCAATTTTTCAATCAACGTGGCACAAAGGCACTCAACACTAGCGAAGGGACATTATAATGAGCCAGCAACCCATATTATTTATCGACCGAGATGGTACTTTAGTAGAAGAGCCGCCTATTGATAAACAGCTCGATACCCTAGCAAAGTTAAAGTTTGAGCCTATGGTAATAAGCAATCTAATTGCCTTGCAACAGGCGGGTTATAAGCTTGTTATGGTATCCAATCAAGATGGCCTAGGTACAGACAGTTTTCCTCAAGCGGATTTTGATTTACCGCATCAAGCGATGATGGATATATTTACCTCTCAGGGCATTACGTTTGATGAGGTATTAATTTGTCCACACTTTGATAGTGATAATTGTAGTTGCAGAAAACCTAGTTTGGGCTTAGTAAAAGACTATCTTGTGCAAGGTAAAGTGGACTTCACCAATTCATTTGTTATTGGCGATAGAGACACCGACATAGCCTTAGCACAAAATATGGGGATTGTAGGTATAAAGTATGATCCTATCGAAAACAATTGGGACAAAATAAGCCGTCAATTATTAGTCAAAGAGCGTATTGCTGAAGTTGTCCGAAACACTTCTGAAACTCAGATTTCTGTAAAAGTGAATCTTGATAGTCAGGAAAAAAGCACCATTAGTACGGGAATGGGTTTTTTTGACCATATGCTTGATCAAATAGCAACGCACGCAGGCTTCCAACTTGATTTGAACGTAAATGGTGACCTACATATTGATGATCATCATAGCGTTGAAGATACGGCTTTAGCGCTTGGTGAAGCGCTTAAAAAAGCGCTTGGCGACAAACGTGGAATTGCACGCTTTGGGTTTGCATTACCAATGGATGAGTGCCGCGCAGAATGCCTGATGGATATTTCTAACCGACCTCACCTTCAGTTTGAGGCCGAGTTTTCTCGTGATAGTGTGGGTGAAATGGCCACTGAAATGGTCCCGCATTTCTTTTACTCAATTGCTCAATCAATGGGCTTATCACTACATTTATCGACAACAGATGGCAATGCACATCACCAAGGTAGAAAGCCTTTTTAAAGTTTTCGGTCGCGCATTAAGACAAGCTATTAGCAAACAAGGTAATGTTTTACCTAGTTCAAAAGGGGCCTTATAATGCCCAGCGCAAAAATCACCATTGTTGATACTGGCTGTGCAAACATTTCATCGGTCAGATTCGCCATTAAACGTTTGGGCCTGGCGGCAGATGTATCTGATAAAGTGGATGATATCAAACGTGCACGGCATGTCATTTTGCCAGGTGTAGGTAGCGCAAAAGCAGCAATGACTAGCATAAAAAACAAAGGCCTTGTTAATTGTCTGCAAAGTCTAACTCAACCAGTTTTAGGCGTATGTTTGGGCATGCAACTGATGGTCGAAAGCTCGCAAGAAAAAGATCTTAATGCCAGTGAAGACATTGAGTGTTTAGGCCTAATTCCAGACCAAGTAAAAAAAATGAGTGTAGGTGATTTACGTTTACCTCATATGGGCTGGAACCAAGTCAGTAGTGCATATGACAACCCTTTGTTTGAAGGGATTGAGGACAAGGCTTATTTTTATTTTGTGCATGGTTATGCCGTCAGTAAATACGAACATACCTTAGCGACTAGCCAATACCACTATGAATTTTCTGCCGCCATCCAAAAAGACAATTTTTTTGGGGTACAATTCCACCCAGAGCGCTCTTCAGATGCTGGTGCACAACTTTTAAGAAATTTTTCAAGGATAGACTAATGATCATACCCGCTATCGATTTGATTGAAGGTCATGTTGTTCGACTTTATCAAGGCGACTATGAACAAAAAACGCAATACAATTTAGACCCCATTGATGTTGTTAAAGACTACGCACAGCAAGGTGCAAGCATATTACATATTGTCGATTTAACGGGTGCAAAAGACACCAGTAAACGACAAATCAAGTTAATTAAGTCGATGGTAGCGACAGGGCTTATGCAGTTTCAAGCCGGTGGTGGTATTCGAACTGTACAAGATGTAAAAGACTTCTTATCTGCTGGCGTAAATAGAGTGGTGATTGGGTCGCTTGCCGTAAGTGAACAAGCATTAGTTGCGTCTTGGTTCCAAAAGTTTGGCGCAGATAAAATTGTTTTAGCCCTTGATATTAACATTGATGCTAATGGTAACAAGTTTGTTGCCACCCATGGATGGCAACAGGACTCTGGAGTTAGTATTGATGATCTCATAGAGCATTATAAAACTGTTGGCTTAAAGCATGTATTATGCACAGACATCAGCAAAGACGGAACACTTCAAGGCGCTAACAACGCTTTATATAAAGACTTGGTCAGCCAGTATCCTGATATTGAATGGCAAGCCTCAGGCGGCATCGGCTCGCTAGCTGACATAAGTGCATTAAAACCTAGCAAGGTCCAAGGCGTAATTTTAGGCCGCGCTTTATTAGAAGGTAAATTCACACTGACTGAGGCAATATCATGTTGGCAAGACGCATAATTCCCTGTTTAGATGTCCGTGATGGTCTTGTGGTCAAAGGCGTCCAATTTAGAAATCATGAAATAATCGGCGATATTGTACCGCTTGCCAAAAAATACGCAGACATCGGTGCAGATGAACTTGTATTTTATGACATTACTGCATCAAGTGATGCTAGAGTCGTTGACAAAAGTTGGGTCAGTCAAATAGCTGAAGTAATAGATATTCCGTTTTGTGTGGCTGGCGGAATTAAAACCGTTGAAGACGCTGGTAAAATATTAGAAATGGGCGCAGATAAAATATCGATTAACAGCCCTGCTTTGTCTCGACCAGAGCTTATCACTGACCTATATAACACCTATGGACAACAATGCGTTGTAATTGGCATCGACAGTTTTTATAACAAACAAAGTGGCCAATATGAAGTGTATCAATTCACAGGGGATGAAACCCGTACTCAGAAAACACAATGGTTAACCTTGGATTGGATTGATGAAGTACAACAACGCGGTGCTGGCGAAATTGTATTAAACTGCATGAACCAAGATGGTGTCAGAAAAGGCTATGATATTGAGCAACTAAGTCACGTAAGACGCAAATGCAAAGTCCCTTTAATCGCTTCTGGCGGTGCAGGTGCAATTGAACATTTCATTGATGTGTTTAAGCAAGCAGATGTTGATGGCGCATTAGCCGCCTCAGTATTTCATAAAAACATTATTGATATGAGCGAACTAAAGCATGAATTATCACAAAACCATATTGCGACACGATTTAAACAAGGTTAAAAGATTAATGCCGATTTTATTAGGAAAAATATGAAGCTTACTCAAGAAAATATCGCCAACCTTGCATGGGATAAAATGGAACAATTAATTCCATGCATCGTGCAAGATGCACAAAGTGCTCAGGTCCTAATGCAAGGCTATATGAATCAAGACGCTATAAAACACACCTTGGACACTGGTTTAGTCACTTTTTACAGTCGAAGTAAAAAGCGTTTATGGACAAAAGGTGAAAGTTCAAATAACACACTTGCTTTAGTCGACATTTCTAGCGATTGTGATAATGATTGCCTATTAATATTAGCTAATCCCGCCGGTCCTACATGTCATACTGGCTCCACTAGCTGCTTTAGTGATGCGACAATGCCTAGCATTAGTTTTTTATCTGAATTAGAAAACGTTATTGCGTCTCGTAAAAATGCACCTGCTGACTCAAGCTATACAGCCTCTCTTTATGCCAGCGGTATTAAAAGAATGGCACAGAAAGTGGGTGAAGAAGGTGTTGAAACAGCGCTAGCGGCCACGGTAAAAGATTTACAGGAGCTAAAAAATGAATCTGCTGACTTGCTGTATCACTTGATTGTGCTTCTGCAAGCAAGCGAATTATCTCTTGAAGAAGTCATTGAGATTTTAAAGGCAAGACACAAAAAATAAAAAAATAAAATATTTACTTGAAAAGCCGAAAACTGTACTCATATATAAGTTGTGGCAGCCGAAAGGGGTCACAATTTAACGCCGCCGAATCGTCGGGGCATAACAACTTAACATATTGCTTAATAGGAAGAATATGACTATGAGAACTATCGATCTATCTCCACTTTACCGTTCATTTATTGGTTCAGACCACTTGGCATCTATGATTGATGCTGCAAGCCGCCAAGAAAAACAAAACACGTACCCGCCGTACAACATAGAATTACTAGCAGATGATAAATATCGCATTACCATGGCGGTAGCTGGATTCGCTAAGGATGATGTCGTAATTGAGGTGCAAGAGAACACTTTAAAGGTATCTGGCAACAAGCCAGCGACTGAAGACAAAGCAAATACGAGCGAACGAAAATTTCTGCACAAAGGTATTTCCGAGCGTAATTTTGAACGTAAGTTTCAATTAGGTGATAACGTCAAAGTATTAGCTGCAGACCTTGAAAATGGTTTATTGCACATTGACTTAGAACGGATCATTCCCGAAGCGCAAAAACCAAGACGCATTGAAATTGGTGGAAAACTTATAGAAGGATAAAATAACGAACCTCCCTATTTGTTATTTATTTTTCCCGACGCCGCTTTTAAGCGGCGTTTTTAATGCACCATTTAAAAACTTGCTTAAGCTATGATTGCATAGCATAGTTAAGTGTCTAACTATCAAAACGCAAACAATGTGCTAAAAAGAATTACGCTACACAATAATAATCAAATGCAAGTCACCATTTGTGATTTTGGCGCACGTATTTTATCCATTAAATTCCCCAATCAATTAGGCCACCTGACAGAAACTACCTTTAATTTTAAAACTGACGACGATGTATTCAATGATCTTTTTTATTGTGGCGCTACCTGTGGCAGAGTTGCCAATCGGATTAATAAGGCTAGCTTTACGATTAATAATCAACATCATAAATTAGATGCAAATAATGAGGGTAATACACTTCATGGTGGATATAAGGGTTTTAGTCACAAAGTATGGGATATCGTCGCTGTGACACGATCCTCATGTTCTTTATCATTAGAGTCACCAGATGGTGAGTGTGGATTCCTAGAGCAATTTTTCAATTATCGTCACATATACATTAAACAACGACAATGCATTGGATATAAGCTACCAAGCAAAATGTGACAAGCTTTGCCCAATTAGTATTTGTAACCACACATATTTTCATCTTGGCGAGGCCGACATCAGTCAACTGTCATTGATGGTAAATGCTGACTTTTATCTGCCAACAACCAAGGGAGGGATACCTACAGGCTCAAAATCAAGAACAACAGGGATTATGGATTTGAATAGTCCACAAAAACTTAGCGACTTGTTATCTAAAAGAGATTTCGATGATTGCTTCTTACCAAATCAGCGTTTAATGACCACTTTGCACTCTGCATCACAAGGAATTCGCTTACAAGTTTACAGTGACCAATTAGGTTTACAGGTGTATTCGGGCAATTTTTTACCTCGAAAACATCGAGCTATTGCTTTAGAAGCGCAGGGTCTGACTGATGCAGTTAATCAGAAAAATTTAGAGGCTGAATGGGTGTCACCACAATCATCTTATAATAAATCAGTTACTTACCAATTTGAAAATTTTTAACTGTCTGCTATCGATTGATTGCATTGAGCGCATAGGCTTGATAAGTTAGATAGTAAATCTGATTGAAACATTATTTATGTCCTTACCGTTTATTCACTTTTCTTTACAGCTTGCTTTACTGCAAATTCATATGAACAAGCATATTGGCCACTACCTATGAACCACACCTTACGCTTAACTTTAACGCTTATTATTATTTGGTTATTACTATCAGGTATGTTTGAACCGCTAATGCTTAGTTTTGGCGTATTATCGATTATATTATCAGTGTGGCTTACTCGTCGAATGACTCGCATTGATCAAGAAAGATATCGTTTTTTTGTCACCGGATCATTCATCTCGTTTTTATTCAAGCTAAGTATTAAAGTCATTCAATCAAACATTGATGTTAGCGCGCGTATCTTGGGGTTTAAACCAGTCGAGTCGACTTTCATTACCATAAAAATGCCATTTGACGATGACGTGGCTAAAGTGGTGTATGCCAATGCTATCACTCTCACGCCGGGCTCTTCGAGTATTGCCTTAGCCGATAACACATTGTTGGTCCACACTATTAGTGCTCAAAACGCTGAGGATTTGGCGCATAACGATATGCTTAAAATAATGCCAAAGCAGTATTCAGTCAAACCTATCGAGGTCTCTGAGCAATGACCTATTATTTTTTAGCCGCTGGTTTAGCTATCATGATCACAATGGCCCTAGCCGTATCAAGAGCATTGTTAGGTCCTTCAGTCTTTGACCGAATATTAGCCGTCAATATGTTTGGCACAAAAGCCGTTTTGCTAGTCGCAATTTATGCCTTTTATAGTGGCAGACATGATTTACTGGATATTTCATTACTTTATTCATTGCTCAACTTTGTTGGCGTAATCGCCGCTTTGCGTCTTGTAGAGCGAGGTAAGTTTTTTGCAAATGCAAAAGGTGCAAGAGGAATAAAAAAATGAGCGCCATTTTAGAAGTAATTAGTTTTATCTTTATCGGTTTTGGCTGTATTTTGGGTTTAATAGGTGGTATTGGCATTATAAAATTGCCTGATACTTATGCACGTTTACATGCCGTTGGTGTCACCGATACTCTTTGTACATTCTCGATTTTATTTGGTTTAGCACTGCAAGCTGATGGTTACACCAGTATTGCGAAGCTTATTTTAATCTTTTTGTTCTTGGCATTTACTAGCCCTGTTTCATCGTATGCACTGGCGAACAATGCATGGCGGTGGGGTTTACGTCATAATCAGAAGATTCATATCATCGCAGGCGAAAATAAAGCCGATGATAAGGGTAAATCATGAGTCTTATTATCAATTTAATCTTATTAGGCTTTTTGTTAGTGATGGCCTTAGCTGTATTAAAAACAAAACATTTATTTGCAATGGCGATGCTATTTGGACTTTATAGCCTGTTAGTAGCTGGACTGTTTGTTGTGCTTGATGCACCAGATGTTGCATTTACAGAAGCGGCGGTAGGTACTGGTATTTCTACAGTACTCATGTTAGTTACCTTAGCTTCGATAAAAGATGGTCACGAGGCAAAGCCCAAAAACAAACGACGTGCCACACCTCTGCTTGTTTGCACTATTATGGGTGGATTACTTATTTTTGGTACGCACGATATTGCTGAGTTAGGTGAGCTTGATAGCGCGCCAAATCAGCAAGTTGCGCAGCGTTACATTGAAAAAGGCCAATCAGAAACCGGTGTCCCTAATTTGGTAACCGCGGTATTAGCTAGCTATAGAGGATTTGATACGCTTGGAGAAGTGACAGTAGTTCTAACCGCTGGAATAGGTGTGTTGTTGTTACTAGGTCAACGTCGAAAGATTCACGTTAAATCCCGAGGAGGCAAAAATGGATAACGACCTTATTTTGCGAGTCGTCAGTAAATGGTTATCTCCTATCATTATTTTGTTCGCCTTTTATGTGCAATTTCACGGCGATTATAGTCCTGGAGGCGGTTTTCAGGCTGGCGTTATATTCTCTTCGGCAATATTACTTTACTCACTTACATATGGCCTAGATGCGGCTTTAAAGCTGATACCAGAAATAGCCTTAAAAATCGGGGCTAGTTTTGGCGTGTTGTTATATGCAGGTGTGGGTGTGGTGTCGATGCTATTAGGTGGTAACTTTTTAAACTATAGCGTATTGGCATCAACGCCAATCGCTGGACAACATATCGGCATCATCATAATTGAGTTAGGGGTGGGCATTACTGTTGCATCGGTAATGATACTGCTATTTTTTACATTTGCTCGAAGAGTGACGCCAGAATAATGGATATTACAAGTATTACCAATTATGTCATTGGACATGTTAACTATTGGCTTATTATCGCGGTAATGATGATAGGGCTATATACTTTAATGAATCGGACTAACTTGATTAAAAAGCTTGCTGGCCTATCAATGTTTCAAACCGCTGTCATATTGTTTTATGTTAGCTTAGGTAAAGTAAACGGCGGCACAGTACCAATAGTTGATTCAAACTACACACTCTATTCAAATCCATTGCCTCAAGTTTTAATGCTCACTGCAATTGTAGTTGGCGTCGCAACTACCGCGCTGGGTTTTGCCATTGTAATTAGAATAAAAGAAGCTTATGACACGGTTGAAGAAGACCAAATCAACGCGTTGGATAATCAAGAATGAATGAACAGTTAACGATTTTATTAGTTGTTATTCCGCTGATTGTTGCTCCAATAACCGCTATTTTTAAACACCATTCGATTACATGGTTATTAACCCTTTTTGTATCAGTCTGCAGTTTTGTTTTATCGTTTATTATTTTGTATCAAGTCATCGATGGCTCCCACGTCATTTATGAATTGGGGGGATGGCGTCCTCCTTGGGGAATTGAATATAAAATTGATTCTCTTAATGCATTTATTGCGCTAATTATTAGCGCAGTTGCTGTGGCCACGAGTATATTTGCATTTTCCAGCGTCCCAAAAGAAATTGATAAAAATAGTTATGGATTATTTTATGCGGCGATTCAATTATGCTTGCTTGGTTTACTAGGTATTGCACTAACTGGAGATATTTTTAATCTATTTGTATTTCTAGAAATCTCGTCATTGTCCAGCTATGCCCTGATTAGTATGGGACGCTCTAGAAAAGCACTTAGTGCATCATTCTCTTATTTGATTTTAGGCACTATTGGCGCAACATTCTTTCTTATCGGTGTAGGCTTTTTGTTCGCGGCATCTGGTAGTTTAAATATCGCAGACATTGCACTTCGTTTTGAGAATTTTGCTCAAATGCAACTGGTGATGACTGGTTTCATCTTTATCATATTAGGAATAGCGCTTAAAGCAGCAGTGTTTCCTTTGCATAGTTGGCTTCCTAACGCATATTCACATGCCCCTTCTGTTGTCAGTATATTTTTATCTGCAACCGCAACAAAAGTATCTATTTATGCGCTGTTAAGAGTGCTATTTGATTTATACCCAATTACATACTGGCAAGCATTGTTACTCCCTCAATTATTACTTGTATTAGGTTGTGTGGGCGTTATTTATGGTTCGTATCGAGCTTGGCAGCAGGTTGAGCTTAAACGTTTATTAGCCTTTTCAAGTGTTGCCCAAATTGGCTATATCATTATTGGCATCGCTTTACTTAATCAAAGTGGGCTTACCGCATCTGTTCTTCATTTGTTTAATCATGCAATTATCAAAGCGACTCTTTTTATGGGCGCGGGCGTTATCCTATATCGTGCAAACACTACCACTTTATCTCAGTTAAAAGGTTTTGGTAAAGATATGCCATGGACGTTTATGGCCATAGTCATTGCAGGTTTGAGTTTAATTGGCGTGCCGGGTACTGCCGGCTTTGTTACTAAATGGTATTTATTAGAAGCTGCTATTTCAAGCACCAACTATTTGGTCGTTGTTGCAATAGTTAGTGGTTCAGTTTTAGCTATTTTATATGTGTGGAAAATTGTAGAAACTATGTTTTTTCTACCCAAAGCAAAAATGGTCATTCATGGCGTAGAGAGTGGCGACAATAGTATCGCAAAAGTGCCCAAAAGTATGGCTATTGCGTTGTGGATGGGTGCTATCGCCTGTCTTTATTTTGGTCTTTATACTGAATTACCTTATCAAGCCGCATCAAATATCGCCAGTGCTTTGCTTGATAGTAATATTAGTGTCTCGCCATCGAAGTAAGGAATATTGATGTTTGAACTCACCCATGGCTTAATGGCGACAATGATTATCCCACTGATCGGTGCGGTGGTCATATCACAACTTGGAAAACAGCCTAACCTTCGAGAGGCAACTACTCTTACATGTGCAATTCTATTGCTTATTGTCAACATATGGCTGTTTCGCAATTTAGATTTGGCTAATCAGATTGGTTTTGTATTTGCAGAACCAATTGATGGTCTTTCGATTTCGTTTGCACTCAATAGTTTTGGCATCATGTTCGCACTTATTGCAAGTACGTTATGGATAGCCACGTCGATTTACGCTATTGGTTATATGCGCGCTCATCATGAAAAGAATCAAACTCGATTCTTTGCTTTTTTTGCTGTTGCCATTTCAGGCGTAATGGCAGTCGCGTTTTCCGAGAATCTATTTACACTCTTTATCTTTTATGAATTCTTAACTGTCTCTACCTACCCTTTGGTCACTCATGCAGGCACCAAAGAAGCCAAAAAAGGTGGCCGAAACTATATTTTAATATTGATGGGTTCATCTATTTTGTTTTTCTTACCTGCGATGATCACCGTCTATTTTGTTGCCGGTAACTTAGAATTTGTCCAAGGTGGAATTTTAGAAGGAAGCTTAGACCCATCTTGGGTATTACCACTGCTACTTTTGTTCATATTAGGCATTGGGAAGGCGGGTATCATGCCATTGCACAAATGGTTACCATCTGCAATGGTGGCGCCAACACCAGTTAGCGCTTTACTACACGCGGTTGCAGTCGTCAAAGCTGGCGTGTTTACTGTTGTAAAAGTTGTCGTGTTTATATTCGGTACTGACTTTATTAGCCGCTCTGGTGCCAATCAAATTCTTTTGTGGTTACCGCTTATTACGATCGTACTAGCGTCATTTGTTGCACTGACAAAGGACAACATCAAAGAAAGACTCGCGTATTCAACAATCAGCCAACTTAGCTATATTGTCTTAGGTGCGCTTATGGTCACGCGAGACGCTGTAATTGGTGCTAGTTTACATATTGCGATGCACGCCTTTGGCAAGATTGCTTTATTTTTTGCCGCCGGCGCTATTTTAGTCACAATGCACAAAAAAGCAGTTAGTGACTTAGATGGAATGGGCCGAGCGATGCCCTTTACGTTTATTGTATTTACCATAGGCACGCTAAGTATCTTAGGTATACCATTGTTTGGAGGTATGTGGAGCAAGTGGTATTTGCTATCAGGTGCTCTTGGACTTGAAAATCATGCAATGACAATGTGGGCGGTGCTAGCGGCATTAACAATTAGCTCATTACTTAACACTTACTATTTGTTTAGCATTCCTATGCGCGCGTTTTTTATTAAAAATACACAATACACTAAGGTGAAAGAAGCCCCCGTAGCTTGCTTAATCGGGATGGCAATACCAAGCATTATTACCTTGTATTTATTTTTTGACCCATCGTTGTTTTATCAACTTTCGTTATCATTAACTTCTTAGGAACGCGTTATGAATAATCACCTACAAGATGAACATCATGACAATGACGCAAGCAATTTGAGCGAAGCGCTAAGGCTTTTTTGATAAGCCCAAAAATGTCAGTGCTATTCTTTACGTGTTCTACGCCTTATGCATAGCTTTGGTCTTGATAGACTTTCTTGTTCATCGCCATCACTACGTTTATTTTGAAGAAATACCGGCCTTTTACGCTATTTATGGTTTCATTGCCTGTGTAGTCTTAGTTGTTTTAGCCAAACTCATGCGCTTGTTTTTAATGAAAAACGAGCATTACTATGATCAAAGGGAAGATGAGCAGGAGCAACCATGAGCTATTCCATTCCTATGTTTGCACCCTTCTTTATAGCTGCTTTACTTGCTTTATTGATGCCAATGAAATGGCGATATGCATTAGTGCTTGTTCCATTGATAAACGGACTGTATCTTTTTTTAGCAAACGATTACTCAAATATCTCAATTAATTTGCATATATTTGAACTCCAATTAGTTGAAGTTGATCGACTAAGTCTATTGTTTGGTTATTTGTTTCATATTGCCTGCTTTTTATGTCTTATTTATGCCTTACACTTGAAAGATAGAGTGCAATTTGTTGCAGGTTTAGCCTATGCTGGCAGTGCCATTGGAGCTGTGTTCGCGGGCGACTTTTTAACCCTTTTTGTTTTTTGGGAGTTACTTGCCTTAACGTCAGCATTTTTAGTGTTTGCACGCCGCACAAAAGCAGCACAAGGGGCTGGAGTAAGGTATCTTATCATTCAAGTCCTCTCTGGTGTTTTGTTGTTAATTGGACTGATTTTTCATTATGCGCAAACAGGAAGTATTGATATTACGTATATCGGTTTAGGAAGTATTGCTTCTTATTTCTTTTTAATCGCGTTTGGGATTAAAGCCGCATTCCCTTTTCTGCATACTTGGCTTACCGATGCATACCCTGAAGCTACGCCCGTTGGTACTGTATTCTTATCTGCTTTTACCACTAAAGTGGCGATTTATATGCTAGCTAGAACCTTTCCTGGTGAAGATGCACTAGTGTATATTGGAGCAGCGATGACATGCTTCCCTATTTTTTACGCCGTTATCGAAAACGATCTTAGAAAAGTATTAGCATATAGTTTAATCAATCAATTAGGCTTTATGGTATGCGGAATCGGCATCGGTACGGCGCTAGCACTCAATGGCGCAGTCGCTCATGCTTTTAATGATGTCATTTTTAAAGGACTATTATTTATGACAATGGGGGCCGTACTAACACGAGTGGGCCATGTTAATGGTTCTAACTTAGGAGGTCTTCACAAAACCATGCCTAAAACGACCTTATTTTGTATAGTAGGCGCCGCCTCTATATCAGCCTTCCCCTTGTTTAGCGGTTTTGTAAGTAAAAGTATGGTCATGGCTGCTATGATTGAAGCAGGACATGAATATCTATGGCTAATGCTACTGTTTGCCTCCGCAGGAGTATTCCATCACGCTGGAATTAAAATACCATTTTTCGCCTTTTTTGCGCACGACTCGGGACTTCGTCCCAAAGAAGCACCCACTAATATGTTAATCGCAATGGGGCTAGCGTCGGTGTTATGTATTGTTATTGGTAGTTATCCGCATTTGCTTTATCAATTATTGCCTTGGGACAATAGCTATCAACCTTATGATCTAACGCACACACTGACACAATTGCAATTGCTATTTTTCTCAGCGCTGGCTTTCGTTTGGTTAAACAAACAAGGGCTTTATCCGCCAGAATTGCGTTCGGTTAATTTAGATATAGAATTTTTATATCGAAAGCTCCTGCCAAGCACTGGTAAAAGATTATTGGCAATATACCTGAATATTTCAGGCTTATTCACAAAAAGCATAGCTGTGTTTAGTAACAAAGCACCGTCAATTAACAGGGATGCTGATGCAAATGCGGCCACTATGACCCAAAGAATGGCAATAGGATTTATCATTCTTGTGCTATTTGCTATCTATACCCAATTTATATAAATACTGACAGGGGTTTGTCACATTACCACAGCGGTAAACTGGCAAACCCCATAAACAGTACCCAGCTAGCAAAAAATATTTTTAATTTTACTGGTGAAAAATATAACACAATAGTTTTGGCGATAACGCCGCCAATTATAGCGCCAGCACCCGCAAAGAGCACGACTTGCCAATAAACGGCTTGTGATACAAATAAATGATAATAAATAGCGCTGTGGACGCTAAATGCAGTTAAAATAACCGCTATAGCAATAGCACAACTGATATTAAAGCCGCGTAATATCAGATAGACAGCAACAAGCTCTCCTACCCCAACTGACAACCAAGCCGTTATCACGCCGCCAAGCAAACCGATAACACATAGTGCAATTATATCTATTGTTAGCAGCGTTTGTTTAAAATGTTCTCGTTTACTTAGTCCGGTTGAAGCGTAAATCAATAATGCTAATAAAATTGAAAAAAGGCCAAAATATAAGTGCAAACCATCTTGAACACGTTCGGTATATTCGCCAAATATAAATTGCGCAATCCAAATGCCAGCGATTGAAAAACAAATTAGCCAAGGCAATGATTTAGGCAAAATGTGCCAGTCAAGTGATGAGGGCTTTATTCGCTGATAGTGCTGATACCAAGTAATCGCTCCTGCTGTCATACCACAGCACTGTATCGCAAAACTAGTGGCGATAATGGTTTCGTTAGATAAGTCTAGTTGATTGAAAAAAGGAACAAATACAACGCCACCACCGGCCCCGGTTGCATTTGCAAAAATTGCACCGATGATACCAAGGAAGACAAAAGCACCATATTGAGAGACCAAATGCACTTGATGCGTGGCGAAAAGTAAGCATATCCATACAATAACCAAGCTTATTTTTATAGGGTGACGCTTGATAAATTTATAACTTTGCGTTAACAATAATGATACCTAAAAGAGGTTAAACCTAAACTTACCAACACTATACGAAAAATTATCCCAGTAGGAACCATTAATTGCCAATTACTCAATTGAAAGGCAATTAGTGATGCACCATAGACACATTATATTAATAGGAAAGACATGGTTGAAACTCTAGATTCAGCAAATGGCATCACTATTGTACTGTCACCTAATCGTTCAGCTACATGGCAGCAAACAAAATTGGTAATAATTGCTATGACTGTCGTTGTGATGATTATTGCCTTAGCTTGGACGTTTGTTGGTGCTTGGGTAGTTTTACCATTTGCAGGATTAGAGCTAGGGCTGTTTGCATATCTTTTGTATCGAGTCTCAATTTCTACTTATCACAAACAAGTGATTCAAATTGACGATAAGCTGATTACAATTTCAAGCGGCTACCGTAAAGGTAGATCCTTTGAACAATTCTCGCGTGAACTTACAGATGTGTACTACACCCAAACGCCAAATGATTGGGAATTGCCCAAAATAACTATCGCACAAGGTAACAAACGCTGCAGTATTGGAGATTTTTTGAATTTAGAAGATAGAGTGGTGTTAAAAGAGCAGCTTGTAAACAATGGTTTCATCATTTGCAAAAACATGTGGTGGAAAGTCTGATCTTAATTAATCTTGTAGTTGTTTAAATCATGTTGATCGTTTTTTAACTTACTAGAGGCATCACATGAATCTATACATTGAATCCATCGAAGGCGGCAAATACATCGCAAGTATCGAGCAAAATGCGAATAGAGAAATAGTACGAGATAACTATAAAGACTCGACAAGCTTTAATTCCTTAAGCGAAATTAAAGACCGCTTATCAGGTTCACATTTTAATAAAGTATGGCTTAAGCAAAGCACACCTTATGATGAAATGTGCGGCTCACATGATGACAATGAAAAATTGATGATTGAGTTAGATTGGCGATAAAATCACTGCCTTTAGCGAGATAATTGTGGCATATTTAATGACAAAATTCCCATTTAGGAAACTACTACATTGCAAAGCTTCGATTACCTTATCGTAGGCGGTGGATCAGCTGGTTGTGTGCTAGCAAATCGTTTGTCTGAAGATCCTTCCATAAGCGTTTGTCTGTTAGAGGCAGGCGTGAAAGATACAAGTCCCGCTATTCATATACCGTTTGGTTTATCGCTAATCAATCATGTTAAGTCGATTAACTGGCGTTATGAAACTGACAGTGAACAACACATGAATAATCGTCAAATGTATTGGCCTAGAGGTAAAACGCTGGGAGGCAGCAGTTCAATCAATGCAATGTGTTACATTCGAGGCGTCCCTGATAATTTTGACCAGTGGGCCAACGATGGGTGTGAAGGATGGAGCTGGAATGAAGTGCTACCTTATTTTCGCAAAAGTGAAAACAACACACGCGGAATTTCTACTTTACATGGTGCCGATGGGCCACTCTCGGTTTCTGATCTTAAGCATATTAACCCACTAACCTTAGACTATGTGCAGGCTAGTATTGCCAATGGTTATTATGAAAATAATGATTTCAATGGAGTAAGCCAAGAAGGTGTTGGCATTTATCAAGTAACGCAAGATAACGGTTCTCGTTGCTCAACTGCAAAGGGTTTTTTAAACGATGAAATCAAAGCCCGTAACAATTTAACAATCATCACGCAAGCAATGGTCGATAGTATCATCATTGAAGGCAATAAGGCATGTGGTGTCAGAGCTAGAATAGATAATAAAGCCTCATCAATCTTAGCATCAAAAGAAGTCATTCTTAGCGCAGGGGCAATTAACTCTCCCCAAATATTGATGCAATCGGGAATCGGAGATAAAGACTCTTTAGAGGCCCTAGGCATAAAGGTAATAAAAGATTTACCTGGTGTTGGACAAAACTTGCAAGATCATTTAGATGCTACGATTGTATACAAACAAAATAGTCTGACATCTTACGGCTTCAGCGTATTGGGCCTACTTAAGAATGCTATGGCACCTTATCAATACTTTAAGCATAAAAAAGGAATGTTTACTTCAAATGTTGCGGAAGGTGCAGGTTTTTTGAAATCATCGCCTGACTTATCAGCGCCAGATGTTCAGATACATTTTTTGCCCGCAATGTTAATTGATCACGGACGCAAGATAGTACATGGCCATGGCTTTACATTTCATTTTTGTAACTTATATCCCCACAGCAAAGGCCACATTGATTTGCTTGCTGACAGTGAATCCCCTAGTGGCTTTAAATTGGCAATTAAACCCAACTACCTTAGTGACGAAAGAGATTTAGCACCAATGATTTTTGGCTATAAATGGTCGCGCAAAATTGCGCAAACTGAGCCACTGAGTAAGGGAGCAAGTCCATACTTCCCAAGTAATGATATTGAATCTGACGAAGACATTATCCAATATTTAAGAGAACATGCAGAAACCTTATATCATCCTGTTGGCACATGTAAGATGGGAGCTCAAAACGATGTTAACGCCGTTGTTTCTTCAAGTTTGCAGGTCTTTGGGATTGAACGCTTAAGAATAGTAGATGCATCTGTTATGCCCAATATTATTGGGGGCAACACAAACGCACCTACCATTATGATTGCTGAAAAAGCCGCCGATATGATTATTGAAGCTAACGCCATAAATAAAGGTCTTACCTAAAACGCAAACAGCCATTCAAAATGAATGGCTGTTGACTATTACAGTGCGTTAAATATTGTAAAGTTTACGCTAAAAGCACCTCAAGCTGAGCACTTATTCGCTCAACCGGCTTTGTACCATCAAGCTTGAAATATTCACACAAACCTTCTTTGGCCGCTTGGTTATAGTAATCAACTAAAGGCTTTGTTTGGGTGTGATATACACCTAAACGGTCTCTTACAGTATCTTCTTTATCATCATCACGGATAAGTAAATCTTCCCCGGTGACATCATCTTTACCCTCTACCTTAGGCGGGTTGTAAACAACGTGATATACACGGCCAGACGCAGGGTGTACACGACGCCCTCCCATTCTATCGACGATTACATCGTCAGGTACGTCAAATTCAATACAATAATCGACGCTAACGCCTGAATCTTTCATTGCATCTGCTTGAGGAATAGTGCGAGGAAAACCGTCTAGCAAAAAGCCATTGGCACAGTCTTCTTGTGCGATTCTTTCTTTTACTAAACCAATAATAATATCATCAGATACTAATTGCCCAGCATCCATGACTTTTTTGGCTGCTAATCCCATTTCGGTACCCGCTTTAATTGCAGAGCGCAACATGTCCCCTGTTGAGATTTGAGGAATACCAAATTTATTCATTAAGAATTGAGCTTGAGTTCCTTTTCCAGCACCTGTGGGCACCAAGAAGAATAATACGCATTGAGCGCCTCCAACATTAATTATGGTTATCAAAAATAATTTGCACAAACTTTACAGTGATGAAAGAAAGTTAACAAGAACAAATGCTTAATTTTGTTCATACTTTAGCCTAACAAGATAACAAAAATAAAGATGGCTCAATTGTCTGCGGCAAAAACAATACTATTGCTCAACATTAAGTTCCTTAACTGCAACAAAAAGCCCACCTATAAGGTGGGCTTTCACAAACACTATATGTGGTTTATTTTGCCAATGCCGTCAATAATTCATTTAAATTTTTAACGAAGCTAGCAGGCTCCTTTAAACTACCTTGCTCAGATAGTGCAGCTTGATCAAACAGAACATTAGTCCAACGACCAAATTGCTCCTCATCTTGAACATCAGCTACTAATTTAACCAACTCATGCTCTGGATTAAGCTCAAAGTTATAAGTTGGTTCTGGGACTGCTTGACCGGCCGCTTGCATCAATTTAGCCATCTGTGTCGTCATTCCGCCATCAGTTGCAACAATACATGCAGGAGAGTCTGTCAAACGATGCGTAAACTTAACTGACTCAACTTTTTCGCCAAGGGCAGTTTTCATACGCTCAAGCACACCTTCGACTTCTTTTTCAGCTTCTTCTTTTGCTTTTTTAGACTCTTCATCATCTAAGCTACTCAAATCAACATCAGCGCCTGCAACTGATTGGAACTGCTTCTCATTAAACTCCGTAAGATGAGACATGAGCCATTCGTCCACTCGCTCACCCAACAATAATACTTCTATCCCTTTCTTTCTAAACACTTCTAAATGAGGACTTGTGCGCGCAGCCTGATATGAATCTGCTGTCACATAAAAGATTTTCTCTTGCTCGTCTTTCATTCTGTCAATGTAATCAGCTAAGGATACTGTCTGCTCGTTTGATTCGTTATGAGTAGACGCAAAACGCAGTAGGCCTGCAATTTTTTCTTTGTTTGCGAAATCTTCAGCAGGGCCCTCTTTAAGCACGTTACCAAACTCCGCATAGAAAGTTTGATAGTTTTGAGCATCATTCTTTGCCATTTTTTCAAGCATACCTAAAACACGTTTAGTACACCCTTGACGGATGGCTTGAGTGATTTTGTTGTCTTGTAAAATTTCACGAGATACGTTCAAAGGTAAATCATTTGAATCCAATAAACCTTTTACAAAACGAAGATAAGTTGGCATAAATTGTTCAGCATCATCCATAATGAAGACGCGTTGAACGTATAATTTTAAACCACTTTTCTGTTCTCTGTTCCACAAATCAAATGGGGCTTTAGATGGAATATATAATAAACTGGTATATTCTGTTTTACCTTCTACCTTATTATGAGACCAAGTCAAAGGCTCAGCATAATCGTGCGACACGTGTTTGTAGAATTCTTGATATTCTTCTTTGGAAATATCTGATTTGTCACGTGTCCATAAAGCCGTAGCTTTGTTTACCGATTCCCATGATGCTGGAATAGCTGGAGTCTTTTCGCCATCAGGCCCGTCACTTTCAGGAACTTCTTCTTTGAACATCTGAACAGGAATGCTGATATGGTCTGAATATTTTGAGATAATAGAACGTAGGCGCCAATCATCCAAAAATTCTTTTTCATCCTCTTTAAGATGTAAAATAATCTCGGTACCTCTTGTTTCCTTTTCTATATCTGCTACCGCAAAGTCTCCCTCGCCAGCTGATACCCATTGAACACCCTCAGAGGCTGAAGAGCCAGCTGCACGAGTATTGACGGTTACTTTGTCGGCCACAATAAATGCAGAATAAAAGCCAACACCAAACTGACCAATTAGCTGAGAATCTTTTGCTTGATCACCTGATAACTGGCTGAAGAAGTCTTTTGTACCTGACTTAGCAATAGTACCAAGGTTTTTAATGACATCTTCTTTATTCATGCCAATACCGTTATCGGTAACAGTTAGTGTGCCAGCGTCTTTATCAACACTAAGCCTAACTTGTAATTCGCCATCACCTTCGTATAGAGCGTTATCTGATAATGCTTTAAAACGAAGCTTATCTGCGGCGTCAGCAGCGTTTGATACTAGTTCACGTAAGAATATCTCTTTATTTGAATACAAAGAGTGAATCATTAGTTGAAGAAGTTGTTTTACTTCGGTTTGGAACCCATGTGTTTCGTGTTGGACAGTCTCAGCCATAGCCAAGGATCTCCTTTGTCAATTGCTATTGAAATACTTGGGTCTAGATTTGAGGGCTATTGAATGGATTTCAATAGCAAAAAACAAAGAATTTTTAAAAAATACGTCGACCGCTAAAAGCGTGGGTTAATGTATTACCATCGATAAATTCTAGCTCGCCGCCAACGGGGACACCATGAGCGATACGAGTTGCATCAATATTTTGTTTTTTACATATTTGAGAAATATAGTGTGCCGTTGCTTCACCTTCTACAGTGGGATTAGTTGCCAAAATCACTTCTTCTATATCTTCTTGGCTAAGTCGTTGGGCAAGCACATCTAAACCAATCTCATTTGGACCAATCCCATCAATTGGTGACAAATGCCCCATTAACACAAAGTATGTTCCTTGAAATAACGCCGTTTGCTCTATAGCAAGGACGTCTTGAGGTGACTCAACGACACAAATTTTTTTATTAAGTTTGCGTTTCTCGCTACTGCAAATATTGCACAAAGTGTCCTCTGTGAACGTTCGGCATTGTTGACAGTTATTGATATGCTCCATGGCTTGATGCAAAGCATCACTGAGTTTAAGCGCACCTTCTCGATTTCGTTCAAGTAGCGTAAAAGCCATTCGCTGTGCGCTTTTTGCACCCACACTAAGGTAACACCTTGAATGCTGAAATGAGCTCATCAATCAACGGACTAAAAATCATAAAAGCCCTTAAAATGGCATCTTAAAGCCTGGTGGCAATCCCATCCCACCGGTAACGTCGCCCATTTTTTCCTGGGTAGTTTCTTGTACTCTTCTTACGGCATCATTAAAAGCCGCAGCAGTGAGGTCTTCTAACATTTCTTTGTCTTCACCAACTAGAGACTCATCCACTACAACGCGCCTGACATTGTGGTTACACGTCATGGTTACTTTTACCATACCAGCGCCTGACTCACCTATAACTTCCATTGAAGCTAATTCTTCTTGAGCTTTTTGCATTTTTGCTTGCATTTGCTGGGCTTGTTTCATCATATTGCCCATTCCACCTTTAAACATATATACCTCTTATAAGATTAAAAACTATTTGTGATTTATCGGGGTCTTACACTATTTTCAACGACATTTGCGTCAAACGCTAAAATCAATTCTTGAATGTTTTCGTCTGTATTAACCACATTTTGCGCATGTGCTTGTCGCATTTGATCAATCTTTGTTTGCAGTTCAAAAGGCGTATTATTGACCTCGCCTTCAATTGTGAGGTTAATAGAACACGGCTCTTGTAACATTTCGCTCAATGTGTTTTCAACAGCTTTAATCGCAGCACTTTCAGCCATATGTTGATTTTTGCTAGCCAGTCTTAGCGTCAAATCCTTGTTTAGCTGCTCACATCGCGTATTTAAAAGCAATTGACGTGAAAATGCGCCTAAGCCAGTTGTATCAACGAATTTACTCCAAGCGTCAATCTGAGCCGCTTTTGTCAGTTTTTCACCATTATCAAGAAAAGGATTAATAGACTCGGTACACTCAGCAAACTGTTGTTCAAGCGTTTGAGGTGTTTCAACACCTGCCGCTTGGACAGTATCAGGTGCTGCTTCAGACTTTTTTGAAGGATCGGTTTCCTTCTCTTGTGTTTGCTGTAGGGTATTTAAACGATTTATTAAATCAAAAGTATTGCTTTGCTGATTTGCTAGTTGTTGGTCGCCCTGTACCTCATTGACATGTTGCTCATCCCCCATATCAGAATTAGCAAACTCTTGGTCTTGCGAATCTGTTTGTGACATTTGCTGCAAATCAAATTCATCAATTAAACTTAAATTAGGCCCACCTTCTGGTTCTTGGATTACCGTTTCATCAATCACTGATGACGTCGACAAGGTATCAGGAACTGCCTGACTATTATCATCAAGATCACTACTTTGCTGCTTAATAGGAGCATGTTGTGCACTTGGCTCTTCTATTGTTGATGATCGCGGCGTTGTCTGCGCTGGTTCTTCTGGCGAAGATTCCACTGGCATCTGCTCAACCGGCATCTGCTCAACCGGCATCTGCTCAACTGGTTTAGGCTCAACTGGTTTAGGCACTGCGGTTGTAGGTTCAGAAGTCGTTTGTACTGATGAGGTTGGCGCAGGCGCTGAATGAGAGTTATCAAATATTGGCTCGTCAAGTTGAGAATGCTGTTCACTTTTTAAAGACTCAATATCAAGATCTATTTTTTGTGCTGGCGTAAATGCTAACATCCGCAAAATCGTCATTTGCAGTCCCATCCGAGCATCGGGTGATACAGGTAAATCGCGCTGACCATTTATCCCAATTTGATAAAGAATTTGGACATGCTCTTTCGCCATTGTCTTTGCCAAAGTAAATATACCTTTAGGCGAATCACTATCAAGCTTGCAAGCTTCTGGCACTACTTGTGTTAGGGCTATTTGATGAAATAGCGCAATAAGTTGGCTCAAAATTTGGCTATAATCGGGTGAGATAGCGCACATATCATCCAAAAGCGTCATTGCTTGCTTGTCATCACGCTTAACAATACTAGCCGCCAATTTAAGAACTAGATGCTTATCTAACAAGCCCAGCATAGACGCAACAATTGTAGTACTTACATTGTTATTACCTTGCGCAATTGCTTGGTCTGTTAAGCTTAAACTGTCACGAATACTTCCTTGTGCAGCTTTTGCTATTTGTTCTATCGCAAGTGTATCAAACGCTATGTTCTCATGTGTTAAAATATGAGAAAGGTGACCAGATATTTGTTCTTTGGTCAAAGCCTTGAGACTAAACTGCAAACACCTAGATAATATGGTAACCGGTAACTTTTGGGGATCCGTCGTTGCTAACAGAAACTTGACATGCTCAGGTGGCTCTTCGAGGGTCTTAAGTAAAGCATTAAAACTGTGCTTTGACAGCATATGTACTTCATCTATCAAATAAACTTTATATTTACCACGAGTAGGTCTGTATTGAACATTATCTAAAAGCTCTCGTGTATCTTCGACTTTTGTCCTTGAAGCGGCGTCTATTTCTAGTAAATCTACATAACGCCCTTCGCTGATGTCCACGCAAGTTGAACACTTGCCACAAGGGTTCGCACTTTGCCCTTCTTCACAATTAAGACTTTTTGAGAATATTCGCGCGATGGTGGTTTTACCAACGCCTCGGGTGCCTGTAAATAGATATGCATGATGCAATTTGTCGTTTTCTAGTGCATTTGTAATTGCATCTACAACATGTTGCTGCCCCACAAGCTCAGAAAAAGTCTGTGGTCTAAATTTACGTGCTAGCACCTGATAACTCATGTGTTATCTAATCCCCTTCAAATTCGCATACACAATAAGGTTTAATGTCTGCTTCTTTTAGCTTTGCTTCACCACCAATATCAGGCAATGAAATAATAAAACCTGCATGTTCAACCACGCCACCTAGTCGCCTTATCAGCTTGGCTGTGGCTATCATGGTTCCGCCTGTTGCAAGTAAATCGTCAATCATCAAAACTTTGTCACCTGGACTTATCGCGTCTTTATGAATTTCAAGCTCATCGGTTCCATATTCTAGCTCATATGATTCAGATATGACTTCACGAGGCAGTTTCTTGGGCTTTCTGACGGGCACAAAGCCAACACCCAATTCAAGTGCTAAAGGCGCACCAAACAAAAAACCTCTCGCCTCAGTACCAACGACTTTATCAAAATGCACATCTGCATATTGTGCCTTAAGTAAATCAATACATGCTTGAAACGCTCTTGGTTGCTGTAGAACGCTGGTAACGTCTCTGAACATTATTCCCGGTTTAGGATAATCTGATATTGTCGTGACGGCGTCTTTTATTATTTGTTCGTGTGACACATTAAACCCTTATATGTGTTTGAGTAAGTATTATTTAAAACAAAAGCGTTTTAACTGTCCATGCGATAATGTGAAGCAAAGGAAATGCGACTAGCGCCAAGACAATGCCTAATAAATACCACCAATTAAACACTTCTTTGAACTCAGTATTATCACCCATTTATACATATTCCTATACTAAATTTTTTGGAGGATGAATACTACTTGATCATGATTAAAAAAAATAGTTCAGTCGGCAATTATTCAAACGGCTTCTTTATACCAATATATACAAATATACGCTTAAGTATTCTATTTAGAATGATTATACTTTTGCCAATGTTCAACCAAACCATTTAGAACATCAAAAAATGGCTGTGATGGTGTGTTATACAAATAATTGAGCGTTATTGATAATGATTCTATGGTGGACAATTGAAACGACTTTTTCGCGCGCCTGATTTGATATTGTTTTTGTATGTCACTAGGTAACTCAATGCTCTTTAAAGACTGTAGCCATTTAAAACGCTGATAAATACCAAATGCTTGTCTCCAACTAGCATCGATAAAGACAAGACGTTTTACTGATAAATCACGTTTCAGCGGACTGGGCGAAAATTGACTCAATAGCTCACTATTAAGGTTGGGAAACATCAAAATTGAACCTTCTTGGCAACACTTCTCAAGTAAACTCATCCCTTTTAGATCATCACTTAACACAACCTCAATTTCAGGGCTTACTAATCTTGCTAAACGTAAAGTGTTTTTAGCGTGATGTTTTTCTTTAGGGTGTTGGATGACTGAAACATTTACCGGCAAACTTAATCGAGAAATATGCAAACACAGGCAAGTGCGCAAAGGGTATCCACATCCATTGCATATTTCACGGCCACTATAAATTGTTGTCATTGTAAAGCGTTGCGCATTAACTCGGCGTCTTTGTGTAGAAATTGTCTATACAATAGTAAAATAAAAAGCCGGCAATACACATCGATATTGCCGGCTTTCTTCAAAAAAATCACTCCCAGCAGTTTATTTCACATAAAATGGAAAGTTTGCATGAGCCGCGTTTCCACTGCCATCAAATGCATAAGCAAACAACCTATATGCACCTATAGTTCTTCTGGTGCTTTTAGTTTAATCGATTGACCTTTGTTTTTAAGAATTAGACCATCAATCACCGGAGGAACATATTCAGCGTCACCACCTACCTCAGTTGCTGTGCTTTCTTTGCGAATCTCCCACGTTACTCTAACATCTTCGTCATCTGGTTCTAGCACCTTAAGAGCCGCTTCATATTCCTCTCCAGAGAACAAAAATACATTGTCAAAAGGTCTCTTTTTATCCAGAACGATTGGACTCATGCGTGGAGAACGATTTTCAGGCCACACGCCATTCCAAATTCGATGCATGATATCAGACGCTTCAGTTCGCTCGCCTGTTTCTAGGAACATTCCATACCATGTAGGTGTTTTTTCTTGTTTTTGTCCCCACAAGAAAACATAGTTACCAATCACTTGGTCTTGAAATGGCTGAATGACTTCAACAAAGCTTTTAGCGTAATTTGCGGCCTTTTCTGAACTGGTTTGTTCAACAGGTGCGCCCCATTGCGTCTGAAAAACCTCCCAGTGTCCAACTGAACCCCATTCTGTCACCATATAAGGCTTTTCATAGCCCCATTCTTTGATGTACTTAGGTAAGTTAATAAGATCGCCATACAATTGAAAACTAACAAAATCTAGCGCTGGGGCTCTTTCTTCAATAGCCTTCATTGCCTTTCTATCAAAACCTGCAAGAGCTGTGGTTGTAGGGTGATTGGGATCAAGTTTTTTGATCATCTCTGCCACTTGATTGACAGCATCAAATACCTTTGGATTTTCAAAATCAAAATTAACTTCGTTACCTATGATCCACGTAAGTAAAGCTGGATGATCCTTATACTTTAAAACTCGCTCGCGTGTTTCCGCCAATTGTTTCGCAACGGCTGCTTCATCATTATAATCAAAGCCATGTCGTTCGCGTGCAAACTCCAAACATAAAGAAACAGTAAGACCTAGAGCATGCGCTTTGTCTAACAGCTCTAATGCGGGCAATGCATTAGAATCTACTGACCATGTTCTAATAGAATTAGCACCTGCTTGTGCTACTCTTTCTAAGTCAGCATCGACCATCCCCACGCCTTTAACATAGTATGGTTCGCCGCCTCTTAGTAATTGAAATGCTCCGTCCTTTTCAACTATCTCTACTTTAATTGCCTCTGCATGCAAAGTGGTACTGATCAGCACAAGCAATAAAGCCGCAAGTATTCTAAAAGGATGTAAAAGTTTAGCTATTGCCATAAAACAATCCCTCAAAAGATTGAAAAATAAGAGATGCCTCTTTATGCAAGAGGCATCATATTTTGCTATTAGAAGCTATAGCGAACTCGCATACCAAAGGTTCGTGGGCGCGTAAAGAAGCGAGTATTATCAAACTGCGTGATAATTGTTGCTGCAGTGCGCACATCATCGGTAATGTTGTTAATAAATGCTTCTATTCTTAAATCACCGTCGCCATGGGCATAACCAATACCAGCATCAAATGTCCAATAGGCATCAACAGTATCATCCAGACGTAAACGAGGGTCGTCAGGGTTTTGGTAGTCAACGCTGTTAAAGATGGTTAAGAATTGATCATCTCTCCAACCAGCAGATACTACGTAATCTAACCAACCACTATCAAGCTCGAACGCTTGAGATAACTTAAAGTTAACTTGATACTTAGGCGTACGTGGTAAGCGGTTACCATCAATTGATTGAAACACAGCCTCATCCGGCGCCACATCAGCTTGGAAACGCGAATCTTGGATGTCTTGCGAATCCTTGATTTGTGCCTCTAACCATAACGCGGTGTATGAAAGATTGATGTTGTGTGGTAGCTCAAATTTACCATCAAATTGCATACCATAGATTTCTGAATCTGCTGCGTTAAAACTAAATGACACAACTAAAGCACTATAGGCGCTGAATCTTGCGGATCAACCGGAGCACCGCTATTGAACTCAAGTGCTTGCTCAACTGATAGTAAGTTAGTAAATACTTGATCTTCATAATCATAATAAAACGCTGAGGCGTTAAACGTCGTAGGAATTCCATTGAACTCCCATTCGTTTTTGCTTCCAATCTCAAACAAAGTAACACTCTCTTCGTCATATGTTGGCGCCAGAGAAATCCCATCATTGTCTTTGAATGTGTCGTTAAATCCGCCTGATTTATGACCTGTAGTCAAAAGACCATAAACCATATTGTCATTTGTCAAATCATGCTCAACACGCAAACGCCAATCCAAGAAGCTATTCTTGATACGGCCATCTTGAACAGTAATTGAATCGTTTGGCGAGATAGGAACCGCAAACGAATGAGTACCGTCTTCATTACAAATTAAACCATCATTTGAATCAGTATCGGTACATTCAGGACGCACCTCAGAGCCACCTTGGTGTTATGCCATTAGCAAATATGTCGTCCAAGGTATCACGAGCACCAAACTGCCCAATACCATTGAAGTAAAATGCTAAGAATTCATCGTCTGACACATTTCCATCACCATTTTGATCAGGGTTATAAATCGTTCTATCAAAGCCTGCAAACTCGAAGCCTTCTGTACCAACACGAGCTCCCATACAACAACCAAACGTATTACCCGTTGCAGTATCAAAACCACCTAATGCGAAGGCATACCGTGCGTTAACACCTTGGCGTGTTTTTTCGTCAGATGTAAAACGTAGGCCGGCAGTTAGACGCGTATCTGAACTCCATTCATAGGTAACATCACCATATACTGAGATTGAATCTGTATCGGTATTAGGTTGGTTAAATTCAGCGCCTTGGAAAAAGCCACCTCTATCACCGGCAGACGCAAGAAACGTTTGCTGGCGCTCTTGGAAGTAAAATAAACCTGCTGTGTAATACCAACGGCTTAAGTTATCAGACACCAAGCGTAGTTCATGAATCGTTGACTCTGAATCAGTGATAAATTGAAAACGTGAAAAGTTATCAAGACTCTCGTTCAAAGGCTGCAGAGTCTCAAGCACGCCTGGATAGTCTGGTGCAAGCGGAGTCGCGGCAGCATAATCGTATAACAGGTCTCTAAATGAACCATTATATTCAATCTTAGCATCGCCAAGGTCATATACTACTTCGAGTTTAGCACCCCAGTGTGTTGTATCCTGAACTGGTTCAAAACCACGTGCAATTACATCTCTAGGATCTTCAATATCATCTGGGTTAATGCCATTACCAAGTGCATTTGCAAAGTTAGTGCCCGTATAACCAGTACCTTCTTCACTAACATAGTCATATGCAAGTAAGATACTTAAATCGTCACTCGCTTCCCATAAATATTGGGCTCTTAAACCTAAATTATCTGCAGCTTCGGCAACACCTAATTCTAACGGTCCTACATCGTTGTAATAAGAGTCGTGTTTTAGCATTGACCCTGCGATACGAAAAGCAGTATTTTGAGTCAAGGGAATATTCACTGCGCCGGTCACAACGCGTTGGTCGTAATTACCAATTTCTACTTCGGCCATACCATTGAAATAATCTAAGGCCGGTTTCCATGGAATAATATTGACTGAGCCTGCGGTCGCGTTCCGCCCACGTAATGTTCCTTGTGGACCCACGTTAACTTCGACTCGTGCGATATCGAAAAATACCGAGCCAATACCCGTTGGTCTGGGAATATAAACACCGTCTAAGTGAGTTGCCGCTGCAGGATCGCCTAGTTCTGTATTATTCGAAGAACCAATGCCTCGAATCCACACTTCTACGTTGCCTTGATTGTTGCCAATTTCAAGCCCTGAGTGTGCTTTCGCTCAAATCAGTAAGGTCTTGAACCCCTAAAGATTTAAGCTCTTCACCTGAAAAGGCATATGCAGTACCCGCCAAATCTTGAATACTTTGGGCTCTGCGCTCAACAGTGACAATGATTTTTTCAATGTCTTGTTCAGCTTTCATGCGTTCTTGTTCTGTTTGTTGCGTATCTTCGCTTGGCTCAGCATCTTGCGCAAATACAGGACTAGTAGATAAATTTGTCCCTAATGCAGCTGCTAGCAATAACGCTAATGATGAATATCTAGTTTTCATGGCTTTTCCTTCTTTTTGGATGCCTGATTGCTTACCACTACTAACACTAATGCGTGTTGATAATAGTAACCGTTATTCTTATTCGTTGTGCTGGGGCAGTGTTACCTACCCCAACAATATTCTCTACTCGCTTACCGGCTCAAATCTCAGGTTATCGTAATAAATACCCGTAGCTTCAAAGCCTCCTGCAGTATTTGAGAAACCAAATTGGAGAATCTGTCCAGCTAATTCAGGTGCGATACTGACATCAATTGTAAAGGTTCCCCAATCAGTATTACTAACGTTTGTCATGTCTAACTCGACGTTATAGGTTGTTGCAAAACCGCTATTAGGATCGAGCGTCTTAACGAATGCAAACGCTGTAGAATCGCCACCAATCCCGCCATCACTTGGCGCTTTAGCATCAAAGGTAAACGTATAATTACCCGTATCAGAAGATGGAATCGCGGCTAACTCTTGAAATACCAAAGACTGAAGTCGATTGTCAGAATTGTGTACATCAGCATTGTTGTAATCACTAAACACATTTAAATACTGAGTACCTTGAGCATCACCACCCTCGCCAGAGGCGATTGAAGAAAATGCTCCGCTGTTTCCTGGCGCATCAAAAGGACCATAACCAGCTATATTTTCGCCAGCAGGGTTAAAGACTGAACCAAACACTTTCCAGTTATCACCTAAGAGCCCTTCACCCGCTGTGTATGATTCAAAGTCGCTTGTATAGGTAAAACTTGGACCATTACCCGAATCACCATCACTTGCGCCAACAGTAACGTTATCAATTAACACTGCACTAGAAGCTGCTTGTGACGCAGTCGTTCTAACACCAAATTGTAATAATTGACCGGCTTGTGTTTCCCCATCGATTGCAAAATCAATTGTATAAGAACCCCACTCACTCGAGTTTATCAAAGATAAATCAATTTCGATGAGACTAGTGGTTGCAAATCCATTGTTTGGATCTAAGGTTTTAACAAAAGCGAATGCTGTTGAAGGTGGCTCTATACCAAATTCCACAGGCGCTTTTGCATCAAATGTCATTGAATAGTTGCCAGTATCAGCTGTATTGATTTCAATCTCGTTAAATACTTGCGTTTCAATAAGATTGTTCGAGCCGTTTGTATGATCTCCATTATTATAATCACTAAACACGCTCATATACAGCGCACCTTGGCTATCACCACCTTCACCCGTTTGAATGCTAGAGAATGCACCAGTACCATTGGGCGCTTCAAACGCACCATAGTTGTATGCAAAATCACCTGCTGGTGTAAATACTGTCGCAAAGCCAGTCCAGCCATTACCAATTGTCGGTGTTGTTAAACTTGCGTCTTCAAAGTCAGTACTAAAACTAATACCTGACTCAGGCTCTTCTTCAACAACGTCAGTGGTAGGCTGGAAACGAATATTAGCAACACGGAACGTGTTATCGCTTGCCTGATTAGTAGGGAATAATACAAGGCCAGTGTTAATATTAGCCGTGTCTAGGCCGCCATTAATTAAACGTGACATAGGAATTTCAATGGTTTCCCATACCCCGTCAGCAACCACGCCAAGCGCTTGATCACCACTTGTACAAGGGAATACGCAATCCAGTTTCATGGTCATGCCATCTGTATTATCACCATAATCAGAGACCAGTAAGTCAAACACTATTGCACCTGCATTGTAGCCTGCAAGGTTCACTACACCACTAGATTGAATGAACCATACACCTGTTTCACCAGAACCATTGAATGTAACTTCAATCGCGGCGCCTTTTTCAGCGTCAGTGACTTCCATCCATTGTGCTTTGTTTGTGCCTGTAGGATTTGAACCATCAGTATACGTTGCAAAACCACTGCCACTATCTGCAGCACCAATACCGTTGTCCCACGTTGCATCAATACCAGCATCCGTGAATACATTTACAGGTACTGTAGCGACTGTCACTATTCCACAAGAAATAGTTTGCGGTGTGCCACAGGTAAACCGAACGTTATCGATTTGTAAGTGTGCCATTGTGGTAGGTTCAAACACAATTAGGTTTACGACTTCGTTGATATCAAGAGGCGCTCCACCAAATGCACCAATATTTGTATTAAGTACATCAGTCATTCTCACTGAAACACGACGCCATTCGTCTGCTGGTAAAGTATTCATTGGAATATCAACCCATCCAACGTCAGGGAATCCACTATCCATCTTTATTTGCAAATTACCAGAGGTGTCGGTCCCTTCACTTACCACTTTAACATCGAAGATCAGTTCGCCACCATATGGTGCTGGGTCTCCAGCACTACCAACGCCAAATAATTGGAAAGTATTGCCTGTTGGATCATTGATTTGTACATTACCGCCACCGGTGGTTTGAATATCAATTACTGTGCCTCTATCAGCGTCACCTGAATCAACTTCAGATAGTACCAAAGCGCCATCATTATCAAACACACCAAAATCCAGTGCTCTTTCAGAGTTTGTGCCTGCAAACAAAATACTTGCACCGTCATCATATAACTCATATGAAGCAATCGATACTTCTTGAGGAGGAGGCGTTCTGTCTCCGCCTTGCGTGATAACAAATGGATTAACAGGGTCAATCGAATTAGCACATCCTAAACCATCATCTGGGTTGCCAAAATTACACTGGTAAACTCTGACGTACTCCACTTCCATGGCGCCAGGAAATACTTCTGTGTCATTTGGGTTAGGAGTCCCCGTTGGATTACCACCTACAGCCATATTTAGAATAATGTGTTGGTTTTCATTAAATGGCGCGTCACCTTCACCAGAAACAAACCCTACTTCATTATTTTCATAATAATAATTCCAATATGTCTCAGCTGATACGGTAAAGAAATGTTCACCATCAATGAACCAGCGAATTTGCTCAGAATCCCACTCTACTGCATATTGATAAAAACGTTCTGTTGGATCTATATCTGTGCGAATGAAACTTGAAGAAGTATTTAACGGAAATGTCATACCATAATGTACAGTGGTTTGGACAAATTGAGTTTCTTGTCCAAAGGATTCCATTATGTCAATTTCGCCTTTTGCAGCCCAAGTGCCAAAAGGTGATGGATCAGTTCCTAGTAACCAAAAAGCTGGCCATAGACCTAAGCCTTCAGGTACTTTGATACTTGCTTCAACACGGCCATAGGTAAAATCAAATTTGTCTTGTGTTCTAATTCGGCCAGAGGTAAAAGTAAAATTAGGATCTGGAGAATCGCCTACTCTAGCAGTTATTACCAAATTACCATCTTCTAGCGTGATGTTATCAGCGGTATAATACTGTAGTTCGTTATTACCCCAACCAGGAATGCCTTCAGATTCGCCATTACCAATTTGAATATCCCAATTATTTAAATCTAAACTATCGCCCTCAAACTCATCAGACCAAACTAACTCAAAATTACCTGAAGTTGGTTCTGGTGGATTTGCCAGCGAACCGCCTTGTGCAGGATCATCATTTCCCCCACCACAAGCCGTTAACCCGAGTGCAGCTACTAGCGCAGCGCTCGCGAAAATACCCTTTTTAATATGTGAATGCATGTATCGTCTCCGTAAGACCCGCTTAACAAAGGATTCTCTATTAAGCCATTGCTTGTTCTAATTATTAATAAGCGCTTTACCCATTTAAAAAGCTATTCACAATTTAAGTTGTAAAACGAATTAACAAATACTCACAAAATTGTAAGATTTTTGTTAAATACAGTGTCTTATATAGTAGGGGCAAGTCTCAAGATAAAAACGATAAAGTGGACGGCATATCAGATAACGTGGGTGTATACAAAATATTACAGTAAGTAGTAAGAAGCCAGTTTGTATGTCGATGTAGTTAACAAAATGACTACATTAGAAACCAAAAAACCCGCAGCGATTGCTACGGGTTAGTATGGGAAGTCTGGCGATGTGCTACTCTCGCATGGGGAATCCCCACACTACCATCGCCGCTAATACGTTTCACTACTGAGTTCGAGATGGAGTCAGGTGGGACCGTATCGCTATTGTCGCCAGACAAAAAGGTCAATTCAAAAAAGCCAATAAACATTCAATATTCAACCAGAGTCGCTACTCTTTCTCACACATTAGTCTACTTGTCACACACCACACACTAAATGCATTAGGTGTTGTATGGTTAAGCCTTACGGGCAATTAG
Organism: Glaciecola sp. HA4-3; assembly: GCF_055693685.1. Taxonomy (NCBI): domain Bacteria; kingdom Pseudomonadati; phylum Pseudomonadota; class Gammaproteobacteria; order Alteromonadales; family Alteromonadaceae; genus Glaciecola; species Glaciecola sp. HA4-3. Next base: position 2,195,229 of record NZ_CM146340.1, read on the forward strand.
TACAGGTTAGCTTAACGCCTTACAACGCTTCCACACCCTGCCTATCAACGTCGTCGTCTCCAACAACCCTTCAAAGAGATTAAATCTCTAGGGATGACTCATCTTTGGGCCGGCTTCCCGCTTAGATGCTTTCAGCGGTTATCCGTTCCGAACGTAGCTACCGGGCAATGCCTTTGGCAAAACAACCCGAACACCAGCGGTTCGTCCACTCCGGTCCTCTCGTACTAGGAGCAGCTCCCATCAATCATCCAACGCCCACACCAGATAGGGACCGAACTGTCTCACGACGTTCTAAACCCAGCTCGCGTACCACTTTAAATGGCGAACAGCCATACCCTTGGGACCGACTTCAGCCCCAGGATGTGATGAGCCGACATCGAGGTGCCAAACACCGCCGTCGATATGAACTCTTGGGCGGTATCAGCCTGTTATCCCCGGAGTACCTTTTATCCGTTGAGCGATGGCCCTTCCATACAGAACCACCGGATCACTATGACCTACTTTCGTACCTGCTCGACGTGTCTGTCTCGCAGTTAAGCTGGCTTATGCCATTGCACTAACCTCCTGATGTCCGACCAGGATTAGCCAACCTTCGTGCTCCTCCGTTACACTTTGGGAGGAGACCGCCCCAGTCAAACTACCCACCAGACACTGTCCACAATCCCGATAAGGGACCAATGTTAGAACATCAAACATACAAGGGTGGTATTTCAAGGGCAGCTCCACACCATCTAGCGACGATGCTTCATAGCCTCCCACCTATCCTACACATGTAGGGTCAATGTTCAGTGCCAAGCTGTAGTAAAGGTTCACGGGGTCTTTCCGTCTAGGTGCGGGTACACTGCATCTTCACAGCAATTTCAATTTCACTGAGTCTCGGGTGGAGACAGCGTGGCCATGGTTACACCATTCGTGCAGGTCGGAACTTACCCGACAAGGAATTTCGCTACCTTAGGACCGTTATAGTTACGGCCGCCGTTTACCGGGGCTTCGATCAAGAGCTTCGCTTACGCTAACCCCATCAATTAACCTTCCGGCACCGGGCAGGTGTCACACCGTATACGTCATCTTTCGATTTAGCACAGTGCTGTGTTTTTAATAAACAGTCCCAGCCACCTTAGTCACTGCGACCCCCAGCCGCTTATGGAGCAAGTCCAATCACAGACAGGGGCGTACCTTCTCCCGAAGTTACGGTACAATTTTGCCGAGTTCCTTCACCCGAGTTCTCTCAAGCGCCTTAGTATTCTCTACCTGACCACCTGTGTTGGTTTGGGGTACGGTTCATATAGCAATACGCTTAGAAGATTTTCCTGGAAGCCGGGCATCAACTGCTTCACTCCCGTAGGAGCTCGTCTCGTGTCTCAGGTTTAATGTTCGACCGGATTTACCTAATCAAACGCCCTACGCACTTTCACATGGACTACCAACGCCATGCCAGCCTAGCCTTCTCCGTCTCTCCATCACTCACTATATAAGTACAGAAATATTAATCTGTTTCCCATCGACTACGCGTTTCCGCCTCGCCTTAGGGGCCGACTTACCCTGCCCTGATTAGCATGGGACAGGAAACCTTGGTCTTCCGGCGTGGGGGTTTTTCACCCCCATTATCGTTACTCATGTCAGCATTCGCACTTGTGATATGTCCAGCAAACCTCTCAGTTCACCTTCATCCACTTACACAACGCTCCCCTACCCATTATCCTAAGATAATGCCGCAGCTTCGGTATATTGCTTAGCCCCGTTACATCTTCCGCGCAGGCCGACTCGACTAGTGAGCTATTACGCTTTCTTTAAAGGGTGGCTGCTTCTAAGCCAACCTCCTAGCTGTCTTAGCCTTCCCACATCGTTTCCCACTTAGCAATATTTTGGGACCTTAGCTGGCGGTCTGGGTTGTTTCCCTCTCCACGACGGACGTTAGCACCCGCCGTGTGTCTCCCGGATAGCACTCATCGGTATTCGGAGTTTGCAAAGGGTTGGTAAGTCGGGATGACCCCCTAGCCTTAACAGTGCTCTACCCCCAATGGTGTTCGTCCGAGGCTCTACCTAAATAGATTTCGGGGAGAACCAGCTATCTCCCGGTTTGATTGGCCTTTCACCCCCAGCCACAAGTCATCCGCTAACTTTTCAACGTTAGTCGGTTCGGTCCTCCAGTTGATGTTACTCAACCTTCAACCTGCCCATGGCTAGATCACCGGGTTTCGGGTCTATACCTAGCAACTATGCCTACAAGAGACTACGCGCAGTTAACACTCGCTTTCGCTACGGCTCCCCT